>NZ_ASWB01000001.1 GCF_000407445.1 Enterococcus moraviensis ATCC BAA-383
ATTATTCCGGCATAGCTCAGTTGGTAGTAGCGCATGACTGTTAATCATGATGTCGTAGGTTCGAGTCCTACTGCCGGAGTTCCTTAATATAGGATTTAACGAGTATTGACTGCTTCTTTTAACTCTGGAGAGTTGTCCGAGAGGCCGAAGGAGCATGATTGGAAATCATGTAGACGGTGAACGCTGTCTCAAGGGTTCGAATCCCTTACTCTCCGTATTAAGTTTTTATTGGCCCGTTGGTCAAGCGGTTAAGACACCGCCCTTTCACGGCGGTATCACGGGTTCGATTCCCGTACGGGTCATTTATATTTATTGGAGGTTTAGCTCAGCTGGGAGAGCACCTGCCTTACAAGCAGGGGGTCGGCGGTTCGATCCCGTCAACCTCCATTAAATTACGGTTTGGTAGTTCAGCTGGTTAGAATGCCTGCCTGTCACGCAGGAGGTCGCGGGTTCGAGTCCCGTCCAGACCGTTTTATATTTTTTGGCGCAGTAGCTCAGTTGGTAGAGCAACGGATTGAAGCTCCGTGTGTCGGCAGTTCGATTCTGTCTTGCGCCATTTGGAGGAATAGCGAAGTGGCTAAACGCGACGGACTGTAAATCCGTTCCTTAGGGTTCAGTGGTTCGAATCCACTTTCCTCCATTACATAGTAGGGATATAGTTAAACGGTATAACTACGGTCTCCAAAACCGTCATTGTGGGTTCGATTCCTACTATCCCTGTTAATATTTTATGGCGATTGTGGTGAAGTGGTTAACACAGCGGATTGTGGTTCCGCCATGCGTGGGTTCGATCCCCATCAGTCGCCCTTAGTTTTAAATATTATAATATGCGTTATGGCGATTGTGGTGAAGTGGTTAACACAGCGGATTGTGGTTCCGCCACGCGTGGGTTCGATTCCCATCAGTCGCCCTTAGTTTTAAAATTTTGGGGTATAGCCAAGCGGTAAGGCAACAGGTTTTGATCCTGTCATGCGTTGGTTCGAATCCAGCTACCCCAGTTTCTCTTTTTGAGAATCATTAAATTGTAATATGGCGGTATAGCCAAGTGGTAAGGCAGAGGTCTGCAAAACCTTCATCACCGGTTCAAATCCGGTTACCGCCTTGCAAATTTATTTCATGCCGGCGTGGCGGAATTGGCAGACGCGCTGGACTCAAAATCCAGTGCCCGCGAGGGCGTGCCGGTTCGACCCCGGCCGCCGGTATTCTAAAAACACCAACGTTTCTAACGATTCGTTGGTGTTTTTTTTGAATTTTTACTTGGCAATTTCACTCAGTTAGATAATATGTAGAGTGGTAGAATTTGATATATTTTCGGTGCATTCCTTATTTTAAAATGGCTGACTATCTTAATAAAGAATAGCTGCACGAACAGTAGAATTCTATTTTACTATGCTATATCTTCATTCTATTGTTATTAGAAGAGCAATGTATAAGAACATGATGTATACAAATGATGTTTAAGCAATATCAATTTTAGTTAATAATAAAAAATAAATGTTTTATAATTTTGTTTTATTCTATAAAATATCTATTCATTTTCATTTACATCTTAAATTGATTTAACTAAGATATGACATGTATTTCATTTGACTAAAAGGAGTAATATTACTGATTATATATCAAAAATATATTCATAAAAAGATATATAATGTGTTATAATATGTATTATTTAGTTAGATTACTTTGCATGTGATAAGAATATTGTTATCAATAGTGGCAATACTTTTTAAGTATTGATTGTTTTAGTAAAGATGGGTGTACGCGACGAAAAGTGGGGTGATTTGGATAAAATAAGTGTAAGTTTTTTCTAGTACTCTATTCTCGAACTAAAAATAAAAGATCAGACATCTCTTTACACTAATGCAGTATCATGTTATTATCTAAACATACCGACGGTCAGTATAAAATATTTTGGGAATGAAATCCATTATTTTATGATTTGTCGTGATAGTGCGTTCCAACTATTTTTACTCACATACTAACTACCTTAACTAAATATTATGTGCTAACAAACAAAAAGAAATAGCAGATTAGGAGATGAAACAACATGAGAGAGAATATTCCACTTTTTCGCATGGCTAAAAAATATTTGAATCCTAGTGAAAATGTTGCACGCAAAACAACTGCTCCATCTATTGTTGCTGGAGCGGCAATTGTAGTAACAGGAATGGCTATAGGTTCAAAAAAGACAATTGCTTTAGGAGCATTAATGAGTGCAGGTAATTTATTATTTCTAAAATCTAGAACAGGAAAATAGCACATTTCTATGATGGATCATGAAAAAGAATAATCTATATTAAAAAGGTGAAGGTATGAATAAGAGAGTAAAAAACCATGAAAGCTGAGTCTATAATGGTATGTTTCATTATAATCTCGGCTTTTTTTAAACTTTCGTTTCGAAACATATCTTACCTACTATAAGAAGCATTTATCTATTTAAATAAAATGCGAAGTTGGGCGCAATATAACTAAAATGAAAATCGATAGTTAGCGTTTTAACAATAATTAAAATATCTAACAAAGGTAGGTAATTTGGCGTGATAAATATATTAAGGGGCAAGCAAACTGTTTTGGAAGAAAAAAAACTTATCAGTCAAACAATCATTCAGTTGTTTGAGCAACAAGTTTTTTATAATCCAGAAAGAGTGGCCATTCGTTACTTAGGAGAAGAAGTGACATACGCACAATTGAATGAACGTGCGAATTATTTAGGAGATAAACTTAGAAAATTTGGTGTACAAGCAAACGATGTCGTAGCTATTTTGTCCAAACAGAATTTGGATATGATTGTTGCAATAATAGGTGTTTTAAAATCAGGTGCTGCATATTTACCAATAGCATTAGATACACCGATTAATCGTATTAAATATATTTTAGAAGATAGTCAGTCAAAAATAGTCTTAACGAACAGTAAAGACGATCTGATTAAAGAAAATCTAAATATTCCTTTTGTAACAATAGACCAAGAGAAAACACTAAAGGATAATTTACCGATTATTAATACACCTAATGATTTATTGTATGTTATTTATACGTCAGGAACAACAGGAAATCCAAAAGGTGTGATGATCGAAAATAGAAATCTTGCTAACACGATAAATTGGCGTATCCAAACAGGTAGCGTTACAAATCAAAGTGTATTCTTACAAAAGTCTGCCTACGTGTTTGATGTCTCTGTGGGAGAGATATTTTCAACGTTATTAGCGGGTGCAGAATTACAATTATTATCTGAAGAACAAAATAATAATTTTGAAGAACTAGTAAGTGTAATTTACGAAAGTAAAGTCACACATATATCTATCGTTTCAACATTTTTCTTTGAACTACTTGAATACTTAAAAGAAAATAATACTGCCTGGAAATTGGATTCTTTGAAGACTATCTACCTTGGTGGGGATTCAGTTACACTTTCCTTGTTAAATAAATACCGTGAAGTCATGACTTCAGATCCGAATTTCAGTAAATTATTTAATGAGTATGGACCAACAGAATGTACAATTACTGCCACATCATGCCATTTAAAAGACTTTAGTGGCAATACTATGACAATAGGGAAACCCATTTCCAATACGACTGTACTGATTCTTAATGACGAAGGGGAGCAATGCCAAGAGGATGAAATTGGTGAGCTTTGTATCGGGGGTGCCGGCGTTTCTAGAGGGTATTTAAACCATCAAGAATTAACAGCTGAGAAATTCATTGAAAATCCTTTTAAACAAGGAGAAAAATTATACCGAAGTGGTGACTTAGCGAAATACGCAAGTGATGGAAATATTATTTTTCTTGGGAGAATGGATGATCAAGTAAAAATTAGAGGATACCGAATTGAATTAGATGAAATCAAAGATGCTTTGTGTGAATTACCAGAAATTGATTCCGCAGCAGTTTCTATATGGGAAAAAGATGGTAGTCAACACTTATGTGGATATGTTGTTTTTTCAAAAGATCGCCAGTTAACACGACAACAAATCAATAAGAGGTTATCCACTCGACTTTCTAGCTATATGATTCCGACGTTTATTGTACCAATCGATAAAATACCTTTAACAGTCAATGGGAAATTAGATAAAAGAAAATTACCAGCACCTGAAATGGCTCAATCAAAAGAGATTGTGTTGCCGACGACAAAAGAACAAGAAATTACAGTTCGAGTTTTTAAAGAGATTTTAGGAATAAATGAAGTTAGTATTAACGACAGCTTTTTTGAATTAGGTGGCGATTCCATCAAGGCAATTCGAATGATCTCTAGATTTAGAAAATATGATTATAGTATTGATTTACCGACGATTATGGAAAGCCGTTACGTAGAAACAATTAGTGAAAAAATCGCACAAATTGTTACAACGTCTGACAGTTATGATGAAGTGACTGGCGACGTTTTACTGACACCAATTCAGAAATTGTTCTTTAAGAGTAAGCTGAATGAACCACAGCATTTTAATCAATCATTTTTACTTGAAAGTCAGGAGAGACTTCAAAAAGAGCCATTGGAAAATGCATTTCAGGTATTATTGTCTCACCATGATATGTTAAGAGCGGTTTATCCAAACGATGCTCAAACTATCTTATCTCTTAAAGAGTCAAAAACTGTACCAATCGAGTACTTCTATTTTCCAGATATTGAAGAAGACGAAGAAATAAAAATGCAAATAGAAGCGGCAAGTAACCAGTATCAGGCTAGCTTAGATTTGGCTACGGGACCTCTAGTTAAGGCGCTATGTTTTTCAACAAAAAGAAGAGATTTTTTATTGGTCATTATTCATCATTTAGTTGTCGATGGAATTTCTTGGCGAATTATTGTTGAAGATTTGAATACGAGCTATCTTGCTGCAAAAGAGCAACAAGAAATTATCTTACCTGCTAAAACCGACTCTTTCCAAAAATGGTGTGAGTTACTCGCTCAATATGGCAAAAGCTATCGTGTGCAACAAGAACTTCCATTATGGGAGGAAACGGTAAAATCAATTGAAAAATCAAGAATTAGTGATGTAGAACTTGATTCGATTCCATCAGAATTGAAATTAAAAACACTTCATTTTGATGCAGATATAACAAATAACCTGTTGTATGAAGCTGGAAAGTCTTATAATCTTGAAATCAATGATCTTTTGCTAACAGCTCTATTTAGAACGGTGAATAAATTGGCTTCATCTTCTACTGTTTCAGTACAATTAGAAGGACATGGAAGAGAAATCATTGACCAAGGAGAATCAATCGATAGAACAGTAGGCTGGTTTACGATTATGTATCCTATTACTGTCAATAATATTGGTAGATCTCTTGCAACTGATTTGAAAAATACCAAAGAAACATTGAGAAGAATTCCAAAGCATGGTATTGGCTATGGTGTCTTGTGTGAACAGTATCCACACTTAGAACAAGATCAAGCTGAAATTACGTTTAACTATTTAGGTGTGTTCAATGAGGAAGCCGATTCAGATTTAATTAAAATCGATACCGTTGAATTTGGCAACCAAGTATCATCTAAGAATCGCTTTGGAACAAAAATTAACATGGATAGCTCTGTTTCTAATGGTGAGCTGATTCTGAATATTTCTTATGATGCGGCATTTTTCAGCGAAGAATTGGTTATGGCGTTACAAGAAACCTATTATAGTGAACTTCTTGCTGTTGTTGAGCACTGCCTAAGCGTAAATGAAACAGAATATAGTGCTTCTGATTTTGGTGAATTGGAATGGTCACAGCAAGAGTTTGATAGAGTCAATTTAGAAATCATCCAGAAAAAAGATCGCATTCAAAAAATCTTCCCCCTAACAACGATGCAAGAAGGAATGCTTTTCCATAAATTAATAGATGAAGCGTCTACTAGTTATGTTGTTCAGAATAATTTTAAAATAGATGGAACAATCGATTATAATTCTCTGGTAGATAGTTTAGATATATTAGCAAAAAAACACAGAATACTGCGGGCGATGATCAAGTACAAAGGTGTGAAAGAGCCTAGATTGGTCATTTTAGAAAATAAACAAATTGAGTCTCAATATGTTGATATTTCAGCAGATCTTCAACCAGATAAACAAATCGAAAAGTTAAAGGAGCAAGATTTAGCTCGTGGATTTGATTTAGAAAACGATGCTTTGTTCAGAATTAGGTTTATCAAAACGTCGGATAATCAAAGTCATTTGATTATGAGCTTTCACCATATAATTTTGGATGGTTGGTGTTTAGGTCCATTACTCTCTGATTTAAATGATTTTTATACAAAATTGAGTAATGGGATGACAAAAGAAGAACTAATCAAACAAATTCCAGAAGATACGAGCTATGAAGACTATTTAAAAGTCATGAATCTAAAAGATAAGGAAAAAGCTCTAGAGTATTGGACGAATTTATTAGCTGATTATAGTGAGACGGCAACCATTATCCCTGAAGGAAATCCAATCAAGTCAAATGAAGAAGTTAGACTGATTCAGCAAGTTTTAACGACACAGCAGTATGATAAGTTAAAACAGTTTAGTCAAGAAAATGGTCAAACAACTAGCTCTGTTATTGAGTCAGTTTGGGGAACTGTTTTAGCAGCGTACAATAATACCGATGATGTTGTATTTGGAAAAGTAGTCTCTGGTAGAAATGTAGATGTCAAAGATATTGAAAGTGCATTAGGCTTGTTTATTAATACGATTCCAGTAAGGATGAAATTTGAAAAACACCAGGCGTTTATTGATGTAGTTAAACAGCTGCAAAAGCAATCATTTGAAAGTGAAAAATATGATTACTGCTCGTTGGTTGAAATCCAAAATGAAAATTCATTGGGGCAAGATCTTTTTCAATCGATTGTTGTTTTTGAAAATGAGTATCATTCAGAAGAAGACAGTTACTTGAAGTTCAAACCAGAAGGAATTAGAGAACAGACAAACTATCCAATAACGGTTAGTGTGGTTCAAGGCGAGACATTAAATCTAAGAATATCATATGATACAGAGCAATATAATCAAAAAGAAATGGTACAAGTTTTAACTCACTTTACCAATGCGTTACTTCATGTTTTAGAACAACCAAATAAAGCTATGGCTGATATTAGTCTGATGGATAGTGAAGAAGAGAATATAGTGTTGAACAGATTCAATCAGACTAAGGTGGAAAATAAATCTATTACATTTATTCAAGCATTTAATGAACAAGTGAAAAAAACACCAAATAGTCCAGCAATAAGAATCGCCAATGAAACAATCACCTATTTAGAGTTAAATGAAAAAGCGAATGCATTAGGAAAACAATTACGAGCAAAAGGTGTTGGCCGTGACTCTATTGTAGGTATTTTGGCCGATAGATCACTAGAAATGATTATTGGTATGTACGGTATCCTGAAAGCTGGTGGGGCATATCTTCCGATTGATCCAGGCAATCCTATAGATCGAATTGAGTATACAATAAAAAATAGTGAAGCGTTGCTCTTGTTGGTGGATGCTCCAAATGCAGAGTTGGTTAAAACTATAGAGGTTGAACAAATCGTCTTAACGGATATACAAAGAGAATCAGAAGATTTAATGGTGATCAATCAACCAAACGATTTAGCCTATGTTATTTATACCTCTGGTACGACCGGAATGCCAAAAGGAGTAATGGTAGAACACCGGAATTTAGTGAATAGTTTAAATTGGCATATCAAAGACTCTTTTATTAAGAATGACAGTGTGATTTTACAAAAATCCAGTTTTGCATTTGATGTATCCGTTGCTGAAATTTTTACATGTGGACTGACAGGTGCGTGTTTGCAGTTGCTTACAACGGAAGAAAATGACAATTTTAGTCTTTTGGCTGGTGTTATTGAAAAAAATCAAGTGACCCATTTCTTTATGGTCTCTACATTATTTACTGTATTTTTGGATTATTTAGCTGAAATCGATAAGAAAGCTGTTTTATCAAGTTTGAAACATGTTTATCTTGGCGGTGATAAAATGACGCTAGATATGATGAGTAAATTGAATGATCAATACAAAGAATATTCGTTTACTATCAGTAATGCTTATGGGCCAACAGAATGCGCGATTGCAGCAACCTCTTACAAAATGACATCATTTGTTGAAGAGGGAATCCTACCGATCGGCAAACCAATCGATAATGTAAAATTATATGTAATGAATGATGGGAAACTTTGCGGTATTGGCATGCCAGGGGAACTGTTCATTGGAGGTGCTGGTGTATCAAGAGGTTATCTTAATAATGAAACACTGACACACAAAATGTTTACTGAAAATCCATACTGTGAGGGTGAACGAATCTATCGTACAGGAGACTTAGTTCGCTGGTTGGGTGATGGAAATATTGACATTCTAGGAAGAATAGATGAGCAAGTAAAAATTCGTGGATTTAGGATTGAACTTGGAGAAATCAAAACAAAATTGACAGAGTTTCCTGCAATTACAGATGCAGCCGTTATTATTCAAGAAGTCAACGGAAGTCATTTGTTAAATGCTTTTGTTGTAGGCGAACAGCTAGATGTACACGCTATAAAAGAACAACTGAAGAAACTGCTCCCTGCATATATGGTACCTGATTTTATCCAAGAAATTAATGAAATCCCAATCACAAGAAATGGAAAGTTAGATAAAGCTAAATTGCCAGTACCAGAAATCAAGCAAGATAAAGAAATTGTGTTACCTCAAAGTCCAATAGAAGAAACGATCCATAGACTCTTTAAAGAAATTCTAAATGTGGAACAAGTTAGTATTCATAATAGTTTCTTCGATTTAGGAGGTCATTCTTTAAAAGCAATTCGTTTAGCGGGTGCAATTGAAAAAGAGTTACACGCACAATTGTCTATTGGCGAGATTTTAGAAGCTCAAACAATTGAACAAATAGCAAAAAAAGTGCAAATCAAGCAAAAAGAATATGCTGGCTATCAAAAATTAGAGAAAACTGATTACACGGAAATGAGTTCAGTACAACGTAGGCTATATGCATTAAATCAATTGGAACCTGAAAGCATTTTATATAATGTACCCGTAATAATGAAAGCAAATGGTAACATTGACAAATTGGACCTACAATGCGCATTAGAAAAATTAATAGCCCGTCATGAGCCATTAAGAACTGTTTTTTCACTAGAGAATAATCAATTTCTGCAAACTGTTTTGGATAATGCTCACATTGATGTTTTAACAGAAGAAATAGAGGTTGAAGAAATAAACGATCAAATCAATAAATTTATTCAGCCTTTCGACTTGAGTAAAGCACCATTATTTAGAGCAAAAGTCTTTTATTTATCAGATAATACCTCAATTTTAGCTCTTGATTTTCATCATCTTATTTTTGATGGTGGTTCACTTCCGTATTTATTACAAGATTTATCTAGTTATTACGGAAATGAAGAATTGATACCATTGGAATATCAATACAAAGATTATTGTGCGTATGCAAGTAAACAAGAGTTAGACGAACAAGAGCAATTTTGGCTGAAGGAATTTGAACAAGGGATAGAACGAATGAACATCCCAACTGATTTTTCTAGACCTGCTACTCAAAGCTTTAACGGTCGCACGGTGAATGGAAAACTCGATTCAAAAATTAAAGAAAATGTTCAATTATTATCAAAACAAACGAATATGACGGAGTATGCAATTATCCTTGCAGCCTTCAATTTATTACTATCTAGGTATTGTCAAACCAATGACGTTATCGTCGGTGTACCCGTATCTGGAAGAACACATCCAGATATTCAAGATATGATTGGGATGTTCGTCAATACACTTGTATTAAAAAATCATGTAAATGAAGAAGAGACCTTTGAATCATTTGTCAAAGACGTTCAAAACAGAAGTTTAATTGCTTTTGAACATCAGGATTATCCATATGAAGAGTTAGTCAAGCAGTTGGAACCTGAAAGAGACCAGTCTCGTAACCCACTCTTTGATATCATGTTTGCTTTTGAAAAAGAAGGAGATCAAGCAATTCAACTAGGGGATCTTCAATTAGAAGAACTATCGATCGATGGAGGAATTTCTAAATTTGATTTGACTTTAAACATTCATGAACGAAAAGATAGCTATGAAATGTTTTGGGAATATAACACAGACTTATTTACAGAAATAACGATTCAAAACATCATGAATAGTTTTTGTACGATTCTTGCAACTGCACTCAATAACACACAAATGGAGTTGAACCAAATTCCATCTTTGAGTCAGAAAAAACAAGCAGAAGTTTATGAAAGTTTGAATGATACAAAAACAAAATTACCTGAACAAACATTGATGGAACTTTTTGAAAAAACAAGTATGGCTAAAGCTAAGAACAAGGCTATTTCGTATGGTGATACGATTATGACCTATGCCGAAATGAATCAAGCGTCGAACCGTATTGCACACAAATTAAAAGAACTTGGTTTTGGGACTAAAGACCATATCGGAATCGAAGGTCATAAAAATATTGAAACGATTATAGGGATTTTAGCTATCTTAAAAGTGGGTGGCGCTTATGTTCCACTCGATCCTAAAAATCCTATAAGTCGACAAGAGCACATTATTCAAGATAGTGAAATCAAAATTGTCTTAACGAGTGATGAAGAGTCACCGCTAAATAATTTAGTGGAGATCTTAGGACTCGATTTAGCTCAATTTGATTATTGTCCAAATGAAAATCTTGAAATAACAGCAAACCAAGAAGATACGGCTTATATCATCTATACCTCTGGAACAACAGGCTTACCAAAAGGGGTAGAGGTAACACACAAAAATATTATTAGATTAGTTAAAAATACTAATTTAATAGAGGATACCGACTTAAATATTTTACAAACCGGATCATTAGCGTTTGATGCTTCAACATTTGAAATTTGGGGTTCGTTATTAAATGGTGGAAGTCTTACAATGATCGACCAAACGACTCTATTTGATACGACGCTTTTGTCTAATGTAATCAAAGAAGCAAAAATTGATGCCATGTTTATGACAACGTCATTGTTTAATCAATTGGTTTCAGAAGATGTGCATGTTTTTGATCATCTGGGAATGATTATTGTCGGAGGTGAGAAGCTTTCTGAGTACCACGTCCAACTATTAAGGGATAACAATGCAACAATCCAAATTAAAAATGGTTATGGTCCAACTGAAACGACTACATTTGCCTTAACTTATACAGTTGGAGAAACGATTCCAGAACCAATCCCAATTGGGGCGCCAATCGGAAATACAACAGCCTATGTCGTTTATAAAGACAATTTATGTACGATAGGAATGCCAGGTGAGTTATATATTGGCGGAGCTGGTGTGAGTAAAGGCTATTTAAATCAAGTTGAATTAACAGCAGAAAGGTTTGTTTCACATCCTACTTTTGCAACGGATGAAGATTATCTTTATCGTACGGGTGACTTAGTAAAAATCAATGCAGATGGTTTGATTGACTATTTAGGAAGAATTGATGAACAGGTCAAAATTCGGGGTTATCGAATCGAACTAAGTGAAATTTCAAAACAAATCAATGAACTACCTAATGTTTTAGAAACGTTGACAATTGTGAACGAAGCATCTGGCACAAAAGAAATTGTCAGTTATGTTGTTACAGATATTGAACTGGACAAACAATTGATTCTTGAACAGTTACAAGAGACACTGCCTGAATACATGATTCCCAAACAAATCATGCTACTCAATGAGTTACCAAAGACAAAAAATGGAAAAGTAGACATTAAGCTTCTTCCAAAAGTTGAACGCGCTAGTTCAAAAGACTATATTGCACCGAGAAGTGAGAAAGAAAAAGAAATCACAGAAATTTTTAAAATGATTTTAGACATTCCTAAGATAGGAATCGATGATGGATTCTTCGAACTTGGTGGAGACTCAATCAAAGCAATTAGAATTGTTTCTAAATTAAGAGAAAACCAATACCAAGTATCGACAAAAGCGATTATGGAACTAAAAACGATTAGACGAATCAGTGCTTCGATTGAGCGCTCGATTCAACTGAATACGAGTGAGCAACAAGTATCTGGTGAAGGTAAATTTACGCCAATTCAACAAGAATTTTTCCGTGAAAGATTACCAAAACCAGCACATTTCAATCAGTCATTACTCTTAGAGAGTGTGGCACATTTTAACGAAAAGAGCGTAAAACAAAGCTTAGACTTTTTAGTGGCATATCATGATAATTTGAGAGCTGTTTATAAGGAAGATACATTTATTATCCCTGAAAGTTCTCAACAAGATCATTGTGAATACCAGGCAGTTACGCTACCAGTAGATAATGAAATTACTACGATTGAAGAAATAGGAAATGAAGCGCAAAAACAATTTAATATACAATCAGGACCTTTATTTAAAGCGATTCACTTTAAAGGACTGCACAAAGATTATTTATTATTAATTGCACATCATTTAGTAATTGACGGTGTTTCTTGGCGTATTCTATTTGAAGATTTCACTCGTTGTTATGAACAGGTTGAAAACAACGAAGAAATCACTCTACCTGCAAAAACGTATTCTTATCTAAAATGGAGTGAAACATTAGAACAGTATGGCGAAAGTGTGCTCTCAGCAAAAGAAATTCGTTATTGGGAAGAGATAGAAGAAAAAATCACTGAACCGATATTTGCTCGTGGCTCTCAAAAAGAAGAATTGCCTTTAACAACAATTGAATTGAAGTTTTCTAAAAATCTTACAGAACAGTTATTAAAAGATGCAGGCCAAGCCTATAATACTAAAACCAATGACTTAGTTTTGACAGCATTCGTTACAACGATTCAGAAACTATTTTCTAGGAAAGATGTAACAGTCAATATCGAAGGGCACGGACGTGAACAACTCAGTCAAGAAATCGTAACAGACAGAACCGTTGGCTGGTTTACAAGTATCTATCCAGTGGTATTTGATTTATCAGGAGACGGACTGGCTGAAAACATTAAAACAGTCAAAGAAACAGTAAGACGGGTTCCTAATAATGGCGTGGGTTATGGCATTTTAAAAGCCTATCGTCAACTTTTCCATAAGCTTCCTGAATTTACGTTTAATTATCTAGGAGAAATTGGTGAAGAAGGAACAATGGAGACAAGTATTTCAATATCTGATCAAGCATCATTTGAAGAAATCGATTTACTGAATAAGTTTGGCTCTCCAATCACATTGAATGCTCTAGTAAGGAATAAAGCGTTAGAAGTAGCCTTAAACTTTGATCCAGATTATGTATCAGATTCATCTCTACAAAACCAATTCGCTTCAATTTTTGAGGAAACATTAAAAGAAATCATTACACAATGCGTAGCTGTTAAAGAAACAGAATATACTGTTTCAGATTTTGGTGAACTGGTTTGGAATGATCAAGAATTTAAACAAATGCTGTTTGATCAAGACAGAGATATTCACAATATTGAACGGATTTTACCGATGACACCAATGCAACAAGGGATGCTGTATCATAAGGCCGTTGATTCAGATTCTACTAGCTATGTAATCCAAAGCGAATTCCAAATCCACGCGATTGATTTTGATTCAGCTCGTTTGAATGAAGCGTTCCAACTAATCGCTGAAAAATACAGTATTTTACGAACCAATGTTGTCTATAGACAGGTAGAAGAACCACGGATGATTCTTCAAAAAGAAAAAGCGATCGAATCCCATTGTATTGATCTTTCTCTGAACCAAAATCCAATGGTTGAGTATCAAAGAATAGTACAGGATGACGTTCAACGAGGCTTTGATTTAGAAAAAGATTCATTGCTGAGAACCAAGATAATAGAACTTCCAAATAATGAAGTTCGTCTTGTATTGACCTTCCATCATATTATTTTAGATGGTTGGTGTGTCTCAATCTTAATGAATGAGATCAACCATTTCTATACGGAACTATCAAACGGTATTGTTTATTCGGAGATACGTTCACAGCTAGAAATTGACGATAGCTTTGAACAACATGTTCGAAAACTGAATGAGGAAGATTCAGAAGCTGGCTTGATGTATTGGCAAGACTTGATTTCTGATTATGATTCCACGGCTGAAATAAGTGCAGATCATACAGAAAACCAACAAAATGAACCGATGATTCTTACAGAAGAAAAGTATGTTTCAAAAGAGTTGAGTCAAAAAGTTAAAGTAGCAGCTCAAACATTAGGTGTAACAATCAATACAATGATTGAAACTGCTTGGGGAATTTTACTTCAAAAATATAATTATACGAACGATGTTATTTTTGGAAAAGTTGTTTCTGGTAGAAATGCTGATATCGATGGCATTGAAAATTCTTTAGGATTGTATATCAATACGATTTTATTACGTGTAGATAGTACAGATAAAACAATAGAAGAATTAGTCAAAGCTATTCAAAAGCAAGCATTAGATAGTGGTAAGTACGACCATTGCTCACTAGCAGATATTCAAAATGAGTATCAAGCTAGTACCGATTTAATTCAAACCTTATTTGTTTTTGAAAATTATCATACGCAAGAGGAATCTGATAATCAGAAGGCTATTAATTTGGAAATGATCAATGCGCGTGAAGAAACGAACTATGCTATTACATTGAGTGCACAATACACAACGGAGTTAGGCTTCAAACTGATGTATGACAGTCAAAAATATGAAACGACGACGATTGTCCGCTTATTAAATAGACTTGTTTCAATAATCGGAGAGTTGGCGAATGATTCTAGAAAACTAGTTTCTGACATCGAATTATTTGATCATACAGATGAGGAAATATTGTTGACTGTATGCAATCCAAAAGCAGTTAGCTATCCTTCAACTCAAACAATTATTGAACTGTTCGAAGAACAAGTGAGACAACGTCCTGATGCAATTGCTGTTAAATATAGAGAACAAGCGTTAACGTATCGTGAATTAGATCAGCAAGCGAATCACGTAGCTCGCCAACTAATTGAGGCTGGAGTTGAACCTGAACAACCTGTTGGTTTGCTTGTAAGTAAAAAACTCGAAGTGATTGTGGGACTGTTTGGTATTTTAAAAGCTAATGCTGTATATGTACCGTTAGATCCAAAAAATCCAATGGAACGTAATCAATACATTTTAACGGATAGTCAATGTGAATTAGTCTTAACACCAGAGTCGGAACCATGTGAATTTATTAAGAGTCAAAAACAAATGACAGTTACTCTTAATAATGATTTAGAGGCAGTGGTGGCGCCTGAATCATGTACAACTGAGAACAGTTTAGCATATATTATTTATACTTCAGGAACGTCAGGAAAGCCTAAAGGCGTAATGGTAGAGCAACACAATGTGATACGACTAGTTAAAAACAATACGTATGCTGAATTAGCAGAAGCGAATATTTTACAAGGTGGATCCTTAGCATTTGATGCGTCAACATTTGAAATTTTTGGTGCTTTACTGAACGGCGGCAGTCTTTTCTTAGCAGAAGAAGAACAATTGTCAAATCCAGAATTACTCAAAGAAACGATTATAAACAATGAAATCAACTGTATGTTTATCACAACAGCCTTATTTAATCAGTTAGTATCGGCAGATGTTCAGTTGTTTGATCATTTGGATACCGTATTAGTGGGTGGAGAAAAAGCATCAGAAAAACACTTTGCCTTGTTGAGAGAACACAATGCTCAAATTAAATTAAGTAACATTTATGGACCAACTGAAAGTACGACATTTGCTTTGGTTTATCCCATTGAGCAACAGGTTCCTAAAAAGCTTCCAATCGGCAAGCCAATTGCGAATACTACAGCCTATGTGTTAGATGGGCAAGCACGTTGTGGGATTGATATTCCAGGAGAATTGTGTTTAGGTGGAGCAGGTATTGCGAGAGGCTACTTTAATCAGCCGGAGTTAACGGAGGAAAAATTTATTCAAATTCCAGCTGTGAGCAATGAGCGTCTTTATCGAACGGGAGATTTAGTTAAAATGAACGCTGCAGGTGATATTTTATTCCTAGGCAGAATCGATCATCAAGTCAAGATTCGCGGTTTCCGTATTGAACTAGATGAAATCATGAATCAAATTAGATCTATGCCAGAAGTACATGATGCAGTTGTTGTAATCAAAGAACTAAATGATGAAAAAATTATCTGCGGATTTTTAACTTTAGAAAATGAAGACTTGGAACTAGATGTTATTCACACGTATTTAGAACAGAAATTACCACATTATATGATTCCAAGTTATTTACAAATTCTTCCAGAGTTACCGCTCACCAAAAATGGGAAAATCGACATATCGGCTTTACCAGAATTGGAGTACGTAAGTACGAAAGAATATAGTGCACCTACCACAGAAAACGAGAAAATTCTAGCAGAAATTTTTGAAAAAGTTTTAGAAGTTGATCAAATCGGTATAGATGATAACTTCTTCGAATTAGGCGGACATTCACTAAAAATAATGAATGTTGTGAATTTGCTTGAAAAAGAAAAGAACATGACGGTTTCATTTAGATCGATCATTGATGGAAAAACAGTTAGAAAAATAGCGCAAGATATGGACATGAATTCAAAAGAATATGTGCCAATGGAATTGGATGATGAGGAGGTATTCTGATTTTGCAAAAAAAATATTTAATGAGTGCTGCACAACAAAGATTATTTGCGATTGATCAATTGCAGGAACAGAATACAACTTACAATGTTCCCATAATAATGAAAGTGGAAAATCAACTCGACATTGAGAGATTGACACGCGTTATCAATCAGTTGTGTGAAAGACATGAAATTTTAAGAACCAATTTTTCTGTAATGGATGGAAAAATGGTTCAGATGGTTAGCAGTGAAAGAACCATTGAGATTGACTACATGAAAGGGGAAGAAAATCAAATTGAGCAAGTAATTGGTCATTTCGTTAAGTCATTTGACTTAACGAAAGACCCTCTTTTGAGAGTATGCTTATTTGAATATGCTCCTAATGAGTCCTTATTAATGTTTGATTTTCATCATATAATTTTTGATGGAGAGTCGATGTATCCATTCTTTTCAGATTTGGTCAAGCTTTATAATGAAGAAACATTACCAGACTTAAAACTTCAATATAGAAATTTCAGTAGTTGGCACAATAAACTAGATATTTCATGTCAAAAAGAATATTGGTTAAATGAATTATCAGGTGATTTACCTGTAACAGAAATTCCCACAGATTACCCTAGACCTAAAGAAAAAGTTTACACCGGAAAATCATTAACGACTGAATTCGATCGGGAATCCTATCAAAAGGTAAAACAGTTAGCATTAAAATTTGAAACGACAGAGTACGTTATTTTATTTACTATTTTTATGGTATTGCTATCAAAATATAGTAATAATCGTGAAGTAATGGTTGGTTCTCCAGTATCAGGTCGCACACATCCAGATGTTCAAGAAATGATTGGGATGTTTGTAAACACTGTGGTGATCAGAGAAACATTTGAAAAAGACGATACGTTTAGAGATGCTGTAAAAAAAGTGAAAGAAAAATTTTTAACCGCATATGAAAATCAAGATTATGCTTTCGACGCATTAGTAGAGGATTTAGATATCAAACGAGATTCTTCAAGAAATCCGTTATTTGATTATACGTTTGTTTATCAAAAGGGGAATACTGAAACATTACAGTTGGGTGAAGCAATTTTATCTGATTATCCACTAGAACCAAGTGTTTCTAAGTTTGATTTAACATTAACAGCCAGTGATATTGGTGAAAATTATTTGTTCAATTTAGAATACTGTTCAGAACTGTTTGAACCGCATACGATAGAACGATTTGCAAAACATTATATGAACTTAATTCATTCTACGCTGAAAGACGATAGTCAGTTGATTGATAAGCTTTCTTATATTGATAATGAAGAATACCGTCAGTTGGTATCTCAGTGTGATCAAATAAGTTATCCAGTTTCCAAAATGAATTCGATCATTGAACAATTTGAATCGATCGTTGAAAAAAATCCAAATCAGTATGCACTTTGTTTACAAGGGCAGAAACTAACGTATGGTGAATTGAATGAAAAAGCAAACAGTGTTGGAGCCAAATTAAGAGCAGAAGGAATTGGTAGAGAAGACATTGTTGCATTAGTAATGGATCGCTCTTTTGAGATGATTTTAGGTATTTTAGGTATTTTAAAGGCCGGAGCAGCATTTTTGCCGATTGCCGAAGATGCACCGTTGTCGCGTATAGAATTTATACTAGCAGATAGTCAAGCAAAAATGATCATAACTGATCAAAAAAATGAATCTACTGTAAATCTTTTGAAAAATAAAGCTGTTTATGTTTTGAAAGAATCGGAAACCAGCAAGATAGAGAATTTGAGCAAAATAAATCAGCCAGAAGATTTGGCTTATATCATCTATACATCTGGAACTACAGGAAATCCTAAAGGTGTTATGATCGAAAATAGGAATGTACTAAACTTATTTGACTGGTTGATCCCTTTTAGCGAAGTTTCTTCAAACAGTGTAATACTTCAAAAAGCAACCTACACATTTGATGCGTTTGTTTTTGAATTATTTTGGGCGCTCCTCTCTGGAGTACAGTTACAGCTTTTAACATCAGAAGAAAATAAAGATTACAGTCATTTGTTACGTGTTATCAAAGAAAATAAGGTAACACACGCGATTATGATACCGACCATGTTTTCATCTCTTTTAGATTATATAAGAGTCAAAGGGTATGCCCATGAGTTTGCCTCTTTAGAAAAAATTTATTTTGGAGGAGAAGCATTAACGAAAAATTTAGTAGAAAACTATCGGAATTTAGTTGGAAGCGACGCATGTCATCTAGGAAATTTATATGGGCCAACGGAAACAACGATTTGTGCGACCGGCTTTATGATTCCAGAAAAGATAGAATCAGAAAATATTCCTATTGGGACGACGGTCAATAATGTTCACGCTTATATCATGAGTAATGGTGAACTATGCGGTATCGGGGTTCCAGGTGAACTTTGTATTTCTGGAAAGAATAATGCAAGAGGCTACCTGAATTTACCAGAAATGACGAAAGAAAAGTTCAGTGTCGATCCATTTGATCCTGAAGGAACCTTATATCATACTGGTGATTTAGCAAGATGGCGTTCAGACGGTCAACTCGAATGTTTGGGTAGAATCGATGAGCAAGTAAAAATTAGAGGATTCAGAATTGAACTAAGCGAAATTGAAACTAGATTGAAAGAAATAAGTGCTGTTCAAGATGCAACAGTAATCGCTAAAAAAATAACAGATGTGACAGATGACTTGCAGTTATGTGCATACATTGTGGTATCAAGTGAGTTAGAAATAACTCAAATAAAAGAGCGGCTAAAACAAGAATTACCTGATTATATGGTGCCACCTTATATTATGATTGTCGATGAAATACCGATAACGAAAAATGGCAAAGTAGATAAAGCAAATCTACCTCTTCCAAAAATACAAGAACTACGTACGTATATTTTACCAAGCACTGAAACAGAAAAACGTATTCTAGCTATTTTTCAAGAGGTACTCGGAATAGACAAAATAAGTATCCATGATAGCTTTTTCGAATTAGGCGGCCACTCAATAAAAGCAATGAAACTAGCGAGCTTGTTACAAAAAGAGTTTGAAATACCCGTTTCTTTAAGGGATATTTTAGAGCAAGAAACAATTGCTAAAATCGCCCAAAGGTTAGATCAAAAAGAAAAAGTAACGAAAAATGGCATAACAAAGGCAACAAATGATTTTGATGAAATGAGTTCTGTACAAAAAAGGATTTTTGCAATTGAGCAATCAACGCCGTCTAATACCAATTACAACATGCCCTTTTTTATGGAAGTTATCGGCACAATCGATCTTTCAAAATTAAATAATGCATTTAATCAACTGATTCAACGACATGAAAGTTTACGTACGATATTTGATGTAGTGGATGGTAATTTTCATCAATATGTTCAAGAAAAGTTGGAGATTACGATTGAACAATACTCAGTGAATAAAGAGGAAATTGATTCGGTGACAGAGGCATTTGTTCAGCCGTTTGACTTAATAAATGGACCGTTGATTCGTGTAGGTTTTATTAATACCGAGTCAGACATGGCCATTCTTATGATCGATTTACATCATATTATTTTTGATGGATTTTCATTGTCCCTATTTTTTGATGAACTGATCAAGTTCTATGATGAGACAACTTTAGCACCCTTAACTTTACAGTATAAAGATTATGCTGCTTGGCATAAATCATTAGATTTATCCCAACAAAAGCAGTATTGGCTAAATGAACTGAAAGATATGGGAGAAATTGCTAAAATACCAGCGGATCATATGGAAAAAGATGGCGAAAAATCTGAAGGTGAATCAGTAACCATTATGTTAAGTCAAGCTGTGACAGATTCAGTCAAGCAATTTGCCAAACAACAAAGTGTAACAGAGTATATGGTATTTCTAAGCTCATTTATGATCTTACTTTCCAGATATAGCAGACAGGAAGAAGTTTCTGTTGGAACAGCGGTTTCAGGTAGAACGGATCAAGAGCTTGAAAAAATGATTGGTATGTTTGTGAATACAGTCGTTATCAAAGGGGATATTCAGCGAACGGATACCTTTGAAAATATAGTAAAAGCGATGAAAGAGAAAACCCTGAAGGCAAATGAGAACCAAGATTATCCATATGAAAAGCTGATTGAATTAGTGACAAAATCAGATGAACATTCACGTAGTTCGTTATTCAATATTATGTTTTCTAGTGAAGTTGACAGTATGCAAGAGCTGCAATTAGGGCAAACCAAATTGCGCCCGATTCAAATAGATTCTGAAAACGTTAAGTTTGATTTGATGTTTTCCGTTAACGGGATGAATGATAACTACGCGGTTATGCTTGAGTATGATACACGTTTATATAAGAAAGAGAGCATGGAACGAGTAGGGAAGCAATTCATTAGTTTGATGGAGAATCTCATTAAAAAACCGAGTGAGCAAATTGAAAAAATAGGAGTCTTAAAATCAGACGAGATCCAACAATTGATCGAAGAGAATTTAGCGACTAATACAGAGTGGCCAAAAGATAAATCAGTTCTTGAACTATTCGATGAGCAAGTAAAACGTACTCCAGAAAAAATTGCATTAGGAACAGACCAAAGAAGGTTCACTTATCTTGAATTGAATCAACGAGCGAATCAAATTGCGCATCTACTAATAGATTTAGGTGTACAAAATGAGGAATTTATTGGATTTATCGCTGATAAAAATAGTGAAACAGTACCAATTATGCTAGGAATATTAAAAGCTGGGGCAGCATATCTTCCATTGGATAGAAAAAATCCGATTGAACGACAAGAATATATCCTGCGTGATAGTCAGACTCGCATTATCTTAACAGCTGAAAAGGCTGATAAGAACGTGTACGATTCTTTGGCAACGGTTGTACCGATCTCAGATAGCCAGTTATTGGATAGATCAACAGAGAATCCAGGTATTCAGGTTTCCCCTGATCAATTGATTTATTTAATGTATACCTCTGGTACAACTGGAAATCCCAAAGGTACAATGATTGAACATCGAAATGTAGTTAGGCTTGTTAAAAATACGAATTATCTAAACTTTGAGAATATACGTATTGCGCAAACCGGCTCTATCGCATTTGATGCTTCGACATTTGAAATCTGGGGAGCATTGCTCAATGGAGGATATGTTTTCCTTGCTGATCCGGATGTTTTAATGGATGGCTACTTGTTGGAAACCACTATCAAAGAAGAAAAAATCGATACAATTTTTATGACAGTAACGTTATTTAATCAGATGGTTCTTACCCGTATTACAGCTTTTGATCAATTGGAGCATATTCTAGTTGGTGGAGAAAAAGTATCAGAGAAGCATATTCGATTGTTAAAAAATAAAAATAAATCAATTGAATTTATCAATATTTATGGTCCTACAGAAAGTACTACATTCGCATTATTTTATCCAGTAGATCAGGAAGTTCCAGAGGAAATTCCAATTGGTAGACCAATAGCGAATACAACAGTGTATGTATTTGATGGTGATCAATTAAGTGGTTTTGGGATTCCTGGCGAATTGTACCTTGGCGGTGCTGGACTTGCTAGAGGCTATTTAAACCAAGAAGAAATGACCAATGACAAATTTATAGATAGTCCATTTCAGGCGGATGAGCGACTGTATCGAACAGGTGACTTAGTTAAACTAAATGAAGCACATCAAATTGAATATCTAGGACGTATCGATAACCAAGTCAAGTTAAGAGGGTATCGGATCGAACTAGATGAAATTAAAAAAGCACTATTGGAACTGCCAAAAATAGTAGAGGCAGAAGTAATTCTTAAAACGGTGAAAGAATCTCCTCTATTGTGTGCCTATCTTTCACAGGATGGTGGAATGACTGAAAGCCAAATTGACTTTGAACTTAGAAAAGTACTTCCAACCTATATGATTCCTTCGGTTATCATCATTATGGACAAATTGCCAGTCAATCGAAATGGTAAAGTAGATCATCAAGCATTGCCAACGCCAAAAATAAACGAAAATCAGACTCAACGACACTATAGTCCTCCTGAAAATGACACGCAAAAGATAATTTGTGGCATATTCAGTGATGTTTTGTCAGTAGTAAAAGTTGGTGTAGATGATAATTTCTTCGAACTTGGAGGAGATTCTATCAAGGCAATCAGCATCGTATCAAAACTACGAGCAGCTGGATTTGAAGTGAGCGTAATGGCTATCATGAGTGAGCGAACAATTCGTAAGATTGAACGTAAAACAAAGGTGATTACAAAAGCAAGCATGATCGATCAAGGAATGGTAACAGGTAAAACAATACTTTCACCAATACAACAACTATTTTTCAGTAAACAATTACCAAAACCAAATCACTTCAACCAATCGTTTATGTTTAAGAGTAAAGAACCCATTCAAAAGGAGAAACTACAACAAACAGTCAATATCTTAATAGCACATCATGATGCGTTAAGAACAAGATTTGATGGAACAACTCAAGAAGTATTGGCCTATCAAGAAGACTCAAATTTCTTATTTGATTACCACGATTTAAGTGAGATAACAATTGACGATGATGTTATGACTGAAATTCAGAGAATAAGCACTCGCGCGCAAGAGACACTGAATATTGAAACTGGGGAATTAGTCAATGTTCAATTATTTCACACAAATGATCAAGATTATCTGTTAATGATTGTTCACCATCTAGTAATTGATGGCGTTTCATGGCGTATATTGATTGAAGATTTTAACACGGTCTACCATGCTTTAACAACTGAAAATCAGTATTTGTTACCAGAGAAAACGACTGCATTTATTCACTGGACGGATGCCTTAAAAGAATATAGTAAGTCAGAAGAAATCATAAAGGAACGACCTTATTGGCAAAAAATCGAAACAAGTATCAAAGAGGCAATGCCTGATGAAAATGAGACGCATTCTCTTGAACAAACAGTTGAAGAAGTGGAAGATGATCTGTCAATAGCATTAACTAGAAAATTACTCTATGATTCAACTTTTGCGTATGATACTGAAATCAATGATCTGTTATTAACGGCTGTGTCTAGAGCTGTCGGTGAAACGATTGGAACCAATGCTGTTTCTTACTCGATGGAAAGTCATGGACGTAGAGAATTAGGCGAAAACAAACCATTGATCGATCGAACACTAGGGTGGTTCACTAGCATTTACCCTGTCGTATTTACTGGTATCGGACAAACAATTGCAGAGGATATCGAAGTAGTGAAAAAGACTCTGAAAGAAGTACCTAATCAAGGATTAGGTTACAGTTTATTACAAACATACGGAGAGTTGCCTTTGGAAAATATTGAGCCTGAAATCACGTTCAACTATTTAGGTGATTTGGAATCAATGAGTAACCAATCAAACTTTTTACAGATTGCAAAAGTGCGACATGGTGAAGACATTTCTGAAGTGAACCATTTTGGAACACCACTTTTGATCAACACGGTTGTTATTGAAGGTCGTTTACACATTCAAATGAGTTTTAATCAAAAAAGATATAAAAAAGAATTGATTGATCAACTGATCAAGAACATTATGACACAACTGGAAGCAGTGATTTTACACTGCAGTAAGCTGAAAAATGAACGTGGAGCAAATCCGCTTGAATCCTTTATAACGAGTGAATATGACCGTCAAAGTATCTACACGTCCTATTCAATTGAAGGAGAAGTTTGTCGATTATTATTTGTTGAAAACTTAACACTAGAATTTTATCGTACGTTACAATCAGCTCTTGCAAAAGGAAAGCTTGTTGAAGTACCTGATTATTTTGTTGATTTAGACAAGTATGAGGATCAGTTAGCATTTTCAACTCGAAGTGAATTAGAAGCATTTGTGAGGTCGCCAAATATGCTGGAGACATGTACGTTTGCTGGCTTTGATTTTAGTGACCATGAGATTGAGCATAAGTATCCTGCTGCAACGATCCAACGTAAATATTTGGAGCAGTTTAATGACACGATTGTCTCTCATGTTTTGACGATTGATGGATATTATCCTAAAGATAAATTAATCAATGGAGTCAAAGAAATTATCAGAACGCAACCGTCACTGAGATCTTCTTATAGTCAACAAGAAAATCAAATGACGATTGTTGAGCATGCTTTTTCGAATGAATGGCCAGTTACGTATGTGAACAATAGTTATGGTGAAGTCCTTGATCCAATAAATTCAAGTAGTCTTCATACAGATAGCGCCATGCAAGTATTAAGTAGCATCACACTAGTCAAAGTATCTGAAAAACGACATCAGGTTCACATTAATGCTTCTCACAGTATTTGGGACAAAACCAGTTCGACAATAATTGAACAATTGTTAGTACAATATTTGCAACATGAGACGCCCCAAACGCTAGAGATGCATGAAGGTCTTAGACACTATGCAACCAATGTGGAACAACGAAAGAATTCAAATAAGAATCAAAAAATTGTTACTGATTATCAACTAGCTTCATTTAGTCAACTTGCGGATCAGTTTCTTCTGGAAAATAAAGAAAACTCTCTCTCTCAATCAGAGTTTGTGGTTTTAAAACTAGGGAAACATCTGAATGAATTTTATGAAAATAATACTTGGGGATTATTAACCTATTTCATGAAAATCATTGCAAAAGAGAGTGGGATGATCAAGCATCAAGAGTCCAAATTACCGTTTTATATTTTACAAGAAAATAGACGTTATTTAGGAAAACAATACCTGGAATCTTTAGGAGCATTCTTAGATTGTATACCGATTGTGATTGATCAAGAGCATAGTGAAAATGATTCGAAAATACATGAAAATGTTACCCAAATTCAGCACTTAATGTCTGATATGAGTGTAATGGACATTTTGGAAGAAGAACAACCATTACCAATCGATAAACTAATCTCAATCAATAATCAAAGTGCTTTTGGGTTAACGTTTGATCAGTTTAAAGACCTTCAATTACTTTTTGAAGAAAATGAGATTTGTTCATACGAGGTGTTGGTAAATAAATACTTGAATAATTTAGTCTTGGGTGTTCCTAAGACAATGAAAAACCAACGGAAGATGCAACAAGTATTAGAAGAAGAATGTAGTCGTTTGGAAGAAAAACTTAAAAAAAGTGAATGACCAACATTTTAAACAATTTTCTTTTTCACCCAAATTTTTTAACGATTTGGGTGGAAAAGTATCAAGTAAAAGAAGCCTCATACGAAGTGAAGTGTAAACGCCTTTTAATACAGTGCGATGTTAAGTAGAAAAATACAAGGAGATAATAATGGAGCAAAATATGGAAAAGAAATTCAGTCTATTTAAAAATAATCGATGGTTATTGTTTGCAACAATTGTAGTATCTGTGATTGCACAATTGAGTTTAGTTCTGCTAGCACTTTCATTGAAGAGTTTGATGGATGCCGGAACAGCAATGGATCTTCAAGCGTTGTATCGCCAAATATATGTTTGTTTAGTTATCTTGATTGCAATGACCGTTTTTAGTTATAGTGCGTCACAATTGAAAAATCTTTATATTTATAGAACGATGCGTAAATTTAAAGAAGATATTTTTGAGGAAGTAATTCACCAAGACTATGTTACGTTTCAAAAAGTGAATTCAGGTAGTTACCTGTCCATGTTAACAAGTGGTTTTCAAAAAATCGATGAAGAGTATTTGTCTTCTTTCTTTGAGATCATAAAAAGTGGCGTTTTGTTGGTGTTTGCATTGTTTTCAATGTTTTTAAGTAATTATAAATTAGCAATGATGATCATTGTTGTTTGTATTCTGCCAATTGCTATTTCGGGATTATTTGCAAAAAAAATGGAACAGGCTCAAACGTTAGAGACAATTAATGATGAAAGTTATATTGCGAAAGTAAAAGATATTTTGTTGGGATTTTTGGTTATCAAAAGTTTTCATGTAGAGGATCAAATCAAAAAAGATTATATGAAATACAACGAAAAACAAGTGAAAACAAAATATTCTTCAAGAAAAATTACAGAGTTGATTATTGCTATTTCAAAAATGTCTAGTTTTTCAGTTATATTTGTGGCGTTAGCTGGTGGTTTGTTTATGGTCATCAAAGGGAATGCAACCGTGGGAGATATTATTGCAGTGACACAATTAGTAAACTTTGTTGTTATGCCAATCAATGAATTAGGCGTTCTAATGACTAAGTATAAGAGTGGTCAAACAGCGTACAAAAATGTTTTAGCAAGTATTGAACCTAAGCAGACAATTAAACTAACGGATAAAACGGATTTTGTAAAAGATATTCGCTTTAAAGATGTTCAATTTGCATATCCATCTGATGAAAAGAATCCTGTCAATGTATTGAAGAATTTTAATTTTGTTATTGAAAAAAATAAGAAATATGCAGTTGTAGGGTTATCTGGAAGTGGGAAATCGACAATTTTAAGATTATTATTGAGATTTTTTGACATGCAAAAAGGTCAAGGAACACTTGATATTGATGGCATGAATATTGCAGATATTTCTCAAGAAAGTATTTATGAAATGATGTCGATCATTCAACAAGATGTGTATGTTTTTGATCAATCGTTAAGAGATAATATCACATTGAACCAAGAATTTTCAGAAGAGGCAATAGAAGAGGCAGTACGTTTATCTGGTATGAAAGAATTTGTTAGCAGAAAACCATTAGGTATCGATATGGCCTGTGGAGAAAATGGAAAACTTTTATCTGGAGGAGAAAAACAACGATTGTCGATTGCCCGCTCCTTAATTAGAAAAACACCAATTCTATTGATGGACGAAGCAACATCAGCGTTGGATCAGACAACTAGTTTTGAAGTAGAGCAAGCTATTTTAAAAATTCCTCAACTGACAGCAATTGTTATTACGCATAAATTAAATGGCGAACTATTATCGCAATATGACGAAATCGTTGTTATGAACAATGGCCGAATCGTTGAACAAGGTCCATTTGAACAATTGTTGAAGCAAGAAGGCGATTTTTCAAAATTATATCAAGTTGTTCAATTAGAAGATTAAATCAAGGGGAATCGAAGCATGGCAAAGAAAGTTTACTGTATTCCGTATGCAGGAGGATCAACATTATTTTATTCAAAGCTCTATCATTATTTGGCTAAAGATATTGAACTTGTACCTCTTGAACTAAGTGGAAGAGGGTTAAGAATGGAAGAACCACTTTATGAAGAGTTTCAGGAAGCATTAATGGATCTCCACGATCATTTTTTAAAGAATCATCAACCAAATGATTCGTTCATCATTCTTGGTTATAGCATGGGCGCACTACTTGCTTATGAACTGACCCGAATAATTGAAAAACAAGAAATTTTCCCTACCACCCTGATTTGTGCAGCAAGTGATCCGCCAGGAACTTTAAGAGATTTTAGTTCTGTCTCATCATTAACAGATGAACAAATGATCGATTATTATATTAATGCTGGCGGAATGGAAGAATTAACGGTAGATGAAAGAGAACTGATGAAATGCTTCCTGCCGATTATCCGTAATGATTTGAATATGTTGGGAAACTATCGTCCATCTAAAACAAAACTTTCTACTCCTATGTCGATATATAGTGGTAAAGCAGATCATCTAAAAGAATTACCTGGATGGACAAATTATGGGGAAAAAATAAGCTATATAACATTTGAAGGAAATCATTATTTTTTGAAAACGAATTATCAACACGTGGCGAATGAAATCAATAAATTATTTTGCTAGAAAAAGGGAGTGAGAAGTTGACGAATGCAATTGTAACTGAAAATGTCAGTAAAACAATCGATCAAAAAAAAATAGTTGATGATATCTCAATTCAGGTAGCGCAAGGAGAGATTCTAGGTATTCTAGGAAGAAACGGTGCAGGAAAAACTTCTCTAATGAAACTATTATTGAATATTATTTCTCCAAGCACAGGTACGATCCAATTATTAGATAAAACCGTTACTACACAAGACAATAGTGTATTAGGCGAAATTGGCTGCTTAATTGAAACGCCAGTGTTTTATAATCAGTTATCTGCTAGAGAAAATTTAGAAATTCATTGTTTGTATATTGATGAAAAACATTGCGAAAATATTTCTGAAACAATGGCTTTGGTCGGATTAGGTGGAAAAGAAAATGAGTTGGTTTCAAGTTTTTCTTTAGGTATGAAGCAGCGTTTGGGGATTGCAAGAGCGATAGTGACGAAACCTAAAATTTTGATTCTAGACGAACCTATCAATGGATTGGATCCGATTGGAATGATCGATGTTCGAAATATACTATCTGAAATGAATCAAACCTATCAAACAACCATTTTGATTTCAAGTCATATCATCACAGAGCTTAGTCAAATTGCAAGTCGAATTATCATCATGGAGGAAGGGAAAATTATCCGTTCTTTAGACCAAATTGAACTAGAGCGAGAAGAAAGAAGTTTAGAAGAAGTATTTATCGAAATTATTCAGAACTATCAAAATCCAGCCAAAAATTTTGTGAACGGGGAGAGTCAATGAAAGCTTATGCAAAAATCGAGCTAAAAAAAATTAGTTTGAAGAGTCAATTCGTCGGATTATTGATTGCGAATATATTTATTATGCTACTTTCAGTATCTTTAGGGATGCTGATTCCCATGTCAGTAGAATTGATGGAAGGAATGAATTTTTCAATTAGTGCGGGTATGTTAGTAGATACGTTGATCAAAGCAATTTTTATTGTTTGGGAAGCGATCTTGTTGGCAATGCTAATCGTGAGTGAGTTTCAAAATAATACGGCCTTGATGTTTTATACATATCCGGTCCAGGTCAAAGAAATCATTATGGCAAAAGTTGTGATTGTCCTTTCGATCATAACAAGCTTTATATTTATTTCTGAATTTGTTCAAAATGTTATTTTATACTTAGTAAGTTTTATTTTTCCAAGTATAAATTATCAATTTAATTTCAGTTTACTTGTTACGATGGTTATTACAACAGTAGGAAGTGTCCTGATGGGATTGATTCCTTTATTTTTCGGGATGCTCAACAAATCAGTTATTGTTACAGTAACAGTTTCAATTTTTATTATGTGTATTGTTACGTCTTCTGCAGCAGGTCCTGGTGGAATTCTGTCAAAAGGAGCAGCAGCTATTTTTCTTGGAATTTTAGGTCTAATAGCTGGTAAAGCAACGTTTTCTAGAATTGAAAAAGAAGATTTTAAATCAAAATAAAAAATTATAGCGATGAGAGGGGCAAAAAGAAATGAGACCAATGATGCCAAAAATGAATAAAGAGATTGTTTTAATGGGGAATTATGTATTTGTAGTAGTAGGAATTGCTTTGTTTATCATAGGATTGATCATCTATTTGTTAACAAGAAAAAAAGAAAAGAAAGCCTTAAAATATACTGGGCTAGGCATGATGGCGGTTGGCATTTTATCCGTATTAAACAATATTATTCAATACTTTATTTTTAAATAGTAAGATACTTTAGATTCGTAGGTTTGATTATTCGTAATAGGATCGAATAAAGAGACGATAATTAAGACAATTTGTATTATCCATATTTATACTCGTTTTTGAATAACACCTTTACACTAGAAATAATAAATGCTACGATTTAGCTATAAGTAAACTATTAGAACGGAGGCGAGTATGTGTCTAGGAACAAAAATCCAGAAGTAACGATTGAAAAAATTCTAGTGATTTCCGAAAACTTGTTTCAAACAAAAGGATACGATAAGACAACTATTCATGACATTATTAGAGAATTAGGAATGTCTAAAGGGGCTATTTATTATCATTTCACTTCAAAAGAGGAAATATTAGAAGCCGTTATACAAAAACAATTCAAGAATTCTCATGATGATTTGATCAAGATGATCGGTACGATCGAAGCAGAAAATGCCAAAGAAAAATTAATTAAGCTGATGAATTTAATCGAGCAAAGAACATCAAAGACCAGAGTGACAGCTGTTCAAGAAGTAATGATCAATCAAGCAAATAATCCTCAATTTGTTATTTCAGGGATGCAAATAGCTGTGCAACAAGAGGCCCCTTTATTTGCTGAAATCATAAAAGAAGGAATTCAGGATGGTTCATTAGAAACTGAATATCCAAATGAATGTGCAGAAATGTTTTTATTGCTGATCAATTTATGGTGTAGTCCATTTGTTTTTGAATCAAGCTTGGAACAAGTGAAGAGTCGTTTGTTATTTTTAAGGCATAATATGCAGTTATTAGGGTTAGATATTATTAGTGACCAATTAATTTCAGATTTAATTGGTTTTTATCAAGAAATATACGATGAACATGAAATGGTTGAAAAATGAAAGTACAAATAAAAAGTGATCAAGACAAAGCATGCACACGCTCTTGTCTTGATCGCTTTTTTTAAAAGAGATAGAAGTCACATCTTAGCAAATAACGCTTCAACTTGCTCTTCTGCCCACTGACACCAACTCAATTCTTCCTTACACATCCGGATTTTCCTTTGAATAACTAGGAAACGACCAAAGTTTTTTTGACGTTCCAACGGATCAGTAATCTGATCGATTTGTTCTTGTTTTTCTTGGTTCCTTTTTAAAATCTTTAGTTGATGTTGTTTTCGTTCAAATAATAATCCTCTAACAGTATCTTTTTCTAAGATAGCCGCTACATACATTTTAGCGAGAAATTCATCTTTTTGAGAAGGTTCGTTTGTTTCTTCTTGAATCCAGATGCTTACAACCTTTTCTCCTTTTTCAGTTAGGTGATAAATTTTCTTTTGCGCATGTTTTTCATCGTTTTCTACGCGAACGTATTCTTCTTTTAATAGTTTAGATAAAGAGGTGTAGATCTGACTGTGATGTGCTTCCCAGAAAAGTGCTAAATACTGTTTCAATTCATAGCCAGTACAAGGTTTTCGAACTAACATACACAATAAAATATAACTAAGAGTATTCATAGCAAACAACGCTCCTTATTATTTTTGAATCCGCTTATTTTTTTATTATAGCACAAATTATGCTGTTCTTTAGAATGAACTTACATGTCAATATTGACATGTAAATAATTTTAGTGTAATTTTTTATATAGAGAGAAGGGAATTAAATGGAAGAAACAGATTATTTGGAAGAACAGTTAGCAGAAGTAGCGATTGAAAAAGGAGGGTTGCGTTCAGCCTATGCAGTCGCATTTACATGTATGATTGCATTTATGGGGATTGGCTTAGTTGATCCTATACTAAAAACAATTGCACAACAGCTAGATGCTACACCTGCTCAGACAACATTACTATTTACAAGTTATATGTTAGTAACAGGTGTGATGATGCTTTTTACAGGATTTATTTCCAGTCGAATCGGTGCTAAGAAGACATTGATCTTTGGACTTATCATTATTATTATGTTTTCTTGTTTAGCAGGTTTTTCTGAAACAATTAAAGGATTAATCTATTTACGTGCAGGTTGGGGACTGGGTAATGCCTTGTTCATTTCGACAGCACTATCTGCAATTGTTGGTGTTTTAGCAGGACAAACAGAAAAGGCAATTATTATGTATGAGGCTTCAATGGGTCTAGGAATGTCGATTGGCCCCTTATTAGGTGGCGTTTTAGGTAGCGCATCTTGGCGATTACCATTTTTTGGTGTGGCATTTTTGATGTTTATTGCGACATTAGCAATTTCGTTTCTTTTAACGCCAATTGTTAAACCAAAAGAAAAAGTTTCTATATTTGCTGGTATCAAAGCGCTAAAAAATCATAAGTTACGGTCGATAGGTGTTATCGCACTATTGTACAATTTTGGTTTTTTTACTTTATTAGCATATGCACCATTTTTACTTGAAGGATTTACAGAGATGCAAGTTGGTTTTGTCTTTTTCGGGTGGGGAGCATTACTTGCTGTTGCATCAGTCTTTATCGCACCAATTTTGGAAAAAAGAATCAACACGTATCGTACTATTTTGTTAGCCTTATTCTTTTTCCTTGCAAGTTTGTTTTTTATTGGGCTTAATGCACAAAATCCTCAATTTGTAGCGATAGGCGTTATAATAGCTGGTTTCTTTCAAGGGTTGATCAATACACTTTTAACAACCATTGCTATGGAGATTCCCACTATTGAAAGAAGTGTCGCTTCTTCATCTTATAGTTTTATTCGTTTTTTTGGTGGAGCTATTGCACCTTTTGTTGCTGGAAAGTTAGCTGAAACTTGGAACTCAAGTGTCACTTTTTACTTTGCTGCCTTGATGGTACTGATTGGTTTAATTTTTGTCATAGTGCATAGCCAGTATTTTGCAACAGAAGAGGAATATGAATAAACAGAAAAAAGAAGTAGGGAATAACGAAAACCGTTATTCCCTACTTTTTTAACTTTAAATAGTAGTGACAAAAATTTAGATAAAGGATTCATTCATAAAGAAAGCTGTGATGTAGAATACTTCGTCATTTGGTATTGTGATTGCATAATAGGCTTCTAAGAATTGAGTATTTTTTTGTACACAAGCAATTTCTTTTACATATTTTTCCTGAAAAGATATATGTTGCGGAAAACTACTAACATTTTTTCCTTGTTTCAAGCGATCAATCATACAAACAACATGACAAGCTAAACCGACTTTTATCTCATATGAAATAGTAGGATTTATTTCATGAGCCATTGTTTCGACCCATTCCCTGATTGACGCAATCAGTTTTTCGCCGTGCTCATATTCTAACATACCGGCAATGTTGGTTCTCATACCTTCGAAAGAAATTTCATAATCAATAAGTGACTGAATCTTTTGTGTTTTTATTGGATCTAACGCTTCTGAGATAGAGAAGTGTGGCGTTGTTATGGGTGATTCGAAAGGTCCAACTGTACATATGATCTTACCAGAACGTGTTAAGTTATTGATCGTTTCGGACAATAATGTTGCATCAGTTAGTTGTAATGAGACGATTTCACAGGTACCACCTCTTAAATTTAAACGACTACTTAACATTTTTTTGATTAATTGAGCAGAGCCTTCACCAGTAGTACAAAGCGTTAAAATATATAATTTTATCGTTTTATCCTCAGCTGGAGTGTTTGTTTTGTAACTAGAAAGTCCCCTTATATTGACTGTAGACTCAAAAACTTCATTCAAACCATGACCCAAAGAAGCTTTTCTACTTGCCTCTAAAACATGTAGCGTACTAACAAGTTCAATACAACGAATCTGAATAGTCAATTCCTTTTGTAACTCATCACTGAAATTGATCAAAGATCCCATATCAACAAGCAAAAGAACATCTTTTAGCTGGTCTTTTGCACTTAAATAATCTTTGATAGTTGTTAATGTAACGATTGGTTTTTCATCAAGGCTCATATCGAAACCGACTGCTATTTGTTCACCAAGTAATTTGTTGACGACATTAGCCATACTTGTTGCGGTTGATTCGCCATGGGCAACAACGATAACTTCAACTGTTGAATGTTTCTTGGTTTTATTTTCATTGGGTGTAAAGAATAATGCTAGAAAGCCTGCTTCATCTTCTGGAAGCTGGACACTAAAATCAGCTTCAATAATGGAGAGGCAATGTTGAGCCGCGTCAAAAAGACTAGGATGTTCCACTTTAATTTCAGAAATACGAGGATTGCTGATCGTTTGACCTCTTTTAACACGTTGAATCGTATTGTACAAATGAAGCGCTAATCCGTAACGAACATTATCAGACAAGTAAAAATTCAGTAATCGAGAGGCTTTCGCGCAAACTTTATTTGCAGTTGCAACGATTTCAGATCCCACGATTTGCTCTAAGTTAGTTAAATCAACAGTTGAATCAGTATTATAAGAGTGATAATAATTCGTAATGGTTGACTCGATAATTTCTGAAGTTTGAGATAGATCTAAACCGATCCGTTCCATGTCACTCATTTTTTGTTCAATGATTTGGTAAATATCATGTCCTTTCGTATCATTTGGTAGCATTAGTGTGGTTTCTTCTTCGTCAAAAAGGAAAAAGCGCGTATTCGTATTTGGCAATAAAAACCAGATTTTCTTTCGATCTTCTGTGTTATACAGCCCTTCACGGATATAATGAGGGAGCTCATAACTACTGATTTTGATCGTTTCTTCTTGTCTGGCAATAAATTGAGAATAAGCTTTTGCACACAATAGCTGGATATCAGCTTTTAATTGTCCAACATTATTTGAACAGTGATAGCCTAGTAACGCTCGAATAGTATTTGTCGAAACTTCAATTGGTGTTTGTAATTTTTTTGTTTCAGTTTGAAAGAAAGTAGAAATCAGACTTAGCCGTTCTTCAAGACCACGATCTTCTAGGTTAGGTATTTCGATTCTCATTGGAATACGGCGAATGAATGTTTGAAGCAATGAAGACGAAGTATCTTCAGTCGTCGCGCAAATAAGTAAGACTTGCGCTTTCCGTTCACTATTTGTTTCGCCTAATCTACGGTAAACACCTCGGTCAATAAACGTAAACAACATTTCTTGACCTTCAGGTGGAAGTCGATGAATTTCATCTAAAAATAGAATACCGCCATTTGCCTTTTCTAATAGTCCTACACGATCATCATGCGCACCGGTATATGCTCCTTTTAGAATCCCAAAGATAGACCCTACGAGTAATTGCGGATTATTTGCATAATCTGCACAATTAAATGTGACAAATTCGGAATCCGCTTTCACTTTTTTCTGTGACGTAGCATAAGAAAAAATTAATTCTGCGAACATACTTTTTCCAACACCAGTCTCTCCTGTAAGTAGGATATGCATGCCATGCGGGGGGTATAAAACAGCTGCTTTCGCCTGCTCGCCACAATGAAAAAGACTGGGGCTTTTTTGGATGAAATCATCTAAACTATTCTTTTCTGTTGCCTTTTTTGGTGTAGTTGAAAAAAAGTAAACTGGTTTGGTGCCAGTTTTTTTTGCTTTTCCAATTTTTACTAATTGATTTAAATCGCTGCTAACATTTGCTCGTGTAATATTTAGCTGCGTAGCAAGTTCAGTTGCAGTGACAGGTTTCTCTTCAGTGTAGTCATTCAGTGTATGAGCGACTTTATCGATTCTTTTCATGTTCTCCCGACCTTTAACAAATAGTTTGGTTCCAGTAATTTACCATAAGTATAATGTTGTAAAAGCAATTAGTCAAAGTCATCTGTTTTACTTTCTGTAATGTGTTTTATTTGATCGCTCGAATGTGTTTTATCATTTGTTTTTTTAAAACACATGGGTTGTAGCGACTGGTTTAATACTGTTTAGATTGTTTGGCACAGTAATTGCTTATAGTAATATGATGATGTTAGTCACTAGTTGAAAGGGAGAGGGTTCGATGATTTCAGAAATAGATGTCATGCAAATCATTGTTTATGCAGGTAACGCTAAGTCACTTGCAATGAACGCAATCAATGAAGCAAAAAAAGGAAAGATAGTTGAAGCAAAAAAAATGCTGGAAGAGAGTAAGAGTAATTTAAAGATTGCGCATCAACAACATACAGATATTTTGCAAAAATTTGCGAATAATCCAGATGAGCCGGCTAATATGTTTTTGACCCATGCACAAGATCATATGATGGCAGCAATCACTGCGACAGATTTTACAAAAGAAATGATTGATTTGCATGAAGAAATACAGAAATTGCGTATCTTAATTAAAGGGAAGAGTTAAAAAAATAGAAAGGGATGAGTGAATATGAAAATTACGTTAGCGTGTGCAGGTGGAATGTCGACAGGAATGTTAGTGAAAAAAATGGAGGAATATGCCGAGACACAAGGAATCAAGGCCGATATTTCAGCTTGTGGTCTTAGTGAATTGGAAGAAAAAGTAGTTGGATCAGATATCATCTTACTAGGTCCTCAAGTTGGCTATCAACAAGAGAATGTAAAAAAAGAATATCCGACTATTCCTGTTATGGTAATCGAAATGATGGATTACGGCATGATGAATGGAGAGAAAGTTTTTAAACATGCTCAAGAAGTAATTACGGCTAATGCGGGTTAATTAAAGGGGGATTACGAATGTCAGACGTGAAAAAAAGTTCGTTTATCAATGGATTGAATCTGTTTGTTAATAAATTTTCAAATAATATTTTTGTTAAAAGTATTGCGAACGGTATGATGATGACACTACCAATCACGATCGTAGGAAGTTTGACTACGATTATTGGGATGATTCCAGGGTTACCAGAAATTGTGGTGAAAGCTTGTTCGTTAGGGACATCAATTTCAAGTAATCTAATTACAGTATACGTAATCATCGGGATTTCAAGTGCAATGGCAAGGGAGAAAAAAGGAGATGTTATTGCTTCTATTATTCTCTCGCTAGCAACATTTTTTGTTTTGACACCTATTACGGCATTTGATATTGGACAGGAAAAGCCAGCAATGGCATTTGAGTTAACATATTTAGGCTCAAAAGGAATTTTCGTGGGAATGATCGTTGCACTTTTTGTAACTTGGCTTTTTGCCAAAATGGTAGAAAAACGGATTACATTTAGGATGCCAGAAAGTGTACCGACAGCTATCGCTAAAACCTTTGAGGCCATTGTACCCGCTGCAATTATTTTTATAGTAGCTATTATGATTAGTACAGCCTTTGCTGAAACCCAATTTGGAAATATTCATGACTTTATTTATACCAATCTACAAACGCCTCTTGAAGCCTTAGGTGGATCGATTTGGTCAGCTCTTTTCATCATGTTTTTATCGGAACTATTATGGTTTTTCGGAATTCATGGGAGTATGGTCGTGGGCTCTGTTATTGCTGTTTTATTCACAACGCAAGCGTACGCTAATATGGAAGCTGTAGCAGCTGGAGAAGTGGCTACGAATATTATCAATTCTTTTTTCTTAGATGCATTTAAAGGACCAAGAGCTTTGGCGTTAGCTGTTATTTTGGTTTGGATGAGTAGAAGCGAAAAATTTAAATCAATCGGTAAAATTTCATTGATTCCTAGTATTTTTGGTATCACTGAACCAATGAAATTTGGAATACCAATGATCATGAACGCAATCATTTTTATTCCGTTGACTCTTTCGGCAGCAGTTTGCGTAGGAATTGCCTACTTGGCGACAATTATTGGTTTTTTACCAGTCATCAGTGTGAATGTACCCAAAAATTTACCAACTTTCTTATCTGGTTTTATGGCGGCTGGCTGGCAAGGATTGGTTGTACAATTGATTCAATTTGTTGTGGTAGTATTATTGTATCTACCGTTTATGAAAAAATTGGATAAACAAGGAGTTGTCGAAGAAGAAGCAACTGTAAAAAATGAATAGGAGCGTGAAAAGATGCGAGCACTTGAGGTAAAAAGAAATGAAAACGAGTTAGCAATCTATATTCCAGATGCAGCAGTGCTACCAGCGAACGTTTATTATGGGCTAGATAATTCAGGAGAAACAAACACTGATTTTATAGAATTTACTGAAAAAGGTTGGCAAACGATAGCGGATCCTAATAAGGATGAACGTCTTTACTTTCAATTAAAAGCAAATTCAGAATCTTTTATTGGAGCAGAGCGGCGTTTACCTTTAACTAAATTATATAACTGTCGAGATATGGGGGGCTATTTGGCTACAGATGGTCGTTTGACAAAGTGGGGGGAAGTTTTTCGTTCAGATGCGTTACATCAAATTGATACAGCTGGTCAAGCTTATATTGAACGTATCGGGGTAAAACGAATCATTGATTTTCGTTCGCCAGAAGAAATAATGAAAAATCCTAATAAGAGAATTTCAACTAGTGAGCTAGCCAATTTTAATCCTCATGCTGATATGGCACAGCAAGCGAGTACTCAGTCTATTTCGAAAAAAGATGAAGATAAAATTGCACAACTAGAGGAAATGGTAAAAACTGAAGAAGGTCGATTGCAACTGGTTAAAAATCGGAATGTTATGATCAAACAAATGGAACAACTTGCTATAGGTGGGAAAGCTATTGAAGCATATAAGCAATTTTTTAATGTTCTTTTACAAGATTCAGTAACACCACTGATTTTCCACTGCCAAGGGGGCAAAGATCGGACTGGTTGGGCAGCTGCGCTATATTTAGGTGCTCTAGGTGTAGGCAAAGAGCAAATTTATCAAGATTATCTTTTAACAGAGAAAATGAATGCTCCTAGAAATGCGAAAAGAATGAAAATTTATAAAAAATATACGGACAATGAGGATGTTTTGGCATTTTTATCATCACTGCAACAAACAAGAGTCGACTATCTAGATGGTGCATATAAAACAATAGAGACACGGTATGGAACGATGAAAGAGTATTTAAATGAGGCGTTAGGGATTGATGGGAATCAGCTAGAAATACTGAGAACGAAATATCTCTATGACATAGACTAAAAGCAATCACTAAGAAGGGGGAAACTAGCAAGACAGAGAAAATAAATCTGTTTTGCTAGTTGTTGATTGATCGGAAATTTCAGAAGTGTTTAATTAACCAAGATCGCCTTGTTAAAAATATAAAACAACTTTTTACTTTGTTGACAACGCTTTACTTTCATGTTTTAATAACAAGAGAAATCAAGATTGTTACTGAATTTTCAGGCTATACTTTATTTCTTTTTATCAACATTTAATTAGCTAGCTGATCTAATCTCATTGAGGAGATATTATGGAAGTAAAAAAAGTAATCAATAATAATATTGTAAAGTCTCTTGATTCAGATGGTCATGAAGTGTTAGTGATGGGTAAAGGAATTGGCTTTAAAAAAAATATCGGTGATGTTATTGAGGATATGCTTATCGAAAAAGTATACACAAGCAACGCTGATCTAAATACAAATAAGCTTACTCAATTATTAGCGAATGTTCGTTTAGAACATTTACAAGTTGCAAATGAAATCATTGGTTTTGCTAAAGTTTCTTTGGGAAAAAAGTTGAACGAGAATATTTATCTTACGTTGACTGATCATATTGATTATGCAATTGAGCGACATAATAGTGGTTTACCTGTTCGAAATGCTCTTTTATGGGAGATCAAGCGCTTTTACAATCATGAATATTTGATTGGTAAAGAAGCGTTGACTATTATTTCTAATCGTTTGGATATCGTTTTACCGGAAGACGAAGCAGGCTTTATTGCATTGCATATTGTGAATGCTGAATTGGATTTGTCACAAGTCAGTCAAGTATCTGAAATGACAAAAGTCATTCAAAAAATCATTAATATTGTAAAATATCATTATAAAACAGATTTGGATGAATATACATTAAATTACGAACGTTTCATTACGCATTTAAAATTTTTTGTCCAGCGATTGTTTAGTGGAATAGAGTTGGATAAGGATAAAGATGAGGGCTTCTTGTTTATGTTGAAAGAAAAATATCAAGAAGAATATCTTTGTGCTTTAAAAATTCGCGAATACATCGCTAAAGAATTTGGTCGTGATTTAAAAGAGGATGAGATGATTTACCTAACGATTCATATCAGAAGAATAACGAACAATTAAAGGATTGTTACTGTATAAAAACAGGCTATACCTAAGAAAAATCTCTTTAAATAAAGAGGTTTCTTAGGTATTTTTTTGTGTCATCGAGTCAATTGAACTTTCAAGATTTATGAAGAGAGATTTGGAGGAAAAGGAATGAATTATCAAGAATTAGCACACAAAATTATCGAAGACATTGGTGGAGATAAAAATGTAAGTGGATTGACACATTGCGCGACAAGACTACGTTTTAATTTGAAAGATGAAAGTAAAGCGCTAACGGATAGTATCAAAAATACTGCTGGTGTGATGGGTGTAGTTTCAAAAGGAGGACAATATCAGGTCATTATTGGCAGCGATGTAGGAAGTGTATACAAAGAGATCATAAAAGAAATACCAGCATTAGATGGTCAATCGACAGAGTCAAATGAAAAAGATGATCGTGGAACAGCTTCAAAAATCATTGATACGATCACAGGGATTTTTACACCGATTTTACCAGCTATTACTGCGGCTGGAATGCTAAAAGCTGTACTTTCGCTATTAGTTGTTTTTAATGCAATCGATAAGACAGGACAAACATATATCATCATTGATTTTATGGCAGATTCAGCTTTTTATTTCTTACCGATTTTATTAGCTGCATCTTCAGCCCAAAAATTTAAAACAAATATGTATTTAGCGATGATGGTAGGAGGAATTTTACTTCACCCGAATTTTGTAGGAATGGTCAACGCCATCAAGGAAGCTGGAGAGGGTGGGATTCATTTATTCGGGATGCCGATTTCTGCGGTAACATATGGTTCATCTGTAATTCCAATTATCTTGTCTGTTTGGTTTATGTCTTATGTGGAGCCGATTGCAGATAAGGCATCACCTAAAGTAATCAAGTTCTTCAGTAAACCTTTGATTACGATTGCGGTTGTAGGAACGATTTCATTAGTTGTTATTGGTCCTGTTGGGTATTTCATTAGTGATGGTATTTCAAATGGAATCAAAGCGTTAGAAAACTTTAGCCCTTGGTTGGTTCCAACCATTATTGGTGCCTTCACTCCGTTATTTGTAGCTACTGGTACACATTACGGTCTTGTGCCGATCGGTATCAATAATCGAATGACAACAGGTTATGATTCAGTAATTTATCCAGGAATGTTAGCATCTAATCTTGGGCAAGGTGCTGCTTCGTTAGCTGTTGGTCTTAAAAGTAAAGATTCTTCAATCAAACAATTGGCAGCATCAGCAGGTTTGACTGGTTTATTTGGTATTACAGAGCCTGCTTTATATGGTGTTAACTTGAGATTTAAAACGCCTTTATATGCAGCGATGATCGGTGGTGGGGTTGGTGGCTTATTCATGGGGATTAGCCGCGTGAAAAACTTTACTGGTGGTTCACCAGGCTTGTTGACACTTCCAAGTTACATTGGAGATGATACATTAAAACACTTATACATGGCGTGTATTGGCGCAGCAATCAGTATCGTGATTTCATTTGTTGTCTCATACATTTTATATAAAGAACCCGCTACAGAAGTAAAACAAAAAGAGAGCAATGATACAGCAATGAATACTGCCGCTGTAGAAGATGTATTAAATGTTGCAACACCCGTCAAAGGAGAAATCGTTCCTTTATCAGCGGTTGAAGATGGCATGTTTTCTGAAGAAATCTTGGGTAAAGGTTTTGCCGTAAAACCCGTAGAAGGTCTTGTTTATGCACCATTTTCTGGAACAGTTACGGCAGTTTTCGATTCTAAACATGCTATTGGTTTAACAAGTGAGTCTGGTGTGGAACTCTTGATTCATATTGGCATTGACACAGTTCAATTAAATGGATCCGGGTATGACTATTTTGTAGAAAAAGGTCAAAAAATCCAAACGGGTGATAAATTAATTCAATTTGACTTAGAAAAAATTACGGAAAAAGGCTATAATATAATTACACCCGTTGTTGTAACTAATTCAACAGATTTTGGGGACATTATCACATTGACTAAGGTATTGTCTGTACCAGGTGAACAAGTAATGAAGGTTATTCGATAATAAGAAGCCTTTTATTCTAATAAATTGGAGGATGATTTGAGATGGGATTTAGAACAGACTTTTTATGGGGCGGCGCAACTGCGGCCAATCAATGCGAAGGTGGCTATAACGAAGGTGGTCGCGGTTTAGCGAACGTTGACTTAGCACCAGTTGGACCAGATCGTTTTCCAGTGATTACTGGGGAGAAAAAAATGTTTGCGTTTGACGAGGAACATTTTTACCCAGCACAAAATGCAATCGATATGTATCACCGTTATAAAGAAGATATCGCCTTATTTGGTGAAATGGGCTTTAAAACTTACCGTTTATCTATTGCTTGGAGCCGAATTTTCCCTTTGGGAGACGAAACAGAGCCGAATGAAGAAGGCTTGAAATTCTATGAAGATTTGTTTAAAGAATGTCGCAAACACAACATTGAACCTCTTGTAACCATCACTCACTTTGATTGCCCAATGCATTTAGTAGAAAAATATGGGGCATGGCGTAGTCGCGAAATGGTTGGTTTCTATGAAAATCTATGTAACGTTATTTTTAATCGTTATAAAGGGTTAGTAAAATATTGGTTGACGTTTAATGAAATCAATATGATCTTACACGCACCGTTTATGGGAGCTGGTCTTTATTTTGAAGAAGGAGAAAATAAAGAACAAGTGAAATACCAAGCGGCACACCACGAATTATTGGCAAGTGCCATCGCTACGAAAATCGCTCATGAAGTTGATCCTGAAAACCAAGTGGGTTGTATGTTAGCGGCTGGAACAAATTATGCCTATACATGTAAACCAGAAGATGTCTGGGCGGCACGTAAAGCGGATCGCGAAAACTTCTTCTTTATCGATGTTCAGTCTCGTGGAGAATACCCAGCGTATGCACTTAAAGAATTAGAACGCGAAGGCATCGAATTGCCAATTGAAGACGGGGATTTAGACTTGTTGAAAGCACACACAGTTGACTTTATTTCATTCTCCTATTACTCATCACGTGTTCAATCAACAGATCCAGCGATCAATGAAAAAACAGCAGGAAACATTTTTGCTTCAGTGAAAAACCCTTATTTAGAAGCAAGTGAATGGGGCTGGCAGATTGATCCGCTAGGGTTACGCACAACCATGAACGATTTGTATGATCGCTATCAAAAACCCTTATTTATCGTGGAAAATGGCTTAGGAGCAGTAGATGTACCAGATGAAAATGGCCAAGTCATTGATGATTATCGTATTGACTATCTAGCAGCACACATTCAAGCGATGAAAGATGCCGTAGAACTTGATGGTGTGGACTTATTAGGGTACACAACATGGGGCTGTATTGATTTAGTATCTGCAGGAACAGGTGAAATGAAAAAACGTTATGGCTTCATTTACGTAGACCGTGATAATGAAGGTAATGGAACCTTAAAACGTTCGAAGAAAAAATCGTTTGACTGGTATAAAAAAGTTATCGCAACAAATGGGGAAGATTTGACGAATTAAAGTTACCTTAAACAAAAAATAAAGACAAAGATGAGTTGTTCAAACTCGTCTTTGTCTTTTTCTATGTCCATACTTTTTTGTGATGTAACCTGTTACTCAAAATGGAACAAAATACAAGCGGCTTTTCTCTTCGTCAAGAGTTTAGAAACCGCTTTAAAAACGATCAAGTTCGAGGTATGCTTATCTCGTCAAAAGGAAAACTCGAGGAATCCGACAATAAAATTAAAAATAGATTGGTGGAAGAAAAAATGAAAAAAAGAGACTTTGTTGATACAAATAATTTTACGAAAGCAGAAATCGATTTTATGATCCAACTTGCTTTAAAACTAAAAGAATCAATTAAGAATGGTTATTATCCTCCACTTTTAAAAGATAAGACTTTAGGAATGATATTTGAACAATCCTCAACTCGAACTAGAGTATCGTTTGAAACAGCTATGACACAACTTGGTGGTCATGCACAGTACCTAGCACCTGGGCAAATTCAATTAGGTGGGCATGAATCAGTAGGGGACACCGCTCGAGTATTATCTCGTTTAGTCGATATTTTAATGGCGCGTGTTGAACGTCATCAAACAATCGTTGATTTAGCAAAAGATGCAACAATTCCAGTTATTAATGGAATGAGTGATTATAATCATCCTACACAAGAATTAGGCGACATTATTACCATGACAGAACATTTACCAGCTGGTAAAAAACTGAGTGATTGTAAAATTGTTTTTGTCGGTGATGCTACTCAAGTATGTGTTTCCACAATGTTCATGGCAACAAAAATGGGCATGGATTTTGTTCAATTTGGACCAAAAGGTTTCCAAATCAAAGAGGAGACCTTAGCAATTGGGCAAAAGAATGCAGAACTCTCTGGTGGTAGTGTATTGATTACAGAAAATGCGGAAGAAGCGATGAAAGATGCTGACTTTATCTATACAGATGTTTGGTATGGTTTATATGAAGCAGAATTATCAGAAGAAGAACGTATGGCTACTTTCTATCCAAAATATCAAGTGAATCAGTCATTGATCGATCTAGCTGCACCTCATGTTAAATTTTTACACTGTTTACCTGCAACAAGAGGTGAAGAGGTGACAGATGAAGTGTTAGATGCTCCTTATTCAGTTGTTTTAGATGAGGCTGAAAATCGTCTAACTGCAATGCGATCTTTATTGATTTACTTCATGAATCCATACTTGGATTATGCAAGCGAAGCAGTTGGAAAACAATATGATGCAGAATTTGAACTGATGTTAAGAAATGCTGTAGTCGCTAAGTGATTTTTAAGAAATTTTGAAATAGAAGTGGTGTTGATGCTGAACATACTTCCTGCTTCTATTTCAATCTCTTTAATGAAAGGTGCGTACAAAACATGAAAGAAAAAAAGAAATTTCGGTTGTTTGACGCAGTTCTAATGGCAGTCGTTGTCATACTCGTTGTGGAATCTGCCGCTCCTGCAGCTGCAATCGGTTCGTCGCAGTTTTTTTGGTGGGGCATCTTGTTAATTTTATTCTTCTTGCCTTATGGCTTGATCTCAGCTGAACTAGGAACAACATATACGGGAGACGGTGGTATTTATGATTGGGTAAAAATGGCTTTTGGTCGGCGCTGGGGTGCTCGTGTGGCGTGGTTTTATTGGATTAATTTTCCAATTTGGATGGCAAGTTTAGCCGTTCTTTTCACTGAAGTTATGACCCAAATTTTCGGATTGGAGTTAGGAACGTCAGCGTTAATAATTGGCCAATTAGTATTTATTTGGGCAGTTACTTTCATTAGTTGTTATCCTGTTAGTGATAGTAAATGGATTTTGAACCTGGCTGCTTTTGCTAAGGTGGCAATCATGGTCTGTTTAGGTGTGTTAGGGATTTATCATGCGGTGACAAAAGGGATGGCAAATGATTTTTCTGGAAAAGCATTATTGCCTACTTTTGATTTGGAAAGTTTAAGTTTTATCTCTGTCATTTTATTTAACTTCTTAGGATTTGAAGTAGTGACCACTTTAGCAAGTGATATGGAAAATCCTAAAAAACAAATTCCGCAAGCAATCATTTTCGGAGGGATTTTAATTGCGTTCTTCTATCTATTTGCTGCATTTGGAATGGGAGCGGCAGTACCAGCAGATCAATTGTCGACATCGGGTGGATTGATCGATAGTTTTATCTTATTAGTTGGTGGCATCAATCCGTTTGTAATCATTATTGGTCTATTGTTCATGTACACATTAGCAGCCAATCTGATCTCATGGGCGTTGGGGGTAAACTATGTTGCTTTTTATGCCGCTAAAAATCATGATATGCCAAAAATCTTTGCAAAAGAAAACCCTAAAAATGAAATGCCAGTCGGAGCTTCTGTTGTGAATGGAGTAGTTGCTTCGGTGCTAGTGATTGCAGCACCATTTATTCCAAACGAAAACATCTTTTGGGCATTCTTTGCATTAAATGTGGTGGCATTATTACTATCTTATATTATGATGTTTCCAGCTTTCTTAAAATTACGTAAAATCGATCCAACTAAAGAACGACCATTCAAAGTACCAGGTGGTCCTGTACTATTGAAAATTATCGCTTATATTCCATTGGCGTTATTGATCATTACACTATTTTTCTCAATTGTACCGTTATCAAGTGCCGAGTTTACTGAAAAAATACCAATCTTGATTGGAACACTTGCTGCAACAATTATTGGGGAAATCTGTATACGCTTAGGGGATAAAGAATATACGAAAAAAGAAGTAGAAAAAAATCAAGAAAAAGGGAGTTTAGACCATGAAAACAATTGATAGTTCACCGAAAAAAGACGGATTCCGTATGCCGGGAGAATTTGAAGCGCACCAAGGCGTATATATTTTATGGCCAGAGCGTCCAGACAATTGGCGTAATGGTGGTAAGCCAGCACAAAAAACATTTGTGGATGTAGCAGTTGCTATCACTGAATTTGAACCAGTGACTGTCGGTGTTTCTGCTGAACAGTATGATAATGCACGTCATATGTTGCCTGAAACAGTTCGTGTTGTTGAGATCGCTAATGATGATGCTTGGGTTCGAGATTGTGGCCCGACCTTTGTCAAAAACGATAAGGGAGAAATTCGTGGAGTAGATTGGACCTTCAATTCATGGGGAGGCTTGGTTGATGGTCTTTATTTTCCTTGGGATAAAGATGACCAAGTCGCACAAAAAATATGTGAAGTCGAATGGAAAGATCGCTACCGTTTAAATGATTTTGTTTTAGAAGGCGGTTCAATTCATGTTGATGGTGAGGGAACATTGATCACAACAGAGGAATGTTTACTTTCAGAAGGTCGAAATGCCCAACTTTCGAAAGAACAAATAGAACAAGTGTTAAAAGAATATCTTTCATTAGAAAAAATCATTTGGTTAAAACGTGGTATTTATTTAGATGAAACCAATGGTCATGTGGATAATATCGTGAATTTCGTGAAACCAGGAGAAGTTGTGTTAGCTTGGACCGACGATGAAAATGATCCCCAATATGAAATCTCAAAAGAATGTTTGGAGATTTTAGAAAACGAAACAGATGCTCATGGTCGCAAGTTAGTGGTCCACAAATTGTACGTACCTAAACCTATCTTAATAACAGAAGAGGAAAGTTTGGGCGTAGATGCTGTAGCAGGAACACTACCAAGAGAAAAAGGGGATCGATTAGCAGCGAGTTATGCAAATTATTACACAGCGAATGGTGGGATTGTTTTACCATTATTTGATGATCCGAATGATGAAAAAGCGATTGCGTTATTACAAGAATTATATCCTGACAGAAAGATTGTTGGCGTGCCTGCTAGAGAAATTCTATTAGGTGGTGGGAATATTCACTGTATTACCCAGCAAGTGCCAAAGTGAGGTGGACTAAGTGAAAAAACGTATCGTAGTTGCACTAGGAGGAAATGCGATTTTAACGACAGACCCTAGTGCCAAAGGACAGCAAAAAGCGTTAGCGCAAACAGCTTATTATTTAGCTGATTTTGTCGAAGCAGGTCATGAATTGATCATCACACACGGAAATGGCCCTCAAGTAGGGAATTTATTATTACAGCAACAAAAAGGCTCAACGGAGAAAAATCCAGCAATGCCTGTTGATACGGCCGTTGCAATGACCCAAGGTAGCATTGGCTACTGGCTAGAAAATGCGCTAGTCGATGAGTTAAAAAAAAGGAATATCTCTAAGAATGCAGCAACCATTTTAACCCAAGTTGTTGTAAGTGAAACGGATCCTGCTTTTCAAACACCCAGCAAACCAATTGGTCCTTTTTTAAGTGAAGCAGAAATGAAAGCAGAAAAAAAGAAAACACGAGCAACTTTTGTTGAAGATTCTGGGCGCGGTTTCCGTAAGGTCGTTCCTTCACCAAAACCAATTGGCATCGTTGAATATCCTGTGATCAAACAATTGGTAGAAAATGGGATCATTACGATTGCAGGTGGCGGAGGCGGCATTCCTGTAATTGTTAAGGATGGAACCTATCAAGGAGTGGAGGCTGTCATTGATAAAGACTTTGCTTCTGAAAAAATTGCCGCTTTGGTTCATGCCGATATGTTAGTCATTTTGACGGGTGTAGATCATGTTAGCATTAATTTCAATCAACCTAATCAGTCTGATTTAACTAAAGTTAGCGTAGCGGATATGGAGAAGTATGTTGAGGAAAATCAGTTTGCTCCTGGTAGTATGCTTCCAAAAGTGCAAGCGGCAATAACTTTTATTAAAGAAAATGCTAAGGGTAAAGCCGTAATTACTTCTTTAGAAAATGTCAAAAACTTACTAACAGAAGAAACCGGTACAATTATTACAGCCTAGCTTTTTTTGAAAGAGTAGAAGCAAAAACTAGTTTCTACTCTTTCTTTCTGCTATATTAAAATATATCGCTTACATATAAAAATGATGAGGAAGATAAAGGAGGGCAGCTCGTATGAAATTAACATCTAGCAATCCTAAAAAGGACGGTTTTTACGCACCTGGAGAATTTGAGCCCCATCAAGAAACATACATGATTTGGCCAGAACGAGCGGATAATTGGCGTAACGGTGGGAAACCTGCTCAAACAGCTTATGCGCAAGTCGCACAAGCTATTTCTATGTTTGAACCAGTTACAATGTTCGTTTCGGCTAAACAATATAAAAATGCACGTCAAGTATTGCCAGCACCAATTCGAGTAATGGAAATGAGTAATAATGATGCTTGGATCAAAGACTATGGCCCAATTTATGTAACGAATAAAAAAGGAGAAGTTCGTGGCGTAGATTGGCGGTTTAACGCGTGGGGTGGTTTATTAGATGGACTTTATTTTCCATGGGATCAGGATGATTTGATTGCAGAAAAACTATGCGAATTCAATCGTATCGATTATTATTCTCTAGATGATTTCATTTTAGAAGGTTGCTCCATTCACTTGGATGGTGAGGGCACACTGTTTACAACGGAAGAAGTTTTACTTTCAGAAGGGAGAAATGGTAAACTTTCTAAAGGAGAAATAGAAGAGCAATTGAAAAGTTATTGTAATGTAGAAAAAATTATTTGGCTAAAACAAGGTTTTTTCTTGGATGAAACAAATGGAGACATCGATAATATGCTTAATATTGTTAGACCCGGTGAAATTGTCCTTACATGGACAGAAGATACTGAGGATCCTCAGTATGAAATCTCTAAAGCAGCTTATGAACAATTGATAAATGAAACAGATGCCAAAGGGAGAAAACTTACGATTCACAAAATGCTAATGCCTGAACCAATGTACATTACAACAGAAGAAAGTCAGGGCGTAGATCCCGTTAACGGCATGTTGCCAAGGTTTCCAGGAGATCGACTGACAGCAAGCTATGTGAGCTATTACACAGCTAATGATGGTATTATTTATCCTGTATTTAATGATAAAAATGATCAAGCAGCCGAAGCATTATTGAAACAATTATATCCAAATCGTAAAATTATTGGTGTCCCTGCAAGGGAAATTTTGCTCGGTGGTGGAAATATTCATTGTATTGCGCAAAGTATTCCTAAAATCAGATAGGAGGGAAATAAATGGACTTTTTTGAAGTAGTAAACCCTCATGTTTCAGAGTTAACTAAAAATGAACATCTACTGTTTGACTATGTTGTAAAAAATTTAAATGAGATCAAAAATAAGAGTATTCGAGAGGTAGCGGATGATTGCTTTGTATCAACCACGACTTTTTTAAGATTTGTTAGAAAAATCGGTTTTTCTGGCTATAGTGAATTTACGACGGTTATAAAATATACCTTATTAAATCAGAAAAAAGAAGAAAAAGTCAGTCCTTTTGTTGTTTCTCAAAAAGATTACCGCGAGGAATATCTTAAAAATATCAATGAATCTGTTCGGGTGATTGATAAAAATAGTTTAAGAAAGGTAGGAGAATATTTAAAAAAGAAACCAATTATATACTTATTTGCTAAAGGAATGAATAAACAGCTGATGCAGTATGTGAAGTATTTATTTGTCGCTGCTGGGTTTTTGGTAGTATTTCCTGAAGATCAGTCGATGCGAGCCGTGGTTCAAAGACAAATAAAACCTGAAGATATGGTATTTATTTTAACTTATCAGGGAAAAGATGAAGAATGGGTCCAGTTGATGCAACAATTAAAAAAAGCCGCTCACCCGTTATTAGTGTCAATTACAGGGGCAGATAATAATGTCGTTCAAAATATGAGTGATGTTAATTTTTATGTTTTTACAGATGAACTTTTCTTAAATAAAATGGAAATCACCTCTCATATTTCAATGTTGGCCATTCTTGAATTGATTTTATATCAGTATTTGGATAACGCTGAAGAAGGTGAATACCACTTGATTTTTAAATAGTTTTTTTGTTATTGTTTATTTATTTTTCTTCAAAAAAAGTTACCTTGCACACTAGTCGTTCAAGGCAACTTTTTTTATTATATTTTTCCATAATCATAATGATGCTTTGGTACGTGTTTTAAATAGGTATAGGCCATAAGTGTGAGCGCAGATAATGTTGCTCCTGTAACAACTATTTTTTTCATGAACATCAATCCCTTCTAAATCATTTATGTATCTATATTTCAAGTGCAAAATGCACGTACGTGGACGGTAGGATTCGAACCTACACCTCATCAGGTCGAGAATAAACATCCGTTAGTCCTCAAAGAGTTTTAACACCACGTTCATCCACAAAGTTATTGGTTGTTTACTATGATTAAACTATAACCTTAATAGATTAAATCAAACATAAAAAAGCTTGAAAAAACTGTGAATTCATTTGAATTTGTTATGAAGAGTATGAATATCCTGCCGAATAAAAAAACAAAGAACGAGCCCAAAACAATCAGAGTTGTTGCTTGAGGTGTCTGTTTTAATAAAGGGGTATGCTATAATTAAAAAATCATCAATAAAGATCAAATTTTATTTATAGAAAAGAGAGTGACACGACAATGTGGAAAAATAAAGAAGAAAAAGCTGCTACATATGAGCTGTTAGTACAACAACAGGCAGCAATCATTGAAATCGAGCATGATAAAATTGCTAATTTGGCGAACTCTTCAGCGCTTTTAGCAGATGCTCTGCCAAATACAGTCTTTGCAGGGTATTACTTATTTGATGGCAAAGAATTAGTTTTAGGTCCATTCCAAGGGAAAGTTTCATGTACACGCATTAAAATGGGCAAAGGTGTCTGTGGAGAATCGGCAGAAAAGCGTAAAACGTTGATCGTTTCCGATGTGAAAAACCATAAGAACTATATTTCTTGTGATTCTGCCGCACTTTCTGAGATTGTTGTAACCATGGTCAAAGACGGAAAGCTGTTAGGTGTTTTAGATTTAGATAGCGCAGTCATAAATGGATATGATGAAATAGATCAAGAATATTTAGAACAATTCGTTGTAGCACTTTTAAACGATACCGATTTTAATTAAGAGGTGAGCATGCCTTTCGCTTAATCTATTTTCCTATGAGATAATCATTGAAAATAGTGTGAGAGGATGGTAAAGATGTTAGAGGTATACTTAAATTTTAAAAACGAAGCCGCTGCTGCAATTGCTTTTTATGAAACAGTATTTCATGTGATTTGTGAAGACAAGATGACATTTGCCGATGCACCAGAAGATCCTAAAAATCCAATACCAGAAGCTTGTAAAGAATTGATCATTAATGCTTCAATGACAATTGAAGGTGTCCCAGTCATGATTTCTGATGTACCGGATGGAATGGGCTTACCATTTATTGAGGGAAATAATATTTCGCTTGTGATCAGTACAGAAGATGAAGTAAAAATCGATCGCATTTTTAGTCGTCTTGCGGAAGGTGGAAAGGTGACGATGCCTCTTGGAGCAACTTTCTGGTCTAAAAAATTTGGAATGGTCGTCGATAAATTTGGGATCAACTGGATGCTGAATTATTATACTGAAACATAAAAATGAAATAAAAAAATCTCATTTTTTAATTCATAGGAGAACATCGATAGATTTTGAATGTATATAATCTATTGATGTTTTTTAGTTGTGGAGAAAATGCAGGATTTACGTAATGAATCAACATTTATTTTTGTTTGAATTTTGTTATAATAAAAATGAAGATAAGTTAGGAGGCAGAACGGGCAATGGGGTATGTATATCTTTTTGTTGCAATCATAAGCGAAGTCATCGCAACAAACTTGTTAAAAGCAACGGATGGATTTTCTAAGTTATGGTCATCAGTGGAATGTTTGGTGGCATATCTTATTTGTTTTTATAGTTTGTCTAAAGCTATAAAATATATGCCGTTAAACGTGGCGTATGCATTATGGGGCGCCATTGGGATAATTTTGATTACCATTTTTTCAGTTGTTTATTGGAAAGAACAGATCAATGTACCAACAGTTATTGGTATTGGTTTTATTGGTATTGGTTTTATTGTGATTGGTACGGTTTTAGTAAACGTATTTGGAACAGGTCATTGATTGTACCCAACTAATTGGAGTATGTATGTTATCTACTGTCATTAGAATGAGCTAAAATTAACGCTTGATTCTTTAAAAGTCAGATTGAATATGTTATACTAACAAAAGCGTATAGTATGCTATTAAATCCAAACGGGGACGTTACGGATTCGACAGGCATAGTTGAGCTTGAATTGCGTTTCGTAGGTTACGTCTACGTAAAAACGTTACAGTTAAATATAACTGCTAAAAACGAAAACAATACTTTCGCTCTAGCTGCGTAAAAACAGCGGGTGAAGATCCTCCCGGCATCGCCCATGTGCTCGGGTAAGGGTCTCAAATTAAGTGGGATACGCTAGATTTTTCCGTCTGTAAAATTTAGAAGAGATCATCAGACTAGCGAGAGTTTGGGCCTGTTATGCGGCATGAACTTCAGCGAAACCTCAAAATAGTATGACTATGAACGTAGAAGTTTAAGTGGCAATGTGTTTGGACGCGGGTTCGACTCCCGCCGTCTCCATTATTAAAGAATAAAAGGCGTTACAGATGTTGTTATATCAACGTTTGTAACGCCTTTTTGTTTTTCCGATGTAGAGATTGATGTAGATTCAGTTTAATTACTCATAAAATTAGCAAAACGTGCTGCAGTTTCATCTTTCTTTTGTTGAGAAACGTGAGCATAGATGTTCATCGTTGTCTGAATATCTGTATGTCCTAATCGATCTTGAACCTCTTTAATAGAAGCTCCTGCTTCAAAGAGTAAGCTACAGTGAGTGTGTCTAAATCCATGTGTAGTAATTGGTTTCAACTTATACTTATCACAAACTTGTTTCATGTATTTTCTAGTAACAGTGGGTTGCAAAAACTCATTTTTAAGATTGCTAAATACAAGTTGATTTCTACCCAATGTATTTATGCCTATCACAAAGTAGTCTTTCTTTTGCGTTTTACGCCATTTTTTTAATATGTCGAGTGTTTCATCATCAACACTTACAACACGCTTAGAACTACCTGTTTTTGGTGTTTGAATGATAAGTTTAGACTCCTCACCGCGAGTTAAAGTTTTGTTTACCGTGATTGTCTGATCTTCAAAACTTATGTCACTCCAGGTAAGAGCCAAAGCTTCTCCTTTACGCATACCTGTGTAAGCTAATACCCTAAATAATGAATAGATTTTTGGTTCGTTTTCTTTTGAAAGGCAATTGAAAAAAAGCGTTAATTCCTCTTTTGTATAGAAATTATCTCCTTTTTCCTCAATGGTTTCTTTCGCCATAGGTTTGGTTACTAGTTTAGTTGGGTTAGTATTAATTAGTTCAATACGTACTGCATAATCAAAAACCATCCCTGCATAGTTCATTATCATATTAAACCGTTTAAGATTTTTAGACCAAAGGTTGATAGCCTTTTGGCAATGTTGTATCTTAATTTTTTTAATCCTCATTTCACCAAAATAGGGAAGAATGTGATTTTTAAAAATTCGCTTTGTTTTAACAAATGTACTTTCCTTAACAGTATGTTGATACTGTTCAATCCAATCATCATAAACTTGTTGAAAAGTGTAATTTACTTCGGTTGTTGAAATACCTGCTTCAAAATCAATCCGCTTTTTATTTAACTTACTTTGGGCTTCTTTTTTTGTCTTGGCATTTCTAATAGTGACATTTACTTGTTTTCCAGTTACATAGTCGATTCCTAAATAAGCTGTTACCATCCATAACTTCTCGCCATTTTTCTTTTTGTATTCTTTGAATGTAGCCATTTTGTTCTCCTTCTACTTGGGCAAGCAATGAGATACATGACTTTTGGCATCACTCCTTTCAAAAATAAATAGCTATTGTTTAGTATATTTTTCAAATCCTATACCATCAGTTTCTACAACTGATTTTTTACTTAGAACCCAGTCTCCAAATCCGGTTTTTTTATTTTCAAAAACTAAATCGGCACTATATCCAGTTTCATCTGTTGGATAACATACTTCAATGTGAGAATCACCTTCTTCTCCACCTATTACATGACTTGGTACCCCATACTTAGTAACTATACCCTCTAAGGTTAATTTACCTTCAACAAAAGATTGATAGTCTTTGTAACTCATCACTTGGTTGCCTATCTCATGAGAATTAATGATCGTGTCAATAATAAAAAATTCTTTTCTTGGCTCAGAGCTGTGTTCATCAGAATCATCTATCTTGTAATTCAAAACTTCCTTTAACATGTCTTGATATTTTGGACTTACTTTTATTTCAGAAATATCATTAATTTTGTTTAAAATCTTGGACCTATTTGACTGATGATCAGTCCATTTTGGGTAAAAAACGCTAATGTCATCACCGTATGTTTTTATAATAGATAGTCCGTTATTAAGCTCTCTTATATATTCTTTTGAAAGAGTTGAAAAATCTAAATTTTTAAAATCTTTATTTTCATATTTATCAATGATATTAAGCTCTGCGTCAATTCCTTTCTTAGCTTGATCTACTTTTTTATCATTCGAAGCATTATCAGTTAGTTTCCATCTTGATTCTAGAGCGTTAGCAATATCTTGTACAAAAGCATCATCGCTTTTGTTACTGCATCCAACAATAAATAATGCCACTAAAACAATTGCTACCAAAATTTTTTTCATTCTCTTTCCTCATTCCATAATAATCATAAACTAACACTAATAAATCTAAGGATTTTTGAACTATCACCAGAATATCGATAATTGTTTAAAGCTTGTCTTGCAATACTTGGATTAAGCATATAAAGTTTGGTCAAAAAATCAAAAATACGAACATAAAGTGCAGCTTTACTTGTTCCAAATTCAACAGTTATGTCTTCAAAACTCATATTTTTCCTAAAGCATTCTTTTAAAGCTTCATTGTTAATCATTGTTAATGATGCAAATACATTTGCTCTAGCTTCCTTAGGAAAATCTTCTTCAGAATAACCATTCCCTTCTAACAAATCCGAAAAACTTTGAGAAGCCTTTGACTGATCCATATCGAAGTAAAAGTGTCCTAATTCATGAAGAATAGAAAATCTTTGTCTTCCATAATTCATTAATGAATTAAATGAAATTCCATAATTATTGTCAAACCGTATGATATTTCCAGATAAATGTTCAGTCAATACCTCTCCAAATCTGTAAGGTATGATTTCAATATTTTCTACATCAATCGCATAATCTTTAAAGTGATTCCAACGAAGATCTTTTAATTCAAGCCCATAGTAGTTAGCAATCTTATCAATAATTATGTAAGTTTGGTCATGGTATTCAAAGTAAGAGTCATAGTCTAAGTCCACAAGCAGTCATCCAATCATTTGTTTTTTAGTTTGTTTTTCATATACTCATAATAATCTCTAAGTTCTTCTTCTAATTTCTTGCGATGTTCTTCTGGGATGTCTTTTGTATCAATACGAAAGAAAGTAGTAAACTCTTCTTCTTTCCCTTCAATATTGGGGTTGTCCGTACGACCCAATAAATAATCAGTAGATACATTGAAGTAATCTGCAATCTTCCTCAATTTGTCAGCTGCAGGTTCTTTTGTTTTTAAAGTATACAGATAGTTTTTGCTATAACCAAGTTCAAGAGACACTTCTTTTAAATTTTTATCACGCTTATGCGCAAGTTCTTGAATCCTTTCAAATGTTGTCATAACAGTATTTCCACGCTTTCTATAAGCTTTAAAACAAGATTAGTATAAAAAAGTTGGACAAAACAGTTGACTATCCAACTAAAGTTGGTTATACTCATCTCGTAAGCTAATTTAGTTAGCTAATTATTTGACAAACAAAACCTTAAAACAAATACATTAAATCGTTGGGGAACGGTAGGAATGTTGATTTGTAGGCTTTTACTAGTCTTATTTAGCTATGGATAAATAGTACACTATAGTTGGATAGTTGTCAACGAATTTTAGAAAATTAGCTAATTTAGTTAGCTTACAAATAATAAATATGAAAGGAAGTGATTAGATGTCACAAGAATTTATCACATATGTTCGAGTCCAGTTGGCTAAACATAATAAAACTCAGGCGTGGCTTGCAGATACGATTAATATCTCTCAACCGTATATGTCAGACATCATGAAGGGGCGTAGAAGTCCTGAAAGCAAGATTCCAGAAATTAAAGCTGCACTTGAATCATTGGAAGTGATCAAGGAGGTATAACAATGAACGTAATCTTAACCGATGAAGATGCAAAATCATTAAGACGACATATTTATGAAATTGCAGTTGAAGAGTTCAAATCTGCAAGGGAAGATGTTCATATTTCAGAGCAACCATACAACCAAACTGAAATTGCTGAAAAAATGAGAGTGTCAACCAAAACAATAAGAGCTTGGGAAGAATTAGGTATGCCACATGGAACAATCGGTAATTCTAAATTTTACGATTTCATTACTGTTAAGCAATGGGTATTAAAACAAAAATCATGAATCTTGGGCAAGCAATGAAAGGAATCACATGGAATCAAATTTACTACTTATAATTTCTACACTAATTTTATTGATCGTATCGATTATCTGTTTAGCAGCGGGAGAAACGTTTATGGGAATCGTTCTTATAGCAGTGTTATGGATCGAGAGTATTTTACTAAGGATAAAGGAGGGAAACGAATGAGTCCAACAGAAGATAAATCAATTATGCATTTGAACATGGTACAAAATCTAATCAACAAAGGCGCACGAGTTAACAATATTCAATTATTTAGAGGGGATGTAGTAACAGAGCTAACAGTATATCTGCCAAATTTTAGAAAATTGACTTACAGCTTAACTCTGTACCCAACTCGTAATCAGTCGGTCAAAATCACTACAGCTAGTAAAGACATCCTTGAAGAAAAAACGTTTGATCACGTCTACCATGCTTTGAAATTTATTGAATCTAAGGTTTGAGAAAGAGGTAGTAGTAATGAAAAAAATTAAGTTAAGAGTCAGATATGTTGAGGATTCCGAAAAAAATGAATGGGTGTATTTAGAATCAAAGGAACCAGAATCAAGTTTATGGAGCATCGTTGTTAAATATCCAATCAAAAAAATGCCCGACGGTGAAGAAGTGATCGGCTTAGATTTACCTTTACGTATCAGAGATATGATGGAAACTGGTTTTTATGTGTGGTCTCAGTTTTAGGAAAGGGGCGGTAATTTTGAAACACAAATTTTTTAAAGCACTAGACGAAACACCTTTTGTTTTATTTCTAGCCGTTATGTCAAGTCTGTGGGTAGTTGCTGGGATGATGATCATTATTCTCTGCATTTTGAACAGCACATTGAAATTGAAAGACATTCCTATGGCTCTGTTTGTTGTTGCTACGTCGCATATGTCTATCTGGATCGGTTTAGCTGTAATTGTCGTTTATGTCATTGTTCGGACATTGGATTTCCATTCATATGTAGTCGGACGGAAAAGATTAAATTAGGAGGGATTTAGATGCCGATTTATTCAGATTTAAGAGAAATTGTTGAAAAAGAAGGAAATGAGAAAGACTTTCAGTATTGTGGTTATCAATGTCACATCAGACGAGTAGGTGTACCTTATTCTGGGCATCTGTGCGGCTATATAGAAATACCAAGAGTTCACATATTGCATGGCTTAAGCTATGACGAAATCGAATCTTTCTATAATTATGAATTACCTGCTCATTATGGATTAACTTTTTCAGGAGAAGTTGAAGGGATCCAATGGATTGGCTTTGATTGTGCTCACTCAGGAGATTTATGCCCTATGTATGCAGAAGGTTTTGAAAAATTTCGCAATGAAACTGATACGTATAAAGACATGGATTACGTTGAAAAGAATATTAAGGAAGTTGTTGATTTTATTTTTGCTCATTCTAAGGAAGGTGAAACCAATGCTTAACCAAATGCAAATTGATTTAGTGATCGGTGCAATCAAAGACAAAGTTGATAACTATGCTGAATTACTCAGACATGAAAATGCTAAACCATTAGTTGATCAAGATACTAAATTGATTAACCAACTTACTAAAATGTACCACGAATACGACGAAATTTTGAGCGAAGTTCAAAGAGTGGGTGTTTAGATGTGGCTGCTAAAAATTGGACAACCAAAGAAATCGAGTACATCAGGAAAAATGCTCTACTTGCTGAAACGAATGCCGTTCTTAATGTTGATCAATTGGCAAAGAAACTTTCACGTCCATCAAAATCAGTTGAAATGAAAATATACAAAATGCGAAAAGATGGCCAATTACCTAAAACGGATTATACGAAGTCGTTTGATGCTAAAGGCAGAAAATTTTCTGCTGAGGAAGATAAACGAATCATAGCAATGTATAAGCAAGAGGAAACTTATCGAGATATAGGTGAGAGTCTTGGAAGATCCGAACAATCAATCCACGGAAGAATTGTAAGGCTAAAAGAAAGTGGAAAAATCAAACCAAGTGTTACTCAGAAAAATTGGTCAGAGAAGGAAATCCAACTAATTATTGAAAATATTCAATTTGATGAAAATGGATTCGTTTTGAATTACCCAGAGTTAGCTCGATTAACAAATAAGAAATATAGCCAAGTTACCAACAGGGTTTGCCGCCTTAGAAAAAAAGGGTTAATCACAGTTCAGGCTGATAGAAGCAAGACCAGTATTAAGTCTAAAAAAGCAATGGATCGTTTCAATTGTGCCAGATTTGGAAAAAGAATGGAGGAACAACCTGTGAAAGATAATTCTGTTCAAACGAATGTAAATATTACAACGCAATCCAAAATGATTCAAATGATCATGACTATTGTAGAAATTGGAAATGAGCGAACGACAAATTTCTTTACCACTGAAGGTGAGCTACTAGCAGTCAAGAAAGAGGCGATATAGATGAAAGTAACATTTATGAACTACGAAAGTGAAGTTGTCTTTTCAAGTTATGCTGACAACGGGAATACAGCAATTCAATTGATTGGTGCTAAAGGTACAGATTATGAAGGCGAATTGATTGCTACGGCAAGTGTAAATACAGATGTTTCGTTGGCATCAAATGTAGTCGCAATTAAAGGTTGGTCAGAAAACGAAGGTATGGAAGCAGCACTAATCAAGTCCAATGTGATTGATTCTAAAGCTACTGGATTAATTACATGCGGTTTCGTAGAAGCAAAAATTTACCAATTAACATCTGAAGCTATTCAAGAACAAATAAAACAAGAGCCTGCATCGTCTGCAAACGATACAAGCCATTAAATAAATTATTCTTATAAAAATTATAACACAGAAAGGGGAAATAATGGCTGGGCCAGAAAAGAAAATAGAAGACAAAATAAAAAAATATCTTGATTCATTAGGTGCGTATTATTTAAAAGTACACGGTTCTATGTATCAGCCATCTGGTACTCCGGATATTTTGGCTTGTGTAAATGGTCGATTTATTGGGATCGAAGTAAAACGACCAGACGGCAAAGGACGTGAGTCAGCTTTGCAGAAAAGTAAAATAAAAAAAATTAGATCTGCAGGAGGTGTGGCATTCTTTGCAAAATCAGTGGAAGAAGTATCCGCAATGCTCAAACATGAAAATGTTATATAACTTTCAAAAACAAAGCATTGATACAGCTGACAGTAATTTTCTTTTCGCTTTAGATACTGGTACAGGTAAAACAATCACTTCTATTCATCAATATCTAAAGTGGTCAAATGGGGAACCGCTGCTAATAGTAATGCCAGCTCAAAAATTAAAAGAACAAGGTTGGCGAAGAGATATTCAAGCTGTTTGTAATTTTTATAAGATTGAAATCACGTTTGCAGAACTTAGCTATGGAAAATTAGCAGATAGTTACATGCTCTATAAAGGTTGGTTTGTGATTTTTGATGAAGCTCATTATATTAAGAATCCGACAAGTAAAAGAGGAAAAGCTGCAGTAAAACTAACTAGGCAGTCTACCCACTTTGAATTGTTGACAGCTACGCCAGCATCTAACGGCTGGGAAGATACCTACAATTATTTCATCATGTTTGGTTATTTCAAGAATAAAAAAGAGATGAATGATCGTCACGCAATATGGGGAACAATGTATTTAGGTACCAGACGTATTCCTAAAATTGAGGGCTGGAAAAATGAAGACAATCTTCAAGAAATGTACAACAGTTTTACTATTTCGATAAGTAAGGATGATGCGCTGGATCTGCCGCCATTAGTCATCAAAGATGTTCCATTTTCCAAAACAAGTGAATACAAGAAAATTTCTAAGGATCGTGTGTATGATGATGTCGATTATGACACACCGTCTAAACTGGCTCATGGATTGAGGTTCTACGCCAATCAAAAAGACAAGCTTGAATATATAAAGATGCTGTTTGAAGGGACATCCAACAATATTGTGATCTTTTACTATTATCAAAAAGAGTTAGAAGAATTGAAGAAACTGGCCAAAGATAAAACTATTTATGAAGTAAATGGCCAAGCTTCCAAACTGCCAAAAAAAGAAACGTGGCCAAGTATAAAAAATTCAGTGACATTCGTCCAGTACATGGCAGGTAGTGCAGGTATCGAACTTCAGTATGCTAATTTAGTTGTCTTTTATACACCGACTTATTCATACCAGGACTACAGTCAAGCTTTAGGTCGTGCCTATAGAAATGGCCAGACTAAAAAAGTTACTGTGCTTCGGTTTATCACACAAGCAACGATTGAACAGGCGGTGTATGAAGCCTTAGAGCAAAAACAAGATTTTTCAGAAGAACTGTATATGAGAACTAAATTGTGAGGTGAAAAAAATGTCAGATGAAAAAAAGATTGGATAAGCATTACTTTAACGTATTTCAAGTCTACAGGTAAGTATTATTCAGAGGATGAAGTTTTAGTGCCTAATGATATTTCATTTTATGATCGTAGAATCTTCTTGGAAAACTATATTGAATCTATCGACGGGAATGAACCATTCACATTTGTATCTATTGATTCTAATGTTCTAGGATTCCCGTTTATGAGAGTAGCAAAAAGGGACTGGTATAAAAATTAGTAAGGAGGCCTTTAAATGTTCGGATTAGAAAAAACAGATACTAATGTAACGAATAATCGGAGTTCTTTTGTCGGTGGTTCAGATGTTCCGGTCATTCTAGGACTATCAAAATACAAGACACAGTTTCAGTTGGCACAGGAAAAAGCTGGAATTGTTAAACCAGAAAATATCAGTAATCCATATATTCAATTTGGAAATAAAATGGAACCATCTATTCGGGAATATATCAACACAAAGAATAGTTTGCATTTTCATCCGGATACTTTTATTGATAAGGACGACATGATCCGATCAAACGTCGATGGTATTGATGATGAAAATAAAATCCTTTTGGAAATTAAAACACACGGAGCTAAACCAACTCTGAAAGTTTATGAAGCTCAAATGCAGCTCTATTTTCATCAAACTGGTTGTGATTATGGATGGTTGGCGATGTATCAACGCCCTGCCGATTTTGATCTTGAGTTTGATGCATCAAACCTTAAGATAAAAGAAATTGAACGGGATCAGCATGCGATTGAAAAAATACTTGATGCGATCGAAACATTCTGGATCCGTCTTGAGTATTTGAAAGAAAAGCCTGATATGACCGAAACAGAATATTATACGATCGGTAATGATGTCGATAAGCTGGTTGCTCGTGTAGAACGCTTTGAACTGCAGATGATCGAATTCAAAGAAAAAGCCAAAATTCTTGAAACGCAACAAAAAGAGTTCAGAGAGCGGCTGTATAAAAAAATGGAAGAAAACGACATCAAGAAAATTGATACAGGTGATTTAGTCATTACTAGAGTTCTTCCTACAGTCCGCAAAGCAATTGATAGCACCAGATTAAAAAAAGAGCAACCTGATATTTATGAAAATTACTCGAAAGAATCTCAGGTTAAAGGCTCGATCAGAATCAAGGCAAAGACTGACTAATATGAAATCTACTACTAAAGATATTCGTCATGCTACCAGTTTCATCGAATCTAAATTGCTGGAAGAAGGTGTGGTCATTCAAAAATACGAGGCTTATTCAACAAATAGTGTCTATCTTAAATTTGATTGTGGGCTATCCAATTCTTTAAGAATTGGTGATCATGCTGGTAAACAACATCTTAGCTATATGTTTATGGTAGATGTGACTCATTCAGGAAGACGGATTGTAAAACAAGAAAGATTTACTCAATACACGTATGCTGCAACAAAAAAACAATTAAGAAAAGTTGTAAAGCATATTCTTGATCATCGAGATCGAAGGATTGATCAGTATGGAGGGTACGCAAATTACAGGGAACAAATGAAACACCAGTATATAAAAAGCAAAGACCAGAAAGGATTTTGGTCACAAGCTGAATTTATAAATAAAAAGAGAGAAGGAATAAAAAATGATTAGACCATTAAAAACAACTACAAAATATTATGCAACTACTGAAGCAGAGGCAAAAAGTAAAGTTGATGAAATCAAAGAGAAATCAACTGGTTTAGTTACAAGTACTAAAATCGATCAAAAATCTCATAAAGAAGCTGGTGATTATTTTGAATTGACAGTTGTTCAAACTTTTACTTCTAGTAAAGACATTATCGAAAGTGGGGTGTAATTAAATGTCGATTTTACCACCGAACAAACCACAGGTACCAAAAGATACACCAAGAAATTTCTTCATCTGGGGCCCAACTATGGGCGGGAAATCATTTCTAGCAACACAGTTTCCAAACCCTCTTGTTTTTAATACTGATGGAAATGCAGAAGCCAATACTGTTCCTTCAGTTCAGCTTCGGAATATTAAAGACGAAAAAGGAAAAATTAAGCGGTCAGTGATTGATCAACTTGATAAACTGATCACTGCGCTGCAGACAGAAAAGCATACCTATCAAACAGTCGTTCTTGATGTAATTGACGACATTATCGTAATGATCGAACAATACATCTGTGATAAGGAAGATGTTGAAACATTAGGAGATATTCCTTATGGGAAAGGCTATGCAGCTTTCACCAATATTTTTCAGCAGCTGGTTATTGAATTGAAATCTCTACCAATGAATGTCATCTACATTTCTAGAAATGCTTCTAAGATGGAAGGATTGACAGAAATTGAAATTCCTTCTTTAAAAGAAAAGCATCAAAATATCGTAAACGGAAACTGTGATCTATCTATCCAATGTAAGAAGGTCGGGAAAAATTATATCCGTGTGGCCAAAGCTAGACGGAAAGATTATATGAGAGACCAGGTGGATGATCCAGCTATTCTAAAAATCTTAGATTCAATCACAGGCGTTTTCGGGAAATCTCCAAAAACTACAAAAAAACAACAAGAAGCGATCGTCAAAGAAATCGAGAAAAAAGAAGACGTTCTTCTAGCTGCTGAATCTGGAGAAGATACTCCCAGTGATGAATCAGCTGAAAAAACTGAAACAAAAGAAGAAACTAAGCCAGCAAGAAAGCAGACAGCTCCAGTTAATCAACAGGCATCAAAAGTGGCAGCAAATACCGCTGCTACAGGCAAACGAGTTCGACCACAAATCTAAAACACTACTACAGAAAATGAAAGAGGTAATGAAACATGGGACTTAAAGATTTAGCAAATGAAGTATTATCAAAATTTGATCCAAAGAATGACGATCCGAATGCTGGAGGCTTCGACAATTTACCGGATGGTGAATATGATGTGACCTTAGCAAAAGCAGAACATAAAATTTTTGAAAAAAGCGGCTGGGAATGCTTGTCGTTTGAAAATGAAGTAACTGTTGGTGAAATGTCTGGAAGAAAAGAATTTATCAACATGAGCTTCGATCAATCTAGTACACCAGAGTTTGTCTTAAATAAAAATATTAAGTTAGTGGCCAAACTCGCTGCGGTAATTGGTTTGACGCTTACGGACGAGGATTGGGAAGACGAAACGACAATGGCACAAGCATTTCAGGATGGCATCGGTAGTCAATATGTACTGAAAGTAACATCCTCACCAAACAAAAAAGATCCAACGAAGCCATACAGAAATTTTGATTTTATTGCCTATGACGATGAAGCAGACAATCCTAATGAACAGTATCCAGATATTAGTGATGAAGATCTTCCATATTAGAGGTGAGTAAATAATGTTCGTATTGTCAGGCATTGATACCGGAAAGAAGTACCTTGAAGAATCAACAAAAGAAGAGCTTCTTCGAAAAGCTTATGATAAGTATCCGACATCAAAACCAGCTTGAAAAGATGTCTTAAATTCACGAGAAAGTCTTAATGATCCGATTTATCCGGAACCCATGAGAATTATAGAAATTAGGTGAGATCCATGTTTACTTTCTATTGGTTACTACAAAATGAAAGTTCATTCACTGCAGTTCTAAAAACTGAAAATGAAGTACAAGTTATTACTGACAGAGAGAGTCTGAAAAAGGCTCTCGACTCTGTCAGCTATCTAGTGAGCTTTGGTAATTATTCAACTATGGATAAGCAGTTTGCTTTACTTCTTTCAAATAATAAAAGCAAGTATTTACAGAAAAATATATCAATTGATTTATCCCAGGAGCTTGGGAACAAAACAATTGAAGAAATTGGTTTTCGTCTAGGCCATGATTTGAAGGCAAAAACGGCAAAAGATTTTTGCCAGAAGCGAATTGAAATTTGTGAGTACATTTTTTCAAAAAGGGAAGAGTATTTGGAAAGTAAGTTTCAGATTGTGAAGGAATTCGATCTAGATCCGAGATTTGTTATGAAGACTCGTGCTGGTTTAGCTGCAGAAGTTTTGAAAGCAAAAAAACAGCCAAAGACACCCAATGTTTTGATGTATGACTATGATAAAAGGATCTACCTCAATGAGCTCCCTGAAAAATTAATCAATTTCTACAACAACATAAAAAAGCAGTACATCATCGATAAAGATGAAAAAATTAAATCTGAAAAGATAAAAATGACTCTTTGTGGTTTGACTCATACGTTTGGCTTTGGCGGTGTTCATGCAGCAAAGGAAAAATATAAAGGATCAGGAGATTTCTTGCTTATTGATGTACGTCAGTTTTTTCCTTCATTGATACTTAACAATAATTTTTTGAGCCATGCCGTGAAAGAGAAACAACTTTACAAAAAATTGTATGACAAAAAAGTTGATACTGGGCAAGAAACGTACAAGGTTTTGATTGCTGCAGTCAATGGAGCGATGAATAATTCATATTCAAACTTATATGATCCTCAGAAATTTTATGCAGTTACTGTTAATGGCCAGCTGATCATCACTCATCTTATTATGCTTTTGGAAAACTTCATTGAAGAATTAATTCAAACTAATACAGATGGCATACTAGTAAAAATAAATCCTGCTTTCGAATCACTGATAAACGATTTGCTTAGTAGATGGTCAGAGCACTATGAGCTGGATCTGAAAGTAACAAAGATAAAAAATGTTTGGCAGCGTGATGTAAATAACTACATTTTAGAGAAAACAGCTGGAGAGTTTATCAAGAAGGGTATTTATTCAGATGTTGATTACCTGAGCAGTGCTATTCCGGTTATACCTGCAGCTCTAAATGCTTATATGTTGAAAGGAATCAAACCTCAAACGTTTTTGATTGATGTGTTCAAAAGTGAAGCGATTGGACAGTTTTACTATATCGGAAAAATTGCCAGAGGATATGATGCGATTGAGCAACAGGTAGGTAGAAGTTATAAAAAGTTGAACAATACTGTTTGTGGTATTGCGACAAGTAATAAAAAACTAGGCGGTATCTATCAGACGAAGAACGATCTACATTCTAAGCTTCCAGGTTCTCCAGTACATTTCCTGCCGTATGATCGAGCAACTAAAAAAGATATTGATATGAGCTGGTATGTAGAAGAAGTTGAAAAATTTATATTTTAGATAGGAGGCATGAGGATGGAAAAATTTATTGATGAACTGATAAAAGAATATGAACAAAAAAAAGAAAATTATAGTATTTCTAATTTACACTACACAGGTTTAGGTATGGCAACGCTGTGCAAAGGTTTTACTAGAGATTTGGAAAAAGTCAAATCATCACTACCCAAACCTGTTGAGGTTCCGGAGTTTGTGGCTGAGTATTTGGAAATGCGAAAAGACCAAGCTCCAGTTGGTGGATTAGGTGCTGCACTCTTATGTGTATTTGATGGTAGAGAAACTCCAAAATTGTTTAACTGGATGAATAATAATGTCGAAGTGTTTGCTCGTGCATGGCTTGAAGGTTGGAAACTGACAGAAGCTCCATTGTATTATGTCGATTTTATAAACGATAGCGATGTGCATAAAAGACTAGTTTTAGATCACGAAAACGACAAATATAATATTGTGGACTGGTCAGACAATTTAATTGAATTAGTTCAAGATATGTTTACAGAATCGGAAATAAGAAAAGTAAACCCTGATTTTATGGCGTTTGCTTTACCAGTTAAGGAGGATGCAGAATGAATCCTAAAATCGAAATGAAAACACCTCAACTTGTCGAACAAGTCGAGGTGATACATGTTGAAGCTGTAAGAGGTAATGGCACAGAAGAGAATCCAGTCAGAATTGTTCATCAATATTGGAGTAAAGAAGGAATGTTATTAGCAGAAAATGACGATTATTGATTTCTTCTTTCTGCCTGTTTTTCTGAGTTAATGCTTTTGATTTTCTCTAACATCAGTTGGCGATCATGTCTTTTTATATACCAATCTTCTGTTAAGAATTCAATAAACATTATCAATTGTCGAGCTTCATCGGGTTCTATATCGACCATTAAGTTAATATCGTTTTCTGGATGAGCACCAATATTACCTAATTGTCGTAAAGCATGAAGGACTTCTTTTGTTTCCAAATTAACTTCCTTTTCAATAGCTTTTATCTCGTTAAGTAAAGAGGTATTTTTTGGTAAATCTGGCCAAAAATCACGAATCATTCCTTGTAAACAGCGTCGAGATAAGGTTGCAGAAGCTTTAGGGCTTAAATCAACGATTAAACAAGCTTCTTCGTAATCTTTTCTGATTGATTCAGGAATATAATCTGGTAATGGTTTTGCAGATGTTCTAGGGCGAATAGGAAAATTTTTATTGCCATGCATACTTCCTATACCTACCACAACAATTGAAATCTCTTGGCATTTTGGGCATTTTGAAAAACTGACCATAATTTTATCTTCTTTTTTATTTATACTAGTGGTAATAACCCCTTTTAAATCATTAAAAGACAATTCAGAAGTTTGATGTGTTTCATTTGTTGCAACGAAATAATTATTACAAAAAGGACATAGTTCTGTAAAACCTGTACTCATAGTTCCACCTACCCATTTTTTTAAATTATTATATCAGGAAAAATAGAGATAAACCATAATGAACAGTAAATAAATTTATACATCAAGGCAGGTGATAAGACAGTGTGCTTAATTTTATAAAACTTGAACCAGGGAAAAAGAAACCTGATCAACACAATTTAGACGATTTTTATACAGACATTACCAAGTTGAGCGATGCTGCAGTACGGTTGGATGACAGCACAGTCGTGATCGATTTCGATGAATATCCTGAAATCGGTAAAGCTTTGGTAAAAAAATATCCAACGTTTTGGGTTGAAACAAAGCGTGGAATACATCTTTACTACAAACGGCCGATCCAAATTAATGGCCACAAAATTCTTTTAAGAAACTGGACCAAGAAAAATACTGTCATCGGTGCGCTTGTTGATTTTAAGACAGGAAACAAATCCACTGTCACAATTAAACAAAATGGAAAACTTAGAAAAATACACGGTTCTTTTGAAATGTGGAATGATCTTCCGCCGCTACCGATCGAACTATTCCCTGTTAAATTAAAGTCAGCTTTGACTGGCATGGGTGAAGGAAGTCGGAACAGTTCTCTTTATAGTCAACTTTTAACAACGAGAGAAATGTACGAGCTTGATTATGATACTTTGATCAAAATGGGTGAAACAATCAACGAATTAGTTTTCGCTGAACCGATCCCGACTGCAGATATTACTTCAGTAGTAAACTCAGTAAATGAGAAAGAGATTTTACAAAGTTTAGTTCTAAATCCTAGTGACATGATTGCAACTAGCGAAGCGCTGGCCAAAGAATTAGAAATAAAATTTTTTAACGGTTCTCTTTTCCATCGTGAAAAAAACTATTGGATCAATGATAAAAATAAACTATTAAGAAAAATTGATCAGCGAATAAAGCTTTTACCTAATAAGTGGAAGCAGCTGGTTGATCTATTCCCTGTTAAAGGAGAATTAATAGAAGTGTATGATTTCCCGATTCAATTTAAAAACGATTTTATGTTAGATGGTGCTGATGTTATTCCAATGGCCACAAAAGAATTTACTCCATATTTTTTAGATGTTGAGTATAATCCTGATGCGTACGATGAGCATGTTGATAAGTTTCTAGATTTTTTAAGCAGTGAGAAAAAGGATCTTAGAAATGTGATTGAAGATATGCTGGGTCATATTCTGATGACTCAAGGCTTTCCTCATAAGGTTTTCTTTTTGGTAGGTTCATCTGGTGCAAATGGTAAGTCAACGTTTTTAGAAATGCTGAATGCCTTTATTGGTGATTTAGGTTTGAACCTTGCGTTAGAACAGTTTAACGATCAGACATCCGTCATGGAACTCGAAGGAAAGCTGGTTAATGTCGGTGACGATATTGATGCTGGTTATATGGAAAAATCTATGAACTTTAAAACCTTAGCTTCAGGTAATACGATCATGGTTCGACCAATTTACTCAAAACCATACAAATTAAAAAATAAAGCAACGCTTGTTTTTACAGCAAATGAAATGCCGACATTCAAGGATAAGTCTGGAGGGATTGCAAGACGGATCGTCATCATCCCTTGTGAAAATAAAGTAAAAAAAGCAGATCCTAAAATTGATGATAAGCTTTCTACTGATAACGCGAAGTCATATCTTTTAAATATCGCTTTGTCAGCTATGCAGCGAATCATAAATAACGGCGGCCGCCTCTCCACTTCCGAAACAGTCGACAAGATCACAGATGAATACTTTGTTGAAAGTGATTCTATTCTTGGATTTCTGCACCAAAATGGCATTGATGAAAACATGACGACTAAAGGTGTCTATGATGATTACTTAAAATATTGTGAAGAAGCTGGCACAAAACCTTATTCTCAAACTAAATTTACTCAGCGGCTTAAAACTGCTGGTTACGAAAAGGCACAACGTAGAATGATGGGGAAAAAATACTACTACTACAAGCAGCAGGTTGAAACAGAATAATAAAAAAGCCCCACTTTTAACAAAAAGCCCTACTTTGTCCCTACTTTTTTTAGCAAAGTGGGGACTGGTAAAACCCTTGTTACAATTGAGTTTATACTATAGTGTCCCCACTATCCCTACTTTTTTTTATTACTTAAAGAAAAAAAGAGGGGAATATATATAGTATTAATAAATATATATAAGGGGCTGAAAAAGTGGGGCTTCTGTGGCTTATTCGCTAAAACCCTTGTGGCTGTAAGCATTAAGTAAGCCCTACTTTAATTTTAAAAGTGGGGACAAAGTAGGGACAGCCCTACTTTTTATAAAAACTTAAAAGAAGGTGATTCATCATTTACGAGTGGGTTAATTCAATAGTTCATATTGATAATGAGTTATATGAGTTAAAAATATCTTTAGAATTAAATAGAAGAGAGTTCTCACGATGGCAGAATTATTTAGATGGTGATGATGGAGACCTAGCAAAGCATCAAACATTTTTGACAGCTTTGCATAAACAAAAACAACTAAAAGGAGTGATTAAAGAATTGGATCAACGGGTTGAAAAATTAGAAAAAGAACGTAAGGAGATTATTCAACTCATTGATAAGTTCAATGGATTGAATCAACGAATTTTAAAATTGAAATATGTTGAAGGGTTAACATTAGAATCAATTGCAGAAGAGACAGGGTATAGCTACTCATATATTAAAAGCAAACATGCGGAGCTTATGAGAATCATTAACTTCACTAAAAAAGTATAAAGAGAGATACTGAATAGTATCTCTCTTTATTGAATAGAATTTCTCGAGGCATTCAAAAGTTCTTGAACTTCATAAATAGAAAAACCTCGACTTTTAATATCACTTGAGTATTTGGAAAACAATTCTTTAAAATCTTGCCGATTTATTATTTCTTCTGGAGAAATATATATAGGTATTTTACCTTGAACCATTAGTTCAGCAACATCCTGAACCATTCCGGTATCTGCAAAATATTTAATCGGTGAAGGATTTTTTTCTTTATATGAATACATATTATTAATCTGTTTACTCATCATGTCTAATTTTCCGTCAATTCGGGACAAGGCTTGATCCTGATCTATTGTTTCTTCACCAATGCTTTGAACTTTAATATGTTTGAAGTTTTTAAGAAAAGGTGAATAGTCCTTGTCTTGTAAAGATTTTTCATATGTTTTAACAATCTTCAATTGTAATTTTTCTTGAAACTCTAAGATTTGTGTGTGTCTCAAATCTGCTGGATATGAGACATGTTCAATCATAGAAATATCAAACATATAATCAGTTCTATCATCCTTAATGATTACTACCGGTTTATCAAAAGCCAATCTCAAACCTAATTCCAACATAACATTACCATTTCTTCCACTAATATCTACTACAACAATTGGATCATCATAGATATTATTGACAATACTATTATGGATTATGTCTATTTCTCCTGGAGAATCGCTAACCATTCTAGGCTTAAAATCATATTGACTAATATTACTGATGGTTTCACTTAAAATTGAACGCACATCAAAAAACTGTGTATCAGGATAACCTGGCATAGGAGCAAGAGGCATAATCAGACCACACTTAATTTGATTATTAGTTTTTTGTATTTTCTTATCTTTTGTCATAAATACACATCCTTTTACACTAATGATAACATAATAGTATAGTACGTACAGTACCAAGATAGTACCGACATATTGATTTTTTAGTGATATTCTATTAGTGTAGAAAATTTTGATAAGGCACTTCACTTTTTGTGAGGTGTCTTTTTACTTTTAATATAACGTATAAAATTTCCTTGTATCGTTTAATGTATCATGTAACAGGTTGATAAAATAACGTGAAACGAGTTGTATTACATCTCCACCCAAGTTAATATACATACAACAAATAGATAAGGGGATGTAAACAATGGAAAAAATTACAGAAATGAATGGCTACATTTTATTTGAGGATAGAGAAGGCTTTGACATCATGGTTGAATCTCCAAATAAAGATTTCTTCCCGTTCATGCACATTCTTGATCCAAGTTTCCACACAAAAAATAATGGAAAATATGATATTCAAATAAATACTGTTTCAAATGCCCGCAAAATATTGAAGGCTTAAAACATACTTTAGAACAATACGAAAAAGCAATTGAAGCTGCTGAGTATTTCAAAACGGTTTTAATTGATAATAAAGAAATTGAGTTCTTATAAGGAGGTCAAATCAAATGAATGCTTTACAAGTAGCTGAAAAAATAAAAAATAACTAAGCTTGGAAAAGAGCCTACAATAAAATTATCAAAGCAAAAAATCATGACGATAGAATGCTTGCCTATCAAGAGTTTGAAAATAAATTCGGTATTAATCTAAACGATAGAATTGGAATTTATGTTAAAGGATTTTTATAAATTATAGCCCTTTAGGGGCTTTTTATTTTGGAGGTAAATGAATGTTAATAGAAAAAATGAATCTATCTGATCTGAAGCCAGCTGATTACAATCCGAGAGTTGATTTGTCCCCAGGTATGCCAGAATATGAAAAGTTGAAAAAATCAATTGAGGAATTTGGGTTTATTGATCCACCAATCTTCAATAAACAAACAGGCAATCTTGTTGGTGGTCACCAGCGTGTGTCAGTGGCTAAAGATTTAGGTATCACAGCTATCGAAGTATCTGTCATCGATATACCTTTGGAAAAAGAAAAACAGCTAAATATCGCTTTAAACAAAATTTCTGGACAATGGGATGAAAACAAACTAGCTTTGCTGCTAAAAGAATTTAATAGTTTTGAAGTAGAGTTATCCGGATTTGATTCACCTGAAGCATCCGATATCGTAAGTCGTTTTGACTATAATGTGGAAATTGAAAAAACTATTGAAGAAGATGGTTTTGATGTTGATCAAGCGGTCAAAGAAGTTAAAGACAATGGACCTGTAGCTCAATATGGTGATGTCTGGCAACTTGGGACACATCGCTTAATGTGTGGGGACGCAACGCTTAAAAGCGACATCGACAAACTAATGAATGGCGAAGCAGCTGATTTAGTTGTCACTGACCCGCCGTATAATGTTGCGGTTGTTTCCGAAAGTGAAGAGTTGTCTGATTCTGGCCGAGAAAAGATTTTAAATGATGATATGAGTGATGAAGAATTTCAATCTTTCCTTCATTCTGTATTTGCTAGTTATAATCATTTGATGGCTGATCATTCTGCAATTTATGTTTTTCATGCTTCTAGTACCCAACGGGATTTTGAAGATGCTATGAATGCTAATGATATTCTTGTACGATCCCAATGTATTTGGGTAAAGAACTCATCCTCTAACGGATGGAGTCAATATCGTTGGCAACATGAGCCTGTATTTTACGCTCACAAGAAAAAGTGTGCGCCATTTTGGCAAGGGAACCGTAAACAATCCACAGTTTGGCGGGATGATTTGCTGGATGATCTTCCAAGTACCATTTGGGAGTGTAGCCGTGGGAATGTCAACGCGTATGTTCATCCGACTCAAAAGCCGTTATCTTTGCTGGCCATTCCGATTCGAAACAGTTCAAAGAAAGATCACTTGATTGTGGATCTATTTGGCGGTTCTGGTTCAACGCTGATGTGCGCTCATGAATTGGATCGTCGCTGCTATACTCTTGAGCTGGATCCTGTTTTCTGTGATGTGATCATCAAGCGTTTTGAAGAATCAACTGGTATTAAGGCAGTAAAAATTAAGTAGTTTGTTACATCATCATCTTTCGGGAACTTGTAACGATTTATTTTGAAAGATGGTGATTAATAATAAAAAAAGCCGAGTGCGCAAACACTCGACTAATTCTACGAGGATATCTCCCCGAAGACACTGAGAAAAGACCGACGTCGGTTTTAGAGCACTCAGTGTCTTTCACTATTATAGACATAGCGGGGGGATTTTCGCAAATGGAAATTGATGAAAACATAAATTTAGAGTACGAACTAGAAAAAGCATTAGAACGTGCTGAATCCGTTGAGGAGTATAAAAAAATCATTCGTGTGGCTTTAGGTCAATGGTTACAAAATTTGAAAGGTGGCCAGATCAAACTTAATTCTGTTAGTGATTTGAAAGTATTAATTGAAGCGGATTTGATGCTTAAAGATATAGAGAATTAGTAAAAACGAAACTCAACTTATAAAGTTAGTGAGGTGGTGTGGTATGGATGGCAAGAAAGCGTGATCCAAATCGGGATAAAGCTCTGGAAATATTTTTAGAACACAACGGAGAAGTGGCCAATAGAAAAGTCGCTTCTCTTTTAAGTGTTCCTGAAAAAACTATTTCTGCATGGAAATCTCGTGATAAATGGAATGAGGTACTACAAAAAAATAATTGTAGTACTACAGAAGAAAAATGCAGTACTACGAATAAAGGTGGAGCACCTCCAAGGAATCAAAATGCAAAAGGAAACAAAGGGAACAAGCATGCAGCACCTCCGTCTGGTAATAAAAATGCCGTAAAAACTGGAGAGTTTGAAACGATTTTTGTCGATACCTTAACAGAAGAAGAAAGAGACATCTATTCTAATCTGAGTGAGGATCCATCATTCATACTACTGGAAGAAATCCGACTGCTTAAAATTCGGCAGCATCGAATGATGAAACGAATTAAAGAAGCTGAAGAAGGCCTGAACCAAAAAGAAATTGCTGAACTCTATGAATTACGTGGCAGGAAGCAATTTGTTGATTCTGAAAAGAATGGGAAAAAAATTGCTGTAGAGGTTCCGGTCATTACTATGACTGAGAAAAAAGAAAAAACGTTTCGGAAAATAGAAGATATTCTTTCTATTGAAGATGCCCTCACTAGGGTCAGCAATCAATTGGCAAGAGCTGTGAAGCAGTTTGGCGAATTAGAACTGAATAAAAAGAGAAAGAAACTTATTGAAGCTCAAGCGAAAATTGCATCATTAAAAGCTGAGGAACTAGAGCTGGAAATCGTTCCGCCGTCCAATCCTAATAATGATAATGATGAAGTGCCAGATGATATCGACAGTGAAATAATCAAATTAGAGCAAGAATTAGGGATTGATCGTAATGGATAAAGTTCAATATTATTTGAAGTTGAAAAGGCTGCAGGAGTTAAAAAGACTAGCGGATAATGAACAGAAAATTGAACGGGCTAGAGAAGATTTCTTTTCATACTGCCAGTTGATGATTCCGGAAGTTTATAAAGAAGAACGTGAGTATTTAGTTGAATTGTGTGATGAATTTCAAGAGTTTCTTGTAAGTGATGATGATCTTCTATTATTAAATCTACCACCAAGGCATTGTAAGTCGCTTACTGCTGGTCGATGTGTCGAATGGTCATTAGGTCGTGATCCTTCTCTGAGGATTGCAACTGGATCGTATAACGAAGATCTGGCCACTGACTTTTCAAAAGAAGTAAGAGACACGATTTCTGAAATAAAAGTAGATGATAATATCGTCTACTCTGACATCTTTCCTAATGCAAAAATCAAACGAGGATCATCAGCTGCTAAGCGTTGGGCGTTGAGAGGTTCTAAGTTATCATATCTCGCAACTTCTCCAGGAGGTTCAGCTACTGGTAAAGGATTTGATTTGTTATTCGTGGATGATGTTATCAAAGGGATTGCAGATGCAACGAATGAATTTGCACTGGAAAAGCATTGGGACTGGTTTACAAAGCAAATGATCTCTCGTGTTGAAAAAGGTGGGAAAATTATTGTAATTATGACTCGTTGGCACTCTAAAGATTTAGCCGGAAGGATTGAATCTGAAATGCCAGCAATGGGTTACAAGCTGCGCATCATTAAAAAGAAAGCACTCATTGATGAAAAAAAGGAAGAGATGTTATGTTCAGACATCTTATCTTTTGAAGATTATAAAAAGAAACGTGCTGCGATTGGTGTGGATATAGCATCTGCCAACTATCAACAAGAACCGATCGATATCAAAGGTAGACTCTATTTGGATGGTTTCAATGAGTATGAACAGTCAGAATTACCAGAAATAATTCATACTTATGCTTATACAGATACCGCAGATGAAGGTGACGATAAACATGCAATGTATATCTTCGGTCAAACTCTGGATAATCGAGCTTATATTTTGGACATTCTTTATACAGTAGAAGATCAAGGAGTTACCAGGGATAAGACAGTTGAAAAACTTTATAAAAATGAAGTGAATACAGCTTGGTTTGAATCTAACAATGGTGGTACTGGATATGCTAGAAGCGTTAGGGATAAGCTCAAAGAAAAATATCGATCAAATCAAACTGTAATTAAATGGTTCCACCAATCCAAAAATAAAAAAGCTAGAATAATTACGAATGCACCTTGGATCATGGAAAATGTATTTTTCCCTAAAGGTTGGAAGCATCGCTGGCCAGAACTCTATGAAGATTTAATGTCTTATCAAAAACAAGGTAAAAACACACATGATGATGCTCCAGATGGACTAACTGGAATTGCAGAAATTTGTGCCAATAAATTGAGATCGTCTAATCAATCGAAAAAACAAAAATACAAACAAATTAAACGGATGTTTTAAAGGAGTGTGAAAAAATGGAGAATCAAGAAATATCAGATGAAACATATGAAGAATCAACTGATAAGATCTTAAAAGTAAACGAGTTTGAACATGCTTCAGACGTTCGATATTCTAGTGATGTGACTGTGAATTACGTTAGTTTTGGTGTAGAATCGAATATTCATTACAGATACAGCTCAGCTAAAGAACTTCTGGAAAACCCTGATATTTTGGCAAAGATGATTTATCATCACTATGAGCATCAAGTTCCTCGTTTGCATGTATTGGATGAATACTACAAGGCAAAAAATACGAATATCATTAAAAATCGTAGACGAAAAGAACCAGAGAAAGCTGATCATCGTTCAGCTCACAACTTTGGCAAAGTTCTTGCCACATTTGATGTAGGTTATAACACTGGGAACCCAATCAAGGTACAAATTAAACCTAAAAAGAGACAGACAGTCATTGATGATTTTAATCTGGATAATGACATTGATGGTTTGAATGGTGAACTTTGGTTAGATATGGATAAATATGGGCGTGCTTATGAAGTGATCTATCGTGATGAAGATGACGTTGACTATGTTGATCTATGCAATGTCTTTGAGACGTTTGTTATTTATGATACATCGGTGAAGCGTAGACCGATCGCAGCTGTTCGATATCCTAAAACTAAGTTTACAGTAGATGCTGATAAACAATACATCCAGCCTGTAATTTATACTGAAGATAAGATCATAACTTATGAAGAAACTATTCTCTCTGCAATCCAACTTAAAAATCCTGATGAAGCAGCTCATGATTATAAAGAAGTTCAGATTACTGAATTTTCTCCGAATCGTTTCAGAATGGGCTTGTATGAAGATGTTCTTTCATTAATAGATTTATATGATGCTGGTCAATCAGATACGGCAAACTACATGACGGATCTCAATGATGCTTTGCTGGTTATTAGCGGTGACATTGACGCAGCTGGTATGACATCCGAAGATGCTGCCAAACAAAAAGAAGCCAATATGCTTTTGCTTGAATCAGGTACAGATATCAACGGCAATAAAACATCGATTAACGCAGGATATATTTATAAGCAATATGATGTTAATGGGGTTGAAGCGTATAAAGAAAGAGTTAGAAAAGGGATCCATGAAATTTCTATGGTTCCGGATTTGACAGATACGAACTTTTCCGGCGTTCAGTCCGGTGAAGCTATGAAATATAAGATGTTTGGATTTAACCAAATGACGGCAGTGAAGCAGAGACTATTCAAAAAAAGTCTTGTGCGACGCTATCGTCTTTTATTTAACCTAAAATCTAGTGTTTCTGAGATTGATAACTCCGATTTAAAGGGGTTACGGATTGTATTTACTCCAAATCTACCAAAAGCAATTCTTGAAGAGTTAAAAACATTGGTTGATTCTGGTGCTGAACTTAGTCAAGAAACTATTTTAGGTCTAGCTTCATTTATTGATGATGTTCAAGCCGAAATGGATCGGGTAAAGAAAGAATCTGAAACAACTCCAAGGACTGATCAAGAAAAAGCACAGTTAAAAAAAGAACAGGCAGAATTTTTAGCCAAACAGGGTCAACCGAAGGAGGACTGATCTAAATGTCCTATTTAAAAGATCGGGAAGATGCTTGGATTAAAGAACAAATCAAACTCGATAAAGTCCGTGAAAAGGAAATAATGAAACAACTGCAGCATGCTATTGATTCTATTCAAACCGAAATAGATGCAAACTGGGATAGATTTTCTAATGGTCAACAGATCACGATCAGTGAAGCTCGAAAGCGTGCAGCTAAAATGGACGTGGAACGATTCCAGCGTAAAGCGAAAGAATATGTTGAGAACAAAGATTTTAGTCCACAAGCAAACAAAGAGCTTAAAATCTACAATCTTGTTATGAGAGTTTCACGTTTAGAACTGGTCAAGGCTCAAATTGGACTGGAATTAGTTACTCTATTTGATGGCTTGGATAAATGGGGATATAGTCAACTGTCATCTGCTGCCAAAGCAGAATATCTTCGTCAAGCTGGTATCTTGGGTAGTACTTTGGATAAAGACTATGCAAAAAAGGTTTCTTCTATCGTAAATGCTTCTTTTAAGTCCAGAGAATATGCTTCGTTTAGCGATAACATCTGGCAAAATTTCACTGAGATGAAAGCTGATTTAGAAAAATTGCTGACAAAAGCAATTACTCAAGGTAAAAATCCTAAAACTGTCGCTAGTGAACTTGCAAAGTTCCTAAAGCCTAATCAAGAAAACATCCGTTACAAACTCAATCGATTAATGATCACTGAAATGACGGCGATCCAAACTGACATTCAAAAGCAAAGCTATTTGGATGCTGAAATAGAAGATTATGATTATATCGCTGAGCCTTCTGCTTGTGAGATATGCAAGAATGTTGCGAAAGGTGGTCCTTATAAGGTAGCCAAAATGCAAAAAGGTGTAAATGCTCCATATATGCACGCTCACTGTCATTGCTCAACAGCACCACGCATCAATCGTGAGTCTCTTGAAAAAGCATTAAAGAAACGAGGATTATAAAATGACTAAAGAAAAATATGTATGTAATAAATGCGGCAAGCATACTCCGTTTGTTCAAGAAGTAGAAAATTTGCCAGATGGTGTGGAACGTCATTACGCTGAATGCCAGTCATGTGGTTATCAGTCAACAATATTCTATATCGATTCTGAGATTAAATCTCTAATGTACCAGCAAAAGAACACTGCTTTTGGAACGAAAAAGAAAGAAAGGTTAACGAAACAGATTAAAGGACTTATGGGACATCTGAAACAAAAAATAGAATTAGAAGGAGAGAAATAAAATGAATTTTGGACGAGCTTTTGAAAAGGTAAAAGAAGGTAAAGGAATGAGATTACCTAAATGGAGTAGTGATGTTGTAATTAGAGCGCAGTTCCCAGATAAGCACAGTAAAATGACAGCACCGTATTTGTTTGTGGAAAGTCGATATGGTTGTGTTCCTTGGAAAGAAACTAACATTGAGCTATTTAGTAATGATTGGGAAGTTGTGGAATAAATTTTAAAGTCTAGTTAATCACTAGGCTTTTTATTATGCCTTTTCTTGCTGAAGGCGTTAAAGAACAGCTTGTTTCGGCTGACTAGCGTAACTAGTCAAATTTATCGGGTAGCGGCGTAACCGTGGAGGAGAAATGATCATGAAAAAACGTTTATTAATGCCATTACATTTACAATTCTTTGCTGATCCAGATGGAGGTAGCGGTGAACCAGGAGGAACAGGAACTCCGCCGGCAGGTGATCCCAATCCGAATGATCCAGCGAATCCTGATGATCCAAACGGAGCTGGTAATGGCGACAAAACATTTACTCGTGATGAAGTAGCAAAAATGATTGCTGCTGAGACCAGTAAGAAGCAAAAAGCTTGGGAAAAAGAGCAACAAGAGAAGCAGGCCGAAGCTGCAAAGCTGGCTAAGATGAACGCTCAGGAAAAGTCTGAACATGAAAAGAAACAATTAGAAGCGAAAATTGCAGAATTGGAACGTGGTCAGACTTTAGCAGCTATGACAACAGAAGCATCTAAAATGCTGTCAGAAGCTAGTTTGCCACATGACGATGATTTACTCAGCTTGATTGTTTCAGATGATGCAGAAGCTACTAAGGGAGCTGTCGCGATCATTACAAACTTTGTATCTAAGATCAAAAAAGAAAATGCTCGGCAACAAACTCCAGCTGCTGGCGGTCAGTTCGATACAAACGGAAATAAAAAGATGTCGACCGCTGAGTTAGCAAAACAAACACGAATTATAAAATAGGAGGATTCACACATGAAAAAGAACTTAATGAAGATGGACTTACAAACTTTTGCAGTACCAAAATTTACACCTGATCACGCTAAATTGTATGAACAAATGGATGGAACAATTCCTGATAAGTACAATGAATTGATCTTAAAAGAAGTTATGGAAAACTCTAAAATGATGCAGCTTGCAAAATATGAAGAAATGGACGGAAAAGAAAAAGAGTTCCAATATTTTGCTGAAGGACCAGGAGCTTACTGGGTAGGTGAGGCAGAAAAGATCAAGACATCTACTGCTAAATGGTTAACAGTAAAAATGGTAGCGAAAAAAGCGGGTGTCATTGTTTTAGCTTCTCGCGAATATTTACAATATGAACGTTCAACATTCTTTGATGAAATGCGACCAAAAATTGCAGAAGCTATTTATAAGAAGATTGATGCTGCAACTATCCTGAATCAAGAAAATCCATTTCCACAATCGATCGATCAATCTGCGGTTGCGGCGGGACATGTTCTTGAAGATGATTTGACTTATGACACTGTTATTGAATTGCAAGATCTTTTAGAAGAAGAAGACTTTGAACCAAATGCTTTCATTTCTACACGAAAAAATCGTAAAACATTGCGTGAAGCTTCTAAGGTGATTGGAAATCAAACAGAATTAATTTATGATCGGAATAACAATACGCTTGATGGCTTACCAGTTGTCGATCTAAAAGCACAGGAAAAAGGAACATTATATACTGGCGACTTTGATCATATGTTTTATGGTATTCCGTATAACTTGTCTTATAAAATCTCTGAAGAAGCGCAACTTTCAACAATTGTTGATGAAAATGGAGATCCAATCAACCTGTTCGAGCGTGAAATGATGGCTATGCGTGTAACAATGGATATTGGTTTCATGTTAGTAAAAGATGGTGCATTCGCAAAAATCAAAACTAAAGAAATTCCAGAAGGGTAGGTAAATAAAGATGAAAGTAACTGTAAATCAAGTCTTTCGTGATATTCATACTAAGGATGTCTATGAAGTTGGCCAAATTATTGAAATGACTGATGAGCGATATGATGAGATTATTGAAAATTTAGGTGAGGGCTTTATTCAAGTTGTTGAAGAAGGATTTCCTAAAATGATCAAACGTGGTCATTATGAATTATCTAACGGTGAACAAATTGAAGCGAATAAACAAGAAGCTGTTCAAGCAGAAGCAGCGCTTTCGGCTAAGTAGGTGACTATTTATGGCAGATGAAACTAATTCAATTGCTACAGATGTCAAGACGTTGTTAGAAGGTAAAGTTGACGATAAACTCGCAGTAATCGAACGCAGGACGAAAGAACGGCTGCGTTCTTTACTTGGGGATCCGGAAAGTATTCCCTCGCAATTTGAATATATTTCTTATGAGGTAACTCTTAAACGATTCAATAGAATCGGTAATGAAGGGATGCAGTCGTATTCTCAAGAAGGTTTGTCTATGGCGTTTCCTGACTCTGACTTTTCAGAATACCAAGACACAATCGACGAATATCGCCGGAAAGATGAGGAAGCCTTTTACAAACCTAAAAAAGGAGTGTTCCGATTCAAATGAGATACGATAAATCAATTGTGTTCGTAGCGGAATCATCTGAATCTCATTATGATGCAGATCTTGGTGAGTGGGTAGAATCTGAACCGAAGCGAACAGATACCACTGCAAATGTCACAGATTTGGGAACTGATCGATCGGTTGCCATCTTTGGAACAATTAATGAAGGGGCTAAGGTCATCCGGACACAGCCTCTTTTTTCTGTTCCAAAATGGGATTATATCGAATATCGAGGTAAAACCTATCAATTGGTAACAGAACGAGTTCCCCAAGAGCGTCACAGTTTAATTGTTCAGGAAGTGATCAAAGATGGGTAAGGGATCATTTAAAATTAACGGACTTGCTGGTCTTTCAAAGAAACTTAAAAAGAATGCTACTTTGGATGATGTGAAAACTATTGTGAAAACAAATACTGCTGAATTAACTGAGGGAATGCAGAACGAAGCTCAAGTGCTGTTAACTGGACACTGGGAAGGTAAGAAATTTGTAAAACCAACTGGAACAACTAAGCGTAGTATTACGATGCAAATATCAAACAATGGTTTTTCTGGTCATACTGGACCCAAAACAGAATACGCTCCATATTTGATCCGTGGTACCAGGTACATGGTTAAACGAGATTTCTTCTTTCCGCCACTTCGAAAACAAAAACAGAAATTTAAATCTGATTTAGAAAGGTTGATGCAATAGTGATCAAAACACGTGACCAATCAATCTTTGATGCAATATTTAAAAAGTCAAACGAGTTGGGTTATCAGACTTATGACTATAAGCCTATGGATGATGTGCCATATCCGTTTGTGGAGTTCGAAGATACCCTAACAAAACATCAACCTAATAAAACGGATATCAAAGGTTCGGTTGTTTTAGTCCTATCTATTTGGGGCTTACAGAAAAAAAGAAAGCAGGTGTCTGATATGGCATCTGCTATTTTTAATGAAGCTTTGCAAATGGATCGCACTGATGGATATGTGTGGGCTTTAAATATCGTTAACAGCGGAATAAATATCATTGACGACACATCGACAAATACACCGCTCAAACGAGCAATTATTACACTTGAATTTAGAATTTTATAGAAAGAAGGAAATTAATTATGAAACAAGCAGCAAAAGGCATTGACATTATTTTGCTATTTAGATTGTTAAAAGAATCAACAAAAGAAGCAGCATGGAAACTGGCTTTTCAAACTGAACATGAAAATACAAAATCAAAAGATAGCGATTCTACACCAACAAAAGATGGCCCAATTCGTACTCCAGGAGCATTAGAAATTGATTTTTCAGCTACTTCTATTTTGTCTATCAATGATCCGTATGTAGATAAATTAGAAACCGCCTTGGATGATGACGAAATTATTGAAATTTGGGAAATCAACAAAGCTGAAAAAGGAACTGGAGAAGATGCTGAAAAATACAAGGCAACTTATTATCAGGGCTACGTTACTTCTTTTGGTAAAAATCCAAGTGCTGAAGATTCAGTTGAATTATCTCTTGAGTTTGGTATCAACGGAAAAGGTGCTAAAGGATTCGCCACCTTAAACGAGGAACAAGAGGAAGTTGTTCAATATGTATTTAAAGACACAATCAAAGAAGAAACTGTTCCAGAAGGTTAAATAAATAATTTGCGAGGAGGCTAGTATTTGCTAGTCTTCTTTTATTTTAGGAGGAAAAATTATGCAAATTGAAATTAATAAAAAGAAATATACATGTAAGTTTGGCGTGAAGTTCGTCAGAGAGTTAGACAAAAAATTTGCTGTAGTCCAAGATGGCGTGATTTTTGGTTTATCACTAAGTACCAAATTACCTGAACTAGCTAGTGGAAATGCTGCAACACTATCTGAGTTTTTATATGCTGCAACAATTACTGAATCACCACGCCCAAGCCAAGATGAAATTGATGATTTTGTAGATAGTGCAGAAGATATTGAATCCGTTTTTGATGATGTTTTGAAAGAACTAGAAGAAAGCAATGCGGGGAAGTTAGCGGTCAGAGAACTCAAGAAGAATCTAGCGAATCAGATGGAAAACAATTAAGTTCCGCAGAAACATATGAGCGCATTTTAATTAACGCATTTCGCTTTCTTGGAATGGTCAATATAAATGAAGTTGAAAGTATGACCCCATATGAATATGAATTGCGAATGTTTGCTTGCCAATTAAGGCGTTTAGATCAGGAATTTAATGCTCATATGCAAGCTTGGACCACTCGACAAATCAAAGCAACTAAAGGTAAGAGACAGGAACCTTATTACAAAGATTTTAAACAATTTTTTGACTACGAAAAGAGAGAAAAAGAACTTCTAGGATTGTCTCTAATTGATGAACGAATTGACGATACCACCATAGACCTTTTGAGAAACGTAAATAAATGAGGAAAGGAGGAACATAAATGGAAACTTATTCAGTCGAAGCGATATTGGCTGCTACCGATAAAAGCTTTTCAAGAACCATGAATGATGCTGAAAAATCAATGGTTGGTATCGGAAAACAATCTGGTGAATTAGGTGATCAGCTTTCATCTAGTACAAAAAAAGGCGGAGAACTTACTAAATCAATTATAGGAACAGCCGCTGGAGTTGGGGCAGTTAAATTAGTTTCAACTGCAATGGGAATGGTTAAAGATTCAGTATCGGGTGCAATCAGTCGTTTTGACACACTAAATAAATATCCTGTAGTTATGAAATCACTTGGTTATTCTACAGAAGATGTTGATAAATCAATGACTAAATTGGGTGATGGAATTGATGGTTTACCTACATCACTCGATGAAATTGTTTCTAGTACTCAACAATTGTCGATTGCAACGGGTAGTTTAAGAACGGGGACTGATACAGCAGTAGCTCTAAATAATGCATTTCTAGCTTCAGGAGCATCTACAGCAGATGCTTCACGAGGAATGGAGCAATATATCCAAATGTTAGGTAAAGGCGAAGTAGACATGCAATCATGGCGCTCATTACAAGAAACAATGCCAGTTGCTATGGATAAGGTTGCTAAATCGTTTAAAGATCAAGGTGTTACTTCTGTAAATGAGTTGTATGATGCCCTAAAAGATGGTGACATTACTTTTAAAGAATTTAATGGTCGTTTGGTGGAATTGAATGAAGGTGTTGGAGGTTTTGCTGACTTGGCTAGAAAAAACTCTGAAGGGGTAGCCACGTCTTGGCAAAACATCAAGACAGCTACAGTTAAAGGTGTTACTACAGTCATCCAAGCCTTTAATGACATGATCAAGGCTGTGACTGGAAAATCCATAGCGGAAAATCTTAATAGTTTAAAAAGCATAGTCAATAGTACGTTTAATGCGATTAAGGTAGTAATTCAAGGATCTACGCCGATTGTCAAAATATTTGCCACCGCTCTTAGTGGAGTTATTTCTGTTGCAAAACCTTTGGAACCAGTACTTATGGGATTGGCGGCTTCATTTGCTGCTCTTAAAGTAATCCAAGGAATTAATACACTGATTGCTACTACAGATAAACTTTTTATTGCTGCTGGGCTTTCTGGCAAAACTTTAACCATTGTAACTAAAGGTCAAGCTTTGGCTCAAGCTGCTGGAACGGCAGCAACTAAAGCTGATATTTTAGCTAGAGCAGCACAAAATGGACAAATAACAATTGGAACTGCCTTGATCGGTATAATGACAGGAGGCATCCAGCTTTCTACAGTTGCTACTACATTGATGACCGCAGCGACAACAGCTTTTGGTGTTGCTATGAAAGTGTTAATGGGACCAATAGGTTGGGTTATAGGCGCAGTCGGGGTTCTGACGACAGCTGGAGTTGCGCTCTGGAAGTGGCTAAACAAAGAATCTGAGGCCTCGAAAAAACTAAATGCTGAACAAGAAAAGCTTGCAGGATCGACCAAAACGCTGACTGATGCTGTTGATCAAAATTCCAATTCTAGGAAAGATAGCTTGCAAGACATTTCTAGTAATGCTAGTGCATATAAAAAATTAGGTGATACAGTTACTGATTTAGCCAGCAAAGAGAAGTTATCGAAGGTTGAAAAGAAACTGATGAAATCTAATGTTGAAGAATTAAATAAATCAGTTACAGGTTTAAATTTGGCATACGATGAGGAATCAAATAAGCTATCAATGTCTACTGAACAAATGCAAGCTAGAATTGCCGCCCTTCAACAACAAGAAACAGCTAATACTTCTCAACAAGCATTGACTGACATTCTGAAAGAACAAGCAGATGTTGAATCGAAATTGAAAGAATCTTCCACTTTGAGGCAAGAATGGAATGATAAATTAGAATCTGGTTCAGTAAGAGCCAAGGAACATAGAGAAGCAATCAAAGGATTAGACGAGCAAGAAAAGACACTTAAATCAACTCAAACTGAACTTCAGGAAGAATATAAAAATACCCAAAGTGTGTTAGAAAATTCTTTGAATTCTGTAGCTCAAGCGACGGAAGCTGGAGTATTTAAGCAAGTTATTTCATATCAATCTCTAAGTGATTCTCAAAAAACTGCAGTGGATAATATGAAGACTAAGTGGCAAGAGTATTCAGATGCAGCTACTAATATGTTTGATACTCTGACAGATAAACAAACTATGTCTGTTCAACAAATGCAGACGAATATGGAAGAGAATCAACGTGTTATTGGTACCTGGGCTGATAATATCGCTTCTTTAGCTGATCGAGGTCTTGATGAAGGTTTGCTAAACAAATTGAGAGAGGCTGGTCCAGAATCAGCAGGCTATGTTGCGGCATTGGTAACAGCTTCTGATGAAGAATTATCCAAGATGAGTGAGACTTTCCGAAATGGTGGAGAAGTTGCAACGAATTCATTTAAAACAGCATTTAAAACAGGAGATATTCCAGCAGAAGTTACTGCTATGGTAACTTCGACGAAAGACACTTTAGCCACTCAGATTCAAATGGCGAACTTCGGAGAACTTGGCAAAAATGTTGCACAAGGAGCTGCTAAAGGTATTACTGATGGGGCACCTCAAGCTGAACAGGCTAGTAAAGATATGGCGAATGACGTGTCAGAAAAGTTTGCAGGTGAGTTGGGTATTCATTCTCCATCACGAGTCTTTAAAGAATATGGTGGTTTTATTGCAGATGGAGTAGTTGCTGGTGTGAAAGATGGTAGTGGTAAGGTCAAGGCAGCCATCGATTCTTTGGCAAATATATTTTCTGCTAACGGAACGAAGATGGAACAAGAAGCAACTAATATCGCTAATGCGATTCCGAGAGCATTTGATAACTTGGACAACGAAATGCAATCAGTCGGAATCAATATAATGGCAGGACTGGCAAATGGAATCAATCAAGGAGCTGGGGCAGCGCTGTTAGCAGCTCAAAATATTGCTAATCAAATTGTAAGTACGGTAAAAGGTGCGTTAGATATTCATTCACCATCACGTGTTATGAGAGATGAAGTTGGAAAGATGATACCAGCTGGTATAGCAGTTGGTATTCAAAAAAATCTTAGTATAGTAAAAAAGCCCATGGAAAAATTAAACAAAGAACTTGTTTCAACATCATCAATCGTTGATAAGAATCAACCTAAATTAGGAATCAATGATTCTTCTTCCTCTTGGGCTTTCTCTGGAAACATTGCAACGGGAATCACTATTGAGGTACCAGTTAACTTAGATGGTAAACAAATTGCTAAAGTAACAGCAAAACCAATGAGTAAAGAATTAAAACAAATGACTAACAAACAGAATACAGCATTAGGGAGGAGAGGTTAGATGTACGATTTTACTGATACAAATAACAATGGTTCATCTAAAACTATTCTTCCTTCCGAAGCTATGAGCTTTAACGGCGTTTTCTTAGAAAATATCATTCCAGGATATCGAACCTTAAATGTAGTCGGTCGAGAATTAGCTGCTACTGAAATTCAAAGTTATCAACTGGGGATTCGTGACGGTATGAGGCAAGTTTATTCTCGTATTCCTGAACGAGAGTTAATCGTCAAATATAAAATAGACGCTCCGACAAATGAAGATTTTCGTGATCGATTTAATCGTTTGAACGTTGCACTATTCAGTGAAAAAGATGTAGAGATCTGGTTTAATGATGAACCTGAAATGTTATGGAGTGGTAGTAAATCGGATGTTGATAATGTTCCAGAAGGTGTCAACCATGCTGTGGGAACTTTTACAGTATCTCTAAGTGATCCTTATAAATATACTCGATCTGATGCAACCAGTGTTACTTGGGGCTCTAAAGTAATCACCTTTCAATCCAATTATTTGATGGGAAATACAGGTTCCGGTGCTGCCAACATGCCAATATTAATTGAGGGCGGTGCTTATTGGGGATCAACAATGATTACTTTCCAGAACCGATCATACTTAATGGGGGATGATGGGAAAGAATCAAAACCTATTGAGATTTATCCGACCGTTGAAGGTTTGAAAGTTAAACCAGAGATATTTCTGAAAGGAACTGGTCGAGGTGTATGGATTAAAACAAGGAATGACACAATCGATTTAGGAGATTTTGACAATGCTGAAATTCTCATCGATACTCAAAAGTTCTATATTACTAAAAATGGTCAACCAATGATCCGACCAATGAACGACTTTTATATTTACCCAAATGAGCCACTTTACATTCAAGCTAAGGATAGTGATTTTGCATTAACAATTCGTTATCCAAATAGATTCTTATAGGGGGTGATAGCTTGTTAATGGCAATGAACCTCAAACGTGATTATACTGCGATTTTGGAAAATGCTCATAATGTCAGTTATGAAAAAATTGAGAACCAGATCGGAAACATAGAATTTACGATGCCCTTAGATGATCCGAAAAATTCATTTTTACAGGAAATGCTTTGGGTTGAGCTTACAGATAATGAAAATGAATATATCGGATTGTATCGGGTAATGCTCTCTACAATACGTAAAGATGCTGGAAACAACACAATTACTTATACTGCAGCTCATGCTTTAAGCACACTTTTAGATAGTGTGCTTTTTGGTTATCATGAGTTAGTCAATCGTAAAACGGTTGATGTGATCAATTATATCCTTAATAAGCAAACCACTAAAAATTGGGTGTTAAAAAAATGCGATTTCACTCGATATTTCAGTTATGCTTGGGAGAATGAAAACGGGCTTGCGGATGCACTATTTTCTATTCCAGCAGCCTTTGATGAAGACTATGTTTGGGAATGGAATACTCAAGTCTATCCTTTTGAATTATCTTTAGTGAGACCTCAAACAGAAGTTGTTGCTCGGATACAAGAAGGGTATAACATGCAGGGGTTTGAGATCGAACGAGATCCTAATAATCTAGTCAATCGTATTTATCCGTTAGGAGCTGGTGAAGGAATTAATCAAGTAAACATCAAGTCTGTAAATAATAATTTGACTTATGTTGAAGATAAAAAAGCTATAGAAAAATATGGACTAGTTGAGTATGTATGGGTAGATCAACGTTTTACTATCCCTCAGGCATTGAAAGACAATGCGGTCAGTATGCTTAAAAAATGGTCAATTCCTAAAATAAGTTGGTCCATTACTGCAGCAGATTTAACCAAGCTTACGGATGATCCTCTGATCATTGATAAACTTCGTAAGGGCGGAGTTGCTATGATTAATACGAATGATTATGGCAGCATAAATTTAAGAATAAAACGAGAAGCGAAACGAGATGTATTTGGAGCACCACAGGATCTTGATCTTGATTTGGGTAACCTGAAAGATGATATTTCAACGACCATGTCTGATCTTGGCAGGAAACAAGAAATCAACGAAACATATTCTCAAGGCGCGACAAATATTCTAAATTATAGCTACCAAGATAATTGTGAAGCAGCTTATCCAGCTAATATTGAATTTTATCTTGATGATGATGTATTTCATGTGAATACAGTTGAATTGACGTTCAAAACTAAACGTTATCGAGGATACACTAAAGCTGTCAAAGGTGGAGGTGCAAGAGTACAGTCAACATCTTCTGGAGGTGCTTCTACGCAAACAAGTTCTTCTGGTGGTGGTTATTCATCAGGATCCACAACAGCTGGCGGTGGTGGAAGTAGCCAAACTAGTAGTGTAAATGGTCAAAGTACACAGACTAGCAGTGCTGGTGGTAATCATAACCACAAAACTTTTAGATACGGATTTGATGTAAATGATCCAGATCAATTGGGTTTAAAAAGAAGATTATATTGGGGAGAAAATGAAACTAATGGTGTAATGCTATGGACTATCCAGCCTAGAGATATAACTACGGCATCTACTAGTGGGAATCATTCCCATTCTGTTTCAACTCCAGCGCATTCTCATAGTGTAAATATTCCAAACCACTCTCACAGTTTTAGTGTAAACATTCCAAATCATACACACAATGTCAATATTCCAAGTCACACTCATCAAGTTAATTTGCCTGATCATACACATCCTCTTGAGTGGGGTATTTACGAGGCTTCAGATAGTGCAAGTAAGGTAGATATTATAGTAGATGGTACAACTATTCCTTTACACGAGACAAGTCAGAACAGACTTGATCTTGTTAAATATTTACGAAAAACTAGCACTGGAAAAATTGCTAGAGGTAACCATACAATCCAAATAAAACCTAACAAACTTGCACGTATTGAAGCGCAAGTTATTTGTCGTGTTTTCATTCAATCTCAATTAGGAGGACAATTCTAATGAATATTAAAGTAAAAAAAATAAATGGTGAAGAATTTTCAGCAAAAGTAACTAAAAATCTACAAGAAATTTTCGAAGAGCTAGCTGATATATCAGGTAGTAACTTCATTTTACTTGGTGATCATATCGAACAAAAAATAACGATTGAATCGATCGTAGAAGAATAGAGGTGATAATAAATGGCAGTTGAAAAAATTTTAGAAACTGACACGCTCAATCAGGGTCGTGTAAAAATTAATGCCATTATGGATCAGTCAAATTCATCTGTTGAGACTGTAAATGGTTATAAATCGGAACTCACTGAAGGAATTAAGCAAGCAAAGGAAATCGCTAGAACTGCAGGTGATGAAGCTAAAGAAATTGCTGAAGAAGCAGGGGAATTAGCCAATCAGAAAGCAGATCAGGCTATTGCTGATTCTAAGACTGCTGTTGATACAGCGAATCGAGCTGTTAGTACAGCTAACCAAAATAAACAAGAATTTGATGCGTTAAGAAATGAGTTCGGGGATTTAGTTGCAGAATCAGGTGATAGTAACCCAGAAATCGTTCAAGCAAGAACTGATACGGAAGGGATTAAGCAATCCACGTTACAAGCACGTTTAACAAGTGACTTTAACAGTCGATTAACTACTACTGATGCAATGAAAATGTTCTCTGGCTCTGTTAATACTCCCAAAATGATGGATTTTAAAGGTAAAACAGCTGGAAATAAAAAAGGCAATCCACACCAAGCTTTTTCTGATTATACGGCAAATACGCTCAAGAAACCATCAGCAAACTGGAATGAATTTACACAAGATAATTATAATAAAGTGGTGTCACGTGACGATACAGGAGTTTCAACGGGTTCGTCACAGAGTGGTGTAATTCCACAACAATTCTTTCTATTTGATGTGAAAGCAGCCATTGAATCTATTGCTGAGGATATTTTTGAAGGAATGACAATGGTTCAGGTTGTTAAATATATCAAAGATAATTTTGTATCGATCAAGATCCCAATTCGTGGAAAAGCTTCTTCTCCAGGAAATAAAAATTTGAAAGTAGCGACTTTCTTAGAGTCAGCTGATAGCTATTCGGTTCAGATGCAGAATTCAGCACCAGACTATACTGATTTTGCTACTGAGATCAATGATAGTAACTTTATTGACTCGGAAGGCAAAATCAACGTATTGGTATTTTCTGATAGTTCCAATGGTGTCACACCAGCATCCATTGATGTTGACTATATTGGAGTACAAATCACAATTTCACTAAGTGCATTAGATGTTCTGAATAAAAGTGGTTTTTTGAAGGATGAACAATTGAAAGCTCACGTGGATGACACAAACAACCCACATCAAGTAACTAAAGCGCAAGTCGGTTTAGGAAGTGTCCCGAACTATTCTATTGCATCAAAAGCGGAAGCGGAAAATGCAACTAGTGATAGTAAATTTATGAGCCCATTACAGACAAAAAACTTCCATCAAAAAGCTACTGAAACGGTTAGGCAAAAGTGGAGAGAGGGATTAAATTGGATCGCTCACAGAGGTAACAATACGGAATACCCAGAAAATTCTATACCAGCTTATAAAAATGCTAATCGTCACTGGGGAATTGAAACAGATATTCAAGTTACTTCTGACGGACAATGGGTAGTTATGCACGATGATACAGTTGATCGCACTACAAACGGTACTGGGACAGTTAAATCTATGACTTTAGCACAATTTAGAGCACTGAGAATTGATACAGGTGCAAATTTGAATACTTTATCTGATGCAGAAAAAGTACCACCTACTTTTGAAGAATTTCTTGGTATCTGTCGAAATAAGTGTAAGGTTCCAGTTATAGAAATAAAAACAGATTCTTACACAATTGCCAATTACGACTTATTAAAAGAAATACTAACGAAGTATGGGTATAATGAAACAAATTGCGTAATCATCTCTTTCGATTATGGTGTTTTGACAAATATTAGACAGATGTATCCTAATATGGAGCTTCATATGGTCTCTAGTACCATCACTCAAAGCGTAATTGATCAGGCAGTAGCTTTAGGATATCCAGCAACACTTGGTGTAAACTATAGCAATGCAGGTGTTACAGCTGATTTAGTCGATCAATTACATGCATTGGGCTTAAAAATTAATGTTTGGACAGTTCCTGATTCAAAATTTGAGGATATGAAAAAGCTTAAAGTAGATTACATATCTACAAATAGTTTATCAGGAAATTTAAAATATCAAAATCTCACATTAAAAAATGGATTTACAGTTTATTCTGATAATGGAATGATAAAAAATGCATATGTAGAAGAATTAGAAGGTGGGGTTGCACACGTATGTTTTACTGTTGAAAATGGGGAAAATGGGGGTAATGCAATTATTGCAGATCTTCCAGATTGGGCTGTTCCGATGGAACGCCAATACGGTCAATGTACTGTAAGAACCTCAGCAGCTAATGGGAATTTAAATTTAGGCACATTTGGTGTAAATGGAAAAAATTCAACAGGTGCTGCACCTAAAGGTACAATATCAGTCGGCCTTAACTGGAATAATAGAACGTCATGGGCTGCTGGTTCAGCAACATATAAAATTTAAAGAAGTCCTTTCGTGGGCTTCTTTTTTTTCGAAAGAAGGTGAACGAATGACAATTGAAGAGTTGGGGCTATTGGCCGGTGCTATTATGTCCATTGCAGGTTTAATAGCCTTTTTCGCAAAGCCAGTACTTAATAGTTCAAAAGAATTGAACAAGACTATCACTGAATTAAATTTAACTTTAAATCTATTATCTAAAGATTTAGAAGCAAGTAAGGAAGATCGAAAAGAGATTCATGAGCAACTAAAACGGCAAGATGAGCGCCTTGATTCTCATGAATTGAAATTAGCGGAGCATGGTCAACAAATTAAAACATTATTTGTAAAGGAGAAATGAATTAATGAAATTCTCAAATGAAACATACAACGTTATTAAATGGTTTGTATCCGTAGTTTTGCCAGCTTGTGGTGTATTAGTCGGTTCTCTAGGCAAAGCCTATAATTGGGATGGTACTGATTTAGCAGTAACAACGATAGCGGCAGTCACAACTTTCTTAGGTTCTGTGATGCTTTATAGCACAGCGCAGTACAATAAAAATGGAGATGATGATGATGGCCAACATTAATGGGATGCTTGATTGGATGAGACAGCGTTTAGGCGTAGTTCGATATAGCATGACTAATCGTTTAGGACCTAGTAGCTATGATTGTTCTAGTGCTGTTTATAACGCTTTGATTGCTGGTGGATTTTTAAAAGCCGGAAGTATGGGGAATACAGAAACCTTGTTTAACGACCTAGAAAATAGTGGATGGGAGCAAGTAAAACCAATTAATGGCAATTATCCAGCTAAGAAAGGTGATATCTTTATTTGGGGTAAACGAGGTTTTACATTAGGAGCAGCTGGTCATACAGGTATTTTTATTGATGACAACGACAACATCATCCATTGTAATTTTGGCTTTGATGGGATATCTATCAACGATCATGACTATATTTGGATGTATAATGGACAACCTGAAATCACTATCTACCGCTATACTGGAAAAAGTAATGGTGGTACTGATCCTAAACCGAGTACTCCAAAACCTATTGATCCAGTACCGCAAGATCCTACCAAGCGTGTACAGATGTTGGGAACATTTTATCCTGATAGAAAGCTTGCGGTCAGTGCTGATACGAACCCAGATGATGTGAAAAGTTCAGCATTGGATTACTACACTAAAGGAATGGCGATTAGATATGATAGTTATGTTATGTCTAATGGTTACGCATGGATCAGCTATATTGGCGCTTCAGGAAATCGCCGATATGTTGCAGTTGGCCCTGATGATGGACGTATTGACACAACATGGGGTAGAGGGTTCTTTAATTAAAAAAAATAGCCTTCCACAATTGGAAGGCTTAATCATCTAATAGCAATTGTAATAAAACGAATCGAAATAATTAAATGAATTTTCTATTTTAAATAGAATTTTTTTTCAAAAAGTATATTCTGTGTTGGTTCTTCAAGCCCATTTTCATTATCAACTACCCAACCTGAAAATGAATTTTTTTTCTTTCTTTTTAAAAATTCTTGAATTACAGTTGTCGTAAACAATAGGATAAAAAATATAATAGCAGAAGCTAAAATTCTATCTTCAGTTTTTTTTGGTTCAATTATATAAATGGAAATCGACCATGAAAAAATAAATTCATAATAAATGAATTTTATTCTATCAAACTTTATAAGGATATCTTCTGAAATTTGTTTAGACTCTATATCTTTCACACTAGAAAACAGCCGAAGAATTGTTTTAGGTGTGAGAAGGAAAGAAAGTAGCGTGGTAAGTATAGATATAGAGCCAAAATTATTTTTGTCAATTATAGAAAATACATATGAGAAAAAAAATATCAAAGATAAAACAAATAATTTTCTTAACAGACGCATTAATTTTTCTTTTACCGAAACATCTTTCTTTTGTAGGGATTCAGGTAAAAAAGAATTAAGCAATAATGAAGTGGCAATAGGTAATAAAAATATCATCATAAGTGATACTATTACTGCTAAAGAATTTGTTACAGGTGCTACTGCTTCGTAAGGAAAAATACCGGGAAGATTCAAATTAAAAGTATAAACTAGAAGATTATGAATATCTGCAATTATGGCATTAAGCCAAAATAAAGTGGTTAGAAAAAGTAATATTACTGTTGGAAAAATTAAAAAAGCTAATAACAAGTATCTGCGTTTAAATGCTGAACACATATTTTTGATATAGACAACAAATAGGAAGATATTTAGTAATAAAAAAATACTACTAAAAAATAATTCCAAAATAACAGATAACGAGGACGTAACAAAACTCAGAATTAATTTTATTATAGATAGCTCTAATATGCCGAATAGTAAAAGTAAGAATACAGGTGACAAACAATAAAAAATTTTTTGATAATGATGGCTGTCCATGCTGCCATCTGAAAGTTTAGTAGTCAATTTGGTATATAATAATTTTATTTTATGCAATATCATCATCTCCTTGAATATAATAATAAACTAACTACCAGTGCTTATGCAATATTTTATTTATATCCATGTTTACCATAAGTCATTAATTTTAAACAACGTTTTATTAAAAAAAACTCTCCTGAACATTACAGAAGAGCAGACTTATTTGTATCAATTACTTACCCAAGATTTGATGTAGTTTTTGATGTAGTTCTGAATCCGTTGAGGGATTTCATAGAACCATTTTTGTAAAAATAAGATTGCTATTAAAATTATCAAGTAGCTATTTTGTCCAGTTAGCACGCAATGGCACTAGTTATTTTGTACTCCCGCCGTCTCCATTTATTTTATGGAGACAGACAGTAGAAACGTTGATGTACAGAGGTTTGTACAGCGTTTCTACTGTCTATTTTTTTGCATTGAAGTAGCTAGTGAAGTTGTTTTAACTTATTGACCAACATTGTTCACAAAAGTACTCTATTGATAGTGTGTTAAGGAGCTCAATCACACGCTCACAGCCTTAAACATAGCTCAATCCAACAACCTTTTTTCAACCAAAAATGAACTTCCAAAAGAATGAAGGCTGTGAATCATGTTGTTTTTCTGTTAGCGCGGTAAATTCTACCTTGTATTGTTTTGATTTTTTAGTCTACGTAAAAATTCTTTTGCAGCGCTGGAAAACACTTGATTTTTTTTCCAAACAATATTGATATTCGCGGTTAATGCTGGTGAAAAGGGGATAAATGTTAGAGTTGTATTTGTTGTATTTACGATATTATCAATACAAAGAACACTTGCGACACCTTTTTTTGCCAACAAAGAGGCATTATAGAGTAGATTGTACGTGCCGATGATGTTAAAGTAATCTAAATTTTTTCCCAACCATTCAGATAATTGAGTATCAACCAATGACTGATTTGAAATGAGCAAAGGGGTATCTTCAAGATCTTTTGCCGTAACTGTTTTCTTATTAGAGAGTGGATGAGTTTTATTCACTAAAATTCCCCAATGATCAATTTGTGGTAAGCGAATATAATCATATTTTTGTTTTTCTACAGGATCGATAACTAATCCAAAATCTAAAAGCCCTTTATCCACTTTGTCTAAGATGTCATCAGCGTTTCCACTAAAAATGTGTATATCAATTTCTGGATAGGTCTCTCTTAACTCGTGTAAAATCTGCCCAATGAACTCGAAAGCTTGCGTTTCACCTCCACCAATCGCAATCTGGCCATTGATTCGTTCATTTTTAGTGAGGTTCGTTGTAGTCAATTCGACTAATGAAAGGATTTCTTTGCCTCTATTCATCAAATAGACACCATCTTCGGTTAATGTGATGGATCGGTTTCCTCTAATAAACAGGGTCACACCTAACTCGTCTTCTAATTCTTTTAATTGTTTTGATAACGTTGGTTGAGAAAGGTTTAACACTTCAGCGGCTTTGCTAATCGTCTTTTCTCTTGCAACGGTTAAAAAATAGGTTAAGACACGAAATTCCATTGTATTACTCCTTCCTATAGATAAAAAGAATGGTTGGATATGCTTTATTGGTATTAGTTAAGTATAAATGATTCATGTATACTTTGGATAGTGAAAAGTAAGAGCTATGAGGAGGAAAATAAATGGAAGATATGAATTTGCAAAAAAAGTTGATTGGAAAAGAGATTTTGAAAGATGCTAGCTTATTTGAGGAAATTCATTCTATTAAGAGGAAGAATGAAGAATGGCTCATGAAATTGAATGCGCAATATTATCCAAATCAAGAGAGACTTGAGCTACTGGAGAAAATTACGCAACACTCAATTGACTCATCAGTTGAAATTTCACAGCCATTTTATAGCGATTTTGGCCAACATATCAGATTTGGCAAGAATATTTTTATTAATCAAAATGTGACATTTGTAGATTTAGGCGGCATTACGATTGAGGATCACGTTTTGATTGGTCCTGGAACGAGTTTAATAACGGTAAACCATTTAATTTCACCTGAAAATAGACGTGGTATCAAGGCGGAACCCATCCATATCAAAAAAAATGCATGGCTTGGGGCAAATGTAACGGTTTTACCTGGGGTTACAATTGGAGAAAATTCAATCGTTGGTGCAGATTCAACTGTGACAAAAGATATTCCAGAGAACGTTATTGTACTTGGGAGCCCAGCTAAAGAAGTTCGAAAGATTAACGAACGTAATAATTTTTAGAACGTAATTTCCACTGAATACATGGCATTATAACATGTGGTAGACGATAGAAAAAACGTTAAAGCGAGTTAAAATAGGCTCGCTTTAACGTTTTTTCTCAAAGGAAGAACTAGTGCAAATTACCTAAAGAAAGATTTTTTTCGAATGATAGTGAAAAAAAGTAAGGCAATGGTGAACAGGACAGAAAAAATGACAGACACTTTCTGAATGGGTGTTTTTTTGTAGGTTATACGAATATCATTAATACCTTGACTAAGTTTGACTGTGACCAAACCGTTTTTGTTGTAATTTTCAACGACCTTCTGATTTACTTTTACTTCGTAACCTTTGTAATAAAATTTGGGTAGTTGAACTTCTTGGTTACCATTGATTCGTACCGAATATTCACTGTGATTGTACTTGTTTATCGTCTTTTGAGATGGATTGACATAAGGAATCCCATCAATAATTAAATTAGGAGAAGAAAAATACGTTTTAAAGTCAGTATCTTTTACGAGATATTCTTTACCATGACCAATTTCTGAAGCATAAAAATCAGTGAAATTATCATTCGTTACGGTAATATTATTTTGTACTTTACTTTGAATCAAATTATTGACATTAAAACCAAGTGTTAAAAAGCTTGTTAAAACAATGAATAAAAGAACATCTTTTTTTGAAAGTAGCCGAAATTGCTCGATTAAAGAAACAGCCAATAAACTAGCGAAAAAGGAAACGAACAATAATAATCGCCAAGGAAACTGAATCGTTGCTAAAATTGAATCGTTGAAAAGTCCCCAAGGAAAAAGGTTTGTAGCAAAAACGATCATTGCAAGCGTAATAAAAAATAGCTTTTTGTTTGTGGAGGATAATTTTCGATAGTTCACTGCAGCAACAATCAGACTAACGAGAAGAAATAGTCCGATATTAGGTTTTAATTCTGTAAAAGGTGCACTTAAATTGGCCAAACTATTTACAAATAGATTGCCCAGGCTAAAATTTAAGCCACTAGCCCATAATGTAATAGTACTAAAATTAAACGTCAAATGGTTTATTTGCTCTAAATAGGGAAATAAAAACCAAGCAGATAGTCCAACGGCTAAAAGAGTCGCTTGAAGAATACTCTTGATTTGAGCAACTCTGCATTTTTTCCAGTGGATCAAAAAAAAGATGAGCAGTAAGATGACTGAATAGAAAGCAGTGATCAAGTGACTAGCAATCAATAAACTCATACCGACTCCGAGTAACTGCCAACGATGTTTATCACTATAAAAAATCGAGTAGACCCCTAATGCAACTAGAGGAATAAAAGCAAAGGCTAGCGTTTCGCCCAATGCCGCTCGAACAGATTGATCGATCAACCGATAGGTCGAAAGTGTGTAAAAGGAAGCGAATAACAAAGCTTGTTTGCGAGAATTCTTAATCGTGAATAAAAAATAATAAGAAGAAACTGCGGTAATAAAACTGATCAATAACTGATATAAATAATAAGAGGGGACATATGAAAGCCCCAATATTCTAAATACTGCAAATGGCAATAACAAAATAGAGGGATAAAATAGATCAGCCCCGTAACCAAAATTTAAGCCCATATTAGAGAATATACGAGGAAAAAAATCCCAATGCCGTATGGCCAGAGTATAACTTTCCAATCTTGTTCGATGAAATATAAGATCATCTTGACTGAAAATATAGTTATTAAAAAAATAAGGGAAAATAGAAATGACACTAATCAAAAATAAAGCGGATAGAATGATGATTTTCGTCTTTTTTTCTTTTATATCCAATTAAATACGCCTACTTTATAATATTATTTACTCTATTTTAACAGAAAATATGCAATTGTTTAAAATATTTATTATAAGTCAGGAAGGTTGATTGAAATATTTATGAAATTGTAAAAAGCCCACTAAATAAATGATTAGTGAGCGAAATTTAGGTGAAAAAGCTGGCTATCTAAAGTAGTTTACAGCCAAATATACAAAAAAACGACAAATATTAACTAAGAGGTTGAAATTAATAACTTTATGTAGTATTATGAATATACCCTAACAGTATTTTCATTTTACTCAATCCGAGTAATACTCCTTATCCCACCTTGAAAAAGGTGGGATATTCTGTTCTCGTATAGTCAACTATCTTTTAAAATACCAACAGAATAACTACTTAGCATTTTTTTGCTATCTCTCTCATGAGTGAGCATTTTTACTTCTTTTTTTACTTCTTGAGCTTGCATAATATCTCCTGCATTTTCTAATAGATGAATAAAGTCATAAACACGCTCCATGTAATGTGGTTCACCTTCAAGAAGATAATTTAGGAGATTGTTTAAATACTGTAAATTTAGTTTGAAACTATAATTTTCATTTTGTTTGTCTTGCTTTTTTGCTAATTTAATATATTTTTCTGCACTTGCATAATCTTTTGCATAAAGTCTCAGTGAAATAAGGTTAATCAAAATATTATGAGCAAACTTTTTGGTAGTAAAGTCACGTTGTTCTTCATAATTAATTGGGAATAGTTTTGATATAAGCAAATCTTGCTGTTTTGTATTTATAAATCTAATAAGGTTATTGGTAATTACATAATCATACTGAAGATAAAATGATTTGTCCAAAAGATGTTTAAAAGTTTTGCTGATTTCTTCAGACGTTAGAGATTCAACTTCCTCCCAATTACCATGAAAAAAATTTTTAATTGCAATATAGTTGGATAGTTCTCGTAAAGTTTTTTTTTCTTTATCCTTTAAAGAGAAATAGTAAGTAAGTAATTTTTGTTTAGTTGTTTTATTTTCTAAATGAGTTGCACAGTAATAATAGTATTTTCTAAAATGCTGTTGCTCTTTATCAAAAGTAGCAAAAGTAAAGAATTCTTCAGAGTTAATTGAGATATGACCAAGTATTTCTTCGAGCTCACTGACTTTTAACGAACGCGTGTTACTCTCGATTTTTGAGTATGTAGAAGGATCGGTATAGTCAGGCATCATTTCACGTTGCGTAAGCTTTAATTTTAATCTGAAAAAACGCAGAGTTTCATTGATATTCATAGGTATTTCTCCTTTCTTATGCGATTATAGCACATAAAAAGCAGTAAAACTTTATTTTTTTTTAAAAAATCCAAATAATTAAAGATTTTCTTGCTAATTTCGCATTTTGTTGCTTTTTTACTTTTCAATCTCGGTGTTGTTTGTTATTCTTTACTTAAGGAAAATTATTTGTTTGCAAACACTGATTTTTTTATTATAAGTTGGAGGTGTTATGATGGTTTCTTTTTTTATAGTAATAAGTAGTGCTATTGCTGTGTTTACTGTTTCCGCAGGAGGCTAAAACAATCTTTTTATAATCAAAAAAATTTTGTAAACAAAAAATTTAACTAAAAAATACTAAAATGTATAAGTAAAAAGTGCGCAACACAAAAGTTTAAAATAATAGCTTCTGATTTACTTTTCCTGTTGAATGAAGTAAATCAGAGGCTGTTATTTGTTTTGGTTTTAATTAGTTAAAAGGATAGGGTGAACCCTAGTAAATTATGACTATATACAAAAATAAGTGAAAAAGAATTTCTTGTTTAAGATTGTTTAACTTTTAATCTTTTGCTATGATAATGGACGTTGAAGAAAACGAAATTGCGTAAAAAACCAAAACTTGGGAGAAACCTAAGTTAAACAGCTTTCCTAAATCTATTTTTTTGTTTGACGTAGAGGAGAAAATATATATGAAGAAAATCACTGCTAAAATGGTTAATATGTTAGTAGAAAATAAAAAAGAACGATTTGTAATCATTGTTAATCACTGTTTTTATTACATAGAAAAAGGACATATTTATCGATTCCAACAACACAATAATACAAAAATGCTTACGGTACTGGGTTCATTTTATGACGGAGAAATAGAGAATGAACAGATGATCACTGCGTTGCAAAAAAGTATTATCGATCAAATGCAATATGATTGGTTTACAGATGTGTGGAAAGAAACGTTCTTTGAGCGAATCAATCGTTCTTCATCCGATTTTGACGCATTCTTTTTTTAGTTAGGAAAAGTGGATACACAAAGCAGTTGTAATTTAGATTTTTTTTTGCTAAGATTAGTTTATATGAATAAAAATGGTTGGGCGCAAGCTTCAAGGATCATGTTCTTCAAGGGGTGAGAAGAACGGTTTTTTGAACTTATGCCCTTTTTTTATTTTTTCAATCAAAAATGAAGGGAATAGGCTGTGTTTCTAGTATATAGAGGCACATGTTATTCCCTTTTTGATTGTATAAAAAAGAGATTCATACAATAATAAAAGTAAATACTTAGTAATCAATTGATTGGGGTGAATAAAATGGTTTTAGAAGCATTAGATAAGATTCGTGAAGCAGAAGAAGCAGTCGAAAAGAAAAGGCAAGCGATCAAAAAAGAAATCGATAGCTATGAACAAGAAAAGAACGCAGTATTTCAAAAAAGACAACAAGAAAGCCAAGTAAAAATAGCTCATTTACTTCATGAAATCGAGGAACAAAAAACAGAACAGCTTCAAAAAGAAAAAAGTCTCCTAATAAGTGATGCACAAAAGCAAAATCAAGATTTTAGAGAAAAGTATGAAAAGAACAAAGAGGTAGTTATTGATCACGTAATAGAAAGGGTGAAAAATATCTATGGCAGTCAATAAAATGGAAAAAATAACGATCATCGCTGAGTCCGAAAAAGAAGAGATGATTCTTCAAGCAATTCAAGGAATGCAGGCAATAGAGATCAAAGATTTTTTTCATTCAAATGTAGATAGTTCTTATATAAAAAAACATTTTGCCTCAACATTGTTAGAACTAGATGGAAGCCAAAAGAAACGATTTCAAGAGATGCAAACTGAAATTCAGGAAGCATTGACGTTCATCGAACGCTATTCAGAAAAGACAGCAAAAAAGAAACGAGTAAAAAGACAGACCTGCACGCTAAGTTCATTGGAAAAAGGATTTGATGCGGTAAAAATCACTGGCTATCTAAAAGAAATTGCTACATTAAAAAAGAAATTGGCATTGATTGAGACAACAAGAAAAGACTTGCTTGCAAAAGAAAAGTGGTTAGCTCATTGGCAGTATTTAGATATTGTTCCAAATAAGAATTCACTTGAGAGCACTGAACTGTTATTAGGATCAATCAGTTCAGCCAATCAGTCAGAGTTTTTATTAGAGATAGAAAAAATTTCTTCTGTTTATATAGAAGAAATTTATCATAGCCAAAATCATGTTTATTATAGCTTGATCTATCTGAAAAATATGGAATCTGATTTGGATGGCGTGCTTAATCAATATAGTTTTCATCCATTTGAGTATCCATATGATATATTGCCTAAAGAGGCCTATCTTGAAAACAAAGAGGCACTTACGGCCCTTGTTAAAGAAGAAAAACAAGTGAAAATCAACTTATCAGCGTATCGTGAGCATTTAGAAGAATTATATTTAGCTGAAGAGATGACCTATGCACTGATCCATCGTGAAGAGGCTAAAAAGCATTTGCTGAATACTTCTTATTTTTTTATTATGCAAGGTTGGATTCCAGTAGATGAGAAACAGGAATTATCGTCAGTCTTAAAAGAGGTTTTACCTTCTGATGAGGTGTATATGGCGTTTGATCAGCCAACTAAAGATGAGATCCAGTCAGATATTCCAGTTAAACTAAAAAATAACGGTTTAGTAGCTCCCTTTGAGATGCTGACGGAGATGTATAGTTTACCTAAATATGATGAAATCGATCCAACCCCAATCATGACACCTTTTTATATGGTCTTTTTCGGTATGATGGTAGCGGATATCGGGTATGGGTTAATCATGTTACTGGGTGCCTTGATTGCCTTGAAAACACTTGTGTTACCTAGAGGAATGAAACGCTTTGCTGATTTTTTCCTAATATTGTCATTTCCAACAATTGTTTGGGGGTTTATTTACGGCTCATTTTTCGGAGGTGCATTGCCAAAAATACTATTTGGTATAAACCTGCCGTTTCCTATTTTGTCCACGACCGAAGATGTGAATACAATTTTGATTTTATCGGTGATTTTTGGATTTATCCAACTGTTGACCGGATTGATGGTTAATGGGATCGAATTAACGAAACGAAAACGATATCTGGATAGTATTAGTGAAAGTTTTGCGTGGCAAGGGTTGCTTATAGGGATTTTGATTGTTGTATTAGGGATGATGTTATTTGATAACGATGGTTTGATGACTGCCGGAATAATCGTAGCGGTTATTTCAGCATTATCAATTGTAATCGTACCGATCATCCAAACAAAATCTAAAATCAAAGGTGTGGCAAAAGGTCTCTATAATTTATATGGGGTAACGGGTTATATTGGAGATTTAGTAAGTTACACTCGATTGATGGCTTTAGGCATTTCGGGCGGAAGCATCGCCGCGGCGTTTAATATGTTAGTGGCATTTATGCCACCTGTTGCCCGATTTACAGTAGGGATCTTACTAATCATTGCGCTACATGCGTTAAATCTCTTTTTAAGTTTATTGAGTGCCTATGTTCATGGTGCGCGCTTACAGTATGTAGAGTTTTTTGGAAAATTTTATATGGGTGGCGGTCGTGCATTTAATCCCTTGAAAACAGAAGAGAAGTATATGAACATTGAAAAAAAATCTAAAGTAAAAGAATAGTGGAGGAATAGAAGATGATTGATTACTTAATTAACAACAATGGTGGAATTTTGTTCGCAGTTTTAGGAATGGCAATGGCAACGATTTTAGCTGGTATTGGATCAGCTAAAGGTGTTGGGTTTACTGGGGAAGCAGCTGCTGCTTTAACAACAGAACAACCTGAAAAATTTGGGCAAGCGCTGATTTTACAATTATTGCCTGGTACACAAGGCTTATATGGATTTGTTATCGCCTTTTTGATTTTTATCAATTTAAACAATGATATGTCAATGGTCCAAGGATTGGATTATTTTGTTGCATCATTACCGATTGCATTTGCTGGTTTATTCTCTGGAATCGCGCAAGGCCGAGTTGCTGCTGCGGGTATTCAAATATTAGCAAAAAAACCTGAACATGCAACAAAAGGGATCATTTACGCTGCCATGGTAGAAACGTATGCCATTCTTGGGTTTGTTATCTCATTCTTACTTGTCCTAAATGTGAAGTAATAGGAGGAAAAAAATGGATGCAATCGAAAAAATTGTAGAGCAAATTCTGGAAAAAGGTCAAAAAGAAGTGTCTGACTTAAAGAAAATTGAACTTGAGCGAATCGATCAAGAGTATCAGGAACAAGTAGAAGCGTTACTCTTACAAGAAAGTAAACTGATCGAAAAAAATAAAGAGCAAACAATGAAAGCTTTTAAACAAAGGTCGAACCGCCAACAATTAGAAATCAAACAGGCAACATTAAATCAAAAACAAGCATATTTAGAACAACTTTTTTCAGAAGCTATTGAGCGAATGAATCATTGGACAGAGTCTGAGTTTCAAACGTTCGCCAAACAAATTATTGCACAGTTGACCATTGAAGGGGAAGCGCAATTGACATTAGGTGCGTTTTCTAAAGGGAAATTATCGGATAAATGGGTGTTAGATCACTCTAGTGAAAAATTGAAATTGACTTTGGATGAAGAGGTTATTCCAAATGAAGGTGGATTTATCATTGCAAAAGAAGGAATTGAGTATAATTTCTTATTTGCAAGCTTAGCACAAGAAATCCAAAAAATGGAAAGTTTTAAACTGGCGAAAATGCTGTTTCAATAAGATAGTAGAGAGAATGGAACAAACATCGCTTAGTTATACTTTTTTATGTCTATTCAGAAGGGAACGAGAGCGTTCCGTTTTGAAATTTAGGAGGATCATGATGAAAGAAACTGCGTATAATCAAATCAATCCTTTGATTCGTCTTAAAGAAACAGAGTTGTTGAGCTCTACTCAATACGAACAATTATTACATGCAAAAGATATGAATGAATTGAAAGATATCTTAAAAAATACAGTTTATGGAAGTTACATGACAGATGATTTTGCTGAAAGATTCGAATATATCTATTCAAAAGAAAAAGGCAAACTCTATGAATGGTTATATGAAATGGCACCAGAACCAGAAGTGATTACGATTTATACATCCAGAGCTACATTTCATAATTTAAAGGTTCTAACGAAAGCGGAACTAACCAAACAAGAGCTAGATTATTTGTTTATAGAGGATGGGTGTTATTCGATTGAAACGATAAAAAGTGCAATTCGTACACGCGTTTCCACTGAGCTGCCGCAAGCATTGATGAGTGCGATTTTAGAAGTATTAGATTATTTTCAAGAATCAAATACACTTCAAGCAATCGATATCATATATGATCGTAATTTCTTGACCTTTCAGCGACAATTGGCAGAAACGATAGGAGACAAGGACATTTTAGCAGAGGTTCTAGCGTTTATCGATTTAACCAATATTTCGATTATGGCTAGAGGAATTGTACAAGGACAGAGTGAAAATTTCTTATCAACTGTCCTATCTAGTTCAGGCAGCATTTCTAAGAAAACATATTTAGACTATACAGAACAAACCTTAGCAGACTATACGGAATTTGTTCTTAATACGAAGTATGGCGACCTTTTTACCCCAATTGTTTCTACTGAAACAAAAACAATCGATTTGGTGGCTTTTGAAAAAGTAAAAGATGATTATCTAACGAGTTTATATGAGAAAGCGAAAATCATGGCTTTTGGTCCATTACCGCTACTTGCGTTTTTAAATGCCAAGGAGATCGAATGGAAAAATTTACGGTTGATTTTGGTTAGTAAAAGGAGTCATTTTCCTATTGATGTCGTAAGAGAAAGGATGCGTGTGACAGATGGCTTATAAAATTGGCGTGGTCGGTGACAGAGATTCTGTTATGCCCTTTAAATTATTTGGCTTTGACGTTCGTTATGCAAATACATCAAAACAAGTAAGAGAGACAATCGAATCAATGGCAAAACAGCATTTTGGCGTTATTTTCATCACAGAAGATGCTTCTGAATTAGCAGTTGAAACGATTGAACGTTATAAAAGTGAAGTCACACCAGCGATTATCTTGATTCCAAGTCATAATGGAACGAAAGGCATTGGCTTAAAAGCGATTCAAGACAATGTGGAAAGAGCGGTTGGACAGAATATATTGTAAAAAGTTGAAAGCATATTCAGCTTTAGCTTTTCTGAATAGGAGGAATGATTTTGCAAACTGGTAAAATTATTAAAGTATCTGGCCCTTTGGTGATGGCAGAAAATATGTCTGATGCAAGTATTCAGGATATTTGTTATGTAGGAGCATTGGGTGTTATAGGAGAAATTATAGAGATGCGAGGAGATGTCGCATCGATTCAAGTATATGAAGAAACGACTGGGATTGGACCAGGAGAACCTGTAGTAACTACAGGAGAAGCCCTATCGGTCGAATTGGCACCAGGATTGATTTCAGAGATGTTTGATGGGATTCAACGACCGTTAGATACGTTCGCTGAGATAACTAAAAGCAATTTCCTAAGCAGAGGTGTTCAAATTCCAGCCTTAGATAGAACAAAAAAATGGTTGTTTGAACCAACGGTATCCATAGGCGATGAAGTATCTGCAGGTGATATCATAGGATTTGTTCAAGAAACAAAAGTCATTCCACATAAAATCATGGTTCCGTTTGGGAATAGTGGAATAGTGAAAGAAGTCAAAAAAGGTGAGTTTACGATTGAAGAGACGATCTATATCATCGAAACGAAAACAGGGGAAAAAGAATTTAGTATGATGCAAAAGTGGCCAGTCCGCCGCAGTCGTCCAATTTTAGAAAAATTAAATCCGGCTGTGCCTTTACTTACTGGTCAACGTGTGATCGATACCTTTTTCCCTGTGACTAAAGGAGGAGCTGCCGCTGTTCCAGGTCCTTTCGGGGCAGGAAAAACAGTCGTACAGCACCAAATTGCTAAATGGGCAGATGTTGATTTAGTTGTTTATGTTGGCTGTGGTGAACGTGGAAACGAAATGACCGATGTGTTAAATGAGTTTCCAGAACTGATCGACCCAAGTACAGGGGAGTCTGTGATGGAACGAACTGTCTTAATTGCAAACACCTCTAATATGCCAGTAGCAGCACGTGAAGCGTCGATCTATACTGGAATCACAATTGCAGAATACTTCCGCGATATGGGCTATTCTGTAGCGATCATGGCAGATTCAACGTCTCGATGGGCTGAGGCACTACGAGAAATGAGTGGACGTTTAGAAGAAATGCCTGGAGATGAAGGGTATCCTGCTTATTTAGGGAGTCGTTTGGCTGAATATTATGAACGTGCTGGACAAGTCGTAGCGTTAGGGAAAGATCATCGGGAAGGTAGCATTACAGCAATTAGTGCTGTTTCACCATCTGGCGGAGATATCTCTGAGCCTGTGACGCAAAATACATTACGAGTCGTAAAAGTATTTTGGGGTTTAGATGCCACTTTAGCGCAAAAACGTCATTTCCCTTCAATCAATTGGCTGCAAAGTTATTCATTGTATGATACAGAAGTGGGCAAATATTTGGATCAACAATTGCAACTGGAATGGTCTGATATGGTTGTAGAGGGTATGAGAATTTTACAAGAAGAATCTCAATTAGAAGAAATCGTCCGCTTAGTCGGAATTGATTCATTATCAGATAAAGATCGCTTAACGTTAGAAGTTGCGAAGTCTATTCGTGAAGATTATCTACAGCAAAATGCATTTGATGAGGTCGATACATTTACATCACGAGAAAAGCAATATAAAATGTTACACTTGATTTTGACTTTTTACAAAGAAGGTCAAATGGCCTTGGATTTGGGTGCGTATTTATCTGAAATTATGGCTGGTACAGTGGAAATAAGAGATCAAATTGCTAGAAGTAAATATGTACCAGAAGAAGAAATTACGCGCTTAGACGATTTAGTTGGTGAAATGAAACAAACGATAAAACAAATTATTGCAGATGGAGGGATGACAAATGATTAAAGAATATCGCACAATCAATGAAGTTGTCGGTCCCTTGATGATTGTTGAAAAAGTTGAAGGCGTTAAATATGAAGAATTGATCGAAGTACGAATGCAAAATGGTGAAATTCGTCGTGGACAGGTGCTGGAAATCAACGGAGACAAAGCAATGGTTCAAATTTTTGAAGGAACGAGTGGTATCAATCTTCGCGATTCAAAAGTCCGATTCTTAGGTCATCCTTTAGAATTGGGTGTATCTGAAGATATGGTCGGGCGAATTTTTGATGGATTGGGCCGACCTAAAGATAACGGACCAGAAATTTTACCTGAAAAAAACCTTGATATTAATGGTGAAGTAATCAATCCAGTTGCGAGAGATTATCCAGATGAATTTATTCAAACGGGTATTTCTGCAATCGATCATTTGAATACTTTAGTTCGTGGTCAAAAATTACCTGTTTTTTCAGGTTCTGGTTTGCCTCATAAAGAATTAGCAGCTCAAATTGCCCGTCAGGCGAATGTTTTGAATAGTGATGAGGAGTTTGCCGTTGTTTTTGCAGCAATTGGGATTACATTTGAAGAAGCTGAATTTTTTATGGAAGATTTCCGTCAAACAGGTGCAATCGATCGTTCTGTAATGTTTATGAATCTAGCTAATGATCCTGCAATCGAACGAATTGCAACGCCAAGAATGGCCCTGACTGCTGCTGAATATTTAGCCTATGAAAAGGGAATGCACGTACTCGTGATCATGACCGACATGACGAACTACTGCGAAGCATTAAGAGAAATTTCCGCTGCTCGTCGTGAAGTTCCTGGCCGTCGTGGTTATCCTGGTTATCTTTATACCAATTTGGCTACATTGTATGAACGCGCTGGTCGAATTCGTGGGTTGAAAGGTTCTGTGACGCAGATTCCTATTTTGACAATGCCAGAAGATGATAAAACTCATCCGATCCCTGATTTAACTGGTTACATTACAGAAGGACAAATTATTTTATCTAGAGAGCTTTATAAGAGTGGTATTCAACCACCGATTGATGTTTTACCTTCTCTCTCTCGTTTAAAAGACAAAGGAACTGGTGAAGGTAAAACAAGAATTGATCATGCACCGACTATGAACCAGCTGTTTGCTGCCTATGCGCAAGGAAAACAAGCGAAAGAGTTAGCAGTTGTTCTTGGAGAATCGGCGTTGTCAGACGTAGACAAAATCTATGCAAAGTTTGCCGATCGCTTTGAAAAAGAATATGTGAATCAAGGGTTTTACACAAATCGGTCCATCGATGAAACCTTAGACTTAGGTTGGGAATTGTTATCTATGCTGCCAAGGACTGAATTAAAACGGATCAAAGATGATATGCTGGATGAATACTTGACCGAAGGAGAGTGATCGCTTATGGCCCGTTTAAATGTAAATCCTACTCGAATGGAGCTCTCTCGATTAAAGAAACAACTTGGAACAGCAAGTCGTGGACATAAATTATTAAAAGACAAACAAGATGAATTGATGCGTCGCTTTATTTTACTTGTAAAAAAGAACAATCAGTTACGAATCGATGTAGAGCAAGAATTGACTGGTGCATTATCAAGTTTTGTATTAGCCAATGCAACGTTGAATGAAGCCTTTATCGAAGAATTAGTGGCTATTCCAGCAGAGGACATTACGCTTGATGTCATCGAAAAAAATATTATGAGTGTCACAGTACCTATCATGAATTTTCATTATGATGAGAAAGTGGCAGAGACACCATTGCATTATGGTTATTTAAATTCTAATGCTGAACTGGACGATGCTTTTGGTAAACTTTCCAGTATCTTACCAAAATTATTGGAGTTAGCAGAAGTTGAAAAAACATGTCAATTAATGTCAGAAGAGATTGAAAAGACTCGACGACGTGTGAATGCGTTGGAATATATGACGATTCCTCAATTAGAGGAGACAATTTATTATATTCAAATGAAATTAGAAGAAAACGAGCGAAGTGAAATCACACGCTTGATCAAAATTAAAAATATGGGTAGCAATACTTAAAAAAATAGATAGAAAGTACCGTTTTTTCGGTATTTTCTATCTATTTTTTTGGATACTCGTTCGTTTGTGCAGTCCATAATTGATCAGTCACTGCGGAAATAAAAGAAATACCTGCATCTGTCGGTCCATTGGTAAAGACTGTCAAAATAAAAGGATGTTCCGTTTCTAAAATACCAATATCATGCAAGAATCCAGCGTAAGAACCAATTTTGTGTGCAACTTTTCCAGAAGTCGTAGGTGTGTCCATTCGTTCGTGAAAAACTGTATGTTTCATATAATCATAAATCGTCTGATATTCTTGATTTTTCGCCTTTTCTTCATACAAAATCTTCAGGATTTTTGCAGCATCTTCAGAAGTCAGTTTTGCATCATCCCATTCTGTTTCCTTTTGCAAGAAATGGGCATAGAGAGCTTTCTTAGCTTCAACGTCGCCACCAAATGTGTCATATAGCATGTTTTTAGCAATGTTATCAGAGTAGGTAATGTTGTATTCCTGTAGGGTTCTTACTGAATACGTTGGCTGAATATTATTGATGATAATTCCGGTGCCATCCTCATAATCTTCTTTTTCGTTATAAGTAAGTTGATCCTCCCATTTTAAAGTGCCAGACGCAACTTTATCAGCAACCATCATAGCTAAAGGAACCTTGATGGTACTGGCACTATAAAATTCCTTTGTTCCATCAATAGAAATCTGTTTGCCTGTTGCTAAATCAACATAGGTCATACCGACGTCGCCATTAAAAGATTTGGCATTATCGGATAAGATTTGTTCAATTTTAGTGTAAAACGCAGTAAGTTCAGGACGTTCCTCGTCCTGTTTTAGTTTATTTTCAACATCTTTAGCGACTGTTTTTTTTAGTGGAACGTCAATTTTTTCACTCGTTTCCGTTTCGTTTGCGTAGTCTACTGTATGAGTAGAAAAAAAGAACGATACGATTAAAAAGAAACAAATAGAGAAAACCATCCCATATAGAGTCATTTTCTTTTTTTCCAAATCTATTTCGTTCCTTTCGAAAATTTAGAATTACGTCAATCATAACACTGTTCGATTAAAGGCGAGTTAAAGTCGTTAATCGATTCCGTTAAAAATATGACCATTCCCATTTAATCATTTTTCTTGTTGTTTTGCAAGGTTCTCTAAAAGGAACAATGAAGTGAAACGCAATAATAGTTGATTTAAGGTTTGTTTAAGTTAAGTGGATTAAAGTAATAGATGTTCACAAGGAATAGTAGTTAAGAGATGAGTTAATCTCGAGGAGGAATCATATGAATTTTATCAAACGAGCATTATTAAGTATGAAATCAAAGAAAGGCCGAACATTATTATTATGTGCTGTTTTTTCAGCTATTCTAATTTTTGTTTTGGCAGGACTCACGATCCAAAGCGCTGCACTTAGTGCAACGGAAAATGCTAAAAAAAATGTAGGGGCTACGGTTACGTTATCAGCAAATCGAGAAGCTGCGATGAAAAAAAGTCAAAATGATGATTCTGGGGAAAGACCAGATCCAGGGAGCTTTAGTTTAACACCTGTTTCATTATCCGATGCACAGAAGATTGCAGAGCTAGATAATGTGAAATCATATTCATTTTTATCCTCATCATCAGCTGGAGCGGGTGATGGAATCACGCCAATTTCGAATGAATCAGAAAGCGATACTACAACATCATCTGATGTAAAAGAGACTCAAGCAAATGGCGGAGAAGATGCTCAGACACAAGGGAATGGTCGAATGGGTGGTGGCCCAATGGCTTCTATGAAGCAAAGCGATTTTCAAGTAAGCGGTGTGATGAACTTATCAATGTCAAGCGATTTTTCAGAAGGCATTGCTGAAATCACAAGCGGTGAAGCTATCAGTGAATCAGATAAAGACACGAATAATGTCGTCATCGAGCAAACTTTAGCAGATGCAAATAATCTTAAAGTTGGCGACACATTCAAGGTAACGAACCCAGAAGATGATACCAAAACCTACGAACTCAAAGTAAAAGGAATTTATACAACCTCTGAAAATGGAGACAGTATGGGTATGATGTTTAATTTCTTGAACCCAGCTAATACACTGTATACATCATACACATTTGCAAATACATTAAAAGGGGAGGACGCGAAAGGAACAATCGATTCTGCGTCTTACACGCTAGATGATCCAAAAGAAATGGACTCTTTTGTTAAAGCTGCTGAGAAATTGATCGATACAGAAAGTTTCAGTTTACAAACAAATGATCAAGCATACCAACAAATGTTACAACCACTGAACAACGTTGCAAGTTTCGCCAAAAATATTGTTATTTTAGTAGCTGTTGCTGGCGTGATCATATTGACACTGATTGTAATGATGACAATTAGAGAAAGACGTTATGAGATTGGGGTGTTATTATCCCTTGGAGAATCACGTTTTAAAGTAGTATTACAATTTTTTAGTGAAATCATTATTTGTATGTTTATAGCATTGGTCATTGCGACCTTTAGCGGAAATATAGTCGGAAATGTAGTGGGAGAACAACTAATCAATCAGCAGACTGAGGCAACTCAACAAACAGGAAATAATCAAGGTCAGCCAGGTGGAATGGGTGATAGAGGTGGAGAACAACGACAAGGTGGACCTGGCGGAGGCAGCATGAGCAGACTAGGTGCAAGTTCCCAAGAAGCAGCTGAAGCAATCAAAGAATTGAATATCTCTGTTCAACCAAAGGAAATCGCATTATTAGCAGGGCTTGGTTTATTGATCAGTTTCTTTTCTATCCTATTATCTTCCGTTGGTATTTTAAGACTGCAGCCAAAAAAAATCTTGACAACATAGAAAAGAGGAAATCCAATGTTACAAACACAAGAAGTAGGGTACTGGTATAAAAATGAACAAGAATTTCTGTATAAGAATGTGAATCTAGAATTTCAGAGAGGGAAGATGTATGCTATTTTAGGTGCAAGTGGATCTGGTAAGACAACATTTCTTTCACTGATTGCAGGATTAGATGTGCCCAAAGCTGGAACGATTCTTTATAAAGGGGATTCGCTATCAAAAATTGGCCTTAGGAATTATCGGAAAAATGATGTTTCAATTATTTTTCAGGCATACAACCTTTTACCGTACATGTCAGCTTTGGATAATGTGTTGACTGCAATGGCAATATCAAATTCAAAACAAGCGGATAAAAAAGCCTATGCATTAGAAAACTTAGCGAATGTGGGAATAGATGAAACACTAGCTAAGAAAAACGTTGGACAACTTTCAGGCGGACAACAACAGAGAGTTGCAATTGTTCGAGCACTTTGTTGTGACCACGAACTGATTGTAGCAGACGAACCTACAGGAAATTTAGATGAAAAGACTTCAAAAGATATTGTTCAATTATTCCAAAAAGTTGCACACGACCAACAAAAATGCATTATTATCGTAACACACGAGCAAGAAGTAGCAAAAGCGTGTGATAAGGTTTATGAATTGAAAAATCAAGAGTTTGAAGTAATCGAATAAAAGTAAAATGAAGCGGGTATTGTCCAGTTAACGTTAGAAAGAAATGAGTTTCATTGCATAAAAAATAGAGTGGTTTTGTACCGCCCCCCAAAAGTTAGACCTAAAAATCTAACTTTTGGGGGTCACTACATTTTTCCACTCTATTTTTTTGCGCCCTACAGAAAACAGATTTTCCATCTTAGTTCTTTTTAGTTTGTTTTGTGGATGAAAAGTGAGTAGGATTTTCTAATTGGCATTTTAATAGTTCGGTGTCTTTGATCAAAGAAGCTCCAATGGTTGTATCTTTTACCTTTAAACGCTTAATCTGTCGGTCAACGATTTGACGGGTAGAAATAATATCATCATTATTTTCTATGGTAGTTTCTTTGTTAGAGAAAGGTTTATGTGCAGCAAGCTGCATGCCAAATGAATTATAGAGTAAGGTGTAACCACCTATTCCAGTCACTTTTTGATAAGTACGTGAAAATCCACCATCGATGACAATCATTTTACCACAAGCTTTGATTGGTGATTCTCCTTTGATTTGTTTTACAGGAGTATGGCCATTGATAATATGAGCATCCTCTCCTTGGAGATTAAAAGCATTCAATATGTGCTGGCAAATATCAACGTTATTTCTTAATTTGTAATAAGCATTTTTTTCCTCTATATGGGTTTCACTTTCTTGAATAAAGTAGCGTTCAAATGTTTTCATTGCTTTTTTGCCAAAAAGTGAAGAACATTCACCACACCATAGGTACCAAATGAGATCTGTGGCAAAGTCGTCTGTTTGCCACGGTCTCTGAAACGCTTCTTTGATTTTGATTTCAAATAAATCTAATAACTTTTTACCTGCATAGTTTCTCCCATTAAAGGCAATTGATTGGAAAGATCCGTCTTCATTAAGAGGGATACAGCCATGGATCAACAGATTATGATTATAAGCAAGATAAAGCGAACCTTTTTCTACTAGAAATGCCATGTGTTGATTCAACTTTTGAGAATGTTGAATCTGCTCTAGCAAATCATTTATGATGTGCTCTTCTTCCGTTGACAATTGGTAAGGATTACACCAATTAATTGTTTGAAAACAAGTGTTGACTAAGTTATAAGAGTGGTTCTCAATTGTTAGTTGGTCGTTTTTGATTTTATCTAATAGTAAACGATGATCCATTTCAAACTCAGGACGTCGTTGAATCAGTTGTCCTTCTAATTTTTCTTGAATGATCGAAAGAGCTTGTTGGATTTTCATTGAATCCGTTATTTCAGTTGTCGTAAGTTTTCTATAAGGATTCTTTTTAGGTTTAAAATGTAGATTGTCCTGATAGGTTTCACGACTATACGTTTTTAAATGAGTAAGATCAATACCATATGCATCTTCCAAAAGGTCAAGATTCCCGTAACGAGCACAAATCCTCAAAACATTCGCTAAACAAGCTTTTGAGCCACTCACAGCTCCTAACCAGATAATATCGTGATTTCCCCATTGAATGTCAAGCGAATGATACGTCATCAAAGAATCCATGATTTTATCAGGATGGGGCCCTCGGTCGTAAATATCACCAATCACATGAAGATGATCAATCACAAAGCGTTGTACCAAATGAGCCAAGTCACTTATAAAGCGTTCTGCTTCTCCAAGTTCGATGATTTTTTCAATGATTTGACGATAATATGCCTTTTTGTCAGTTGTTTCATCATATTGATAAATCAACTCTTCTAAAATGTAAGCATATGTTTTGGGTAATGCTTTACGAACTTTGGAACGAGTATACTTACTTGATGAAAAACGGACAATGATCAACAAATGTTCTATTGCTTCATACCACCAATTTTGCGTTAACTCTTGCCGCAGTTTTAAAGAATGGATTTTTTCTTCTGGATAATAAATCAAAAAACAGAGGTCGTCCATTTGTTCAACAGAAAGTTTTTGACTAAAAAGTGTATAAACTTTATCCCGAATACTGCCAGAACCATTTCTTAAGATATGATTAAACGAATCAAATTCTCCGTGAAGATCACTGATAAAATGTTCAGTTCCTTTAGGCAAATTTAATATGGCTTCTAAATTTATGATTTCAGCAATTAGTTCATTGGATTGTGCATTTTTCATCTAGAGAACTCCTAACTATTGTCTTTGGGCTAGATCCTCAATAATCGTTGTGGTTTCTTCAATCGACTTTTTATCAACATTGATGACGAGTGCATTGTATTTTTCAAAAACAGTGTTGGCATAATCTAATTCTTCTTGAATCCGATCAGCATTCGTATAAGCAGAGTCTTCTTTTAAACCTAGGGAATGCAAACGAGACTTGCGAATGTCCATTAAGCTTTCAATGCTAGTCGTTAGACCAATAATTTTTTTAGGATCGATTTGATCTAATTCAGCTGGTAAGGGAACCTCAGGAATTAAAGGCAAGTTTGCCACTTTATGATTTCGATTGGCCATATACATACTTAGGGGCGTTTTTGATGTACGTGAAACGCCCAATAGAACATAATCTGCTTCTAGGAAACCTTTTGAATCTTTACCATCATCATATCTAACCGCAAATTCAATTGCTGAAACACGGCTGAAATACTGTTCATTCAACTTATGGATTGCTCCTGGTTCTTGCAACGGCTGAATTCCAAAAGTACCTTCAACAATTTCACTTAGAGGACTCATGTAATCAACATATTGTAAACCAGTTCGATTAGCAAAATCTTTGACTAAATTGACTAGTTCCTTATTAACTAACGTGATGACAACGATTGCCTTGTCGTGTAAAGCATCTTTTAAAATTGGTTGTAATAGTTCTTCGTCTGTAATAAATGGAAAACGTTGAATATCGGTCATATCAACACTTGGGTATTGTGCTGAAACGGCTGAGATGATTTTTTGAGCGGTTTCTCCAACTGAGTCTGAAACTAAATAAATTTTGATTTTGTCCTTTTGCATGAGTACACTCTCCTATTTTTGAATGATTTACTTACACAATTTAAATGGAAGTAAATGAAATGGATCATTGTTTCCTAATAATTTTCTTTTTCAACATCATTACCTGCGTTGATAAAATAAGACATTATTCGAGTTTTTGTGACTTTCCCGATAACTTTTTTTGGCTGATCCAACTCGACAACAGGTATGGTATCGATACTATGTTGCATCAACAAGCCACCAGCTTCTAAAATCGTACGGTCTTGTGTTATTGTGATGATATTTGGCATCCGACTCATGATCATAGCGACCGGTGTCTTTTCAGTATTTGGATTACTGATAGCTGCACGGAGTAAATCCTTCCGCGATAAAACGCCATTTAATTCATCATTATCATCTTTTACGTATAACGAGCCAACATCATACATAAATAGATTTGTTACAGCATCATAAACTGTTGTGCTTTGATGAATTAGGATAGGGGGCAGCATGATGTCTTCGACGGTCTTTTTATACAGTTTTTCATATAATAATGGCTCAATTGTTTGGCCTGTATAAAAATAGCCAACTTTTGGTCTTGCATCAAGCAAACCAGTCATCGTCAAAATAGCTAAATCGCTTCGCAAAGTTGCTCGACTTAAACCAAGCGTCTTAGCAATGCTATCACCACTGATAGGCTCATTTTCTTTAACGATCTTGATGATCTCTAATTGCCTTGAGGTAAGTTTCATTCTATCGACCTACTTTCTAAATGTGACACACTAATTATTATATATTTCTTATAATAATAAATCAACAATAAAAAAAAGACACACTAATTATTATTGACATCCAATGTGATACACAATATAATCGTATTTATATAAATGTGATACACTATATGAAAATGAGAAGGAGAGTTTGCTTGTGCAATATGTGATTGATTTTTTCGATGGAAGTAAAGAACAAAATGATTTGTTAGGAGGTAAAGGAGCAAATTTAGCTGAAATGACGAAAATGAAGTTGCCAGTTCCAACGGGCTTTACGATCACTACAGCTGCTTGTTTAGATTACTTAAAAAAACAAGAAAAAGTTTCAAATGAGCTCAATGAAGAGATTCGTCAACATGTTCGTAGCATGGAACAAAGAACGAGAAAACGTTTAGGAGATGGGGTTGATCCATTACTGGTCTCAGTGAGAAGCGGGTCAAAATTTTCAATGCCTGGAATGATGGATACAATTTTAAATCTAGGACTTAATGATGAAACCGTTCTTGCGTTAACACAAAAAACTGGAGACGCTCGTTTTGCTTATGATTGTTATAGAAGACTTTTGCAAATGTTTGGTGATGTAGTTTGCGATATCGATAAGAATCGATTTGAAGAGCAATTAGATTTTTATAAATCAAAAAACGGTTATACTGTGGACACTGATATGCAAGCGGATGATTGGAAAGAATTGGTAGCGGTTTATAAAGATATTTTTCTTGAAGTGACCCATCGAGCATTTCCACAAGATCCATATGAACAATTAAATTTAGCTGTAGAAGCCGTTTTTCGATCATGGAACAATCGAAGAGCGATCACGTATCGTCGTTTACATGATATTTCAGACTCATTAGGAACGGCGGTCAACATCCAAGAAATGGTTTTCGGAAATTTTGGCACTGAAAGTGGTACTGGGGTTGCATTTACAAGAAACCCTGCAACAGGAGAAAAAGGGATTTTCGGTGAGTTTTTATTGAATGCACAAGGTGAAGATGTAGTTGCGGGGATACGTACCCCACAACCAATAAGCGAGTTGGAAGCACTGATGCCAGAAGTTTATCAAGAATTTTTGAAATTAGGCCATCTATTAGAACGTCATTATAAAGATATGCAGGACATTGAATTTACGATCGAAAATAGAAAGTTATATCTGTTACAAACAAGAAAAGGCAAAAGAACGGCTAAATCGTCTTTTAAGATTTGTATTCAGCTAGTTGAGGAAGGGATCATTTCTAAGAAAGAAGCGATTCAACGAATCAATCCAACAATGGTGACGCAACTACTGCATCCCGTTTTTGAACCAGAGTACTTAAAAAATGCAGAAGTATTTGCTAGAGGGTTGCCAGCAAGTCCAGGAGCAGCAAGTGGAGCCATTTATTTTACTGCAGAAAACGCCAAAAAAGCGAGTGAACAAGGAGAAAAGGTCATTTTGATCAGACAAGAAACGTCTCCAGAAGATATTGAAGGGATGGTTGTAAGTGAGGCCATCGTTACTTCTAGAGGAGGGATGACTTCTCATGCCGCTGTAGTAGCGCGTGGTATGGGTGTCTGCTGTGTTGCAGGGTGCGAGGAAATTTATGTAGACGAGTTTCTTGAACAAGCAACAGTAGGTTCAGTTATCTTACATCAAGGAGATACGATTTCAGTAGATGGAACAACAGGAACCATCTATCATGGCAGTATTCCTTATGTGGACGGAGATGAATGGCAATTACTAGAAACAATCACTAATTGGGCTAAAGAAGAAGCAAGCATTGGTGTTAAAGCAAATGCTGAAACACCAATAGATATTCAAACGGCTCTAAAATTAGGAGCGGAAGGGATTGGTTTAGCGAGAACAGAGCATATGTTTTTTGGAGAAGAGAGAATTGGGGAAATGCGGAAAATGATCCTTGCCCAAAATGAAGAATCACTCATGGCTCCATTAAATAAGCTAAAAGAATTTCAAAAAGAAGATTTTCGGGCAATGTTTACATTACTCAAAGGAAAAGCGTGTACGATTCGTTTATTAGATCCACCCTTACATGAATTTTTACCTCAAACAGTTGAAGAAATTAACCATCTAGCGGATGAAACGAAACGGACGGTTGCACAAATCAATTATCGAATCGAAGAATTACATGAACAAAACCCGATGCTAGGGCATAGAGGTTGCCGTCTAGCCGTTACTACACCTCAGATTTATGAAATGCAAGTTGCTGCTATAATCGAAAGCGCAATCGAAGTGACACAATTAGAAGAGGATCTAGTGATCGTACCAGAGATTATGATTCCGCTGATTGGTAGTCAAGAAGAAATGAAGTGGTTGAGAGAGCGATTAGAACAAACCATCCAGGAAATTTTTGATCAGACAAATTGCGTCATTTCTTATAAAATCGGAACCATGCTAGAAATCCCTAGAGCTTGTTTGACTGCTGAAAAAATAGCCGAAGAAGCTGACTTTTTCAGCTTCGGAACAAATGATCTAACGCAACTGACTTATGGTTTTTCTCGCGATGATTCAGGAAAGTTTATTGCAGCGTATCAAGATAATAAATTGTTGAAAGAAGATCCATTTCAGCATATCGATGAAGAAGGTGTAGGAGCTTTAATGAAAATTGCAGTAGATAAAATTAGAAATTTTGATCCTTCAATCAAAATTGGTGTATGTGGTGAAGTTGGCGGTGACCCACAATCGATTCGATTCTTAAAGAAAATCGGTGTAGATTATATATCATGTTCGCCATATCGAATTCCATCGGCTATTTTGACCATTGCACAAGAACAGTAGAAAAAATATAGGAAAAAGTGTTTCACTTAAAAGATCAAAAACCGTTGCTTTATAGTGCTATCTAATCAACTAAAAAGGTTCTGAAAGATGACTTTTGCGTTATCTCTCAGAACCATTTTTTTATAGTAAATGGTATACTTTAATAGAATTGGTTTGAAAAGGAAGTGAATGAAGTGAAAAAACAATGGAAAATTGGTATCCTGATTGGAGCAACGCTTTTATTCGTGACAGTATTAGGTGGTTGTTTTTTTACGAAAGAGAACAGCGTGTTTAAAAAAGACATACCAGAAAAAAATCAAAATAGCACCGTAGATCAAAAAGATGCTAAAAAAAATAGTGACGATTTACTAGAAAAATCCCATTTTCAAGGAACAGCATTACTCGTCAGTGGGGATCAAATTTTGTATCAAAAAAGCTACGGGTATGCCAATGTAAAAGAAAAGCTGCCTAACAAGGTAAAAGGAACATTTCCAATAGCATCATTACAGAAAATAATCACTGGATCAATTATTTTAGAATTAGTAGAAGAAGACAAACTGACATTAAATACAACGTTAGATACCTTTTATCCCGAGGTAGATTTTGGAAAGTCCATCACAATACAAGATTTGCTTGACCATAAATCAGGTATTTTGATGGATGAAAAAGAACCTAGTGAACTCTTGAGTGATCAAAAAAGTCAAATCAATTATGTCTTGGATACGTTATCTGTTGTTGGGAATAAAGAATTTAATTACACAAATAGCAACTACAGTCTTTTAGCTGGGATTATATCTAAAATTATGGGGAGTCCATACCAAGAAGTTGTAAAAGAACGCGTAATTGATAAATTATCATTGCATGATACTTATTTTTGGGATGATATACCCAAAAATGAAATACTCCCTAAGCCATATTATTATATGGAAAAGGATTATGTTGAGGATCCCTCGCCTACAACTGAAAAATTATTATCAAGTCTTTTGGGGGCTGGTAACATGTATATGTCAACAGAGGATTTTTTGGTTTTCATAAGGAGTCTGGCAAATGGGCAACTGTTTAAACAAGATGAGTATGAGCGACTTACTGGTGCAAAACAAGAAGGATATCGAGCTGGGATAATCTATTTTGATGACTTAAAATATTCAGAAGGAAGTCTAGGAGGCTACGATACAGTTATTTATGGCGATCAAGACAATAAAAATCTAGTGATTCTTTTCGCAAACCAGCCTGCAAAAAATGGAATGAGAACATTAAGTGAAGCACTCTATGATCAGTTGTAACCATTGTTTCTATTCATTGGTGAAAATAATGAAAAAGAGATAGGAAGTTTTTCATTTTTATGCTATTATTTTTAATAAATCGATTAAAGAAGGTGAAGAGATGCCACTATTATTTGGAACGGCGAAATTTAATGAACAGGAACATCTAACAATTGGCGGGTGTGATACAGTTGATTTAGCTGAGAAATATGGGACGCCATTATTCGTTTATGATGTTGCGCATATTCGAGAACGCGCTAGAGGATTTAAACAAACATTCAACTCTTTAGGAGTAAAAAATAAAGTTATATATGCAAGTAAAGCATTCTGTTGTTTGGCAATGTACAAACTTTTAGAAGAAGAAGAACTAGGGTGTGATGTGGTTTCTGCTGGTGAAATCTATACGGCAATCAAAGCAGGCATGTCACCTGAAAATATTGAATTCCATGGAAATAACAAAACAAAAGAAGAATTAGTTTATGCAGTTGAGCAAGGTGTTGGAACAATCATTATTGATAATTTTTATGAAATTGAGTTATTAAGTGCTGTATTAAAAGAAAAAAATCAAAAACAGAACGTGATGTTTCGTATCACGCCAGGAGTAGATGCCGAAACACACGAATATATCTTAACGGGACAAGTAGATTCAAAATTCGGTTTTGATGTTAATAGTGGGCAAGCAACAGAAGCTCTGGAAAAAATAATAGCAGATGATCGTCTGGTTCTTAAAGGTGTACATTGTCATATTGGCTCACAAATTTTTTCTGCAGAAGGGTTTTTAGCTGCTGTAGAGAAGATGCTTCTTATTTTAAATGAGTGGAAAACAAAATTTGACTATACCGTTGATAGTTTGAATATGGGCGGTGGCTTTGGTGTTCAATATACAGAAGCTGATGACCCCTTAGAACCAGAAGCCTTTGTAAAAGCCATTGTTAATGCGGTGAAAGGCCAATGTGAATTATTGGATTACCCATTACCAGAAATATGGATTGAACCAGGTCGTAGTATCATTGCAGAAGCTGGAACAACTATTTATACAGTTGGCTCCCAAAAGGTCATCCCAAATGTTCGTCACTATGTTTCAGTTGATGGCGGTATGGGGGATAATATTCGGCCTGCTTTATACGATGCACTATATGACGGTTTTTTGGCAAATAGAATCAGTACAGAATCACCTGAAACTGTGAGGGTTGTCGGTAAATATTGTGAATCAGGCGATATTTTGATTAAAGAAATCGATCTGCCTCCGCTTAAACCCGAAGATTTATTTGCAATGACAAGTACAGGAGCATACGGTTATTCAATGGCAAATAATTATAATCGTAATTTAAAACCTGCTGTGGTTTTTGTTGAAAATGGACAGGATAAATTAGTTATTCGTCGTGAAACGTATGCTGATTTGATTTCATTAGATTGTGAGTAAAAAGGATTCAGAACTTCTCCAAATTGGAGAAGTTTTTTTGTTTTCGAGTGCATTCATATATTTTTTCATAAATAAGCGTATAATTAAAATAGAAATAGAATTTTTAGAATTGAGGTGTCATGTTTGAAGTGGATTGTGTTGATTTTGGTGATTGTGTTACTTTTGCTTATTGCTATTTCGGTTTATGCGGCAAATTTTTTCTTGAACGTTGCACTTTTTAGAGAGAATGATTGGTATGATAAGGCAGGTCACAAGATGATGAATCCTGATAATTTTAATAAAGGAAAGTCTAAGTATGACCTTATTGAAGAGCAACAAATTCAGGACGGCGATATTTTTTGGAACCGAGATTTTGCGAAAGATTACTGGTTGGAAATAAACGGAGAAAAGTTATATAGTCGTTTGATTACGCCACATCCCACTAGTAAAAAATGGGTAATTTGCGTTCATGGTTATCGTTCATTTGGGAAACGCGATATGGCGTTTGTTGCTTCGAAGTTCGCTGATCAAGGCTATAATATTTTGGTTCCAGATTTAAGAGCCCATGGTAAAAGTACAGGGAACGTGATTGGTATGGGCTGGTTAGATCGTTTGGATTTGATGAATTGGATCCAAGAAGTAATGAGGATTGAACCGCTAGCTGAAATTGTCCTATTTGGAGGATCGATGGGTGCTGCAACAGTGATGATGACTAGTGGAGAAGCGCTACCCAATACAGTTAAAGGATTAGTTGTGGATTGCGGATATTCATCTGTTTATAACGAATTTTCGGCTATGCTACGTTCAGCTTTTAAGTTGCCTGCATTTCCGATTTTAACGATCGCAAATGTCATGGCTAAAAAAAGAGTAGGATACTCGCTTAAAGAGGCGTCATCAATCAGACAGTTAACAAAAAATAAATTGCCAACACTTTTTATACATGGGACAGGGGACAAATTCGTTCCACATCAAATGCTTTATGACAACATGGAAGCAACCAATGGTGTAAAGGAAAGTTTGATTATTGAAAAAGCGCCTCACTTATCTTCGTTTATTTATGAACCAGAGCACTATTTTGATACGGTATTTGAGTTTATTCATCGTTATTGTTAGGAGAGGGGAAATCATATGGAAACTAAAAATCAACAAAAGCTAAGTTTAGGCGTCTTACTCATATTGATTGCGGCAGCTTTGAGTAGTTTAGGTCAATTAGCGTGGAAATTTGGTGCGGATGGAACAAGGGCAAACGCTATTATCTTGTATGGACTTGGTTTTTTAGCTGCTGGAGCAGGTATGTTTTTTATGATGGCAAGTTTTCGTTATGGTCAGGTGTCGATTTTACAGCCGATGATGAGTTTGGGTTTTGCACTGTCGATTGTTTTAGGTGCCTTGTTTTTAGATGAGAGTATCACGTGGTATAAATTGTTAGGAACAGCATTTATTATTGCGGGATCGATTCTTTTGGGGATAGAAGGAAATGAGGAATCGCTATGATTGATTATGCAGCGATTTTGACTATTTTAGTTGTGACAACTTTTTCTGGCAGTGCAGGTGCTTTGGCACTGAAGAAGGGGATGAATGACTTACCAAAACTCAGTCTTAACTCCGTGTTAAAAAATGGTTGGATTTATTTAGGTTCATTTTTATATATTTTGAGTGCTATTACAAATATTATTTTGTTGAAATTTTTAGATTATTCAATCGCTTTTCCAATGACATCTTTAACCTATGTTTGGACTGTGATTATCAGTTATTTTATTTTTAAAGAAAGCCTAAGTTTCCGAAAAGTTCTAGCAGTGATTTTGATTATTATTGGTGTTTTTATTATTAGCCAATAAGACGTGGTGTTGGCAATGAATTAGTTCTGGTTGTAGTATAGAGAGTAGACAACAGGAGGGATTACGATGACAGTCAACTCAAGAAAAATCGATAAAATCAAGTTAGTCCAGGCAGTAACAACGATCGTGACAGGCATCATCATGTTGAGAGCAGTACTGAAAGCCACTAAAAAGTAGACTTGGCATTATGAGTGTTACTATTGTAATTAAATAAGAAATGGAACAACTCTGCTTATAACGTTATGCAGAGTTGTTCCATTTTTATCGACTTAAATGTTTAAAAAAAGAGGTTGATGAACTATCCCTGGAAATCTAGGCTCTTAATCAAAGAGCGAGCTAAAATTATGCGTAAAAGATGCTTCTTCTTTCATTTTACGGATTAAAAGCCGTAACTTTTCTGTTACTATTACTGTAAAGGAGTGTGAAATTATTGAGTAAAAATTATCCAGGTACAATAAAAGAATTTTTTCAATGGTTAGAAGATGGTGGTTATAATCAGTTTGGGATTCATTTGAGTGCAAACACAAATCCAGAAGGGTATGGCGTAAGAAGAATCGGACCAACATTAGAATTATTTTATTCTGAAAGAGGCCAAGCTTATCCAGAAAAAGAATTTAATACGGAAAAAGAATTAGTCGGTTACTTAGCAGCAAAATTAGAGAAAAGTGATTGGGCGAGAACACATTGCATTTCTGCTACAGAAAATAAAGACGAATCAGAGGCTTTAGCGAAGAAGCTGAGCAAACTAGGAATCAAATTTGACCAACAAGAACTATTATATTCAGATGATGGAAGAATGTTGTACAGAACGATGGTTTATGGAACAGATATAAAAAAAGTAGCTCACTTGAAGTAGGAATAGTGGCGGTAAACAAATAAGAGTTTGAGTAATCACTTTGATTACTCAAACTCTTATTTGTTTAAAGGTGTGTTACTTATTAGCGAATACCTAAAGCGATTCGCGCATAACGAGACATTTTATCAGTTGTCCAAGCGGGATACCAGACAAGTTTTACTTCTGGGTTTTTCACTTCGGGGATTTCTTTTAAGGCTTCATGGATTTGTTCTGTAAGAACATCGGCTAAGGGACAACCCATAGTGGTTAACGTCATTTTGATGACAGTATCACCATTTTGAGCAAAATCGACTTCATAGATCAACCCTAAATTTACAATATCAATTCCTAATTCAGGGTCAATCACCGTTTCCAGTGCTGTTAAAATCTGTTCTTTGATATCTTCTATTTCTTCAGCAGACCATTCTTGATTTGTTTCAGTCATTGTATCTACTCCTTTTTCTTATTCGTCCGTTGAACCGATTCGGATAAATCCGTAACAGAAACGGGACTCCTTTACAGTTTGTTCTTTCCATATGATACCTTTTTTTAAAAGCTTTGTAAATGAGAATCTTTTTCAATAGTGGAAAGCGTATATGGATCTTCAAGTGAAATTTCAGCTCTGATCAATGTTTATTTTCAAGAGAAGTTCGTTCGTTGTTTACACTATTAAAATTGCAGAGTGAAGAGCATCAATTCATTATCTGTTGCATTGATAATATTATGTTGGGTAAACGCTTCTAAAAAGATTGCATCACCTTCTTTTAAGGTGAGTACCTCTTCGTTTAGTTCAACTGTTGCTTCCCCTTTAAGAACGTAATTAATTTCACAAAGATTATGAGCAATCTTTCTTCCACTAGATGATGATTGCGCATCAATATAAATCTTTGAGATAACCATATTGTTTGTATGTACTGGTAAATTAAACAAAGTATCATAGTAAGTTGAGTTCGTTTGCCATGGATTATAAATAGTGCCAGAAGAGTTTCGAATCACTTTATAACCATTTTTAGAGCTTTCGTCATCTTGTATGACTTGAGGTGCTTCGTTAGCTAGAAGGGAAGCTACTGTAACATCTAATGAATCAGCTATTTTTCTTAAAGCTTCAAGAGAAGGTCTGTTTGTACCACGTTCAATTTGTGATAAAAAACTGGCTGAATAACCTGTTCGTTTTCCTAATTCCGTTAGGGTGATTTTTTGTTCTTTCCTTAAATTCTTGATTTTTCTAAATTCCATCTGCAGCCGTCCTTTGTTTAGAATCCTTTTTTCATTCATATTATCTCGAATTCGTTACAAAATTACAAGCACTTGAATTTTGATGAAAAAAGGCACATCAAAATCTCATTAATATGTTGACATTTCCATAGACTAAATTTAAAATTGGAACAAATAATTCAATTTTTGAACAAGAATTTAATTTCAGATTAAAAAAAGACTGGTTATTGTTTCATTTAGGCTTGTTTTGTTTTTTGAGAGTGATTAAACGAAAATTAGAAATGAGTTTTAAGTTAGAGTAATGAATAGTGGAGGAATTAAAGTGAAAATAACAAAAATCAATGTAGAACCAAAGGCAGCCAAATTAAAAGAGCCTATTACAATTTCTCTGGGGACGATCAATCATTCGATGAGTGCTGTTGTAGAAATTGAGACAGACGAAGGAATCATTGGATACGGGGAAGGATCACCAGGAATTTTAATTACAGGTGAAACATTAAAAGGTACAACAGAATGTATTCAATTATTTGAAAAACAACTTATTGGTGTCGATCCGTTAGATATCGAGAAAATTCACAGTATCATGAATTCTGTCGCTGCCCAAGCACCTTCAGCTAAGACGGCGATCGATATTGCGTGTTATGATTTATTTGGAAAAAAAGCGAATTTACCTGTATATAAACTTTTAGGTGGTTTTGATTCTAGTGTAAAAACAGACATGACAATCGGTCTTGATAAGGCTGAGATAATGGCTGAAAAAGCAAAATTAGCTGTTTCCCAAGGGTTTGATACATTGAAAATCAAGGTCGGAACTGGTTTTGATGCCGATGTTGCACGGATTAAAGCGATTCGAGAAGTTATCGGTAGTCACGTAAACCTGCGTTTAGATGCAAATCAAGGTTGGAAACCAAAAGAAGCTGTAAATACAATCAATCACTTAGCGCAGTATGGAATTGAATTGGTTGAGCAACCTGTTGCTTATCATGACATAGAAGGCTTAGCGTTTGTGACAAATCACGTATCAACACCCATTATGTCGGATGAAAGTTGTTTCAATTCAAAAGATGCACTTCGTTTGATTAAAGATCGTGCAGTCGATTTTGTTAACATCAAATTGATGAAGTGCGGTGGTATTCATGAAGCGTTAAAAATCAATAGTATTTGTGAGGCCGCTGGTGTTGAATGTATGATTGGTTGTATGGTAGAAGAAACCAATATTGGTGTTACGGCAGCGGCTCATTTAGCTGCTGCTACTAAAAATATTACTAGAGCCGATTTAGATGCAACATTCGGTTTGAATGAAGTAGCTATCCCAGGTGGTGTTGGTTTGAATCCGACAAGCATGATTTCTTTATCTGAGCAGGCTGGTTTAGGGTTAAGCAAATAAGAAAGGTGAGGGTGTTAGATGTATTACGATTTAAAGTATATGAGCGTACCGCTACCTGAAGATGTGATCAAGCTAAAAAGTTATGGAGACTTTGATGGCGCTGAAAAACGAATTGAGCTTCTGCTATCACAAGAATTACCAGAAGCATTGAGAAAACGGTTAGAGATCGAGCAAGACATTATCCGAATCGTGGGAATAGATGAATACCCATTTGATTTTTCAAAAGCAAACAGTATGATGAAAAAAACGTTCAAAGACTATCAAGAACATGAATTAAGTGAACTAAAAGAGAGCGGAAAAGTTGATTGGCTTTATATTGATGGGGAAATTCATTTCCAACGGCGTTTCCTAATGAATCTGATCAAGACACAAGCTGATTATGAAGCAAGGTTACTCGTTAAAGAAGACAATGAGGTAGATCGCCTGCGGAAACAAGAATTGACCCAAAATGTTCAACTAATGAAAGAACAAGGCTATAGAAAAGTAAAAATACAGTTGATAACAAGTATTCAAGTGAAAAAGGAATATGAGCGACCAGGGGAAACAGTCAGAGTGTATCTTCCTTTACCAAAGGAGTGTAAACAAGTATCAGACATCCAAATTTTGAAGACCACTCCAGAAGCGACCTTTATTGCACCAGAAAATGAAGCGCAACGAACGGTTTACTTTGAAACGACTTTAGAAAAAGATCAAGTTTTCTCTGTTGAATATAGCTATATCAATCATGTGGAGTATGTGGAGCTAGATCCAGAATTAGCTGCTGAAATACAACCAGAATATTCGTTAGGTGAAGAACTACCTCATATTCGTTTTACACCTTATTTGGAACAAGTACTTGCTGAAATCTTATCAGGAGAAACGAATCCTGTAAAAAAAGCGAGAAAGATCTATGATTTTATCACAACAAAAGTCAATTATTCTTTTATGCGCGAATATTTTACGATCGATAACATCTCAGAGTATGCTGCAGTCAATTTAAAAGGGGACTGTGGCGTTCAAGCGATATTGTTCATTACATTATGCCGGATGGCTAAAATACCGGCTAAATGGCAATCAGGACTTTATGTATCGCAATATTATACGGGGTGTCATGATTGGACGCAATTTTATGTGGCACCGTACGGTTGGATTTTTGCAGATTTATCTTTTGGTGGAGGCGCACGCAGGGCGGGGGATTTAGATCGTTGGAATTATTATTTTGGTAATTTGGATATTTTCAGAATGCCTGCCAACAGTGAAATTCAAAGAGATTTTAACCCATCAAAACAATTTTTACGAGCAGATCCAATCGATAATCAACGAGGAGAATTCGAGTATGAAAATCAAGGGCTTCCATATGCATATTTAGATGTAAAACAAGAATTGGTGTCAATGGAGGAACTTGCATAATAAATAAAAAAGAAGGAAAAGGTGGAACGTATGAAAAAAGGGGTAAAACAAAGTATTACATTGATCACAACAGTACTGTTACTTTCAGCTTGCGGGGGAAATACAAGCGATAAGTCAACACAAAACACAGATAATAAGACAGCAACAGATCAAAAATCAACAAAAGTACTGAATTTAATGGAAGCGTCTGAAGTAGGGTCAATGGACACTATTTTTACTCAAGACGAACCAAGTGTTAATGCGCAATCTAATGTTTTCGAAGGGCTTTATCAATTAGATGAAAAAGATAACGTTATTCCAGCTGTGGCAAAAGAGATGCCTGAAATTTCAGAAGATGGAAAAACATATACCGTCAAACTCAGAGAAGATGCTAAGTGGTCGAATGGAGACAAGGTCACAGCAAATGATTTTGTCTTTGCTTGGAAAAAAATGGCGGATCCTAAAAATCAAGCCAATTACTTTTTCTTAATGGATGGTACCATTCTCAATGGAACTGAAATCGTAAATCAAGAAAAATCGGCAGATGAATTAGGGGTAAAGGCACTTGACGATTATACACTTGAAATAAAAATGGCCAAACCTGTGACTTATTTTACTTCGTTATTGGCATTTTCACCTTTCTTTCCACAGAATGAAAAGTTTGTAACAGAAAAGGGAAAAGAATATGGAACGTCTAGCGATAATATCGTGTCTAATGGTCCTTTCTTAATGGAAAACTGGGATCAATCTTCAATGTCATGGGATTTAGTTCAAAATCCAAACTATTATGATGCTGATAAAGTTAAATCAGAGAAGATTCATTTTGAAGTCTTGAAAGAAACGAACACGGTGTTTAATTTGTACGAATCTGGTGAATTGGATGTCGCAATCTTAACAGGAGATTTTGCAAAGCAAAATAAAGAAAATCCTGATTATGAAGCAATCCAACGTTCAAAAGTCTATTCATTAAGAATGAATCAAAAAAGAAATGACAAGCCCTCTATTTTTGCCAATGAAAATGTCCGAAAAGCTGTTGCCTACGCACTTGATAAGAAGAGTCTAGTTGAGAATATTTTAGCAGATGGCTCTAAAGATATTTATGGCTATATCCCAAAAGACTTTGTTGCTAATCCTGAAACAGGAGAAGATTTCCGAAAAGAAGCGGGCGATTTAGTTAAAACGGATGAAAAATTAGCAAATGAATATTTAGATAAAGCGAAAAAAGAGCTGAATGGTGATGTGACAATCGAATTGCTATCAAAAGATGGCGATGGTGATAAAAAAGTAGCAGAGTTTATTCAAGGTCAATTGGAAAAGACATTACCTGGCTTGAAAATCAACGTAAAAACAGTGCCATTAAACAATTCAATTGAATTAATGAAAAAAGGCGACTATGAATTGTCTGTCAGCATGTGGGGACCAGATTACCAAGATCCGATGACTTTCTTAGAAAGTTCAGTAAGTACAAAAAATAAAACGAACTACCGCAGTGAAAAATATGATCAGTTGATCGATGATGCATCAAATAAATATGCTAATGAACCTGAAAAACGTTGGGAAGCATTGATAGCTGCTGAAAAAGTATTAGTTGAAGAAGATGTAGCGTTGATTCCACTGTATCAACAAGCGAGAGGACAATTAGTTCGGCCAGGTGTCGAAGGAATCGAATACCATAACTTTGGCGCAACAAGTACGTATAAAAATGCTTACATCAAAGAGTAAATGTGTGTAGAGTTAAAACTTGACTAAAAAAATAAAAATCTTCCAATAGAAAAACTTGACCTCAAACTGATTTGCTTGTATTATACTACTTGGGCACCTTTGAGAAGGTCAGAAGTTTACAACGAATTTCAGCTCCCTATTCATTTTTTGGATAGGGAGCTTTTGTTTTTTTATGGCTGTTAAAAACAATTGATTCGTTGTTCACTCATCTCTACAATTCTATTTTGAGAAAGGGTTTTTTATATTATGACAAAATACATCTTTGTTACAGGTGGCGTAGTTTCTTCCATTGGGAAGGGAATCGTTGCAGCATCTTTAGGACGTTTATTAAAAAATCGTGGCTTGAAAGTAACGATTCAAAAATTTGATCCGTATATCAATGTGGATCCAGGAACAATGAGTCCTTACCAACATGGAGAAGTTTTTGTCACTGATGATGGTGCCGAAACAGACTTGGATTTAGGTCACTATGAACGATTTATTGATATCAATCTAAATAAATATTCAAACGTGACAACAGGGAAAATTTATTCAGAAGTACTGAGAAAAGAGCGTAAAGGCGAATATTTAGGTGCAACAGTACAGGTCATTCCTCATATTACAAATGAAATCAAGGATAAAATCATGCGTGCAGCTACCATGACAGATGCAGATATCATTATTACAGAGGTTGGCGGAACAGTTGGAGATATTGAATCTTTACCATTTTTAGAAGCACTGCGCCAAATGAAAGCGGAAGTAGGGAGCGACAATGTCATGTATATCCATACAACATTGATTCCTTACCTAAAAGCAGCGGGTGAAATGAAAACCAAACCAACACAACACAGCGTAAAAGAATTACGTAGTCTTGGTATCCAGCCAAATATTCTTGTTATTCGTACAGAATTACCAGTTTCTCAAGGAACAAAAAATAAATTAGCTCAATTTTGTGATGTAGCACCAGAAGCGGTCATCGAGTCACGTGATGTAGAAACGCTTTATTCTATTCCATTAGCCTTACAAGCGCAAAATATGGATCAGATTGTCTGTGATCACTTGAAACTTGATGTGCCAGTTGCAGATATGACAGAGTGGCAAGCTTTGGAAGAAAAAGTATTAGGCTTGAAAAAGACAACCAGAATTGCATTAGTTGGTAAATATGTAGAACTTCCAGATGCCTATCTTTCTGTGGTAGAAGCGTTGAAACATGCAGGTTTTGCTTTTGACTCTGATATTGCGATCGATTGGATCGATTCACAAGAATTAACACAAGAAAATGCTGATGCTATGCTGAAAGATGCCGATGGAATCTTGGTGCCAGGAGGATTTGGTGATCGTGGAGTAGAAGGGAAAATCGAAGCAATTCGTTATGCACGTGAAAACGATGTACCATTTTTAGGTATATGTTTAGGGATGCAAATGGCTTGTGTTGAATTTGCTCGTAATGTGGTAAATCTAGAAGATGCAGGATCGGCTGAAACCAATCCAGATGTTCTAAATAACATTATCGATTTGATGGCGGATCAAGAAAATGTTGAGAATCTTGGTGGAACGTTACGATTAGGTTTATATCCATGTAAACTTAAAAAAGGCAGTGTTACAGCTGCAGCATACGAAGGACAAGAAGTCGTGCAAGAACGTCATCGTCATCGCTATGAGTTTAACAATAAATACCGTCAATTATTTGAAGAAAATGGGTTAGTCTTTTCGGGAGTTTCACCAGACAATCGCTTAGTTGAAATAGTTGAATTGCCAGAGAAAAAATTCTTTGTTGCTTGTCAATTCCATCCAGAATTGATTTCTAGACCTAATAGACCGCAACACTTATTTAAAGGGTTTGTTGAAGCAGCTTTAACGAATCAATAAAAAAAAGGTATGATGTCATTTTCATAGACATCATACCTTTTTTATTGATGTGTCAGTCAGAAGATGTTCGTCTTCTGACTGTATTAACTGGTTCAGGTGGAGCAGAGGAAGGTTCCACCGGTTGATCGCTACTTGCAGGTGGATCAGTAGGTGCGGATGATATAGGTGGTTCAGATTGTTGAGTAGATGTAACGGGCGGTTCTTCACTTGATTGAGAGACAGGTGGCTCTGTTTGTGAAGAAGCAGTAGAACTAGTACTCGTTGATGAGTCTGAGCTCACTGGGCTTTCCCAGGATGAAGTACTTTCATAGCCAGTATTTGAAGGCAATAATTGTTCTTCATATGCGCCTTTAACATATAATTCACTTCCTGAACGTATCACAGAATCTGGCATGAACCAATCATCATTTGAAACACCTTCAGAGAGATAAGTCATCATTTCTCTGTAGACATCAGAAGCAGTTCCCCAATATTCATACGGAATAGGGGTTAATCGTTGTTTGTATCCAGTCCAAACGGAAACCGAATAATGAGGTGTATAACCAACGAAAGTACTATCAGGTGCGATACTAGACGACGCTGAGGCACCAATTTTTGCAAGGTCTTCTTCAGTGTAGTTTGCTGTTCCGGTTTTACCAGCTTGAATCAAACCTGGAACGCCTGCATTAAAGGCAGTACCGCCTGTGATAACATCTTTGAGCATATCCGTCATCATATACGCGGTAGAATCTTTCATCGCACGTTTACTTTCAGTTTCAGTAACATCTTCTGAACCGTCTTGATACACTATTTTATTCACGTAATAGGGTTTGTTATAAACACCCATATTTCCAAATGCGGCATAAGCTGCAGCCAATTTTAAGGAAGAAACGCCGTATTTATTTCCGTCTAACTCACTGGTATTACTAGAAATTGCATTTGCTGCAACGATCTCTTTAAATTCAATGCCTAAATCTTTAAGGAAAGCAGCAGATTTATCACTTCCAACAGCATCGAATGTCCGAATGGCTGTTGTGTTACGAGAATACATGATGGCCTTACGCATTGTGATAGCGCCATAGTATTGCATATCTGCATTTGTTACAGGAATAGTAGTTCCTTCATAAGTAGTCGGCTGATCCATCATGATACGACCAGTTGAATAGTTTAAGTTTTCAATAGCAGGACCATAATCTGCAATAGGTTTCATTGTAGAACCAACATCGCGATCTGTTTCTATTGCTGAGTTAGTACCAAGTTGTACATCGTCAGGAATATTCCGACCACCGATTTGAGCTTTGACTTGACCTGTTTTTACATCGATTACGGTTGAAGCAACTTGAAAATCAGGATCTGGGTATTCTACATACGTATCAGTATTGATAATGTCATAAAGACGTTTTTGCGCATTCATGTCGAGATTGGTATGAATATCTAAACCATCTGTGTACGGATTTTTACCCATACTTTCTACTTCAGCAATAACTTCTCTAATATAGTTATCAACGATTTTACGGTTTTCATTTGATTGTTTTAAAGGTTGTAAACCATCATCGATAGGAGTCGCTTTAGCCTCTTCATATTCTTTTTGAGTGATTTTCTCATTTTCTTTCATTGTAAACAAAACAACGTCACGTCGTTCTTTAGCCACATCGGGCTTCAGATAAGGATCATAATCATTAGGCGCTTGAGGCATTCCAGCCAGTAATGCTGTTTGAGGAAGACTTAGCTCAGATAATGGTTTTCCAAAGTAGGATTGAGCGGCTGTTTCCATTCCATACAGGCCATTGGCCATATAAACTTTATTGATGTAATACGTCAAAATCTCTTCTTTTGATTTTTCCTTCTCTAACTGTATCGCAAGCCAGGCTTCCTGAGCTTTTCGTTTAAGGTTTTGATCTTTTTCTTGTGTAGAGAAATAAGAAAGCTTGATCAATTGCTGTGTTAGTGTACTACCACCTTGAAGGCCGCCTGTTTTAAAATTTGAGAATGCAGAACCCAATATCCGAATTGGATCTACACCACTATGCTTGTAAAAACGTTTATCTTCTACCGAAACAACTGCATCTTTGAGCAGTTGGGGAACATCTGTTGGCTTGATCATTTCACGTTTTTCAGCACCGAGTTCTTCAAAAACTTCATTGTTAGCATCATATAATTTTGAAGAAACAGTGGCACTTAGTTTATCGTCTTCTAGTTTTGGTGCATCTTTAGCATACGACCAAAAAAGACCTAAACCAGCTAAAAGACCTAAGATTCCAAGGAGAACTAATCCAAGAAAGATTTTTAGAAGGATTCTTTTTTTCTTTGGTTTTTTACCGCCATTTGTCGATAGATTTCCAGTGTTGCTAGATGCAGGGGTATGCCCATGTCTTGCAGCACGTGAACTTATTTCATCAGTTGTCATTAATCGCAACTCCTTTGCTTGATTGAATATGTTGCCGGACTGCATCTAAGTAAGGGACTCTAGGTGCAATGCCGATTGAAATCTCTATTCCATTTTTTTCAATAGTAGATAAAGGCAACGATTTTTTTCCAGTATCTTTTTGTTCAGACCAATAGGTTACTAATTTCTCTCCACTAAAAAAGAAACATCTATTCAATGAAGAGAACCACAATAGAACAAAGCAAATTCCTTTTTGGCCCAAACATTGCTGGATATGATCAATCTGGTGTTGATGAAAGTTTTTGAAAGGAAAAGAGGTTTTATTCTTCGTTTCCTTTGCTTCAAAATCCAGATAGTATCCATCGTAAACGCCGTTATAATCAGTAGTGGAGGCTTGTCTAAAGTAAGCTTCCTTGATGACGGCAGCGCTGCGGCTGGGATAATCAACTTTAACAATTTGGACGGGGGTAGGCTTTTTGTGAACGACTGCGATGTTACGGTCTAAGTAAAACGCATTACTTTTATTGATTTCTTCTTCAAAATCCATTCCTCGTTTACCAAATTGAATTGATTTTTGGTTTTTTACTTGTTTTTTTGATTTAGGTGCTTCATGATTATTATAGGGAGTACCATTAGGATAATGAAAAGCCATTTCTATCACACTCCTAGCAAATATTATAACAAAAAATCTTTATGAAAGAAAAGGAATGTCTATGGAAAACGTAAAAACACTTTATGTGACTGGTTATAAAAGCTTTGAAATCGGGGCTTTTCAAGACAATGACCCTAAAATTACAGTTATTAAAAATGTATTAAAAAAGGAAATTATGGGCTATTTGGACACTGGATTGGAGTGGGTTTTAGTTTCTGGCAATCTCGGAACAGAGATTTGGGCAGCCGAAGTTGTGGCTGAATTGAAAAATGATTATCCGGAATTAAAACTAGGCATTATTTTTCCATTTAAGGATTTTGGCAGCAATTGGAACGAAAAAAATCGAGCCAACTTGGAAAAAATTGAACTTTTAGCAGATTTTGTAGATTCAGTGAGTCATCAACCTTATAAATCACCAGCACAATTAAAAATGCATACGCGATTTTTATTGGAACATTCTGGAGCAAGTTTACTCGTTTATGACAAAGAATATCCAGGAAAGACGGAGTATTTCCTAAAAGATGCCGAACTTTTTTCTGAGAAATTCCCTTATGAAATTCGGCTAATTACAATGGATGATTTACAAAACTCGATGGAATCGTGAGAATCTGTTTGATTTTCTGACGATTTTCCTATACAATAATGCTGTTGAACTATGAACTTTTATCCTAATCAAAGAAAATAATGAGGTGTAAATATGGCAAATTTAGTATACAGTCCAAAAGATATTTTACAAAAAGAATTTAAAACGAAAATGCGTGGCTATGACCCAGTTGAAGTTGATGAATTTTTAGACAACGTAATTAAAGATTATGAAGCTTATAACAAAGAACTTTTGACGCTTCAAGAAGAAAACAACCGTTTATTAGCGAAGATCGATCAAGCTTCTAAAGTACAACAAGCAATGCCATCACGTGGCACACAAGAAATGCCTAAGAGTGCTGCCGTGACAAACTTTGATATTCTAAAACGTTTATCTAATTTAGAGCGTGAAGTATTTGGCAAAAAATTAGATGATACTCCAGCATCAAACCCTATTTCAGGTATGAGTCACTCTAATTCATATGAAAGCAGTCTACATAATCCATATGAACGTGAGATCGATCATTCAGAAACACGCCAATTTTAATTGATTCAATGAAATATTTGTAATTTTCGGGTGATCGCGGTTTGAATTTATTCAGGCTGAGGAAAGTCCATGCTCGCACAAGCTGAGATGCTTGTAGTGTTCGTGCTTAGCGAAATCATAAGCTAAGGTATTCTAGCAATAGAATAACGGCAGGAAAAATGACTAAGGTCTAGGCTATGTCAAAGTACCCTTGAAAGTGCCACAGTGACGAAGCAATTTTGGAAACGGAATTGGTGGAACGCGGTAAACCCCTCGAGCGAGCAACCCAAACTATGGTAGGGGCGCTCTTCTAAAGGAAATGAACGAGTAGAAGAGGCAGAATTATTTCTGCAGATAGATGATGACCGTCGAATGTTTTCTCCTGAGAAGCATTTGATACAGAACATGGCTTACAGAAAATTACAGTTATTCAGGATGACCTTCCAACTTTGTTGTGAAGGCTTTTTTTAAAGTAAGAGATAAATTAGTTTTATATTTAGATAAAGAATCAATATGTTCTTATTACAATAACAAGGACAAGAGGAGATATAATGACAAACGAAAAAACATTTAAACTTGTTGCAACAGCAGCCAGTGGACTAGAAGCTTTAGTTGGCAAAGAATTAAGAGATTTAGGAATTCCATGTGAAGTAGAGAATGGAAAAGCTTTGTTTGAAGGGACAATGGAAACAATCGCTACAGCCAATTTATGGTTACGTACAGCAGATCGAATCAAAATCATCGTAGGAGAATTTGATGCATTTAGTTTTGATGAATTATTCGAGAAAGTCAAAGCGTTGCCGTGGGAAGACTATTTACCAATGGATGCTGAATTTCCTGTAGCTGGAAAATCAATTAAGTCCAAATTGTATAGCACTCCTGATTGTCAATCAATCACTAAAAAGGCGATCGTTAATCGATTAAGAGAAGTGTATCATCGTCCAGCAACTGTGCCTTTAGCTGAAACAGGCGCATTCTTCCAATTAGAAGTTGCATTGTTAAAAGACCATGTGACCTTGACGATTGATACAACAGGTCCAAGTTTATTTAAACGTGGGTATCGTATAGAAAAAGGTGGAGCACCTTTAAAAGAAAATATGGCAGCAGCTTTAGTGGCATTAACGAATTGGCGTAAAGACCGTCCGTTTTATGATCCCGTTTGCGGGTCAGGTACGATCTGTATTGAAGCAGCGCTGATTGGACATAATATTGCTCCTGGATTCAATCGTGAGTTTGTTTGTGAAACATGGGATTGGTTTGATTCAGCAGTATTTGAGAAGGTTCGAAAAGAAGCCGATGAAAAAGCAGATTATGATATTGAACTAGATATTACTGGTTCAGATATCAATGGTAAGATGATCGAGATTGCCAAAGCGAATGCAGAAGAAATTGGATTAGGCGGTTCGATCACATTCAAACAATTAGCAGTGCATGATTTTACAACAGAAAAAGAATATGGTGTAATGGTCGCAAATCCACCTTACGGAGAACGTTTAGGGGAAGAAGAGTCCGTTCGTAAATTATATAAAGAAATGGGAGAAGTATTCCGTCCTTTAAAAACATGGAGCAAATATATTTTAACGAGTGACTTAACTTTTGAGCAATACTACGGAGCGCGAGCTACTAAAAAACGTAAGCTTTACAATGGGGCTTTAAGAACTGATTTATTCCAATATTGGGGCGAAAGACCACCGAGAAAACCAAGAGAAGAGTAGGTGAGGGAAATATGAAAGAACAAGAATTTCTACAAGAAATTAAAGAAATCGAATTATTAAATGAAGCCCTAGCTTTATTAGAGTGGGACAGCCAAACAGGTATGCCAGAAGCCAGTAGCGAGTTCAGAGGAGAAACTGTAGGGTATTTGTCAGGAATATCATTTGAACGCAGTGTAGGCCCTAAAATTCAAGAAGCATTGACTTATTTTGAGACACATCAAGATGAATTATCTGAACTTGGCTTATCTGTTTATAAAAAGACGAAAGAAAACTATGAATTGAATCATAGTATCCCTGCTGAACGTATGCAGGCTTATAATATTGCACTAACTAATGCACATGCAGCTTGGTTAAAAGCAAGAAAAGCAAAAGATTTTGCTGAAATGAAAAATGAAATCCAAACGCTGATTGCATTTTTAAAGGAATTCATTCCCTATTGGAAGAAAGATGAAACGACAAATTATGATGTCCTATTAAATCAATATGAACCCGGCTTAACCGTTGAAAAGTTAGATGAAATTTTTGCGCAAGTTAAAACAGGAATTATGGAGATCAGAGCAACAATAGCTGAAAAAGGGACTGTTCCACGTACAGACTTTTTGTCTCGACGTGTAACGAAAGAGCAACAAAGAACCTTTGTAATGGGAGTTGCACAACAACTTGGTTATGATTTTACTCGTGGGCGTTTAGATGATACAGTTCATCCATTTATGCTCGATTTAAATCGCAATGATGCACGAATCACAACGCGATGGGATGAAACCAATTTTTCTATGGCTACTTTTGGTGTTATTCATGAAGCAGGGCATGGAATCTATGAACAAAGTATCGATCCTAAATATGATCATACACCACTTTCAACAGGTGCTTCGATGGGAATCCATGAATCTCAATCGCTGTTTAACGAAATTATTATAGGAAGTAACAAACAGTTTTGGGAAAAACAATTTCCTTTTTTCAAAGAATGCACTGCAGGGGCATTTGACGATATCGATTTTGAAACGTTTTATGATTCTTTAAAAGAAACCAAGGCGAGTTTAGTTCGAATCGAAGCAGATAGTTTAACTTATCCGCTCCATATCATCATTCGTTATGAGATTGAGAAAATGATTTTCAACGAGAATGTTTCAATTGATGAACTTTCGCAAATTTGGAATGATAAATATGAAGAGTATTTAGGTATTCGTCCTGAGAATGATTTAGAAGGCATCGTACAAGACGTTCACTGGTCTGGTGGTAGTTTTGGTTATTTCCCATCATATGCGTTAGGGTATATGTATGCTGCACAATTACGTCATGCTATGGGTAAGGAAATCGATGTAGATACTATTTTAGCAAGTGATGATTATTCTCCAATCAAAAATTGGTTGACAGAACATATTCATCAATATGGCGCTTCAAGAAAACCAAATCAATTGATTTTAGATGCAACGGGGGAAGCTTTAAACCCTCAGTATTTGATCGACTATATGAAGTCGATTTATTATGACGTATATAAAATCAACGAATAACAAGTTTATTTAGCAACAGAAATGAGGGAGCAGTTATGTTATCAATCAATGAATACCTAAATGCTGGTGAAACAACTGTCTCCAATTTAGTAATCGAAAATTATCAAAAAATTGGGTTGACGGATGAAGAATTTTTATTTTGGTTGCAGTTGTTTCGATCACAAGCTAAAGGCGATTTATTCCCTGATTTAGCAGCAATTAGTCTAATTATGGGGAAACCAATCGATGTTATTTATAAGCTGTTGAATCAACTTGTTTCACGAGGCTTTTTGATTATTCAAACAAAGCAAAATGAACAAGGCCAGATGATGGATACTTATGACCTATTGCCTATTTTTGAAAAAATATCCTTACTAAAACAAAAACAGACAGAACAAAAACAAGAACAATCATCGGAAGAAACAATTAAGCAACTTTATCAAGGGTTTGAAAAAGAGTTCGGTCGTCAATTATCACCGATTGAACTAGAAATGATCGGACAATGGCTGGAGACAGACCATTATCAACCAGAACTTATTCGACTGGCGTTAAGAGAAGCCGTTTTGAATCAAGCGTATAGCTTAAAATATATTGATAGAATCTTGCTTGCTTGGGAACGAAAAAACATTACAACAAAAGAGCAAGTGGCCGAAGATCAAAAACGTAGAAAACAAGCGTTGATCCAAAAAGAGATCGAACAACAAGGTACGCAAAATGAGCCGATTCCTAAAGTCACGCTACACAATTGGCTTAATCCTGAAGATAGCGAATAGGAGGTAGGTCAATGCTTTCCAAGGAAAAAACAATGGAAGCAATAGAAATCATGTATGACATGTTCCCAGAAGCGGAATGTGAACTCAAACATAGCAGTCCTTTTCAGTTGCTAATTGCTGTTATTTTAAGCGCACAAGCAACAGATGTTTCTGTAAATAAGGCAACGCCCGAATTATTTGCGGCCTATCCGACGCCTGAACTATTAGCGAAGGCTCCTTTAGAGGACATTATCCAAAAAATCAAGACAATTGGATTATATCGCAATAAGGCGAAGAATATTAAAGCTTGCGCTGCTCAATTATTAGAGCAGTTCGATGGAAAAGTCCCTGAAACACGTGAAGAACTTGTTTCTTTACCTGGTGTTGGACGAAAAACAGCGAATGTAGTAATGGGTGATGCCTTTGGTGAGCCTGCTATTGCAGTAGATACACATGTTGAACGCGTATCAAAACGGTTACGTATCTGCAAATTAGATGCGAACGTAATGGAAGTTGAACAAACGTTGATGAGAAAAATCCCTAAAGAATTATGGGTGAAAACCCATCATACGATGATTTTCTTTGGGCGTTATCATTGTTTAGCACGAAGTCCTAAATGCGATATTTGTCCGCTGCTTTATATGTGCCAAGAGGGGAAATCTCGTATCGTTAAAAAATAAAAAAGTAATGTGAACACACTTTCGTTCACATTACTTTTTTTGTTTTTTAACCGATCCCTATAACGAAATGGAACAGTTTATCTGAGTATGTTAGTTCATCTAAGTCTGTCTGAATAGTCTCATTAAGCAGTTTCAATTCATCTGTAACGATACCATCAACACCGTAAAACATCATCCGTGTCATCGTATCCTCATCATTAACTGTCCATGCATAGACTTTTTTCCCATCCTGATGTGCTGCATTGATAAAATTTCGATTCAAAGTAGTGTATTCCATTGTAAAGAAATCAACCGTTGATACAGGTGGTCCTACGATATTGAAAGGAAGAATATACCCTACATAAAAATCCGGTTCTTCTTCTTTCAATTGTGTAGCTGTATCGAACGTTAAGGTATGCAGAATGTGTTTTTCTGATAAAATGATTTCTCGGTATTGATCAGTAAATCGTTTCACCAAATCAGGACTATCCTGTGGTGTTGTTTTAATCTCAATCAATAATTTTTGATTTAAGGCTTTTGCTTTTTTTAGATAGTCATCGAACGAACAAACTTTTGCTTCCATACCGTTTTCTTTAGCCGTTAGTTTGGTTAGTTCCGCTAAAGTTAATTGGTTTGGTCGTTTATTTACACCTGTCAGATTTTTTAAGTTGAAGTCATGCATTACGACAAATTGTTTATCTTTTGTTTCTTGAATATCCATTTCTATATAAGTGGGATGTTCCAAACTAGTTTTCTCAAGAGCCGGTAACGTATTTTGAACGCCATTTGCTGCATCAACACCGCGATGTGATATTGTTAAAGGTTCGGTGACGGAGGGGTTACTTAAATAATTCGTATTGTAAGTTCCTACACCAATTCCAAATATAGCGGCGGTAAAAGAAAATAAGCCGATTTTAAATGCAGACCATTCCTTTCTTGACTGCTTAGGTTGATCGAAAAACCATTGCGGTAACTCAGGTAAAAAGCCTTCGTCATCCATGTAGTCGATCGTAATATAAAAGATACCGACTGTGGAAAAAACAATATTTAATAATAAAATAAATTGTAAGAGAGTCATCGCGATAACAGCGCTGACTAAAGCGTAACTTGGGATAGTTGTTTCAATGATTGCTTGAGCGCTCAATATTACTGTATAACTAATAATAAATAGGACGAGAATACTGCCACCAATTACGACAAATTGACCTAGAATTCTAAAAAAGTGATTTTTAGTTGAGCGCCAGCTTTCTTTAACTGCTTGACGAAATGGTACGTCTCTTAAAATCATTTCAGGTAAAGCAAATATCAAACGAATCGAAAGATAGAAGAAAATCAAGTATCCTAAAACAACTAAGGCAATAATCGTTACTCGGTTAGCGAAAATAAAATCCATGATGAACGCCGGAATCTTTATTTTTGCAAGTAAGTCTGAGTGAAAGCCTAAACCACTAAGTGGTAAAACTAAGAAAAAATAAAATAAGAAAAACAAAAGTGTACTAAACCGAATCTTTTTAAGTTGAAGAAAAGTTCCTTTAAGTAAGTTTCTCAAAGATATGGGTTCTTTTTTCTTTATAAAAAAAATACTTAACAGTAAAAAAGTAAACTCAAAGAAAACAGCGACGACAATTGTTAAAAGTACCATAATCAATGCAATCAAAACGCCAGGATGTTTTGAAAAGATTATTGGAATCGTATCATACGATAGATAATTTATTTTTCCTTGTTTTAAGATAAAACGGGTTGAGCTAGCCAAAAGAGGCAATAATACAAACAGCATGAAACCATGCATGAGTAGAACATCTCGGAAATAAGCCGACGTTCCTGCAAAAAAATCAATCATATTTTTAAAACTATTTTTTATGTATCTCATTATTTATCCACCCTTACGAAACTAAAATAAAAGAGGATAGGATACAAGTGCATCCTATCCCACTAAATACTATTATATAATTTAAATCATTAAAAACCTAATAAACCGTTCAAGAATGTACCACCATATATCAATGCTAAACTATATAAGAAAATTGAAACAGGTTTTGCTAAGATGATGATCAATGTAAATTTCTTTAAGGACATTTTAGTTAAACCAGCCATTAAACAAAGGGCATCGTCTGGTGCGATCGGAAGAAAAATCGCTAAAGCGAAAAGGCGTTCAAAGCGTTTTTCATTGTCTAACCAACCAATATACTTGTTATAAGTTTTGTCACTGACTAAACTTAAAATGAAAGGTTTACCATATTGGCGTCCCAACAAGAAAATAATGACTGAACCGATGGCAATACCTACGTAATTATAGATAAAACCTGCAAAAGGGCCAAAGATCAACACACCTGCAGCACAACTGATGCCGCCTGGGATGATAGGAATGACTACCTGAATTATTTGAATCAACATAAATAAAATTGGGCCTAAGATAACTGAGTCACCGACTAATCCTCTCAAAGCGTCTACGTCTTTAAAAACACCTAATCGTATAAAGTAAATTGTCACAGCAATCGTTGCTATTATCCCTACGATCGAAATGCAATTAATAATTTTTCTTGAAAGCGCGATGCTCATGTTTATCATCTCCTTAATTGAACTACCTTTAGTATAAAAGGCTTCTTATGATTTTACCATTGTTATTTATGATTTTTGACGAACAAAGTTGTAAGAAGTAATTTTCTATGATCATTATACTAAGATTGTATAAAAAATGCATCCTACTTTAGCCCTAAAAGATGAAACATCTACGTGTTTCCTATTTACAAGAAAGAATGAGAGGACTATAATTAATTTAAGAGTTATGGTATACCTAAAAATTAAATTACATAAACCTGATGTTTTATAAATGGAAGAAGGATAATTATGGAAGAAGATAACAATGAAAAAGAACGGTTATTAGATTACGCAAATGGTCCAAGTTTGGAAGAAATCAACAATACGGTCGATGTGCCCAAAAATGCAAGTTTTTGGCGGACGTTATTGGCTTATAGTGGACCAGGAGCGTTAGTTGCAGTGGGGTATATGGATCCTGGGAATTGGATCACATCAATTGCCGGTGGTGCAGAATATAAATACGCACTTTTAAGCGTCATTTTATTATCAAGTTTAATTGCGATGCTGCTTCAAGGAATGGCTGCTAAATTGGGCATCGTGACAGGTCGTGATTTGGCTCAAGCAACGAGAGAACATACCAGTAAGAAGACTGGCTTCGTTTTATGGATCATAACTGAGTTGGCCATCATGGCTACCGATATTGCAGAGGTCATTGGTGGTGCTGTTGCATTGCAATTATTATTTGGCTTTCCTTTATTGATTGGGGTCTTGATCACGACATTTGATGTTTTATTATTACTACTTTTAACGAAATTAGGGTTTAGAAAAATTGAAGCAATCGTAGCTTGTTTGATTGCTGTGATCTTTTTTGTCTTTGCTTATGAGGTTGCACTGGCCGATCCAAATATGGGTGAGGTGTTACGTGGCTTTATTCCTGATACAAGAATTGCTACAGATAAATCAATGTTGTTTTTGGCATTAGGAATTGTAGGCGCAACAGTAATGCCACATAATCTATATTTGCATTCATCAATTGCCCAAGCGAGAAAATTTGACCGTAATGATGATAAAGAAAAAGCGAAAGCGATTCGTTTTACTATTTGGGATTCCAACATTCAATTAACAATTGCGTTTATTGTAAATTGTTTATTACTGATTTTAGGTGGCGCATTATTTTATGGAACAAATAGTGACTTGGGAAAATTTGTTGATTTGTTTGATGCCTTAAAAAATCCTGATATCGTTGGAAACATTGCTAGTCCAGTTTTGAGTATTTTATTTGCCATTGCCTTACTTGCTTCTGGTCAAAATTCTACAATTACTGGAACATTATCAGGTCAAATCGTTATGGAAGGGTTCATCCACTTGAAAATGCCTCTTTGGATGCGTCGCGTTGTAACGCGTTTGATTGCCATTGTACCTGTTATCGTTTGTGTGATCATTTATGGAGGTAGTGAATCTGCAGTTGAGGATTTATTATTGTATACACAAGTATTCTTGAGTATCGCATTGCCAGTGTCGATTATTCCCTTGACATTGTATACCAGTGATAAAAAAATCATGGGGAAATTTGCTAATCCTACTTGGGTCAAAGTTTTGGCTTGGGTCATTGCCATTGTGTTGACTGCCTTGAATTTATTTTTGATATACGGCACATTAACCGGTGTGAATAGCTAAGAAATAAAAAGAAAGTGATTCTTCATTGAATTGCTTTCTTTTTGCGTAATATTATAATAGAAGTTGATAGAATTCAGACTACAGAAATGGTAGAATGAAAAAGACTAAAATATTGAAATGAGGGTTTTAAGTGACTGAATATTTAAATGTTGGGAAAATCGTCAATACCCAAGGCTTAAAAGGCGAAGTACGCGTGATTTCTCAAACCGATTTTCCAGAACTACGTTATAAAAAAGGAACAATTTTGACATTATTTCAAGAGAAAAAAGAACCGGTTGAATTAACAATCAAATCACATAGAAAACACAAAAACTTCGATATCGTTACATTTGAAGGACATTTTTCTATCAATGACGTCGAAAAGTATCGAGATGGTATTTTGAAAGTTTCAAAAGAGAAATTAACGGACTTACCGGAAAATGAGTTTTATTACCATCAGATCATTGGGTTAAGCGTCATTGATGAAAACGATCAAGAACTTGGTAAAATCAAAGAGATTCTTTCACCAGGTGCGAATGATGTCTGGGTCGTTCAAAGACCAAAGAAAAAAGATGTATTGATTCCTTATATCAAATCTGTTGTTCAGTCGATCGATTTAGAAAATGGTGTGGTCCATGTAGAAATTCCAGAAGGTTTGATTGACGATGAAAATTGATGTATTAACGTTGTTCCCAAGAATGTTTGAAGGACCGATGGGAGAATCGATTATTGGAAAAGCTGTAGAGAAGAATCTATTAGATATCACTGTGTCTAATTTTCGTGATTACTCAGATAATAAGCATCAATCCGTGGATGATTACCCATACGGTGGTGGAGCAGGAATGTTATTGAAAGTTCAACCAATTTATGAAAACTTACGTAGAATTGAAGAGGCTTCTCCTGACTCCAAAAAACGTGTGATTTTACTTGATCCGGCAGGGAAGCAATTTGATCAAAAGATGGCGGAAGAATTCTCCGAAGAAGAGCATTTGATTTTTATTTGTGGCCACTACGAAGGATATGATGAACGTATTCGTTCATTTGTTACAGATGAAGTGTCATTAGGAGATTACGTTTTGACAGGTGGAGAGTTAGGTGCAATGGTGATGATTGATGCAACTGTTCGCCTATTACCAGATGTATTAGGAAATAAACTATCTGCCCAAACTGACTCTCATTCAACTGGTTTATTAGAGCATCCTCAATATACTCGTCCAGCTGAATTCAATGGGATGAATGTGCCAGAAGTACTCACGAATGGTAACCACAAATTAATCGATGAATGGCAACAAAAAGAGTCATTGCGAAGAACGCTAGAACGTAGACCAGATATGCTTGAAAAGATAGAATTGACGGAACAACAAAAAATATGGCTAGAAGAAATACGAAACGAAAAACTATAGCGTAGTTGTGTAATAAGGAGGTTTTATGATGGTTATAGCAGCAAAAGTCATTGATCAATCAAGTTGGGATCGTAAAGAGCATTTTGATTTTTTCTCTGGAGATAGTGGTCTGCCTCTTTATGATATTACAACTCAAATCGATGTGACTCATTTTTATCAATATATAAAACATAACGATATTTCATTTTATTATGGATTGATAGATGCGACAACGAAAGTCATGAACCAAATTGAAAATTTTCGTTACAAAATTCGTGGAGAAAATGTGGTGTTGATTGATCATTTGATTCCTAGTTTTACAGACTTAAAAGAAGATAGTGAGTTATTTCAAATTGTGACACTTGATTTTGCGGGAGATATGAAAGAATTTTCTGATGAAGCAAAAAGAGTCAGCTCAGCACAAAAAGTTTATTTCCCAAAATCAGAATACCCAGCAGATACGATGATTCAATTTTCTTGCTTGCCGTGGTTTTCTTTTACAAATCTAGGAAATGAATCAAGTTTAGATCGAGATGATTCGATCATTAAAGTAACGTGGGGGAAATTCGAAAAACAAGGAGACCGATTAACATTACCTTATTCTATTCAAGTCAACCATCGCCTTATCGATGGAATACATTTAGGGAAGATGATAAACCAATTGCAACTTTATTTAGATCAACTTGTTAGTGAATCGACTATTTAAAAGTTATCAAGAAAATTCCTTTACAGCTCTGTTTCGCTGTGTTAAACTATTTCAGTGAGTGCAAAGCGCTCAACTATTACGATATTCCGCTGTGGCTGTAGCCATAAGAATGTTTGGAATGAGGAGAAAAAAGAATGAATCCATTAATTCAAGAATTAACACAAGAACAATTACGTACGGATATCCCTGCGTTTCGTCCTGGAGACACTGTTCGCGTTCATGCGAAAGTAGTCGAAGGAACACGCGAACGTATCCAATTATTTGAAGGAGTTGTTATCGGACGCCGTGGCGCTGGTATCAGCGAAACTTATACAGTACGTAAAATCTCTAACGGTGTTGGTGTGGAACGTACATTCCCATTACACACTCCACGTGTTGCTCAAATCGAAGTTGTTCGTTATGGTAAAGTTCGTCGTGCGAAACTTTATTACTTACGTGCATTACATGGTAAAGCAGCTCGTATTAAAGAAATTCGTCGTTAAAAACTTGTTATTAATTAACAGTGAACCCCTTGATTATCAAGGGGTTTTATTTTTGGTTCACCGTTTAAATATAAATGGAAATACAAAAATCTATACCCTTTTTCTTTATCTTTGTTATAGTTATTTAGAGAGTCTTTGTCGTATGAGTGAAACCTACCCGAATAAAAATAATGAATAGTGGAGAAAAAAATGATTACAGATGAAATAATAAGTGAATTAAAAGCGTTAGGTACAGAACAAACACGCAAAACGTTTGCAAACCATGGCGCACCAGAAAATTGCTACGGTGTCAAAATTGGGGACTTAAAAAAGTTCTTGTTAAAAAAGGTAAAGAATCAACAAGAACTTTGTATGCAACTTTTTAAGACAGGAAACACAGATGCACAGTATCTAGCAGGACTTGGTATTGACCCGCAAAAAATGACGAAAGAGGATATTACATTGTGGTTAAGTCAAAGTAGCTGGACTGCAATTGATGAGACTATTGTAGCAGGCGTTGCGGCTGAAAGTACATTTGCTTTGGAACTAGCACGTGAGTGGCTTTTATCATCAGATTCAAGCGTACAAAATGTAGGCTGGTTGACCTTTGGAAAATATCTGTCTTTTCGTTCTGATAATCAAATTCCTCAAGAAGAAGTTAAACAACTATTAAAACGATTGAAAAAAGAGATCCATACAGCTCCAAATGAAATTAGATACAGTATGAATCAGTTTATTATTTATACGGGAATCTATTGTTCAAATCTAACCAAGGATGCATTAGAAGCGGGTAAAGACATTGCTGAAGTTGAAATCACACTCCCTACAAAAGGATGTCGCTTACCAGATCCAATTGCAAAAATTCAAAAAGCTAGCGTAAGTAATCGTATAGGTGTTAAACGCAAACGAATAATTTGCTGAGTAGGGAATAAAAATCAACTTTATGTAAATATGTAATGAGAAATAAGACCAACAACTAGAGAAAAGACAAAATAGGTTAGTGCAATATATAAACATAAAATCTCTCTTGTTTTTCTATATTTAAGTAATAAACTGATACCCAATAAAAAAAATAATATAGATAAAATCATTTTCAACCACCTCTGAAAAATATTGTAACAGCTTAAAGTGAAAATTGATAAAATTAAGCAATCTGAGACAACATAATAATGGTCGGAGGGAGGGCACTCGGTTAAAAATTAGGTTGGAAAAGTCCGGTTCAATTTAGAAAGAAACGGAGTGTCCCAACCGTTTATTCGGATACTAAGAGCCTTGAACATAACTAAAATAGTTATGTTCAAGGCTCAAAAAGCTTAATTTTTTTGGCACACATCAAAGAGGCCTTTTATGTTTAATTTCCCTGTGAATCAGTTAGATTTACTTCTCCATTCGGTGTAACTCTGTAAAAACCAACGGTACCGGAACCACCTTGTTCACTGAGGCTTTTACTCTGTGCTTTAATCAGATAGTCACCATCGATTTTTCCCCAAGGGATAAGGGTAATATCAGCATCGTTTTCAAATTGTTGAGTGTCTCTGATTTTTTCAACAGCTTTTTCTTCACTATCGATTGTGCTACTAGATGATTCCTGGGTACTTGTCTCTAGTACAACATCAGAAGGAACCGTAGTTTGAATAGCTGAACTGGAAGCCGTTGATTCAACGATAGTCGATTCAGAGGATAGCGTACTATTTACGACCGTACTCGTATCAGTTGTAGACTTAGTGTTTTTTGAAGATTCTGTTTTTGGTCCGCAAGCAGTTAGAAAAATAGCTGAAATAAATAGAGCAAAACTAATTTTTTTCAATGGGATCCACCTCACATATCATTTATCTATTTGAATTATAGCACATAAAAAGTAATAAAAATAAAGCTGTATAGTAGTTTAGTCGAAAACTATGATACAGCTTATTTTATCAACACAAGGCTTAACTCTGTTACTGTCTTAATTCTGTCAGAAACACTAGAGCTTGTTCTTGATTCATCACACTTGATTTTAGTTTTTCTGCAATAATCTCGATTTCAGGTCCTTTTGCTCCGATACTCATGGCCAAGGAGCGGGCTTGTAGGGACATATGACCTTGTTGGATGCCATCTGTAACCAAAGCGCGTAATGCGGCAAGATTTTGAGCTAAGCCAACAGCTGATAGTACTTCAGCTAATTCTTTTGCAGAAGCTACATCTAAGATTTCTAAGGCTGCTTGCGATTTAGGTAATACACGGATTGCACCACCAACAGTTCCGATAGCTAATGGTAATTCAATTGTACCTTTTAAGCCGTCTGAAGTTAGTTCCCATTGGCTTAGTCCACGATACGTACCTTTTACGGCATAAGCATGAGCGGCGGCCGCTACAGCACGAGTATCATTGCCAGTTGCTAAGACAACTGCCTCAACACCATTCATAATCCCTTTATTATGCGTAGTTGCCCGATAAGGGTCTAGTTGAGCAAATTTAGAAGCAGCAGTAATTTTTTCAGCTACTACTTTACCCGAGTCTAGATCTCCAGTCTTACTTAAATGAGCAAAAGGAATAGTACAAGTAGCTGTCACTAATGATTCAGCAGCGTAGTTACTCAAAATACTAAATAAAATTTCCTCGTTAAACCATTGACGGAATAAATCAGCAACTCCTTCTAAAATGGAATTCAGAATATTCGCGCCCATAGCATCTTTTGTATCAACCAATAAATCAACTGATAAGAAACTATCATCTTCTAGGAAATCTCTCACTTGGATCCGTTTTAATCCTCCTCCTCGTTTTACGATAGAGGGGTAGCTTTTTTCGGCCTGTTCAAAAATGTCTTGTGTTGCTTGCTCAATTTTTTCTTTAATCGGTGTTTGATCAGAAACATTCATAAAGACGATTTGGCCACGCAGCAAGCTTTCAGACATTGTACTTTGTAAACCACCACATTTTCCAATTATTTTAGCACCATTACTGCAAGCTGCGATGACGGAAGGTTCTTCCGTTGCCATTGGAACTTGGTAGTTTTTTCCGTTTACTAAAATATCAGGAATAACACCCATTGGAAGGGCCATTTCACTGATTTGATTTTCGATCAAGTGACTTGAAATATCCACATCTAATGATACATTTTCTAATTCTTGTCTATTCGCTAAAGAAAGAGCACCTGTGTTTTGCAAGAAAGATAAACGTTCCTCTGTGGAAAGTTGGTAAAACTTTTTATCTTTTGACGTTTTTTTTGGTCGTTCAATGAGTAAGGCAAGGCCTAAACCGCCACCAACACACAAGGAAGCAATACCATAGCGACTGTTTGTATCTTCTAACTGGTATGCCAAAGTTGAGACGATTCGAGCACCAGAAGCACCGATTGGATGACCTAAACTAATACCGCCGCCCCAAATATTGAGTTTATTTTCGGGGATGTTTAATTTAGTTTGAACAACAATCGAAGATGCAGCAAATGCTTCATTTATTTCAAACAAATCAATGTCCTCAATGGTGAGATCATTGCGTTTTAAAAGAGATTGAATTGCTTTGATTGGCGAGATACCCATTACGCTTGGATCAATTCCGATTTCAGTCATATCTTTTACGATCGCAATATATGGAAGATGATGTGCTTCTGCAAATGATTTTGAAGACAATATCATAGCAGAAGCAGCATCATTAATCGTTGAGGCATTTCCTGCTGTAACAGAACCATTTTCTTTGAAGACTGTTTTTAATGTTCCCAATTTTTCTATAGTCGTATCTTTTCTTACACCTTCATCATAATCAAATAGTGTTCCCTCGATAGACAAAGGGACTATTTCTTTCACAAACTTTCCTTCTTCTTGTGCTTTAGCCGCTTTCATTTGAGAATGAGCCGCAAAGGTATCTTGCATTGTTCGTGTAATTTCAAATTGTTCAGCAACATTTTCAGCAGTCAATCCCATTGCTTTGCCGCTGAATGCATCTGTTAAGCCGTCAACCATCATAGTTGGCGCGGGTTTTGAATAGCTATCCTCTTCTTTGTATGTGATAGCAGGGGCCGTTGTCATGCTTTCCGTTCCACCCGCGATGACAACATCAGCTTGGCCCAACTGAATGGCTTGTTTGGCTAAGCTTATCGCTTTCATACCAGACCCACACACTTCATTGACCGTGAAAGCTGGAACATCAAAGCCTAGTCCACTGTTGAGTGCAATTTGTCTCGCAGGATTTTGGCCATTTCCTGCTTGTAATACATTTCCAAAAACCACTTGTTTTATATGTTCTGCCGCTTTAGTATTTCTTGTAAGTAACTCTTTTGTAACAGCTGTTCCTAAATCAACTGCAGATAATGATTTTAATTGTCCTCGATATTTCCCTATAGGTGTTCTCAAGGCGTCGATTATTACGATTTCCACGACGTCACCTCCAATATGAAATATACCATGCTTTGTGAAAAAATAATACTCTATAAATCAGAATAAAAAAACTTCTGAAATTCTTTAACAAATTTTAAATTATCCTTTTTTCTACCAAACTTACTCGAATTTATGATAAATTATACTATGTAGTGAATGAGAATAATGATAGAGGAGATAGAAAATGAACGTTGGCATAGATAAAATAAGTTTCTTTGTTCCACCATATTATGTTGATATGACTGATTTAGCATTAGCAAGAGAGGTAGACCCCAATAAATTCCACATCGGAATTGGACAAGACAAAATGGCTGTTAATAAAAAAACACAAGATATCGTGACTTTCGCTGCAAATGCTGCAAAAAATATTTTAACAGATGAAGATAAAAAACAAATCGATATGGTGATTGTAGGGACCGAATCAGGAATCGACGAGTCAAAAGCTTCTGCGGTGGTTTTACACCGTTTGTTAGGTGTTCAACCTTTTGCTCGCGCATTTGAAATGAAAGAAGCTTGTTATGCTGGAACAGCCGCATTACAATATGCACTGGCTCATATTAAAAGTCATCCACAAAGCAAAGTATTGGTGGTTGCTTCAGACATTGCTAAATATGGAATAGCTTCAGGTGGTGAACCTACACAAGGAGCAGGAGCGGTGGCAATGCTTGTTTCAGCTGATCCCAAAATTCTACAATTGAACGACGATAGTGTGGCATTAACACAAGATATCTATGATTTTTGGCGACCAGTTGGATATGAATATCCTATGGTGGATGGGCAATTATCTAATGAAACATACATCCAAGCTTTTCAAAAAGTATGGGAAGAATACCAACATCGCAACCAAAAATCAATTGCTGATTTTGCTGCTTTAGCGTTTCATATTCCGTATACAAAAATGGGTAAAAAGGCTCTACTTGCTACTTTAGAAGATGAATCATCCAACGAGCAAGAGCGTATTTTAACTAAATATGAAGCAAGTATTGTGTATAGCCGACAAGTTGGGAATTTGTATACAGGTTCTTTATATCTAGGGCTAATTTCATTGTTAGAAAATAGTGAATTAAAAGTTGGTGATCAGATTGGTTTATTTAGTTATGGATCAGGTACTGTAGCGGAATTCTTTAGCGGTACGCTTGTTGAAGGCTATCAAAATCAGTTGCTTACCATGCTTCATCAAAAACAATTAGCTGAACGAAAAGGATTATCCATTGCTGAATATGAAAAGATGTTTAATGACCGTTTAGATATAAATGAAGATAGTGATTATGAGGATTCACTTCTGTATAGTATCACTTCTATTTCTAATACGGTTAGAGCATATAAGGAAAATTAATTGATTCGAATGAATTAGACGTTTAACGATAATTTAAGGTGCAGTGTATTTACTAAGTAGATACATTGCACCTTTTTCGTTTTGAAGTGGTCACAATAAAAGATACTTGTAAGTATGAGTGCAAATGAAAAAGACAGGTTGTTGTGTCTTAGTAAACAGTTAATAAGGCTTGTCTATTAGCTATATAATTGGTTTAAGTGAAATCCAAGTCAATAAGAAAGTTTGTAAAAGGGAACAAATTTGTTTTATAATAAAAAGATGAGTGAGATATTTTTAAGAGTTCGCAGAGGAGGAAAAAGCTTGAATATAAAGAAAGTAAGTGAACTAAGTGGAGTATCTGCAGACACAATCAGATATTATGAACGAATTGGGTTGATCCCACCTGTGAAACGTAACGATAACGGGATTCGTAATTTTGATGAGGAAGATTTACGCTGGATCGTTTTTAGCAGACAAATGAGAAATGCGGGCTTATCTATTGAATCCTTAGTGGAATATTTAACCTTATTTCAAGTGGGAAATGAAACAGTTCCTGCTCGTAAAGAAATTATTGCCGACCAAATTGTGGAACTGAAAGAAAAAGCATCAGATTTAAATACAGCGATTGAGCGGTTAGAGTTTAAACTAGCCAATTATGACGAGCATATGATTCCTGCTGAAAATGCATTAAGAGAGTTTAAGAGGAATAGATAATAGAACATGAATGGCTTTTAAAACGTCCTTTCTTCTAAAATTATTTTAGAAAAAGTCTGATTTAAAAGCTTTTTAATTTATTTTAACAAATTTCTTGACTTGGAGTGAACTTCAAGCGCTAAACTGTTGTTGTTAGTAAAAAAGCTGTTCATTTAGTCGGTACCACGCTTGTATTAACTAGCTATGTGGGTGAGTTACTAAGCTTTACTGGTCCTAAGAGCAAAACACTAAGGATTGAAAGTTTTGGAAAAAAGACAAAAATTGATTGTGGCAAAAAGCATCATAGTCAATTTTTGCTGTTTTTCAGTTACGCAGAGGAGGGAGACTACGTCGATCAGTCAAAATGCACAGAAAAATCAGGATGAATAAATTTCAAAAACGGCATTAAATTGTATCAGTGACGTATTACCCGAAGAAAACGAAAACTAAAAATAGAGGAGGAAATACAATGGAGTATGTAAAATTTGGCAATACAGGAATGGAAGTTTCAAGAATTTGTTTAGGAGCAATGGGTTTTGGTGATCCGAATAGTGGCTTTCATGAGTGGGTTTTAGAAGAGGAAGAAAGTAAAAAAGTCATCAAGAAAGCATTGGATTTAGGAATCAATTTCTTCGATACAGCTAACGTTTATTCCTACGGAGCTAGTGAACGGATTCTTGGAAAAGCATTGAATGAATACGCAAATCGTGATGAAATCGTTGTAGCTACTAAATTATTCACTACAATGAAAAAAAATGTTCCAAATAGTGGTGGACTGTCAAGAAAAGAAATCTTCCATCAAATTGATGCGAGTTTAGAGCGTTTAGGGATGGATTATGTTGATTTATATATTATTCATCGCTGGGATTACAATACCCCAATTGAAGAAACAATGGAAGCTTTACATGATGTCGTGAAATCTGGAAAAGTTCGTTATATTGGTGCTTCTGCAATGTTTGCGTGGCAGTTTGCTAAAGCACAAGCAGTAGCAGAAAAGAACGGTTGGACAAAATTTGTTTCTATGCAAGATCATTTGAATTTGTTATATCGTGAAGAAGAAAGAGAAATGTTACCGTTATGCGAAGATCAAAAAATTGCCGTGACCCCTTATAGTCCATTGGCTTCTGGTCGCTTAACTCGTGATTGGAGTGCCCAAACCAAACGTTTTGAAACAGACAAAATGGCGCAATCAAAATATGATAAAACGGCTGAACAAGACGGCATCATCGTTAAAAGAGTTGCTGAAATTGCGGAAAAGCGTGGCGTGGAGCGTGTACAAGTTGCATTAGCATGGTTGCTTCAAAAAGGACCAGTGGTTGCACCAATTATTGGCGCAACGAAAGAAAGTCATTTAACGAATGCGATTCCTGCTTTAGACTTGATTTTGTCTGAGGAAGAAGTACAGTTCTTAGAAGAGCCATATGTGCCACATGCCATTGTTGGTCATCAATAAATGGACAAGAAGATTTGTATACAAAACTACTAATTATTGGTGCAGCAGGTCAAATATAAAAAATGGTTACAGAACACAAAAAAGGGTTCTTTAGAGATACGTTCTGTTTTAATGTAAAATAAGCATATGAACATAAAGGAGAACCATTATGGAATTAAGAGAACTACGTTATTTTTGGACCGTTGCAGAAGAAAGAAATTTTTCTAAAGCAGCAAAAGTTCTGCATATTACACAGCCGACATTAAGCCGACAAATCAAAGAATTTGAAGAAAAATTAGGCACACCGCTTTTTAGTAGAGAAAAAAAGCAATTGACTTTAACTGAGCAAGGTTATTTTCTAAAAGAACGTGCGGCTGAGATCCTAATTTTAGCCGAACAAACAGAACGTGAATTTGAAGAGCAAAGCAAAGGATTTTTCAGCGGACATTTTTCAATTGGTTGTGTTGAAGCCGATAATTCAGATACGATGGCGATGATGTTAGAGGAATTGGTGAGCGATTATCCTCAAGTAACCTTTAATATTGTGTCGGGGACTAGTGATGATATTAGTGATAAGTTGGAAAAAGGAATGTTGGATTTAGCTATTTTATTAGAACCTATTGCTACGACCAACTTTGAAAAGATTGTTTTACCGAGAGAAGAAAAATGGGGTTTGTTAGTTTCCAATGATTCTTTTCTTGCACAAAAAACAGTTATTCAGCCTAATGATTTAGAAGGGATCCCACTATTAAGCTCAAATCGTTCAGAGGTTCAATTAATGCTTGAAAACTGGCTAGAGAAACCGTTAAATGCTTTAAATGTTGTAGGTACCTTTAACTTGATTTTTAACGTTTTTTCTTTAGTGGAAAATCGTGTAGGTTCTGCTTTAACGATTGAAGGGGCAACAACCAATGGGCAACACGATGAGCTGATATTTATCCCATTAGCTCCTGAAGTCAAAACAAATTGTGTTCTTGTTTGGAAAAAAAATCGGATTCAAACACCAGTAGTAAAAGAATTTATCAAACGATTCAATGATGCTTTTAAGGCATAGTAGATCAGTGATTTAGGCATTAGACGTGTAGAGAAACAGGTTGTATCATTTACTTGTAAGTAGATGGTAGAGCCTGTTTTTTTGTATAACTAAAGGATAAAAGAAGGTGATCAAATGACTGTAATTTTATATTTTTCTCGATCTTATGAAAATTTGATTGTTGGAAAGAAAGAGTATTTACGAGTAGGCAATACGAAAATCGTTGCGCAAAAAATTGCTAAGATACTCGATGCTGAAGCGCTTGAAATTATTCCACTAACAGCATATCCAAAAGTTTACGAAGAAGTGGTTACTCAAGCAGAACAGGAAAAAATAACGAATGAGCGACCAAAATATCAACCACTCTCGCTTAACTTAGTAAAACATCAAACGATTTATCTAGGCTATCCCAATTGGTGGGGCACTTTTCCAATGGTTGTTGCAACTTTTCTAGAGGAAAATGATGTATCAGGAAAAAACATTTATCCCTTTTGTACACATGAAGGCAGTGGAATGGGGAATAGTATCAGTGATTTACAGAAATTATGTCCTAATGCAACTATCCATGTTGGGTTACCCATTCGTGGGTCCAGAGTTGAAAAAGCAGATATCGCAATCAAAAATTGGTTACAACATAACCAATCAAAAGATAAATCAATTGGAGGAATAAAAAAATGGCAAAATTTGAAGAAGTAAAAAATGGTGTGATTTTTCCTGTAGGAGAAAAAAATGACGTATATGCGAAATACTTTATCGGTCAAAGCTATTTAAACAATTTAATTGCAGATCCCAAGCTCAGTGTAGGTGTAGGAAATGTCACCTTTGAACCTGGTTGCCGTAATAATTGGCATATTCACCATAATGGGTTTCAACTGTTATTAGTAACTGGCGGTGAAGGCTGGTATCAGGAAGAGGGCAAGCAAGCTCAATTTTTAACTGCTGGAGATGTGATTGTGACTCATGATGGTGTAAAACATTGGCATGGTGCAGCAAAAGATAGCTGGTTTGAGCATTTAGCTATTACAGCGGGTACACCAGAGTGGTTAGAACCAGTTACTGACGAAATATACAATCAATTAAAAAAATGAATAAGAGATGGGAGTCCTACCTAATGAAAAAACAAACTGCAGGCAGAGATCAATTAGGCGCATTTGCACCAAAGTTTGCGGAATTAAATGACGATATTTTATTTGGCGAAGTTTGGTCAAGAGAAGAACAACTTTCACCACGTGACCGTAGCTTAATTACTTGTTCAAGCTTATTAACCCAAGGCGTACCGCAACTAGAAGCTCATATGAAAATCGCCAAACAAAATGGTGTGACAAAAGAAGAAATGGTGGAATTGATCACGCATTTAGCTTTTTATACAGGCTGGCCAAAAGCGTGGTCAGCATTTGCTCTAGCAAAAGAAATTTTTGGAGAATAAAAAATACGGACTATCTTTTGCGTATCTTAAAGGAGACAACTCAGTGAATAAAACAACCAAGCTTTCGTTACTATCTGTGTCGTTACTTGTGGTATCAGGTGGCGCAATTGCTGCGAATATTCCAGTGATTATGATTGCATATCCGACTATCAATCCCACTCTAATCGAATTAATTACGACCATTCCCTCGTTGTTTATCATTCTGACAGTACCATTTAGTCATAGATTTGCTAAAAAATTTGGGTATAAGTTTTCTGTTCAACTAGGTATTATAATTGTATTGGTTGCAGGGATTTCCCCGATTTTCACATCGTCTTTTTGGCTTCTCTTTCTCAGTAGAATAATATTTGGTATCGGTGTTGGCTTATTTAATCCGCTACTTTTTGCCTTGGCTAAAAAACTATACCAAGGAAAAGAACGTTCGTCTATTATTGGCTTTCAAAGTGCATTTGAAGGGATTGGCGGGATGATCATCACATTTACCGTAGGTCAACTATTAAGAATGAATTGGCGTCTTTCATTTTTAGCTTACGGCTTAGCATTACCAATTTTTCTTCTATTTACATGGTTTGTTCCAAATGTTTCTCGAGAAACTGATGAAAATGAGTGCAAGGTAGAAAATGAAAGAATTCCCTCTGTGACATATGTTTACGTTGCATTATTGATTTTAGTTGTTACCATTTATATGTCGGTTACGGTGAAAATCACATCTTTACTGCTTGAAAAAGGATTTGGAAATGCGACAGATGGGAGTAATTTATTAGCGTTGGTTGGATTAGGCGCAATGATTGCAGGTGTCCTGTTTGGTTCAATCGTTTTAAGAACAAAGAAATGGACATTGCCGATTTCATTCTTTGTTTTAGGGGCATCCTTGTTTATGATTGCCCAGTCTAAAAATCTTATGTCAATCTCTTTTGCTGTAATCGTTTGTGGTTTTTCTTTTCGTACATTTATCCCGTATCTATTTAATGAGGTGAATCAAGAGAAGAACGGGAATTCGGAAAAAAGCACTTCTTTGCTGTTGATAGGATTCAATGTCGGTGCAGCGTTCGCTCCAGTTTCAATTTCATTATTCGGGAAACTTCTTCCGACGAAAGAAAATATGAACCTGTTCTTAGCAGAAGGAATAATTATGATGTTGTTAGCTTTTAGTACTCTAATGATCAATATAAAAACTAAAAAGGAGTCAAGTCTATGAATAACAATATAAAAGATAAAGTTGTCGTTATTACAGGTGCTTCATCTGGAATCGGAGAAGCAACAGCCCAACGATTGATTGAGAATGGTGCAAAAGTAGTTTTAGGTGCCAGAAGAGAAGAACGATTGAAAGAACTTGTCAAAAAGTTCGGTGATAATAGTACGTATGCCGTGACAGATGTTTGTAAACTAAAAGAGGTAGAAACACTTGTTCAAGTTGCGAAAGAAAAATTCGGAAAAGTCGACGTGTTATTTGCAAATGCAGGGATTATGCCAGCTTCAAATATGAGTGAATTGAAAACAAACGAATGGAATGACATGGTTGATATTAACATCAAAGGCGTGCTGAATTCATTAGCAGCAGTTTTACCAGAATTCACAGCCCAAAAATCAGGTCATGTGATTACAACAAGTTCTATTGCAGGACTCAAAGTCTTTCCCGGGAATAGTGTTTATACTGGAACGAAACATGCAGTACGTACCATTATGGATGGTTTTCGGATGGAATCCGCAATGGAAGGGATGAATATTCGCACAACAACTCTTTATCCAGGAGCAATTGCAACGGAATTGCTTGAAACGATTTCCACGCCAGAAGTAAAAAGCGGGATGGAACAATTCTATCAAATTGCCATCACACCAGATGCAGTAGCACAAACAGTCTTATTTGCTATTTCTCAACCAGAATCAGTCGCGATAACTGAAATGACGATATTACCTACAAAACAAGCGTAATCAGGATCATATTGCGTACAATAAAGAAAGTAGAACCGGTAAGGATTTATTTGCGGCTCTCTTTCTTTTTTGTCTCTATATACTAAATTTTTATTTAAATTTCCAGGAAAAGGAATGATGCTAAGGTGAATTCAATGTAAAATAGTATAAACAGTCACGATTAATGTTATTAATCAGAGAAAGTAGGACATTATGAAAAAAAGAGCGATATTGATTATCCATGGGTTCGGTGGAGATGAGAAAGAGATTCTCTATCTACATGATTTCTTAAAGCAAAGCAGCCTTGATTCGTTTTGGATTCAACTCACTGGGCATGATGGAAACAAAGAAAATTTTTCGAAAGTGACCTATGATCAGTGGCAGTTGGATATCGAAATGAAACTAGATGAATTAGAACAAATTTATGAGCGTATTACCTGTGTGGGTTTTTCGATGGGGGGCTTATTGACGATCCATGCAGCAGATAGAGAATCTATTGATCAATTTATTCTATGTAACACACCAATCTATCTTTATAACGTCGGAATCATAACCCAAGACATCGTAAAGGGGATAGCGTTAAACAAACAGGAGACACTGGGCTACTATTTTGATTCAACAAAAGAAATCTCAATTCATTCGTGCCTGCAGTTCTTATCGTTACTTAAAAAAACAAAGAAGAAAATAAAACGCGAAACACAAACAGCGTTGAATAAAAAAGTTCTAATTTTACAAAATAGACAAGACGAAACGACCTACTATAAAAGTGCTTATTTTCTTGCAAAAGCCATTAATGCAAAAGTTTCTCTAAAAATATATGAGAATGGTAGGCACCAGCTTTTCTTAGGTGAAAATAAAAAGTTTGCGGTGGAAGATATAAAACAATTTATTTTAAATTGATTATGGTAAGGTACAATTCAATAGTTGATCCTCATTCTAGGTTTCTCATCTAGTCAATGAGGATTTTTTTGTTAAGAAAAGAGCAAAGCTCGTCAATTTAAATAACGTATAAAGTGACCTTTTTGGTGAAACGTTTCTATCTATTAGAGCAGGCGTTCTGTTATACCAAGAGATTAATGCTGGTTAAAACGGAAAGAAAACGCTTGCTTTTGATTTGAATTGGGAATATAATCATTTTTGTAGAAACGTTTCACTAAATAATATTGAGGAGTGGAAGTATGAAATCATGGAAAAAGCTTTGCTTACTTGGAACAACATTATTTGCAACTGTAGGTGTGATGGCAGCCTGTTCTTCGGGAAATAAAGAAAGCGCTTCGGATGAATTGACGTTTTGGTATATGGGTGATGGTGATCAGGGAATCAAGCCGATTGTAGATGAATTTTCGAAAGAATCAGGAATCCAGGTCAAAATCCAGAGTATTCCGTGGTCTACCTCAAGGGATAAATTACTCACAGCAGTTGCTTCAAAAGAAGGTCCTGATGTTGTTCAAATGGGTACAACCTACATGAGTGAATTTGTTGATGCTGGTGCGTTGATGGATATTACAGAAGACGTAAAGAAAAGCGATGTTATGAAGTCTGATAATTTCTTTGATGGCTCAGTAAAGACAACGACATTTAATGACAAGAATTATGCTGTTCCTTGGTATACGGAAACTCGTGGATTGTATTATAGAAAAGATTTATTAGAAAGTGTCGGGTATAAAGAGGCGCCAAAAACATGGGACGAATTAGCTGATGCTGCAAAAAAATTAGCTGCTCGTGGGGATAATAAATATGGATTTGGAGTAGAACTCAAGGAACCAACATTTGGTTTTATGTTTGCCCGTCAAAATGGTTCTGAATTATTTGATAAAAAAGATCAACCATTATTTAATGAACCAGAAATGATCGATGCTTTAAAATTTTTGGATAAATTAGTACAAGATGGTTCTGCTCCTAAAACGGATCTAGGCTTAGAAATCGGTCAAAGTTTTGGAGGTGAAGGTGTTGTGCCAATGTTTATCAGTGGTCCATGGATGATTAACAGTATTAAAGATTCAGCTCCTGATATAGATGGAAAATGGGGTGTAGCTGAATTGCCAAAAGGTCCTGTAAACAATATGTCTGTAACAGGTGGAGCCAACTTAGCTGTTTTCAATAGCTCTAAGAAAAAAGAAGAGGCAATGAAATTGATCGAATATCTTTCAAAACCTGAAAATCAAACGAAATTTTTTGAAAATACAAATTCACTTCCAACGAATAAAGAGTCATGGAATGCGGATGTATTCAAAAATGATCCACTGATTTCAGTGTTTGGTAAACAATTGAACGAATCACAACCAATGCCGCTACTAAAACAATGGGATGAAATTTCTCAAAACTTTATGAAGCAATGGGAACAAGTCGTAGTTAGTGGCAAAAACCTCCAAGAAGCAATGGATGAATTAAATGAACAAACAGCAAGCTTGATTAAATAACTGTAGGGAGAGAAAGGAATAAAAGTATAGAACCGATCGTTTATTATTTCTTTGTTAAATGATAGATAGGGACTGATCTTTTATTCCTTTTATTGATTTGTAAGGAGGAAAGAAACATGAAAAAATCAAAATCACCTTATTTTTTTATTGCACCAGCAGTTGCTTTGCTACTTATTTTTTCGATCATACCGATTTTTATTGCGGTAACGATTAGTTTCACAGATATGAGTTTAGCTGGTTTGGCCGATTTTTCTAGAATCAATTTTGTTGGTTTTGACAATTACTTAAATATATTCAATGATAAAGTTTTTGGTCAAGCAATGTTCAATACCGCTTACTACGTCATAATTGGCGTCCCACTCGTCATTATTTCTTCTTTAGCATTGGCCATTATGATCAATTTTGGTGAGAATAAATTTTTCTCCTTTATGCGTTTAGTTTTCTATAGTCCATCGATCACAAATACCGTCGCTGTCTCTGTAGTTTGGATGTATTTGTACAATCCTACGATTGGCTTATTAAATCATTTATTATCTTACTTAAATATCGGCCCAATCATGTGGCTGACAGATCCAAGTACATCGAAACTTTCATTGATCATTATCGCAGTGTGGAAAGCAATTGGATTAAACATGTTGATTTTTCTAGCTGCAATCCAAGGTATTCCCAAAGAATATTATGAAGCTGCTGAAATAGACGGTGCGAATAAATGGCAACAAATTTTAAAGATAACAATTCCCTTATTAAAATTTTCAATTTTCTTTGTAACAGTAACAACACTGATCGGTTGGTTCCAATTCTTCGATGAACCGTTTGTCATGACGAAAGGCGGTCCATTAGATAGTACATTGTCTGTGGCATTATTTATTTACCAAAGAGGATTTCAATATAATAAATTTGGCTATGCAGCAGCAGGCTCTGTTATTTTATTTATTGCGATCATCATTGTGACCAGTATTCAAATGAGAATTCAAACAAAACAAAAAGAGAATGAAGGATAAGGAGGACATAATATGAATTCACATAAAAATGCTCAGATGAGTTTCAAACTTTTTATTGGCATCCTTTTAGGCGTTCTAGGTATTATGACGTTCTTCCCTTTTCTATGGATGATTTTTTCTTCATTCAAAACAAATGCTGAGATCAACCAGATCGTACCGAGTTTATTTCCTAAGAATGCAACATTTGATAACTTCAAAGAGTTGTTTCTCAGATTGAATTTTGGCACATATTTAAAAAATACATTAATCATTACAGCTTGCTCTTTTGTCGGACTATTATTAAATGCAATGGCAGGCTATGGCTTTGCTAAGTTTGATTTTAAAGGGAAGAATGGATTGTTTCTGATGGTTTTAGCAACAATGATGATTCCTGGACAAGTAACGATGATTCCTGTGTATTTATTACTGAACTCTGTAGGATTGACCAATACATTGATCGGGATTGTTTTGCCAGGTTTGGCAGGTGCGTTTGGGATTTTTTTATTCCGACAATTTATGAATACCATTTCAAATGAAATGCTTGAAGCTGCTCGATTAGATGGGGCTAGTGAATGGTACATTTTTTTCAAAATCATTTTACCTGTCAGTCGCCCGATTCTAGCTGTTCAAGGGATTTTAACCTTTATCGGTGGTTGGAATTCATTTTTATGGCCGTTGATCATTGCAAACGATGAAAAATATTATACGTTATCTGTCGGTTTGCAACTACTTCAAGGTCAACATGGAAATAATTATGCATTGCAAATGGCTGGGGCAACATTTATGGTCATCCCAATTTTGATTGTCTTTTCGATTTTTCAAAAGTATATTTTACAAGGCTTTAATGTTTCTGGTATTAAATAACCGCAATAAAATAAACCAAAATTAAAAAAAGAAAAGGTGGATGATGATGGAACAAAAACAATTGTTTGACTTACTAAAACAAATGACGGTAGATGAAAAAGTAGGTCAGTTACTTCAATTAGCAGCAGAATTTTATTCTGAAAAAGCAGAAGAAAAAACAGGACCTATGACAGATCTTGGGCTGAGCCATGAGGATATCAACAATGCAGGAACAACACTTGGTATTTCTGGTGCAAAAGAAGCGATTCGTGTGCAAAAAGCGTATATGGAACACAATCGATTAGGAATCCCAACGATTTTAATGGCAGACATCATTCATGGTTTTCGAACAATTTTCCCGATACCCCTTGGCTTAGGAAGTTCATGGGATTTAGAAGCAGCCAAAAAAGTAGCAGAAGTTTCAGCAAAAGAAGCAGCAGTTTCTGGTTTACATGTAACATTTTCTCCTATGGTCGATTTAGTTCGTGATCCTCGTTGGGGTCGTGTGATGGAGTCAACAGGAGAAGATCATTTCTTAAACAGCCGCTTTGCTGAGGCATTTGTTAAAGGGTACCAAGGAGAGGACTTGAAAAATGACTTTTTTAGAGTCGCAGCTTGCGTGAAACATTTTGCCGCCTATGGTGCGGCAATTGGCGGACGAGATTATAATACGGTCAATATGTCTGAAAGGCAATTACGAGATAGTTATTTACCTGGTTATAAAGCAGCGCTTGATGCTGGAGCGAAATTAGTGATGACGTCATTTAACACAGTTGATGGCATTCCTGCTACAGGAAATAAATGGTTGTTTAGAGATGTATTAAGAAAAGAATTTGGGTTTGATGGTGTCGTGATTTCTGATTGGGGCGCTATAATCGAATTGATTCCCCATGGTATTGCACAAGATAAAAAACAAGCGGCAGAGCTAGCGATCAAAGCTGGCGTTGATATAGAAATGATGACAACCTGTTATACGGAAAATCTAAAAGAATTGATTGAGGAAAAAACAATTGATGAAGCGATTCTTGATGAAGCAGTTTTAAGAATTTTAACACTAAAAAATGACTTAGGTCTGTTTGAAAATCCTCACAGAGGAGCAGATGTCGCTTTAGAAAAAGAAGTTGTTTTGTCGAAAGAACATCGTGAAATAGCAAAAGATGTTGCAAAAAAATCGATGGTATTGCTAAAAAATGACTCTATTTTACCATTATCCAAACAAGAAAATATTGCGCTGATAGGACCAGCCGCTGATTCACATGACGTTATCGGGGTTTGGTCTTGGCAAGGGAAGAAAGAAGAAGCCGTTTCATTAGCAGAAGGCGTTCAGCAACTTGGTGCTGAATATCTAATTGGAACAGAGACTTTTGATTATTTTAATCCAAGCGAAGCTGCGATCACTGAAGCGATTGCATTAGCACAAAAAGCAGATACAGTCGTTTTAGCACTTGGGGAAGAAGAGTGGATGAGCGGTGAAGCATCAAGCCGTAGTGATATACGTTTGCCTCAGGCCCAACTAGATTTATTCAAAGCAGTTCAAGCTGTTAACGAGAATGTAATTGTAACGCTTTACAATGGTCGTCCGTTAGATTTGCAAGGAATCGATTCAGCAAAAGCGATTGTTGAAGCGTGGTTTCCTGGAACCGAAGCGGGCACAGCGCTAGCCGATATTTTATATGGAGAGTACAATCCAAGTGGTCGTTTGAGTATGTCATTTCCAGAAACAGTCGGGCAAGTTCCTGTTTATTATAATTATGATAATACTGGTAGACCATATAAACCAGGTGATGAAAAATATGTATCGAAATATTTAGATGTTTCCAATTTTGCGAAATATCCTTTTGGTTTTGGTATGAGTTACAGTGACATTACGTATAAAGATCTTAAACTAAGTACGAATGAAATGACAAGCGATGAAACAATTACCGCTTCCATCACATTAGAAAATCAATCTGATATAACTGGGCAAGAAACAGTACAATTGTATATACGAGATCAAGTTGGTGAAGTTGTTCGGCCAGTAAAAGAACTAAAAGGTTTTGAAAAAATAACCATAAAGGCACATGAGAAAAGGACTGTAGAATTTACAATTACAGAAGACCTATTACGGTATGTTCACAGCGATCAATCAGTTACGAGCGATGCTGGAATATTCGACATCATGATTGGTGCAAATAGCAGAGATGTCGAAACAGCTACAGTCAAATTAGTGAAATAGATAGGAAGAGTGAGATGACATATCAAAAACGAACAATTGAAAATGGCGGAACAGTGTTCTCATTTTTAGAAACGGGAGATCTATACGAAATTTTATCTGGCTCGATCATGGTAAATCAACTTCACGGTAATCCGCTGGATGGAAGTTGTAATCAACTTTATTTACGAGTACATGATCAAAATGGTATTCAAACAGCCCCAATGATTGGTTCAAACTCAGCGAGCACATTTTATATCAACAAAAATCAAGCAACATGGTCTGGACAGTTCTTAGGTATAAACTACCAAGTTGATTTTCAAATCAGCGAAACGGGTGTCTGGTTTTGGCAGGTTAACCTAACGGGTTCTGGTCAAAAAGTGGATGTGTTATACGGGCAAGATATCGGCAACGCCACAAAAGGTGCAGTGCGATCAAATGAAGCGTACATGTCACAATATGTGGACCATCATGTTTCAAAAGAAGAGGGATCGATTACGATTTCTTCTCGTCAGAATCAGCCACAAGATGGCAATTTCCCTGTAGTCGAACAAGGGAGTTTGAATTCATTAGTCGCTTTTTCTACAGATGGGTATCAATTTTTTGGTCGCCAATACAAGGAGACAAATCAAGCACAGGCATTAAAGCAAGATTTTCTAGCAAATGAAGTGTATCAATATGAGTTTGCGTATATCGCCTTACAAACTCAAATGTGTATTGTAAGTGAAGAAACCAAAATCGTTTTTTATGGTACAACCATCAAAAATCAAAGTACAGTAATTGAACACCCGTTGCTATCAAAAGTAGAGATAAAAAAAGCCTATGATTCCTTAAATTGGGAGGACAGGGTTAAGGCGGGAAGTGAGAGTTTCAAAAATTTAGGAGAACCGATCACGGGGGAACCTTTAACGGATACAGAGCTGGATGACTTATTTCCTAAGCAGGAACAAGTGGAGAGAATCAATGGAAAAGTTGCTTCTTTCTTTACTGACGATTACCACCACGTGGTATTAAAAGAAAAAGAAATTAATATGGAAAGAGCGCATGGACACATTTTACTAAGTGGTACAGAATTGGATGTAGAGCAACCAGAATTAAGTACAACGGTTTACATGTATGGTCTTTTTAATTCTCAAATTGTTTTAGGCAATACATCGATGAATAAATTAATGAGCAATAGTCGTAACTCTTTAAATATCATGAAACAATCCGGCCAAAGAATCTATATCAAAATGGGAGAGCAGTGGCGAATATTAACGATGCCATCTGCATTTGAGATGGGATTAAACTCTGCTACGTGGTATTATAAATTAGAGAATGATATAATCATTGTGAGAACATTCACGTTGAATGACACAAAAGAAATCCGTATGGAAGTAAGTAGCCAAAATGGAAGAAAATATACTTTTGCCATAACCAATCAGCTTGTTATGAATGCGGACGAAGAAGAGCCGGCATTTAACGTAACAGAAGGAAATGGACTGATCAAAGTCACAGCAACAACAGATTCAGTTATCCACGAAGAATATCCAGATTTAACTTATTATGTTTCACTAGATAAGCCTTTTGAGCTGACTGATGAGCGTTTGTTTTTATCCAGTGTTTCGGAGGAAACGCTAACTCTTTTTGTTGTTGAATCTCAAGCAGCATTTTCTATGCGGATTCAAGCCAACATGACGGGTGCGCCATTTCAAGACACAATGACTACTTATGAAAAAGAAAATCATGATTTCTTAGCTTTTGTAAATGGTTTGTTAAATAACTTTGAACTGACGCATCAAACGGAACCTGTTGAATCAATGAACAGTTTATCCCGTTGGTACACACACAATATGTTAGTCCATTACCTTTCGCCTCATGGACTGGAACAATACGGCGGAGCTGCCTGGGGAACGAGAGATGTGTCTCAAGGCCCAACAGAATTTTTCCTAGCTGTGAATAAACCGGAAGTTGTGCGATCCATCCTAAAAAATGTTTATGCAAATCAATTTAATGATGATGGAAACTGGCCACAATGGTTTATGTTTGATCGTTATGAAAAACAAAAAGCGGATGAAAGTCATGGCGATGTAATCGTCTGGCCGATGAAAATTGTAGCGGACTATTTAACGAAAACAAAAGATTTTACTATTCTTGATGAAGAAATTCCGTATACAGATCGGAAAACCTATGGAAAAACAGAGAAGACTGTTTCCTTGTTTAATCATGTGAAAAAAGAAATCCAATTCATTGAGGATAATTTTTTAGAGGGAACCTATCTCTCTTGTTATAGTGACGGCGATTGGGATGATACGCTACAACCATATGATAGTAAATTGAAAAAATATATGGCCAGCAGTTGGACGGTAGCATTGACGTATCAAGTAATCAAAAAATTATCTCAGTTATTAGTAGAAGTCGACAGTGCTTATGGAAAACACTTAGCAGAACTAGCGACGAATATCAAACAAGATTTTGAAAATTATATTTTATCGACTGACACGATTCCAGGATTTGTTTATATGGAGGATACGGAACATGTGGAATTTATGATCCATCCAACAGACAAAAAAACAGGAATTCAGTACCGTTTATTACCAATGACACGGAGTATGATCGCTGAATTACTAACAGTAGAACAAGTCCAACAGCATTATGCTATCATTAAGGAACATTTACAATTTCCTGATGGGGTTCGTTTGATGAATCGCCCTGCTACTTATCAAGGTGGGGTGAGCACGAACTTTAAACGGGCGGAGCAGTCTGCAAATTTCGGACGGGAAATTGGTCTACAGTACGTCCATGCGCATATTCGTTTTACTGAAGCCATGGCAAAACTTGGAAAAGCAGATGAAACATGGCAAGCATTATCTATCATTAATCCTATCCAAATAAGAGATCATGTGCAAAATGCAGAAATCCGTCAGGCAAATGTCTATTTTAGTAGTTCTGATGGAGATTTTAAAACGAGATACGATGCGCAAGCCAATTTTGATCAACTGAAAACAGGAAGTGTTGGAGTAAAAGGTGGTTGGCGGATCTATTCTAGCGGCCCAGGCATCTATATGAACCAATTGTTAAGTAATGTTTTAGGGATTCGTGAAGAGAAACATGAGGTGATTTTCGATCCGATTTTGCCTATAAAATTAGACGGATTAACAATGAAGTACAAAATAGCCGATAAAGAGGTGCGGATTGTGTTTCATTTAGATGGTCAAACATCAGCAGTCCTTGCAAATGGCAAAGAGGTTTCCTCAAAACGAGAGCAGAATCCTTATCGTCAAGGAGGCTATATTGTTTCACTTGCTGAACTTACAGCTTGTTTAGGGGAAAAAGAAAACCAAATAGATATTTTTTGTTAGGAGATGAGCATTCATGGTAGGAATTAAAGAAATTGCAAAAAAAGCAGGGGTGTCGATATCAACTGTTTCTTATGCATTAAATGGCAGTCCAAAAGTTACTGAAGCAACTCGGGCAAGGATCCAAGCGATTGCAGATGAATTGGACTATGTTCCTAACATGGCTGCTCGTACGTTGAAAAGACAGCAAACGAACATAATCGGTGTTTACCTTGCTGATTATGGTGGAAGTTTTTATGGCGAACTATTAGACGGCATAAAAAAAGGATTGGAAGCACAAAACTACGAAATGATCGTTTGTAGTGGGAATAAATCGCATCTATTTATTCCTGAACGAATGATCGATGGGGCGATCGTATTAGATTGGACTTTCAAAAATAAAGAAATCGAACAATATGCGGATCGAGGACATTATTTAGTCATTTTAGATCGTTTGATTACACACGAAAATGTGCGCAAAGTTCTTTTGGATAATAAAGGTGGCGCTACTCTTGCTGTTGAAAAAGCGGTTGCTTGTCAAACGAAGAAATTATATTTGATTTCAGGTCCAGAAAAAAGTTATGATGGTCAGGAACGGCTAAATGCCAGTATCAAAGAACTAGAACGCTTTGATGTTGACTATGCTATTATTTCTGGAGATTTTACAGAACCTTCAGGCTACAGAGCGGCTAAAGAGATCATGGAAAAAGAGCCAGTACTTCCGTTAGATATTTTTGCGTTGAATGATGAGATGGCAATTGGTGCGTATAAATATTTTAAAGAAACGCCTTACCAAATCGGGCAAGACATTCGCTTGATTGGGTTTGACAATATTGATATCAGTGCTTTTATTCAGCCAAGATTAGCGACGATTTCTTATTCTAAACATCGATGGGGCATGTTGGCTGCTGAAAAAATCATTCAACTGATCGCAGGAGAAGAAACCGAAGATGATCATATTTATACCAGCTTTATCGATGGTCTATCATTTCCTGAATGGGAAAATTAGACGTCAATTACAAGAAACTTATTTCAGATAAATTCTGCATGATTCTATGAAATAAACATCTTAATAAAATAAGTGAAATCCTTGATAGTCTGACGACGAATCAAGGATTTTTTTGACAACTAGAATCGACGTATTTTCGATTCTTTAAGATAGACTATATTAAAACAGTTGTAAATTAAAGTGTTTTATATTAAACTATTAAGGACGAGGTGATAAGAATGATTTCAAATCGAGATAATATATCAGAAAAGGTTTATTTGCTCAGTATGTTCCAACAAAATTATGTAGTCTCAAGTTTAAGGAAGCTGCATTTAAATAGTCTACAAGCCCGTAGTCTTAGTTATATTTTTCATCATCCAGGTACAATTCAGCGGGAAGTAGCGGATTATGTTGGGAAAAAACAAGCAACGCTCACAAATGTTTTAAAAGGATTAGAAGAACGGAATCTTGTTTACCGTGAAATACCTAAAAATAATGAACGACAGAAAAATATTTTCCTTACAGCTGAAGGGAAGCAATTAGTTGGTCAAGTAAACATTATTTTTGATCAGTTGGATGAAAAAGTTCGTAATGGGTTAACGAAAGAAGAACAAACACAACTAATGATCAATCTTACAAAAGCTGAAAAAAACTTTAAAGAATATTGAGTATATTCTTTCTAGTGTAACTAGTATTTTCAAGCTATGTACAGAAGTGTTTTTAGAGGGGGATTTTTTATGATAACAGAAAAAAAATTTAGTAACGACGAAAATGTATGGATCAATATCAATTCAGATCAGGTTTCAACTGATTCAGATTTATATAAACAATATGGGATCGATACAGAGATCATTTCTTACGCATTAGATAAAAATGAACGAGCACGGATCGAATATGATAATGAATTGGAAACGTTCATCTTAATCTACAATGTTCCTAGAAAAGGCAAGAACAATAATCATTACGAAGCAATTCCCATGACATTTTTGATTAAGGATAAACGCTTTTTAACTATAACAAATAGTGAAAATATGTATATTATTCAATATATGGAAAACTATTTAGAAAAAAATTCAGAAGTATCACTATTCAAATTTCTTTTTTCTAGTTTGTTTATCATTACAGATAAATTTTTCCCTGTGATCGAAGAAATGGATCGAGAAAGAAATCATATTAATGCTATGTTGAAGGAAAAAACAACAAAAGCCAATTTACTAGCGTTATCGGATGTGGAAACTGGAGTGGCATACTTTATCTCTGCCACAAAGCAAAATACTGTCTTGCTAGACCAAATAAAAACAAATACGGTATTTCGAACGTTAGATGAAATTGAAAAAGAGCAATTAGAAGATACACAGATTGAAGCAAGACAACTGGTTGAAATGGCTCAATTGACAGCTCAAGTTTTGCAACAATTATCGGGGACGTACAACAATATCTTGAATAATAACTTAAACGATACAATGAAAATATTAACGATTCTTTCTATTTTGTTAACAATCCCAACGATTGTAACTGGATTTTTTGGCATGAATATGCCTTTGCCTTTGGAGCATAATATTTTAGGTTGGGTAATTGCAATCGGAATTAGTTTGATTGGCTGGTTTGGTTTATCTTTTATTTTACGTCTTATTTTAAAATAACAATTATGAAACAACAGTGTTAGAAAGATTTACTTTCAGCACTGTTGTTTTTCGACTATTTTCAAAGTGTATCGAATGATCCTATTAACAAACACAAGAATGAAATAACTATCGACTATATAACAATGATAGTTATTGTTATAAAAAATAACAATTAAAACTAAAATGAGTAAAATAGAAATATCCACAATAATAGAGCGTATATATCCTAAAAATTATTTTTTCCGACATTTTTTTTGCAAATTTAACTTGTAAAAATTATATTCATGTGCTATTGTTATGACAATAAGATATAGACGGAAGGTGAAACAATGAATGATAACAGACTGCCCTTATATATTCAAATCGCAAACGATTTAAAATTTAAGATTCATTCTGGAGAATGGGAAGTTGAAGATCAGATTCCAACTGAGTTTGAATTATGTAATATCTATGATGTCAGCCGTATCACGATTCGAAAGGCAATTGATCAATTAGTAAACGAGGGTCTGTTATACCGCAAACGAGCAGTTGGGACATTTGTTCAATCAAAAGAAGTAGAAGTCAAAGAAGTAATAGTGAAAAGTTTTACTCAAGAAATGAATGATCTTGGTCGTAAAGTGCATACATTAAAAGCACGGATAGAAAAAAAAACTGCATCTGCTAAGATTGCCAATTTTTTAAATATTAAAGAGGGAGACCCCGTTTTAAATTTACAACGAGTCTTCGGAACAGAAGATTTAGCATTTGCTTTTTTTGATACTTATTTTACGTTTGAACCAAATTTTTCAACGGATGCTAAAGAGTATTATGGTTCGTTTTACGAGTATTTGAAAACGTTTGATATTGTTGTTGATTCGATCAAAGAATATGTAGAAGCGATTGAACCAAGTGAACAATTAATCGAAGTACTAAAAATCAACGAGCACACCCCGATTTTAAAACGAGTAAGAATTACGCAGCAATTAGGAAAAGAATTTCACGAGTATTCTGAGTGTTTTTACATAGGTAGCGAGTATCGTTATTATGTAGAGGGCTAAATTGGAGTAAATGAAAGTGTATTTCTGAAAACAGAAATATATTTTCTTTATAATATAATGTAATGACAATATGTCAATATGAGGAGGAAGAAAAATGGCAATTTCATTTATTAGGATCGATGATCGGATTATTCATGGTCAAGTGGTGACACGATGGATGAGCGAAAGGAAATGTGATGGTGTGGTAGCGGTTGACGATCCGTCAGCAAATAACCCAGTGCTTGCAAAAATGCTGAAATCAGCAGTTCCATCACCTCTAAAAGGGTTTGTTTTAACTGAGGAAGAAATAATTAAAAAGTGGCCGAAAATTGTGGAAAGCAAACGAAACTATTTTTTGATCGCTCGCTCGCCTGAAACACTCGTAAGAATATATGAAAGCGGTGTCGATTTTATTTCTGAACATCAAGAGTTGAATGTAGGACCAATGAGTGTTAGAGATGGTGCAAAAAAATATGGGAAAAATTTGAGTATTATACCTTCAGAAGAAGTTGCTTTTGATACTTTGCAGAAAAACGGGATGACGGTTTCATTTCAATTAGTACCTGATTCTAAAAAGAAAACCTGGAATGAGCTTAAAGCCGAAGGAGGAGAAAGTTAATGGATGGAACATTGTTATTTCAGGCAATTGCAATTTCGGTCTTTTGTTACCTTGGTGCGTTATCGACCCCTTGGCTGTTAGGTCTAACGGGTGGTTGGTATACGATCACTAGACCACTTGTTTCGGGAATGATCGTAGGACTTATCCTGGGTGATTTAAAACAAGGGATTTTGATCGGTGTTGCAATTCAGACCGTATATATAGCAATGGTTACTCCTGGCGGACAAATGCCAGCTGATTTGAACTTTGTGGCCTTTCCGGCGATTGCTTTAGCTATGTTATCAAATGCGAGTACTGAAGTTGCGGTAACGCTTGCTACAACAATTGGTGTTTTGGGTACGATTGTATTTAACGTATATCAAGTGGTCAACTCTTTTTGGAACCATCGAGCAGTTGCTGCTATTCAAGAGGGTGACTATCGTAAGTTCCGATTAAATGCGATTGCAGGTCCACAAGTAACAAACTTTATTTCTCGTTTTGTCCCTTCATTTTTAGTAGTATATTTTGGTTCAGGTTTTGCCAAATCAATGCTCGATTCAATGCCACAATATTTGATTGACGTAATGAGCTACTTGGGTGGCGTTTTACCTGCAATCGGAATTGCAATGTTATTGACAGCGGTTGTTAAAGAGAATTCATTATTTCTATTCTTTTTATTAGGGTTTGTTTGTATCGTCTTTTTAAATTTGAATATGATTGCGCTAACAATAGTAGCCGCTGTGATTGCGTATCTATATTATACTGGTTCAAGTAAAAAGAGTGTTGTCACATCAAATGGTGTGATAGATGAAGAAGATGACGAGGAGGAGTTTTAACGATGGCCGAGAAAATACTAGATAAAAAAACGTTAACGAAATCGTACCACAGATGGATGATGTATAACTTAGTTGCCATGAGTTTCGAGTTTTTAGAAGCAATGGGCTTTGCTCTTTCAATGGAGCCTATTGCAGATAAATTGTATATCGAAGAACCAGAAAAGAAAAAAGAAATGATGGAACGCCATACAGCTTTTTATAATACTGAACCACAGGTTGGAGCACTAATAAATGGGATTTCTGCTGGATTGGAAGAGCAAAAAGCACTTGGTAATAGTGGTATTACAGGTGACTTAATCAATAGTTTGAAAATTGGTTTAATGGGTCCGATAGCTGGAATCGGTGATTCAATGGTACCAGGTATGTTGATCCCCATCTTACTTTCAATTGGAATGGGCTTATCGTCAAATGGGAGTATTTTAGGTGTTTTATTCTATATTGTTGCCTATAACTGTATTATGTATTTCGGTTCTCGCTACTTATTTTTCAAAGGATATGAACTTGGAGCTGAATCTGTTGATGTATTTACAGGAGAAAAAGCACAACAAATCACAAAAGCAATTACAGTTTTAGGAATGACAGTAATTGGTGGTGTTGCGGCTTCTTACGTAAAACTTGAAATACCTGCAAAATTTGCCTTAACGGGAACAGAAATTGATGTTCAAGCAATTTTAGATGGGATTTTTCCTAAACTTGCCCCACTCTTGGTGATTTTCTTTTCTTGGTATTTAATGGCTAAAAAGAATGTTTCCCCTGTTAAATTAATTATGATTTATTTTGTGGTTGCATTTGCTGGCGTTGGCGTTGCGTATTTATTTTAAAAAATGGTGGGAATTTTAAAACGATAGGACAAAAAGGAGCACGAATAAAATGAATGATCGAATTATTCTAGTAAGCCACTTAGGTTTAGCTACAGGGATGAAAAAAGCACTGGAATTTATTGTTGGGGAGCAGCCTCAGCTTCATGCTGTAGAACTTGATGAAGAAGGAATTGAACATTTTAAAAAGAAACTGAGCTTATTGCCAAATGACAGTCAATTTAAAAGCACAATCATTTTAAGTGATATCCCTTCAGGTTCTCCAGGTGCAACAGCGTATAGTTATTTTGCTGAAAGCGGAGATGTCCGTCTAGTAAGCGGAATGAACCTTCCTTTAGTTCTGGATCTAGTTTTATCAAGTGAACTAAAACAAACAGAAGACTTAATAACGGATGCTATCACTTCTGCGAAAGAAACAATTCAAGATTATACAATACATTCAAATGGAGAGACAGAAGATGACTTTTAATAAAGTATTAGATATTCGTTTAAATGAGGCAGACTTGGCATTGGATTTCGGGGTGGATATTTTTCATCCTGAAACAGTAGAGGAACGATATTTAAATGATATTCGTAATAGTTTATTAGACAGTGAGGCCACAGGACCAGAACTTTTGTATTCAATTGCAATGGACGTCGGGAAAAAGAAACATGAAAAAGACTTGATAGACCGTAATTTATTATATGGAATAGTTGCTTATAATAGTGGTTTAATCGGAAGTGAATTGGTTCGCAGTCAGGGGCATATTCATGCAGTCTCTCCTTCATGCAATTCCTCAACACCAGAAGTGTATGAAATTTGGCAAGGAGAAGCATATATTTACATGCAAGAGTTTGTTGCCGAAAAGCCAGGGCGATGTGTCGCAATTTTAGCTAAACCAGGAGATATCGTGATTGTACCACCAAAATGGGCTCATTATACAGTGAACGCTTCTCAACATCAAAAAATGTTATTTGGTGCATGGTGTATTCGTGACTATGCATTTGACTATAAAGAAATCAGAGCACGCCAAGGCTTAGCTTATTATCCAGTCGTGACAGAGGGTGAAATAAACTGGATCCAAAATCCTAATTATTCACATGAAGGTGTGGAAGTAAAAAACGCGAGAGAATACCAAGAATTCGGATTATCAAAGCGAAATTTATATACACAATACGAAGAAAATCCGTCACGATTTGACTTTGTCACAGATCCATTGAAATATCAAAACCTTTGGAATGATTTTCAACCATAGAAAGGAGAAAATCGTGAATGATGAGAAAAGAAATAATTCATTTTAACCCAATACTACCTAAACTTGATGGAGAGGCAGTCAATTATAGTCAAACGAAACTAGAAAGTTATGTTGATTATTATCAGAATAGGGATCAAGAGTCTGATCTTTCTAAAGTGATTTATGAAGTTGAGTATCATGAAAACGGCCTAGTTGAAGGAACAAAAGGCGGTTTGTTTTTAGGGATATCCCATGTAATGCCTGGAACCGTGGGGAATGAATTTTACATGACAAAAGGACACATTCATCAGGAAAAAGATACAGGTGAATATTATTGGGGAATGAAAGGAAGAGGACTATTGTTATTAGTTTTCGAGGATGGAACCTATGAGCTTGAAGAAGTTTCACAAGGCTCTATCCATTATATTCCTGGAAACACGAGTCATCGTTTAATTAATATAGGCACTGAAAAACTATCCGTTGGCGCATGTTGGTTGACTGAATCTGGACACGATTATGTTAACTGCCATTTTCCGGTTAGAGTATTTAAAAAAGGAGAGAAAACATTTGAAGTCAGCAATAGTACGACCTGAAATAAACATTCAAAAGACCGCAACGATAATTACATCTTATGAAGAGATTGTTCAAGCATTATTAGCACAAAAGGAAAAAAATCAAGGATATACGATTGCAATCGAATGTTATCCTGTCACAAATGAGACACTTATTTTAGAAAAAATTATTCATCCGTTAAATCCTGAGTTGATTATTAGTAGCAATGAACTATTTATAAATTCAACTGAATTAACTAAAAAAATCAAAGACAATTTAACCGATGACCGAATTTTTGGCTTGATGAGTCATCATGTTTTTAAAAATTTTATTGATGAAAAACAGTTTAAAAGCGTATCGGATGCGCTAAATGAAAAACGAAGTCAGGGAGAACTTTCCATTATTTATGGCGTAGGCGCTTCACTGCTTGAAAACGTTGATCTAATTATTTATGTAGATTTAGCTCGCTGGGAAATCCAAAAGCGCTATCGTTCTGGTGAATATAACAACTGGCAAGCAGAAAATGCTGGGGAAGATTCGTTAAAAATGATCAAGCGCGGGTACTTTTTTGAGTGGCCTATCGCGGATCGTTACAAGCGGGAAATCACAAATAAAATTGATTATTTATTGGACATTCATGATGAAACAGACCCTAAGCTTATAAAGTACAGTGAGTATATGAGTGGTCTAAAAGAGGTAATTGCGCAACCATTCTCGTTAGTTCCATTCTTTGATCCAGGAATTTGGGGCGGCACTTGGATGCAAAAGACGTTTGGTGTTGGTCAGGAAGAAAAGAATTTGGCTTGGAGTTTTAATGGTGTTCCAGAAGAAAATAGTTTGCTTTTAAATTTTTCGGGGATATCGATTGAGATACCAGCAAATAATTTGATCTTTAACTTTGGTGAAGAGTTATTAGGTGCACGAACGTTTGGCCGTTTTGGACATGAGTTTCCAATTCGTTTCAATTTTTTAGATACGATGGATGGTCAAAATTTGAGTCTACAAGTTCATCCAAAAGTTGATTACGCACAAGAAAAATTTGGCGTGACCTATACTCAAGATGAAAGTTATTATGTGCTAGAGGCAAAAAATGATGCTGTCGTCTATATAGGTGTAAACAATGGTGTTGAAAAAGAAGCACTAATTGATGCCTTGAAAGAAGCAGAAAAAGGTGAAGTGAGTTTCGATGATGAAAAGTATATCTACCGTCATCCAATGAAAAAACATGATCATTACTCAATTCCGTCAGGTACGATTCATTCTAGTGGGAAAGACTCTGTTATTTTAGAAATTAGTGCAACGCCTAATCGCTTTACCTTTAAATTATGGGATTGGGATCGTGTTGATTTTGATGGCCTGCCTAGACCAGTGAATATTGATCATGGCCAACCGAATATTGATATCTATAAAAATCAAGATTGGGTAGAAAAAGAGCTTGTGAATCCTTTTATCACAATCGCTAAAGGGGAAGGCTGGTTAGAAGAAAAAACAGGTCTTCATGAAACAGAATTTATTGAAACAAGACGTCATACGTTTAATCAAAAAGTACATCATGAAAATCACGGCAGTGTCAACGTATTAAATCTAGTTGAAGGAAAAGAAGCGTTAGTGACAAGCCCAACAGGGGAATTCGAACCTTATCGAATTCAATATGCACAAACTTTTATCATTCCTGCAACAATCGAATCATATGATATTGAACCTTATGGCGCAAGTTTAGGAGAAACAATCAAAACGATGAAAGCTTTTGTTCGCTAATCATAGTGATCAAAACAACAAAATAGAATGAAAACAAGTTAGGCATAAAAACAGAGTGGAATTTTCCACTCTGTTTTTATGCCTAACTTGCTCTAGAAAATGAAGCTGGAACAGCCAAAAGAAAATGTCTGATCATATAACTTCTAGACAGGATCAGAATTATACTACTACTACTAATTTAAAAGCAGAGGATAAAAGGATTTTCGAAAAAGACTTTTAGATTCACGCACAAAGATTTCCTGAAACGAAAAGTCTTTTTGGGAGCGAACTTAAATTTGACACTTCTCGAAAAAGTCTTTTTCAGAAACGCGTTTATTTCTTATTTATCACAACTATTGTCACATTTTTCTATTTTTGAATAGTTAAGGAAATAACGATTGAACGAATAGAAACAAGACCCTATAGACTTCTTGAAAAGAATGATCTAAGGTCTTGCAGTTCTACATCTTTTCGTGGATAATAAGGAGCTGAGTTTAAAAGTAAAAATAGACGCTTAGTTAAAAATGATTTAAGCAATAAACGAAAAGAATGGGGAAACAATGAATAAAATAAATTTTAGCAATTATATGCTAAGTGATGTAATCTTAAAAGCAATTTCTGACCTAGGATACGAAATGCCAACACCTGTCCAAAGAGAAGTTATTCCAGCTGTATTAAATGGGAAAGATGTTTTGGTTCAATCGCAAACAGGTAGTGGGAAAACAGCGAGTTTTGGTATTCCACTCTGTGAAAAAGTTGACTGGGTCGAGAATAAGCCCCAAGTTCTTGTGCTTGAGCCTACAAGAGAATTAGCACAACAAGTCCAAGAAGATTTGATCAATATCGGTCGCTATAAACGTATCAAAGCAACAGCTGTTTATGGAAAAGCTTCTTATGTGAAACAAAAGTCAGAGTTAAAGCAAAAAAGTCATATTGTAGTTGGAACACCTGGACGAGTACTAGATCACATTATCAAGGGGAGTCTTCCGCTTGATAAAATCAATTGTTTAGTGATTGATGAAGCGGACGAAATGCTTAATATGGGCTTTATTGATCAAGTAAAAGAAATTATTGCCGCATTACCAAAAATGAAAAATACACTACTATTTTCTGCAACAATGCCGCAAACGATTGAACGAATGAGTAATGCCTATTTACATGATCCAATCGTTGTAAAAATTGAAGCAACAGAAAAAACGACACCAAAAATCCAACACGCCTTTTTAAATGTTACCGATGAAAATAAACTGACTGCTTTAGAAGCAGTAACGATCGTTGAAAATCCAGATACCTGTATTATTTTTGCTAACACACAAGAAAAAGTTAACGATACCTATGATTTCTTGGTAAAAGCAGGATATCCTGTTGGCAAATTGCATGGTGGCATGATGCAAGAAGACCGCTTTGATGTAATGGATGCTTTTAGAAAAGCAAAATTTCGTTATCTAGTCGCAACAGATGTAGCAGCTAGAGGAATCGACATTGAAAATATCACGCACGTTGTCAATCTAGATATTCCTCATGAGAAAGAAAGCTATATCCATCGTGTCGGTCGAACAGGACGAGCGGGAAAAGAAGGGTTTGCCTTAACGTTTGTTACCCCAAAAGAAGTAACGCAAAAAAGAGAAATCGAAGCCTTTGGTGAGCTGACTATGACCGCAATCAATTTGCCAAATGCTAAATTAATTGCAAGAAGTAAATCAGCATTTGAAACGAAAATAACGACAAAACAAAAAATAAAACAGCCTAAAGCAAAACGGGTGAATGAAGAAATTACAAAAGTATATTTCAATGGTGGCAAGAAAAAGAAACTACGAGCACTTGATTTTGTGGGAACTATTTCAAAAATTGAAGGAATCACAGCGGAAGATATCGGTATTATCACGATCCAAGAGAATGTGACGTATATTGATATATTAAATGGAAAAGGCCAACTCGTGATTCAAGCAATGAAAGAACGAACGATCAAAGGAAAACTGTTAAAAGTCCACGTAGCACGCAAAAAATAAGTTGAAAAATACCACTCTCTAAGAATTTAGGGCGAGGTATTTTTTTATCAACTCAATAGTCTAATTTTTGTTTAAGAAACAGAAATTAACCCCAAAAAGCTACATTAAAAGAGGTAAAATAAAAAGGGCAAGATACAACTAAAAGTGAATGATTTACACTTAATAAGGACGATAAAAATATGATGTTGGAGATAGAGTAGATTGAAAAAAATAAAAGAGATAATTGTTAAGCGCAATCTTTCAACAATAAAAAATCGAAAAAGAGTAGGAATCATTGTTTTATTTTTGACGATTCTGATTTTCTTATTATTCACGTTCCGATTATCTTATATTCTAATCACTGGTAAGGTTGCTGGAACGTCCCTTTCTGAAAAATCGAAAGAACTTTACGAAGTGCATGAAACACTTGAAGCTAAACGAGGATCGATTTTTGATAAAGATGGAAATGTATTGGTTGAAGATTCAAGTGCATTCTCACTATATGCAATTTTAGATGAAAACTACACTGATTTAGAAGGAAAAAAACTATATGTCCAAGAGAAAGATTGGAATTCGATTGCTGAAATTTTTGAAAAATTTGTAAAAATAGATAAAAATATGACATTAAAACAATTGAAACCCAGTGTAAATGAACAAGGGGAGACCATTACAACCGTTGAATTTGGATCAAACGGCAAGAATTTAGATTTTGAAACGAAAAGAAAAATTCAAGAAGAATTAGATAAAAAGAAAATATCAGGGATTTATTTTAAAGAAGAAAAAAAACGAGCGTATCAAGTAGGGAATTTTGCTTCTTATTTTATTGGTTACACACAAGAAGATGACAAAGGCAATGAAAAAGGTGTTATGGGGATTGAAGAAGCTTACGATAGCAAATTATCGGGAAAAGATGGTTCTAGAAGCTACGAAAAAAACTCTGCATTAGGCGATGTAAAACCAGGAAGTGTGAAAGAAAAGAAAAAAGTCGATGGTAGTGATGTTTATACAACACTTGATAGTAATTTGCAATTCTATCTAGAGGAATTACTAGGAGAAGCGGCTGAAAAATATCAACCAGAACATATAACAGCTACTCTAATGGAGGCAAAAACTGGGAATATTTTAGCAACTTCACAACGTCCATCATTTGAATTAGATACAAGAAAAGGATTAGATGATCCTGAAACGGCTCGTTGGAGTAATATACTTGTTGAAGATATTTACGAACCAGGTTCTACAATGAAAAGTATGATGGTAGCAAGTGCTCTTGAGGAAAATAAATTCAACGAAACGGAACAATTCACTTCTGGAACCATCAAAATCGATGATACAACGATTAGTGACTGGAATAATGGTGTTGGTGAAGGGGACATGACCTTTAGACAAGGGTTCGCTTGGTCAAGTAATGTTGGGATGGTAACACTTCATGAACGGATGCCTGATTTATGGCAAGAATATCTTAAAAAGTTTGGATTTGGCCAAAGCACGAATTTTGGGCTAGCTGGCGAAGCGGCTGGTGAAATTCAAAATAAAACAACAGTCGATAGAGCCATGACCTCATATGGGCAAGGGATCTCTGTCACCCATTTACAAATGCTACAGGCCTATACAGCTATTGCGAATGGCGGGAAAATGTTAAAACCAAACATCATTAGTAAAACCGTCTCAGCTGATGGAGAAGAAAAAGTAATCCAACCAGAAGTTGTAGGTACTCCTATTTCCAGTGAAACTGCACGAAAAGTATTAGACTATATGAAAGATGTCACAGTTGATCCAAAATATGGAATGGGTAAAGAATACGCGATTGAAGGATTGAATGTTTCGGCAAAAACTGGAACGGCAGAGTTTTTTGAGAATGGTATTTACCAACAACAAGAATATTTGCATTCGGTAGTTACGATCACTCCAACTGAAAATCCTGAATATATTTTTTATATGACACTGAAAAGACCTGTACTTCAAGGGGTTTCAGCAAATACAATTATTTCTGATGTAGCCAATAAATTAGTATCTCGAGCAATGGTGGCACGAGATTAGCAAAAAAAAACGAACAGATCTCATTGAGATCTGTTCGTTTTTAATGTTTCTAGTAACTGTTCATTTGGTGTCACGTAAATGGTTTTCTGATTTTCATAGATAACGTAGCCCGGCTTAGCTCCATTCGGTTTATGAACATGTTTGACTTGAACATAATCTACTGGAACTTGAGCAGATAAACGATATTTTGAAAAATAAGCCGCTAGATTTGCAGCTTCCATGAGCGTTTCTTCTGAAGGGTTTGTTTCTTTGATGATGACATGAGATCCTGGAATATCTTTTGCATGTAACCAAATATCTGTTTTTTTTGCTGTTCTAAGAGTAAGTTGGTCATTTTGCAAATTATTACGACCGACTAAAATCAAGGTGCCGTCACTAGAATAGAACTCTTCTGGTTTACTCTTTTTAGGCTGTTTTTGTTTTTTTGTGCCACGTTTTTTTACATATCCTTGTTCAAGTAATTCTTCACGAATCATTTCGATATCCATAGGACCAGCGATTTCTAATTGAGATAAAACAGATTCCAAATAACTGATCTCTTGTGTTGCTTGATCAATTTGTCCATGAACAACCTTCACAGCATTTTTAAGTTTTTGATAGCGTTGAAAATATTTTTGGGCATTTTGGTTAGGTGTAAGAGCTGGATTTAATTTAATCTTTAGTAGGTGATCTTCCTCATAATAATTCGGAAGTTCAACGAATTCGGCACCTTTTGGAACTTGAGCCATAAAAGTAGTTAAAAGTTCGCCATCACGGCGATAATTCTCTGCTAGTTCAGTGTCTGCTAATGTTTGCTGAAGTTTTACAACTTTACTTTGGTTTCGTTTTAACTCATTTTCTATTTTACGGATCAATTCTCCGCCTTGTTGTTTCACACGGTCTTTTTCTGCTTTTCCTCCGTAAAAGGCATCAAGTAACTCACTTAGTGTTCTAAATTGTTCTTGTTTTCCTTCGAGAGAGACGAAAGGTAGTGGTGTAAAGAATTCTTTTTTACTTGTTATAGTTAAAGTGGGTGTAACCTCTGTTTCAAGAGCAGTCCAAAATGATTGCCAAACAAGCATCTTTTCATTTGGTCTTTCGTTTAGACGAAAGGCCAACTCATCTGCGGTATCTTTGCCTAATCCTTGGAACTGACTTTGTAAGTATTTTCCATTAAGTTCACTTGCTTTTGAAAGGAGTTCAAAAACCTTTTCTTTACTAGCGAAAAAAGGATTCTGTTGTTCTTGTTTGGGAGGGTCGATGTATTCGACTCCAGGTAATAATGAGCGGTAACTATTTTGAGAGCTACCAATGTGCTTGATTGCATCTAAAATTTTACCATTTTCTTTATTCATCAAGACAATTGTACTATGTCTACCCATCAATTCAACGATCAAAACAATATTTTGCAAATCGCCTAGTTCATCTCTTTTAGTGAAAGTAAAGTGAATCACACGATCATTTTCCACTTGGTGAATCTGTTCCAAAATAGCCCCTTCAAGAAATTTACGTAACATCATCACGAAATTTGGAGGTGTATCTGGATTAGCATAAGCAATTTCAGTCAACTGAACTCGAGAGTAACTTGGATGAGCTGACAGAAGCAATTTATGATTTTTTCCTTTAGTACGAATCACTAAAATAATTTCATTTTCATATGGTTGGTGAATCTTTGAAATTCTACCAGTAACGAGCGTCTCGGATAATTCTGAGACGATTCCATGAGTAAATACGCCATCAAATGACATAAACATCCCTCAATTCTATATACATAATAGTACTATTATAACGGAGTTCTTTTCATTTATAAAGGAAGTCAAAAATAAAAACCTAAGAATGAGAATTTGTTTCATCTATTTCCTAAATGACTGCGCTTTCTTGATCTTTTTAGTATAATTAGTATAAATTCATTGATTATGGATGAGTTATCTAGCTATATGAGTGAACCGATTAGAAATAAAAACGGTGTACATCATAGCGTTAATTTTAGGAGGGATTTTATGGTCAAGAGATTAATTAGTGCAAGTTACAGTGAAGTAAAAAAAATGTCGGCAGAGGAATTAAAGCAGTCGATCAAATCCAGCGAAGGACGAACCATTTTATCTGAAAATGTAGTTGTAGCATCTCCGCAAGCTGGAGACATTAGTAACGCAGAAGTTGCAGCAGCTTTTGGGGCAGATCTGATTTTATTAAATGCGTTTGATTGTTTCAATCCAATTGTCCAAGGAATTCCAGGTATGTCTTTAGAAGAGGTGACATCTTATTGGCAAAATCCAGAAAAAAATAAAATAAACCCTATACCGATTCTAAAAGAGCTCGTTGGTCGTCCAATCGGAGTAAATTTAGAACCTGTTGATGATTCATCAACGATGTTTAGTGATAAATTAACGATTAGCAATGGTCGTACAAGCTCAAAAGAAACGATTCAAAGAGCAGAAGAGCTGGGAATAGATTTTATTTGTTTAACCGGAAACCCAGGTACTGGCGTAACGAATGAAGAGATTGCTAAAGCAGTGAAAGTTGCCAAAGAAAATTTTTCTGGATTGGTCATCGCAGGCAAAATGCACAGCGCAGGATCAGATGAACCTGTAGTGTCAAATGAAGCAGTTGAAGCGTACGCAAAAGCTGGGGCAGACATATTATTACTACCCGCAGTTGGTACCATCCAAGGATTTACAGAGGAGGATATGAAAGCCGCGGTAGCAATCGCAAAAAAATATGATTTATTGACGATGTCCGCAATTGGAACAAGCCAAGAGAGTGCTTCGAAAGAAACGATTCGTCAAATTGCACTGACCAATAAAATTTGTGGCGTTGATATACAACATATCGGAGATGCAGGATATGGTGGACTTGCCCCTGCTGAGAATATCTATGAAATGTCTGTTACGATTCGAGGTATGCGCCATACGATCAATCGAATGGCTCGCTCTGTGAACAGATAGAAGAAAAGCGGTTGTTCAGAAGTGGTTAACTCCGAGAAATAAGAAGTCTTCAAATCTTAGTACTTTAGCACTTAGAATTTGATGTGATCGAAGCGAAGCGTAGTAGTTGCTTTTGCGCCACTATTTACAGGATATTAAGAGCCTGAAACATAACTTTTTTAGTTATGTCCCAGGCTCTCTTTTTAAGCATCTTTCCAAACAGTCTCAGCGATTGTTTTTACGAGTTTTATTTTTTCCCATTGATCTTCTTCACTCAAATGATTGCCTTCATGTGTTGAAGCAAATCCGCATTGTGGGGATAAACAAATTTGATCTAACGAGACGAATTGACTAGCCTCATTAATTCGATTAATGATGGTAGAGGAATCCTCCAATTTCCCATTTTTTGTTGTAATTAGTCCTAGAACGATTCGTTGATCATTTAGTTCTTTAAGCGGTTCAAACCCACCTGAACGTTCATCATCATATTCTAAAAAGAAACCATCAAAAGCTTTAATGGAGAATAAATTTTTAGCGATTTTCTCATAAGAACCATTATAAAGCCAATGTGATTGGAAATTCCCTTTACAAAAATGGAAAGTGACAGCAAGATCATCAGGTTTATTCGCTAACGATTTTTCAGTTACTTCTTGAAAATCATTTAACAAGGAATCTGCATCTAAACCATTATTTTTTATCATAGTACGGAATCGCTCATCAAATAATCCGCCCCAGCTTGTGTCGTCTAATTGTAAATAACGACACCCAGCATCATAAAAAGCTTGAATTGCATCTTGGTAAGTTTTAATCAAATCTTTTTTGAACGTTTCTAAAGAATCATAGACTGGATTTTCATTGTATTGCTTCGATAAAATCAACGAATCTAAGAAAATCATATTTGGTCCAGGAATCGTTTGTTTTGCCAAAACGGGTGCAGCGTGTTTTTGAGTAAAACGAAAATGATCAAGAAAAGGGTGATCTGCTGAAAATGATAAAGGACCACTAACAAAAGTTCCTTGAGCATCCGTTGTGATACCAAAAGCAGTTGTTTGAAAATCATAAACAGTGATACCTTTTAATCCTGCGATAAAATCTAAATGCCACCAGCGACGGCGAAATTCACCATCAGTCACAGCATGAAGTCCTGCATTTTTTTGTTTCTCGATAAGCTCAATAATTGTTTGATCTTCCACTTTTTTTAACTCGCCTTTTGTACTATTACCTGAAGCAAAGGCTGCTCGCGCATTTTTCAAAGCTTCTGGTCGTAAAAAACTACCAACGATATCGAAGCGGAAAGGGATTTTTTTATTGTTTAGCATAATGATTCCTCCATCTATTTGATTTGTTGAAAAGACAAAAAAAGCCCTTTACTTTTCACAAAAGTAAAGGACGATTAATCGTGTTACCACCTTTAGTTTGAAAACCTCTCACAAGATTTTCCTCATTAGGTACAGATCATGAAGATCAATACCATGACGCTATAATGGGCGTTCCCAATATCGGCTGTTCGAGTGTTGACCAATATTTACTCAAAGACCATCTTCCTGTTTTTTTAAACTATCTCTTTTCAGCTACCGAGACTCTCTCATGAATTTTCAAAAAACAGTACTTTTCTTTTCATCGTATTTTAATTTATTCGCCATTAATGAAAGTATAGGCTAGAGATCACTGTTTGTCAACAATAGAAAAAATGCTAATTATTAAAGTATTTTAATAGTAATATAGTCAATTAAGTGAATCATTCTATTTTTTCATTAAAAATAATCAATGTATCATTTGTTATACTAGGCAAAGGAATAAAGTACTAGTATAATAAGATTATAGGTAGTAGAGGAGAGAATAAATGAAGAAAAATTTTATTGATGTTAAAGATGATTTTGTAACTTCTTTAAATAAACAAAAAAAATTGAGTGCGATCGTTCTAGTTGTCATTGTATTATTTATTATTAGTTTGTTTATAGTAGTACCGAAAGTACAGACGAATATTCGTGCTGCTGAAATTGACTCTTTAGTAAATCAAGAAAAACTTGTCAAGAAAGCTAATTATTTAGATGCTAAAACAGCAGACCAAGATATCAGCAAAAAAACAGCAATGACCGTCTTATTTTCAATACCAAGTGGAAAAACATATGATGGTGTCGTCGATGTTTTAAAAGACAAAAAACTAATGAAAGATTTTAACCATAGCATTTATATTTACCCTATTGTATACAATCCGGAAAAAATAGAAGAAAAATATAAAATCAAAAAGAATGAAGTGACAATCATTTTCTTTGAAAACGGGAAAGAAAAGAACCGAATTCCGATTGATGGGAGTTTTGATACAAAAACAATGCTGATTCCAGCTTTAAATCAGTTACCATTACCTAGTGTAGGCCAAAGTACTCAGCCACAGACGCCTGCAACAACAAATTCAACAGAATCAACAACAGAAACAACAGAACAAACAACTCAAGAAGATCCCATATCAGAAGAACAAATAGTAGAGCAACCTGTAGAAACCGATTCTGTAGCGCAATAAATCAATTTTAGAAAGAAGGGCTTAATATGAAAGAATTTATTTTATTCGGTTTATTGGGACTTTTTATGATGAAACCTAGATTAGAGCGTGTATATGTAAGAAGTGAACGACGTGACAAGATCTAAGTGGCTAACTTTGGCAACGGATTTAGTAAGAAAGAGGACTCAGCCTACGATTGAGTCCTCTTTCAATCGTAATAAAGCTAAAAAAATTCGAATTAACGAAAAAATTTATTTGATTCCTTTTGATAAATTTCGCAAGGAGTCCTTAAAGTGGTATCAAGATCCAAACAGTATGTACAATATTGTGGGAGTAAAAACCATGTACACAAAAGAGCAAATCAAACAGATGTACGATTGGCAAAATAAAAATGGTCGGCTTTATTATATTGAATATAACGGGCGCAGTCGTTCTCATATAATTGGGGATGTTTGGCTAGCAGAAGACGATTATGCAATTGTGATCGATCAAACCTTTCGTAATCGTCATATTGGGCGGAAGGTCACTAAATATTTTATCTATAAATCAAAAAAAATGGGTAAAGAGTATATTACGGTGAGTGAGATTTTCAATTGGAATAAGGCATCTCAAAAAATGTTTACGGGTTTACAGTTCCATCCTTTTAAGGAAAATAAGGACAGCTGGAGTTATCGAAAATCTTTAAAAAGATAGCAAATAAAAAAAGTCGATCTAATTATAATTTATAACCTTTTTAGACTTGACGAACAAATCGTCTTTAGTGTAAACTGTTTTTAACAGAAAAACTATAGGAGTGACGACATGAGCAAACTATCCCAACCAATCAAAGAATTGAATAATTCGTGGCAAAACTGGCGTAGATAGTTGTATGTATGATACTCTCATGGATACAACTTTAGAAGATAAATTCTAAATTTTGTATCTATGTCGGCTTCTTTAAAATGATTTTTAGACTGCATAGATGATTGATTTATGTGGTCTTTGTTTATGAAACAACGACTGCTCCTTATTAGGGTTTGTCGTTGTTTTTTTGTATAAAAATAATTAAGGATAAGTAGAAAGGATTTATTGTGATGAAAATCAAATAGGATGTTATCGATACCATAGTGTTATGTTTAAAATTCTTTAAGTTGTTAAAAACAGAAGGTGAAGCTTGTTAGGCAGTAAATTAACTATTTATTTATTAAGTTGAATAGTTGTACTAGATTTTTTAAAATTAGGAGGGAAAAATATGAGAAAGAATCGTTTATCAATAGTAGTAGTAGTACTTATTATTTTTTTAATTGGCTCATTTTTTGTAGAAAAGAAAGAGCCTACCAAAGAAAATTTACCAACAGTTGGTGTATTGCAATTTGTTAGTCATCCTGCATTAGATCAAATTTATAAAGGAATTCAGGCTGGCTTGAAAGAAGAAGGATATGAAGATGGACGGAACATGACGATCGCTTTTCAAAATGGACAAGCTGATCAAAGTAAATTAGCCACAATGAGTCAACAATTAGTCCAAGAAAAAAAATCAGATGTCTTAATTGGGATTGCTACACCAGCTGCTCAATCACTAGCAAATACAACATCTGAAACGCCAATAGTCCTTGGCGCAATTACGGATCCTGTCAGTGCTGGGTTAGTTAAAAGTAATCAAAAACCAGGTGGTAACATAACGGGTGTAAGTGATAAATCACCAGTAGATGCTCAATTCGATTTAATCACTAAACTATTACCTGATAGAAAAAAAGTAGGGATCCTCTACGCTTCTTCAGAAGAAAATTCCAAATACCAAGTTGAAGAGGCAAAAAAAATTGCAGAGGAAAAAGGATTTTCAGTAAAAAGCTTCGCAGTCCCTTCTAGTAATGAAATTGCTCAGACTGTCCAAGTGATGACAAGCGAAGTCGATATTATTTATATTCCTACGGATAATACAATCGCTAACGCAATGCAAACAGTGGTAAATGAAGCGAATAAAACCCAAACACCAATTATTCCATCTGTAGATTCAATGGTTGAACAAGGCGGTGTAGCGACAGTAGGTATCAATCAATTTGATCTAGGTGTGCAGACAGGCAAAATGGCTGCAGCAATTTTATCTGGAAAAGCGAAACCAGCTACAACACCTATTTATACGTTTAAAACTGGCGACATCATTATCAACCAAAAACAGGCAAAAAAATTAGGAATAACAATTCCTGAGGAAATCAAGTCAAAAGCAAAAATAATAGAATAAGCACAGGAATGAGGAGAGAATGAAATGATAGTTTCAGCAATTGGTCAAGGAATGTTATGGGCAATATTAGGATTAGGCATATTTATGACCTATCGAATTTTAAACTTTCCAGATATGACAACAGAAGGATCTTTCCCATTGGGAGGAGCAGTTTGTGTTACAGCGATTACTTCGGGGATCCACCCGATTTTAGCAACATTATTAGGCGTTTTAGCTGGTATGTGTGCTGGTTTGGTGACGGGGTTACTTTTTACTAAAGGAAAAATACCAGTTATTTTGGCGGGAATTTTAGTAATGTCTGGATTGAACTCAGTGATTCTATATGTGATGCAGACACCTAATTTATCATTGTTGAATAAGCCGAAAATTCAAGATTTCTTTTTACAATTAAATCTACCAAACTATTATGACATCGTATTTTTAGGCGTGATTTTTCTAGCAATCATTATTAGTTTGTTATTATTTTTCTTTAATACGAATTTAGGACAAGCGTATATTGCAACAGGTGACAATGAACATATGGCACGTTCAATTGGAATCAAAACAGATTCAATGAAAATTTTAGGGTTAACATTGTCAAATGGTGTAATAGCCTTATCAGGCGCTTTAATCGCTCAAAATGATGGATATGCCGATGTCAATAAAGGAACAGGCGTGATCGTTATCGGACTTGCATCAATTATTATAGGCGAGGTATTGTTCGGAGAACTAACGTTTGCTGAACGTTTAGTTGCAATCGTTGTGGGAAGTATTATCTATCAATTGCTTATTTTAGTTGTAATCAAGCTAGGATTTGATACAACATACTTGAAAATCTTCTCAGCGGTGATTCTGGCTGCATGCTTAATGATTCCACAACTTAAAAAAGCGTTAAATCTGAACTTTTTACCGCAAAAGGAGGGTGAAAAATGAGTACAGTTTTAGAACTTAGAGACGCAACTAAACGTATTGGTAATGGTGTAGACGAAACGAAAGTCATCTTAAATCACGTCAATTTGAAAATTGCTCAAGGCGAATTTGTCACAGTTCTAGGGGGGAATGGAGCTGGTAAGAGTACTCTATTCAACAGTATTGCTGGAACATTGACTTTATCTGAAGGTGATTTATTTATAAACGAACAAAATATCACAGCTTATTCTGAAGAAAAGCGGGCAAAATACTTATCCCGAGTTTTCCAAGACCCTAAAATGGGGACGGCACCGAGAATGACCGTTGCAGAAAATCTATTATTAGCCTTGTATCGTGGCAAAAGACGCGGATTACGGTTACGTAAATTAAATGAGGAAAGGACATTTTTCACCAAAATTTGTAGTGAAGTTGGAAATGGCTTAGAGAATCATTTGGATACACCAACTGGAAATCTTTCTGGCGGTCAAAGGCAAGCATTGAGCTTATTGATGGCGACATTGACAAAGCCAGAATTACTTCTTTTAGATGAGCATACAGCAGCACTTGATCCTAAGACATCGAAACAATTGATGCAATTGACAGATCAGCGAATTAAAGAAGGTGAATTGACGTGTCTAATGATTACACATCGTATGGAAGATGCGCTCCATTATGGTAACAGACTGATTGTATTACAAAAAGGACAGATCGTGAAAGACTTAAATAAAGAGGAAAAAGAAAAACTAACGTTACAGGATTTGTTATTGTTTTTTGAAGAAGAAGCCGAAGAAATAGCGATTGATTAAATAAAAAACGAGCAGTTAAGTAATTTAACATTACTTAACTGCTCGTTTTTTATCCAATAGATTTTTTAATAAACGCTCAACGATTCCAGTGACCATAAAGCCAGCTGCGATTGCTCCGGCCGTCATAATCACTTTAATGATTGAATGTACACCACCGATATAATCACCTAAAACAATACTTCGAACAGCTTGATAAGCCGGACCACCAGGCACTAAAGGAACGAGACTAGGAATATTGAAAATCGTCATAGGCATCTTTTTTTTACGAGAAAAATAAATACTTAACAATCCAATGCCGATAGCACCAAGAAAATTAGCGAAGATACTGCCTGCATCTAAGTTTTTCATAAACCAATAAATCATCCATCCTACAGCACCAGTTATACCACAAGCATTTAACACTTTTCTTGGAACATTTGTAACGATCCCAAATGTAACTGTACTTAGATAGCTAAATATACAATGAATAAAGACTTCCACACGTATTTCTCCTTACATAAATAATTTAAAAACAATTGCGATGCCAATGCCAATTGATCCAGCCACAAAAATCGCTTCAGTTGCTCGAGCGGTACCACTTAATAAATGACCTGCCAAAATATCTCTAAAGGAATTTGTAATCGCAACTCCAGGGACTAAAGGCATGACAGCCCCAATGATAATATTATCGATATTTCCAGCTAGGTGGAATTTTACTGCAAAATAGGCTAACAGACCAATTGTAAACGCAGCAAGAAAATCATCTAAAAACTTAATATTTAACCATTCTTTAGTAAAATAAGCTACGCTATACCCAATCATTCCAATAAAAAAAGTTGCCCAAAAGTCTTGCCAAACTCCTCCAAAAATATACATCAATGTACAACTAACGACCCCAGCCGCTATAATCTGTAAAGGAATAGAATAGGTAGGCGCTTCATGGTTGATATTTTTGAGTTTCTCATTTAGCTCTGTTAAAGTTATTTCTTTCTCAGCAAATTTTCGTGAAAGACTATTCACAATTGCGACCTTTTCTAGGTTGATACTTCGTTCTGTAACATTTTCTAATTGCGTATAATTACTAGAACGAAAGCCCATAAAAAGTCCTGTTGCTGTAACATAACTGACACTTTCTTTTTGTCCAGCATTTTCAGCGATTCGGTTCATTGTATCTTCAACACGATAAACCTCAGAGCCACTTTCAGTCATGATTTTACCGGCCATTAAACAAGTATCTAAAATAAGCTGTATTGTTGATTGTTTCATTTTATCCATAGAAAAAACTCCTCATCGTAAACTGTACAATAAACTCAGTGTATCATTTTTTTTAATTGTTTGAAATGGATACAACACCTTAATACTGAAAATGTTCAACCAACGATATTTAGATTCTCCTTAGAATTATAAAGAAACACTAAAAAATTGTAGGAAATTTCACAGATACTAAAAAGTTCCTTGCTTTTTCTAATCAAAAGTCCTATTCTTATAGATAACAAACCAAAGGGGTCTAGATATTATGGATAAGCAATGGTCACTTTATTCAGTAAGCAGTCTGATTTTACTTGTATTGTTAAAAAGAACGTTTGATCAAGGACATTTAGGATTAAGTGCAATTTTACTTTTTCTCTTACTGATTCAAGTGACAGGAACCATTATCTGTGTTCATCAAAAAAGACATAAAAAAGAAATCCCATCTTCGAAATAAGAAGTGGGATTTTTTTATGCGTATTTTAGATCAGATCAAAGTGTTTTAAGGCGTGAACAATTCCACCTTCAGTATTTTTCTTAGTAATATAACTAGAGCGTTCTTTTAGCTCAGTTCGTGCGTTGCCCATTGCAATTTTATTATCACAAGCATCAAATAGAGCCAAATCGTTGATTCCATCGCCAAAAGCAAATGTTGGGACATCTGGTAATACTAATGTTTTGAACAAGTTCTGTACGCCAGTTCCTTTAGAAACACCTTTTCTGACTGTATCGATCGAATAAGGGCCATTACGATAAAACGTCATTTCTGGGAAATGTTTTAAATAATGTTCATCACCATCTTCAGAAAGTACGAGCATCATATTTACAGTCTTATCTTGCAAAGTAGACTTATCGATGATAGGGGCTTCAGAATGGATAAAATCATAAGCTTTCGTAACGATTTCATTATGACCAGAACACCAAATTTGTTTATCGTTATAATAAGAAATTTCGTGTCCTAGGCTTTTTACGTGTTCATACATTTTCAAACATTCTTCATAGCTAAATTCATCTGAATAGACTTTTTTTCCTTCCACTTGAATAAATTGGCCATTCATTACGATTGCAGAATCGATGCCACTGTCTTTCATAATATGCTCAATCTCTACAACGGTTCGACCAGTAGCGATCAATGGGAGAACATTGTTCGTTTTTAAAGCACTGATAGCCTGTGTTATTTCGGGTGTTATTTGTGACTTATCATTCAATAAAGTTCCATCTAAATCAAAAAAAGCAACTGCTTGGATATTTTCCATGAATTTTCAACGTCCTTTCATCCTTAATCTTATCAAAGATTGAAAAAAAGACAAAGCTTTTTTGAAGAAAGATAGAAGTTATTGGAGCTGAGTGATTTTTAGAGTATAATATAAATGACGTAAACTTGAAGGAAGAGGCGAGTAGATAATGAATGTATTAATGATAGAAGATAATGAATCAGTTTCAGAAATGATGCAAATGTTTTTCTTAAATGAGGGTTGGGATGCAACATTTAAATATGATGGTAAAGAAGGATTAGATGCGTTTTTAGAAAATCCAGAAAAGTGGGATATGATCACGCTAGATTTAAATCTACCAACAATGGATGGTATGGCTGTCTGTCGAGAGGTTCGAAAGATCTCAAATACAGTTCCAATCATCATGTTGACGGCTAGAGATTCAGAAAGCGACCAGGTAATCGGTTTGGAGATGGGCGCAGACGATTATGTCACAAAACCGTTTAGCCCGCTAACTTTAATTGCACGAATAAAAGCTTTACATCGTCGTTCAGAAATTGGCGAACACACATCCGATGGGATTGAACGATCAGATGATCAGTTTGATGTTGAGACAAATCATTTTAGAATGAATACCAAAACAAGAGAAGCTTATTTAGATAATAAATTGATTGATGGTTTAACACCAAAAGAATTTGATTTACTTTATACATTAGCAAAAAAACCAAGACAGGTATTTTCTCGCGAGCAATTATTAGAAATGGTTTGGGATTATCAATATTTTGGTGATGAACGTACAGTTGATGCACATATTAAAAAATTGCGTCAAAAAATTGAAAAAGTAGGACCACAAGTTATTCAAACAGTTTGGGGCGTAGGGTATAAATTTGATGATTCTGGAGTAGCATAGATGAAATATTTATATCAACAATTACTAGCCTTTTGGGGTGTGATCATCTTAATTATTTTGATCGTAGGAACGTCATTCACTCAATTAACAAAAAAGACACTACAAGATACCAATTATGAACAACTCAGAGGATATGCTATATCAGCATGGAAAACAAAAGATTCCATCAGTAGATTTCCGGGAATGACAGAACAGGATATTTGGAATTCGTCATTTCGTTTATTCGAAGGTTTCTTAAGTTATCAAGATGTTCAATTCGTTTTTTATGATAGGAATATGCAAGTTCAATATCCATTAGACACTGAAAAAAAAATAGATGATTCTGTAATCAAAGAAAACTGGACTGCATTGATGGAAGGACAAGAAGAATATGCTACGATCAATAAAGATATCTTCGGCCATAAGAATATGTCCTCTTACGTCATGCTTCCTGTTACTCAAACGAATGTCCAATCCAATGAAAATTCAATTATTGGTGCGTTGATCATTACACAACCTGCTAAAAATGTTTCAGACAGTGTTGATGCAATCACAGCTAACTTATTTAAAGGATTTATTATTTCAAGTATAGTTGGACTGATTTTAAGCTATTTCTTTGCCAGTTTCCAGGTGAAACGAATCAACCGCATGCGAAAAGCCACAAAAGAGATAACCAGTGGGAACTTCGATATCAAACTTGTTACACATGACAAAGATGAATTTGATGATCTAGCTGAAGATTTTAATAAAATGGCAGAATCACTAAAGGAATCAAGAGAAGAAATTGATCGGCAAGAAGAAAGACGACGTCAATTTATGGCGGATGCATCTCACGAGATGAGAACGCCTTTAACGACCATCAATGGCTTGTTGGAAGGATTACAGTATAATGCCATCCCAGAAGGCCAAAGAGAGAATGCAATCAAGCTGATGCAAAATGAAACCTCTCGTTTGATACGACTTGTTAATGAGAATTTGGATTATGAAAAAATAAGGACAAATCAAATTAGTATCGTCGTTAAGAAATTCGATGCAACTGCAACACTAAAAGATATTCTTACTCAACTTGAAGGCAAAGCTGAATCAGCAAACGATAAACTGATTTTGGAAGCAGACGAAGGTATCGATGTTTACGCAGATTATGATCGCTTTGTTCAGATCATGGTAAATATTATTCAAAATGCCATTCAGTTTACTCACGATGGAGAGATACATGTCCATCTACAAAAAGGCTATTTGGAAACGATCATAACCATTTCTGATACAGGAATCGGTATGACAGAAGAACAAGTACAGAATATTTGGGATCGTTATTATAAAGTAGATCCTTCTAGAAAAAATACAAAATATGGAGAATCTGGTTTAGGACTTTCAATCGTTCAACAACTGGTCCGCCTCCATAAAGGAAAAATCAGTGTAGAGAGTCAAGAGGGAAAAGGTACCAGCTTTACAATCTCATTTCCAGATGTAGAAATAGAAGATGATGCCTAACCAAAAGAGCCTGAAACATAACGGAAAAAGTTATGTTTCAGGCTCTTAGTATTCAAAAAGACGTTGGGAGCAGGTTCCAACATCTTTTGTTTAAGCTGTTTTTATAATTTTGTCCATATATGGACTTTCTGCAATCTGAATATCATTTGTCAAAACAAGAATCGCTTTTTTCTTTTCTTTTGCTATTTTCTGAAGTAATGGTAATAATTCTTGTCTTTGAGCAATTGAAAGCTTTTGAAAGATATCATCGATAATGATAATATCTTTTTCAATGAGTAATAACTGGGTCAGCTGAAGTTTCACTTGTTCGAACGTCGTCAGTTGCTCTTTTGATTTATTCAAAATACTAGAGGAAAGACCGATATAGTCAAAAAATTGATTTAGTAAGGCTTTTTTATCTTTTTCTTTAATTGAAGAACCGACAAATAGATTCTCTTTGATTGAAAGGTAAGGTAAAAAGGTATTCTCAGATAGAATAAAGCCTACAGCCATCGACTGTTTCAAGTCAAAGGTTTTATCAATAAGAAAATAAAAATCAGCCTGAATACTGCTTTGGTCTTCTAAAACAACGGTCATATGTTGTTGTTGAAATAATTCATTAAAGCTTTTTTCGGTCCAATTTTGTGCCAAAGGAAAATTCATTTACTCACGTCCTAAATACTTTTTTCGATTTTCTTGAAATAATAGAGGCTGAAGCTAAAGTGATTCCGGTTGTAAGAGAAATCATTAAAAGACAATTTTTTGAGAAGGCATTAAATATCGTTGAAACAGATAGACTGCTAATTCTCATAGATATAAAATGGGTATCAACAGCTGTGCTGATAGCTGCATTTGGTGTACTTTCTATTAGTACTTGGGAAGAGAAGAAAGGAACTTGTTTGATTCCCATGCCGCTTGCAAGTAAGGGTCTAGTCTTTAGCAAAAGATATTCATATGTATGCTGACAGACGATAAGAAACACAGCTATCATAAGGATACCTAGTATCATTGGGATAAGAATTTCTAAAATGGTTTGCTTGATCACGAAGCGATTTGAAAATCCCATGATACGCCATTTCATTATGTCTTGCTCTTTTATTTTTAAGGAGATAAAAATAACGAGTGTCATTAAAATGATCCACAATAATAAGCAAATGATATATAACGATGAGTAGACTTGCATGATTTTTTGATAATTCGCATGATACTCCGTATTATTGATCATACTACTAACTTGACTATAAAACGCTCTTTCTATATCTTTAAGGTTTAAAATACTCGTCAATAGAAATAGAAAAAAAGAAGCGCAAATACCAATAGTAAATGAAATTTTTTTATGGTAAGAAACGCTAGCAAGAGCGTAGCGAATGCTTTTCAAATCAGATCACCTCACTACATTAAGTATAAAAGAAGAATATGAATAAATTATGAATAAGATATAAAAAAGCTTGAGTAATTTACTCAAGCTTTCGTGATTATTTTATGCTTATTTACCAGATTTTAGATAATCTTGATAGGATTCAGTATGGTATTTATCAACGGTTGAAGTGTTATTGTTTTTACTGTATACACTTGTTGATTTTGACCCTTTATCACTTTCAATTTTTTCTAATTGTTTTAGTTGATCTTTATAATTATAATCATCTGGATTAACAGGATTTAGCCCACTGTTAGTATAGAAACGTAATAAGTCACCATTTGTAGTCTGGTCTGACATTTCAAGTTGTAAGTTTGCCTTGTCTTTCAAAGCCTGTGCTTCTTGTTTTTCTTGTTCAGTTGGTTCTTCTATCAAGCGACCAGTTGCTGTTTCATAAATACTAGAACCAAGCATTGTGTATTTAGGTGAAACATAATTTCCATTTCTAAACGCAACAAGTTGTTCATTTTCTTTAGAGAACAAGTCTTGTCCCATTTGAATGTAATTTTTTGTATCAACACCCAATAAATGTAATAGGGTAGGCAAGGCATCGATCTGACCACCATAAGTATGATTGATGCCGCCATTCGTTTGACCTGGAATATGAATCATATAAGGAACACGTTGCATGGTTGAATTGTCAAAGTCATTCCAAGTTGATTTTGTTTTACCAAGTAATTCAGCTAAATTTTGGTTTCTAGAAGTCGAAACACCATAATGATCCCCATAAAGAACGATTACAGAATTATCATATAATCCAGAAGCTTTTAAATAGTTGAAGAATTCTTCAACTGATTTATCAAGATAGTTTGCTGTGGCGAAATAACCATTGATTGTTTCATCAGATGTTTGAGCAATCGGGAATCCAGCTTCATCATTCGTAAATTGAGAGTATGGATAGTGGTTAGAAACAGCAATAAATTTAGAATAAAATGGTTGTTGTAAGTGTTCCAAGTATTGTGTTGATTGTTGGAAAAATGGTTTATCGTGTAAGCCATATTGGAACGAATTATCTTCATTAACGTCATAATAGTTAGCATCAAAGAAATAGTTGTAACCCAAATGCTTGTATGTTTCATTACGGTTCCAGAAGTTTCCTGCATTTCCGTGGAAGACCGCACTTGTGTATCCAGCTTCTTGATCTAAAATAGCAGGTGCTGCTTCAAAGGTATTTTTACCACCAACTTGCGTGAATAAAGAACCTTGATCTAAACCAAAAAGAGAGTTTTCAAACATTGTTTCAGCATCACTTGTTTTTCCTTGTCCCACTTGGTGGAAGAAATTATCAAAGCTATACGTGCTATTGCTGTGATACAAGCTATTGATGAAAGGAGTTACTACATGTTCGACACCTTTTTCATCTTTTAATTTGTAGTCAATCAAAAATTGTTGGAAACTTTCCAAATGAATATAGATAACATTTTTTCCTTTAGCCATTCCAAATGTATCAGGGTTAGGAGCAGCATAATGATCTTTAACATAATCGGAGACGGCATCCATATCGTTTTCACTAGCTTCTGCACGGACTTGGTTTGTTTGATATGTTGTTACACCATCGTACACAGTGAACGCATTCAAACCTAAGAACTTAACAATATAATCACGAGAAAATTGACGACCAAGCAATTGTGGACGAGCAGTTTCAGCCAATGTTAGGTTTGCAACAAAGAATAAAGCAGATAACATACTGATTGAAACGGCAACACGAGCTCTAACTGGTCGTTCATCCATCTTGATTTTTTTAGTGATCAATAAAATACCAACTATAATAAAATCAAGCCAGTAAATAATGTCATACGGTCTAAATAAACGTAGGGCACTTTCGCCAAGACCACTAGCGACTTTCCCTGCACCAAGCATGGTATTAACTGTTATAAAGTCAGTAAATTCTCTGTAGTAAACAACATTTGAGAATAACAGCAGTGACATCAAGAAGTAAATAACCATCATGGTAATATAAGATGCTTTTTTTCTCCTAACATACAAGGCAATTGCTAATAAGAAAAATGTTGATGCAATTGGATTTATGAAGAGAATGAAATACTCTAAAGCATTCTCAATCCTCAAATGAAAATCGACGGTGTAAGCAAAAATGTTTTTCAGCCAAATTAGTACAGCGACAAACCCAAAAAGTCCAAGTCGGGTATCTAAAAATTTAGGCATATGTATTTTTTTTATAATATTCAAAGTTAACGTATCCTTTCCTAGGTCAAATCTAAAAGAAAGCTAATGAAAAAAATTCAAGAGCTTTCTGTATACTGTTCTAATTCTACTCTGTCTACAATTCTATGTCAATTTAAATCAAGACAAACAGGGTAAAAGTTAACAAAATTTTACTTTTCTTAAAACTTTAAAAATAGGGATTTCCTTAAAGCTAACGACAGTTGAATTATTTTTTGATATACTAACGAAGGATAAGAACAGAAGCAGTGAAATTGACTTAAAGTAGAAATCAAATGACGACAAAGGATGTAGCAATAAATGAATATAAAAGTAACAAAAAAATCAGAGAAGAAATTTAAAGGAAGATATCCGCTTATTCAAAAAGAAGATTTACTTGAGATACCTAAGTCTTTTTCAAACGAGTGGGTCCAATTTTTAGATAGCAGAGGTCAGTTTATTGCAACAGGGTATCTTGGCGAGCAAAATAAAGGAATTGGCTGGTTGGTAAACTGGCAGGGGAAAGTAGATGCGTCATTTTTAGAAAATTTGTTTACACAAGCTAAGAATCATAGAATCAGCTACAACCAAGATGAAGCGACTTCTGCTTATCGACTATTTAACGGTGAAGGAGACGGACTGGGTGGTTTGATCATTGATCGTTATGATAATTTTGCAGTATTTTCTTGGTATAACGAAACGTTGTATCAAAAGAAAGAAGAAATTGTCCGGGCTTTTAAACTAAGTTTCCCTGAAATTGATGGAGCCTATGAGAAAATCCGTTTTGCAAGTAACTCACTGCCCGAATCACAAAAATTATATGGTAACGATGCTCCTGAACCACTTCTAGTTTATGAAAATGGCGTAACCTATGCTACGTATTTAAATGATGGTCTGATGACTGGCATTTTTCTGGACCAAAAAGAAGTCAGAAGACGCTTAACGGAAGGGATCGTTGCTGGAAAAACGGTCTTGAATATGTTTAGCTACACTGGCGCATTTTCAGTTGCTAGTGCGATGGGCGGATCGAGCACAACAACAAGTGTTGACTTGGCTAAACGTAGTTTGCCAAAAACAAAAGAACAATTTGAGGTCAATCATTTGGCTGTAGAAGATCAAAAAATTGTGGTTATGGATGTTTTTGACTATTTTAAATATGCTGTGCGTAAGGCATTAACATATGATGTAATCGTACTCGATCCACCAAGTTTTGCCCGAAACAAGAAAAAAGTTTTTTCGGTCGCTAAAAATTATGGAGATTTGGTAAAAGATTCTGTAGACATACTAGCACCAGAAGGCTTGCTGATTGCATCGACAAATGCTGCTAATATTTCGTTAGAAAAATACAAAAAAATGATTATTGATGCTTTGGAAGAGAAAAAAGTTCAATATAAATTCCAAGAAATGTATCAATTGCCAAGTGATTTTAAAACAAATAAATATTTTGAAGAAGGTAACTACTTAAAAGTATTTTTCATTAAAATCAAAAAATAAAAAGAAGAGGTTGGGTGTGACTGAAAAAGTCATATCTAACCTCTTCTTTTTATTGATAAAACATATTTTGCGCAAATGGTAGAATAAACTCTTTAAAGCGTAGAGCAGCAGGCGAAAGGAAATGGTCTTTTTTCGTTGCTAGATAAATATAACGAGGGAAAAAATTATCTTCAAGACTGATAGCTTTGACATCATAAGCAGAAATTGAAGGAATTTTCGGCATCAGTGCAATACCGTAATCATGTGCCACAAATCCAAGTAAAGTATGATCTTCCTCAACTTCGCAAACAATTTGTGGTGTAATCGAAGCAGAAGAGAACAGTCGATCCAAATAAGGACGTAATCCACTTCGTTCATTAAAATAGACAAAAGGATATTCACTAGTGTGTTTCAATGAAACAGTGTCGTGTATTGCTAAGGGATGATTATTGGGAACAACTAAAACAATCTCTTGTTCAGTCAAAATTTCATAGTGAAGTTGCTCATCTTCCTTTAGTTTCGATGTAATGGCAATATCTACATCTTCTTTCAAGAGTAAATCCGTCATATCAGATGAATTTCCTTGAAATAAATTGAAACGAATTTGCTCATTTCCAGGATAAGTTGAAAATTCTTTCATCAACATAGGAGCTAAAAAAGAACCAGCAGTATAAATAAACCCGAAATCGATCAATCCTTTTTCTGGACTGACTAACTCTTTTAAGGCACGTTCACCTTTAGCCAACTCTTCTAAAGCGGTTGAAACATATGTATAGAAAAATTTTCCGTATTTTGTTAATTGAATATTTCTACCTTTTTTTTCAAATAACTGTGCATCTAATTCTTTTTCTAACTCAGACATGGAATGGCTTAAATTCGGTTGCGTCGTATTTAATAATTTAGCCGCATGTGTCATGTGTTGGGTATCCGCCAACATCCTAAAAAACTCTAGTTGTCGCAAATTCATAGTTTATACTCCTCATCAGTAATTCATGTATAAACACAGTTTATCAATAACTAATGAAATATGCACCAAAAAGAATAAATGCAATCTATAAATTCTATTCATACAAAACATAAAAAACATTCATTGGAATTTATTGGTTTGTTGAATTAAAATAAAATCATGATGATTGTGAAATAAGTAACAATTAGAATTATGCGATAAGTGAGTTAGCCTTTCGGGAAGATGATAAAAATTGAATGAGACAAAGAGCGTCTCAGTCAGTTGTTTCTATTTTCTAGTCAAGGCTGAACGAGCTCTTTCCGCTTTTAAATTTAGGAGGTAATCATGAATAATTATCAAGCAATATTTGAACCGTTAACTGTAAAACGTATGACCTTAAAAAACCGTGTTGTCATGCCGCCTATGGGCACTAACTTTGCTAATATGGACGGAACATTCAGTATGCAACATGTTTCATATTATGAACAACGTGCTAAAGGTGGTACGGGTCTGATTACTTTAGAAAATGTATGTATTGATTACCCAATGGGAACAAATGGTGCTCGTCAATTAAGGATGGATAATGATCAATATATCTCAGGACTGTGGCATTTTAATGAAAAGATGCATGCCTATGGCGCATGTACTTCCGTTCAAATCAATCATGCTGGCGCTTCTGCATATGGCTTGCGTTTAGAGGGAGAACAGCCCGTTTCAGCATCAAATATTCCATCAAAAAAAGGAAATCCAATTCCACGACCATTAACAGAAGAAGAGATTTATGACATTGTTGAGCGATATGCAGATGGTGCATTAAGAGCACAACGTGCTGGATTCGATTGTGTAGAAATTCACGCAGGGCATTCGTATCTTTTAAGCCAATTTTTATCTCCTCTATATAATAAACGAACGGATAAGTTTGGTGGCAGCCCAGAAAATCGCGCTCGTTTGACTAAATTAGTTGTTGAAGCAGTTCGAAAAGCAGTAGGACCATTTTTCCCGATTTCACTTCGCTTTAGTGCAGATGAATTATTAGAAGGTGGAAATACATTAGAAGATACAATTGAGATTTTGAGTTATTTCGCCGATGAAGTAGATATTTTGAATGTTTCTGCTGCGTTGAATGATAGTTTACAATATCAAATCGATAAAATGAATTTAGAAGATGGTTGGCGTGCATATATGTCAAAAGCAGTCAAAGAGCGCTTTCCTGACAAAGTGACAGTAACTTCTGGGAATATTCGTAGTCCTAAAAGAGCAACTGAAATTCTTGAATCAGGAGATGCAGACTTATTGGCAATGGGGCGTGGCTTGATTGCTGAGCCCAACTGGGTCAACAAGGTTGCTAACGGACAAGAAGACCTACTTAGAAAATGTATTTCGTGTAATATTGGGTGCGCAGATCATCGAATCGCGAAAGCTCGTCCAATGCGGTGTACGGTCAATCCTGATTTGCATTATGAAGATGAGTACAAAATGAAGCCTGTGTTACATCCGACAAAAATGGTTGTGATCGGTGGTGGTACGACAGGACTTGAGGCAGCAGCAACTGCAGCTGAAGTCGGTGTGAGTGTTGAACTATTTGAACAAAAGGACTATTTAGGTGGTTTAGGTCACGAAATTGCTCGCTTCCCAGATAAGAAAAGAATCGACGATTTTATTACCTATGAAATCAATCGTTGTAAAGAGCTTGATAATCTAGCGATCCACCTAAATCATGCAGCAACGTTAGCTGATATTGAAGCAATCGGTCCAGATATTATCGTCAATGCGACTGGTGCAAAACCTTTATTACCACCAATTAATGGATTGAAAGAACAATTAGACAATCCAAACAGAAATATCTTTTCTATTTTTGATATTTTAGACGATATGTCTAAATTCCAAGAATTTGAAGGAAAAGAAGTTGTTGTAATCGGTGGCGGTGCGGTTGGTTTAGATGTTGTAGAATATTACGCTGAACGTGGCGCTAAAAAAGTTAGCATAGTAGAAATGCAAGGTGAAATCGGGAAAGACCTAGATTTGATCACAAAACTTGCAATGATGGAAATTGTTGAAAAATTTGGTGTAGAAGTTCATGTGGAAACTAAATTGACAGAAGTTCGAGAAAATAGCTTCTTAGTTGAAAAAGAGGGAGAAATGATCGAATTACCATTTGATTTAGGTTTCGTATGTTTAGGAATGCGTGCAGAAGCACCAATGATTCGTGAACTAGATCAGTATGCTAGAAGTAATGGTGCTGTTCTTTTAAATATGGGGGACAGTAAGGTCGCTAGACGTATCATGGAAGGCACAAGAGAAGCCCGTGACATTTTGAAAACGATCGAAGTTCTTGAAAACACACGCACACAGAAAATGTTATTTGAACAAACTAAAAGTTTACAAGCAACACAAACTATATAAAGCGAGGGAATTTAAAATGACAGAAAGAATTGACGGACACACATTACTAATCAGTTTGATTGCAACACCGATTCGCCACAGCTTATCACCAACAATGCATAATGAAGCATTTGCTAAATTAGGGTTAGATTATGCGTATATGGCGTTTGAAGTGGGAAATGAAGAGTTGAAAGATGCAGTTCAAGGAATTCGTGCGTTGGGGATTCGTGGTTCAAATGTTTCTATGCCAAATAAACAAGCCATTATTCCTTATTTAGATGAACTTTCTCCAGCAGCAAAATTAGTCGGTGCAGTGAATACGGTAACCAATAAAGATGGAAAAGGTCATTTAGTCGGACATGTAACGGATGGAACTGGTGCCATGCGTGCGTTGAAAGAAGAAGGCGTAGAAGTCAAAGATCAAATCGTTACAATGACTGGTGCAGGTGGTGCAGGAACAGCAATTGCAATTCAAGCAGCTTTAGATGGTGCTAAAGAATTACGTATTTTCAATATCAATGATCAACACTACAAAAATGCGGAAGAAACAGTGAAAAAAATCAATGAAAATACTGACTGTACAGCGACATTAACGGACTTATCGGATCAAACAGCATTCAAACAGTCTATTAGCGAAAGTAGTATTTATATCGATGCAACTGGCGTTGGCATGAAACCTTTACAAGAAGAAAGCCTGATCAATGATCCAGAAGTTATCCGCCCAGATTTGGTGGTCTTTGATGTTGTCTATATTCCAAAAGAAACAAAACTATTGAAATTCGCTCGTGAAAATGGTGCAAAGAAAACAATCAATGGTCTGGGCATGATGCTTTATCAAGGAGCAGAAGCCTTCAAACATTTTACTGGGGAAGACATGCCAGTTGACTATATTAAAGAATTACTATTTAAGGACTAACAGTTAGGAGAAAATGATGAAGAATAAATACACACCGACCGCCATAGGTCTATATATCAACTACATTGTCCATGGGATGGGCGTTATTATTATTTCACAAAATCAAAATTCTTTGATGACCCAATGGGATACAGATTTGATGGGTATCGCAAAAGTTATTTCGATGTTAGGGATAGGGCGTTTGATTGCAATCATGATTTCAGGACGTTTGTCGGATAAATTTGGACGTAAACCATTTATCTACTTGGGAATGGTTACGTATGCCGCTTATTTCTTTGGAATATTGTATAGTCCAAGTGTTGAGTTAGCGATGTTCTTTGCCGTTGTTGCAGGAATTTCTAATTCGTTCCTGGATTCTGGTACGTACCCTGCTTTGATGGAATCATTTCCGAAAACGGCGGGTACAGCAACTGTATTATTGAAAGCATTTATTCAAGGTGGGCAATTTGCGCTACCATTGATCATTAAATTTTTAGCATCAAATCACTTATGGTTTGGTTGGTCATTTATGATCGCTGCAATTTTACTTGGTGTGAATGCCATTTTCTTATGGAAACAACCATTTCCAGATGCGGATGCCAAATTAGCTGAAGAAACAGAAGAAGCTGTTGAGCAAGCACCAACTGTTAAATTTAAATCTAAACCTAAGATGGCTATTGAAGGGGTTGCATTTGTTATTTATGGGTTTATCGCACAAGCAACGTTCTATTTAATTAGCCAATTTATCGGAACTTATGGTGAACAAGTGGCTGGTATGGCGCAAACGGATGCTGGCGTTTTAGTTTCATATTATTCTATTGGGTCATTATTATGTGTGGCGTTTACGGCAATTATGGCATCGAAAGTTCGTTCAATTTATTTAGTTGTTATTTATACATTCGTTTCATTTTTAACAATCGCTGTTATGTGGTTGTTCCCAACACCTCTTATTTGTATGATTGGTGCAGCTTTAGTTGGTTTCTTTGCAGCAGGCGGCGTGTTACAATTAGGATTGACCGTTATGGGAGAAATGTTCCCGGCAGGAAAAGGAACCATCACAGGAATTTATTATACATTTGGTAGTATTGCTTCATTTGTTATTCCTGTCGCAGCAGCCCAAATTGCTAAAACCAATGTACGCGGTATTATGTTATTTGATACAATTATTGCCGGAATCGGTTTTGTTTTAGCAGTCATTATTTTTATTCGTTACCGTCAAACAATTGATACATCTAAATAAGGAGGATACAAAAAAATGAATACAGTCACAGTTAAAAATGTGACTCTCGGAACTGGGAGTCCTAAAATCATTGTTCCTCTAGTTGGGAAAAATGAAACAGAATTAATAGACGAAGCCAAACATTTAGTAACGATCGATTGTGATCTTGTTGAATGGCGTGTTGACTTTTTTGATCAAGTAACTAATTTTGAAGCGGCAGCCTTAATGTCAAAAAAAATTGCCGAAATTCTATCAGATAAACCTGTTCTATTTACCTTCAGAACGAAACAAGAAGGTGGAGAACTTGCTTTTACAGATGAGCAATATTTTGGTTTATACAAAACAGTTATTGAACAAGGAGCAATTGACTTATTGGATGTTGAATTGTTCATGGATGATCCACTTGTTCAAGAAACGATTCAAGCAGCACATAAAAAAGGAATCAAGATTGTAATGTGCAATCATGATTTTGATAAAACACCAGCTAAAGAAGAAATTGTTTCACGACTATGTAAGATGCAGGAAAAAAATGCGGATATCTGTAAAATCGCAGTGATGCCACAATCCTCAGATGATGTATTAACCCTTTTAGAAGCAACCAATGAGATGAAAACAAAACATGCCGATCGACCGATCGTAACGATGTCAATGGGACAATTAGGGATGGTTAGTCGGATGTGCGGAGAAACATTTGGGTCCGCGATGACATTTGGTGCAGCAAAAAAAGCATCAGCTCCAGGACAAGTACCTGTGGGAGCGTTACGTGAAATTCTTAAAACGTTAGCGTTATAAAAAAATAGACTTGTTTGCAATGAGAAGCCTGATTGTGAACGAGTCTATTTTTCTTGCATCCAACGCTATCTTTGTTAAAATTGAGGATGAGGTGACCCAAGTTGGCAAAAAAGAAGAGAGTGCAAAAAACAAATGCAATACGTATTGTCGAACAACAGAAGATTCCATATAAAGAATACGAATTTGAGTGGAGTGAAGACCATTTAAGTGCGAATAGTGTAGCAGAAAAAATTGGGATCGAAGATGGCAAAATATTTAAAACCTTAGTAACGGTTGGTAATAAAACAGGTCCCGTTGTAGCCGTGATTCCAGGTAATAAGGAGCTAAATCTAAAGAAATTAGCCAGCGCAAGCGGGAATAAAAAAATAGAAATGCTTCATTTAAAAGACTTAGAGGAAACGACAGGCTATATTCGAGGGGGATGTTCGCCAATTGGGATGAAAAAGCTTTTTCCAACGTTCATTGCTGAAGAGGCAAATCAATTTGAAACGATTATTGTTTCAGCTGGGAAAAGAGGAATGCAGATCGAATTAGCGCCATCTGCAATAGTTCACGTAACAAATGGGAGCATAGCAGATTTGACGATGTAAGACATCAATAGCTATCCACTAATGAAAAAGAAGTGGATAGCTATTGATATTTTTGTAAGGCCTGCCTCGCAAGAGCATCAGCCCCTTTATTTTGGCTTTCTGGAAGCCATTTTACTAATAATAGAGGGAATTTATTTTCTAATTGTTGAAAGGCATGCAAATAAGGCTGGAACAGAGGGTTTTTGGCATGTTGTTTTTCAATCGTTTGGACAACGATTTTACTGTCTGAATGGATTAAAATCGTTTGATCATTTAGTTGTTTTTCAATTAGCAGTTGTAACGCTTTAATAAAAACTTTAAATTCTGCCTCATGATTTGAACACTCACCAAGAGGAACATGGATCTGTTCGTGAAGCTTATCGCCAACAATCACGATGCCACCACCACTTGGCCCTGGATTACCTTTTGTTGCAGCATCGACATACATTCGTAACATAAAAGTCTCCTTATTTTCTTTTTGTTCAAAGTTGAAGTATGTTACTATTATAACACACTGAATTTTTATTAAGGGGTCGCTGCATGAAGAAAAAAGTCTATCATTGGCAACCAGAATTATCAACAGCGATAATTTATTGGTCCTGTACATTCGGCATTTTATTTTTAAGTTTGATTTTAACCTTGGAGTATACGCGTCCATATTTAACCAGTAACATCGTATTAGGTATTTTCTTTCTCTTTACATTTTTAGGTTATAATCGTTATTTTATCATAGAAGACAAGTGGCTGATTATTCACGCTTTATTACCCGTAAGACGAAAAAAAATAACAGTATCAGCGATTGAAACGATTCGCGTTGGCCCAAAATGTATTGAAATCAAGTCATCCGATTTTAAAGAAGATACACAGATGTTTATTATGAGGAAAAAAACAAAATTGGCATTTATAGAAGCAATCAAACAACATGAATTATTGTCAGCAAAGATCATTGATGATCCAGAGTTGACGATCGTCAAGCATTATTAAAAAGAAGCTGGTCCAAAAACAATGTTTTTGACCAGCTTCTTTTCTATATTTTCTTCACATGTGCAGCTTGTAAGCCGCGTGTACCTTCCATTACGTCAAACTCTACAGCTTGATTTTCTTCTAATGATTTAAACCCATCTTCTTCGATTGCTGTGAAATGAACAAAGATTTCTTCGTCCTCATTGTAACCAATAAAGCCGTAACCTTTTCTATTATCGAACCATTTGACGAACCCTTTTTCCATTCAAATCACGCTCCTTTATTTTCTAAAGTCTAGCATCATTATAAAGTGAAAAAAGGAACCCGTCAATCTTTTGTAAAAAAGTTATTTTAGTGATGAAAAAGAACTGTAATAAACGATATAATGGTTAATAACTTAACGAATACATGAATGTATTTTCGAACGTTCGGGAAAAAAAGGCTTTTATGAAAGCGGATATAGAAATTTCGTAAGATGTTGATTTATTACCTATCAATAAAATGGCAAAATCGATTGGTTTAACTGAAAATGATGACGGAAAGTTGATTTTAGTTACCTCAATCAACCCAACACCAGCAGGAGAAGGCAAATGGATGTAAATAAAGAAGGAAATGCGATTGGACTATTTTAGATGACTATAATCATAGAGGTTGGAGCAGAAGTGTTTAACTCCTGCGCCCACCGTTTATTCAGATACTAAGAACCTTTTAGTTAAGTCCCAAGCTCTTCTTTTGAAAATCAATTTATTTTCACCCAAATCCACTTCTTTCTTCCAGTCTACATGTTTTTGTTATATACTTTAGACTAAAGCTCGAGGAGGAATCAGGATGAAGATTCGTTGTACTAGAAATACCGGATTTTATGGAATGGGTAGTCCAATCGAGATAAGGAAAGACAATCAGAAATGGTTCTATTTAAGCCATAATGAAACAAAACAAATCGAAACATCGGAACGAGAATGTACAATACAAGGAAAGTTTTTTTTCATGAAAAGCGAGCCAATAACGTTGATAGATAACGGACAAGATGTCAATTTAGAAATCACAATGAACCCAACATTGATTTTGGTTTATGTTATACTTTTTGTGGGCATGTTTTTAATTCCAGTGTTGCATTTAAATCTGATAGGTATTTTACTGTTATTAATCATCTATTTTATTTTTGTCTTTTCGATGTTTAATAAAGCTTATGTAATCAAGGAGAAGATCTGATGGGTGAAAGAGCTGAGGAGTTTTTAAGTAGTTTCAACCGTATTGAAAAGTGGTTTCGAGAACAATTAAATAATCCAACCAATATGGGATTCAGCGAAATGGTTCGGAGATTAGCCAGAAAAAAAGAAAATCAACTAGCGCTATTTCAAGATGATTTACTGCAAATGGCTCAATTAAGAAATGCCATCGTACATGAACAAATCTCAACTGATTTTGTGATTGCTGAGCCGAATGAATGGGCAGTTAACCGAATGAAAGAAATTGAAAGTGCCTTAATAAGTCCCGAAAAAGTGTTGCCTCGTTTTGCAAAGAAGGTCACTGGCTTTGATATGAATATTTCAATTAAAGATATATTGGGAATTGTTGCCCGTAAGCAATATTCACAATTTCCTATTTACGATGATGGCTTCTTCAAAGGATTGATTACTGTTCGTGGCTTAGGAATTTGGCTTGCTGTAGAAAGCTCTAAAGGGGACATTCAATTAGAGGGAAGAAAAGCAGCTGAGCTTTTGGTCAGCAATTATAAAGAAAGTAATTATGAATTTGTTAGCAAAGAAGCAACTGTATTTCAAGTTGAAGAAATGTTTGTGACACAGGTTAGGTTAGAGGCAATATTGATTACAAAAGATGGTGATCCCAACGGTAATTTATTAGGCATTATTCGTCCAAGGGATTTATACAATAATTTAGAGAAGGAATGAAAGCCGTTGTTAGCAGTGTATCTTATTATTAGTGCAGCGCTTATTGGGTTGGACCAATGGGTGAAATATTTAACAGTAACGAATATTCAGTTAGGAGAGACGAAGGAATTTATTCCTGGGTTTTTATCTTTTACTAATCTTCGCAATACAGGGGCCGCTTGGAGCCTTCTAGAAGGTAAAATGTGGTTCTTTTATATTGTTACAGTGATTGTAGTCGCTGTGGTTTTGTATATCTTAGTTAAAAATATTAATGGAAGTAAGTGGTTTACCGTCGGGTTGAGCTTGGTCTTAGCTGGAGCAGTCGGAAATTTTATTGACCGTATTCGTCTAGGGTATGTTGTTGATATGTTCCAAACAGAATTTATAAGCTTTCCTATATTTAATGTTGCTGACTCAGCGCTAGTCGTTGGCGTGATATGTATTTTTGTGTATTTAATTTTAGAAGAAAAAGCAGCGAAGGATGGAAAAAATGAAACAAATTAATGTAAAGATAAAGCAAGAAAAAGGTCGGATCGATAAGGTTTTGAGTGAGCTACTGAAAGATCATTCTCGGTCACAAATCCAGCAATGGTTAAAAGACCAAAATATAACAGTCAACGGTGAAATTACTCGTCCAAATTATAAAGTGAAAGAAAATGATGACATTAATATCAATGTCCCAGAACCTGAAGAACTTGATGTTTTAGCTGAAGATATTCCACTTGAAATTGTGTATGAAGATGACGATGTATTAGTCATCAATAAACCGCAAGGGATGGTTGTTCATCCATCAGCTGGACACCAAAATGGAACGCTCGTTAATGCATTGTTGTATCACATAAAGGATCTGTCATCGATAAATGGCATTATTCGCCCTGGAATTGTTCATCGTATCGACAAAGATACTTCTGGATTGTTAATGGTCGCAAAAAATGATAAAGCGCATATTGCGCTAGCAGAACAATTAAAAGATAAAACATCACTTAGAAAATACATTGCCCTAGTCCATGGGGAAATATCACATGATAAAGGTGAAATCAATGCCCCTATCGGTCGTTCAAAAAATGATCGTAAAATGCAAGCAGTAATCGAAGGTGGTAAGCCTGCAGTCACACATTTTGAAGTATTAGAACGATTTGAAGGCTATACATTGCTACAATTACAATTAGAAACGGGTCGCACACATCAAATTCGTGTTCACATGAAGTATATCGGATTTCCAGTTGCAGGTGATCCTCTTTATGGACCAAGAAAAACATTAAAAGGAAATGGCCAATTTTTACATGCCGAAGTTTTAGGTTTTAAACACCCAACAACGGGTCAAATGATGGTCTTTGAAGCGCCTTTACCAGATCTTTTTGAAAAAACTTTAGACAAATTAAGAAATAATGATTGATTTATCTTTAAAGAAAAGGTACACTGTTTTAGAAAGAAAATTTAATAAAGTAATCCTTTAAGAGTAGTCCCGTGAGGCTAAGAAGGAAACATGCAGAACAATATCTAGGTGCGCTTAGAAAAAATCTGTGTGAAATGAATAGTATCTTTGTATAGATAAATTCAATCCTCCTATCCGAACACGGGTGGGAGGATTTTTGTTTTTCATCACTGAGACTAGCAACAAAGCTGACAGAGCAGGTGATGAAAAAGACTTGGCGAACGAAGTAAGAGAAGTCACCTTATCATTCATCAAGTTTTAACTACTGAAAACAGGAGATGAAAAAGAGCAAGTGTAATGCCTTTACACTGAAACAGGAAGCTCATAAGGCATCAATAAAAAAATTCATTATCAGGAGGAACTAAATATGCAAGGAAAAGAAGTTGTGGATGCAGTTACAATGAAACGCGCATTAACAAGAATCACCTACGAAATCATTGAACGAAATAAAGGAATTCAAGACATCGTTTTAGTAGGGATCAAAACACGAGGGATTTATATAGCAAGACGAATTGCAGAACGGTTGAAACAATTAGAACAAATCGAAGTGCCAGTTGGCGAACTTGATATTACCTTATATCGTGACGACATGGATGGTCAGTCTATGAAAGAACGTTCACTTGAAGAACCAGAGCTTCATTCATCTGATATTCCAGTTTCATTAGAAGGGAAAGAAGTAATTTTGATCGATGATGTGCTCTTTACCGGTCGAACAATTAGAGCAGCAATGGACGCAGTAATGGATCTGGGAAGACCAAGAAAGATTTCATTAGCGGTACTAGTCGATAGAGGACATAGAGAGCTTCCAATCAGAGCTGATTATGTTGGGAAAAACATTCCAACATCAATGGCTGAAGAGATTATCGTTGAGGTAGAAGAAAAAGACGGCGTAGATCGAATTTTGATCGCAAGTACAGAAGAGTAGACAAATACAATAGTAAAGATAGGGTAGGTTGAGATGACAGAAAAAGAATTTCGCAATGAAGAAGCAGTATTAGATATTCACGATAGACCAAAGGCAGCACATTGGGTGGGGTTAAGTTTACAGCATTTATTTACGATGTTTGGTGCAACAGTTTTAGTGCCAATCTTAGTTGGAATCGATCCTGGAATTGCCTTAGTCAGTTCAGGACTTGGAACGATCGTCTATTTGTTTGTAACAAAGGGGAAAATTCCAGCATACCTTGGTAGTAGCTTTGCCTTTATTGCAGCTATGCAAATGTTGATGAAAAGTGATGGCTATCCTGCAATCGCTCAAGGTGCAATCACAACAGGTTTAGTCTACCTGATTGTTTCTATCATCATTAGTAAAATAGGTTCAGATTGGCTCGATAAAATATTACCGCCAATCGTCGTGGGGCCAGTAGTCATGGTGATTGGACTAGGTCTTGCTTCTAATGCAGCAAATAGTGCCATGTTCAATAATGGTGAATACGATTTTAAATTCATTGCAGTCGCTTTGATCACATTAGGATTGACCATTTTTTATAACATGTTTTTCAAAGGATTTCTTGGTTTGATTCCTATCTTACTAGGAATCGTGAGCGGTTATCTAGTTGCTTTATTATTCGGGATTGTAGATATTGAACCGATCAAAAATGCCGCTTGGTTTGCAATGCCCAATTTTGAAATTCCATTTGTACAGTATCAGCCTAAATTACATTTAAATGCTATCACAACTATGGCACCAATTGCTTTTGTCACAATGACAGAGCATATCGGTCACTTAATGGTTTTGAATAAATTAACAAAACGAAACTTTTTCCAAGAACCTGGTTTGTCTAAAACATTGATGGGTGACGGAGCTGCTCAAATTGTAGCAGGATTAGTCGGTGGACCTCCTGTTACAAGTTATGGCGAAAATATCGGTGTTCTAGCAATCACACGTGTTCATAGTGTGTTCGTGATTGCAGGAGCTGCAGTGTTCGCAGTGGGATTAGGTTTTGTAGGAAAATTAAGTGCAATCATTTTAAGTATTCCAGGACCAGTTATCTCTGGTATCAGCTTTGTCTTATTCGGTGTCATTGCAGCAAGTGGATTGAAAATTTTGATTGATAATCAGATCAATTTTGATAAGAAAAAGAATTTATTGATTGCATCCGTAATCTTAGTCATTGGTATTGGCGGATTAGTTTTTAAGTTAGACACATTTGAATTGTCATCAATGGCATTAGCAACAGTTTTAGGAATCATTCTGAACTTGATTTTACCTGAAACAGCACGTAGCGAAGAAAAATCTAACTAGGAAAAAAGTACAGAACGTTGTTACCATTGATATCTAGCTTTAAGACTGAACGAGCTCTTTCAGCTTTTAAAACAAGGAGGAAAACGAATGATCATCACATCTGAACGTATCAGTTTAAAACATCTTTTAACCGTAGAAGCATTAAGTGACCAAGAAGTTATGGGTTTGATCCAACGTGCGCAAGAGTTCAAACAAGGCGCAACATGGCAGCCAGAGAAAAAACAATACTTTGCGACAAATTTGTTCTTTGAGAATAGTACACGAACGCATAAAAGCTTTGATGTTGCAGAGAAGAAATTGGGAATCGAAGTAATCGAGTTTGAAGAAAGCATGAGCTCGGTAAAAAAAGGTGAAACACTTTATGATACAGTGCTGACAATGTCAGCTATCGGAGTTGATGTAGCGGTCATTCGTCATGGTGAAGAAAATTATTACGATGAACTGATTCAAAGTAAAACGATTCAATGTGCGATTATTAATGGCGGGGATGGTAGTGGTCAACATCCAACGCAATGCTTATTGGATTTAATGACGATCTATGAAGAATTTGGTCACTTTGAAGGCTTAAAAGTAGCTATTGTTGGGGATATCACACATTCACGAGTAGCAAAATCTAATATGCAGATGTTAAAACGACTCGGCGCAAAAATTTTCTTCTCTGGCCCAGAAGAATGGTATGACAAACAATTCGAAGCATATGGCCATTATATGGGATTAGATGAAGTAGTTGAAACGGTTGATGTGATGATGATGCTTAGAGTTCAGCACGAACGTCATGATGGATCAGAAATCTTTTCAAAAGAGGAATACCATCGGGATTATGGTTTGACGGTTGAAAGAGCCAAACGTTTGCAAAAACAATCAATCATCATGCATCCAGCTCCAATCAACCGTGATGTTGAATTAGCAGATTCATTGGTAGAAGGAATCCAATCACGTATCATCCAACAGATGAGTAACGGTGTTTACATGAGAATGGCAATTTTAGAAGCAGTATTACAAGGAAAGGCATAGGTGAACAAGATGAGAACACTTATCAAAAATGGAAAAATCATAAAAAAAGATAATCAATTGATTCCAGCAGACGTTTGGATCGAAGAGGGCAAAATCAGAGCAATTGGAGAATTTTTTGAAGAAAGTACATTTGATAAAGTCTACGATGCCAAAGGTCAATTGATCGCACCAGGATTAGTGGATGTCCATGTACATCTAAGAGAACCAGGTTTTACTTATAAAGAAACAATCGAAACAGGAAGTAAATCAGCTGCTAGAGGTGGATACACAACGGTTTGCGCGATGCCTAACTTAAATCCTGTACCAGATACTGCAGAAAAATTACAAGAAGTGTATGAGATCATTGAAAAAAATGCGGTTGTAAAAGTGTTACAATATGCACCTATTACAGAAGAACTACGTAGCGAAATATTAACCGATCAAAAAGCATTGAAAGAAGCAGGTGCTTTTGCTTTTACAAACGATGGTGTGGGTGTCCAGACTGCTGGTACGATGTATCTTGCTATGAAAGAAGCTGCAGCAAACGGAATGGCAATCGTGGCTCATACAGAAGACGAGTCACTCCTATTTGATGGGGTAATGCACGAAGGGGAAATTTCTAAAAAGTTAGGACTACCTGGGATTTTAAGTTCTACTGAAGCTTCGCAAATCGCTCGAGATGTTGTTTTAGCAGGCGAAACGGGCGTTCATTACCATGTTTGCCACGTTTCAACAAAAGAAAGTGTCCGTGTGATACGTGATGCAAAAAAAGCTGGGATTCATGTTACAGCAGAAGTTGCTCCACATCATTTGATTTTGGTAGATGAAGATATTCCAGAAGACAACGGTTTTTGGAAAATGAATCCACCACTTAGAGCAACGACGGACCGTGACGCTTTGATCGAAGGACTACTTGATGGCACAATCGATTGCATTGCAACAGATCATGCTCCTCATGGCTTAGAAGAAAAAAATCAAACATTTCTTAAAGCACCATTTGGAATTGTAGGTAGCGAAACAGCATTTCAATTGATTTATACAAATTTTGTTGAGACAGGTAAATTTACGTTAGAACAAGTGATTGATTGGATGGCAACAAAACCTGCTGAAATTTTTGGTTTAAATGCTGGGACATTAACAATCGGTGCTCCAGCAGATATCGCTGTCTTTGACTTAGAATTAGAGGAAATGATTGACGATAAAGAATTTGAGTCACTAGGTGTTAATACACCGTTTGTCGGCTGGAAGGTCAAAGGGAATACATTAATGACGTTTGTTGATGGACAATCAGCATGGTCTAAAGGAGATGCATAAAATTGAAGCGATTATTGATACTAGAAGATGGAACCGTTTTTGAAGGAAAAGCATTTGGTGCAGATGTCAACGTTGTTGGAGAAATCGTTTTTACAACGAGTATGACAGGTTACCAAGAAACGATCACTGACCAAAGTTTTAATGGCCAGGTCATTACATTTACCTATCCAATGGTTGGTAATTATGGTATCAATCGCGATGATTATGAGTCAATCTCGCCCACTTGTAAAGGTGTAGTCGTCAAAGAACATGCTCGTTTGGCTTCAAATTGGAGAGCGCAGATGACTTTAGATGAATTTTTGAAAAGAAAAGGGATTCCTGGGATTTCAGGAATTGACACTCGTGCCTTAACGAGAAAACTTCGTTCTGTTGGAACGATGAAGGCTGGATTTGTCGATATTGATGATGACTTTACACATGAATTTGATCAATTGAAAGCAACCGTCTTACCAAAGAATCAGGTTGCCCAAGTTTCAACAACAAAAGCATACCCAAGTCCAGGAATCGGTCGTAATGTTGTTGTCGTTGATTTTGGGTTGAAACATAGTATTTTACGTGAACTATCAAAACGTCACTGTAATTTGACTGTTTTGCCATATAATACAGCTGCTGAGACAATTTTAGAACTTTCGCCAGACGGTGTTATGCTAACAAATGGGCCAGGCGATCCTAAAGATGTACCAGAAGCAATTAAGATGATACAAGCTATTCAAGGAAAAGTACCGATTTTTGGTATTTGTTTAGGGCATCAATTATTCGCATTAGCGAATGGAGCAGATACGTATAAAATGAAATTCGGACATCGAGGATTAAATCATCCTGTTCGGGAAATTGCGACAGGAAGAATCGATTTCACATCACAAAATCATGGTTATGCAGTCGATGAGGCGACAGTTGATCCTGATAAATTAATGGTGACACATGTAGAAGTAAATGATGGTTCAGTAGAGGGCATTAGACATCGTCAATACCCCGCTTTTACAGTTCAATATCACCCAGATGCTGCGCCTGGTCCGCATGATGGTCTTCATTTGTTTGATGAATTTATGGAATTAATGGATGCATGGAAGGAGCAAGACTAATGCCAAAAAGAACAGATATCAAGAAAATTATGGTCATTGGTTCAGGACCAATCATTATTGGTCAAGCCGCTGAATTTGATTATGCCGGCACACAGGCTTGTCTTGCTTTAAGAGAAGAAGGATATGAAGTGGTTTTGGTTAACTCGAATCCAGCCACCATCATGACTGATAAAGAAATTGCAGATCAAGTATATATCGAGCCGATTACATTAGAATTTGTTTCTCGTATTTTGCGAAAAGAACGTCCAGACGCGCTACTACCGACATTAGGCGGTCAAACAGGACTAAATATGGCGATGGAATTAGCTGCGTCAGGTATTTTGGATGAACTGAAAGTTGAATTATTGGGAACGAAATTAGCTGCAATCGACCAAGCAGAAGATCGTGATTTATTCAAACAATTAATGGAAGATTTGGATCAGCCGATTCCTGAAAGTGAAATTGTCAATACTGTTGAACAGGCAGTAGAATTTGCCAACGCAATAGGGTATCCAATCATTGTACGTCCTGCATTTACCTTAGGTGGTACAGGTGGCGGAATGTGTGATAATGAAGAAGAGTTACGAATCATTGCTGAAAATGGTCTGAAATTATCACCTGCAACGCAGTGCTTGATTGAAAAAAGTATTGCTGGTTTTAAAGAAATTGAGTACGAGGTCATGCGTGATTCTGCTGATAATGCGATTGTTGTCTGTAACATGGAGAATTTTGATCCAGTAGGGATCCATACAGGTGACTCAATTGTATTTGCACCAAGCCAAACGTTGTCTGATCATGAATATCAAATGCTTCGAGATGCGTCCCTCAAAATCATTAGAGCACTAAAAATAGAAGGTGGTTGCAATGTTCAGCTCGCCTTAGATCCACATAGTTTCAATTATTATGTAATCGAAGTGAATCCACGAGTTTCTCGTTCCTCAGCATTGGCTAGTAAGGCAACAGGTTATCCTATCGCCAAATTAGCTGCAAAAATCGCTGTGGGGCTAACATTAGATGAAATGAAAAATCCTGTTACAGAAACAACATACGCAGAATTTGAGCCAGCATTAGATTATGTCGTGGCAAAAATCCCTCGTTGGCCTTTTGATAAATTCGAAAAAGGAGAACGACGTTTAGGAACACAAATGAAAGCAACTGGTGAAGTCATGGCAATCGGCCGTAACATCGAAGAATCACTGTTAAAAGCAGTACGTTCTCTTGAAATTGGTGCTTATCATAATGAGCTGAAAGAAATGCAAGAAGTCAGTGATGAAATGCTGACTGAAAAAATCGTAAAAGCACAAGATGATCGTTTGTTTTACCTTTCAGAAGCAATCAGAAGAGGCTATACAATTGAAGACTTAGCTATGCTAACAAAAATAGATTTGTTCTTCTTAGACAAATTGCTTCACATCGTTGAACTAGAAAATGCACTAGCCAAAAGTTATAAAGATACAGAGCTTTTAAAAGAAGCGAAACAAAACGGTTTTACTGATAGAAAAATTGCTGAATTATGGAACTTGACCGAAAAAGAAGTCTCCGATTATCGTCATGAACAAAAGATCCTTCCAGTGTATAAAACGGTGGATACTTGTGCCGCTGAATTTGAATCTCAAACACCATATTTTTATAGCACATATGAATTTGAAAACGAAAGTATTCGTTCAGAAAAACCTTCAGTATTAGTCTTAGGATCAGGCCCAATTAGAATTGGACAAGGGGTAGAATTTGACTATGCAACAGTTCATTCTGTAAAAGCAATTCAGGCAGCTGGATTTGAAGCAATTATTATGAATAGCAATCCCGAAACAGTCTCAACAGACTTCTCGATTTCAGATAAACTTTATTTTGAGCCGTTAACATTAGAGGACGTTATGAATGTGATTGAGTTAGAGCAACCAACAGGCGTTATCGTACAATTTGGTGGTCAAACAGCAATCAACTTGGCAGAACCTCTAGTGAAACAAGGGGTCAAAATCTTAGGCACGTCAATCGAAGACCTAGATAGAGCTGAAAACCGTGACTTGTTTGAACAAGCATTACAAGAATTAGATATCCCTCAACCTCCAGGTGACACAGCAACGAGCGCGGAAGAAGCAGTCGCTGTAGCTAATAAAATTGGGTATCCTGTATTAGTCCGTCCTAGTTATGTGCTTGGAGGGCGAGCAATGGAGATTGTGGAGAATCAAAAAGATTTAGAAGATTACATGCGTAATGCAGTAAAAGCTTCTCCAGAACATCCTGTGTTAGTTGACAGCTATTTATTGGGCAAAGAGTGTGAAGTTGATGCGATTTGTGATGGTCAAACTGTTCTGATCCCAGGCATAATGGAACATATCGAGCGTGCGGGTGTGCATTCAGGTGACTCGATGGCCGTATATCCACCGCAATCCTTATCAAAAGAAATCCAACAAACGATTGCTGATTATACAAGAAAACTAGCTATTGGTCTAAACTGTGTTGGGATGATGAATATTCAATTCGTTATTCATGAGGAAAAAGTTTATGTGATAGAAGTCAATCCTCGAGCTAGTAGAACTGTGCCATTTTTAAGTAAAATCACTGGCATCCCGATGGCTCAAGTCGCAACAACAGCAATTCTTGGCGAAAAACTAACGGATTTAGGCTACCAAGATGGATTGTACCCTGAAAGCCAACAAGTTCACATCAAAGCGCCAGTATTCTCGTTCACTAAGCTTCAAAAAGTAGATACTTATTTAGGCCCTGAAATGAAATCAACGGGTGAAGTAATGGGCTCAGACTATAGCTTAGAAAAAGCACTATACAAAGCGTTTGAGGCTTCTGGTTTGCATTTGCCGAGTTTTGGTGCCGTATTATTTACCATAGCAGACGAAACAAAAGAAGAAGCATTGGCGTTAGCCAAACGTTTCAATGACATTGGTTATAGCTTGATCGCAACAAAAGGCACCGCAGAATTTTTAACAAAAAATGGCTTACGAGTGAAAACGGTCCTAAAAATAAATCAAGGTGGGGAGACTGTTCTTGACTTGATCCGTAGCGGGGAAGCTCAAGTAGTTGTAAACACCATGGACAAAAATCGCTCCGATTTAAATCAAGACGGATTTTTAATTCGTCGGGAAGCAGTAGAACACGGGGTTCCACTCTTTACATCTTTAGATACAGCAGAAGCAATTCTAAAAGTATTAGAATCACGTGCATTTTCAACGGAGTCTATCTAGAATTTAAAGCCGAGAACTATTCTCGGCTTTTACTACAATAATGTTGTAAAGGAGTAGCATAAATGAAGCAGGAAATAATGACGATCATCTCTCAGCATCAATTAGCTCCTAGAATTTTCCAAATGACATTGACAGGTGATTTAGTGAATGAAATGGAAAAACCTGGGCAGTTTATCCATATAAAAGTCCCAAGAGCAGATATGCTTTTAAGAAGACCGATCAGTATCAATCAAATCAATAAAGAGTCAAAGACCTGTACGATTATTTATCGAACAGAAGGTGATGGAACTAAAGTTTTTTCTGAACTTAAAACAGGAGATTCGTTAGATGTTATGGGACCACTAGGCAATGGATTTGATGTAGATTGTTTATCGGCAGGTCAAAAAGCCTATGTGATCGGTGGAGGAATCGGTATTCCACCAATGTACGAATTGTCAAAACAATTAAAGCAAAAAGGAATTGAAGTTGTACACTTTCTTGGCTATGCGTCTAAAGAAGTCGCTTATTTTCAGGATGAATTCATTGCTTTAGGTGATACACGTTTTGCAACGGATGATGGGTCTTTCGGTGTTGAAGGGAATGTTGGGAATCTTTTATTAGAGGCAGTCAAAAATGAACAACCTGATGCTGTTTATGCTTGTGGTGCTAATGGTATGCTGAAAATGGTTGCGCAAGTTTTTTCAGATAATCCAAATGTTTTTCTCTCTTTAGAACAACGAATGGCTTGTGGTATGGGTGCTTGTTATGCATGCGTTTGCCATGTGCCTGATGATGAAACCGGAACAAAAAGTGTCAAAGTTTGTGATGAAGGACCGATTTTTAGAGCTAGTGAGGTGGTTTTATAATGAATAATCCGTTAGCAATCAATATTCCTGGTTTAGACCTTAAAAACCCAATTATCCCTGCCAGTGGTTGTTTTGGGTTTGGTGAAGAATATGCTAAATACTATGATTTGGGAAAACTTGGGTCCATTATGATCAAAGCGACAACTCCAAAAGCACGCTTTGGAAATGCTACACCTAGAGTAGCTGAAACTCCTAGTGGTATGTTAAATGCGATTGGCTTGCAAAATCCTGGTTTAGATGTCGTTATGAATACCAAACTCCCTGCATTGGAAGCGTACGATGTCCCAATCATTGCAAATGTTGCAGGTGCGTGTGAAGAAGACTATGTTGAAGTTTGCAGTAAAATCGGCGATGCTCCAAATGTGACAGCGATTGAATTAAATATTTCTTGTCCAAATGTAAAACATGGGGGAATTGCTTTTGGAACAGATCCAGATGTTGCGTTTCAATTAACACAAGCAGTAAAAAAAGTAGCTAAAGTGCCAATTTATGTAAAACTGTCTCCAAATGTGACGGACATCGTACCAGTTGCACAAGCAATCGAAGCAGGCGGAGCTGATGGTTTTTCTATGATCAATACTCTTTTGGGCATGCGAATCGACTTAAAAACACGTCGTCCGATTTTAGCAAATCAAACAGGAGGACTATCTGGTCCAGCAATAAAACCTGTTGCGATTCGTCTGATTCATCAAGTTTCTCAAATTTCCAATCTGCCGATCATTGGTATGGGCGGGGTACAAACAGTTGATGATGTATTAGAAATGTTCATGGCGGGAGCAAGTGCGGTTGCTGTAGGGACAGCTAACTTTACAGATCCTTATATTTGTCCCAAACTGATCGATGCATTACCTATTAGAATGGCAGAGCTTGGTATTGACTCATTAGAACAATTAATCAAAGAAGTTAGAGAGGAAAAAAACAAATGAGCCAACGACCTATTATCGCGTTAGATTTTCCTTCAAAAATAGAAGTAGCAAAATTTTTAACTGCATTTCCTAAAGAGGAGTCATTATTTGTTAAAGTAGGAATGGAATTATTTTATCAAGAAGGACCAGAGATCGTCCGTTGGTTAAAATCATTAGGGCATTCGGTTTTTCTTGATTTAAAATTACATGATATTCCAAATACAGTTGAAAAATCAATGACAGGCTTAGCGAAACTTGGTGTAAATATAACCAATGTACACGCTGCAGGTGGTGTTAAAATGATGCAAGCAGCGAAAGAAGGCTTAAAAAAAGGAACTCAAGTAGGAAATAAGGTGCCACTTCTAATTGCTGTAACACAACTTACGTCAACTAGTGAGATCCAAATGCAACAGGATCAATTGATTGACGTTCCACTAAAAGAAAGTGTACTCCATTATGCAAAATGCACTGAAAAAGCAGGGCTTGACGGCGTAGTTTGTTCAGCCTTAGAAGCACAAGACATTCATCAAGCAACAAGTGATGCTTTTGTTTGTCTAACACCAGGTATCCGCCCGAGCGGCAGTGATGTAGGAGACCAACAACGTGTAGTGACGCCAACGGAAGCAAGAAAAATTGGCTCAACGTATATTGTGGTTGGGCGACCAATAACACAAGCAAAAAAACCTTATGAAGCTTATCAACAAATAAAAAATGAATGGAATGGAGTAAACGCATGACTGAATTAGCGAAAACAATTGCGAAAGATCTATTAGAAATCGAAGCAGTATTTTTAAGTCCAAATGAACCTTTTACATGGGCAAGTGGTATCAAGAGCCCAATCTATTGTGATAACCGTATTACGATGAGTTACCCAGTTGTTCGTAAAGATATTGCTAAAGGTTTAGCTGAAAAAATCAAAGAAGCATATCCAGATGTACAAGTTATTGCCGGTACTGCAACAGCAGGAATTCCACATGCTGCTTGGGTAGCAGATATTTTGGACTTGCCAATGGTTTATATCCGCAGCAAAGCAAAAGAACATGGCAAAGGTAACCAAATCGAAGGCCGCATTTTCAAGGGACAAAAAATGGTTGTAATCGAAGATTTGATTTCAACAGGTGGAAGCGTACTCGAAGCAGCTGAAGCGGCAAAACGTGAAGGAGCCGATGTTTTAGGCGTTGCTGCAATTTTCACCTACGAATTGCCTAAAGGAAAAGAAAAATTCGAAGAACATCAAATGGATTTACTGACGTTGACGAATTATTCTACATTGATTGATGCAGCATTAGAATCAAATTACATTGAAGAAGCTGATGTAGCGTTGTTAAAAGAATGGAAACAAAATCCTGAAAACTGGTTAAAATAATCATTTAATAGATAGAAAGTATGATCTTCCATTAAAAGATTATACTTTTTTTCTTAATCAATCGATTTTTTCTCATATCGTATAGTTTGATAAAAAAGAGCAAGACAGCTTTGAAAATTGACTGTTAATAATAAATAGGATACAGTTATTCAAACGATAAAAATTGAAGGTGGGGTTTGATGAAAAATATTCGAAACATGGATGTGGAGTGGGGATACGAAGGAGAGCTTGGACCAAAGCATTGGCATACACTTTGCGATTGGTTTTCAACAGGTGCGAAATACCCGTATCAATCACCGATTAATTTATCAAAAAATTTAATCAATGGTGAATCTAGTAGTAGAGCGATTGATTTTTGTTATAAAACAGAAGAATTTACAGAAAAGGAATTTAAAAATACGTTTCATTTTGTTCCACCAAATACAGAAAGTTACATCATTTTTGAAGACGAAAAGTACTACTTGACTGATATTCACTTTCATACCCCAAGTGAGCATACTTTGGATGGTGAACATTCGCAGTTAGAATTTCATTTAGTGCATATGAACAATTCTGGAGACAATCTCGTTGTAGGGTGTTTATTCTCAATTACAACAGACGAAAATAAATTCTCAAAAAATGAAACAGCGATGAAATGGAAATCTGAAACGCATCAACAATGGTTCGATCCTTCCATTTTCCTGCCTGAAGAAAAATCACATTTTCATTATTTAGGTTCACTAACAACGCCACCAACTAAAGGACCGGTTCATTGGTTTGTCTTCAATACTGTTCAAAAAATGCATCATGACTTTTTCGAGCGGATTCATGAGGGAATGTTACCATTTAATAATCGTCCAGTTCAAGCATTGAATGGACGTAAAATTTATTTTTCCGAATAAGACGGAGGGCATCCATGAATATTCAACAAATGAAATATGTTGTAGCAGTGGCTAACAATGGTAGTTTTCGAGAAGCTGCGAAGAAGCTTTTTATTACGCAACCCAGTCTTTCTAATGGTATTCGTGAATTAGAGGAAGAAATTGGCGTTACGTTATTCATCCGTACAAATAAAGGCGCATCTTTGACTGAAGAGGGTCTGACTTTCTTAGAGCATGCAGAAAAAATTTTGACTCAAATGGAAATAATCGAAAACCGTTACCAGGAAGTAACAAAAAGTGAGCGTTTTTCAATCTCTTCTCAGCACTACGATTTTTTAGGTGAAGTGATGGGAAAAGTTATCCAACAATTTAAAGAGCAATACAAAAATTTTCGTGTGTTCGAAACAACGACACTAAAAGTAATTGAAGATGTAAAAAGTTATCATAGCGAATTAGGCATTATTTATCTAAATAATCAAAATCAATCGGGAATTGAGCGTTATTTAGCACAGGCCAACCTAACTTATGAAGTGGTAGGCAGTTTTAAAACGCATATTTTCCTTGGGAAGAATCACCCCTTGGCGCAACAAAAAGAAATTGAGTTGGAACAGTTGTGCTGTTATCCTCAAGTTCGTTTTACGCAAGAAGGTAGTAATTTTGCTTATTTTTCAGAAGATCTAATTGAAAATCAGGAACAAGAGACCGTGATTTATACCAATGACCGAGGTACTTTGATGAATTTATTGGTCGAAACGGATGCTTATGCATCTGGCTCAGGTGTTGTAACTGGTTTTACTAAAAAAGAAATTCGATTAGTTCCATTAGCAGAAAGTTCGAATAACAAAATCTGTATCCTATATCAAAAAAATAAAACAATCAGTAAGATTGGGCAGTATTTTATAAAAGAATTAAAACAACTATTTTGAGACAGCGAGCATTCAAATGAATGAGTTTAAAAGAAAAATCACCCTTTGATTGGGTGATTTTTTAGTTCTATTCAGTATTTTAAGGAGAAATAAACGATATCAAATACTGATTTAAATAGTAGTTAGAGCCGTTTTTGTATAGTGTCTTAATAGTTGGCTAACCGTTTCCATTTCTTCCTGAGTACCAATCGAAATACGTAAATAATTTTTTAATCGTTCGATTTTAGGGAAATACCGAACAAATACATCGTGCGCTTCCAAATAATGATATAAAGGCTCACTGCTTATTTTGGGATGAGTGACAAGTAAAAAATTCGTTTTTGACTCTAAGGAAGTGAAGCCAAATGTTGCTATAGTTTCTGAAAACCAATCCCTCGTTTCACAGATCTGTTTTGTTATGTCCAAATAGTAGGATTCATCTTCAGTTGCTGCTACAGCTAAGTTTTCTGCTAAGCTATCAACAGAATAGGGGTTAAACGATGATTTAATACTTTCAGCAATTTTGATATATTCTGGATTCCCGATAGCATAGCCAACGCGCAAACCTGCTAAAGAGCTTGATTTGGAAAAGGTTCGAATGATAATTAAATTAGGATATTTATCTACTAGTGAACACGCAGATTGCCCTCCAAAATCAATGTAAGCTTCATCAACAATCACAATCACTTCTTGATTAACGTTTAAAATTTGTTCAATTTCAGAGAGTGGTTTAAATAAACCAGTTGGTGCATTTGGATTTGCAATGATCAAACCGCCATTTAATTGGGTATAATCGTCTGTGGTAATCTCAAAGTTCGCTGTTAAAGGTAACTCCTTATAGGGAATTTGAAATAAATCGGCCCAAACTTTATAAAAACCATAGGTGATGTCAGGGAAGAGAATAGGATCTGCGCTGTTAAAAAAAGCGAGAAAACAAAACGCTAAGACTTCATCAGAACCATTTCCAATTAAAAAGTGGTCCGACGATAATGTATGTTTTGATCCTAGAGCATTTTTCAATAAGGAATTATCAATTGAACTATAACTTTTTAACTGTTCAACATCGAAATTTCGCAAGGCTTTCTCAACTTTAGGTGAGGGGGGATAAGGATTCTCATTAGTATTTAGTTTAATGATATCGGGGTAGTTAGGTTGCCTTCCTGGAACATATGGTGTGATTTTTCTTAAGCCTTTCATGACATTCGCTCCCTTCATTTCTTTTAACTATAAAGAAGCAAAGGAAGTTTCGCAAGAGAAATATGTGAATTTGAAAAGAAAATGCACGTATTTGAAATAGAAATTTCATTTTCTGGTCACTTATGCTATTATAATTTTATTGAGAAAAAAATGACTACATTATTAAATACGAAGGGTCATATGACGAAGTATGAGGAGATGTTTTGATGGATTTAACGAAACGATTTAACAAACAAGTAGATAAAATTGCTGTTTCAATGATTCGCCAATTTGATGAACGAGTGACGAATATCGATGGTATTATAAAACTGACATTAGGAGAGCCTGATTTTAACACACCCGAACATGTAAAAACGGCTGCACATGATGCAATCAATCAAAATTTTTCGCATTATTCAGGTATGTCAGGCTTAACAGATGTCCGTGAAGCTGCTACATTTTTCATGAAAGAAAAATATGGGGTAAGCTATCAACCAACTTCAGAGGTTTTGGTCACTGTTGGAGCAACAGAAGCGATTTCAGCAAGTTTATTATCTATTTTAGAACCAGGTGATAAAGTGCTAATGCCAGCACCAATTTATCCGGGATATGAACCAGTGATCACCTTAGCTCAAGCAGAACCAGTCTATATCGATACAAGATCAAATCATTTTGTTCTAACACCTGAAATGATCGAAGCGGCTATGGTTCAGCATGGCGAAAAAGTTAAAGCAATTATTTTAAATTACCCAAGTAATCCAACGGGCGTCACTTATAATCGTGAAGAGGTCAAAGCCATTGCAGATGTTTTAAAAAATTATTCGATTTTTGTAATAAGTGATGAGATATACAGCGAGCTGACATACGACGATCAACATGTTTCAATTGCAGAATTTATTCCAGAACAAACGATTTTGATCAATGGGTTATCAAAATCACATGCAATGACGGGATGGCGAATCGGGTTTATTTTCGGCCCAGAAAAGTTGATTGCCGAAATCATCAAAGTTCACCAATATTTAGTTACAGCTGCATCTACGATTTCACAAAAAGCAGCAGTTAGAGCTTTAGTTGAGGGAATGAATGATGCTTCAGTGATGAAAGAAGAATATCGTGAACGTCGAGATTTTGTGTATGAACAAATGACATCTTTTGGATTCGATGTTGCTAGACCAAATGGTGCTTTTTATATTTTTGCAAAAATTCCAGCTGGATTTGAGCAAGATTCAATGAAATTTTGTGTAGATTTAGCCCAACAAGAGGCAGTAGCAATTATTCCAGGAGTGGCTTTTGGTAAGGAAGCAGAAGGGTATGTCCGAATTAGCTATGCCGCTAGTTTAGATACTTTAAAAGAGGCAATGACGCGGATTGGAAACTATATGAAATCGAACAGTTAAACGAGCAATCGTTTAACTGTTTTTTTGTCTCAACACAACCTTTACATTCCTTTACTCATTATTTACAGAACGTTGAAACAGAATTAATAGTCTGCTGTTAAACTAAGCTTGTAACTAATTGAAAAGGACGTGTAAAGATGAAGAAACGTTTAGTATCAGCAATTGTTTTAAGTGTAGGACTTTTAATCGCAGGATGTGGCAACCAAGGCGCCGCAACTGGTGACAGTAGTAATAAATCTAAAGAAAGCAATACGAGCAGTAATCAACCTGTTAAAATAGTGGCAGTTGGTTCAACTGCTTTGCAACCATTAGTAGATGCAGCGAAAGATCAATTTGTTGCTGAAAACCCTAACTATACGATTTCTGTTCAAGGAGGAGGAAGTGGCACTGGGCTTTCTCAAGTCTCAGATGGTGCTGTAACAATCGGTAATTCTGATGTTTTTGCAGAAGAAAAATCTGGTGTTGATGCATCAAAACTAGTAGATCATCGTGTGGCAGTTGTTGGAATGGGACCTGTTGTCAATAAAGAAGTCGGTGTCAAAAACATTAGCAAACAAGAGCTCATTGACATTTTTACTGGAAAAACAAAGAATTGGAAAGACTTAGGCGGTAAAGATCAAGAAATCGCAGTGATCAATCGTCCAAGCGGTAGCGGAACACGCGCAACATTTGAAAAATGGGGACTGGATGGAGCCACAGCAGTTCAATCACAGGAACAGGATTCTTCAGGAACTGTTCGTCAAATCGTTGCACAAACACCAGGAGCAATCAGCTATTTAGCTTTTTCTTATATGGATGATTCAACATTAGCATTAAGTATTGATGATGTAAAACCAACTGAAGAAAATGTTGCAGATAATTCTTGGAAAATTTGGTCTTATGAGCATATGTATACAAAAGGACAACCAGATGATGATGTAAAAACTTTCTTAGACTATATGTTGACAGATGATGTTCAAAATGGTGTAGTGAAAGAATTAGGTTACTTACCTATGACTACAATGAAAGTCGAAAGAGACGTATCAGGTACCATTACTAAAAAATAATCTCGTCCCCAAAAAGAGTAGAAAAAGGCTAAACATACAAAATGTTTAGCCTTTTTCTATTTATTCATTTTTGGGTAATTTTACTATAAAGGTAGAGCCTAAACCTAAATGACTATCAATTGAAACGGTTCCGCCTAATAGTTCAGTGTAATTGTGTACGATAGACAAACCTAAACCAGTTCCACCGGAATGACGACTTCTAGCCTTATCCACTCGATAGAAGCGCTCAAAGATCCGTTCTTGATCTTTTGGACTGATACCAATACCCAAATCCTTCACGCTAAAGAAGAACATATCAGAATAACCAAAATCAATAGTGATTGTTCCCTCAGTCTGAGAATATTGAATAGCATTTTCAATCAAGTTTTTAACAATTGGATAAAAAACTTCATACTTGGTTATATAACGTATGCTGTCATCACCAAGTATTTCAATCGTTAAACTCTTTTCTGCAATCGTTCTACGATAAGAGCGCAAAATCTCTTGAACAAATGGCAATAAGATGACCTCTTGATCGTCATACGATATATTTTTCCCATCACGAGACAACTGCAAAATCTCTTGAATGAGTTGCTGCAAGCGTAAAGCGTCGTTTTGCATGATTTCTAAAAATTGCGTCAACGTTTCAGGATCATCTTTGGCTCCATCTAATAACGTTTCAGTAAATCCTAATAGAGAAGTAACAGGCGTTTTTAATTCATGTGAAACATTACTAACAAAATCTTTTTGCATTTTTTCCAGCTGTCTGACTCGAGTTAAATCATAAGCGATTCCAAGAACTTGATAATCATTGCCATCTTCTTCTATGAAACGTAAGGACATGTCTAAAATCGTTTCGTTTAATGTATCTGTGAGTTTGATTTCTTGATGAATAGAGCTTTTCTCAGTAATAACTTGATGGATCAAATGAATCAAGGCAGGTTCTTTGATTACTTCAAAATAATCATTTCCAGCATCACGTTCCTTGAGCATTAAAATAGTGGCCATTTTAGGATTGATCAGTTGTAACTTCCCATCAACATCAATAATAAAGACACCAATCATCAATTCATCTAATAATGCGTGAAATTGTTCATCAGTAGAAGTATACGCTAAATAAGTCTGGCTCATTTGTTGACTCAAAAGATTGACCGTTTGGTATAGCTCGTTCCATTCAGGAGAGTCCTGGATAATTGAGCGTGCTTCGTCAGGATACTGCACGATTTTTTTTAGTACGGGCAAGACCGTTACCAAAGGTTCATTTTTCTGATGAAGTAATAAAAATACAAATGCTGTAATAATTAAAAATAAAAGCCCGAACGTAAACAAAATATATCGTCTAAACGATTGAATACTGTTAGAAAATTGTGTTGTTTCTTCTGACATTCGAAGGATTCCAATCAGTTCACCCTCTTTTTCGACAGGTAAGGCCAAATAAAGCAGCTCTTCCTTCAAAGTGGCACTTTTTCTTAAAGCAGAACCAAAGTCTGCCCCAGAAAGAATCGCTTTAATTTCAGGTCGATTACTTCTAGATTCGTGAAGAGTAGAATCAATACTATCGTAAAAAATAGTGCCTTGAGCAGTCATCAACGTTAGACGCTCATTTTTATCAGTTGCATAATGAGCAATGAGTTTTTTTTCTTGATCTGAAAAATGTTCAGTTGTGAATAAGTCATAGGAAAGCTGATCAAGTATCAGATTTCCTTTTTTTTGTAAATATTCTTCTTGTTGTGCTAATAATTCCTTTTTAAAAAAATAATTTGTTAAAAAAATACTCCCCACAAATAAGGCAATCATCATCATTCCGACTAACCAATATTCAATGCGTTGGCGTTTTTTCATTTTTGTGGCTCCTGAAAACGATAACCGAAGCCTCTAACCGTTACCAAATAAGCAGGTCGTTTAGGATCAATTTCGATTTTGTCTCTTAAATGACTAACATGAACATCGACGATGCGGCTTTGACCAGCAAAATCATAGTTCCAAATTCGATCAAGTAATGTATCGCGATCAATGACTCGACCTTTACGTTTAATGAAGTAGACTAACAACTCAAACTCTTTTGGTGTCAGCTCGATTTTCTTGCCACGCACGCGCACTTCATAATTTTGTTCATCTACGATGATTTCTCCCAAGACTAAAGGAGCTTTTGGTGTTTCATTAAATTCTTCTGTTTTGTTTGATGCAGGTTTTAGACGACGAAAGATAGCTTTCATCCTAGCTAAAACTTCTCTAGGACTAAATGGTTTTGTTAAATAATCGTCTGCACCGATTTCTAATCCAATGATTTTGTCAACCTGATCATCTTTAGCAGTCAATATCAAAATAGGGGTATCGATTTTTTCTCTACGTAACGATTTTGTGATTTCTAAGCCATCCATATTTGGCAACATAACATCCAAGATAATAAAATCAAAGTGATTAGACAATGCTAATTCATAGCCAGTTAATCCATCAAAGGCTGTTGTTACGTCATAGCCGTCTTTTTCTAAATTAAATGTCAACAATGTTACGATAGAAGGTTCATCGTCGACAACGAGTACTTTTTTCATTCAGTTGGCTCCCTTTTAATACGAAATAAACACACCATTATTTTATCATAGTTTTACAACGATCAAAAACTTTATGGAATGTTTCTAAAACTACTTTCAAAGCAAAAGAAATGGTATAATAATAAAGATTGAAATGAGGGAAGCAAATGATTGGGATAAGCGCATGTCTTGGCGGTGTTTGTTGTCGATATGACGGCCAAGCAAAAGAAATTACGGCTTTAAAGAAGTTAGTAGAAAATGGCCAAGCAATGCTTGTTTGTCCAGAAGTCATGGGGGGCTTACCAATTCCTCGTGAACCTGCTGAAATTAGTGGGGGAGATGGCTTTGATGTTTGGGAGAATAAAGCGAAGGTTATCACGAATACAGGAGACGATGTGACTAATCTATTCAAACAAGGAGCAATTACGGCCTATCAAAAGCTCATAGAAAATGATATTAAAACCATTATTTTAAAAGAAAAGAGTCCATCTTGTGGAAGTCTTGGGATTTATGATGGCACCTTTTCAGGCAATCATCGCAAAGGACCAGGTGTTGCGACAGCTTACTTTTTATCTAAAGGTCTCAAGGTGATTTCAGAAAATGAATGGAGAACAGTGGTCGAACACGAGGAATAATGCTATCAGAAAATAAAGCATTAAACGTTTTTGATGGGAATAGTCAGCAAGATAGGATCCAATAGTTTTTTTCTAAATATGATTTTTATACAAATGAACAAATATTAAAAAAATCATCGAAAATCAGATAAGAACTATTGACTAATCACTCTGAAATCGGTAACCTAAAAGGGATTGAAGATAGGAGTAACAACTATGGAAATTGAGAAAACCAATCGAATGAATGCGCTGTTTGAATTCTACTCCACTTTATTGACAGAAAAACAAATGAATTACATGGAGATGTATTACGCAGATGATTTTTCATTAGGCGAAATCGCAGAAGAATACGACATTAGCCGCCAAGCGGTTTATGACAATATCAAACGGACAGAAAAAATTTTAGAAGAGTATGAAAAAAAACTTCATCTTTTTTCTGATTATATCGTGCGTGGAGAATTACTAGAATCATTAAAAAAATACGCGAGTGAAACCTATCCAAAAGATACAACAATCATAAAGTATATAGAACAAATACAAGAAGTAGAGGAATGAGATTATGGCTTTTGAAAGTTTAACAGACCGCCTACAACAGGCGATGAGCAAATTACGTCGTAAAGGAAAAGTATCTGAAGCTGACGTAAAAGAAATGATGAGAGAGATCCGTTTGGCTTTATTGGAAGCCGATGTAAATTTACAAGTCGTTAAAGATTTTACAAAACGTGTTCGTGAACGTGCGGTGGGTGTTGAAGTTCTTGAAAGCTTATCACCAGCGCAACAAATCGTTAAAATTGTTGATGAAGAATTAACAGCGACATTAGGAACAGAGACTGTCGGGTTGAACAAATCAGAACGTATTCCAACTGTGATTATGATGGTTGGGTTACAAGGTGCTGGTAAAACAACTTTCGGTGGTAAGTTAGCGAATCACTTGATCAAAACTGAAAATGCTCGTCCATTGATGATTGCAGCCGATGTTTATCGTCCTGCTGCGATCGATCAACTGAAAGTATTAGGACAACAATTAGATGTTCCTGTTTTTGATATGGGAACAGATACTAATCCTGTTGAAATTGTTCGCCAAGGGATGGAATTAGCAAAAGAAAAGAAAAATGATTATGTCTTGATTGATACAGCAGGTCGTCTGCATATTGACGAAACATTGATGGATGAGCTAAAGCAAATCAAAGAAATAGCTCAACCGGATGATATTTTACTTGTAGTTGATGCCATGACAGGGCAAGATGCAGTCAATGTTGCTGATAGTTTTAATCAACAACTAGGAATCACTGGTGTTGTCATCACGAAACTTGATGGGGATACCCGTGGCGGTGCAGCGCTTTCTATCCGTTCTGTCACTGGAGCACCGATCAAATTCATCGGTTCAGGTGAAAAACTGACTGATTTAGAAATTTTCCATCCAGACCGTATGTCCAGCCGTATTTTAGGCATGGGGGATATGCTAACACTGATCGAAAAAGCTCAACAAGATTATGACGAGAAAAAAGCTGAAGAACTTGCTGTAAAAATGAAAGAAAACAGCTTTGATTTCAATGATTTTATTGAACAGTTAGATCAGGTAATGGGTATGGGGCCAATCGAAGATTTACTTAAAATGATTCCTGGAATGAACAATATGCCTGGATTAGAGAATGTTAAAGTCGATCCTAAAGATGTTGCCCGCAAAAAGGCTATGGTTCTTTCAATGACACCAGCAGAAAGAGAAAATCCAGACTTATTGAACCCTAGTCGCCGTCGTCGGATTGCTGCCGGATCAGGAAATAATGTCGTTGAAGTTAACCGAATGATCAAGCAGTTTAAAGAATCTAAAAAAATGATGCAGCAAATGTCTAAAGGAAATATGGACATTCCAGGCATGGATCAAATGCTTGGTGGAGGCATTAAAGGAAAACTTGGAAAAATGGCCATGAACCGTATGGTTAAGAAAAACAAGAAAAAGAAAAAGAAGAAAAAATAAGTCAAAAAAAGTTGAGCAAAGCCATTAGGCTATGCTCAACTTTTTTTGACTAGTAATTTGAAACTATGTTCGAACGTTATTATTTTTTAGTGTCTGTTTTATATGACTGATTGATCCATGAAACTCTTTTCTAAAAATAAGATAAATTCCAATTATAGCAGTGATTATGGCATAAATTAACAAACCTGGAATAGGAGAAGTGCCATCCTCATAGAGGTAATATCCTCGACTAAAAACAAGAACTATGGGTACATATAGTGTCATAGCAATGATCACAGGTAGTTTAAGTCCATCAAACAGCAGGTATTTTCCTTTTTTCTCCAAAGTGAGTGTTTGGAATAGATAGGAACCAAAAATCAATAAAAGGAGCGATAACATTACAGTGAAAACGATAGGAAGAGTAGAAATAGGATCTTTTGTAATTGAATAATTAAAAAATCTATTCGTCACATAGATATCAGTTGACGTTTTCGTAAAATAATACCACGCATTTATGACAGCGGCAATAAAATATTCGAATGATGCACAAAATCCCAAAGCAGTCAGAGGGCCTAAAATAATATTTCCTGTCACTAATCCGATAAATGTTGCAGTAAAGTAATAGATGATGCATGTTGTCCAGCTAGCTAAAACATTCATTGCCAATTGTGCTAAGCTAATATTGACATACTCAGATGGGATGCTCAGTGTAATAATTCCGATAAAAAGAATTTTGGCTAAGAGTACGCTAAGTAAAATGGGGATCGAGATCAATGCAAACTTCGAAAAATAAATCCTACGTTTAGAAACGCCTAATGAAAAAAGAAATTCATTGAATGATGTCTTTAAATCAACAAAAAACATTAAGAACCCAGCCGATACAATAACCACCAACAAAAGAAGTGAATTTTCGTTAAAATACATTGTATAATAAGTGGTATTATGTTTTGAATCAGTCGTTATGTTTCCTTGTTCATCATAAGAATTTGTTTGATTAAATAGACTTAATCCTTCTTTTTTATCTAAATTTTCCCGTTCTTTAAACGATAACCCTTTGAATTTTGGATTCTCTTCTTCTGAAACTTCGCTCAAATCCTTTTGGTATTGCTCAGAATTGTAATAGTTTTGCATGTATTTCCACTGATTGACATCTTGGATTCCTTTATATCCATAAAACAATACAATAGAAAGGCTAGTAATGATCAATACAAGTCCATAACGCTTTTTTAAAATAGTCATTAATTGTTTATTCATAAAGATTCTCCTTGTAAAGAATAGTTCGTTACATCGTGTGCAAGATTCACTTCGAAAAGATCTTCTAACGTTAAAGGCAGCTCTTCAAATAAGATAGGGTACTCATTTTGAATGGCTAGTTCCAATGTTTCTGTATAGTTTTCAAAGATTGCTGTAACAACACGTCCTTGAATATGGAGCAGTCGGCTGTTCTCTTTAATAAATGCTGGAACTTTTTTTGTTTTGAAAACCATTTGGATTTTACGCGCATTTTCTCTTAGTGCTTCTAAATGATAATCAAGTTTGATTTGGTTTCTCTTTAGAATCAATGCTCGATCGATAATACTTTCTAGCTCATTTAAATTGTGCGAAGAGATGGTGATCGAGCGATTATTTTCACTGACATCATCCAAAAGAATGCCTAAGATGTTTTTTTTGACAATCAGATCTAATCCATCTAATGGTTCATCTAGTAAAAGATAATCTGCATTAGAACAAATGGCTAAAATTATTTTATAAAGCCCTTGCATCCCTTTTGACATCGAACCGTATTTGAAGGTAGGCTTCAACTCATTAGCCTTTGTTAAATGTAAATATTTTTCTTTATCAAAGCCTGCATATGCATTTTGATAGAATTCGAGTAATTTATTCAGTGTATATCCAGAAAGAAAATTATATTGCTCATCTATATAAAAAATCTTCTGTTTGAGTAGTTTGTTTGTCTGGATATCCTCGTGATTGATAAAAATCATTCCTTTATCAAATTCATAATGACCTGCAAGTAATCTAAAGAAAGTGGTTTTCCCAGAACCATTTCGACCAATCAAACCAGTGATTTCCCCTTGATTCAGCGTCAAGTTTATATCGTTTAAAATGATCTTATGATCAATTGTTTTTACTAAATTTTCTATTTTCATCATTACTCTCCCTTCAAGTGCTGATAACTTTCATCCAACCATTGGCACATCTCTTCTTTTTGAACATTTAAGTAGTTTGCATCAATTATTAACTCATCAAATTTCTTTTTTATTTTTTGAATTTGATATTCATCTCTTAGAGTGGTATCGATTTTGTTTACATACGTTCCTTTGCCTTTTACTGTCACAATAACTTCTTGTGTTTCTAACAGTTTATAGGCTTTACTAACAGTGTTCGGGTTCATCATGAGTTGACGCGCCATTTCTCTAACAGAAGGAAGGCGATCTCCAGATTGCAATAATCCACTTAAAATGTCTTCTTTTATTCCCAACATTAGTTGTTCATAGTAAGGTTTACTACTTGTTTTATTAATAGAAACCATGATTCTCTCCTTTCTAAACGATGTGCTTGTTGTGTACTAGTATACATAGTACAGTTGGTTGTGTAAACATTTTTTTTGAAATTTGCTAAAATAAGAAGAGTGCTAAAGGAATAAAATATTCGGTAAAGGAGGAGAGCTAGATGAAGTCGCGTTGTACATGGGCGGAAGAAAATGAGAACATGAAACACTATCATGATACAATTTGGGGTGTCCCTGTATATGATGATCAACGCTTGTTTAGAAAATTGATTTTAGATATCAACCAAGCAGGGCTAAGCTGGCAAACGATTTTAAACAAGGCCCACCATTTTGATGAAGCTTTCGATGCGTTTGATATTGAAAAAGTAGCGAATTATGATGAGAAAAAAATTCAGACATTATTAGATAATCCGGGAATTATTCGTAATCGGAGAAAAATCGAGGCCGCAATTCATAATGCAAAAATAGTCATTGAGATCCAAACTCAGTTTGGTTCGTTTTCAAACTATTTATGGTCATTTAATGCAAATAAAGTGCTAAAAAATTCTTATCAAAATCAATCGGAGATTCCAACTACAAATGAGTTGTCGGATCAGATAACAAAAGATTTGAAAAAGCGAGGTTTCAAATTTGTGGGAAGTACTATCGTATATGCTTTTTTAGAAGCTGTTGGATTGATCAATGATCATGTAGTAACTTGTTTTCGCTATGAAGAAGTATAATTAAAAGGTCTAATCAAGACCTACATCGTAGGAATGGATTAGACTTTTTGAGATAAATCAACTATTTTTTTCTAAAAAAGCAATATAAGAATCAATGATTACTTTGAAGAAATTCATTGTGTTTTCTGCAATTGTATCCTCTTCATTGATTAAATTGGCGATATTTCCAATGTAAGCTTCTGGCTGTTGTAAGGTAGGGACATTAAGAAATACAAGTGATTGACGCAAATGATGATTGGCTCCAAATGCACTTAATGCGCCAGGAGAAACACTGACAACTAAGCCGGGTTTGCCATCCCAAACATTTTGACCATAAGGACGAGAACCAACATCTAATGCATTTTTTAAAACTGCAGGAACAGAGCGATTGTATTCTGGTGTGACAAAGACTAAACCTGATAGTACTTTGACATCTTCTCTAAATTTTGTCCAAGCAACAGGTGGTGTTCCTTCATCATCCAAATCTTGGTTATACATAGCTAGGTCATTTAAATCAATAAACACAGGTTCATATTCTTCTGGAAATAAACTAGAAAGAGCCATTGCTACTTTTTTACTATAGGAGCCTTTTCTTAAACTTCCCACAAAAATACCAATTTTCTTTTTCATCAATGATTCCTCCATTCGATAAATAACATTGTTTATTTAATTTTAAGTCCAAAAAGTTATTTTTACAAGAATATTGAGTCGTTACTCACATAAAAAAGGTGTGAGCAAATCAATGTTCAACAAGAAATATCCCATATATAATAAATGCCAACAAAACTTTAAAAAAGTGGAGGTGTCGTTATGTGGAAAAGTAAACGCTTTGGTGAAGTCAGCATAGTCTTATTTCTTTTTATGCTGATGTTTCTGGGTATCTCAATAAAGACGTATGCACAAGAAACAAATTCTAATCCCATTGAATCACAGACGACTTTGACTACAGAAACTAGTGAAAGTCAATCTGTTACTAGTTCAGATGATACTGAGCAATCAGTCGAATCTGTAGAAGAAAGCAGTTCTGAAAAGCAATTAAATCCTCCAAATACTGCAAAAGCAACTGCAGAATACGGGTCTGAATTATTAACGAATGTGAGTATTACAGATAGTGGAAACAATCCAATTCATCGAATAAAAAGTAGTGATAAAGTGAAAGTAAATTATTCTTTTTATTTACCAGATGAAGCACAGGCAGGAGATATGTTGGTGTTTGAGTTACCTCCTATTTTACAAATGGTCAATTACAATGATTTTCCATTATTGAGTCAAAATGGAAGTGAAATTGGCCGTGCGAACATCGATCGTCAAACCAATAAAGTGACTGTGACATTTAATCAATATGTAACAGAGCATAATTCCATTAGTGGTCAATTTTTTTTCTGGGTGAAGCTTGCTAGCGATCAAACGGTAGAGGGCGTAAATCCAATGCCATTACCAGTGAAAGGCACAACGAGTGATCTCAATCTTACTGTGAATAAAATGAACGGTGCAACTACTGGAATTACGAATCCAACTACTATCTTCAAAAGTGGTAAATTTGATTCAATCGATCCAAAGAAAATCAATTGGACGATCACACTTAATAATTCAGGTCAAAACCTATTGACACCGATTATTTACGATCAATTGGGACAGGGGCAAGCGCTACTTCCCGAAACATTCAATGTAAATTATCGTGATGCAGATAAAAAAAATATAAAGAAATATTCACTTCCGAGTCAGATTGAAGGTGATTTAACGAGAGTAGAAGTGACACCAAATGGTTTCGCATTATTCTTAGAGAATTTAGGCAGTTATAGCTTACAGAATGGTTATGTCTCAGTAGTGATTAATTATAGTACTAGAGTGACAGATTCATCCATAAAATATGTTAACAGCGCGAGCACTTTTGATGAAGATGGCGCACTACAATCAAGAAATGCCAGTTTAACAAATTATGAAAATGGAGGGATCGGCAATGGAGATGTAAATCAGGCCATTGATAGTATTACAGATAAAATTGACGAAGTGGAAAGTATCGATTTAAATGAATTAACTGATTTTTCTGCCCAAAATTTAATTGTGGCTAAAGAGAAGGCCCAAACGCTTGTTGATAGTGAAACGGCAACAGCGAGTGATTTAGAAGCAGCAACAGACACGTTGATCAATCAGCTAGTAACAACTGAGGAAATCGTTCAACCAACTGATATACAGGAATTACAAGCCATCATCGATCAAAATGATGAACTGAAAGAAGAGGACTATACACCCGAAACTTGGACCCCTTGGATTAATAAAAAGACAGAGGGAGTCAGCCTTATTCAATTGGCTAAGGAAACACCTAAAGCAGTGAGTCGAAATGAAATTGTAACGCTAACACAAGAATTGAAAACAGCTAGAGCGAATCTACTAGAAGTAACAATGCCTTCTGAAACAAGTGAATCCGCTTCCTCCAGTGAAACAACAAGTACAGAAACTACAAATTCAACACAAAATAGCAGTTCAAGTAGTGAATTCAAAAGTAAAGGTGAGCATAATTCTCAATATCTACTAAAAGCTGGTGAAACACGTTCAACTAGTTTGATTATCTTTGGGGTGCTTTTATTGTCATTTGTATTTTGGTTTGCAGTAAAAAGAAATAAATTGAAAGATGATTAGTAAAAAACCAATTGTCGTTCTATCAACTCTCTTATATAATGGTTAAAAAGAGGAGACCAAATGACACTAAAACAAACGATTAAAGGCAAATTACGCATGAAAGAAATCGAGGCTATTAAAAACCTAAAAGAAAAGAATCAGCTGTTGTATGGTATTGACTACAAATTAGATTTAAGCTTTTTTAAAGATATCACGGGAAAAATAAATCACTTATTGTGCTGGGAGAAAGATGAGTTAGTCGGCTATGTTGCACTGAGCCGTTTTGATCCAAAAGAACTAGAAGTAACAGTTATAACAAATCATGATGACACGATTCTTGATCATATAAGTAGGGCACTTACGGACTTTACCGAACTTAAAAAGTGTCAAACTATTTTATGGATCATTGATCATAAGGACACTTTTTCTCTATCCTATGTTAAAAAAATGACTAAATATGACTATCGTTTTTCAGAATACGCCTTGACGTTGACCATTGATAAATTCGTTCCACACCACTCTATGATTGTGTTACAACCAGCAAAACCAGAAGATGCTAATGCAATAGCTAGTCTGGAAAATGGCGAATTTACAGAAAATCCAGCACTTTTAGATGCGGAAGATTTAAAACAAACAGTTGTTCTAAAAGAAAATGACGATGTAATTGCGAGTATTAGAGTTCAAAGAGAAGGAAATTCTTATGGCATCTATGGTTTTGTGGTAAAATCAGATTTTCGAGGTCAAGGTATAGGGAGAAAAATACTTAGTCAAATTATTCAACAATTATTGGAAAACCAGGCACAAAAAATTTATTTAGAAGTTGAAGCCACAAACGACAATGCACGCCATCTCTATCGATCAATAGGTTTTGATGAGCAAACCTTATTCGACTATTATTCTTGTGAAATGAACAAGTAAAATAAAAATCAGCTGTGAATAATGAATGATTCTTCACTATTCACAGCTGATTTTGTTAAGCAATGATAGATTGCCCCTGCCAAGGTATTTAAATTATAACATATATTTAACGAAAAGTGCTTAGAATCCGTGTTATGAAGCTTTTTTTAAGGTGTCAAGAAAAAACTCTTTACAGCTTAAAGAAAATCTGTTAAACTAACATTTGTGATTAAGTTAATGGAGGTGTAATATATAAAATGTCAGTAAAAATTCGTTTAAAACGCATGGGTTCTAAAAAGAGTCCTTTTTACCGTATTGTAGTCGCAGATTCTCGTTCTCCTCGTGATGGACGTTTCATCGAAACTGTTGGAACATACAATCCTTTAAAAGATCCTGCAGAAGTAGTTTTAAAAGAAGATTTAGTTTTAGACTGGTTGTCTAAAGGTGCTCAACCTTCAGATACTGTTCGTAACATCCTTTCAAAAGAAGGCGTTATGAAAAAACACCACGAAGCTAAACTTGAAAAGAAATAAGGTGACCGATGATGACAGATGTGAAAGAGTTAGTCTTAACTATCGTTCGCCCATTAGTCAGTCAACCTGAGCTAGTTAAATTAGAAATAGAAGAATCTGATGTTTTTCTAGAATATAATTTAACTGTATCACCTGAAGATATTGGTCGTATTATTGGCAAACAAGGACGTGTTGCGAAAGCGATTCGGACAATTGTTTACAGCGTACGTGTGGATGGACCAAAAAAAGTTCGTTTAAATATCGTGGATGGTAAATAGCACAAAGTAAAGCACCCAATATTTTTGGGTGTTTTTTTGTTTTGATTCGTCAAAACAATGAGTAAAATCCTGTAGTGTTTGAAAAGATTAGGAGCAAGGTGGAATTGAGATAGGTGCTATTCGTGCCGTTTATAACAAAAATGAGGAGACCCACTTATGGTTGCCTCCTCCTTTTAGTAAATTTTATCTTTTTCTAAATACTTTAATTTCAAAAATGGGGGCGTCAAAACTAATTTCTGCCTCGTCGATCATCAAGCCAAGGAGATGATAATCTTCTTCTTCATGATGAGTGATACCAAGTAATTCATCATAATAACTTTCAATACTCAGATCTCTAGGTGTATTTAATAGCTCTAATAAATGCAGAACGTTTTCAGGCTCTTCTTCGGTTTTTCCTTGCATGTCGATCGTAAACCCTTCAGAAGTGAAGTCTACGCCGATTCGAATTTCCTTAATATCATTTGAAAAAAAGTAAGTCAATAACTCGTCTACAATTCGTTTAGCTTTGTCTCTTTCTTGCATGTTGTTTCACCTTTCTGATCTGTAAGATATTATCAAGTAATGGTACCATGACAGCCGCCACAAAACCAGTAGAAAATCCATTATTATAAAGATTTAATCCACCATGAAGATAACTTACATTTGTAACCAGTGACATATGTAAGAATCCTGCAACCAAACCAAAGGTAAGACCATAATATCCTGCAATTGGCGCTAAACCAGTACCGAAAATCCCAGCAAGTACCACGGTTGTTTGATTTACTTCAAATACTGAAGACAAATAAGCGGTTAAAAAGACACTAAGCAATAAAGGGAAACTATTAAGAATATGATTACCAAACGCACTAAAACCAACAGCTGATAAAATAGCGCCAACAATCGGTCCATTAAGTGTTGCTTGGCTCACCTGGGTATAGCCAAGAAGTAATAAACCCATTAAAGCCATATTCATTATAGTAGCGCCAACACCTGAGATAGAAATAAAATCTGTGATCAATTTACCAGAAGTTTTGCTGATTTCTTTTAGCCCCTTTATTGAAAAATGATTTACTACAAATCCTACAATAAACATAACGGCAAACAGAAACAATAAGAAAACAAGCAACTTTGAATGATACGCGGTTGAAACGACATTTTTTCCTTCGATTTTCCAACCAAACATTCTTAAAATCCCTGTGAATAGCATAGCAATCAATCCCGAGGTAAAGCCAACATTATACAAGGAAAAGCCTTGATGAAAAGTAAGGACATGAGAAGCCAATGCAGGTAAAATCAAGCCAATAAAAATTCCTACAAAGCAACCTAAAGGGATTGAAAATAATAAAGGCAAAGAAATACCAAACGTAAGATAGCTGATGATCGGAGATAAGGCACTGCCAAACAAACTAACAACAATAAACTGCGAAAAAGGTTTTTTTACAATTCTTGCATAAAGAAGACCACCAATGATGATTGGAATCGAATTATATAGATTTTTTCCAAAAAAAGAACAGCCTGATACAGTGAATAAAGCGGCAATCATTGGTCCATTGATGGGAATCTTTTCTTTTTTAGCAAGCAACACACTAATCAATGTAAGCAAGCCGCTGTTTACAAAAGCACTACCGAACGTTCCTAATTCGATATAGTCAGTTAATAAATTACTAGGTGAGGTCAAAATACGAAACATGCCCGAATATAAAGAGCTCAAAGGTTCACTGAACACCCCGATGATAATCAATAGAAGGCAATAACTAATTAAAAAATAATAGTTTTTGCTTTTATCATTTACTTCGAACTGTTTCTTATTTGTATGTAATAAAAGTTTTTGGCTGTTATTTTTAGCCATGTAAAATACCTCCGTTATTCGTCACTAACTTTACTATATCCTGTAAAACAGCTATCGGTCAATAACATTTCAATAATATCGAGTAAATTATCACATTTTTCAGATATAAGCATAATTATTGAGAAAATGAATCGAAAAAAGAGTGTAAAATGAAAGAATAAATAATAAAAAAATAAATATTGATAATTTGAAAAATTATTATCTAGCTTTACGAGTTTTTTCATAAGGAATAATAGACGTTTAGAGCAGTTATTGCATTTATTTTTAAGAAATAATAAGATAAAGCTCGTTTGGTTTCTAAATAAAGAGGAGGGGTTAACTTTGGTTAGAAAAAAAGTATATAAAAAACAACATATTTTAACGGCAGCACAAGATTTACTAACAGAAAAAGGATTCTCATTTATAACAGCACGAAATGTAGCAGAGCATATGGGGATTTCAACACAGCCTATTTATCTTGAATTTAAGAATATGGAAGAATTGAAATTGACTTTGTTGAAAACGACACATGAATTTTTAAATACTGAATTTTTTTCTAAAAAACAAAATTCGAATATTCTCGCAAATTTTGGTTTAAATTATATTGATTTCGCGCAGTCAAATAGCAAACTGTATCTATCGTTATATATCGACCAGCATTCTTATGGAAAAGAACTGCAGCAGCTCTCATTTGAGTCATTTCAAAAGACCGCGCAAGAGAATGATGTGTATGCTGAGGTTTCAAAAGAAGAACTGGAGAAACTTCATATGAATGTCTGGGTTATTGCTACTGGGATGGCTTCTCTAAGCCTTTCAGGAATATTAAATCTTTCGAAAGAGCAGATTATTTCAGCTTTTAAAACAATCAAATAAAATTTCAGTATTTTTTCTTGAAGTAGTTACAGCGAAAAAGTTGTAAAGACTAAATTCTATTTACTGCGACCGATAAAATCCTATGTCAAAAGGACTACACCAATTTCGTATATTTGACTGATTTTATTTTAGCTGTGTTGTTGCTAAAATAAAGCTATCAAATGAAATTTGGAGGAATAAACTTGAAAATTATTAAAACAATTATTGTCTTATCTTTACTTGGAGGAGCTGCCCTTTTTGGTGCTAAAGTATATACTCAAAATAAATCAGATGAGCTTTCAGGTACGATCGATCAATTAAATCCCTTAGTTACGAAAGGTGAAGTCTATGTTAAAACAAAAAAAGCAGACAGCATCAATGGTTATGGTATTGCATCTTATACACAGCCAGCAATCGACAAAGAGGGAAACACAAGAGAAATGACTTATACAGCAGATCATGAATTAATAACGGGTCGATATTTAAAACTCTACAATAAAGGTGCACATGTGGAGACATATGAGGAAGTAACGGCAGAGATGATTCCAGAAAAAGCACTACAACAATTAAATAGATAAAGAACAAGACTGCCATAGCAAGAAAAGCTGGCAGTCTTGTTTGATCAATTCATTCAAATAGCCTGAGGTATAAAGTCGATTGTACATAAATTATTATGATGAAAATGGATCGTCGCTTGAATTTTACCGTCATCAATTAATTGTTGTGCAGTGTCTTTTACGTCATCTTGGTTAAATTGCTGAAAATTGATTACATTCGCTACAAAATGAGGGGACTTTCGATGTGAAGCCTCAATTATGAGCGTTTCGATTTTTGGATTAAACGTCACGTGTTTTCACCTCTTATTGCAACAGTAACACTTTATCTTTAAAAAGGATAGTAATTCATTGATACATGAGGATATGAAAAGGAAAATTCTCACAATTCCTTTTTTTCGATTTCCTTTAAACAATGAATAGGCTTGCGTTTTTTTAATAAGATTATCCTGTTCTTAGAGGAGTCGATCAACGCTTGAAGTTCAAAAATATTCTTTTTTTCATAATGATGATTCCAAATAAACATCATTTTTAGTAAATGAATTGTAGGTTTATAATGTGCAACTTCTTGATTAGTGATTTGTTTGAAAAAACGAGTTAAAATACGGTAGACTCGAATAGGGTAGGGAGGTAATAGTAAAAAAATAGTATCTGCTGAGTCTAAGGCAGGTTTAATCCAGTCTCTTGTTGTTGTTCCTTCGATGATCCAACTTTTATTTGTCAAAATCGTTTGTAATTGTTTGACGGATTCTTCTTCGGAATAGGGTTTGTCGCCAGTTGGATGACGTTCCCAAATGAGGTTATCTAATTCATAATAAGGAATACCAGTGTGAGCGGCTAGTTGTTTAGCACATGTTGTTTTTCCACTACCGACAGGACCCGCGATCACTATTTTTTTCATAATTATCCTCCAATCCCTAAGAAAAAAGAATGGTAATGAATCACCATTCTTTTAATTCTTTATTTCTTTGCTTCTTGTAAGATGTTTATTTTTTCGATTCTGATATCTTTTTTAGGTTTATCTTGCTCAGCTGTTTCTGCTGCAGCAATTTTATCTACGACATCCATCCCTTTAGTAACTTGACCAAAAACGGTGTGTTTACCATCTAAATGAGGAGTTCCGCCATTTTTATACATGTCAATGATTTTTTCAGGATAATCGTCTTTTAAAAGTCCGTCAGACATATCGTCACTGTTTTGAACAATAAAGAATTGACTACCATTAGTGCCATTTCCTTTTTCATCTTTACCGGCATTAGCCATTGATAAGGCGCCTCGGATATTATATAACTGATTAGAAATCTCATCGTCAAATGAGCCATTCCAAATGCTCTCTCCGCCAGAGCCATCCCCTTTAGGGTCTCCACCTTGGATCATGAAATTATCAATGACACGATGGAAAGTAACATTGTCATAATAACCATTTTTTGCATGTGTCATAAAGTTTTCAACTGTTTTTGGTGCTTGCTTAGGAAACAATTTGATTTCAATCGTGCCTTCAGTAGTGACCATCTCAACTAAATCTTCATCTTCGCTGACTTTGTCTGATAGTTGTGGTAATTCTAATGCGTTCAAGTCAACTGAATCAGATGTTTTTGTCTCTGTTTTAGAAGAATCTGCTGTATTTTTCTCATTTTTAGTTCCACATGCTGCAAATAGTACGAGTGTTGTTAAAAGAGCTGTAGCAGCAATGAATTTTTTTGTTTTCATAAAGTTAGGTCTTCCTTTCAAAAATCGTTATATCTCATAATAACAAATCCGTTGTATTACTGCTAGTCAAAATAGAAGTTTTTTAAGATTTATAAAAGGTGTAGACCACTTTTTCTTATTCTGCTATAATGAAAATGGATACATTATAATCAATACAAATCTTAGGAGGCAGTAATAATGGGAAAATTAGGTATTTCTATTTATCCAGAACGATCAACTTTTGAAAAGGACAAAGCATATCTAGACCTAGCACATAAATACGGATTCAAACGTGTTTTCACGAGCTTACTTCAAATTACAGAAGATAAGGAAAAGGTATTAGCTGAATTTAAAAAAGTTGTTGATTATGCAAATAGTCTTAACATGGAAGTTATGGTTGACATTAATCCTGCCTTATTCGAACAATTAGAAATTTCATATGATGACTTATCATTCTTCGATGAAATGGGCGCTTATGGTGTGCGTTTAGATGTTGGGTTTACAGGTGCTGAAGAAGCAAGAATGACAAGAAACCCATATGGTATCAAAATCGAAATCAATATGAGTTCAGGAACAAATTACGTAGATAATATCATGAGCTATTCACCAAATACAGACAATTTACTAGGATCTCACAATTTCTATCCTCATCGTTATTCTGGTTTAGGCTATGATCATTTTGTTTTTTGTTCAGAAAAATTTAGAAAATATAATTTAAATACAATGGCCTTTGTAAATTCACATGATGCGACGTTTGGTCCTTGGCCTACTCAAGATGGTCTATGTTCATTAGAAGACCATCGTGACCTAGAAATTGCTACTCAAGTGAAACATCTTGTATTGACAGGGTTGATCGATGATATCTTAGTAGGAAATGCATATGCTTCAGAGGCAGAACTAAAAGCTATGGCAGATGCGTTTAACGCAGAATATCCTTCTATTAAAGTCGATGTAACAAAAGATATTACAGAAGATGAAAGAGAAGTTCTCTTCACAAGTCTTCACAGTTATCGCGGTGATCGTTCTGAATATATCTTACGTTCAACAATGACACGTATTCACTTTAAAGATCGCGCGTTCCCTGTGCATAACACAAAAGATATGACCAAAGGTGATGTTTTGATCGATAATGTTGATTACGGTCAATATAAAGGTGAGACACAGATTGCATTAAAAGAAATGAAAAATGATGGACGAGTAAATGTAGTTGGTCGTATTTCAGAAGATGAATTATTCTTATTAGACTTTTTGAAACCTTGGTCTAGTTTTAAATTGATCGAAAATAATTAATAAAGAAAAGATCAACCCAAAGTCACATTGCTTTGGGTTGATTTTTTCTTTATTAAGATTCACTATAAACAATGTAATAAAGATGTTTTTTTCTTTAAAATAGAGATAAATGAGGTGGAAATATGGAAAAAGAATTGAGTCTTCTATTAGCAAAGCTTCAAGGTATCGCACAAACGGGAAAAAAATATGGAAAAGATGTTTTTGATTTAGAACGATACGAAGAGCTTCAACAAGTAACAAAACAATTGATGAGTCTATTGTATCCGAAATTATCAGAACAACAATTGAATGTTCTTGTTGAGAAAGACGAAGGATATGCAACGCCTAAAGTTGACGTTCGAGCCGTTGTCTTTAACCAAGAAGGGAAATTATTGCTGGTAAAGGAAAAAAGCGATAATTGTTGGGCATTACCAGGCGGATGGGCAGATATCGGGTATTCTCCAAAAGAAATTGCGGAAAAAGAAACAATGGAAGAAGCTGGGATTCCAGTAAAAGCAACACGCTTGATTGCAGTATTAGATAAAGCAAAACATGATTTCCCCCCTGCACTGACCTATGTGTACAAATTTTTTATTAGATGTGACGCTCAAAGTGAAGAATTGACAGTAGGACTTGAGACAAATGACGCTGACTATTTTTCTCTCCAAGAAATCTATTTACTCTCGTTATCGAAAGAACGTACTATCATTGATAACATTGACATGATTTTTGCTGACTATCATAATGAAAAATCAATCATAATCTGTGATTAATATTGCGAAAATTCGGATAAGACTTTATACTATTTAAGGATTTAAAAAAAGTAGTATAAAATAGGGAGTACACAAATGAATCGTATCGTAAAAATTTTGATAGCTATAGTTGTTTTAGTGGTGGTTGTATTAACAGGGGCAGGTATGTATTTTTATAACTATGCAGTTGTACCTACAGAAAAAGATTTCTTAGCAGGTGACACACCAGGAACGAATGTTGAGAAAACCCCACAAGAAAAATGGTTCAAGGATGAAAAGAATCGTTCTTATTGGAATTTAACATCTAAGGATGATTTAAAATTAAAAGCAATTTACTTACCAGCAACAGAAAAAACAGATAAAAATGTGATCATGGCACATGGATACATGGGCAATGCCGAAACCATGGCAAGTTTTGCTAAAATGTATCACGATTGGGGATATAATGTTTTAGTACCAGATGCTCGTGGACACGGAGAAAGTGAAGGAGATTATATTGGTTTTGGCTGGCCAGAGCGCAAAGATTATCTTCAATGGATCGAAAAAATGATAGCTGAAAATGGCCAAGATGCCCAAATCACTTTATACGGGATTAGTATGGGTGGAGCGACAGTCATGATGACTAGTGGTGAAAAGTTGCCTAAAAATGTCAAAGCGATTGTTGAAGACTGCGGTTATTCTACTGTAAATGAAGAGTTAAGCTATCAATTGAAAGATATGTTTAATTTACCCTCATTTCCACTCGTTCCAGTTACAAGTTTGATTACTAAGGTTCGGGCTGGTTACTTCTTCGGTGAGGCAAGTTCAATTGCACAATTGAAGAAAAATAAAGTTCCAATGTTATTCATACATGGCGATGCTGATAAATTTGTCCCATTTGAAATGTTAGATGAAGTGTATAATGCAACGAATGCACCAAAAGAAAAGTTTGTTGTAAAAGGTGCTGCACATGCCAAATCCTACTCTATTGATCCAAAAGCATATAAAGCAAAAGTTGAAAGCTTTTTAACAAAATATGTTGAGTAAAAATGATCGTCACCAAGTCTAATCTGCTGGTGACGATTTTTTAAAGCAATGATTTCTTATTTCAATCTAAAAAAAGGACAATCAAAATGTATTTGTACTAATTTTACTATACATCCGCTAGAATTTTTTGATATGATATTAAAAAGAAATGAGGTAAAATAGATGGAAGAACAATTGACTGACTATCTGCATTACTTACAAATAGAGCGAGGGCTTTCTCATAATACGAGAAAAAGTTATGAGCGGGATTTACATAAATATTTAGCTTTTTTAAAAGAACAAAAAATAGACACATGGCAATTGGTCGACCGTTATCTTGTTATGGAGTATTTACAAACATTGTATAACGACAACAATTCCTCTGCTACTATCATTAGAATGATTTCAAGTTTAAGAGGATTTCATCAATTTTTAAGGCAAGAGCGTTTTACAGATCACGATCCGATGCAACATATTGACTCACCGAAAAAAGCCCAAAAACTTCCTAATACATTGTCCATTGAGGAAGTCACGGCGCTCATTGAAACCCCCGATACTACGAAGCCTTTAGGTATAAGAAATCGAACGATTTTAGAAGTGATGTATGCAACAGGATTACGAGTAAGTGAGCTAGTTGATTTGAAAATAGGCGATTTACATTTATCAATCGGACTATTGCAAACAATCGGTAAAGGTGACAAGGAACGAATCATTCCACTAGGTGATTACGCTATCCAATGGATTGAAAAATACTTAGAGGAAGCCCGTCCAGCCTTGATTAAGAAAAACCAAAACGAAACACATTTATTTGTAAATCATCATGGAAAACCATTGTCTCGTCAAGGTGTATGGAAAAACTTAAAACAAATTGTTCAAGAAGCAGGGATTAACAAAACGATCACTCCCCATACTTTGCGCCATAGTTTTGCAACACATTTATTAGAAAATGGAGCAGATTTAAGAATTGTCCAGGAACTTTTGGGTCATGCCGATATTTCGACAACTCAAATCTATACCCATATTACTAAGCAAAGAATGGCAGATGTGTACAAGCAACATTTTCCAAGAGCGTAATCAACAACAAAGAAGGAAAGAAGGTGAGATCATGTTAACGTATTATCGAAAAGAACAACGGAAAATTGCAATGGGTCTATTAAGTTTCCATCAGAAATTGGCCGAAAACCATTCGCTCTTAAAAGAAATAGATGCTTATGAAACAGATCCCAATTTGCATTTACTTTTTTGGACACCCGCAGGAGAACAAAATATTCAAGGAATCGTTGGCATTGAAGTGGAAACAAACGACGCGATGATTTTACATGATATATCGATCAATCCTTCTTTTAGAGGTGAAAAGCTAGGGTTTGACTTACTAAATGAAGTCGTACAATTATATCCACAGACAAAGATTTATGGCACCTTAGCGACTTCTTCTTATTTATCTAAATGGAAAGAACACAGCGACTGATTTTTATGGTAAACTAAAGAGTTGAAAAAGAAAGTTGGATGATCGTGCAGGAAATTAATGTGAAGCTAGATGTATTTGAAGGACCGTTGGATCTTTTGTTACATTTAATTCAAAAATTGGAAATCGATATTTATGATATTCCTATCTCTGCCGTAACGGAACAGTATATGAATTATATCCATACAATGAAAACGTTGGAACTAGAAATTGCTGGAGAATATTTAGTGATGGCAGCAACTTTGATGGCAATCAAAAGTAAGATGCTTTTGCCAAAACAAGAGTTGGAAATGACAGAGGATGATGAGATTCTTGATGGTGAAGATCCACGAGATGCTTTGGTTGCTCAATTATTGGAGTATCGTAAATTTAAATATGCAGCAGGTCTTTTGCATGAAAAGGAATCAGAAAGAAGCCTTTATTATACGAAAGAACCGATGGATATTGATGAATATAAAGAAGACAATCCTTTATTAGAGCCCAATCAACTCAACACGATTGATCTATTCTTGGCGTTTCATGCAATGCTAGAAAAGAAAAAAAGTCGACAACCTGTTGAAACAACCGTAACTGGAGACGACGTTTCGATCGAAGAAAAAATCACAACAATTTCAAGTAAGATGTGTCAACTAGATCGAAATACACCAGTGAATTTTGAATCCTTTTTCACTTCATACTCTAAACAAGAAGTTGTTACGACATTTATGGCATTGTTAGAGTTGATGAAAAAAGGCGTTATACATGTAGAACAAGAGGATAATTATAGCACGATTTTGTTATATAATATTTCTGAAGAGATTGAATCAAGTACGGAGGAAACAGTGTGACCACAGTTAGTCAAATCGAAGCGATTTTATTTGTTGTTGGCGAAGAAGGAATAGGACTGGAAGAACTATCATATTTACTAGGATTATCCACAGCCAAAACATATGAATCTCTGATTGCTTTAAAAGAACGGTATGAATCAGATAAACAAACAGCCTTAAATATTTTAGAAGTTGGGAACCACTTTATTTTATCTACTAAAAAAACGTTTGCGCCACTGTTAAAGAAGTATGCACAATCGCCTATTTCAAATGCGCTATCACAAGCAGCATTGGAAACATTGTCGATCGTTGCATATAAACAACCAATTTCAAGAGTAGAGGTTGATGAGATTAGAGGCGTACAATCAGCCGGTTCCATGCAAAAACTGGTTGCTCGTCAATTGATTGAAGAAAAAGGTCGCGTAGATGGACCGGGGCGTGCCATTTTATATGGAACAACAGCTTATTTTATGGATTATTTTGGCCTAAAATCTTTAGAAGAATTGCCAGATATTCATCAAATGGAAGAAGAAATCGCTGAAGAGTTACCTTTAGACCTCTTTTTCGATCGTTACAAAGAATTAAATGAAGAGGAAACAACTATAGACAGCAACGAATCGGAGGAAGAAAACTAAATGGAAAGACTTCAAAAAGTAATTGCGCATGCAGGAATTGCATCACGCAGAAAAGCAGAAGAATATATTGTTAATGGACGCGTTAAAGTAAATGGAAAAATTATTCGAGAATTAGGGACACAAGTTGGAAAAAACGATAAAGTTGAAGTAGATGATGTGCCAATTTATAAAGAAGAATATGGCTATTATCTTTTTTATAAACCTAAAGGTGTAATTTCCGCTGTTTCTGATGATAAAGGCAGAAAAGTAGTGACTGACTTTTTTTCTCATATTAAAGAAAGAATTTACCCTGTCGGTAGACTGGATTATGATACATCAGGGTTATTACTTTTGACTAATGATGGCGAATTTTCTCAGAAATTGACCCATCCGAGTCATGAAATTGATAAAGTCTATGTAGCAAAAGTTAAAGGGTTGGCCAAAAAACATGATCTACTTCCATTAACAAAAGGGATGAGAATCGAAGGATATAAAACGGCGCCAGCTGCTTTTGAAATTATTTCAGTTGACCTTAAAACCAATACAAGTATTGTAGAATTAACAATTCATGAAGGACGCAATCACCAAGTGAAAAAGATGCTTCAAGCAGTCGGTTATCCAGTCCAAAAATTAAAAAGAGAAAAATATGGAGATTTAACGCTAAAAGGCTTGCGCCCAGGTGAGTACCGTAATTTAAATAAAAAAGAAATTAGTGTTTTAATGAATCAATCAAAATAAGGGAAGGGTTTAGATCCTAGATCCCTTGAGGTTGAGATATGACGTGTATAGTCGTGTCTCAGCCTTTTTATAATATGAAACGATTGCTTTTTTTTAATTACGTTGTATAATAAGGGTGTACAAAAATTTAATAAAGGTTCGTCTTCAGGGGCAGGGTGAAATTCCCGACCGGTGGTTATAGTCCACGACCTACTTCATTTGAAGTGGCTGAATTGGTGAAATTCCAATACCGACAGTAAAGTCTGGATAAAGAAGATAGGGCTTATTTGAATTGGCATTTTTCAGATAAGATAACTCTACTCTATTTTCCCTGCTGGAAAATAGAGTTTTTTGCTGTAAAACACTGCGATTGGCTTTTCCAAAGCAGATGTTGAACACTACTTGTCGAGCAATGCGAGAGAGGTTATCTTTCAGCTATAACACCATACTTAATCAAAAACTAAATATGAGTGAATCTCTTTCACGTCAAAATACGGTCACATACTCTATAGCTGCCAAGTAATGAACACTAACCCTTAGTAACGCTAGCAGTATTGAGTCATTGTATTTTGATTATTGTTCGAACAGTCAATAACTCACAGTAAGGTCAAGAGTAGTCACTGAAAGAGTCAATTTAAAAAAGTTCGTTTGAAGATGGGTCCTTAAACAGGAGGATTTCATATGCGAAACAACAAGGTACAAAAAATGGTAAGTGTAGCAATGTTAGCGGCAATCGGTGTGGTTTTACAATTTGTGGCGTTTCCAATCATACCATCATTAAGTTTTTTGAAAATCGATTTTAGTGACATACCCGTTATGATCAGCATGTTTTTATTCGGTCCATTAGCCGGAATAAGTACTGCTTTTATCAGATCGGTGTTACATCTGTTTACGACAGGTGCGTCACCACAAAATTTAGTGGGAGATGCGGCTAGTTTCTTTGCCACAACAGTCTTCACTTTACCGATGTATTACTTTTTTAAACGAGGAAGCGACAAGCTTTCAAATAAAGTGCTAGGTATTTTTGCCGGAATAATTGCTTTGACCGTTTTCATGGGTGTAGCTAATTACTTTGTGATCACGCCCATTTACTTAAAACTATTCGGTGTATCAGCAGGAGAATTCTTAGGAATGTCACTAGCAAAATATGTTACGATTGGAATAGTTCCATTTAATTTGATCAAAGGTGCAATTGTAAGTGTGGTTTTCTTGATTCTTCATGCAAAACTATTGCCATGGCTTTCCAGAAAACAATATCAATTGGGCAATAAAAAAACAATAACGAAATAAACCATTCATATAAAGTAAAAATAGAGAGGTTGCGTGTAACTTACAAAGTTATGTTCAACCTCTTTTTTTATGGCGAGGACAAAATAGTCTGGTTACAACCAATTTTCTGATAAAATAGAACAGATAAGAATGAGAGGAGAAACAAAGATGAAAAAATGGCAAAAACGACTACTTTGGGTTATTGGAGTAGTTACAGCTTTGATTTTAGTTGGTTTGTTTTATTTGAAAACGATCACCTATACACCTACAACAACCGCTATAGAAGCAGCGGAAAAAGCGACAAATGAGGATGGTGTACTGTTTTTCAAAGGCGAAGAAAAGAAACCTGCTTTAATTTTTTATCAAGGAGCCTTAGTTGAAAATACTAGTTATAGTCTTTGGGCGGAAAAAGTGGCAGAAGCTGGATATTCGGTATATCTGGTAAAAGAACCATTAAATTTAGCCGTTTTAGGACAAAACAAAGCGGAATCTGTCATCAGCGCAAATCATTTAACGAGCTATGTGATTGGAGGTCATTCTCTAGGTGGTGTCATGGCTAGCCGTTTTGCTGCTGAGCAAAAGGATTCGCATGCGCCAAAAGGTGTCTTCTTCTTAGCAAGCTATCCAGATGAAAAAGGAAGTCTTTCTAATTTTACAGGACAAGTGTTGTCATTGACAGGCTCTGTTGATGGTGTGCTGAATTGGGAGGCGTACAACGAAGCGAAGCAATTTTTACCAAAGCAAACAGTATTCCAAGAAATAGAAGGTGGAAATCATGCTGGATTTGGTAGCTACGGTGAGCAAAAAGGGGATAAACCAGCACAAATAAATAATGAAGAACAGCAAGAAGCAGTTGCTCAACATTTAATTGAGTGGTTAAATACAATTAAATAAAACAGAAAAGGAGAAAATTAAGGCATTCGACCACAATTTTCTCCTTTTCTGATAGCGTGAAAGATTTCTTTATTTCTCTATAATCTCTATTGCACGAACCGGGCATTTGCGGTACGCTATTAACGCATTGTTCCGTTCGTTTTCAGGAACAAATTCTTGAGAGGCGTCATTATCATGTTTTAATATGACGATACCATCATCATTATAATCAAAAATTTCCGGTGCATATACTTGGCATAAACCGCAAGCAATACATTTTTCTGGAATTATTTTACAAAGCATATGTGCACATCCTATTCTATCATTCAAAGAGGTGAAACTATGGAACCTTCATTCATTTTAGCTTTATTTCGTCATGGATACAAGGTTCGAACATCAACTTTGTATCATCTTTTAAAAGGGAAGCGAACAAGTTCTGTTTTACTGTATGGTTTTTTGTATGAAAGTTTACAGTTTTTCCAGCTATTTCCAGCTTTATCTGAAAAACAATTCACCACGATAATAGATGACTTGATCTATGACCATTTATTGCAAAGAACCGCAGATGGAGAAGTTCAAATAACAGACAAAGGATTGTACTATACTGTCCATAAAACAACGTCCTATAAATGGATCGACAACTATCGATTCGGAAAAACCGATGAGACGATTTGGCATCTATTGCAATTTACGGTACAAATAGTCTCTAATCTGTCTTATAGTAATAAAAACTATATTCCTCTTGAACAATCACCATTTTATCAAAATCAAGTAAAAAAATATATAAAATCGATGCCCAAAGCGTACTTAGTTGAACAAGTCAAAAAAGAATGGATGATGATTTTTTCCAATCTATCCAACGCTGATGCGAATTTTTTTGTTCAACAATTCTCAGGGTACAACCAAATTGGGAAAGCTGCATTTCAATTAATGGAAGAGCAAACAACGACATTTGAACGATTTTTACTGCAAAAAGACAAACTTCATCATTTGCTAGATTTCATTGATCAAATGCCTGGAAATAGTTTTTTAAAAGGATTTATCTCCCCATTTCTAATACAAAATGCCAATAAAAGTATGCAAGAAACAAGTGCCTATTTGAGAACGCCACTTTCAGTTGAAGAAATTGCCCTGCAAAGAGGCGTTCAAATAAGTACGATCAAAGATCACCTTATGGAATTGTCCTTAACAAACGATTTTCCTTTTGAACGTTTTATAACAGTAGAAACCTATCAGTATTTACGAAATTACATATCTCCTTATCAAAATTGGGTATACCGAGCAATGAAACAAACTCTCCCAGAACTTGATTATTTTGAGTTTCGTTTATATCAAATTCAAAAACTTAAAGAAGAAAGAGAATCAACCACATGACAATCAACTTGGAGCAAATATTACAAGAGAAATTTGGGTTTACTTCATTTAAACCTGGCCAAAAAGAAGTGATCGAACAATTATTAAATAATCAAGATACATTAGCTGTTTTACCTACTGGAACAGGAAAGTCTCTATGTTATCAATTTGTTGGACAATTGATTGAAGGAACCGTAATCATCGTCTCACCCTTATTATCATTAATGGAAGATCAAGTGATCCAACTCCAAAAAAAAGGGGTGACTGGAGTGATCGCTTTGAATAGCAGTTTAAATTTTTTCGAAAAACACTATGTTCTCAATCATTTTGAAAAGTATAACTATATATTGATTAGTCCTGAAACATTGATGCAAAAGGAAGTCCGAACAAAAATTGCTAAGTTAAAAATAGCGTTATTTGTTGTAGATGAAGCACACTGTGTCTCTCAATGGGGTGTAGATTTTAGACCAGAGTATTCCAAGTTAGCACAGATTCAAGCTGAATGTGGCTACCCCTTAACACTGGCTTTGACAGCAACGGCAACGCCGACTGTAAAAAAAGAAATTGTTAAGCAAGTATTTTCCCATCAAAAAAAGATTTCCGAGGTAATATATTCAGTAAACAGGCCAAATATAGGGATGATCGTAGACCAGACTACAGAAAAAGAAACGTCATTGATTGCTTATCTTACACAATTGAAAAGCAAAGGCATCATCTATTGTGCAACTAGGAAAACAGCTGAAAGAGTCAATCGGATCATTAAAGAAGAGACCGATTTACAAACGGCCTTTTATCACGGTGGATTGAGTGCAAGCGAGCGCAGTTTATTACAACAGCAATTTGTAGCCAACGAGTTGGACATTTTATGTGCAACAAATGCATTTGGTATGGGTATTGATAAGCCAGATGTTCGTTTTGTTATCCATTATGATTGCCCAGATAGTTTAGAAAACTATGTTCAAGAGATCGGCAGAGCAGGGCGTGATGGATTACCAAGTGTGGCAATTTTACTCTATCGAAACGGGGATGAATCGATTCATTATTATTTTCAAACAGAAAGTCGTTTAGATCGAGTGCTTCTAAATGAGTTGGCAAACCTTCCACCGAAAAAACAAGAGAGTATCTTTCCCTCATTAAATGAACTTCAACAAAAGTGGGTACAAGGTTATTGGGCGAAAGAATACACGATTGAAGAACTTGAAGAGACTTTATTAAGAAAAGAGAAAGAACGTCAACAACAACTAAATGTTATGTTAAGCTATATCAAAGAAGCAAACTGCCGTCGCACGTTCATTCAACAGTATTTTTCAGAAAAAAATGTTGAAAAAAATCAAGAAAACTGTTGCGACAAGTGTGGCTTATCCTTTGACAATTACAAAGCCCAAATAGTACAATCACCAAAAGAAATCGAAATCTCAGAACAGTGGGAGGACATTTTAATAAGATTATTTAAAGAATGAAAATAATCTTTTTTTAGACTGCAGTTGAGTAAAAGCTGTGGTATAATAGCAAACGAGAGAATTTTAGGAGGAACGATACGTGAGTAAAAAAGATAAGAAGAAACCATCAGGTGCACGTGAACCTTGGGAGCAGTCAATTTATGAAACAGACAAGAATGCTGGGGGCTCTCGCTCAGAGAAACGTCAACAAAAAAAGGGGAATACAGTCTTTCTAACAATTTTAGTTATTCTTTTATTATTGATCATTACTTTACCTGTAGGAACATACCTATACGTGATGAGAGATAAACCAAATGATAACAAGCAGGCGAGCCAACCTTCGTCCTCAGTAGTTGTACAATCATCAACAAAAAATAGTTCGACAAAACCAGCAGCTTCAAGCGAAAATGCGTCACAAGAACAACCAACATCATCTTCAGAAGCCGTGAGCAGTACACCACAAGAAACAACACCAACTAGTTCAGCCGAAGAAGAGGGTGTTTATACAGAAGTTCTTGCTGGAGAAGGGCCAAATCAAGTTGCAACGAGAAATGGTATAAGCACGGACGAGTTGTTACAATTGAATGGGTTAAGTTTAGATTCTGTTTTACAAATCGGAGACAGATTAAGAGTTAAATAATAAAAATGAGTAAACAAAAGCATTTTTAAGGCTTGTACTGTTTACTTTTGAGGGTCTGAAACAAAACAGTATATGTTTTGTACCAGACTCTTTTACTATGTGATAAACGAAGGAGTTCATTATGAAAAAGATAAGTATTGCGATCGATGGACCAGCATCTTCTGGAAAAAGTACAGTTGCTAAAATTTTAGCCAAAAAATTGAAGTACGTCTATTGTGATACGGGTGCAATGTATCGTGCTCTAACATATTTGGCACTTGAAAAGAACATTGATTTCGAAAACGAAAAAGCGTTAGTAGAACTATGTTTAGCACATACAATCTCATTCGAGCAGACAGAAAAAGAACAATTAGTTTTTGTTGATGGTGTTGAAGTGACAGAAGCGATTAGACAACCTAATGTGACCAACGCTGTTTCGATTGTCGCAAAACATGCTGCCGTTCGAGAAAAAATGGTAGAAATGCAACAAGAGATTGGTCAAGCAGGCGGAGTAGTTATGGATGGACGAGATATCGGAACTGCTGTTTTGCCAGATGCAGAAGTGAAAATATTCTTAGTAGCCAGTGTCAAAGAACGGGCCGAAAGACGTTATAAAGAAAATCAGGAAAAAGGAATCGCAACTGATTTTGAAACATTGAAAAAAGAAATCGAACATCGGGATTATTTAGACTCAACGAGAGAAGTCTCTCCTTTAAAACAAGCTGTAGATGCGGTGAAAATCGATACAACAGGTATGAGTATAGACGAAGTTGTTAGAGCAATTGAAGAAATTATTGCAACAAACAAATAAAGTCTGAACATTGGTTTCTAAAATAGTAAAATGGAAAGTGTAACTTTTAAAAAAGTTACACTTTCTTTGTCTTAAAGAAAGAAAATTGCTTCTTAACTGAAAGAAAAAAAAGAAAATGAGAGAAATCGCTTTATTTTTTCAGTAAAATCCCGTACTATTAAAAGAGTAGGTCAGTTTTTACGAATTTTTTGGTGGCATAGGAGGATAAGTATTCATGACAGAAGACAAAAAAGTGGAAAACAGCAATGAAACAATGGAAGATGCAATGAACAGTTTCCAAGAAGTAAACGTTGGAGATATCGTTAAAGGGGAAGTTCTTGCAGTCGAAGACAAACAAGTAATTGTTGGCATCGAAGGTGCTGGTGTTGAAGGTGTCGTTCCAGCTAAAGAATTATCTACAACGCAAGTAGAAGATATCAACGAATTAGTAAAAGTTGGTGACATTTTAGATTTAGTTGTCATCACAACAATTGGCAAAGATAAAGAAAATGGCAGCTATTTGCTTTCTAAGCGTCGTTTAGATGCTAAAAAAGTCTGGGAAGAGATCGAACAAGATTTCCAAGCAGGTAAAATCATCGAAGCACCCGTTACAAACGTTGTAAAAGGCGGTTTAGTGGTTGATGTAGGTGTTCGTGGATTTGTACCAGCCTCAATGGTAGAAGACCATTTTGTTGCTGACTTTTCAGAATACAAAGGCCAAACATTGACTTTCAAAATCATTGAAATCGAACCTTCAGAAAATCGTTTGATTTTATCTCACAAAGCAGTAGTTGCTGCTGAGAAAAATTCTAAGAAAAAAGATATTCTTGCAACGCTTCATGATGGAGACATCGTTGAAGGGAAAGTTGCTCGTTTAACTGATTTTGGTGCGTTTATTGACTTAGGCGGTATCGATGGATTAGTTCACGTTTCTGAAATTGCTCATCAACATGTTGGCAAACCAAGTGATGTTTTGACAGTAGGAGATGATGTAAAAGTTAAGATCCTTTCTATCAATCCTGATGAAGAACGTGTTTCTCTTTCAATAAAAGAAACATTAGCTGGACCGTGGGAAGATATCGAAAACAAAGCCGCTGTTGGATTTGTTTTGGATGGAACAGTTAAACGCTTAACAAGCTTTGGAGCTTTTGTTGAAGTGTTCCCAGGCGTTGAAGGCTTGGTTCATATTTCTCAAATCTCGCATAAACATATTGCAACGCCTCACGAAGTATTACAAGAAGGCGATACAGTACAAGTAAAAGTGTTAGAAGTTAATCCAGATGAACATCGGATTGCGTTAAGCGTCAAAGCATTAGAAGCAAAACCTGAATCTCAAGAAGAACCAAAAGATGTGCAAGAATATGAATTGCCAGAAGAAAATACTGGTTTTACAATGGGTGATATATTAGGTGATGCTTTAAAAGCACAAGATACTGATTCAGAATAATTGTACTACTAAGCGAAGGTTGCCCTTCGCTTTTTTGTTAAAAAAGAACACTGGCCACCTAATATAAGGTAGCTAGTGTTCTTTTTAATGGGCGTATTAATTATAAATTATTCGTAAATCTGCTGGTATAAATTCACCACGATATTGTTTTCTAAATTGATGTGGGGATTGCCCAACTTTCTTCTTAAATAACTTACTAAAATATGTAGAATCAATATACCCCACAGTTCCAGAAATCTCAGTAATAGATTCTTCTGTCTTCATGAGTAATTGTTTTGCTTTTTCGATGCGGTAAGTCGTCAGGTAATCAATAAAGTTCATTCCAACAGCGTCTTTAAAGAAACGACTGACATAATGTCGATTCAAATGCATAATCTCAGCTAAAGTAGTTAAATTGATTTCTTCATTATAATGCTCATGGATATAATCTAAAATTGTGTTGATTTGTTCTTTTGCTAAAGCACTGGGCTTTTTATTTAAAATATCCATGAGTGAGACTTGGTTTAGCGACTTAACACAACGATCAATTGCAAATTTGACTTCATCTAAATCAATCGGCATAAGAATGTAATCGATTACACCACATCGTAAAGCTTGATGAATACTCTGAAAGTTATCACGCTCAGTCAAAATAATGACTTTAATATTGGGTAGTTGTTGGACTATTTTGCGTTTGACAATAAAGCCATCGACGTCTAAGTGGTCAATTGCTATCAAAAGAATTTCCGGAAGTAGGGTTTCCGCAATTGTTAAAGCTTCCAATTCCGTTTTAGCAGGAGGTAAGACTTTTATATTCAGAAATGAATCATTGATAGATTGTTGCAGTAATAAATGTTCTTTGGTATCGTTGCTGACAATCAATAATCGGCACATAGTAATCCCTCTTTTCTTTGATACGATAATAGTCAATCAGTTTGTGAAATTTTCTTTACTACTCTATAATACCTTGAATATATTTAGCTTTCAAGTGTGATTCTTTGTGAAATAAATACACAAAAAGGTAAATTTTCTCCATAATATCCTTAAAATATTCCCTAACAAATTGATTCAAATAGTTTAAACTCAATATGTAAACGTTTTTAATTCTATCGACTAAGGTGATTCAGCAATTTAAAAGACCATGGTGGAAGAATCATAAAATAAGGGAGTGTTAGAATATGACAAAAGAAATTGAACTATTGGTTGAAACAGCCAAAAAAGCACAAGCTACGTACGAAAACTATACACAAGAGCAAGTAGATGACATCGTAAGAAATATTTATCAAAAAACGTTAGATAATGCAGAAAAGTTAGCAATTTCAGCGAATGAGGAGACAGGCTTTGGAAAAGTTTCAGATAAAATCATCAAGAATACATTCGCTAGTGAGCAAGTTTATGAAAGCATCAAAGATTTAGCGACTGTAGGTGTGATCAATCGTTGTAAAGAAGATAAAATCATTGAAATCGGTATTCCTTTAGGTGTAGTGGCCGGCTTGATCCCATCAACAAATCCGACAGCCACAGTTATTTTTAAAGCATTGATTGCCTTGAAAACTAGAAATGCAATTGTTTTTTCACCACATCCGAAAGCGTTAAACTCAATTTTGATGGCAGCAGCTATTATTGAGAAAGCGGCTGTTGAAGCTGGAGCGCCAGCAGGGTTAGTTCAAGTGATCCAAGAACCTACATTGGAAGCAACAAGTGCTTTGATGAAACACGAAGATATTTCGTTGATTCTTGCCACAGGTGGTAAAGCAATGGTGCAGGCAGCTTATAGTTCAGGAAATCCAGCAATTGGAGTAGGTCCTGGAAATGTTCCAGTCTTGATTGATGCAACAGCGGATATTAAACATGCGATAGAGTGTGTTGTTAGTAGTAAAACATTTGATAATGGAATCATTTGTGCCTCAGAGCAAGCGCTTGTAGTAGATAAATCTGTAAAAGCAGCCGTGATTGAAGAATTAAAGGCAAAGAAAGCTTATTTTATGAATGAAGAAGAGTCAGCAAAAGTCAGCCGATTTATTTTAAGAGAAACAGGTACATTAAATCCAGATATTGTTGGAAAAAGTGCTTCAGACGTTGCAAAACTAGTTGGAATTTCGGTGCCAGAAGAAACCTCTATTTTAATTTCAGAACAGACAGAGATTGGGCACCATAATCCATATTCAAGAGAAAAATTAACCCCTATTTTAGGACTGTTCACAGTGGACTCGTTTGAAGCCGGGGTAGAAACATGCAAAGCATTACTTGCGAATGAAGGAACTGGACACACTGCAGTGATTCATACAACAACGGATGCTCATGCTGAAACATTTGGATTAGAAATGCGTGCTTCTCGTATTTTAGTAAATACCTTAGGAGCTTTAGGTGCAATTGGAGCTACGACAAAATTGGCACCATCGATGACCTTAGGTTGTGGTGCAATGGGAGGCAGCAGTACGACAGATAACGTGACAGCTCATCATTTGATGAACGTAAAACGTATCGCATACGGTATCGAATAACATATAAATGAATCATTTAGAATAAAGTATCCTGAAATTGTCGCAGTTCTTATGTGCCAATTTCAGGATTTATTTTTATTCAACGCTTTAATTGACTTATTTCACTAGTTTTTCTTGCATCTTAGACAAGCTTTAGGTAAACTAGTAAAGATTGAAAACTTGTCAAGGAGGTAATTTGAATGGCAAATCCAACAATTGCAATTGTCGGGCGCCCAAATGTTGGGAAATCGACGATTTTTAACCGTATAGCTGGTGAGCGAATTTCTATAGTAGAAGATACACCAGGTGTCACCAGAGACCGTATTTACGCCACAGGAGAGTGGTTAGGACGAGAATTTAGTATTATTGATACAGGTGGTATCGATCTAAGTGACGAGCCGTTTATGGACCAAATCAAGCACCAAGCAGAAATCGCGATTGAAGAAGCGGACGTCATCATCTTTGTTGCAAGCGGCAGAGAAGGTGTTACAGATGCAGATGAATTAGTCGCAAGAATTTTATATCGTAGTAACAAACCCGTGATTTTAGCGGTTAATAAAGTTGATAATCCTGAAATGAGAAATGACATTTACGAATTTTATTCTTTAGGTCTAGGCGATCCTTTTCCAATTTCTGGAAGCCACGGTTTAGGTATTGGGGATGTTTTAGATGAAGCAGTCAAACATTTTTCTACTGAGATCGAAGAGGAAGACGAAGATACGATCAAATTTAGTTTGATTGGACGCCCAAATGTTGGTAAATCTTCATTGATCAACGCTATTCTTGGTGAAGAACGTGTAATTGTGTCTGAAATCGAAGGAACGACTCGTGATGCAATCGATACTCGATTTGAATCTGAAAATGGTCAAAAATTCTTGATGATCGATACAGCTGGGATGCGAAAACGCGGAAAAGTATATGAGTCAACAGAAAAATATAGCGTGATGCGTGCGATGCGTGCGATTGAGCGTTCTGATATTGTTTTAATGGTTTTAAATGCTGAAGAAGGTATTCGCGAACAAGATAAGAAAGTCGCTGGATACGCTCATGAAGCAGGTCGTGGTATTATCATTGTAGTAAACAAATGGGATACTGTCGAAAAAGAAACAAATACGATGCGTGACTTTGAAGAAGAGATCCGTGAAGAATTTAGATATCTTGATTATGCACCGATCATCTTTGTTTCTGCGTTGACGAAACAACGGTTAAATAAATTACCAGAATTGATTGAACTTGTCAGCATGAATCAGAATCTACGAATTCCATCTGCCTTGTTGAATGATGTGGTAATGGATGCTATCGCTATCAACCCAACACCAACAGATAAAGGGAAACGATTAAAGGTATTTTATGGCACACAAGTGGCGATAAAACCACCTACATTTGTAATTTTTGTGAATGAAGAAGAGTTAATGCATTTCTCATATGCTCGTTTCTTGGAAAACCAAATTCGCAAAGCGTTCACTTTTGAGGGAACACCTATAAAAATCATCCCAAGAAGACGGAAATAGCGCATTTTACCACACTTTTTTCAAATGCACAAATAAATTCATTGAGTTATAAAAAAAAATGATATTTTTAGAAAAAACTGGTTAAAACGCATCAAAAACCTTGCTATTACAAGCTTCCTATGATATCGTGATAACAGAATATTGATCCATTTCAATATTTGTACGTCATTTTTGGACCACTCAAAAATAAACGTAAATTAGATATCTATTAGATATCCTATCCCTTGTGGAGGAGGTGAAATAATCCATGGCAAATAAAGCAGAATTAATCGAAAACGTTGCATCTTCAACTGGTTTAACTAAAAAAGACGCAACTGCAGCAGTGGATGCTGTATTTTCAACAATCCAAGAATCTCTTGCTAAAGGTGAAAAAGTTCAATTAATCGGTTTTGGTAACTTTGAAGTACGCGAACGTGCGGCTCGTAAAGGACGTAACCCACAAACTGGTAAAGAAATTCAAATCGCTGCAAGTAAAGTACCTGCGTTCAAACCAGGTAAAGCGTTGAAAGATGCTGTTAAATAAGACAGTTCTTAGAACCCTTGATTAATCAAGGGTTCTTTCTTTGTCTATGTATACAAAATAGTTCAGGGATATCCAATACCGTTAATTCTCAGTCAAACCAAGATGATCCAGATAGCGAAAAATACATAACTTATTTTAAATAGCTAAACAGGTTAGTGGACATAGAAATTATTTCGTGTATGATAAAGTTATGGAAACTCATATAGGTCTATTAACCCACATCAAGGTGTTCAAAGAAAAGCCTTATGCTATAACAGGTATGTTAATTTGGGAAAACGATATTTGTATTAATTGTGTCATCAGAAACAGACCGTTTGCCAAATATGTACTATCGCTACCGATGCACCAATATGAAATTGAGGTAAAAGGAAACTATAATAGTAGAGGACAATTTGATGTAAAACATATGCGCATCGTTAACATAGATAGCTATATCGCTTTGATAGGAACACCAGAATAAAAGAATCCTTGAATCGTCAAGGGTTCTTTTATTTTAATCTGTAAAAAAATAAGAGCCAATCTGATGGATTGGCTCAAGGATAAAAATAATTAGCTATGTCAAAATACAAATCATAAACCTATGAACAGTGTAACGTGCTAATTATTCAAATCAGACTAAATCACTTTGTTTCTTTAAAAAAGCAACTTGGAAGAAGTGCGCTATTTTTCTCAAAAGTTACTTTTTTGAAACAAGTTAAGTATAATGAATAACTAAGAATTTTATACCGACCAAAATTAGAATTAATCTATATAATTTGTGAATCAATCATGCTCGTTATTTAAGAAAATTAAAAGAAAGACTGTGTTTGAATGTTCTTCATTGCGTTTTGGGAAATAAAAATCATCCCTCTTTCTGTTTTATGACAACTAATGGTAAAATGTAGAAGAGGAGTGTTATCGATGAAAGTCGTTTATAAAAAAAATCAATTGCAAACGACCATTTTTTATGGCGAAACGTTTGGATCACAGATTAAATCAGCTTCATTTGAATCGAAACATCTGTTCTTGATCACTAATCAGCGCTATTACGATTTGTTTTCAGAAAAACTCATTCAGCTTTTTGATGACAAACAAGAATTAGATTGGTATATTTGTAAGAATGACTCACATTGTAACAATATGCAAGAGTTAGAAAGTCTACTGGCATTTTTGACGGATTTTAATCAACAACAAGAGTTTCTTTTGTTAGGCGTTGGAAATGAGGGCGTGATGCAATTAACTAGCTTTTTGCATAAAACATCTGTATTAACCTCGGACTGTTGGCTTTTGCCACTATCCATCCAATCGCTCAGCAAAAGCTTGATTGCTAAAGCTCAAATACAACTAAAGAATCATCCTGTTTTGCATAGTTTAGTACTAGCAGATAAAATAGTTTATGATCATACCTTAACAACAGATCATGGGGATGGGAAATTAGTTGATTTTCTTGTTTTCATTCGTTGTGGTTTAGTATGTAGTCACGATTTTTTACGAATGCTTTTTAAAAATTATAGTGATGCAACGCGATTGAATCAGCAGTCATTTAATGGTATGTTGGATGAGATGATACGTTATTACGAAAAAGATGCACAAGCGATTGACCAATTTGGACAACTGTTTGAACAGGGGTTTTTAGAAACAGCGAATGGGCATTTATTATCCAGTCATATGAAACGCTTTTTAGGATGTTTACTGCAGCTGTTCTGGTCTCAAGAAGTCAATAAGTTTTCGTTTCATTACAAGAATTTTTTGATTTGGTTGATTCGCTTAGGATTTCCAGTTGATTTTCCGGAACAAATTTTAGTCAGTGATTACGTGGAAGGCATTTTAAAATGCGTGGAGCGCGGTCAAACAGCAGCGCTTTTAAAAGAAGTAGGCCAACTTGATACCATGCAACGGCCAAAAACGGAAGACTTATTAGCAACAGTAGAAAAATACAAAACTATTTTAAAAGAAATTAGAGGATAGAATATGACAACATATAGTGAAAAAATGCTACAAGCACTACACGAAGAAGATTTAGCACAAGCACAATTAATGCTAGCAGAAGCAATCAGAAAAGATGATGCTGACACACTTGCTGATTTAGGAGAAGAATTATTATCACTTGGCTTTTTAGAAGAGGCTAAAGTCATTTTTGACCATTTATTTACGGTCTTTCCTGATGCTGATGGGTTGAATATTCCATTAGCAGAGATTGCGATTGAAAATAATTTGATTGATGATGCCTTTGTTTATTTAGAAAAGGTTGGCAAAGATAGCGATAGTTATGTCCAGAGCTTACTTGTAACTGCAGACTTATATCAAGTAATCGGAATCCCCGAAGTCAGTGAAGCAAAATTAAAAGAAGCACAACAACTGATGCCAGATGAACCATTGATATTATTTGCCTTAGGTGAATTGTACTTTTCAAACGGCCAGTTTCATGAGGCCTCAACAGCATACCTAAAATTGCTTGAAGACCAAGTGACAGAAATCTCTGGTGTTTCTATCAATGAACGTTTAGGAAGTAGTCACAGCATGTCGGGTGAGTTCGAGGATGCTATCCCGTTTTTAGAAAATGCTTTAGAAGAAGGTCAGACAGATGATCGTCTATTCCAATTGGCGTTTACTTATTTACAGCTACATGAAAACCAAAAAGCAATTGCTCTATTGCAGCAACTAAGAGCTTTGAATCCCCATTATCAATCGTTGTATTTGTCTTTAGGTGAAGCATTACAAGAAGAAGAACAACTTGAAGAAGCACGTATCGTTTTAGCCGAAGGGATCAAAGAAAATCCATTCCAAGTTGATTTATATCAATTAGCATCCGAAAATGCTTACAGATTACATGATACAGAAAAAGCAGAGTCACTGTTGAAGCAGGCGTTAGAACTTGGTGAAAAAACAGATGAAACAAGACTGACATTGAGCAATTTATATTTAAATGAACATCGCTTTGATGAAGTGATTGACGTTGTACAAAAAATGGAAGAACAAGGTCACCCTTATGGTGAATGGAATTTGGCGCATGCATACAATGAATTAGAAGAGTTTGATTTAGCTAAAGTCCATTATGAGCAAGCGTACCAAGAGCTCTCTCATGAACCAGAATTTTTAAAGGAATATGCCGTCTTTTTACGCGAAGAAGGGCAATTAGAGAAAGCAAAAGAATTATTGCAACACTATCTACATCACGAACCTGGAGACAATGAAGCACAGTCTTTATTAGAGGATATTGAAGAAAGATAGGTGATCATATGTTTGTCAATGTTGCAGAAAAAAAAGAGTTTTTACTTTGGCTAGTCAATAATATTTCATTCAGCCAGCGAGAAGTTTTGTGGATTTTAAACTATTTGATTAATCATGAAGCAATCTTAAATAACGTACATTTCATTGAACAGGCGGATAAAGCAGTTCGTGGACTTAAAGTTACCTCAAAAGAAATTGAGGATGAGCCTATTCGCTTATTTTTATCAGGGAAAGAATTTACAGATACCGATCAAATTTTTCATGAGATACGTATGAATTGGAAAGAGGCGCTTTATGTAGAATGTGTCTTCGATGGGTCATGGCAAAATGGGCAATACCTATCAATTTTAGAGGATAATCCCTATGCACGCTGGAATGAACAAGTAAGTGAAGAAGTTGTTGAAACTATTAACGCATTCTTTGCACATGAGGAAAAACAAGCCAAGCTAAATCTGTTGTATGATCAAATTGATTTAGCTTTAGAAGATAATAATTATGACGCTTTTTTAGAATTAACTGATGAATTGAATCGTTTAAAAAACTAGAAAAAAGGAAAGATAGAATGAGCATTTTCTATCTTTCCTTTTTTATGTTATTAATTTAGTTGTTTTTTTCTTTTGAAGAGCATTTTTGAAGGTCTGGCATAGGTAAATCCTTCACCGATTGCTTCGTGGACGTTGAGTACTGAGATGAACGCTTTTGCATCTAACTCATGGACGATTCGCTTGATTTCAATGATTTCACTAGGGCTGACCACCACATAAAGGACTTTTTTATCCACTTGGGAATAGCCCCCTTGACCATCGAGATAGGTAACACCACGCTCTAATAATGCCATGATTACTTCACCAATATCTTCTGAATGATCGGAAATCACTAAAATCCCTTTCGCTGCATAGGCGCCATCTAAGACAGAATCAACAACTTTACTGAAAACAAATGAAACGATCAAAGTATACATCATCCGTTTAACATCAATATAAGTAAGAGATAAAAGCAGTACCAATATATCAAAAATAAGTAATGATCGTCCCATGCTGATGCCATAATTTTTTTCCAAGATTCGGGCAATTACATCTGTTCCACCAGTTGTTCCACCTACGCGATAAACTAGCCCACTGCCAATACCAGCAGCAAGTCCAGCTAATAAAGAGGCGATCAATAAATCGTGATCTAAGTTAATGTCAATTGGGAATCGCTGCCATAACCATAAAAAGACGGATAAAGAGACCGTTCCTAAAATTGTATAATAAAATGAGTGCTTCCCTAAAACTTTTCCGCCAATCAAAATCAACGGGATATTGATAACCAATGTTGAATAGGCCGGATCTATGTAATAAAGTGCTCGTAAAATCAATGTAATCCCAGTTACGCCACCTTCAGCTAGATCATTTGCAATATTAAAGGTTACTAAACCAAACCCATAAAGGCATGTCCCAACTAGTATCAGCAAAACATCTTTAACATAAAATTTTTTTTCTTCAATCATCTTTTTCACTCCTAAACCAAATTGGGTCGATATCACATACCTTCATATCCAAGAACCCCTGTCCAGTACTCACTTTATCATTCTCAATATAAAACAACAAGTAGAAGCTTTTCAGATGGCGTAGTTTTTGATAAGATGTGTAGTAGAGAGGTTGGGGTAAAATGACAGACACGAATCAATCGTTACAGTCTATGCAAAAAGAAGTAGACATGTATATTCAACAATTTAAAGCGGGTTATTTTTCTCCATTAAGCCAAATGGCACGATTAACAGAAGAAGTTGGAGAGTTAGCAAGGGAAATCAATCATTATTATGGTGAGAAACCCAAGAAGATGGATGAAAAGCCAAAAACAGTTTCGGAAGAATTAGGTGATGTATTGTTTGTGACAATGATCATGGCAAATTCATTAGATATAGACTTAACAGAAGCATTTCAAAAAAATATGGAAAAATTCAATCAACGGGATAAATATCGTTTTGAACGAAAGGATGGACGAACAAATGATTAAAATTTTAGTCGCAGGTTTCAAAGGAAAGATGGGTGCTACAGCAACTAAAATGGTTTTGGATCACAAAGGATTTGAATTGGTTGGTGTATTAGATCCTTTTGAAGACAAAAAGAATCTCAACGAATTAACGGAGTATCCAACAATAGATGTACCAATATTTAAAACGAAAGAAGACGTTCTTTCTGTTCAGCCAGATGTTTGGATCGACTTTACCATTCCAAAAGTAGCTTACGAAAATACACGTTTTGCAATAGAACACAAAATCGCGCCAGTTGTTGGAACAACTGGTTTAACAGAAGAACAATTAGGTGAACTGATCGAGCGTTCAGAAACGTTGAAAGTTGGTGGATTGATTGCGCCAAACTTTGCTGTTGGCGCAGTATTGATGATGCAGTTTGCACAAAAAGCAGCTGAATACTTTCCAGACGTTGAAATAATTGAGTTGCATCATGATAATAAATTGGATGCTCCAAGCGGCACGGCTATCAAAACAGCTGAAATGATGAGTGCAGTGCGTGCGAAAAAAAATCAAGGTCATCCAGAAGAAAAAGAATTGATTCAAGGTGCACGTGGTGCGGATTTTGATGGGATGAAAATCCACAGTGTACGTTTACCAGGCATGATAGCACATCAGCAAGTTCAATTTGGCGGTGTTGGAGAAGGGTTGACGATCAGGCATGATTCCTATGACCGCAGTTCATTTATGACTGGTGTGGCATTAGGGTGTGAAAAAGTAGTTCACTTAGACAAATTAGTGTATGGTTTGGAAAATCTATTATGAAACTAGAAATAGTACCAGATGAATTTACTCAAGCGGCTAGTGTGCTAAAAGAGATTCAAGCACATGGATTTGAAGCTTATTTTGTCGGCGGAAGTGTTCGTGACGCTTTATTAAATCAGCCGATTCATGATGTGGATATTGCAACGAGTGCTTATCCAGAAGAAATCAAACAAATTTTCCATCGAACGATCGATGTTGGTATCGATCATGGAACTGTGCTCGTTTTGATTGGTGATGAACAATATGAGATCACGACCTTTAGAACAGAATCAACATACCAAGATTTTAGAAGACCTGACACCGTAACGTTTGTGCGATCATTGAAAGAAGATTTAAAACGTCGAGATTTTACCATCAATGCCTTGGCGATGGACGTGACTGGTGAAATCATTGATTTATTTGATGGAATGAATGATTTGAACCAACAAATCATTCGTGCTGTCGGAAATCCTAAAGAACGGTTTCACGAAGACGCATTACGAATGATGCGCGGCTTGCGGTTTGCTAGTCAGCTTGATTTTACGATTGAACCCAAAACGCTAACGGCTATTCAGGAATTTCATCCATTGTTAGGAAAAATTTCAGTAGAAAGAATCGCTGTTGAGTTCATTAAACTTTTATTAGGAAAAAATCGACGAGCAGCTTTAATACCATTTATAGAAACAGAGTGCTATCAATACTGTCCTGGTTTACGTAATTTTGGTGAGGCATTGTTGAATTTTTCGGATTTACCTAATAAACAGATTGAAACGGAAAACCAGGCTTGGGCTTTATTCATGCATACAATGGGACTGAAAGAAAATGAAGTTCGAAGTTTTTTAAAGGTTTGGAAGCAGTCTAACCAGACGATTCATCATGTACAATTACTGATTTATGGGTTAAATAAACGACTTCAAGCCGACTGGGAAGTGATGGATTTATTCAATTTAGGGTTGGATGCTGTACTATCAGTAGAAAATCTATTGTATTATTACGGGCAAAAGAGTAAACTTGAAGAAGCAAAAGAACGCTATTTAAATTTGCAGATCCATGATAGAAAGCAACTTGCAATTACGGGGAATGATTTACTAGCTTATTTTGCTAAAAGTCCAGGAAAATGGTTAGGGGATATGATCGTAACGCTTGAAACGGCTGTTGTAAATGGTCAAATCGCAAATGACAAATCACTGTTGATTGCTTACGCACAAGATATAATCGATAAGGAGTGAAAGCCGTGGAAGAATTTTTGAAAGAGTTTGTTGTTGGTTCAAAAGATACTGCTGAAGAAATTGGTTCTGGCGACTTGGCTGTATTAGCTACACCTGTGATGATTGCTATGGTAGAGAATACAGCAAAAGAGTATCTACATAAGGAATTAGCACTAGAGGAAACAAGTGTAGGGACTATTATCAATGCGAAACATTTACGTCCGTCTAAAGTTGGGGCAAAGATCATTGTGAAAGTAAAAGTGGATTCTCAAGAAAAAACAAAAATCAATTTTTCTTTTGAAGCATTTGATGATGAACAACTCGTAGCTACTGGAACCCATCAGAGAGCTGTTATCTTAACAGACGTTTTTTTAGATAAATTAGCTAATCCTAAGTAATGAAGCTAATGGTGTGACCTGAGATGAAAGTTATGCTAAACTTAAATTTGTAGTAATTATTTTAGATAAGGAGACTTATATTATGAGTAGAGAAATGACAGGATTGAAATTTTATTTTAGAAATGGTGAAACTTGGACAATCGGACGCCGTTTTATCGGAGACCTATGGATCAAACAAATCACAACAAGCTTCGGTCGTATTCACGGAAGCGAATTTATGGAAATCCATCCATGTGAAGGATTCAAAATCGAAATCTTCCAAGAAGGCGACCACGTTCAAACACACGATATCAACCTTGGTGGTCTTGAATTAGGAATGTTTGCCCGTGCTTTAAAATATGAAGACATCGAACGTATGGAAATTTTATACAAAACTGGTACACCAGATCTTGTTTACTTCCCATACAAAGACAAAACTGACGAAGGTTTAGATAATGTATACCAATCTACTAAAGTCAGTGAAAAAACAAAAAGCTTATATATCGTAATCGATCCAAAACAAACGGTTGACGATGTATATGGTGAAGAGCTTTAATAGAACTGATTTAACCGTAGAACTCTTACTAAAAGATTCTACGGTTTTTTATTCATATTAGGAGGGATAATAAGTGAAAGCCGTTGAATTGTCTTTTAAAGAGAAACAAGCAACATTGAAAGTAAACGAGAAGATGGCAATGCCTGTACGAGAAAAGGATCAGTTACGAATCAAAGTCGCAGCGGCTGCAGTGAATCGTACTGATTTAGTCGCAAAACAAACAGGAAATTTGCCAAAGGGAAATACTATTTTAGGTGTTGAAGTTTCAGGAACAGTAGTAGAAAGTGATTCAGAACAGTTTCCTTGCGGTTCCCGTGTAATGGGATTGGTAAATGGCGGTGGCTATGCAGAGTATGCGGTGATGAATGTTGGAAATGCAATGCCTTTATCAGACCAGTTAACATTTGAAGAAGGCGCTGCAATTCCAGAAGTGTTTCTAACTGCCTATCAAACGCTCTTTTGGTTAGGAGAATTGATGCCTACACAATCAGTATTGATTCATGCAGGTGCTAGTGGTGTCGGCACAGCTGCAATCCAGTTGGCTAGAAAATTAACAAACGCCAAAATATTCGTCACAGCAAGCTCCGCGAATAAACTACAATTGTGTGAATCTTTAGGAGCAGATACGCTGATTAACTATAAAGAAGAAGACTTTAGTCACAGAATCATGAAAGAAACCGCTGGACAAGGGGTTGATTTGATTTTAGATTTCATTGGAGCCGATTATTGGGCACGCAACCTGGACAGTATCGCGGATGACGGTCGTTTGATTCTGATTGGAATTTTAGGTGGATCTATTGTTGAAAATGTAAATTTGATGACAGTGATGCAAAAAAGAATTACAATCAAAGGAACGTTGCTCACACCTCGGAGTGATGCTTACAAAGCAAAATTAACTAAAGAGTTTATTGAAAAAACAAGTGCGTTATTTGCATCCGGTGAATTAAAACCGATCATTGATTCCGTCTTTACTCTAAATGAGGTTGAAAAGGCTCATAAGTATATGGCGGACAATAAAAATAAAGGAAAAATCATTTTAAAAACAACAGAATCATAAGGCTTTTAAAACAAAAATCAATTGAATTTTGAAATTAACAAGAAAAAAATGTTGACACTTGGTTTTTGTAGGTATATACTGAGGACAATTCTTAAATAAATCAGTTACGGAGTGATTCATATGACAACCATGAAGCATAACCAATCACAACTGAATAATTATTACTTTAGCTATTTTAGATGAGTTTGTATTCATAACATTATGGATGCAGACTAGCAAGTTTGTATCTATGATGGCTAGGGGATTTTGAGATGACTTTCAGCCGCGTAGATGAGAAAATCTATAGTGGCTTTTATATTACCTGTTTTTTGTGAGGTGTTCACTGTAGATTTTTTCTGAAAATTTACGTGAACACCTTTTTTGTTTGAAGAAAATCACTTTTTTGGAGGAAATAAGATGGAGAATAAGATCACAGGCCACACTAGATTGGCTGCATTATTTGCTACACCGATTCGTCACAGTGTTTCACCAATGATCCATAATACAGCGTTTCAAGCACTAGGAATTGATGCCGTATATCTTGCTTTTGAAGTGGGGACAGAGGGATTAAAACAAGCAATTGATTCAATCAAAAATTTGGATATGATGGGGGCTAACCTATCGATGCCAAACAAAATTTTAGCAGTGGAGTATATGGACGAGCTAAGTGAAGCAGCTCGCTTGATTGGCGCTGTCAACACGATTACGAATGATCAAGGCAAACTGACAGGTCATAATACAGACGGCACTGGTTTCATGAGAAGTTTGCAAGATATTCAAGTTGAAATTATTGGTAAAAAAATGACCGTTATCGGTGCAGGTGGCGCAGCTACAGCAATCATTGTTCAAGCAGCCTTAGATGGTGTCAAAGAAATCACTGTTTATAATCGTAAAGACGATTTCTATGACAAAATCAAAGAAAAGTTAGCTTATATTTCAGAGAATACTACTTGTACGATTACCTTAAATGATTTGTCAGATGAAACGAGCTTAGCAAAAGATGTAGCAGAAAGTGCCTTATTACTAAATGCAACTGGTGTTGGCATGAAACCATTACAAGACCAAACACCGATTCAAGATTTTTCCATCATTCGTCCAGACTTAGCAGTTTGCGATGTCATCTATACACCAAGAGAAACTGAGTTTCTTAAACAAGCTCGTCTACGTGGCGCAAAAACAAAGAACGGCTTAGGCATGCTGCTTTATCAAGGAGCTGCAGCTTTTGAAAAATGGACAGGACAAGAAATGCCAATAGAAATCGTAAAACCAATTATCGAAAACAACTAAAATAGAATTGACTGAAGGAGAGAACAACAATGATCGTAATCATGAAATCAGAAGCAACGAAAGCACAAATTAAATCGGTGATCGAACGTGTCAAAAAAGAAGGATTAGAAGTGCATCTAAGTGAAGGGAAAGAACAAACAATCATTGGATTGGTTGGTGACACAAGAAAAATGCAAGATGTAGCATTTACGAGTTACGACGGTGTTGAAAATGCCGTTAGAATATCTTTAACATACAAATTAACAAGTCGAGAATTTCACCCTGAAAATACGGTAGTTGATGTTGATGGTGTCAAAATTGGTGATGGTAGCATGACCATGATGGCAGGTCCTTGTTCAATCGAAAGTTTAGATCAAATTCGTGAATGTGCAAGAATTGCCAAAGCTGGAGGTGCAACAATCCTACGTGGTGGCGCGTTTAAGCCAAGAACATCACCATACGCTTTCCAAGGCTTGGAAGAAGAAGGTTTAAAATACATCCGTCAAGCAGCCGATGAATTTGATATGAAAGTAATCACTGAGGTTATGGATGAAGCACATATTGATATGATTGCAGAATACAGCGATATACTACAAATCGGTGCACGAAATATGCAAAACTTCAAATTATTACAAGCAGTTGGGAAAACTGGGAAACCAATTGGCTTAAAACGAGGTATTTCTGGTACAATTGATGAGTGGTTAAATGCGGCAGAATACATTGCCGCACAAGGAAACTTCAATGTGTTGTTTATCGAGCGTGGTATTCGTACTTACGAAACAGCTACTCGTAATACACTTGATTTAAGTGCTGTCCCATTGATTAAAAAATTAAGTCATTTTCCAATCATTGTTGATCCTAGCCATGGTGTAGGTATTTGGGATCTTGTTCCTCCAATGGCTCGTGCAGGTGTTGCAGCAGGTGCTGACGGATTAATCGTCGAAATCCACCCAGATCCAGTTAACGCATGGTCTGATGGACCTCAATCATTAAACGAAAAAACCTACATGAGAATGATGGAAGAAGTTCATATCATGGAAAAGGCAATGAAAGAAATCAATGCTTTAGGAGAATCGAACAGCTAAGATAAGAGCTACTAAATCGAATGTTTAATTAATAAAAAAAGGAGTTGAAATAAATGAAACTCACGGTAAATTTACCAAACCATTCATATGATTTGAGCATTGAAAACGGGTTGTTAAAAAAGATAGGTTCGTGGGCTAAAGAACTTTGGTCATCACAAAAAATTGTCATCATAACAGACACAAACGTTCAACCATTGTATGGAGATCTGGTTTATAACAGCTTAAAAGAAGCAGGTTTTGACCCTTCTACTTTTGTAATTGAAGCAGGTGAGCAAAGTAAACGGTTGAATGTTGCTGCTGAAATTTATGATTTCTTAGCAGAAGAAGGTATGACGAGAAGTGACGGTATCATTGCGTTAGGCGGTGGCGTTGTTGGTGATTTAGCAGGTTTTGTTGCATCGACTTATATGCGAGGACTTCATTTCTTACAGGTACCAACAACATTATTAGCCCAAGTAGATAGTAGTATTGGCGGCAAAACAGCAGTCAATACTACCAAAGCTAAGAATTTAGTCGGTACATTTGCTCAACCTGATGGTGTTTTAATTGATCCAGACACATTAAACACATTAGAAGTACGTCGAATTAGAGAAGGAATCGCTGAAATAATCAAATCAGCAGCGATAGCGGATGAAAAATTATGGCAAAAACTAGATGAATTGACGGATGAACATGATTTGATTGCACATGCAACCGAAATAATCGCTGCTTGTTGTAAAATAAAACGAAACGTTGTTGAGAAAGATGAATTGGACAATGGTATTCGTTTACTGCTCAATTTTGGTCATACGATTGGCCATGCTTTGGAGAATACAGCAGGTTATGGGAATTTAACTCATGGTGAAGGTGTAGCGATTGGGATGAGCCAAATCACAAGGGTTGCTGAAAGCAACGGTTTGACACCAGTTGGTACAACAGATCAATTAAATAAGATGATCCAAAAATTTCATTTACCAATCACTTCAAAATACTGGGACCAAGAGCAATTATACACTGCATTAACACATGATAAAAAAGCACGTGGCGGGAAAATCAATATTATTTTATTAGCGTCAATAGGCGAAGCAAAAATTGTTCGTATTCCAATCGAAGAAATGAAGAGTTATTTAAACTAGCTAGCTTCAAGAGCTAGCCTTTCGGTAAAAAGACAAAATCTGATTGTGGCAAAAAACGCCACCCTCTGATTTTCCTATTTTCTGTCAAGGCTTACCAAGCTCTTTCAGCTTTTAAAATTAGGAGGAATTTAGATGCGGTTTATTACAGCGGGAGAATCACATGGACCAGAATTAACAGCAATTATTGAGGGGTTACCAGCAGGCATGCCTCTATCACCAGAAGACATTAATCATGAGTTAGCAAGAAGACAAGGCGGCTATGGACGTGGTGGGAGAATGTTGATTGAAAAAGATCAAGTAAGAATCACATCAGGTATTCGTCATGGCAAGACCTTAGGTTCACCTGTTACCCTTGTCGTTGAAAATAAAGACTGGAAAAACTGGACTTCTGTTATGTCCATTGAAGAAGTTACGGAGAAAGAGAAAAAAATTCGCCGGGTCAACAAACCTCGTCCAGGACATGCAGATTTGGTTGGTGGGATCAAGTATCAACACGAAGATCTTAGAAATGTATTGGAACGCTCTTCTGCAAGAGAAACGACGATGCGCGTAGCAATCGGAGCAGTAGCCAAAAAGTTATTGAAAGAATTAGATATAGAAGTAGCTGGGCACGTTGCAATTTTAGGTGGGATAAAAGCAGAAATCCCTAATAATCTAACTGTAAAAGAAATACAAGAACGATCAGAAAATTCTGATGTTCGTGTGCTAGATCCCTCAGTTGAACAAGATATACGTGATTTAATTGATACAACCAAAAAAAATGGCGATACAATCGGCGGTGTCGTGGAGGTTGTTGTTGGTGGAGTACCAATTGGATTGGGAAGTTATGTGCAATGGGACCGTAAACTTGATGCTAAAATCGCCCAAGCAGTTACGAGTATCAATGCGTTCAAAGGTGTTGAGTTTGGAATTGGTTTTGAAATGGGCTTTAAGCCTGGTAGTCAAGTCATGGATGAAATCGTCTGGGATGAAGCAACTGGTTATACAAGAACGTCCAACAATTTAGGTGGTTTTGAAGGTGGTATGACAAACGGAATGCCAATTATTGTGCGAGGTGTTATGAAACCTATTCCGACGTTATATAAACCTTTGCAAAGCGTAAATATCGATACCAAAGAACCATACAAAGCAAGTGTAGAACGTTCGGATAGCACAGCTGTACCTGCAGCAAGCGTTGTATGCGAAGCAGTTGTAGCTACCGAAATAGCTCAAGCAATGCTGGAGAAGTTTGGTAGTGATGCTTTTGATCAGATGAAAGAAGAAGTCATCTCTTATCGCCGTTACACTCAAACGTTTTAACAAAAAAACATATGGAGAGTGAAGCGGAATGGAAAAAAAAGTATTGATTATCGGACTAGGCTTGATAGGTAGCTCATTAGCATTATGCATAAAAAAAGAACATCCTTTGATCACGGTTATTGGAATAGATAGCAATGAAAAATCGGAAGAATTTGCGTTAAAACGAAACATTATCGATCAAAAAGGAACTTCGATTGAAGAAGCGGCCATACAATCAGATGTTATTTTTCTTTGTACACCTGTTAAAAGTATGCTTCATCAGTTAAAACTACTAGGTAGATTACCTTTAAAGTCAGATGTAATTATAACTGATGTGGGGAGTACAAAATTAGAAATCATCGAATCTGCAAAAACAGCGGGACTAAAAACATTTATCGGTGGACATCCAATGGCTGGTTCACATAAATCTGGTGTCACTGCAGCAGATGAGAATCTTTTTGAAAATGCCTATTATATTTTAACATCATCTGAAACTGAAAATGAAAAACAAGTGAACCAATTGCAAGAATTGTTAAAAGGAACACGGGCAAAATTTGTGGTTCTGACAGCTGAAGAACATGATCAAATTACAGGAATGCTTAGTCACCTTCCACATATTATTGCAGCGGGTTTGGTCAATCAAAGTAAAGTTTTCAATGAAGACCATCCGCGATCACGTCAGTTAGCTGCTGGCGGCTTTCGTGACATTACTCGAATCGCTTCATCCGATCCACAAATGTGGACTGATATTTTATTGAGTAATAAACAAGCTTTGCTAGAATTGATGCACTTATGGCAAAATGAGATGGATCAAGTTTCCAATTGGATCAAAACTGAAAATAAAGAAGCCATTTATCAATTTTTTTATGAAGCTAAAGAAACAAGAAACCAAATGCCTGTGCACAAAGAGGGCGCTATTCCGGCATTTCACGATTTATTTGTTGATGTACCAGATGTTCCAGGCGTTATCGCTGAAATTACTGGTTTGCTTGGTAAAGCAAAATTATCATTGATTAATTTGAAAATTCTGGAAACAAGAGAAGATATCTATGGTATTCTACAATTGAGCTTTAAGCGACACGAAGATTTAGCAAAAGCGCAAGAAACGATTGAAAAAGGTACAGACTATTTGTGTTACGAAAAATAAATGATTGGTTCACTTATAGGACAGAATAAATCATAAGGAAACAACTTTACCTAAAACATGATTGAATTCATACGAAGAGAAAATGTCTACAGTATGTTTATTATTAGGAGGGATATTTTGGAGTTAGTAATCAATAAAACGAATTTAAACGGAATGATTGATATTCCCAGTGATAAGTCGATTTCTCATAGAAGTATTATGTTTGGTGCAATTGCACAAGGAAAGACCACCATCAAAAACTTTCTAAGAGGAGATGACTGTTTAAGTACCTTAAAAGCTTTCAAAGATCTTGGTGTTAAAATCGAAGATGATGGGGAAACAATTACTGTTCACGGAACAGGCTTTTCTGGTCTAAAAAAAGCAAAAGAAGCAATTGATGTTGGAAATTCTGGCACTACGATTCGTTTGATCATGGGTATTTTAGCTGGAACAGATTTTTCAACGGAATTGTTTGGAGACCACTCGATTGCTAAACGTCCAATGAATCGAGTTATGCTGCCTATAAACCAAATGGGGGCAGAGTGTAGCGGACACGATGGAACAGAATTTCCCCCACTAAAAGTGACAGGAACAACTACCTTAAACCCTATACAATACGACATGCCTGTGGCTAGCGCTCAAGTGAAGTCAGCTATTTTATTTGCCGCTTTACAAGCTCATGGTGAATCAGTTATCGTAGAAAAAGAGAGAACACGTGACCATACAGAAGACATGATCCGACAATTCGGCGGTGAGATTACAGTTTCTGGAAAAGAAATCAGGATCGCGGGACCACAAATTTTAACAGGACAAGAAGTTATTGTACCAGGTGATATCTCATCAGCAGCCTTTTTTCTTACAGCAGGATTAATTATTCCAAATAGTCAAATTACGTTAAACAACGTTGGCTTAAACCCAACCCGTACAGGTATTATTGATGTTATTGTGCAAATGGGTGGGAACTTGGCGATTCAAGAAACAGGCAGTGCGTCAAATAAGGCGGGAACATTGACTGTTGAAAAAAGTCACTTGAAAGGCATTGAAATCAGCGGAGAAATCATCCCAAGATTGATCGATGAACTTCCAATAATCGCATTACTAGCTACACAAGCTGAAGGAACAACGATTATTCGAGATGCTGAAGAGTTAAAAGTAAAAGAAACGAATCGAATCGATGCAGTTGCTACAGAGTTGAATAAGATGGGTGCCAATATTGAACCAACGGATGACGGCTTGATTATTCATGGTAAAACACCTCTACATGGAGCAAACGTTACCAGCTACGGAGATCATCGTATCGGTATGATGTTACAAATTGCCGCGCTTTTAGTAAAAGAGGGAACGGTAGAACTAGAAAAAGCTGAAGCAATTTCCGTTTCTTACCCACGATTTTTTGATGATTTAAATAAATTATACCGATAAATGGAGGAATGAAGATGAAAGGGATTATTTTAATTGGTTTTATGGGAGCTGGCAAAACGACTGTCGGCAGATTACTTTCAACGAAAACAGGTATGGAACACATCGATTTTGATGATAAAATTGTGGAAGAAATCGGTATGACGATTCAAGAATACTTTGATTTACACGGTGAAGAAGCATTCAGAGAAAAAGAAACGAACGTATTGAAACGATATCTTGATCACAATCAAGTGGTATCAACAGGTGGAGGAATCGTTATGCGTCCTGAGAATCGGGAACTTTTAAAGCAAATGGCGCCTGTCGTTTATTTAGAAACGAAGCCAGAAGTATTTATTCCTCGACTAAAACATGATCATACAACTGTTCGACCATTAGTTGTTTCCAAATCTCCAGAAGAAATCAAACAGGTTTTTGAACCTCGTATTCCGTTTTATGAAGAAAGTGCTAGCTTAGTTGTTCGAACGGATGATCGAACGCCAGAAGAAATTGTCAAAGAAATTTTAGAGAATATATAAGTAGGTGAGCCAATGAAAGTCGGGTTTTTAGGTCCAGAAGCATCTTTTACGCATACGGCAACAAAAACAGCTTTTCCAAATGAAGAACTGATTTCCTATCATTCAATTCCCGCATGCATCAAAGGTGTTGAATTTGGTGAAGTTGATTTAGGGGTCGTCCCTATTGAAAATACGATTGAAGGATCCGTCAATACAACGGTTGACTATCTTTTTCACCAAACAACGATTCCAGTAGGCGCTGAAATTGTTTTACCGATTTATCAGCAATTAATGGTAGCAAAAGAAAACAAAAAAACATGGCAAACGATTGAAAAAATTTTATCTCACCCCCAAGCATTGGCGCAATCGCAAGAATTCATTCGAACCCATTTTCCGATGGCTCAACTTGAGGCTACACCTTCTACTGCTTATGCAGCCAATTTTGTTGCTAGCCATCCAGAACAAAAGATAGCGGCAATTGCACCTAAGCTTTCAGCAGAAAAGTATACTCTTGAAATTGTAGGCAAAGACATTCAAGATGTTGCAATCAACCAGACAAGATTTTGGGTGATAGGCGCTGAGAAAGTAGATTTACCTATCCAATCAACGGATAAAAAATCGACGATTGCGTTGACTATGCCCAATAATATGCCTGGAGCATTGCATAAAGCGCTATCTGTATTTAGTTGGCGTGAAATTGATTTAAGTAAAATTGAATCACGCCCTTTAAAAACAACATTAGGTGAATATTTCTTTTTAATCGATATTAATGTACAAAAACCGCAAAAACTTTTAGATAACGCTATAGAAGAGATACGTTTGATGGGCGGTTCAGTAAAAATATTCGGAAATTATAAAATTCACCCAATCAATGGAGTATAAAGATCTGAAAAGGTCTTTTTATTTTTTGTTAAATTTCAACTATCTAATAGGAATTTTAGGAGAAATAAGGTATGCTTAAAACTGTTGATAATTTAAGTGAGGTGTAAATGATGAGCCGTGTAGACCGCTACAAACACATACATGATAAATCAAAACCATTAGAAGATAATAAAGGATTTAGTCCTAGAAAAGAAAAAGAGTCTAAAGACGCTACAGATGAACCTAGAAAAAGCTATTATAAAGAACCCGTTTCAGAACAAGAGCCTGAGAAAGACCCGATTTCAGAACCTTTAGAGGCTGCTGGCGACCAACAAAACCCTAAAAAATCAAAAAAAGAAAAAAAACCAAAAAAACAAAGGGGAAAAAGACGTTTTAGCTGGCCTAAAAGAATCGCCTTATTTTTTGTATTGCTCATCGTTCTTGCGGTAGGTTTCTTTTTCAAAGGAAAATCCTATGCTGAAAACGATAAATCATTACCTAAGGAAACAATCGAAACGTTCAATGGTGTGAAAAGCAGTAATGGTGCCAATAATATTTTGATTTTGGGTAGTGATACTCGTGGAGAAGATGCTGGTCGAGCAGATACAATTATGGTTTTGCAACTGGATGGACCGTCAAAAAAACCTAAATTGATTTCATTTATGCGCGATACCTTTGTCGATATTCCCGGATACGATGCTAATAAGATCAACTCAGCATATGCTTTAGGCGGGGCTGACTTAGTTCGTCAAACATTAGCTGAAAATTTTAATATCCAATGCAGATATTACGCAAAAGTTGATTTCCAATCCTTTGAGAAAATCGTAGATTCAATGTTTCCAAGTGGTGTGAAAATAGATGCTGAAAAAGATTTAAATTTAGATGGTGTTGACATAGCAAAAGGAATGCAAAAAATGGATGGCCATACGCTATTACAATATTCTCGTTTCAGAATGGATGAACAGGGGGATTTTGGTCGCGTGCGTAGACAACAACAAGTGATGTCTGCTGTAATGAGTCAACTAAAAAATCCGTTAGCCTTAATCCGAACACCTGAATCTTTAGGTCGTTTAGTGGGCTATATGTCAACAGATATTCCCACAACTTTCATGTTAAAAAATGGACCGTCTCTACTATTGAAAGGCAGTGGTGGAATCGAACGCTTGACTGTGCCAGTAGATGATTCATGGAGTTATGGAGATTCAGCTTATGCCGGAAGTATTCTACAAATAGATGATATGTCGATGAATCAGTCGGCTATTCAAAATTTCTTAGGTCAATAAGTATTTTATTTAAATATAGAATGATTTATGCTATATTTATAGTATCGTGTAAAATTACTGAAACGAGGTTACAAAATGAAAATTGCTGTTGTGACAGATAGTACAGCTTATTTACCTGAGCGAATCAAGAATGCTCCTAATTTATTTGTTATTCCTATCCCTGTTATTTTAGATGGTAAGATATATAATGAAGGAATCGATATTGAAGCTGATGAGTATTATAGCTTGTTAAATAATAGTTCTGAATTTCCAACAACCTCTCAACCTGCATTAGGTGAAGTTATTGAACTATACAAAGAGATTGCTGCAAAAGGATTCGATACAATAATCAGCATCCACCTTTCTTCAGGCATCTCTGGGTTTGTTAATACATTATTCTCATTAACAGACTCAATCGAGGGAATCACACTTTATCCTTATGATTCTAAGATTACCAGTGTTCCAATGGGGCATATGGTAGAAGCTGCTTTAGATTTGGTGAAGGAACAAGCTAGTTTAGAAGAGATCTTTGCTAAATTAGATATTATCAGAGATAATACTTTTGCTTATCTGATCGTAGATGATTTAAATAATTTGGTTCGCGGTGGTCGCTTGACAAATGGAGCTGCCTTAATTGCTGGACTATTGAAAATCAAACCGATCTTAACCTTTGAAGATGGTAAAATCGTCTTGTTTGAAAAAATTCGTTCAACAAAAAAAGCCTTTGCACGCGCGGAAGATATCATCGGCAAACGAGACAAAGAAATCGACAGACCTGTTAAACTATATGTGATCCATGCAAATAACTTAGCTGTTGCTGAAGAAGAGAAGGCGAAACTTCAAAAACAATATCCAAATGCAATTATTGAAATTGGTCATTTTGGTCCTGTTATCGGGACGCATTTAGGTGAAAAAGCGATTGGGCTTTGTATTTCAGCTCAATAATTCAAAAGATGAAATGAGGCTACTAATTGGCTTTGTTTCATCTTTTATTTTACCTATAAAAAAACTGATTTTGAAAATACTCGCCAAATGATAGTGGTGTATATGAAAGCTATAATCTATAGTAATTTGACGTAATCCTATCGTTCAAAGCGTTCAACTAAAAGAAATAGTATGGTACAATAAAAATAACGATTCAATAGTCATTTTTCTTTAAAAGTAAGGTATACTTAAAGAAAAGGAGGGCGAGTAGATGAGCCTAGCTGAAGAACGATTACAAAAAGAAAAAATGAAACAAGTTCAACTGCTCGCGGCATATTACCAAGTCGTCAATCGGTTACCACTTGGCGATAAGAGAGATCAGATGATTCGCGATATATTAGCATGTAAAGATAAAATAAAGAAAATAAATCAGCAATTAACAGAATTAAACAAACCTGAGGAACATTGATCGAAGAGATAACAGAAAATTTTATTTTTACAGAAGGAGCGTATTTTGGTTATAGATTTTTTTACACTACTACTCGCAGCTTTTGTTATCATCATGTATATTTACTTGATTTTGGTAAGAAAAAGCATTTTAATCAAAAGTTTCAAAAAGAAATTCACCTATGGTATCGTGATTGGGTGTAGCCTGTTTGTCCTCGCGATGACTGTTCTTGCTGATCAAACAGTGGATCAAAGGATTAGAGGATTTCTTTCAGTATTACTTATCTTGAGCTTTCTTTTAGACGCTAAAGGACTTTCAGAGGATCGAATAATTTTAGGTCCTTTCGATAAGAACGGTATTCTATATCAAGATATAGAAAAAATGGCATTATTACTGAAAAAAAACGAAATCCGTCTAAACTATTTTAAGAATGGCCGTCGTGGCCCGATGATGAAATTTTCTATACCTTTGGAGGAATTATTAGCATTTCTTTCTAAACGAGTGAACGAAGAAACGGAAATCAGTATTTTAGTCGATGAAGACATGTAATTAAATAGAGGGAAAACGCTGAAGATAGCGTTCATTTTCACTTTTTTTACACGTTCATCATTTACGAAAACTCTTTCAAAAAGAATTTGAAAAAAAAAGTAAATTTTAGTAGGTATTTCTTTAACTGTTTGCTATAATGTGCAGAGAAATTCTGAAAGGAAGTATTGTTGTGAATAAAGAAATTGAACAACGAATTGCTGAACTACGTGAAAAATATAAAGAGTTGCCGCCAGAGAAAAAAGCAGAGTGGGAACACCATATAAAAAAGAGAAATTTTTTGAACTATAAAAAGATTGAATTGATTAAGTCCGAATTGTTGCGTCTAGAAGCTCGTCGAGCACAACTGGAACTTTGTGATCGAGAAAAAGAACTAGGGCTGATAGAGAAGAAAATTACCTGTAAGAAAGAAAAATTATTACGGTACTTAGGGAAACAACTCAATCAATAATTAATAAGGGGGACACAAGATGGAGTTTGTTTATTTAATTATTGTATTTGCTTTTGCGATAACATTTTCAAATGTCTTTAACCGAATCGTACCGATCATCCCTTTACCGATTGTCCAAATAATCGTGGGTGTGTTGATCGGTGTAACAGATATCGGTCGTGAAATAGTATTTGAACCTGAAATATTTCTTGTGATGATCATCGCGCCGTTGCTTTTTCGTGAAGGCGAACGAAACGATATTTCAGCTACTATGAAAAATTTTAGTGTGATTCTGTTTTTAGCTTTTATTGGTGTTTTGATAACACTCGTAAGTGTTGGTTGGGCTTTACATATGGTTATTCCTGCTTTGCCGATTGCAGCTTGTTTTGCATTAGGTGCAGCACTTGGGCCTACAGATGCAGTTGCTGTAGGTTCTTTATCTGGTAAAATTCAGATTCCGCCCAAAGCAATGCATATTTTAGAAGGCGAAGGCTTGATCAATGATGCGTCCGGCGTTACAGCTTTTCAATTTGCACTGGCAGCGCTGTTAACAGGTAGCTTTTCAGCAGCGGATGCTGGTATCACTTTAATTGTTTCTAGTATCGGAGGCGCTGTTGTAGGTGCCGTACTTGTTATGATCAAACGTCAAGTTGTCATGATTTTAGAAAAAGCATCTGCAAGAGACGTAACTGGGTATTTATTACTAGAGTTATTATTACCATTTTTGGCTTATATGGTCGCTGAACTTTTCCATGTATCTGGAATCATTGCTGCAGTTGTAGCAGGAGTAATGCAAGCCGCAAGTTTTAAGAAAGTTTCATTATTTGAAGCTGAACTTTCAAGCGTTTCAGAGAGTACTTGGGGAACGATTACGTTTACTTTGAACGCCTTAGTATTCCTTTTCTTAGGAATCGAATTATCTCAAGTTTTTTCACCCATTTGGAATAGTGAAACGTATTCCAATAGTTTTTTGATGGTCGTTATTTTAATTTTAAGTGTGACACTATTTGTTGCTAGATTTTTCTCAATCGTGTTGATTTACAGCGTGAAAAATGGCTTAAAAAATGTTTGGCAATCTATGAATGAAATGCTCATCCTGACATTTGGTGGAGTTAAAGGAACTGTCAGTTTGGCTACGATTTTTATTTTACCACTAACACTAAATGGACAAGATTTTCCAGAGCGCTCACTCCTTTTATTTATAACCGCTTGTGTGATTTTGGTCACTTTAGTCGGCGGCATCCTAGTATTACCCTTTTTAACTGAATCCGATGAAGTAGAAAACACTAATTTCCAAGGGATTGTTTTACTACAAGATGTGATTGAACGTCTGAAAAAAATAAACCAAAATGATCCGCAAGTCGAAATGAACGTGGTTATTGAAAATTACCAAGATCGCGTGAAAGAATTGTACACAGAACAATTACCTTCAGAACAAAGACAAGAAGTGCAAGAATTAAGAGCGTTGATTGTTTCGATCGAACGTGATGGATTAGAAGAAAGTTTCCGTCAAAAAGAGATCGGTATCGAAGGCTACAGACTTTACGAACGGTTGATTTCTAGAATGGAACGCTCCATCGCTAGACAATTGTTATCTATTATTGGTTTTTGGTTATTATTTGTGCGTCAAATCATCGCATTCTTTGTTCATCCTAAGATGTTGTTTGCTAAAAAGGACGAAGATAATCGACGTGAATACCAAAAAGAAGAACTAGAAAATGTTCGACAAGTGTTTTTACAAAACACAGAAGTCATTTTGAAAAGTTTAGATAATTTAAAAGGTGTCTATGACGACGAAATTATTCAGTTCTTTATTCAAGGACGCCTTCAACTTGCACATAGACTAGAAGATGGGACATTTATTGATTCATTTATTGTTCGTTCTCAGTCAAATTATGTAAAAGAGCTGTTGATTGGTTATCAAGAAGAGCGAAAAGTCATTGATGAATATGAGCTTTCCGAAAAAATCTCATCGTTTGATGCCAATGAATACAGAAAAAACGTTAATTTATTAGAATCATATTCTATCAATGATATTTCAAGTACTATTCCACTAGGTAAATTGACAAGAGAATTAAAAAAAGAAGCAGAGGAAGAAAACTAGCTTCTTTTTTTTACATTTTTTTGTTACAATAGGCAGGATGAAAAGGGTGTGAGCAGATGAATGAATTAAAAGTAAACGAATTAACTAAAACTTATGGAGAGAAAACGTTATTTGACCATATTTCTTTCCATATCCATGATAAAGAACGAATTGGATTGATCGGCACAAACGGAACTGGAAAAACTAGCTTACTTAATATCCTAGCAGGAAAAGACAGTGGTGATGGTGACATCGGTGCAATCCAGCAGCCCAATGATTATCAAATTGGCTACCTTTCTCAAGATCAAGAATTTGATCCTGAATTGACTGTTGTAGAAGCTGTTTTTCAAGGAGAAACACCAATTATCCAGGCAGTAAGAAACTATGAACTTGCCCTTTTAGCTTTGGCCGAGGACGGACTAAGTGAAACTGCCCAAAAGCAGTACGCACAAGCCGAAGAAAGAATGAATAAAGAAGATGCTTGGACTGCTGACACAGATGCCAAAATTATTTTGCAAAAACTTGGTATTGAAACATTGCATAAAAAAATAGGAGAACTCTCAGGTGGACAAAAGAAGCGTGTCAGTTTGGCGCAAGTATTGATAGAATCACCTGATTTACTACTGTTAGATGAACCGACTAACCATTTAGATTATGAAGCAATCAGCTGGCTTGAAAGTTTTCTAAATGGATACCGTGGCGCAATTTTGATGGTAACCCACGATCGTTACTTTTTAGACCGAGTAACCAATCGGATCTTTGAATTGTCTTTTGGAAAATTATACGAATATAAAGGAAATTACGAAGCGTATATCATTGCCAAAGCAGAACGTGAGCGTGTTGGAGTTGAGCAAGAGGAAAAAAGAAAACAATTATATAAGCAAGAACTAGAATGGATGCGAGCAGGGGTTAAAGCGCGGGGAACAAAACAACAAGCTCGCCAAGATCGTTTTCATGACCTCAAAGAAAACCTTCATCAAGTAAATCAAAAAGGGCAATTAGAAATTGATGTCGCAACACAAAGATTAGGTAAAAAGGTTTTAGAAGTCAAAGATGGACGATACGAGATTGAACACAAGTCTATTTTGAAAGACTTTGATTTACTTATTCAAGCGAAAGATAGAATCGGTATAACGGGAAAAAATGGAGCGGGTAAATCAACTTTATTAAATATACTAGCTGGTCGTTTGCCGCTAGATAGTGGTATATATTCTATTGGAGAAACAGTAAATTTAGCTTATTATACGCAACAAAACGAAGCAATGGATCCAAATCAACGGATGATTTCATACTTACAAGAAGCAGCAGAACAAGTTCAACGTACGGATGGAACGGCTATCGGTGTTGCTGAATTATTAGAAAGATTCCTATTTCCACGTTTTATGCATGGAACTATTATCGGAAAACTTTCTGGTGGTGAAAAACGTCGTTTATATTTGTTAAAACTATTAATTGGTCAACCAAATGTGTTATTATTGGACGAACCAACCAATGATTTGGATATTGATACGTTAACGATTTTAGAAGACTATATCCAAACGTTTAAAGGGGCCGTGATTGCTGTTTCCCATGACCGTTATTTCCTTGATAAAACGATGGAGAAATTACTTGTATTTCAAGGTGACGGACAAATTATGACCTATTATGGTTCAATGAGTGATTATTTGATTGCAAACAAAGAGCAAGCAAAAAAAGCAAGTAAAACGGAACCTAAAACAACGAAAGAACCTGAGAAAAAAGAAAAAACAAAACTGACGTATATGGAACAAAAAGAGTGGGATACAATCGAAACTGACATCTCACAACTTGAAGAACGTGTAGCGCAACTTACTGAAGAAATGAATCATCAAGGTGATGATTTTACAAAATTACAACAACTCCAAACTGACCTCTCAACAGTTGAGCAAGAACTTGAAGAAAAGATGGAACGTTGGGAATACTTGAGTGAATTTGCAGAAAATTAGGGGGCAAAAACTATGGAAGAAGCATATTTAGCATTAGGCCGTAAAATTTTAGAAGATGGGCACTTAAAAGAGGACCGTACAGGAACAGGCACACGAAGTATTTTTGGATATCAAATGCGCTTTGATTTGTCTGAAGGGTTTCCATTATTAACCACTAAGAGAGTCCCATTTGGCTTGATCAAAAGCGAACTTTTATGGTTTTTAAAAGGGGATACGAATATTCGTTTTCTCTTACAACATAATAATCATATTTGGGATGAGTGGGCTTTTGAGCGTTATATCAAAAGTGACGATTACCAAGGACCAGATATGACCGATTTTGGTCATCGTGTTTTGACAGATGAAACGTTTAAAGAGAGTTATGAAAATGAACATAAAAAATTCTGTGACTTGATTTTATCTGATGAAAAATTTGCCGCAAAACACGGAGAATTAGGCAATATCTATGGTGCTCAGTGGCGCCACTGGGAAACAAAAGATAACGGTTTTATTGATCAACTTAAAAATGTTATTGATATGATCAAAAAAACACCTGATTCAAGACGGCTTATCGTATCCGCTTGGAATCCAGAAGATGTTCCTTCTATGGCTTTACCTCCTTGTCATACCATGTTTCAATTCTATGTAAATGATGGGAAATTAAGTTGTCAGTTATACCAACGTAGCGGAGATGTTTTCCTAGGTGTTCCTTTTAATATTGCGAGTTATGCTTTATTGACACATTTAATTGCACAAGAAACAGGCTTAGAAGTAGGTGATTTCGTTCATACAATAGGCGATGCTCATCTTTATACGAATCATATCGATCAAATGAACGAACAACTTACTAGAGAAATTCGCTCGTTCCCTACAATAAAATTGAACCAGGAAAAGAATTCTGTATTTGATTTTGAAATGGAAGACATTGTTATCGAGGGATATGATCCACATCCTACAATCAAGGCACCAATTGCCGTTTAATTTGAAAGGAGTTCTCAATGCTAGCAGCCATATGGGCACAAGATGAAGAGGGAACGATTGGCAAAGAAAATCGTTTGCCTTGGCATTTGCCAAATGATTTAAAGTTTTTTAAACAAATGACTGAAGACAATACTATAGTAATGGGTAGAAAAACTTTTGAAGGAATGGGAAGCCGTCCTTTACCGAATCGTCAAACGATTGTTCTAACTAGAGATAGAGAGTATCAAGCAAAAGGGGTTATTGTACTTCATACCATTGAAGAAGTACTCGATTACGCAAAATCATTTTCAGGTATCACTTTTATTTCAGGTGGTTCAGCAGTTTATGAGGATTTTTTACCCTATTGTGACGTATTATATCGTACAGTTATTCACCATTCATTTGAAGGAGATACAAAATTTCCTTTTGTTGACTGGGATGACTGGGCATTGATCAATTTAAGTATGGGTGCACAAGATGAAGCGAATCATTATGCGTATCAATTTGAAACGTATCAACGAAAAGTTAATACGGACTAAAGAAATGTTTAAACATTTAGAGACAAAAAAACATACTACGTTTGCTAGTATGTTTTTTTGTCTCTAAATATGATTGCGGTATAATCCAACAACACGACCTAAAATACTTACGTTACTTAAAATGATCGGATCGAGTGCGTCATTTTCAGGTTGTAAACGAATATGGTCTGTTTCTTTGAAGAAACGTTTGCATGTGGCTTCGTCTTCATCTGTCATAGCAATAACGATATCGCCATTGGATGCAGCATTTTGTTTACGAACAATAACTTGATCGCCATCTAAAATCCCTGCATTGATCATACTTTCTCCTCTGATTGTTAACATGAATAAAGCATTTTCTTCAGTTTTTAAATCAGGAGGTAAGGGGAAAAAATCAGAAGCTTCTTCTACAGCTAAAATAGGTTCCCCAGCAGTAACAACACCTAACATTGGAATAACGGATGGTTTTACACCGATTTTATCTAATCCTTCTGCCGTTAATTCAATTGCTCTTGGTTTTGTAGGATCACGCAAAATCAATCCCTTTTTTTCTAAACGTGCTAAATGTCCATGAACAGTAGAAGTTGAAGAGAGATCCACTGCTTTACCGATTTCTCTTACGGTCGGTGGATAACCTTTAAGTTCAACTTGTTCATATATATATTTTAATACTTCTATTTGTCTGGTATCTGTACGTTTCACCACAGTCCGCACCTTCTTTCAATTTATATTTTTAGTGTACCATAGTTTAATACAGGAATCAAACAAGCGTTCGTGTTTTTTAAAAAAGTAGGTGTACAGCCGTTATTCTCAAGAAATACTTTCAGTTTATTATTGAATACTTAACAAAGACCTAGTTGTTTCCTAATTTCTCAAGAATATAGTTGTTTTTTTGATGCTATTCTTATAAGATAGACATGGAAAGTAAAGGAGGTAAAAAAATGTTATCATCAGAAAAAATGAATCGAATCAACGAACTAGCTAAAATGGCTAAAGAAAATGGGTTAACGGACAAAGAAAAAGAAGAACAAAAAGTGCTTCGTCAAGAATATCTGGCTGCTTTCCGAGGTGGAATGCGTCATCATATCGAAGGAATGAAAGTAGTAGATCCTAAGGGGAATGATGTAACACCAGAGAAACTAAAAGAAATTCAAAAAGCTAAAGGCTTGCACAATAGAAAATAATTTTAGTTTTTTTTACTAAAAGTAATTGCTTTCATAAACAAAATACGATAAAATATAGTTAATAAAGGTAAAAAAAACCTAAATAGGAGATGATTTTTTTGTTCGACAACACTGATCAGTTAGGCGTTAACACGATTCGTACATTAAGTATCGAAGCAGTACAAAAAGCAAATTCAGGCCATCCTGGATTACCAATGGGTGCTGCACCAATGGCTTATGCACTATGGACAAAACACTTGAAAGTAAATCCAACAACATCAACAAATTGGGTAGATAGAGACCGTTTTATTCTTTCAGCTGGTCACGGTTCGGCAATGCTTTACAGCTTACTTCATTTGGCTGGTTATGGTGTAACAATGGATGATTTAAAAAACTTCCGTCAATGGAACAGTAAGACACCTGGACATCCGGAAGTGCACCATACAGATGGTGTTGAAGCGACTACTGGGCCTTTAGGTCAAGGTATTGCAATGGCTGTTGGAATGGCGATGGCTGAAGCACACACTGCTGCAACATATAATCGTGATAGCTTCCCAGTGATCGATCACTATACGTACGCATTATGTGGTGATGGCGACTTAATGGAAGGTGTGTCACAAGAAGCGAGTTCTATGGCTGGACACATGAAATTAGGTAAGCTGATCGTGTTATACGATTCAAATGATATCTCATTAGATGGACCAACTTCAAAAGCATTTACAGAAAATGTTGGTGCACGTTATGAAGCCTACGGTTGGCAACATATCTTAGTGAAAGACGGCAATGATCTAGAAGAAATTTCTAAGGCAATCGAAGCAGCAAAAGCTGAATCAGATAAACCGACTTTAATTGAAGTTAAAACAGTTATTGGTTATGGCGCTCCAAAAGAAGGAACATCTTCTGTTCATGGTGCACCAATCGGAGCAGATGGCATTACTGCAGCGAAAGCTGTTTACGGTTGGGAATATCCTGACTTTACTGTACCAGAAGAAGTTGCAGCACGCTTTAAAGAAACAATGGTAGAACAAGGAGAAAAAGCAGAAGATAACTGGAACAATATGTTCGCAAATTATACAAAAGAGCATCCAGAATTAGCGAAGCAATTTAAACAAGCTTTTGCTGATGAACTTCCAGAAAACTGGGATAAAGAATTACCAACTTACGAAGTCGGCTCAAGTGCAGCTAGCCGTGTTACAAGTAAAGAAACGATTCAAGCAATTTCTAAAACTGTACCTGGTTTTTGGGGTGGTTCTGCCGATTTATCTGCCTCAAATAATACAATGGTTGCAGCAGAGAAAGATTTCGAACCTGGACAATATGAAGGACGCAATATTTGGTTTGGTGTTCGTGAATTCGCTATGGCTGCGGCTATGAATGGAATTCAATTACATGGAGGAAGCCGAGTTTACGGTGGAACATTCTTCGTATTTACCGACTATTTACGTCCAGCTGTTCGTTTAGCGGCACTTCAGAACACTCCTGTTACGTATGTGTTAACACATGATTCAGTAGCTGTAGGGGAAGATGGACCAACTCACGAACCAGTTGAACAATTAGCAAGCTTACGCTGTATGCCAGGCGTTCAAGTAATTCGTCCAGCTGATGGAAATGAAACTGTTGCAGCATGGAAAATTGCTATGACAACAAAAGACGCTCCAACAGTCTTAGTTTTAAGCCGTCAAAATTTACCTGTTATTGAAGGTACTAAAGAAAATGCAGGCGAACTTGTACAAAATGGCGCGTATGTAATTTCAAAACAAAAAGGTGAGAAGCCAGAAGGTATTTTGATTGCAACAGGTTCAGAAGTGAACTTAGCGATTGAAGCACAAAAATCTTTAGCAGAACAAGGTAAGGATGTCGCAGTTGTTTCAATGCCAAGTTTTGATTTATTTGAAAAACAAACAGCAGAATATAAAGAGTCTGTTTTGCCGAAAGATGTAACGAAGAGAGTGGCAATCGAAGCAGCTTCACCATTTGGTTGGGAGCGTTATGTTGGTTCTGCTGGCTCAACGGTAACTATCAATCACTTTGGCGCTTCTGCTCCAGGCGATTTAGTTCTAAAAGAATTTGGTTTTACAGTTGAAAACGTTGTTTCAACATTCAACAATTTATAAGATTTTATTGAAAAACAGAGATCACTGATTGTGAATCTCTGTTTTTTTGTTACAAATCAACGCTGTAATTATTTTGTAATAAAAAAAATATAATTTAAATAGGTCGTAATGTTGATTTTATTATTAAAATCTATTTCATAACTAGGGAATAAGCGGATTTATACAAAATCTGAGAATTGGATCACGTACACGATGTAAAGTGTGCAAAACAAATGTGTAGCAAAAAAATAAAACAAAAATTTCAAGCGGATTACACCCACTTTAAAACTTTAGATTTCAGGAGTAAATAATTGTTTATAAAAATTTCTCCGAGTAGAATGATGATATGATGTTCTATTGAGGAGGAACAAATGAATGGACGAGATCAGAACAAGAAGTAGTAGACACCAACTAAAAGCACAAAGAAATAGTCATAAAAGAATAGCATCTGTGATTGGAACGTCATTAGTATTTCTTCCTGTCGCAGGAAATTTAGTCCCTCTAAGTGTTCAAGCAACAGAATATGAAACACAAGGAGAAGTATCTCAACAAGCATTTATTGATTCGATTGGCTATTCGGCATCTTCAGTGGCTGACGCAAATGATTTATACGCATCTGTTATGATTGCTCAAGCATTATTGGAAAGTAGTTATGGTACTTCAGGATTAGCAGCAGCGCCAAATTACAATTTATTTGGCGTAAAAGGCAGTTATGCTGGACAAACAGTTTATATGCCAACTGCTGAATATTTGAATGGGGAATGGGTCACTGTAACCGAACCTTTTAGAAGTTACCCCTCTTATACGGAGTCCTTTCAAGACCATGCCAATGTCATTAAAACAACCTTAGCTTCTAGTGGAAACTATCATTACTCTGGTGTATGGAAAAGCAACACAACAAGTTATATGGATGCCACAGCAGCTCTAGCTGGACGATATGCTACTGATCCGAATTATGCAAGTAAATTGAATTGGTTGATTTCTGCATACGGTTTAACAGCATACGATAGTGGAAATAGCGGATTCGTTGCAACTAGCGACAATCAAGTAGCCGATCAAACAGTAGTTGGCCAAAGCAGTGCTACAACAACGGCACAAACATACACAGTATCTTCTGGTGATACGCTTTGGGGAATTGCAGAGCGATTCGGTATCTCAGTTGATCAGCTTATGGCTTCTAACGGAATTACAGCTGAATTGATAACAGTCGGGCAAGTATTACAAGTTGCATAATAAAAAGCTATCAACAAGATAACCACTTGTTGATAGCTTTATTTTTTAGCGTTTTCCTAATCGTAATTCTTCTAACCGATGTTGGCGATTTTTAGTTAAATCTTTGATTCTCGGTTTAGGTAAAATTGCCTCTGATGATATTGTTGATTTCATCTTATGAGTCAACGGATCTGCAGGATCAAATTGCGTCAAATAACGGATGACTTCACGAACAATTTGAGTTGGAGTAGATGCACCAGCAGTTACAGCTACTTGTTTGACATCCATCAACCACTCAGGATCGATTTGTGAAACGTCAGAGATTCTATAAGCTAAAACACCTGCCTGTTCAATAGAGACTTGAGCCAAGCGATTACTATTATTACTTTTAGGATCCCCTACAACAATCGTTAATTCACAATCTTTAGCTTGATTTACAACCGCTTCTTGACGGACTTGGGTCGCTTTGCAAATATCTTTGTGGATTAGCACATTGGGGTATTTTTGTTGAATTAACGTCATCAAATCACTTACATCCCATTTGCTCATCGTTGTCTGGTTCGTGACAAAAATCTTGACTCCATTTAACTGTAGTTTTGCTATATCTTGATGATTAGAAACTAAATGAACATGATTGGGGGCAATTCCTAATGCACTTTCGGGTTCAGGATGATTTTTTTTACCTATGTAGATAATGTCATATCCTAGAGATACTTTTTCTTCAATCAATTCATGAGTAATCATCACATCCGGACATGTCGCATCAATCACTGTCAGCCCTTTTTCTAGTGCTAATTGTTTCACTTTCGGTGAAGTTCCATGTGCTGTAAAAATAACAGTGCCTCGATCTACTTGATCTAGGATAGCTTCACGATTTTCTCCTTCTAATGTGTGAATACCGATACTTTCAAACGCATCTGTCACATGTTTATTGTGTACGATCATTCCTAATATATAGATTGGTCGCGGTAAATCCTCATCTAAAGAAGCATTTCGAGCAATGACCATTGCATCTACAACACCATAACAATAACCTCGAGGACTAATATTTATAATTTTCATACAGGTCGTAACTCCTATTTCACAAATTTTATCACCAACTCTACTATACAACATTACATCATTTTTGTTAAATTTGTTTAAGGAGCAAATAGGAATTGAGAAACGCTAGCAAAATAATAGCCAGCTGAGAGGATATGAGCTATTATAAAAACAAGAAAAAGTTTTTTTGCTTATACTAATACTAAACTGGGGGAATGAATCATGACTCAAATTTTTAATTCAGTTACCGAATTGATAGGTAAAACACCAATCGTAAAATTAGGACCTATTGTCCCTGATGGAGCGGCTGATGTTTTTGTGAAACTCGAATTTTTCAATCCAGGCGGAAGTGTAAAGGATCGTATTGCTTTAAGTATGATCGAAACGGCTGAAAAAAGTGGACTGCTTAAAGCGGGAGATACGATTATAGAGCCCACAAGTGGAAATACTGGCATTGGTTTGGCAATGGTTGGCGCTACAAAAGGGTATCGGGTTATGATTGTTATGCCAGACACAATGAGTATTGAGCGCAGAAAATTAATGCAAGCGTACGGGGCTGAGCTCTTATTGACTCCTGGTGCTGAGGGCATGAAAGGGGCAATTGCTAAAGCAACAGAACTGTCCGAAAAATCAGGCTATTTTATGCCCTTACAATTTGATAACCCAGCCAATCCATTAGCACATGAAAAAACAACTGGAAAAGAAATTCAAGATATTTTCGGTCCAACTGGTTTAGATGCGTTTGTTGCCGGTGTTGGAACAGGTGGTACAATAACTGGGGTTGGGAAAGAATTGAAACGAGTTTATCCTACTATTTCAATTGTTGCCGTTGAGCCAGCAGAATCACAAGTTTTAGAAGGTGGTGCTTCAGGACCACATAAGATTCAAGGAATTGGTGCCGGGTTCATTCCAAAAGTTTTAGATACAGATATTTACAATAAAGTTATCGCAGTTCCTAGTAAAAAAGCGATGGAAACGGCCCGTGATTTAGCGACTAAAGAAGGGTTGCTCGTTGGAATTTCAGCTGGTGCGGCAGTCGATGCTGCAATTCAAATAGCCAAAGAATTAGGAGCTGGGAAAAAAGTTTTAACAATTATACCTGACAACGGTGAACGTTATCTTTCAACTGCTTTATACGATTTTCCTGAATAATTTAGCACAATAAAAAAAGCTTGGAACCAAGCTTTTTTTATTGTGAGGATATATAGTTGCACAAAAAGTATACAATAGATTTATAAAGTACAAAAATCAAGGGTAAATTGCTTATTTCCTGTACTATTTGCGTAATTATTCTTGTCAAGATAGTTTAGAAATAGTATCATTTAAGAAATAAGACTAGGAGGGGAACCAAATGGATAACGTATTGGTAAAAAATGCACTTGAAGAATTAAAAGTAGCCAATATTCGTATTACTCCTCAAAGATATGCAATTTTAGAATATCTAATTGAGAATCATAGCCATCCGACCGCAGATGAAATTTATCGTTCACTAGAAGATCGGTTTCCAAACATGAGTGTAGCAACGGTTTATAATAATTTACGTTTATTTACAGATATCGGTTTTGTCCAAGAAATGAACTATGGAGATGCGTCTAGCCGTTTTGACTTTAGCTCTAAAAAGCATTACCATGCGATCTGTCAAAACTGTGGTAAGATTGTCGATTTCCACTATCCTGGATTGGAAGATGTTGAAATGGCAGCAAGTAAATTAACAGGTTTTGAAATTAATGAACATAGATTAGAATTATACGGTCTATGTCCAGATTGTCAAAAAGCTAAAAAAGAATGAAATGGGTGAAAAGATGAAATCAATACACACAGATCAAGCACCTAAAGCAATCGGTCCATATGTACAAGGGAATATTGTAAATGGTTTGTTATTTGCTTCAGGTCAAGTTCCATTAAGTCCTGAAACAGGAGAAGTTGTAGGCACTACGATACAAGAACAAACAGAACAAGTTTTAAAAAATATTACAGCGATTCTAGCAGAAGTTGGAAGTGACTTTGATCATATCGTTAAAACAACATGCTTTTTAAAGGATATGAATGATTTCGCATCGTTCAACGAAATATACGCAGGAGCTTTTTCGAATCAATTACCGGCTCGTTCAGCTGTAGAAGTAGCTCGTTTACCTAAAGATGTTCTTATTGAAATAGAAATTATTGCAATGGTAAATGAATAGAGTTTTATTTTCACAAGATGAGAAACAACAGTTTCTCATCTTTTTTTACTTTAAAATCAGTGTTTATAGATGAGAATATTGATATTTTAATGTATTTACGGTTAAAATACATGAAGTTTGTGAAAAAATAACTTTGCTATTCACAAGCAAAGAACTCGAATCTGAGGTCTCACTTTGTTATATTTTTAGTATACCAATAGAGTTTTATCAAATTCATTGGTGAAAAATTTAACTTGAAAGAAGGGATTTACAAAATGAAAGTCGTAGTCGTAGGATGTACGCATGCAGGAACAGCTGCAGTCAAAAGTATTTTAACAAATCACCCAAACGCGGAGGTAATCGTTTATGAACGAAATGATAATGTATCATTTTTATCATGCGGTATCGCTCTATATGTTGGAGGAGTAGTGAAGGAGGCTGACAGTTTATTCTATTCAAGTCCTGAAGAACTAGCGTCACTAGGTGCTACAGTTAAAATGGAACATGAAGTCGAAACTATTGATGTTGATCATAAAACAGTCACTGCTAAAAATTTGAATACTGGTAAAGTTGAAACAACTGATTATGATAAATTAGTAATGACAACTGGTTCATGGCCAATCGTTCCACCAATCAAAGGAATAGATGCCGATAATATTTTATTATGTAAAAACTTCAACCAAGCGAACGTGATTATTGAACGTGCTAAAGACGCAAAAAAAGTCGTCGTAGTTGGTGGTGGTTATATTGGTATCGAACTTGTTGAGGCGTTTGTAGAGTCTGGAAAAGAAGTTACCTTGATTGATGGTTTAGATCGTATTTTAAATAAATATTTAGATAAACCATTTACAGATGTTCTAGAAAAAGAACTTGTAGATCGTGGTGTTACTCTAGCTTTGGGTGAGAACGTTCAAGAATTTCAAGCTGACGCATCTGGTCATGTGAATAAAGTAATTACACCTAGCCAAGAATTTGACGCTGACATGGTTATTATGTGTGTTGGTTTTAGCCCGAATACTACATTACTTAAAGACAAGGTTGATATGCTACCAAATGGCGCTATTGTAGTCGATAAGTACATGAGAGCAAGCAATCCTGACATTTTAGCTGCTGGTGATAGTGCAGTAGTACACTATAATCCAAGCAATACAACTAATTATATTCCATTGGCAACAAATGCTGTTCGTCAAGGTATGTTAGTTGGATACAACTTGACAGAAGAAAAATTGGCGTATCGTGGCACACAAGGAACTTCTGGCCTATATTTATTTGGTTGGAAAATTGGTTCAACAGGCGTTACATTGGAAAGTGCAAAAATGAACAACTTAGAAGTTGAAGCAACTCAATTTGAAGATAACTATCGTCCAGAGTTTATGCCGACAACAGAAAATGTTATGATGGAACTAGTTTATGAAAAAGGTACCAACCGTATCGTTGGTGGTCAATTGATGTCTAAATATGATATCACTCAATCAGCAAATACATTATCATTGGCTGTTCAAAATAAAATGACAGTTGAAGACCTTGCCATTTCTGATTTCTTCTTCCAACCACATTTCGATCGTCCATGGAACTATTTGAACTTGTTAGCTCAAGCAGCTTTGAAAGATATAGCAAATAAATAAAACAAAAAAAGAGGAGAATAAGTCTCCTCTTTTTTTGTTTTTTTAATGTTTTCCTAGGAGTCGATTTCCCCTGTTGGTCATTTAACAATCAACATTTATTGTTTATTTTAAAAAAACAAGCGAAAACAAATTGTTATGTTTATCTTTTTTGTGCTAAATATTTATTTTTTATGAATAGATAATTTATTATGGAGATACATTCATTATTTGTTGACGTTTTCATAAACTGGAAAGAAGGAGGGATTTTTGTTAGAAAACAAATAATGAAAAAATCAATTAATATGAGGAGTGTACGAAGATGAAACAGAGTCGTATTGTTAGAAAAACAAAAAAACGCTGCATTGATGGGAATGGTTGGCATACTAAGATTAGCGGAGGCAACTGTAAATATCGATATATTATTAGAAATGTCTTAGTAGTAATTCCAGTGGTACCTCACTGAAGAATCCTTGGCTAGCGGATGGGCAAACTAGAGTAGTAAATTTCACGATTACAGGCAGCAAATTGCTTAATGTTAGTACAGATAGAACAGGATCAAAACAAGTATATCTGGGTGTTCCTAGTGAAATGCTTGGCAATGTGACGTCAGATGGACAAACTGAAGTAGATTCAAATGTCACTCTTGATTTAGATAATATTTCGTTTTTAAATACTGTTTTTACCACTGCACAAGCTTTAAATGGTCAAGTTCTAAATATTTTAAGTGGGACTTTAGGGAATCTGACAGGTGTATATTTCAATGTTCAGGATTTTAATGAAAAATTAGAAGTTTTGGAGAATGTGGAGCATATTGGAAATGTCAACATAGATGCTGATTCTGAACTAGCTAGTTCGGGTAAATACATTTCGTCTGACATAGAGGATAGCTTAGGGATAACACTTGCTGCAAATGTTCGAAAAATACTCATCGATTTAAAGACAGCAACAACCAATTTGAAAGCAACAGGTAGCGGAATAACTTCAAACTATGTTGCAGGTCTTATAAACACAACGTTAATCCCTGTAAAAGCTGCTTTAGTAAATGCCATAGACCTTGCACTTCCTTTATTAGATAACGGGGGACAAGCAGTAGATGAACTTGTTGATGCTTCTATTTCGGGAGATACAAACGTGGTAGTTCCAGTAAAAATCACTACCCCATTAGCTTCGCCAACTTTAAATAATCTTCTTGATAGTGATACAACGGACTTGAAGTTTCCGGGAGTAGTAATTCAAACTGATACCAATCTTGATAAACTTGTCACGTTCAGAGAAGACTATTATTCTCACATTTACTATAAAAAATAAGAAAAAGTTGAAAATAATCTTATAGTCTAAAGCTGTTTTTTTCTAACGAAGAAAGAAACAGCTTTTTATAACCCGATAAATATTATGTTATTAATAAATATTTTTTAAGTAAAATTATTTTAATTAAAAAACGATTAGTATATACAAGCTTTTAAACGGCTTTTTATAAGGCTTTTAATCATTGATAGCATTCTTTTGAGAATTTTATTTTTTTAATAATTAAAAAAAATTAAGATTTCCGATACATATCATTTCCAAAAATATTATAAAGGTTATAAAATCCGAAGGTAGAAGCTTAAATAAATTTTAAGGTTGCTCAGATTCATGAAAGGAGAGTGTTAAAAATAATTTAGCAAGCTTCTAGTTGTGTGTTAATTGGTATTACTTTAAACGAATGAGGAGGATAATCATGAAAAATGATCAGCAAAAAAAGAAGAACACTAATAAATCAAAAAAACAAGCTAAGTATCGTGCGTTATCATTAGTGTTAACAAGTAGTTTGGTCATCGCACCTTTAACTGTTCCGCTGTCATTTTACTTACCGGGAGGGATTACAGCATCTGCAGCAGTTTTAGATGCGGAAATTTTATCAAATATCAGTAGCTCAAATAGTAGCGGAACAACAACAGGAGCTCGATGGGCAGCCGACGGTGCAACTAAAAATGTCGATTTCTCAATAACTGGTGGTGAATTAGCTGGTGCTTCTGCTATAACAAGCGGGAAAAAACAAGCAGTTCTTGCAATTCCAAATCAATTGAATGGTCGAGTAGCAGTAAATGGCCCTGCGCAAATTGACACAAACATTACTTTGACACTTGCTGACGTTCCTTTCTTATCTGGAACTTTGACGGCCGTTGATAACTTGTCTAACGCTTTAACAGACATAGTCCAAAATACAATTGGAAATGCCACAGGGGTTAATTTGAACCTGACAAATGTTAATCAAAAGATAGCCGCTTTAAAAAATATAGAAAACTTCGGTAGTGCATCGTTTACTTCAACACCAACTCTTGCAGGAAACGGTTCCTACATCAGTGCGAATATTGATGATGGGTTAGGTCTTGTATTAGCACAAGATGTTCGAACAATTCTGCAAGATTTAAAAACCGCTATCGATCAATTGAATGCAACGGGTTCCAATATTATTCTCGTACCCGTAGTTAATACAGCCTTAGCTGCAGCAAAAGTGCCAATCGATGCAGCACTTAATTTAGCAATTCCACTTGTGGGAGTTGGCGGAGCGGGAATCAATCAATTAGCTGATGCATCATTGTTAGGATCTACCACAGTAAATATCCCAACAACAGTTGTTAGTCCGACTAGTCTATCGCAAAATTTAGATGCAAGATTTGTTGGTACCGTTGTAAAAACGGATGTGATCGATGTCAGCTTGATTAGTACTGCAAACGGAGTATCAGATATTTATTATGCTGGAACAGCGGCTGTAGTCGCACCTCCTGTAGTGACAAATACAACAGGGACTTCAGCAACAGGCTATACAGTTACAGGGACTGCGACTGCTGGCGATACCGTCACAATTAAAAATGCTGGTGGTACAACAATTGCATCCGGTCCTGCAACGGGTGGGAATTTCACAATCACGATTCCTCAAGGCGCAGCTGTTGAGAATGAGCAATTACAGGCCATTGCATCAAATAATGGCGTAGATAGTACGCCAACATCCTTCGCAACGCCTGCTGATCCAGCAAGTGCAGTCACACCTCCAGTTGTTACAAATACAACAGGAACTTCAGCAACAGGCTATACAGTTACAGGAACTGCGACTGCAGGGGATACTGTCACGATTAAAAATGCTGGCGGTACAACGATTGCATCCGGTCCTGCAACAGGCGGAAATTTTTCAATCACGATTCCTCAAGGAGCAGCAACTGCTAGCGAAGCATTGACAGCAATCGCTTCTAAAAATGGCGTAGATAGTACGCCAACGTCCTTTACAACGCCTGCAGATCCAGTAAATGTAGTCGCACCTCCTGTAGTGACAAACACAACAGGGACTTCAGCAACAGGCTATACAGTTACAGGAACTGCGACTGCTGGTGATACTGTCACGATTAAAAATGCTGGTGGTACAACAATTGCATCTGGTCCTGCAACGGGTGGAAACTTTACAATCACGATTCCTCAAGGCGCAGCGGTTGGAGATGAGGAATTACAAGCTATTGCATCAAACGGATCAGACACTAGTCTTCCAACTACATTTACAACGCCAGCTGATCCTGTCGTTATCACTTCACCAACTATTTCTGGTGTAACAGGTGATTCGGCAACTGGTTACACCGTAACAGGGACAGCAACTCCAGGGGATAGTATCATAATTAAAAATGCTGGTGGTGCTGTAATCGGGTCAGGAGTAGCAAATGGCTCTGGTGATTTCACTGTAATACTTTTACCAGGTATAGCGACGCCAAATGAAACATTAAACGCAATTGCCTCAGACGGTAACGGAAACGAAAGTGATCCAACTTCTTTTACAACGCCAGCTGATGCAGTAATTGTTCCAGCTCCAACAGTTTCTAATGTAACAGGAAACTCTGCAACTGGTTACGCTGTAACAGGGACAGCAACTCCAGGAGATAATGTAGTAGTTAAAAACGCAAGCGGAATCATCATCGCTGCCGGAATCGCTGACCCACTTGGTAATTTTACTGCGGTTATCCCAATAGGCTTAGCCTCTCCAAGTGAAGAGTTGAATGCAATTGCCGTGAGTGGTCTTAACCAAAGTAGTGCAACACCATTCGAAACACCTGCTGATGCAGTGGTCGTTCCAGCTCCAGTCGTAACAGGGGTTACGGGTAATTCTTCGGCTGGCTATACAGTAACAGGGACTGCTACACCAGGAGATACTGTGACAGTCAAAAATTCAGGAGGGACAGTACTTGCTTCTGGAACTGCAGATCCGCTGGGACAATTCTCCATCAATTTACCTATCGGGTCAGCAACACCACTTGAATCTCTAAACGCTATCGCATTTGATGGCCTTGGGAACCAAAGTAGTGCAACACCATTTATTACACCACCTGATTTGGTAATCGTTGCACCTCCGACTGTAGAGGGTGTGACTGGTAGTTCAGCTAGCGGATACACAGTTACAGGTAAAGCTACTCCAGGAAATCTGATTTCTATCAAAAACACTGGAGGAACTGTCATCGCTACTGCTCAAGCGGATTTACTAGGGAATTATACAGCTGTCATTCCAACCGGACAAGCGACACCAAATGAACAATTAAAAGCAATTGCTTCTGACATTTTAGGAAACCAAAGTATCGCGACTAATTTTAATACACCAGCTGATCCTGTTTTAGTTGGTTCACCGGTCATCACAAATGTGACAGGTACTTCCACAACAGGGTACTCTGTAACGGGAACCGCAACACCCGGGGATACTGTGTTAGTCAAAAATACTGGTGGAACAATTATCGGCACTGGAACAACTGATTCTAGCGGTAATTTTACCGTTGTTATTCCAGTTGGCTCAGCGATGCCTAGCCAACAATTATCAGCTATCGCCGATGATGGAAATGGACATCAAAGTTTAGCAACGCCGTTTATGACACCAAGTGATCCAGTCGTCGTTGGATCACCTATTGTAACTGGAGTAACTGGGTCATCCAGCACAGGTTATACTGTGACAGGCACCGCAACACCTGGAGATACAATCACGATTACAAACACAGGTGGAACAATTATCGGTACTGGAGTAGCTGATTCTAACGGTGACTTCACAGTAACTGTTCCAGCAGGTTCAGCAGCACCTAATCAACAATTGACTGCTACAGCTCAAGATGCAAATGGGAATACAAGCCCTGGGACAAACTTTACGACACCCGCTGATCCAGTAATAGTACCAGCGCCTGTTGTAACAGAAGTAACAGGTAGTTCTGCAACTGGATACACAGTGAAAGGTTCAGCAGTTGCTGGAAATACAGTTTTAATCAAAAATACTGGAGGAACAATTATTGCCTCTGGAATTGCTGATTCAAACGGAAACTTCACAGCTACAATTCCAGTAGGTTTAGCAACTCCTAGCCAACAACTGACTGCTACAGCACAAGATCCAGATGGTAACACAAGTCCTGGAACAAGTTTTATCACACCAGCTGATCCAGTTATTGTAACTGCACCAACTGTAACAGGAGTAACTGGAAGTTCAGCTTCTGGTTATGTAGTGACTGGTAGCGCTACTGCTGGCGATTCTATTTTGATCAAGAATACTGGCGGAACAGTTATTGGCACTGCAACAGCTGATCCGAATGGAAGCTTTACAGTTACTATCCCAATAGGTTTAGCTTCTCCTAATGAACAATTGAACGCAATCGCCGATGATGGAGATGGACATCAAAGTAGTGCAACACCATTTACAACGCCAGCTGATTCAGTTGTTGTTAACGCACCTGTTGTGACAGGCGTAACTGGCTCTTCAAACACTGGTTATACAGTAACAGGGACTGCTACGCCTGGTGACACTGTTTCAATCAAAAATACTGGTGGAACAGTTGTTGGTTCAGCAGTTGCAGATCAAAATGGAGATTTCACTGTGATTATTCCTGTTGGTTCAGCAACACCTAACCAACAATTAACTGCAACAGCACAAGATCCAAATGGGAATACAAGTCCAGGAACAAGCTTTGTTACACCAGCTGACCCAGTTGTTGTAACTGCGCCAACCGTATCAAGTGTAACAGGAACAGCAGCTACAGGTTATACCGTAAACGGAACAGCTGATGCTGGAAATACTGTAATAATCAAAAACACTGGTGGAACAATCATTGGCACAGCAACTGCTGACCAAAATGGTAACTTTACTGTATTGATTCCAATCAATCTAGCATCCTCAAACGAGTTATTAGTAGCCGTAGCTGAAGATGGAAACGGACACCAAAGTAGCGCAACACCGTTTACAACACCAGCTGATCCAGTCAGTGTAACAGCACCAACCGTTACGAATGTAACAGGGTCTTCTTCAACTGGCTATACAGTAACTGGTACGGCAGATGCAGGTGATACTGTAGCTATTACAAATACGGGCGGCAATGATCTTGGCTCTGCCACAGTTGATCCATCTGGCAAATTTTCTATAGTCATTCAAGCTGGCTTGGTAACACCAAGCGAACAATTGAAAGCTACCGCTTCTGATGCAGCTGGAAACCAAAGTAGTGCGACACCATTTACAACACCAGCCGATCCAGTCGTTATTCCAGCACCTATTGTTACAAGCGTGACTGGAAATTCTAGTACAGGCTATACTGTAAAAGGGACTGCCAAAGCTGGCGATACACTTTTGATCAAAAAATTAACTGGAACAGAAATTGGTGCAACAACAGTTGATGAAAATGGAAACTACACAGTCATTCTTCCGGCTGGAGCAGCGCTTGCTCGTGAACAATTGCGCGCGATAGACTCTGACGGAGCTGGCCATCAAAGTCCTGCTACATCATTTATCACACCAGCTGATCCAGTAGTTGTAGCATCTCCAATTATTACAAGTGTGACTGGAAATTCTAGTACAGGCTATACTGTAAAAGGAACTGCCACACCTGCAAATTCAATTTCGCTTCGAACTCTTTCTGGAGCTGAAGTTGGCACAGGAAGTGTTGATCCAAATGGAGATTTCACGATTGAATTAGAAGGTCAAGAGGTAAATCCGTTACAACAATTACACGCAATCGCAATCGATGATGAACTTAACATGAGTTTACCAACACTCTTTACAATTCCAGCTAACCCTTCATCATCTATTGAAGCGCCGACGATTGAAAATGTGACAGGAACATCTAAAGCAGGCTACATTGTGACAGGTAAAACAACAGCAGGCCATAAAGTGAAAATCCGCAATGCAGCTGGCCGTGTTATTGGTTCTGGTATCGCTGATTCAAATGGGCAGTACTCACTAATTGATAGTCAATCAGCTCTAGCACCTGATAGAGACTTTTCAATTGCATTGCCAACGGGTTCAGCAACTGAGAAAGAAGCCTTAACAGCAACAGCTGAAAACAATATAGGGGACGTCAGTACAGCAACACCGTTTATGACGCCAGCAGATCCTACTGTTTATGTCGCAACACCAATAGTTGATAGTGTAACAGGAAATTCAATGACTGGTTATACGATTAAAGGAATTGCAACTCCTGGAAATGACGTGGAAATTCAAAACGAGAATGGCGAGATGTTAGCTGGTGCTAAAGCAAGTGATAATGGGTTGTTCGTAATAACTATCCCAATTGGTTTTGCTGAACCGCAACAGTTAGTTTCAGCAATTGCTAAAGATGAACAAGGCAACAAGAGCGAACCAGCTAAATTCAAACTTCCAGCTGATCCAGATGCAGGAAACGGCAACAATAATGGAGCTGGGAATGGCAGTAACTTGGGAAATAATGGAAGCTCAGGATTCAACAACCTGAATAGTTCTCAAAAAAATCTTCCTAATAACGGTGAAGTTTTCAGTAATTGGGGCATCCTAGGGGCATTATTGCTCGGTGTTTTCAGTTTCTTTACTTTCAAACGCACCCACAAAAAAGAAGATGAATAAAAAAGTGAAATAACGAATGAACTTTCTATAAGGGCGAGGTATGAGATGGGGCAATGGTTCCATCTCATACTTTTTTAGTGGATGGTTTCTTATAAAGAATCTTTCTTTATGGACTATTTTGTCGTAAAATGAAAGTAGACAAAAAGAAAGAGAGGGTATACGCATGCCGATTCGAGTTCCCAAAGAACTACCCGCTATAAAAGTACTAGAAAAAGAGAAAATTTTTGTAATGGATGAAGATCGCGCCATGCATCAAGATATTCGCCCACTACAAATTTTGATCTTAAACTTAATGCCGAAAAAAGCTGAGACGGAAGTCCAGCTATTGAGATTGCTTAGTAATACACCACTTCAAATCAATGTGGAATTTTTGTATATGTGTAGTCATGATGCTAAAAATACATCAAGTGAGCATCTAGAACGATTTTATCATCAATTCAAGGCCATAAAAGAACAATTTTATGATGGATTGATCATAACAGGTGCACCAATCGAACAATTACCTTTTGAAGAGGTTGATTATTGGGAGGAACTACAAGAAATCTTTCAATGGAGCAACACACATGTATTTTCCACTTTTCACATTTGTTGGGGAGCACAAGCAGGGCTTTATTATCATCATAACATCAATAAATATCGCTTACAGCAAAAATTAACAGGTATATATACGCATAAGGTATTAACACCTACATGGAGTATATTAAAAGGATTTGACGATATATTTGATGCACCACATTCACGCTATACAGGCGTTAAGCGTAGTGATATAGCGCTCGCGAAAGATTTAGAAGTTTTAGCGGAATCTGACGAGGCTGGACTTTTTTTGGTTGGAAATAAAAACAACCGAGCTTTTTATGCAATGGGACACCTAGAATATGATCGGGAAACATTAGAACAAGAATTTAAACGGGATCAGCTCAAGGGGATTCAGCCAAATCTTCCTGAAAATTATTTTCCGCACAATGATACGAGCGAACGTCCACAGCTAAGATGGCATATGGCAGCATCATTGTTATTTTCTAATTGGTTGAACTATGCAGTTTATCAAAACACACCGTATGACTTAACAAAATTACTAGAAGACTAAAACGATTAAATGAGAACAGACTAAAGTAAAATGAGCGATTTATTTTATTTTAGTCCTTTTTTGTAAATGCATTTTATAAAGAGATGCAAACGCTAACGTATTATTATCTGTCCAAAAAGCATTCTTGTTCCTTTTTTAGAAAAATAAACGTATTATTAGAAGAAGAAAGGAGGGGTATCACAATTGAAATCATTTATAAAAAGTTGATCACACAATTTATTTATCGATGAAACAGTTATTTATTAGCCAATTTTAAAGAAGTAAACATGCTTTAATTATCATTAGTTGGAGGAATAATTATGAAAATACCTAAACGATTTTTGAGTGGACTCTTACTCTCAATGCTATTTATCTTTTCGTTTGTACCTGCATTTGCACAAGAAATCGATGCAATCACTGCACCCTCGGGCATAAAAGCTGTAATTGTTATTATCCCGTTAATTTTAGTATTGGTTTTATTATTTATGAAAGTTGATATGATCATTGCTGGTTTTGTTGGTGGGGTGTTGGCAATGATTATTGGTGGTATAGGATTAGAACAAGCAAACCAACAATTATTAGAAACTATCCCAACAATGCTCGGTATCACCGTACCAATCATCAATTCAGCTATAGCTATGGCTGTATTTAAATCCGGAGGCTATTCTGCTGCCTTGACGCTCGCTAAACGAGGGACAAAAGGAAAAGTTGAATATGTTTCAGCCTTTATTGTAATTTTACTAGCAGCAGCAACGTATATGTCTGGAATTGGTGGTGGTAGCGCAATGGTTATTGCACCGCTAGCCTTTGTAGCAGTTGGCGTAGTCCCAGAATTGATTGCTGCAATGTCACTTGCAGCCGCCGTTTCCTTTACAACATCACCTGCTTCATTAGAATCAAGTATCGTATCTAAATTAGGCGATTTCAGTGTATCAAAATATGTTTCAGATATGCGTCCGATTTGGTTGCTATTTTGTGCGTTAGCCATTATTTTAGCATTTTGGGGAACAAAACGAAGAAATTTAGGGTTTAAAGAAAATAGTGAAGATGAATACGCTCAAATGAGTAATAAAGCGTTATTTAAGTTAACTTTACCAGCTATTTTCCTTTTATTTTCAGTGATTTTTGGACCAGTAGTCAATGATCTAGTTGGCTTTGCATTATTGACACCTTTAGTCTATATGATTTTGACCTTAGCCTTGATTTATATCTGTTCAGACTTTACATTAAATCAATCAGTAGAGGCTATGGTAGATGGATCAACTTATATTTTAACAAGATTATTCCAAGTTGGGATTTTTCTTGCTTTTATTAATATTATTGCCCAAACAGGAACATTTGCGGTAATTGCAGGAATTGCGAGCTCAGCACCAGCCATGATCATGGTGCCTGTTGCTGTCCTAACAGGAATCTTAATCGGTATACCAGCTGGGGCCTACGTTGGTTCAGTTTTAACCTTAGTGCTTCCTGTCGCAGTGTCGTTAGGCTTTTCTTCGATTGAGCTTGGACTAGTAGCTGTAGGTGTAGGCTTAGGAAGTCAAATGAGTTTTGTTAACATTACGATGCAAGCATTATCTTCTGGTTTCCAAATTCCTATTTTAGATGTCGTCAAAGGGAATGTAAAATGGATCAGCATAGCCTCTGTATTGTTAATTGCTATTGGATTCTTTATTTAAAGTAAAAGAAAGGGTGTTAAGAATTGGATATTTTAATTAGACAAGCAAGATTGAGCGACGGAGAAAACTTACAGGATATTGGAATTAAAGATGGGAAAATCGTTGCTATTTCAGAAAACTTGACAGAAAATGCAGTAAACGTAATTGAAGCCAACGGACGAGTTTTGATCCCAGGTCTTGTAGAAAGTCACATTCATTTAGATAAAGCATTGATCGCAGACCGCAAACCAAATAAATCTGGCACACTGCAAGAAGCAATCAGTGTTACAGCAGAATTAAAACCAACTTTTACAGAAGCCGATATTTATGAACGAGCAAAGAAAGCCTTAGAAATGATTATTAGCCATGGTGTTACAGCAGTTAGAACACACGCTGAATTTGATCCAGCTCAAGGTTTTTCAGGATTTAAAACAATTATGAAATTAAAAGAAGAATATAAAGATCTGATTGATATGCAAATTGTTGCTTTCCCGCAAGAAGGTATTTTTAAAGCGCCTGGCACCGAAAAAATGATGTACGAAGCAATGGAGATGGGAGCTGATGTTGTTGGAGGTATCCCATATAACGATGCTCCAGCAAATGAACATATTGATTTAGTATTTGAAATTGCGAAAAAATATAACAAAGACATCGATCTTCATCAAGATTTCAGCGATGAAGCAACAGATACTTCAATTGAATATTTATGCCAAAAAACAATACTAGAAAATTATCAGGGTAGGGTTTCAGTTGGTCATTTAACTGCACTTCATGCATTAGAACCTGAACGATTGAAAGGAATATTGTCTCTAATGTCAGAGGCTAAAATCAGTGTTATGGCATTGCCTGCAACCGATTTGCACTTAGGGGCTCGAAATGATACGTACAATGTGAGAAGAGCCGTGACTCCAATCAGAAAGTTGCGAGATGCGGGTGTTAACGTCTGTTTAGCGACGAACAATATTCGAAATGCCTTTACACCTTATGGAAATGGTGATTTGATGCAGATTGCGATGTTAGCTATTCCAGTAGGACATTTAGGAGGGGCGGATGACTTACCAACTGTTTTACCAATGATAACTGAAAATCCAGCAAAAGCTTTAGGTCTTGAAAACTATGGAATTGAAATTGGAAATAAAGCTGATCTAGTATTATTGGATACAAAAGTTAAAGCAGATGCGATCATTGATATCCCTGAAAGAAATTATGTTATAAAGAATGGAAAAATTACTGTCGAAGTAAAAAAAGAAGTAACTATTTTTAAATAATCTCTAAAACAGCATTGATTAACTCGTAATTACAGTTATCACATGCTGTTTTTCTCTTTTCGCCAAAAAGTTTCATATAATATTTTTATGTAAACTAGTTAGCAAAAGAGAAATGAGAATAATGATCCACTAGGTAAATAGAGGAACATTATGTCATGATTATAACTAGTCTAAATTCCTTTTAATTCTCAATTAGATTATATAAATGAGAATTAAAAGGAAAAATACTTGTTATTACATACAATTGTATGATACTCTTTATTATATAATAAATAATATTGGAGGTACAAGAAATGAAAGTTATTGTTCTAGGTTCATCGCACGGAGGTTACGAAGCTGTAGAAGAGTTACTAACTCTACATCCAGAAGCAGAAATCCAATGGTACGAAAAAGGCGATTTTATTTCTTTTCTATCCTGTGGTATGCAACTTTATTTAGAAGGGAAAGTAAAAGACGTTAACTCCGTTCGTTATATGACTGGTGAAGAAATGACGGGTAGAGGTGTAAATGTCTTTTCCAATACTGAAATCACTGCAATCAATCCTGAAAAACATCAAGTTGTTGTAAAAGACTTGATCTCTGGTGAAGATCGTGTAGAAGATTACGACAAATTAATTATCAGCCCGGGGGCAGTGCCATTTGAATTAAACGTTCCTGGAAAAGATTTAGAAAATATTTATTTAATGCGCGGCAGAAAATGGGCAATAAAATTAAAACAAAAAACAGTAGATCCTGAAGTGAACAATGTAGTGGTTATTGGTAGCGGGTATATCGGAATCGAAGCAGCTGAATCATTTGCAAAAGCAGGTAAAAATGTCACTGTTATTGATATTTTAGATCGGCCATTAGGTGTTTATCTAGACAAAGAATTTACAGATGTTTTAACAGAAGAAATGGAAGCAAATCATATCCATGTTGTAACCAACGAAACAGTTCAAAGTTACAAAGGGGAAGGGCATGTACAAAAAGTTGTAACTGATAAAGCAGAATATGATGCTGACCTTGTGGTTGTTGCAGTTGGTGTTCGTCCTAACACTGGTTGGCTAAAAGATACATTAGCACTACACCAAAATGGATTAATCAAAACGGATGAATACATGCAAACAAGTGTACCTGATGTATTTGCGGTAGGTGATGCCACTCTGATCAAATATAACCCTGGTGAAACGGAGGTCAATATTGCTTTAGCAACAAATGCAAGAAAGCAAGGGCGCTTCGCCGTGAAAAATTTGCTTGCGCCAGTTAAACCATTCCCTGGTGTTCAAGGTTCATCTGGTTTAGCCGTTTTCGATTACAAATTTGCGTCAACAGGAATCAATGAAGAAATGGCTAAAAAATTAAATATAAAAACAAAATCCGCATTAGTTGTCGAAGATTATTTGATGGATTTCAATCCTGACAAACAAAAAGCCTGGTTTAAATTAGTATACGATCCTGAAACAACACAAATTTTAGGCGCACAACTGATGTCAAAAGCTGATTTAACAGCGAATATCAATGCAATCTCACTCGCTATCAAAGCTAAAATGACAATCGAAGATTTAGCATATGCTGATTTTTTCTTCCAACCATCATTTGATAAGCCTTGGAATATCATTAATACAGCTGCATTAACTGCGCTAAAAAATGAGCAATAAGAATTAATTAAAAGACTACACTAAATTAACTTCAGTGTAGTCTTTTTTTCTAATAATAAAAATGCTATGATTGAAATAAATGAATATATTGGTGGGAAAAAAATGACAATTATATTAGAAAAAATGACTTCAACTGATTATGAAAATTATCTATCTTTCGCAATTAAAGATTATGCTCAAGACAAAATTACTGCTGGTACATGGAATAAGGAAGAAGCAATCGAATTAGCTGCAAAAAGTTTTAAAGATCTTTTACCTGAAGGCAAAGATACCAATAACGACTATTTATATTCTATTAAAGAGGATAAATTGGATAAAAAAGTTGGTTTTTTGTGGGTTCACCTAAATAAAACTCCCTATGAGTCAAAATTCTTCATTTATGATTTTGTGATTTTTGAAGAATTCAGAAACTTAGGATTTGGGAAAGAATCTATTTCTTGCCTTACAGAAAAAGCAAAGGAAATGAATGTGACACAGATTGATCTGCATGTATTTGCTCATAACAAAGGTGCGATACATTTATATGAGCAAACAGGTTTTGTGGCAACCGATATCAGCATGTCCAAACAAGTAAGATAATAGTCTTTTATAGAAAGAAGAGAAGAACTTGTTACAACATCCGAGCACAAAAATCATGACTGAACTCATTCAAAAACAATGGAAAGAACATTCTATTTGTGCAGCAATCGTTAATGAAAAAATGGAGATTATATCTACAGGCAAAACTACAATTGCACAAACGAATGATCCAACGGCACACGCTGAAGTCAATGCAATTCGATCTGCCTGTAAGCTTTTGAAAACAGCTACTTTACCCACAGGATATTGGTTATATTCAACTTTTGAACCTTGTCCATTATGTTCTTCAGCAATCATTTGGAGTGGTATTGATGGTGTTGTTTATGCTAATGATCCAAGATTTAGAGGTTCACTTCCAAACTGGTCGTTTATCAAATGCAAGACGATATTAGAACAAGGTTATGATATTCATCCTGTAGCATTGATTGAACATTTTATGCTAGACGATATTAAAAACTATTTCACTAGACACGAAATTTAAAAAGACTTTAGAATCTTCGCGCCAAATCATCTTCATAAGGCAAAAGACTATTCGTAATCAGTTAGTACAGCGAGCATGAAATATGGGTCAAGTCCAAATGGTGAGAAATCTAATCGACGTTAGTACTTAAAGACAAAAAAGACGAACAGCGAACTATCAAAATAAAGCACAGAACTTAAAGACTTTTTCTGAAACAAGTACAAATGTCCATTTCTGAAAAAGTCTTTAAGTTTATGGGATATCCATAGGTACACTAGTGGAAATGTATCGGCATAGACTTGTAGTTTTTATTCCAGTTCGTTAAAAATCTTTTATAAACAAACGTAGTATAAGATAGAATGACAGTTCAAATGCAAGAATGATGCGAATAACATACTATGCTTAGATTTTAATCTACTTTGTATAATGTATATTATGTTAACTAGAATGTAAAACTAAAAAACGAAATCAGTATCACTACCTCATTCGTCGTTTAGTTCTATTCTTTATTGTCTTTCAATGTCTACAGTATTGGTGATAATAAACGTGAAAAGTTTTGTTTGAATCGTAACCAATGTGATTGATTGCGAATGATTTCGTCAGTTAACAGAATACTGTTTGCTATATCAGATTCAAAAATTTGAGTGAGTTCACAAGAAACTTTAGTGTCATAAATAAACGTACTTACTTCAAAATTTAATGCATAACTTCTAATATCTTGATTTGTTGTCCCAACCATACAAATTTCATTATCAATAATCATTGTTTTAGCGTGTACAAATCCATTTTGATACATGTAGATTTTAACGCCTCTTTTATGCAAGTAATTCGCATAATATTGAGTAGCACGATAGATAAACGGATGATCAGGCATACAAGGAATCATGATTCGTACATCGATACCAGAACGAACCGCAATTAAAATTGCGTTGATCATACTGTCATCAGGAATCAAGTACGGTGTTTGGATCCAGACTGATTTTTCTGCAGATAAAATCATTTTGATAAACCCGCTTTTTAAAATTTCTTCTTCTGAGTCTGGACCATCCGATACAACTTGTAACGCTAAATTATCAAGCTCCGTATCTTCAGCAATTTGAAAATAAGAATCTAAATACTCCATTGTATGTGAATCATGTTGCACAGACGCGTTCCAATCCATAATAAAAATCTCTTGCAATGAAAAAACTGAAGTCCCAACTAAACGGATATGAGTATCTCTCCAATAGCCAAACTTTTTACTTTCTCCTAAATATTGATCCCCTACATTAAAGCCACCGGTCCACCCTATTTTCCCATCGATAACAACTATTTTACGGTGTAAGTGATAATTTAAGCGAGTTTTGCTGATCATATTTTTAGAGGTAATAAAAGGCGCGACTTTCCCACCTAATGAAACAAATTCTGCAAAAAACTTTTTATTCGCCCCAGGTGATCCCCAAGGGTCATAAATCAAATGAACAGCCACTCCTTCTTTCACTTTTTCACCTAGTAAAGTTAAAAACTGGTTGCCGATACGATCATTAAAAAAAGAGTAATATTCAACATGAACGGTTTCTTTTGCCTGACGAATATCTTCAAATAACGCATCGAATTTCTCTCTTCCGTCAGTATAAATCTTTAAACTATTCCGTTTGCTCAATGGTGACGAATCCATATTTCTGAAATATTTATTTAATACTCGTGCGTCTGTCAATAAATTGATATCTAATTTTTCATTTGACTTTAGATTATCTTCATCGACCATTTTTTTGATTTCAGCAATTTTTTCTTGATCATGAGAGGTCAAGTTGAAAACTTTTTGACCATTGATCCCTCTTCCGCAGAAAAGATAGATCATAAATCCGATTCCTGGTAAAAATAATAATGTCATAATCCAAGCCAAAACGCTTGAGATACTTCTTGGTTTTCTAAAAACGGTAATAAGTGCTGCTGTTGTATTTAATAACACTAACAGAACAATTATGATGATAAAAATTCTCATCTGATTTCATTTCTCCCTTAAAATACGTAGTATATTGATTATAGCAAAAAGCTTAAAATCATCCAACAAATAATGTTGTTAAAAAATAAATTAATGCAATAAAATACTTAGATATGAATTTTATATTTTTTCGATCTAAGTGTTTTAATTATTAGATTGTTGTACTATAATATGCTGATATCTTTAATTGAAAAGAGGACTTATTAAACATGGACATCAAAATGCTTGTTACGATCTTTGTGGTCAATTTTTCTTATATCACATTGAATACGATTCGTTTTATGCTTACAATGAAAGGGTATCGCTTGATTGCTCCTTTGGTCAGCATGGCAGAGATCACAATTTATGTACTAGGACTCAGTATGGTCCTGAATCGCTTAGACGATCCTTTGAATTTAATTGTCTATGCTCTTGGTTATGCTGTAGGAATCAGCGTAGGAATCAAAATTGAAGATTACTTAGCATTAGGCTATATTATGGTAACGGCTATCCTCCCCTCTTCTACTGAGCAACTGAACCTGCCAGAAATATTAAGAGACCATGGTTATGGAGTTACACAAAGCTTTGGTATCGGGCGAGAAGGCGAACGCATGATTTTAGAAATCCTATCTCCACGAAAAAATGAACGTAGTCTATACAAATTGATTAATGAAAAAGAACCTAGAGCATTTATTATTTCTTATGAACCCAAATTTATCTCTGGAGGATTTTGGACAAAGAAAGTCCGCAAAAGAAATCATTGAGCAACAGAGGTTGAAGCAAAAGCATATTTTTAAACGTATTGCTCCAACCTCTGTTGCTTTTATAAATTTCTTTGTTTACATAATATAATTATAGTAACCCGTATTTGAAGTAGTGAAAAGTTTCTTGATCCAAAAGAAACTTTTCGATTAATTGTTGGAATAGCTGCATTTTGAAGAACACTCGTTGATTTTCATCAGAATGGGCTGCCCACAATACGGATAACTCTGTTTTAAGCCTATTAATATCAACGGAAGTAACATTCTCTTCAATAAAGCGAGTCTCAAAGATTAACTGATCCTCGTCATTTCTTATCAAATCTTTGGTTTCAATCAGTGCATCTTGAAAGATATTCTTTTTGCTCACCCTAGTTTTATTACGTTTGACAGAGCGAATCACTTTTTGAATTTGTGCGATAAAATAATCGATATCTACATCTCCAAGAATCGTTTGTAATCTTTCAAATTGTTGAGGTAATACTTGTCTTTGTGAAAGTAAGTGAAAGTAATTTGCTAAATCTAACGGAACCTGATCCTCTCGATAAACTGACACAAACCGTATATACTCATTTCCTTCTTCTACCCTACGAAAAAAGGGAGGATTTTTTGATTCATTTTTAACACCGAAAAAATAGCTCCCTTGTTCTTCTTCGAAAAAAACAGACCACAACCATTCTCCAAATAGAAACTGATCTGTCACAACCTCATCTTGTCTAATACTTGTTAATAGGTCCGTTAGTACATCAGGAATTGTATAAATCGTTTCGTTTGAATAAATTGGAAACGCTAAAGAGTATCTTCTATTTTCTCTTTTTACAAGATTATAGTTGATTAGCTTATCTAAATATAATTCTAAATTGTTATCTGTTGATATATCAGCTTTAATTTGACGTAAAATAATTTCTTGTCCTTCACGTTCAGTAAAATACGTCACAATTTTATTAAACAATGGATCAGATATTAGTTTATTTAAGGATTCTTCTCTACCACGAGCAAAATAATAGCTTACATTTTTCACAATCGCTCACTCTTTCTAGTCGTCAAGATTTGATCTCTATAGTAATAAAAACTACAGATGGAGTCAATAACATGGCCACCTGTAGTTTTTTTTAATTGATAGATCAGATGTGTGCTGTTTAGCTAAATGCTTCAGTTAATTGTGGAACAACTTGTTTTTTACGAGAAACTACGCCGTTTAAGAACGCTCGGTTGTTGTTAAGTTTAACACCAAAAGCGGACTCAACTTTATCTAAGGCTTCTCCAATTACAAGTAATTCAGAGTCGCTATCTAAAATATTGGTTACGATTAAAACAAATAAATCATAGCCTTTTGTCGCATTCTCATTCTTCATAGACGCTTCTAATTCTGCTTGACGATTCAATACTTCATTTAGGTCAACTGTATTGACTTGTGCGATTCGGACGTTCATAGCTCCCATTGGGAAGCTTTTAGCATCTAAATCTAATAATGTTTCAGCAGATTTATCACTTAAATTAGTACCAGCTTTTAATAGATCTAAGCCATAACCATCCAAATTGATTTCAGCAATATCAGCTAATTCATTTGCAGCAGCAATATCTTCTGGTGTGCATGTTGGTGATTTGAATAGTAATGTATCTGAAATGATTGCTGATACCATCATACCCGCAATTTGTTTAGGAATCGTAATATTATTTTCTTTGAACATCTTTAAAACAATTGTACTCGTACATCCTACTGGTTCAGCACGATAATACAATGGATCAGCTGTTTCAAAATTCGCAATACGATGGTGATCGACCACTGCGAGAATAGATAACTCTGCAATATCCGAAATACTTTGTTGAAATTCATTGTGATCCACAAGCATTACTTGGTTTGTCTCACCCGTAGCACTTTCAACGATTCTTGGTGCATCTACGTTAAAATAGTCTAACGCATACTGAGTCTCTTCACTTGGTGTACCTAATGCTACCGCTTCAGTGTCTTGCCCTAGCTCTTTTTGTAAATACGCAAAGCTGATTGCAGCTCCGATTGCATCTGTATCAGGATTTTGGTGTCCAAAAACAAGAATTTTTGACATAAAAATAATTCACTCCTTCTTTTTTCTTCATTACTAATAATAACAAAAAATAGAAAAGAAACAACAATAATTGTCGCTCTTTTCCATTTTTATAAACTATCTTGTTGCGTATTTTTGATAGTCATTGACATGAAGCAATTTTTTAGCGTTTGCTACGCGGTCTTCTTTAGGTGGTTCAATTCCGTTTAATGGATATTCTAACCCTAATTCATCCCATTTGTATTTACCCATCGTATGATACGGTAATACTTCTACTTTATCGACATTATTCAATGTTTTAATAAAGCTATCTAAACGAATCAAGTACTCATCGTAATCACTACGTTCTGGTACTAAAACATGGCGAATCCAAACTGGTTTTTCGATTTCAGAAAGATATTGAGCCATTTCTAAAATATTCTCATTTCCTAATGAAGTCAGTAATTTGTGCTGTTCGTTATCGATATGTTTAATGTCGAATAACAATAAATCCGTATAGTTCATTAATTCTTCAAATTGGCTAAAAAAAGGTTCTTCTCTTGTGAATGGTTTGCCACAAGTATCGATTGTTGTATGTATTCCTTTTTCTTTTGCTTTTTTAAATAAGTCAGTTAAGAATTCCAGTTGAAGTAAAGGCTCGCCTCCACTGACCGTGATCCCGCCTTTTTCGCCCCAATAAGAACGATATTTGATTGCTTCATCCAAAACTTCATCTGTCGTCACTTCACGTCCGCCTGAACCGATTTTCCAAGTATCAGGATTATGACAAAACTGGCAACGCATACGGCAACCTTGAGTAAATACGATAAAACGAACACCAGGGCCATCAACGGTCCCAAAATTTTCTGTAGAGTGGATTCTACCAATAACAGGGCTTGTCATTGCTTGTTCCTCATTTCTATCTGCTTTTTTAAAAAAAGGGATGACACGAGGTCACCCCTTCAATTGTTTAAATATTACAGTCTATCATGTGAAGTTCTAGAGATAACGTCTGCTTGTTGCTCAGGAGTTAAGTCACGGAATTTCACGGCATATCCAGATACACGAATTGTTAAGTTAGGGTATTTTTCTGGATGTGCTTGTGCATCTAATAATAATTCGTTTGTGAACACGTTAACGTTTAAGTGGTAACCACCTTTATCAAAGTAGCCGTCCATTACGTTACGTAAGTTATCGATTCTTGTATCATCATCTTTACCTAAACCATTAGGATTGATTGTTTGTGTATTAGAGATTCCGTCTAATGCACTTGTATATTCTAATCTAGCAGTTGAGTTAAGAGATGCTAAAAGACCATTTTTCTCACCTAAGAATTTACCATCTTGGTAACTTGGGTTAGCACCTGGTGCTAATGGTTTACCTGCACGACGTCCGTCTGGTGTATTACCAGTCGCTTTACCGTAAACAACATTTGAAGTGATTGTTAATAATGATGTTGTAGGTTTCGCATTACGGTACGTATGTTGACGTCTGATTTGAGTCATGAAGTACTCAAGGATCCAGTTAGCCATTGCATCTGCTTCTTCATTATCGTTACCATAAGTTGGGAACTCATTTTGAGGAACGTAGTCAATTGCTAAACCATCTTCGTCACGGATAACTTGTACATTACCATGTTTGATCGCCATTACTGAGTCAGCAGCATGTGAAATCCCTGCAATACCAGTTGCGAATGTGCGTTGTAAGTTACTTTCCATGAAGGCTAATTGTGCTGCTTCATAAGAATATTTATCATGCATGTAGTGGATAACATTTAATGTATTTACATACAATTCAGCTAACCAATCCATGATATCTTTATAACGATCGATAAATTCATTGTAGTCTAAAGTGTCGCCAGTCATTGGGCGGAATTTAGGTGCTACTTGCATTTTAGTTTTTTCATCTACACCGCCGTTGATTGCATAAAGAACAGCTTTAGCTAAGTTCGCACGAGCGCCGAAGAATTGCATGTCTTTACCCATAACTGTTGCAGATACACAACATGCGATTGCACAGTCATCTGATCCCCAGTTAGCGCGTAATAAATCATCATTTTCAAATTGGATAGATGAACTTTGTTTTGCAATTTTAGAAGCAAATGTTCTGAATCCAACTGGTAAATGTGAAGAATATAACACAGTCAAGTTAGGCTCTGGAGATGGTCCCATGTTTGTTAATGTGTGTAAGATACGGAAATCACTCTTAGTCACTAATGAACGTCCATCTAAGCCCATACCAGCGATTGATAATGTAGCCCAAATTGGGTAACCAGAGAATAATTGGTTGTATTCAGGTGTACGAGCAAATTTAACCATACGTAATTTCATGATCAAGTGATCAATCATTTCTTGTGCGTCAAATTCAGTAATCACACCCGCTTCTAAATCACGTTGGATATAGATGTCTAAGAATGCAGAGATACGTCCGATAGACATAGCCGCACCATTTTGAGATTTGATAGCACCTAAGTAACCAAAGTATAACCATTGGATTGCTTCTTTAGCATTTGCAGCTGGTTTAGAAATATCAAATCCATAAGTAGAAGCCATTTCTTTAAGATCAGCCATTGCTCTGATTTGTTCAGAAATTTCTTCTCTCAAGCGAATAACATCATCTGTCATTACTTTGTTACCAGTGTTGCTTAAATCTTTTTTCTTCTCAGCAATCAAGAAGTCCATCCCGTATAAAGCAATACGACGATAATCACCGATGATACGGCCACGGCCATATGCATCTGGAAGACCTGTAATGATTTTATTTTTACGAGCAGATCTCATTTCTGGTGTATAAGCATCGAAAACACCTTGGTTGTGTGTTTTTCTCCACTCTGTGAAAATTTTAGACATTTCTGCGTCTACTTCATATCCATTTGAAGTTAAAGAGTTATTTGCCATGTTGATTCCGCCAAATGGCATAAATGCTTGTTTCAAAGGTACGTCTGTTTGTAAACCAACAATTGTTTCTTCTTCTTTGATCAAGTATCCAGGTTCGTGAGAAGTAACAGTTGCAGGAATGTTTGTGTCCATATCATAAACACCATTTTTTTCATGTTGTACTTCGAATAATTCTTGTAATTTTGTCCATAATTTGTCAGTACTTGGCGCGATTGGCTCTAGGAAAGAATCATCACCTGTGTATTCAGTGTAGTTTCTTTGAATAAAGTCACGTGTATCTACTGATGTTTGCCATTTGTCGCCTTTAAAGCCTTTCCATTGCTCCATTTTGGGGCCTCCTTAGTATGCTGAAATTTATATGTAACAGCTTTATGTGATTAGTATAACACATCGTGGTTTTTATGCAAGCCTTTCCTTACTACATTTTGAACGAATTGCTTATTTTTTTGACGAAATACGAAAATAACACTGTTATATCAACGTTCTATCTTTGTGATTAACTTAACTAAGTTATTGTGAAGGAACTTTAAAAGTAAGAAATCTGTTATAAAAAAAAGAATAACTGTACTAGAACAGTTACTCTTTTTCGTTAATTCTATAGAACAGATTCATTCTTTTATTTAGACTCTTCTGTCTTAGGCTCTAATTCTGCCGTGTGCATTTCGTGTACTTCTAAAATTTCACCATCTTGTTTTTCATCAAGCATGAATGATCCGTTTGATGTTCGGTCATTGATTGGATATTTTTCTGAATTGATTGTATATTGTTTGCCATTATGAGTCGTTACTAATAGCTCTAATTGACTACTTTCTGACATAAAGTTTACGCGGTGAGGATTTTTTTTCAGTTCTCTAAGAACCATTAATCCACGTTTGGCTCTTCCTAGTTGAGGCAGTTCCTGTGCAAGCATCCGCTTAATACTTCCACGCTGTGTTAACAGTACGATCGGTGTATCACCATCTTCATGGACGAGTAAACCATTGACAACATAATCTTGCTCTTTTAGGTTCATCGCTTTAACGCCAGCTGCCTTAGCACCCACAACTGGTACTTCATCCAATGGATAACGTAATCCAAAGCCTCGATGACTAACTAAAAAGACATCTAAAATCTTTTGTTCGTTCGTCAAATAGACATTTACGATTTCATCTGTTTCAGATTTTAATTTCATACAATTGGTTGGGCGAGTCTTATATGTTCTCCATGGTTCAAAATCGGACATTTTACTTTGTTTGATCATGCCTTCTTTTGTCATGAACACAAACGTCTTCGTTGGCGAAAGTTCTTTATACGTATAAACAGCAATAATCGACTCATCAACGGATAGATTTAAAATAGCTTGTGAAATATGTTCACCGATTTCTTTCCATCTCAGATCTGGTAATTCATGAACTGGTCGATAGATTACATTTGCCTTATTTGTTATCAATAAAATGTGATCTAATGTGTTGACCTCACCCGTATAAAGCAAGAAGTCTCCATCTTTCATACCAACCTCTTCAGGTTTCGATGCACTATATGAGCGTAAACTACTACGTTTGATATAACCCTCATGAGTGACAGTCACGACTACATCTTCCTGAGCAATCAATACTTTCGTATCGATTTTAATTTCTTGAATTTCATTTTCAATTTGCGTTAAACGAGGATTACCATATTGTTTTTTGACCTCGCGTAGTTCTTTTTTCATTACGTTAAATAATTCTTTTTCATCACTTAAAATTTTCGTAAGTTCTGTAACAAGCTCATTTAACTCTTCTGCTTCTTTTTCAAGCTGCGTGATATCCGTATTCGTTAGACGATACAACTGCAATGTTACGATTGCTTCGGCTTGCTCTTCTGTAAAGGCATATGCTTTGACTAAGTTCATCTTGGCATCTTTTTTGTCTTTACTACCACGGATCGTCTCGATGACTTTATCTAAAATAGATAAGGCTTTGATTAAACCTGCAACAATGTGCTGACGTCTTTTTGCTTTATTCAATTCAAATTGACTACGATTCGTAATAACTTGTTTACGATGCGCAATATAACTGTCTAAAATACGTTTTAGACCAACTTGTTGCGGAGTCATATTATCGATTGCCACCATATTAAAGTTATAATTGATCTGCAATTCAGTATTTTTAAAAAGATAATTCAAAATGCCTTCAGCATTTGTATCTTTTTTTAGCTCAATGGCAATTTGCAAGCCCGTTCTATCACTTTCATCACGAACTTCAGCAATCCCATCAATTTTCTTATTTAAACGAACTTCGTCCATTTTTTTGACTAAGGTTGCTTTGTTGACCTCGTATGGAATTTCAGTGACAATAATTTGTTGTTTTCCGCCTTTTAGCGGTTCAATTCTCGTTTTTGAGCGAAGAATCACTTTTCCTCGGCCTGTTTCGTAAGCCTTTTTGATTTCTTCTTTTCCTTGTAAAATCCCGCCTGTTGGAAAATCAGGACCTGGAATAAATTCCATTAGCTTATCTAATGTTGCATTTGGGTGGTCAATCAAATGAATCGTACCATCAATGATTTCTGCTAAATTATGTGTAGGAATTTCTGTGGCATAACCAGCGGAAATCCCTGTCGAGCCGTTGACCAGTAAGTTAGGATATTTAGCTGGCAATACCGTTGGTTCTTTTTCAGTATCATCAAAGTTCCAGACAAAATCTACGGTTTCTTTTTCGATGTCTTTTAAAAGCTCACCACTTAATTCAGACAAACGTGCTTCTGTATAACGCATCGCAGCTGGTGGATCACCATCCATACTTCCGTTATTCCCATGCATTTCGATCAATACTTGACGGAGCTTCCAATCTTGACTTAGACGAACCATCGCTTCATAGATACTACTGTCTCCATGGGGATGGTAATTCCCCATGATATTTCCGACAGATTTTGCGGACTTTCTAAAGCTTTTTTCAAATGTATTCCCATCTTTGTTCATGGAAAATAAAATTCTACGTTGTACAGGTTTTAGCCCATCTCGAATATCAGGTAGGGCACGTTCTTGAATAATATATTTGGAATATCTTCCAAAACGATCGCCCATTACTTCTTCAAGCGTTAATTCTTGAATATCTTGGCGTTTTTCCAAATTTGTCACTCCCTACTCTAAATCGAATAAACTGATTTCTTCTGCCTCTGCATTTTTCCGTTCAGTTTCTTCTTTTTTTTCTTCGTCTAATACTTCATTTGATATTGATAGAGAAATTTCTGTTTCGCCATCTTTTCTATCGAGGATACTGCCATCTTCTTCCAACGTGAATTGAACGTGGCGTTCGATCCATTTTCTTCTTGGTTCTACTTTATCGCCCATAAGAGTCGTTACACGGCGTTCTGCTTGAGCTGCATCATCTATTCTAACTCGGATCAATGTACGTGTCTCAGGGTCCATAGTGGTCTCCCATAGCTGATCTGCGTTCATCTCACCTAATCCTTTGTAACGTTGAAGCATATAACCTTTTCCTACCTGCTCTGTCACATTTGACAATTCTTCATCCGTCCAGGCATATTCTGTCACAGCTTTTTTACCAAGCCCTTTTGAGACTTTGTATAGAGGCGGCAAGGCAATATAGATTTTACCGGCTTCAATCAACGGCTTCATATAGCGGTAAAAGAAGGTCAATAGTAAAACTTGGATGTGCGCACCGTCGGTATCCGCATCGGTCATGATAATTACCTTATCGTAATTACAATCTTCGATCGAAAATTCGGGTCCAACACCTGCACCGATCGTATAAATCATTGTATTGATCTCTTCATTTTTTAAAATATCTTGCATTTTAGCTTTTTCAGTATTTAAGACTTTTCCTCGTAATGGTAAAATTGCTTGGAATTTTCTGTCACGGCCTTGTTTAGCAGAACCACCGGCAGAATCTCCTTCGACTAAATAGAGTTCATTTCTTTTAGGATTGCGTGATTGTGCCGGTGTTAGCTTTCCAGATAAAAGTGATTCCCCTTTTTTTCGTTTTTTCCCATTACGACTTTCTTCACGCGCTTTGCGAGCTGCTTCTCGGGCTTCACGCGCTTTGATTGCTTTGCGAATCAATTGTTGGCTCATTTCGCTATTTTCTTGTAGATAGAACCCCATTTGTTCGCCAACGACATTATCCACGGCATTACGAGCCATTGGTGTTCCAAGCTTTTCTTTCGTTTGCCCTTCAAATTGCAATAAGTTCTCCGGTACACGAATTGATAATACTGCAGCTAATCCTTCACGGAAGTCACTACCCTCGAGATTTTTATCTTTTTCTTTTAGTAAACCAACTTTTCGCGCATATTCATTATAGGCCTTTGTCATTGAAGACTTCATCCCAACTTCATGAGTACCGCCATCCTTAGTACGAACATTGTTTACGAAAGAAAGAACATTTTCTGAATAACCGTCATTATATTGATAAGAAAGTTCTACTTCAATTGCATCTTTTTCACCTGAAAAATAAACGACGGGCGTTAATGTATCTTTTTCTTCATTAAGATATGCAACGAATTCTTTGATTCCTTCCTCGTAATGAAAAATTTCTTCTTTAGGTTCTTCTCCTCTGAAGTCTGAAAGAGAAATTTTAACTCCTTTTAATAGAAAAGCAGATTCTCTTAATCGTTCTGCTAATGTATCGTATGAAAAATGTATAGTAGAAAAAATGGTATCATCTGGCAAGAAAATTACGGATGTCCCATTCTTTTTATTCGTTTTTCCAACTTTTTTTAACGTACCAACTGGTTTACCACCATTTTCAAAACGCTCCATGTATTCAACACCATCACGAACGATTCGAACTTCTAACCAGCTAGACAGTGCATTAACGACACTGGCACCCACACCGTGCAGCCCACCAGAGGTTTTATAGCCGCCTTGTCCAAATTTTCCACCCGCATGTAAAACTGTGAAAATTACTTCTACAGTTGGAATGCCAGATGCATGCATCCCAACAGGCATCCCACGACCTGAGTCGGTAATCTTAATACTATTATCTTTTTGAATCGTTACACTGATTTCATTTCCGTAACCAGACAATGCTTCATCTACAGCATTATCAACGATTTCATAAACTAAATGATGTAATCCACGGCTATCTGTGGAGCCGATGTACATTCCTGGTCTTTTTCTTACAGCTTCCAATCCTTCTAAGACCTGGATGGAGGCGTCATTGTATTCATTGTTTACTTTTTTCGCCAAAGAAAAAACTCCTTATACTTGAATTATAGGGCTTAAAGCCACATCATTACAATAATACTCTAAAAGCTCTCAAAAAAAAAGAGCTTTCCTATTCGGTAACTCTTTCTTAAAATTATTTGCATCTATTTTGGCATGTTTGCTAATTCAATTTTAATGCAACGATTCATTATAATAGCATTTCTTCCTGCTTTTTTCAACAGTTCAGCTGCTGCTTCACTCTCTAAGCCTAGTTGTGCCCAAAAGACCTTTGCATCTGTTTCTATGAAATCTTGAGCCACTTCATGTAAAAATTCACTACGTCGGAAAATATCAACGATATCGATTGATCCAGGTATATCTTGAAGTTTTTCATAAACTGTTTCGCCTAGAATTTTTTGTCCAACTAAAAGAGGGTTAACTGGGATAATCTCATAGCCGTATTCTTGTAGCAGTTGTGCGATTTGGTAGCTTGTTCGTTCTTCTTTAGCGCTTAATCCAACAATTGCTATTCGTTTGGCTTCTTTTAAGTAGCTAAAAATTTGTTCTTGTGATGGGTTTTCTATAGGCATTTTAATCATCCTTTCTAATTTCTCTTACTTTCATTATACAACGAATATTTAATTATTGTTAGCTGTTTCTATTCATGATAAAATAAATGCTAGTTTGAACGGAAAGAGGTTGCGCAATGAAATTCTTCGTGCTATTGATTATCGCCTATCTATTAGGTTCCATCCCTTCTGGTGTTTGGGTTGGAAAACTATTCTTTAAAAAAGATCTTCGTCAATTTGGGAGTGGCAACACAGGAACAACGAATACATTTAGAGTATTGGGGAAAAAAGCTGGTATTGCTGTTTTATTTATGGATATCTTAAAGGGAACATTAGCAACTAGTTTACCTCTTCTATTTTCTTTAAATGTCAATCCGTTAGTGTTTGGTGTTGCAGCTGTTTTAGGCCATACGTTTCCAGTTTTTGCAAATTTTAAAGGAGGAAAAGCTGTTGCAACAAGTGCAGGTATGATTTTAGCTTACAATCCAGCATTTTTTGTTTATTCTGCCTTAATTTTTATTATTATGTTATACATTACCAGCATGGTGAGTTTGACTAGCATGATCAGTGCGGTATTGATTACCTTATCAACTGTTGTTCTACCCTATGCGATTCCAGCGATTCTACCTAAGTTTGACTGGTTATTGACTTTGATTGCCTTAGCCTTGACGATATTTATTTTCATCCGTCATAAAGACAATATAAAACGAATCAAAGATGGCACTGAAAGTCACGTCCCTTTCGGATTAGGGGCAAAAAAAGACAAGTAAAAACTAGGACTTGAGGTTAAACACTTCTTGTCCTAGTTTTTTTGTGCTATTTTGTTGTAAGTGTATAGTGTGTTTTAAAAATATCTGATACAGCTAATTTGTTGATCCCTTTTTTGTCAACAAGATTACCTGTTGCATTTACTTCGTCTGCAATACCACACCACGGTTCGATACAGACGAATGGCGCTTCTTGTGTGTAAGGAGACCAAATGCCAACGTAAGGCATATCAGTATAGCTTAAACTAATGCTGTGTGGATTCTCGTCTGTCTCAATCGTGATAGTATTAAGCCCTTTTGTTTCAAAAATGATGGCATCTTCTTTGAACAATTCTCTGCGAATATCAAGACTGGTATTCGTTTGACCTAATGTTTTGTGCTCAAAGTCTGAAAAAGGTCCTGCTAAAGGAATTTGCGTACGTGATTTTTTAGGTGAAAAACTTAAATAATAATCATCAAACGTTAAATCTTCTACTAAAGGAACATTGAAAGCAGGATGGCCACCAATTGAAAAATACATGTCGTCATTTCCTGTATTCTCGACTTGATAGTTCACCACTAAGTTCTCATTTTCTAATTCGTAAGAAAGGATCAATTCAAAATCAAAAGGATAAACCTTTTTGGTTTCTTTACTACTTTTTAATGATAATGAAACCAATTCTGCTCCATGCTCAACCACTTCAAAAAGACTGTCTCTCGCAAAGCCATGCTGACTCATAGGATACGTTTGATTGTCATATGTGTATTGATCCTCTTTTAAACGACCAACAACTGGAAACAACACGGGAGCATGACGGCCCCAAAATGCTGGATCTCCTTGCCAGATGTATTCAATATTATTTTTCTTCGATTTTAAACTGATTAATTCTGCACCATCTTCTGCGATAGTTGCAACCAAAAACTCATTTTCAATTTGTACAGTCATGCTCACACTGCCTCCTACTTGTTATCTTTTTCCAATTCTTTAATAAATTGTTTATTTAAAACTTTCAGATATGTCCCCTTCATTCCTAGCGATCTTGATTCAATGATTCCAGCAGACTCTAACTTTCGTAAAGCATTCACGATTACAGAACGCGTGATGCCAATTTCATCGGCAATGCTTGAAGCAGTTAATCGACCTTCTTCGCCATCTAAAGCTTTGAAAATCGCTTGGACAGCTTTTAGTTCACTGTAAGATAAGGTATTGATTGCCATCTGTACGGCAGTCGCACTGCGAACATTTGCTTCAATATTTCTTGATTGTTGATAAAGGATTTGCATACCGACTACTGTTGCACTGTATTCAGCTAAAACCAAATCTTCATCATCGAATGATTGTTCTACTCTAGCTAAAATAATTGTGCCTAAACGTTCACCCGCACCAAACATTGGTACAATCGTTGTTAAGCCAACTGGATATTTCTCGCGTAACTCAACAGGAAATGCTGTTAAATCACTTGTAATTGAAATATTTGCTTCCGTTTTAACTAAATTATCAGCCGCATCTGTATAACTTTGCGGAAAACGTTTTTCCTCAAACATGTGCTTAACTCGAGCATTATTGACATCTAGTTTTTCGTTATACCCTAACAAAACGCCCTCATTACTTATGATGTAGGCATTGCTGTCTAAGATATCCCCTAAAATCATCGCCATTTTATCATAAGGTAAATCTGCTTTTTGATCAAAGGTATTTTTCTGTTGCAAAAGCTTATTGATTCGACGGGTTTTTTCTAATAAAGTCGTCATTTTTACTCCTCCTATTTTAAAAAGCTAAATAATATTAAAGAATGTAACGGCTTAAATCTTCATTTTGAACAATACTGTTTAGTTTTTCGTTAACATAAGCTTCTGTTATCGTAATTTCACCCATTTGCATATCTGGCGCTTCAAATAATAGATCTTCTAACAAACGTTCCAATATTGTATGCAAACGACGAGCTCCGATATTGTCTGTGTCACGATTGACGTCAAAGGCAATATTGGCAATTCTTTCAATTGCTTCTTTTGTAAAGATTACTGTGACATTTTCAGTACCGATCAAGGCAATGTATTGTTTGATCAACGCATTGTTTGGTTCGGTTAAAATTCGTACAAAATCATCCGCTGATAAGTCGTCCAGTTCGACACGAATTGGGAATCGTCCTTGTAATTCAGGAATCAAATCACTAGGTTTAGATAAATGGAAAGCTCCTGAAGCGATAAATAAAATGTGGTCCGTTTGGATTGGCCCGTATTTAGTATTGACTTGTGAGCCTTCAACGATTGGTAAAATATCACGTTGTACACCTTCTCGTGACACTTCACCTGAGTTTTGTTGACTTTTTGAGGTTATTTTATCAAACTCATCAATGAAAATGATGCCGCTACTTTCAGCTAATCGAATTGCTTCACTATGAATATCTGCATCTTTGACGATTTTTGCAGATTCTTCTTTTACAAGCAGTTCTTGCGCTTCTTTTACTGTAACAGTTCGTTCCACTTTTTTCTTAGGTGATAACGCACCTAGTGTTTCGTTCAAATCGATTCCCATTTGTTCCATGCCGGCGTTCATCGCTGGCATTGTTTTTTTAGGCTCATCAATTTCAATTGTAACCTCACGATTATCTAACAACCCTTTTTCTAGTTGCTCAAGAATCGTTTTGCGATTTACTTTGATTTCATCTGTTACTTCTTCATGAGATTCTTGTGGTTGTTGTGCGCTGTTGAACATTTGCATCATTTGTTCAAATTGATTGTTTGATGTTTGCTTTTGCTCTTTTTTAATCCCTGGAACTAAAACTTTTACTAAGCGGTTATTCGCTTTTTTCAATGCTTGAGAATAAACACGACTGTATTGTTGTTTTTCAACGATTTGAATTGCGTTTTCAACTAAGTCACGAACCATTGATTCGACATCTCGTCCAACATAGCCGACTTCTGTAAACTTAGTTGCCTCTACTTTGATAAAGGGCGCATTGACAACTTTTGCTAAACGTCGAGCGATTTCTGTTTTTCCCACACCTGTTGGGCCGATCATTAGCATATTTTTAGGCGTGACATCTTGCTGCATTTTTTCTTCAAGTTGTAGTCGACGGTATCTGTTTCGCAATGCAACTGCAACTGATTTTTTAGCCGTTTCCTGGCCAATGATATATTCATCTAGTTCTTTTACGATTTCTCTTGGTGTTTTGTTTAATTCATTCATGGTCGTTGTCCCCCATTTATATTTCTTCTACAATAATATTATGATTCGTAAAGACACAAATATCTGCGGCAATATTCAGTGCATTTTTAGCAATTTCTTTGGCGGACATTTCTTTATCCCCATAATGTTTCATTGCACGAGCAGCAGATAACGCAAAGTTTCCTCCTGAACCAATCGCTAATATGCCATCATCTGGCGTAATTACTTCCCCTGTTCCAGAAACAAGCAACATTTCCTTTGCGTTCATTACGATCAACATTGCTTCTAATTTTTGCATGGATTGTTGTGTACGCCATTCTTGTGCTAACTCAACCGCTGCGCGCGTTAGATTACCGTTGTACTCATTTAATTTTCCTTCAAATTTCTCTTCTAACGTAAACGCATCTGCTACACTACCCGCAAACCCAACGACAACTTCGTCATTGTAGATTCTGCGTACCTTTTTGGCTGTTCCTTTCATAACAACAGATTCGCCCATTGTTACTTGCCCATCACCTGCCATTGCAAATTTTCCGTCTTTTTCAACAGCGCAGATTGTCGTTGAGTGAAATTGTGATTCAACCATTATTATTCCTCCTGATTTAAACGCATAACGGGGTCATCTATTAGCTAATAAAAATAGAAAACTATTTTGTAGCATTTATTTTCGTAAACAAGTCTTCTATTTTGGGATGATTTTCTCGAAATGCTAGATATTTTAAAAGTTATTAAACTGGATACGTTTCATTCCTTAGGCACGAGGATGAAATGTTCGATAGTTTTTCTGTAAGCTTTCTTTTGTTACATGGGCATAGATCTGAGTAGTAGATAAATCAGAATGCCCCAATAATTCTTGGACGGTCCGCATGTCGGCGCCATTATTTAACAAATGCGTTGCAAAAGTATGGCGTAACATATGGGGGTAAATATCACTATTTAAAGTACTTTTTTTGATTAGTTGATTCAACACGTACTCAATGCCAGTTGGTGTAATCTGTTGCCCATGATGATTGACAAAGACAAAGGCATGTTCTTGATGGTATTTTTCCATCAAAACAGCTCGTCCATTTTCCAAATACTCTTTAAGAGCATCCTCAGCAAAAGAACCAAAAGGAACGTAACGGTCTTTGTTTCCTTTCCCGTGTATCAATAATACATTTGCGGAAAAATCGATCGATTGTACTGTTAAGTTGGTACATTCACTGACCCGAATCCCTGTTCCGTATAGGATTTCTAGTAAAGCCTGATTTCTCAATTCCAAAGGTTTTGAACCTTTAGCGCTTTCAAATAAAGCATCCATTTCTTTTTCGTAGAAGAAACGAGGAAGTCGTAATTGTTTTTTCTTCATGTGTACATAGGAAAATGGATTTTCATTGATTACTTCATTTTTAAGTAAAAATTGATAAAACGATCGCAGACTTGCGATTTTTCTACTGATAGAATTGCGACTATATTTTTTATCATATAGAAAGCTCAGGTACGTTCGAATATCTAAATGGTCTACACTTAAATAATCTTCTTCACCAGACTCTTTTAGGAAATCGAAAAAGTTTAGCATATCTTCTTCATATGCAATCCTTGTTTTTTGTGAATAACCACGTTCAACAATCAAATAGTTTAAAAATAACTCTGACCAGTTTTTCTCCTCCATATACACTTCCTCCAATAAATTACACAGTAACTTTAGCATAACCATTTTGAAAAAACAAATGAATTGTCAGAATTTAATCAATATTTTCAAATTTAGTAACAATTTATTCACAATCGTCATTAAATGGTCCTATTTTATAAGAATAATTTAATTTATCGTTCACTTGTTAATGTAAAAAAAGACCAAGACAAATCATTTCCTTCGTCTTGGCCTTATATTAATTTGTTTGATTTACCAATTTCAATTCTTGCGTTACTTTTGCTAAGGTTGTCAATGCTCTATCGGCAATTGCTTCATAGCGTTCTTTTTTGTCACGAATTCTTTCTGGCATTTCAGGGAATAAACCAAAGTTAGCATTCATCGGTTGGAAATGTTTCCCCTCTGCATGAGTGATGTAGTAAGCCATACAACCTAAGGTAGTCTCTCTTGGGAAAACTACGGGTTCTTCTCCTTTGGCTAAACGAGCAGCGTTCATACCTGCTAATAAACCACTAGCCGCACTTTCTACATACCCTTCTACACCTGTCATTTGCCCCGCAAAGAATAGGTTTTCTCTTTTTTTAGATTGATATGTTGGTTTCAATAGCTCTGGTGAATTCATAAAACTATTACGGTGCATCACACCATAGCGAACAAACTCAGCATTTTCTAAACCTGGAATCATTTGAAACACTCGTTTTTGTTCGCCCCATTTTAAATGTGTTTGGAAGCCCACGAGATTGTATAATGACGCTGCGGCATTATCTTGACGTAATTGGATAACCGCATACGGACGTTTTCCAGTTTTAGGATCTTCTAATCCAACTGGTTTTAAAGGTCCAAATAACATCGTTTTAATTCCGCGTTTTGCCATTACTTCGATTGGCATACAACCTTCAAAGAATTTTTCTTTTTCAAATGTTTTCAACGGTACTACTTCTGCTGACACTAATGCTTCATAGAAGCGTTTGAATTCTTCTTCTGTCATTGGACAATTTAAGTAAGCTGCTTCACCCTTGTTATAGCGAGATTTCAAGTAGACTTTATCCATATCGATCGTTGCTTTATCAACGATCGGAGCTGCAGCATCATAGAAGTAAAAACCATCTGATCCGTTGAATTCTTTGATTTGCTCTGCTAATGATTCTGAAGTTAATGGTCCTGTCGCAATAATCACGATTCCTTCTGGTATTTCAGTGATTTCTTCATTTTTTACTGTAATTAACGGATGATTTTTTATTCTATCGGTAATGTCTTGTGAAAAAGTATCACGGTCAACTGCTAATGCGCCACCAGCTGGCACAGCTGTTTTGTCCGCACTAGTGATAATGATTGAATCCAAACGGCGCATCTCCTCTTTAAGGACACCGACTGCATTTGTTAAATTATTTCCACGAAGGGAATTTGAGCACACTAATTCAGCAAAATTTTCTGTTTGATGTGCAGGTGTGTTTTTTACTGGGCGCATTTCGTAAAGCGTTACTGGAACTCCCGCTTGTGCAACTTGCCAAGCAGCCTCACTGCCGGCTAGACCAGCGCCGATAACTGTTACAGAAGTAGTCATATATTTCCTCTTTTCTTCAAAAAACCAACGGTCATTTCCGCTGGTTTTCAAATTTCTTATTTTTGAACATTTTCCTCATAGTCGCCATTGATACAAACAACTTGTTTGCCACCCTTAACTTTCTTCTCAACAAGATATTGACCACATTTTGGACAAGGACGTCCAATTGGTTTATCCCAAGATGTAAAGTCACACTCTGGGTAACGGCTACAACCGTAGAATAAGCGATTCTTTTTCGATTTACGTTCGATAACTTGGCCTTCCTTACATACTGGACAAGTCACGCCGATTTCCTTAACAATCGCTTTTGTATTGCGACATTCTGGAAAATTGCTACAGGCAAAAAACTTACCATAACGCCCAAGTTTGATAACCATTGGATGACCACATAGGTCACAATCGAAACCAGCAGGCTCATCTTTGATCTGAATTTTTTCGATTTTTTCTTCGGCATTTGTCAGTTCTTTTTCAAATGGTCGGTAGAAACGATCGACAACCTCTACCCATTTCTCTTCGCCAATGCCAATCTTATCTAAGTCCCCTTCCATTGAAGCTGTAAAGTGAACATCTACAATTTGCGGGAAGAACTCTACGATCAATGAATTGACAATTTCACCTAATTCCGTAGGCTCAAAACGTTTATTTGTTAATTTAACATAATAACGTCGTTGGATTGTTTCAAGTGTCGGTGCATACGTTGATGGACGTCCAACGCCATTTTCTTCTAATGCCCGAATCAATGTTGCTTCACTAAATCTTGCTGGAGGTTGAGTGAAATGCTGCTTAGGTTCAATATCTACAGCATTGACTTTGTCGCCTTCAACTAAGTCAGGTAAGATATTTTCTTTGTCTTCCTTACCATCATCACGACCTTCAACATAGACTTGCATAAAACCTTTAAATTTTACTTTCGCTCCATTAGCAATGAAAATCACACCGTTTTGTTCTAAAGTGACTTTCATCGTATCCAATATAGCTGGCGTCATTTGACTGGCTACAAAGCGCGACCAAATCAACGTATACAGTTTTAACTGATCTTTATCTAAATATTGTTTAATCTCATTAGGAGCACGTAATACACTAGAAGGACGAATCGCTTCATGGGCATCTTGAGCACCTTGAGCATTTTTAACCTTACGTCCGCCATGTGCTGAAAATTCCGTACCATACGTTTTTTCAATATATTCTGCTGCTTCACCTTTTGCTGAGTCAGCAATCCTAGTAGAATCTGTACGCATGTAGGTAATCAAACCAACAGTTCCTTGTTTCCCTAACGCAATTCCTTCATACAACTGTTGAGCAACCATCATTGTTTTACGGGTTCTAAAATTCAATTTTCTAGCTGCTTCTTGTTGCAAGCTACTCGTTGTAAAAGGTAACGCAGGATTTCTCTTACGTTCTTTTTTCTCAACTTTTGTTACATCGTACTCGTTGCCTTTGATACGAGTCGTAACTTCTTTTACCGCTTCAGCATTCGGTAATTTTTTCTTCTTACCGTCTACTCCCCAAAAATTTGCTTTGAATTTTTTCTTCGCTTTCTGAAAGTTTCCATCAATACTCCAATATTCTTCTGGAATAAATTTACGAATTTCATTTTCGCGGTCAATGATGATTTTTAGGGCTACTGATTGTACACGTCCTGCACTCAAGCCTTTTTTAACTTTACGCCACAAGATCGGACTAAGTGAATATCCCACCAAACGATCTAAGATACGACGTGCTTGCTGTGCATCTACTAAATCTAAATTGATTGTGCGTGGTTCTTTGAAAGCAGCCTTAACTGCTTCCTTTGTGATTTCGTTAAATACAACACGGTTTTTATCGTTTAAATCTAAGCCAAGAAGGAAAGACAAATGCCAAGCAATGGCCTCCCCTTCTCGGTCCGGATCGGCTGCGAGATAAACTTTGTCAGCTTTTTTAGCAGCCGCTTTTAAACTTTTGATAACATCGCCTTTACCACGAATCGATATGTAGTGAGGCTCATAATTATTTTCAGTATCAACGCCCATTTTACTCTTAGGTAAATCGCGTATATGCCCAACACTGGCAACAACCTTATAGTTTTTTCCTAAATATTTTTCAATCGTCTTGGCTTTAGCAGGTGATTCTACAATAACTAGATATTTATACGCCATTCAACGTGTGGCTCCTTTCGGTTTTTGTGTTTCTTCTATTATATATATCAAAATGTAGAGAACTCACAAATCGTACTTCATCATATCTATTCATCACAGGTTTGTCAAGGATTGATATAATTAAATCTAAAAAAATTGTATTTCTTCAAGGATATCTTGCGGGCAAATCGTACACTTTGCTCCATCTTGAATCAGCCCGTGACACCCATCTGATTGAGAATCAAATAAGTTACCTGGTACTGCAAAAACTTCCCGACCATACTCTAATGCAGCTTGTGCCGTGATCAAAGAACCGCTTTGTTTACGCGCTTCGATCACACAAGTCCCTAAACTCATTCCAGCAATAATTCGGTTTCGCATAGGGAAGTGATATTTTCTAGGTCCTGTGCCATTTGGGTATTCACTAAGAACTAACTGCTGTTCCATCATCATGCGTTGAAAATGAGCGGTTTCTTTTGGATAGCAAATATCTAATCCCGTTCCAATCACACCGATCGTATTACCGCCATGCTGCATTGTGACTTGGTGACTTACACTATCAATCCCTTTTGCTAATCCGCTTACGATAGTCAACTCATTTTTGACCATTTCTGGAACTAATTGACGGACAACATTTATTCCGTAAACAGAGGCCGATCTCGCCCCGATAAAGGAGAGACAATTGTTTTTCAATAGCTGTATATTCCCTTTATAGAAAAGCAGCACAGGGCAATTATAAATCTGTTTTAAGTAATAAGGGTAGTTTGAGTCTAATATCGTAATAAACGTATGATTCTCTTGATACTCTTTTAGCTTTTCTGAATGAGCTGTCCAATAATCCCATGATTCAGAAAATAATTTTTGATAGGTGGTAATTCCAGCAATCTGAATAATTTCTTCTTTCGAAAAGTCAGTACTGTTCCCGTATTTCATAGAAAAATCTAAAACCTTTAACATACCTAGATTACCAATACCTTTACAGATTGCTAATTTAAAAAATAAATTTCGTTGTTCATTTTCCATAAAAAAACCTTCTTTCACAAATACTTGTTGTAATAAGTATTCGCAAAAAAAGATTTTTTTTATTTTTTTAATGCATATTTTTGATTGGAGCAAAAGTTTTTCTGTGAATTGTACAGATTCCTTGTTTTTCTAATCCTAGCAAATGCTCCTTTGTTCCGTATCCGGCATTTTTTTCAAATCCATAACCAGGATACATTTTTGCATAATCTTCCATTAAACGATCGCGGACAACTTTTGCCACAATACTTGCAGCAGCAATAGATATAGAGCGGGCATCACCTTTTATGAGACTTTCTTGCGGAATATCGACATCTAATTTCATGGCATCGATCAATAAATAATCTGGTGTGAAACAAAGGTCTTCTAAAGCAATTCCCATCGCCATTTTAGAAGCCTGATAAATATTGATTTCATCAATTTTATGATGATCTACCATACCGATTCCAATTGAAATCGCTTGATTTTGAATTTCGTCATAGAGTTCGTCTCTTTTTTTAGCAGATAACTTTTTAGAATCATTCACGCCGAGAAGTTGAAAGTCCTTTGGAAGGATGACTGCTGCTGCGACAACAGGTCCAGCTAAAGGGCCACGTCCCACTTCATCAATTCCTACAATTAAACGATGCCCCATACTGCGTGCATTATTCTCAAACTGTTTCATTTCTTCAAATAATGCTAGTTCTTTTTCATAGCGTTGAAGTCGTCTATCCCATTGTGCTAGGGCTTGTTGGACACCATTTCGTTCATCTGCTTGCCATAATTTGATACGTTCATCGTCTCTGTTATTGATAGTTGTCAATGTTGTTTTAATTTGCTGAATGGACTCAGTTTTCATCTTTTGTAGCTCCTAATTCTTCCCAACGATCTAAAGTATATGGCCCTAATTTACTACTTCGAATCTCTTGAATGATCATTTCACTTGCGCGATCATACTCTTCTTTAAAACCACGCTTTTGACTGATTAGCATCAAAAGTTCAGCTCCTGGTAAAAAGGTTTCCTCTTGTGTCAATTTATAACGCTCAATCAAACGCTCTGGATAAAAACGTGAAAAAAATGTTAAGCCATATATCGCCAGATCATCTAAATGAAGTAATTGGTCTTTAATTGCTCCAGTTAATGCCAGCTTCTTACCAATCTCTTGGTCTTCAAATTTTGGCCACAAGATACCTGGCGTATCGAGTAGTTCTAACTCAGTTCCTGAACGAAGCCATTGCTGTCCTTTAGTTACGCCCGGTTTGTTTCCTGTTTGCGCTATTTTTTTACCGACCAATCGATTCATTAATGTTGATTTGCCAACATTGGGAATACCGATACACATCGCTCGGATTGCGCGTGGTTTTAGCCCTTTCGAGCGTTCACGATCGAGTTTTTCTTTTAATGCTTTTTTTGCTTCAGGTACAATTTTATTGATACCTTTATTTTGTTGGGCATTAATGACAAGTGTATTATAGCCTTTTTCTTGAAAATATTGTTGCCATTTTTGATTTTGCTCTTTATCAGCCAAATCACCTTTATTGAGTAAAATCAATCGTGGTTTTTGTTGCACGATTTGATCCATCATCGGATTTCTTGACGAAAGGGGTAATCTTGCATCAATCAATTCGAACACAATATCAACATATTTAATTTTTTCAGATACTTCTCTTCGGGCTTTCGCCATATGTCCTGGGAACCATTGTATTGTCATTTTATCACCTATCTTGGTATGATTTTCATATGTGTTATTGGGTAGTACACAAACTGTGCTTTACCTAGAATATACTTACTTTCAACTGCGCCAAATGAACGGCTGTCCTTCGACATTCGTCGATTATCCCCTAAAACAAGGTAATTGTCTTTGGGTAAAACATCTTCCGTAGTAAGATCACTTAAATTGAAATTCGTCGTATACGGAGCTGTTTCATGGTCTTTTTTTATATTTTTTTCTAAGAAAGGTTCTTCAATCGGTTTATCATTTATAAAAAGCTGATCATTCTCGTAGCGAACATTATCTCCTGGTAGCCCGATTATGCGTTTAATATAGATTGCACCATTTGGCAATTTGAATACCACTACATCAAATCGCTTGATTGATGAAAATTTTTCCATAACAATCATGTCGCCTTGACTGAGTGTCTTTTCCATTGAATTTCCATCAACTGGAACAGGTATCAAAATGAATCCTCTTAATATAAATAACAAAACTAAGGAAGGAACGAGTAGTTTCATGAAAAAAATAAAATGCGCAATGTAGGATCTTTGTTTTTCCACTCTTTTTCTCTCCCTTTTTCTCGTTGATTCTATTATAAAGGAAAATCATCAGAAAAAGCGACTAATATAAAGGAAAAGTTGAAGCATTTGAAAGAAAAATTGAAATTGGTGTGAAAAGCCACTGTTTTTCAAACAATTTCCGTTTTTCACACCCGTTTCTTTAGTTATTCTCTTTTTGAATTTCTTTTACACCGACTTCATATGCTTGATCATTCGCGTTGATTTTTTTTCCTATTTCTAATTCGATTTGTGTTGCTGTTTCATTGTCGACTTCTCCAGTGACGGGAAGTTTGTTATCTGTTTGCACAGCACTAACAGCTACTTTAGTTTCTTCTGAAAAATCACTGCTTTCAGCATTAACTTTGTACCCAAGCGCCTTTAATAAGGCATTGATGTTTTTGACGACGGGAGAAGAATCACCCATTTTTACTGTTTTATCTCTTGAGATTGGTGACAAATAAGCATAGTCAGGATAATCAGCTTTGATCGTTGGTTCTAGTCCTTTTTCGTGAATCCACTCACCTTTTGGTGTTAACCATTTTAACACAGTTAGTTTGATTTCACTTTTGTCATTCAAATTCTTAATTGTTTGAACGGTTCCTTTGCCAAATGTTTTTGTTCCAATTACTTTTTTGTTGCCAGATTCTTTTAAAGCTGCTGCAAAGATTTCAGACGCACTAGCACTGCCTTCATCAACGAGAACAACAGTTGGCTCATTCACTTTGAATCCGCCATCTAACTTACTCGATGCAACATCTTCACTGCTATTGCCGTTTTTGTCTTCAAACTTAACGATAGGTTTACCATCTTTCAAAAACATGCTCGCCATTTGCTCAACTTGATCGAGTAGTCCACCCGGATTTTGACGTAAATCAATTACGAAAGATTTAGCGCCATCTTTTCTCAATGTTTTGATCGTTTCTTGAAGTTCTTTATACGTATTTTCACCAAATGAAGTAATTTTAATTGATCCGATTGAGCGATCCGCTTTATCTAGTTCGCCTTTAACTGTTTCTATTGGAATCGTATCACGGGTTAATTTTAATTCAAATGTTTCTTCACCACGGGCAATTGACAACCGAACTTCTGTCCCTTTTTTTCCGCGAATTTTACTAACAACTTGAGAAAGTGTCTTACCTTGTGTTTCTTCTCCATCCACTTTCAAAAACACATCATTGGCTTTCACTCCTGCTTTAGCTGCTGGCGATCCTTCGATCGGTGCCTGTGCCACAGTTGGAAGGTCATCTGTCATAGTCATTGTAGCACCGATTCCTTCAAAACTTCCTGCAAGACTTTGATCTAACTCATCTGCTTCTGGTTCATTCAAATAACTAGAATAAGGATCGTCTAACGCCTCTGTCATCCCTTTTAGTGCACCGTCGATCAATTTATTTTCGTCAACTTTTCCCACATAATTCGTAATAATTTCATTATATAGATTATCAACTTTTTTTAAGTCACTATTTTGAACTGTCGTGTTTGCAAGCTGTTTTTTGAACTGATAGTCAAAGAATATATATCCGCTACCACCAGCTAAAAAAGCAACACAAATAATTGAAATAATGTATTGATGATACGGCACTTGTTTTTTATTTTTCATAAGGTCATCTCTTTCTGTAAAATTATCATTGCATGTTTTCAAGTTTACCATGAAAAAAAAAGAAGGAAAAGCTTTCTTTGGCTTTCCCTCTTTTTTTATTTATTGTTTTCGACATATTTTTCCCATATCTCATCAAAAATGTGCATATTTGGGACATAATCGACATTCATTTCTAAATAACTCGATAATTCATGATAATCTTCTGATTGTTTCGGAAATTGAATATCTTTTGCGGCATCATTAGCAAACTGACTTTCTACTGTTTTTTTTGGCGCTCGCAATGTCATTAAATAGTGATAAAAACTTCTTCTCATATACTCACCAGTTTTCTTCTATAAAATTTGCTCGATTTAAATGCGCCTCTTCGTAGCGTTTAGGATCTTTTTGGTAAAAATCTTGATGATACTCTTCTGCTGGATAAAACGCTACAGCAGGTTCAATCGTTGTCACGATAGGTTCATTAAACCGTCCGCTTGTTTGCAATGCGTTTCGACTTTTTTCTGCAATTTGCTTTTGCTCATCATTTGTATAAAAGATAACGGGTCGATAATTATCACCGCGATCCTCGAATTGACCTAGTGCATCCGTTGGATCTGTCTGTTGCCAGTAAATTTCAACTAACTTTTCATAAGGCATTATAGCTGGGTCGTATTCGATCTCAACCGCTTCAGTATGACCCGTTGTATGACTTAATACTTGTTCATAAGTAGGATTTTCAACATGTCCACCTGTATAGCCCGACGTGACAGAATGTATCCCTGGTTGTGTATCAAATGGTTGAATCATACACCAAAAACAGCCACCTGCAAATATTGCTTTTTCGCTCAATTCGTTTCCCCCTTTAGTCAGTTGTATCGTTAGTATCTTTTGGTAAATAAATATTCATGCGAATATCATCATCTACTAAGTTTATCTTTTCTGCTCGTATGAATAAACCATTTTGCATTCTAAACTGATCTAAGCGAAGTAATATCGTGCTATCATCTGGATTTACTTCTACCCAATTAGGTAATTTATAATCTCTTTGAACAAACTTTAAGATTTCTTTCATAGGCAACCCTAAAGTTCCGATTGACAAACTTTTTGCTTTTAGCTGTACATTTCCATCATCCATTACATATGGATCAAAATAAAGATAAAATTGAATTGGGTGCCCCAAAACTTTAAAGGTTCCATTTAACATTGCTTCATTTTCTAAATAGAATTTATACGTAATATCTGATCCCTTTTGGAAATCACTTAGGTAAAAATCAATCAATTCGTTTACTTGTTTTTTCTTTGATTGGATCGCGATTACAGGGGTTCCGTCTTTTTCGACAAGTTCCGGAACAGGTTTATAGTTTGGCTCACGAACTTGTGTTATTCGCATAAAAACAAACCCTATACTTGCGATGATCAGTGCAACTAAAACAAGAAAAGCAACTTTCCAACGGTTGATTGTTTTTTTCGTTTCTAATGGTTTCCTTTTTCGTTTGTTTCCTTTTTTTTCTGTGTTTTTTTCTTCTGGTTCATTTATCATCTGTGTTACTCACTCCCTTTTTTTAGCCACTTATCCTGTGTTTTTGCCATTTCATCCCGAACCGCACTAGCCATGATTTGATACCCTAGATTATTAGGATGAAAATGATCTTCTTCGTACAATGCATTATTTTTAATATCTTGTTCACTACTAGAAGCGGTGGATTCGCTGCTTACGATTCCTACCTCATCACCAGCCCCTTTATATAATAAGTCATTGATTGGAATAAAATAGGCGTTTTTCTCAGATTTAACTACTTCTTCAGTGCCATTGTTCCAGCTATCTACTATATCCTGCATTTCTGTAATATCAGGAAAATAAAGATAAAATGGATTGTAAATCCCTAAAACATAGATTGGTGCATCTGCGTTATATTTCCGGATTTCTTTGAGTAGTTTTTCTACTTCTTTTTGATAATTTTTTAGTGGTCGACTAAAGGAATCTTTGGTCAAACGAAATACATCACCTTTGATTACTTTCATAAGATCATTTCCGCCAACAGTCAAACTGATCATATCGGCTGAAGCCAATCCGTTTTGGATATCTTCATTTTTTTTGATTCGTTTGAGTATTTGATCACTGCGATCACCATTTTTACCAAAATTATCTATTTGGACACCGTTCAAATGGTAATGTTCCTGTAAATCACGTGCAACCAATGGAACAAAACCACCAGAATTTGTTAAATCACCGATTCCTTCTGTCAATGAATCACCGATTGCTGTGTAATGTATTACTTCTTTTGTTGCACTTTTTGTCGCTTGATTAGTACCTGTACCTAAAATTGGTTTCGCTTTTGGAATAGCCACTATCAGGAATAAAAAAACAATAATGGTCGTGATGAAGAACAGTGCAACACTTGACCAGTTCTTTTTAAAAAATAATTTCATTGGATCCCTTCCTTTGCTGTAAATCATTGAAGAAGCAATTCGCTGATAAACAGGAGTTGGATGATTTACTTCTAATTAAAGTAAATTATCTCTATTTTTCTTTCATTTGTACAGAAAAATTTATAAAAGTTTTTATTAAAAAAAGCAGATCAGTTTGATCTGCTCAAAACTTAGTCCGTATAGTACATGATTGCAAAAGCATTCTTACCTGTGTGAGTTGCGATGACAGGATTGGTATGCAATACAGGAATATCCATATCAGGAAATAGTGCCTGTAAGCCTTCTTTAAATCCATTCGCTAATTCTAGTCCGTCTGCATGAGAGATACCAATTTGTCGCACGTTTGATAAAGTACTTAACTCGTTTTTTAGTTCTTCAAACCATTTGTTGAACGTTTTCATCCCTCGGCCTTTAGCCACTGGAATCAGTTCAGTATGATCAAAATCCATGACAACTTTCATATTAAAAATACTAGATAAAAGACCTGTTGCCCGACTGATTCGACCGCCTTTAACTAAATTATCTAAAGTTGATATTCCAATAAATAGCTTTGTATTTTCTTTAACGTGATTGATTTCAGCTAAGATCTCTGAAACGCTTGCGCCATTTTTAGCAAGTTTAGCTGCTTGAATCACTTGGAAAGATAGTCCTTGATCAGTAAAATCACTATCGATCACTGTTACATTAGCAGAACTAAGATTTCCAGCTTGTCTGGCCGCTTCTACTGTGCCACTCAGCCCTTTTGTCATATGGATGGAAATAACTTCGCTGCCGTCCGCACCTAAACGGTCGTATAATTCTACGAATTCACCAATCGGTGGTTGGCTCGTTTTGGGAAGTGCTTTTGCAGCGCTCATCAATTCCATAAAATGTTCGCCTTCTAAATGATCATCATCAGCATATACAACGCCATCGATCATTACAGATAAGGGCATCATATGAATATCTAAATCATCGCGTACACTTTTCAGCATTGTGCAAGAAGAATCGGTCACAATTTTAACATTTGTCATAATTTTATCACTCTTTCTTTAAAAACAACCTCAATTCATGGTAAAATACCTTTGAGGCTTAATGTCTGTTTATATTATAACAGACAAAGAATTATTTTTCACCAAATTAAAATGAAGGAAGCTGATTTCTTGGAAAAAGTAAAATTCTCGAGAAAATATTTGATTTTAAATGAAGTTCTCAATGCAGTTACCCATGGGATTGGTGCTGGATTAAGTATTGCAGGTTTAGTGATCTTGCTCGTCAAAGGAGCACGACTTGGGTCTGCTGTCCATGTTGTTTCTTATGCAATTTATGGAGCAACACTGATTCTTTTATTCCTATCTTCAACACTATTTCACAGTTTAATTTTTACTAGAGCGAAGAAGGTATTTCAAGTCTTTGATCATAGTTCCATTTTCTTATTGATTGCTGGAAGCTATACACCGTTTTGTTTGCTCAGTATCAAAGGTTGGCTCGGTTGGTTATTATTTGTTCTCATTTGGGTAATGGCGATCAGCGGTGTCGTTTATAAGTCATTGACTCTTCATAAACAAGAAACCGTAAAAAACGTTTCAACTGTGATTTATATTATTATGGGTTGGCTTTGTATAACTGCAGCCAAACCTTTATATGACTCTTTAGGGCCTATTGGTATTGCTTTATTAGTAGCCGGAGGTGTTTCTTACACGTTAGGAGCTGCTTTTTATAGCTTAAAAAGTGTTCGCTTTATGCACGTCGTTTGGCATTTGTTTGTCATGTTAGGAGCAGGTTTTATGTTCTTTTCCATTTTACTTTATACTTAAATAACTGAGAAACCTTTATTTAAAGGCTTTAGGATACTTCTTTTTGATTAATTTAAAAAGAAGTATCCTTTTTTCGTATTTATCTCTTTACAAACCGAACAAACATTCGTATAATAACTATACAAACGTTTGTTCGATAAAAATTATGAGGTGATTAAGAATGAAAGCAGTTCGTCGTGGCGGGTTATTATTTGTTGTATTGATTATTGGTATTTTCTTAGGAACATTAGGCTTACAGTCCGCTTTACTTATTGTTAGCCCTCTATTTATTATATGGTTCATGTTGTGGGACGAAAAAAGATACACGCACAATAGAAAAAAAAATGAACACCAACAATATGTCTATCGTAAGTACCCATAGATCATTACAAAGCATTTTACAGTTTTAACAAAAAAAGATCTTTACTCTGTATAAATTAAGAGTAAAGATCTTTTTTCTAATATTCCATCAAGGTAACGATTTCGTAGTCTGTAATTTTATCTCTTCCATGTAAATCCATCAATTCGATTAAAAATGCGCAACCCACAACAATACCGCCTAATGATTCAATCAATTCGATCGTTGCTTTGATCGTACCTCCAGTTGCTAGTAAATCATCACATATCAATACTCGTTGACCAGGTGTGATCGCATCTTTATGAAGGGTTAGTGTATCTGTTCCATATTCCAAATCATACGTTACTTCGATTGTTTCACGAGGTAATTTCCCTTTTTTACGAACAGGAGCAAACCCTACGCCTAGCTCATATGCAACAGGACATCCTACAATAAATCCACGTGCTTCTGGTCCTACTACCATATCGATTCTTTTTTCTTTGGCATAATCTACGATTTGTTTAGTTGCTTCACGATAAGCTTCACCATTTGCCATCAATGGTGAGATATCTCTAAAGATAACTCCTTTTTCTGGGTAATCCGGAATACTAGCAATATAATCTTTTAAATCCATTTTTATACTTCCTCCTCATTCCACAGCCATTGTTGTAATGTCTCACGATCGCTGTATAACAAAAATTCTTCTGTTTTGATTTTTTTTAAGCGAGTTTGATAGACCGTACTTTCCGTCAAAGGATGATTTTCAGGACTTTCTACTTTTCTTAAAACACCGTTTTCTATTGTAACAAATCCTAGATCAAAAAACACCTGAATCATAAAAATTAATAATTTTTCTTGAATTTTTAGATGACTTGCAACAACATTTAACTTGTATCGAACATCAACTTGTTCCTGTTGTCTCACAAATTTATAGAGTTGTGCATATTGTTCTCTTGTTCCAGTACCGTTTAAATAGGCCTCTTCTTGTGAAATCCCCATCATATATACTCGCTCAATTTTACCAGCTTGTGTAATCTGCTTTAGTAAGTTAACGTCACTTGGACAATCAACAAAAACTAATTGTTGGCTGTTGGTGTTGGTTATCGTTTCTACGATTTCATCAATCGTACTAAATAAGTGTTGATGAACTGTTTGGTCCTGGATCAATTTTTGACTCTCCTTATTGAAATAAACATACAGTGTATTTTCAGTAGGAATTTCCTTTTGACGAGCGTTTTTTCCTCGTAAATCAAATAATTGAACACCATCAACTGAAAAATCACTCACCATCAATTGAGGCTTCTTATTGCCATTCCACTCATTAATCGATAATTGTCCAGCAATGTTCGTTGTCCCTTGACCAAATTCATCGACTTGGTTTCCCATTTGAAACGCAATGGCGTCCAGTTTGACTCCTGCTTGACTTAATTGGAATTTAAGATGACTTTTATCTGCCCCGATTTGACGACCTTGTTCTACTAATACATCTTCAAACAAGAAATTGGGCACTGGGTTGTCCGTTCCAAATGGCGAAAGGATTTTTAACTGTTGAATAAACGGGATTGTTGCTTCCGAAACTTGTAAAATTTCATCGATCAACAATTCTTGCCCTTGAGAAAGATCGATTTGATGTGTTTCAAGGTAACTAATCAAGTGTGCCTTTACTTTACTAAGATTCTCAACAGGCAACGTCATACCAGCTGCCATGTGGTGACCACCGAAATGAGTAAAGGTTTCACGTATTTCGCTCAATGCGTCATATAAGTTTAATGCTGAAACACTACGCCCTGATCCTTTTGCCGTTTCATTGTTCTCATCGATAGTAAGAACGATAGTAGGTTTCCCAGTATCTTGCATGATTCTCCCCGCAACGATTCCAAGAACTCCTTCATGCCAGCCTTTTTTTGCAACAATATGGATAGGCTCTGTTGGGTCAATTAATTCAAATGCTTCCTTTGTGATTGACGCAACAATTTCCTTTCGTTCATCGTTTTGCGCATTGATATAAGTAGCGATTCTTTCAGCTTCTTCTTCATCGAACGTTGTCATCAGTTCTACACCTGGAGAGGCATCTCCAAGTCTGCCTAATGCATTCAAGCGTGGTGCAATCGTAAAGCCGATATTTTCTTCGCTGATCGCTTCCTTTTTAATATCAGCCAAATGTATCAGTATATCTAAACCGATTCTCTCACCATTTTGAATCATTTCCAGTCCCATTTTAACAAGCACTCTATTTTCATCTGTCAAAGAAACTAAATCAGCGATCGTTCCAATCGCAACTAAATCAAGAAATTCTGCAGGAAGCTCGCCTAATAACGCTGTCGCAACTTTAAAGGCAACACCGACTCCTGCTAATTCACCAAACGGGTATTGTCCTTTAGGATGCTTAGGATGGATAATCGAAAAGGCATGCGGTAATTCCGGTGGGAGCTCATGGTGATCCGTTACAATAACGTCAATCCCTTGCTCCGTCGCGTAATTGATTGCTTCATGACCTGCAACGCCGTTATCGACCGTGATAATTAATTGAACGCCATTTTCGATTTGTTCCTTGAAAACATCCAAGTTTGGCCCATAGCCGTGAATAAATCGATTCGGTAAGAAATAATCCACTTCTCCTCCGATTAATTCAATGGCTTCTTTCATAACCGTTGTACTTGTGATCCCATCAGCATCATAGTCACCATAGACTAAGATTTTTTCACCTTGTGCCACAGCATCTTGAATTCTAGTTATCGTTTTTTCCATATCGTACATTAAAAAAGGATCATAAAGATTCTCAACTGTCGGACGTAAAAATAATGCCAAATCCTCCTCAGATTGAATCCCTCGATGCCATAAAATCTGCCCTAGTAATGGATTAATTTGTTCTTTTGTTAGTATATTTGAAAATTCTTCTGGCAATTCACTTTTTTCACGTAATTGCCATGTATATTTTGCTTTTTTCACGACGTCACTCCTAACCAAGTAATTATATCAAATAGAGAGAGAAAACTAAAGAAAGTATACAAATTCAGCAAATTAAAAAGCAAAGATAAAATGTTGCTACTTTATCTTTGCTTTTTTAATGCTATATTTCTTCACCATTCCTTGGTTTCGTAAAATGATCTACGCGACTTCCAACAGGCTCTGTATTTGTAACAGGCGCAATTGGCGCTTGTGCGAGTGCTTCCTCATATTTCGCTTGCAAATCAGCTAGTTGATTTTCATAACTTCGTTTAACTTTTGCAACTTCTTCTTGAGCCAATTTCTCTGCATCGTTTTTATACACATCGATGTCTTTTTTTAATTCTTTTACTTGTTTTTTTTGTTTCCACATTGTTGTTGTAGATGTTAGTAGACCAATCAGAGCCCCAACAATAGCTGAACCTAAAATAATTAGGATTAACGGTCCTGAAATTTTTGTAAAGCCAAAACTGACTGGCACTGTTTGATTATTTAGTACAGCAAAAATGACAATAATCAAAACTAATACAAGCCCCATAACCACACGCCATTGGTTTTTCATAGTTACATCCTCCTCAATTAATACATAACTTATTTTTTATTTAATACGCCGCCAGCTAGTAAATCGCCTATATGCGGAAACAGTGTATACAATCGGTACGCACCTTCCATCACTCTTGGGCGGTTGATTTCACGTTTGCATGTTCCCATAGCACTTACAATTTCTTTCGCAAGTTTATTTGGTTCTAAAACAAAGGCATCAACCGATGCTAAATAATCGCCTGATGGATCAGCCTTGTCAAAAAACTCTGTTTGGATAGGCCCTGGGTTAACAGTCGTCACAGAAATGCCTAGAGGTTTTAATTCCAACCGTAGGGCATTAGAAAATCCCAAGACGGCAAACTTAGTGGCAGAATAGACTGTTGATTTTGCAGTCGCCATTTTTCCAGCCATGGAAGCGATATTGATAATGTGCCCTGTTCCTCTTTCAGCCATTTGAATCGCTGCTTTTTGAGTGAAGACCATCATTCCTAAAACATTTACTTCGAACATATTTCTAGCAATAGCTAAATCAATATCGACAAAGTTTTCGAATAAACCAAAACCAGCGTTATTGACTAAAATATCGATGGGTCCGACTTCATCTGCAATTTTCCCAAAAACAGTTTCTACATTTTCAGGATCAGAAATATCTAATTGAAATGAATAAGCTTGTCTCCCGCTTAACTCTTCGCACATTTCTTTCACTTTACCGATTAAATTGATTCGTCTAGCACAGATAACGACAATTGCACCTTTTTTAGCAGCTTCATAACAAATTTGTTCCCCTAAACCTGCAGAACCACCAGTTACAACCACCACTTTATCTGTTAAATCATGTCCTTTATACATTTCATTTCCTCCTTACTCTGCTTTGAATGGGATCTCTATAATTTCCATATCTTTCACGATTTTGGTATTGGGAAAAATCTCTTTGGCTTCATTTTCTAATTGAATAATATCGCCTGTTAAATAACGTGCACTGATATGTGTCAATATAAGTTTCTCTGCCTGTGCTTCTAAAGCAACTTGCGCCGCATGATGACTTGTTGAATGATAATAGGCTCTAGCCATTTTTTCTTCTTCTTTATTGAATGTACTTTCATGAACAAGAATATCAGCATTTTCTGCAAGAAGTACACTGTTTTTGGTCTTTCTAGTATCGCCTAAAATAGTAACGATTCTACCTAATTTCTTCTCACCGACAAAATCTTTACCGTTAATCACGCGTCCATCTGGCAATTCTACGCTTTCGCCACGTTTAAGTTTTCCATATAAGGGTCCTGATGGAATATTTAGAGCAGTTAGTTTCTCTACCTGTAGTTCTCCTTCATGATCAGCTTCTACAATTCTATACCCAAAACTAGCGATTCCATGATCTAACGCTTTGCAGCTAACTGTAAATTGCTTATCTGAAAATACGATACCTTCTTTGACTTCAATAATTTTTAATTCATATGACAGTCGCGTTTGTGATACTTTCAATGCAGTTCGAACATATTCGGCAATACCAACTGGCCCGTATATTTCTAGTTTTTCGTTTCCACCTTGGAAAGAGCGGCTACTTAATAATCCTGGTAATCCAAAAATGTGATCCCCATGTAAATGAGTAATAAAAATTTTTTCGATCTTTCTTGGACGAATAGTACTTTTCAAAATTTGTAATTGTGTGCCTTCACCACAATCGAATAACCACACTGCATTTCTTTCATCTAATAATTTTAATGCGATACTGCTTACGTTACGATGTTTTGCTGGAACCCCAGCTCCTGTACCTAAAAATTGTAATTCCATGGGCTACCTAACTTTCTTTAAACTTCTTCTTTATTTTAGAAGAAAGTTGTCGCTTTAGCAAATAATATTTATTTTACAGGAAAACGTAAAATAACTGTCGTCCCTTTTGGTATAGTATCTGTTAATTCGATCTTCCCCTGATGTTCATCTACGATCCATTTAGCGATTGCAAGGCCGATACCATAACCACCTGTTTTACGATTTCTAGATTCTTCTCCGCGATAAAATCGCTCAAAAACCGCCGTTTTTTTCTCATCAGTGATCCCAATACCCGTATCGCTGATTTTGATTGACCATTCATTATTTTTCACCGTTGAAAAAACAGTTATTCTCTCACCTTGAGCAGTATATTTCAATGCATTATCCAGCAAGATAATCATTAACTGGTGAATCCGTTTCTTATCAAAAGATAGTTGCTGTTCCTCACCTAAATCAATGATAAATGTTTTATCTTCAGCTACAGCTAATTCTTGGTAAGGTAACAGAACCGTATTCAAAAAGTCATTGATTTTCACAGGTTCTTTCTCCAATGTCAATGAATTAGAATCTGAACGTGCCAACAGAAGTAAATCACTAGTCAATTGACTCAATCGTTGAACCTCATCTAAAGATAACGCAATTGTTTCTGATTCTTCTAAAATTGTATGATTTGGCTTCGTAAACAATTTTTCTAACTTTGCTTGAATAATCGTCAGAGGGGTTCTTAACTCATGTGAAGCATTCTCAACAAACTCTTGTTGTTTTTTCCAAGAAACCATAATAGGTTTCATAAACCACTTAGAAAGAAAATAGCTCAACGCAATTGAAAGCAATCCGAAAATAATCATACAGATAATCAAAATCTGTTTAAATTGCTCGACTGTTCCCTTAATCGGATCTGTATTCACAAGTAGTTGGATATAAGCCACTTCTTCTTGGTTTTCGACAGGTAAAGTGATGGAACGAAATTGCAACGAACGATCGTTGCTATCTTTCGTTTGGACACTTCTTATCTTTTCTAAGTTATCCGTCGATAATTGTAAATTTTGAAAATCATAAAAACGAGAACCCAGTTCTGTCTCATTTAAAATTTCTCCCTCTTTTGACCAAAGAATCACTTGTTGTTGAAAATTATTGGGAGGTGGTGTATCAAATTTTCCTAGCTGAGGAGAATTTCCTTGCATACGTTTCGTTTGCATTAATTGATGTTGAATAAACTTTTGATCTGTTGCCAATTTTTCTAAATCGTGATCGACTGTCTGATAAATGGATGTTTGTACCAATTGAAACACGATCAAACCCAAAATAAGAAAGATACTGGCAAATGAAATCAGATTCATCAAAAAATAATTGAACCTCTGCTTTTTACTGAGCTGTTTATTCATGTTCAACATCCTCTACTGCTTCAAAAAGGTACCCAACATTTCGCAACGTTTTGATCCAACGATCAACGCCCCAGGGTTTTAAGTTTTTTCGCAAGTTACTCATATATACTTCAACCACCGTTAATGTAGTATCTGATTGAAATCCCCAAATGCGATCAAACAATTGATCTTTTGTAATGATTCGCCCCTGGTTTTGCATTAAATAGTGCAATAAGTTAAATTCTTTCCCTTGAAGAGTCAATTCGTTTCCTTTGAAATGTGCCTGACGATTATCGAGATCTAAACACAATGCTCCAACAACTAGTTCATTTTTCCCATTCATACCTAATGAACGACGAGCTAATGCTTGAACACGTAGTAATAATTCTTCGCGATGAAATGGTTTGGTTAAATAATCATCTCCACCGTTTTTAAACCCATTCACTTTATCCTGCAAACCATCTTTAGCCGTTAAAATCAAAACAGGAGTGTAAATATTTTTCTTTCTCAAAGCAGTTAAAACTTGTTCTCCAGACATTGAGGGTAGCATTAAATCCAGTACAATCAAATCATAAATACCTCGTTCGCCTTCATATAATGCTTCTTCTCCGTCATAAATTTGAACAATCTCACCAATTTCAGATAAAATTTCTAAAATACTGTCTGAAAGGATTTCATCATCTTCTACTAATAATATTTTCAACATTCACTTCCACATCCCTATACTCAAAAAAGAAGACGAGCAGAAAAAAATTTCTTGTCACGTCTTCTCACTTATTTAGTTTATCATACCGTACTGATTATTTTTCGTTTGAATCTTGTTTTTTATCTTGCCAAGATTTTTCGGCAGAGTCTTTTGTTTCTTTTTCTACTGCTTTAGCATTTGAAATTTCTTTTTCTACGTCTTCAAAATCTAAGCGGGTAATTTCGCCGCCCAACTCATTCATGATTAATTGATTTAAAGGACGATTGTCATCTTCTTCGGCAATTAAAATCAAGCCCGTTTCGCCTTCGCCAATTTGTTTTGTGACATGTTCAAAGACAGTTTGTGCACCTTGGATTTCTTTGGCATCTTGAGTAGCACCAAAGATACTTCCGGCAAACCAGCCTAATAAGATACCTAAAGGACCCCCTAATATGCCAATCAACATACCAATCATACTATTCGTTGATGTATGATTATTACCTGTAAAATCTAAGAAATCATCGATTTTAAACTGATGAACGCCATCATTTACATGGGTTACGACAGCCATTTGTTCACCTTTGATTTTTTTCTCAACATATAATTTTTTTATTTCTGAAAATGCTTGATATGCTTGGCTCTCTACTTCAAAATGCATAATAATAACTCGTTTAGACATTTGACCACCTCGTTCTATTTGATATCCTTATTCTATCAATAAACTAGCTGTTAAAGCAATGAAAATCGTTTATTGAGGTGGTTGACCACCAGGACCACCGCCCATTTGGCCACCACTCACTTCAGTACCAGATTGATCAACCGAAGTGAGTATGTCATTGATCGAAATTTTGGTCAGTTCTGTCCCATTTGAATAAGTACCATTCGTGTATACACCATTTTTTTCAGTACCCGAATCTTTTCCTCCAGTAGAAACCGTGATAGCTTCGCCTACTTTTAAGTTAGACGAACTGATCGCTAGATGAGAAAAGTCTTTTTGTGGTGCAAAAGAAATAACTGTATCTCCAGCAGCATTTTTTATATTGATCAACGTTCCAGCTTTTTGTGTTTCATCAAAGTATAGGCTTAACGCTGCTTGGGAAGAAGTATCGCTGGCACTCATTGCCATGCCGGCACTTCCACTTGCAGCAAGAGTGCCGCCATCCATTGTAAAGGTCCCGTCATAATCAAGTGCTGCATTCCCGTTATCTGTTGGCCCGTTTACAATCAATGTTCCATTTGTCATACGGACATCACCATTACTATCGATGCCGTCTCCATCTGCATTTACATAAGTTGTACCACCATTTATTTCGATAAATTTGGTGCTGTCTCCACCACCACCTGGTTGTCCAAATGAGTCTGCACCAAATTGACCTTCTTCGCTTGCTTCACCAGAGCTTCCCCCAGCAGCATTAATCCCATCATCGGATGCATTAACGATAATATCACCCTCATTGATTGTAACTGTTGCACCTTCTAATCCTTCATAAGAGTTATTTACAGCGATTTTCCCATTATTGATCACTAAATCTGTATCCGCATGAATCCCATCATCACCACTAGCTAATGTGAATGTCCCATTGTTGAGTGTAACCGCCGCGTTGGCATGAATTGCATCATCGGCTGTGTTTAATGTAAAGGATCCATCATCTATGACGATATTGTTTGACGCTTTTAGTCCTTTGTAACTGGCAGTTGAATCGGCAGATTGTGTCTCGTAGCCATCAGCTGTTTTTATGTTGATATCAGCATTCGCAATAGATAAATTTGTCTCTGCCTGAATCCCATCATTGCCAGATTGAATCGCAAACGTACCTCCATCGATCGCAATCCAGCCTTTCTCAGCTTCAGTGCTATTATTTGCTTGGATACCGTCACCTTCTGTTGTGTTTAAAGAGAATGTTCCTCCTTCAATAGATACAGAATCTTTCCCTTTGATGGCATTATTTTTTGCTGTTACTGTTAATTTTCCATTTGTAATAACTAAATCATCTTTGCTGCGAATCCCATTGCTGTAATTACCATTCACTTCAAGAGCTCCCGCACCATTAATCGTCAAATCATCTTTGCTAAAAAATGCTGCATCTGGCTCTGTTTCATTTGCTGAAGCAAATGTATAATCGCTGCCATCCGATAGTTTATTTTTCGTTCCATCTGCCAATGTAGTAATCACTTTTCCTGCTTGTTCAACATAAATTGCAGACGAAGAATCATTCGTAATCATCACATTGTTTAGAACTAAATGAACTGTTTCGTCGTTCGCACTTATTTTTATTTGCCCATTATAACTACCAGATAAAATATACGTCCCACCCGCTGTAATAGACAGAACATTGTCTTTTTCTGAAGCACCTGAACCGTCAATTTCGCTATTAGAGTCTTTTAATTCGATTTTCGTCGCTGTTTTTTCATCATAACTTTCATCAAAATCATCCTCGTCATATGTCCCATATTTCGTTTCGGATGTTTTTTTCGCTGCTTGAACAGCAACAACTTGTTCAGCACTTTTAGATGTCGAAGTTGCTGTTGTTGTGCTTGTTGTTTTTTCTTTTGTGCATCCAGCAAATAAAATGAGAACTATCGTCAACGCAGTTAAACTAAATCTTGTTTTTTTCATCCTACTCACCTACAATTCTTCTCTATTTGTTGAAACTTTCCCTGACACTATTGTTAAGTTACCATTTCTAACACGCATCGCATCCATCAGCTCTTTTTCCATTCGACTATCCTTTAATGTCACACGATAACGCAATTCATACAAACTACCCATATTGGTTGTTTTAACTGAATCTAAATTCGCTGAATAAGTATATTGCTCAAAGAGGTCGTCAAACAAACCTGGATAATCTAAATCTTCTGGTATCGTAATTTTGACTTCTCGCTCAGCAACCTTTTGCTTTTCACCAAAATGAATAGTATTTAAAATTAATAAAAATAATGCAATGATTACAGAGAATAATGCAATGTAGCCAACGTATCCCATTCCAGTAGCAAGTCCTATGCCCATTGACCAAAAGATGCTTGTGATTTCTTTGGCACCACCTGCTACAGAACGAAATCGAATTAAACTGAATGCGCCCAAAACAGCAACACCTGTTCCTAAATTCCCATTTACCAACATAATGACCAATTGGACTAAAACGGGTAAAATAGCTAATGTGATCACAAAATTCTTACTATAAACATTTCTATACATATGGACACGGGCCACTAATAGACCTAATAAAATAGATGTAATAATACAGACAAACAGTTGTTTATAGGACAAATCAACTGAACTTTCTACTAAAAGACTAGACAACATGCTGGAAATCCTCCTTACAATATAAATACCGTTGATACGTTTGAGCATATTTTGAAAATGATGTTGGGTAGATTTCAAGTTCGGATAAAAGATCGGAGAACCAAACTGGATAGGCTCCTAACGCTTTCACTTCCATTAAAACATCGATTTCTGGTGCTACACTTTCACCCTGATCATCAATTGTGTGGGCTAACTGTTCTTTCCGATAACGAATATTAAAGTCAAACGTAATTCGAAAATCTTCGTTTTTTAAATCAAACAACGCTCGCCGATCATACGCAATCATCACTTTAGGTTCCAACCTTTTTCTGGCGAATAACCAGTCAATTTCCTGTTTGATTTGCTGGTCTTTTTTTGTGTTTAGCTTAAAAGAATGAGGTTTTTGAATATAACTTTTCGCTGACTGATAAGTCAATGCCACTCTTCTTTTATATACGACACCACTTACCTTCTTTTTGATCTCAAGAAAAACAGTAGAGTTTTCATGAGGAATACCGTAACTTCTGATTCTAAATTTTTCTTTGTACACTGGTTTTGCTATCGAATGACGGATCATCTCGTAGTTTTTCGTATCAAAATAAATCGAAATAATTGTATGTAATCCATATTCATCTTCCAACATATAAAAGGCTAATTTCTCTCTCAATTGTTGGTAAGTCGAATTAGATAAAGCATACTTTTTTTCTTTTCTTTGAAAGCTATTTTTTAATTTCACCATTTTATTTCCTCCTTTGATTGAATTCAGTATATAAAAGGAAACATAAATGAAGCTTAAAGATAAAAAGAAAATGTTATGATGTATAAAAAAAGCTAAGGTACAACTCAAAGAGTTATACCTTAGCTTTAAAACTATTCAGATATCCAGTAGCTTATTACCAAAGCTAGGTGCGCTTGGCAAACCATCTTCTTTATTCTACAAATTCAAATTCATATTCACCAATTCTTACGATATCGCCGTCTTTTGCTCCACGAGCTCGTAATGCTTCATCGATTCCCATACCACGCAATTGGCGAGCAAATCGCATCACACTTTCATCGTGTTCGAAGTTGGTCATTTGGAATAATCGTTCTAATGATTCTCCTGATAAAATCCAAGTAGCATCTGAATCGCGATCGATTGAAAACTCTGGTCCTTCTGGCTGGAAACCATAATGAACAGTATCTTCGATGACTTCTTCTTCATATAATGGGAATTCAGGTGTTATGTCGATCAGATCTGCTGTTGCATTAAGCAACGGTTCAATTCCTTTACGAGAAACACCAGAGATTGGGAAAATAGGTAAATGATCCGCATACTCATCCGTACGTTCTTTTTCAATTTGTTCTTTGAATTTTTTTAAATTCTCTTCGGCTTCCGGCATATCCATTTTATTTGCTACAATAATTTGCGGACGTTCCATCAGACGTAAATTGTGAGAAGCTAATTCTTTATTAATTGCTAAATAATCTTCGTAAGGATCTCGGCCTTCCATACCACTCATATCGATTACGTGTAATATAACTCTTGTCCGCTCAATATGACGTAAAAACTGTGTTCCAAGACCAACACCTTGAGACGCTCCTTCAATCAACCCTGGTAAATCAGCTGCAGCAAAGCTACGGCCATCACTTGTAGACACCATGCCAAGGTTCGGCACAAGGGTTGTGAAATGATAGGCACCAATTTTAGGTCGAGCTGATGAAATAACGGACAACAACGTAGATTTTCCAACGGATGGAAAACCAACTAAACCTACGTCAGCCAAAACTTTCAATTCTAATTCAATTTTTCTTTCTTGACCTGGCTCACCATTTTCAGCAATTTCTGGAGCTGGGTTTTTAGCCGAAGCAAAACGAATATTTCCTCGTCCACCTCGTCCACCCTTTGCAACAGTCAGCGTTTGGCCATTCTCAATCAAATCACCGATCAAGGTGCCAGTCTCAGCATCACGAACGGTAGTACCAGGCGGAACTTTTACAAAAGTATTCTCTGAACCACGACCATGCATACCTTTACTCATCCCATTTTCACCTGGTTGTGCTTTAAAATGACGGTTGAAACGGAAATCCATCAATGTACGTAATCCTTCTTCTACAACGAGGATCACATCTCCTCCTTGACCACCATCTCCTCCGGCAGGTCCACCATCGGGTACATATTTTTCTCTACGAAAGGCAACCATTCCATCTCCGCCTTTACCAGCCTTGACGTCAATTGTTACCTGATCTAAAAACATGGACATATTTTGTCCTCCTATCTTAAAGAGATTGACATAAAGTCGTACTTTATCTCAACATTTCTTCGAGTTTCATTCTTTTACAAATCTAATGGTTAGTTTTGTATCGCTTTTTCACAACATTTTCAGTTTGAAAGCCTTTCTTATTGTAAAGGGTAAACCCGAATTTGTCTAGCCAAATTCGTTTTATGAACTAGAATTAGAAGCTGATATGGCGATTACCGCTGCTGCAGCGCTAGCCTCTTGTGCCATCATCATTGTGATCGTTAACGCCGATATATTTAAATTAGCATCGGATAAGCCGCTCATTTCCTCTTGTACAAGCAAACCTAGTGCTAAAGTAGAACGAAAATCCTTATAGAAACGTAAATGTGTTTTTTCTTCAATTAGTTCTAAATATTCAGCTAATACCTCATACCTTACTTTTTTCATAGTGCCTAAAAATGCAAGCATCACAATACTTGTGTAAAACTCAACTTTAAGCCTAATGCCCATTTGTTTCAGTGCACCTACCACATCGTTTATTCCTTCAATCAACTCAAAAGAAAATGAACCTGTCAGCATCGCTGCACTAGCTGCAGCAAACTGTAACTGGTTTGATTTAAAGAATCCACAGTCGTTCAATGCTTGATAATAGGCTTCTACCAAATCACCTACTTGTTCTGTCGTAAGGGATTCTAATTTTTCTTGTTGTGCTAAAGAGATTGCGATTGTTCCGTCTTCGGCTCCAGTAAGAAAAGAATGACGTGCTTTTAATTTTTCAAAAATACTTTGACCACGTCGTACAACAAATTCTTTTTCTGCCACTTCTGTAAATTGAAGTAAATAAGCTGAAAAATAGGAATAAGAAGATAGTAAAAAACCAGCCTCTCGTAATCGTTGATAATCCGAAATCAATGTGTGAATATCTAACTCTTTTGTTTTACCATTTGCTAACATCATCCCTAATAAAATACCACGGACAGGTTGTCCTAGCACGTTAAAAACACCCAATTCTTCTTTAATGACCTCTTCCATACGACGATAATCACTATCTGAAAAAAGACGTTCTTTTGATACAAACGTTCGAGCAATTGTATAGGAAACTCGTTTATCAAACCATTTTCCCTTACCTTCTTTAATTGCTTCATAATTTGTTTGGAGTAACTCAACAACACGACTTCTATTCATTTTTTTCCAACTCATTTCCTATAAAGTTCAGATTTTTGACAAAAATTTAAAAAGCGTTCATGCTACTAGTATAGCGTATATAATCGTTTTTTTAAATATGCGATTATGGGCTGAATTTTTTGCACCATTGTCTGTCGTTATGTTTTTTTAGGATCAACATGTTCGTTACGCATTTAATCTAAAGGAGGAAATTTAGTATGACAGTAAAAGTAGGGATCAATGGATTTGGAAGGATCGGTCGCCTTGCATTCCGTCGCATCAAAGAAGTTTCCGATGATATTGAAGTGGTAGCAATCAATGATTTGACAAGTCCGACAATGTTAGCCCATTTACTACAATTTGATTCAACGCATGGCACTTATCCTGGCAAAGTGACTGCAACAGATGATTCCATCGTCGTGGATGGGGAGAAAACGAAAGTTTACGCAGAAGCGGACGCTAGCAAATTGACATGGGTCGAAGAAAATGGAGTGGACATCGTTCTAGAATGTACTGGATTTTACACTTCTGAAGCAAAAGCACAAGCTCATTTAGACGCAGGTGCGAAACGTGTCGTTATATCAGCACCCGCAGGAGACATGAAGACGATTGTTTACAATGTTAATGATGACACATTGACGCCAGAAGACAAAATCATCTCTGCTGGCTCATGTACCACAAACTGTTTAGCTCCTATGGCTTATTTCTTAAATAACGAATTTGGTATTGAAGTGGGCACTATGACAACGGTTCATGCTTATACTTCGACACAAATGCTTTTAGATGGACCAGTCAAAGGGGGCAACTTACGTGCTGCTCGTTCTGCCGCGGATAATACAATTCCCCACTCAACAGGAGCTGCTAAAGCGATTGGCTTAGTGATTCCAGCGTTAAACGGAAAATTACAAGGTCATGCGCAACGTGTACCTGTTGTCGACGGGTCACTAACTGAACTAGTTTCTATTTTAAAAACCAAGGTTACTGCTGACCAAATCAATGAAGCAATCAAAACACACACAGTTGATAACCCTTCATTTGGCTACGACGATCGTGAAATTGTCTCAGGTGATGTGATTGGAACAACAGAAGGATCTATTTTCGATCCAACGCAAACAGAAGTAACCACTTCTGGTGATTTCCAACTAGTCAAAACAGTTGCTTGGTACGATAATGAATACGGCTTTACATGCCAAATGATTCGATTACTAGAAAAATTTGCTAATCTATAGAAAAAATAATCATTCATGATTTATTTTGTAAATGAGGGTGGGAGCAAAAGCTTATTTCCTAAGGAAGTGCTTCTGCTCTCACTATTTATTTAGCCTCATTTTAATTATTCTTTTTTTTCATTCAAGCATGTTCTGCAATGTATTTCACCAATTCTTCCGTCTCATCCCAACCTAAACAAGGATCCGTGATGGATTGTCCAAAAACTTTTCCATCCGCTTCTTGACGACCACTTTCAAGAAAACTCTCAATCATGAAACCACGAACCCATTTTTTCATCTCTTCATTCCACGTACGATTGAACAAAGTCTCCTTAACGATTCGGATTTGTTCTTTGTATTGTTTTCCAGAATTGTCATGATTTGTATCGATGACAATAAATGGATTATCATACTGGCCCGCCTTGTATAGACCAACCACTTTTAATAAATCTTCGTAATGATAATTTGGACTATTTTCACCATATTCGTTCAAACCACCTCTTAATACGACATGAGCAAGTGGATTAGAGCTTGATTCAACTTCCAATCCGTTGAAAATGAATTCTTGTTTTTGTTGTGCTGCATATATTGAATTGAATAATACGTTTAAATTCCCACTTGTTGGATTTTTCATACCGGTGGGCTGATCGATTCCGCTAGCAACAAAGCGATGTTGTTGATCTTCTACCGAACGTGCGCCAACAGCAATATAGCTAACAAGATCTTGAACAAACTCAAGATTTTCAGGATAAAGCATTTCATCAGCAGTTGTTAAACCCGTTTCGGTAATAACACGGTTATGCAAACTACGCACAGCAGCAATTCCTTTGATCAAGTTACTTTCACCTTCTGGATTTTGTTGATGTAAGAGTCCTTTATAGCCGTCGCCATTCGTCCTAGGTTTATTCGTATACACACGAGGTACCATAAAAATCTTATCTTGAACTTTTTCTTGCAGTCTCGCTAAACGGTGGACATATTCCATAACCGCCTCTTCATTATGAGCGGAACAAGGACCAATCACTAAAAGAATTTTCTCGCTTTTTCCTTCGATGATATCTCGTAATTCTTGATCACGAATTGCTTTGTTTTGTGCTTGTTTCGGTGTTAGTTTAGATAGTGATTTGACCTGTTCAAAATTGATTGGTTGACTTAATGCTTTAAAACTCATACGATAACTTCCCTTCATTTTTCATATAATCAAACAATAAATATAAAATCAGTAAAATAAAAAAGCCTCGTCCTTTTCATTTCTGAAAAGGACGAGACCGAATGATCCGTGTTACCACCTTTGTTTACAATCAGTTTACACTCATTGACTTGTCAGGTACAAAATTATACCTTGGCACAATAACGGGTGCACGTAACCGTCACAGCCTACTCGATTCGGTGTGAAGTTCAAAGAGGAATTCAGATACATTAGGTTTATGCGCCTCTCAACGACCGGCTACTTTCTGTACACCTGTATTATCTTACTAGTTCTTATCAAAACTTTTATTGTTTATTGAAGTCATTGTATGAGATTCTTTCATAATTGTCAATCTTTTTCAAAAAAGAATGCTTACTCTGCACTTGAAAGACCCGAAATGACTTCCTCACTGGGCTGATTTTTCTTTTTTTGTTGACATTCTTCGCAAATTCCATGGAACGTTAAGCGATGATCTTTTACCATAAAATGATAACGTTGTTCAATTACTTGTTCGACTTCACCTAACAAATCCTCTTCTACCTCTTCAATATTGCCACATTCCAGGCATAAAAGATGGTGATGAAAATGCTTAGCGCCTTCTTTGCGTAAGTCATAACGAGCCAATCCATCGTTGAAACTTACCTTGTCTACGACTTTTAAGTCAGTTAAAATTTCTAATGTACGGTAAACAGTTGCCAAACCAATCTCAGGGCTTTTTTGCTTTACTAAAAAGTAAATTTCTTCAGCCGATAAATGGTCCTTTTCATTTTCTAGTAAGACTAAAACCGTTGCTTCACGTTGAGGCGTCAGTTTGAAACCAGATTCATGCAATTGTTGTTTTGTTTTTTTTAAAGCAGCAGTAGAATCCATAAATGCAGCCCCTTAATTATAATTATTTCAATCTAGAACCATATTTTACAGTAACAAATTATAATAAGTATAAAATAACTCGAAAACATTTGCAAGTGATTCTCAATTAGAATAGAAAAACAATTACTTTTCAGCTGATTCTTCTTTCAAACTAGTAAAACCTGCTTCTTGAGTAATCTTGCCTTGTTTCAATAAATTACCGATTGCGCGTTTAAACTGTGCTTTACTAATACCGAAAGTTTGTTTGATCTCTTCTGGATTAGATTTATCCGTAAATGGAATTTTATGATCAGCAGAACGTTCTAAAAAGGTCAAAATCATTGCTGCATCATCACTGATCACTTCATATCCACGCGGCTTTAAGGAAATATTCAATGTACCATCTGGCCGTACGCCAATCACACGCCCATTTACTCTTTCACCTAAACGTGGTTCTTGATAACGCTCTGACGGATGGATAAACGCAATATAAAAATCATCAGTCAATACAAATGAACCAATCATTTTCAAACGATAAACAACACCGCTGATATTTTCATTTTTTAATTCTTCTGTTCCAGGTTTAGCCATAGCCTTGAAGATTTTCTCATCTGCCAATTCGCCCCAAATACGCTCTTTATTGTCAACCTTTAAAGACACCATCAACTGATCCCCTTTTTTAGGCCATAATTCACGCATTACAGGTAATTCGTCTAAAGATACCACAACGTCCTTATCTTTTAAACCAATGTCCACAAAGGCACCTAAATCACGTCTAGTACCCGTTACTGTTCCAAAGGCATATTGTCCTATACGAGCCGTAGGAATCATCGTTGTCATCTCAGGTTCTTGTTTTTGATTCATATAACCAAAACCTTCTACTGCTTCACCGATTTCATGATGTCCTTCCTCTTTGGATAATCGCAAAGTAATACCGTTTTTTTGTAAAAAGTAATAACTTTCATTTTCATCGATCACTAATGCTGTAAAAATTTGCGCTAATAGTTCGTTCATAATTTTCTCCTTCTGGCACTTAGCCTAAAAAAATACGTAATAATGCAATCGTAACAATTCCTACTACAACTGTCTTCATTAAATCTTTGGTACGAATAGCAACAAGTAAAGTAGGAATACAACTTAACGCTTCTAACGTTTTTACTTTAGGAAAGCCTGTTGCCTGAACATCTAAAATACTCTGAAATAAGAGTGCCGTCAAGATACAAATTGGGATGTACGATAAAAATCGAAGAAACCAGTCTGGAAAATCCACTCGTTTAGAAATCAAAAAAGGAAAAATCTTCGGAATCCATGTAACGATCGAACAACCTAAAATTGTTAATAATACATAATTGCTACTCATTATGAGACACCATCCCAACTGTACACCCTAAAAGAGTTGAAAATAAAACTGAAATCTCTGGCGAAAAAAAGCCCATAAATACGTACAAAGATATACAAACCGTGCCTAAAACGAGCAATGTCTCTTTCGTGTATTTCTTTATCGGCCCGTCAACTTGCAAAATAAATAGCCCAGCAAACATTGCCACTAAAGCAAAATCCAGCCCTAATAAATATGGATCTGGAATCCAAGTACCTAATAACCCGCCCACAATGGTGGAAAAAATCCATGTCAAATACGCCGTAATATTTAACCCATGTGTCCAAGCAGAACTAACTCGATGATCGTTTGACAAAGCTGCCATGAGGACGCCATATGATTCATCTGTCAAAAGTGTTCCGATCCCGATACTCGTAATTAGCGGTTCTTTTTTAAAATAAGATGCCACTGACATGCTCATTAGAAAATGTCGTAAATTCACTAAAAAAGTTGTAAAAATAATTGCTGAAATTGGTGAATAAATCGCAAGCATACCACAAATAATGAATTGTGAGCCACCTGCATAAATCAAAATAGACATCAATGCTATCTCAAGAATTGATAGACCAACATTTTTCCCGACCACCCCAGCCGCAATCCCAATTCCCAAATAACCTAAAATGGTTGGTATACACGCGTTTACACCTTCTTTAAAAGTCATATATTCTTTGTTTTCCATACTGTTCTCCTTGTGTAAAATCAATCGTCATTGATTTTTTACTTTAGTAAACACTAGAAGATAAACGAGGTTTGGACAGTAATGTTTAACTCCGAGAAATAAGAGGAAATTCACGAAAATTTGAAAACCAATTTTCGTGAATTTCTGTTTATTTCCAAAGCTTCAACGCTTAGTGTTTTAGCACTTAGAATTTGATATGATCGAAGTGTAACGCAGTCGTTGCTCTGCTCCCAGCCTCATCTTCTTTTCTAAAGTAACAACCCGTTATCTTCCAGCATTTCTTGATGCATTTCCTTTGAACCATCCAGTTTTTGCATTGATTGTTACGAGATACTGGTTATCAGATCCATATAAGTTGTAGTACCCTTCGCCATTAATAATTCTTGCTGGTTGTAATGAGTAGCCACCTGCTGTAATATAACCACGCTCAATACATGTTGCAATTACTTTTTCCTGAACGCCTGGCGCCCAAGCCCAAGCCGGATTGCTCATGTCACTTACATCTGTTGGATTAACTGAATATACAGGATCTGTATAAACACCTTGAGCATTTGGCGCTGAAAAAGTATTGGAATCTGGCTGCGCACCATTCGTTGTTTGGGTATTATTCCCTTGATAATCCGTTACCCCATTCAATTCTGTTGGTGTTTGATCAGGCGCAACTTGTTGGGCAGCGAAAGCCGCTTCAGCATCTGTTAACGATTGATCTGCTTTTACTAATACATCGTTTAAAGGTTTACGCAATGGTTCACTTTTTACTTTATCAACCTCTGCTTTTGCTGCATTATAATTGTCTCTTGTCAACGCTTCAGTCAACTCATTATATTGATAAATGACATCCACTACAGCTTTTGCCTTTTGTAATTGGTCGTATTGACTCACCCCTTGAGCTATTGCTTGATTGAGCAATTTATCAAAGTCATCTTTTTCTTCACGTTTAGCAAGGTCAATCTTTTTATCTGCTTTGATTGCTACATCTTTTAATTTGTTTCCATCAACAATTGGTTGAGCAAACAATTCATTCACTTTTGTGATTGCTGCCTGCTTGTCGGTCACCTTTTTGTACAGAGACTCAAGATCTTTGTAGTTGGTTTCGTCTTTAAGCGTAGACAAATTCTCTTCGATTCCTTTGGGACTAACGCTAACCATTTCTGGTTTAAGAAACATCAGCTTTTCATCAGTGAAATAACTCTTTAATTCTTTTTCAGTCTGAGTCGCCAATTTTTCTTGTTTTTTAGTTACTTCTTCACCAGTTGCAGCTTTTTTTTGTGTCTGATCATACGCAAACCACGAGCCACCTGCAAGAACGACAACTGCTGCTAAAATAATCGACATTTTTTTGTAATTTTTATTAGATGATGATTTTGATACGTTACTTTCCGAATTTTGGACCGTGGTTTCTTTAGGTTTCTCGAATTGATTTTTTGATTTTTTTACTTCTTCCGCATCTTTAAAAAAGATTGGTGCTGCATCCATTTCGATTTCTTCTGGCTTTTTACTTTTTGATGGAATGCTAGTTGTTTGATTCGGTAATGCCTTAGGTCCAATTGTTTGAGATTCCTTAGGTTCTATTTCCGGTTTAGTAAATTTTGTAATTTCCTCTTTTGGTGTTGGTGATTTCTCAGTATCTTCTGTCGATTTTTGCTCTGATTCGTTTGATTTCACGTCATCTTGTCCTTTATCTTTTGATTCTGAAGGCTTACTAGAAACGCCAACAGGCTGTTTTGTTTCTGTATTTGTTTCTTCAGTCGCTTCTATATCAGCTGGTGCTTCGATGATTGGTTTGTCATTCTTATGTGCATTGATGTATTGATCTAAAGCAGCAGTATTCAACAGTTCATCTTTTTTTTCGTCATGCGAAATAGTGTCTTTTTCGACAGGTTCGCTTTTTTCTTCAATTGACGGTTCTTCTTTTTTGGGCTGTTGCTCTGTCGTATCTTCTGTTTCTATTATTTTTTCTTCTGCTTGTTGCTCATTGAACATCGTCATCACATGACCAATACTCATATCTTTTAATTCAGACCATTCAATGTTTTCATTTTGTTCTTTATTTAAAAAATTTGAAGTATCTTCTACTTTTTCACTATGCTCACTATTTTCGTTTGATGCTTCTTCATGTATTTCCTTAAAAGAATAGCCGCATTCTGGGCACACTTCTTCTTTATTGTCTATTTCAGATCCGCAATTCGGACATTTTTTCGTCATGCATTCCGCCTCACATTCTACACATTCGTAAATCTAATCTACCATAAAATCGCGTTTCTTCCAATATGTACTATCTAACTTTTTTGTTACGATTGTTTAAAAACAGCCCTTTCCGAAAAAAATCGAAAAGAGCTGTTCAAATTTCCAAAGAAAATTTCTTATTCTAAGAAATCTTTTAGTTGTTTAGAACGAGAAGGATGGCGTAATTTACGTAATGCTTTAGCTTCGATTTGACGAATCCGTTCACGTGTAACACCAAAAACTTTACCAACTTCTTCCAATGTACGAGTACGTCCATCATCTAAACCAAAACGTAACCGTAATACATTTTCCTCACGGTCAGTTAATGTATCTAATACATCTTCCAGTTGTTCTTTTAATAATTCATACGCTGCATGTTCTGCAGGACTTGTTGCATCTTGGTCCTCAATAAAATCTCCAAGATGTGAATCATCTTCTTCACCAATTGGCGTTTCTAAAGAAACAGGCTCTTGTGCAATCTTTAAGATTTCACGTACTTTTTCAGTTGGTAAATCCATTTCAGCACCAATTTCTTCCGGCGTTGGTTCTCTACCAAGATCTTGTAGCAATTGACGTTGAATACGGATTAATTTATTGATTGTTTCTACCATATGAACAGGAATACGAATTGTTCTAGCTTGGTCAGCGATTGCACGGGTAATGGCTTGGCGAATCCACCAAGTAGCATATGTTGAAAATTTAAATCCTTTACGATAGTCAAATTTTTCAACTGCTTTCATCAGACCCATATTTCCTTCTTGAATCAAATCAAGGAATTGCATCCCGCGTCCTACGTAACGTTTTGCGATTGAAACAACCAAACGCAAGTTAGCTTCTGCTAAACGTTGTTTTGCTTCTTGGTCGCCTTCTTCGATTTTAAGGGCTAACTCTACTTCTTCTGCTGCCGTTAATAATTGAACACGTCCAATTTCTTTTAAATACATACGAACAGGGTCATTGATCTTAACACCAGTAGGGGCAGATAAATCTTCCATTTGGGCTTTTTCAGCAACTTTTGCATCTTTTTTAAGACTATGTTCACTTGGATCGCCGTTCTCATCAACAACACTGATTCCAGCATCCTCAACTTTTTGAATTAGTTTTTCCATTTCATCGGCATTCAATGTGAACGGTGTTGCCAATGTGTTTGTTAGATCATCATAAAAAACATTGCCTTTAGGCTTGTTTTCTTTGATAAAGGCTGCCAATGCAGCTGCATATTTTTTTTCTGTTTCTTTTTCCATGAAAGAAGGCCCCCTTCATTTTTCCATTCGGTTAAATATATAAATAATAGTCTAATACATTATCCAATAGCTTTTCTATTAAGATGCTGTACGACTTTTTTGCAATTGTTTAACTAGATTGATAACTTCAATCGCTAGTTCGTCTACTAACTGTTTGTTGCCAATACGTTCCGCTTCTTTTTTTTGTAGTTGTTTTTCCTTGATTTGATCTTCTAAACTCGAGTTTCCAATCACTCTTATCACATCTGCGATTTCACGATCGGAACTTTCTTCTGAAATCGTCTGTAGAGAAATATCAATCGCTAATTTTTTGATAGTCTCTTCTTTAAGATAATCGATAAAATCGGCAAGAAGAAAATCAGAATGAATACTCATATAACTGTCTAGCAGTAAATAAAGTTCTTGATAGTTATCATGAGCAAAACTAAAATCAGGTAGCTGAATCACTTGGTTTCTAACACTTTGTTCATTCATTAGACGATACAATAAGGTACGTTCGGCTTTTTCCACTTGAGTTAATGGCAGTTTATTCTGCACAGAAGGAGTTGACACTTCTTCAAACATCATCTCTGGTGGTTCCATCATATCATCGATTTCATAAACTTGAGGTTGTGGTGCTGTCTGCTGTTGCCGTTCTCTTCTTTTGGTAGAACGTTGTTGTGTTTCAAGTTGTTTCAACTGCTCTTCTAAAGAATGAAACGATAATTGAAATTCTTGTGCTAACTGATTCAAATAACGATCTCGTTCCAATGGTGACTGGACCAAAATTAGCTCTTTAAGTAAATCATTTACATAATCCAACTGTTCTTTTTCGTTGTTCATATTCCGAGTCAAGCGATGGTAATCCATTTTAAAACTAAATACTGTTTCACGACCATGCAATGCTAACTCACGAAATGACTCATTGCCATATTTTCTTAAATACTCATCTGGATCCAATTTTTCTGGAATACTGACGATACTTAATTGAAAACGACTATGTTCACTTAACAAGGAAATAGCTCGATTTGTAGCTTCCACTCCTGCAGAATCGCCATCGTAACAAACCACAAGTTCTTTTGCTACTCGTTCAAGCTTACGGATTTGCTCATTGGTCAAACTAGTTCCCATTGATGCAACACCACTTGTAATACCTGCTTGCCAAGCTGCGATAACATCCATAAATCCTTCAAATAAAAAGACTGTATTTTCTTTACGAATCTCTTTTCGGGCTTTATCAAAGTTAAATAATGTATCTCTCTTATTAAACAAGACTGTTTCCGGACTATTTAAATACTTAGGCATATCATCACCCGGAAAATCATCTGTTTTAAGTAATCGTCCTGAAAAAGCTATTACATTCCCACGATCATCATTGATCGGAAACATGACCCGTTGATAAAATCGATCTAAAAACTCACCATTATCACGTTGAATGAACAAGCCTGACTCTTTCGATAACGTTTCAGCGACTTCTTCATTTTGAAAAACTTGAGTCAAAAAATCACGTTTTTGAGGTGCAAAACCAATTTTGAACGTTTCGATAAGCTCTTTGGTCAAACCACGCTCTAATAAATAATTCAATGCAGGTTCACCGATTTGCGTATTCATCAACACATGATGGTACAAATCCGCTGCCTTTTTATGAAGTTCTATTAGTTTGCGATTTTGAAGATTTTCAGTTGAATCTGAGTCTGTTGTACTAACCCAGTCAATGTTTACTGGAATTTGTTCTAGTTCAGCAACTCTTCGTACAGATTCTGGGAAATTGATTCCTTCTATTTCCTGCAGAAAATTAAAAACAGTTCCACCTTTTCCGCAGCCAAAACAATGAAAAATTTGTTTGTCTTCTGCTACTGAAAATGAAGGGGAACGTTCTTCATGAAACGGACATAAACCCATGTAATTCTTACCGGATTTCTTCAATTGAACATACTGTCCAACTACATCAACAATATTCGTACGTTGCCTAACTTCCTCTATCACTTCTTGAGGAATTCTTTGTGCCACTGTTCTCACCTCCAAAAAATAGCCAAAAGCTAATTTATGTGATAGTCAGTAAAAAAGCACTGAAATCTTCAGCGCGACTTTCAAAAGACACAATTACACATGTTTCATTGTATCACACTAAGCATAATTTTCAAGTAAATTGCATTTATCTTTTCATGAATTATCGTTTTACTTGATATCAGTTTACATAATATTATTATGGTAACTATAATCAGAGAAAGAAAAAGAGAAAACAGATAACTTGTCTCTGCTTTCTCCATAAATTAATGAATCAATTTACATCATGTTTTGGTTGATTTTGACTATCTTGAGCAGTCCATAACTCTTTTGCCACAGGGATATTTCCTAGTTCTGTCATGTTGCTCGGCAGAATAACTGTATTCGTTTCGCTTCTAACAACTTGTTTAAATGCTTCTATGCCTAAATACGCTAAGGCTTGTTCATTTAAATCACTTTCTTTGATGGCTTTATTCAACGCTAAAATACGTTGCCTTTCGGCTTCTGTTGTAATGCGAATTCTTTCCGCTTCAGCATCTGCATCGATTTTTGTGCGTTCTGCACGGGCTTCAGCATCAATTTTAGTTTGTTTCGCACGAGCTTCAGCATCGATCTGCATTTGTGATGCATTTGCTTCAGAATCTAAAATGATTGATTGTTTTCTACCTTCTGAAATTGTGATTGTCGATTCTTTATCACGACTTGCTGTAATCAGTTTATTCATAGAGTTGACAATTTCATCAGACACAGAAATTTCACCGATATTGATTCGATCAATCGACAAACCGTAACCCGCGGTAATGTCTTTCACGCTCTCAAATAAGCTCACATTAATTTCTTCAGTTCCGTTGAGCACTTCGTTTAAATCCATTTTACCGATAATACCACGTAAATTTGACTGACAATCTTGAATCATTGATCGAACAGAATCTTCATTATCATAAACAAACGCTCGAACATCTGTTACATGATATTTGATTGCTTCATCAACTTCTACTATTACGTTATCACGCGTAATAACGCTTTGAGAATCGATTTCTAATGGTGTTTGTTTTAACGATACTCTACCTCTTACCTTGTATAGCACTGGAATCAAAAAGTGCAAACCTGGATCAATTGTTTTAACATATTTCCCAAAACTTTCGACGATTTTTACTTCACCTTGCTGAACAATGATCACCATTTTTGAGACAAGAACTAAAATCAACACAAGAACAATAATAAAAATCAAACTATTAAGGATTATCAATATAATTCACATCACTTTCGAATAAATAGTTGTTTACTGTTACAAATAATTCGGTACTGGAAAAGTCGATGACTTCAAGCATCGCCCCCTTTTCGGGGATACCATTTGTGACACGATACATGTAAGGACTACCGTAAATTCGGATCATCCCATTGAAATCATCTGTTTTTGACCGAAAACATTTGCCGATAGTTTTGTGCATTTGATACTCTCCACTCATCAATACGCCTCCCTATTTTCCACACTTTTCCACTCCATTTTAAAGCTCTTTGATTGTTTTACCTGCTCGTTTCATTTGAAAAAGACCGATCATGATTCGAACAAGTATGTTAATCAACATCATAACTGCAAATATCGGTAATGTTTGTTGATTTAAAAAACCTACTTCTAAAATACTATGGAACAACATTGCTGCGACATAGATCCCGCCAACTGTCGTAACAGCTAAAAAGATTCGTAATGGATTGAACGGTAAACAAGCACGAACAACGGCCATACAACTAATACCGATCAACAAGTAATACATTAATGTGGTTGTTTCCAGTTGGGTAAATCCTTGATTTTGTCTCATCAAGTAAACAGTAACAATATTTAGTACTACTAATATTGCATTTACCGAAGCATTTCTCAAGGCTGTCGGTAAGAACTTGCCTTGTACTTTCCGCTTATCACTTTCAAATGATAAAAAGAAGGCTGGATATCCTTCAATGGCTAAATCAATCAACGTGATTTGAATTGGAATGAAAGGAAATGCAATTGTGGTAATCACACAGATCATTGACAAAATAAAAGAATAGATTGTTTTTATAAAAAAGACACTCGCAACTTTTGTTACATTGTTTACTACACGTCGTCCTTCAAACAACACATCTGGTAACGTTGTAAAATCAGAATCTAATAAAACCAAATTAGAAATTTGTCTTGTAGCACCATCACCTTCAGCCATGGCAATACTACAATCTGCCTCTCTCAAAGCTAGAACATCGTTAACCCCATCACCAGTCATCGCAACAACATGGTCATTATCTTTTAGTTCACGAACGATCGTACGTTTTTGCTGTGGTGTAACACGACCAAAAACAGTATACTCATGAACAGCTTTACGCACATCTGCTTCTGTTTCCATCGTTGACATGTCGATATAAGACTCATAGCCAAACAGTCCAGCCCGGCGAGCAATATTAGAAACAGTCACTGGATTATCTCCAGAAATAACTTTAAGATCAATGCCCTCTTCACGTAAATAAGCTAATGTCTCATTGGCATTTTGGCGAATCGGATCATCAATTTCTAGAACTGCTAATGGTTCTAAATAAGGCATCTTCTCTTCATCTAATGCTCTATTTCCAGCAATTCCTAACATTAATACGCGGTAACCATTTTCTTGTGCTTCAATAACTTCTTTAGGTAAACGAGCTACATCAACTAATTTTTCAGGAGCACCTAGATAAACAGTCCCTAATTCGTTAAACTCGATTGCCCCCCATTTTCTTTCAGATGAAAATGGTAACGTCTTAACTGCTCCATATCGATTAGACAGTTCAAAATGATCTCGAATCGCTTGCATCGTAATATTGTTATCTGTACTTTCAGCTAAATAACTTCCGATAATCTGCGGAAAATTCTCATGATAGTCGGCATGTAAAATTTCGACTTTTTGTACTTTCATTTTTCCTTCGGTGATCGTTCCAGTTTTATCTAAGCATAGTGTATCAACATGAGCTAATGTTTCAATCGAATACATATCTTGAACAAGAATCCGTTTTTTTGCTAGTTTGACAACACCTGTCGTCAGCGTAATGCTGATCAATAATACAAGCCCTTTTGGCAACATTCCAAGTAAAGCTGCTGCAGATGCAACCACTGAAGCTTCTAAGCCAGAATCTCGAACCAAAAAGCCTTCAACAAATAGAACAATCCCTAATGGAATAATCACTAAACTCGTGAATTTAGAAACTTTACGAATCGAATTAACTAATTCCGACTGGATCGGTTTATGCACTTTTGCTTCTGCAGTGATTTTAACTGCATAATTGTCTGCTCCGACATGGATGACTTTTCCGTGAACTTGTCCACTTGCTAAGAAACTACCAGATAATAAAATATCTCCTTCGATCTTCTCGATCAAGTCCGATTCACCAGTCAGTAAGGCTTCATTGGCTTCTGCTTTTCCATCCAAAACTTCTAAATCAGATGGAACTTGTTCACCTGCAGAAATTACAACGATATCATCCATCACTAATTCACTCGTATCGATCTCGACTTGTTTACCATCACGAATAACATGAACACTTTCTTTGGCAACAATCGATAATTTTTGTACTAAGTTTCTCGCATGGATTTCTTGATAGATTCCCATTCCCATGTTCACTAATATAATTGCTAAAAACGCTAGATTAGAGTATGCTCCGACAAAAAGTAAACACAGTGCAATACCAAAGTTTAAAAAGTTGAATAAGGTCATTACATTGTCATAAATAATGTCCTTAGTTGATTTGGCCACATTTTCCTCATAGTCATTTTGTAATCCTTGCTTTTTTCGTTCTTCTACTTCTGATTGAGTCAATCCTTGTTTCAGGTCAAACTTATTTGTCATGGATTTCGTTCCCTACTTTCTCCTTGTTAAAAATACATCTTCTTTAGTTTACTTGTTAATAGAAAGAACTTCAAGAAAATCATTAAGAATTTCTGTTTCTAAAAAATATTCTGTATAAAATATGCCCTAGAATCGGGCGTACTTATAAAGCTAGCTATCGCATGTAGCAGTATATTTCTTCAAACCGATTTGCTACAATAATAAACAGCTAATGAAAATCAGAAAAAGAAAATGTATTCTTTCTCTAACTGCCATTAGCTGTTTTACACTCGTGTTAAAACGAGCATCATTTTAACCATTTAATAAACGCCTGATTCATCTTAACTAAATCCGCATAGAACATATTCCCGCCGTTATTGTATAGATAGCCACCATTATAAATTAGTGCCTGCGGCCGATAGTAACGATACTGTTTTTGATCTGTATTTCCTAACAACGGTGAGAGTACTTCTTTTGAATATTCTTCAGCAAGCCGAATTGAGTTTTTTCCGCCTCGTTCTTTTACAAATTGAATATAGTCTAATCCAAAATTATACGCTTGAACTGCGGTCCAAATATCACATCCCGCTTCGTTTGCTTTTTCGATAGATTGTGCTAAGAAAGCGACACCTGTATCAATACTTTCTTTCGTTGTTCCGATCATTTGTCGTTTACCATAAGCACTCTCACTACTTTGCATCAAATCTTCCGTGCGGCCTTTTGATTCGGTATAAATAATTGCCAGAACTAAATTTTTGTATTCAGGAATATTGTTTGCTTTAACTGCCTGTTCTACTTCATCTTCGAACGTTATCACTTGTTGAACATTTTGATGGATTTGATACCCTAAATATCCAAGACCAATAACCAGTACTAAAAAAAACAAGAGCAGTAATCTTTTTACGATTTTCATCATTTTGCCCATCTTATCATCCAAACTTTTTGTGAGTAGGTTTCATCATACTGTATTATTCTAAAAAAATCTAAAGAAAGGTTAATTCTTTATTATTCTTTAATAAAAATTTGAATTTTGATTTTACCATTTCAGTTTTAAAACGATAAAAAAACCGATATACTAAACTAGAGTAGGTGGTAAAGAAATGGAAAAACAAAAAAAGCTATTACTAACGACGGATAAGAGTCTGATTTATTATGAAGTAACTGGTCAAGGAGAGCCATTATTTTTGCTTCACGGAAACGGTGGTAGTGGAAAATACTTTGAAAATCAAGTGCCTGAATTTAGTCGATATTTTACAGTTTATACAATTGATAGTCGCGGTCACGGTCGTTCTACGAACCGAAGCAATACATTAAGCTTTGCATTGATGGCGGATGACCTTTATTCAATCATGAAGCAAGAAAACATCCAACAAGTCGATATTGTAGGGTTTAGTGATGGTGCCAATTTAGCAATGGTCTTCACTAAAAAATACCCGGCTCTTGTTCGTCGCTTAGTCCTTAATGCTGGCAACACTAAAGTTCAAGGTGTCCGCTTTTTCGCAAGAATAGTGACATTTGTCGAATATGCTTGTCTAAGGCTGTTGTCTCTCGTTAGTCAAAAAGCGAAGCAACAAGTTCCTATTGTTAGTCTGATGATAAAAGATATTGGTGTCACTGATTTTGACTTAACCCATTTTTCTCAAAAAACTTTAGTGATCGTTGGAAAGTATGATATTATCAAACGAGCTCATTCGATTAGTTTAGCTAAAAAAATTCCACATGCAACTTTCGCCTTGATTCCAAAGCAAGGACATTCTTTTGCTAAAAAAGAGCCACAACTATTCAATCATGAAATCTTAACATTTTTAAAAGAAAAGTAGGTGCTATTAAATGAAAAAAATACTTCAGTGGACCAAAGACCATATTAGTTACTTTAAAACAATTTTTATTTTTTCAGTAGCAATTATTGTTTTTCGCGAATTGCTGTCTATTGGTAAAACAGTTTCCTTTGAACAACTCGGCATTATTTTTCAAGATCTTGCCTTCTGGAAAATTGGTTTAATGTTTCTCATTGGATTGGTTGCTGTCTTGCCAATGGTTGGCTACGATGTGATTTTAAACAGAATTTTGAATCAAAAACCCAAAAAGCTTTTTCTGCTAGAAAGCAGCTGGATGGTCAATACGATTAACAATATTGCCGGATTTGGCGGTTTGGTTAGTATCGGTTTACGTTCAGAATTCTATGGAAAAGAAAAAGACGGAAAACTCGTTGTTCGGGCACTATCAAAGATTTTTATTTTCCTGATGTCTGGGTTATCTATATACAGCTTGGCTTCTTTCTTTTTAGTAATGTTCGGACATACCAATGAATATCTACAACAATACTGGATTTGGTTAGTAGGCGGCGGCTTGTATTTTCCTATTGTTTTAATCATAAGTTTGATTAAAAAAGATGAATATATTGGTGATATTGATTCCAGGACACGTGCTGGACTTATTTTGACTTCTTTTCTAGAATGGACTGGCGTTTTAGGAAGCTTTTTACTAATTGGTCTGTTAATGGGTGTTAAAATGAATCCCTTGCAAGTGATGCCCCTCTTTATCGCTGCTTCTGTTATCGGGATTGTTTCAATGATTCCTGGTGAATTGGGAAGTTTTGATATCATGATGATTATTGGATTATCTGCTTTAGGAATTGAACGTGAAGTGGTGGTTGCATGGATTTTACTTTATCGACTATTTTACTATATCGTACCCTTTATTATTGGAACGATTTTCTTTATTAAAAACCTAAGTCACAGCTTAAATAACCGTTATTCTGGAATTCCTAGAGAGTTATCAACGGAATTGGCTCACAAAGTCGTCGTGTTCTTAATGTACTTTTCTGGCATTATGATCGTTCTTTCTGCAACCATTCCTGAAGCGTTTAGTCAATTTAAATGGTTAAAACAATTAAACCCACTCTCGTTTCATCTTATTACACAGTTTCCAGCTATTTTGCTTGGATTTTTATTGCTGATTACTGGACGAGGAATTGCTGCAAGAGTTAAGCGGGCTTATCTTCCAACAATCGGATTGATTATTGTAACATTGATTTACACCTTTATTATTGATTTTAGTTGGGGTGTTATTATTTTTCTAGCTCTGTTACTTGTAATCATCGTTTTTTCAAAAAGAGAGTTGTTTAGAGAACAACTGGTCTATTCTTGGGAGATGGTAACAATCGATGGCTTCATTTTTCTGGCACTGACTTTATTATATATCGTGATCGGTGTTTATAATTTACCTACTTTCCCTCACCACAAGCATCACTTTATCGAATTCTTTTTCTTTCCATCGGAAAAAATTTGGTTTTCAGGATTTGTTGGTATTTTATTCGTGACGTTGTTTATTTACTTATTTATTCGTTATTTGGAAGGAAGCCGACATAAAATTGGTCTGCCACTTGATGAAGAACGTGCCTTTACACTTCTTACAATATATGGGGGGAATACTGATAGTCAATTGATTTTTCTTAAAGACAAAGATATGTATATCTATACCGACCAAAACAACGAAGACACTGTATTACTCCAGTTTAAAACAATCAATAATAAGTGTATCGTCATGGGCGATCCTTCTGGTAAAAAAGAAGATTTTTCAGTTGCTGTAGAACAGTTCATCAATGAAGCTGATCGTTGGGGCTACCTTCCTGTTTTCTATGAAGCCTCTGAAGAAGTTGTGATGTTTTTACATGAATTTGGGTATGACTTTATCAAAATGGGTGAAGAAGCCCATGTTGATTTACCCAACTTCACCCTTTCTGGTAAAAAAATGAAAAGCGAGCGGGCAGTTATGAATCGTTTTTCAAAAGAAAATTATCACTTCGACGTATTGGCTCCACCTTTTTCAGAAGAATTAATCCAAGAACTAAAGTCTGTCTCAGATGAATGGCTAGGCAGTCGTAAAGAAAAAGGCTTCTCATTAGGTTTCTTTTCTGAGGATTACTTACAACGAGGAAAAATCGCAGTTGCACGAACCCAAGAAAATCACATTGTTGCATTTGCAAATATCATACCAACTTATACGGAAGAAGAAGCGACGATTGATTTGATGCGTTACAGTAAAGAAGCTCCTTCTGGCGTGATGGATTACTTATTTATTTCCTTGTTCAACTATATGAATGAAAGAGGCTTTTCTTACTTCAATTTAGGAATGGCCCCCTTATCAAATGTTGGGACATCTAAAAAAAGTTTCTTTCAAGAACGAATCGCTTATCTTGTTTATGAATTTGGTTCACGTTTCTATTCTTTCCGTGGGTTAAGAGATTATAAAGAAAAATATGCCGCAAAATGGGAATCTAGATATACATTATATTCAAGAAAAAGTTTTATCGCATATGTCATGGTTGCTTTATTGATCATAGATAATGCTCCAATTGAACAACAAAAGAAAATGTATGGTGTTCGTCGGATTCTTAGGAATAGATATCAACGATAATCCTAAACTGACTAAGGTCAAACTCGTAGAGTTATACCTTAGTCTGTTTTTATGAAATAAATTAAGCGATTTGCCAAATCCGATAGTTTAAATACTTACTTCAAATTCGTCATTCCAACAAGCGGTTCCTGAGATACTAACTTGATGTGCTTCGTCTAGTTCTCTTATAACATTTACTGTAACCATTCCTTCTCGTTGAACATGTTTTCCTTGTAAAACACTGATTTCTTTCATTTCATCACGCTGATAAATATGATTCAACACATACGCTCCCATTACACCTGATGCAGTCCCTGTCACAGAATCTTCTTGCGTTCCTGAAAAGGGCGAAGAAAAATGTCTTGCGGTAAACGTCCCTTCTTGTTTCGAAATAACAGCAAAAGGATGAATCGACGCTTTTGGCATTTCGTTTAAAATAGATGGAAATAATTCAGGCATCGGCTTCATTTTATCTAACACAGACAGATGTTTCACTGGCAAAAGCAAAGTCCACGAGCCAGTATTCCCATATTGAATTGGCAAAGTCGGATGCAAGTCAGTCATTTTAATGCCTAGACTTTGACAAAGTGCAAATGGATCTCCTTTGAAATCAATAAATGTTGGTTTTGCTTGATTCATTGTAATTCGTTGTTCCGCTTTTTCATATACTAGTGGTAGAATTCCAGCTCCTGTTTCGATTTGTAACTGTTGGTCTTCCGCTCTATTGTATAAAGCAAAAATCGCCCCTATTGTCGCATGTCCGCAAAGGGGTGTTTCATGACCCGGCGTAAAATATCTTAATTTTAACGACGCTTTTTTATTTTGACTTTTACAAATAAATACTGTCTCGTTAAAACCAACTTCCTTAGCGATTTTCTGCATTTCTTCAGTGGTATATTGATCCCCTTCAAATACGACTCCTGCTGGATTCCCTTGTCCCGCAATTGTTGTAAATGCATCTATTTGTACAACCTTACACTTCATTTTTTTAACTCCTTGCTTTTTGTCAAATAGTATAGCATAAAAAAAGAATCTCCGATAAATAGCATCGAAGATTCTTTTTCATTTATTTTTCTATTTCAGTCACAATACCTGAACCGACTGTTCGTCCACCTTCACGAATTGAAAAGGTCGTTCCTTGTTCTACTGCGATTGGATGAATCAACTCAACATCGATTGTTACATTGTCTCCTGGCATAACCATTTCAACACCGTCTGGTAACTCAACAACTCCCGTCACATCCGTTGTCCGGAAATAAAATTGTGGACGGTAATTGGTGAAGAATGGTGTATGTCGTCCACCTTCTTCTTTCGTTAAGACGTAAACTTCCGCAATGAACTTTGTATGAGGCGTAATTGAACCAGGTTTCGCAATAACTTGACCACGTTCAATTTCATCACGAGTGATTCCTCTCAAAAGTACTCCGACATTGTCTCCTGCTTCTCCATAGTCTAATGTTTTACGGAACATTTCGATTCCTGTAACAACTGCTTTTTGCGTATCGGGTTTAATCCCAACGATTTCGATTTCATCCCCAACGCTTACTTTTCCGCGATCGATTCGGCCAGATGCTACAGTTCCTCGACCTGTGATTGAAAAAACATCTTCCACTGGTAACAATAGAGGTTTATCTGTATCTCTTTCTGGTGTTGGAATATAGTCATCTACAGTGTCCATCAATTCCATGATTGCTGCTTCTGCAGTTGGATCACCTTGTAATGCTTTTAAAGCAGAACCTTTGATGATTGGTGTGTCATCACCAGGGAAATTGTATTCATTTAACAACTCACGAACTTCCATCTCAACTAAGTCGATCAGTTCATCATCATCCACTAAATCAATTTTATTCAAAAAGACGATCAAATATTTTACCCCAACTTGGCGTGATAACAAGATATGTTCTCTCGTTTGTGGCATTGGACCGTCCGTTGCAGATACGACTAAAATCGCACCGTCCATTTGAGCTGCACCTGTAATCATATTTTTTACATAATCTGCGTGCCCTGGTGCATCAATATGAGCATAGTGGCGTGCTTCGGTTTCATACTCAACATGTGAGGTATTAATTGTAATGCCACGTTCGCGTTCTTCTGGGGCTGCGTCAATACTAGCATAGTCTTGCGGGTTTGCTAGGCCTTTTTTCCCTAATACTGTGGTGATCGCAGCGGTCAATGTTGTCTTTCCATGATCGACATGTCCAATTGTGCCGATATTTACATGTGGTTTACTTCTGTCATAATGTTGTTTTGCCATAATTTACAAACCTCCTATTTTGGTTAAAGGTTAAGTAGATGATCCGTTCTAAACTGACCATCCCTGACCTTTATAGTGTTATTATATACCTTTAAAATTATAACACAACTTATTTGCTTACTATTTGTAAGCAGAAAAAAAGAGCAGAAATTAATCTGTTCGTTCTACTATATCCACAATATAAACCACCTTAAACCAGACCAAAAAAGATAACGTTTAAATACATTTAATCATTAATATTATTACTTTAAAAACCGAATAACCTCTTTAAATACCGTAATGCACCAATACTTTGTTTTCTTCTAAAGCTTTATTGCACAGTTCAACAATGCTGTTTAGTTTGTCTAGTAGCAACTTTTTTTTGATTGATTCATCAGGATAAAGATCACTTTTTAATGATAGTTCATCTGGCGCATTTTCAAACAATGAAATCCAACTTGATAAAATGGATTTAAATAGCTTTATTTCATCATCATAAAAAAAAGTTACCCCATAATAATTAAGTCCATTCTTTTTCTCTTTTAAACTATTCCAGCCACCCTTTAGCCAACTCAAAGAATCAGATATATATATAATTAGACTGTCGTCAATGGACACAACGTCTACTAATTCAACGTCCTTATAGGATAAATTTTGTGAATACTGAACTACTTTAAAATCATGTTTTGGCATTAATATTTCTCCCCTTTTCTGCTACTTTCCAAAGGACAAGATAGATCCATCAGGAGCTAGATCGATATATCTTCCATTTTTCCGAAATCTTTTTACATTAGCTGTGTATCCTGGTACGTCCACTCCCTTTACGCCTTTCTTAACTGTCCTTGCAAACTCTTCTGCTTTTCTTTTGTATTGCTCAATGTCTTTAGCATTGACTTCTCTTCCGTGTTTTTTAAAGAAGGATCATTCCAAGTTATACCTTTGATAGAAGCTGTCCTCCACTATGTATGCTTGTTAAACTATTCTTTGCATTTGTATTCCCGCTGACACACCACCTACAACAGATAAACTACTATTAATGCCCAATTTATTCTCCTTTTTGTTTAGTAGATAATATTCTAACTCAAAAAGAAATGTATTTTACAACTATTAATATAACAAACCTGAATTAATAATATATAATCTTTCGATAGAACCATACAAACAAATTCTCCTATAAATATGTATTCTCTCTTGATTAGTTGTTTGTTCAAGCTATCTCAATTTGTGCAAAAGTCTTATGGTTATTTAACAGACTTACATTCTTTAAACGTTCAATAAACTTAAAATGATTAGAAAAGGCACCTTCTCTAAATGAGAAAATGCCTAAAAAATTGTAAAGCTTTACGAGCTTTTTTAAAACCTGTTTTTTTATGTTCTACCATCAAAAATAGTTATTTACTTTTCAATAAATTCATCCATCTTTTTCTCAACGGTTTCCCCGCAAATATTAGCAAATTCTGCCGATAGCCGTCGAAGTTCAATGGCTTCATCTAAAGAAAGATCTTCATTCTGAAATCTCTGCATCAATCCTAATAATCGTTCCATATTGTTACTCATACCATTACCACCTTTTATTCTCTATCAATCACTTGCTCATAGTCTTTTTTTAACTGGTCATGATAACCTATTTTTTATAAGACTTTGGTGCATCATAAATCCATTATATCTAATTAAATTGTTTGCCTACAAAACTATTTGGATCGTCAAGTGTATTGTGTTTTATTCTTGTTCTCTAAACTGCTATTTGATTTATTTACGCTATGAAGTCATTTCATTATCGTTGTACTAGAAAGACTGAATGGATTAAACAAAATGACTTAAAACAATCACACTTTAACCATATCATAGAAAAAAAATAAAGCAACACTAGAAAAAAACTATCCAAGAAAATCCCTTGGATAGTTCATACTTACTTATTTTACAGTTACTTTACCAATTGAATCATTAGTAGCAACTGTTTGATTTGCTTTTACCAAATCGTAACTAGCTACAACATCTTGGTTGGTGAAAACAACAATCAAATCAGATTTTTTACCAGCAGCTTCTAGTGCTGCTAAATCGATTGTTGCAACTTTATCACCTTGTTTCAAGACTTGTCCTTCCTCAACATGTAAAGTGAATGGTGCACCTTTTAACTCAACAGTATCTAAGCCCATATGCAACAATACTTCAATACCAGAATCTGTTTGGATTCCCAAAGCATGTTTTGTCGGGAAAATACTTGTGATTTTACCAGCAACTGGTGTTGTTACTTCACCATCTGTTGGGATCACAGCAAAACCGTCACCCATCATTTTTGCTGAAAAAACATCATCTTGTACTTCTGAAATTGGAATAACTTTCCCATTTGCAACAGCGTATATCTCTGTTTCTTTCGTTGTTGCTTTTGGTTCTTCTGTTTTCACTTCAGGCTTTTTTACTGGTTCACCTGAAACGGGTGCTGCTCCGTTGCGAATTTTGTTCATTTCATCGGCAACAAATTGCACTTCGGTTCCTACAATAACTTGAATATTCGTGTCATCGATCACTTTCACACCTGGAACGCCTGTTGCTTTGATTTTTGCTTGATCGACTTTACCGGTATCGCTAACCGTTAAACGTAAACGAGTCGTACAGTTATCGATTGACGTTACGTTAGCATCTCCACCAAGACCTTGATAGATTTTGCTCGCTAAAACAGCAAATTTGTTATCACCAGTTGTATCGATATCTGGCGTTTCTTCGCCTTCGCCCTCTTCACGACCTGGAGTCATTAAGTTGAATTTTTTGATTGCAAAATCAAATACGAAGAAGTAAAGAACTGCCATAACTAACCCTTGAACGATTAACATGTATGGTTGGTTCGCAATCGGATTACGTAAACTCAAAACAAAATCGACTAAACCAGCACTGAAAGCAAAACCTGCAGTCCAGTGGAATAATGCAGAAATAAATAGTGAAATTCCTGTTAAGATAGCATGTAAAACATATAAAGGCCATGCAACAAACATGAATGAGAATTCTAATGGTTCAGTGATACCAGTGAAAAATGAAGCAAATGCTGCTGCGATCATTAATGATGCAGTTGCTTTTTTCTTTTCAGGTCGTGCATTACGGTAAATTGCATAAGCACCTGCTGGTAAACCAAACATCATCATTGGGAAGAAACCAGCTTGGTACATACCTGTGATTCCTTTTTCGCCAGCTCCAGATAAGAAGTTCCCAATATCGTTAATACCAGCTACGTCAAACCAGAATACTGAATTTAATGCGTGATGTAATCCTGTTGGGATCAACAAACGGTTAAAGAATCCATACAAACCAGCACCTACTGCGCCTAATTTAGAAATAGACTCCCCGAAAGTAACTAAACCAGAGAAAACAACTGGCCATAAGAAGAATAATACGCCTGATGCAACTAACATTGCTAAAGCAGTCATAATTGGAACTAATCGTTTCCCACTAAAGAAAGATAAAGCCATTGGTAATTTCACTTGACTAAATCGATTGTACATTGATGCTGCAATCAATCCAGATAAAATCCCGATAAATGCATTTCCGATTTTAGCAAATGAAGGATCCACTTGTTCTACTGGAATACCTTTCATAGCACCAACTGCTGCAGTTGAAAGTAATGTTGTTACAACTAAAAATGCAACCAGTCCACTAAGAGCTGCTGCTCCATCTTTATCTTTTGACATACCTAATGCTAAACCTACCGCGAATAAAACAGGCAGATTATCAATAATTGCGCCACCAGCTTTAACTAAAAATACAGATAGAAAATTTGGATCTCCTAATCCTGTCATTACGTTTGGATCGATCCAATACCCAATGCCCATTAAAATCGCTGCAGCTGGCAATACCGCTACAGGAAGCATCAATGAGCGTCCCATTCTTTGCATATATGCTTTCATTTTTGTTTCTCCCCTTACCTGTTATTTGATCATCTTCAGCCGTTCGATATGAATAGCTAGATAACCTAATTCTTCATTTGGTACTTGATAGTGAAAATTTCTCATTAACAAAACTTGAACTTTTTTCGATATCTCATAGCTTTCCGCATACTTCTTACGTACTACGTCCAAAATCTCATCGTCTAGCACTGCATATTGACTTTGTTGGAAACGATGAATAAACAATCGTAAATGATTCACTAGTCGCGAATAACTCAGACTCATCTTTTCATCATGGATGTTGATCCCTAATTCCTGCTCGATTAAATGAATAATTTCTGAAACGATTGTGACCTCACGAATACTTTTACTATTATCCGTGCGTCCACTACGAGCACTATGAATATGGATCGCAATGTAGCCTGCTTCATCATAACTAAATGGAATTCCTAACGTTTGCGTCAAATAATCCACCGCCCACTGTGCTATTGAGAACTCTTCTGTATAAAGAATCTCGATTTCATTTAAAAGCTTATTTCGCACAATGATATTATTTTGGATATTTTCAGCTGCAAACGCAATATGATCACTTAAACCAATATTGATATGTTCATTCAGCTTTTCACCAAGAATTGTCTCAGCATGAGCAATGATTTCTTCTGTGACAAAAAAATACTTTTCATCGATTTGTGATAATAAAACTTGAAGCTTTTTCAAGCCTTCAGGTTCCATCACAAACATCCGCTCCACTTGTTGTGGGGATAACAAATCATTTTTCTTTTTGTTAAAACCCACGCCTTTGCCAACAGCTACTTTTTCTTGTTCTTTGTCGATGACGAGTACAGCATTTTGATTGAGCACCTTTTTAATTTTCATAAACATTCCTCTTCTGCAGAAGTAGATTGTCCGCTAACTTGTACCAAGACAACAAAAAAAGCATAGAACAATCCCGTCAAAATATGAGTATATCATATTTTTTTGAAATTCTTCCATGCCTAGTATTATCTAGTCACATGAAAACGCTATTTGTTTTTGTTAACAGTGATAGTTTACAAAGATATAGACCATTTGTCAATCATTTTGATTCACTTTTTAACCATTGTCGTAAAATGACTGATTTAAGTGCGTTTCTAAAACAATAAGTGCTCTCGTCACTGAGAACACTTATCGTTATTTGACTACTCTTCTACTTCTGGATACTCGTCTTCGTCATCGAAGTCATCATCCACATCATCTTCATCGATGATCGTAAGATCCTCTTCAATTCCAGGTAAATCTTCTTCTTCGTCATCAGAATCTGCGCCAATTTCTTGCAGATCTGAGTTGTAAGCTTTGATTTCTTCATCTTCTTCATCATCGTCATCGTCATAAAGAATATCGTCATCATCTTCATCCGTTAATTCAGCATCTTCCGGATCATCATCGTTGTAGTCGATCACGTCTTCATCATTCGCATCAATAATGAAAGCATTGACTTTCTTACGTTTTCTACGGCGTGGTTTATCTTCTTCATCTTCATCCAAACCATGTGTTACTTCTTCGTCGATAGAATCGATTGGATACCATGAGCGCAAGCCCCAACGGTTATCTCCAAGAGAGATAAAACTGCCATCAATATTTAAGTCAGTATAAAATTGTGCTAAAGAGTCACGAATTTCGCTGTCAGATTTTCCAAGATAGTTTTGAATTTGGTTTACTAAATCAGAGAAGTCCATCACATCTTCACGTTGTTCTAAAATTGCGTGCGCAACTTCGATCATGGATAATTCATCTTTGTTCAACCCGTCAAATACATTAATTTCCAAACGGTACACGTCCTTTCACAGTCTACTCCTTATCATACAAAAACATGAAGAAAAAATCAATTGATTATTGCATAATTAAGCAGTAAATTCTAGTTCTAAATGATATTCCCCTATTTTTTCTGCCTGAGAGTATAAATCATAATCAATCAAAATACTACCAGCAACTGGTTGATCTTTCAAACTAAAGCGCAAATTGCGGGTAAATGTTGTAATCTGAAATAGACCATACGGCGTTTTATAGCTCGTCTCTAACCGTTCTTGGTATGCAAATTTCAACCGCATTCTAAGACCGCCTGCACGAATCAATTGTATTTTGCCATCTGGTTCTACTTTGATTGTTACAGGTACTGAGTCGCCTTCTTCTTGTTCTTCTTTATAACGAATATATAATGTGTCACCGATTTTTACGATTTGACCTTCCAAATCAAAATAAAAATTCTTTTTCTCACCAGCTTGATCTACAATAGTCTTCAATTGAATAGATACTGGTGTTCCTTGTGATAAATCCATAAAAAACACTCTCCTTAATTTAAAAGCGGTACAAGTGAAATCAACCTCAACTGAAAGATACGAAAAATTGACTGTGTCATTTTTCTTACGATCCACCTTTGTATTTTAGCGCCCACCTAGATACCAGTCAAGTTCAAACTAATGCTTCTGCAATCATTTGATCAACAACTAGAATCGTACAGCACTTACCAAGCAATAAAGGTTTAATACTTTCGGCTTTCTCTTCACCACAGCCAATGACCATTACATCTGGTATATTCACGAGATCTTCTACTTTGATTCCTAACATCCGCTTGCTTATTTCATTGTTTACTGTTTGACCATTTTTGTCAAATAAGGACGCTACTGCATCCCCTTTGACACCTGTTTTTTTAATCAGCTGGGACTCTTTTTTTTCGATATACCCCAAACGATTCCACGTAGAACTTTGATTTGGATTCCCTACACCAATGATGGCGAAATCCACATGTTTGGCTTGCTCCATTGCATTACGAACGAGTTGTGATTCATTTAAAACATCTGCGAGTTCGATGCTTTCTGCTAATGCTGGCGCATAAAAATACTGACAGCGGCTATTAAGTTTCTCCGCTAATCTAAAAACTAAGTGATTTGTATCAAAATAAAGGTGCTCACTGGAAACCCCACCAACTAAAGGGCAAACATTAATAGTCGGAAATGAACAATAGGCTATTTCATCAATCATATCCGCTAAAGTGGTTCCCCACGATAAGCCTAAAGTCATCCCTGCTCTTAATTGTTCTTTGACATACAAAGCGGCTGCCCGACCGACTTCAGTTTTTATTTTTTCCTCTTTTTTTTGCTCATTTGTAGGAATGACAAGGACATCCGCAAGCTGATACTTTTGCTCCAAACATAAACCTAACTCGACCGCATAAGCAGATTCATCTTTAATCGAAATCGAAACGATTCCAGATTCTCTAGCCTGTTGTAACGTTTTCGAAATAACGGGTCGAGATATGCCCATTTTTTTTGCAATAGTCGCTTGAGTCAAGCCTTGTTCATAATACATTGTCACGATCTTCAACATTTTTCTGCGGTCTTCACTGATTTTCATAGTCAATCTCCCTCTTTTAGCATCAACTGCTTCACAGCGTTAACCAATGAATCTACCTGAGGGATTGCCTGAGCCTCTATCATTCTTTGGGCAGGAATTGGTACAAATGCTCCACCCAAACGAATAATTGGCGCATTTAGTTCCATAGAAATTTTAGATTCAGCAATAATCGCTGTTATTTCAGCGCTGAAGCCGCTGTTTTTAACTGCTTCAGTTGCGACAATCACTCGTTTTGTCTTTTTGACTGACGCCAAAATAGTTTCCGTATCTAATGGCACCAAAGTTCTTGGATCAACCACTTCAACTGAGATGCCTATAGATGCGGCTATTTCTGCAGCCTCTAATGCTTTATTTACCATGATACCTGTTGCAATGATCGTTACATCTTCTCCCTGCCGTTTGATATCAGCCACACCGATTGGAATCCTATATGGTTCATTTGGAACTGTTCCTGATGTTTTATAGAGTAATTTATGCTCGTAAAACATTACTGGATTATTGTCTTGAATTGCCGCATGCAACAATCCTTTGGCATCATAAGCATTACTTGGCTGAATTACTTTTAGTCCTGGTATATGTGCTAGCCAGTTTTCTAAGCTTTGCGAGTGTTGGGCGGCAGCACCGGTACCTGACCCACCTGCCGTTCGCATGACTAATGGAACTGTTGCCTTTCCACTATACATATAATGAATTTTTGCGGCTTGATTGACTAGTTGATCCATCGCTACGGTAATGAAATCAGAAAATTGTAATTCCAACACCGGGCGCATGCCTGTCATAGCAGCTCCCACAGCAGCACCTGTTATAGCACTTTCTGAAATCGGTGTATCTCGAACTCTTTGTTTCCCATATTTTGCCTGAAGACCTTGCGTGGCACCAAATCCTCCACCGTAAATGCCAATATCTTCTCCTAAAAGAAATACACGTTCATCATTAGCCAAAGCCTCATCTAATGCTTCATTGATCGCTTCTAAATAGGTGATTGTTCTCATACTACATCCTCCGAATAAACATGCGTCCATAAATCTTCTACCGTTGGCTCGTTATCTAATTTTACAGAAGCCACCATATCGTTCAATTCTTTTCGAACAGTCATTTCTAACTGCCTGATTTCAACTTCATTGGTTACTCCTTGTTGAATCAACTTTTTTTCTAACCGTATGATTGGATCATTTGTTTCTTGCCATTCACGACATTCCTCTTCTGAACGGTATATTAGCTTATCAGACTTCGAATGGCCTTTATGACGATACGTCAGTGCCTCAATCAAGGTAGGGCCTCCGCCAGCTCTTGCCTTACTCACTGCTTTTTCAACTGTTTTAGTCACTAAGTCAACATCGTTGCCGTCAATTGTTATGCCTTCAATACCGTAACTTTCCCCTCGGGCAGAAAGTTTATCGATATTGACCATCTGTTCAATCGAACTGCTCATACCGTATTGGTTATTTTCAATCAAATAGATGACGGGTAACTGCCAAATAGAGGCGAGATTCAATGCTTCATGAAAACTGCCCTCATTTGTTGCCCCATCTCCGGCGTAACAAAGAACAACCTGATCCGTCCCTTGCATTTGAGCAGTCATAGCAGCACCTGCAGCAATAGGAAAACCAGCTCCAACAATCCCATTTGATCCTAAATTGCCGACCGCTAAGTCTGCGATATGCATACTGCCGCCTTTGCCTTCATTTGTACCAGTTTTCTTGCCAAGCAATTCAGCAAACATAGCTCGGATATCGGTTCCTTTCGCTATGCAATGTCCATGATTTCTGTGAGTTGAGACAATCCAGTCACTTTTCTTCAGAGTACCTGCACCACCAACAGCTGTCGCTTCTTGTCCAATGCAAAGATGCATGGTGCCATACAGTTCTCCTGAATCAAATAATTCTTGAATCGTTTCTTCAAAAATACGGATTTCCCACATTTTTTTTAAAACGTTTAAGCTAGCTATTTCACTGGCTTGCTCCGTATCTATTTTTTTTTGCTCCATTCCCTCACCTCATTTTACATTTGTTCACTTTCGAATCATATGTAAACATTTTATAGTTTTCTTTAACTGATAGCAAGATTTTCTCATCAAATTTGTTATTTCCTCAAAATTAATTCGTTTTACTAATTATTTCTGTACAGATTAGCATGATTTTTTGTTTAAATCGTTTATAATATAGATTGGAGGTGGAAAAAAATGTTATTTCACGATGAAGAGGCAGTGTTATTTTGCATGCATTGTCAAAAAGAGACACTCCATGGTATTCAATATATGAATGAAATTATTTCAAGTATTGAATGTACGGATTGTCATAATCAAATGAGTATCGATATTGATGCAATGAATCAGTTTTATCATTATCTTTATGAACGCTTAATTTCTAAGCCAGGTCGTTTAACTGAAGAAGCTAGACAAGACTTCAGTAAATTTTTAGCCACCATGCCGATGAGGATTATCAGTAAACCAATGCGTTTTACGAATGAATATAATCAAATGAATAAAGAAGTAAAGGACTACGTGTCGCGCGTACAACAGGATGATGATCAAGATGACTAATTTTAATGAACTATTTACAAATAATACAGAGACTGTCTTTTTATATGATCAACATTGCTTGACTGAAAAAGACTATTATCTTCCCTTTGCATTAACGGATACTTTAACAACCTTCGCAGGAATAAACACGCAACCAATTATTCACTTTTGGCAGTTAGATCAGGCTATGATTCTAGGAATGAAAGATACTCGAGTCGATGATTTAAAAAGTGGACTGAACGCTTTAAAAGAGGATGGCTATAATAGTGTGATCCGTAATGCTGGCGGTCTTGGGGTCATTGCAGATGCGGGTGTTTTGAATGTTTCATTGATTCTCCCAAATGAAGGAAACAAAAAAATCAGTATTGATGAAGCTTATACGTATATGTGGGATTGGATAAAGTGTGCATTTGAAGATACTAACCATAGTATCAACGCCTTTGAAGTCACTGAATCCTATTGCCCAGGAACATTTGATTTGAGCATTAACGGCAAGAAATTTGCTGGTATCGCTCAACGACGAGTAAAAGATGGTACTGCTATCATGATTTATTTAAGCGTTACTGGCGATCAACAAAGGCGAGGTAAAAGTGTTCGTCGATTTTATGAAACAAGTTTACATGAGAATTTCGGTAAAAACGGTTATCCACCTGTTAATCCTTCTGTTATGGCAAACTTGGAAGACCTACTTCAAAAAAAAATGACGATCAATGAAGTGAAAAAAAGGTTAATTAGCGTATTATTAGATAACATGTCCATTTCGATTGATGAGCAAATCGTGCCTAAGTTACTAACTTCTGACTGGTTTGAGACTGAAATCAATAAACAGACGGATAAAATGCACCAAAGAAATTTACTGTTGAAACAATTATAATGATCATTTTGTTTAACATGAGCTTGTAACGTATTCGCTGTGTTTCACTATTTTATTTCCCTGTTCACTTGGTTCTGAAAATAAAATAGTAGTCATTTTGGGACACAACGAACTCTTCGATGTCGTTGTACTGTTCAACATCAGCTCATAAATTATTCGCTGTGTTTCACAGCAAAGGAGTGAAGCAATGTCAACCCCTTATAAATATCAAATTTTACCTATTGAGAAAGTTTTTAGAGATCCTGTTCATAATTACATCCATGTACAGCATCAAGTTATTTTAGATCTGATTAATTCTGCTGAGGTTCAACGTTTGCGCAGAATCAAACAATTAGGTACGTCTTCTTTTACATTCCATGGTGCAGAGCATAGCCGTTTTGCCCATTCTCTAGGTGTTTATGAAATAACTCGGAGAATTTGTGATATTTTCCAACGTAATTATTCGTCCGAACGACTTGGCGAAGAAGGTTGGAATGATGACGAGCGGCTTGTTACACTTTGTGCAGCTCTTCTTCATGATGTTGGTCATGGACCTTATTCACATACCTTTGAACACATCTTCAACACAAATCACGAAGCGATCACAGTGGAAATCATTACCTCTCCTGAAACAGAAGTATTTCAAATATTGAATCGTGTTTCGGCTGATTTTCCTGACAAAGTAGCTAGTGTCATTACTAAAGAATATCCGAATCCTCAAGTGGTTCAAATGATTTCCAGTCAAATCGATGCTGACCGTATGGATTATTTATTACGAGATGCTTATTTTACAGGAACGGAATACGGCACCTTCGATTTAACCAGGATTTTACGCGTGATACGACCGTATAAAGACGGCTTGGCTTTTGCTATGAACGGGATGCACGCAGTCGAAGATTATATTGTTAGCCGTTATCAAATGTATGTACAGGTTTATTTCCATCCTGTTTCTCGTGGCATGGAAGTCATTTTAGATCACTTGCTACATCGAGCAAAGGAATTATATGAAAAACAACCTGAGGACTATCAGTTACATTCACAGCTTTTGGTTCCTTTTTTCAAAAGTAATTTTTCATTACAGGAATATTTAAAATTAGATGATGGCGTCTTAAACACCTATTTTACACAATGGACTTCTTTACCGGACCCTATTCTCAATGACTTAGCGAATCGATTTTTAGTCCGAAAACCGTTGAAATCTGTAACATTTTCTGGTGATCAAGATTCTGTGACGATTCGTCATCTAACGGCCTTGATTGAAAAAGTAGGCTATAATCCTAAATATTACACTGCTATTAATTCTAGCTATGACCTGCCTTATGATTTTTATCGTCCGGAAAAAAACAGTCATCGTACGCAAATTGAAATCATGCAAAAGGATGGCACATTGATTGAGCTATCAAAGATCAGTCATCTCGTTGCAGCACTAGCAGGTCAGACTCAAATCGATGAACGCTTCTATTTCCCAAAAGAAATGGTTGACCCGAAAAGACAACAGCACTATGATTTATTTGATGACACTTATCGTGAATTTGCTGCATATATTCATAATGGTGCATTAGTTGAAGGAAAAAATTAGAGAATTTATCTACAGGAGGAAGTTATGACAGTCAAACTAGTTGCAATCGATATCGATGGAACATTACTAGATTCAAATCGAAAAATCACCCCGAAAGTGAAAGAAACTCTGCAAAAGGCGAATGAGAACGGTATGTACATTGTTTTATGTACAGGACGTCCCTTACCTGGTGTCAAAGAACAATTAGCTGAATTAGATTTGTATGGAGAGAATGACTACGTCATCACATACAATGGTTCGTTAGTTCAAGCGACAAAAACAAACGAAATCATTTCTCAATATTCCTTGAGTCAGGATGACTTTTTAGAAATAGAATTAATGTCTCGTAAAGCAGGCGTTCATTTGCATACAATTGATGATAAAGCCATTTATACAGCGAATCGAGATATTGGTAAATATACAGTCCATGAGGCCTATTTAGTAGATATGCCACTTAAATATCGTACAGTAGAAGAGATGACGCCAGACATGTCGATCATAAAAATGATGATGATTGACGAGCCTGAAATTTTAGATCAAGCAATCAGTCAGCTACCTGATAGCTTCATCGAGAAGTACACGACTGTTAAAAGTACTGATTTTTACTATGAGATTCTAAACAAAGAAGCAAGCAAAGGAAATGCCTTGGCTAAACTTTCTGAGCATTTAGGCATCACCCAATCCGAAACCATGGCAATCGGGGATAACGAGAATGATCTGTCGATGATTGAATATGCTGGTATCGGTGTAGCAATGGGAAATGCTACTGATAGTGTTAAAGCAGCTGCTGATATTCAAACAACAAGCAATGATGAAGACGGTGTTGCAGAAGTCTTATTAAAATATATGGACTAGTTTTATTTAAGAAGCAACTTGCACCATTTTTGCAAGTTGCTTCTTTATTTTTAAAACCTATTTCATTTCTGGCCCAGGTAATGATAAATTTCATTTGGATCTTGACTTGTATCAAGCAAGAAAAAAAATTGTGGATCATCTAACAAGTTTACTAATTCCGCCATTGCATTTAGATGTCGATTGTTTTCGGTGGCAGCTAAACAAAATATATATTTAACAGGATCATTTTCCTTACTGCCAAAAACGATTGGTTCTTTTAGCACGCTGATACTCATTCCTAATTTTTCTACCCCATCGATTGGTCTTGCATGAGGGAGTGCAACATGTTTAGTGACCACAATATATGGGCCTAAAGTTTGAGTGGTTTCAATAATTTTTTCAATATATTCTGCTGTTATTTTTCCTCCTGAAAGCAGCGGTGCAGCGGATTTTCGAATGGCTTCTTCCCAATCGCCTACCTCAATTCCCAGTTGAATAAATTCTTCCTTGATCATCTCACTTAACAATATGCAACACTCCTTTTGAATTTCACCAAGCGTACGACTTATTGGTTCTTCTACAATATAATCTGTATATGAAACGGTTTCAATCTCTTTTGATTCCTTATTTTGTGACCTGTGTTTACAAAATGCGGTCTAAAAAACTGACTTCATTCCACTAAAAAAACGATTTGACAAAATCAGAGCAACAAATGTAAAGTATCTTGTTCAAAAAAACAGTTTGCTTATCTGTCTATTTCAAAAAATGTTTCTATGAAAAACAATTATCCTACCGAACGGTTTAAATCTAGTCCTTGTATTTAGTTGTTTCATGATAATTCTCGAAAAAAAAGTAAACCCGTTTGGATTTACTTTCTGTGATTATTCGATTGCTTTATAGAGTTGATTTCCATTTATGTACTGCCCATTTGTGACTCCCACGTTTCAATAAATCGATTCCTTCATCAACTGATACCCAGCAAATTGTATTTGTTTTTTCTAGTGGTTCGCACACTTGTGTCCAACTATCGGCTACAAAAAAATAGCCCGGATTATGATAATCTGTACTTCGATGTCTCGAATGAAAATATTCATCTGCTTGACCTAAATAATCTCCAATAACAACTTCGATGCCAAGTTCTTCAATCATTTCACGATGAATCGCACGTTCTTTCGTCTCCCCTTGCTCAATCTCTCCGCCTGGTAAAAAATAAGCTCCATTCGGTGCTTGGACTAGCACTATTTCTGTTGCGTTGTTTCTTGATACAATAATGTAAGCACCTAGCCTTTTTTTATAGACCAATGTTTCCAATTTTTCACCAAATGACGGTATCCCCATAAAAACAACTCCCTTTTCTTTTAATCTAATTTTACATGAGAATTTTCTCATGAACAAGTATTATCTTATCATTTCACTCACAATTTATGTAAAGTCTATGCTACTATGAAATTGTCAGCAGATTTCAGACTTTATCTGCGATAATATCCATTCGCGAAAGGAAGATGACTCATATGAAAATGGCTCACACTTGTGTCCGTGTCAAAGATTTAGAAGCGTCGCTGGAATTTTATCAAAAGGCATTCAATTTTGAAGAAAGCCGCCGTCGTGATTTTCCAGAAAATAAATTTACTTTGGTTTACTTAACATTACCTGGTGATGGTTATGAACTGGAGTTAACGTATAATTATGATCATGAGGCTTATGATTTAGGTAATGGTTACGGTCATATCGCAATCAGTACAGATGAAATCGAAAAACTACATGAAGAACAAAAAAATGCTGGTTTCACTGTAACTGATATGAAAGGTTTACCAGGAACTCCTCCATCATATTACTTTATTACTGATCCTGATGGGTACAAAATCGAAGTTATTCGTACTAAATAATAAAAAGACAGTTAGCCACTTTTTAGTTTTTTCCTAAATTGTGGGTAGCTGTTTCTTTTATACATTACTATTACTCAATACTAGTTTTAAAAGCCATTTCTACCCTTATTTCAAAAAAAAGTGATACACTGTTATCCTACATATTAATTGAGGACGTGATCAAATGACAACCATTATCGGCATAGCTGGAAATCAAATTATTCAATCTGTTGAGGTATTTAACGGAAACCATGTAACCTATACACCTCAAGGATTTGTTACAGCAATCCAAAATGCAGGCGGGCTACCAATTGTTTTACCGATTGGCGAAGAAAAAAATGCGGCCGCATATATTTCTAAAATCGATAAGTTATTATTAGCAGGTGGACAAGATATTTCTCCTGACCTTTTCGGTGAAGAGCCTCATCCAAAACTAGAAGAAACGAATCGTAACCGCGATCTTTTTGAGTTAGCGTTAATTAAAGAGGCAATAAAACAAAACAAACCAATTTTTGCCGTTTGTCGTGGGATGCAATTAATTAATGTTGCATTAGGCGGCACATTATACCAAGATCTATCTTTATATTCTGAATGGAAAGTAAAGCATGGACAACAACCAACACAACCACAATTCGCAACACACGGGATCAAAATCGAACAAGATAGCGTGTTATATCAGCTATTTGGTGAAAATTATCGGGTTAACTCCTACCACCATCAAGCGATCAATACCTTGGCTCATTCATTAAAAGTAACAGCTAGATCTGATGATGGCATTGTAGAATCGATCGAATCAGCTGATGGTAGCCAAAGAATTTTAGGGGTACAATGGCATCCCGAACTACGTTTTGATGTTGATACGAAAGAATTTGATTTATTCAAGTATTTTGTAAATCAATTATAAAAAAATGAGCCTGAAACATAACTAAAAAAGTTATGTTTCAGGCTCTTAATATCCTAATAACCGGTAGGCTTCGAAAATAAGCTGAAATTAAAAATCAAAGTTATCTGGATCTGGTCCTAATCGCTCATTCGTATTTAGTGCATCAATACGATTGATATCTTCATCTGTCAATTCAAAATCAAAGACATCAAAATTTTGTTTAATACGGTCTTCATGTACCGATTTTGGAATCACAATGATATCGCTTTGTAAATGCCAACGAATAATTACTTGTGCGGCTGTTTTATTATATTTTTCACCAATTTCAACTAAGGTTGGATTTTCTAAAATTTTTCCTTGTCCTAATGGAGACCATGCTTCAACTGCAATTTTATGTTCTGCTAAAAACTTACGCAATGGTTCTTGCGTTAGGGTAGGATGGATTTCAATTTGATCAACCATCGGCACAACGCTTGCCTCTTTTAGTATGTCCTCAATATGGTGTTCATGAAAGTTTGAAACACCGATTGCTTTGGCACGACCACTTTGATAAATTTCTTCCATCGCCCGCCAAGACTCTTTATATTTCCCTTCAACTGGCCAATGAATCAAATACAAATCAACATAATCCAATCCCAATTTATCTAAACTTTCATTAAAAGCTTTAAAGGTTGAGTCATAGCCCTGATCTGCATTCCATAATTTTGTGGTAATAAAAATTTCTTCTCTAGGAATTCCAGATGCTCGAATTCCTTCACCAACACTTGCTTCATTTTTATAAGCTGCAGCAGTATCAATCAAACGATAGCCAGCTTGTAAAGCCCATTTTACAGAGTCTACAGCTTCTGAGCCATCTTTTACTTGCCATACGCCTAATCCTAAACGTGGGATGATTGAACCATTTGCTAACTCTTTTGTTTTCTCAAAAGACATGTTTTCGTCATTCCTTTCTTTGAAAAACTAAGTACAATTTAATTATACTCCTTTAAAGATTATATTCAAACAACTGGTTTTCTTGGTCACTTGATGGTTTTTTATTTGAAACAGAAAATTCGGATGTTCTAGCCTTTTACCAAATATAAAAATTTAAGTAAGTTAAACCTAACTTTTCCCATTAAGTTTTTAAGGTATTTTAGTTTCCTTTCCCTTACGATCCTTTTCACGTTCTTTTTTGGAATTTGGATTGTCAGTATACTTGCTGTTTGTTCACTTACTTTATCACTTTTCAACTCTGTTCTTTCGAGGTCACTGACTATTGTATGCTTAAATTCATCATATCGAGTCAATTGATAGATATCGATCAGATGGTTTAATTTTTCTCCATATTGAACATCTGTCGCGTACTTACCCGTTAAAAATAATGTTGCTTCTTGATAGCTATCTGTTTCACTTTTCCAAGCACCTTTATAGAAATCAGAATTCCACTCCAAACCATCTTTGAGTAGCTTAGCATAATCCTCTAGAGACTCTTCGTAAGAAGGATATTGGCGAAAGAAGGACTCGATCGTAAATAAATTGCCAATTCCATCATCTTCTTGAGTTTTCATTACAATAGCTGCACCTTTATAATTTCCTTTAATACCAAATAAATTATAGTACGGTGATTGCGCTAACTCACTATTTCCAGATTCTGACTCCAATATTGCCTGAGCAATCATCACAGACGCATATAAATTATAGTTAGAAGCAAGCTTTTTTGCATCTTCTCCAATCATTTTAATGAAGACATCTGTTTTTAAATTTTGACCACGAACAAGCTCAGGTAGCGTGACATCCGACAACTTAGGCAACCACTCCTTACGTTGTTCCAAGTTTCCATCACCTGCTAATTCATCAGCAGAATCCGAGATAGTCCTCATGTCTTCTTGATTCATTTTTTCAATTAGTGGCATTTCGGTACTATCTGCACGTTCAGTTATATCTTCTAAATTCTCGATTGTATCTGTCACTTTCTCGAAGGTTGCACGTTGAGATTGTATTGTCTTAGTAAGAGATGAACCAACTGCATTCGTTGGGATCACCCCTCCATTCAACACTAACAGAGTAAACAACATTGTCTTTTTCATGGGAATCTCCTATTCTAAAATTTTCTTCCTAGAATAGTAATACGCATTTATTTATATTTTAAATTAAAAAAAAGAAAACAACGAAACTCTTTCGTCATTTTCTTTTGCTGATAGGATTAATCTTCTTCTGGCAACTCTATTTTTTCAATTGAATTGAACTGATCATATTGTGAATCAATGTTGATACTGACTTTTCCTTTTTCATTTTTTCCAATAACTTTTATCATTGTTTCTTGTACTCTCAATGACTTTTTATCTACATTTATATCCATCTTAATCGTCAAGTCTTCAGTCGTGTCAAACCCTGTAAAAGAAATATTATAGTATTTCTTTAATGTTTTATATAATTTTTTATCGTACCCTTCATAGGTGAAATAATAGCCATCATCTGTCGTTTCAAAGTTCAAATCTTCTGTAACCAAACCAAGTACTTCTAACGGCACACTATAATCGGCTTGTCTGCTAAATTCTTTTGCATCGACTTTTGCTGTTTTTTTCCAAACACCAGGGCGATCTTCTAAGTAAGCTTTTCCGTCTTTTATAATGACCTCAAGTTCTTCTCCATCGGCATTTATTACATCTGATCTATACCGATTATTTTTGCGATCCACTTCTGTACTCAATTCGACTGATGAGTTATTATTTTGACCTAGTGCGCTCACCTTCACACTAAGATCCATATCCAATTCGTAACTATCTATCTTATTTTCTTGTGCTTCCATACGTTTAAGTGCTGTTTCTTTTGTTAGTGTTTTATTACAACCCGCTAATGTAATCAATAAAGCAAATACCAAAACAATTTTTTTCATCTTGACTCCCCAACTTTTCTATTTTTGATTCAACTAAATACCCTAATCTTCATTATACTAAACCTAAATCAAAAATACGAGGTCTTTTTAACGTGCTAAAATCCCTTAGAAAAAAGAAGCCAACGTAAGTATCACGACGACTTCCTTCTAATGCTACTTATACTTTTATGTTTCTGATCCAGCCATCTGGTGCGGGAATATCACCAAATTGAATACCTGTCAATTCATCATAAAGCTTTTGCGTCACAGGACCTACTTCTGTCTCACTATAAAACACATGAAACTCATCATAGGTTTGAATCCCTCCTATTGGTGAAATAACTGCTGCCGTTCCACAAGCGCCTGCTTCTTTGAATTGATCTAAAGAATCACTATAAACATCTTCCTCCACTGCTTCCATACCAAGATTATGTTCTGCTAAATAAAGTAGTGAATACTTCGTTATACTTGGTAATATAGATGGAGATAACGGTGTAATAAATCGGTCATCTTTCGTGATACCAAAGAAATTAGCAGACCCAACTTCTTCAATTTTAGTATGTGTTTTGGGATCAAGATAGATACAATCTGAAAAATTCTTTTCCTTGGCTTCTTCTCCTGGTAAAAAACTAGCCGCATAATTACCGCCAACCTTAATCGCACCTGTTCCTTGTGGAGCAGCACGATCGTAATCTGAAAACACAAAATTCGTTGGTGTTAGCCCACCCTTAAAATAGGCACCTACAGGCATACAAAATACAGTAAATAAATACTCAGGAGCAGGTTTCACACCGATCCCTTCACCTACGCCGATCAAAAGAGGGCGAATATACAATGTTCCACCACTGCCATAAGGAGGAACAAATGCTTCATTGGCTTTTACGACTTCTTCAATCGCATGGATAAATTTTTCTTCTGGAACTTCAGCCATCAATAAACGCTTAGCGCTTCTATTCATTCGTTTTGAATTTTCATCTACTCGAAATAAATTAATCGAGCCATCTTTACAACGATAAGCTTTTAACCCCTCAAAACATTGTTGACCGTAATGTAGTGCTGAGGAGCCTTCATGAATATGTAACGTGTTATCTTCTGTAAGTTTCCCTTCGTCCCAGTGGCCATCTTTCCATGTAGAAATATAACGAAACGGGGTTTTTATATAATCAAAACCTAGGTTATCCCAATCAATTGCCATACGATCACTCCTTATTTTCAGAATATTGTAACATATTTCCAATGAATTTGTTAAGCTTTTTACAGAATTAATGACATCTTTTTTTAATTTAACGTATAATGATAGATAATCATCGATAAAAAAGAAAGTTGGGATTTCCTTGTTTATTCTTGGACAATCAAAATCTAGTACGACAATTGAAAGTACATTGGATTCTACCATTGATATAAAAACGGTTACTGAAAATAAAGTAAACGCGCTTCAACGCTTTTGGAATGGCATCAATTGGGATCAGATCATCGCCACCTTAATTGAAAAAACGATTTACCTTTTATTTCTAATTCTCCTTTTTGTGATACTTAATCGTATAGGTAAAACACTGATTGATAAAACATATGGGAATTACAGCAAAAAACAATCATTCAGTGAAAGTCGCCTGAAAACACTTCACACGTTAATCAATAACGCATTTCAATATACGCTTTTTTTCTTTTTCGTTTATTCATTGTTAACCGTTGTTGGGGTGCCAGTTGGTTCCCTTCTCGCTGGAGCTGGAATTGCTGGTGTAGCGATTGGGTTAGGGGCACAAGGGTTTATGAATGATATTATCACAGGCTTCTTCATCATTTTAGAACAACAGATGGATGTGGGTGATTACGTCCGCTTAACTGCGCTTGGTATTGAAGGGACCGTAACAGCGGTCGGTCTTCGAACAACTCAAATGAAAGCTCTAGATGGGACGGTTCATTTTATCCCTAACCGAAATATCACTACAATAAGTAATCTTTCTCGATCAAATATGCAAGTTTTAATTGATGTTAGAATCATGCCTGATGAAGGATATGACCAAATCACTGCGATTATCGATCAAGTCAATCAGGAACTAAAAGAAAAGTATACAGAAAGTATTCAAACAGGACCTACGATTTTTGGGATGGTCGACCTAGGAAATGGCAATTTTGCGGTTCGGACTACGATGTATGTATTGAACGGCAAACAAGCGCCTATCAGAGAAGAATTTTTGGCCCAATATGTAAAAAAATTATCTGAAGCAAACTTTACGATTCCAAATACACCGATCACACTAAAATAAAAGAAGTGTCTAGTATCCAAATAAACGGTGGGAGCAGCAACTACTACGCTTCGCTTAGATTTGAAGGCATCGGAAATAAGCTGAGATTCACAAAAATTGTTCTTCAAATTTCTGTGAATTTCAGCTTATTTCTTGGAGTCAAACATTTCTGTTCCAAACTCTTTTTTTTATTTATCTAACGATTTCAAAAAATGACCGATATACTCCACAGCAAAAGAAAGTGCCTCTTCGTTTGGGTCAAACTTTGCAGAATGTAGCCCATATGGACTATCTACACCTAGCCAAAACATTGTGCCTGGAACTTTAGACAATAAATAACCAAAGTCTTCCCCAGTCATAGCTACTTCCGCTTCTTCAAATACAACATTTGGCTCTTGTTCCATGAATGCGATGAATTTTTCTGTTGTTTGCTTATTATTAATTACAGGAAGATAGCCTTTTTGATCCAAGAATACGTCTACTTCACAGTTGAAAGATTTAGCGATTCCTTCTCCTATTTCTCTGATTCTGACTTGGGTTAATTGGTTCATCTCTTCTGTAAGTGTCCTAATCGTCCCGGAAATCGTTGCATCTCCTGCTATTACATTGGTCGCTGTACCGGCATTAAACGTACCAAAAGTAACGACAGCACCTTCTACTGGATTTACATTCCGACTCACAATTGTTTGAGCTTGTTGAACAAGGCTCATTCCAGCCACGATCATATCATTTGAGTCATGCGGAAAGGCAGCATGCCCTCCTTTTCCTTTTAAGGTAATTTGGACTTCACACGTTGCTGCAAAAAGCGTCCCTACTTTAGTCGTCATCTTACCTACTGGTAAATCAGGATTCACATGCAACCCATAAAATTCATCTGGTAGCCACGAGCCAAAAGCATCTGCTTCGTACATCAACATACCACCAGCTTCATTTTCTTCCGCAGGTTGAAAAAGAAATAAATAATTATTTTCAGGCTGAACAAGTGTCATTTGTTCCAGTAATCCTAACCCAATCGTCATATGAAAATCATGTCCACATGCATGCATCTGACCAGCGTGAACAGATTTAAAGTCAGAATGAACTTCCTCAGTTATTGGCAATCCATCAATATCTGCACGCCAACCAATTGTTTTATTAGGGTTTTTACCATGTACAAAAACCATGATTCCTGTTTGCCAAGTTCTGCATTCCATATACTCTTTGTTGATTGATTTAATCATTTCAAGCAAGTATTTTTGTGTTTTTTCTTCCTCTAAACCAATTTCTGGTATTTGATGAAGTTGCCTTCGAATCTGAATCAATTGTTCTTGAATCACTACTCATCTGCCTCTTTTCTGTTTCTTTATCTCCTATTGTTGAACAAAAATATTTTTCTGTCAATCCTGCAATAGCAGAAATTTCACACCACCTCATCTTTAAAATCTTTTTCACCCATTAAGCTTGATCTAAAAAGTATTTAGCAAATTCACTAATTTGGTCCAAATCGATTCCTTTTAACTTATTTTCTGCGCTGACTGGAACCCAAGAAGGTTTATAGCCACCGAACGATACAATCTTTACGGCATGTTCTCTAATTGCTTCGGGAATACTAGCAATAATAACATCCGCTGTTGTTTTTGGTTTCGAATTACATAAAAAGCAAGCCATCGTTTTAGCTAATAGGTCTTGTTCATTTTTTTTCAAAAAATCTCGAATTGGTTTATACATTTTATCATTACGTACACCAGCGCCTACAATAATATGAGTAAAATTCTCTATATTTGGTTTGTCCTGTTCAATGTTCATAATGACCGTATCCTTGATTTCTTTGCCCAAACGCTCAGCACATTCCTGTGATGCGCCTGATTTTGTACCATATACGATCAATGTTTTCATCCATTTACCCTCGTTTCTTTCTTTACTTTACAGATAGCATTAAGCTTGTTATGATAGATTTGTACTAATTTATTTCGATAGAAAAGAATCTCGTCAAACGAGATATATTAAGCATAAAGCGAGGATAACCATTTGTCAAACAATCAAATCGTAAACACTACTGTTGCAATTGAACAACTTACCTCTTTATTGCGAGGCTTCGGATCGCGGTCTATCTTACACCAACAAGCCATCGTTCACTCTTTAGGTATTCCAGCCAATGATTACATTTCAATTGATTTATTGAACGAATTAGGACCACTTACAGCAGGAGAATTAGCTGAAAAAACTGGTCTATCTACTGGAACGATCACTGCTTTGATCGATCGATTAGAAAAAATCGGGTACGCACACCGAGAGAAAGATCCAAATGATCGTAGACGAGTCATCATCGTACCTACATATGAAGATAAGGAAGAAATCCAACAAGCATATGAGCCGTTAAATCTAGCAATGCAAAACGTCGCAAAAAACTATTCTGAAAAAGAATTACAAATCATTAATCAATTTTTGTCAGAGGCAGTTTCAGTATTAGATACACAATTACAGAAAAAGTAAGCCAAAAAGATTCCAACAAAAACGAGATGAGAGTGAATCCAACAATAGAAAAAAGTGTCTGGGTCATAACTTTGTGAGTTATATCCCAGACACTTGGTATCCGAATAGACGGTGGGAGCAAATGGTCCTCGATGCTTCGAGGATCGGAGTGAAACGAGAACCGTAGAGGCAGAAGCAACTCCTTCTTATTTCTCGGAGTTAAACACTTTTGTCCCAACCTATAAGCAAGCCTGATAAACGTCAAAGTTAAGCACGTATGTCTTAACCTTTTCTCCTATTATTTCATAATATCAATCAAATCTTTTTTAGAAGCAGCTGACGCTGGCATATAACTGAAGACAACACCTATAATCGTTGAAATCCCCACAGCTAAACTGATCGTAAATAAATCTGGTCGCACAGTAAAAGGGAGAAACATAGATGAAACCAATCCTAAGATCATCCCTAAAAGATACCCTGTCAAACCACCTAATAATGTTAACGTTAATCCTTCAGCTAAAAACTGTTTTTTAATATCTTTTTCAGTTGCGCCCAAAGCTCTGCGTATTCCTATTTCTTTTGTTCTTTCTGAAACTGAAATATACATCATATTCATGACACCAACACCGGCAATAAACAATGAAATACCTGCTACTGCTGAAATAAATAGCGTAAGATTATCTAAAATACTGCCCATTTCATCAATTTCTGATTTGGGATTATAGTGTTCATATTCCCCTGTATTTCTCAAACTTCCACTAAAATTCAGTTGTTTGATTACTTCTGCTGTTACTTTTTCTAAATCCTCACCAGGTTCGATTTCTAAATTTAATATTGAGCGACTTTCTGGCTTATTAAAGTAATGATCGTAGCTTTTAAGAGGAAAGTAAGCCAATGGAGCTTGATTTTCCATCGATAATGTACCATTTTGACTTGCTTTGATTCCAACAATCGTAAATAATTCATTCATTACTTCAAAGCCTTTTCCAAGTGCTTTTTCAGGATCATCATATAATTTTTGAGCTAATACTTCATCGATTACAACTACCTTATTTAACGTATCATTGTCTGTTTGAGTTAGTTGTCGACCTGCTAACAGTGTTTCTGATGTTTGTTCAACGCGTTCTATTTTTTTTGTTAGTTTTTTCCCTCGAATATAGAGTTCTACTTGGCGTTCTGTCAATTTTATTTTTGGCTGAAAAAAATCAACTTTCTTAATGCCTTTTACATTTTTTATCAAATCAAAATCACTTTTTTTAAACACTTCATTTTCTGTAAAAGCATTCGCGACATCATAATAAGTAAATGTAATGTTACTAACATTTTCATTTGTGTTTGTCATTGACATCTTGTCGATCATGTCACGCTTAAATCCATTTCCAATAGAGACAATCGTAATAACTGATGCGATGCCAATTATAATACCAAACATTGTTAAAAAGCTGCGTTTTTTATTTTTCAGAATTGATTTTAATGCCGTTTTCCAGATGACGAAATTCTTCATTTAATCAACTCCTCCTCAACAATGGCTCCATCTTTAACACGAATCAAGCGATCGCAATATGAAACCATCTCTGGATTATGAGTGACTAAAATGATTGTTACACCTTCGTCTTTGTTTAAATCCTGAAATAACTGCATGATATCTTCCGATGTTTTAGAATCTAATGCCCCTGTCGGCTCATCGGCAATAATAAATCGCGGGGAATTCACGATAGCTCGTGCAATTGCGACACGCTGTTGTTGCCCTCCTGAAAGTTGTTTAGGGTATTTATTGCCTTTATCTGCTAATCCAACTTTCCCCAAAACTTCCTGAACTCTTGCCTTTGTAATCGTATATGCCGAACCGTTGTATAATAAAGGCAATTCAACGTTCTCAAAAACCGTGTTATTTTCAATCAAACTGAAGTTTTGAAAAACAAATCCCACTGATTTATTTCGAATAGCCGAAAGTTCTTTATCGGAAAAATCTGTAATCTCTTTCCCTTCAAATAAATACTGACCATCAAATTTTTTATCAATAAACCCAATCAAATTAATTAATGTTGATTTACCTGACCCTGATGGACCCATAACTGCAACAAATTCTTTTTCTTTAATTTCAAAGTTTATATCTTTCAAAACATGGAGTTTTTCTTCTTCCAATGAATAGAATTTGTTGATTTGTTCAAGTTTAATCATTTTCAACCACCTGCACTTCTGCATTGTCTTTTAATGACTCATCAGGATCATTGATGATTTTAGTTCCTTTGGAAACACCTGACTCTACGCTTTTCGTCCCATTGACCTCACTAATTTTGACGTCTTTTTTCACAGCTCGTCCATTTTTATAAATATAAACAAATGTTTCATTGTCTTTTGTTAGAATAGATCGTTCAGGTAAAACTAATTGTGGCTGTGGTAATGAAACTTGTACCGATGACCCATACGCCCACGGAAAATCGCCATCGACAATAAATTCATATGTTGGAATCTCTGAGTCACCACCGTTGTTTGTTTTCGGCAATTGATTGATACTATTGATTTTTCCTTTAGCCGTTTGATTTGAACCAATCGAGGTTACACTGACTTCTTGTCCTACTTTTAATTTAGTCAAATCATATTCTGTAACAATTCCCTTTGTTTGCTTTGTCTTGCTTAAAACTTGCACCAACGGCTGTTCTAATGATTTTTTACCTGCTTCATTTACTACAACAACGCCATCGATTGTCGCTTTAACTGTTGAGCTAACTTTCCCTTGTTCCGTTTCTAGCGCTGCCGCTTCATCAGTCACTTCGGTATTGGCTAAGTCCAGTGCCTGTTGTGCTTGTATTACTTCATTATTAGCACTTGTTAGATCAGCTTTTTGTTGTTCTACTTTCGCTTTATGTTCTTCTTTCTTTTCTGGATCTACTTCTCGATCAAGCTCTACTTGGCTTTGATTTAGAGTTGCTTGCGCTTCATTAGAACGAGTTTGCGCTCGAGTTAAATTTTGAGCTGCTTGCTGAGCAGATAAGCTACTTTTGTTGACTGATCGTTGTTGTTGGTCTGCTCGAGTTTGTGCTTCACCATTTAAATAATTAAGTAAACTATCTCCAGTTTTAACTTCTTGATCTTGTTTTACTGGGATATCAGCGATTGTACCTAACGCTTGATCATAAAAAATGTCTTCTGTTTGAGCTGGTTTAACTTCTCCTTTTAAAATAAGTGGATCTAATGGATTTAAAGTGAAGACATTATAACTAGGTTCTACATCTTTAGGAGAGGAAAAAAAGAGAAAATAACTTCCCACTGATAACCCGATTAAAATACCACCAATAATGAATTTAACTTTTTTGCTTTTCATATTACTTGTTCCTCCTACTTAACTTATATAACTAATTATAATCAGAAATAGTTAGTTAGAAAATTGAATAAGCGAACATTGTACTTACATAAATGCAAGTTTAATATAACAAAAAAGTGAGTAAACACACCTTCTAGAGGTATGTTTACTCACTTAGACTTTAAAGAAAAGGACTTATTTCATCTATAACTTTCGTAATTCTTCCATCATATTCGTTTTACTTTTCGTTTTCGCATCGATGTCTTTGATCTTTTTAGCTGGAACGCCAGCAACGACAGTATACGGTGCAACATCATCAACTACAATTGCTCCAGCTGCAACAACAGCCCCTTCGCCTACTCGAATTCCTTCCAAAACAACCGCATTTGCACCAATCAAAACATTGTCTTCAATCACAACTGGTTCAGCACTAGGCGGTTCAATAACACCAGCAAGTACAGTACCCGCTCCAATATGGCAATTTTTGCCAACTGTTGCACGTCCACCCAAAATGGCTCCCATATCAATCATTGATCCTTCGCCGATCACCGCACCAATGTTGATTACTGCCCCCATCATGATTACAGCATGATCACCGATTTCAACCTGATCTCGAATAATAGCGCCTGGCTCGATACGTGCATTGATTTCTTTCATATCCAGCATAGGGATAGCGGAATTTCTAGCATCATTTTCTATTACGTAGTCTACGATGCTCTCTTTATTTTTTTCTAAAAATTCTTTTATTACGCTCCATTCACCAAATAATGTTCCAGTTTTACAATTCGTAAAGGCTTGAACCTCATCTGGAAAGGTTACTTCTTTAAGTTTTCCTTTTAATGTAACCTTTACCGGTGTCTTTTTTTCAGCGTTCCCGATATAGTTGATAATTTCATATGCGTCCATCCAACTAACTCCCTTCAAATTAAATGATAGCTTGATCTGTAAAACGAACTGAAGCTATAATTCAGTGTTTAGCATATCAGAAACTCATAAAAAAGGAAATAAAAATCATATCACTTTCATTTCTCTAGAATCTTCATCTGATTTAGGTAAAATAACATTTTTTCGTTCTAATTCATGTGCCATATGGTTAATAGCTTTCAATAGTTCTTTGCGTGTAATGATCCCTTTAAAACATTGATTGTCATCAACGACAGGTAGAAATGCCGCATCAACCAACAAGTGAAGAACATCTTCTAATTCCCATTCCTCACCAATTACAGGGACATTTACTTCCATAACATCTGCTACAGTAAAATCTTTTAATTTATCAAAATCTACAGATGTGATATCAAACATTTTATCCACAACATCGGATAAACTGATCAACCCAACAAAACGATCACCTTTATCTAATACGGGGATTTTTGAATATTTCACTTGTGATAGAACCAATAGTGCATGACTTAGCGGATTCAAACACATAACATTCGCAACATTTTCCGCCGGAATCAAAAAGGTTTCTTGTTTTTCTAATAGTAATTCTTTTACAGCAGTTCCAATCATTGGAGTGCCTCCATTTCATTTTCTTTGCCACAAGTATCATTGTACAGAAAACGGATGCAAATGTCTTTAAATTCAAACTTTTTTCATAACTCTTAAAAAAAATTAAGATTTGGTCGTATTTTCTTCACGTTTGTTTTGAAAAATAGCTTCTACTATCTCTAGTAAAAGCTACCTCTACTTATTTTTTATTAAAGACAAAATGTAGTTCTTTGAATGGCTGATGATCTCGCCCATAATATTGAACAATAAATTGATCTGCTGTACTTTCAATGATTGCATAGGATTTCAGTTGGATAGGACCTCGTGGCTGGCGAATACTTCCTGGATTTAAATACAACACATTCGCCCGAACTTCACAACCGATTTCGTGTGTATGCCCAAACAAAACGATCGTTGCTTTAACCTGATCCGCATATAGCGCTAAAGACGTCAAACCTGAACGCACATTCGCCAAATGGCCGTGTGTCATAAAAATAGTATCGTCTCCACTTTTTTCTACAACCGTATCGGGAAATTCAGGATCATAATCACAGTTCCCTTTGACTACAAGAAAATCATTCCACAATGAATCAGTGGGTTCTAACTCTGAATCACCGCAGTGAAACATTTTATCAACGACTCCCCGATAAGTTTCTGCTAAATCAACCAATATATCGCGATCACCATGATTGTCACTCACTACTAGATATTTCATTGAAAGCCTCCTATTTTTCTAACCAATTTTCCCATTGATCTTTTAATTTTTCTACTGCTTTTCCTCTATGGCTAATTTTATTTTTGCGTTCATCGGATAGTTCAGCTGCAGTTTTTTGCTCATCTGGTACAAAAAATAGAGGATCATAACCGAATCCATTGTCTCCACGTGGAATCGTTCCAATCTCACCTGGCCAATTTCCTTCTACCACTAAACTTTCTTTATTCGGTGCTGCAAAGACAAGTGTACAATGAAATGTTGCAGTCCGTTTTTCTTTTGGCACACCTGTTAATTCATGTAATAGTTTCGCATTATTAGCTGCATTGTTCGTAGGCTCACCCGCAAAGCGTGCAGAAAAAATGCCCGGCATCCCATCTAACGCATCAACAATCAAACCGGAATCATCCGCTAAGACAGGCTGTTGCAAAATAGCAGCAATGGTTTCTGCTTTTAAACGTGCATTTTCTTCAAATGTGTTTCCTGTTTCTTCCACATCTGGTAATTCAGGATAGTCCAATAACGTTTTTACATCATAACCCTTTTCCGCAAATAGTGTCTTAAACTCTTTCGCTTTACCAGGATTTCTTGTCGCAATCACAATTGTCTTATCATCTGTTGAATATGATTTCTCGCTGTTTTCGTTCATTAAAGCTTCTTTTTGATAAGCAATCAAATGTTCGATACCTGTTTTTCCATAAAATAATAAAGCATTCAGATCATCACCAGAAAAAGTAGCCTCTTCACCTGTCCCTTGTAGTTCAACAAAATTTCCTGATTCGGTCATCACAAGATTCATATCAACTGATGCAGAAGAATCTTCTACATAATCCAGATCAAGAACACATTGACCGTCATTTATTATTCCAGCACTAACCGCTGCCAGATACTCTTTGATTGGATTTTCTTCTAGCTCCCCTGACTTGAGCATTTTGTCAACAGCTATTTTCATTGCCACAAAAGCACCTGTAATACTTGCAGTTCGAGTTCCTCCATCTGCTTGTACAACATCACAATCAACAATGATATTTCTTTCACCTAATTTTTTCAAGTCAATAACAGCTCGCAATGAGCGACCAATCAAACGTTGAATTTCCATCGTTCTGCCGGTTAATTTGCCTTTAGCGCTCTCACGGATGTTTCTCGTATTAGTGGCTCTAGGTAACATACTGTATTCAGCAGTCACCCACCCTGTCCCTTCCCCTCTTAAAAACGGTGGCACCTTTTCTTCCACCGTAGCAGAACAAATGACCGTAGTATCTCCAAAAGAAATCACAACTGAACCTTCTGGTTGTTTATAGACGTTTGTCTCAATGGTAATGTTTCTAAGTTCCTTAGCTTGTCTTCCATCATGTCTGATCATCACTTCATCTCCCTTGTATAGTATTAGACAATCGAGTTTGTTCGACTTTGATTGCGTCTATATTGAGCCAATCATTTGCGATCGTTTTAAACATCTTTGCCGATCCTGTGGTATAAAATTCATTTGGTTCATTTTTATAATGTGGGGTATTCGCGATATCAAAGTAATCGAGCAACATACTCACTTCACTTACTGTTTCAGCACCAGAATCAATTAATTTTACCTGAGCGCCCATTACATTTTGAATTAAAGGTCGTAATAATGGATAATGTGTACAGCCTAAAATCAAGGTATCTAATTTTTTCACTTGTAATGGATTAAGCGTTTCTGATACAACTTTTTTTGCTACAGATGAATGAAACTCATTACTTTCTACGATTGGGACAAATTTAGGACAGGCCAAACTAGTAACAAATGTGTTCGGTGCTTTTCTCTTTAACGCTTGTTCATAAGCACAACTTTTGATTGTTCCAGCAGTACCAATAACACCGATTCGATTCATTTTTGTTGCTTTTAAAGCCGCTCTTGTTCCTGGTAAAATCACACCAACGACAGGAATATCTAATTGCGCTTTAATTTCTTCTAATGCTACAGCAGTCGCTGTATTACACGCAATAACTAACATTTTAATCTTTTTTTCTAAAAGGAAATTTGTCATTTCCCAAGTAAACTGAACAACTTGTTCAGCAGGTCTTGGCCCATAAGGACACCTTGCCGTATCGCCAAGATAGATCAAACGTTCATTAGGTAGTTGTCTCATTGCTTCTTTTACTACCGTAAGTCCGCCGACCCCAGAATCTATAAATCCTATTGCTTCATGATTATTCAAGTCAATCAAACCTTTACAGTATTTTTACAACACTCTTATTCTCTACTTTTTGCTGTTTTTTTTCAAGTTTTATTCTTACTATCTTCTATTATATCATTTTTTACGATCAATTTTTCATTTCCTATACTCCTTTAAACTCTTTTTCTTTTTGGGTTTTGAAAAAAAACTGGTAATCTTATTTTTCATATGTTATAATTTCTAACATTAACAAACGAATAGATTTATGATTTTTTAGTTAGATAAAAAGGAGAACTGTTTTTATAAAAGAACATACGAAATAACGAGAACATCCTATTTATACGACTATACATGAATAATAATCGTATACCCCACTCTTATTATTTTCTTATTTCCATTTAAAAAAAATCATTTCTCCATTTTATTCAAAATCTATTCTTATAATCCACAACATCAATTCATTAAATATGATGTGATAATTCTATACATAAAGGAGAATGACCATGATTTCGTTGGAACATGTAAATAAGTATTTTGGAGATCATCATGTATTAAAAGATGTATCTTTAAACGTCAACGAAGGAGAAAAAATTGTAATCATCGGCCCGTCTGGTTCTGGAAAGAGCACGTTGATCCGCTGCATCAATCGACTAGAGAAAGTGACTGACGGACATATTCTAGTCGACGGCATCGACATCACGGAACCTAAAGCTCCGGTACAAAAAGTGCGTCAAAAAGTAGCGATGGTTTTTCAAAGTTTTAATCTCTATGCCCACAAAACAATTATCCAAAACCTTACTTTAGCACCCATCAAGGTAAAAGGCGTTAGCAAAGAAGAAGCAACTAAAACTGGTATGGAATATTTAGAACGAGTCGGCTTAGCTGATAAAGCAAATGCCTATCCAGCTCAACTATCAGGTGGTCAGCAACAACGAGTAGCGATTGCGCGAGCATTAAACATGCATCCTGAAATCATTCTTTTTGACGAACCCACTTCAGCGCTTGATCCTGAAATGATCCAAGAAGTATTAGATGTAATGGTTGACTTATCTAAGCAAAATATCACGATGATCTGTGTAACACACGAAATGGGCTTTGCACGTCAAGTGGCCGACAAAGTTATCTTTATGGATGATGGACAAATCATTGAAACTGGCACACCAGAACATTTCTTCACTAGCACTCAAAACGAACGTGCAAAGGAATTTTTAAGTAAGATTATTCATAACTAATAAAACAACACATATAGAAGGAGGATTTTCAAATGAAAAAAACAACGAAACTTTTAGGTGCGCTCTCTCTTACGCTATTACTTGGCTTGATTGTAGGTTGTGGAAATGGCGGAGATGGTACAGATTCAGCCAACTCTAACAGCAAAGGAACAACCGATGTTCAAAAAATCAAAGATGCTGGCGTTATTAAAGTCGGAATTAAAGAAGACGTACCCAATTTTGGTTATATGAATCCTGACACGAAGAAAAATGAAGGGATGGAGCCAGATATCGCTCGCTTGATTGCTAAGGAACTGACAGGTAGTGAAGATAACGTGGAGTTTGTCGGTGTAACAGCTAAAACACGAGGCCCGTTGCTAGATAATGGAGAGTTGGATATGGTTATCGCAACATTCACCATTACAGAAGAACGAAAAGAAACATATAACTTCACGACGCCTTATTATAAAGATGAAGTTGGTTTCTTAGTAAGAAAAGCTGATAAATTCACTGATACTGCTAGCTTAGATGGTAAAACAATCGGTGTCGTTCAATCAGCAACTACAAAAGAAGCCATCGAAAAACAAGCAAAAGAATTAGGTGTGTCTTTCAAATACCAAGAACTTGGGTCATACCCAGAACTAAAAACTGCTTTGACTTCAAAAAGAATTGACGCTTTTTCAGTTGATAAATCTATTTTAACAGGTTATTTAGATGATAGCACTGAGATACTAAAAGATGGTTTTTCACCACAAGAATATGGTATTGCTACGAAAAAAGCAAACACTGAACTAAATGACCACTTAAATAAATCCATTGAAAAATGGGAAAAAGACGGCACTTTAGAAAAAATTTACAAGACGTGGAATCTGGACTAATATTTCCCGACTCTACGCAACTTCGTTAGGATTTGGGAGGAAATCAGATGTTCATTATAGCTAATACAGGCCCATTTGCACTTTACAGGTGGGAAGCATTACTTAAAGATTGGAGACTTTTTGGTGATGCTTTCCTCTATACTATTCTATTAGCCGTTGGGTCACTAGTTGTAGCAATGCTACTAGGTATTTTTTTCGGTAGTCTGTCTGCAATGCAAAATAAGTTGTTGAATATAATCAGTAGAATTTATGTTGAATTTTTCCAAAACACACCTCTGTTGATTCAATTTATTGTTGTTTATTATGGCTTTCCATTGATCAGCCCACTATTAACTTTTTCGACAACGACGATTGCCATTCTCTGTGTTGGTCTTTACCATGGGGCTTATATCTCCGAAGTTGTTCGTTCTGGGATCGGTGCTGTGCCAAAAGGACAATTCGAAGCGGCCTATTCACAAGGATTTTCTTACAGTAAAACAATGCGTTATGTTGTATTACCACAAGCTTGGCGCATTATGTTGCCGCCATTAACAAATCAAATCGTTAACTTGATCAAAAATACTTCTACCGTCGCTATCATTTCAGGTGCAGATGTAATGTTCACAGCAAACAGCTGGTCTTCCATTAATTTAAATTACATTCCAGCTTTCGCTTTAGCAGGATTCCTTTACTTCATTTTGTGTTTCCCATTAGCTAAATTAGCTCGGAAATTAGAAGAAAATAATAAGAAAGCTTATACCAGATAGGAGGTTCGCAATCATGTCTTTTTCAGAACAAATGAGTCAACTTCTGACCGGCAATAATTTGCGCTTTTTATTTGATGGTTTGAAGCTTACTCTCTATATTTCTTTTGTTTCAATTGTTTTAAGTACCCTGTTTGGGACAATTTTGGCTGTTCTGAGGAATCAAAAAACAGGTCCTTTAAAATTTTTAGCTAGCTTGTATATCGAAATCGTTCGAAATATACCTAATTTATTATGGATTTATGTTATTTTCTTGATTTTTAAAATTAAGTCTACGCCAGCTGGCATCGTAAGTTTTACGGTTTTTACAACAGCAGCATTAGCCGAAATTATTCGTGGTGGCTTAAATGGCGTAGATAAAGGTCAAAAAGAAGCAGCTCGCTCGCAAGGGTTCAGCAATTTTCAAATCCTTTTGCATATCGTTTTGCCTCAGGCCATTCGCAATGTATTGCCAGCCATTGTTTCTCAATTTGTAACCGTCATTAAAGATACTAGTTTTTTATATTCTGTTATCGCGTTACAAGAACTATTCGGAAAATCATATATCCTTATGGGGCGCTACGCTCAAACTGAGCAGGTTTTCGCCATTTATGGGCTTGTGGCCTTAATGTATTTTGTAATTAATTTCTCGATTTCTCAGTTTTCGAGATGGCTATCTAGAAATTGGGTTTAAAAATTTATTCAAACTAAAAGGTGCTGCGACAAAAACTAGAAAAGTTTTGTCACAGCACCTTTTTTCTAACGAATCGTTAAATCAAATTGTTCCACTAAAGCTTTCTCTACTTTTTCCATTGATTGATTGATTTCTTCGTCAACCAAAGTTGCTTCTGGATTCACAAAAGTTAGGCTATAAGCCATTGATTTTTTACCTTCAGCAATGTTATCGCCTTGGTAAACGTCAAATAAGTGAACAGATTGCAAGAATTTTCCTGCATGTTTTGAAATTGTTTCAACGAGTTCATGGCTTGTTACTGATTCACTAACGAGTAGCGCAATATCACGTGAAACGGCAGGGAATTTTGAAATTTGTTTGTACACTAACGGTTCATTTTCTTCGTCAATGATTGCTTTGAGATTCAATTCAGCTGCGTATGTTTCAGGGATTTCATATTCTTTTGCTACCGTTGGGTGAACCTGTCCAACGAATCCGATGACTGTGTCATTCAATTTCACTAAAGCTGTTCTTCCAGGATGTAGATCCTTGTTATCTTTTGTTGCCACAAAAGTAATTTTCTCAGAGATTCCAAGTGAATCAAATAAAACTTCTAACATCCCTTTGATCGTATAGAATTCAACAGGTGTCTCTTTTGTTTCCCAGTCTTTTACCGTTCTATTCCCTGATAAAACAAGACCTAAATGATTTTCTTCGTATGGTAATTCTTTTTTAGGATCATTATCTTGGTAGAATACTCGCCCTATTTCATAAAGAGCTACATTGTTATTTTTTCGAGCAACATTATAGGCTACGTCATCCAATAATCCCGAAATCAAGTTCATTCTTAAAACAGAACGTTCTTCGCTCATTGGCCATTGCAAACTTGTAGTTGCACTTTCTCTCATCATAAATTGACGAGATTTTTCTTCTGTCGTCAAAGCATAGCTGATTGCTTCACTCGCTCCACAGCCTTCCAACAGACTCTTGATTTTACGAACTAAAAGCTGTCCGCTAGTTAAGCTACCTGCCACTGTTTCACCTTTTGGCAATGTAGATGGTAAGTTATCATACCCATAAATGCGTGCTACTTCTTCGATCAAATCGGCTTCGATCGTAATATCCCAGCGTCTAGGAGGAACTGATACCGTATATTTTTCTTGATCCAGTACATAGTCAAAACCTAGTGTGTCAAAAATTTCACTGACCGTCGCTTGATCCATTTTAGTTCCTAAGTATTCATTGATTCGCGAAATCGTCACACTTACAGCAACCTCATCAAGGGTTACTTCTGAACCGACCGCTTTACCTGAAACAACGGTTCCTCCAGCTAATTTGGCGATCATTGCAGCAGCTACATCTCCTGCTTCACCAATTGTTGCATGATTGATCCCTTTTTCAAATCGGCTAGATGACTCACTACGTAAATTGAACTCTTTTGATGTTCTACGAACGGATAGTGAATTAAATAAAGCTGACTCTAAAGCTACAGTTGTTGTTTCATCAGTAATTTCTGAGTCAGCCCCACCCATAACGCCAGCCAAGGCGACAGGAACTTGCCCATTTGTAATAACGATATTCTCCTCTGATACTTTGCGTGTTTCGCCATCTAATGTGACAATTTCTTCACCTGTTTTACCACGTCTTACTAAAATATTTTTGCTCGCTAGCTTATCATAATCAAACGCATGTAACGGTTGTCCGAATAATAAAAGGATATAGTTTGTGATATCAACTACATTATTGATTGGGCGAATCCCCTCATTCATTAAACGTGTTTGCAGCCATAGTGGACTTTCAGCGATTTTCACATCTTTGATAACTCTGATTTGGTAAGCTGGTGTATCTTCTTTGTCGGTCACTTCCACAGAAATGTAATCTGCAGCAGTTTCACTTGTATCCTCTTTTAAGGGCTCATCATTAAACTTGGGTGTTTGACGGTAAATAGCCCCGACTTCGTAGGCAACACCACGCATGCTTAATGCATCAGCACGGTTTGGTGTGATCGATAATTCGATAATATGATCGTCCATATCTAAGTATGAAAAGACATCATCACCATTCACAGCGTCTTCTGGCATATAATAGATTCCATCTGAATAAGTTTTAGGAATTACATTATCTGAATACCCTAATTCTTGTAAAGAACAAATCATGCCGTTCGAAACTTCTCCACGCATTTTACCTTTTTTGATTTTTTGATTCCCTGTTATTCGAGATCCAGGTAACGCTACGATTACTTTGATCCCTTCTTTCACATTAGGTGCACCGCATACAATTTGCGATAATTCTTCTTCACCGATATCCACTTGACATATTGATAAGTGATCAGAGTTAGGATGTGGGACACATTCTTTGACCTCTCCGACCACAATTTTTTTCAAACCTTCTTCTGGTACTTCAACACCTTCAACTTCAATCCCTGTTAAAGACATTTGATCAGATAATTCTTTTGCTGAGATTTTTGATAGATCTAAATATTCACTTAACCATTTATAAGAAACTAACATCGTCGACTACTCCTTTACCTTGAACTGATTTAAGAAACGTAAATCATTTTGATAGAAATTACGAATGTCATTAACACCATAACGTAGCATTGCTACACGATCTGGGCCTAAGCCAAAAGCAAATCCTGTATACTCATTCGGGTCGATTCCTGACATAGACAAGACGTCCGGATGAACCATTCCAGCACCCAAAATCTCGATCCAACCTGTTTGCTTACAAACATTACAGCCTGCACCACCACATTTGAAGCAACTAACATCCACTTCAACGGAAGGTTCAGTAAACGGAAAATAACTTGGGCGCAGACGAATTTTACGATCTTCACCAAACATTTTCTTCATCACAACTTCTAATGTGCCTTTTAGGTCACCCATTGTAATATTTTTATCAATGACTAGCCCTTCGATTTGATGGAATTGGTGGCTATGTGTCGCATCATCTGTATCTCTACGGAAAACTTTCCCTGGAGAAATCATGCGGAGTGCCCCTTTTGAAAAATCATGTTTTTCCATCGTTCTTGCTTGTACAGGAGATGTATGGGTACGGATCAAGATCTCATCTGAGATATAAAAAGTGTCTTGCATATCACGAGCTGGGTGATCTTTTGGTAAATTCATCCGTTCAAAGTTATAATGATCAGACTCAACTTCATAGCCTTCTACAACTTGATAGCCCATTCCTACAAAAATATCTTCGATTTCTTCCATCACTTGGGATAATACATGACGAGTGCCATGTGTCATCTGTTTACCTGGCAATGTTACATCGATTGTTTCCTGTTCCAAGGCTGCATTCAACGCCTCTGTCTCTAAAATTTCCTTGCGAGTTTCAACAGCTTCAGTCAATAAATCTCGGATTTCATTGGCAAAACTCCCCACTACAGGACGCTCTTCTGCTGATAAATCTTTCATTCCTCTCAAGACTTCTGTGATTGGACCTTTTTTTCCTAGTGTTTCCACTCTGATTTGGTTTAAGGCTTTAAGATCTGCTACATTTTGAATATTTGTCAATGTTTCATCTCTTAACGCTTCTAATTGCGCTTTTAATGTCATTTTTCTAATCCTTTCTTTTGCTTGATAATAAAATTGAGTTTCAGTCTATAATTAAAAAACGATAGCTCGCTCCTCATATAAAGGAACGAGCTATCGTGTTACCATCCTACTTCATGACAAAAAATCATGCACTCAATTCTTATAACGGCTTTCACCGGTCTGAACACTTGGAACAAACAAACTCCAGAAGTGAATTTCATTTTTCGATGACGTAACCTGTTTACAGTCTATGACAGGTTTTCCCTTTTCGTATCAGCCAAATTACTCTTTTCTATCAACGTTTTTTGTTATTCAATTGATTACAGTTTACAAGAAATTAAGTCTTAGGTCAACAGCATTCTTCAGATGTGACCCATTTTTCTGCCCATTCTTGGATTTGTTCCATTGCTTGTTGCAAGTCCTTGCCTTTATTTGTGAGAAAATATTCTAGACGACTACTCTCATCGCAACGAACTGCTTTAGAGATGATCCCTTCGCCTTCTAATTCTTTCAAGCGTTCTACTAACACTCGATCGCTAAGTTCTGGGATTTTTTGTCTTAACTCACCAAATCGTTGAGGACCATTTTCCAACAAGACATCAATAATCAAACCATTCCATTTCTTCCCTAAAATCGCGAATGCTTTTTCGAACTTGGGACATAGTGAAAAATCGGTTGTTTTTACTTGCTCCATTTTCCTCACCTCGTGAACTGAGTATAGCACACAACTTACAATTTGTAAGTATATTTGCTTCTATTTTATTTCATTTTTTCAATGATTTTTTCTTCATCCATATCGATAATAATACCTGCCGATAATAATACTAACAGGACGTTATTTACTTCTTTACCTGTTGCTTGAGCTAATGCTTTTCGATATAAGTTTAACTGACCACGATAGCGTTGAATGATTTTTTTGATTTCTTGAATATTTTCGATATCTTGAACAAAATCAGTTTTATAATCGTACAGAATACACTCTTTTTCTTGTTCAACATACCCATCAATCATTCCGTGAATCAATAAATCATCTTGCGTTTCTTTTGGATAATCTTTGATCAATTCTTCCGCTTTCAATAGCATCGAAAAGGGTTGTTCTCGTACAACTTGTTTAGGATTTTCTAACAGTTTTTGTCCTAATTTCGTTTGATAGAAGGATAGAACCTGATTACTATTGATATGTTTCGCTACATTTTCTTGAATAATCTTCGCTTGAACCAGTTCGTCAATTAATTGAAGAATACTTTCTTTACTTGGTTCCATATTTAAATCCAAAAGCTGTAAGAGATAATGAGTCGCAGTTCCGATTTCTAAAGCAGATGGTTTGCGAATCGTCTCAATGAATTTAGGTTTTCCTAACTCACCATCACTTATCCGATGAACGATCATCGGAGCTGGCTGGATCGTATTTTTTTCATTCACTTCAATCTTAGCAATTTCTTTATTATCAGGATCTTCAAAAACTCGTTTAATCTCAGATACCGATTGATAATTCGTTGTTTTTGTTGAAAGTTGATAGGGATAATCGTAGTTTAACCGACTAAGACCTTCTTGTACAGCCTTTGGATCACTACTTTTAGTCGTTTCTCCCGTATTTACACCAGTATCAATGAATTGAAGTGAGGCAAATTGTTCTACAATTTCCTTTTCCGTCATAAATGAAACTGAAAAACCAGCGGAATGGTGAGTAATACCTGGAATGTTTTCAGTAATAAATTCAGTTTGAAACTCAGACATTTTCTGATGGCGAACCAAGCTCATACCTACCCAGTTCATCAAACTACTTTTCCCTTGCAGACGATTCTCACTTGGCAAGACTTTTGATTGAACATCAGCCACTTTCAGCCATTCTTTAAACGTTGCTTCTTGGTTATTATACGAACCCACAAGATAGAGTTTTTGTTCTGCACGAGTCAAGGCTACATACAATTTACGCATTTCCTCTGAAAGTAACTTCTTCAACTTCGCCTGCTTGATTGCTAGAAATGGTAATGTTTCAAAAAGCATTCGATCATTTTGATCCAAATACCGTATTCCTACACCAAGTCTATCATCAAAAATATACCGCTCATTTAGATCTCCTAGATTAAATTCTTTTGTCATGTCTAAAATAAAGACAACTGGAAATTCCAAGCCTTTACTTGCGTGGATCGTCATTACACGAACTGCATTCTCTTCACTCAAAATAACAGGTTCCGCTAGGTCTTTATCTTTTTCTTGCATTTTTTCAATGAAGCGAACAAATTGAAACAACCCACGAAAACTTGTTTGTTCATAACTAGCCGCTCGATCAACAAGTGCAAATAAATTGGCCTGTCTTTGTTTTCCAGCTGCCATCCCACCGACATAGTCTAAATACGCAGTATCTTGATAAATCTGCCAAATAAGAGTAGCTAACTGATTTCGTCTAGCAAGTTCTCGCCATTGTTCAAGTAATTCTGAAAAATGTATCGTTTTTTCTTTTAGCGCTTGTTCTGAAACTTCTTTAGGCTCCATTTGATTAAACGTTAAAAAGGCTTCATAGTAGGAACTCTTTTTGGCAGCCAAACGAATTGTAACTAATTCATTTTCTTTTAACCCTACTATTGGTGAGCGTAGTACCGCAGCTAATGGGATATCTTGATACGGATTATCAATGATTTGTAAAAGTGCAACCATTGTTTGTACTTCTGTTGCTTGAAAATAATTCTGAGCATCGTTTACTTGGATCGGAATACCAGCCTGTTTAAATATTTCTAAAATGGTCAAATTATTTTTCTTTGTTGGTGTCAACAGTACAATATCTTGATACATCAGCGGACGATTTTCTTTTGTTGCTTTATCATAAATCAGAAATTTTTTATCGATCAATTCTCTGATTTTTAACGCTGTCATGTGTAATTCGCCTTCTGTTTTATCTTCTAAAATCAGTTGTGAATCATCTAAAATAAGGGGTTCTTCCAATTGCTCTGATTTTTTTTCATAAATTAACAGTTCTGTGTCATAGTTTTCCGCTTCTTCAAATTGATCAAATCCATGGACCAATTGGGCAGCTTCATCATAGGCAATTTGACCAACACGTTCATCCATCAACTGTTCAAAAACAAGATTGGTAAAATCCAACACATTTTTTCTTGAACGAAAATTTTCGGCCAAAATGATTCTTTTACCCTCTTTATTTTGTCCATATTGATTATATTTTTCGATGAATAATGTTGGATCAGCTAAACGGAAGGAATAGATGGACTGCTTGACATCTCCAACCATAAATAAGTTTCCTTCTTCAGCCAATGGCTTTCGTAGCCAATACAAAATTGTTTCTTGCAACCGATTGACATCTTGATATTCATCGACCAAAACTTCATCGAATTTCTCACGGTAGTACTTAGAAGCTTCCGTTTCAAACCATTTTCCATCCACTTTTTTTGTAAGGATATTCAAAGTGAAATGCTCTAGATCATTGAAATCAACAAGTCCTTTTTTTAATTTCTGTGTACTGTAGGCATTGATAAATGCATTTCCAACTTGGGCCATCTCTTCAACTAGTGGGCGAGCTTGTTCCAAAATTGTTTTCATTTGCTCTGGTGACAATGTAAACAGATTTGCCAAAATATCATTAACGGCTTTTTTATTTTGTTCTCGTAAATTTTTTGCTTGAACGGCTGTTTCTTTCAATTCTTCGACGCGGACAGTAGGATACCGTTCAAACTTAACCGTTTTTGAAATGTCATATCCAGATTCTAAATCATTATCGGCCAATTGACTACTGAACGTTTCTACGAATTCTTTTTCGTTTCGCGCAAGATCCGCGATTTTCGACAGTTTTTCTTCTCCTTCAGTTAAACGGATCATTTCTTCATATCGATCCACACAACGCAATAAACTTTCCATAACTTGTGGCTTAAGAAAATCTTGAAATAGTGCTGAATCTCCTAATTGCCCTTTTATTGTATAGCTATCAGCAAGATGAGCCAACCATTCTTTCGGATCAGGATTAGCACGAGCAAATTCATACAATGAAAAAATCAGTCGAGTCAAACCGTCATCACTGCGGTCATTTGAAAAATTGCTCGTCAGTTGATAGAATGCTTCTTCGTTTTCAGCATAAAACTTTTCTCTCAAATCATCCCAAACATCTTCTTTTAACAGCAGCATTTCGGTTTCGTCGGTCAGCAAACGAAAGACAGGATCCATATCGATCAAATAATAAAAGCGTCGGATCACAGTCAAACAAAACGCATGTAAGGTGCTAATGTTCGCTGTCGGGAGTAACGTCAATTGATGAATAAAATGTTGCTTTTTCTCAGGTTCACTTTCACTAGTGATTGCTTTTTGTAATGCGACTTGAATTCTTTCTTTCATCTCTTTGGCTGCAGCTTCTGTGTATGTCACAATCAATAAACGATCGATATCCACACCACTTTTAAGCTTCTCAATCACTCTTCGAACAAGGACGGTGGTTTTTCCAGAACCTGCCGAAGCAGAAACCAATATATTTTCATCACCATCGAACACCGCTTGCCATTGATTATCTGTGAATTGTTCATTTTCGGGGCGTAACGGGATAGTTTTACTCATCAATTGTTCCTCCTTCCTGCTCATTTTCAAGCAAACGATCCATCACTTCTTTTTTAGATAGTGTTTCAATTCGGTTATAATTATTTTCTTTCAGCATAACATCAAAGTTACATACACTTCTAAAAGGACAAAAACGACACGCAATGCGTTCTTTACCTTGGTATGCCGGATTCAACTCAATTTCACCACTCGTGACTTTATTCCCTGCTTCCACAAACTTGTTGCGGTTGTGCGCTAATAATGCATCTAGCTCAGGCTCTGTTACAAATTTGTCTTCTTGTCTACGCCCTGGCTTGATAAGTTCCTTAGCAGACTCTTCTATCGGAAAAATGAGTGAGCTTTGCTTTGCTTCTAAACTTCTGTCTAAATTTTCAAGTAAAACGGGATCATTTAATAACAATCCATCAAATTGAAACTTCTTGATCAGTTGTTGTTCTTTTTTATCCTCTGTCTCATACGGCAGAATCGGATTATGAACGTGAAGGTAAAATGAACCTGCTGGTTTGGCCGATTGTCCTACTAAATTTACTGCGTCCATCAAGGCAACATCTAAATACGTCAGCATTTGCATAGCGAGTCCATAATAAGCTTCTGTAATGTTAAATTTCTTATGACTAGATTTATAATCAACGACACCTAAATATAAAGAATCTGGTGTGACTAATTGGTCTAAACGGTCAATTTTACCTCTCACACTAATATTCCCACCATTTTTTAGTGGTAACTCCAATCCTTTGATTCCCTTTTGACTTGCAATTTGACCAAACAAAACCTCAGTCTGAACGGTAGTCATTCCACTGCGTTCACTTTGACGTTTTAAAGCCCAACTTACTTTTTTGATTGTTTGACCAAGCTGATATCGAATATAATTCATCCGACTTGACGTATCTAAGATTGAGAATTTTATCTCTCCAAACACAGCATTTAGGACTTGTTCAGTGAATTCGCTGACTTCTCGATCGCTTAACTCTGATAGTTGTTTCTTTTGCATGATTAGTAATTTAAAAAACTGATCTAGCGCTTCATGGAAAAAATCACCAGTAGCAGCAGGTGTCAACCCAAAAACATCTCGTTCTTTTAAGCCCAACCCAAAACGCGTAAAGTATTGATACTGACAGCGATAGAAACTTTCCATCCTTGAAACAGAAGTATAAATATTTTTTGTATATAATTCGTCTGCTAAGTGTTCCTGTAAATTTTCTGGAAGGTTTTGGTGGCCTAGACTTTCGAATACATGTCTTGCTAGAGTGCCTTGATCTTGTTTCATCAATTCACGTTCTAACACCAACCAAAAATCTAGAATTCCTTCCTGTGTCTCTCGTTTTTGTCGTTTCAAATTGGTTAGATCACTAATCAGTGTTCGATACGTACCCACATGCGCTAAACTTACTTGTTCATCATCAAAAATCGTTAAAGTATTTCTCTGTTGGATAGCCACTCCAAGATCTTTTTGAATATTGCTTAAATACGTAGAAATCTTAACATCTTTCGCCGTATCTTTCACGCTTGGATAAGACAAATATAAGTGTTCCGTTGCCGAAGCGAATAAGATATAGGCATTAAAAGGTTCCTTTGCAATATTTTTTCTCGTATCATTCGACAAAAATTGACCTTCATCCAAATAGCCATTAACAAATTGGCGTTCCTCATCAGAAAGAAGGGTTTTATTCTCAAATTTTTGTGGTAAAACTTGGTCTGTTAACCCAATTGCGAATACGACTTTTGCCTGTCCTGGTCGTGCAAGATCAATCGCACGTACTTGTACTTGATCAATAGCAGTCGGTACCTTGTTATACCGTAATCCTTCTAATCCACTGGAAAAAATCTCTTCAAACGAAGTCAAATCAAAGGTTTCATTCCCGTAGATCGTTACATATTCATCTAATAATGTCATTAAAGCTTCCCACGTTTGTTCATGGTTGCGTGCGGTTTCTAACTGACCGCGATCAATCGCTTGATTACGCCACATCATCAATTGTTTTTCTACTCCATTATTCACTAAAAAGCGATAAAAATAATCCGCTGCATCTATTCCCTTTTCTGCTTTTTGAATCTGTTCAAAAAATGCTGGTACTGTTTGTTGGATCATTCTTCGAACGGCATTTGAATCCTTTTCAATCAACTCAGTATCATCTTGTTGCTCTGCTTCAAAATCATAGCGAATGAAATGCCAGTCTTTGTCTTTTTCCCAATGATACCCTTCATAACCATAAGCCAAAACAACATTTTCAGCAACATCAATTTTACGACGCCATTCATCGCGTTGAACCTGCCATTTATCAATTGTAACTTGGTCATCGAGCGGGAAAAATAATTCTGTTCTCAAAAATCGCAATACATCTCGATAGCGATAGTGATACGCATGAATCGCAAATAAAGACTGAATAAATTCTACCAAAGGATGTTGTTCCATCGCCATATCCCGATCTAAGTAAACTGGAATTTCATGCATCGAAAAGAGAGGTTCGATCATCGTTTCATAACTATCTAGCTCACGCATCAATAACTGAATATCTTTATAACGATACTTCTCTTCAACTACTAATCGTCTAATCTCTTTAGCGATATGATTGATTTCTTCTTTGGGATTTTCAGCACACCAAAACTCTAGGTGCCCATCAGCGATTTTTTGCTCTCCCCTTTTAGGATGTTTTTCTTGCGCTTCAATCCAATACTCACCAAGTGTTTGTAGGCTTTTATTAGCAACCAATAGTTTCGTATTTTCAACATGGTCAGGTAATATAGGAACATTGGCATTTCTAGCTAATTGATATAACTTATGATAGGTTGTACCTGTTTCATAAAATAAGTTCATTAAAGAGGGCAATTCATTGGGGTATTTTTTATCTAGGACTAAAGAAATTTTAACCTCTCCGCCTCGGCGCATAAGTGTATCCAACAACTTTAACTCTCTAGCTGAAAAATTAGCATAGCCATTGATTACAAATAAAACATTGCTTAGATCTTTAGTTTCTAAATAGTCTGTTAAATAATTGATGATCTCTGCAGATTTTATTCCATACTGGTTCATTGTTTCTTCAAATTTTGAAAAAACCAATTTAATATCTTGAACTTTTAATTGTAGATCTTGTTCTTTACTATCTGAATTAGGATTTGACAACTGACCAAATAACTCATCTAAGTCAACATTTCCTTCTTTCATCTCCTGATATAAATCAAACAGTTGTTGAATGAATCCTGATTTATTTACTTCTCCACGAAAAACGTTCAACGACTCTTCATTTTCCGATAAAATTTTTCTAAAAACCATCGCAGCTCCAGCTTCAGTAAGAATCTCTGAGCTATAGTACTGCGTATGTTGTAAAAAGTACCACGCCAAACGATAAAAACTGAAAACTTGAAAACGCATGGTTGCAATCGAATCTGTATCTTTTTCTTGGATAGTTTTGATTCGTTTTAATGCGTTAATTTCTTGTTCAAATTTCATATGGTTCGGTACTAAATAGAAAACCTCATGGGCTTCATTTTCAGACAACCACTGAACAGAAGACTGTAAAAGTGCTTCTTCTAAATCCATATCAGCAGTTCCACGGATAAATTGTAGACTCATTCTGTCACATCCTTTATAAATATCTCGTTCTCTTAGTTTATCATAAAACCACCTTAATTACGGCTAATACTCATCCAACAAAAAAAGCCTCTTAATTAAAAGAGAACTTTTTTGATTTGCCATTAATAAAGAAAAAGGCTAAATTGTTCCAAAACGATTTAGTGGCCAAAGGACAAATTTTACATCACCAAGTATCTTATCTTTACTGATGAAACCGATCATTCGTCCATCCTTTGAATTTCGACGATTATCCCCCATTACAAAATATTGACCATCTGGCACTTTAGTCTCACCAGTCACTTCATTTAAAGTAAAGTCAAACGTCAATGGTAACCCGTCAGTCAAGGCTTCCTTGAATTCATTTAAATAAGGTTCTTTTACTTCTTTATCATTGATATACAAAACATCGTCTCTGTACTCGATCGTATCTCCAGGTAACCCGATAACCCGCTTGATATAATTCTTCTTGGGTTCATCTGGCGCAGGAAATGTTACGATATCAAACCGTTTGATTTCGGTATTTTTTAATGCAATAACACGCTCACCATCTGCTAATGTTGGATCCATAGAGTGCCCCTTGACTACAACAGGCGTAAACACGAATTGTCTTAATAAAAATAACAATGCGGCTAAACCAACAAAAAATAATATTGTATGTAATAACTCTTTAGATTTCAAATTCATTCCTCCAAAAAACTTGCTTTCTATAGTTTACCACAGACTATCAAATTTCTACAGAATTCTTTTCTTTTTAAGAAAAGTTTTAAGTCAGCGCTTAATAACTTACACGTTTAGCTATTCATTAATAAAAGAGGGTGGCACATAACTTTCGTTACATTCCAACCTCAAGGAGTCCGCATAAATGTAAGAGCCAACGTAATTATTTCGAGGACAATCACTACTGTCCCACTCTTTTTCTTGCAGTTATTTATTTTTCAGTTCAAAAGAGCCAAGTTCCGATAACGTATGTCCGTCAAAGTCATCCACATCACTCAGCTGAATTTTATAAGTTGACGTTTTGTCTACAGCACTTAGATCAAATGAAACAGTAAATTCTCCAGTTTCAAGATCAAAATCAAAGCTTGAAATATCAATCTTAACACCGTCTTTATAAATATCGATCCCTGGCGTCTTACCAACACCATCTTCAAAACTAAATATTTCTGGATTAGAAAAAGTAAACTTAGCTGTTGTTTGTAACGCATCATTGCTTATTCGAATATTTTCTAAATTGTTGATGTTAGTAACCTCTGTATCAGCAGTTTGAGTTAATGGTTTATAATCAATTTTAAACGTCCAATCACCAGTGTATTCCAGAGCATTGCTCACAGAAAAACTACTATCTGTTAAAGAAGCTTCGATAAATGCTTGGTCAAGTTCATCCGCATCTTGCCAATTGAGTTTATAGATATGCAGGGTAAGGTTAGCATCCTCTGGAATATCATCACGATTAAGTGTTGCCACAACAGAACCATAAAATGTATCTCCATCTACGCGAAAACTAGACTCATAGACCCCGCCACCACGTATATCCTCTTTGTCGCCATCTGCAAAAAGACCTATTTCAATGTCTTGATAGTTTGTTGCCAACTTTTTGAATTGTCTATCAGGAGAACTTTGTTTCTTCAACAACTCTTTCAATTTTTCATCGTCCAATTTAAATTGATAATCAAATGCAAACTTTTTTTTGGTTGAAACAAATTTGGTTAGTTTGATTTCTCGTCCATTTTGAATACTAGTTAAATCAAGTTTAGTCTGAATCCCCTGACTTTCAACAGTTTGAACACCTGAATCACGGCTTATCCCAAACACATTTTCAATCGCTGATCCAATTGGGGTTTTGGTAACTAAAATGAGTCCCGCAATCGCTGCGACGAGCACTGTAAGTGCAATTTTTTTCTTACGATTTTGTTTAAAGATTCTTTGCTCCTGCTTTATTTTTCTATTTAATATATCTTCACGATTACGGGTTATTTTCTCCATCACTTCATCTGGGATTTCTTTTTCATTTTTGATAATATCGATCATTTTTTTATCCATTATGTTGTTCCTCCAATATCGCTTTTAATTGTAATCTACCTCTTGCCAGTCTAGTTTTAACTGTATTTGTCGACATCTTTAGCTGTTCAGAGATTTCTTTGATACTAAATCCTGCATAATAGTATAAAACTAGTGGAATTCTATATATTTCTGATAATCGATTTAATTCTTGATCTAACTGACCCGTTGCATAACTATCTTCCGTTGTTTTTCCATGTCTTTCTTCAAATTCAATTACTTCCACCCGTTTTTTTAAAATATCTTTTGCACTATTGATCATAATTCTAAAAATCCAAGTATTAAATGCTCCTTCATTTTTGATTTTAGTTATTTTTTGCCATGCACGAATTTCGGTTTCCTGCAGACAATCAGCTACATCCGCATCATTTAAAAGTAGTTTGTATGCTGAATTGTATAAAACCTCCTGGTACATCTCACAAAGTGTTATAAAGGCCTTTGCATCCCCTATTTTGGCTCGTTTTACCAACTTGATTTGCAAATCTTTTTCCATATATCCCTTTAACTCCTTATCTTTTCCGGATACTTATTAGACGGTTATTTTGCTTAAAAGGTTTCAAACAAATTTAATTTATTTTATGTATTTATCTAAAAAAAAACAGACCAAAGAACAATCCTCTCGATTATTCTTTGGTAATAGGTTAATTAAAACAACACTCTGCTTAATCTGGTACTATTGCAAATGTGCGCACAGGAAATCCTGGAGCATTTAATATGTTTGGAAAACTTGTTATAATAATGCTTCCTACTGGTGGAAGTTGGGCTAAATTACACATTACTTCGACTTGATATTTGTTTTGTTTGAGCCAATAATACTCTCCCAATAATCCCTTATTTTTTCTAACATCAGCAGCACTATCAGTATCTAATGTCTCATGTCCAATTGCAGTAACATTACGTACTTCGCTAAGATATTTTAATGCCTCTAGACTCCAACCTGGTGTATGTGCAAGCCCTTTTTCGTCTTGATTATAATAATCCTCCAACGACTCCCAACGACTAGACCAACCACTTGAAAATGCCACAAAGGAGTCTTCTGGTAATGGACCAAATTCCTGTTCAAATACTAGGATATCTTTTTTTGTAATACAATAGTCGTTATTTAGCTCAACGTCTTCTTCCTTATGAATAACATATAATGGCAAGACAAGCTCTTTTAACTCTAACTGATGTAAATAGCGTTTTCCCTGAGCGAAATGGATTGGTGCATCAATGTGGGTGCTATATTGTGTAGGGAGTGTATATTCTTTAGCAAAGAAACCATCTTCTTTGATCTGAAATAATGTTTTTTCCCGTGATGCGTTAAATGCGTTAAAACGCGGAATCTCCTCATGAATCTCATGACTAAGATCAATCCATTTTCTTTCTTTTAAATAATTCATTGCGTCCAATGTATTCATACTTTTCCTCCAAATTTATCCATTCGTTAGCTAGATTTTGATAATAATCTAACTTAATTACTAATATACAAGAAAAATAGATGACTGTACACGAAACATTTGATAAACTGAAGAGAAACAGAATGGACAAAGGAGGTCTACCATCATGTTTATTTCATATGGCATGTTTATTGGTTTAATTATAGCAACAATCATTATGATCGCATTGATCATCTACCTAACATTTACAGGTGGCAATAACAAATCTAAATCACGTCACTTAAAGGCACATCAAGCTGAAGAAGCAGCTAAGGAACGTTTAGCACAAAATGATACTTCTCAATCAACTAATCAATATTTTGAACCAGAGATTTCACCGAACCAAGACGAATTTAGATCTGAGTGGGAAAAAGAAAATCATTCTTACCAAGAACCTCATTCTGAACATACTATTGAGGAGGATGATCCATTAAGGATTCTTCCTTACCCTAAAGACAATGACTTTAAATAGTAACCAATCAAAAAGAGGGTGGGATATAACATTATATGTTATATCCCACCCTCTTTTTTACCTTTTATCGGTATTACAGACGTGCATTCAATTCTTTTGCTAAGTCTTCAAAACCTGGTTTGCCAAGTAATGCAAACATATTCTTTTTGTATGCTTCTACACCTTCTTGGTCAAATGGGTTCACACCATTTAAATAACCAGAAATTCCAACAGCGATTTCAAAGAAATACATTACATATCCCAATGAATAAGCATCCATTGCAGGGATTTTTACGATCATATTTGGTACGCCACCATCTGTGTGAGCAAGTAATGTTCCTTCAAATGCTTTTGTATTTACAAAATCGATTTCTTTTCCTTGTAAATAACCTAAGCCATCTAAGTCTTCTGTTAATTCTGGAATCGACACAACATGTCTTGGCGTATCAACTTTTACGACTGTTTCAAATAAGTTACGCATTCCATCTTGAACGTATTGTCCCATAGAATGTAAATCAGTCGAGAAATCTGCTGCTGCTGGGAAGATTCCTTTTTGATCCTTACCTTCTGATTCACCGAATAATTGTTTCCACCACTCAGAGAAATAATGCATCCCTGGTTCGTAGTTAATCAACATTTCAGTTGTTTTTCCTTTACGGTATAAGATATTTCTCAACGCAGCATATTGATATGCTTGATTTTTACTTAAATCAGTTGTTGAAGCATATTCTTTACGTGCATCATTAGCCCCTGTCATTAAGGCATCAATGTCGCCACCACTAACAGCAATTGGTAACAAACCAACTGGCGTCAATACAGTGAAACGTCCACCAACATCATCAGGAATCACGAATGTTTCCCAACCTTGCGCATCCGCTTCAACTTTAACAGCGCCTTTAGCACGGTCAGTTGTGGCATAGATACGTTTGTTTGCTTCTTCTTTACCATATTTTTTGATCAATAATTCTTTAAATACTCTAAATGCGATAGCAGGCTCAGTCGTTGTACCTGATTTTGAAATCACATTTACTGAGAAGTCACGGTCACCAATAACATTGATCAAATCAGCTAAGTATGTTGAGCTGATACTATTTCCTGCAAAGAAAACTTGCGGTGTTTTTCTTTCATCTGCTGGTAATAGGTTATTAAATGAATGATGTAAAAATTCAATTGCTGCTCTTGCGCCTAAGTACGAACCACCAATACCAATTACAACTAAAACTTCTGAATCAGATTGGATTTTTTCAGCCGCCTTTTTAATACGAGCAAATTCATCTTTATCATAATTTTCTGGTAGATCGATCCAACCAGTAAAATCACTTCCAGCTCCTGTTCCTTCTCTTAATGCTTTGTCTACTGCAGTCACTTGAGTCTGCATGTACTCCAATTCATGATCAGCAACAAATGGTGTCAAATTGGAATAATCAAATTGAATGTGTGACATTCCGTCTCCTCCTTGAAATTAAACTTAATACAGTATCTACTTTACGTTCTTTTCATGCTTTTTTCAAGCAAATTATGACCGTCTGTACCAATTTTATTTTAATTCATTTAAAATGGCCATTTTATAACACAAAATTAGAAAGTTTTCAATAAAAATGAAGAATGATCGTGACCTCTATTTCACGATTATTCTTCATTTTTTTCTAAAAAAATATTTTTAGTAAAACAAACGATTGAATTAAACTAAACCTTGGCTAAACATTGCTTTAGCAACCTTTTCAAATCCTGCAATGTTGGCACCTAACACAAAATTATTTTCTGCATCATATTTTTTAGCAGTATCACGACATGTTTCATAAATATTTCTCATGATGTCATCTAACATCCCATCCACTTTTTCGAATGACCAAGACAAGCGTTCTGAGTTTTGACTCATCTCTAATGCTGAAACAGCTACCCCACCAGCATTAGCAGCTTTACCTGGACAATACAAGACACCTGCCTTTTCAAGTATTGCAACTGCATCTAACGTACATGGCATATTTGCACCCTCAGCTACGACTTTGACACCGTTTTTTACTAAAAGCTCCGCTTGTTTTTCGTTGATTTCATTTTGAGTCGCACATGGTAGGGCAATATCATAAGCTACTTCAAAGTCCCACACTGATTGACCATCGTAATATTTCGCATCTGAATGTGTCTCAACATATTTAGAAATACGTTCACGATTTTTTTCTTTAAGCTCTTTGACCAACTCAACATCGATTCCATTTGGATCATAAACAAAGCCACTTGAATCAGAGCAAGTCAGAACTGTTGCGCCTAATTCTTTTGCCTTCTCCATTGCGTAGATCGACACGTTCCCACTACCTGATACAACAACTTTTTTGCCTTCAAATGAGTCGTTTGAATCTTTCAATAGATGTTTAACAAAGTAAACACAGCCATAGCCTGTCGCTTCTGTCCTTGCCTGACTTCCCCAATACCCTAATGGTTTACCTGTAAGAACACCTGCGTCATAATTTCTCAAACGTTTATACATCCCGAATAAGTAACCAATCTCTCTGGCGCCAACTCCAATATCCCCGGCTGGTACATCCGTACTTGGCCCAATATGTTTTTGTAATTCAGTCATAAAGCTCTGACAAAAACGCATGACTTCAGCATCTGATTTTCCTTTTGGATCAAAATCACTTCCACCTTTGCCACCACCAATCGGTAGGCCTGTCAAACTGTTTTTAAAGATTTGTTCAAATGCCAAGAACTTCATAACACTTAGATTCACGCTAGGGTGAAACCGTAAGCCACCTTTATACGGCCCGATTGCAGAGTTATATTGTACTCGATAACCACGATTGACTTGCCAGTTGCCTTTGTCATCTTGCCAAGGTACTCTAAATTGTAAGATTCTTTCTGGTTCAATCAGGACTCCTAAAATATTGGCTTCAATGAATGCAGGATTTTCTTTCAAAAATACTTCAACCGTTGGTAAAAATTCATCGACAGCTTGCAAGTATTCTACTTGCCCTCGATCATTTTCATGAATCTTTTTTTGAATCTCTTCCACGTACTGTTTTGCTTCCATCTAATCACCCTCTCATTGTTATAATCCTATTTTAACCTAAATTCAGAAAATTTCCACAACTTTTTACTGTAAATTGCAAAAAAATCAGAAAAAATTTTGAAAATTGTGTTAAACTACCATTGAACTGGAGGAGAACTTATGAAATTATTTGATGTTATTGTCGTTGGAGCTGGTACTAGCGGAATGATGGCCGCGATCGCAGCGGCTAAGTCAGGCAGCAACACTTTACTAATAGAAAAAAACAAACGCGTCGGGAAAAAGCTTTTACTAACAGGTGGCGGGCGCTGTAATGTTACAAATAATCGCCCAGCAGACGAAATCATTGCCCACATTCCTGGTAATGGGAAATTTTTGTACAGTGCGTTTTCACAATTTAACAATTACGATATTATGGAATTCTTTGAGTCTAACGGTACACACTTAAAGGAAGAAGATCATGGTCGAATGTTTCCAGTAACGGATCGATCCAAAACAATCGTTGAAACACTTTTTAATCAATTAGAGAAACTCGACGTAACAATTTATACAGAAGCTAAAGTCGAGAAAATTTTGCGTAAGGATGATCAGGTTATCGGAGTCGCACTAGAGCACAAAAAAATCTATGCCCCTTGTGTTGTTTTGACAACGGGCGGTCGAACGTATCCTTCTACTGGGTCAACGGGAGATGGATATAAACTTGCAAAAAGGCTTGGTCATACGATTAGCCCGTTATATGCTACCGAGTCCCCGATTCTCTCTGATGATGGCTTTATCAAAGATAAAACGTTGCAAGGTCTTTCTCTACAAGACGTTTCTCTTTCTGTTCTAAACAGCAAAGGAAAAGTTGTTGTTGAGCACCAAATGGATCTCTTATTTACCCACTTTGGTATTTCTGGTCCAGCTGCTTTACGTTGTTCTAGTTTTGTAAACCAAGAATTAACGAAAAATAACCAAAAGTCTGTTACATTACAACTAGATATTTTCCCACAAAAAACAAGTGCGGAACTAAAAAATGAAATTAAACAAAAAATATCAGACCAACCAGATAAGTCTTTAAAAAATGCGTTGAAAAATTTAGTTCCTGAACGTCTACTTGATTTTGTTTTAAACAATGCTGCGCTTTCTGACCACCAAGCCAAACAAGTCTCGGAACAGCAGTTAGATGAACTGGTTGATTCCTTAAAGTCTTTTAAGATTCATGCTGAAAAAACGCTGCCCATCGAAAAGTCTTTTGTGACTGGAGGCGGTATTTCACTAAAAGAAATCCAACCGAAAACAATGGAGAGCAAATTAGTTAATGGTTTATTTTTCGCAGGTGAATTACTGGACGTCAATGGGTACACTGGTGGTTATAATGTTACAGCTGCTTTTGTCACTGGACACGTTGCAGGAACTCATGCGTCTAACATTGCTGAATATACTTATTTACCTCCATTAGATGAAGAATAGACTAATCTATCCTCCTTTAAAACTCTGGAAATCCAGAGTTTTTTTGCGCTTATATAATGGTTCCTACGACTTTAGCAGGATAAAAAAATAAAAATAAATCAGTCTTTTGTTCGATTCATTTTATTGCTATTCATGTGAAAATGGTTTTAGGAGGTGGTTACGATGAAAATCAACTTAAAACGACAAACCACATGGGGCTGTGTTCGTCACTTTTCTGTCTATAGAAATGGAACCTACCAAGGAAAACTATTTAATAATATTTCAACTGAACTTGATGTTAATGTTGGTGATACACTTGAATTTAGAGAAGGTAGTTTACGATTCTCACAAAAAATAAAGATTACACCTGAAACCGATGAAATAACTATTACCAATACAAACCATATTCAGCAATTATTTTCTCTATTTATTATCTTATTTTTAGCTATTTCTTTAATTAGTCTTTCAATTGAATCTTTATCACTTTTTCTATTTACTGAGATTACAGCTTTTGTCTTGCTCAATCAACTCTTTCGTTATCGTTCTTATCAATTTAGTGTTGAAACACACCATCCAATAAAGTCATTTTTCAAAGACGTTGTCGCACCGAAAATAATAATGTAACCCAAATAAAAAGATTGAATGTCTCTGTTAAAGAGGCATTCAATCTTTTTATTTTTTAATTACTCTTCATTAATTCGGTTACATAGGCAACTGTATCTGGTTGTTCTTTTTCGATTTTAACAATTGCTTCAGCGAAATTTGGTAAATGTTCTTTGTGTGCAACCAATAATTCATCTAATAAGGTTTTCGCCATGGCACCTCCTGGAACTAATGGGTTGATCGTAAATGCATGTAGTGCAGCACCATAATCTCCATCAATTGCAGCGCGAATAACTGTTTCTTCCATCCCTTTCATCACTTGGATAATACCGCGCGCAGCTGCTGGGAATGCGCCCCAATTATAAGGTTCATGTCCATGAGCCGTTACTGGTCCAGAGACTTCAACCACACAATCATAAGGCAAATCTGTAATCGTGCCATTATTTTCAGTTGAAACAACCATATCTGTACGCTTATCGTTATGGATAGATGCAATCAATTCACACGCTGCATCACTATAATGCGTACCGCCGCGTTGTTCTAATTCTTTTGGTTTGTAATCTAAATTAGGATCTTTATATAATTCAAACAAACGAGCTTCAGTTTCCTTTACGACTTGTGCTCTTGTTTCCCCTTTTTCAAATTCTTCAATCGAATGTTTTAACATTTCGTCTTCAATGTAGTAATAGCGATGATACCCACAAGGTAACATACCTAAGTCTTTGATTTGTTCATAGTGAAATGGTGCATTATGAATATTTTTTAAGTGACTTTCAGAATCTTCCTGTGGTCCATATATTAAATCGATCAATTTTTGTGTGCGTTCATTTCCTTGCTTGTCCCAAACACGATGCCAATGGAAATGATTGATTCCTGCAAATTTAAAGAATAAATCTTCTTCTGGAATACCTAATTTTTCAGCGGCTTGTTTTCTGTGTCCAATTGGCACATTACACAAACCAGCAGTTTTTTTCCAACCACCATGTTTGATTGCAGCTTCTGTAACCATACCAGCAGGATTGGTAAAATTGACCAACCAAGCATCTGGACATAATTCTTTCATATCTTCAATAATTCCTAGGATCACTGGAATCGTGCGGAAGGCTTTAAACATACCGCCAGCTCCATTCGTTTCTTGACCTAATACACCATGAGATAACGGAATACGTTCATCTTTGATTCGAGCGTCAAGTAACCCTACACGGAACTGCGTTGAGACAAAGTCAGCATCTTTCAACGCTGCCCGACGATCCAAAGTCAAATGGACTTCCCAATCTAAACCAGCTGCTTTCACCATACGTTTCGCCATGGCACCAACTGTCTCCAGTTTTTCTTTCCCCGCTTCAATATCGACTAACCAAATTTCTTTAATTGGTAATTCATCTTTTCTTTTAATGTAACCCTCGATCAGTTCTGGCGTGTAGCTTGATCCTCCACCGATTGTTGCGATCTTCAATGCATTTCTTGTCATATGTTTCCCTCCTGATTTTTTGTTCAGAATATGTTCTGACATCGTTTACATTTCTATCATAATATGTGGGAATGTTCCCATGTCAAGCTCTTTTTAAATTAAAATATGGTATACTTTAAAAGTAAGTAGAATCCAGTCCTTATAGGTTATTTATAGAAACTAAATTCATTTCATATAACGGGGTGTTGTAATGACCACAATTATTGATGTAGCTAAACAAGCTCAAGTATCAAAATCCACTGTTTCTAGAGTTATTTCTGGGAATGGTTATGTAAGTCAAGAAAGTCGCAAAAAAGTCTTGGAAGCAATGGAAGCGTTATCCTATTCTCCAAACTTGATTGCTCGAAATCTTCAAAGTGGTGAAACGAAAACAATTGGCTTTCTTGCCCAAGGATTTATCGATCCTTTAGGTATTTTTCTTGAAAGCTTCATATCCATTGCGAAACGTTACAATTATTATGTCACATTGTATTTTACTGATGGTGATAAGAAAAAGGAAATCGATGCCTTAAATCAAATGAAGTACAAACAATTAGATGGTGTATTTATTTTAACGCGTGCAAACAAGTGGGAGATTATCGAACCTTATAGCCTCTATGGTCCAATCGCTACTTGGCATAGGATTGATTCTGAAAGAATTTACTCTTCCTATGTCGACCATTATTCAGGTTATCTACGATCATTGAACTATCTTTATGATAGAGGCTATCGCTCAATTGGACATGTTTTAGGAAATTCAGAAAACTTAAATACGAAGGCACGGATAAAAGCCATTGATGATTTCCAACAAGATAAAAATATTCCAATCAAAGAAGAATGGCTTTTCCATGACAGAGCACGGCTTGATAACGGACGTAACATTGCACATACATGGCACAAGATGGCAAATAAGTCGGATGCTATGGCTTTTTACACAGATTCAGTCGCTGCAGGTTTTATCTCCGAACTCCAAAATCTAGGGTATTCAGTTCCTGAGGATGTTGCTGTGATTGGATTTGATAATAGCGAAATCAGTCGATTAATGCATATTACAACCGTTGATTACTCAATCAAACGTCAAGCTCAAAACTCCTTTATTTATATTCATAACCAATTAAATAGAGAAACCATTGCTGAGCAAGAGATGAGTGTCCAGCTAATTGAAAGAAAAACGGTTCCATTACGAAAAAAAGAACTTGATAAAAATGCATCAAGCTCCGAAAATAATTAAAAGTACGTTTTTATTATTTAAATTTTATAGAGGTTGGACACGAGCAATCCCTTTTGGAATAAGCTTCTGTCCAACCTCTTTATTATTAATTTACTTTTTTACGTTCGTTTCTTAAAATAGAAATCGATTGTTTTAAGGATTTTAAAACGCCACCCTCACTATACACAAGTACGTTCGATTTGTAGAGCTTCGCTGAAAACATTGTCAACAATACACCAAAAACGACAAGAATCAAAACAGAAATCATAGCACCTGTGTTACTTACTGTTTCGCTAGCTAAACGGATCGGCATTATGAAGGATGAAATTAACGGAATATAAGAAGATACTTTGATTACGATATTTTGTGGATCTGTTGTACCTAAAGAAATCCCAATAAAATAACCTATCATAGCAATGTAGATGATTGGTTGAACGGCTTTTGCTGTATCTTCTGGTTTTGATACTAACGAACCGCATAATGCTGCTAACACTGAATAAACCAAGACACCTAATACAAAGAATACTAAAGTGAAATAGAGGAAACTTCCAAATATGTTCGTTGAGGAAAGTCCATCTAGCAAACTTTTCACCATATCTAGGTTTTTCAATTGTGAGTAGCCGATTCCAATCGATGCAGCATAAATCACAATTTGTGTTAGGGCTACTAAGATTACACCAGTTAATTTACCATAAAAATGTGTTTGGGCTTTCGTACTTGATAAAATGACTTCCATGATTCGAGTCCCTTTTTCAGAAGCAATTTCTTGAGCGATAATAGAGGCATACGTAATAATAATCACCCAAAGAATGATTGTTATTACAAAAGACATAGCAGATTGAATACCTGTATTATCTTCCCCAGTTGTCATTGTTCCGTTATCATCAAAGCTAACTTTGGTCTTTTCAAAATTTGCTGGTTGGCTCAAGCTTGCCAACTGCTCAGCTGTCAAATTCAATTTACTCGCATTTAATGATGATTGTACACCATTCAGCATTTGTCCCATCATCATTTCAGTCGTCGTTCCTAAAGAGGATTCTGCATACAATTTTCCTTGAATTTGCTCATCATTTGTATTTAAAACTAAAAAAGCATCAATATCTTTATCTTTTAATTGTTTTTCTGCTTCTTTTTGCGATGTCACAACTTTAAAGGTATAATCGTCTGTTTTTGATTTAGCCAATTGTGTTGCCAGTTCTTGATTATCTGAAACCAACCCAACTTTCGTTTCCTCTGAAAAACCACCAGCTAGTGAACCAGCTGCAAAAATAATACCCATAACAATAAATGGAACCAAAATCATAATAATAAAAGATACCGATTTAACATTTTTTTTGTAAACATCACTTGCTATGATCCAAAATTTACTCATTTGGTTCACCTGCTTTCATCTTAAATATTTCTTCTAACGTTGGTGGTTGTTGGTTAAACATTGGGATATAGCCAAATTGAGTAGCTCGTGCAAAAATCTCTTGACCTGCTTTTGGATCAGTTAGTGTTATTTCCACCACACCATCTCCACGTTTCTCAGCGGATTTGACGCCGTCGATCGCTAACACATCTTCTGGATTCAAAGGAGATTCTAAAAAAACTTTTGTCCGTCCAAAACTTTCACGAATTTCATGGACTTTACCATTCAACACCATTTCCCCACTTCTTAACATTACAAGGTGGTCACAGATTTTCTCAACATTATCCATATTATGGCTAGAAAAAATCACGCAAGAGCCCTTTTCTTTCAATGCCAATATTCCATCTTTTAATAGTTCGGCATTGACTGGATCCAAGCCACTAAAAGGTTCATCTAAAATGACTAATTTAGGTTCGTGAATCAAGGTGGCAATTAATTGGACTTTTTGTTGATTTCCTTTAGAGAGTGATTTGACCTTATCCGTTTTCTTGCCTTTGACCTTGAATTTTTCCATCCACTCGTCTATTTTAGGTTCAATTTCTTTTTTTGATTTCCCTCTTAGTTGCGCAAAATAAATTAGTTGTTCTTGAATCGACACTTTGGGATATAAGCCTCTTTCTTCTGGTAGGTAACCGATATCATTATAGTCTTTACCGCTTAATTGATGTCCATTCCAAAGAACAACCCCACTATCTTGTGTTAAAAAATCTAAAATCAATCGGAATGTGGTCGTTTTTCCTGCACCATTTTGACCGATCAATCCTAGTATTTTTCCATCTGGAATTTCAAAAGACATATTATTTACTGCAGTATAATCCCCAAATGTTTTAACCAAATCTTTTACTTCTAACATTTTCCATCCTCCTATAGTCAAATTCAAACTTTTTATCAACAAAAACAGTCATTATTTTTATGAATCAATTCTTTTTTATAAAGAATCTTTTAGTATGATACTGAACAGCAAGCCTATTATAAAGCCAATTACAGCTAAGAGAATACTATCTCTTACGATCCTCTGCCTTTTTGCAAAGTACTCAGGTCGATTATAATAGTTGGTGCGATCATTATACATCACGAGTGAGAATATAACACATATTGCTACCCCTATTGGTAGTGCTGTAAATACCATGGCACTGATTATCAAAATTATTCGTATTCCTGATGTTGCTAGAATAGTGTTCGATGTATCTTTAGTTAACGCAATAAATGTGAGCAAACCGATTCCCAGTGGTAAATAGATAAAGGACCGTATTAATAGCCAAATCCATTCTTTTTTCATGCGAATCCAGTAACTTTCTGGATCTGAATAAATTGTCGGCGTGCCGCGATCAGCCTTAAAATAAAAATATTTTTTCTTATAATTCGCTACATTTTCCCAACCTGCTTGCTTATAAATAACCAAATATTCAGACAATTCATTTGATGAACCATCAAAAAAATCTACTGAAAATTCTTTGTCTTCCGGCATTCCTTTTTCAAATACAAGAAACCCTACTTGATTCATTCTCTTAAAGTGCCAGCCTTTATTCGCTAGTTTTTTTAAGAGCTGCATCTCTTTCTCTGGATAAAATGCAATTCCTCTAGAATAAATGTATTTCTTTCCCCTAAACATCTTCATTCATTTCTCCTTTTTCAGCTAACAGGCGGCTTCCAGCTTGATAAAGAAGTTTGCGGCGCTTGGTATCGGTTTTTAAGAGCTCCAGCCCCTTATCTGAAATTAAATAGATTTTTTTCCGTTCATTACTTTCTTCGAGTGTAATCAATTGGTTCTTCTCTAACTTTTTTAAGATCGTATACATACTTGCTGGACCAATATTGACTTGCCCATATGTTAAACTATTCACTTCCTTCATGATAGCATACCCATGTTGTGGTTTTAGTAAGGCTAGTAGGATCAAATAGCTGGAGTCCGTCAATGTATCTTCCATGGAATCTTGCCCCTTTATATCGTATAGTGATATATCACCTAATGATATAGTATCGTGCGTGCGAACTTCTGTCAATCATTTCTTAAAATTTTAGAGCATTTTTCTTGACAACAAAGATTGAGATAGAATAAACAAAAAAACTAAAGCTACCCAAGTAACTTTAGTTTAATGAATGACTTATTTAGTGTTTTCGTCCAGCTCGGTTTGATCCTGATGCAAATGATCAAACACATTCTTCGCAACATTTTTTGGCAAACCAGAGGTAATTAACTCCTCTATAGACGCTGCCGTAATATTTTTCAATGATTTAAACTGTTTTAATAGCTCTTTCTTTCGTTTGGGTCCTAATCCTTCTATTCCATCTAATCGGGAAGCAAAACTATTTTTACTTCGTAATTGACGATGGAAAGTGATGGCAAATCGATGGACTTCATCTTGGATTCGTTGTAATAAGAAAAATTCTTGAGAATTCCTTTCGAGATCAACGATGTCCAAATTAGGACCAAAAAGCAATTCACTTGTTTTATGTTTATCATTTTTTGCTAATCCCGCAATGGGAATGTCTAAGCCAAGTTGATTATCTAGTACCTCTTTAGCAGCATCAACCTGTCCTTTCCCACCATCGATTACAATCAAATCAGGAAATGGTAAATTATCTTTGAGAACTCGAGAATAGCGACGATAGATGACTTCTCGCATCGACGCATAATCATCTGGTCCTTTTACAGTTTTGATTTTGTATTTTCGATATTCTTTTTTGTCCGGACGACCATCGATAAACACTACCATTGCTGAAACAGGGTCTGTTCCCATGATATTCGAGTTGTCAAACGCTTCGATTCTGATTGGGGTCGGAATATTCATCGCGTTCCCTAACTTTTCGACAGCGCCAATTGTTCTTTCTTGTTTTCTCACAATCAAGTCGAATTTTTCTTGTAATGCAACCGTAGCATTTTTACCGGCCAATTTTACTAGTTTCTTTTTCTCTCCTCGTTGAGGTTGTAAAACTTTCGTAGAGAGCATCGCTTCTACACTAGCAATATCGATATTATCAGGGATCAGCACTTCTCTTGGAATAAAATGTTCATTTTCTTGGTAAAACTGTCCAATAAAGGTTAAGAAATCTTCTTCTTCTTCATTATAAAATGGAAAAATAGAAACATCTCGCTCAATCAGCTTTCCTTGTCGAACAAAAAATACTTGCACGCACATCCAGCCTTTATCAACCGAATACCCAAAGACGTCACGGTCAACTAAGTCTGCATTCGTCATTTTTTGTCGTGTCATCACTGTTTCAATCGCTTTGATTTGATCGCGGTATTCTGCTGCTTTTTCAAACTCCATATTTTCAGCAGCTTCATTCATTTTTCTTTGGATTTCTTCTTGAATCACTGGGTGTCCACCGTTCAAAAAGCTTTTGATTTCCGCTACCATCTCCGTATACGTTGATTTGGGAATATCAAAAACACAGGGCGCTAAACATTGTCCCATATGATAATAGAGGCAAACCTCTTTGGGTAAGACCCGACATTTTCTTAAAGGAAAAAGTCGGTCCAACAACCGTTTCGTTTCATTTGCTGCACCAACATCTGGATAAGGACCAAAATACAACGCTTTGTCTTTGGAAACTTTTCTCGTGATCAATAATCGAGGATACTCTTCATTTGTTATTTTGATAAAAGGATAGCTTTTATCATCTTTCAACATGATATTGTATTTAGGGTCATTTTTATGGATCAGATTGATTTCCAACAGTAATGCTTCAATATTTGATTCTGTCACAATATATTCAAAATCTTCTATTTCACTGACTAGTCGTTCCGTTTTCGTATCATGGCTACCAGTAAAATAAGAGCGTACTCGGTTTTTTAGTATTTTTGCTTTCCCAACATATATGATTGTTCCATTTTTATCTTTCATCAAGTAACAACCTGGTTGGTCAGGAAGCAAGGCTAATTTATTTTTGATTCTTTCGTTCATAGTACTTCCCTTCTTTTTCTTGATAACTTGTATTATACCATTTTCTAGAAAGTTAGACATAAAAAAAAGGATGAAGAAACTCTCCATCCTAAGTGAATTCTACAGATGTTTGCCGATCAATGCGCGTAATTGTTCTTTAGAATGAACACCTACTGCTTTTTCTACAACTTCTCCGTCTTTTTTCAAAAGTAATGTGGGAATACTCATGATTCCAAATGAAGCTGGTGTCTCAGGATTTTCATCCACATCCATCTTCGTAATTTTCACTTCACTCTCATCATATTCTTCACTTAATTGTTCTAAAATCGGTGATTGCATGCGACAAGGACCACACCAAGTTGCCCAAAAATCGATCAATACAAGACCGCTATCTGTTTCAGTTGAAAAATCTTTATCCGTAATTACTTGTGTCATATTGAAGACCTCCTACTTTTTACATCTAAAATAATTATAGCACTCGTCGCCTCATTCAGCCAGCTTTCTGCTTACTAAAGGTAAGCAAGCTACTTGAACTTCACGATTGTTGCACCATTTCCACCTTGATTTCCCGGCGCAAATTCAAAACTGCTTACACTGCGATGGTTTTTCAAATAATCCGTGATTCCTGTTCTCAGAGCACCCGTTCCTTTTCCATGAACAATTGTTACCTGAGGATACCCTGCCAATATAGCTGCATCCAAGTATTGATCCACTTCAGCTAGGGCTTCTTCATAACGCTTCCCGCGTAAATCCAATTGATTTGCTACATGGCTACTTTCACTCGAGCGAACAGCTGTTACTCTTTGTTTCGGTTCTTTCTCAGGAGCAACTGGCGTCATGTCGCTTTCGTCTACAGACATTTTTAAAATCCCTAATTGAACTTGCCATTCATTCTCACTAGATTTCCGAATCAACGTTCCTCTTTGTCCAAAGGTGTTGACGATCACTTCATCACCAGATTTTAGTTTCTTCTGTTCTTTGGCTTTTTTTAGTACTTTATTTTTTTCTAGATGCGTTTCTTCTTGATGGAGTTGAGAAAGTTTTGACTTAGCATCGATTAATTGATGTTCTTTCACACCACCTTGATTTCCACCCGTTAGCTGCATTTTACGGATATCTGAAATAATATCACTTGCTTCATCTTCAGCCTGTGAAACCAATTCGTTCGCTTTTTTTCGAGCCTTCACCATTTCTTTTTCGCGTTCATCAAAAAAGTAACCATAGGCTTCTTTCAATTCTTTGTGAAGTCGCTCTGCTTCCTCGACATAATGGCGTACTTCTAAATATTCTGTTTCTGCCATTTTACGACGATTCTCTAAATCAGCGATCATTTCATTTAAATCCTGGCTTTCACCATCCATAATATGTTTCGCTTCATTAATGATCGTTGTATCTAGCCCTAAACGTTTTGAAATTTCAAATGCATTACTTCGTCCTGGAACACCAATCAACAAACGATACGTTGGACTCAATGTATCTACATCAAACTCCATACTGGCATTGATAGTCCCCGCACGATTATAGCCATACACTTTTAATTCAGGATAATGGGTCGTTGCCATTACGTAGGCACTTTTACTACCTAATGCATCCAAAATTGAAATAGCCAATGCTGCACCTTCTTGAGGGTCAGTACCTGCACCCAGTTCATCAAATAAGACTAAACTATGCTCGTCAACTTTTTTCAATACATCGACAATGTTGGTCATGTGAGAAGAGAATGTACTTAAACTTTGTTCGATGGATTGTTCATCACCAATATCTGCAAAGATTTCGTCAAAAATACCCATTCGACTTTCTTCGCCTGCTGAAATTGGCAAACCAGATTGTCCCATCAATTGAAGCAATCCTAAAGTCTTCAATGTGATGGTTTTACCACCTGTATTAGGTCCAGTGATTACCACTGCCTGATAATCCTTACCAAGTGTAATATCGTTTGGTACAGCTTTGGCTTGATCTAACAATGGATGCCTAGCTTGTTTAAAATAAATATGATTTTCTTTGCTTATTTCTGGAACGACAGCATTCAGTTCCTTACCAAAACGAGCTTTTGCATTTATAAAGTCCAACTTACCGATAACATAAGCATTATGCATAATATCATTTCGATGTGGAACCAATTCAGCAGATAACACAGATAAAATGCGTTCGATTTCATTGCGTTCTGCAATTTGATGTTGACGTAAGCGATTGTTTAAATCAACAATTTGTTTCGGTTCAACAAATAGTGTTTGACCTGAAGCGCTTTGATCATGTATTACTCCGCCAAAAACACTTTTATATTCTTGTTTGACAGGGATAACATAGCGTTCATTTCTCATTGTTACAATAGCATCGCTCAGATATTTAGCATTTTTTCCTCTTACGATACCATCTAACTGTTCTCGAATCGTTTGTTCACTTCTGCGAATATTCGTTCGAATGATTTTTAATTCAGGCGAAGCTTCATCTGTTACTCGCCCATCCTCATCAATCGACTCTTTTAATCTACGGCTCAATTCAGGTAAAACAATCAATTGGTCGATCCAAGAATAAAGCCTTAATAATTCGATTTCACTATCTTGTAAATCATTAAAAAAACGGATAACTTCAGAGGTCGTTGTTAGTACACGACCAACGTGAGCTAATTCTACGCCATTCAAATCAGCACCAATTTCAATACGCTTCATATGCGGACGAATGTTCTCTAATTTTGGAATAGGGATGCCACCCCGTAAGCGTTGAATTTTCAATCCGTCTTCTGTTTCTTCTAGCCAATCTTGTATAATTGTTGCATCATTTACTGGTGCTAAATGTTCGATTTCTTCTATGCCCTGAGCTGTCACAACATATTGAGATAGGAACTGCTTGACCTTATCAAACCCCAATGTTGTTAAAATTCGTGTATTCATTTTTTCACCTTCTGTTCTTGTAAGACTTGTTGCAAATAATAGTATTTACTATGATTACTTAATCATTTGTTCAATCCACAAATGATAGATTTGTTTAGAAAATATTGGTGTATCTTTAATGATGTAACTAGCTAAGCCACTATTTTTAAGCTGATTTTGAAGAGCGTCTACAGGCAACATCGATAACATGCTTAATATTAAAAATAGGCCAACATAAATCACAACTAAACTTATTATCCCACCCGCTAACCAATTCGCTTGCTTGAGAACTGGAACAAAAACCAATCCATGGGCAAAAATAGCCAAAAAGCGAACCACAAACCAGCCAGCGACTATAATGAGTAAAAATGCCACAGAACCATAAAAAGCTTGGTCTAAATCAAGAGTCAGATCTTGATTGAAAAAAACCAATTTCGTTTCAGCTGTTGGTGATGGATACGGGATGAACAACTCTAGATGAGAGGCCAAACTCTTATAATACGTTTTAGCTACAAAATAAGAACAAAGGTAACCAACTGTATATAGAACTTGCAAAATCAGTCCGCGTCTAGCGCCTGTATAAAAGCCAATGGCTAATAGTAGTAAAATGAGTAATGTTAACATCCTGTCATCCTCTCAGATTATTGGTCTTGAGTGCTCTTACTTTGAATTTGTTGTTTACGGTTTTCATTTAAAATTTGCTGTGCTTCCATATGATTATGGATTTCTACATCTTCTTGTCCATTTTTCTTCAGTACGCCACGAGCTTCTTCTTCTATTGCTTCAATACGTTTGATTCGATTTTCAAGCTCTGCTAATCGAATTGTACGTTTTTTCAATTCAGCCACTTCTTGTTCCAAATTGAGAACTTTCTCTTGTTTTTTCACTTGATCTGAAATCGCATTGATTGCTAACAAAACTGATGCTTGCTCATCATTTGTTTGCGGTGAAATATGTTTGATTTCAGCTAATTGTTCATTGACTAATTTCGTCACTAAATCCATATGTTGTTTGCTTTCTTGTCCGATGATCGTATATGTATGATCGGCAATCACAGCTTTATATCTTGTTTTTTCTTTAACCATGGTCGTGTTCCCTCCTGTGTGATCCGTTACATGCTATTGTATCATGAAAATCATTTTGTGTGTTTTCACATAACCCTTTCCTATTATATGCTACTAAACAGAAAAATTAAAGGTTTAGTGTTATTATTACAACTTTCATTAGCTTTTTTTCTTAAAAACACTTCTCACTAGAATTTTTGACTTTATTCTCATACAATTATGTAAGAAAAGGTGTTAGTGTCTCTATTTCATATCAGAACAACAAACAACTCACTTTTTCAGGAAAGGACGATACATTTATGAAAATTTTCATTTTTGGCATTGGAAAAAAAGAACAACCTGTTGCTGAACAATGGGCCAAACAAACCGGAGTTCAAATTGACTTCACCGCTCAAGAATTAAATGCGCAAACAATCTCGCTGGCAAAAGGAGCGGATGGTATTTCCTTTCAACAAATGGCTCCTGTTTATGATGAAAAAATATATCAAACTATGGCTGAAAATAAAACATTTTTGCTTGGCACTCGTTCAGCTGGTATTGATGGATTGAATAAAGAATATCTAAAAAAGTATCAAATCAATGCGTGTAATGTCCCGGTGTATAGCCCTCGTGCTATTGCTGAACACGTCTTGACATTGACTATGATGTTACTACGTCAAATGCCAAGATTATTACAAAGAGAACAACAACAAAATTTCATCTTAGATGGTTTGATTGGAAGAGAGATTCACGAGTTGACTGTTGGCGTTGTAGGTACTGGACATATTGGATTGGTCACAGCTCAGTTATTTAAAGCGCTTGGCGCAACGATTATCGGATATGATAAATACCCTAAAAATGATATAGAACATATTCTTACTTATCGTGATTCTTTAGAAGACGTTGCTGCAAAAGCAGATATTCTAACACTTCATACACCCTATTTACCAGAGAACCATCATTTGATTGATCAGAAGATCTTAGGTTTGATGAATTCTGATTCACTTTTGATCAATACAGCTCGTGGCCCACTAGTTGATACACAAGCATTGATTCATGCCTTGCAAAATGGACAAATCGCAGGAGCTGGCCTAGATACACTAGAAGATGAAATGTTCTATGTGAATAAAACAAAATCCCAGCAAGTAGAACAAAATCCCTATATCGAGAAATTATTGACGTTGGATAATGTGATTGTTAGTCCACACATCGCTTTTTATACTTTACAAGCTTCCAAAATATTAATGGAAAACTCATTAAACAGTTTATATGCACTATATACTGAAGGTACAGCCGATTCTTTGATTCAATTATAAAAAAATAGAGTGTACAGTTTTTAACTGCACGCTCTATTTTTTTATAACATATCAAATAATGATAATTGATTTTCATCTGGTAAATCTTTTAAGACGCCATTTTCCGTCATGTACTCAATCAATGTTTTCGATACTTTACCTCGGCTCGCAAGATCTTCTTTTGACAAGAAGGGTTCTTCTCTTGCTTCGACAATTGATTTAGCTACGTTAAGTCCTAAGCTGGGAACAGCTCTAAACGGTGCAATCAACGTATCACCCTCTATTACAAAATTCTCAGCATCTGATTTGTATAAATCGATCATGCCAAATTTAAAGCCTCGTTCGATCATCTCGTTTGCTAGCTCCAAAACAGTCAATAGATTTTTTTCTTTTGTTGAAGCTTCCAAGCCTTTATCTTGAATCTCCTTCATTCTAGCCTTTACTGCTTCTTTTCCTTGCGACATTGCAACTAAATCAAAATCATCAGCTCGTACAGAGAAATAAGCACAGTAATACAGAATAGGGAAATAAACTTTAAAGTAAGCAACACGCAAAGCCATTAAAACATAAGCTGCTGCATGGGCTTTAGGAAACATGTATTTGATTTTTGAACAAGAATCAATATACCAATCTGGGACATTATTCTCTTTCATTGCCGTTAAATATTCTTCCCTTAATTCATCTGGAATTTTATTCCATAGACCTTTACGCACGGTTTCCATAATCTTAAAGGCCATCCCACTATCTAAACCAGCATGAATCAAATAAACCATGATATCATCACGACAACCGATCACTTCAGCTAGATTCGCTTCACCTCGACGGATCAGTTCTTCAGCATTCCCCAGCCAAACGTCCGTTCCATGTGACAACCCTGATATTTGGAGTAACTCCGCAAAAGTTGATGGATGCGTCTCTTCTAACATCCCCCGTACGAATCGAGTCCCAAACTCAGGTATTCCCAAAGTACCTGTTTTAGAATAAATTTGTTCTGCTGTTACGCCTAAGACTTCTGGTCCAGCAAAAATGCGCATCATTTCAGGATCATCCGTTGGAATCGTTTTAGGATCAATCCCGGATAGATCTTGCAACATTCGAATAACGGTAGGATCATCATGCCCTAGAATATCTAGTTTCAAAATATTATCATGGATTGAATGGAAATCAAAGTGCGTTGTTTTCCATTCAGAGTTTTGATCATCTGCTGGATATTGGATTGGAGTAAAGTCATACACATCCATGTAATCTGGGATAACAATAATCCCTCCTGGATGCTGTCCAGTTGTTCGTTTCACACCAGTAGATCCTTTGGCTAAACGATCCACTTCAGCTCCTCTAAAGTGAAGATTGTGGTCACGTTCATAGCCTTTTACGAATCCATATGCTGTTTTATCCGCCACAGTACCAATTGTTCCAGCTCGATAGACATATTCCTCACCAAACAACACTTTTGTATAGTTATGTGCTTCCGCTTGATAGTCCCCTGAAAAGTTCAAATCGATATCGGGTACTTTATCTCCATGGAAACCTAGGAAAGTTTCAAACGGAATATCGTGCCCGTCTTTAAATAATCGCTGTCCACAATTTGGACAATTTTTCTCTGGCATATCAAAGCCTGAACCATATGAACCATCTTCAAAAAACTCTGAATGTTTACAATTGACACAATGATAATGAGGCGCTAAAGGATTGACCTCTGTAATCCCCGTCATCGTCGCAACAAAACTTGAACCAACGGACCCACGAGAACCAACCAAATAACCATCTTCCATACTCTTATGCACTAATTTTTGCGAGATCAAATAAATAACTGAGAACCCATTGCCAATAATACTATCCAATTCTTTTTTCAAACGTTTTTCAACAATATCAGGTAACGGATCTCCGTAAAGTTCTTTTGCACGAGTGTAACTTAAATTTCTGATTTCATCTTCAGAACCAGGAATTTTTGGCGTGTACAAATCATCTTTAACAGGGGTGATTTCGTCACACATATCGGCGATTGCATTAGGGTTTTCTACAACAATCCGATGCGCTGTTTCTTCCCCTAAAAATTGGAAAGCAGTCAACATTTCATCTGTTGTTCTAAAATGTACTGCAGGTAAACTATGACGATTCAATGGGTTCGCTCCACCCATAGAACCAACTAATATCTTACGGTAAATACTATCTTCTTCGTTAAGATAATGAGCATTCCCTGTCGCAACAACTGGTTTTTCCAATTCATCTCCGATTTTCACTAGATTCGTAATGATTTCTTCCAAATCTGCTTCACTTTTTACCAATTCCTGTTCCAATAAAGGAGCATAAACAGCTTTTGGCATAACTTCGATATAATCATAAAATTTCGCGCGATTTTTAGCTTCTTCCACACCTTTTTGCATCATGGCTTCAAAAATTTCACCATTAGAACATGCTGATCCAATAATCAAGCCTTCTCGTAACTTATTCAATTGAGAACGCGGAATTCGTGGGATTCTGAAAAAGTAATTAATATTAGACATTGAAATCAATTTAAAAAGATTTTTCAAACCAGCTTGTGTCGTTGCTAAAATTGTAGCATGAAACGGTCTCGCTCGTTTGTAAGAATCCCCTTCTCCAATATGCATATTCAATTCATCATGGTAATTCATCCCATGATTTTCTTTCGCATCTTTCAAAAAGATCCAACACAAATGGCCAGTTGACTCGGAATCATAGATCGCTCGGTGATGTTGTTCTAAATTTACGCCAAATTTCTTGGATAATGTATTCAGACGATGACTTTTAAATGTCGGATGTAAAAATCGAGATAATTCTAATGTATCAATAACTGGATTTTCGGCTTCTGGAATAGCATATTTCCCATAACTTGTATTTAAGAACCCCATATCAAATGATGCATTGTGGGCAACTAGAATCGTATCTTGTGAAAATTCTCTAAATAGACGAAGTACTTCTTCCTCTGATTTTGAGCCGCGTACCATTTCATCTGTGATCCCTGTTAAATTAATGGTTGTTTGAGATAATGGATGACCTGGATCAATAAATTGCTCGAATGTATCGATGATATTTCCCTTATGCATTTTGACCGCCGCAAGCTCAATGATTGTGTCATACACTGCTGAAAGTCCCGTCGTTTCCACGTCAAATACGACGTACGTTGCATCTGTCAGCTCAATATGCGCTTCATTATAGGCAATTGGTACACCATCATCTACAACGTTGGCTTCCACACCATATAATATTTTGACTCCCGCTTTTTTCCCAGCACTATGCGCATCAGGAAACCCTTGGGCACCACCATGATCGGTAATTGCAATTGCTTTGTGTCCCCATTTACCTGCTTGAGCCACATAATCTGCAACATTGTTTGTCGCATCCATTGTACTCATATTACTGTGCAGGTGCAGCTCGACACGTTTGTCCCCATCTGGAGCATAGTCTTTACGTGGTGCGTGTTTGACTTCCATCAAATCTTGACAATTCATTACTAAATCACGCATAAACGTATCTTCTTGTATACTTCCACGAACACGTACCCAACTGTTTTTTTGAATGGCATCAAAGATTTGCTCATCTTTTTCACCATTTGAAAATTTCTTAACAATAAACGATGACGTATAATCTGTAATCTTTAAAATCAAAATTTTTCGCTTAGAACGTAATTCACGCACTTCCACATCAAAAACGAATCCTTCGATTGTTACGCGTCGCTCTTCTTCTAAGATATTGCCCATAGGCATGATTGGTTCGTCATTTGGAATATTACGCCCCAATCTAATAGGACCTTCAAGTGCAGGACCTTGTTGTTGTTGCTGTTTTTTCTTTTGTTCATGTTTGACAAGTGATTCTGCCGCTTGTTGTTGAAACGCCGCATCTTGTTCTTGTTTACGTTCTTCAAACAATGCCAAAACACGTTTAGCTTGTTGTTCGTCCATTTTAGGGTCGATATGAAATTTTTGAAAACCGTAATTAATATACAACTCTTCGATGATTGGTAAATATTGTTGTTTTAAATACGGGATCACCGCTTCATTATCGACTGGTAAAATAATTTTTTTATCCTCGATAATAGGCGTTTGTGTTTTGATAACACGTTGAACTAAAGGCGTATCACACTGACTATTCAATAAAGCTAATTGCCAGTAATCCGTCAATTGTTCCTCCGTAAATTCACTTTTGTCTGCTGAAATTTTTACAGATACACTTGCTATTTGTTGAAAGGCAAGTTCCAATTGTTGCATAAAAGATTGGTATAACATCACAGGTAAAATTTCAGCGAATCCTAAATGGAATTCCCATAAGCGGCTTTGTTGATGAACGACTACTTTGTCAATTCTTCCTTGTTGGATAAGCGGATGCTGCCGTTCTTGTTCATTTAATTGAATTTGATCAATCAACTTTGCAAATAATTCTTGTGCCTTTTCTGCCACTAAATGAACCTCCTTATTTTGAAAGCACAGCAGGCTCGTTGCGTTTCGACTGAAAAATAGGCCTTTTTTATGACGGCCATCTTTTTAACCTCGATCATAATTAGTCTTTTTCTTAGAAACTAGCCTGCAAAGCTAGATAACATTAAAAGTGTAACGGGCTTGTTCAGTAAAGCTATACGCCAGTATTTTACTTGATAAGAAAGAGGCCCTTAGACATTTCTGCCAAGTGCCTCGCCACAGTTAAGTATACTATTTTTTTTAGTGAAACACAATGTAAACAAAAATCCCTCTTAGAATACATGGTTTCATATAGACTAGCAAATAATTCAAAAAGCTATCTATGGAATCTGATCATATATCCATTCCATAGATAGCATTATGTTATTCTTTGTCAGCGTTTAATAGGATAGAAAGTGTACTTTCCAATTCTTCCTTACGAACCTCGACCATTTCCCCAGTTCGTTTGATTTTCACTTCTACAACACCATCGACAGCTTTTTTACCAACTGTAATCCGAATCGGACATCCAATCAAGTCAGCATCAGCAAATTTCACCCCAGCTCGTTCATTGCGGTCATCGACTAATACTTCATAACCAGCTGTTGTCATCATTTCTTCAACTTCTTGAGCTAGTTTGATTTGGTACTCATCTTTAATGTTCATTTGAACAACATGTAAATCAAATGGAGAAATTCCTGCTGGCCAATTGATACCATTTTCATCGATATTTTGTTCAACAATCGCTGAGAGTAAACGACTGACACCAATGCCGTAACACCCCATGATAACGTGTTTCTCTCTACCATTTTCATCTAAAACTGTTGCGCCCATCGCTTCACTGTAACGCGTTCCTAGTTTAAAGATATGGCCAATTTCAATCCCTTTAGTAAATTCTAAAATACCATTTCCATCAGGTGATGGATCGCCTTCTTGAACAAAGCGTAAGTCTTCATAGCTGATTGGTGTAAAGTCACGGCCTGGATTCACATTACTTAAATGGAATCCTGTTTCATTCGCTCCTACAATAGCATTTGCCATATCTTGGATGTGTAAATCAGCAAATAACTTCACTTCTTCAGATAATTCAACAGGACCAACTGAACCAAAATCTGCACCTAAGTATTTACGTGCATCTTCATCTGTCGCTTCTTCTAAGAAATCCACACCTAAAAAGTTTTTCAACTTAACATCATTGACCTCATGATCGCCACGAACTAAAACTAAAACAGGTTCGTCATCAGCAATAAATAAAACTGATTTGATGATTCGTTGTGGCTCAACATTGAAAAATGATGCAACTTGTTCAATTGAGGAAACATCTGGTGTTGCTACCTTTTCGATATCCAATTGTGTTTCATGTGATTTTTTTGGTGTATAAAGGCTTGTTGCCATTTCTAAGTTTGCTGCATAATCACCTTCAGTTGAGAAACAAATTGTGTCTTCACCGATATCAGAAATAGCCATGAATTCTTTAGAATCCTTTCCGCCCATAGCACCGCCATCCCCAATGATCGCTCTAAAATCAAGCCCACAACGTTCGAATATAGCAGAATATGCTTTTTCATAGTCACGGTATGATTGATCTAAGCTCTCTTCATTAGAGTGGAAAGAGTAGCCATCTTTCATGATAAATTCTCTACCTCTTAACAAACCAAAACGAGGGCGTTTTTCATCGCGGTATTTTGTTTGAATTTGATAAAGGTTCAACGGTAGACGTTTATACGAATTTATCTCATTACGAATCAATTCCGTAAAGGTTTCCTCATGCGTTGGGCCGAGGATATAGTCACGCTCATTACGATCTTTCAAACGATAAAGATTTGGCCCATATGTTTCATAACGCCCAGACTCTTTCCATAATTCAGCTGGTAGTAACGCTGGCATCAGCATTTCAATGGCATCAATTTTGTCGAACTCTTCGCGCATGATTTTTTTTAATTTTTCAAGTACTCGATTTGCTAATGGCAAATAAGAATAGATTCCCGCAGAGACTTGACGAATGTATCCTGCTCTAAGAAGCATTTGATGACTTAACACCTCTGCATCATTTGGCACCTCGCGTAAAGTTGGGATTAGCATTTTTGACTGTTTCATTAGAACTCTCCTTTGTTTAGACGAATTGTTGAATCTCCTCAAGTGATTCGTTTATAAACTTCAATTAATTATGTTAAAAGAAAAAACGTTGAATATCATTCCAAGTAACTAACACCATCAATACCATGATGAAACCAAAACCAATTAATGTTAGTATGCCTTCTTTTTCTTGGCTTAGCGGTTTACCTCTAAGTCCTTCAAAAATATTTAAAACGATTTTACCACCATCCAAAGCTGGTATTGGCAATAAATTTATGATCCCTAGATTGACTGATAACATAGCCATCAACCAAATCACTGTATTCAAGCCAGCTTTTGACGCTTCTGAAGACATCTGGAACATCATAACCGGACCACCCAATTTATCTAAACTAAACCCAGTAACTAATGATTTCAGCGCCTTGAAAATCTGCATAGAATTATTTATCGTTTCTTGAAATCCACCCAGCAGTTTGTCTGCTAACCCAGTTTTTTTAGGTGGTAATATTCCGATAACGCCAATTTCTTGTTTACCTGATTTTTGGCTTTTAGGTGTAATATCAACTTCTCTCGTTTTACCACCAGATTCAACCAATAGATTCAATTCTTTGTCTGGACTCTCTTGGATAATTTTTGTAAAATCAGTCCAATCGTTGACTTTCTCTCCATCAATCGATACAATCTTATCATTTGCTTTCAAGCTAGCTTTTTCTGCTGGACTATCTGGTTGAATACCACCAATCAGATTTGTATTTGTGTAGGTTACGCCACCTTGCATAAACACATATATTGTAAACAATACAAAAGCCAAAATAAAGTTATTCATCGGACCCGCAAAGTTTGTTAGCATCCGTTGCCATAGCTTAGCTGATTGAAACTGTACGTCAATTGGTGCAATTCGAACTTCCGTTCCATCTTGTTCAATGATCGTTGCATCATGATTCACTTTATAAGTGATTTCTTCAGATTCATTACCGTTGACATATCCTTTGATAAATAAATCCTTTTCCAAGTCTGCTTCCAACATTTCCATCGGAATACTATTTGTCAATTGCACTTTCTTGCTTGTGTTGATTTTTACGACTTCTTCCTGTTCGTTTAACGCCAAAGAAAGAGTCATTCCGGGGGCTAATTCTGTTTCATCTTCCCCCATACCAGCCATCCGTACATACCCGCCGATTGGTAAAATCCGAATTGTATATGTTGTGCCATCTTTCCCTTGATGAGCAAAAATCTTCGGTCCCATTCCAATCGCGAATTCACGTACTAAGATACCTGAACGTTTTGCGAAGAAAAAATGCCCAAATTCATGTACTAAGACAAGAATTCCAAAGACAATAATAAATGTAATAATTGTTTTCATGACTAACCTTCTTCCTTTATCCATCTTTCTACGATAGTTCTTGTTTGTTTATCGATTTCGATCACTTCTTCCAAAGTAACTTCGTTAGCTTCTGTATAGTTTTGAACTGCTTTAAGAACCAATTCTTCAATTTGAAGATAAGAGATTTTACCTTCTAAAAACGCATTCGCCGCAATTTCATTTGCAGCATTGTAAACAGTTGGGTAGCCTCCACCTTTTTTTCCTACAGTAAATGCTAATTCCAACATAGGGAATCGTTCAAAATCCATTGGTTCAAAATTTAATTGGCCAATCTTTGTCAGATCGAATGATTTTTCATCTTTGATTGGCAAACGATTTGGGTAAGTCAACGCATATTGAATCGGCTCTCTCATGTCACTTGGCCCCAGTTGTGCTAAGTACGCACCGTCTTTTAAAACAATCATTGAATGAACAATACTTTCTTTATGTAAAACAACTTTTATTCTATCATAATCTATGCCAAATAACCAATGAGCCTCGATAACTTCTAACCCTTTATTCATCATTGTAGAAGAATCTATTGTAATTTTTTTACCCATTGACCAATTTGGATGCTTAAGCGCCTCTTCTAAAGTAACAAATTCTAACTCGTCTCGATTTAAATCTCTGAAACTTCCTCCAGACGCTGTGATGACCAATTCTTTCAGATTCCCTTTTTCTTGAGTATTTAAACATTGAAAAATAGCTGAATGTTCACTATCGACAGGTAAAATACTTACATTGTATTTTTGGGCTGCTTCCATGACCCATTTCCCTGCCATTACCAGTGTTTCTTTGTTTGCCAAAGCAATATCTTTTCCTCGTTCAATTGCAGCCATCGTTGGTTTTAGTCCGACACTTCCAGTAACAGCCGTTAAAACAACATCGACATCTTCAAGCGTCGCCGCTTTTATAAGTCCCTCTTCTCCGACCCCAAATTTTACATCTGGAAAACGCGCTGCTAACATTGTTCTCATCTCTTCTGAGCCAACGCCAACATATTGAGGCTTCAATTGTTCAATTAAGGCTGCACCTTTTTCGCTATTTGAATGGAACGTCAATGAAACTATTTTGAATTTATCTGGATAAGCTGTCGCAACATCTACTGAATTGATGCCAATTGAACCCGTTGCTCCTAATAATGCAATTTTTTTCATAGTAAAAAGAAAAACCCTGAACATTCAGAGTTTTTCACCTTCCCTTCTTGTTTAGAAATTAAAATAGTCCGAATAAATGCATAATTGGAAAAACAAAAAGTAAGCTGTCAAAACGATCAAGTATTCCACCATGACCTGGTAAAATATTGCCTGAGTCTTTAACGTCATAATGTCGTTTAATAGATGATTCAACTAAATCACCAAATTGGCCAACAATCGAAAAAACGACCGTTATAGCTAACATGATTGGAAGATTGTAAGCAAATAACTCTTTATTCGGTGTAAATATCAAGAATAAAAATGCAACGACAACTGCACTTAAAATCCCACCTAATGATCCTTCAATCGTCTTGTTCGGCGAAACTTCTGGCCATAATTTTCTTTTACCAAAACGTTTCCCGATAAAATAGGCACCAATATCTGTTGACCACACAACGAATAGTGCATAAAGTAAAACAACAAACCCTGTATGTCTAGCACTCACAAAATTTTGGAACCCAACGCCCACGTATAAACTTGTAATCACTGGAAATCCAGCTTGAGAGATCGTATACATATTTTTTGAAGCAACTAAACCGCCTAATAGAATCATGACTGTTAGATAAAATAAAATAAAATTATCGGCTTTTTCAGGTAAAAAGAAAAACCATTGGTCTTTTGGCAACACCAAAAATACTGCTCCCAAGGCTGAAAGTACACCTTCAAAACTGGCTATCTCCAACCCTTTCATTCTAAATAATTCATAAACACCTACGACTGCCAATACCGCTGCCGCAAGCTCAATAACAAACCCACCGTACCAAATGATAGGTATGAACACTACTAATGCTACCGCCGCTGTAATAACGCGCTGTCTCATTTTTCTTCCTCCTCTGTTTCTTTTAACCCACCGAAACGGCGGTTTCTATTTTGAAACGATGCTAAAGCACTCTCTAATAATTCATCATTAAAATCGGGCCACAAAGCATCCGTGAAAAACAATTCGCTATACGCAATCTGCCAAAGTAAAAAGTTGCTGATTCTTTCTTCGCCACTCGTTCGAATCAACAATTCAGGATCTCTTAACTCATTTGATAAAAAGCCAGTCATCAAATGATCCGCAATTGTGGCTTCAGTGATGTCTTCAGGTGACAGCTCGCGATTCGCTGTCTTTGTTGCTATTTCTTTGACTGCAGTTAAAATTTCAGCCCTTGAACCATAGTTTAATGCAAAATTTAAAACCATCCCAGTATTGTTCTTAGTCTGTTCAATTGCTCGGTCTACAGCGTCTTGTGTATGTGCAGGCAAAAACTCTTTATAGCCCATTACTTGCACTTTCACATTTTCTTTGATTAATTCCGGTACAAATGTGTCGAAAAAATCAACGGGCAACTGCATCAAAAAGCTAACCTCATCCGTTGGGCGTTTCCAATTTTCTGTAGAAAATGCATATAAAGTCAGAACTTTGATCCCTAATTTACTCGCATGCTTTGTCACTTTCTTTACAGTATTCATACCTTCTTTGTGTCCAGCAATTCTAGGTAAACGTCGATTTTGAGCCCAACGACCGTTTCCATCCATAATTATTGCTACATGTCCTGGAAGTGGACCTTCATGACTAAATGTAAATGTACTCTCTTTTTGTATGTACTTATTCTTTTGTGGAAAAAAGCGTAACATATTTTCCCTCCATTCCAAAAATCTGTCTAGACTATTATAGCAATATCTTATAGAAATGCCTATGCAAATGAAAAGATTTTCGATATTATTTAATAATTTAGTACACTATTTACTATTTTAACGCACTAATCCAACATAATTTGTTACAATCTATTATTTTACATAAAAATATTTCTATGTCAAAAAAAGAAAGTGCAACAAAAACCAACAGCGTTTTGTTGTACTTTCTAAAAAGATCACTTAACTCATTTTTTTGATCGATCTAATCTTCTTTAGCAGTAGATTTAGTATCATCAGGTTTTAAATTCCCTTTACTAATGCCGATTTGAACAACAGAATTAGTTGGAAGAAACTCATTGTATTGACTCATATTGACAACGGTTCCCTTGGTTACTGTTGAGTCAACATAATAAACTTGATACGTGATATTCGCTCCTTTTGATTGATACTCATCATAAAAAATCTTTTGAAGATCTCCTTCTAAGGTATTATCACGTAAATCTTTCATATAAGGTTTTCCGAAAGAATAAACCACTTGGATCACAGGTTTTTCATCTTTTTCAGTATATTTTTTCCCAATTTCTACCGATTGGCTTATAAATCTACCGTAAGGAACATCATCACTAAAGACTTGTTTCACTTGCACTTGCAGTCCGTTCGCTTTTGCATCTGCTTCTTCTGATGTAAACTGTGAAAAATCTGGAACAATCATCGCTTTCCCCGTTGAAACAGTTATCGCCATTGAATCTTTCTTGGCAACTTTGGTGTCTTTTCCAATATTTTGTGAAATGACTTTCCCGTTTTCGATTTTATCTGAATCTGCTTCATCAACTTTCAGCGTGATGTCATTTTTCTTAGCCCACTCTGTCACTTCATCTTTTGCTTTACCAGTAAAATCAGGTACTGAGATGTCTTTTTCAAACACTTCTTTTCCTTTTGAAAAATACACTTTTGCTTTATCTTTGCGTTTATAATTTTCAGCTTTGACATCTTTATTCGTTATTTCAAATTTTATATAGTCGCCGGCTGGTACTTTGTCACTATATTCTTCAATAATCGCCAGATTTTCTGCTTTTTTCTCACTTATCCAACTCTTTGCATCTTTGATTTTCATTGATTTAAAATCAGCTAAAGCTATCCCTTCATCCGGATCCGGGCCTAAACTTGCATCAACGACTAATTCTTTTCCTTTTTTAATCTTTTTATTCTTCACATTTTGATGGATGACTGCGTTGGCTGCTTTATCAAAATCATATTTTTGCTCTACCTGAAGTTTGACACCATTTTCGGATGTCCACTCACGTACTTCTGCCAATTCTTTTCCTTCAAAATTCGGTACTTCCACATGTGTTAATTGATAATACCCAAAATAGAGCAGAGAAACGGACAATATACTTATAAGAGCAATAAGAGTGTATTTTCTTATTTTTTTCTTTTTATATGTTGGATCAGTTTCAATCACTTCTTCTGGATTTTTTGACTGATTTCTTGTTGCAGTGATTGGTTCAACAGTTACAATTTCTTTTTTTGGTTCAGTTTTTTTCTTTTTGATACGTTTCTTTGTATAAATCAACTCTTCTGACTTTTCTGGTTGGGTTCTTGTTTCAGGAGATTTCGGTACATTATCAGGGCTATTCTTAGGTCCTGGAACAACGTTTGAATGAACTTCATTTGATGAAAATGAGTCATTCTGATTTAATAAAGGCTTTTCAGTCTTCATTTTTTTTGTTGATTCTTTTTTGCTTAATTTCTCTCTTTGCTCATTTTTTTGCTGACGAGTTTTCTCATAGTTATCTCCGCTAAAATTGGATAAAAAATCACTCATATTTTTTTAACACACCTTTTTTCAGGTAATAGGTTTCATCAGATTGTGCCGCAATATCATTTGAATGCGTCACAACAATGACACATTTATTATGAACTTTGGCAAGATTATGAAAAATATCAACAATCTCTTGTTCCATTCCTTCATCTAAGTTTCCCGTTGGTTCATCGGCTAGAATAACATCCACGTTTGTTGCTAAAGCGCGCGCAATTGCCACACGCTGTTGTTCTCCCCCAGAAAGTTGATTTACAAGTCGATCCGCTTTCTCACTTGTAATTCCGATATAATCTAAAAGGTTATAAGCAACTTCTTTTTGATTAGGTGGCAGTTCATTATCTGTGATCGACATTGCTACCAAGACATTTTCTAATGCAGTTAGATAAGGAACCAAATTATAACTTTGAAAAATGATACTAATATCATCACGGCGATATTTTTCATAGCCGATCGTTTTAATATCTTGTCCATTTAATAATACTTGACCTTCTTTAGGAGTATCCAATGCACTAATCAACGAAAGGAATGTTGTTTTTCCAGACCCTGATTGTCCTAAAATGGTATAAAACTTCCCTTTTTCAAACGAAACGCTAGTATCTTTCAAAATAAAACGACGCTGATCGCCATCTTGATAAAAATAACTAAGATTCTTTGTTTCTAATATTGCCATTTTCACATACCTCCTACATCATAATTTTCTTTGGATTCAAGCGAACAATATATAGTAATGGTAAAATTGCTGCTAATAACACTGTACCTAAGCCAACAACGAGATAGGTGATGATATAGCCTAATGAGAATTTCACTTCATAAGCGTTCATGATATCATCGCTTGTTAGATCAGTAGATCCTAATCCATCCATAGTCATAAACATATCCATTTGATTCGTTGTAGTGCTCAATATATCACTATTTAATAACGATTCTGAAACTAATTTCCCTAAGAAATTACCTGTAATCAAAGAGAGTATCAAGGCAATTCCACTAATGATCAACATTTCGATAATAATTTGTCCCATAACATGGCTACGTTTATCTCCTAATGATAAATAGATACCTAATTCATGTTTACGATCACGCATAAACAACAGTACCACAAGAGAAATGATCAATAATGTTGCAATAACAGCAATCATAACAACATACCCTGAGATTTGAGACATTTTTTTCATGCTACCACCAATTTGTTCGTATTGATCAGTTGATGCTTTCACCGTGTATAATTTTGGTAAAAGGGGTTGCGTTTCTTGTTTGAAAGCCTCTACATCATCTGGACTTTTCAATACATAAATTGGCGTATAATATTCTTCTTGGTCTTCTTCTGTCACAAATTGACTATCAGGTGCAACTTTTTTTAATTTGTCTTCGTAGTCTTTATTGATTTCGAGCACTGTCTTATTTGGCAAATAAACAGTATTGAGTTGTTGTAGCGACATGAATTGCTGATTCATGTCTTGATCTTCCTCTTTTTTACTTTCTTTGTCTTTCATTTCTACAGTGGTTGGTTCAAAAATTCCAATGATTTGGATTGGAACATCTATCTTAAATAGTTCCTTCTCTTCACCACTCTCAGTATAATCATATCCCCGAGTGTCCATCACCATTTGGTCTCCAACAGACAAGCCGTTTTCTTCTGCCACTTTTGACGAAATCAGTCCAACATTTTTACCATTATCAATGTCTTCTTGCGTGAACACTTTACCATCTACGACTTTTATATTCTTTTCTTCAACATCTACAATTTTATGATAGTTTGACCCCTTTAATGTAAAACCTTCCATCATTCCACCAGATTCTTCTGAATCCATAGAGGCACTTTTAAGATCTTTTGTTTGTGAGTAACTTACTGCATTATAATCATAGTATTTTACATAAGGAGACTCTCCAATTTTTTTCATCAAATCGACTTTAAGTTGGTCAATTTTAAGATCTTCTTTTGCAAATTCTTCTTGATTATTTTCGTAATCAAGTTGAACAGTTGCCATAGCACCTAACTGTTTTTTAACACTTTTTTCAACATTTTGAGTAGATTGCTGAATTGCAATCGAACCTGCGATAACATTCCCTAATACAAATATCACTGCAAATAAAATAAGTGACTTTCCTTTTTTTCGAGTGACGCTGCATAATGCTCGTTTAATAAAATTCACGTTCTCATCTCCTTTTAAGAAAAATATAACTAATATCATTATTCCATAACACTTCACGATAAACAAGCTGTTTTTTCCTTAGTAGGCTAATCTTACAATTTTAATAGATTATAATTTTATAATTGTTTATTTTGATTTTTAAAATAACAACTTTATTATGAAAAAACAAAAAAACCTCACTAAAAATAGTGGGGTTTTTCCGCTTATTGTTTTTTTATTATACCTCTAAAAGCTCTTTCTCTTTTTCAGAAGTGATAGCATCAATATTTTTCACACTATCATCTGTTAATTTTTGAGCTTCTTTCTCTAGATTACGTAGTTCATCTTCAGTAATCTCATTATTTTTCTGTTGTTTTTTTAATTCATCAATCGCATCACGACGAATATTACGTACAGCGATTTTAGCATTTTCTGCAGCTTTTTTCACATCTTTTGCTAATTCTTTACGACGCTCTTCTGTTAATTGCGGAATGACTAAACGAATGACTGTACCATCATTTGTTGGGCTGATGCCAATATCACTCGCTTGAATTGCTTTTTCGATATCTTCTAATGAATTTTTATCAAATGGCGTGATCATTAAAACACGCGCTTCTGGAATATTGATTCCAGCTAATTGGTTAACTGGCGTAAGTGCGCCGTAGTAATCCACTTGGATTCGGTCTAAAAGGCTTGCATTGGCACGTCCTGCGCGGATTTGACCAAGTTCACGTTGTAAACTTTGTTCTGCTTTACTCATTTTTTCTTTTGCTGTTGCTAATACAGTTCCACTCATTTTTATTTCCCCCTTACGGTTGTCCCGATATTTTCACCTAGGCATGCACGACGAATATTTCCTGTTTCGTTTAAATTGAAAACGACTAACGGAATATCATTGTCCATACTTAATGAACTTGCTGTTGAATCCATTACTTGCAATCCTTTTGAAATCACATCTAAATGTGTTAATTCTTCAAATTTGACTGCATTTGCATCCAATTTAGGATCGGCAGAGTATACACCATCAACGTTGTTCTTAGCCATTAAAATCACATCTGCATCAATTTCCGCTGCGCGTAACGCTGCAGTTGTATCTGTTGAGAAATATGGGTTTCCTGTTCCGCCAGCAAAAATGACAATACGTCCTTTTTCTAAATGACGCTCTGCACGGCGACGGATATATGGCTCTGCAATTTGACGCATTTCAATCGACGTTTGCACACGAGTTGGAACACCTAAATTTTCTAATGTATCTTGTAGCGCTAAAGCATTCATTACAGTCGCAAGCATTCCCATATAGTCAGCTTGAGCACGTTCCATTCCCATTTGGGCACCAATTTGTCCACGCCAGATATTTCCACCGCCGACAACGATTGCCATTTCAATGCCTAATTCATGAACTTCTTTGATTTCTTCTACAATTTCCTTGATTGTTGGAGGTTTAATTCCAAACCCTTCTTCTCCGGCCAAAGCTTCGCCACTTAACTTTAATACAACACGTTGATATTTAGGTTTTACCATTTTTAATTTCCCTCCACCATTTGTCTAAGAACATTTTAACATACTATAGGCAATCTGCCAGTCTATTTCTTTTGATTTGCCTAAAAAAAGGGAGCGCATCTTAATGCGTTCCCAACTGTTACAGAAGTAACAGATTTATTTTTTAATTTGGCTCATTACTTCATCCGCGAAGTTATCTTCACGTTTTTGAATTCCTTCGCCCACTTCAAAGCGGATGAATGATTTAACTGTTGCGCCTTTAGAAGCAACAAATTTTTCAACTGTCATATCTGGATCTTTAACGAATGGTTGATCTACTAATGAAATTTCAGCTTTAAATTTGTTTAAGCGTCCAACAACCATTTTTTCAACGATATTTGCTGGTTTACCTTCGTTTAATGCTTGCTCAGAAAGAATAGCTTTTTCGTGTTCTAATTCTTCTTGTGGAATTTGAGATTCGTTTACATAACGAGGATTGATAGCTGCAACGTGCATTGCAACGTCTTTCGCTACTTCTTCGTCAGTTGTTCCATCTAATACAGTTAATACTGCAATACGTCCACCCATGTGTAAATAAGCACCAAATGCTGCATTATCGTCTTTTTCAACTAGTTCAAAACGACGGAAGCTGATTTTTTCACCGATAACAGTAGTTGCTTCGATTAATTCAGTTTCTAACGTACCTTTATCTGTTTTAAGAGCTAATGCTTCTTCCATGTTCGCTGGTTTGTTAGTAGCAATTTCAGTTGCAATTTTTTTAACTAAGTCTTGGAACATTTCGTTTTTAGATACAAAGTCAGTTTCTGAGTTTACTTCTACGATTGCTGCAAAGTTACCGTTTGATGCAACGTTTGCTAAACCTTCTGCTGCAACACGATCATTTTTCTTAGCTGCTTTAGCCATTCCTTTTTCACGTAGGTAATCAACAGCTGCATCCATGTTACCTTCTACTTCTACTAATGCTCTTTTTGCATCCATCATACCGACACCAGTCATGTCACGTAGTTCTTTAACTAATTTTGCTGAAATATCTGCCATTTTTTGTTCCTCCTAATTTTTAAAAGCGTAGCAGGCTCGTTTAACCTTGACTGAAAAACAGGAAAAATTGATTGAGACGCGTTTTGTCTCACTCCATTTTTATCTTTTTTCCAAAGGGTTAGCCTGCATAGCTAGATAGTTTTAAAAGCATAGCGGGCTCGTCCAGCTCTGACAGAAAAATAGGAAAATATAACTGAGGTGTTTTTTGCCTCATTTATATTTTATCTTTTTTCCGAGAGTTTGGCTCTTGAAGCTAGATAATGAGAATTCTAAAATTCGTTTTAAAAAAGCTATCTCAAAGGAGAATCAGGCTTTTTTCGCCTAGCCTTCGAGACAGCTCCGTTATTTCATATTATTCTGCTGAATCGTTTGCGCCTTCAACAACATCAACGATTTCTTCGATTGAAGTTGCTGCTTCTGGTGCTGCTTCAACAAAGATTTCTTCTACAGCTTGATCTTCACCTTGGTTTCCTTCGATGAAAGCATCAGCCATTTTAGCAGTGATTAATTTAACCGCACGAATTGCATCATCATTTGATGGAATTACTACGTCGATTTCATCTGGATCACAGTTTGTATCAACCATCGCTACGATTGGGATGTTCAATTTTTGAGCTTCTTGAACAGCAATACGTTCTTTACGAGGGTCAACAATGTACATTACATCTGGAATTCTAGGCATATCTTGAATACCACCTAAGAATTTTTCTAGACGTTCACGTTGTTTGTTTAAACCAACAACTTCTTTTTTAGGAAGGACATCAAAAGTTCCATCTTCTTCCATTTTATTGATATCTTTCAAACGTTTGATACGTTTTTGGATTGTATCCCAGTTAGTCAATGTTCCACCTAACCAACGGTGGTTAACAAAGTATTGACCTGAACGAATTGCTTCGTCTTTGATCGCTTCTTGTGCTTGTTTTTTAGTTCCTACGAATAATGCAACGCCGCCATCTTCAGCAACATTTTTCATGTAATCGTAAGCAGCATCTACTAATTTAACTGTTTTTTGTAAGTCAATGATGTAGATTCCGTTTCTTTCTGTGAAGATGTATTTCTTCATTTTTGGGTTCCAGCGACGAGTTTGGTGTCCAAAGTGTACGCCGGCTTCTAGTAATTGTTTCATAGAAATTACTGCCATTTTTTGTTTCCTCCAATTTGGTTTTTATTTGTTCCCTCTCCAGTTATCATCTTTATAAGGAACTACTAAAAGTAGCACCGCCTTACAAATCAAATCCGGATGTGGATTTAGTGTTTTCACACCGTTGTCTAGTATACATTATTATCCAATTGATTTCAACCATCTCAACGACTTTTTTTAGAAAAAAAAGCTGAAAAAATAAATCCTGATGTAGGGTTTACTTTTTCAGCCTAAGAAATTGTTTCTTTATATGATGTTATTCATTATGTTCAAGAACGACTCTCTCGTTTAACGGTTGAACTTCACGGTTGTTATGATCGTAAAATTCTTGGAACTTTTTGATTTGTTCTTTCGATACTTGTACTGGATTTTTTAAAACGTACCATTCAACATTCTCAGTCAATGGCGGTGTAGTTAAAGAACCTAAATAATGATAGTAGCTCATATTTTCTGGAAACATTGTTTGAATATTTGAAATCTCAGTATTTTTTCCGTCAGATACGTCATCAATTACTTCTTGAAAGCCTTTATTTTCAGAACCTTCTTCAAAGAATACGCCAATTACAGCTAAACGTCCATCTTGTGCTTGATTCACGAAGTGAGCTTCTAATGGGTAATGTTTACCGTCTACAGTATGTTCACTTTGTGCGTGAAAATGAAACTGTGTTAAGGTAAATGTTCTTTGGTTTATTGTAGCCGTGCCTGAGTCGGTGACTTGAATACTGTGACCATTATTTTCTGCTTTGGAAATTTTAGTACTATAATCTAACTCGATTGCTCCAGCATCTGTCATTTTTTCTACATCAGCAGTCGGCAAATCGATTGGAGACTGCATCTTCCCTGCAACTTGTTCCCAGTCTTCTTGTTCATCATATTCAAAATGACCTGCAGTCTTTTTGTGTGCGCTCTCTTGTGTGTGTGAAGAGCTTTCGTTCGTCTCAGTTTTAGCTTGTTGTGTACAAGCCGTTACAAATAATAGTGATGAAAATACCACAGAAATCAGTAACTTCTTTTTCATATATGTGTCCTTCTTTCAACCTTAATGCACTTAGTATAAAAGCCAAGTTCATTGAATAAAATAGTTTTTTTTAATAGATATATCTATTTCTTTTACTTTGCCGGCTCCACTATTATACAGTATACAGTACTGGTTTTCAAATAGAACTTCAAAAAAATTTCATTTTTTTATTCATGACATTCAAGGTGGTACATAAGGATTCCTGCTGCTATCGCTACATTCAACGACTCTGCCTTTCCTTTAATCGGAATATAAATATTTTGATCCGTCTTTTCTAGAAGCTTCTGCGAAACTCCTTGTCCTTCATTTCCCATAATCAGCGCATACTCTTTTACTTTTGATACGTTTGTATAAGAAATCGCTTCCGGATTCAACTCTGTACCATATATGGGAATATCCCTCTCTTTGAAATTATCGATGATGTCCTCTAAAGACTTACGAATAACGGGTAAATGGTAATTACTTCCTTGCATAGCTCTAAGGACTTTACTATTATATATATCTGAACTACCTTCGCCTAAAATTACACCGGAAAGACCTGCAGCATCCGCTGTTCGAATCATCGTTCCAACATTTCCAGGATCTTGGACATTATCTAAAAGTAACCAACTACCCCCTAAATGTAGATTTTCATCGTAAACAGGCATTTCAAGTACAGCGATTATTCCTTGAGGGGTCGGTAATTCTGATAAAGATACCAAAACCTCATCGGAAACAAAAACCAATAGCTCTTGCGGCTGATCGTCAAGCCACGCAGACCATTCTAATTGTCCACGCTGATTAAAAAGAACCCATTTAACTTTAGCATTAGCATTAACTGCTTCTTCTATCAAATGAAACCCTTCAATTATGTATTGTTGGTTCTCTTCTCGATATTTTTTCTTGTGTAATTTTTTTAATTCTTTGATCATTGAATTTTTTGTCGATAAAATTTCTTTCATTTCTACACCTCACTTTATTATTATACCATGATTTTTTTAATCAGACAGTCACTAGTTGCTTGCCAGATGATCAAAAAATCGCTATCATTAATTTAATAAAAAGCGAGGTGTTCAACAATGAGGAAAGTCCGCATGAATGTGCAAGGACGTGTTCAAGGAGTCGGTTTTCGCTATATGACTAAAATGGTTGCAGATGAATTAGGTATTTACGGTACTGTTCGTAACGAAGATGACGGTTCTGTTTCAATTGAGGCTCTTGGCGACGATGAAATCATGACGAAATTTATCCAGAAAATCAAAGATTCCCCGAGTCCTGCTGGGCGTGTAACCTATGTGGCTATTCAAGATGATCCTTTTATAGAAGAATATACCAGCTTCAAAGTTACAAATTGATTTAAGCTAAGAAGAATCTTACTCGGTCTTGAGGCGGATTCTTCTGATTTTTATTGAAAAAAAACGCTTTTTCAAGTATAGTTAACCTTGTGCAAATTTTTTAGAAAAGGAAAGAATAAAATGAGAAAATTAAATAAGTGGCTTCTCGGTTCCGGTCTATTCACTTTAGCTCTATTTTTATCTGGATGTGTAAAAACAGGATCAGATGGTCAACCAACAGGTGAAGGAATCATCTATAACTTTTTAGTAAAACCAATGAGTAGTGCTATTACATACCTTGTTGATAATTTCGATTGGAATTATGGCTGGGCAATTATTTTTATCACGATCATTGTTCGTTTGATCATTATGCCTTTAGGCTTGAATCAATCGAAAAAGAGTATGATCCAAACAGAAAAAATGCAAGCCATCAAACCGCAAATTGATGCCGCTCAAGCGAAAGTCAAAGAAGCAACGACTCGTGAAGAACAAATGCAAGCTCAAGCGGAGATGCAACAAGTTTACAAAGAAAATAATATGAGTATGATGGGCGGTATTGGTTGCCTACCATTATTAATTCAAATGCCAATTTTCTCTGCTCTATTCTTTGCCGCACGCTATACAAAAGGAATCAGCGATGCTTCATTTTTGGGTGTTAATCTTGGTCAACCAAGTATGATTTTTGTTGTTTTAGCTGGTGTTGCCTACTTACTTCAAGGGTACCTTTCTACGATCGGCATTCCTGAAGAACAGAAAAAAACTATGAAATCTATGCTGATCGTTTCTCCTTTAATGATCGTATTTATGTCTATCAGCTCTCCAGCTGGTGTAACATTGTACTGGGTAGTCGGTGGGATTTTCAGTAGTATTCAAACATTGATCACAAATCAATTCTTAAAACCAAGAATCAAAGCGCAAGTAGCGGAAGAATTGAAACAAAATCCACCAAAACAGGTCATTACACCTCGTAAAGATGTAACTCCTACAAAAGAAAAAGCAGTACAAAAAGTAGCGTCACAAAATAATACTTCTAAAAAAGGCAGAAATGCTGGAAAACAAAATAGAAATTAAAAAAATAAGAACCAACGCAACTTGAGTTTTGCGTTGGTTCTTATTTTTTATTTACTAGCCGAAACACCAAAGACGAAAAGATCCACAACTTGAGTAATGCTTAAAGATGATCTGCTTTGCTCGGTTTTGATATAAGGAGACAGTGTATTTAGAAAATGTGTCGTCGCAACTTCTGGCGACAACCCCTTGCGAATTGAAAAGTCACTTTTTTCAAAAAGGTTCAGCAAAGGCTTTTTGTATGAGTCATTCCATAATGAAAATAATTTAAACTGCGTTTCCTTTGTTAATTTTGTTCTAAAATCATGCATCATCAAATCAAAATCAAATGGATGTTTTGTTTTTAGACATTCAGCAAACTGCTGTAATTTATTGATCGTATCCAAACTCTGATCTTCAACAATTTTCAATAACTCTTCATTTACATCTCCCAACAAGCTTTCAATGACACCAATATAAACTTCTTCCTTATTCCTAAAATGATGGTATAAATTAGGTTGGGTTACTTCAGCTAATTGAGCAATTTGTCTGGTCGACGTACTTTGATAACCATTATCCATAAATAACCGAGTTGCCACTTGAATGATTCTATCTCTTGTATTTTTCATTTCTTTATCCATTGCTTAGCCACCTATAGTTGATTTCAATACCATTTTAACAGAAGCAGACAAAGAAACCTATACTAGATAACACTCTTTTTCCTTTTAAAGTATAACACCAATTCATAAATGCAAACAATGGCCAACAAGACTAAGCAAATCACGACTGTCAAAATGATTGGTGGATATGCTCCATCCCAGCCATCTGTTGCTTGATGTTTATTCAAAATTCCATAATAGGCCCATAAAGTAGCCAAACCATAAGCGATATCTCGATTACGAAGAATTGTTGTAGTAATAATCAATAATCCAATAATCAATATAGCAACCGTCCAAAACACTTGATTGTCTTGAAGAAAGGCAATATTTTTATCGACTAAAAAGGCGGTGATGTTGGCAATTGTCGCAATTGTGATCCAGCCAAAGTAAACGCTAAATGGTAATCTGATAAAAACATAATCTCTTTTGCTCAGTGGTTCATTCGCCAAGATACGGTTTACATAGATTAATGTGACCAATAAGACTAACATGATCACAACGGATACATCTATTTGTAAATATTGCCAGGCCACCAACCAAATACTGTTTAATATAGAAGAAACAATAAACACATTTCTCACTTTATTACCAACTGCTGGATTCGAAAGAATTGACCCAGCACTCGGTTTAAGCCATTGATATAGAACAAATCCTGCCAAAAGTAAATAAATGACAGACCAGATTGCAAATGTTAACCCTGAAGGAGCAAATAAATTGGGATAAGAATCGGAAACCTCTTGTGTCGTCATACCATTTAACGGTAACAAAACCGCCGCTGCATTTGTCGCAATCATCACAAAATAAATAATCGTTACTAGCCATTTTGATGCTGAAGAATTACTTTTACTCATTTTACTTCCCCCTCTATAATCCTTTCTTTCCAACAAACGGAATAAACTTTGGTGTCTTTTTAGCATATTCAATAAAATCTGGACGATCTTTGTATTTCTTTTCTAATAATGGAACACCTGACACAAATAAAAGTAATAAAGTAATCGTCATAGGACCAATGATGCCCCAAGCATTTCGTACATCATTCAAACTTACAAGAAAAATTCCCCACCAACTAAGAGCTTCTCCGAAATAATTGGGATGTCTTGTTAAAGACCATAATCCTGTTGTTAAAAGCTTTCCGTGGTTGCTGTTATCTTTTTTAAATTTCGTTAACTCATAATCGCCGATCGTTTCAAAACCAAAACCCACTAACCAAACCACGATTCCTAAAATATTCCACCAATAAAATGAATCCACTGAACTTGTCATAACAAAAAGAATCGGCATCGATACAATTAACAATAGTACGCCTTGCAAAACAAATACATTTAGGTAGGCTTTTAACTTTGCTAAATGAGTGCCCCAGCGTTTTCTCATATTTACATAACGATAATCTTCTGGCTTTCCGATATTGCGTTTCGCTAAGTGGAAAAACAAACGTAAGCCCCAAATAGTTACTAGAACAAGAACAATCGTACTAACCCTAGTTTTTTCAGGCATCACGACATATCCTGTAATCGCTACAAGGACAAAACCAATTCCCCAAGCTAAATCAACAATAGAATTATTATGTAAATATTGTGCTAAAAAAAACAACGACGTAAAATAGACAAACAGAACACCACTAATAATCCAAATAGTCATACTAATTCCCACTTTCTTCAATTTCAATCGCTACAGCTACACTACCTTGACCCGCACTCATTGCAACGACAGTTGAAATGGCCATCATAAAATTGGGTTCAAATCCAAACTGTTTGGTCAATTTATTTTTCCAACTTATCGCGCGTTCCTCGGCATTAGCGTGAATCACTGCATAGCGTTTTATTTTATTTTTCTCAGTTATTTTTTTCAGTTCATGGATAATTTTCTTTTCATTTCCTTCTAGGCTAAAGGCAAAATTACTTAACTTCCCTTCACCTTCTTCATTTAGACTAACAACAGGCTTTACATTGATTTTCTTCGCTATTTTACCGACAAATTGTGGTATTCTACCAGAATCGATCATAGGATCTAAGTTATCCACGCTAACGAGTATTTTGAACTGACTTCGTTTCTTTTTAACCTTTGCGACGATTTCATCAAAAGATAGCCCTGATTGAATCCATTCATTGGCTCTCATAATTAATAATCCTTGCGCAGCAGAATTTTGTTTAGAATCAATAACTTCGATCCTTGTACCAGCTGATGTCACCCGTTTGGCTACTTCTTTAACGGTATGTAATGTTCCACTTAATTTTCCAGCAACCGTAATCACTAAAATTGCTTCATACTTCGTTTCTAAAAAAGAAAAAAGATTTTCTACGGTTTTTAGTGTCGGCTGAGAGCTTGTCGCTCGTCCTGAATGATTTTTATCTAGTTTAAAAAACTGATGACTTTGAATCGTTATTTTATCGATATAACTAGTATTTCCAATCAAAATATTCATTGGCAAAACATGTATCTGGTTATTTAATACATACTCCGCTGGTAGATCAGCAACCGAATCTGTAACTAAAGCAATCGATGATTTTTTATGGGTATTGACTTGATACTGCAACAGCATATCATCCGCTTTTTGTTGAACTGGTTGACCAATTGTACTTAAATAGCTTAATACTTGGTCTGGCTGATTAGAATGGATATGAATTCTAGCTTTTTTACGATTCACAGCAACAATCAATGAATCTCCATAAGCATTTAACTCTTCTAAAATTTCTTCTTTTGATAGCGTCACTTGATCTAGCAATACCTCGGTACAGTATCTAAATTTAGGTTCTGACGTATTCGGATGTAGCGCTTCTGATACTTCTAGTTTGATTGAGCCGTTAGAATCAATATTTGATTTTATTGCAGTTTGTTTATTTACAAAAGCTTGTGTAAATCCTTCTATAAAAATATAAAATCCCTTGGCACCAGCATCGACTACTTGATTGCGTTGCAAGACTTTCAATTGTTTCGTTGTATTTTTTAGCGCATGCTCTGCTTCAATGAGTGCTTTTGGGAGTAGTTTTTCTAACCCATGCACTTGTTCATTTTCATTAAGTGCTTCAGCCCAAGTTCGAATCACAGTAATGATTGTTCCTTCAACCGGATTGCTAATGGCTTGATAGGCTTCACTGATTGCTAACTTCACGCTTTTCACAAAACTTGTGACTGAATTTTTTTCTTCCTGAAGTAATAGATTGTTATAAATACCATTAAAATATTGTGCAAAAATAATACCTGAATTTCCTCTTGCCCCTATCAGAGATGCATCTGCAATTTTTTCGAGAACATCCTCAACTGAGAATGCTTCATCTTTTGTTTCTTCCAAAATAGTTTGCATCAAGGAAGCCAAATTACTGCCCGTATCTCCATCTGATACTGGGAAAACATTAATTTGATTCAATTCTTGTTTTCCATTTATAAGTTGAATGGCTCCTTGTTGAAAAGCAAACAACAATTCTTTATAATCAATAGACTGACTGTTCATATGCTACTTACCTCCAGTTGAAATGCTGTGCTACAAAAACAGTGATCCCACTCGTAGCTGCAGTAACGCTTGCTCCCCATATCAGATCAATGATCGTCACAGAAGTAGGCCAGCCTTTAATTGTAGCAAGATTCGTCAAATCATAAGTCGCATAACACAATAACCCAAGAAAGGCACCAGCCATTAAGGCATACATCAAACTTCCTTTTTCAAGGGCAGGATAAACAACAAAAAAGAGAACACCCATTAGATACAATACATAAAAAATGGACGCTGGAATTAGTTTGGTTGTTCCTAATAAACTTCCCAACTGCTCTTGATACATCTTTCTAGCAATTAAAAGCAACCAAGTAAAATCAAGAACTAAAAACGTGAGCGCTGCAATACTAAATAATTTCAAAAAATGATTCATTTTCTCTCCTCCTATTAAAAAATGCAACACCTTATCGATTGATAAGTTTATCGTACCACGTTAAAATAATTTATGAAAAAATTTTGCTTGAACATTTGATTTAATTCTACTTCGAAAAATTTTATGTATAAAAAAGGTGAGAACAACGCTTTCTATGCGTTGTTCTCACCTTTATCTCTTTTATTTTACGATCAATAAATCAAGACTAGCTAATGATAATGACATTTTGGCAATTCGATTTAGTTCTTTCAAACGATTTGCTTTTACTTGTTCATCTTCCACCATAACCATCGTCTCTTCAAAATACTGCTCGATCAGTGGACGTAACGCTACCAATGCTTGATAGTTTTCCGCCATTGTATTTTCATTAAATGTTTCTTCTATTTGATTCACAGCTTGATGTAGAGCTTTCTCTGCTTCATTTTCAAATAAAGTTGCATCGACTTTGCTATCGGGACTTAATAGTTCATGACCTTTTTTAGCTAAATTGATTACTCGTGTCAAAGCTTCAACAGAGGGTCTAAAGTCTTTATCCAATAAATGATTTTTTAAAATATTAGCTGATGAGAATAATTTTGCTAAGTCTTTTTGTTCAGATGATATCACTGCATCAATTACATCGTGACGTACATCTTTTGTACTTAACAACTGACGTAGACGCGCTTTTACAAACTCAATTACTTCTTCTTGTCCATTCGCCAATTGGATACCGTATTTTTCACTATCTGAATTCACAGCTGTATCGATTTCCATTTGTAGTTTAACCAATGGGAATTGCCAACCTTTATTCTCAACGATTCGAATCACGCCATATGTTTGACGACGTAATGCGTATGGGTCATTTGAACCACTCGGAATCATTCCAACTGTGAAGAATGAAAAGACACTGTCTAACTTATCTGCAATTGCTAATACTGATCCAACAGAAGAAATAGGCAGTTCACCTTCACTTGACGTTGGTAAATAATGTTCACGGATCGCCTGTGCTACTGCAGGTTTTTCACCTTGAAGCAATGCATATTTTTCACCCATGATTCCTTGCAACTCAGGAAATTCTCCCACCATGTTCGTTACTAGATCAAACTTATAAATCTCAGAAGCACGTTTTAAATCTAACAGTTCATCTTCTGATAAACCTACTTCTTTTCCAATGATTTGCCCAATGATCCCCACACGTTGCATTTTTTCATAAATCGTTCCAATTTTTTCATGGAATGTCACATTTTTTAGTTTTGTAACACATTCTTCAATCGATAATTTTTTATCTTCGTTATAGAAAAACTCAGCATCTTCTAGACGAGCGATTAACACTTTTTCATTTCCCTTGATAACATTTTCAATGTGCACATTGTTCCCATTTCTTACAGAAATAAAATGTGGCAACAATAGTCCTTGGTCATTGCGAACGTCAAAATAGCGTTGATGTTCTTTCATCGAAGTTACTAATACTTCATCTGGAACAGAAAGATATTTTTCATCAAAAGCACCCACAAATGCAGTTGGATATTCAACTAAATTATTGACTTCTTCCAATAATTTCTCGTCTAAATCCAATTTCCAATTATGTTTATCGGCTAATTCATTAGCTTGAGCCGTGATCATTTTTTTTCTTTCGTTAGGATCAACAATCACGAATTGTGCTTTCATTTTTTCTTCGTATTCTTTTGAATGCTCAACTGTCACATCATCTCCTAAGAAACGATGCCCTCTTGAGCGTTTTCCAGTTGTTACATCTAACACAGAAAATGGAATCACTTCATCATTGAGCAATGCGACAATCCAATGAATCGGACGAATATATTCAAAATCATGCTCACCCCAGTGCATTGTAACTGGAAATGTTAAACTTGTAATAACCTCTTTTAAGCCAGCTAATACATCGATTGTTTTTTGACCTCGGTTATGTTTTGTCACATAAACGTATTCTACACCGTTCAGTTCTTTAAACATAATTGCCTCTGTAGTCAAGCCTTGTCCTCTAACAAAACCTTCCGCAGCTTTACTCCAATTTCCTTCGCCATCTTGCGCAATTTTTTTAGCAGGTCCTTTTACTTCTTCTTGTGTATCTTCTTGTTGTTCAGGCAATTGTGTCACACGTACCGCCAAACGACGAGGTGTTGAAAAGCTTTGAACTGTTTCGTAAGTCAACTTGTTTTCATCTAAGAACTTTATTATTTTAGCTTCTAATTGTAAACGACTTGGGCTGACAATATGAGCAGGCATTTCTTCCAAACCAATTTCAAGTAATAAATCTTTTGCCATGTTATTTTGCCTCCTTCGTAGTTTGATTTTCTTTGTTTAAAAGCGGGAAACCTAATTTTTCACGTTCAGCAACAAAAATTTTCGCCACAGACTTAGCTAAATTTCTGATACGAGCTAAATAGCCTGCCCGCTCAGTTACTGACACTGCACCCCGAGCATCTAATAAATTAAATGTGTGGCTACATTTCAAAATGTAATCATATGCCGGATGAACAAGGCTTTCGTCAATGCAACGCTTCGCTTCTTTTTCAAATTTATCAAAGTTTTCTAATAACATCTCTTGGTTACTAATTTCAAACGAATATTTCGAATGTTCATATTCAGGCTGATTGAAGATTTCTCCATATTTCACCCCTTGTGTCCATTCTAAATCGTAAACACTTTCTACTTCTTGAATATATGAAGCTAAACGCTCAAGTCCATATGTGATTTCAGACGTAACTGGATGACAAGCCAAACCTCCTACTTGTTGGAAATACGTAAATTGCGTAATTTCCATACCATCAAGCCAAACTTCCCAACCTAGACCCGCACATCCCATTGAAGGATTTTCCCAGTTATCTTCAACGAAACGAATATCATGCGCTAATGGATCAATTCCTAATAATTCTAAACTTTCTAAATATAACTCCTGAATATTGTCAGGAGAAGGTTTCATCACAACTTGAAATTGATGATGTTGATATAAACGGTTTGGATTTTCCCCATAACGTCCATCTGCTGGTCTTCTTGATGGTTCCACATAAGCCGCATTCCAAGGCTCTGGACCGATTGCTCGTAAAAAAGTATACGGGCTCATTGTCCCTGCACCTTTTTCCGTATCATAAGCTTGCATTAGCATGCAGCCATTTGATGACCAAAATTTTTGTAACGTTAAAATCATTTCTTGTACCGTAAGTTTCTTTTCCATAATGATCCTCCTAATTTAAAAACGTAGTAGTTCGTTTGGCTTTGATGGAAAAAAATGAGTGTGGCAGTTGTCTGACACATTCCATTTCTATCTTTTTCCCGAAAGATTAGCCCGTGAAACTAGATAACATAAAAGCGTAACGGGCTCGTTTAACCTTGATAGGAAAATAGGAAAAATTGAGTGTGGCGGTTGTCAGACACATTCCATTTTTATCTTTTTCCCGAAAGATTAGCCCGTGAAACTAGATAACATAAAAGCGTAGTCCACTCATTTTTGTTATTAAAAAAGTAGAAAACAAAAAGTCCCTATGCCTCTAAGAGACATAGGGACGAATAATCGCGGTTCCACCCTACTTCCGATATCAACTATCGGCAGCTTCGTTTAAGCATACTCAAAAGCGCCTTTCAAAAGGTTGCATGTATCTGGCTCACACTTTCCCAGACTCGCTATAACAGCAGTACTTTTTACTCTTCTTTTTCAACGTATTTATTCAATTCCTCTTTATGATAATCTTAGTTTGATAAGAAGTCAAATGTTTTTTATGTTTCAAAAAGCTTTTGAAAAAAATGAGCTTTCCTTTCAAATATCATCGACCACTCTTGATAGATAGTTGTTTCTTCTAACTGACGTTTAACAATCTTTCCATTCGTAAATTCATAGATTCTAGCGTTTGGAAAAAACAATAAGATAGGAGAATGTGTTGCAATCACAAACTGAGAATTAGATTTAATCAAGTCTTGCATTAGAATCATAAACTGCAATTGAGTACTAAGAGATAAGCCTGTCTCTGGTTCATCCAATAAATAAAATCCATTTCCGAAAAAGCGTGAGGATGCCAGTTCAAAAAATGATTCCCCTCTTGAGTAAGTATGTAATTCCCTTTCAAACACACCCATTCCATGATCGATATGCTCAATTTCTGTCATTAGGTTATAGTAAGATTCTGCTCGATAAAAATAACTGTCTTTAGGATATTCAGGATATTTGATTGGGTAACATGCTTCAATTAATGCCAACTGTTCTTCATAGGAAACAAAAAAATTATTTTTTGAACCACCTTCAAGATTCAAATCCATTAACCCAGCAATCGTCTCAATGATAGTAGATTTTCCAGAACCATTTTCACCAATCAAATACGTAACTGGCGCATCAAAAATGAGTTGATCTATATCAGATAAAATAGATAAATTAAACGGAAACGCAGTGTCATTTCTTGATTTATCGTACCCTATGCCTTTAAGATATAGTTTTGTCATCCTCTTCACCTTTTTTCTCCCGCTTAGGCAACTTCAAGGTATCTTCCCAACTTTTCATCTGATCGATAAATTTTTTGCTTTTTAAATTGATGCCAACATATTCATCATACAGTTCATCAATTGTTTTCCTAATAGCTGTTTTTGTCTCTGTCTTAACATTAATATCTTGAACTTTGTCATATGAAATAGCAGAAAAAAGTCGAATAAAATGGACAGCTCTAGGATCTGCATGATACCGATGTTCATCCAGGTGCCAATGACGTTCACACAGCACTCCACTATATTTTGAAGAATAATCAAATTTCCCACGTGTTTCTTGACACACACTGCAATGTCTCCATTCAGGTGTGATACCAAAACGACTCAGTAATTGAATCTCAAAAATATTCGTAATGATTTCTGCATCCTTATTCTCGTTCAATAATGCCAATGCTTGCTGGACGAAGTGGTACAAGTTAGGGTCATATGTTCGATCTTCAATTGCTGCATCTACTAAATTCAAAATATACGTTGCATATGCATTTATAAAAATATCCTCTTGAATAACTCTTAGAGGAAATATTTCTTTGCTTCCGTTCAAAAATGACAATCCATCTTCTCTAAAATCACCGATATATACGGCTTCTGTAAAAGGCAAAATTGCAGGACCAATTGGATTGTTTTTACGATGGGCTCCTTTGACAAAAAACATCAATTTACCAAAAGATTCTGTAAATATCTTGACCAGTTTATCTTTTTCTTTATAATCTTTGGTAAATAAAATAATCCCTTTTGTTTCTCCTAAGGTCATGTTTTCGCCTCCCTTATATTCTAGTCTATTTTAGCAGAACTAGAAGTAAAAGAACAATCCCGTTTAGACACAGAATTGCTCCTTAGCTACTTATTAATAATCGTCTTTACGATAACCAAAATCTTGTAAATGAACTTTTTTATCGCGCCAGTCTTTTTGGACTTTTACCCAAAGTTCTAAGTATACTTTATCATCTAATAGATGTTCGATATCTTGTCTTGCTTTCGTACCGATTTGTTTCAGCATCTTTCCGCCTTTGCCAATGATGATCCCTTTTTGACTGTCACGTTCAACGATAATTGTCGCTTGTATACGTACTTTATCATTTTCGTCACGTTTCATCGAATCAACTACAACTGCAACAGAATGAGGAATCTCATCTCGTGTGAGCAATAAGACTTTTTCGCGTACTAATTCAGAAACAATAAAATACTCAGGGTGATCTGTTACTTGATCATCCGGGAAATATTGTGGTCCTTCTGGCATTTGATCCACTAAAACATCCATCAAACGATCCACATTATTGCCTTCAGTTGCCGAAATCGGGACAACTTCAGCAAATTCCATTTGACTTGCGTAATCTTCTATAATCCCTAAAAGTTGATCAGGATGAACTGTATCAATTTTATTGATCACAAGGTAAACAGGGCTGCTCATTGTTTTCAAGCGTTCAATGATAAAATCATCACCCTTGCCTCTTTTTTGGTCAGCGCTGATCATAAATAATGTTGCATCCACTTCACGTAACGCACTATAAGCCGTTTCAACCATAAAATCCCCTAAGCGATGTTTTGGTTTATGAATACCTGGAGTATCAATAAATACGATTTGCGCTTCTGGAACTGTATAAATCCCTTGAATTTTATTTCTTGTTGTTTGTGCCTTATCACTCATAATAGCAATTTTTTGTCCGACAATTCGATTCAACAAAGTAGATTTCCCAACATTAGGTCTTCCTACAATTGCGACAAATCCGGATTTATGTGTTTCTGTCATTGTTTCTCTCCTCTATAAAAAGTCTTGTATTAGTTGCCATATTTTAGGAACAAACAATAGTACTCCAACAACTACAGCAAAAAATGTTGTCAAAAGAACTGCCCCAGCAGCCATATCTTTGATTTTTTTTCCAATCGGATGAAAATGAAAATCTGTTACCATATCGACCACGTTTTCAAAAACAGTGTTGATGATTTCCATAACCAACACAAGAAAAATTACCAAAAGCAGCCATAACCACTCTGTAATTGCTAAGCGAAAAATAAACCCCATAATAATCGCAAGCACACCCATAAAAATATGCGTTCGCATATTCCGCTCTTCTCTAAACACCGTTTTGATTCCTTGAACAGCGAACTCTAGTGATGCAATAAAATGTTTATTTTTCTCCGTCTGTTTATCTTTTAAGTCCATAGGCATCTAAAATCTCTTTCTGTAAACCAAACATTTCTTTCTCATCATCAGGTTCCATGTGATCATAACCATTTAAATGTAAAAAACCATGTACAGCCAAAAAGCCTAATTCACGTTCAAAAGAATGTCCATACTCTGACGCTTGTTCTGAAGCTCGCTCAGTAGATATCATAATATCGCCAAGGTTTCTTGGAAAAGCTGAATCTTCCTCTTCGAAAATGATTGGTAGTTCATCTTCTCCTTCTTCCTCCAAAGCAAAACTAATAACATCTGTTGGGGCATCTTTGCCGCGATAATCTCTATTTATCACTTGAATACCTGCATTATCCATAAATGTCACGGACATTTCAGTATCTTCAGTTATTTTCAGAAAATCCGCTGCGAATTGCAGCAGATTTTCTACTTCTTCTAAATTGTCTTTTGATAAATTATCTGTTTCATCAATGAATGAAATATCCATTAGTCATCTCTCTTTTCTTGTTCATCTTTCATTTTTTCCGCTTCTGATTTCATTTTAGGATACTTAATTCTTGAGTGGAATGTACTGCATAGACCGTTAACTAGTGATTTTTCAACCATTCGAATCTCTTTCATCGTTAAGCCACAGTCATCCAATTGTCCATCAGAAATTCGGTCTTGAATCACATTATGAACAAATGCGTTGATTTTTTCATTTGTAGGGTGATCCATCGCACGTACAGCCGCTTCACAAGTATCCGCAATACTTACGATTCCAGCTTCTCTTGTTTGAGGTTTTGGTCCAGGATATCTGAAATCTTCTTCCGCAATCTCTGGATTTCGTTCTTTCGCCTTAACATAGAAAAATTTCATCAATGTCGTTCCATGATGTTGACGGCAAATATCAATAACCATTTCAGGCATATGATAGTCTTCTAATATTTTGGCGCCATCAATAACATGTCCAAAAATGATTTGCTTACTATCTTCTGGTAATAAAAAGTTATGCGGATTTTCTGCTCCAGCTGGCAAGTTTTCAACAAAAAAGTTTGCATGTTTGATTTTCCCAATATCATGATAATAACACGCCACTCGTGTTAACAGTGAACGGCCACCAATTTCAGCTACCGCATTTGCACTAAGACTCGCTACCATCATACTGTGATGATAAGTGCCTGGCGCTTCCTCAAGTAGTTGTTTCAATAATGGATGATTTGGATTACTCAGTTCATTTAACACGATTACGCTATCATCTGTTACCAATAATTCAATGTACGGATGAAGTCCCATAGTCGCAAGAAAAGACAAGACCGCTCCTGCAAATGCACAGATCATCATCGTCCAAGACTTACTATCAAAAAAGCTCATTCCTTGGTAAACCATTAATACAAAATCTAAGCCAACAGGAAAGATGATTACCCAAAAAACAGCAACCAATCCTTGTTCCGCTATCCGTGTTCGTTTTACAACGGTTGCTAATAATCCTGAAAACATATAACTAACTAATATAATCGTTAACGAGTTGGTTCCGATAGAATTATAGAAAACAAACAGTGAAAAAATCACTTGGAAAACCGCCGCCAAAACACCGGCTCTGCGACTTACAAAATAATTTAATACTAGTGGTGTAAACGCCGCTGGGAAGAACAAAGAAATATACAACATTTGTTCTGTTTGGAAAATTTGGAAGAACTTCATCAAAAGAACACTTAAAGACATTGCCCCTACATAAAACAAAATAAAATGTCTTCGTCTGCCTTCTTCTGTCACTTGCTTAGTAAAGAATATCAGTACTAAAACTTGTAACAGAATGGCCAACCCTAAAGCAGCCATTGGAAACAGCGATGTACTTTGATTTGTCATACCTAATAGTTCCAATTTTTCCATTGCTTTGCTGTCGATCTGAGTCCCTTCACGAACGATGATCTCACCTTGATAAATCATTGCTGGCGGAACTGCATCCATAGCATTTTGACGCATTTCTTTCGTTTTTTTGTCATTTGCAAAATCATTTGCTACGATACCTTCGTTTACAATATAACGAATTTCTTGTTGCATCGTACTAGTGACATCAAGGAACTGAATCTTTTCGATCGCACTTTGACGAATACTTTCTAGATCCGCTTCACGAACGTGATCTTTCATTTTTTCATCTACGATTTTTAAACTTTCAGTTTTTACTTGTTGTATCTGTGTTGCATCTAGAGAAAATATATTTTGATAAAAGACGTTTGGGAATTTTTGATAAAAAGTGACTTCATCTTGGTCCAACGATTCAAATTGAGATTTTAAATTGGCTACTCTTTCTTCTATTGTTGGCTTTGGAATCGTCTCATCTTTTTTAGCCTTTGCTTTCTTTTCAGCATACTCTTTATCTGTTTTTTCGTTTGCTGTAACGATCATCTTGAACAATTTTTCAATTCGTTTGTGTTGAACATCAGCCGTATCCTCCTGATAAATATATTCTGGAGTGACTGCTTCAGCAGCTAACTTTTTCTTTTGTTCAGTTTCATACGTATTTTCAACGTTTTTATTCGCTCGAATCGTATTTTCAGCTAGTTGCCCTTCTTTTATCTCAACTCTTTTTTGATGGACACTTCCAAACATGATGATGAACAAAAAACATGAAAAAACGAGAAGAAGTATTGGTATATAAGCTTTCCCAAGCTTATCACGTAATTTTAGTAACGAGTATTTCAACGGAATTTTCACTCCTTTCCGCAGGTTGAACTTATTTTTGGTTTTCTTTTTCGTATGCTCGAATAATCTGAGCAACAACTGGGTGTCTCACAACATCTCCAGCATCAAAGTGAACGAAAGCAATTTTTTCGATGGATTGTAGTGTCTTTTCTGCATGGATCAAACCGCTTGTTACACCTTTAGGTAAATCGATTTGGCTTGTATCGCCATTTACGATCATTCTAGAATTGAACCCTAATCTAGTTAAAAACATTTTCATTTGAGCAACTGTTGTATTTTGTGCTTCGTCTAAAATAACAAACGCATCATCCAAGGTACGCCCTCTCATGTAAGCAAGTGGTGCAATTTCAATCACGCCACGTTCCATTAAACGATTGGTATGATCCATACCAAAAATTTGGTACAACGCATCGTAAACAGGACGTAAGTATGGATCCACTTTTTCTTTTAAATCCCCAGGCAAAAAACCAAGACTTTCTCCTGCTTCAACTGCTGGACGAGTCAAAATGATTTTTTGTACTTCTCCTTTTTTCAAAGCTGAAACAGCCATAACAACAGCTAAAAAAGTTTTCCCCGTTCCTGCAGGACCAATTCCAAAAATAATATCCCGTTTTCTTACAGCGTCGATATATCTTTTTTGGCCAACATTCTTGATTCTGATTGCTCTGCCATGGTGATCTTTAAGAATCTCTTCCTCATACATCGTAACGAATGTATCCAAATCACCACTTTTGGCCATCTTTAAAGCCGAAACAACATCAGGTGTACTGACTTTGATTCCTCGTTGAATCAACACTTGTAAGGTGCGTAAAACAGAAGCCACCAATTGTACTTCTGATTCTTCTCCTAGTAACTGAATCGTCTCACCTCTAGTATTGATTGTTACAGCAGTATTTTCTTCTAAATATTTTATATGTTTGTCATGGGTTCCTAAAAGCATACTTGCATCATCGGAATCATTTAACTTCAATTCCAACGATATTGACTCATTTTCTGTCAAAAAACGCCCATCTCCTTTATTTTTTCATTCCCTACAATCATACCATATTATTAATTTATTAAAAAGAGAGGGGATCAAAACTAAAAGTCAACTTATCTTATTCTCAGAAACAAGATACTTGATTTTATTCCGTTCTGATTTCCTTTATTAGTCAAAAAAAAACCAACAGAAATCTGTTGGTTTTTTTTTGACTAATTCTCTTGTAGTAATTCTTTTACAATTGCATTGACCTGATTACCGTCTGCTTTCCCTTTGACTTCTGGCATTACAGCACTCATCACTTTACCAAATTCCTTTGGTGAAGTCGCTCCGGTCTGATCAATTGCCGTTTGAACAATCTGACGAATTTCTTCTTCTGAAAGTTGTCTTGGCATATATTTTTCAACAATTGCGATTTCGATTTTTACTTTGTCAGCAAGATCGTCACGTCCCGCTTTTTCAAACTCTGATAAAGAGTCTTTTCTTTGTTTCATCTCACGAGATAAAACTGTTAACTCTTCTTCTCCGTCCAAATCACGGCCAGCTTTAATCTGCTCATTTTGAATGGCTGCTTTCAACATACGAAGTACAGATAAAGTATCTTTATCTTTTGACTTCATTGCTGATTTAATGTCGTCATTCAATGTTGTTAGTAATGACATACAACCAACTCCAATTCATCGAAAACTAGAATTTTTTACGTTTTCTAGCTGCTTCAGATTTTTTCTTACGCTTTACACTTGGTTTTTCGTAGAATTCACGTTTACGAGATTCTTGTAAAGTACCCGCTTTTGAAACGGAACGTTTGAAGCGACGAAGAGCATCGTCAAGAGATTCGTTTTTACGAACGACAGTTTTTGACATGTTAATTCCCTCCCTCCGAGCTTAAAAAGTAAACGTTTTTTATATTTATGAATTATTAAACATAAATAAAATACCGTTCTTTTTACATTATATCGAATGCACATTTTAACGTCAACCTTTGTATTGAAAAAATGCATAAAAAAGTTCCAAAATGAGTAAAGTTTTACACGCCTATGCAATATTCATGTTTTTTTCTGAAAAAAAGGATCATTTGCACTCTTCACATCGCCCAAAAATTTCAAAACGATGGCCTTCTATTTCACATCCACTTAATTGTTCTTTAAAAAAATCCATTGGACACATATGAATCTCTTTTGTTTTACCACAAACTGTACAAATGAAATGATGATGATGCCCTACTTCTTGACAACAGTGAAAACGAAATTTTTTTTCGCCATTCAAATCTGTCGTCTCTAAAAGATCTAGTGTTTCAAAATCATGCAAATTTCGATAAATTGTGTCATAACTGACTCCTTTATATTCTTTATTCATAAATTCATAAACTTCTTTAGCCGAAATATAACGATTTCTTCTAATTAGATAGGTAATCATCGCTTCTCGTTTTTTCGTATATTTCAAGCCACTTTCTTTCATTACTGCAAGTGATTGCTCAACTTTTGAATTAGATTGTACCATTTAGTAACCCTCCACCCTTTTTAAATCAAAATGATTACGAATAAGATTCATGAAGGTATGGTATAATAAATTTATAAAAAAAGCAAGAGAGGTATCCTATTATGACAACAAACGAACCAAAAAAATGCGTGACCATCTTTGTTATTTCAGATTCAGCTGGCGAAACAGCTTCAAAATTAGCAGCAGCTTCAATGGCTCAATATCCTACCGTCGACTTTTCGTTGTTTAGACGAACCTTTGCTAAAGAAGAAGATAAGCTAAGAAAAGCACTTGAAGATGCAAAGCGAGAAGATGCTATGGTTTTACATACGATTGTTAACGACCGCTTAGTAAAAATCGCCAATGATTTCTTTGAAGAAAACAATTTGTATCACTTTGATATATTAACGCCTCCTGTCGCAGAAATTGAACGATTGACTGGTATCGCACCCACTAGAGAAGCTGGCGCACTGCATCACTTGAACGAGAATTACTTTAAACGAATCGAAGCAATGGAATTTGCTGTTAAATACGATGACGGTAAAGACCCTAGAGGCTTCTTAGAAGCAGACGTTCTTTTATTAGGGGTTTCAAGAACATCAAAAACCCCGCTTAGTCTATTTTTAGCAAATAAAAATTTAAAAGTAGCAAATTTACCCTTAATTCCGGAAGCTCATTTACCAAAACAATTATGGGAAACCAATCCTAAAAAAATCGTCGGTTTAACCAATGATCCTGATATTTTAAACGGTATTCGCAAAGAACGGATGAGAACTTATGGTTTGCCTGCTGATACATCCTATTCCGATATTGAAAAAATCAGAAAAGAATTAGCTTTTGCCAATGACTTATATAAAAAACTAGGTTGTGTCGTTATAAATGTGGCTTCCTTATCTATTGAAGAAACAGCCTCAATGATCTTAAACGCCTTAAATTTAGAAGACCATAGCTATTATGCAACAGAATCCCCTGAAGCATAAGTATTAAAAAAAAAGATAAGCGCAATGAGGTAAACTATCACCTCATTGCGCTTATCTTTTTAAAATACCTGAATTCCCTCTTGATCGATAGATAAGACATTGATTGTTGCTGAGTAGGGTAATTTCCCTAGTTTTTCAACCATTTGATCCGTTTTCTCTTCAGGAGAAATAACTAAAACTGTTGGTCCTGCCCCACTTAAATAGGCTCCATAAGCGCCAATCTCTCGACTTATTGTTCGAATTTGATCCAAATGCGGCACTAATTTTTTACGATATGCTTCGTGCCATCGATCTTTTTCCATCATCAAACCAGCTAATGGCAAGTTTCCATTTAATATTGCTGCGATCATCACATTTGCAATTGAACTCGCTTGAACAGCTTCTTTGTATGAAATTGAATTTGGAAGGACACTACGACTTTCAGAAGTCAATAAGTGGACATCAGGAATATACGCAATCACATCACACATTGGAAAATGATGTTTCACAGAATGAACTTCACCTTCAACATAGCTTGCAACTACAAAATCACCGCAGATAGCAGGTGCTACATTGTCTGGATGCCCCTCTATTTTAGTCGCTATTTCTACTTTCTCTTTTTGAGATAAATTCAAATTTCCTAAACGATTAGCAAGTTCGATTCCTCCTACAATGACACTGGAACTACTACCTAACCCTCTAGCTAAAGGTATATCAGAAGTCATTTTCAAAAGTTGCGGTGTAAGATTTGGTGCTAATTTTAATGCTGTTTGTATTAAGAGATTCGTTTCATCACTTGGAATATCCGATCCTAAAGAATGGATGATTTTCCATTGGTCAGTACTTTCTACCACTTCAATATTCAAATATTGCGACAATGCGATACCACACGAATCGAAACCCGGACCTAAGTTAGCACTGGTTGCGGGAATTCTAATTTTCATAGTTCTGACACTCCATTACGTAAATGCATACGCATTTCTTCTAAATCACTCATTTTTGAAATTTTCACATCCGTTGCGTTAATTGCTGTATCTGGATCTTTTAGGCCATTTCCGGTGAATACTGCCACAACAGTTTCGCCAGGTTTAATTTTACCATTTTTTACGTGTTGAATAACACCAGCTAAAGAGGCTGCAGATCCTGGTTCAACAAATACGCCATCTTGTGCTGCTACTTTACGATATGCATTTAGAATCTCTTCGTCTGTCACTGAATCGATATGCCCTTTTGATTCATCACGAGCTGCTTCAGCTAATTTCCAACTTGCTGGATTACCAATGCGAATCGCTGTAGCAATTGTTTCTGGTTGTTCGATTACTTCACCTTTTACAATAGCTGCTGCGCCCTCGGCTTCAAATCCATGCATTCTTGGTAAAAGGGTTCCTTTTTTGTCATGCCATTCTTTAAAACCTTTCCAATATGCAGAAATATTCCCTGCATTTCCAACTGGAATCGCTAAAACATCAGGTGCTTGTCCTAATTGCTCACAAACTTCAAAAGCTGCTGTCTTTTGTCCCTCTAATCGATATGGATTGACAGAATTCACTAAAGCGACTGCTTCTGTTTTGGCAATATCACGAACAGCTTTTAGCGCTTCATCAAAATTACCAGGAATCGAGATGATATCTGCCCCATAAATGATTGCTTGTGCAAGCTTACCCATTGCGATTTTACCATCTGGAATGACAACATATGCTTTTACACCTGCTCTTGTAGCATATGCGGCAGCTGCTGCACTTGTATTTCCAGTCGATGCACATACGATTGCTTTCGCCCCTTCTTCAACAGCTTTTGCAACAGCCATGACCATTCCACGGTCTTTAAATGAACCAGTCGGATTCAGTCCTTCGTATTTACCATATAAATTGATCCCTAATTCTTTTGACAAACTATGCAATGGAATCAGCGGTGTATTGCCTTCTGCTAGAGAAATCATTGGTGTTTTATCTGTGATTGGCAGATATTCTTTATATTGTTTTAATAGTCCTTCGTACATTAGATTAGTCCTCCAATACTTTAAATGTATTTAATAAATCGAATTCATCTGTTAATTCGATTTCCTTAATCACTTGTTTCATTTGTTCTTTTGTAATGGTATGCGTAATCGCAACGATCCTCGCTCTGGTTCCGTCCGATTTTTGCTGAACCAATTGGTCAAAACTAACATTGGCTTCAGTCATTATTTTCGTTAACTGTAGTATTTGTCCATGACGGTCAGGAACCTCTATTGAAAAATAATACTTGCCAGAAATTGCTTCATCTGCTGCTAATTTTGTATCATGTTGATAGGCGTTGAACATGTGTCCTGTAGTGCCTAATCGAATATTCTTAGCAATCGTAATAATATCACTTACCACACTGGTTGCAGTTGGTTTTGCCCCAGCCCCAGGTCCATAATACATTGACTCACCAACACCTGAGCTTTCGATAAAGACAGCATTGAATTCATTGCGAACAGAAGCGATTGGATGAGACTTAGCTACTAACATAGGACCAACTTCAACAGCGATACTTCCTTCTTGATTTTCAGAAGAACCGATCAATTTCACTTCATATCCTAATTGAGCAGCCATTTCAACATCATCTAGAGATAATCCCCGAATCCCACGCGTATCCACTTGATCTAATCTAATATTCATTCCAAAAGCAAATTGACTTAAAATGACCATTTTATACGCTGCATCAATACCATCTACATCATTGGTAGGATCAGATTCAGCAAAGCCTAATTCTTGCGCTTCTTGTAGTGCTTGTTCATAGGACTTCTTCTCAGAAACCATTTGTGTCAACATATAATTTGTTGTTCCATTTACAATTCCTAATACCTTTTGGATATTGTCAGCAGCTAAACTATTTGCAATCGTCCTTAAAATAGGGATACCACCAGCTACACTTGCTTCGTAATACAAATCACAGTGATTTTTTTGAGCCAATGCTACCAGTTCACTGCCATGTTGTGCTAAAAGATCTTTATTTGCAGTTACAATATGTTTGCCATTTTCTAGCGCTTTGGTAATGAAGGTTTTTGCAGGTTCTACTTTTCCAATTAATTCTACAATAATCTTGATCTCATCATCATTGATAATATCCTCAATGTCTGTGGTGAGTTGAATATCAAATTGCTCAGCCAGACGTCTTTTTTCGTCTTCATCGCGTACTAAAGCTTTTGAGATGGCAATCTCCATCCCCGTTACTTGAGAGATTTTCTCTTGATGTTCTTGTAAAATTGTCGGTACACCAGATCCGACTGTTCCCAGTCCAAGTAGACCAATTTTCAGTTTTTCCTTCATTCTTCTTCCTCCAACTATAAAATTAGAAACATTTCATTTTTCTCTAATAAAACATGTTTCTAGTATAACGAACTGACGTAAAAAAAACTACCCTTTTCTTTGATTTTCCCAAGGGAATCCAAGAAAAGGTGAGTTATTGGTGTTTGATATGTTCAAATGTTTGGTTAAGAATATCAATAACATGGTGATCATCCAACGTATAATAGATTGTTTTGCCTTCACGTCTTGATCTTACGACATGTGTATCTCGTAATAGTTTTAATTGATGGGAAACGGCCGATTGTTCCATTTTAAGCTGTTCACCAATCGCTGTTACGTTTAATTCTCCTTGTTTTAGTAACAGCAAAATACGTAACCTTGTTGGATCACTCAACACTTTGTATAACTGACTAACTTTTTGGATTTCATCTATTTCTTTCATCGCTGAGCTTCCTTTCCTATTTTCCTCTTGCTTATTATAGCAAACTTTTTTCAAAAGAGGATAAATTTTTTCTTCTATAAAATAATAAAAAACAAATAGGGAACCTTAACGCCCTACTTGTTTTTTTAGCTTAGCTATTTTTAACTATTCGCTTGCTTAACAGCATCGATCACAGCATATCTGAATCCGTTTTTTTCGAGTGCGGTCACGCCTTTTATCGTACTACCACCAGGTGAAGTTACACCGTCTTTTAATTCCCCTGGATGTTTTTTTGTTTCAAGGGCTAATTGAGCTGACCCCAGCATCATTTGAGCAATAATTTCGTATGAAAGTGTACGAGGTAAGCCTTCTGAAACTGCACCGTCTGCTAAAGCTTCCATAAATATATCAACAAATGCTGGACTACATCCTGCAACTGTTCCAAATGTACCTAAGAGATTTTCATTAACCTCTTCGACTTTTCCTAAAGATTCTAATACTCGCATTGCCTCATTTTTTGTCTCTTTTGGCATATCACTGGCAAAAGCTGCTCCAATCATACCAGCATTTACACTAACTGGTGTATTGGGAATAGCATGAACAACGTGGATTTCATCACCTAAAACAGTTTGCGCTTCTTTCACAGTATGTCCTGTTGCCACCGAAATTAAAATCGTGTCCTTTTCCATACTCGGAGCTGCTTGTTTTAAAATGTCTAAAACGATTTTGGCTCCTGTTGCAATAAAAATCACTTGGCATTTTTTTAATGGCTCGTAGTCGTTGATCAATTGAAAACCTAGTTTTTCTTGAAGTGCTTCGGCGGTGCCACTTGAACCACCTTTTACGAATAAGTTTTCCGGCGCTACTATTTTAGCTTTTAATAGTCCTTCAATCATTGCACTGCCCATATGACCAGCTCCAATAAATCCGATATTCATCTCTACCACTCCTTATAATTTTACAAAAGAAAGGACTGAAATAAACTTAATATCCAGTTTTTCCAGTCCAAATCATTTTATTTTGTTAGTGCATTGACTGCTTCTTCAAAGTTTTTTATTTTTTGATCTGCTTCTGTTTGCGAAGCAGCTTTAGTTGCCAAATAGAATTTGATTTTAGGCTCCGTTCCGGATGGACGAATCGCAATCCAGCTGCCATCTTCCAAGAAGTATTTTAACACATCTGATGGTGGTGTTGTTAATACTTCTACTTTCCCATCAGCAAAAGTTCTTGTTAACTCTTTAAAATCTTCTGTCTGTGCTACGTTGATTGCAGCGAATGAAGTGGGTGCTTCTTCACGGAATTTTTTCATCAACGTTTTGATTTTTTCACTACCTTCTATACCACTTAAAGTGACAGATATAGTTTTTTCTTCAAAATAACCGTATTCTTTGAAAATATCTTGTAACCCATCGTATAACGTTTTTCCTTGTTTTTTGTAGAATGCGGCAACTTCCGCTAATAAAACAAGTGCTTGGATTGCATCTTTATCACGAACAAATGATTTTACCAAATAACCATAACTTTCTTCAAAACCAAACATAAAGGTTTGAGAATCGTCTTCTTCATATTGTTCAATTTTTTCTGCAATGAATTTAAAGCCTGTTAAGACATCTACCATTTTTGTATTATATTTTGCGGTAATTGCCGTTGCTAATTCGCTAGAAACAATTGATTTTAGTACAACTGCATTTTCTGGTAATGTCCCTGCTTGTTTGTGTGCTTCTAAAATATATTGAATCATGATCGAGCCTAATTGATTACCAGTTAAGACTTGATACGTACCATTTGGTAAGCGTACAGCTGCACCTAAACGATCTGCATCAGGATCTGTTGCAATCAATAAATCAGCATCCTCTTTTTCCCCTAAACGAATGGCATATTCAAACGCAGAATGTTCTTCAGGGTTCGGAGATTTGACTGTTGTAAAATCAGGATCAGCAATTGCTTGTTCTGGAACTAAGACAAATTTTTCAAACCCAGCCTGTTTTAAAGCCTTCTCTCCTAGCATTTTCCCTGTACCATGTAAAGGTGTATAAACAAGTTTTAATTCTTTGCCCATTTCGTTGATCAACTCTTGGTTGATCGTAACAGTCTTTACTTCTTTCAAGTATGCTGCATCAACTTCTTCTCCAATGATTGAAATCAACGCATTATCTTTAGCCTCTTCATCTGTTAAAACCTCAACTTTTAGAGGATTCTCAACTTCACGAACATATCTTGTGACCGCATCAGCATCGGCAGGAGGCATTTGTCCACCATCTGCTCCATATACTTTGTAGCCATTATAGGCCGCAGGATTGTGTGACGCTGTGATCATGATACCTGAAAATGCATTCAAGTGGCGAACAGCAAATGACAATTCTGGTGTTGGACGCAAGCTTTCAAAGACAAATGCTGGAATGCCATGCTTCGCTAATGTTTTTGCGGCTTCCATAGCAAACTCTGGTGACATATGACGTGAGTCGTAAGCAATTGCAACTCCGCGACGTTTCGCTTCAATCCCCTCTGCATCTATAAATCGAGCTAATCCTTCTGTTGCTTGACGAATCGTAAAAATATTCATACGATTGATCCCAGCACCTAAAATACCACGCATACCTGCTGTACCAAATTCTAAAGGCGCATAAAAAGCATCCTCACATTTTTCTGAATTTTCTTTTAACTCGTTCAGTTCTTTTTTCAGATTTTCTGGTATAGTTTCTTCTTTCATCCACTGTTCATATACTTGTTCCCAAGACATGTTAGCACCTCATTTATCTTTTGTTTTCTTATCCTCATGTAAGTATATCATTCTAGGGCATTTGTGGAAAGTAATGCCTAAACTTAATCTACTTCAATAACCCTTGTAACTGTAAAAGTCTATCTGTAATCATTTGCGGTTCTGCTGCAAAATAATCAGCAAATTTTTGACTCCAACGTTTTGATTCTCTTGCTTCACCAAACGCTTCCATCGTCTGATCATATTGCTCAATCAGCGTGTAGGAATAGGGCTGGTATTTATTGTAATGAACCACAGTATTTTCAGGTAAACGAGGTTTAACCTTCATTTCAACGATAGGTTTACCAATTGTTAAGCCAAATAAGGGAAAAGTCTTGTCAGGCAATTCCAGTAATTGGCTGATCTCTTTTCCATATTTGCGGATGCTTCCCACAACAACTGAACCTAATCCTAGGCTTTCAACAGCAATTACAGCATTTTCAAGAGCCAATGCTGCATCTGTTGTAGCCAAAATAATAGGTTCAATACTTTCGTCGATTGGATAAGCACTCTCATAGGCTTCACTTACCATTTTTGTGCGATTCAGATCTCCAACAAATAGTAAAAAAAGCGAACTTTTCAATATTTGAGGATTCCCTGGATTCCATTCAACAAATTGTTCGCGAATTTTTTTATCTTCTATTGCAATAATGCTATAAAATTGCCCATTCATCCAACTTGGTGCTTGACGGGCAGCATCTAAAATTGCTTGTCGTTCTTCTTTTGATAGCGCGTGATTTTCGTCAAAATCACGATAGCTACGTCTGTTTTGTAATAGTTCAATTGTTTGATTCATTTGAATCGCCTCCATTTCCTCCTATTTTATCATAAAGTTGGAAAATCCAATGCAATTTTTTTCGTAACTGTTCGCAATTTTTCTTTAAATAAGGGGAGTTTCGTTTCATCTACTCGTGTAAAATTGATTCTTATGCTGTCTTGATTTTCACTGAAAAAAAATCCTGGTGCAATGAGTAATTCTTCGTGTAAAAACACTGCCCAATCTTTTTGCCGTAATTTTCCTTGCTTCCATTTTGCCCAAATATAAAATCCGCCTTGTGGCATGCTTACTTCCCACTCATCCATTTCGTTTAGTGTATCAAATACTGCTTTGCTACGTTGTTCAATATTAGTATTTAAATCAGATATTTTTCTTGAAAATTCTCTATCTGTCAAAGCTAAATTTGCTAACAATTGTGGAAAAATACTCAAAGAAAAATCCATCATTTTCCTCGCTTCTGCTAATTGCTGGATTACAGAAGTCGGTGCACTCAACCACCCGATCTTTGTGGTTGAGCCAAGAATTTTTGATAGTGACCCGATGTATAATACATTTTCCGGATCTAATTTTTTTAAGGGCTGTATTTGATCTGAAGAAACAAAATTTAGTTTGGCAAAAACATCATCTTCTAAGATTGGTATTTGATAATTTTGACATAACGTAATCAGCGCTTTTCTCCGATTCATTGACATTGTTTTTCCAGTTGGATTTTGAAAGGATGGATTGACCATAACCATTTTAACGCGATGTTGAAGAATCATTTTTTCAAGAGAATTCAAATCGATTCCTTCTTGATCCATTTCAACACCGTACAACCGGATGCCTGCTGCCTGAAATATCGGAAGTGCATATAAGAATGAGGGATCTTCTATAGCAACACTATCACCAGATTGTAACAGGACTTGTAAAATTAAAAACAATGCTTGCTGTGCACCTGATGTAATCAGTAAACTTTCTGCTGGAAGCGAAAACCCATACTCTTTTTCAGTTTCACGACTAATCGATTGTCTTAACGGCAGATATCCTAGATCATCTTGCTGTTCTTCTTCTAAAAAGTGTTTCCAAGTTAACGGAGGAAATGAGAAGCTAGGGATTAAATCAAGTGGCAGTTCCCCTGTATATAAATCTAAACGATTGGTACTAGGTTGTTTGAGTAACAGTTCGATTTGCTCTGTATAAGGATCGACTTTAGCAAAAGCATTTTGTTCTAAATAACGACGCCAATCCGTTCTTGGTGTTGTACTGATGCCCCACTTTCCCTCATTAACAATCGTTCCGCTTCCTTGTTTTCTAACGATCCAGCCTAATGCTACTAGTTCATCTAATGCATGGACAACGGTCGATCGATTAACTTGAAAGTATGTTGCTAATTTCCTTTCTGAAGGTAAACGTTCTCCTGGAAGCAAGTCTCCTTTTTTTATATAAGATAAAATCAATTCAATAATACTCACATATACTGGAACGCCTTTTTCCTTTTTTAGTGACCACATTGTTTTCCCTCCAATTTATAGTTTGTTTCTTTTTTGCTGATTCATAAAATTACTATGCGTTTTGCTCAAGAAACAACGTTTCTGCTTCGTGATTCATACAAACGAGCAACTCTCCCCTTGGCCGGCTTGTACTGCTCATCGTCGGATCTCTTCGTTCTCCGTGATTCATACAAATGAGCAACTCTCCCTTTGGTCGTCTTGTACTGCTCATCGTCGGATCTCTTCGTTCTCCGTGATTCATACAAATGAGCAACTCTCCCTTTGGTCGTCTTGTACTGCTCATCGTCGGATCTCTTCGTTCTCCGTGATTCATACAAATGAGCAACTCTCCCTTTGGTCGTCTTGTACTGCTCATCATCGGATCTCTTCGTTCTCCGTGATTCGCAGCAATTGGATGACCTGAAAATAACCCAATTGGCTGTTTTTGTCAACTGATGTTTGTTTTACAATACGTATATTAAAATATTTTTGGAATAGAGGTTGGACAATGATCAAAAAGATAGTAACTGTTGCTGGTTCGGATTCAAGTGGTGGTGCGGGGATTCAAGCAGATTTAAAAACGTTTGAAGAATATGGAACATTTGGTTTTTCAGCTTTGACTAGTATTGTGACAATGGACCCAGATGAGGGATGGAGTCATTTGGTTACACCAATCGAACCTGATTTGGTTGAGAGACAACTTAAAACTATTTTTGCAGGTGGCGCGCTTGACGCGATGAAAACAGGGATGTTGGGTACGATTGAGGCTATTGAAATCACAAGAACCTATATTGATAAATTTAACATGGATAATATTGTGATTGATCCTGTAATGGCCTGCAAAGGTACTAGCGAATTACTCCAACCTGAAAATGTGGCTGCAATGACTCGTTTGCTTTTGCCTAAAGCAACTGTGACTACACCTAACTTAGTAGAAGCGGGGATTTTGTCTGGTCTCGGCGACCTCACTTCTATCGATCAAATGAAAGAAGCCGCTAAAAAAATTCTTGATTTAGGACCAAAGAATGTCGTGATCAAAGGCGGTCATCGTTTGAAAACAGATAAAGCAATCGATTTATTTTATGACGGAACTGATTTTACTCTTTTTGAAAATGAATTATTTGCAACTGATTACAACCACGGGGCTGGCTGTACATTTGCTGCAGCTGTGACAGCTGGTCTTGCAAAAGGGTATTCAGTCGTTGATGCCGTAGCTTTAGCCAAAGATTTTGTGGCGGCAGCTATTGAACATGGTCAAAAAATCAATCCGTTTCTTGGTCATGTGTGGCACGGTGCCTATAATCATGCTGAAAATCGAATGACTAACAAATAAGGAGTGATCGAATGAAAAAACAAAGTTCAACAACTTCTATTGTATTAGTCGGTTTATTTGCAGCGTTGACTGTTTTAGGTACAATGATCAAAATTCCTATGCCGACTGGTGCTTTTGCTCATTTAGGGAATTCTGTATTATTGTTAGCTGTTTTATTGATTGGCTATAAAAGAGGCGCTTTAGCTGGTGGCTTGGGTTTTGCGATTTTTGATATTTTGAATGGATTTGCTGCTGAAGCTCCGTACTTTATTTTGGAAAGCTTTATTGTTGGTGGTGCTGCTGCCTTGATGATTTTCTTTTTCCATCAAAACATTGATTCTATTTGGAAAATCATCGTTGTAGCATCCGTAACAGGTATTGCTAAAGTCATGATGACACAACTAAAAAATACGGTGATGGGTCTCTTAGCAGGTGCAGATTTTACTATTGCTTTTACAAGTGCATTATCTAAATTACCTGCTACATTTATCAATGTAGCGACTACTATCATCATCGTAACACTTGCGTACTTTCCATTAAAAAAAGCAATGGACATTATTTTTACAAGGCAATCATTTTAATTTTTTACAAAACAAACTCCGCTTACCTTGGATACTTTCCAAAATAAGCGGAGTATTTTTATTCGTTTTTACTGAAGATACTTTCTAGTACCCAAAAAGTAATACCAGCTACTGGGAAAATCGTCCAATTACTGCCCCAATTTCCTAAAATAAACCCTTGTATTAAAAAAATTGCGACAATGATGGGCCAATAAATTTTTTCTAATGTTTGAAACCAGACAGGTCTTTTGCTGTTACGCTCTGCTTTAGCACGTGGTCCTAATTCTCCTTCATCCGATACAAAATAAGTTTGCTCAAGCATTTTTGTAAAGCTCCCCATAATAACTCCACCAAAAATGAAGAAGAAGATTCCAAAGGCTGCAAAAACTAATAAACAAGCAATGCCGAAAAATTCAGCTCCATATATTGTTGTGAAAAAGACAAGTGGGATAATGGCTAAAATACAGAATACAACGCCAGCAACCATACAAAAAATAAATGAACGTTGAAATGCTTCTTTTCTTTTTTTGGTTTCATTTTTTATTTGAACTGGAATAAATCGATCATCTAACTTTTTACCTTTATTCGCTATGCTAGTACCTGCAACAATAAACAAAGGTACTCCCACTGCTGCTCCTAAGAAAATAAACAAAATGCCAAATCCTTCTGCAATTCCTTTACCATATAATTCCATACTTACAAAAAGTGCTGCTACCCCCAATAGGATAACCATCACACCAAGTCCTATCAATGTGGCTGCTTTATGATAAACTTTAAAAAAATCAATCGATTCGTCCATCGTAATTTCATTTAATTCATACCCTTTTTCATCAATGAATTCTTGTTTTATATTCATTTCTTCTAGTAGTTCATCGATTGAACCAAACTCCGAAATAACACTGCCAATTGCTTCATTTTCTGATTTCCCTTGACCTTTTAAATCTTCATAACGGTCTTCGGCACTAGCCAATAAATCTTCTTTTAATTGTTTGGTTTGACTCGTTTCTGTTATCCCTAAAAATAAGCTATCGATGTATTCTTTGATGGTTTTCATTGTTTTTCCTCCTTGATAAAACGTTCAACGACTTTTTTTGTAAGTAGCCACTCTTCTATTTTTTCTTCTAAATATGCTTGCCCGGACGATGTGATTTTATAATAGGTTCTTTTTTTCCCATGTGTTATTTGTCCAGGAAAAGATTCGATAAAGCCATTTTTTTCTAAACGGTTAAATGCTGAATACAATGTCGTTTCCTTAATTGAATAGTTGTTTTCGGAAATTTCTGTAATTCTTTTGGAAATTGCGTACCCGTATGAATCACCCTCCAACAAGACGGATAAGATAAATGTATCATTATAGCCTCTGATTGCATCACTGCCGATCATTGAATCACCTCCGATTACTCTATCTAACGTACTACGTCTGTCGTTGTAATTATCATATCACGATTACTACGACAGGTAAAGTAAAAATAATCAAAATAAAAAAGAAACGTTAAAAACGCTCCTTTTTTATTTTGATTAGATTGTATCACCATTAAAAATAGAATTTTTAACAATTACATAATCTACTTTACGGATAGCTTCAAGATCACGTCCGCCAGCGTATGAGATTGACGATTGTAAGTCTTGTTGCATTTCAGTCAGCGTATCCGCTAAACTGCCTTTATGTTGAATCCAAATTTTCTTGCCTTCAACATTTTTCTTTTCACCTTTTTGAAATTCAGATGCACTTCCAAAATATTCTTTATAAACAACACCATTTTCCACTTTTGTTTCACCTGGTGATTCTTCATGCCCTGCAAATAATGAACCGATCATGACCATCGTTGCACCGAAACGAACGGATTTTGCAACATCTCCCGGTGTACGAATCCCGCCATCTGCGATAATTGGTTTTCTTGCAGCTTTAGCACACCAACGTAGTGCAGCTAACTGCCAGCCACCCGTTCCAAAACCTGTTTTGATTTTCGTAATACAAACTTTCCCTGGACCGATTCCAACTTTTGTTGCATCAGCTCCCGCATTCTCCAATTCACGTACAGCTTCAGGTGTTCCTACATTACCAGCAATGACGAACGTATCTGGTAAATGTTTTTTCAGATGTTGAATCATGTTGATCACTGCATTGGAATGCCCATGGGCAATATCGATCGTTACATAGTCAGGAACTAAATTCCGTTTCGCTAATTCTTCTACAAAACCATATTCAGCTTCTTTTACACCCACACTTATAGATGTGATCAAGCCTTTATCATTCATTTTTTCAATAAATGGAATTCGAGCATTTTCATCAAAACGATGCATAATATAAAAATAATTATTTTTTGCTAAAAATTCTGCAATTTCTTCATCAATAATTGTCTGCATATTGGCAGGTACCACTGGCATCTTAAAGGTATGCTTACCTAATTTCACAACTGTATCACACTCAGAACGACTGTTCACGATACACTTATTGGGAATTAACTGGACATCTTCGTAATCAAAAACTTTCATACTGTATTGCCTCCTAGTAAGTTCTAAATAGAAACACGCAAAAACACGAACAATCAAATAAGAATAGTTCGTATTTTAGAACGCCTATGCTAATTTACACCATACAACTATAAATGTCAAAGGTAAATGACGAAAAATGCATATCAAAAATAGTCATTGTTCGTGTTTTAGTTTAATGTTTCACTTTTACTCTTAGTTATACCGTTTTTATCTCATTATGTTCGCTTAATTTTTCATTAGGCAATATTCTATTTAAAAGAATGGCTGCAATCGACGCTGTTGCAACAGATGAGCTAAATAGATATTGTAAAAATTGCGGTAGTGTTTGAATAAATTCTTTAGGAAGCAATGTCAGTGCTAACGTTAAAATCATGGGAATCGCAATAACATACATTTCTTTTTCACTAATATCTACTTCTTTGATCACTTTTATCCCGCTAATTGAAATAATTCCACAGACAATTACAAAAACTCCACCAATAACAGGTGATGGAATGGAAGAAATCAAGGTAGATAATTTACCCGACAACCCGAAAACAACAAACCATGCACCAGCTGCCACAAAGACTTTTTTACTTGCAACGCCAGTAATCGAAATGATGCCCGCATTTGTTGAATACCCCGTAACAGGAGTTGTTCCCAACAATGAAGAAACAAGACAACCGATTCCTTCACCAATGACACCTCTATTGATATTTTCATCTGTCAAAGGTTCTTCGCACACATTACTTACCGCAAACCATGTTCCAGTCGTTTCAGCCATTAAAACAACATAAATAATCGCCATCGTTAAAATAGATGATAAATCAAATGAAAAGTGAAAATCCACAAATGGAACTTGGGGAACACTGATCAATGATGCTTTTCCAACTTGAGATAAATCAAGAATCCCCATAAATTGCGCAGCCACGCTTCCGATAATCAACGCTAAAATAACAGAAGACACTCTAAAAATCCGACCTTTCCCAGGGAAACGAGAACCAATCATTGCAAATAAAACAAGTGTTGCTGCAGCAATCACTGCTAATAAAATATTTTGTCCCAAATCCCCAGAAGCATTAAATACATTGTCATTCAATGCAACTGGCATTAAAGATAAACCGACAATAAAGATGATCGTTCCCCCAACGATTGGTGGAACAAATGCTTTGATCAAACGATTAAAGATACCAGTGACACCCAAAATAATAACTAAAATCGCCCCAATTAGACTGGCGCCTAACACAGTTCCCCAACCATTTCCATTTTGACTATTCGCAAAGTAAATACCGGCCACAGCCCCAATCGGGATAAATGATGGACCTTGTGCGACTGGTAATTTCATACAAAAATAAGATTGAATGATCGTTGCAATCCCAGCTGCTATAAATGTTGATTGAATCAATGCTGATGACTCTTTTGTTGTCAAACCAATAATTGAAGCAATAATAAATGGCACAACATAAACATCCATTGCTAAAACATGTTGAATCCCTAAAAGAGCCGATTGTCCAATGGATAAATCATCATTTGGTCCTACTGTTAATTTTGATTTTTTGACTTGGCTTGTTGTCATTTTATTTTTGCCCCTCTAATCTTGTCTTATTTTTATCATGAACTTTTCTGCCTTGAACCCAAACTTCCTCAATGTTTTCTGGACGTGATAAGTACAAGATTTTTTGGAAAATATCCATTAAAGGTTCATCATCAGAAAAAATCGGTAACTCTTTACTATCGAGAATTTGAACATCCCAAGCATAATCAACAGCTAATTTACCAATAGGAAGACTCAAAGAATCCCCTCCACCTGCTGTCGCTAAATAAAAAGCTTCGTTTAAGGTGATACTTGAACCCGAGACACCACGTTTTTCACTACAGCAATCTTTATCAACGCCATCTTCCAACATTCTAGAAGACATGACCGCTTGTCGGATATTATCAAATAGACTTGGAGAAAAGCCACCTGAAATATCACTTCCTAAACCAGTTTCAATCTGATAGTCATGTAATAACTTCGCAATCGGTGTAACGGCGTTCCCAAAATACGCATTAGAGATTGGACAATGGGCAACAGCCGTTCCTTTTTCAGCAAACAGCGCCATATCATCATCAGAAAGGAACCCGCAATGCGCCATCACCGCTTTTTCTGTAAGTAAACCAAAATCATTTAGGGCAAATGCATCATTTTTCCCAAACCGTTCTTGTACAAAAGAATGAGCCCAGTCGCTTTCGCTACAGTGAGATTGAACATGAACATCGTACTTTTCAGCCAATTCGCCCAACCCTTTTAAAGCATCATCTGTACAGCTAGGGATAAAACGTGGTGTTACAACTGGATAGACACCTTGAGGGGTTTGCTTGTTTAATTCTTGTACTTCTTGAATAAACAATTCAGTGTCCTCAAGTGCCAAAGCAGTTGTCTCATCACGATAGTAGTCAGGGTTTTGTTCAAGATCATCCATCACGACTTTCCCCACTAATCCTCGTTGCCCTTGTTCACTGCATATTTCTGCCAAACGTAAACTAGATTCACGATGAACAGTAGCAAAATAGAGAGCTGTTGTCGTGCCATTTTTTATTAAATTAGAAACTAGATTGGCATAAACCGTCTCAGCAAATTGGACATCTGCAAATTTTGCTTCTAGCGGAAATGTATAGGTATTGAGCCATTCATATAGTGGTAAGTCTAACGCTGTACCTGCTTGTGCCCATTGAGGTGCGTGAATATGAAGATCGATGAACCCTGGTAAAATATATTGTCCTTTTGTTAATTCCTGAAATTTATTTATATTCGAATACTCTTGGATAATTGATTCGTATTCCGTTTCACCTGGTGCTATCATTTTACTGATGCTACCTTTTTCTGAAATACAAAATAGATAATTTTCATAAACGTTTACCTTTTTTGGATCAACACTTGAAAATGCTGTCCCTTTTACAACAAATTTATACAAAACACTTACTCCTCTCGTAACGATACATCCCACATTATATATAATAATTCGCATTTAATCTATATTTTTTCGTGATTTATTCCTTAAAAACTTTCAAAAACCAGCAAAAACCGAACGTTTTCTGAAAACTAGCAAAAAAAATAAAACAAAACGTATACTGTCTTGTTTTATTTAAACCAATTCTATTTTCCGATTCTACTACTCTTTATTTTGTTCTAAGCGATCTATTTTCTCATGTAATTCAGCAATCGTCTTCTTTAGTTCATCTTGCATTGTATCATGTTTTTTATGCAAGGTAGATAAACTATGATGTATCAGAGTCCCGCTACCTGCTGCCAGAGAAGCACCTAGCGCACTTAACACATTAGTATAATTTCCAAGTATCAGTTGAACATCTGCAGACGGCTGAACATTTTTTAAAAACGGTATCCACATCGTTAACACAGCAAAAATAACTAAATATAAAAATAGAAACAAATAAATAAATATGGATAGTTTACTAGATAATAATGCTGGAATACGTGTTAAAAATTGATTTACTTTTTTCATTTTGGCTCACTCCTCTTCTGAAAACATTTCATTGAATACTTCTTTATTATCAGTGTTAACGAAAGAAAAGTAAACGAATCTAGATTTCTTTCGTATTGAACATTCGTTTAAATAAATTACTCCGACTTTTGATTCTAATCGAATTTGCGGTATACTTATAGGAGAATCATATTTACTAGGAGGTCACTTATTATGCTGAAAATTGAACGGATTCAAACTGGTGTTATTCAAGAAAATTGTTACTTAGTTTTTAACGAGGCAAGTCTTTTAATCATCGATCCGGGTGCTGAACCAGAAAAAATAGCGAGTTTAATTCAAAAAACTGGTAAAAAACCGATTGCGATTTTATTAACTCATACTCATTATGATCATATTGGTGCAGTCGAAGTTTTGCGCCATCAATATAGTGTTCCAGTTTACGTTAGTCCTTTAGAGCAAGACTGGTTAACAGATCCTGTTCTAAATTTATCTGGATTAGGTCGTCATGATGATATTGCGGATATTATTGTGCAGCCAGCAGAAGTAGAATTTGAACTGACTGATTATGATTTAGGTGGCATCAAATTTTCTGTTGTCCCCACACCTGGACATTCTATTGGAAGTTTAAGTTTCGTTTTCGATGATTTTGTTGTTACGGGCGATGCCTTATTCAAAGGTAGTATTGGTCGAACAGATTTGCATACTGGTGATATGGAGCAACTAATTCACAGTATCAAAACGTATCTTTTCACTCTGCCAGATGAATTCCCGGCCTACCCTGGACACGGTGATGCTACAACGATTGAGCATGAGAAAAAAACAAACCCTTTTTTTAATTAACTTATCTACATTCTATAGAAAATAAAAAATGGGAAAACGGTTGTTATTTATACTTTAAAGGAGGAAATACACTATGAATGAACCGACTACACTCTATATTATCCGTCATGGTAAGACAATGTTTAATACAATAGGACGAACTCAAGGCTGGTCTGATACGCCATTAACTAAAGAAGGCGAAGAAGTCATTGGGTATTTAGGACTTGGACTCCGCGAAACTGAATTTAAAGAAGCTTACTCCAGTGATAGCGGTCGTGCAATGCAGACAGCACGTATTATTTTACAAGAACATCTAAATGGAGAAGCTATTCCTTACGGGACAGATAGTCGCATTCGTGAATGGTGTTTTGGTTCTTTAGATGGAGGTTATGATGGTGAACTTTGGGGAGTTGTTCCTAGAATTTTAGCCTTTAAAGACTATGAAGACATGATGACCAATCGAATTAGTTACAAGGATTTGGCAGATGCTATTATTGCCGCAGATACAGCAAATTGGGCTGAACCGTATGAAAAAATCCGTGAACGTGTTTGGAGCGGTTTTGAAGATATCGCACATCATCGCGAAAAAAATGGCGGTGGCAACATCATGATCGTCTCGCATGGATTGACCATTTCCTTTTTGATGTCCTTGATCGATGATAGTTTGCCAATGCAAATTGGTCTTGAAAATGGTAGTGTCACAAAACTTTTGTATGAAAATGGTAAATTTACGATCGATACAGTCAATGATACTCATTATATTGACAACGGACGTGATCTCGCGCGTTGATCACAATTAAAATAAGAGGTTGAGGGAATCTATAAACGGTTTCCCTCAACCTCTTATTTTAATTGCCTAATTCAACTCTCTCTTTACAATTTCAACTGCCTCTTTCGATTGTTGTATTTTCTCTAACGTTTCATCATAATTTTTAGCGGCAAAAGCAAAAAATAAGACATCTACTACATAAAGTTGCGCCGTCAAAGAAACAGTAGCCGCACTTCTTAATGGCGCTTCACCACCAATAGGCGTTAAGAGTAAAATAGAGCTTTTTTCCGCTAATGGCGAATCTGCATTAGCTGTTAAACCAATAACCATCATTCCTTTTTCAACTGCAAGGTCTGCAAGTGCATTTGTTTCTTGATTCGTCCCTGAATTTGAGATTCCAATAAATATTCCTTTTAACCTATTCGTTCCGATTGCAGAAGCAAATAAATGATGATCCATTGTAAAAAATACGCTTAACCCTAAGCGAGTAAATTTTTGATAAATATCTTGCGCTACTAAGGATGATGCACCTAGACCATAAACAAAAATAATCTCAGCGGTCTCCAAATCACGAACCGCCTGATCGATTGCGTGATCTTCCAAATGTTCATTCGTTCGTTCTAAAATATGAACCAATCGATGTTGTAATTTGTCTTTTATAGCTGCCGTTGTTTCACCATTTTCAACCTCAGTGTTCATATGTGTATCAACTGAGCCTAAATTAGCTGAAAGTAATAATTTCAGATCCGTAAAACCACTCACTTCAATCGAACGGCAAAAACGAATGATTGCAGCTGGGCTAGAACCAGACTTTTTCGCAAGATCCTGCGCACTTAAAGTAATGACCTCACTTGTATTTTTCAAAATATACTCTGCCACTTTTTGTTCAGAACCTGGTAAATGTTTGAAATGATCTTGAATCGTTAAAATTATATTTTGCTGCATCATGTACACATCCTTTTTCTACTGAAATCTAGCTTCTTCTTTTAGTCTTCTACTACTTTATTATAGCTAAAATGAATCAGAAAAGAAACGTATCGCTAAAAAAGAACAACTGATTTCATTTTTAGTAATAAAATAGTCATTACTATGAAATCAATTGTTCCTATACTCGTTATTGGTTAAACTATTTTTCTTGTAAGTCTTTTGGTATTCCAAAGAAGAATGTTGCGACAAAACCACCTGCATATGCTGCCAATAATCCCAAAACATACGCGAACCACTGATTATTCGCAATTAAAGGAATAAGCGCTACACCACTTGGTCCAATCGCAATTGAGCCAATGTTTCCAAAAGCTCCAATCACAGCACCTCCGATACCTCCACCAACACAGGCTGTTATAAACGGACGGCCTAATGGCAATGTTACGCCATAAATCAACGGTTCTCCAATTCCTAGAATACCAACTGGTAATGCTCCTTTGATCATTTCAACTAATTGTGTATCTTTTTTACAACGAATCCATAAAGCTAAAGCAGCTCCAACTTGACCAGCTCCTGCCATTGCAAGGATTGGTAATAATAATGTCATACCTGTTTGTGCAATCATTTCAATATGAATCGGTGTCAAAATTTGATGCAACCCAAACATCACCATTGGTAAGAACGTTGCGCCCAGAGTAAAGCCAGCCAACATGCCACCTTTTTCTAATACAACATTGATCACGCCAACTAAGCTATTAGAAATAAAGCCAGCTACTGGCATAATTAGAAAAATCGTGATCAACCCAATCACAAGTAACGAAAGGGTTGGCGTAATGATAATATCGATTGAATCTGGAATGATTTTGTGCAATTGTTTTTCGATCAATGACAGCAACCACACTGCAAATATCACACCAATGATACCACCTTGTCCAGCCGATAATGTGCCACCTGTTAAAATGTTAGGTAACGGCGCTTCAGGATTCATCCCTGTAAGCATCGTTACAGCACCGATCACACCACCAAGTGCTGGTGTTGCACCAAATTCGCTCGCACTATTGATCCCAGTATATAGTGCTAAATAAGCAAAAATTCCATTTTTAATAATATTAAGAACATCAATATACTGTTGCCAAGAATCCCCAATCGTTCCTGCTACTAATAAATTAGACATTACTGCTGCAATTCCACCGATGATTCCTGCTCCAACAAAGGCTGGAATCAATGGAACAAAAATGTTCGAAATCGATTTCAAAACAACTTTAAAACTAGAATTGCTTTTATTTTTTTCCTTTTGTGCAGCTTTGACTTGTGCAGCTTTTTCTTCAACTAATTGTTTACCAGTTTGTTTTGTTTCTGAATGAGGAAACGGTTCTCCTAGCTTTACACCAGCCATATCAACCATTTCTTGTGCCACTTTGTTAACTGTTCCTGGGCCAATCACAACCTGTAAGGTATCATCTTCTACAACACCCATCACGCCATCAATACTTTTTAACCCTTCTAAATTTACCTTGTCGTAATCACGAATATCCATACGTACACGCGTCATACAATGACGCAGTTTCTCAACATTATCTTGACCTCCCACTTCTTCATAGACTTCCCTAGCCAAGCGTTTGATTTTATCCTCTGCCATGTCGTACTCCTCCTTCAATTTTTTATATTGTATTTTTTATAAAATTATTGCCTTGCACTAATTTTTCTGTTGCTTCTTCTTTAGATGTGTTCGTTAACAACATCACGATAGCGAGTTTTACATTTTGATCTGCCTTAATAAAATAATTAGAAGCTGTTGAATAATCACAGTTTGTAGCTTCCATAATGATACGTTTTGAACGTTCTACTAATTTTTCATTTGTCGGTTTGACGTCCACCATCAAGTTATTGTAAACTTTGCCGATTCCGATCATTGAAATAGTAGATAACATATTTAGTATTAGCTTTTGAGCTGTTCCAGATTTCAAGCGTGTTGAGCCTGTCAAAAATTCCGGTCCTGCATCAACCTCGATTGGCATTTGTGCATATCGACTGATTTCTGCCTCTTTGTTGCATGAAATCGACGCTGTGGCTGCACCGATTGAATCAGCATAAACTAAACCACCAATAACATACGGTGTACGACCGCTTGCTGCAATTCCGATTACAATATCTTTATCCGTCAAATTAAGCCCAACTAAATCTTGTTTTCCAAATTCTTGTGAATCTTCTGCACCCTCAACTGCTATTGTCATTGCTTTTTGGCCACCTGCAATCAACCCTTGAACCATTTCAGGTTCTACACCAAAAGTCGGGACACATTCTGCCGCATCTAAAACTCCTAAACGACCACTCGTTCCAGCTCCCATATAAATCAATCGGCCACCAGCATTAAAGGCGTTAATGATCGATTTTGTCACAGCTTCGATTTGTGGAAGTGCTTCTTTTACCGCTACTGCTACTTTTTGATCTTCTTGATTCATTTTTTCTAAAGCTTCTTTAACTGTTAGTTCATCCAAATTCATCGTATCTTGGTTTCGACGCTCTGTTGTTAATTTTTCTAGATTCATATTATAAAATTCCCTTCTCAATTAGCTTAAAATTTCTTCCTGCACCTATTAATTTTAATAATGAACAATCAGCAGGGACAACGTGTGCTACGACGTTGATTTTCTGATTCTCTGGTAAATCTTTTTTGGTTACTTGTATTTCGCCCATATATCTACCGTAGTTAACATTATCGATTGTCACGCTTCCAATTTTCCGCTCCATTACAGTCTCTGGTTTAATTGTTTCAACTTTTTTAAAACGAGCCTGAGCACTTCGAATCACATCACGTGCCTCATCTTGACGGTTAATATGATTTCCTAATATAAGTGGGTAGTAAGCACTCCCGTTATCGGCAACTTCTATAGGTAAAACCTGCTCATATTGATATGCTCTAAATTGATTTATTGTACGACTAGAGAGTTTAGGATCTCCAATATAGATGCCATCGACCTGGAAATTTTCAGCCAAATCTAACGCCGCAAAAAATGGATTCTCATTACGATGCTTTTCAAGCGTCGGCAATCCTTCGTATAATGGCCCTCTTCGTTGCTCATTTCCTGGAACAAATGCAAATACTTTAAACCCTGATTGTTTTAACCAAGTATTTTTCTCATTGAAAAAACGACTAGAAAGGCCTGTTTCAGGTCTCGGATAATAGTTATGCCATGCTTCAAAATTTCTAAAATCTGCATGGAAATTCTTTAATTCTTTCACGTCATTCTCTGTAATCGTACTTGCATTCAAGCCAATTGTTAACTGCTTAGACGCCTCGGCTATTTCTTTATTTGAAATAGCATAATCCATCCTTAGCCCTGTTACACCTATAGCTAAAATCTCATCAAGTTGTTGAAAAGAAAATCCAGCACGCCTCAATGCCTCACCAGAAATATCTACCATTAACTTCATATTCATTTCTTGAGCAATTTGTCCAAGTTCTCTTAACCGTTTGGCATAAAGCGTTGCATCATCTTCTGGGATATGTAAGGAGGTAAATATCCCTTTGAAACCAACATCGCGCATCATTTTAATATATGCTCGAGTGTCATTTGTCATTTCTTCACTTAAAAAAATCGAAATTCCATACATTTTGCATACCCCTTCCTAATCCGCTTTCATTATAACTTGTTTGAAATAAAATTTCAACTTAAACAATTATATTTTTTTAAAATGAAATTTATTTTCAATGATAAGCAGAGAAAAAGAGCGGAAAACACATACTGTTTTCCACTCTTTTTATTTTAGTACGTTTTAATTTACGCTTTTGCAATACCGACTTCATCTCCAGCAGAAACGTTTCCTGTACGGCTAAGTTCAAAATCTTTCACAGCATCCATATTCGTAATCACGACAACCATATCGATTGCTTTTCCAGCAGATTTGATTGCCTCTAAATCAACTTTAGCAATTAATGTTCCTTGCGATACTTTTGTCCCCTCACTAACTTTTATGTCAAAAGGTTCTCCATTTAATTCAACTGTATCGATACCCATGTGAAGTAAAATCTCAAGTCCATTTGCCATTTTCATTCCAACAGCGTGTTTTGTTTGAAAAACACTAAGCACTTCACCTGCAATAGGGGCATAAATTTCTCCCACCTCTGGAATTACAGCAAAGCCATCTCCCATCATCTTTTGCGAAAAAACTGGATCATTGACTTCACTGATGGGAATCAAATTACCTGTTGCTACAGCATATAACGTTTCATTTAATTGAACTGGTTCTTTCTTTTTTAAAAATCCAAACATTTGCTTTCTCCTCCAATTTTTAGGAATAGTAATAGTATAGAAAATTCTCAGAATAATTACAACACTGAATAGATAGGAATCTAAATTTTTCTAATACTCATGAAAAGTTTGTTGGTTTTTTAGAGCCGAAAAGGTATACTATTAATGATTTATTATTTTACGCTAGAAAGGATTGAACTTATGCTTTTATCAAGTTTATGGAAAGCAATTATTCTAGGTATTATTGAAGGCGTAACCGAGTGGCTTCCAATCAGTAGTACTGGACATTTAATCTTAGTCGATGAATTTATTAAAATGAACCTCAGCAAAGATTTTATGACAATGTTCAATGTCGTGATACAGCTCGGTGCAATCATGGCAGTCGTCGTTCTTTATTTCCACAAGTTAAACCCCTTCTCACCTAAAAAAGATGAGACGGAAAAGAAAGATACATGGATCCTTTGGTCAAAAGTTGTTGTTGCTTGTGCTCCAGCTGCTATTATTGGAATACCATTAGATGACTGGTTAGATGCAAAATTCCATAACTTCTTTACCGTCGCACTGATGTTGATCATTTATGGGATTGCATTTGTTGTCATTGAAAAAAGAAATCGCAATCGCAAGCCGAAATGTACAGATTTGAATAACTTTACGTATAAAGCTGCAGCGATCGTCGGTTTCTTCCAAGTCTTATCATTGATTCCTGGAACATCACGTTCTGGTGCTACAATTCTTGGGGCAATCATCATTGGGGCATCCCGTTTTGTTGCAACCGAATTTTCTTTCTTTCTTGGCATTCCTGTCATGTTCGGAGCAAGCTTTTTGAAAATCGGGAAATTCTTACTAAAAGGAAATACATTTGGATTTACGGAGACCATCATATTACTTACAGGCTCGATTGTGGCGTTTGTTGTTTCAATCATTGTCATTAAATTCTTATTGAATTATCTAAAAAGAAATGATTTCACCGCTTTTGGATGGTACCGTATTGTTCTAGGTGTTCTTCTGATTAGTTATTGGCTATTTTCATAAAGAGTATTAAGACCGATTAAATCGGTCTTTTTTTATTGGAAAAAGACTCTTTCAAATTGATAATGATTATCACTATTAATTAGAATTATTATCTTTTTAAAAAAACTAAAACACCTTTAAATAAAGGTTAAAAACTAATTGATAACCACTATCATTCTCATTTAGGTTATTCTGTTATCATTTAGAATTCATTTATGCTATGCTCTTTATGAGGAGTGATCACAATGAAACTTTCAGAAGAAAAAAAGGCTCTACTATCCACAATTTTATGTTTGATATTTATGATCAGTGGATTTATCTTGGAAAAATCTGGTAGCACATTTTACCCACTAAATTTTGCGTTGGCAATTGTTTTTGGTGGCTTTAAACAAACAAAAGAAGGAATCCTTGATACGGTTCAAAACAAACACCTAAACGTAGATTTACTTATGGCTTTGGCTGCCTTGGGCGCTTGTATCATCGGAAATTGGTTTGAAGGTGCAATGCTAACGTTCATCTTCTGCCTTAGCGGTGCATTGGAAGAATACACAACAAATAAAAGTAAAAAAGAGATTTCGAGTTTAATGAAGTTACAACCCGAAACAGCCTTAGTCCTTAATGAGTTTGGTCAGACCGCTGAAGTAGCTGTATCCGATTTACAGATTGGTGATTTACTTCTTGTTCCTAAAGGAGCCCGTATTCCTATCGACGGAATCTTAACCAAAGGTGCTTCAACGATTGATGAGGCAGCGATCACAGGAGAATCAGTCCCAGTCGAAAAAGGAATCAAAGATGAGCTGTTTGGCGGAACGATCAATTTAGGTGAGGCAATTACGCTAACTGTTAGTAAAAAAAGCGAAGACACGTTATTTGCGAAAATAATTCGATTAGTTGATGAAGCCCAAAATACGCCTTCACAAACAGCAAGTTTCATTGAAAAACTTGAAAACAGCTATGTAAAAATCGTCTTGATCGCTATCCCGTTAATGATTTTTGTTCCTTTTTTATTTTTAGGTTGGTCATGGCATGAAAGCTTTTATAGAGGAATGGTCTTACTTGTTGTGGCTTCACCATGCGCACTAGTCGCCTCTGCCACACCAGCAACATTAGCGGCTATATCAAACGGTGCAAGAAATGGCGTCTTATTCAAAGGTGGAATCTATTTAGAAAATTTAGCTTCCCTTAATGCGATTGCATTTGACAAAACGGGTACCTTAACACGGGGTGTTCCTGTTGTCACCGATGCTGTATTCTTAAAAAATAAACAAGAAAGTTTGAACATTCTGTTAGCTATGGAAAGAAACTCAACCCATCCATTAGCACAAGCTATTCTTAAACGATTTGAAAATGAAACAACGAATCTTTATAACGAAATTGAAGTGAACAATATTACTGGTTTTGGAATGGAGACAATCGTTCAATCTTCTACTTGGAGAGTCGGTAAAAGTTCTTTTGGCGAGCAAGCGATAATAAACGAAGACATTCTAAAGCAAGTCGAACAATTGCAAAACGATGGAAAAACGGTTATTTATCTCTTTCAAGATCAAGAAATCGTTGCCTATTTTGCTCTGTTAGATATTCCTAAACCAGAAGCAAAAAAAGTAATCAGCTATTTTAAGCAAGCGGGAATCCATACCACAATGATTACAGGAGATCATGAAAAAACAGCTTCTGCAATTGCTACTGAACTTGAAGTCGATGAGATTTATGCAAATTGTTTGCCTGAAGATAAGACCACACTAATCAAAAAACAAAAAGAACGATATGGCGTTAATGCAATGGTCGGTGATGGGATAAATGATGCGCCTGCTCTGGCCAATGCAGCAATTGGTGTCGCTATGGGGCAGGGAACGGATATCGCTATGGACGTAGCAGATATGGTTTTAATGAAAAATGATTTGGAAAAACTTCAAATGAGTCACTTACTTTCAAAAAAATTAAAACGAATCGTTACTCAAAATATTGTCTTTTCAGCTGGAGTCATCCTTCTTTTGGTATTCTCTAATTTCTTTCAAATTATTAATTTACCACTGGGTGTGATTGGCCATGAAGGCAGTACGATCTTGGTTATTTTAAACGGATTAAGAATGTTAAAAACGATTCCCACTGAAACAAAGTCAATAAAAAAATACCAAATACAAACAACGAAATTGGTTTAAATTTTAAAAGGCCGAAATAACGCAATCCGTTATCTCAGCCTTTTTTACTATTGATCCCATTCGTCTAAAAACTCTTCCAAAAATGATTCCAAAAACCGTTGACGTTTGTTCCCAATTTGCTTCGCATATTCTGTATTTAAATACTCGTTCAACAAAAGAATTTTCTCGTAAAAATGATTAAAAACGGTACTTTCTTCACGATATTCAGCCTTTGATTTCAACGTTCTAGGCTTAATATTGGGATCATAAATCAGATTTCCTTTATACCCACCATAATAAATCGTCCGCGTAATCCCAACTGCTCCCATTGCATCTAATCGATCCGCATCTTGTACAATTTGACCTTCTAGTGTAAGTTTTTCTGCCGTTCCATTTAGTTGCTGACTAAATGACAGATTCTTGATAATATGCATGATTTGTTGCATTTGTTCAGAAGAAACAGCGATTCCAAGAAGGAATTCTTCTAATTGTTTATAAGCTTCTTGTGAATCAGCAACTAATTTGTCGTCCACCGTATCATGTAGATACGCCGCTGCAGTAACAATAAAGAAATCACAGTCTTCGGTTTCTGCTATTTTTTGCGCTAACCGTACAACTCTATTAATGTGATCCATACCATGGCCTGTTTGATCTTGTTTCATAATAGATTGGGTAAATTGTTCAATTGCTATTACTTTCTCATTATCCATCTTAATCCTCCAAATCAACAATGAATGAGGTTGGGACAGGAGTGATTAACCCCGAGAAATAAGAAGGGGTTGCTTCTGCTCCCACCGTTTATTCGGATACGATGAGCCTGAAACATAACTTTTTGAGTTATGTCCCAGGCTCATTCTATATAGTTAAAGCACTATTAACTATTTTTTATTACGAGACCACCAATCACATCAACGACAGATTCACTCGCATTTAATAATTCTTCTAATTGATCATATACGTTTTTCCAACGTACAACCTCAATTGGGTTTTGCTCATTTGTAAAAAGATCCTTCAAAGCATCACTATATAATTTGTCTGCTTTTCCTTCGATCTCACTTACCTCATCGATCATTGCATGTAAGGTTTTTGAATTTTTGAATTTTGCAAATTCCTTTGTTGCAGTTAAGACGCCCGCTGTAGCTTCTACTCCATACGTAATAAAAACTAAAGCATTTTCTTTTAACTCTTTTACAACTAAACTACTTAATAAGTACGAAATGCTATTGATCGTATCTAAAACATCATCCAAACGCTGTGTAATTTCAACAATGTCTTCTCTATCAATAGGTGTAATAAAAGAGACATACAATTCACTCATGATTTTTTGAACGATTTGATCCCCTTCACGCTCTAATTCGTGAATTTTTTGTGCTTCATTTTCTAACTTTTCAAGTGAATAGTCCACCGTGATCATTTCCAATAGTTCTGCCGCTTGATGAGCGTTTTTTGCTAAATGCTCCAATTCACCAAAATAGTCAAATTGCTTTTTTCTAGCCATTTTATTCTCTCCTTAAAATAGTGCTATAAATAATTTTGCCATAACAAAGGCAATGATCCCGCAACCCGGAAACGTTAATATCCAAGCAATGAGCATTTCTTTTACGATCCGCCAATCAACACTTGATACTCGTTTAGAAGCACCCACACCCATAATTGCAGTCGTTTTTGTATGAGTAGTAGAAACTGGGATCCCAAAGATAGATGCTGCAAACAAGCAAACTGCTGTACTTAAATCAGCTGCAAATCCTTGATAGCGTTCCAATTTTACCATATCCATCCCAACAGATTTAATGATTCTCATCCCACCAACTGATGTACCGAATCCCATCGTCACAGAACACAAAACCATTACCCAGATTGGAATAATAAACCCTGAACCTGATTTTTCAGCTAAATTATTATAATAAAGTCCTAACATGAATACGCCCATAAACTTTTGACCATCCTGAGCACCATGTAAGAAGGCATTCGCAGCTGCACCAAATGCTTGCCCATAAGTAAAGACTTTATTTGCGGTTCTTCTAGCGACTCCTCTGAAAAGGATTACAATAAGCTTCGTAACAAGGTAGCCGCCACCAAATCCCATTACTGTGGAGACAACTAACCCAACAAGTACTTTCCCCCATTCAGAACCATTGACTGCACCAATTCCTCCTAAAGCCATTGCGGAACCAGTTAAACCAGCTATCAGCGCATGACTCTCACTCGTTGGAATACCGAAATACCACGCTGCCACAGACCAAACAACAATCGAAAATAAAGAAGCTGCTAAAGCAACCTGAGATGCATTGCCTTGTGCATCAAAACTTACGATGTTACTGATCGTTTCAGCTACCTGTGCATTAAAGTACGTCATCACTAACGCACCTAAGAAATTCATTACAACAGCCATCCAAATCGCAACATTGGGTTTTAAAACGCGCGTTGAGACAGCGGTTGCAATTGCATTTGGCGCATCTGTCCATCCATTGACAAAAATAACGCCCATTACAAGTGTAACCGTTACAATTAGAGCAATATTCACATTGACACCACCATTTCATTTTTCCCCTGTTATGATAGCATATTTTTTATAAAATGTATCTATTTTTTCTATCAAAGTTAAATTCAAATTGATTTTTGCATGTTAAAATCAATAATTTTACTGTTAAGGAAAAAAACTTGTCATCTTTTATTGCAATGCCTGTGTGGATTAGGTATAATGATTAGTGTTGAATTACATATGGAATTTCCTGTGTAAGACCTTAATTTATCGGAGGTGAAAGAAATGCCAAATATTGAATCTGCAATTAAACGTGTACGTACTAACGCTAATAAGAATGCTCAAAATTCATCTCAAAAAAATGCAATGCGTACAGCAATCAAAAAATTTGAAGATGCTGTAGCTGCTGGTGCTGACAACGTTGATGCGTTATATACAGAAGCTATTAAAGCTGTTGATATGGCTGAAACAAAAGGATTAATCCATAAAAACAAAGCAGGCCGTGATAAATCACGTCTAAGCAAAAAATTAGCAAAATAATGATTTTTAGAAGTTGACATTCATGTTAGCTTCTTTTTTATTTTTATTTTGTAAAAAAGTGCGAAATAGGCTCAAAAAGCTTTATCTCGCACTGACTATTTGTATTCGATTTGTCAAACTAACCTAACTCAACTAACTTTGGTTTTCGATTCCTTTACGGTCGATCTGAATCCAGTACTCTGCTATTTTTCCTTTTTCAACTAAATAAACAGCACTTGCAATCTGAATAATTGTTTTATTTTTATCAGTTTTCCCAATTTGCTTCCACCGAACATAAACTTTATGTTCATCAGCTATTATTTCTTGAATAACCAATTCAAATTGTCCGTAAAGTTCCTGCATCTCTTCTACGTGCTCAATATAATCTTTCGGTGATCTAGTGATTGTATATTCATTTTCAGACTGAACTTGATGAGCAATGACTTGTTCATGCATAAACTCATATGCTGCTTGGAGATTTTTTCCAGAACGAACATTTTCAAAAAATGCGCTCACTATTCTTTTCGCCTCACTCAAACAACTCTCTCCCTTTTTAACTAGCTACTTGCCCAGATAATTTTAGAATGAATAACTCAAATAGCAATTCTTTTTCCATTTTCCCTGTCTTCATTTTAAAATCGTTCTCTACTAATTCATCATAAATAGCTTCTAAACGATCTAAGTCAAAACGACGAACTTGTTGCAACGCTAACTTAACACGGTACGGATGGATTTTTAAGGTTTCTGCAATGTTTGCTTGTTGATAGCCTAATTTTGCTAAAATTTTAGTTTGCAAAAATAAACGGATTTGATTTAATAAAATCGCATTTAATTTGATGGTTTCCTCACCTTGTAATAATAAGTCTTCGTATAATTGAATTGCTTTTTCTCCATTTCCAGATAAAACATCATTTGTTAAATCAAAAACGTTATGCTCCAATGATTTGGGTACCAATTCTTTGACTGCATTTAGTGAGACTATTTTGTTATCAGATGCATACAAAAATAACTTTTGTAACTCTCCCATTACTTTTGATAGATTTAAGTCTGTCAGTTGTAACAATAAATCAAATGCTTCAGGACGAATTTCATACCCTTCGCTTTGAATCGTTTGTTCCACATATTGTCTCACTTCACGTTCGCCCATAGGATTAACATCTATGACTTCGGCTTTTTTCTTAATTGCTTTTGTGACTTTCTTTCGTTCGTCTAATTTTTCCACATTCGCAATGAAGACTAAAATCGTCGTTGGTGACGGCTGTTCCATGTAGTTTAATAAACTATCAATATCATGATCTAACCCGTTTGTTTTTCTTTCAGCAGTCAAAAAATATGGATTTTCAATAAAAACTAATCGATAGTCACCGAAAAAAGGAATCGTCTCAGCTTCTTCCATTGCCACAGACAACGGTACTTCTTCCATATCAAAAGAAGAATAATTGAATTGATCATCTTCTGTCTTGATTAATTGGCTCATTAATTCCGTTTTGAATAACTCACTTAAATACCCTTCTGTCCCTTGGATTAAATAAACAGAAGCGAACTTTTGCTGCCTTACTTGTTTCAAAGCCTCTTGTAAATTCATAAATTCCCTCATTTCTCATTTTCATCCTATCATGACATTTCAAGAAATGCTAGTCTTGTTCTATTATTGTTTTAGCGGATGAGATTTTTGATAATGGGGTCCATTCATAATAAATCATTCCGTCTTTATCGGTTCGAAGACAATTGATATTGGCTTTCTCTAACGTTGTGACCACCTCTTCATGTGGATGACTAAAACGATTCTGACGGCCGCAAGAAATAATTCCGTCTGTCAGGTCAAGTGCTTGAATAAATAATGGAGCCGTCGACGTTTTACTACCATGATGCCCCACTTTCAACACATCTACTTTCAGTTTTTTAAATTGATCGATTAACTGGCGCTCTCCTTCTTTTTCTAAATCACCTGTAAATAAAAATCGGCGACCGGAAAGCTTCGCATAAACTACCATAGAGTCCCTGTTCTCACCTTCACCACTCTTAGACGGCGCTAGAACTTCCAGCGAAATAGATTGACCGATCGATGTTCCAGCCAAAACTGGGTAACATTTTGTTCCTTCTTGCTTTAAGCGATTTAACATGTTTCTGAAAGCTGCTTTTTTTTCTGTACCAACTGGAAAATAAAGCGAACGGATAGGGATCTTTTGGTTGATTGCCACTAAATCTCCACAATGATCCATATCACCATGACTAATCAACACTTTATCTAAATATTTTACCCCTTTGCTTTTCAGATAAGGGATGACTGAATACTCTGCATTGGACGTTTGTTTTGCTTTGATCGCCCAGTTTTCTTTTCCAAACCCGACTTTGCCACCAGTATCAATCAATATATTTTCTTGATGAAAAGGGGCTTGAATAAAAATGCTATCTCCTTGTCCCACATCTATAAACGCAACTGTTCCATTGAATGAAAAATACTTGTTAAACATCAATAGAATTAATCCCACTCCCAGTAGATAGGCCTTTTTTGATTGTTTTTCCATACTATATAAGAATAAAAAAAGAATGATAGAGATCCACAAAAAAAGAATTGGCGAAAATGCACCTGTCACTATGGTAAACGTACTATGATGACTGAACCATTCAAAGACAGATTGCTGGAATAAAAAATACAATTCTAAACTATGAATCAGTAAGTCCGATTTAAAAACGAATGAACTTAATAAACTGATTGTCAGTATTGGCAAAATGGCTCGCTCAAAAATGGGTAATAGTAAAAATGTAAATAGGCTACTTGTCAATTGCCATTCAAAAAAACTCAACCCAACTATTGGAATCATCGTAATGTTCAATAACAGTGAAAAACAGTATATTCGTATATATCGATTGTTAAGTCTTGCTACGATTGGCTGAACATATAAAATAAAAAAGGATAAGCCATAACTTAATTGTCCTCCAGCGGAAAATAATAAATATGGCTTAAAAAACAACCCAATGAGCAACGTTAAACTCCAACAATCCAATCTAGATAAATTCCATTTCCATTCACGATTACTAAGTGAAATCATACTTTGTAATAACGCGCGAACCACACTGATTGAAAAACCTGTTAAACCAGCATATACAATTGAAAAAAACAATTGTAACCAAAACAACCGTTCCTTGGTTATTCCAATACGCAAAATAACATATCTGAAACAACCAATAAAAAATGTTACATGCATTCCAGACAAACTAAACAAATGAAGAATACCTAAATTCGCTAACATTCCTTCTTTTTGGGAAAATTCACTTGACTTAAATCCGAATATCAATGTTTTAAGATGTAATGACGTTTCAGCCAAGAACATTGCGTCACAGTAATCTATAGCTCTTTTCCTATAACTACTCAGCCACTCCAACAATTCATACAATTTTGGTCGAACAACTTGAATTGACTCTATCTTACTGATCGATAAAGTTTGATAAATAGCTTTTTCTTTTAAATACTTCTGATAATCAAATCCATTAAGGTTTGTTTGTCCCAATGGTGTTGCAACTTCTCCCGTAAGATTAATCTGCACGGGCAGACATTCTCTTTGCCATCTTTGTTTTTCCTGTTCCGATGTAAATCGATAAAATCCAATTATTTTTCGTTTTGCTTGTTTAGAGGTAAAAAAGTGACCTTCTAGTTGTAGTCGATCCCCGTCCAATTTAAGTTTATCAGGCAAGACAAACATTTGACCTCTAATTTCGGTGTTCTCTGGAATTTGTATCTTTTTCTCGCCACTTTCAGTTTGCCAACACGAAATAATGAGAATAAACATGCACAAAAAACTGACACTGATGATCGTCTTGTTTCTTGTGCAAAGAATTCGAATAATTAAATAGAACCAAATCGTAGTCGTTAATATACTTACTTCCAAAACGAAAAAAACTGTTCCTATTGCTAATAATACTGAAAAAATCCAGTAATTATTGATCTGTTTGAGGTGCTTCTTCAACTGAAGCAATCTCTTCTTCCCCTAATTGTAATTCAGCAAAATATTTTTTTGATAACGTAACTTGATCTACTGTAGCACCGACCTGTTTGATCAATGCCATAGCATATTCATCATTTCTATAGTCTTTTAAATAATGTATTTTTTTGATACCTGCTTGTAAAATCATTTTTGTACATTGTAAGCAGGGAAAATGCGTAACATAGATTTCAGCACCTTCAGTTGGAATACCGAACTTTGCGCACTGTAAGATTGCATTCATCTCAGCGTGGATCGTGCGAACACAATGACCGTCCACAACATAACAACCATCATCAATGCAATGAACATCACCGCTAACTGAACCGTTGTACCCTCCAGCAATGATCCGTTTGTCTCTAACTACAGTTGCGCCAACCTCTAATCGTGTACATGTACTTCTTAAAGATAACAACACACTTTGCGCCATAAAATATTGATCCCAAGGGATTCGTTCTGATGTCATTGTTTGCTCCTCTTTTATTTATTTATTTCTGCTGATTTTAAAATTATTAATAGGATATACAAATAGTAAATTATAGAAAAAGTCTCGTCAAGAACCTGCGTAAGATATTTGCAAAATAGTTGGCTTTTTACTAATTCAAATTCTATACCGTGATGAACTCTTTTAGTTTTTCGACTGTTTTTTCGCCAAATCCAGAAATATTTTTTAAGTCATCAATTGATTTGAACCCACCGTTTTCTTCGCGATAGCGAATGATTTCTTGCGCTTTTTTTTGCCCCACACCAGATAAGGTCTGTAATTCTGTTTCAGTCGCTTGGTTTAAATTTACTTTATCTACCGTATCACTTTGACTGATTTGAGAATCCGTACTTTTTTCATTATGTTGTACCTCCTCCCCTACTTTTGGCACATAGATTACCATTTGATCTTTGATTCGTTCCGCAAAATTGACCTGCTTCGTATCAGCATCATCCTTGACCCCTCCAGCAAGCATAACAACGTCCCAGACACGCATCTGCAAATGCCCCTCATAAATCCCTGGTTTTTCCACAGCACCCTTTATATCGACGTACAGTTGTCCTGATGACGATTCTGTCTCAAGAAGTTGCGAAGAATTTGTTGAATACTGCGTTAACTCGGATTCTGGTTCTCTATTAGATCGCCTATTCATAAAATAGAATAAGCTAAAACCGAATAACATCATCATAATGGTCCCACCAATAATAAACTTGCTATATTGAGCTACTATCTTCCGATAATCCATGATTTTCCCCCCTTCTATACAAAAGTACGCAAACAGTTTATTTTTCCATGATAGAAAAGTGAAAGGTTCATCGTATAATAGAGTAAGAAGGTGATAAAAGATGGAGAAGGAAATTGTAGCGTTGTTAAGAAAACAAGATTTTTCAGGATTAGAGAAGTTTATTGATCTTTTGGGGACTGATATCGTGAAATGTATTCGGGCAATCTTAAATCATCCGGAGGAAAGAACGTATCGAAAAGAAGCAGAAAATGAAGTGTTTTATCGTATTTGGCAAAAAATTTCAAGTTATGATGCTGACAAAAGCAGTCTAAAAACTTGGAGTCTAACCATTACACGTAACATTTGTTTAGACAAAAAAAGAACGATTATTCGTGAAAGAAACTTAATTCCTCTGGAGCAGCTCCCAGAATTCCCTTTGGAGGAAACCTATTTCGAGAAAGAAAGCTTCTTAGATTTACTCAAACATTTAACAGAAGAAGATCAATTGATTTTCCTAAAATATTACTATTATCAAGATTCCCCGAATCAAATTGCTAAAGAATTAAAAATAGATGTTTCACAAGTCTACAACCACCTATCTCGTGGTAGGAAGAGAATCAAATCGTTGTTATCTGTAGATGAAGGAGGAAATCAACATGACAAATCCATTTAAAGTTGTGATCAATCAATTTAACAATGAAATTGCCAATAACTCGAAAGAAGAACTAAACAAACAACAAAAAAGAAATCTGTTTAATCAAACAAAAATGTATATATTTTTACAAGATTTTATCGAAAAAATAAAACCTTATCTTGAAGAGGATGAAGAAATAAAGGCTTACTTACCTATGACAAATGATGGACAAAATGCCTCTGTTGTCGGAGTTGGCATTCTGGGGATGTATCATCCAGAGTCAGAAGAAGCAAAAGCATATGTCAAAAATTTTAACGACCTTCGTGGAAATCGGATTCTGATTTTTACCAATCAGCGAATGATTTATGCCACGATCATAGAATTTTTGGATCAAAGGATATTCTTTAGTTATCCGTATACAACCATTAAAGCGATAACATTGAAAGAAAATAAAATGACTTATTTTGATTGGGATGAGTCTTTCCCACCTAAACGAGTTGCTCTGTACTCCTACATTTTTGATTTCGAATCGTCAGATCATATTTTTTCAGAATTACTCGGTCAAAGAGATGCAGATATTTTAATACGCCAATTAGAGACAATTCCAGCTTTAAAGAATATTGTGGTGACACAAAAAGTCTATCGTAAACGTAGATTCGATCGTATTGTGAACAATCCCGTTTTTGCATACAGAGTTGCCTACTATTTTTCCATAGTTGTAGCTATTGGATTTTTACTCGTTTTGGCTTTAGGTGGATTCTTTCACATAGGACCAGCAAAATCGTTGTTTGATTTCACTACAGATCCTGCTCTACAAATGATTTTGTCTAGCTTGTTTGAGTAAAAAATAAAGAACAAGGCAATGAAGTTACTACTCTTCACTGCCTTGTTCTTTATTCTTCTTTCAATGTTTCTAAATAATCTAAAGCATCCTGTACATTTTTAACTGGTACAATTTTCATTTTTGTTCCAATTTTTTTTGCTGCCGCTTGTGCTTCTTCATAATTTGTTTTAATTGTTGGATCAGCTTTTTTCATTTCTTTCGTAATTTCGTCATCTGGAGCAAAAAATATTTCTGTTTTATTTTCACTGGCTGTTACAACTTTTTTATCAATACCACCGATTCGTCCAACCACCCCTTTGGAGTTGATTGTTCCTGTTCCAGCTATTTTATGCCCTTTGCGAATTCCTTTTTGAGTCAATTGCTCATACGTTTCCAAGGTAAACATTAAGCCTGCAGAGGGTCCGCCAATGTCACCTGCATCAATTTCTATTGGAATAGAAGAATCAATCTCAGTATGGTCGGTTAATCCGATTCCAATCCCCGCTTTTTTGTCTGTGGACAGTTCAATCAATTTCCCAGTCGCTTCTTTTGCTTTCCCATCTTGCGTGTAACTTACTGTGATTTCTTGACCGACTTTTTGTTTTTTTACATAACTTACAAATTCTTCACTGCTCTTAAAAGTCTTTCCATCAATTCCTGTGACCGTATCTCCAACAGAAATTTTCCCTTTAAAACTGGAGTTGTCTTCAATAGCTAACACATAAACACCTTTAAAATTCATTTTATATGGAACATCAGCAAGCTTTAAGGCTTGTTCAATCGCCGCATTTTTTGATGAATCCATATAATATTGCTGGATTCGTTCGTATTCACTATTTGTACTTGTGCCCATTAATTCTTCTTTGCTTATCAGTTCTTGAAAATCAGAAAACTTAGCCTTTAAAGCAGAAGCCAATGTTGCTTTACGAATACCAACTGTCGTCAAATAGAAGGCACCAGATTGTGTATCTTGCTTATTGTTCACTGTCACAAAATCTTTTAAGTTTTCCGTAGACCCAGGACCTTCAATATAATAAGGTATTGGGAAAATCATTACAATGATCAGTAAAATAACCACTGCAAAAGGGAACATCGATTTAATCGATAATTTCTCTTCACGCTTCTTATTCATTTGATTTCATCTCACGATTCTTTTGATTTAGTGCTTGATTCACAGCGTTTGGTAAATAATCGGAAACATCTCCGCCAAACTTGAGCACTTCTTTTAATAAACTTGAACTTACATGTGCATACGCCTCATTTGCTAATAAAAAAACAGTCTCTAATTCCGGTGACAAATGGTGATTCATCATCGCGATATCTTTTTCGTACTCGTAATCTTTCACATTCCGTATGCCTCGAATTAAAAAATTAGCGTCTAACTCTTTGGCATTTTCAACTGTAAGTTTTGTCTCTTGCGTGATTACTTCAACGTTATCCAGATGAGAAACAGAGCGTTTTATCAAACTCAATTTTTCTTCTAATGTAAAAAGTGCTGTTTTATTTGTATTGACAAAAACACCTACAATAACTTTATCAAAAAGCTTTGTGCTGCGCTCAATCAAATCTAAATGACCATTTGTTAACGGATCAAAACTTCCTGGAAAAAGAGCAATTCTACTCATCGCCTACCTCCTTTTTATAAATCGTTATTTGAGTGATCCCGTAAGTTGTTTCACGTATCTTCCCAAATGTCCCGATTGTTTCTGGAAGTCTGACAGATTTATCTGTCTCACAAACAATAATTGCATCATCACATAATAATTCATACGCAAGCATTTGCTGAATTTGTTTCTCGATTTCTTGTTTAGCATAGGGAGGATCTAGTAAAACCAAATCAACCTGGCGTCCAACTTCTTTCAAAAATTCTATCGCCTTATTTGCATCCATCTTCTTAACAATAAATTTTTCTGGTTCTTTTGTTATCTCAATATTTTCTTTAATGATTTTTATTGCTGAAAAGTTTTTTTCAATGCAAATCCCTAAATCCATTCCTCTAGACACGGCTTCGATTGCTAGACCACCACTACCCGCATATAGATCTAATGCTGTTCCTCCATCAAAATATGGACCAATCATATTAAAAATCGATTCTTTTACCTTATCAGTTGTTGGGCGTGTATTGTCACCATCTAGTGCTTTTAAACGCCGTCCACCATATTCTCCAGAAATAACCCGCATTTTTAACACTCCTTTACTTAATCATCCAAGTCACTTTAATAGTATACCAAATATACAGAAAAAAGATGAAAAATGTTTGAAGTTCGTTCACATTTTTCATCTCATTTTTCTAGACATTTTCAGCTAAACGGATCTGTGTACTTAATTCTTCCACTTCAAATCCTTCTTCTTCTTCATATTGATAAGCAGCTTTAGTACCGATTTTTTCTGCAAAGTTCATCTCTACATCTGGACGATACGAACGCTCAACTTTACGAACAAAGTGAAGGCCATTGATTTTTGCTTCTGAATTTTCGATATCTTCTTCGTTCATATAAATCACGACGTATTTCATTCTTCGTGAAACATAGTGAATCAATCCATAGCGTTTCAACGTTTTTAATTGCTTTAAACTATATACCCAAACAACTAAGCAACGGCGTTTTTGGATGGTAAATTCTTTTTCTTCATTAACTTGCATGGCAATTACCTCCACAACCCGAATGTTTCCCTTTTTCGAAGAAAGGATTTCCGGCATCTACTTTAATATCTTCTGAAATTGTTTTAGCCACTGACATACCAACCAAATCCAAAATTGTCTGGATCTCAGTTTCAGAAAAACGAAATTCAGCTACTTCTTCACTAATATCTAACGCTCTTTTGGCTTGACGAACTGCACGTTGTTTAGTCCGAAAATCCGGTGCGTGGTTCCCGTATGCTTCGATGCGTTCGAAAGAATCCTTCGCATCTAAAAAAGCCTTCTGTTTTTCTTGAACCTCTTTAGATGTGTACATCAATTGGCGGTTTTTTTTATACGATTCAAAGCTTTCACTTGCTAAGATAGCTTGAATTAACTGTTCTGTTTGGTCTTCTATTTCAAAAAGTTTTTCTGTCACTATCATATTTATTCACTTTCCTCTGTTTGAGATATTTCTTTTTCTGTTTCTTGTAATAAGACTAACATACTTACTTTAGAGAAAGCAACGCCAATGTTTTCATTCTCCTCATGAGCAAATCGTGAGTGGTACAATGAATCAGAAAACCACGAAAGCACAGTAAATGTAGGGTCATAAATCGGCTCAGTATACATACCTGTCGCTTTTTTCTTATCTAAATGACCAACTTTTAGTAATTTTTGATACTCATCATTTGTTAGGGTAAACGTATTTGTTACCGTTAATTGTTCCTTGCTAAACGCCCAATTTTCTGCACGCTCAGATGAAAGTATATTTTTTTGACTTTTATTTAATGTTTCAAAAAGTCTTTGTGCATTTTTTTGACTTTCTGTGTTTACATGATATGTTGGAAGTTTTTCTTTGAGTTTTAATAAATTGATTACTTGGATAACTCGGTTGCTTTTTACAGGGTCAAAACCATTAACTTGTTGAACTGTAGGCAGAGGAATAGCTTCCCCTTCTATCAATTGATATGGCATGAGCTTCAGTAACGTTTTTTTATCTAAATAAGTCACCGCAGAAAGCTTTCCAGTTCCATGATTAAAAAACAAAATTGCAAAAGTCTTATTATCAAAGGCAATCAATGGTCGATAATTCATATCTTCTTCCATCAACTCGATATTGTACTTATTTTCTTTGTATTTAAACCCAAAGTTCGAGTATATAGTCATTAATTCCGAAACATCCGACAGACTCATCCCTATCGAAAAGGGTGCTGTAGATTTTGAATCATTCAATGCCTTAATAGCTGAAATTGTTCCATTTTCAATATTGATTTCTAAGTAGTCTTCATCCTTTTCGCCATATGACCAAAGTTCATACCCCATAGCCGTGTTTTGTTTTTCTATAGGCTCACCAAAAGTAGCCACAAAGTCAGACGCTTGTTTTCCTATGTAAGCAGCATAACCTGATGTTGCAATTTCCTCATAAGGTAAAGCAGTATGGGAGACTTTCTGTCTCCCATTATCTGCTTCTTGCTGCATTTTTTCAGCAGGGAAAAAGACAGGTTGTAAATAACCACCAATCAGGACTACAAAGAAAACGCCTAAGAACGCTAAAAATCGTTTCATCTTTTCCCCCACTTTTCTTTAATTTTCTTTTACTTCTATTAAAAGATCACCTGAACGAATAGGCTCCTCTTCAGTTACATAAATATGTTCAACAACGCCATCAAAACGCGCTTCAATAGTGGTTTCCATCTTCATTGCTTCTGTTACTAATAAAGCATCGCCTTTTTTAACTTTGTCTCCTTTTTTAACTAATACTTGGAGAACAGAGCCAGACATCGTTGCACCAATTTGCTCTTTGTTAGTGGGTTCTGCTTTCCGTTTTGCTTGAATCGATGATTTAACTGACGTGTCTTTTATCACTATTTCGCGACGTTGACCATTCAAATTGAAGAATAACACTCGATTTCCTTCAATATCAGGATCACCGACTTCGTCTAAACGAATAATCAATGTTTTCCCTTTTTCAATTTGGACTTCTACAGATTCACCTTGTCTGATCCCTTGGAAAAATGTTGGTGTATCCAATAAAGTAACATCGCCAAAGTTTTGATAAGATGTACGGTAATCCAAGAAGACTTGAGGATACATTAGATAGCTTAGCACTTCTTCAAGTTTTGGTTCATAGCCGATTTTTTCAGCTAACTCTTCTTTCACTTTATCAAATTTTACTGGTGCCGCCAAACTTCCTGGTCTTTCAGTAAATGCAGGACGACCTTTCAAGATAACACGTTGTAAGTCTTTAGGAAACCCGCCAACAGGCTGCCCTAAGTCACCTTGGAAGAATGTCACTACTGACTCTGGGAAACTTAACTCTTCTCCGTTAGCATAGATATCTGCTTCAGTCAGACTATTTTGAACCATAAACAAAGCCATATCTCCGACAACTTTTGATGACGGTGTTACTTTCACAATATCGCCAAACATCAAATTGACCGTGTGATACATTTTTTTGATTTCATCCCATTTATGGCCTAAGCCAACTGCTTTGGCTTGTTGCTGTAAGTTAGAGTATTGTCCGCCTGGCATTTCGTGCATATACACTTCTGTTTGAGGCGCATTTAGCCCATTCTCAAAAGGTTTATAATACATGCGAACATCTTCCCAATAGTGGTTGATTTTTTGAGTATTATCAATATTGATATCTGGAGTCCGTTCTCCATTTACTAAAGCATAGTACAAGCTACTCATGCTTGGTTGACTTGTTGCGCCACTCATCGCACTAGTTGCTACATCTACAATGTCCACGCCCGCTTTAGTTGCTGCAGAATAAGTAATAATGCCGTTACCACTTGTATCATGTGTGTGCAAATGAATTGGTAGATCTGTCGTGTCTTTTAATTCACTAATTAAACGATACGCTGCTTGCGGTTTTAACAAACCAGCCATATCTTTGATTGCAATAATATGAGCACCCATATTTTCAAGTTCTTTTGCCATGTTTTTGTAATACTCAACATTATATTTTGCCCTAGAAGGATCATTGATGTCACCAGTATAACAAATTGCAGCTTCTGCAATTTTTCCTGTATCTCTAACCGTCTGAATACTTTTTTCCATTTGTGGTAACCAGTTTAAACTATCAAAAATACGGAACACATCAATTCCTTGTCGTGCTGATTCTTTGATAAATTCTTCAATAACATTATCAGAATAGTTTTGATAGCCAACAGCATTTGATCCTCTAAATAACATTTGTAGCAATGTATTTGGCATCAATTTACGAATTTTACGTAATCTTTGCCATGGATCTTCATTTAAGAAACGATAGGCAACATCAAAAGTGGCGCCACCCCACATTTCACTAGAAAATAACTCAGGCAAGCCTTCACCCGTCAATCGCGCAATTTCCTTGAAATCTTGTGTTCTTACACGAGTAGCCAATAAACTTTGATGTGCATCACGGAATGTCGTATCTGTTAATAAAACATTCTCTTGCTTTTTGACCCAATCAATCACACCTTGTGCGCCATCTTTATCTAAAATATTTTTTGCCGTTATATACTCACTACGTACTTCGATATCCGTTGGAATACGAGGTGCGTCGAAATACTTTTTCGTTGATTTTTCAATTCCCGGAAAGCCATTGACCGTTACTTCACCAATGTATTTCATCGTTTTATTGCCACGGTCTCTTAACTTAGGAAATTCAAATAGTTGTGGTGTATTGTCAATAAAAGTTGTTTTTGCTTCACCTGATTGAAACTCTGGATGTCCAATCACTTTGTGTAAAAATGGAATATTCGTTTTTACACCGCGAATTCTGAATTCTCTCAAACTGCGCTCCATTTTTTGGATTGCTTTTTCAAAAGTAAAACCATGTGTACAAACTTTTACTAACAGTGAATCAAAATATGGCGTAACAACTGCTCCGGAGTATGCGTTCCCTACGTCTAGACGAACACCAAAACCACCTGGAGAGCGGTACGTATCGATTTTCCCAGTATCTGGCATAAAATGATTTAATGGATCTTCTGTCGTGATCCGACATTGGATAGCGGCTCCATTTAGAGTGATTTCTTCTTGTTGAGGAATCTTCATATCTTTATGTAGATCCAGCCCCTGAGCGATTTGTAATTGGGAAACCACAATATCAATATCCGTGATCATTTCTGTAATTGTATGCTCTACTTGAACACGAGGATTCACTTCGATAAAGTAAAATTGATCCCCTTCAACTAGAAACTCAACAGTTCCAGCATTAACATAATTTACATGTTGCATCAATTGAACTGCAGCATCACAGATTTCTTTTCGTTTTTCAGCACTCATTGAAACACAAGGCGCCACTTCAACTACTTTTTGGTGACGACGTTGAACCGAACAGTCACGCTCGAATAAATGAATTACATTGCCGTGTTTATCACCTAAAATTTGAACTTCGATGTGTTTTGGATTAGAGATATATTTTTCAACATAGACTTCATCCGAACCAAAAGCTGCTTTTGCCTCACTTTTTGCACGTTCATAGCCTTCTCTAGCTTCTTTTTCATCATGGGCTACACGCATGCCGCGTCCACCGCCACCAAGCGCTGCTTTGATCATGATCGGAAAACCATGTGTTCGCCCAAAATCAAGAACCCCTTCAACTGTATCTACAGGTCCATCAGATCCTGGGATAGATGAAATCCCTGCCGCTACAGCCGCTTCTTTAGCTTTGATTTTGTCTCCAAAAATATCAAGATGATGCAAAGTAGGTCCTACAAAAATAAGACCTTCCGCTTCACAACGTCGAGCAAATTCTAAATTTTCGGAAAGAAAACCATAACCTGGATGAATGGCATCTGCACCAGATTTTTTAGCGATCCGAATAATATCTTCCATATCAAGGTATGCTTCAATTGGTTTTTTACCTTTGCCCACCAAATAGGCTTCATCCGCCTTAAAACGATGAACTGAATATTCATCTTCCGCTGCATAGATTGCCACTGTCCCGATGTGCATCTCTGTACAGGCTCTAAAAATTCGAATTGCAATTTCTCCACGATTTGCTACTAAAACTTTTTTCATTCTTTCACTCCTACCTGTTTATTTGGGCTGAAACACAGATGTTTATTTCCCTAAAAAGAGAGCACTTCTGTTTCACCTTTTGTTTCCCCTCATTTATTTATTGATACCAAGCATTTGGTATTCTTGGTCCATTTTTTGTTTCTGTTCATCTGCACTAATGTTTAGTACAAAGGCAACAGCTATCGAAATAATCAACACACTGTTTCCGCCTTGACTTAGAAAAGGAAATGTTACCCCAGTTAAAGGAATAACGCCAGTAATCCCGCCTAAATTAATGAAAACCTGTAATAACAACATCGAGCCAATGCCAATACACATTAATGAGTTGAATGGCTTTTTAGAACGAACACCAACCAATATAATCCGAGCAATCATAAACATTAAGATTGCTAAAATAATCAAGGCTACAAATAAGCCGAGCTCTTCAATCGTGATAGCAAAAATAAAATCTGAATGTGCTTCAGGTAAGAATCCTTTTTTCTGGATACTATTGCCTAGGCCTTTTCCAAACCACCCGCCATTATTGATGGCATAATAAGAATTTGCTAGCTGATGTCCCGCATTTCTTTCATCTTTAAATGGATTTAAGAAAATAGCAAAGCGTTTATAGACATATTGGTAACGCTCTGGAATAAAACTTCCTCCAGTTAAAAGTAACGTTTGAATGACCGCAATACTTCCCAAAATCCCCGCGCCACCAACTATATAGGTATACATGTAATTAACACCACTAGCGAGCACCATGATAATCACTAATAGAGTCAAAATGGCCGCATTCCCTAAATCGGGTTGAATTGCTACAAGGAAAATTAAAAAACCGACCAATAACATCGGCCTGAATACCGCTTTTTTAAATTCTTTATCAATATATCTTTGTCTTCTACCTAAAATATAAGCGAGATACCAAATAACCATGATTTTCAAATATTCAGCTGGTTGCATTGAAAATGAACCCAATTTGATCCATCCTTTAGCACCATTGATTTCCTCACCTAAACTTGTAAACCGAACTGCTAAAAGCAGCACGGAAATAATGACAATTGCAAACATGATAAAACCTTTAATTTGAAAGACAGATGTTTTCATTTTATAAATAAAAAACATCGCGACTAAACTAAGAATCCAAAATTGCAATTGCGTGATGACCATTGCGGTCGGTGGATCACCTTGTGTTACAAGCAAAGAAGACGTAGAACTGTAAACCATGATCAAGCCTACCGCACTAAGGACTAAGTACGGAATCAAGATACTATAATCTAACAGATGTCTCTTTTTTATCTTATTTGGCAAAGTTTAAACCTCCTTGCCAATCTCTTTTTTTTCTTGAGTTTCCTCGTAAACGTCACTATATAATTGATTAAGTTCTTTTTCTAAATCACTTAGCAATTGATGTCCTTGTTTTGAGCTTAAAATGCCTAATCTTATGGCATATGTCACTTGTCGAGAAAAACCATACATTTGTGTATCTACGACTTCCTCAAACGCTTTACACTGGGAAATACATAGGCTATTTTTTTGGTTACGGATCAACATCATGATCCTTTGTGCATCATCGTTTAACAGCTGAATGGCAAAATCTTTTGAAATAGATTCCATTGGCACTAAACCTCCCATCTTAATTATGTAATTATAGCATAATTTGTCCATTTATTAACAGAAATTTTCTGAAAATCCTCTGTTTAAACTTTTTTTTAGTTTTTAACAAATAGAACTAAATGAAAATCTCATTATTTTTAAAGAAGATCGCAAAAATGAACGAAAATGTCGGACTCAGTCTCATCAGAAATCCAACCCACAGCACCATGGACTATTGCTCATAACATGCTGTTACAGTTTGCATAAGAGATGACGATTGCTGGATGCTGGAGCACACTCCAATGAAATACCTAATTTTGTACTTTCTTTCATAATAATTTATCCAAAAATCAATCATTTTGACGCCTTATTCCCTGTCACACCAGCAACAATATTCGCTAAATGAGCGAGCAATAATAGACCTTCTTTTGAAGAGAAATTCTACTATCAATAATAACAGAATCTATTTTAAGAAGCTATCAAAGTACCTACACGTTTTATTTGTGAGAAAGGGCTAAGATATAACTCTGCGAGTTACATCTTAGCCCTTTTTAAATATTGACAAAAAGCTGTCTAAGCTTTTCTTTAGTCACATCAACAGTCTACTGTCCAATTGGTTTTTAAGCTTGAATCACTTTATTTTTTTAAATCTACAACCATTCTACCTTTGATTTTTCCTTGCTCCATTTCTTCAAAGATATCATTGACTTCATGCAAACAACGCGTTTCTACAACAGGGACTACTTTCCCTTCAGCACCGAATTGGAAAGCTTCTTCTAAATCTTTACGTGTTCCAACAAGTGAACCGACAATTTGGATTCCATCTAAAACAGTTTTCACAATTGCTAAGTCCATTGTTTCTGGAGGTAAACCTACTGCAACGACTTTACCGGCAGCTCTTACAGAATCAACAGCTTGGTTAAAGGCAACCTTAGAAACTGCTGTAACAACTGCTGCGTGGGAACCACCAACTTTTTCTTGAATCCATGCTCCCGCATCTCCATCTTTTAAGGGATTACAAACTAAATCAGCCCCTAGCTCTTTCGCAAACTCTAATTTATCATCATTGATGTCTATAGCAATGACTTTGGCATTAAATACGTTTTTAGCATATTGAATAGCTAGATTGCCCAGTCCGCCAATACCATAAATCGCCACCCATTGTCCTGGTTTTACGTCAGAAACTTTGATTGCTTTATAGCATGTAACGCCTGCACATGAAATACTACTCGCTTGAGCGGGATCTAATCCTTCTGGAACTTTTACCGCATAATCTGCTTTAACGATACATTGTTCTGCCATCGCACCATCTACAGAAAAACCAGCATTTTTCACTTGGCGACAGAATGTTTCACGTCCAGTGATACAGTATTCACACGTGCCACATCCTTCAAAAAACCACGCAATACTTACACGATCTCCAACTTTTAAACTTTCCACACCTGGAGCAATTTCTTTGACGATCCCGATTCCTTCATGACCAATCACGCGTCCAGGAACTTCACCAAAATCACCATGCGCGACATGTAGATCAGTATGGCAAACACCACAATACTCTACATCTACTAAAGCTTCTCCAGCTTCAAGTGATCGAATCTCCAATTCTTTTATTTCTACTTTCCCGTTATTCTCTTTGGTTACAACTGCTGCTTTCATCTAATCACTCCTGTACTTAATATTAAATAGTAACAATTACATTCTATCATGTATAAAATCATTTTGATAGCGTTTTCGATAAAATTTTCACAGCATTAGAAATTTTGTTCAAAGTAAATAAAAAAGAGTAGAAATGAATCACTTTGCACGATTCATTTCCACTCTTTTATGTGATATAATTTAGGTTTTTAGATTGCTGTTGTTGCGCCACGGTATACAATACCACGACGAGGATCAACAGTGATCAATTCATCATTTGCAATCAAGTTCGTTGCATCTGAAGCACCGACGATTACAGGAATATCTTTTGCAATTGCAACTACAGCTGCATGCGATGTCAATCCACCTTCTTCAACAACTAAAGCAATTGCTTTGTCGATTGCAGGCATGTAATCTTTGTCCGTTGTTTTAACAACTAAGATAGAACCTTCTGTTGCATTTGCTACCGCTTCTTCAGCTGTGTTTGCTACAACAGCTTTAGCAATAACAGACTCTTCACCAATACCTTGACCTTGAACTAATTTTGATCCGATCATTTGGATCTTCATCAAGTTCGTTGTACCTTTTTCACCAACTGGTACACCAGCAGTGATGATGATCAAGTCGCCTTCGCTTGCAAAACCTTCTTCTTGCGCAGTATGAGTCGCTAAATTGAACATTTCATCCGTACTTGCTGGTTTAGCAGCAACAGTCGCATAAACACCCCAAGATAATGACAAGCTACGTGCTTTTTGTTCTGTAAACGTAATCGCAACAATATGAGATTTCGGACGATATTTAGAAATCATACGAGCAGTATGACCTGATTCAGTTGCTGCAACGATTGTTTGGATACCCAAGTTACGTGCAGTATGACCAACTGATTGACCGATTGCTTCAGCCATGTCCGTTTTACTGTATAATTTTAATGCGAATGAGTCTTGATTGATTAATGCTTCTTCTGTGCGAACTGCGATACGAGCCATTGTTTGAACAGCTTCTAATGGGTAGTCCCCAGCAGCAGTTTCACCAGAAAGCATTACTGCATCTGTTCCATCGTAGATTGCATTGGCAACGTCATTTGCTTCCGCACGTGTTGGACGTGGGTTACGTTGCATAGAATCTAACATTTGAGTTGCAGTGATAACTGGTTTACCTAAAGCGTTACATTTTTTGATCAAGTCTTTTTGAACGACAGGAACGTCTTCTGTTGGAATTTCAACACCCATATCTCCACGAGCAACCATTAAACCATCAGAAACTTTTAGGATTTCATCAATGTTATCGATACCTTCTTGGTTTTCGATTTTAGGAATGATTTGGATATGCGTTGCGTTTTCTTCTTCTAGAATTTTAGTAATTTCTAAAACGTCAGTTGCACGACGAACGAAGCTTGCAGCAATAAAGTCAACGCCTTGTTCAATACCAAAACGGATATCAGCAGCATCTTTATCAGTGATTCCAGGAAGATTAACAGAAACACCCGGTACGTTAACGCCTTTTTTATTTTTTAATACGCCTTCGTTTTTAACAAGTGTAACGATTTCGTTTGCACCGCGATCAATGTCAGTAACTTCTAAATCGATTAGTCCATCATCTAAAAGAATGTGAGAACCAACATTTACATCATTAATTAATTCAGGATAAGTAATTGAGAATTTCTCGTTTGTTCCTAAAACTTCTGTCATAGAAAGACGAATTGTATCACCAGTTCTTAAAGTGATTGCGCCATTTTCCATTTCGTTTGTACGGATTTCAGGGCCTTTTGTATCAAGTAAGATCGCTACACGTTTGCCTGTAATTTTTGCAGCCTCACGAATATTTTTGATGCGGTTGCCATGTTCTTCAAAATCACCGTGTGAGAAGTTCAAACGGCAAACATTCATTCCTGCATTCATTAAGTTTACTAGCATATCAACTGTTTCACTAGCTGGTCCGATCGTACATACGATTTTCGTTTTTTTCATTACCAAACGCTCCTATTCCATTTTTGTTTATACATTAAGAAGATTATCTATTTTCCTCAAGGAATTCTTAGAAAGAAATCTCTTGATTTAAATCATAAAGTGATAAATCAGGTTTATGCTTGTGATTTTCCAATGTGTCAACGATATCAGCTGATACGATTTCGTTGTCCAGCATACCGATGCATTGTCCGCCTTTTCCAGCTTTCAACAATTCGACAGCATATGAGCCAAATTTACTTGCTAATACACGGTCACGAGCACTTGGTGAGCCACCACGGACAACGTGTCCTAAAATTGATACACGTGTGTGGAAATCACCATGTTCAGAAAGTTTATCCGCAAACTCATTTCCACCCATAACACCTTCAGCTAAAATGATCAAGCAATGTTTTTTACCGCGATCACGGCCTTCTCTAATACGTTGTGCAACATTAACCATATCAAAATCATGTTCTGGAATAATGATTTCGTCTGCGCCACCAGCAACACCTGACCAAAGAGCGATATCGCCTGCGCCACGTCCCATTACCTCAATAACAAATGTACGCACATGTGAAGTTGCTGTATCACGGATACGGTCAATTGACTCTAATACTGTATTGATCGCTGTATCAAATCCAATCGTGAAATCAGTTCCCGGAATATCATTATCGATTGTTCCTGGAATACCTACAGCTGGAAATCCTCGTTTTGTAAGTGCCATTGCACCATGATAAGAACCATCACCACCGATAACAACCAGTCCTTCGATCCCGAATTTCTTCAGTTGTTCGATTCCTTTTAATTGACCTTCTTCTGTTGCAAATTCTGGATAACGGGCAGAATATAAGAATGTCCCCCCACGTTGAATTTTGTCACCAACATCCGCAATGTCTAAACGGCGAATATCGCCTGCCACCAAACCTGCAAAACCGTAGTTGATTCCATAAACTTCAATTCCATCAAAAATCCCTTTACGTACCACTGCACGAATTGCAGCGTTCATTCCTGGGGCGTCTCCCCCGCTGGTTAAAATACCGATACGTTTCATTCGTTCTTTCACCTCATATAATATACTTTTAAGCTGTAACAAGTTTTGTCACAGTTATTCATTACTCAAAAATATTACGTCACTCATTTTACCATTAATAGTGCAAAATGTCTTGATTTAAGAAGAAATAATTGAAAAAAGATGAAAACAATTAGTATTTTTTACCGTAAATCATTTGAAAACAACATTTTGGCTACCCAAAATCGCTTCTAATTGCTCTTTCACCTCAACAGTGTTTGCTACCCAATTCTCTTCTCCTAAAACTAATTTCTTTCCATTTTTTTCAAAATACATGATCACAGGCGTATTCCCTTTATGTTTTTGAAACACATCTTGAACACTTTTCAAAACGGCTTTTTGATCTTTTTCTTCAACGATTTTTAGATAACAAGTCGTTGCACTAATCTTATTTTCAATCGTAGTAGCTTTTTCAATTTGGTTGACTAATAATTGGAGTTCTTGGTTATAATTACTTTTTTCTATTTTACCTTCTACAAAATAAACTTCGTTTTTTTCGATTGTTTGGCGAAGTGTTCTAAAAACAGCTGGAAAGAGTGTTAAAGATAATGATCCTGTTAAATCATCGCCTTCCACAAAGGCCATTTGTTCCCCTTTTTTAGTTCGAATCACGCGAACGTCTTTAACATAAATCAGCAACCGAGCCGATTGATTTTCTACTACATCACTGACTAACATTACCTGTTTGGCTAAACGAGTCTTTTTAAATTCTTCCGTCGGATGTCCTGATAAATAAACACCTAAATACTGTTCTTCTTGTTCTAGTTTTTCTTCTAAAGAATAATCAGCGACTTCTACTTCTTTCAGCTTCAACGTATCTTCCAAAAGATTCATGCTACCGCCACTATAGATAATGTTCTGGATCTCACTGTCTAAACTGACTGCTAGTTGGCGACGATTTGGTTGCAGTTCATCAAAAGCCCCAATTGCAATCAAAGGTTGGATATTTTCCGCTTTTAACCACTTACGATCAATTCGTAGTAAGAATTGATTAAATGATTGAAACGGACCTCGTTCTTTACGTTCATCTAAAATATTTTGAATAAAATCTCTCCGTATGCCTTTTAACGAGCTAAAACCAAACATAATTTGATTATTATTATTTAGATAAAAACTAAATTGGCTAGTGTTGATCGAAGGCTGAATAATCGCCATTTTGTTTTTACGCGCTTCACCAATGTATTCTTTTATTTTAGCAGGATTATGCCTTACTGAATGGAGGATTGACGCATAAAAAGCACCTGGAAAATGAACTTTTAAATAGGCCATTTGAAAGCCAATAAACGAATAAGCAAATGCATGCGAGCGGTTAAAACCATAGTTAGCAAACCGCTCAATATAATCATAGATTGTCGTGGCAATTTCCTCACTATGCCCTTGACTCATAGCTCCCTCAACGAAATGTTTCCGTTCTTCATCTAGCACATCTTTTTTCTTTTTGCTGACAGCCCGTCTTAAAATATCTGCTTGACCTAAGCTAAAACCTGCCATTGTTGAAGCAACTTGAATAATTTGTTCCTGATACACAATCACACCATACGTATTTTTCAAGATTGGTTCTAATACAGGATCTGGATATTCGATTGCTTCTTGGCCTTTCTTTCTACGAATAAATAAATCAATATTTTGCATTGGACCGGGGCGATATAAAGCATTAACAGCTGCAATATCTTCAATACTTGTTGGTCCGAGTTTTCTTAGAACGTTTCTGATCCCTGCTGATTCAAACTGAAAAATACCACTGGTTTCTCCATTTCTAAACAACGCTAATGTTTTTTCATCATCTAATGGAATTTGGTTTAAAATCACTTCTTCTTTGTAAACTCGTTTTATTGATTTGATCGTATCATCTATGATTGATAAGTTTCTTAATCCTAGAAAATCCATTTTCAGTAGACCAATTTTTTCGACATCATTCATTGTAAATTGCGTTAAGAAAATATCATTCGAACCAGGTTGTAGGGGAACGATGTCTAAAAGATCCAAATCACTAATAACAACGCCCGCTGCATGAGTCGACACATGGCGTGGTAACCCCTCTAGTCGAACAGCCGTATCATATAACAAACGATTCGTCTCAGAAGAATTCACTAATTCTACCAGCTTTTTAGAATCGGCATATGCTGTACTCAATGTCATTTTCAATGCACTCGGTACAGCATTAGACCATCGATTCGATTCACTTTGAGATAGACCAAAGACTCTCGCAACATCTCTTAGAACCATTTTGGCAGCCATTGTACCAAACGTCGCAATCTGCGCCATATGATAGTGTCCATATTTTTCTCGAACATACTGCAATACTTCTTCGCGGCGATTATCTGGAATATCTAAATCGATATCCGGCATTGAATGTCTTTCTGGATTTAAGAAACGTTCAAATAATAAATCATATTTGATTGGATCAACATCTGTTATCGATAAAACATAGGAAACTAAAGAACCCGCAGCAGAACCACGTCCCGCACCTGTTACAATCTTTCTTTCATGAGCGAAAGCCATAACATCCCATACAATCAGGAAGTAATCATCGAATCCCATCGTATGGATGATATTCAATTCTTTGACTAAACGTTCTTCATATTCAACCGAAACTGTCGCTACCCGTTGTGGTAACTTTTGGAGACACAACTCTTTTAAGTATTCCCCCGCGTCTTTCCCATCAGGAATAGGATAGTGGGGCAGTAATCGCTGTTGCAATGGGATTTCTACTGAACAAGATTCTGCCAGTACTTCTGCATTGACAATAGCCTGTTCCACCACCATTGCTAATAATTGTTTTGTCGCATCCTCTTGTCCTCGCAGATAAAAAGGCCCATTGATTTCTGTTTCTTCCACATTCAGTGACATCTGCTGACCTTGATTGATATAGGACAATACTTTTAAGGCAAACCCATCCTCTCGATTTAAATAGCGCGTTTCTTGTAAGGCCAGTATGGGTTGTTTTTTTGTTGCGTAAAAATTAAAAAGTGCTGGGTCCGTCTCTGAATTACAGGTAAATGAAGCGCCAGCAAAAAAAGAAGTTGGGTCAAATAAGCGCACCAATTGTGATAAACTTTCTGACGCTTCTATTTCGCTTTGTTTTAATGCAACAGCTACCTCCCCTTTATCTGAAGGCATTACTGCAAATAAGTGATTCAGCTGCTCTTTTATTTCCTCTAAGTAAAATGTTTTTTCACTATTCATTTTAGCAGTAGAAATCCGCATCAAATTTTTATATCCTTCTAAATCTTTTGCATATAGAAGCAATCGAGCAGAGTGTTCAGATTTTTGTGGTGTATAGTCTAAGGCCAACCCAATGATTGGTTTGATTCCTTCTTTATGGCATGCTTCAAAAAACTCAATTGCCCCATGCAGTACATTGATATCTGTTATCGCTAAAGTCGTATATCCTAATTTTTTTGCTTCTTTTACTAATTCTTGTATGCGAATAGTACTGGAAAGTAACGAATAGGAAGTAATGGTATATAATTGTGGAAAGGGCATAGGACATCTCCTTTTGTATGGTGTTTTGATAAAAGTATGACGCTTTTAAAATAAGAAAACTCTAGGGCAATTGTCCTCTAAATTTTTCCAATTTCAAAAAGTCTTACTTTTGATCTCACCGTTTTATAATGTTGATGATTTTAAATCAAAAATGTAACTTTCAAATTCTTTACATTTGCTGATATTGTGCTAAACTATAGCTAGAAAAGAGGTGCAAACCATGCGTTACATTCTTGTATTGTTGTGGTCCTTTTTACTAGGACAAGTAGTTGGATATATCGGCGGTGCCTTAAATGGCGGTACTTATGATTTTATGCTGACAACGATTATGTCATTGACTACCGGTGTGATTATCTTATTGATTGGTCAATTTGCATTACCAAAAAAAGAAACCACTAAAAGTGCTCAATAACTCAGAGGTTGAGACCTAAGCTGATTTTTATGGAAAGCTTTCGTCTCGCCATTTTTTTATTTTGAAGGTATGCGGATAAAAAAACCAGTTACTACAAACATTGTAACTGGTTTTTTTCTGTTTTCAACTATTTATAGTCTTTTATTTAAAATTTTGCGAAAATTGAATAGAGAAAGACAAATATTTCCTAGCACAAAACATGCCGTTACAATAAATACTGCACTATACCCCATACCGTGTGCCACTGTGGAACCAATCATTGGTCCTAAAACTTGGCCAAAATTACTAAACATTTGATTATAGCTATAGACACGACTCACACCTTCTGACGGTGTAATTTTACTAATCAATGTGTTAATGGACGGCATCAAAGCGCCTGTTGAGAATCCTAGGAAGAAACGTAACAATCCTAATTGAAAAGGAGAGTTTACAAACGCCATCGGAACATAACAAATCATCGATAGAATCAGGCCCGCTAATAAAACTTTGTGGTTCCCGATTTTATCTCCTAATTTCCCTAAAACTGGCGAAGAGATTACCGCTGATACACCTGCGACCGAAACAATCAAACCACTTATAAATAAAATATTGCCTGTGTCATGACTTAATGAACGAATGTAGAGTGTTAAAATTGGACTAATACTTGTAACCCCAATTTGTAAGATCAATGTGGTAATAAACAATCCAATTAAAATAGAAACATGATCCATTTTTGAAAAAATTTCTTTTGTACTTAATAAGTCTTTTTTCTCAATTGGCTGGAAGTCTTCTTTTACCATAAAAATCGTTAGCAACGTCGTAATTAATAAAACAATCCCTGTAATAATAAATACATTTTCCATTCCAAACCACTGAGCAAGTGCCCCACCAATCGACGGACCAATCAAATTACCCGCAATCGCTCCTGTCGAAAGAGTTCCGAGCGCCCATCCACTTTTCTCTTTTGGTGCTTGGGATGCAATCATTGCAGTTGCATTTGGAATATAACCCGAAAGGATCCCATTAAAAAATCGCATGATCAACAACCAATAAACATTTGGAACAAAAGCTAACGAACCCATTGTGACTGTCATTCCAGCTGCTGCACGAATCATCATCAACTTACGCCCTTTTCTGTCTGCTAAATTCCCCCAAATCGGTGCTACGATGGCTGCTGCAAAAGCCGTAACCGATATAGCAAGTCCCGAAAATAGTTCAACCTGATTTTTAGGCGTTCCCAGTTGTTCGACGTATACAGGAATAAAAGGCATCACTAAACTAATACTTGCACCAGTAAAAAAACAACCTAACCAAGCAACCATTAAATTCTTTTTCCAATCAATTTTCATCTAAATGCACACCTCACAAATTCTTCACTATTTACTATACTCCAAATTTCCCAATCTCTCAAAAAATTTTTTCTGAAACGAACATAAAAAAAGGCTGAAACATAACTCTACGAGTCACATCTCAGCCTAAAGGAAACCGAATAAACGCTTCTGTACCAACTTTTTTTAACGCAATAATAGTTTATAAAATAGCTAAAATAATGAAATTCAAAATAAACAATGCATTAACAACCCAGAGAATTGGTGAAACTTCCCTGAATTTTCCTTTTGCTACTTTGACGACTGCATAAAAAATGAAGCCAGCGGCAATCCCATAAGAAATACTGTAGCACAATCCCATAAAGATCGATGCGAAGAATGCTGGGATTGCTTCTTCTAAATTCGTCCATTCAATATCTTTAAATGAAGCAAGCATCATTACACCAACTAAAATCAACGCTGGAGCTGTTGCTTGTGCCGGAACAATTGCAATCAGTGGTGAAAATAAACTACTTAGAGCAAATAAAACTGCCACAACAACAGATGTCAAGCCTGTTCGACCACCCGCACCAATTCCTGCTGCACTTTCCACATAAGTTGTAGTATTAGATGTTCCAAAAATAGCACCAATCGACGTTGCAATGGCATCAGCAAACAAGGCTTTGTCCATTTTTGTAGAAAAACCTTTACTATCTTCCAAAGCAAGCTCATCTTCTTTAGAAAATATTCCTGTACGACGCCCTGTACCAATAAATGTACCGATCGTATCAAATGTATCCGATAAACTAAAGGCAATAACAGTCATTAACACTTGCGGTATTTTTGATGCATCACTAAACAATGACTGCATACCGTCAGCGCCAAAAGCAGCACCAAAAGTCGTCTTTAACTCGTTGATTGAATTTCCTAATGAATTTGTTTTCCAATCAATTGCTGATACATCAACAACTCCCATCGGGATTGCGATGATCGTCGTCACCACGATACCGATTAAAATCGATCCACGAACATTTAAAACAACGAGAACAGTTGTTAATACCAATCCAATAACCGCTAATATAATTTCTGGATTATTAAAATTCCCTAATGCTGGAACGATACTATCTCCATTAACCGCACCATTGACTGGTTCTGCTTGAACAGTAAAATCTAATAATTTAGCATTTTTGATTCCCACATATGCCACAAAAATACCAATGCCTCCACCGATAGCATGTTGCATACTTTCTGGTATGGCATTAATAATCAATTTTCGAATTTTTGTAACGGTAATCAACACATTGATCAAACCACAGATAAATACCATCGCTAACGCTTGTTGCCATGTATAGCCTAAACCAAATACAACTGTAAACGTGAAAAAAGCATTTAAACCCATACCTGGTGCTTGCGCATACGGAACATTTGCAAAAAGTCCCATAATCAAAGTTCCGATGATGGATGCAATGATTGTCGCTAAAAATACTGCTTGAAATGGCATGCCTGTCTGAGATAAAATCGACGGATTTACGAATAAAATATAGCTCATCGCAAAGAATGTCGTTACTCCAGCAACCATTTCAGTTGAGATAGTTGTTTTGTTTTCCTTTAATTTGAAAAACTTGTCCATGAAATTGTCTCTCTCCCTTTTACCGAAAAATTTCATCAGGATGATTTGACCTACTTATTCGTTACAGCAGATCGGTCTAAAAAATAATTGCACATTCCTGTTTCCTGATGAATACTTGTAAAGTATACGTTAAAACAATTCTTAATTCAATTAGAAATTAACTTTAAACAACAAAACGAACATTAATGTTCGTGTTTAACCCAAGAGGATTAGTCATCCTCTTTAATATCGATACTTTTCCATGTTTGTCTATATTTTATTTTACTAAAAAAACGTCTAGTCACTGTCCTTAGGACAGCGACTAGACGTTTTCTATTTTCTACAATGCTTTTCTTTTCGTTAACACAACAATGCGCATATTAAGTACTATTACGCCAAATAACGCTACTACATGTGATTGTTGTTCACCAGTTTGTGGTAATTCTTTTTTAGTATTTTTTTCAGAAATTCTTTTTGTATCTGAAGTTTCTGCAATCTGTTCTCTTTTTGGTAATATGTTTAATGGAAAAACCGCTTTGTTTCCTTCTTCATCAGATACTACAGCAGTCAATTTCTTTTTCCCTAAAATTTTTAATGACGTTACATTTATTTTGATTATTCCTTCTGAATCAGCTTGTCCGACTAGATCTCCAGTAGGAACCTTTGCAGTTCGTGTTTCCATTTGTGGGATTTCCCCATCATAAAGTTCAATGGTTGCATTTGGTAAAGTGACACCTCTTAAAAGTTCATCATCTTCATATAAAGGATCAAAAATCGTGGCTTTTTTGATCTTTTCTTCTGCTTCATTTGCTTCGGGTACTTCTGGTTCAATTGGATCTTCTGGTTGAACTAGTTGCTTACGATTTTCAATAGACGCTTCAATTAATTCTCCAGCCGCTTCTTTCTTTTCGATGTATCCAATAAACGTCTCAGTGTCTGGTTGAATGGCATTGATCAGCTGACCACTAGTAAACCCTGAAAAACCGTCGCCCCCACCAAATAAAAAGTCATTGATTACAACTAAATAGGTTTCATCCGGCTGAATTGCTGTTCCATCTTTTTTATGCATATCCTGAACTTTAAAAGGTTGATTTTCATCCTCAGTTTTGACATACGTATAGCTCAAACCAGATATTTGTAAAAAGTAACGTTCTTCTTGATCATACTGCTCATTTAGCACTTGTTCAATTTGAGCACCATTCATTTCAACCACTTGCATGATGTTGCCAAACGGCTGTACCGCTTGTGCTGCTCCCCATGTAATATCACGGTTTTCTCCAACGACTAAATCCGCACGAATTCCACCATTATTAGTCATAGCAAAATCTGCTTCGATTCCTTGTGCTTGAGCCATTGCAACTTGACCATCAGTAATTAAATTGCCAAGCGGTGATTCTTTTGACTCATTAACATCTCGGGTAATCATACCATTTTCTTTTGCCGTACCAATTTTTTTATTTGTGACGTTTGCTACGCGTTCCCCAGCATCCTTTACAGTCGCTTCCACTTTTAAGTCAACATTCGGTAGTTCTTTTGCAGCAGGATCGACTGGTAAAACTTCTGCTTTCGGTGTATCAACAAAATCCTTTGTTTTTGGATCCAGTATTCCTTGTAGATCAATATATCCTTTGCCTTGAGCAGTCGACTGAACAACTCTTGTTTTATTGACAATACCATTTGTGTATTGATGATTATGTGCTGCAAAAAAGGCATCCACACTATTATCAGGATAAATTTCATCCACCTTATTCATGACCGCAGCTGCTTCTCCACTCACTTTATCAGCTTTACTTGTTGCTGGAATGTGAGCTAGTACAACAATTGCATGAACATCTTCTTCTAACAATTTACTTGAATAATAAGCAATTGTTTCTGCTTCATCTAAAAAGTCATATGCTTCGTAATGTTCTCTTAAAACTAAATTTGGAATCTCAGTCGTAACAACACCAATGAAACCAACTTTTACTTTGTTGTTTTCAGATCCAACTTCTTTAATTGTATAAGGTTTCCAGCCAAACGGTATTTCTTCAGTTCCTTTTTTGACAACATTTCCAATGACGATTTCGGTTTTTGATGCTTCTCTTGGATAGGCAGTTAAAATACCATAGGGATCATTCACTGGTTTTTCCCCCAGCATAATTCGATTAAACTCTTGGAGTCCTTCATCAAATTCGTGATTTCCTATAGTTCCAACAGAAAAATTCATCTGATTCAATACTTTGATTGTAGGTTCATCTTGAAGTAAGCCCGAGCTTGCCGGACTTGCACCTACCATATCTCCAGCTTGTACGCGTAGCGTTTGGGCACCTGTATTTGCATTTTTGAATTTTTCTTGCGCTCGGTTTAAATATCCAGCTAATAACGGCGCTGTCCCAGCATTTGCAACCTTATTCCCTTCATCATCAAAAAATGAACCCGTGGTATTTAAGGCACCATGAAAATCATTAATACCTAAAATTTGAAACGGTATTTTCTCCTCTTGATTTTGTGATTCAACTTTCACATCGGAATTGACTGTTTGCGCATTAACATCATTGGCTAAATAAACTCCGCCACTCGTTCCCCCAAGTACAAATAAACCTGTTAACAAGACGCTTTGCCACTTTTTCATGTTGATAACCCCTCTACGATTATTTCCAAACATCCTCATTAAAGAGTAACAATTTCAACACATCCTGTCAATATAGCGTTTACACTTTATCACCCAATTTCATTTTATCTAATCCGACTATACAAGCTAATAAGAGCAACTGCACTCCTGTTAATAAGAGGATAAATTGTACTTTATCTGTCGACCACTTTAAAAAAATGATTTGTAGTGTTTGTACTGGTTTAGTCACTAGATGGATGCTGTGTAATCGATCGAATCGTCCAACAAATATCGCTAAACTTGATAAAAGGTTAACGAGTAAAATAAAAAAAATGCTTTGCCACTTTTTCTGTAAAATTTTTCTCCTAAAACATTCATCTAGCATTGTAAAAATCGTTGCCAGACCTAAAAAACCATAGATACAAATTCCTACGGTCAACAAACTAAAAGAAACCCAATCAGATATTGATAGTCCAAAGATTTGGTGCATGCCTGGATAGATCGATAACTGTTCGAGATGAAAAAAATCGGTGAATAAATACGGCGCATTTGGGTAAAATAATAGCCAGAGCATCCCTAGTAAGAAAAACAGTCGATTGCCTACTTGTTTAAAATGAAAGCTTATCTCAATTGGAATATATGCCAATAACACATTTAATGCCATAAAATCATACCTATCAGCATATAAAAGCATATAGATACAATAGAGTATTGTTATGATCCTACTATACCAGCGGTACTTTTTGTTCAAACATTTCACTCTCCTTTTTCGTTTAGTGTATCATAAAGAAATTTTTTTCTAAAATTTTCTTGAAAACTTGTCATTCTGCTATTTTATGCTAGACTTAGTTAAAGAAAAATTTCTGGGAGGAACAGTTTTGAAAAAATTAATTGCAATCGATTTAGATGGTACAACTTTAAATGCCCAGTCACTCATTAGTAATACAACTGAAAAAGCTTTGAAAAACGCTATCAAAAATGGACACTATGTTAGCATTGTTACTGGCCGTCCTTATCGGATGAGCGGTCAGTTTTATCGTCAATTAGGGTTGAACACACCCATGGTCAATTTTAATGGAGCACTTGTTCATATGCCTGAACAAAAATGGGCTGATGAAAAGGAAACTGGCATACAACGTGATTTAGTTTTTGATATTTTAGCTCAAAAGAAAGCGTTGAATCTTGATTTTGTTGCGGCAGAAAATAAAGAAACCTTTTTCATTGACAGCTTAGATTACTTTGATTCAACATTCTTCGCATCAGAAGCGACGCCAAGCAACCTTTTAACAGCAAAAAATCTAGTAACAGATCCGACCTCAATGATGGTTCGTACTTCAAAAGATCAAGCAGCACATGTTTCTGATTCCTTAATGAAACAATACGGGGATTATGTTGATGTTAGAACTTGGGGCGGCCCAACTCCTATCTTAGAAATCGTTTCTAAAGGGATTCAAAAAGCCAGGGGTGTTGAACAAGTCGCTCGTTACTTAGATATAAAACGTTCTGATATTATCGCATTTGGCGATGAACACAATGATGAAGAAATGTTAGAGTATGTCGGTTGGGGCGTAGCTATGAAAAATGCTACAGATCAAATCAAATCCGTAGCCAATGATGTTACTGAAAAAACCAACGATGAAGATGGTTTGGCTGATTATCTAGAACGGTATTTAGATTTAAAGAATCAATAATATTTTTCTATCATACTATAAAGATTAGAGGAAAAACTCGTGTTTTCCTTCTAGTCTTTTTTATTTTTTGACAAAACGAATTACTCTTGCTAAAATAAGAACATACGTTCTATCAATAGAAAAGAGGATGACAATGGAACTATCTAGAAAAATAGAAATTCTTGCTGAATCAGCAAAATATGATGTTTCATGTTCAAGTAGTGGAGTCACTGACAACACCCGAAAAGGAACTGTAGGAAGTACCTCGGCAGCTGGGATCTGTCATTCTTTTACGAGTGACGGCCGTTGTGTTTCTCTTTTGAAGTTGTTATTTACAAACGCATGTATTTTTGACTGTCACTATTGTATTAATCGAAAATCAAATGCTATTCCCCGAGCCACTTTTACACCGCAAGAAGTTGCAGATTTAACAATGGATTTTTACATGCGAAATTATATTGAAGGACTCTTTCTTAGTTCCGCTATTATAAAAGATGTCGACTACACAAGCGAGCTATTGATCAAAACGCTAAAGATTTTACGTTATGAAAAAGGCTTCAAAGGGTACATACATGTGAAGGCAATTCCAGGTGCAGATGAAAAGTTAATTGATCAACTTGGTTTTTTAGCTGATCGAATGAGCGTAAACGTTGAGCTTCCATCGAGAGAAAGTCTCAAACTACTAGCACCAGATAAGGATCCTTTTGCTTTATATAAACCAATGAAACAAATTACTAACAAGAAAAAAGAATTCTCTCAAACTCCCGCATTACGAAGAGGTGCTTCATTTGTTCCAGCTGGTCAATCTACACAAATGATCATCGGTGCGTCTCCCGAAAGTGACTATTCAATTGTGAAGATTGCAGAAAGACTTTATCAAAAATATGAACTGAAACGTGTCTACTACTCTGCTTATATTCCCGTTAATCAAGATTCTTTATTGCCTGCAATTACAACTGATCCGCCATTATTACGCGAGCACCGTTTATATCAAGCTGATTGGCTATTACGTTTTTATCGTTTTTCTGCAGAGGAAATTTTATCCGAAAACAAACCTAACTTCAATTTGTATTTGGACCCCAAAGCTAACTGGGCCGTTCAAAATTATGAACAGTTTCCAATTGACATTCAAACTGCATCTTACGATCAATTATTGCGTATTCCAGGAATCGGACCTAAAAGTGCCCTAAATATCTTAAAAGCTCGAAAATATTATCAATTGCACCTTTCTGATCTAAAGAAATTAGGTGTCGTGATCAAGCGAGCACAATATTTTGTCAGTTGTAATGGCGCTCGTCAACCTGGATTAATCCATGATCCTCAATGGGTCATTTCCTCCTTGATTTCTTCACGACAATATGAAACATTGAAAAAGATGAATAGCCAATCCAATCAAGAACAACTATCACTATTTGATGTAGAACGGTTTGAGGTAACTAAACGAAAGGAAGCTCGTTATGCAAATTAAAAAAACAAGTGAGGTTTGGGAATACGATGGTAGTTTTTCTGGATTTTTAACGCTTGTCTCTCATGCATTCAAAAAACAACAATTCCCTGATATGATCATAACGCCCAACACAGCCATTGAGTCTTTATTTTTCAGTCACTGGATTGAAACAGATGAACGTTTAGCAAAAAGAATCTACACACGACTTAATGAACGCCTAAGAAAAGAAAATAGTCAGTTCATTATCGATGGGTTCAATTGCTCAGCAAAAGAGAAAGAACGATGTCTACTAGATGCTATCCTAATTGCTTTAGAATCAAAAGATCTACTAACAAATCACTTGGGTCATCAGTCTATTTTGACGTTGCATAACTCGATAAAAGCGTTATTTGGTGAGGTTCACCTCTTTACTGGATTTGTCCGTTTTGAATATGTGGGGGAACTACTATATAGTAGCATTGCTCCTAAGCACTTTTCTTTACCCTATCTATGTCCTCATTTTGCACATCGCTATCCAAAAGAAACGCTCATGATCTATGATGAAACACATCATTTACTTGGGATAATCGAAAAAGGACACATTCGCTTTGTTGAAAATAGTGACCCACCTGAATTTAATACAGACGATACTGAGCAGAATATCCAAAATAATTGGCAAACGTTTCTCAACGCCGTTACGATAAAAGAGCGGAAAAATGAACAGCTTCAACTTTCTCATTTACCTAAAAGATATCGTGGTCATATGATCGATTTTGACTAAACGTATCGTTTTACAGTAAAAAAGATGTTATGGACATAAAAATTTAGTCCATAACATCTTGAATTCAATTGATGATTTAGTCTACTCTAAGATGAATCTTTTTCACGATTATTTTGTCTGATAAATGAGATTGGTTGCTCTGTTCTCCAATTACTTCAGCAAATATATTGGTTCTGTCCTCTTTTTTCTGTAGATGATAATCGATTTTTCCAGTTTCATTCAGTTCATTCATCATTTCACTATAGTCCTCTGATTCCACTTTTCGGCTAATAAAACCTAGTGATACCAAGTGATCATCCAAATTCTTAGTAGATATCAATGAGCCAAAAGCGATTTTTTGGCGAATGGCTTGATTTAACTGTGCAATCTTCACTTCTTGTCCTTGATCGCTTGTTTTTTTCTTGATCAATTCTTCATATTGTTCAGCTGTCAACATTACACCAGCAACTTTTTTTCTATTATAAATATAGACGCCAGTGTTCATTTCTTTCGCTGTTTCAAAAATTGTCATAGGAGACTGTTTTACATCTGTAACTGAAAATGATATTTCTTTGTTTTCCATCGTTCAACTTCCCTTCCAACTGATTATATCATACAGTTTTCAGGTGTGAAGAGCTTTTTATGTTTAGACAAAAAAGAGTGAGTGAGGTATCACTTAAAAAGTCATACTTCACTCACTTTTTCAATTATGCGCGGTAACGTTCCACACCATCTAAATAAGTTGCGTCTAATTCCATATTGGGATTTAATACGATAAAGTCTGCATCTCGACCTTTAGAAATCATCCCACATTTATCGTCGATTTTACAACTAATTGCAGGCACTAATGTTGCCATCATGATTGCTTGTTCTGGAGTAGCAATCTCCCAGTCAACGACATTTTTGATCGCTTCTTTTAATTTCAAGATACTACCAGCTAAGTTGCCAGATTCTAAACGAGCTGTACCGTCTTTAACAACAACTGGAAATTCGCCTAAATTATAGTCGCCATCTGGCATACCGCCAGCCATCATACAGTCTGTAATCAAGGCCACATGATCATGTCCTGCTTTTTCCATTAAAATATCTGCTGCATTCGGGTGAACATGATGTCCATCACAAATCAATTCAGAAAATACATGGTTTAATGACATCAAAGCCCCGACCATTCCTGGTTCACGATGATTCAAGCCGCGCATTCCGTTATACGCATGCACAAAAACGCTTGCTCCAGACTCTACCGCTTCGGTAGCTTGTTCTAACGTTGCGTCACTATGGCCTAAAGCCACCACAACACCTTCATCTGTTACGGATTTTACAAATTCTTTAACCCCTTTACGTTCTGGCGCTAAAGCGATTTTTTTGATTAGACCGCCTGAAGCCTCTTGCCATTCATTAAAAGTTGCTATATCAGGATCACCAAAGTAACTTGGGTTTTGAGCGCCTTTATGTTCTTCGGTAAAGAACGGTCCTTCAAAATAAATTCCTTGAACTTTCGCTCCGGGAACTTCTTGATATACCTCTCCAATTGTTTGTGCAACATCTTTTAAGCGTTCTTTACTTGAAGTCAAAGTTGTTGGTAAAAATGAGGTTACGCCACATGATAGCAAGCCTTCTGACATCACTTTCAAGCCTTCAGCATCGCTATCCATCACATCATGATTCATATACCCATGAATATGTGTATCGACTAAACCAGGTGCAATCCATTTTCCTTCTTCTTTGATTACGTTTGCGTCTTTTTCAGGAACTTCTTTATAGAAATCTCCGAATAAACCATCTGTAATTTCTAAATATCCAGGTCCTTTTACGTCACTTTTTAAAAAGAACTTTTCAGCAAAGATAAATGTTCTCATCTTCATCCTTCTTTCTTTAATTTTCTACTTTAAAACTACTCTTAAAATCAATGAAAGTCAAGAATGGTGTAGACCTTTACTGAAAAAATTTACTTAACTTTCTTTATATTTTAATTGTTTCAATACGACGAATCTGTTCAGACAAAATTTGGTACTCTTCTGCTTTATCTGAGAACCCTTTCACATCCATCAATTGACTTTTCAACTGAAACAGCTCACTCAAAAAGTAGTAGCTATTCCGATGTCTCGACCAAACAATTCCTTGATCAATATAAATCTGCGCCTCTTCAAGTCGTTTTTGATCCGTTAAAAATTTGGAATAATTATAGAATATCTTAGTCAATTCCGCAGTCACTCGTTCATTTGGTAATTTATGAAAATAGTGAATACTTAATTTTAAATACTTTTCAGCTTCGCTAAATTGCCCAATACTGCTATACGTACTCCCTATACAGCTTATTACTTGAATTTCAAAATCAGACAAATTGACCTTATTTGCTTGATACGTATATGACAGCCCTTTTTTCAAATCTAGTATTGCTTGTTCATACTCATTGCAAAGATAAAATTTACAACTACCTAAATAATAATAATAGCGTTGCCAATCTGTGTCTAAATGAAGTCTTTCTTCTATTTGAGTATCCTGCATATAGGTCATTATTTTTTTGTATTCTTTATGACGAAAATAGTCTGCTATCTTTTCAAATATTTGCGTAATCAAACGAACTTCTTCAGATTTGAATTGCATTATTTGATCCATTGTCACACCTAAGCGCTGACAAATTTGTTGCATCACTACTACATTTGGTAATTCCTCATTGTTCTCTATTCTGCTTAATACACTTTGTGAACAAATGTCTTCTGATAACATTTTTTGTGTCAGCTTTCTATTCTTACGAATTTCCTTAATAACTGCTCCAAAAGAATCCATACTTCCACTCCTAAGATAATTTCCATAATCTATTACGTAAACTGAAGTTTTATTAACCCAAAATGCAAAATATGCGAATTCGCATTATGCATTTATTGTACTTTATTGCATAATATACTGCAAGAACATTACCTACTACTTAAACGAGACGATTTAAAAAAATTTTGCTTTGCAAATAAGGGGTGTTACTTATGACACAGGAGAAACAAGTTAGCTTTAGTTGGGAAAAAAATAGCTATAAAGGTTATGTTGAGAAAGAATATGAAAATGCTTATTTGATTGTTGTTTCAGATCCAAGTCCAGACATGGAAGAAAAGTATACAAACCGCATGATAATTAGTAAAAAAAATTGCCAAACTGCAGAGTAGTAATCTTTTTTCATTACTTTGTACAACGTATCCCTAAAAACGAGAGTGACTCAAAACGTATTTTGTTTTGAGTCACTTTTTTTCGATTATTTTTGTTTGTAAGTAGATAAAAACGCACGCATTTTTTCAGTTGTGAATTTCAAGTCTTCCATCTTAGGTAGATAAACGATTCTAAAATGATCTGGCTGTGTCCAGTTGAAGCCACCGCCGTGCACAAGTAAAATATGATGTTCATGAAGGAAGTCTAATACAAACTTTTCATCATCATAAATATTGAAGCGGGCAATATCGATCTTTGGAAAAATATAAAATGCCGCTTTAGGTTTTACTGCTGATAACCCTGGGATATCATTGATCGCATTATAGATATATTCACGCTGTTCATAAATTCTACCACCTGGCAATAGTAAGTCGTCTACGCTTTGGTAGCCGCCTAATGCGGTTTGGATGATTTGCTGAGATAGTACATTAGAACACAAACGCATAGATGCAAGCATATTTAGCCCTTCTATATATCCTTTAACATGTTTTTTATTTCCGCTTAATACCATCCAGCCACAACGGAAGCCTGCAACTCGATGCGATTTAGATAGTCCGTTCAAAGTAACAACAAACAAATCTGGTGCTAATGTAGCGATTGGAATATGTGTTAAGCCATCCATCACTAAACGATCATAAATTTCATCTGAAAAAATGATCAAATCATTCTGCCTTGCTACCTCAACAATCTGTTCAAGAATTTCTTTCGGGTATAATGCACCAGTTGGATTATTTGGGTTGATTAAAACGATTGCTTTTGTATTTGTTGTAACTTTTGCTTTTATATCGTCGATATCTGGATACCATTCAGCTTGTTCATCACAAATGTAATGGACCGGATTTCCGCCAGCTAGTGATACTGATGCAGTCCATAAAGGATAATCTGGCATCGGAACTAGCACTTCATCCCCATTATTCAGTAAACCTTGCATGCACATTGTAATCAATTCGCTGACACCATTACCTGTATAAATATCATTGATCGTCACATTAGGAAATCCTTTAACTTGGCAATATTGTTCAATTGCTTTACGGGCTGAAAAGATTCCTTTTGAATCAGAATACCCTTCAGAGTTGCGAACATTCATGATCATGTCTCGTACCACTTCATTTGGCGCATCAAAACCAAAGGGGGCGGGATTACCAGTATTAAGTTTCAAAATTCGAATGCCTTCTTCGTGCATTCTGTCCGCTTCTTCTAAAACCGGACCACGTACGTCATAACTGACACCATCAAGTTTGTTAGATTTCTCAAAATTTCTCATACTGTATCCCTCATTTTCAAAATTTATATCTTTAAAGTTACGCCACCTAGAAAAAAAAAGCAATGATAAATTGCAAATTTTCTAAAAAAAAAGACTCCAGTGAGATACTCTTTTCAAGTTTCACTAGAATATGTGAAGTATCCGTTATCATAATTAGCAAAAAAACAGCTGATTTCTTTTCATCAAAAAAGAAATCAGCTCTTCTTTTATTTATGTTTATAAACTCTTGCTTCATAAGGAGCAAAAAGCGTATGTTGATGTATCGTGTGATCATTGAGATTACATAACTGAAGAATCCAATCTTCGATTTGAACATTTTCTGGTAAATCAGCAGAAGCAAAGTCCTTTGATAAATTGATGATCACTACAAATCGTTCATCTCCCAAACGGCGTCCGTAAACAAATAGCTGTTGGTGGTCTGGTAAATATAATTTATAGTCACCGTAGATCAGTGCTTGATTTTCATTTCTTAATTGAATGACTTCTTTGTAAAAATTCAAAACAGAATTTTGGTCCTGTAACTCATCCAGCACGTTGATTTCTTGTTTATTTGGATTGATCACCATCCAAGGTTTTCTCTTCGAAAAGCCTGCGTATTCCTCTGCTGTCCACTGCATCGGTGTTCTAGCATTATCTCTTGCGGTCCTGCGGATTACATTCATTGCTTTTGCAGGTTCTACACCAGCATGAATCATTTCATGATAAAAATTCTTCGTGTCAACTGCATCAATATCCTCAATTGAAGCAAATGGCATATTAGTCATACCAATTTCTTGTCCTTGATAAATAAAAGGTGTACCTTGAAGTAGCAAAAATGTTAGCGATAAGGCCTTAGCAGATGCTTGCCAAAACACCTTTTCCTCACTACCAAAACTTGAAACCGATCGAGGAATGTCATGATTTTCCATATAGAGCGCATTCCAACCACGACCGTCGGCTAATGCCTCTTGCCAAGCCGTTAGTGCCTGCTTAAAATGAATGACATCTAATGTCTCTTGTTCCTCTTTATTCCAAAGGGATATATGATCGAACTCAAACAACATATTGAAATATCCCTCTGTTTCCCCTACCCACTGATGGGCTTCAGCCGCACTGACACCATTTGCTTCTCCGACTGTTAGAATGTCTCTTTTTTTAAAAATAGTTCGTAACTCTTCTAAATGTGTTTCTATTCCAGGAACATTTTTAAACGAAGCAAAGGGATCATCCCCTAATGGCGTATCGAGTGTTGCTTTTTTTATATGCGAAATAGCATCCACTCGAAAACCATCAATGCCTTTATCCAGCCACCAGTCAATCATAGAAAATAATTCTCGCTTCACTCGAGGATTTTCCCAATTAAGGTCAGGTTGTTCTTTTGCAAAAACATGGAGATAATATTGATTTGTCGTCTCATCATATTCCCAAGCAGATCCGCCAAAAATAGAAACCCAATCATTAGGTGGCCCATCAATCGTTCCATCTGCCCAAATATAGTAGTCGCGATAATCATCCTTTACAGAAGATCTTGATTCGATAAACCATGAATGTTGATTCGATGTGTGATTGATCACTAAATCCATGATCACCTTAATTCCCAATTGATGGGCTTCTTCAAGTAACAAATCAAATTCTTCCATTGTACCAAACGTATGGAGTATCTTTTGATAATCACTAATATCATACCCATTGTCTACATTAGGTGATTCATAGATTGGGGTAATCCAAATAAATCCAATCCCCAACTCTTTAAGGTAATCTAACTTTGCCCGGATACCATTCAAATCACCAATTCCATCGCTATTTGTATCCAGAAAACTAGCTGGGTAAATTTGATAGCCAACTGCTTCTTTCCACCATGCACGTTTGATTGCCATCTATATCACCTCTAATTTATCTTTCTTTTCATTATATAAGATACGACGAAAAAGTGTATCTGAAACGCATAAAACTATCTTACCTTTATATAAAATTATGATCCAATAGTACCTTACCAATATATTCCGTGAAAAATACCAATAAAGGAAACCACGAAATGAAATACGATAACCATAAACAGTAACCTAGCTAAAAAGTAACTGAGTAATTGTCGTCTTTTTTGTTTTTTCTCTAGTGGAGTGTGACTTTCATCAACCTGAACAGCTTTTTTAAGTATACCAGGATAAGATCCTAAAACAGACGGTTGAAAATCAACCACTTCTATTCCAGCATCTATTAGAAACTTGTTTATCTTTTTCAGGTCTTCCTCTTTTTGATTTGTCAAAGAAACAACGATGTACATTGCTTCGTATTCAGAATTGTAAAACGCTAGTTTAGAGTCATTTTTGTGATAAAATTCGCCCCACTGTGTTGGGGTCGTTAAAAATTGCAAGACATAAAAAGTAGTGCTATTATTCCGTTGAACCCTGCTTGAGAATCCTTTTATAACCGACAAATCAATTACTTTCTTCTTTCTAATTCCCATGTCAAGAACCATTTCCATTTTTTTCCTATCAATAAAAACGTGATATTCTTTGTTTACCAATACTACTTGCATCACACCAGCAAATAAAAATAATAGCATTAAACTAAATAATAGAATCAATAAAAATGGCTCGTTTAAATTTCTAATTGAATATATTCCTATTCCAATGCACAATGAGAATACAATACTTAATATCGTTATAAAAGGTTTAAATCTGTACTTTATTTGCAATGTCTCTTTGCTCATTGTTTTAACCATCTACTCGCTCCTTTCTAAGCTAAACCAATTGATTTGACCATCATCACCTGAATTTTCAAATGAGAGTAACTGCATTTTTTCAGTATCCTCTTTGTTGAAAATCAACATGTAACGATAGTTGTCATCACTCGAATCCTGTTTAAAGAAATAATAAATTTCGTTTTTTTCATCTAGTCGCTTAAAAGTACTTCTCGTCGATTTTGATGTGTATTTTATTGGTATTACCTTGTTTCCTAGATTCAGTTTGTAAGATGAAATGGTTATACTTTTGGGCGCTTTTTCTAAACCATAATTTATTTCACTGTCAATAACTGTCCAACGGCCAAACATTTTTGCTTGTAAGTAATGCCTATTGAGACAAAAAGAGACAATCAAAGAAACGATAATGACGATAATCCACGCGATAATTTTGTTATTCCTTGTCAATAAACTGTATTTATTTTTCAACTACTCACCTCATTATTTTAAATAGCTTTCTTCTATTTTACTAAAGAAAAAAGGTAGCAAACTAGATTGTCTGTCACCTTTTCTTTGTCGTCAACAATTGTAAAATAATCAAAATTCTTCAACTTTCACTTTAAACTCTTTTGTCGGATACGTTCCTCGTAGATCAAATTCATGAGCTGTACCATCCGTGAACTTGATCTGATATTTATAAAGCAGCTTCACCTTTTTATCTTGTTGTTTGAAACACCCTACATCTATGATATCTGTCCATTTTTTTGTATGTAATTTTCTATTTTCATAATACGTCAACCCATATTCATCCATTTTATAAATGATCCCCTGATCCGTTAACATCATCTTACTATCACTTATTCCTGTGACAAGCAACATATACGAAAACTTTAATGCTAGATAAACTAAGTAAAAGCTCCCTGACATAAAAGCAATCACCACAAATACAAACAAGAAAAAACGATTAAGTAAGTCCGAATTCTTCAATACAGGGAGTAAAAACCAAAAGACTATTCCCAACGTCATAATCAGCACAAACAACCCACCCATCAATTCCACCAAAACACTTCTCCACGTTATTCGAAGCTCAAACTGTTTCATTTCCATAAAATCGTTACTCCAATTTACTAGACTTTCTAATCTATTCTATCAAAATCCCTTGAAAAATAACAGTAGATTTTTCATTTAAATACAGCTAAAGCCATGGTATCCTGCATGAAAAAATGAATGAATTTGAACTCACGCAGTCAAAATGGAGTGTAAAAAAAAGAACCCTAAACCTCTGTATACCAAGGTTTAGAGTTGAATGATGCGGCCAAGAAGACTCGAACTTCCACGGGGTTGCCCCCACCAGCCCCTCAAGCTGGCGCGTCTGCCATTCCGCCATGACCGCAATTCATAACATTATTATCTAAAACAATGATAAAATACGCACTTACATTTGTCAATCATTGATGTAAACTTCACTGTTATCTTTTGTCATGTGTTCCATAAGCTAGAGACAACTTGTCATAAGACTGGATCACATGTTGAGGTAGTTCAACGGCATTAATATAGCCTCTTCCTTTAGGTCCGTATCCATGCTCATCATTTCTAAGCCGAGGAATCTCTCCTAACACCAACGAAAGAAAATATTCTTTGCTCCAAAGACCATTTAGTTGTTCGTCTTCAAAATAAATTGATTCTTCAACGCTTTTCACAAGTGGGATAGTTGGAACATAATTTGTAAAAACTGTTTCCATATCTGCCCATTCCTTTTGAAAAGTGGCTTTGATCCTTCGTTGTAAAATAGGATCTTGTAATAGTAAAACGTTCTTTGGATATAGCCCTTCAGCTTTTACAGTATTTAAAGAAAATCGGGCATTTTCTCCAGAATTAGTTGAACTGGCTTCAGTTAAAAATAGTTCTCTCTCTAATGTATATTTTTGTTTAAAATAGTCTAAATATATTTCAGTTTCACTTAGCCCGTCAACAACTATTCCCATCTTTTTAAAGTTTTCGCGCAAAAAAGGTGTAGCATGGCCTATTCCACCGACTAACATAACCCTATTGACTACATCTCGTTCATATAAATCGATCAACTCATCCGCAAGATAAGGTAGACTATTTCCGGCAAGTATTGCAAGATCGTATCCTTCAGTTAACTGTTCTTGTGCGGATAAATAATCGATAACCGTATTCCAATGTTGGATCATATTCTCCCTCTTTTCTGTATGGCTTCTTCTATAATAATACCGTCTTTTCTAATAAACGAAAAGACGGTATTTATTCTATGCTAGCTAAATTTAATTCAATTCGACTAATTTCCCTTGGCATTTCCCACAAACAAAGCGTTGTGTGTTGATCCTTCGCTTCCGTAAAATCAATGTTTGGCATTTTTCACACTGGTATTGATGATAAGATTGCGGTTTTTGTTCTGCCAACGGTCGGACATAGCGACTGCCACCAGTTTGTTTCAGTAATGCTTTAAATTCCGCATCTTTATGTTGATATCCTCTACCCTCTAAATGAAGATGATAATGACACAATTCATGCTTAATGACATTGAGTAATTCTGATTCCCCATAGAGTTCAAATACTTTAGGATTAAAATCAATATTATGTGAACTTAAATGGTAGCGTCCGCCAGTTGTTCTCAAGCGTCGATTAAAAAAGGCTTTGTGTTGAAAGCTTTTCTTAAAAAAAGTCAGTGACGTTTCTTCAACCAGCGCTTGTAATTGATTATCTGTTAACTCTTGCTGTGTAGCTTTTCCTTCTTTAGAAAAACGACTCAAGACTATTCTTTCCTTTCAGCTCGCGGCAACATCGTTAAGCTGATGCGCCCTTTCTTGGTATCCACATCTTCCACCCAAACAGTTACAACATCTCCTACAGCGACAATGTCGGTAGGATGTTTAACAAATTTTGAACTTAATTTTGAAATATGCACTAATCCATCTTGTTTCACACCGATATCAACAAATGCACCAAAATCAATTACATTGCGAACTGTTCCTTGCAATTCCATCCCAGATTTTAGATCTTCCATTGATAACACGTCTTTTCTTAAAAGAGGTGCTGGCATTTCGTCACGCATATCTCGTCCTGGTTGAACCAACGCAGCAATAATATCTTTTAGTGTCTCGCTCCCAACCTCAAGGTCTGCTTCTAACTGTGCAAGTGCCAGCCCTTTTATGCTTTGGGCAGCTTCAGGAGTACCTAATTCAGCTAATTTAACACCAGCTTTTTCTAAAATTGCTTTCGCTATATCGTAACTTTCTGGGTGAATCCCCGTATTATCCAATATATTTTTTCCGTTTGGAATACGCAAGAATCCAATCGCTTGCTCATACGCTTTTGGTCCTAAACGAGGCACTTTTTTTACTTGATTACGAGCTGTAAACGCACCATTTTCGTCACGGTAAGCCATTAAGTTTTGCGCAGTGGTTTTATTTAGACCTGAAATATGTTGTAAAAGCTGTGGACTCGCTGTATTAACATTGACACCAACTTGGTTAACAGCCGTTTCTACAACAAAATCTAATTGTTCTGCTAGACGTTTTTGCGAAACATCATGCTGATATTGTCCCACACCAACTGCTTTAGGATCTATTTTTACAAGTTCTGCTAACGGATCTTGCAAACGTCTTGCAATGCTGACAGCACTTCTTTCCTCTACTTGTAAGTCTGGAAATTCATTTCTTGCAACATCACTTGCAGAATAAACAGACGCACCTGCTTCATTGACGATCACATAAAAAACATCACGTTTGATCTGTTTTAACTGCTCTGCAACAAACAGTTCTGATTCACGACTAGCTGTACCATTGCCAATTGCCACCATTTCAACTTGGTACTGTTCAATCAATTTGTTGAACGCAGGACCAGCTGCTGCTCGTTTTTCTCCTGAGGCTGGTTTGTGAGGATAAATCACTTGGATAGCTAATACTTTTCCGGTAGCATCTACGATCGCCATTTTACATCCTGTTCGGTAAGCTGGGTCAAACCCTAAAACAACTTTGCCTTTCAACGGTGGTTGTAATAATAAATTACGCAAATTTTCGCCAAAGATATTAATTGCTTGTTCATCGGCTTTTTCAGTTAATTCATTGCGAATCTCTCGCTCGATTGCAGGGCCAATAAATCGTTTATAGCTATCTAAGTAGGCTGTTTCAACATAAATTGCTGTTGGTGACTGTTTGTTGTCTCCAATTAGTTGACGATCCAAATAAGAAGCTATTTTGTCCTCTTCTACTAAAAGTGCAACTTTCAAGATATCTTCTTTTTCGCCACGATTTGTGGCCAACACTCTGTGCGAAACCATTTTACTAAGTGGCTCTGAAAAATCATAATACATTTCATAAACAGACTTCTCATCTTTTTCTTTATCTTTAACTGTGCTGACATATTGACCATGTTTAAACGTGAAATCACGAATCCATGAACGGAATTTTGGTTCATCACTTACACGTTCAGCGATGATCTCATGCGCTCCCAATAATGCCGATTCAGCTGATTCAACTTCTTTATCTGCATCAACATACGCTTGCGCCTCTGTCATTACGTCTGCTTGAGCCGGAAAGCTCATTAACCAATCTGCCAAAGGTTCTAATCCTTTTTCTTTAGCAATTGTTGCTTTTGTACGGCGTTTTTGTTTATATGGACGATACAGGTCTTCTACTTGCTGCATTTTCGTCGCTTTTTGAATGGATTTAGCTAATTCTTCTGTTAGTTTGCCTTGTTCTTCAATCAAACGTAAAACTTCTTCTTTACGTTTTTCTAGATTGCCTAAGTAAGTATAGCGTTCTTCGATTTCACGAATTTGAACTTCATCTAAACTGCCTGTCATTTCCTTACGATAACGAGCAATAAAAGGAACAGTGTTGCCTTCATTCAACAAAGTCAGCACTGTTGTTATTTGTTTAGGACGATAGTCCTTTAATTCTTTCTGAAGTAAATCAACTACTTCTTGGTTATAAGCTTCTGCCATATTTACATACCTCTCTTCATTAACATACTGTTTCATTTTAGCATATTTTCTCTTTGAAATATAGGAGGAGGAAAAAGCTTAAAAAAGACTACATCACTAGTAAAAAAGGGAACACAATTCTTATTAGAAATCGGGTTGCCAAGGACCATTTACATTTTGAACCTCAATATCTTGAACAATCCCGTTTGAGTCAAAAATCACACCATGAACTGAACCTCCAAAAACTGCGCCGCCATCGATTCCAATTTTATTATCCGAGCGCCATAAATCAGTTGTTTCCATATCACCATGAAGCATTGGCGTAATAGTATGTCCAAAGACAATCGTCTTTCCTGTTTTGTTTTTCCCTTTGTGAAAAGCCTCTCTGATCCAGATAAAATCATGTGGACTTGTTTCATGCCAATCTTTCTTAGTTAAATCGACTCCTGCGTGAACAAATATGTAGTTATTCCACTCAAAATACAATGGACGCTCGATTAAAAATGCGATCAATTCTTTATATCGGCTACGAATCATCATGGCAATTTCTGTTGGAGAGTATTCTTCCGTTGCACCTTTATGCAGCAAACTTTCCATCGTCTCTTTACCACCATTGCGTACATAACTGGTAAACCAATCTTCAGGATTATTTAAAAACTGTAAAAAATACTCTTCATGGTTCCCTCTAAGGTAAATAGCATTGTACTTTTCAACTAACTCTTTTCCCAGTAAGAAACTCTCCTTGGTTCTTGGACCACGATCATTCAAATCCCCGATCAATACCAATTGGTGCATCTTAGGATCATAATAATGGATCAACTCATCAAACAAGTCATACTCACCATGAATATCACTGATTGCATAAACAAGCTCTTTCATTTTTCCAACTCCTTCTTCGCTTTCTTTTTCTTTATTATAGCGCAGATCTCCAGAAAGGATTTCGATAAGCAACCAAACTGATTCAGTTTAATCCATTTATTTAGTAATATTTTAAAAATTGAAATAAATCTTAGACTTTTCATGAAAAAAATAGTAAACTTACATAAATGACACTATGTCATAAAATGAGTAGAAAAGAGCTGAAATCTATGAAAAAGAAAACTATTTTCGGTATTCTTGCAGTTTTAGTCGTTGCACTTGTTATTTTCTTGTTTGTTCGAGGAAATTCAGGGAACGCCAACGCTGTTACTGTTCGAACAGACGAAGTAAAAAAAGAAACAATCGTTGAGAAATTATCAACAACGGGTACTTTGATTCCAAATCAAACCCAATCACTAGTTGGCACTGGAAACGTTATTGACGTAAATGTAAAAATTGGTGATCAAGTCGAGAAGGATAAGGTTTTAGCCACTTATGACAACGGACTACAGTTGATTGCTGGTTTTGCTGGAACGATCACACAAGTCAATATCAAAGCAAAACAAGCTGATACCAACGCCCAACAAGGAAAACCTTCCATTCAATTAGATGATCTTTCTACTTTAAAAGTTCAACTGGCCTTGGCTAATTCAGAAGCTTCTGCTGTTAAAATCGATCAAAAAGCAGATATTACAAGTGGGAATCATACATTTGTTGGAAAAGTTACTGAAAAAGATCCAGTTGCTCAAAATACGCAATCTGCAACGGGAACCACAGCTAGTTTAGGCGCTGTCGTAACGTTCGACAAAGCACCTGAAAATCTATTCGCTGGCTTTGATGTAGATGTTGATATTACAACAAACACTGTTGAAAATACTGTAGCTTTGCCGATTGAGGCATTGACTTACACTGATAAAAACGAGCCAATCGTGTATATTGTAAAAGATGGAAAAGCCAAAGAGACGAAAATCAAGATCGGTATTCAATCCGATAAATTGATTGAAGTAAAAGATGGACTAAAAGACGGTGAGACAGTGATTCTTTCTCCAAACTCTGATGTTGAAAACAACACGGAAGTAACCAAAGAATAGAAGGTGAAATGATTGATTGATTTAAAAGATGTAGTAAAAATCTACCGTACTGGCGGCGAAGAATTAGAGGCTTTAAAACGTGTTTCTTTGCATATTGCTGAAGGTGAATTCACTTCTATCATGGGTCCTAGCGGTTCTGGTAAATCAACAATGATGAACATTCTTGGTTTATTGGATCGTTTCGATGAAGGAACCTACCATTTAAATGGACAAGACGTTACAAACTTGTCGAGCAATGAAAGTGCTCACGTTAGAAATAAAGAAATCGGGTTTGTTTTTCAATCCTTCAATTTAATGCCTCGCATGTCTCTTTTAGACAATGTTGCGCTACCTATGGTTTATTCTGGTATTTCAGCAAAAGACCGAAAAGAACGTGCTTTAGAAGCTTTACGAAAAGTTGGATTAGCCGATCGTGTTTCACATAGACCAAATGCTATTTCAGGTGGACAAAAACAACGTGTAGCAATTGCCCGAGCAATCGTCAATAATCCAGCCGTTTTAATGGCTGATGAACCAACTGGAAATTTAGACTCAAAAACAACATTAGAAATCATGAAAATCTTTCAAGATTTAAATGATTCTGGCACAACGGTTGTCATGGTCACTCATGAACCTGATGTAGCACAATACACAAAACGTATCGTATCATTTAGAGATGGTGAAATTATCGATGATCAACCTGTCATTGAGCGAAAAACACTATAGAAAGGAGCCATTCTTATGGGAATTATTGAAAGTTTCAAAATGGCGATCGATAGTATTTTAGCTAATAAAATGCGCTCGTTTTTGACCATGTTGGGCATAATCATCGGAATTGCAGCAGTTATTGCCATTTTGGCAGTCGGTAATGGTGCAACGAGCCAAATCACTGGTACTTTCAGCGATTTAGGTGCTTCTACGATTTCAGTTTCTACTAGTCGAGATGCAACGGAGAGTCAAAAAATTACAAGCAAAGATGTTAAAGCATTGAAAGATGGGATTCCTCAAATCGACCACCTTTCTCCTGTTGTTTCCATCCAAGCGGTTGGTGCAGCCAATGATAAATCAAAAGCAACATTGATCATGGCTGGAACACCTGACTTACAATATACGAATCAAACAATGGATAAAGATATTGTCTACGGTCGTTATTTCAATACAACTGAATATTCTGAAAGCAGCAAAGTGGCTGTGATTAGTGCTGATACTGCTCGTTATTTCTTCAATGGACGGGAAAATGTCGTCGGAGAAAAAATTAACTTACGTGGGCAAAAAGGGCAACTTAGTGCTCGAATCATTGGGGTTACCAAAAGTACTGTGGAAAAGATGGTCGGCGCTTTTGATGAAGAAGAAATGATGGGCTATATTTCAATTCCTTTAACGACAGCAAACAATTTAAATCCAGATGCGACAAAAATCACTAGTTTGACAGTAATTGCTAAATCCAAGGACGATATTGATGCAGTGTCAAAACAAATTGTAAATATTCTTTCAGTTCGTCATAATACAGTTGGCGATAAAGTGTATACAGCAACCAATTTCTTACAAGCGTTAGATCAAGTGAACAATGTCTTAGGCTTGTTCATCAACTTTATCGCAGCCGTTGCAGCAATCGCCTTACTTGTAGGTGGAATTGGCGTAATGAATATCATGCTCGTTTCTGTAACTGAACGGACGAGAGAAATTGGAACAAGAAAAGCTTTAGGTGCAACTGACAATAACATTTTATTCCAATTTTTAACAGAATCAGTTATTTTATGTTTGATTGGTGGCTTGATTGGTCTAACATTAGGTGCCCTCTTAGCGGTTACGGTAGCCAGTGCGTTAGACATCACTGCTCAGTTTACCCTCGGTTCAATAGTAGCCGTACTACTTTTTTCAAGCGCCATCGGTATTTTCTTTGGTGTTTATCCAGCAAGAAAAGCGGCTAAACTTGATCCTATCGAAGCATTGCGTTATGAGTAATTGGTCATAACAGAACAGTAAAAAATCAGGATGAGAAAACATTCTCTGTCCTGATTTTTTTATTATGCTTCTTTCATTCCTGAAGTGATAAAATCAAATAACTCTTTTGGAATTTGAAAATGACCAAATCTCAAACGGGATCGATACTCTTGCCATAATGGAAAATCAGAAACTGCTTGTAATGGAACGGGTTTAATATTCTTTAAAAAATCAATATTTTTCCTAAACGGAACAAACCCTGGAGCCATTTCAACAGAGTAAGTATCCCCAGGTAAGACCTGTCCTAACGCAATGAATTTTTGACAAGGTTCTTTACTTTTTAAACGTTGCTTGGGTGCATAATAAATCAACCAATCGCCTTTTTTCATTTTGTTCAAAGGAGCCGATTTTCCATGACACAGTTGGCTAAATCCTCCAGTCACTCCAAGTTCAACATGGTCTTTAGATGCTACTCCGATCCAATAATTCATATGATTCTCCCCTTTATTTCTACAATTGAATGGTTTGTCGACTGCTCATTCCTAAAATCACGATGGCTTCTGTAAAGTGAATTTCGTATAATTCTAACATCGCACCTGCCTGCTTGATATTTTCCTCATAGCTAGGAATTTTTTTGATCCATTGTTCTGCTACATCATACACCGTGCACTCGCTTTTCTTTACTTGAGCATAATGAACACGAACATGATTAGTATTTTCAGTTGGAATCGTTGTAAATGCGACATTGGAATTTTTTTGAAACTCAATGATTTTTTCGTTTCCTCTAAAAGTAGAGAAAAATAAACATTTTTTGAGCTCGTCATAAAAAAAGCTAACAATTCGGACATTTGGTACGCCCTCTACACTTGTTGCTAAAGCAATCTCTGTTTGTTCATCCATTATTTTTTTAAATGCCTCTACTGTTGTCATAAAATTTATGCTCCTTTATTTTCAATTGTCTGATTGACAAGTTCATTCTAACAAACAAACCCTGACAACTGATTGTCAGGGTTTGTTTCTCTTTTTTCATTTTAATGAAATACCTTGCCATTCCTACGATAATTAATGTCTTCTCGTCCTTCACGAAAATTGATCAAACGAGCAACTACATATAAATAATCAGATAGTCGATTTAAAAAGATCAGTACTTCTATATTGATTTCTTCCGTTTCTTGAACTCGGACGACACTTCTTTCTGCTCTTCTAGCAACAGTTCGTGCCAAATGAAGTGAACTTGCAATTGGACAGCCGCCTGGCAGTATAAACTCAGTAAGAGCTGGAGGAATATCTGCATATTTATCAATTCGCTGTTCCAACCACTCAGTTGATTCCTGAGACGTTCGATAGCCTTTAGAACAATTTGGTGTTGCTAAATCTGTCCCACAATCAAAAAGAATTTGTTGGATTTCTTCCAATTCCTTTTTGATTTCACGATAAAGTTGCATTTGGCTGATGACGCATCCAAGCAGTGAATTTAATTCATCGATTGTACCATATGCTTCCACTCGCTCTGAAGCTTTACTTCTTTTTTCACCACCGATGATACTTGTTTGCCCTTTATCACCTGTTTTTGTATAAATGTTCATCTGCTTTACGCCCCTTCTTCATACAAATAGTCTAACAATGTCTCGATTCCCTGATTTTCAACTGCTGAAATCATAAAACATTTGGTTGCGCCAGCTAATGCTAGCTGTTTTTTGGTTCGTTCAATATCTTCTGTTGTTGCTAAATCGATTTTCGTAATAATACCAATACATGGTTTAGCAAAAGCTGCTGCAAATAGCGGTGAAAAAGTTTGTTTTTTTTCTACTGCGCTGGCCATTAGGACAATCAGTTTTGCATCAACCGCCGTTGTCAAAAGTGCACTGTAATAATTACGGTGCTGAATGAATTCTCCAGGTGTATCAATGATCTGATCATGAAATTCAATTGCTTGCGTTTTATTATAAGATAGCTCTTCTCCTTTTAATCGCTGTGACAGAGTGGTTTTCCCACATCCGACAGAGCCGATAAAAATAGCTTTTTTCAGTTTCTTCATTGATTTCTCCCCTCCAATTGATACCTATTTTCTTTAAAACGATAGCATGTGTAACAACTTTGCTGATAGTCGATCGACCAAAAATTGCTGTACACAGAAGTAAAATATTGATCGATTACCCGTAAAACACCTAGATGGGCGACGATTAAAATAGGTTGATCCTGATTATGAATCAAATTCCCTTCAATTTGCTTAATTCCGGTGATTACCCGTTGTTTAAAACAAGCAAATTCCTCCGCTTTTGGTGGCGTCTTTAAAAAGGGTTCATCCAGCCAAGCGGACCATTCTTTTGGGTAGTTATAGTTAATTTGATCTGCTGAAAGACCTTCCCACAAACCAAAAGATTTTTCATTAAACTCGGGTAATATTTTGTATTCTTCATTTGGTTTAATAATTGCAGCTGTTTCCTGTGCTCTTTTGAGTCCACTTGTGTAGAGTTGGGCAAATTGAATCGGGCATAGCTTTTCAGCTAGTACGCTACTTTGCTGTCTCCCAGTTTGATTAAGAGAAACATCTAACGAACCATAAAATTTCCGCTCCTTATTCAGCTCAGTTTCACCATGTCGAACTAGATAAATCATCTCTTCACCCCAACTATCCTCTAAAAAGGATCACAATAAACAACATTTGACTAATACAATGAAAAGCGCCTAATGTATCCCCGTTCATTCCATCGATTTTCCGATAAATAAGTGAACGATATCCAAAACTGGCAAAAACGACAGCGAGATACGCGATGATCCCTTTTAGTCCTAGCAAGCCATAAATCATCATCACAGCTAGCCCTTGACAAATGAGTATTCTCCATGAAGCTACACCTAAAAATAAGCGACCTAACCCATTCGTATGTCCAGCATAACGCATATTTTGGAATAGTAGCGCAATACCCGATTTCCCAACGATTTGTAGTACTACCATAACTCGAAATAAATAGGCTTGTTCCGTTTTATCCAAGTGAATGATCACTGGTACAAACATAAGTAAATAATAGAAAATCAATGCCAAAACACCATTGGTTCCCACTCGACTATCTTTCATGATCTCCAGCATTCGTTCTTTATTTCTTGATGAAAAAAGACCGTCACACATGTCTGCTAAGCCATCCATATGAAAAGCGCCTGTCAAAAATACATCAAAAATCAATGCACCAAGCCAACCAAGAATCAGAGAATCCAATAACCAGGAAAGGAGTAAAAAGGCTAGGCCGTCTACTAGACCGATAAATAAGCCAAAAACAGAAAACCAAACAATTCCCTTTTTGAAACGAAGTTCCGCTTCATTTATCTCGACTGAAAAAGGCAAACGGGTAAAAAACTGACAATATAAAATCATTGTTTTGATCATTTGATTTTTTGAGGAATGCCGCATACAACGAAATAGACACTCTCTGCTTCCTTTGCTAAATATTGATTGACTTTTCCCAATAAATCTTGAAACCAGCGGCCCATAGCAGAAACCGGCACAACACCAGAGCCCACTTCATTCGTTACAAGAATCATAGTTGTATTCGTTTCCAAAAGTACGGCACGAATTTTTTCCCATTCCTGAAACATACGCACCTCTATTTTATAGCGTTCTTGCGGTGAATATTCATCAAACAGTTGCTCCACTTGATCTATGTCTTTCCCCATTTCTTCAGTCATGATATGGAAAAATAAGTTAGTATTCAAAACGGTTACACAGTCTAATAAATAAGCATCGTAATTATTTTTTGTTGACCGTATCCAATCATCGATCGCTAAAAAACGTTCTTCTGTTTGCCATGATGCTGGTCTAGTCTTTTGATGTCGCTGGATTCTAGCGTCCATTTCGTCATCTTGATAGTTCATCACACTGGTAGCAAGATAACAAACTACTGCTGAATCCTCCAATAGGCTTTCAGCAAAAGTTGATTTGCCACTTTTGGCCCCGCCAGTCACTAGAGTATAACTCATGTCAATTGCTCCTTTGTAAAATAGCCGATCCTTTTGACCGCTATCTTTTTATTCGTTAATCGAAGGACACGCCCTTTTTCTACTGCAACGAGTAAAACAGTAGCAGGCCCTGCTGAACGAGTATCCTCATACTCCGTTTTATCAAAAATAATATGTAATCCACTTGATCGTGCTAGTTGTTCGGCTTCGTAAGCAACCCCTTTTGATCCCACTGGAAGTAGTTCTAAAACATCGGTTTTCTGTTGTATTTCAGCCAAATCTTGATACGTAAAAATAGCATCTCTATGTTCTAAAACGTCCGCGCCTAATAATGGTTCCCCAACTTGATATAACGTACTTTCAGCCAACGTAGTACCATAGCGTAGTTGATTTTTTTGAACGGTTCCGACAACAGTCACACCGATTGACGTCATTTTTGTTTCCATATTTTCTTCCGTACTGCCATTGATCATGACATCTGTTAAACCGGCTTTTATTAGCTCATTTCGGATACCTGTTATCATACGTGTACCTGTTGGTTCCATTTCACCACCGATTGTATCGACCACTATTATAGGTATTCCACCAATCGCTAAAAGCTCCATCAATGCGACTCTCAAGCAAAAAGCGCTAGTAATTTCAGGAGCTGCTAAAACACTGTCTGCTTCTTTCAAACCGATTGCAGCACTACTGTCACATGCAACAATAATGCCTGTGTCTTCTGTTAAAAACGTAATAGACACATCTCGAATAGTGTCATTTATCATTTTTCTGCCTGCTTTCTTTTTTGCAAATCACTCGAAGTTGTTTCAAAAAAATAAAGGACAACCTCTGCTAAAACTAAATTCAATAACGCTCCAATGCTAAGTGGGATAATTAAGGTAAAAACGAGTGGTCCTAATAAGGGATATAACACCAATAATGCCGACGGTGTATTGATTAAATAAGCAACTACTATTGACAACCAGCGATTCATTCCCCATTTTTTTGACGTTTTCGCTCGAACGATCCCATAACATACCATGCAAATCCCCATGAGCACAGCCGTTACAAGATGAACTGGTAAGCTTAGTGGAAAACCAGAAAGTACTGCTGTAGCTAAGTGCCCAAAACTTCCTAGCAAAAAACCAAAACCTGGACCTAAAAATACCGTCCCAACAAACGCCGATAAAGAGTCTAAAGCAATTGAGCCAAATAATTTAATCATTGATCCAATTACACATAATGCTATAAACATCGCTGCTAAGGTCAATCGCTTTGTCATCTTCATCCGCTTCTTTCTTCTATAGTTTATTTAATGTCCACGTTACTGTATCGCCATCTTTAAGGAAATATTCGACCGCACCAACATCTGGCTGTTTCCCATTAACATCATATAACCAATATTTACTCGCTGCTGCATCTTGCATGTGACCGTCGATCCCACTGATAAAATCTTTGTCCATCTCCACTTTATAGTTGACTTCCATCACGGTTTGCAATGACTCGTCTTTTTTGACCTTTAGTTCCTTTTTATCGAATTCTTTATCATCTTCTTTTAAGATGATCGTTACGTTAAGATTGTCAGCATCGGCCTTTTTAGTTTCTTTCTTCTCTGCTTTTTGCCCACATGCTCCTAGTAAAAAGATAACTGCCATAAATAGTACGACTCTTACAAATTTTTTCATTTTATTTCCACCTTTGTCTTTTTTATTTTATATCGTATTTGATTAAAATACGTTGAAGCCTTGTCTGAATTGCCCGCAGTAATAAGCACGAGAAAAATGCATTTGCAAAGCAATATGAAATAGTATACGGTAATGCGGTCACAAGTAACGCCACGTACCTTGTCCATGAAAAATATCGGTCGATTGAGAGTACCGTCCAAACATCCATAAAAAATGAAAAGAAGATCCCAGCCAAAATGCCGTAAAGGACCAAAAACCAATAGTTTTTGCTTAATACCCTTCGAATCCAAGGCAGCCCTGCAATCAAACCAATCAGCCCCCATGAAAACATCTGAAATGGCGTCCACGGTCCTTGCCCGAATAACATATTAGATGTAACTGCTGATAATGAGCCAACGAGAAACCCAATCTCAGCGCCCATACAAATACCAGAAATTATAATGATTGCCGTCATCGGGGTAATTGCTGGAATCATGTAAAACAGAAAGCGACCTAAAACAGCTGTTGTGGTTAAAATCGCAATCAATACTAATTCTTTAATGTTCAGCTTTTTTCTTTCATACCTGTAATATATGGGGATACAGGCGACTATCACCATTAGCATCGAAATAACTTGATACTGACCAACTTCAAATAACAGGATCGCTAATCCAAGTATGAACAGTGTAGCCGCAACCACCAAAGTAGACCGTCTCATGAAGAAACGCTTCATATAGGATTCACGCCCTTTTTTCGACAAGCTTCGATCACTTGTTCCGTTGTCACAAGTTGAAAAAAAGTATCTCTGGAAATCCTACTAGCAGCTGTAGTATAAAAAGTATGATTACTAAAAAACAGAGTTGGTTCAGCTATTGTTAAAAGATTATTTTGGAAAAACAAACCACATCGATCTGATAGTTCTGCAGCAAAATCCAAATCATGGGTTACCACTAAAATGGTTTTTCCATGCTCTGCTAACTTCTTTAATCGTTCAATCATTTGTTTTTTTCCGTAATTATCAATTCCTTTGGTCGGTTCATCAAGTAGTAAAACCTTAGGGTCAGTCAATAAAAGTTTCCCTAACGCTGCCCTTTGACACTCTCCACCGCTTAAATCGAGAGGATGCTGATTCAGGACCTCCTTAATATCCAACCAAGAAGTAATCGTGTCGATACGCTCCGTTTGTTCTTTAACATTCAAGCCTTTACCAGCCAAATAAGCTCGATAGTCCTCTAAAATCGACTCCTTACTAAACATCATTTGTGGTTCTTGCGGTAGATAGCCAACTACGTGCTGATTTTTTTTAGCAGGCTGATCAAAAACCCGTAGTTTTCCACGATAACATTGCTGAATCCCAGCAATCACTTTTAAAAGTGTTGTTTTTCCAGTTCCATTGCCACCAACTAAAGAAAAAATTTCTCCTTCTTCAACAGCTAAATCCACTCCAGCTAAAATGTCTTTGCCATTCTTTTCATAGCGAAACCAACCATTTTTCAGTTGAATACCGAGACTTTTTCTTTTATGCGGCGTACCTTGCTCAACCATGCTAGCAGGAAACTGATTTGGAAAATAACGTGCTAAAAGTCGTTTCCCTTCGACCACTGTGATTGGACACATACCTTGAAAGCCACCTTCGTGATAGATTCGCACAGCACTAGGTAAACTAAGAATAAACCGTTTAAGATCAACGTTTTGTGTTTTGATTTTATTGGAAAGTTGCACAGGAGCATCCGCCAAAATCAAACCCCCTTCCTCTAACACAACTACTTGATCAGCAAATGCAAAAACAGCTTCTAGACTGTGTTCTGCTAATAGAATAGTAATACCCATTTCTCGATTTAAACGGACTAAAATGTCCACAAAATTCTGAGAGGCAATCGGATCCAATTGTGTCATTGGCTCATCTAACAGTAAAACCTCTGGTTGCATCACTAACACGGCAGCCAGATTTAGTAATTGCTTTTGACCACCAGATAGATCACTTGTGTTTTGTTCCATCAACTCTTGAATTCCTAGAAAATGAACCATTTCAGCGATTCTACTTTTGATTTCAAACGCTGGAACACCCATATTTTCTAATCCGAAAGCTAGTTCGTGCCAAACATTATCAGTTACAATCTGATTTTCAGGATTCTGCATGACATAACCGATTTTACTTGTAGAAAAAAACTCAGGCAATGCAGCCATCTTTTCATTAGCAAAAATCACTTCACCCGATTGTGTACCAGCCGGTGTTATTTGTGGTTTCAGCATTTTCAATAATGTTGATTTACCGCTACCAGATGCGCCGCAAATCAACAGAAATGCACCTTTCTCAATGGATAACGAAATATCGTCCAGAACTGGCTTATGACCGCCAGCATATTGAAAAGTTAAATTCTTGATTTCAAGATAGCCCAAATGATCCCCTCCTTGATTCGTTTCACTATAGGGATGAATGCCACTAGGATAATGAGCACATAATTCCATCCATGATTTTGCCATAATAGCGTAAATGATTCAGTATAGGGATAGAAATTGTATTGATAATATCCCTTAGTCAAGGCTATGAAAAATGCCCCACTACAACCAATCAACAAAAAGAGCGCTGCTGTATCCTGAATACGCCAAGGATACGAAATTCGACTGCTTCTTTTCGTCACGCCATATCCTCTTGCCTTCATAGAATCCGCTGTATCCATTGCATTTTCTAACGCCCAAGAAAACAGATTCCCAAATAAATCTAAGCCATAGCTAGCTTTCTCCTTAAAGGTTCTCTGTTGTGTACGCTGAAGTGTTTTTTGAACTTGATTTAACTCCCAATAATATTGTTGAAACAATGGCATAAAACGAAAAATCATGGTTAAAATCAACGTGAGTTTGGGAAACCGTTTGCCAAAAAGATAAAAGAACTGTTCTGAGTCGACTGAAGCTTGAAATGCCTGAAACAGATAAATAACGGAAGCAATCATTAACCCTGAAAAAAAGCCATAGATCAATGCTTCTTGCGTGATTGGTTTGTTCAAAAAGAAAAAAAGGATCGTTCCCCCACGATGGACAAAGAATGGGTTGGTTAGCGTAAGTAACAACACAAGCACCATAGGATAAAGCAACCCGCTTTTTTTATTATTTGCCATTTGCAATAACCGTAAACTTACACTTGCTAGAAAACAAATACTAATGACAATTGGATTTGTGGTACTCATGACAATCAACAACATCAACACATAGTAACTAGACGAAACGAATGGATGACTTGATTTAAAAAAATAGCGATTCACTCCAAGTCTCCTTTCTTAACACGTTTTATAGAAAAATAGATGAAAGCAACAAAAAAACAGCCGTCACTTTTTAAAAGTGTGCTGTTTGGATCGACGATTATAACAGAACGTTATTATGCCAGATCTAGCGAACAGCTCTCTTTACAAAAAATGTAAATATAAAAAGTGAGCGATAAAACCGCAAGCCTGACATAAAATCAGTCTTTCCGTCACTTCTCATTCTATTCATTGCTATATCTTCATTGACATAATCATGCTCAGTTTAACGCAACATCATTGTTGCATATCCACCTTTATTATATAAATTTATGTATCTAAAGTCAATATATCAAACGCTAACAAACACTTTTCATTAGATTTATTGAAACAATAAAAATAGTTCAAAAAAATGAGTTGCCCCAACTTTTTGAACCATTCTTCTTTTTCATTATTGCTGTTGCCAATCTGCTGGATAGGTGACATAAATAAATCGTGCGTTTCCCTTAACAGAAAATTTAATCTGACTCCCTTTTGGAATCAATAATATTTCTCCAGGACCTGCAGAAACAACTCGTCCATCAATCAGAACATCCAGCTGACCTTCAATGATATAGTCTACTTCATCATATTCTAATCGCCAATCAAATGTAGTATCTTCCATCACCATCAATCCGCAGCCTAAACGTGGACTTTCATCCAATGTCACTAAATCTTTACAATACACTTTATGAGCTGGGTTTCCTGTATCCAAACGATCAGCTTCAGATACATTTAATAAAGGTAATTTTACAGACAGAATACCACTTGGATCCACTGTTTTTGTCTCGTTAGCCTCTGGTAAAAGTTGTTCCATTAGAACTTCACGGACAAGGGCACGCACAGTTTCTTCACTAATATTATTCATTCTATACACCTACTTCGCTTCTTTTTTTACCATCCGATTGGTCATAAACATCGCCACTAAAACAGCCGTAACACCACCGACTAATTTTCCAACGATCATCGGGAAAATCATTTCCTTTGCTACACCCGCTGTAAACCCTAAATGATCTCCTAATACAAATGCCGCTGAAACTGCAAAAGCAACATTGATCACTTTACCGCGAGGATCCATATCTTTCATCATTTGAAACATCGGAATACTATTCGCTAAGGTTGCAACCATTCCAGCTGCCGCAACATCGTTCATGCCTAATAATTCACCTAGTTTCATCAGTGGTTTATTGAATAACTTTGTAATGACAAAAACCAGACAAAAAGCACCAGCTAAGGTCAACGCAATGCCACCGACCACTTCGATCCCTTCAGTTACAGGTGTAATCCCTTCGATCACAGTGACACCAATCAATAATTGTAATGCACCTAGAACAAGCCCGAAAATCGCAACGATCACCACAAATTTCCCGAAAATCGTAAAACCTTTGATCATCGCATCAGGTTTTAACCAAAGACCGATCATAATCAACACAGCAACTAATAAGATCGGAACAAGATTTTTTAAAATCATGATCACAGGGAATCCTGCAACCACACCGCCAACAAAGCAGCCAATAGGAATCGTGATCAAGCCAGATAAAACACCTGTTGCTAAATAACGTTGATCCTCTTTTTCAATAATTCCTAATGCAACAGGGATTGTAAAAACAATCGTAGGGCCCATCATTGCACCTAAAATCGCACCGGCAAAAAGACCCGCTTGTGGGTCTTGTGCCAATTGAACAGCTAATGGAAAACCACCCATGTCATTGGCTAACAATGTTGTCGCAAACATGGCTGGATCCGCACCAAGCGCCGTATAAAGTGGTACTACTACTGGTTTCAATACATTAGCTAAAACTGGTGCTAATGTTATGATTCCCACCATTGACAATGCTAGCGATCCCATTGCCATGATCCCTTCTTCAAATTGTTCCCCTAAACCAAATTTATTCCCAATACATTTATCAATTGCGCCCAATACCATGAAAAACGCAATAATGTACATGATTATTTCGTTGATACTCATACACTTCACATCCTACTTTTTTATTCATTCATTTCTACAGAATCAATAATTCCAACAATCACCGCATCAACTGGAATCTCAGGATTATCTAACGACAATCTAGCAGAGCTTCCAGTCGTGATCAATACAACATCACCTAAACCAGCGCCTGTATTATCTGCTGCAACAAGAGAGTTTTGAGGTCCATTGCTTTCATCCAATGCCACGACTAAAAATTTTAGCCCATTTAATTTTTCATCTTTTCTTGTTGCCCATAAACTTCCTTTGACTCGACCGATGAACATGGTATTCCCTCATTTCTCATTAGACCAGCTAATGTTGATGTTTTTTTCACGAATGTACTCTTTTGCATAATCAGTTAGTTTTGTTTTTTCTGAAAGTGTCAATGTCGCGTGAGGCTGAAGATTCTTACTTTGAAGATCTTTAACAGTTATATAGTGGGAATTCTTCAGTTTTTCATAAGGAGGAGACTTTTGTTCAGATACTAACTGTTTAAATGCTGCAATAGAAGTGAACTCGCCACCGTAGCGATAAAACTGCGATTCTAATTCCAACACTTTTTGTTTCAAGGCATATTTTCCCGTTGTTAATAATGATAAATAGGTTCGACCTTCTTTGATCACAATGATTTTTTGCCCTTGTTTGATTGCTTGGATAATAGCTTGTTCCAAATCATTTTTGGGATTGAAATGAATGCTGTTCACTAAATTCTCAAAGGAAAGTTCCGTAATGACTAGAAAATCTAGTTGGTTGTTTTGTAAACGACTTCGTAATGCGCTGGCACATTCAAGATAGAGTTGTGTCTTTTGATCCCCAATAATACATGGCAGATCGTCTAGTTTTTTTTCTTTTAAGCGTGCCATCACTTTCGTTGTAATTCGATCGACTAATTGTTCGAAATCAGTTATTTCCATTTTGATCCCTACTTTACAATATATCCTCGTGTTCCTTTTTTAAATGAGCAGGCATTTGCCTCATCGTAATCAATATGCATCGCTGTCGCAAATTTATCACTGACACGAATCACCACATCATCAAAAATCAATGAACGCTGTTCACTATTAATCCGAACTTTTACGATTTCACCTTGAACGACATTCATTTTCACCGCATCTTTTGCCGCTACGTGAACATGTCTTTTAGCAATAATCAGTCCTTTTTCAAGTGCAACCATTTTACTTCCGTTGATCAATACGACTCCAGGTGTCCCCTCAATATCGCCACTTTCACGAACAGGAACTTTAACCCCTAACGCTAAAGCATCTGTTCCAGATACTTCCACTTGTGATGCTTTCCGTGCAGGACCTAGAATAACGACATTATGCAAGGCCCCTTTTGGTCCCATAATCGTTAGACGTTCTTTTGATGCATACTGACCTGGTTGAGATAAGTACTTATCAATCGTCAATTGATACCCTTTTCCAAATAAACGATCAATATGTTCTTGAGACAGATGAACGTGTCGCCCACTTGCTTCAACTAAAAAGCCACGCTCTTCATTGATTTTAGTGATAACTTGATCGACTAATGTATTGATTAATTCTTCGTTCATTCCTTTTTCACCTCTGCCAAAAAATTTCTATTTCTTTAAAACGAGCAGAAAAAGCAAGCGTTGTTTTATTACTATTTAGAACCAAGGAGACCTTCTTTGATTTAAATACGTTTCCACGGGAACGTTTAACATCGCTTGCCTTTTTCATACTCTGATTTTAGGATCGTTTATTTTGCAGGAGGTAAAATAGCATCTACTTCTGTATGAGGACGTGGGATCACGTGAACAGATAATAAATCTCCCACACGTTCAGCTGCTGCGGCACCTGCATCAACTGCTGCTTTAACAGCACCTACGTCACCGCGTACCATTACAGTCACTAAGCCGCCTCCTACTTGTTCTTTTCCAATCAATGTTACATTTGCTGCTTTCACCATTGCGTCAGCTGCTTCAATTGCGCCTACTAGTCCTTTAGTTTCGATCATTCCTAATGCATTTGCGTTCATAATGTAATTCCTCCTAGAGTTTTTATATTTTTTTTGTTTCTTCTCCTTAATAGCAGCTAGCCAATAAGGGTCAATCTTTTATATACATAATATTAAAAAATATTATTGTAACTTCGCTAAAATCCGTTCAACTAAGGTATCAACAAGCAGATCTTCATTAATTGAAGCAGTTTCTGTATACGGTGCTGGTGTTTCTCTTAGCTCTTCCAGCTCTCGTACACCATAAGCAATTCTACGAACATTGAATAGATTTTCTGGGCTTATATTATCTGATGTTGAGCTACCACCCACAGCTCCACAGCCTAAAGTTAAAGCAGGTGCCATATTTGTTGTGGCACCAATGCCGCCTAAAGCGCCTGGCGTATTGACTAAGACTCTGGAAACTGGTTTTTTCAACCCAAATGCACGGATGATACGATCATCTTGAGAATGAATCATCATGGTATGACCAGCACCTTCTTGGTACAAAATCTCCATTGATAATTCACACGCTTCTTCCCAGTTATCGACAGTATAAAAAGCTAAGATCGGTGCTAGTTTTTCGCGTGAGTAAGGTACTTTATGTCCAACTCGTGTTTCTTCTGCAATCAAAACACGAGCACTTGCTGGAACTGTTAAACCAGTTAGTTGCGCAATCGCTTGAACTGATTTTCCGACTATTTGCGGATTCATACTCCCATTAGCACGCATGATATACTTTTCTAGTTTCGCTGATTCTTCCGTTGAAAGGAAATAAGCTCCCTGTCTCTTTAATTCAGCCACGACTGCTGTTTTGTTGCTTGTCTCTGCGATGATAGATTGTTCTGACGCACAAATCGTACCATTATCAAATGTTTTAGAATCTAAAATTCGTTTGACCGCTAATGGAATATCTGCACTTTTTTCGATATAGGCCGGCCCATTCCCAGGACCTACACCAATCGCTGGTGTTCCAGAAGAATAAGCCGCTTTGACCATGGCAGACCCACCCGTTGCTAAAATCAATGATGTATCTTGATGTTTCATCAATTCTGCCGTTCCTTGCATTGTTGGTTTCATCATGCAGCCGATAGCACCTTTAGGACAACCAGCACTTTCAGCGGCAACTGAGATAATCTTGATTGTTTCCAAAATGGCATTCAACGCATTGGGATGTGGTGAAAAGACGATCCCATTACCTGCTTTGAGTGCAATCAATGCTTTATAAATCACAGTCGATGTTGGATTTGTAGAGGGAATCAACCCTGCAATTACCCCAACAGGGACAGCGACATCAATGATTTTTTTCTCATTATCTTCTTTTAAAATCCCAACCGTTTTCATGTCTTTGATATAATCCCAAACAAATTTTGAAGCAAAGCTATTTTTTACTACTTTATCTTGCCAAATACCAAAACCTGTTTCTTCGTTAGCCATCTTCGCTAATTTTTCACGATTATCATATGCGGCTTGAGCCATTGCTTCACAAATCTTATTGATTTGCTCTTGGGACATCGTCGCCAATGTTTGTTGTGCCGTTTTTGCAGCGTTCAATAGATCTCTGACTTCTTGGATCGAAGCTAAATCTTTATCAAGTGTTACCATCTGTCAGACTCCTTCACTTCTTATCTTTTTTCGAACTTTTTTTCACTTTGCTATTCTTGTTTTTCTTCGTTTCTTCGGGTGATTTTGTCAGATTAGTTTCTGCCACTATTTCATCCTTGATTTCTACTTTAAGCTCTTCTACTTGAGAGGTTAACTGAGCTTTTGTCGTTTCTATCGGAAGGTCTTTCGTTGCTTCTGGTAAAGGATGCTCTTCTAACAATAATGATTGAACAGCGTTATCCATCCTCGCAATAACATGACTTGCACGCAGACAGCCTAATGTTTCAGCAACTACTTTACCAGCATCAACAGCAGCTGTGATTGCGGCAACATCACCGACTAGTTCGATGGTGGTGATCCCACCTTTGATTTTTTCTGATTTTAGCAGTTTGACATTCGCAGCTTTCAATGCCGCATCAGCGGCACAAATCGCGCCTAAGTAACCATTTACTTCAATTAATCCTAAGGCTTCTAACATAATGATTTTTCACATCCTTTAATAAGTGGTAGGATTTTCAGCAACCATTATGACTGCTTCGGCAAATGCATCACATGCAGCCTTGCAAGCCGATTGACTGCCTGTCAATAAGCCTCCACCAAAATTGGTTTCTGAAGGTGGTCCATAAAATGCTGCAACTTCAACATCCGCAGCTTTCAATGCCGCATCCATTCCATACATTGCTTCTAGTGGCGGGGCAATCAAGTAAGCCAATGCTGAACCTTCTTGAATACCCGCCTCTTTGGCTAAATGAGTCCCTGTTCGTGAGACGCAGTGAGCGAAATAAGGGATTGTATTCTCCTCATTTGCACTGTAAAAGCTTGAACCATTTTCAATTTCTTGCACCGCTACAGCTAATCCACTTTTTACTTCTGCCGGACTTGGTCCAGCTAAAATACCGATAACTTCACCAGCCAATTTAGTCGTAGCATTGTCTGCTCCGCCATAAAAACTTTTTGCATAAACAACTTCGACTGCCGCAGCTTTTGTCGCTTCATCCAATGCTACATAGGTTACATCATCACATGTTGATGTAATCAAACCTAAACTACGATGTTGCGGACCTAAGCCTAGTGATGCGGCCATAGAAGGAGCTACATTTGAGATTACTTTGACACTTAATACACTTGCACCTAAACGCTCATTCTTCATTCTTTAGAGCCTCCTTATTCTACTTCTTTCAAGTCGATACCAGATTTTTTATGTTCCAACATTTTATGAATCAATTCCGCAATATAGGCGCCTGCCTCAACTGCAGGTGTTCCGCCGCTATGAATATTGGAAATCACCGTTCGTCTTGCTTCTGGCATTCCCACTGTTGGTTTATAGGCAATATAGGCACTCATTGACTCTGCTGTTACTAAACCTGGACGTTCACCAATCAAATAACAGATAACTTCGGCATTTGTCAGATCACCAATTTGATCCATCGCTGGAACTCGTGCATGTTTGATAAATACAACTGATTCTTCATCAAAATCGAGCCCAAACATTTTCAACCCTTGTTTGATGGAAGGAAGAATTTCTTTGATATTTGCTTCGATTGCTGCGGAGCTTAATCCATCCCCTACAATTACTTGCACTTTCTGATTCGGTTTCACATGCTGGTTGATTTTTGCTGTATTTTCTTCATCAAATTGACGCCCTAAGTCTGGACGAGTCACGTATTCATCTTTATCACGACATTTTGTGGCAACTTCTACAAAGTTCATGGCTTTGATTAAGTCTTCTGAAACATAGGAGAAAACAGCATCTTGTGCCGCTGCATGATCGGCTCTAAAGCGTAACATCGATTGTGTTTTGTAGCGTGGTCCACTTCTCCATAACCCTAAACGAGCAGGTGTTTTTGACTTCATTTTTAAGTAACCTTCACGGTCCACTGGATCTGGTACTAGAAATTGTTTCCGAATATCGACTTCAGTAATATCGTCGATCATTCCATCTTCTATTTGCGCTTCCTTTATAATTCCTTGACTTGTTGGATTCGTTGTTTTTTCGTCAACGAGTGGCTTTGATGTTTTTGTTTCAGTCATTTCTTCTAAAATCGAAACAATCATCGATTTGATTTCATTATTATCCACCATTTATATGTTCACTCCTTTATTTTTTTAAGAATACAGAAGCATCACCAGCTAAATCGGTCAATTGCCCATTTGCCATGAAGCCCATCTTTTCCAACCACTCTTCAAATTCTTTGATTGGACGTTTATTCAGCATTGAGCGAATCGTTGCTGTTTCGTGAAAACCAGTTGTTTGGTAGTTCAACATAACATCATCTCCGTGAGGAATCCCCATCACAAAATTCACACCTGCTGTACCTAGTAATGTTAATAAGTTTTCTGCATCATTTTGATCAGCTTTCATATGGTTGGTGTAACAAACATCACAGCCCATTGAAATTCCTGACAATTTCCCCATAAAATGATCTTCTAAACCAGCTCGAATGACTTGTTTTGAATCATATAAATATTCTGGTCCAATAAAACCGACAACTGTGTTGACCATAAATGGATCGAAGCGTTTAGCAAAACCATAGCATCGTGCTTCCATCGTTACTTGATCGACACCGTAATGCGCATCTGATGATAATTCAGATCCTTGCCCTGTTTCAAAATACATCACATTAGGGCCTGCCACTTGTCCTTGTTGCAGAGCTAAATGTTTTGCTTCTGCAATATCTGCTGCATTGAATCCAAAAGCGGTGTTTCCTTTCTCAGACCCTGCAATCGATTGGAATACTAAGCCTGTTGGAGCTCCTTGTCTCATTGCTTCCATTTGCGTTTTTACATGTGCTAAGACACAAGTCTGAGTGGGAATTTCCCATTCACTTCTAAATTCTTCAAATTTAGTTAGGATTCGTTTGACACTTTCTGTTGAATCGTCAACTGGATTCAAACCGATCACAGCGTCTCCGATTCCATAAGACAAGCCTTCCATCACACTAGCCATGATACCGTCTACATCATCAGTTGGATGATTTGGTTGCAACCGAACAGAAAAGCGTCCTGCTTCCCCAATCGTTGTATTCGCCGTTTTGATGATCACGATTTTTTGTGCTGCATAAATCAAATCTAGATTAGACATTAATTTTGTTACCGCAGCAATCATCTCAGATGTTAAGCCTCTAGCTACTTGTTTGATATCGTAGTCCGTTGTTTTAAAATCTAAGATCCATTCTCTTAATTCTTCTACCGTCCAATGCTTGATACGCTCATACGCTCGTTGATTAACATCATCAATAATGATTCGTGTCACTTCATCTTCTTCGTAAGGAACAGCCGGATGATTAAACAAGTCCTCCATCGTTAATTGTGCTAGAACTACTTTGGCTGCAACACGCTGCTCAGAAGAAACCGCTGCGACTCCTGCCAAACGGTCTCCTGATTTTTCTTCATTGGCTCTCGCCATAACATCCATTACAGATTCAAATTGATAGACTTTACCAAATAATTTCGTTTTCAAAATCATGAAATAAAAGCCTCCTTTATATTTTTTATAATTTAGAAACACTAGGCTTTACTAAAACACTAATGTTTTTACTACCACTGGCAAGACACTTCCATTGATAATTGGTTTACCAATATCAATATAATCCCCGTTTTCAACTTGGATTCCATCAAGACAAACAAACGGATAGTTTTCTGGCAAATAGCTGAATAAAGATTGGCCAAGTGATTTTGCATTATCTTCCTGCACAATCACGATCAACGGGGCTTTTTGAGCAATTTGCTTGGCAAAACCAGCTACGATTGCTTTCGCTAAATCAATGATTTCTTGAAAAGTTGGGCTCTTTTTCCCTATTAAACCTAGTGCAACCATTTGATACTCGTTATCGATCGTAAACCATTCTACTTTTTCTTGGATCACAGAAGCTAACATTTCAGCATCAGCGGTTTCATCTACCTTGGCTAGCTTCAACACTGGAACATTTTTAACAGGTAAGATCTGTGCATCATACGTAATTGTACTGCCACTAACTTTTGTGGTGTGAGAACCTGCTCCCACAACGGTTGCTCGGATTGTTTCAATCGAAGGGATCACTTTTTTCTCCTGGAATAATCGTGATACAGCAATCGCTTGTCCTAACAGACAACCAATATCCCCATATTTAAAAGGGTCTAGCTGCTCCTCCTGAAAACAATCTGCCACACCACCGGAAAATGACAAACACTCAATATCCGTGTCCCTTTTTAAGCCTTTATTTGTGATCAATAATGAATAGTACAGATTTTCCTCACCGATTCCTACACAATTTTCTAGGACTGAAACTAATACTTGAATAATTGGTGTTAAAAGTGAGGCAGTTGCCACCATTCCTTCTTTGATTGGCCACTGCTCTTTGGCAATGATTTCCTTTAGTTTGGGCGCAATGTAATGAATAACTCTTGTTTGGGGATCTAAACGAATCAAACGTCCTCCGATATCAAAGCAAGCGGTATCCAATAAATCGTCATCATTAAATAAGGCTAAATTTGTCGTCCCACCACCAATGTCAAAATTAACCACAGAAGTATGGTGCTCTTTAGAGTAGGTTTGGGCACCTGCACCTTTGCCAGCGATAATGCTTTCTAGATCAGGTCCAGCTGTTGCTACAACAAAATCTCCAGCATACCCACTCATTGCTTGTAGTACTGAGCTTGAATTATCTTTCCGAGCGGTTTCTCCAGTAATGATGACCGCTCCGATTTGAATTTCTTCTTTTTTGATGTTTGATTTCACATATTGAGCATCTAAAAATGTTTTGATTGCTTCAACATCGATAATCTTATGCTCTTTTAATGGCGTGAAGATAATATCACTACGAAATATGACTTCTTTTTTGGTGATTTCAATTCTTGGTATTGTAAAAGCTGAAGCCATATTATTCATTGTTAACTTTGAAATCACCATTTGTGTTGTTGATGTTCCTAAATCGATCCCAACGCTAAGCATTGATTCTGTCATTTTTTCACATCCTTTCAAAAAAAATAGCGCTTAAAAAACCTTTACGAAAGTTTTTTAAGCGCCTTTGCTTATCTTAGACAAACCTCTTTGTTTATCTATATATTATTTTTTAAAATAGAAAAATGTTTTGGTCCCTTGCTCACTAGAGGTTATTTCTAATTTGCCACGTAGTTTTTCTTTGACATAACTTGTCACGATTTGTAGACCTAAATTATTTTGACCTTTTTTGTTTTGCTGATAACCGATACCATTGTCTTCGATAGAGATGTTGACATATTGATTTTTTTCATAAACTCTCACCTGGATATGTCCCTGTTTACGATCAATAAAAGCATGGTCATAACAATTTTGAATCAATTCATTTACTACTAAAGCAATCGTAACAACTGTATCGCTTTCTAAAATCAATTGGGTTTCAATTTCTGAATCGATGGTAATATGATAAAGGTTTTCGTAGCAACGGTGCATATTCTCGACGACTGAGTCTAAGACAGATTTCAAAGAGATATCATCTTCCAGTTGTTTGGAAAGAAGCTCATGCGTTCTTGCAATAGCCATGATTCGATACACACTTTCTGTCAAAACTTTTTTTGCTTCATCCGTTTGACAGCGTCTTGCTTGAATGCTTAAAATTGACACAACGCTTTGCAGATTATTTTTCACGCGATGGTGGATTTCTTTGATGACAACGGCTTTGTCACTGATTTCTGCTTCTTTTTTGCGTACTTCAGTAACATCATGAATAATCACGATGACTGTTCCTTCAGCTTCATCAAAAATGTATTTCATTTCAAAATATAAATTGCCAAATTTGATTTCTTTTTCCATTGAACTGGCGACATCATTTCTAGATCTTAAATAATTCAATTGCTCAAACGTTGACATGTCTAAGGATAAATTATCATAATGCATACCAAGAATATCTTCTAAATACCCAAATTCGTGATAATAGGATTCTGCGGCACGATTCATTTGGACTAAATACCCTTTTCGATTAAAAATCAAGATTCCTTCATCTATATTATCTGTTACGAATTCTTTTGAGGTAATCGGAATTGGAATATTCTGGTAGTTTTTTGCTTCACTTTGAGCAACTAAAAAGTTTTTCATTTTTTCATCGACTGAATCTTCCACAATCACAACACCTATATTTTTTCTTTGATTCCGAATTGGGTAAACCCGTTGGCGTACCATTACATTTTCTTGAGAACGAGCAAGTAAGCCAACTGTGTTTAATGACGTTTCAAAGGTGCGATAAACAGCTGCTTCATTTTTTCGCTGGGCCTTTTCGCCAACAATGTTTTTGGAGTACAGCGATTGTTTCGACAATGGCTCTCTTTGGAAAATCACCACAGCATCGCCAGTCAGTTCATTGATAACATCAATAAATACATCGTTATCTGGGTATAAATTTCTCGTCAAAATATGATTTGCTTGTGTGATCAATTCGTTGATATCTTCTTTAGACAGCTCGGTATATTCTTTGCATAGCTTTTTGATTTGTTGCATTGAATTAATCATCAGAAGCCACAAACATTTCGGCGATCTCAGCGATTGGACAACGTTTATTCATACTTAACTCTCTTAATAATTGATATGCTTGATCTTCAGATAAATTTTGTTCTACCATAATGATTCCTTTGGCTTTTTCGATCAATTTTCGATCTGACAATTTTTTTGTTAACTTCTCTAGCGAAACTTCATATTCTCTTGCTTTCGTTCCAGTTGCAATCGCAACTTCAACCATTGGTGTCAGTGATTTTTCCATAATTGGTTTAATCAAGTAGCCGCTAATGCCATACTTTTTAGCTTTTTCTATGTTCTCTTTATCGCTATAAGCAGTTAAAAGAATAATCGCTTTCGCATATTTCTCTGCTAAAATTTTCTTACTAGCTTTTAGTCCGTCTAAAAGCGGCATACTGATATCCATGATCACAAGGTCGGGGTGATGGGTTTTACAAAGTTCGATGGCTTCGATCCCGTCGGCAGCTTCACCTACTACATTGTAGTTTTCAGCTTCCAGCATCCCCCGGATATCCATTCTTGTAATAGGTTCATCGTCTACAATGACAATTCTTCCGTTCATAATGGTTCATCCTTTTCTGTTTATGTTTTTGTTATATGGGTTTCATTAAATCCCAAAATAGTGCCTAATCCGGTCAAAACTTCTGACAGAGCAGATTCTACTGAGGAAACATCCCCTGTGATTACAACTGAACCGCTAAAGCGATCAATGAAGCCGATAGAGATATCACCAGCTTTAGTGGCAATATCAACAGCAATGATTGCCGCTTCACTAGGGGTGATCGTTAAAATCCCGATTGCATTCGTTTGAACATCGACTAATCCGAGTTTTTCGTAAATTTCAGGATTAGGATTAGCAATAATATGGGCTAGTGTTATTTGCTTGCCGGGTACGTATTCTTGAATCATTCGTTGTTTTTCAGTCAAACAGCTCACCTCTTTTTTACTAGTTAACAGTAACATGATGTATCCTTTAAAGAAACGTTCTTATTTAACCTTGTCTAGAATGTCTTCGATTGCTTTTTTAGTCGGAACTCTTGGGTTTGTTGCGGTACAGCCATCAAGCATAGCTCCTTCAGCAATCTCCGACTTGAATTTTTCAACGGTTTCTGTATTTACGCCTGCTTGTTTTAATGTTGTTGGGATTCCTAATTGTTTCTTTAATTTTTCAATCCCTCGAACCAAATGTTTCACACCTAATTTTTCTGTTGACTTTTCATACCCAATTAATTCAGCCAAGTAAGCATATTTGGCTGCCGTTGGTTGATTATAGGCTTGCTATGATTTACCGTAGCCTGCATTATATTGTATCACTTCACTTAATAAAATCGCATTCAAACGTCCATGAGCTACGTGAAGTTTAGCACCAGCAGCATGGGCGATGCCATGATTAAGTCCTAATGAAGTCAAATTAAATGCCATTCCAGCCATGCAAGAGGCATAATGCATTTTCTCTCGTGCCTCTAGGTCTGATCCATCTTGATAACAACGTACTACGTAATCAAATACAAGTACAACGACTTTCTCACACAAGGCATCAGAAAAATCATTTGCTTTTGTTGAAACATAGGCTTCTAATGCATGAGTCAAAACGTCCATTCCTGTATCCGCCGTGATATTTCTCGGAGCACTGATGACTAATTCAAATGCAAGATACGTTTCATCTGGCTGAATTTCAGCTGTGACTAAAGGATATTTAACCCCTTTGTCCTGATTGGTGATTACCGAAAAATTGGTTACCTCAGAGCCTGTCCCACTCGTTGTCGGAATCACAATAAATGTCAGATCTTCGATTTTCCCCAGTTGCTTCCCGAAAAATTTCATTGCTTTTGCTGCATCAATCGGCGAACCGCCACCTACTGCAATCAGTAGTGTCGGGGCAAAAGATGCCATTGATTCAATCCCACTTATAACGTTTTCAATTGGCGGATCGGGAATCACGTTGCTAAAGATTTTTAGTTCATTTTGCTCTTGTAAGTGCATTGTAATAGTCTCTATTTTATTCGATTGAACCATAAATGGGTCTGTCACAATAAAAATCCGCTGATTTTGGTAGCGATTTAATCCTTGCAAGACATGTTCTCCAATATGAAGTTTGGTTGGAAAAGTAATTGTTTCCATCGGATTCTCCTTTCGTTTCTTCAAAAAAAGCCGCAAAAAAGACAACGATCATCTTTTCAGCAGCTTCTTTGCTTGCTTAAAAAACACTACTTTGTGTTTTTTGTATTTACTTTTATAGATTATTCATTTTTAACCACAAAAAATAGGCCTGATTCACCGTTGTACTTCATCGTACATACACCACATTTTCGTGCTTACTAATCAAGATTGTTCTCTCTTAAAAAGTAATCGTTATGTGTTCTATTGTTTTGCCTCGAAACAATAGTACGGAATGTATTGATTTAGAAAGACCTGACTTATAGCAGTAATGCTCTTCACAGTGGCGGGACCGTATTGGAATCGAACCAAACTTCCATCTAAATAAATACCTATTCAATTTCTACATTTGTATTATAGCACAATCAAAAAAAGAAACAAGTTTTTATTAAAAAAAATATTTTATCCCCTTTCCACCAAATTCAACCTATTTTTGGTTATAATGAAGCAAACGAATCTTGTAAAAAAAAAGAAGGTGCCAAATGAAAACAGAACGATTATTAGCAATCATCATGATTTTACTTGAAAAAAAACAAGTCAGTGCTTCCAAATTGGCTGAAATGTTAGAAGTGTCCATGCGAACAATTTATAGAGATATCAACTCGCTAAGTGAAGCTGGAATTCCCGTAACTTCTTTTCCTGGTGTCAATGGTGGAATCCAAATTATGGATAACTATAAAATAGATAAACAATTTTTTACGTCATCTGATATTACCTCTTTGTTGATTGCGCTAGAAAGCTTATCTAATAACGTATCCCCTATTCAAACAAGCCAAACGTTTGAGAAACTAAAAACGTTAGTACCCAGTCAATTTCTAGATGAAATCGAATTTAAAACGAATCAAATTGTAATTGATTTAACACCATGGACCAGCAACCATACGTTACAACCTTTTTTAGAGGTAGTAAAAGCTGGAATGGATCAACAACGTGTACTTTCTTTTGATTATGAGGACAATCAAGGAAGAAAAACTCAAAGAACAGTGGAACCTTATCGTCTCGTTCTAAAGGAAATCAGCTGGTATTTACAAGCATATTGCTTAGAAAAAGCTGATTTTAGAACGTTTAAAATTTCTAGGATGAGTGAATTAGCATTAGTAGCGTCACATTTTGATCTTCGAGAATTTAAAACAACAGCGCTAGGAAAAGAGCCATTCTACGGTAAAGAATTCACAACAATCACATTGAAAGTAACCCACAAAATCAAGGAACAGTTGTGTGATAAATTTGGGCAACTACCATTTTCCCCTACGGATGATCCTGAAAAGGTGATCGTTGACTTTCCTTTTATGGAAGATGACTTTGGCTATCATCTTCTTTTAGGTTTTGGCTGTCAATGCGAGTGTATACAGCCAAAACACGTGAGAACTGAATTAAAACGACGTCTTACAGATATGTTGGCGATGTATCAATAAAAAAAGCACCTCAAATTGGATAGTGTTTATCCAATTTGAGGTGCTTTTTAGATTATTTCTTTTTCTTACCGCCGAAAGCATCTTTCATTTTATCGAAAAAGCCTTCTTCTTGTTGTTCACTTACGCTTTGACCACCCGCTTTAGCAAATGTACGAAGTGCTTCTTTTTGTTCATCGTTTAAATTTTTAGGCGTGATGATTTTCACTTTTACATGTTGATCACCATTGGCACCTCCACGTAAGCGTGGTGCTCCTTTGCCTCTTAAACGGAAATTCGTTTCTGTTTGAGTACCAGCAGGGATTTTTAGTTTTACATCACCATGCACAGTTGGTACTTTGATTTCATCACCAAGTGCTGCTTGAACAAAACTTAATGGTAAATCATAATAGATTTCTGACCCTTCACGATCAAAAATATCACTTTCTTCTACATTGAATACCACATATAAATCACCGTATGGTCCACCATTCATGCCAGCTTCACCTTGGTTTGCCAAACGCATTTGTTGTCCATCCTCAACTCCAGCAGGAACATTGACTTTGACTTTATGCGCTTTTTTCTCATGACCAGAGCCATGACAAGTTGGACATGGTTCTTTGATTTCTTTTCCTGTTCCATGACAAACATCACACGTTTGACGACTCATTACACGACCAAGTGGCGTTTGACGTTCCACATTGATTGAACCAGATCCGTGACATTTATGACACGTTTCAGGATGCGTACCAGGTTTTGCTCCATTACCACCACAGGTTTCGCAGTTATCTTCACGGTTGTACTTGATCTCTTTTTCTACACCAAAAATTGCTTCCTCAAACTTCAGGTTAACAGTATATTGTAAATCGGCCCCTTGTCTTGGAGCAGTCGGATCGACACTACGTGAACCTCCACCAAAGAATGAATCAAAAATGTCCTCAAATCCACCAAAACCACTGCTAGAAAAACCGCCACCGCCGAAGCCGCCAAAACCACCAGCGCCTCCACCGTAGTTTGGATCTGTTCCCGCATGCCCATATTGATCATAAGCTGCTTTCTTTTGAGGATCGCTCAATACTTCATATGCTTCAGAAACTTCTTTGAATTTATCTTCTGCATCCGCTTCTTTATTGATATCTGGGTGATATTGTTTTGAAAGCTTACGGTAAGCTTTTTTTATTTCATCATCTGACGCACCTTTTGCAAGGCCTAAGACTTCATAATAATCTCTTTTCGTAGCCATTAGTTCCCCTCCAACTATTATTCCATTTATTCTAAAAAAGAATCGACGCTAACTTATTTGTATAAAAACATCGTTGTAATCATACCACAAATCACGCAAAAGAAAAATAGCTTCACTTAATTTGCCTTTCAACTTCTTCTACAAATAAAGATAGGCAAAGACCAAAGCGATGACTTTGGTCTTTGCCAGCTTGTTAACGATCAATGATTATTTGTCGTCGCCTTCTACTTCTTCAAAGTCAGCATCTACAACATCATCTGCTCCACCTTGTGCAGCTTCAGGATTTTCTTGCGCTTGTTGTTGCGCTGCTTGTTCATAAAGTTTTACTGTTAAGTTTTGTACGATTTCGTTTAATGAATCACGTTTTTCTTTCATTTGTTCGATATCGTTCGCTTCAACAGCAGCTTTCAATTCATCACGAGCGTCTTCTGCTTTTTTCACTTCATCAGCATCTACTTTGCCTTCTAATTCTTTCAATGTTTTGTCAACAGTGAATAACAAAGCATCCACATCGTTACGTAGGTCAACTTCTTCTTTACGTGCTTTATCTGCTTCAGCATTTGATTCTGCATCTTTCACCATGCGTTCGATTTCATCATCTGATAAACCTGAAGAAGATTTGATTGTGATTGTTTGCTCTTTTTGAGTTCCTAAATCTTTGGCACGTACATTTACGATACCATTTTTATCGATATCAAAACTTACTTCGATTTGAGGCACACCACGAGGAGCGGCTGGAATATCAGTTAATTGGAAACGACCTAATGTTTTATTATCAGCAGCCATTGGACGTTCACCTTGTAATACGTGAATATCTACAGCTGGTTGATTGTCAGCGGCTGTTGAGAATACTTGTGATTTACTTGTAGGGATCGTTGTATTGCGATCGATCAATTTAGTAAATACGCCACCCATTGTTTCGATACCTAATGATAATGGTGTTACGTCTAATAATACGACATCTTTCACATCACCAGTGATAACGCCACCTTGAATTGCTGCACCCATTGCAACAACTTCATCTGGGTTAACTGATTTGTTTGGCTCTTTGTTTGTTTCTTTACGAACAGCTTCTACAACAGCTGGAATACGTGTTGATCCACCAACTAAGATTACTTCATCGATTTCAGATGGGTTCAAACCAGCATCTTTCAAGGCTTGACGTACTGGAGTTTTCGTACGTTCTACTAAATCACTTGTTAATTCATCAAATTTTGCACGAGTTAAGTTCATTTCTAAGTGCAATGGACCAGCATCTCCTGCTGTGATAAATGGTAAGCTGATTTGAGTTGACGTAACGCCTGATAAATCTTTTTTCGCTTTTTCAGCGGCATCTTTCAAACGTTGAACAGCCATTTTGTCTTTAGATAAGTCAACGCCATTTTCTTTTTTGAATTCTGCTACCATGTAGTCGATGATTTTATTATCAAAGTCATCCCCACCTAGTTCGTTATCTCCAGCAGTTGATAATACGTCGAATACGCCATCACCTAATTCAAGGATCGATACGTCAAATGTACCTCCGCCAAGGTCAAATACTAAAACTTTTTCATCTTTATCGGTTTTATCTAAACCGTAAGCTAATGCTGCAGCTGTCGGTTCGTTAACGATCCGTTCTACTTCTAAACCAGCGATTTTACCAGCGTCTTTCGTTGCTTGACGTTGTGCATCATTGAAGTAAGCTGGAACTGTGATAACCGCTTTATCCACTTTTTCGCCTAAATAGTCTTCTGCGAATCCTTTTAAATATTGTAAGATCATTGCAGAAATTTCTTGTGGTGTATAAGATTTGCCATCTGCTTCTACTTTGTAGCCAGCTTCGCCCATATGACGTTTGATTGAAGCAATTGTATGTGGGTTAGTCACTGCTTGACGTTTTGCCACTTCACCAACTTGGATTTCACCATTTTTAAATGATACTACTGAAGGTGTTGTACGGTTACCTTCTGGGTTGGCGATGATTTTTGCTTCTCCGCCTTCTAATACTGCAACTGCTGAGTTTGTTGTTCCTAAGTCAATACCAATAATTTTACTCATAATTAATGATCTCCTATCTTCTATTTTAATTTTTTTCAATTTATATTATACAAACATTGTATTATGCTGCTACTGGGCAACGATAACCATGCTTGCTCGTAAAACACGATCATGTAACTTATAGCCTTTTTGCAAAACTTCAACGATTGTATCGGCAGGTGTTTCATCACTTGCAGGAATCGTTTGGACTGCTTGATGTAAATTAGGATCAAATACTTCACCCATTGTCGGGATTTCTTCGATACCTTCTTCTTTCAATGCAGCTTGTAAACTTTCAAGAACCATCGAGATTCCTTTTTTCAAGCTTGCGCCTTGCTCGTCATCTACTTCAATTGCCATTGCACGTTCTAAATTATCAAGAGAAGGCAATAATTTTTTACCTAAATCCTGTGAACGGTAACGAACAAGTAGCTCGCGTTCATTTTTGAAACGATTGCTCATATTGGCAATTTCAGCACGGGCTCTTAAAAATTTATCTTCCATTTCTGATAAATCAGCTTGCGCTTTTTCTAATTCAGTCATCTCAGTTTCCGTTTCAGAACCCCCGGAATCATCAATTGCTTCTGTGCGCTCTTCTTGAATTTCTTCATTTGTTTCTTCTTTATTACTCACTCTGGCAACTTCCCTTCTCATTTCCGTAGAATTATTAGAATTCTATATATTTAACTTTTTACTTATTCATCAAGAAAACGATAATAAGCACCAAGTTTTGAAGCTAATTCATCGCGGAATACATCCACGAGGCCAAACATTTTTGAATACGGCATGCTAGTAGGTCCTAATAAAGCAATCGTTCCTTTGCCATGTCCTGTTACTTCATATGTCGCGGTAATCATACTCATATTGTCCAGTAAATCATTTCCTATCTCTGATCCAATACGAATTGCGATCGGTGATTCTGCTTCTGCGGTTAACAAATGCGTGATAGCATCTGTATTTTGCATAAAGGAATAAACTGATTTTAATTGATCGATATCTTGTTTTATACCAAAATCTAACACATTCATTCGACCACTGACGAATACTTTTTCTTCGAATGCATGACCTAACATTGCATCGAATAAATTCATCATGCCATCTGGTGTTTGAAAATAACGGTGTAAAATCATCGGGATTTCCGTTCTCAAGCGATGGTAAACTGTTAATAACGGTTGCCCAACAAGCTTGTCGTTAATGATTTGTGTCATTTTTTCAAGATCTTGGCTAGAAACTGAAGCTGGAATGGCAAATACTTGGCTTTCAACATTCCCTTTATCTGTGACGATCACAGCAATAATCTGACGATCATTTAAAGGAACGATCCGAAATCCAGTTAGTCTACGTTCTTTCACTTCAGGACCTAAAGAAAAGGCAGTATAGCTAGTCAAATTTGAAAGAATTTCAGCAGATTGTTCGATAATATCGTTGATTTCATGAAACTCTCTACCAAATGAATGACGAATCGTCTCTAATTCTTCTCGTTCGACTTCAGCTGGGCTGAGTAAATGATCCACATAGTAACGATAACCATCCATTGAAGGAATTCTACCAGAAGACGAATGCGTCTTTAGTAGTAATCCATGTTCTTCTAAGGCTTTCATATCATTACGAATCGTTGCAGAACTTGACTTAATCCCTTGTTCCATCAATTTCTTTGACCCTACAGGATTTCCTGTATTCGTGTATTCTTGGATGATAAGTCGCAAAATATTCTTTTGTCTATCTGTTATCATAATTACCACCCTTCATTAGCACTCATGTTATTCAAGTGCTAATACAATTATTAATATAGCAAGTTCTTGTTTAATTGTCAAGAGAAAAACACACTTTTTTAGCACTCTTCATCATCGAGTGCTAAATCAATAAAAAAGAACGAAAATAGATCTTGTATCACTCTACTTTCGTTCCTTATATACTTACTTTTCCTTATCAATTAGAAAAGCTTCAAACACATCATTTCCTACAAATAGTCCTTGTTCAGTTAACTGGATAGATTCTTCATTTTCCAGAAGCAAACCTTTTTGAATCAATTCTGGTATCGTTTTTTGATATACTTGATTTAACCCCAGCCCAAACTTCTCTTGGAATCGAATTTTTGAAACCCCTGCTTTTTTTCGTAACCCTAAGAATAATTCTTCTTCCATTTGATTATTCAAGGTCAGAATCTCTGTTTCAAGCGTCGGCAATTGATTGTCACGCAATGGTTTTAGATAATGCTGGATTGGACCATGATTTTTATAACGGGTATGGCCTAAATAACCACTAGCTCCTGCACCGAATCCATAATAATGATCATTATTCCAGTAAACTAGATTATGTTGACTCTCTTGTCCCTTTAAGGCAAAATTACTCACTTCATATTGATGACGTCCTGCTTTTTCCATAGCAACAATCGTTTCCTCAAACATTTGCGCTTCCACATCTTGATCTGGCAATTGTAAACGTCCTTGACGCACCCAATTCATAAACATTGTCTTATTCTCCAAAATCAAAGAGTATAACGAATAATGAGGCAAATCAAGCTCGATTGCACGTTTCAAGGTATCTCTAAAGCCTTCTAAGGTCTGACCTGGCAATGCATAAATCAAATCGATACTGACATTTAGAAAATCTTCTTTTTCCAAGAATTTCATCGTTTCATAAACATCTTCTGCCGTATGTTTGCGTCCGATTTTTTTCAATAGCTTATTATCAAATGTCTGAACGCCCATAGATAAACGATTTACACCATATTCTTTCATTACCAGTAACTTTTCTTGCGTTAAATCACCTGGATTCGCCTCGATTGTAAATTCATTTGCTGGATCAATCGGTAGTAATTCACGGACACCTTTTAACAATACGTCTAACTGCTTAGCTGATAAAGACGTTGGTGTTCCTCCTCCTATATAAATCGTTTCGGTCGTCTTGCTCGGATATTGCTCTTTGGTCAAACGAATCTCTTTTAAAAGACTTTGAATATATTCATCGACTGGCTGACCTTCCAAAAATACTTTATTGAAGTCGCAGTAAAAACAAATATGTTCGCAAAACGGAATATGTATGTAAGCTGAAATTTTTTTATTTTGGTTTTCCAATTTTTTATTCCTCCAATTTAGAAGTCTTCTATTTATAAACCACTATATAGAAGACGTCTCTTATCTTAACATATCCCATCATAAAATAGTTTAAATCGAATCAACAAATTTTTCTTGTAAAGATTTATAAAAATAAGCCTTTGTACACAAATTAAAGAAGTACTAATTAAATGATTCGCTACAATATGCTCAACACGTTCTATTCTATATGCTACTATAGCTATTTTCATTTACTCTGTACAATAAAATAGAAAAGGAAGAGGTCCTAATCACCTCTTCCTTTCCTATTTCACCTTTGTCTCCATCACATTCTAGTAGCCGGAGCTGAAGAAGACCATAAAAATTTATTAATAATTTTTTGTTACTAAGTTGTCTTACTTTTTATTGAATATTATCGCTGGTGTCAAGACTTATCTATTGTAGTTTTCTCCATTTGATGCAATCACTTGCTTATACCAATAAAATGACTTTTTCTTTTTACGCATTAAACTTCCTTTTCCTTCATTGTCACGATCAACATAAATAAAGCCATAACGTTTTTTCATTTCACCCGTTCCAGCAGAAATTAAGTCAATACATCCCCACATTGTGTAGCCAATAAGTTTTACGCCATCATTAATGGCTTCTTCCATAACTTTTATATGTTCTTTTAAATACTCTATACGGTAATCATCCAACACTTGACCTGTCTCATCTATTTGATCAGCAGCACCTAATCCATTTTCTACAATCATCAGTGGAACACCATAACGATCATTTAGCTTATTTAGAACATATCGCAAGCCTTTCGGATCGATTTGCCATCCCCAGTCACTTACTTGTAGATAAGGATTCTTTACACCTCCAAGAACATTGCCTGAAGTCTTTTCTTTCGCCTTGTCTACAGTCACACAATTACTAGAATAATAAGAAAAAGTATAGAAATCAACCGTTCCATCTTTGAGAAGCTGTGCATCTTCTTTATATGGAACATCGATATCTTTATTTTTCAAATACTGAATCATAAAGTCAGGATACTCCCCTTTAACTTGAACATCTCCACAAAAATTATTGATGTGGTTGTCTTTTTGCTGAACTAGCAATATATCTTCTGGATTTGGTGTCAAAGGATACATTGTAACATGAGCAATCATGCAACCAAATTGAAAACTAGGATTAATTTTACGTCCTTCAATAACAGTTTTAGCACTAGCTAGAAAAACATTATGCAATGCTTGATAACGCATTTTTTCGTCATCTAAAGATCTTACTACATTCCCTTTTTCATCTGTGTGCAATATCCCTAAAACATTCTGATTTCCAAACGGTAACGTTGCAAAGTTTATTTCATTAAAAGTCAACCAATAGCTGACTTTGTCTTTGTATCTTTCCATCACGGTTGTTGCATAATGAACAAAATAATCAACTACTCGTTTATCTGAAAAACCGTTATATTCTTTCGCTAGATAAAAAGGCATTTCAAAATGACTCAATGTTACAAGCGGCTTTATACCATATTTACGACATTCATCAAAAACGTTGTCATAAAAGGCTAAACCAGCTTCATTTGGCTTCTCTTCATTTCCTTTTGGAAAAATGCGGCTCCAAGCTATGGAAAGACGAAATACTTTAAAGCCCATTTCTCCTAACATCGCAATATCTTCTTTATAATGATGGTAAAAATCAATCGCATCATGACTAGGATAATACTTATCCGGAAGTATCTCCATATCAAAGACACGAGGCGTATTTACCCCACCACCACGCATATGATCACAAATACTATCACCTTTACCGTCAATATTCCAAGCACCTTCACATTGATTGGCAGCAGTTGCGCCACCCCATAAAAAATCTTTTGAAAAACCCATATTCATTCCACACCTTTCCATTTACACCATTAAAGTCAATAACTCATCACCAACATTAGTTGTTGAATCATTATTCGGTACGATTTCATGATAATCTTTAGTGTTCGTAATGATTACTGGCGTTTCTAGTGTATAACCTTCTTTAACAATTGCCTCAATATCAAAGGTTACTAGCAAATCACCTTTAGATACTTTTTGTCCTTGTTCTACTATTGTTTCAAAATATTTACCATCTAATCGAACAGTATCCATACCTAAGTGAATTAAAATTTCGCTTCCTTTATCTGAAATAATTCCAATTGCGTGCTTAGTTGGAAAGATAGTCATTACAGTACCATCACAAGGTGAATATAATTTCCCCTCTGATGGTTCAATCGCAATTCCTTTGCCCATAATTTCTTGAGCAAAAGCATCATCTGATAAATCAGACAAAGGAATCAAGTTCCCTTTTAATGGGCTATTTAAAATTTCTATGTGATCTTCTTTCAAAATGTTATCTTCTATTTTTTCCTCAATTTTGTCATCTTTAAATACGAAAAAGGCTAAAACAAAGGCAACTGCTGAGCTAACAGCAATAGCAATAATCGTATTAATTAAGTTATTAAAATTATTTGCGGCAGGATCAATATTACCTGGTAAACCAAAGATTCCCATACCGCCCATGTTATATACTTTAATGTCCAATAGCCCTATAATACCGCCTGCAACACCGCCACCAATACAAGAAATAACAAACATCTTGATACGCGGTAAGGTTACTCCATAAATTGCTGGCTCAGTTACACCAAAAATCCCAGAAATGAAAGCTGGAATGGCAACCTCTTTCAATTTTTTATCTTTAGTTTTCAATAAAATAGCTAAAACAACAGCGATTTGAGCGAATGAAACAACCTTAACAATTGCCATGAACATATCTGGCTGACCAGAAATAATATTCATAATCGATGGCATCATTAATACAATATGAACACCAAACAACACAAATACTTGCCAGAAAGCACCAATAATGATGCCAGCTAAAACAGGACTCAATACAATTAAAGCGTTAATGCCATCTCCTAAAATGCCACCAACTGCATTAGCAAATGGTCCTACCAAGGTATATCCAATTGGGACTGCGATAACTAAAACTAACAAAGGTACTGTGAATGATTTAATTGATTTTGGCAACCTTTCAATCAAGAATTTTTCTAAGGGTGCTGCAAGTAAAATAATCAAAATAACTGGTAACATGCTGGATGTGTAGGTAACATTCATTTTATAGCCAAAGAAATTCATGTCTACCCCATTAATAGCCGGATGACATAAAATTGCACCGATCGTCATGCCAAGATAAGGATTCATGCTAACTTTTTTAGCTGTATTGTAACCAATAATGATTGGGAAAAAATAAAACATAGCATCCCCAATAGAATCAAACAGTGTGAAAAAAGAGCTTTCAGCAGAATAGAGGCCTACCAATTCCAACAAAGTATTTAAACCTTTGATAATTCCAGAGGCAGACAAAATTGCAATGGACGGCAGCATAATACCAGAAACGATATCGAAGAATTTTTCCATAATCGTCATTTTTTTAGTGCTTTTTACTACCTTCTTTTCATTAGAAATCCCTGCTAATTCACATACAACTTGATATACATCAGGCACATGAGTTCCAATAACAACTTGATATTGTCCACCAGAGCGCATGACTGTTACAACACCGTCCATTTTTTTCAGAAGTTCATCATTTGCTTTTGATTCATCAGCTAGCTGAAATCTTAACCTAGTTACACAATGCGTTAATGCGATGATGTTGTCTTTCCCACCAACATTTTCAATAATATTTTTTGCTAATTCTTTATAATGACTCATTTTTAATTCCTCCGCTTAATTTTTTTTAGCGGTTTGGCCAACTGAATGTTACCACCCTTTTTTAACTATTTTTTCCCTCCATTTTAAATTGTATTTTTTTTATAAATAAGCCTATCTAAATGAATCGTTAGATAACTTTTTTCCTCTTTAGAAATCATTACTCGATGTTTTTTCTTGAGAAACATGGTAATTTTCTCTGTACATTCAAAAGAACTCGGATAGGTTTCTTTGACCATTAAAAAAAGAGAATCTTCCCCATCTACATGAAGAGTGCCGTTAAAAATTCTTTGAGCCAAAAATTTCAAATGCGTGATAAAGCGGTAAAAATAAACAGAATCTTCATCGATTGTCACGTTAAAATGGTATTTTACAATGCTCAAAATCTCTGTCATCAATTTAGTTACTTCATACGCATGTTCTAGATTTTCATCTAACTCTGAATTCACAATATGAAAAGCAATAAAGCCAGCTTCATCTTCAGATAATTGTACATCTAATCGCTGTTTAATCAGTATAATTGCTTCTTGACCTAACTGAAATTCCACAGGATAAAAGCGTTTGATATCCCAAAGCATTGCATTTTTCATCGCAATTCCTTGTTGCTTTCGGTGAATAGAAGTATAAATATGATCAGTTAATGAAATATAGATACCTTCACTTAGTTTCTTTCCTAACTTCAATTTAATGTTTTCAATAATTTCATCTGTAACAGATAAGAAATCACTTGGAATACTTGCAATGATTTGTTGGAACTTTCCAGATAAGTCTTGACTTTGAAGAACAAATTTTTTATTTACTAAAGAATCTTCGACTGCCTCTCCTATTTTTTTTTGATAAGCAAGCCCTTTTCCAAGAACAACAATTTCATTACCTAGATTGTCTAAACACACAACAACATTATTATTCAATATCTTCTGAATAATCATTTTTTCACCACCTAAAAAGACCTGATTGTAAATTTATAAAACGTCAAAAAATAAGACTTACGTTTTACCAATTTACAATCAGGTCTAGCTTGAATTTTTTCAATTACTATCCACATGAAATTAGAAATATTCTTCTATGTCTCGTATTTTATCAAACGCTTTCATTTTTGTCAATGTAATTTTTAATTAGTTTTCACACACTGTGAACAATAATGAACAGCTACATTTAATTTCATTTAGAAACAAAAATGTATCAAATGTCCTGTTATTCATAAAATGAATAACACTTATATTCTTATACTGACTATCCAAAAATGCAATTTCACATTCAAATGATTCCCCTGTATACTTTAAAGTGCTTAATAACTCAACTATATTATAAAATCGGAGGGAATATAAATGACGACAAAAATGACAGAAAAAATGTGCTTTAGTCCATCTTTTGACTATATCGATAACGGTGTTGAACATGGTGTGCTCAGCCCATTTGAGACAAAAGAAATCATTTTGAAAAAAGGGGATCAAATTGCTGAAGGTTTTAAACCATTAACGAATGATATTAAAATGCTGAAAGATGTCCCAGTAGAATTACGAGACGGTATCACAATCTACACGGATATCTACTTACCAATTACTGAGAAAAAAGTACCTGTTCTCATTGCGTGGAGTCCATATGGTAAAAGTGCTGGAACCGCGCCTCGCTACAAAAATCTTTTTAATATGCTAGGTATGGGAAATCATTGGAACTCAGGATTAACAAAATTTGAAGCACCTGACCCGGATTATTGGTGCGCACATGGTTATGCTGTATGTAATCCCGATATGCGCGGCATCGCACATAGCGAAGGAAATACTACGATGATTGGTTCACAAGAAGCACAGGACGGTTATGACTTAATCGAATGGTTAGCTTCCCAATCATGGTCCAATGGTAAAACAGCACTTACAGGAACTTCTTATTTAGCTTTTTCACAATGGTATATCGCTGCTGAACAGCCTCCTCACTTAACTTGTATCAATCCAACAGAGGGACTTGCAGATGGTTATCGTGACTTAGCTTTTATAGGTGGAATTCCAGATGAAAACTTTATTGAGCGCTTGCAAGTGAATCACGTCAGTGCGAAAAATGCTACACGTGAAGACTTAGTAAAAGAAATGAAAGCATATCCTTTGGCCAATACAGCAGTTTGGCAAGATAAAGTTGCTGATCCAAATAAAATCACAATACCTGCCTTTGTTATTGCAAGCTATTCAAATACACTACACACGATGGGAACTTTCCGTTCTTGGCGTACGTTAGGATCAAAAGAAAAATGGCTTCGTATTCATGATCGTCAAGAATGGCCTTATTATTATGATGAAAAAAATATTGAAGAATTACGCCGATTTTTTGATTATTATTTACTTGAAAAAGAAAACGGCTGGACAGAAACACCAACTGTTCGCTATTCACTTATTGATTTTCATGGTGGTAACAAAACAGACATTCCATCAGAATCTTTCCCACCTTCAACAAGTGAAAACAAACGCTATTACTTGAACGGACTATCCCGTACTTTACAAGAAAATCCTGAAACAAAAGATGCCACAGTAAAATATACTGCAGGTAATTTACCAGGTCGTAGCTCTTTTCAACTAACTTTCGCTAAAGATACCGATTTTGTTGGTTATCCAAAAGCTAAACTATTCATGGAAGTTGAAGGTTATGAGGATATGGATATTTTTGTTTGGATTCAAAAGTTAGACAAATTGGGAAATGTTTTAAGTGAGTTTGTTGTTCCAAATCACGGTGCTGCCCTTCAAGATTTCACACAAGAGGGTGCCTCTGCTCTGCGTTACAAAGGAGCTTGGGGACGTCTTCGAGCTTCCATGCGTCATCTTGATAGCGGACTTACAACAGATGAAATCCCCGCTTATACCTTTGACCGTGTTCAAAAATTATCAAAAGGTGAAATTGTTGCGCTTGATATTGTATTAAGTCCACTTGGTCTATCCTACAAAGCTGGTGAAACCTTAAGAATGGTTATCAGTACAAAAGACGAACTCGGATCTGTGATGCCGGGAACACCAGGTTGCACACCTGATAATCAAGGAACGCACATTCTTCATACTGGTGGCGAATATGCTTCATATCTTCAATTACCATTGATAGTCACTCATTAAAACTTGTTAAATCAATAAGTAAACTTTATACTAGAGCTACTATTAAATATAATTATTTGAGATGGAGCCAAGATGAAGTTAACAACCTTAAACTATTTTGTTACAGTGGCTACTGAAGGAAATTTTACAAGAGCTTCCGAAAAACTATATATTTCTCAGCCAACCCTAAGTAGGCGCATACAAAATTTAGAATCTGAACTAGGAGTAGAATTATTTATTCGTCATAACCATGGACTTACATTGTCTGATGCTGGTGAGCAATTCCTAAAAGAAGTCAGCGACGTTTTAAAACGCATAGATCATTTATCTCATATGTTCGACCATCAAGTAAATTCTGATGAAGCATCCCATATTTTTAAAATTGGCTATTTGCAGAATTTCAATATGGGAAAAATGTATGAGATATTTGAGTATTTTAAAAATAAGCATCCAAATGTTCAATTTGTAACGAAACAAGATACTCCGATAAATTTAGCCGATGGACTTTCAAATGGTCGATATGATTTAGTCTTTAATTTAGTAACTTACCTTCAAACAAAGCAAAATATTGAAAAATCTATATTTTTGGAAAATTATCTGCAAATTGCAGTGCCCTTTCATCATATTTTAAATGATAGAAAAAAAGTGAGTTTTGCAGATTTAAGTAGTGAGACCTTTATCTTACTTGAAAGACAATATTCACCTGTTATTGTTGACTATGTAATTGGACAAGGTATCAAAAACGGGTTCAATTTAAAAGCAAATTCTTATGTAAAAGATCTTGATGAAGGTCTTTCAAGAGTTTCAGTCGGGAACGATTTAGCTTTTTTATATTCAGGTATGAATGACGGAACATTAGAAGAGAAATATCATATTAAAATTATTGATATTGATAACGTAAGTACGGATCATACTATTGCTGTTGCTTACAATAAGGAATATAAAAATGAACTCCTTCAAGAATTATTTATGTACTACAAAACAGTAAAATAACTCATTAAGTAAATGAGAGAAAATATCCCATCTCTACGCAATTTGTTTTCATCGCAAACAAAAAAGCTCAAACTACTAAATAATCAATAATTTGAGTTTTTTTTGCTTCGTGTTAAAAAGACTGCCTCTATTGATATCACTGAAATTTTCATTAAATTGACTACCGCCTTGACTACATACATTAAAAAGTAAGTGATGGTTCCAAGCATGTCATTATGAAAGTATCAAAAATCAGATCCATCATAACAATTACTCCTAAAAACGGTAAGAGCTAAGTTTAACTTACAAATTTTTAGTTTAATAGGAAGCATTGTTTTGGTATTTTTCGAATTTTTTTTGTCGTCAACTTTTCTATGATTTTTACCTATTTTCTGACAATACAGTTAGTCAAGTTGGTATAATCAAGTACAATCACAGAAAATCTGCATAAATTCCTTAAACAAAGTCAAAAGAAAAAAAACTTGATATCAAAGAAAATATGATTCCCCTCTTTTTTTATTCTAAGATTTACAAAAAATATTTTGACTAAAGTAACTCTTGATATTTTCTCATATAGATTTTTTTGATCACTGTTACTAAAAATAAATAGGCAACAATAGTTGGAATCAAATAATAAAAATAATTTCCAGGCAACGGAGCAAATCCAATACTAGCGCCTAGACCCGTGAATGGTAAAATTGTTCCAACCAAAATCCCAATCGAAGTAACTAGCGTCAAAATACCTGACGCTCTACTTTGAAGAAACGGTATTTTAGGCGTTCTCAACACATGTAGCACCAGCATTTGTGACCATAACGATTCAATAAACCAACCAGCGTGAAAAATAGCGATAAATAGTAGTTGTTTATCAGCAGTTAGCGAAAAGAAGCCGCCACCTAAAATAGCTGGACAAATAATAAAGTACATAAATAAATACGTTACGATATCAAAAATAGAACTTGTTGGTCCAAACCATTTCATGAATGAACCGATCGATTTAGCTTCCCATTTTTTCGGCTTTTCTACATATTCAGCATCCACATTATCCCAAGGAACTGACATACATGATGTATCATAAATCAAATTCAAAAAAAGTGATTGGATTGGCGCTACTGGTAAAAATGGTAAGAAGATACTAGCTGGAATAACAGAAAATACATTACCAAAATTGGAACTTGCAGTCATTTTGATATATTTCATTGTATTACTAAACACTCTGCGACCGGATATGATTCCTTTTTCCAAGACCATCAAGTCTTTTTGCAGTAAAATGACATCTGCCGATTCTTTGGCAATGTCGACTGCAGTATCGACAGAAATTCCAACATCCGAAACTTTCATCGCACCGGCATCATTGATCCCATCTCCCATGAATCCAACTGTTTGTTCATTTTTTTTCAATGCTTTTACAATTTTTGTTTTTTGATCAGGAGTTACTTTTGTGAAAATGTTGTATTCATTCACCGTTTCTTCTAACTCCGTTTCAGATAGCTTTGCAAGAGATGAACCATTGATCATTTTTTCCACACCAAGACCAACCTCTTTACAAACTGAACGGGTAACCAACTCATTATCACCTGTTAAGATTTTCACTGAAACACCATTATTTTCTAGCGCTTTAATAGCTGCTGCTGCCGTTTCTTTAGGAGGATCTAAAAATGCTAAATACCCTTGTAAGATCAATTCTTTTTCATCTTCAACCGAATAGTCATCTAATTGATTGTTGACCTGTTTATCGGCAATCGCTAATACTCGTAAGCCATCTTTATTTAATTCGTTTACTGTTTTTAATACTTGCTTCTTTATTTGGGGCGTGATTGGCACAATCTCACCATGTTGGTTGATATGAGAACAAGCTTGCAGCATTTCTTCCACTGCACCTTTGGTAATCAAAAAACTTTGATTAGATCTTCTATTTTTGACCACCACACTCATTCTTCTACGATTAAAATCAAATGGAATTTCATCAATTTTAAAGTAGTCTTCTTCATCAATGAATAACTCTTTTGACGTTGCTTCAATAATTGCTTTATCAATTAGATTGCGCAGGCCTGTTTGAAAGTAGCTATTTAAAAATGCTGAATGTAAGACTTCTCGATCTTCTTGACATGAAGTATTGTAATGATATTCTAAAATCACTTTATCTTGTGTTAGTGTACCCGTTTTATCTGTACATAAAATATCCATGGCGCCAAAGTTTTGAATAGCATTGATATTTTTCATGATCGTGCCTTCTTTTGCCATGTCTCTAGAGCCCTTAACTAAATTGGTCGTAACAATCATTGGCAGCATTTCTGGCGTAAGGCCAACCGCTGTCGCAATCGCAAACATCAAGGCTTCACTCCAATTACCTTTTGTAATGCCATTGATCAAAAAGACTGCTGGTGTAATGACCATCATAAAACGAATCAACAACCAAGTGGTTTTATTCACACCTAATTCAAAGCTTGTCTTTTTCTCATCATCCGCTACATCTTGGGCAATTTTTCCAAATAAGGTATTGTCTCCAACGCGAACTGCTACCCCGACACCACTACCGCTAACCACATTACTTCCTAAGAATAATAGATTTTCAAAATCCGTTTGATTATTATTTGTTGAAACGAAATTCTTTACTTTTTTTTCAACAGGAAAACTTTCACCCGTCATCGCTGATTGAGATACAAATAAATCTTTTGCATGAATCAAACGAAGGTCTGCTGGAATCATATCGCCAGCTGAAAGCTTCACTAAATCGCCACAAACCACTTCATCCATAGGAATTTCCATCTCTTTATTTTCTCTGGTAACAGTCGCTGTGATTTGGATCATGGTTTGTAGCTTACTAACAACATTATTAGATTTGACTGATTGGATTAACGTCATCGTCCCACTCAATAAAATCATGACCAGCATGATCAAAACACCCGCAATATCTTTTTCACTTGGATCAGCATATACGTATTCCGTAAAAAATGAAATCGTGGCAAGAACCATCAGCACCACAGTAAAAGGTGTAACATAGGATTTTACGACGGTATAAATAAATGATTTCTTTTTATCACCAGTGATTTTATTTACACCAAATTTTTCCTTTGATTGTTGAACTTCTCTGGCTTTCAGTCCATCCCACGAAGAGGAAAAACTTTCTAGCACTTTGTCGATAGGTAAATTGGCTAATTTTTGATAGGCTTTTTCATGGATCATGTTCTTCATTTCTTTTTGCATCAGAGGTATCCTCTTTTCTTTCTATTGTTTTTTTGTTTATCGAACTATCATCTGGCATGATTACCACATCCTTTCCACACAAAAAGAACGCACTGAAAACTCAGTCCGCTTTGACGTGAGTCTTCGTAATCGTTGAGTTTTGGCACTATACAACGTAAAAAGCCTCTGCTTTTAGCTACCTTATGAAAAGCCTTCGTTCGACAATTCCTGTTCTACCCATTGGCGTCTCTCGACATTTTTGGGCAGTAGCCTGTGTTTGTATAGGAGCCTCACCTAACAAGAAGAATTACACGTTTAGTTTAATGATTTACCTCCTTATTTTATAGTCGAAAAAAGGAATAGCTCTATAGAGAAAACGAGATAGTCTATTTCACTATTTTTGTTTAAGATCGTTATATAGACGAACATCCCAACTTCGTTTATGCATAAATCCATACTCCTTTTTACAATGTAAACTCTGACAAAATCCACTTCGTCTTTCCAGCGAAGTGGATTTTGTTTTCTTTCTCTTTTACAAGATATCAACAAAATGGAATAGTCCTATAAGTATAATAAAATGGTGTCACTTGAAATTTCAAACTATACTAAATGAGTAAAAAGTTCATCGTTTCTTATCAGATTTAGTACACTGATAAAAGCTCCTTTAATTGGTTTGCTATCACCAATTGAAGGAGCCTTTTCTTTTGCTAATCAACCTACTATTAATTTTTTATATAGTTTTTCAAAAAAAGAACTATTTCAATAAGACTTATTTTATCTTGTAGAGGACTAAATTTTATTGTGTAAAGGAGCTGCAAAAATGAAGCTAAAACACTTAGACTATTTTTTATCTTTATGTAAAAATAAGAGTTTTACAAAAGCCTCTGAAGAATTAGGGATTTCTCAACCCTATCTGAGTACTCATATCCGAGAATTAGAAAAGGAACTAAATGTTCAATTAATAATCAGAAATCACGGGAATAACACTTTAACACCCGAAGGTTTTGTTTTGAAAAGACGAGGTGAAACAATATTTCAAGAATTTGAAAATGCCCTATCTGAAATCAATTTGTTAGTCCATACAGGAGAAACTGCAACGATCAGAATTGGGACTAATTTAGCGGATACCGATTATTTGATAGCAAACTCATTGACTATTTTCCAAAAACGCTATCCATCCGTTTCTCTTAATTACAGCTATTATAGTAATTTAGAAGAGGTTCTTGAACACAACGAAATTGATATTGCGCTAGGTATTCTTTCAGATAAGAAAAGTTCGATTAAGACTGATTTAATTTTTTCTGAATCTTATGTTGTTTTCACTAGCACCCAAAATAAGTTAGCAAAATTGGATGAAGTATCCGTACATCAGTTAAAAGAGTTGCCTTTAATAAACTATTCAAATCAACTTTTTGAAAAGAAGATAATTGATTCATGGATCGAATCAACGCATCCAGAACTTTATACGAATCGACATTATGAGCTTCCATCTACACTTTCGATATTAAATTTAGTTGATCAAGACTTTGGAGTCGCTTTTCTTCCCTTTTCATTGGCAGATTCACTTCCTCTTCATTTGAATGTTTCTTCTATTGAAATGATCAATGGCCCATTTAGAGATATTTCAATCGGTTATTCCTCAGATTACACCCTCTCTGAAAGCCACAAATATCTACTCAAACAACTTCAATTTATTTTTTAATGCATTCTTAAAAAGGAGAAATATGTTATGGAACTATCTCACTTACATTACTTTCTCACTCTTTGTGAGCAAAAACAATTTACTCGAGCCAGTCATGCTCTTGGAATCTCTCAAGCTGCCCTCAGTAAACAAATTAAAAATCTGGAAGATGAAATTGGAACGATTTTATTTGATAGAAATAGTACAACCTGCCAGTTAACACCTGCCGGAAAAATTTTAGAGATGCATGGCTGGCGCATCAAGCAAGAACTATTCTATATTCGTGAAGAAGTTAACGATTTTTCTCACGACTTATCAAAACAGCCTATTACCACAACTATCAACGTTTCTCTATTCTTAAATGATTTAGAATTTAAATTAAATAGTACTCTTTCTACGTTATTTCATGAGCATCATCATTTGAATATCAATACAATTATTTCCGATAATATTTTTAAATCACTTGAAACCTTAGAATCTGATATTGGAATTGGCCCCTCTATAAAAAATGTGCCGCCACCCCTAAATAAAATAGATCTTTATTCAAATAATTATCAAATTATTGTACGAAATGGGCACCCACTCTTAAAGAATCCAACGCTAACATTAGATTTATTCAATGATTACCCATTTGTTTTTTTTAGCCAAACTTTTCTTGAAACGAAAATACTAGATGACTGGATGCAAAAGAATTTTCCAACTCGATCTAAGGAAAATGATATTCAAGTTGATACAACTGAATTAATTCTCTACATGGTCCGTAACACAGATATTTTCTCTATCGTTCCTGAGTATTTAGAAACGTACTTAAAAGATTTAAATATTACCTCGATCACTCACAGCGCTCTTCCAATCAGGCAAATGTCGATTTATTATCTAAAAAATAAATATATGAGTACTCAACTAAAACAAACGTTAGCGGCATTTACTAACCATACCTTTTAGTAAACGAATCGCATATAAAAAAAGGACTAGATAACTCTATGAGCTATCTAGTCCTTTTTCACTTGATTTAATGTTCCGTCATTTTTTCTTTTTTTCAACTGATTCTGATAGTTTCTTATCCGTCTTTTTTAAATCCGATTTTGAAGACTTTTCATCCTCAGCCTTTTTGCTTGATTCCGAAGAGGTACTCTCTTTCTCAACCTTGGAGGATGCTGGCGCTTCAGATTTATTTTTATTCTTCTCTGCATTTTTACCGCATCCCACTAACGCAAATGAACATAGTAAGATTGTTGTTCCTAAGATAATTTTTTTCATGGACTTCATCCTCCTAATAAATTAATAAGCAACTACTGATGCTTACCGTTTATTATGACAGAATTACAAGGATCAACCATCCGAAAAATTTCATAGAGGTATTTCTTTTTTAACAACCCTTTAATCATAATCTGTTGTTAAATTATTGATTCCTAACGACTCCATTTTTTTAAACTCACTTTGCGGTACTCCCCACAAATTGACTGTTAAGCCTTTGCTTTGCGCCTTTGCAATCAAGTCAGCTCTATTTGCCACACTTTCATATCGGATATCTAAGCCAGCATTTCCACCTAAATTACTCATTTGGTCAATCATTACATCGTCCAAAGTGTTGGCGAGAAACTGAACTTGGGTATCTGGAAGTCGTTTTTTCATTTCTACTAGATTAGAATAATCAAAAGAAATAATCACCGCGGTGTTTGCCATACCATATGAACTTATCAGATTTGCTAAACTATCATATTCACTTGGTGCAAGTTTTTTTGCTTTCAATTCAATAAAAGGAATACTTTGCTTACTATTCATGATTGTCAAAAAATCCTCTAAAGTCGGAATGACCAACTGATCTGAAGAATAATTTTCTTTATTCGAACCTTGATCGATACGTAATTCTCTTATTTGAGCCAATGTCAGATCACTGATTTTACCTTTGCCATTGGTCATTCGATCAACAGTTTTATCATGCATGATCACCCATTGTTTATCTTTGGTCAACCAGACATCTGTTTCGATCCCCCAGCTATTAGATTGTTGGAAAGAAGGAATTGAATTTTCTGGCGCTACTTTATGATTTCCTCTATGGGCAACATAGCGTATATCATCCATCATTTCACTGATTTCAATATTTTCAGCAGAAATATACCCTTCAGTTGTTCGATAAATTTTCTTTTCAGAATTAAAGACAATTCCTTTCACATACGCTACACTATTTGCAGCCAACTGCCTAGCTGATTTAGATAGCGTTCGATTTTGAAAAAGAGTTGTTTCTTGCATTATGCGAATACGAACAGGTCGTCTAAGTTGAATTTCCGTAGTTCCAGCGTCAGTTCCAGCTTTTAGTCCATTTTTAGCAATCATTTCTGCATTAGCATGGTAAACGCCATTAGTAAAATCAAAATCTTCATAATCAACATGAACTTTGTATAAATGATCCGATTGTTTAGTTGCTTCATATTTTTTTTCATCGCTTTTATCTTCTTTTGACCACACAGGAACAATTAATTTTTCAACGTCTGGGATGGTATTTGTTTTAATCGTTACGTCAAATTGACCTTTACCAATATCGGTATTATCTATAGTCGCTTCTATACTTGGCTGATTTACAACAAATGAACCAAAATCAACTAATTCTGTTGTCCCATTTTCTTTTGTAATCAAAATCTTGATTTGATAACGGCCAGCTTCTTGATGCTTTTTAATAAGAATATCGCTTTCCCAACTGTTCGTCTCAGGATGGTAAACACCTTGATAAATTTGACTATCGCTTGGTCCATCTTGTTCTCCAAATGTTGGAAATTCAACTTTCGCTATATGTTTAACACTAGATAGATTGGCACTTAGTTTGTATACGGTCTGCTTGTTATCCATATTTAGTAAACGAAAAAAAGGTCGTTGTGCAGGATAGTTAACAGCTTTATCCTGTACCCAAGGCTGGATTATCGGCTCAGAAAATTCAGAGTTTACTCGTTCTCCTTCAGTTAATAACGCTTCTTCCTTAGGCAAATGAATGGCAAAGACATCCGAATTTGAAGGTGAAAGCCGATACCCATCATATGAAGGATTTGAGTTGTCCTGATAATCTAGAGTAAGATAGAACCACGCTAAAATACCTATACCAATTACGATCACTAGGATGAACAATGTTGGAAATCTAAAAAACTTCTTTTTTCTTTTACTGCTTGTCTTTTTCTTTTCTGTATTTTTCTTCTTTCCTTTAAGCTTCTTCTTTTCCTCCATTTCATCCCCCTTTGAATGAGCTGTATTTCTCATTAGTTTAGCATGTTGCTTCTCACCTGTGTCTGAATCAGTAGTCTTTTGTAAAAAAATTATAAACTTTTATCGTTTACTCTTCGCTCAACTGATTATAGAGAAATAAAAACTGAACAGACAACAAATTTCTTCGCCACCTATTCAGCTTAACAATACATATAGCCATAAAAGAAGATAACTATCAAACGTTCTTTTCAGTAAAATACTCAGTAGTATCTCGCTCATCTTGCTTTAGCTGAATGATCAGATTCTCAGCACCATCAAATTTAACCTGATCTCGCAAATAGTGATTCCAACGTACCGTTACTTGTTCCCCATAAATATCTTGATGAAAATCTAAAATATACACTTCTACTGTTAGTTCGCGTCCATCTCCAAATGTGTCATTATGACCGATTGACCCCATACCAACATGCCACGTTTCACCAATTTTGATTTTCACTGCATAAACCCCAATTCTAGGGAGACGAACAGTGCTTTTTACTTTAATATTTGCAGTAGGAAATCCTAACAAACGACCTCTAGCATCCCCATGAACGACTGTTCCGTCCGTTTCGTAAACATAGCCCAACAGTTCAGTAACGTCTTCCATCCTGCCTTGTTCCATCAATTCACGAATGCGTGTTGAGCTGATTTTGGTCCCATCTAATTCTTCTTTACTTACCGTAGCAATATCAAAACGATCTTTAGCATAGCCCGGCAAATGAGCAACATCTGCAATATCCTTTGGACCATACGTATAATCAAACCCTGAAACAGCCACTTTAGCATGTAATCCTACAATATATTGATCGACAAATTCTTGTGGCGCTAAATGAGCAAATGCTGAGGTAAATTCAACCACATACAAAATGTCTACACCAAGCTTTTCCATCAATCGTTCTTTTTGCTCTAAGCTATTCAGATATCTCATATTTTCGGGTAAAACCTTTTGAAAGACGATTGACGGATGTTGATTAAATGTCATTACCGCAAGTTTCAAACCTTTTTCTCTCGCAATATTTTTGCCCGTTTCAATTACTTTTTGATGTCCACGATGAACTCCATCAAAAAAGCCCAATACCATCACGACATCATCGCTTGGTATTTGCTCTATAGTGTATGGATGTCGAATTGGAATAATTTGCATGATAAAACTTCTTTCTATTAATTATTTCTTAGTACTTTACTAGGTTTTAATACATTGTCCTTTGTTGGATGTGCCATATAAAGACTTACAACTTGATCTTGATAAAACAACGCAACTAAATCTTGTGGCATCTCGTTTAACCCGAATTCACTTGGACTTAATCGAACGCCATTTTTAACCTTTTGATAAAGTTCATCGGATAAATCAATGCGCTGAAATCGTTCAATGGCGATCTCAATCGGTAATATAATGTTAGAAAGCGCGTCTTGTTCCATCTTTTCTGCGACTTGATCTAAGGTCAAACTTTGTTCCGCCGTTAAACCGCCACTCGCTGTTCGTGTCAACTGTGACATATGGGCGGGCACGCCTAAAGCAAGACCCGTATCTACCGACAGCGTTCTAACATAGGTCCCTTTCCCACAAACCACTTTAAAGCGCCAGCTTTGCGTGCCCTTTACTTCATCAAATTCAGGTTCACTTGTTCGTTCAAAAGAATAAATCATAGCTGTTCTTTTTGGTCGTTCTACCTCTTCACCATTTCTTGCATATTCATAAAGGCGTTTTCCATTTACTTTAACCGCCGAAAACATTGGTGGAATTTGTGTGATTGAACCTGTCATCGTCTGCATAGCAGCGTCTATTTCCGCATTTGAAAAAGGTGTTGAAAGTAGAACTTGCTCAACTACTTCGCCACTGACATCCTCTGTTGTCGTGGAAAAACCTAGGGTAATTTCCCCTTCATAAGTCTTCCCTGAATCAACCATATATTCAATTACTTTCGTCCCTTTTCCGATACAAATTGGCAACACACCCGAAACATCAGGATCCAATGTACCACCGTGACCAATCTTTTTCGTATGTAAAATTTTACGTAGTTTAAAAACACAGTCATGACTTGTCATGCCAGCTTCTTTCCATAAAGGTAAAATACCGTCCATTGTTTTCCTCCATCTAGATTACTAACTTGTTTATTATAGCATAGAAGACATCAGAATTTCATTTTTTAAATACATATCCATCTCTTGAAAATGCTTTATACTCTACAAAAAAAGCGTAAAACAAAACTAGATAGTAGCTTTGTTTTACGCTTATCCGTTCAGATCTTCGCAATTCGATTAGATTGTTTTACTAGGCAGAATGACCTACGATCACATCTCCAGCATAGCCGAAGCCAACACGAGTCATACTAGGATTCATTTCCCAATCTCTATGTCCTGTTCCAGATGGTGATACCATGTTAGTCTCATTATACCAAGCCATGATCACAGAATTACCTGGGGCAAACATAAATGCAATTACTTCGTCCCCTCTATTCCAATGATCTGATGGTATCTGATAATTTTGCATGATCGCTGCTCTACTGCTAGCAGTGGCTGCTAGACCTGCATCCCAACTTACAGGATTCAATCCATTTGCAGTACGCAATGCATTCAATGCTTGGAATGTTGCATCTCCTGATGTAGCTGGTGGTGTTACAGGTACTTCAGGGGTTTCAGTTGTTGGTGTCGTCTCTTGGTTATTTGAATTAGTTTCATTGTTACTCTCGCTAGGTACAGTTGGTGTTGGTTCATTTGAATCATTTGTCGTAGCAGGAGGTGTTACAGTTTCTGTACTATCAGTTTTAGGTGTACTTGTTTCAGTTGGTGTTTCACTTTTAGCTGTTTCTTTTGCTGGTTTAGCAGCAACTTTCTTTTCTTCTTTTTTCTTCTCTTGATTAGCAAGCTGCGTTTTCAACGCTTCTTGTTGCTCTTTTAATAGTTTATTTTTTGAGTTTTCAGCACCAGATGTTTCAGAATCTACTTGTGCTTTTAACATATTTAAATCTGCCTGTTTTGCTACAAGATTTTCTTTTTCTTTTTCTAGCTGAGTTGTTGCCTCTTCAACAGCATCTAAATTCGTTTGAATATCAGATTTTTTGGTTTCAACAAGTTTCTTATCTTCTTTTTGTTGTTTCACTAAGTCATTGTTTGCATTTATAATTGAAGAAATTGCTTGAACTCGACCAACCGCATCAGAAATCGATTCTGAATTTAAAATAATATCAAGCATTTGTGTGCCTTGTCCATTTACTTGTACATTTCTTCCTTGATTTTGAATCGCTTCTGTTCGTTTGTTGATACGTATATCTAATGCCGCGATATCTTTTTTTAGTTCTTCAGATTTTTTAGTTAAATCTGTTTTTTGTCTATTTAAAGTGATTCCTTCATCATATATAGAAGAGATTTCTTCTTCTAGTGTAGTGATTTGTGACGCTACATCCTTTTGTTTTTCTTTTAGTGCTGAAATTTCTTTGTCTTGCTGCTCTATTTTTTTATCGGCTGTTTCAGCCATTGAAGTAATAGGTGTCATTACTCCAGCAATACTAACTAAGCCAACTATTAATACGGTTAATTTTTTATTTTTCACTATTGACCCTCCATTTTATTCAACAGTAATACATTGATTCGTATACTTTAAAATAATACCATAAATTTTACTTAAATAATCGATAACTATATTACACTTTCTTTCAATATAGTTACAAAAGATAATTGTGTTACAAATAGATTGAACTTTTTCGATAATTCTACGCAAAAAACCGAAGAGGAGTGACCCTGATCGGCTTTTTTTGAAAAATCACAATATTTATGCGCACACTTTATGTACGCTAGCTTATTCTAATACCAGCTTATTGGACATGTATAGCGAAGAGTATGGCTGATATAGTTATTTTTGGGATCAGTTTTTTCAATTTCAAAAGTCAGAGCATTTGTCTCTTCGTTGATCCCGCTCACAAAAAAGTTATCTCCCGAAACCGTAACAGGCACCTCATTTCCATCCAAATCATAAGCTCCAACTTTCAAAATAGCATGATCAAATTGCTTAGAATAAGTTACTGGATTTGCAAGAATCGTACTTTTATTTTTTTTCGAAACAGCTATAGGCGCTCCACCTTCAACCGTTCCACTCATAAATACTTTCTCAATATTATCTAATGTATTAAAAGGGGTCAAATCTAAAACTGGTAACCCTCCACCGTCAAAAATCCTTAATTTTTTAAGCTTTTCTACAAATGAAACATCGACTGATTTTTTTACAGCAGAATCACTATTACTGGTATCTAAATATAACTGAATATGTTCTAAATTAGTCATTTCTCCAAGAGGTCGATAATCGATAACGTTATTAAACATCAACAATGATATCCCTTTAGTATTCTTGACTTCTTGAAGTCCATCAAGAGAGAAAACCTTTTCATAATTAGTTCCAGCGTCATTTTGCTTGTTTTGAATGATCATATGATCCTTTTCAATTTGAGATAGCTGTAGTGATGTAGGTAACTCGTTTTCTACGAGATTATTTTCTTCTGCATCCCCAATCTCCATCACTAGTTTTTCACGGATTCCTGCAGAAGGTATATAGATTTTTCTTTCGTCAGCATCCCCATGCTTCCCCACTAAAATCCCTAAACTAAATAGTGAAACCAATCCAACACCTATTAATAATTTGTGACTCTTTTTCATTAGCACTTTCCTCCTTTTTCTATTAAATATATTATACATAAAGCATTTTGAAATAACAATAAAATTACGATAAAAAAGATAAAAAGCACCTTCTATCAACAAGAAGATACTTTTTATCTTTTATCTTTTATCTTTTATCTATTCTTGATTTAATTTGCGAATCAGCTCATCAATATGATTACCATATTGAACAGATTCATCCTTTTCAAAAATAAGCTCTGGCGTTTTATATAGCGTTAAACGTTGTCCTAATTCTTTCCGGATCAATCCTTTTGCTTTATCTAATCCTTGTTGCGCTTTTTGTTGATCAGAAGCTAGATCAGATAACAAACTGTAATAAATCGTCGCTTGTTGTAGATCCCCAGTTACTCGAACGTCAGTGATTGTAATGTCTTGTACACGCGGGTCTCTTACGCGTTTTCTCAATATATCATTGATTTCACGCATAATTTCTTGACCTACTCGGCGGTCACGATAATTTGCCATACTGTTTCTCCTTCTCTCTATTTATAGATTATTGTTTGATTTCTTCCATAACGAAGCCTTCAATTACATCATCGACTTTAAGGTCGTTGAAGTTTTCAACCATCGCACCACATTCAAAGCCAAGTTTGACTTCTTTGGCATCATCTTTAAAGCGTTTCAAGCTTGATAGTTTCCCTTCAAAGATCACAATACCATCGCGAATCACACGAACGCCGCTATCACGACGGATAGAGCCTTCCGTTACGTAACAACCAGCAATTGTTCCAACTTTAGATACTTTATAAAGTTCGCGGACTGTCATTTGACCTGTAATTTTTTCCTCAAATTCAGGATCAAGCATTCCTTTCATCGCTGTTTCGATTTCTTCGATGGCTTTGTAGATGATACGGTGTAAACGGATATCCACTTCTTCTTGCTCAGCTTGTTGTTTTGCTTGTGGCGTCGGACGAACGTTAAACCCAATGATGATCGCATTACTTGCTGCGGCAAGCGTTACGTCACTTTCATTGATTGCTCCAACTGCCGAGTGAACGATTTTCACACGAACACCTGCAACTTCGATTTTTTGTAAACTTGCTGCCAATGCTTCTGCTGTACCTTGTACATCTGCTTTAATAATCACGTTAACATCTTTCAACTCGCCTTCTTTTAGGCTTTCGAATAAGTTGTCTAACGTTACACGATTATTTGAAGAACGTTGTTCAAGAACGGCGCGTTTGCCACGTTCTTCCCCTGCTTGACGAGCTGTTTTTTCATCTTCAAAGACTACAAAACGATCTCCTGCTTGCGGTACATCATTTAGACCAGTGATTTCTACTGGCGTTGCTGGACCTACTGCCTTATCACGACGACCAATATCATTCGTCATAACACGAACGCGTCCGAATGTATTTCCGACTACGATTGGATCTCCAACTCGTAATGAACCTTGTTGAACAAGCAATGTCGCAACAGGGCCTTTTCCTTTATCTAAACGAGCTTCGATCACTGTACCGATTGCGCGTTGCGTTGGGTCAGCTTTCAAGTCTTCTACTTCAGCAATTAAAAGAATATTTTCTAATAATTCTTCAATGTTTTGATTGAATTTCGCCGAAATATTCACGAAGATCGTATCTCCACCCCATTCTTCAGGAATCAAGCCATGTTCGCTTAATTCTTGTTTTACGTGATCAGGGTTGGCACCCGGTTTATCAACTTTGTTGACTGCTACGATAATTGGTACTTCTGCTGCTTTAGCATGATTGATGGCTTCAACAGTTTGCGGCATTACACCATCATCTGCTGCAACAACTAAGATCGTAATATCTGTGATACCAGCTCCACGAGCACGCATGCTTGTAAACGCCGCATGTCCTGGTGTATCTAAGAAAGTGATTGGTTTGCCATCGATATCGATTTGGTACGCACCAATATGTTGTGTGATACCACCCGCTTCACCAGAAGTTACACGTGAATTACGTAAAGTATCAAGCAATGTTGTTTTACCGTGGTCAACGTGACCCATGATCGTTACAACTGGCGGACGTGTTACAAGATTTTCTTCAACTAATGCTTCTGGTTCGAAGAATTTATCGATATCAGCAACATCGACTTGCACTTTTTCTTGTGGTTCCATTCCGTAATCTACTGCCAATAGTTCGATTGTTTCTTTATCTAGGGATTGGTTTTGATTGACCATAACGCCCATCATAAATAGTTTCTTGATGATTTCAGCTGGTTCGCGATGAATTTTCTTCGCGATATCGGCTACGTTCATTCCTTCAGTATATTCTAATACATCTGGTAATTCACGGAATTTACGCGCTGGTACAGCTGGTTTTGTAGATTCTTGGTATTTACCTTTTTTGCCTTTTTTATTGTATCTGTTGCGGTTTTGGTTATTGTAGCCATTACGGTTACGATTTTGGCCTCCGCCACCACCAAAACTGTTGTTACGATTTCCAGAATTAGTATTGTTACGGTTTTGATTGCCTTGTGTGTTAGTGCTATTTTGTCCTTGTTGAGCTGGACGGTTTTGATTTGTGTTTTGACTATTTCCTTGGGTGTTACGGTTTTGGTTATTGTTATTGTTACGGTTTTGAGTATTTTGTTGTCCAGATTGTGCTGGACGATTTTGATTGTTTTGTTGCGGACGGTTTTGCTGTCCTTGATTTGAACGGTTTTGAGTCATATTTTGGCTGCTTCCTTGCATGTTTCGATTTTGGTTGTTGCGATTTTGATTATTTGTTTGTCCAGATTGTGCTGGACGATTTTGATTGTTTTGTTGCGGACGATTTTGTTGTCCGTTTTGTTGTTGCGTTCTTTGTTGATTTTGGTTTGGTCTATTTCCATTTTGGTTAGCTGGTTTTGGATTTGCTGGTTTTGTGTGTGCTTGACCACTTTGCGCTGCTTGTGGTTTAGCCGCAGGTTTTTGTTGTGTATTTGCAGGTTTGTTTCCTCCAAATGAGTTGCGAAGTTTTGATTCGTCCTCAGAAGAAATTGCGCCCATGTGGTTTTTCACATCCATACCTAAAGCATGTGCTTTTTCGACAACATCTTTACTCGATTGATTGATTTCTTTTGCTAATTCATAAATTCTTTTTTTTCCCATGCAATCACCTTCCTAACCTTTGTTTAGTTCCTTGAACTTAGTCGCAAAGCCTTGGTCATTGATTCCGATCACCATTCGCGGTCTACCTATCGCGTGGCTTAACTCTGAATGTAAAAGCGACTCACTACAAGGAACGTTGTAATAAGAACATTTATCCTTTATTTTCTTTCTTGTATTGTCACTAGCGTCAGATGCAACAAAAACGTACTTTGCTTTATTGCTGCGAATATCACCGATAGTCAATTCTTCACCGGTCACTAGTTTTCCAGCTCTCATAGCCAAACCTAATAAATTCAATGTTTTTTCTTTATCCATTGCCGAACAACTCATTACGTGCTTTTTGGTGTTCAACATAACCTAATAATTCTTGATAAAAATCATCTGTCAACGTTGTTTCCAACACGCGGTCTAAAATATGCTTGTCCCAGGCTTCTTGGACTTCTTTAGGCTCAAGTGAAACATACGCTCCACGTCCAGGCATTTTTCCTGTCGGGTCAATTGCAACTTCGCCCTCTTTTGAACGCGTGATTCGAACTAATTCTTTTTTGGGTTTCATTTCACCTGAAACAACAGATTTGCGCATCGGGACTTTTCTTTTTTTCATTTGATTCCCTCCAAATCGTTAGACTTGTTCTTCGTCTTCTGCTGTCTTTTCTGCGAATTCAACATTTTCATACTCATCAGCAGTCAAATCAGATGCTACGATTGCGTCATCGTGTACTTCTTCTTCTACAGTTTCTTGATTGTCTGCACGTTCTGCATAATAAGATTCCATTTCAGATTCTGGTTTGATATCGATTTTAAAGCCAGTTAATTTAGCCGCTAAACGAGCGTTTTGACCTCTTTTACCGATAGCAAGCGATAACTGATAGTCTGGTACAACCACTGTACATGCTTTACTATTATTTTGATCGAAAATAACATCCACTACTTGTGCTGGATTCAATGCGTTGCTGATGAAAACTGCTGGGTCTTCACTCCATTCAACGATATCCATGTTTTCGCCTTTTAATTCATTAACGATCGCTTGTACACGTTGTCCTTTTGGTCCAACACATGTTCCAACAGGATCAATGTTTGGATCTGTCGAACGAACTGAAACTTTTGAACGATCTCCTGCTTCACGAGCAATGCTGACGATTTCTACAATACCATCATACACTTCTGGAATTTCTTGTTCAAATAATCGCTTTAACAGGTCTGGATGACTACGACTAACAAATACTTGTGGCCCTTTTGACGTATTTTCAACTTTAGAAACATACACTTTGATACGATCATGAGGTTGATAAAATTCATTTGGCATTTGGTCTTGTTTAGATAAGACAGCTTCAATCTTGCCTAAATTGACATAGATATAACGGCGGTCTTGTCTTTCAACGATTCCTTGCATGATATCATTTTCGTAAGCGCTGAATTCGTTATAGATAATATTTCGTTCAGCTTCACGAACGCGTTGTAAGATAACTTGCTTAGCCGTTTGCGCTGCAATACGACCAAAATCTTTCGGCGTTACTTCAAAACGGATTTTATCGCCCATTTCGTAAGCACCATTTACTTCCATCGCTTCTTTTAATGACACTTCAAGTTGTGAATCAAATACTTCTTCGGTTACTTCTTTAACGGCATAAACATGGATATTTCCTTTTTTACCATCAAATTCTACTTCTACATTTTGGGCTTGCCCATAATGTCTTTTATATGCGGAAACTAATGCTGCTTCCAGTGCATCAATCACAATCTCTTTAGAAATACCTTTTTCAGCTTCTAATGCATCTAGTGCATTTAACATTTCTTTGCTCATTTTTTTATCATTTCCTCCTACTGTCTAAATGAAAGGTGAACGGAGCTGATCAACCTTTTGCAGGTCGATTTTTGCATCTCGTGATAAGCCAAAACCAAAAAGTTTAGCTTGGTTTTTATAGTTGTTTAAAACTGAATTGCTAAACGAGCTTTTGCAATGTTTTTTCGTTCAAATGTATAGTCTTTGACTCTTGTTTTAATTTTGACTGTCAACGTCAACTGATCTTTATCAAGTGTTTTTAAGATACCTTCAAATTGCTTTTCACCATCGATTGTTTGATAAAGTGAAACATGAATGTATTCTCCAACAGCTTTTTCATAGTCGCTTTCTTTCTTCAACGGACGTTCCGCTCCCGGAGAGGACACTTCCAGAAAATATGCTTGGGGAATCGGATCAGGATCCATAGCATCAAGCTTTTCATCTAGCTGTTCACTAACAAGTGCACAGTCTAAGATATCAATACCGCCTTCTTTATCGATAAAAACACGGAGAAACCAGTCTCTTCCTTCCTTGACAAACTCTACTTCTACAAGTTCAAAATTTTGTTTTTCTAAGATTGGTGTGACTAACTCGGTAACAGTTTCCACAACAGTACTCAAAATTTTCGCCTCCTTCGAGATTTATGTAACGTACTAGATTTTCAGAAAAAATTAGCTTGTTTAGCTAATCTATGAAAAGCCGATGAAATCAACATTCCATGTTCCTTTCTTCTTATGTTACTCCATTAAAAAGAGTGAGCAGAAATCCGCTCACTCAAACTAGTATCATTACTTATAATGTATTCTAACACACATTTTCTGAAAACTCAAATTTGCGTTATTGAAACCCTTTAATCACTCTCTACTTCTTCCATATTTCCCGCTCTTGTCCCCTATTTATTCACTCTAAGAGTGGCCAACGCAATAATAAGAACAATATGAATCGTAAAAAAGTGGAATAATCCATAAAGTGGTGCTAACAAATAGCAAAATGGATGTTTAAACATATAATGTACATTTCTAGCATATGCTGACAGACAGGTTAGAAGCAGACAAAATAGCCCATCTTGCCAGTCAAGTTTCCAAAATACCAAATCAAATTATAAAATATGGCAACTAAAAAGATAACCCATAATACGATTTCGGTCATTGACCATAAAAAGACAATTGGCTTTTTGCATAACTTGATCTAAGACATAATTAACACCGCCAAACTTCCTCAACTGGATAGGTTTGCGTTGCCAGTCCTACTAAAAGCGTTAAAATTACTTGTTTACTTCATTAAAAAGAGTCTTTCGACGATCAAGTAGTTATCTATTTTCTTCTTATGAGCTTAGTATTTTTTCATAAAACAACTCCTCCAACAAATTTATTATACTTTTCTCAAAAATGTGTATATATCTTTATTCAAAAAAACAATATTTTATATAAATAATTAATAAAATGAATTTTTTATAGAATATTATTTCATCATTGGAAAAATTCGACAGCATTATATCCCACACTTTTCCACTAACTTACTTCCCTTTTAAATCCTTTTGTTTTACTATAAATAAGAGTAGTTGAGAGGAGATTTCAAAATGGCACAAATACAAGTTATCAAAGTATCCAAAGAAACAATAAAAAAGATGCAGACCTTCTATGAAAAAAATCGTTTAAATAAAGCTGTTCCGTATACCGAATTCGTTGCAAAAACAGGTAATACAACCATTACAGCCTATACATCTGGAAAAGTTGTTTTTCAAGGTCCAGATGCTGAAAGAGTCGCTGCTAAATGGGGAAAACCAATTCAAAAAAAAGGAAGTAGCACATCTTCTAAAAAAATAATAGACCCGTTACCAGCAAACTTCAGTCAGCTTTCTGTTTTAGGCAGCGACGAAGTCGGAAACGGTAGTTATTTCGGCCCTGTTACTGTCTGTGCAGCTTATGTTGATAAAACGATGGTCACTAAGCTCAAAGCACTTGGCGTGAAGGATTCCAAAGAACTGACTGATCCACAAATCGTGCAACTTTCAGCCGTTATAAAAGAATTGATTCCCTATAAATTATTGATCGTTGAGCCAGAAAAATACAATCAGATTCAGCCAAAATACAACGCCGTCCATATGAAAGTCGCATTGCATAATCAAGCTATCCATTTGTTATTGAAAGAAATTGCACCAACGAAACCCGAAGCGATTTTAATTGACCAATTCACCCCAGAAGCCAACTATAAAAAATATGTACACAGCGAACAAAATCAGGTTAGTGAAAAATTGTATTTCATTACCAAAGGGGAACAATATCATGTCGCTGTTGCAGCAGCTTCAATCATTAGTCGAGCAGCCTTTTTAGAGGAATTGGACAAAGAATCGAAAGAATTAGGTATGAAAGTACCCTCAGGAGCTGGAACAACCTCTGATAAAATTGCTGCTAAAGTTTTGGTTAAAGGTGGAATGGAATTACTTGGCAAATATGTAAAACTTCACTTTGCCAACACCGACAAAGCAAAAAAAATTGCAGCAAAAATATAAAAAACTACCTAAGACAGCCTCTTCCTGTCTTAGGTAGTTTTTTTATTCCGCTTCTTGTATTTCTTTATCTAAATCAGCATAATCGATCGCTGTATGAATGAACGTTTCATCATTTTTTGGAAAATGTTGTAACAACGAATCCATCGGTGCCATTTCTATCGTACCACTTTCCAATTCATATTCCATTAAATGCCCGCCAAATGTTTGAGCATCATCTATAAAATGCAAGTGAAAGTCTGCCGCTGCCACTCCTTGGAATAATTCTGGCGTAAAAAAACCAACGATAGTCCCTAGAACATTTTCCTTAATAAATTCTGGCTGCTCTTTAGATACCTCCACTAATCGTTTATATGGTTTTTCTTGTTTAGGCATTACACGAATATGGACTGAATTAAATTTTCCATAAAGTTTAACAGCATGAAACAGATTTTCACTTTTTAAATGACCATGAATCAATTCATTGACTTTCAGATTATCGATTGGACCCTCAACGGAAACCTTTACCGTCGGCTTAAACATCGTAACAGCCGCATAAGGGGTTTCTTGTTCATCTTTAACAGGAATCAATGCGCCATCTTCTCTTCCTTGATATGCTTTCCCATCTAAAATGATCAGTTCTCCATCTAACTTAGACAATGTACCAATACCAAAATCACCTTTTTTCAAAATAGTTGCGATCGTCTCGGTGCCATCCATAAGACCTGCCATTAAAGCACCTAGTGTCCCATGTTGATATAAAACTGTTTCTTTTGTCATTATTATCACCTTTCTAATAAAACTGATCTGGTAAAATTGTTTCTCCTAATGTTTCATTGTCTCGATAATCGATTGGAATGTCTATCACTACTGGTCCTTGGGTCTTGATTCCAGTCAAAATTGCCGCTTCTAATTCTTTTGCATTTGTAGCTCTTAATCCTTTTGCACCAAACGCTTCAGCATATTTCACAAAATCTACCGGACCAAAATCAACGCCCGAGCTTCGATGATATTTGAGTTGTTCTTGAAATTCAACCATATTATATCTGCCATCATTCCAAACCAAGTGAATGATCTTGAGTTTCTTACGAACCGCTGTTTCAAGGTCTTGCGCCGAAAATAAAAATCCGCCATCACCAGAGATAGATATTATTTGTGTGTTTGGGCGAACTAATGCTGCAGAAATAGCCCAAGGAAGTGCTACGCCTAATGTTTGCATACCGTTACTAAACAATAAGTGTCTGGGTTCATAGCTTCTAAAATGACGAGCCATCCAAATGTAGTGACTACCAACATCCACAGTCACTGTCATCTCATCTGTGACCAGACTTTGCAGTGTCTCTATCACTTCTAGTGGATGGATCAAGCCATTTGCTGAATGTTCCTTTACAGTATCTCCCTTGATTAGTTTTTCATGTAATGATTCTAAATCATGAGTCGTTTCTTCTGATAGTTTTTTAGCCTCAATACTCGACAAAAGAACAGTCAATGTTTCTGCAATATCACCGATCAACTCTCTATCTGGTTGAAAGTAATAATCGATTTCAGCTGGCGTATCATCGATCACTACAATGGCCGAGTCCCCTTCTGCATTCCAATTTCTAGCTTCATATTCAATTGGGTCATACCCCACAGCAATTACTAAATCACTACGCTTTAGTAACATATCTCCTGGTTGATTCCGAAAAAGTCCCACTCGACCAAAAAAATGATTTTCTAATTCTCTAGAAATAACACCTGCTGCTTGAAACGTTTCAACAACTGGAATATTGGTTTTTTCAACTATTTTCCGAATTGCGTTTGCTTCTTTTTCAGTTGAGGCTCTCATTCCTACTAAAAATACTGGGAGTTCCGCTGCTTGTATTTTTTTTGAAAGATATTCTATATCTTGTGCGGAAGCTGAACCAATTTTGGGATCACTTAGTGGCTTGATTCCAACTGATTCAACTGGACCATCTACTACATCTTGAGGAATACTAATGAAACTGGCACCTTTTTTTGAGGCTTTTGCCAAGCGATACGCATTCGCTAGTACTTCAGAAATAGTCTCTGGGTCTTGAATTTCTGCACTGTACTTAGTGATAGGTTCAAACAGAGCAGCATTATTCATACTTTGATGTGTCAATTTAAGCAAGTCACGACGTTTCACTTGACCGCCAATTGCTAATACAGGATCACCTTCTGATGTTGCGGTCACCAAACCTGTTGTTAGATTGCTGGCACCTGGACCGCTAGTTGCAATGACTACACCTGGATTTCCAGTTAAACGACCCACAGCTGCTGCCATAAATGCAGCGTTTTGTTCATGCCGAGTAACGATCAATTCCGGGCCATCATCAACCAACGCATTAAATAGCCCATCAATTTTTGCGCCAGGTATCCCAAAAACATACTCAACTTGATGATTTTTCAAACTTTCTACAATAACATCAGCGCCATTTCTGCTCTTTTCCGCCATGTGTTACACACCTTCCCTAACTATGTTATATACATACAAAGACCAATAATTAAAGCAAAAAAAGAGATACAACTTTAAAATAAAAGAGTTAAAGTGACACAGTTTTAAAACCTGTACTACTTTTCAAGTATAGCACTCAAAGTTTTTTTTGTTTAATGATTTGTTCGACAAAAAACTAGAGGCTGAGCTATAACTTTATAAAGTTATAGCTCAGCCTCCAGAAATCCGAATAAACGACAGGAGCAGAAACAATGTCTTCTAAAATAAACACTCTGCCCGACGTCTGCTCTCATTATTTTTCGTTTCGATAGTTTAAACGCTCATCAGCTATTTGACGCTCAAAGTCCATACCATAGCCAAAATCGTAAATGTTTCCAAATTCATCCTCATAGCATTTCATATCCACCGCTACATCTTCTTTTTGCTGCTCAACAGTTTTCATATCTGCTGGCATTTGAAATGGCAACAAGCCAGATGGTTGATGTTCACCACTCAAAATACTTAATACGGCTTGTGTTTGAACACCAAAATCAGCAATGATCACCCCCACAAATGGCTCGAATTCTTTCACGATCGTAGGGTTTTTCATTGTGAGAGAAACAATGATGGGCAAATCTGGAAATTCTTTTTTTAAAGTCAAAATCGTTTCAAGATCGCCTACATTTGCTGCTGTGTTACTTTTCCCTAAATAAGACCGATCATCTCCAGCTAAGCTTTTTTCGCGAGCAAACTCAGCTGTATATTTCTGATAGCGTAAACTTATCGGTAAATAACCATTTCCGCTTGTACCACTCGCATAACCAACTGTTTTAGGTGATGCCAGAAAGACTAAAGCCACATCAGCTTTTTCTGGTGAATCAACTAGCTGGAAGTATTTCCCAACGATTTCAGGATTGACAGGAAATTTTTCACACGCTTGCTGTACATTTCCAAACCAATCTGCTGACTCGCCAATTTTTTGTTTCGGAATATAGATTTTCGTTTGCTTTTGTAATGGCAGTAACTGATTCTTATTTTTTAATAACACTAACGATTTTAGTTGTGCCTTATAACCACTAGCCATAAATTTAGGATCACCAACTATTTTTTCTGAACGTTCTGGCGATACATAAGGATTTTCAAAAAGGCCCGTTTGGAAAATATTTTTTAGTAATCTGCGCGCTGAAATCCGAAATCTTTCTTTCATGACTTGCTCTCCATGCTCAATCACACCTAAATGATAGGCCGCCAATACAGGCGCAATCTCATTATTGCCTCCAAATTGGTCTACGCCTGCTTTTAAAGCTTTATAATGCCGCTCTTCAACTGTTGCCTTTTCAACTCCCCAGCTTTTTCCACCAATAAACTGATCTAATGCCACTGCATCTGCTGTAATAGACCAATCTGTACAAACAACGCCATCGTACGCATATTTTTTTCGCAATAAATCATTGATGATATACTCACTAAATCCGTTCCCGACATTTTCCCCATTTTTTTGATCTTGATCATAAGAAATAGTGTAATACGGCATCACAGCTGATGCTTTTTCGGTGCCTCCACTTAAATCAAACGCTCCAGTTAAAAAAGGTTGGAGATGTTCATCAAAATTATTACCTGGATAAACCGCATATTTTCCGTAGCCATAATGTCCATCGCGACCCGCTTCACCGCTTCCACCACCTGGCCAATGTTTAACCATTGCGTTGACACTTTCGATCCCCCAACCCTTTTTTTCACCGAGGGTCGTTTGAAACCCATCACAATATGCTTTAGCCAAAGCCGAAACTAATTTCACACCTTCACCAAACGTTCCAGAAAAACGCATCCAACGTGGTTCTGTTGCCAAATCAATTTGCGGTGATAATGCCGTTGTAATACCCAAGGCGCGATACTCTTTACTAGCAATCTCACCAAATTCTTTCACTAATTCTGGGTCAAATGTAGCAGCTAAACCTAACTGTTCTGGCCACTTTGAAATATCCCCACCTGCTCCAGCGTTGAATTCTGTATCAGCAGTCGTGCTGTGTCTTGGATCTGAGCTAACATTTACTGGAATACCTAAATCTAACCCCTCTGCCATTGCTTGTAAATTGTTAGACCACTCAGCAGCAATCCTAGGAGAATCAACTATTGTCAATAAGACATGACGAATTTTATCTTCCTTTAAGAAAGCTTTTTGCTGATCTGTCAATTTTGTCAAAGAACCGTTATAGTCATCTAATGATTTACCGTCATACGTTCCAGAAAACATTTTTACGAAATGATTTTGGCTTTTAGATACAGTTTGATGTCTACTATATAACATCAATCCTGCAATTTGCTCAATCGTTAATTTTGCAACTAAATCTTCTATTCTTTCTGCTAAAGGTAAACGCCAGTCTTCATATGGGTCTAAAATACCATTTTTGTTCAAATCTTTGAACGCGAACCCCTCGTCTTCAATCAATGCAATACCAGATGATTCTGCATAACCAAGCGTTGCACCGTTCTCATTTTTGACGAGAGTCCAATTCTCTTGAGAAATTTTTGTATAGCTCATCTATTCCACTCCTTATTTTACTTAAAAAGAAAACGCATTCTTTTCCTTCTTCTATCTTACAATGTTTTTCGGCCAGATGCGATAGTCATTTTTATTTTTGGCATTTTACGTTTATTTAAGAAAAGGTAAAGAATGGATGTCATCCTATTTTTTTTATTCTTACGTCATTCATATTAAAAGCCTTTAACGACAGATTTCGTTGCTTAAAATAACATTTTCCCCTCCCTTTTAACGAAATATATTATAAAAAAATTAACAATTGTCACATTGACTTTACTAGGAATATTCACTATATTTAAGGCGATCTGAATAACTTGTTAGGTGAGGCTCCTATGGAAACACAGGCTACTGCTCAAAAATGTCGAAAGACAGGAATGGGTAGGACAGGAATTGTCGAATTAAGGCTTTTCACAAAGTAGCTAAAAGCTCTGCTTTTTACGTTTCATAGTGCTAAAACTCAACGATGAGAATGATGAAAAGCTTTATTTGTGCTGAAATCAATCCCCCTTCGCTGAGTTATTCTAAGCGAAGATTTTTTGTTTTGATACATAATGCTGGTACGCTTCAATTATTTTGGGAGGTGAATTCGACTATAGATAAGAAAAATAGCCATTTTTTTTAGAAATTTTCTTGTTTATATGAAGCTTCTATCCTCATTATACTAAGCATAAAAACCTTTTTATCCTGCTATCAAAGTCGATTCCTAATGCCAAACTTTATTGATGATCAATTCATATGATTAGCGAGGAATAGAAAATGAAAAAAGTCTTGATTTGCGTATTTCTTTGTACACTCCTTATTATTACAGCAATTGGAAGTTACGCCGTAATAAGTTTTCATAATGGGAAAAAGATAGCTAAATCACAAGTAAATAAAACAAAAAACACCAATTTTTCTGGTGATCAACAAACTAACATGAAAGAAATCACAATTATGCTGATTGGTGATGATGGTCGTGAAGATGACGAAGACGGCGGACGAGCAGATACTTTAATGGTAGCTCACTACAATAGTGAAACCAAACAGCCTAAACTTATTTCAATCATGCGGGACTCTTATGTGGAGATTCCTGATCATGGCTTAGAAAAAATCAATGCTGCCTATGCTTATGGCGGCGCAGACCTCACGCGAAAAGTGCTCAATGATTCGTTTGGTTTACCGATCAATTATTATATTTCGGTCGATTTTAATCATTTTATCCGTTTGATCAATGAACTTTACCCAAAGGGCATTGAAATCGATGCAGAAAAAGAGATTGATTTAGACAATGTAGTACTCAAAAAAGGACTACAAATCATGGATGGCCATACATTATTGCAATATGCTCGTTTTAGGATGGATGAAGAAGGCGATTTTGGTCGTATTAGAAGACAGCAACAAGTTATGGATGCTTTGGCCAAACAATCTAAAAAGGCTGTTTCATTTATACAACTTCCTAAAATTGCGGGTGAAGCGATTGGCTATTTGGATACAAATATTCCAGCAGATCTACTTGTTGACCTTGCAAAAGATTTTCTTACAGGAAATGTCAAAGATCTTGAAACACTATCAGTACCAGTTAAAGGGAGCTGGTCATTCAATGATTATACGGATGCGGGTAGTGTTTTAGAAATCGATGAACAGCAAAATAAAAAGGCCATCCAAGACTTTTTGGCTGACGGAGCATCACAATGAAGCAGCCCAAGAAAATCTCTAAACTACATTATCTTGATTTTTATATTCTACTCCCTTACTTAATCCTTTGTGTTATTGGTATTTTGATGGTGTATAGCTCTAGCTCTTATCATCTATTGGATAGTGAATTGGGTACAGCAAGTAAAGCTATCAAGCAAACATCCTATTTTATTTTTAGCCTTATCTGTATGGGCTTTATGTATCGAATCAACTTAACTATTTTTAGAAAACCTAAAATAATGTATTTTATTCTCGTCTTGACCTTTCTTACCTTAATTTCGCTGCCGTTGATCGGTACAAGTGTTGGTGGGGCAAAGCGCTGGATCAATCTTGGAATACTTTTATTTCAGCCATCAGAGTTGGTTCCACTTGTGCTTATCCTTTTTCTCGCAACAAATTTATCAAAAAACAATACACTCGTTCCTTTTTCTTTAAAAGATCATAAAGGCTCACTTTTGGTTTCTTTGTTTTTTATGATTTTAGTAGCGCTTCAGCCCAATATTGCAGGTGCATCTATGATTTTCATTTTAGTCGCAGTACTATTTTTATCAAGCGGTCTCTCTCCTCTATTCATGTCGCTTGCTTTGATTGGATTTGTTGCACTTAAACGCTTAGGTACCGTTGTATTATTATCAATTCCAACCGACTGGATGCCAGATAAATTCAGTTATTTAGTTACTCGTTTTGAAGTAATGCAAAATCCTTTCATTGATCCAACTGGCAAAGGGTTTCAAACATCCAATGCTTATTACGCGATGCACAACGGTGGATTTTTTGGACGTGGCTTGGGCAATAGCATTCAAAAGAAAGGCTTTCTCCCAGCTGCTGACACTGACTTTATCTTCGCTATTTGTATTGAGGAATTGGGGTTAATTTTTTCTTTAGTTATTTTATTTTTGGTCTTCTTTATGGTGGGACGTTTATTTCTATTAGCCATAAAGTCTAAAATCCTTTATTATTCATACCTTTACATTGGTTGTGGCATGTTGTTGTGTTTACAAGTTTCAGTTAATGTTGGCAGTCTTTTAGGTTATATCCCGATGACTGGATTAACCTTCCCATTTATTAGTTATGGTGGCTCTAGCTTACTGATACTTAGTATCACTCTAGCTATTGCTCTAAATGCTCGTGGATCAGAGCTTCGAGAGCAATATAAACTAGGAGGGATGATATGAGAAGAGCCATTCATTCAAAAAGCGAGCTGATAAATTATGCCTTGTTGCTACCAGTATTTCTTCTGATTCTAGTTGGTTTCATTGCACAATACGGTGCATTTCATGCAGATCCTTCTGTCGAGTCTATTGCACCTTTGTTAAAAAGGCAACTTCTTTGGACACTTCTAGGAATCCTAACAATGTTTGCAACAATGTTTATTCCAATTAAATACTTGTGGAAATTAACACCAGTCATTTATGGGGCTTCCTTATTTTTAATGAGTTTACTTATTAAATTTCATGATCCAGTTATGGCTGTAGCAACAGGAACAAAACGTTGGCTTCGCTTAGGTCCAATTTCCTTTCAGCCATCAGAATTTATGAAACTTGGCTATATTTTGATGCTCGCTTATATTGTGACAAAATGCCGACAAAATACATCCAATCCGTCAACATTAAAAGAAGATTTCCGCTTATTAGGAAAGATGTCACTAGTCAGCCTTCCTATTATGGCGTTGATGTTTTATCAAAAGGACTTCGGAACAAGCTTGGTGTTTATTTCAATTTTCCTTGGTGTTGTATTGATTTCTGGATGTTCTTGGAAAATTTTAGCAGTCGGGTTCGGTAGTATAGGTGTACTTGGTGTGAGTAGTATTTTATTGGTCTTAACAGAACGAGGACAAAAAATCCTTTCGCTGCTTCATTTTCAGCCTTATCAATTTAATCGCATTCACGCATGGCTTAACCCCTTTGAATATGCCGATACAATCTCCTTCCAACAAGCGCGTGGTTTAATTGCTATCGGCTCTGGAGAGATGTTAGGAAAAGGACTGACAAATATGCAAATCTATGTACCTGTCCGAGAATCTGATATGATTTTCACCGTAATAGGTGAAGCTTATGGATTTGTTGGAACATGTGCCTTGATTTTACTTTTCTTTTATTTGATTTATCAAATGTTGATTTGTACTTTAAATGCAAAACGGGAGTTTTACGCTTATATTACAACAGGTGTCATCATGTATTTCTTATTTCATATCCTTGAAAACATCGGATCGAATATTGGCTTACTACCATTGACAGGAATTCCATTACCTTTTATTAGCCAAGGTGGAACAGCATATTTAGCTAATTTTATCGGAGTCGGCTTGATCCTTTCCATGTATTATCAAAAAGAAAAAGACTATCCATTTCGATAAAAAGAACTATGATGCACGCTTCAAAATATGCATCATAGTTCTTTTTTATTTTTGTTTAAATGCTGCTATATTGCTGACAGGGAAACTTTCCCCTCTTTTTACTAATTGGATTTGTATCGCTTCTAAACGATACCCATATTTTGCTGTTCCAGCAGGTTCTCCGTTTTTAGCCCAACCTAACCAACCAAACTCTTGAGCATGTACGCGATAATAAACATCGTATTCTTTCGCCATTTGACCTGTTAATCTGATTTTAGTTGCTTCAAGTCTTAATTTTTCACCAGACGTCCCACTCAACTGATCGTTTGAAACAAAACCTTGCCAGCCTTTATTTTGAATATGCGTACTATATTCAATCGATCCTGAATATGGCGTGTTTTTCAATTTGATTTTAAGGCCTTCCAAACGGTAACTTTTGCCAGATGTTCCAGCCGTTTGTCCATTTGATACATAGTTTTGCCACCCAATATTCTGAACATGAGTTGAATACATGATCCTTGTATTTAATTTTGACGGATTGCTGATTGGTCCTGGTGCAGCCTGTCCTTTTTCTACTAAGCGGATTTCAATTCCCTCTAGACGATAAGAAAAGCCTTCTGTCCCAGCCATTACGCCATTTTTAGCCCAATCTAACCAGCCAACATTCTGCGCATGAACACGATAATAGATATCATATTGCTCCGATAGTTTACCGGTTAGATTAACTTTGATTGCTTCTAAACGGTAGCCTTTTCCTGATGTTCCACTCATGCCATTATTTTTCACTTCCGTTTGCCAGCCAATGTTTTGAACGTGCGTACTGTATACAATGTCACCTGGCACAGGTTGATTTAACAGTTTGATTTTGATTGCTTCTAATCTAAGCGACTTCCCTTTAGTGCCAGACATTTGACCATCTAGCTTGCTTTCTTGCCAACCTTGACTTTGGATGTGGGTTTGATAAGACACACTCGCCTTACTTTCGATTACCGTTACAGTGACAATTTTTGTTGTTGTTTTTAAATTACTGTTTGTCACTATATATTCTACTTGATAGGCACCGACTTTTGTCGTATCAACGGTATTTTTCTTTATCCCTACTCTATCTGTTAAATCGCCGTCTACCTTATCTGACGCACTAATAATTGCCTCTTTAAAGTTAAATTTTGAGTTCAATGGAATCGTAATATTTTTAACATTTAACACAGGAGCATCCGCTACAACTGTAACCATCGCTTTTTTACTAGTTGATACGTTACTCGTATTTTTTACAGTATATGTTACTTCATATTGTCCAGCTTTCGACACATTGAAAATACTAGCTGTAACTTTAGTTTTCAAATCACCATCTAATTTATCAGTCGCACTTACGATTGCTACTTTTGGATCAAAACTAGTCCCCGCTACGATCGACACATTTTTCACTTGAAGTTCTGGTTTTGGCGCTACAAGATTTACTTTGATTGATTTTGTTGTCGTTCTGTTACCACTATCAGTAACAGAATATGTCACTTGATAAATACCAACTTTTTTGATGTTAACATTATTTGCGGTTACAATCACTTTTGCTTTTAGATTGACTCCGTTATAGTCAACAGCGTCAAACAGAACATCTTTCATCGGATCGAATGAATCTCCTGCAGTTTTTGTAACATCATTAACTGTTAATGTTGGTGGTGCAATTTTATTTTTAACAGTTATGTCATGATTGACCGACCAATTAGGATTTGTTTTGATAGTTCCATTAAGCGTAGTGGTCCCACTCTTTTTTGCAGTTAATAAACCATCAGAATTAATGGTTGCAATCGACGCATTTGACACGGTCCAATTTGTACTTTCATTTGAAATTTTAGCTACAGTACCTGTCCAGCCTCTATTCAAAATAGAAAGAAAGAATTGGTTGCTATCTCCAACGTCCATAGTCCAAGGACTTCTATAATTTAGTATTAATTTATTGCTGACATCCGTACTGATTGCATAACTAACTTTTTGATTATCTGTTCTTTTAAAGTCAGCCACTTGTTTGCTTGAAAAGATTTGAGTCCAAAACATTATACCGCCTTGCGTAAACGACCCTATCCCAACAGTTTTATAGTTTGGACTCAACATATTCCCTTTATGGCCAGGCGAGTTCATCCAGCCAGTAAATACGGCTTCTGGATCGATATAACCAGCAGCGATATTCTCACCTAGATAATAATTTGTAGCATAATTATACTTTTTTAATATCATAGAGAACCCTTCTCCGTTCGGTCGATTATGACTAAAATCCACATTTATTTCTGCCGAGCGCTCCATAGCAGCTTCTTGTAACGTTTGATCCATTGCTAACGCTGATAGCCCATTTTTCTTACGTTCAGCATTCATCAGCTCCAAAACACGATAAGCAAAATCAAACTTTTTAGTCCCCTGAATCGATAAATCCGCAACAGCCACTCGACTGGTTGCTCTATCTGCTTTTTCTGAATCGGATTCACTATTTTCAATTGAAACACTTTCTCCAATGACAGATTTTCCACCACTCTCTTCGATTCTACTCTCTTGTGTTTCATTCATTTGATCCTGATATACCACTTCAGCTTCAACGGTACTATTGTTAAAGACTGTGATACTAAGCAAACTAAAAACACCAACCAAACATTTTTTTAAAACGCTTCCTTTTTTTTCCATTTCATTTCTCCTTCACCTTTTTTTGCGACGTAATTACCAACATTAAAATAAAACAAGTATTATATAATAAATTGTACCTTAGTATAATAAGGAAATCTATATGAAATATATAGAAAATATCAATTTAAAAAGGATTATTTTGAAAAACAGCTTTTAATTTTGGGTTATTGATAAGCAATGCATAGTTTCTTCTCATAAAAAAAAGCTGAACCCTTATGTATCAAGGGTTCAGCTACTCTTTAATTCTATTCTTCTTCTTCGGCCATGAATGTATTGAAAACTTCTTCAATCATATCCCATTCAGCGTCTGTTTCGATTTGTTGTAATTCGCCTTCTGTTCCTTCGTTGTTTTCGATGTAGGCATATGCTTGTAGCTCAACATCTTCCTCTTCTGGAACACCAGCTGGATATAGAAGTACGTAATTTTTACCAAATTCTTCTTGTCCATCAACTGTTAAAAGAATTTCGTATAATGTTTCATTTCCTTGTTCATCAACTAACGTGATGTGTTCATGTCCTTCATGATCGTGATCATGATTGTGATTGTGTTCTTCTGCCATTGTTATGCTCTCCTTTTATCTTACACTTGTTTTTTACAAGTCGATTAAATTTTATTACCAGCGCCATCTAAATAATTTTGTAAAATCATGACAGCAGCTACTTTATCGATTACTTTCTTTCGTTTGGCTCTAGATGTATTCGCTTGTTCAACTAACATCCGTTCTGCTTGAACAGTCGTTAATCGCTCATCTTGATACGTAACCGGAATCTGAAACATGTCTTCGATTTTTTTGCCATAGGCCATAGACGCCTCGGCTCTTGGTCCTATCGAATTATTCATATTTTTAGGTAAGCCTACGACAAAACGAGTCACTTCATATTCCTTAACTAGTTCTGCTAAACGTTCAAACCCAAATTCTTCCTGTTCTTCATTGATTCGAATGATCTCCACACCTTGCGCAGTCCAACCAAACGGATCACTCACAGCAATTCCTACTGTTTTCGACCCTACATCAAGTCCCATTACTCTCATCGAATAGTGATCCCATGATCAGATAAGTAGTATTTAACTAGCTCTTCCATGATCTCATCTCGTTCGTGACGACGAATCAAATTTCGAGCGTCTTGATAACGAGGAATGTAGGCCGGGTCTCCAGAAAGTAAATAGCCCACAATCTGATTGATCGGATTATATCCTTTTTCCTCTAAAGCCTTGTATACAGTAGCTAGAGTCTCACTTACTTCCTTCTTACGACTGTCATCAAAATCAAAACGTACAGTTTCATCTGTAAAACCCATTTATCTACACCTCACTTATATTCTATTCATACAGTTTCATTCTACTAAAAACAAGCCAAAACTACAAACAAAACTTAACATTTTCTGCTATATATTAAAGATTTCCTTTAATTTTAACAGAATCAACGATTTATTGGACAAATAAATTTGTTTCAAGAGTCATTTAGGTTGAAATAACGAAAGTTTTTTACTACTAGTTGTTTTTTTATTATATACTAAATTAAACGCTCTCGGATAAAAGAAAGGAATTTTCTATGCTTATTTTGATTGGAATCATCATCCTACTGTTATTGATTCTCCTTTTTAAAATGCTATTACAACAATCTAAGAAACCAGCTGGGTTTATTGGTATTTTGATGATGAGGCTTTGGAATAAAACATACTTGCCTCTTGTAAAATGGACCATGGATTTTATCGAGGTGGACAACTATTCAACGATTTTGGATATTGGTGTTGGTAATGGTGCATCAAGTTTTTATTTATTCAATCAAGATAAGACGTTAAGTATAACAGGTATCGATATTTCCAAAGCCGCCATTTTAGAAGCTCATAAAAGAAATCAACAGCAGTTGATTCAATTTGAAATAATGGACATCCATGCACTGACCCTTGATTCTGAATCGTTCGATCTTGTAACAGCATTCCAAACTCATTTCCATTGGCATGATCTTGATCAGGCTATTAAGGAAATACATCGAGTCTTAAAAGAAAAGGGTATTGTTGTTTTTGCTTGCGAGAAAACAAAAATACAATATTTTTTGCCAAATTTAAAAAAATCAGTTGATTTTCAAACTTATATGGCAAACTTCGGTTTTAGCCTAATTGAACAACACGCGACAAATCAATGGATTTTCTATTCGTTTAAAAAACTCAAATGATGCGAAACAAAAATTTTGTCTCGCATCATTTGAGTTTTATAGATTTGCCATCACTTTGACCATCAAGGCTTTTTGAGCATGTAAACGATTCTCAGCTTCTTGATATATTGCAGAATGCGTGCCATCAATAATATCCGCTGACACTTCTTCTCCTCTATGCGCAGGTAAACAATGGAGGAATAGATAGTCTTTTTTTGCTTGAACAGCTAATCGATTGTTGACCTGAAACGTTTTGAAAACTGCTTCCCGCTCTTTTTGTTCTGACTCATCACCCATACTTGCCCATACATCTGTCACTAAAACATCGGCATTTTTTGCAGCTTGCTCTGGATCATTTAGAATTTCGATTTTACTGCCGCTGATTTTTGCATTCTTTTTGGCTAATGCAACAAACTCTTTTTTAGGCTCATATCCTTTAGGTGATGCGATACTCACATCCATTCCTACTAAACTTCCACCAAGTAAAAACGAATGCGCCATATTATTACCGTCACCGATATAGGTTAATTTAATTCCTTCTAATTTTCCTTTTTGTTCATAAATCGTTTGAAAATCTGCTAGGATTTGACAAGGATGATGATTGTCAGTTAATCCATTGATGATTGGTATGGATGCTTCTCCAGCTAATTCTGCAACCATTTGATCGGAATAAGTCCGGATCATGATTGCATCAACATAACGAGACATGACCTTAGCTGTATCTTTGATTGGTTCCCCTCGACCCATTTGAGTACTTTTTGAATCTAAAACAATCGCTTGCCCGCCAAGCTGAATGATTCCTGCTTCAAATGAAACCCGTGTACGTGTACTATTTTTTTCAAAAATCATCGCTAAAATTTTCCCGGCTAAAACACCACGGTACGCTTCGGGTTTGGCTTTTATTGCAATTGCTAATTCGATGATCGATAAAAATTCTTCTTTTGTTAGTTCTGTTAAATCTAACACACTTTTTCCATATAATGAATTTATCATTTATCTTACTCCTATCTCCAAAAAGTTTCTCTATGACGCTTCACTATTTAGTACTTTTTCAAGAATCAATAACCCTTGATTGATTTCTTCTTCGGTGATTGTTAACGGTGGTAACAGTCGCAAGACGGTTTGGCCAGCTTTTAATGTTAGTAACCCAGCGATTTGCAATTGATCTACTAGATAGTTTAGCGTATGCGGGTCTTCTACTTCAATACCGATCATTAACCCTTTTCCACGAACTGCTTTGATTTTTGTGTTTTTTTCGACAATTTTCAATAAACCTGTAAATAATTGCTCGCCTTTTGCTTGAACAGCTTGTAAAAACACAGGTTGATTAATCCGCTCAACAACTTTAGCAGCCACACACATCGCTAATTTATTTCCACCAAAAGTTGAACCGTGACTCCCCGGGCTAAAATGACCTGCTAATTCGGCTTTTCCGATCATTGCCCCTACTGGGATGCCATTACCTAGCCCTTTTGCTAAAGTAAAAATATCTGGCTCGATTTGGTACTGTTCATACGCGTAAAAAGAACCTGTCCGACCAATTCCTGTTTGAATTTCATCAATAATCAGTAAAACGCCAAATTCATGACATAATGCTTGCACCTCTTGAACCCATGACTCTTTTGCAGGTACTACACCGCCTTCACCTTGAATAAGTTCTAACATGACTGCTGCGGTTTGGTGGTTGATTACGGCTTTTAGTGGTTCGATCTCATTAAATGGAACATAAATAAAATCTGGTACTAAAGGGTCAAATCCAGCATGAATACTTGCCTGGCCCGTAGCACTCATCGCCCCATAAGTCCGACCATGAAAAGAATTCGTGAAGGTGATAATTTGGCTTTTTCCAGTTGCTTTCCGTGCTAATTTTATTGCGGCTTCGTTCGCTTCTGCCCCGCTGTTACAGAAATAACTAACATAGTCTTTCCCATTTGCCAATAACTCAGCCGTTTGCTCTTGTAAATGGTTCTCATATAAATTAGGGGTATGCCATAATAGATTCGCTTGATCTGACAAAACTTGATTTAATTCAGGATCGTTATAGCCTAAGTTCATAACACCAATACCACTAGTAAAATCAAGATAGTTTTTGCCTTTTTGATCGGTCAAGCGATTGGCAGAACCTTTGACCAACTCGAATTCTTTTCTTTGATAATTCGGAAATAAATGGCTCATACAAAAACTCCCTTTCCTTTGATGATCGTACCTGCATGTTGAATTTGATTCGTAATGTGCACTTCTTTTACGCCACCTTTGATCGCCGTTACCGCACTTTCCAATTTGGGTAACATACCGCCTTTGATGATTTTAGCTGTTTTTAATTTAGGTACATCACTCGTGGAAATTTCCTTCAACCACTGATTTTCTTTTTTTACACCTGGAACATCTGTCAGTAAATACAATTGTTCAGCTTGTAATTCTTCTGCGACTTTACAAGCCACGTGATCCGCATTGATATTTAACCATTCTCCTGTTTTCGTTAAACCTAAAGGCGCAATGATCGGAATATGTTTTGTTTCAAGTAAATGCTCTAATAGTTCAGTATCGACTTGTTTGACTTCTCCTACTGAACCCAACCTAGTTTTATCCAAAAATGTACCTGTAATGATTTGACCGCATGACGCGTTTAGCCCAACTACTGAAAAACCCTCTTGTTGAAAATGTGTTGTAATCATTGGTTGTACTTGACCAATCAAAACCATTCGAGTGATTTTCAAAGTTTCCTCCGTTGTAACCCGCAATCCATCTTGGATTACGACAGGCACATTCAAGCGTTGCATCATTTCTGATATGTAGTGTCCACCACCATGAACAATCACAACTTTTTTCCCTGCATTTTGCCACTGTTCAACTTGTTTAAAAAATGATTTTGTTAAATTATCACTGGCTACTCCGCCCATTTTTATCACAATGACCTTCTTCATACTTGTCCCGCCTTCTGTTTTTCATTTCTTCATTTTTAGTGTATTTTTTATGGATAAATCGGTAACTGATCCAATCCACACTGTTCCTCAAATCCTGCATAAAGATTTAAATTTTGGATTGCTTGGCCAGCAGCACCTTTGCCTAAATTATCGATGACTGTTACGATTGTGACCATATTTGTTTGCGGATTATAGGCAAGTCCGATGTCACAATAATTAGAGCCGATCACTTGTTTAAGTGTTGGATAGTGGCCTACTTCTTGTATTCGAATAAAGTGATTATTTTCAAATTGTGTCTTATACAATTGAACTAATTCCTCGTCAGAAATTGGTTGCTTTAATTTAGCATAGGCTGTCAAAAAGATTCCTCTTGTCACTGGAATCAATGATGTTGAAAATTGAATGGTATTAAGCGTTACGTCCCATTTTTGTAACTGCTGAATGATTTCGGGAATATGTTGATGGCTATTCATTTTATACAACGTCATATTGTCATGTGTTTCAGAGAAATGAGTTGCAGATGATACGCCTTTGCCTGCACCAGAAACGCCTGACTTGGCGTCGATCACAATAGAATCTAATTCAATTTTATTGTTTCGTAATAATGGGGCTAAAGCTAATTCAGTTGCCGTTGCGTAACATCCAGGGTTCGCGATCCATTTTGACTTTGGACTGTCTCTAAACTCAGCTAGGCCATAATCAAATTGTTGAATCAGTTCAAGCGAAGCGGCAGATGAACCATACCAACTTTCATATTCCCCGGCTTTTTTTAAACGAAAATCACCAGACAAATCAATCACCGGAAAATTTGCTTTAATAAAAGGTAATGCTAACTCCTTTGATACTCCTGATGGTGTTGCTAATAAAACTAAATCGCTTTTTTCCATAATAATCGTTGGATCGATTTCTTCTAGTGGCAAAGAAATGAGCTGTTTTAAATGAGGATTAACAGCCTCAAATGATTTTTTATTCATCGAATGGCTATGAATTGAAACAACCTCAACATAAGGATGTTGTCTAAGATACCGTAATAGTTCTAACCCGCTATACCCTGTTACACCAACAATCGAAACCTTCATAGACTTCACTTCTTTTCATTTTATTTTATTATCATACGAATGTTGTTTTTCATATTATAAGTTTTCTACTTGCACAAGTCAACGGTTTTTTATTAATTTATTCACAATTTATAAATAATTATTCATTATAACGCGCTATATACAGAATTATATGTATAAAAAAGTCAGAGACAGCCTTGTTGCGGGCTGTCTCTGACTTTAAGCTATACTCTTGTGGGATTTAAACAGAAAGATAAATCGTGATTGTTCCATCTTTCTTATAATGTTCTACATCACTTAAATACGTACGTCTTGATTCTAAGTCCTTATCTTGCCAGATTTTTTGCCATGCTTCTCCAACACCTTCAGGGCTAGAAACCGCAACTGGTATTTCTTCATATGTTCCAGCATAGATGACTGATTGATCTAAGAAAACACCTTGTTCATTTCCAATCAACAAGTCATAGTCTCCTTTAAAATTGCTTTCATAATTTGAATAAACCGCAAAGAACTCCCCTTCCAAATCCATTCCAGGTACGTTACTCCATAACGCAATAATCTCGTCTAATCGAGCATTGTTCGTGCGAATTTTTTTACCTTTTATTGTCTTTTCTGTCAATTGAATCGTCATAATTCTCACTCCTTTAATTTTCTAAAAAAGTATAACGCAAAAATGATGACAACATTCTGTCATCATTTTATAAAAAATCATAAATAAAATTGCACTGTAATAATTCCAATCAAAATAAGAATCCCTGGTAAATAGTTTGATACGCGAATCTTCGTAATGCCCATAATATTCAAACTAATCCCTAAGATCATCAATCCACCAATTGCACTTATCTCACCCATTAAAGTATCCATCAATTCTTTAGGAATATAGCGCATTAAAACACTCGCAAACAAAGCAATGATCCCTTGATAAAGAAATACTGGAACCGCAGAGAAAAGCACGCCCACACCTAATGTAGCCGTTAACATGATCGACATAAAACCATCCATTACAGCTTTTGTAAATAACGTTTGGTGATTATTAGCCACCCCACTTTCGATTGCACCAATGATTCCCATTGACCCAATCAGAAAAATCAGCGAAGCAGTCACAAATCCATCAGCAAAATTACTCCCTGGTTTTGCATACCGTTTTTCCAACATTAAACCAAAGTGATTCATCTTATCTTCTATCCCTAAAACTTCGCCCAACATTGCCCCCAAGCACAAACTAATCAAAATAATGATAAATGAAGATGTTTTGAATGACATTTGCACGCCTAAAACTAACACCCCAAGCCCTATTCCTTTTGTTACAGTATCTTTCATTTGCTCTGAAATATTTCGTAAAACAGCGCCAAGTAAACTCCCGAAAATAATTGCTACTCCATTAACCAACGATCCTAATAAAATCATCTTTCTCATCCCAATCATTATATACTTACGTACTTTTTCTTCTTATTATACGATAAGAGACTGGAAAGTGAAATTCTAATTCGTCTTGCAATAAAATTTTTTCTTTGTGCATACTGTTTGAACAATCATAATCTTTTTATTGTTCTGTGCTATTTTTTCTAGGTATAATCAACTATACTAATCATAGATACATGTTAGAACTTAAAAGTGAGGAAATAAAATGACAACAATTGATATAGAAAAAGTCTTAGAGACTTGTTTACTGGCTGGAAAACTCATGCTAGAAAGCGATGCGGAAATGTATCGTGTAGAAGATACCATGAGTCGAATCGCTTTAGCTTCTGGTAATTACCGACTCGTTAGTTACGTCACACAAACTGGGCTTTTTGTCGGTCTAGATGGCACCTCAACCATTCGTATGGTCCAAATTTTGAATCGTTCGATCAATTTGGAAAAAGTCTCTAAAATCAACCAACTTTCTAGAGAATATGTAAATGGTGACTACTCCTTAGATGCTCTTTTAAAAGAACTAAGAATTGTAGAACAAGAACGTAAATTCTTTCCTTTATGGATGAGATTCATTAGTGCCGCTATAATTAGCGGTACGATCATGATTTTATTTGGTGGGGTTTGGGCTGATTTACTTTTAACCTGTTTGATTGGAGGAATTGGTTTTATTCTGTATTATTCTAGTTTGAAAATTTTACGAATCAAATTTCTTTCCGAATTTTTGGCGGCCTTTTTCATCGGCTGTGCTGCACTTTTAAGTAGCAAAATCGGCTTAGGTGTGAATCAGGATATGATCATTATCGGCTGTGTTATGCCTCTTGTTCCTGGTGTCCAAATCACGAATGCCTTACGTGACCTACTAGCTGGGCATTATCTTTCAGGCGTTTCAAGAGGGACTGAAGCAATGATGACTGCTTCTATGATTGGGTTTGCCATCGCTTTTGTTTTCCAATTATTTTATTAAAAAACATCTTCACCATTTTATGTATCCCATTTAGTTAGAATTTGGAGGGTTTCATATGCTTAATTTACTGGTCCAATTTTCATTTAGTTTTTTAGCTTCAGCGGCATACGCTATTATTACAAATGTTCCTAGACGCTCGCTGATTGCTTGTGGCTTATCTGGCGCCGCCGGTTGGATGTTTTACTGGTTTTCAACTCAATGGGGTGCAAATGCTGCCTTAGGTTCGTTATTGGGCGCTTTGAGTGTTGCTGCCGTCAGTTTTATCTGCTCAAGAAAGCTCAAATTGCCAGTGACTATTTTTAATATTCCGGGAATGGTCCCTTTAGTTCCAGGTGGACTTGCCTATCAAGCAGTAAGAAATTTAGTCATCGGTAACTATGACACTGCTATGCACTCGACTGTGCAAGCAATCATGATCGCTGGTGCAATTGCACTTGGTTTAGTTTTATCTGAGGTTTTCAACCATAATATCCGAAATTTTAAGGAAAAACGTGATATAGTTAGTTTAATTCGAAAAAAAGCAGAGAAATAATAAATATAGCGGGGTGAATTGATGAGTGTCTACACTGTTCTTTCATAATGAAACTAAGAAAGGATCAGCGCAAATGATAAAAAAAATGGATACACTAACAACGGGTGAACTAGAAGAAATACTAGATATTTGGTTGACAGCAAACTATGATGCTCACCCATTTATTCCCGATTCTTACTGGCAAGAAAATCTCGCTTTCGTAAGAGAACAACTCCCACTGGCTGAGTTATATATCTATCGTGAACAAAATAAAATCCTTGGTTTCCTTGGGGTAACCGATTCCTACATTGCAGGCATTTTTGTTCGCAGTGATTATCGGAAACAAGGAATCGGTAAAAAACTTTTGGATACAGTGAAACAAACTCATGATACATTAAATCTTTCAGTTTACGAAAAAAATAGCAATGCCCTTACTTTTTATGATAAACATGGGTTTCAAAAGAGTAATGAAAGCATCGACGAGACGGGTGAACGTGAGTATCATCTTATCTGGAAAAAATAGTTTCACGATAAAAGCCGCATACTAGAAAAGTCTAGTATGCGGTTTTTATCAAATTCAATTAATTTAGACACGTTTATTGTTAAAACGAACGATAGACATACTGATTTTTTGGTTCTTCAACTTTTTTTACTTTTGTAACATCTACCATGGGAATTTCACGTTTAAACGGCGCATAGTAGCCAGAATGAATTGTTCCGGTCAATTCGACCCAGTCATTGTTTTTAAAGCTCTGACCTTCTGGCATATGAGTCATCAAGCCAAACACTCCTGAATCTGCTACGCAATGAATGATTCCGAAACGAAAGACAAATATATTTGCCTGATCATTTTGTGAAGAATTAAAAGCAAAACCTTTATACGTAATCGTTTTTCCAATAAACTCACTCGGATAATTATAAATCAGCTCCATCACTTCTAAATAATTCTCTTCAGTAACAGTTACCTTGTCATCTTTAATATATCTCGTCAACGCTTGTTTCATTTGCTTATCATAATCGGTCTTATCAAAATAAATGCTAGTATCTGGTTTCAAGTATTGTGTCTGTACATCTGGATCACCTACAGATTCTTTACTTAAAGGAAAATTGAACCCTTTCGCTTCAACAATCGACGTATCTAAACTAACTGTCGGAAACATAAACCCTATAACCAAAGGCAACGCTAATAAAAGATACGCAATTCCTCTTTGATAAGGCTTGTTCAGTCCATGGTCATGCTCCTCGCCATGATGGTGAGTGTGCTGGTGCTCTGACGTCTTTTTACTATCTTCTTTATTCCAAATAATCAATTGAACCATCGCTAAAACAAACGAAAGGGCCATCGATAATATAGCCAAATAACGATAATGAACATTGATATATTGGTCTAATCTGCCCGATACTTGTAAAAACATCATCAACATTGTATAACCAATCAAAATCAAAAATCGAATCATTTACTCTTCCCTCCCTAGATTGCTAATGCATATAAGCTGACAACCACTGTGACAATACCGACAAATTTTAACATGAATGATGTTTTAAAATAGCGTTTCATCATTAATAAATTCTTGATATCTACCATTGGACCAAAAACGAGAAATCCTACAACAGGGCCATTACCAAATAGACTCAGCAACGATGATCCAATAAAAGCATCTGCTTCAGAACACAATGACAGTGTCGCCGCCAAAATAAGCATAACAAGAATAGCTAATAATTTCGTATGACCTAATTGCAACATTGCTCCAGTTGGCAAGTATGTTTGCATGGCAGCTGCAAGTAAAGAACCAAAAATCAAATAGCGTCCTGTATCAAAAAACTCATCGATTCCATGCGTCAGTACAGACCAACATTTATGCCAAAACGTTTCTTTTTCATGAGGATGCTCTTCTTCTTCAAGCACACATGTATTATCAAAAGCGGATTGCTGTAATATAGGTGTTTTATTGATATAAGCCAACCAGACACCTACGACTAACGCCACTAACATACTTCCTAAAACACGCCAAATAACAAATTTCACTGAATTGCCAAAAGCGATATACGTAGAAAAAAGTACGATAGGATTAATGATCGGTGCCGTTATCATAAAAGCAAACGCGGTATATGTCGGCACATCCTTCTTAACAAACTGATGAACAATCGGTACGATCCCACACTCACAAGAAGGGAAAAAAAAGCCCAAGAAACTTCCGACAATAATCGATAGAAATTTATTTTTAGGTAATATCCTCTTAACTCGCTCTGGCGTTAAAAATACATGTAACGCACCAGATATCACGCACCCAAGCATGACGAATGGCAAAGCTTCGATTACGATGGACAAAAAAATCGTACCCATCTGTAAAACTGAATGAGGTAAAAATTGAAACATCGAATTCCTCCCACTGCTAAAGATAACATCTACAATCGTGTTATACCTGTTATTTTTTAACATTCAAAAATATAATTAACTATACTGCACCTCTCGCCAAAAAACAAGACAAGGAAAACGTTATTAAAACATCTATAACATATTCAGTGCACAAAAAAGAAGTTGGGCCACAACGCTTACAGTTATGTCCCAACTTCCTATTCGATCAAAGTGCAAACATTTCTGATGCTGACTCTGGATCTGTATCGTAAACATTGAAATCAAAATTAACGCCGAGTCCTTTTTCTGCTAAAATCGATTCCATTGCCATTCTTGCATGCTCTTTCGTATTATTTTCTTTGCTTAAATGCCCTAAATAAATTCGTTTCGTGTGATCCCCAATTACATCCGCCATCGTTAATGCACCGTCATCATTCGATAAATGTCCCTTATCACCTAAAATGCGTTGTTTCAAACTCCACGGATAGGGGCCCATTCTTAAAATTTCTAATTCATGGTTACTTTCAATTAAATAAGCATCCGCATCTTTAATCGTTCCGCGAACATGGTCACTGCAATATCCTGTATCTGTAAGCATCACAAATGACCGGTTGTCTTTAAAGAATCGATAAAATTGGGGAGCAGCTGCATCGTGGGAAACACCAAAACTCTCGATGTCCATATCCCCAAATGTCAGGACTTTGCCCATATCAAAAATGTGTTTTTGTTCAACAGCAACATTTCCTATCAAGGGATCCATAGCTGCCCACGTTTTTTCATTAGCGTAAACATCTAATTTATATTTTCTAGCTAAAACACCTACACCATGAATATGATCTCGGTGTTCATGTGTCACTAAAATCGCATCTAAGTCTTCTGGTTTGCGATTGACTTCTGCCAGTAATGATGTAATTTTTTTTCCACTTAATCCTGCATCTATGAGCAGTTTTTTCTTCTCTGTTTCAATAAAAAGGGAATTACCGGTACTGCCACTAGCAAGAATGCTGATGTTAAAAGCTTGTTCTTGACTCATTTTTTTCTTCGCTTCCCTTCATTAGTCTACAGCTACTTATTATACAACCATCACTACTGATTTTCCACCTTAGGAACAATATTATTTGTAATGATCGTATTGCTCATGGCATTTACTTGTTCAAGCTGTAAATTACTGTCACTTGATTTGATGCCAACAAACCAAACAGGGACGTACACATTTTTCTCACGTATTTTATATATTCTAGTATACGCTAATTTCCGAAATGTAATTTTAGCATTACTTGGAATTTTATTATTGATATACAAGGTTTCGATTGCATCTCGTTCCGAATACAAATCCATCTTATCACGAAGTTCTTCAATCGTTTGGATATGCGTTTGCGTGTATTTATAGATTTTGTGTAGCTCCTCTGGTTCGTCTGACTTTTCCAATTTCAAAGAAATTTGTGCAGTGTCATCTTTAAAAGGGATCGTCTTGTATTTTTGCGATACAATAATTTCAGGAAATTCCCCATCCAGTATTGAAAAATCAGGTAGATACGTATATTCATTCCCGAAAAGCACACTGTCTCTATCATTTAGAAAGGCTTCTAACGATTTCCCGACATTTTTTTCATCAATAAAATAACTTGTTTGTGTAATATTTATCTGAGGATAAACAGTTATTGAATTATCCAGTGGTTCGACGCCATTCTTAAAAAAATTACGGTTTCTGGTTTCTCGTTCACGCTGAATCGCTTCATAAAGGTTCGTTTGTTCCCCGCTTAAATAGTAGCCTTCCATTTTTTCTCCAGAAAGCGTCCCTTTAAACGTAATTCCTTCTTTGCCAAGACGTTTTTCAATACTATCCGTCTGATCCGAAAAAGAAACACTATTTTCCTCTTTTAAGCCTTCCTGATAAATTCCAAACAGAAACATGTTGAGACCTAAAAAGGCTAAAAAGAAAATCCATTCTATTCGTTTGAAGTCCATTATTCCACCTCCAAATTCGCCAGTTGCTCTAGTAATTCACCTTCTGAATACCATTTGTTATCATAGCGAATGTACCATTCTGGAGTTAGATCAACAACTTGGGTCACTTCCTCGATTTTATGCCAAGTATAACCAATCACCATCGAATTGATTTTTTCTGTATCTGCACCATAGCTCAGCAGCTGTTCCAATAAACTCTCAGTACTTTTCAACACAACTTCTTCTTCAGAAGGAATCGGTACTTGAATCGTATCTACGCTTGTTTGAATTATTACAGATGACTTAGCTGCTTTAGCGTTGCTTAGTGTGATTCGAACCTGACCTTTATCATGCTCACTGAAAACAGGAAATCCTTCCACGAACGTTCGGTAATCGATCTCTGAATCCGTTCGATCAAAGTAGCGGATATTTCCCATACTTGTTCCTAATTTTTTTATATAAGCAAAACTATCAGAATAAATATTATCTTCAGCTGTTCTAGATTCTATCTCGCCGTTAAAATGAATCGTACCAAGATTTTCATCCACCGTTAACCGCTCACTTCCACTTGTATACGATAAATCTTTACTATCTTCATTTGTCTGAATATCTTCCGTATTCGAGAAAAACGCATTATGAAACTTTGTTACTGGTTGCGAAGCTAAAATATAACTGTACTTTTTCATCTTTAAATCTTCCGACATATAATAATGCTTACCTGCGACAGCTTGTTGCTCTGAAATTTGGCTGTATTGTACGCCAACTTTGTTCATCAAACTCAACACTTTTTGACTATCGATCGTGATTGGTGCTTCATAGATATCTTTACGATTAAAATCTAAGAAGCGAATCTTATTTTGAACTAGATCAACTTGGATACACGTAAAGTAAATTTCATCTGCATTTAGATCTGCCGTTTTAAGACCTAAATTATAGACAGAAATATATTCTCCCAACAAAAATGGCCCTTCATACAATAACTCTAATCCCGTTTGCATTGATAAGTGTTTTTCAAATTCCACAGTATCCTCAGTGACCGTTTGAACCAATTCACCAAATGAACTATGCTTGATTTCATTTTGAATATTGGTTATCAAATTCTCACTTGTATTTAATTCTGATTTTCCATCTTGCATCCGAATCAAACGTAAAGGCAAGAAAACATCCGTATCGACGCGTTCATTAACAACAGCTGTTGCAACTTGCGAATCATTTTTTATTGGTTGTTCTTTTTTAGAAGAACTAATCCAAATACTCATGGAAAAATACAGACTAAGCAACACTAAAAAAATCAGCCCGATTCGTAAAACTTTCTCTGTTATTTTCATTCCCACCAATCCTCCTCATATGGTTCATAAGGCAAGGATATATAAAAGGTAGAGCCCTGACCTTCCTGACTTTCCACCCAGATAGCGCCATTATGAGCTTTGACTACTTCTCTTGAAATAGCGAGACCAAGACCTGTTCCACCTTGCTCTCTTGCACGCGCTTTATCTACGCGATAGAAACGTTCAAAGACTTTATTAACATCTTTTTTAGGAATTCCCAACCCTTGATCTGTTACACTAAAAACAACATTATTATGCGTTTCAAGTAATCGACAAGTGATTTCTCCACCATCAGGAGAATACTTGATGGCATTATTTAATATATTATCTAATACTTGGATCACCTTATCTGTATCTAATTCGACCCATAAATCACGTTTGGTGAATTCACGATGAATTGTATAATTTTTATCATTCGCTTCCACCATCATATCAAAACGGTCTAAAACGAAATTGATCAATTCATTAAAGTTAACATACTCTAACTGCAATTCGCCATTACCAGAGTCCATTCTTGAAAGATTCAATAAGTCATTAATCATCCGAATCATACGATCCGTTTCTTCCAGTGTAACTTTTAGGAAATTGGGTGCAATTTCTGGATTTTCCCAGGCACCTTCGCTTAGTGCTTCAATATAACTTCTCATACTGGTTAAAGGTGTACGTAGTTCGTGGGAAACGTTTGATACAAATTCTCTACGCTCACGTTCGTTTTTCTCCTGTTCGGTTACATCATGAAGTACACAAACAAGTCCTGTGATAAAACCAGATTCCCGACGAATCATGGCAAAATCAACACGAATGATCATTTGGTCTTCCTCTCTTGATGAAATAGAACGGTCAATCAAAATTTCTTCTGGTTCTTCCAATAATTTGCGCAATGTATAATCTGTTTCGATATCTAATAACTCTAACAAAGAAGAACCTATGACAGCTTCGTCTTTAACGTTTAATAAAGATAATGCCATTTCATTGATCGTAATCACTTTGCCACGTCTATCGGTAGCGATAACCCCATCTGTCATATGAGCCAAAACGCTATCTAAACGATTTCGTTCTGCTTCCATTGTTTCTTGTGCTTCTTCGATTCGTTCTGAAAGCTGATTAAATGTTTCTGCCAATTGGCCCAGTTCATCTTTACCGTAAACTTTGACTTTCCCACTATAATCACCTTTAGCAATTCTCAAAGCCTGTTCTCGCATTTCACCGATTGGCTGCGTGATCGATCTGGCAATCAAAATCGTAACAATAATCGAAATAGCACCAGCAATGAGTGAGGCCGTAAAGAATATCCGAGCTGTGTCAGTGATTTCTTGGTATTTACCTTCAGTATTACTTTTAACATAAAGAACCCCGATGACTGTGTCGCCAGTCGGGGATTGGATAGGCTGAACATTGATATAAACTCGTTTGTCATTATCCATAGCAGAGTATTTCTTTGCACTGAAATCATTCAAATCACGATAATCGTTTTTCTTACCAACAATTCCTTGACGATTCAAGTCACTCGTCGCTCTGACAATGCCTTTATCGTCTACGACACGCGCTTCAATTGTTTCAGAAGCTGAAAAATCACTTAATGTCTTTTTTAAATTGGCATCGATTTCCGTACGATCTCGATCTTTTTCACCTAATTTTACACTAAGAGTGCTAGCCAATTGGGTAACTTGTCGGTCAACATTTTGTTTATAATCATTAATTGTTGTCGATTCTAGTTCACGGATGAAATATCCGCCGATAATCTGAATCGCAATCAATAATAATAAAATAAAGGACAATGCGATCTTAAAGTTTACCGATTGAAAAAAGTGAACTTTTTTCCTCATAAATCACTACTCCTGTTCAGGATTTCGAAGATAATAGCCTACACCTCGACGTGTAACTAGATACGTTGGATGGCTTGGACTGTCTTCGATTTTCTCTCTTAAACGGCGTACGGTCACATCCACTGTTCGGACATCACCAAAGTAATCATATCCCCAAACCGTTTGCAATAGATGTTCCCGGGTCATAACCTGTCCGATATGTTTAGCAAGGTAATAAAGCAATTCAAACTCACGATGTGTCAATTCGATTTTACTTCCTCGTTTCGACACCATATAAGCATCAGGATGAATCGTTAAATCTCCTATTGTTAATTCAGATTGAGTAGTTGATTCTGCTTCTTTAGCACTTGTAGCTCCTCGGCGTAAATTAGCTTTAACACGCGCAACAAGCTCACGATTAGAAAATGGTTTTGTTACATAGTCGTCTGCGCCTAATTCTAAGCCCAAGACTTTATCGATTTCTGAATCTTTAGCCGTTACCATAATAATAGGCATATCATAGGTTTTCCGAACTTCTCTCGCTACTTCCAAGCCATCCATTTTTGGTAACATCAAATCCAGGATAATTAAATCTGGTTCTACTTCTTTAACTTTTTCGACCGCTTCTTCACCATCATACGCGGTAAAAACTTCGTATCCTTCTTTCGTTAGGTTGTATTTTACAATCTCCGAAATTGGCTTTTCATCATCTACAACTAATATTTTTTTCATATAAGAGGCACCTCTTTTTTCTTTTGTCTTTTCGTAGTCTAACCATATTCTCCCTTATTATACCTTATTTTGTCCACTGTTTCATCTTTGACAAAATAGTCCTTACTCTTTCTTATCTATATCTTGCAAAAATAAAGGCTTTCTGTCTATAATTAAGTATAAGTTTTTTTCAAAAGGACGCGATAAAATGAAAGCACCACGACTACAAGCAGGTGACGAAATTCGAGTCATTGCCCCCTCTACAAGTTTTTTAAGTTTAACAGATTCAGGCATTAAATTAGCCGAACAACGCCTAACCGATTTAGGCTTTAAGATCACGTTCTCTGAGCATACAAATGAAGTAGATGTGATTGGTTCCTCTTCGATCATGAGCCGTGTCAAGGATCTACATGAGGCTTTTTCAGATGATAATGTCAAAGGAATCCTAACAGCAATCGGTGGTTTTAATAGTAATGAACTGCTTCCCTATCTTGATTTTGAACTCATCAAACGCCACCCTAAAATTTTTTGTGGTTATAGTGATATCACAGCGTTATGCAATGCAATTACAACAAAAACGAAGTTATTAACGTATGTCGGCCCTCATTTTTCTAGTTTTCAAATGGATGAATTGCAACATTATCAGACAGAACATTTCTTGCATGCCGTAATGGATGAAAAGTCTTTCTCAGTCTCTGCATCTGATTCTTGGAGTCAAGACGAATGGTATTTACCCAACCCAAAACGTACCTTGTTAGCCAATGACTGGAAAGTCTACAGCCACTCTACCCCCGTGACTGGTACTTGTTACGGTGGCAATTTAGGCACTTTTCAACTGCTTTTTGGTACTCGTTTTTTACCTAATCTTGAACGATCTATTTTATTTGTTGAAAATGCTGAAGAAGATGATTATCATGATTTTGCTCGTGGATTAGCTGCTTTGCTCCAAGTGGTGAGGCATCCTCAAGCCTTACTGATCGGACGCTTTCCCAAAGAAACTAAAATGACGGAAGAACGACTTTTAGCTATTTTATCAAAATATCCCTTATTACGTGAAATTCCAGTAATCTATGACATGAATTTTGGTCACACACAACCGATTTTTACAATCCCAATCGGAGATCAAGCGACAGTCGACACATCAAAAAAAATAATTACCTTTTTCTAAATAAAAACCCTATACTGTTTGCTTCTTTCAATAGCTAAACAGTATAAGGGTTTATTTTTTATTTTTTTCCATCTGTTCATATAATGTAATTTTATTATCCAGTAAGTCAAGATGACTTTTCGCTCTTTCATATTCGGCTAGGATTTTTATTCGATGGTTTAATAATAAATTTTTGCGTTCAGTGATCGTTGAATCTCCGAGATTTCTTAACTGAGTGTATGTTTTGATTTCCTTTAGCGAAATACCTGTGTGTTTTAGCTTGATCACAAAATTCGCCCACTCCACTTCTTCTTCACCAAAAATACGATAATTCTGTTTATCTCTAGCCGGTTCAATCAACCCTTCTTTTTCATAATACCGTAACGTATGCTCACTGATGCCAATTTTTTTTGCAAATTCACTGATTGTATACATGTTTTCTCCTTTTTTAATTTTCTCTTGCTTTAGAGTCGTCTCTAACCCTTATACTTCGATTGTACCACTCAGTTTACGTTTTAACATCATCTTGTTTTACGGGCTAACAATAGCTCTGCTTCGATTTCATCAACCTTAAAATCTGTCAGAGGTATGTGAGCCCGCCACACGTTTAAATTAGGAGGAATAATATGAAGTACACAGTCATCACAGGCGCAAGTTCTGGAATTGGTTTGGAAGCCGCCAAAGCATTTGCCAAACTAGGAAAAAATCTTATCTTAATTGCTCGAAGAACGAATTTACTTGATCATTTGAAAGAGGAACTTTTAACAGAATATCCTACTCTTGAGATCGTGAATAAAACCGTCGACTTATCTCAAAAAGAAAACGTACTTGATTTGTACCAGGATTTAAAAGTTTATGCTATTGAAACATGGATCAATAATGCTGGTTTTGGCTATTATCATTCAGTGGCTGACCAAGATTTAGAAAAAGCTAGTCAAATGTTGCATTTGAATATTGAAGCTTTAACGTTATTATCTTCTCTTTTTGTCACAGATTATGAAAACAAAGAGAATACACAATTGATCAACGTTTCTTCTGCTGGTGGATACAAAAATGTTCCAAATGCTGCTACATATTGTGCAACAAAATTTTATGTAAGTGCATTTACCGAAGCGATTGCTTTAGAGCTACAAGCCAAAGGTTCCCCCCTTAAAGCAAAGGTTCTAGCGCCAGCCGCTACTGAAACAGAATTTGCTCAAATTGCTAACGGCTCAAAGTCTTACGACTACGCTAAAGGGTTTGGAACATTTCACTCAGCGAAAGAGATGGCTCAATTTCTCATAGAACTTTATCAAAGTCAAGAAGTCGTCGGTCTTGTTGATCGTAATACGTTTAAGTTTGATTTATCTGGTCCAATTTTTGCTCATTATCAAACTGGAATTCAAACTATATAATGCTCTTACAACCAAAAAAGATGCTTGATAGAATGATTCTATCAAGCATCTTTTTTGGTTTTACTCTTCAGTATCAAGTAAGTATTTGCTAACTAAAGCAGCAAGTACACCACCTATTAATGGTGCAACGATAAATACCCAAACTTGAGATAAAGCTTCGCCACCAGCAAAAATAGCTGGAGCCAAGCTTCTCGCTGGATTGACCGATGTTCCAGTTAATGGAATTCCCACTAAATGAATCATTGTTAAGGTTAAACCAATCACGATTCCTGCAAGTTTTGCATTTCCTTTTTTGGCACTCGTTACAGTCATGATTACCAATACAAAAATAAATGTTAAAATAATTTCTACTGTCAAGGCGCCTAAGGCACTAAAATCACCAAAACCATTTTGACCTAAGTTTGCTGTTTCTCTTCCCGAACCGTTCAAAATAGATAGTAAAGCAAAAGAAGCAATCAAACCACCAATAATTTGACCTACGACATAATAAACCAAATCCATAGTTGAGATTCGTTTATTAACCCACATACCCAATGAAACTGCTGGATTTAAATGAGCACCAGAGATTGTACCAATGCTGTAAGCTGCTGCAATGATTGTCAAACCAAAAGCCAAAGCGATACCAGTCGTACCAATTCCTTCAATCCCGCCACCTAAAACAGCTGTTGCTGTACCAAAGAAGACTAAGATAAACGTTCCAAGACATTCTGCAATTGCTTTTTTCATATATTTCCCTCCCTTCACTATATTCTTTACATAGTTTACCATAATCATTAAATTTTTCTGAATACTTTCAAATGAAATTTCAAGAAAAATTTGATGAGTAATAGATCAATATGATAGATATAATAATAAAAGCTAAATAAAAAAAATACCAATAAAAGGCATTGTATAATGCACTTATATTGGTATTTGAAAATTAATCTAAAAGTTGAATCCCGATACCTAAAAGTCCTGGTCCTGTATGAACCACTAATGCAGGACTGATTGTTCCAAAATAGATTTTTTCAGCCTGTGGGAACTGCGTTTTTAATTTTTCATAAAAAGCTTCAGCTTCTTCAACTGCTTGTCCTTGGGCAACAGCTAATACAAATTTCTTATGTTCCCCGACAAAAGCTTTCACTAGTTCAAAGGTTTTATCCAAGCTTTTCTTTCTACCACGTGCTTTGGCTACAGTATGATAAACACCTTCTCCATTACACGAGATAATAGGATTTAATTTTAAGGCATTTCCCAAAATAGAGGCTACTAAGCCGATTCGTCCACCTTTTTGTAGATATTCTAATGTGGCAACATTAAAATACACTTTGGCTTTTGTTACATTATTTGTTAGTTTCAGTTTGATTTCATCCCACGAGATGCCAGCTTCGATCATTTTGGCTGCTTCAATTGCTTGTAAGCCACTACCGATTCCAATGTTTTTTGTATCTAAAACAAATGTTTCTAAGCCTTCAAACTCTTCCGAAATCAAACGAACAACATTAAATGTTCCGCTTAGACCACTTGAAATAGTGACCGCTAAAACTTTTTCGTAGCCATCTGCTTTAATTTTTTCGAATATTTTCGTAATTGTTTCACCATCTGGTAATGATGTACTCGGGATTTCAATTGGTAAACGCTCATAAACCTCTTCTGGTGTAATATCAACTTTATCTGTATAAATACGATCTTTATATATAATCTGCAGCGGTATCATGTACATCCCGTATTGTTCAACTAATTCTTGCGGCACATCCGTCCCTGAATCTACTAATAGCGCAATTTTCTCTTTATTCATTTTCTTGTTCCTCATTTTCTTCTAAGTTTTTTTGTGCTAATTCAATGACTTTTTCAGTGAATAATTTTGTTGCAAATGATAATGTCGCACCTTTCACGATCAAAAACTCTACTGGTATAGGTCGATCAAATGCCGCAATTGGTTCATTTCCTAACGCTTGAGCAACAACAACTGCTATGGCTGCTTCTTGTTCATCGCAAAATAAGTTGTACGCTTCACGGATACCAACCGCCGCACCTTGATAAAGGATTCCTTGTTTGATTTCTGGTATTGTCAGAACCTGCTTTAATAAGGTAATAGCGATTAAAAATGCCAAATGTTTTTGGTTATAACGTTTTTTGATTGGTGCTGGAATCAAACCTAATTTTACATAATTATTGACCATCGATGATGTCAATAATGTATGTTTTTCTTTTAAAATAACTGGAGATAAGTAACGTTCAACTAAAGTGATTACTTGATCCATATATAATTCTAATTCGGGTAATTCATGCCATCTTGGTAAATGGACATCTACCAATTCCTTTCCCCAAACTTGCAAAGAGGATTTTATTTCATTCACAAGATCCCTCCTTCTATTTACTAAAACAGTTTAACATTTTTTTCAAAAACATTCAATCTAGTTTTTAAAACTAGATAAATATTAATAAAAAAAAGCCTGGAGCATAACTAAAAAAGTTATGTTTCAGGCTTTTAATATCCGAATAAACGATGGGCGCAGAAGTAACTCCTTCTTATTTCTCGAAGTTAAACACTTCTGGCCTAACCTCTTTTGGCAAAACTTATTTATACTTTTTAAAAATCATTGAATCCATCGTCTTCCTTATTGCGCTTGAAAGGATCGAAGCCAAATTTTCCTCTGCTTGGAAAATCATTTGACCCAAACATTTCTCTTGGATCAAAGTCTGGATCGATTTTGCCTGGACCACCAAACCCACGACCACGCCCTCTATGGCCACCTCTCATATGCGGTCCTCTAAAGTCACGCTCTTCTTCCGGGATCTCTTTTTCTAATGCTTCGAGAAGTTTATCCATAATTGTTTTAAATGATTCTTGCTCTGATTCTGATAAGCAATCAAATATTGTTTCTTCTTCTTGTTTACTATTATCTGCTGCTGCCATTCCCGCTTTCGTCAGGCGAATCACCATCACTCGGCGGTCACTTTCTAAAGGTTCACGATTAATATAACCATTTTTTTCTAATTTGCCTAATAGCTCTCCTAATGATTGTGGGCGCATGTCTAATAGATAGGATAGCTCTTTTTGTGTTGTTTCTGGTTTAAGTTTTAATAAATTCAGAACTCTACCTTGTCCTCTATGAGGATTACCAAACGGGCCGTGCTCTTTGCGACGTTTCATAAAATAGCGTTGCATCATACCTTGTAAACGTAAAAACTGTTCCATCAATGTTTGTTCTTCCATAGTTGATTCCTCCATAAGATAGATTATAAATCAGGTACCTGTTTTATATTATAAAGGCACCTGTTTATAATGTCAACATTTTTAGTTCCGATTGCCTTTTAGCATTACAAAGCTACCTGTCAAATAAAAAAAGCCACAGTAACCGATTCGCGAATTGGTCATCTGTGACTAACTATTTATATATTTTTCAATTCTCTTTTTCCTACTACGATGCCTAAGAAGAAAAAGAGTTCAAGCAGAACAAAAAATAAAATAAAACTATGCATAAAGAATTCTTCTGGCAATACATTGATGATCGGGTCAGTTGCAGGATCAAATAACCAAGCATCATTATTAAAAAAAATACCGTGAAATGCTACAAAAAACTGATCAAATCCAATCGCCATCAAGGCACCGAAAAATACCGGAATAATCATTCCCCATTGAAATGGACGGATCAAACGCCACATTCTCTTTGATTTGATCAAACGAAAAACAAAAAGAGCACTTGGAATTATGGTTACTAATAATACGCCATAACAAAGTAAAAAAAGACGTTTTACTTCATAAAAGTGAAACGCTCCACTTTTTGATGAAGGAAAATCAGATAATTGTAACACATGGTTGAATGGATTATTTAAATAATTCATCAACTGATCAAAATTCTTTAACAACGTTGCCTTATCCAGATAAACGTAATCTAAGATACCCAATCTATCAATATCTAAAACGTATAGTGGTCTAAAATTAATCGTAATGGCAATACTCAATGAGATGATTGTTAGGATCAAACACACTATCCCAAAACGCTCTCTCCAAATCCAACCTTGTTCTTTTCTTTTCATTTTTTTCATCTTAGAAAGTCCATTCATCCAGATTATCAACAACGTATGTTGGTTGTTCTGGTAAGGTTGGAACTGCTGATTTTGCAGTAAATCCAGATAGAACAAGTAAACTATCGATACCATTTTGAAGTCCAGATTGAATATCTGTTTCGTAATTGTCGCCAACCATGATTACATCTTCCTTATTAAGCTTCATCACTTTCAGCGCTTCATTCATGATAATCGCATTCGGTTTGCCGATCATAATTGGATCCGTCTGAGTTGCCGTTTGAATCAAGGAAATAAATGAACCAGCCCCTGGCAGCAGACCTCGTTCAGTCGGTATACTTTTATCAGGGTTTGTTCCAATAAAAGTTGCACCTTTACGAATACATAAGGCTGCTAGAGCAAATTTCTCATAGTTAATGTCAGTATCCAAGCCAACAACAACATAATCAGGTTGTTCTTCATCCCACTCAAAACCAGCAGATAAAATCAAGTCAACCAGCCCAGATTCACCTATCACATAAACTTTATTTCCCTTGTTTTGTTCTTTCATATAATCGATCGTTGCTAGACTTGCCGTATAAACTGCTTTAGACGGTACATGTATATCAAATTCGTTCGCCAAGCGGTCAGCAACTGCCTCTGGTGTTTTTGTGGTGTTATTTGTTACGAATAGAAAGGGTAATTTCAATTCTTGTAATCGTTCCACAAATCGTTTACCAGCTGGAATCACTTCTTTGCCTAAGTAAATCGTACCATCCAAATCAATTAAATAGCCTTGATAATGTTTTTCCACAAATGATTACTCCTCACGTTGACGAATTGTAAATGAACGACCACCAGTCGTGTCTTTTTTCTGATTTCCAACAACTGCTTTTTTCGGTTCATTTTCTTTACGGTTTTTGATTACTGGTTTTGCTTTATTCGTTACAGGCACACGTTTTTCTTCTGTATGTGCTTGATTTTGATTAAACGGTTTCTTAGTTGGTTTCTTGCGACGCGTTTGTTGTTTCTCTCGTTTGCCACCAACTCGTTCAATTACAAAATAAGCACAGCCAAAGTTACAGTACTCATACAAATAATCTTCCAGTGTATCGATTCTTTGTTCAGGGGCAGCTTTACGATTGGATTCGTTGAAAAAGCCTTTCAGACGAAGTTGATCGTACCCCCAATCACCGACAATATAATCATATCTTGAAAGAACATCACTAAAACGTTCTCCTAATCGCTCTCCATCAAATGCTTCCCGATGATTTTTTACTAAAAGATATTGGCGTTCTCCAATTGTTACGTGAACATCATCAACAAGTGTGACAATTTCGCCTTTTTTCTTTTCTTTGACAGGTTCTTCTTTTATCTCTTCAAGGACAGCTGTAATTTCTTCTGTAAGTGTAGCCGCCGGTTCTTCTTTATGTTTCGTTGGTTTACTTGATTTATATGGTTTCTTTACTTTTTCTGTCATTTTTTCACCGCCTAGACTTTATTATACCTTGTTTTTATTGGATTGGGTAGTGTGCGTTCAAGTAGTCTCCCAAAACAGTTCGTATAAACTCCGGGAAAAGAAAATCAACCTTCCCAGCTAGCTCAATCGTTGGGAAAAATGGAATAAACATGAAATGATCTACTGTCGTAAAGCTATACTCCCGTGTTAAATCAATCGCTTGGTCTTGCCACAATACTTGTTTTGTTCGTTTATTATATGATAAACCGTCATAATAGATTTCTCCAAATACCTTCCCGCGAAACCCCATTCCAGTTATTGGAAATTTTCGTAAATAATGTCGATTTTTTTCCATCTCTTTCACCATCCGAATCAGTTCTGATCCTCGTAATGTCACACGAATCAAATGCATCGGATGTGGTAATGTATTATGGAGCTTTTCTGCATCAACGATTCCTTTAGGAACATCAGATAAAAATAACCCATTATTTAAAATGGCGGCTTCAGTCTGCCCTTTTTCTTTTATTGCGTTTAAAGTCGTAACGATCAATGGCTGTTCATCATTTAAATCTACTAATAAAGGTTGTGAAATCTCGGCAATTTTTTGTGCCTTTAATAATTCGTGACCTAAAGCCAAGTAGTTTTCACTTTCCACTTGATCTTCAGAAAAAGCTGGCAATTCAGCTGTAGAGACTGCTTTAGCTTCACTATGAACGATTTGATGATTATCGATTGTTAAATGGACTTCACCGATATAATAACCAAATTTACCTGCAGCAGAAAGTTGCGTATTGTTGATTTTTTCCCCGTATTTAAACAGATGATGTGTATGAGAGCCTAGTAAAACATTGATTTCTGGAAACTGATTAGCAATTTTAATATCTTCATCGATCCCTAAATGACTCATCAACACTAAAATATCACATTGAGGCTGAACAGTTCTAATAAGTTCTGGCAAAAACTCTTTTGTAGAGGAAATGTCCCAGCCATTTGGGTTATACGTTAGTGGAAAAGGAGCTGTTAAGGCAATCAAACCGATTTTTGTTTGATTTTTTGTTTCTATTATTTTATAAGGCATTGCCCATTCTGGCGCCTTTTTTGTATGTAAATCTCTTAAATTGCCCAAAATAACGTCAAAGTTCCGATGATCGTACAAATGATTCAATTGTTCTTTTGAGTTCCCAACACCTTCATTATTTCCAATCGTTGCAGCATCATACTCAACTTCATTCATCAATTCTATATTTGCTTGCCCGTTCGTTGCTTCGGTTAAAGGATGCCAACGATCGATAAAATCCCCTAAATCAACTGTTACTACAGTTTTCCCTACACTCTGATACTCTTCCTTTTTGCTTAGTAGGTATCTTCTTATTTTAGGCCAATTTTCTAAGTGCGAATGTAAATCATTCGTATGAAGTAGGACGATTTCTTCCATCATTATGTCCCTCCAATTTTTGTATATAAAATATAGTACCATACTTCTGGATAGAGTATAATAAAGTAACTATAGAAAAAAGGAGATAAAAAATGAAGCTTACCGTACCATTCGGCTCGATTTGGTTAAATGCTGACGATGAAGGTCTGACGCGTGTTTCTTTTTTTGAGATCGAAAACCACCAAACAAATCGATTTACTGAACAAGCTGCTGATGAACTAACAGACTATTTTGCTGGTAAACGAACCCATTTCACAATTCCATTATCCATACATAGCGGCACTGTCTTTCAACAAAATGTTTGGGCTGCTCTTTATCAGATTCCGTATGGCGAGACTCGCAGTTATTTGGACATCGCTCAAGCAGTCAATTCTCCAAAAGCTGTTCGAGCAATCGGTCAGGCAAATAGTAAAAACCCGCTACCGATCATCATTCCTTGCCACCGCGTAATTGGTAAAAATGGAAAATTAACTGGTTACTTAGGCAGCTCCGAGCAGGATGGCCTTAGTATCAAAAAGTTTCTTCTCCACATTGAAAATGTTCCTGTAAACGACGACTAAATCCTTTTATAAAGCACTAAAAAAAATAACGAGAAATCAAGGAAGTCTTGGTCTCTCGTTACTTTTGTTATTCTATCACACCATGAACAGATCAGCTATTCGCTTTGCTGTCATCGCTGTCTTTTCCACGATATTTTTCTAAATATTGTTCTTTCGTCATGACATCATCCACACTCATATTAAACTCAACTAGTTCTAGTCCAGTCATATGTGCGATAGCTTCTTTTACTCTTTCAACAGTTTGATCAAAAACGTTTGAAATATTAACATCGTATTTGCAAATCACGGATACGTCAACCGCTACTTGTTTTGTGCCCACTTCTACACCAATACCTTTAGTCACGTCTTCATTATCTCTAAAACGATCCGCAAAATCTGTAAATAGATTTCCACTCAAGCCTAATATCCCATCGACATCGGAGATCACAACGCCTACGATTTTTTTGATGACCACATCACTAAATGTTAATTTCGATTTTAATCCACCTGTATTATTTTCTACTAATTCTGCCATTTGCATACACTCCTTCAAATTATTTTTTTAAATTCCTATCATAGACCTAACTGAATCTATCAAGGAATAAATATCTAAATCTTCATCTCTCATTTTTCCAATAACAAATCCTACCGCTGAAAAAATCAGTAAGACAAGCGTTTTTCCAAATCCAATCAGTAACAAAAGAAGGGCTAAAAGGAAAAACAATGTTGTCCAAATAATCCGGAAACGATAGGGTTTGAGTTGCTTGATCCAGCGCTCTTTCTTTTCTTTCTCCATGACGTCTCCCTCCTAGATTACTCGTGATTGCTTTTTACCAAAAGCACTCGATTCTGTTGGTTCTTTTTCTCTTAGCTGGACAGTTACTTGGCTGTCGATTGATTCTAAAGCCGTATTTAATGTCCGTTGGATTTTTTCTTTGATCTCTTCCCCTAAAGGCTGATAACGCTCTTTGCTACGAACATCAACTCTTAGTTTGACAGCTACTTTTTCCTTACCTTTAATTTTAACTATCATTTTAGTCTTATCTGGATGAATGATCGTACTATATGCGTTTTGTACTATTTGTTCTATCGTACTTTTGGGTATATCAATTTGGTTCTTACCTTCTTTGACGACCAGGCGTTTTCTACGGCCAGAAACAGAAAGAACAATAAGTAAGCTTAATACTAAAAGGCCACCTAAAATAAGTAAAATCCATTCAAAAAAGGTGAATAGCCACGGATAGCTATAAAGAAGCCCGTCTACTTCGTATGACAACCAAGGTATGTCGATTAGCTGACTAAGTAAGCCCAACGTTCCAACAAACAATAGAAGTATGACTAATGCAAAAATAATTTTCAGCAATCGTTTCATATACTTCCCTCCTTTGAGATAAATCGCTTTGCTGTTACTTAAATTGTAACGCCTAAAAAAAAGTATTACAAAAGATATGAATTTCTTTTTTTATAGATGGACAACAACGGTTGCTACTATTCTTAAAAAAACGATCAAACCGCTCAACATCTGCATACTGTTTGCTGATATTTTGGGTCGAATCGTTTTTTTATTTATTCGTCTAAATATTCTTCCTTCGAAAATTTAGTATCTTCATATTTACCACTATCTCCATAAAACTGATTGTAACGTTGCTTAAATTTACGGAAAATATAGGTGACTAACACTTTGGCGATCGCATAAATCGGAATACCGAAAATCAAACCAAACATGCCTAATAAATCCCCCATTACAAGCAACACGATCACAATCGTCAATGGATGAACCACTAACTTTTTACCCATCACTTGTGGAGAGATCAGATGACCGTTCAACATTTGAACAATCATCCAAACTATAGACATTTTAATAAACATACCGAATGACACCATCAACGCCACAATTGCAGCGGGAATAAAGGCAATCACCGGTCCAATATAAGGAATCACTGCTGTCACACCAACGATGATTGATAAGGTTCCAGAATATGGCACTTTGATTAGCCAAAAACCAATAAACGTTAAAACACCAATCGAAATCGATACTAAGATCTGCCCTTTCAGATAAGCCCCAACCTGACTGCTCATCGTTGCGCCAATTTCTTTTGCATCACTTCTAAAACGTGGTGGAATAATATTTAAAACAAAAGAAAAAAACTTTTGATCGTCTTTTAATAAGAAAAAGGTAATAATTGGTGCTGTGACCATTACTAATGCAAAGCCTGTTAGTGTGGAGAATACCGTAGAAGCACCTTCCACCGCTTTACTAAAATAGCTCCCTATGCCATCTGATACATTATCAAACCAACGCTGGATTCCATCCAACGCATTTGCTAACGGTTTTTCAAAAGCTGAATTATGGAAAAAGTTCGTAACCATCTTGTTTAGATCATTCATATATTGAGGGAAACTCTTAATAAATCCGTCAACTTGTTTTTGTAAAATCGGAACCACTAAAATAATACCCACAATGATCAATGTCACTAAAATGATGAAAATGGCTGAAACACCATAGACTCGTTTTATTTTGTGCCGTTCTAACCAGTTAACAACTGGATTGAATAAATAATATAAAATCAATGCTAAAATCGTTGGTCCAATAATCGTTTTAAACACTACACCGATTGGTCCAAAAATAAACCCAACCTGGTTAAAAATAAAAATCACTGCCCCTAATAATACTAATGCAACTAATGTGAATAATAAATTTTTTCCACCAAGAAATTTGATCCATCTTGTTTCTTGTTTCTTTTCCATCCCCAGCCCTCCTTAAAATAAAAGTGTACTAACCCTGTTTCACCACTTTATATAGCGTACTTCTTTATTGTACCGAAAAAACAACTATCTGTAAAAAAATAATGATTTCGTTATTTAAACAGAAAATCACTCAGTCGTTAAGGTAACCGACTGAGTGATCTTCTCCATTAATTCGCTGCTTTACGGCCTTTGCGTTGTGTAGCTTCCATAATAACAGGAAGTATCACAGGACGACGTTTTGTTTGTTCAAACAAGTAGCGGCTCAATTGCTCACGAATATCTTGTTTTAATTTACTCCACTCAAAATCGTTGCTTTCAAGATGTTTTTCAACAATCTCTGTTACGATATTGCTGCTTTCTTTCATCAAGTCTTTGCTTGTTTTTACATAGACAAACCCTCTTGATGTGATTTTAGCAGGTGAGACAATTCTTTTTTCTCGACGATTGATTGTAACGACCGCTACAAAAATACCATCTTCAGATAAAATTCTACGATCCCGCAGGACAATATTTCCGATATCTCCAACACCGATTCCATCGATCATAATGTTGTCAGCGGTTGTACTGCCGGCAACATTCATTTTTTGTTTCGTGTATTCAAGAATATCTCCTCGACCTGTAATGAAAATGTTTTTGTAAGGGATACCTAATTCATGTGCTAAATCTGCATGTGCTGCTAGTTGACGATATTCACCTTGAATAGGAACAAAATATTTGGGTTTCATCAAGTTCAACATTAGCTGTAAATCATTTGGGCTAGCATGTCCTGAAACACGCATGTTATCAGAAATTTGTTTCACTATCCCACCCGCACGGTAAACGATATCTTCGGTTTTAGCTACAGCTGTTTCCATCGCTGTCGTTGGCGTTGTTGTGATATAAACAAGATCGCCTTCTTTGATTTTAACCACACGATGTGTGCCAGTAGCCATTTTTTGTAAGGACTTGATCGGTTCACCCATTGTTCCCGTTTCTAAAATCACGAGTTGGTCCTCTTGATATTTTTTCATATCTTTCACACTAACAATCAAATCTTCACTTGGTAATTTTAATTTATCTAATTTGATTGCAGTATTGATAATTCGTTGGAAATCTTGACCCGTTAAAACAATTTTACGGTCAGAACGATGTGCGGCGTCCAATACTTGCTGCACGCGTTGTAAGTTATTTGCCACACAAGCCACAATAATGCGACCTTCCCAGTATCGAATCGTGTCAAAAACTTCGTCTGCAATCTGAAGTTCTGAAACGATTTGTGTTGGATTTTCGGCATTAGACGAATCACTCAATAATGCTAAAACTCCTTCATTACCGATTTCAGCCAAACGACCAAAGTCTGTTTGGTACATTGGAATCGCACTTTGATCAAATTTGAAGTCACCAGTGTAAACAATGTTGCCTTCTTTTGTTTTCAAATTGATTCCGATAGAATCTGGAATCGTATGTGTTGTACGGAAGAAACTGATCGTCGCATGTGCAAAATCAATTTCGGTATGTGCATCGACCACATGAAAATCATTGAAGTCTTTTGAATCTGCGTGATCTCCTACATTTAATTTTGCTAACTCAATTGTCAACTCCGTACCAAATACTGGTACATGAACCTTTGATAAAAGATATGGTAATGCTCCAATTGCATCGGCATGACCATGTGTTAAGAATATTCCTGCAACACGATCGATATTTTCTACCAAATACGTAAAATCGGGAATCACCACATCAATTCCTAGTAGTTCATTTTCTGGATATTTTAATCCACAATCCAGTACAAAAATTTCATCTTCCACTTCTGCGATGTACATATTTTTACCATTTTCACGAACGCCGCCTAAGGGAACGATTTTTATTGTACTCACTAACTTCACCTCTCTATATTCCCATACTGAATCAAAGATCCAGTATGCTTAAAATTTTCGCTTTTTCTTCAGAAGTACAGGATACAAGAGGTAAACGCAGCTCACCTACAGTTATGCCCATCTGGTTCAGCACAGCTTTTACTGGAGCTGGTGATGGTGCTGAAAACAACGCATGCATCTTAGGTAATAATTGACGCTGAATCGTCGCTGCTTTTTTGATTTCTCCATGATCCAACGCTTGGAACATGTCGTACATTTCAGTGCCAAATACATGACTTGCAACAGAAATGACCCCTTGCCCGCCTAAAGCTTTTGTAGAAAATGCTTCAGGATCATCTCCAGTATACACTAAAAAGTCTTTTGGCGCTCTCTCTATCAACTCAGTCAATGTATCTAAACCAGAACACTCCTTGATTGCTATAATATTTTCCAATTCAGCTAATCGTAAACTTGTTTCTACATCAAGGCTTGCAACCGTTCGACCTGGTACATTGTATAAAATAATCGGTAGATCGCTTGCCTCTGCAATTGCTTTAAAATGTTGATATAATCCTTCTTGATTTGGTTTGTTATAGTATGGTACCACAGCCAACCCTGCATCGATTCCTCTAATTGCTGAAATTTCTTTTACAAATTCAACAGAATCTCGTGTGTCATTGGTTCCCACACCACAAATAATCGGCACGCGACCATCAACTAACCGAATCACTTCATTGAATAACTCGATTTCCTCATCATGCGTTAATGTTGGTGACTCTCCCGTTGTACCAGCTAAAATAATTCCTTCTGTATGATGAGCAAGCAAATGATTGACCAAATGAGGCAGCTGAGCAAAATCGATTGCGCCGCTTTCATCAAAAGGTGTGACCATTGCTGTAATTATCGTTGCATTTTCTAAATTCATACTTACTTACCTCCTAATTTTAAAGCGTAGTGGGCTCGTCCAACCTCGTAGAAAAATAGGAAAATAGAAGGGTGGCGCTTTTTGCCACAATCAAATTTTATCTTTTTTCATAGAGGTTAGCCCACAGAACTAGATAACATTTAAAAGCGTAGTGGGCTCGTTCAACCTCGTAGAAAAATAGGAAAATAGGATGGTGACGCTCTTCGTCACAAACAGATTTTATCTTTTTTCATAGAGGTTAGCCCACGGAGCTAGATAACACACGTCATAAAAAACCTCAAAATATCTCTACACTCTATTTAAACTCTCACCAAATCCATTTCATGTAATGTTTCGGCAATCTGAACTGAGTTCCAAGCAGCTCCTTTTAATAGATTATCTGAAACGACCCACATATGATACCCTTTGTCGATATCGATATCTTGACGAATTCTTCCTACAAAGGTTTCTTTACGGTCAATACTTGTTAAGGCTTGCGGATAAAGTTGCTGACTTGGATCATCTTGTAAAACAGCTCCAGGAGCATTAGCAATCAATTCTCTGATTTTCGTCACGTTTGATCCATCTTCTTTAACTTCAATATAAACCGATTCAGAATGTCCTGATAATACTGGAATACGTACACAAGTAGCAACTACTTTGATACTATCGTCTTCCATGATTTTTTTTGTTTCATTGATCATTTTCCATTCTTCATAGGTATAATCAGCATCCGCAAAAACATCGATTTGAGGTAAAGCATTGAATGCGATCGGATAATGTTTTTTATCTCCACCACTCGGTAAAATTGTAGCCTCTAAAGCATCGGCTGGTGTGCCTTCAACATAGGCCACGGCCTGAGATTTCAACTCTTCCATCGCGTTGATTCCCGCACCACTAACAGCTTGATAAGTAGAAACAATCAATCGATCCAATCCATAGGCTTGGCGAATCGGTTCAAGCGCGACCATCATTTGAATCGTCGAACAATTCGGGTTTGCAATGATTCCTTTATGACGCTTTAATGCGTTTGGATTAACTTCTGGCACAACTAAAGGCACCTCGGGATCCATTCTGAAGTGACTTGTATTATCAATTACAACAGCCCCTCGTTTAACCGCCTCAGGTGCAAATTGTTTTGAAATATTTCCTCCAGCACTAAATAAAGCAATATCTATATCCGTAAATGATTCCGGTACTAACTCTTCGATTATAAGAGGGGTTCCCTTAAACATTACCTCTTTTCCCGCTGAACGTTTCGATGCCAAAAGCTTTACCTGATTCATAGGTAATGATGTTCCTTCTAACATTTCGATCATTTTAGTGCCTACCGCACCAGTTGCGCCTACCACGGCAACATTATACTTTTTTTTCATACTTATTGATCTCCTCTCAAATTCCTGAAGAAAGTTGCTTTTCCTATTTTACCATAATATTGTCTTTTACTACATAGGAAGTAAATTGATTTTACTTTATTTTTCGTCAAAATAGTGAAAGAAAAAAAGGAATTATAACATTTCAAATTTTTCTTTAATGACTTTCTTATCATTCGAGCAACTTAGTCGACTAATTTTTTGTGCGGTTCTATACTGGCTCTGCAGCTCATTTTTGTGAGTATCAGATACGCTCGCTTTTAGAAACGATAAAATAAGCAAAAGGAAAAAATGCCTTAGTCCTATTTTTTGTCAACGTTGGACGAGCTTATCGCGCTTTTAATTTTAGGAGGATGATTAGATGTACACAGTAGCAGATTATTTGCTAGATCGTTTAAAGGAATTGGGAATTGATGAGGTTTTTGGTGTTCCTGGAGACTATAATTTACAATTTTTAGACCATATCACGGCAAGAAAAGATCTGGAATGGATTGGAAATGCGAATGAGTTGAATGCTGCTTATATGGCTGATGGATATGCTCGAACAAAAGGGATTTCAGCTTTGGTAACAACGTTTGGCGTGGGTGAACTAAGTGCTATCAATGGTTTAGCTGGCAGCTATGCTGAGAGTATTCCTGTTATTGAGATCGTTGGTTCACCAACCACTACGGTTCAACAAAACAAAAAACTTGTCCATCATACTTTGGGTGATGGTGATTTCTTGCGTTTTGAGCGGATCCATGAAGAAGTAAGTGCAGCAATTGCTCATTTAAGTACAGAAAATGCCCCATCAGAAATCGATCGTGTCTTAACTGTTGCGATGACAGAGAAACGTCCTGTTTATATCAATTTACCTATTGATATTGCTGAAATGAAAGCTTCTGCTCCTACAACTCCTTTAAACCATACAACTGATCAACTAACAACCGTTGAAACTGCTATTTTAACCAAAGTGGAAGACGCATTAAAGCAATCAAAAAATCCAGTCGTTATTGCTGGGCATGAAATTCTAAGTTATCACATTGAAAATCAATTAGAGCAATTTATTCAAAAATTCAATTTGCCGATAACAGTCCTACCATTTGGTAAAGGTGCATTTAATGAAGAAGATGCCCATTATTTAGGAACTTATACAGGTTCAACAACAGATGAGTCTATGAAAAACCGAGTGGATCATGCAGATCTGGTTTTACTTTTAGGCGCAAAACTGACCGATTCAGCAACATCAGGTTTTAGTTTTGGTTTTACAGAAAAACAAATGATTTCGATTGGGTCTACAGAAGTTCTATTTTACGGAGAAAAACAGGAAACCGTTCAATTAGATCGTTTTGTTTCAGCCTTATCAACACTTTCCTTTTCTCGATTTACCGATGAGATGCCTTCAGTCAAACGTTTGGCAACCCCAAAAGTCCGTGATGAAAAGTTAACGCAAAAACAGTTTTGGCAAATGGTTGAATCGTTTCTTTTACAAGGTGATACGGTTGTCGGCGAACAGGGTACTTCTTTCTTTGGCTTAACGAATGTTCCGCTAAAAAAAGACATGCATTTTATCGGTCAACCTTTATGGGGCTCGATTGGCTATACATTCCCTTCTGCATTAGGGAGTCAAATTGCAAATAAAGAAAGCCGACATCTGTTGTTTATTGGAGATGGATCATTGCAATTGACGGTTCAGGAACTAGGAACAGCCATAAGAGAAAAATTGACTCCAATCGTTTTTGTGATCAATAATAATGGTTATACTGTTGAACGAGAAATTCACGGAGCGACAGAGCAATATAATGATATTCCGATGTGGGATTACCAAAAATTGCCGTTCGTCTTTGGTGGAACAGATCAAACGGTGGCAACGTATAAGGTATCGACAGAAATTGAGTTAGATAATGCAATGACGCGCGCTAGAACAGATGTGGATCGCTTACAATGGATCGAAGTTGTAATGGATCAAAACGATGCACCCGTTCTTTTAAAAAAATTAGCAAAGATTTTTGCAAAACAGAATAGCTAAAATAGTCTTTAGCGTTCGACATCTATTGACTTTCCATACTATTTTGTTATAGTTAAAAGCGACATTTACTTAATTTGAAGGAGTGAATAATATGGCACGAGTTGAAAGTTTTGAATTAGACCACAATACAGTTAAAGCCCCTTATGTTCGTTTAGCGGGTACTGAAAAAAACGGTGATGTATTAATTGAAAAATATGATCTACGTTTTTTACAACCAAATGAAGATGAATTACCAACAGCTGCAGTTCATACACTAGAGCATTTGTTAGCAGTAAATTTACGTGATCATTTAGAAGGAATCATCGACATCTCTCCAATGGGATGCCGTACTGGATTTTATATGATCATGTGGAATGAACATTCACCAAAAGAAATTCGTGATGCTTTGGTAAAAGTATTGAACTTTATCGCTGAGACAGATTTCGTTCCAGCAGTATCTGCAAAAGAATGTGGCAACTATAAAGACCATTCTTTATTTTCTGCACAAGAATATGCGAAAATCGTTTTAGCAAAAGGAATTAGTTTAGATCCTTTTGAACGAATTTTGTAAGATAATTTAAAAAGAGCCGCTCTGCGTAAATCGCAGGGCGGCTCCTTTTATTTAACCTAATGCAACATCTAAAATCATCATGATAATGAATCCTAGCATCACACCAAATACAGCAAAATGACGTTTACTTGTAACGGTTTGCTGCGCTTCTGGAATCAATTCCTCCACAACTACATAAATCATTGCACCTGCAGCAAAAGCCAACGCATAAGGTAACAACAACGTTACTTTAGTAACTAAAACAGCACCGATGATGCCTGCAATTGGTTCAACAATCCCGGATGCTTGCCCATAAAGGAACGCTTTTTTTCGACTCAAATTTTCTTGTCTTAATGGAATAGATACTGCAGCCCCTTCTGGAAAGTTTTGAATACCAATACCCAAGGCTACAGAGATCGCAGCTAAAACAGCTTTTTTCGGATCATCTGCTGAGTTTGCTGCCCCAAATGCAACTCCAACCGCTAAGCCCTCGGGAATATTATGCAGTGTGATTGAGAATACCAATAAAATCGTTCTTTTTAAATGACTTGGTAATCCCTCTTTTTCATGGTTCGGCCCAAAATGCATGTGAGGTAAGGTTTTATCCGCAATATAAAGAAATAACCCACCCAATCCAAAACCAAAACTTACGACAAGCCAAGCAATACTGCCATTTTCTTCTGCCTGTTTGATCGCTGGGTCTAATAAAGACCAAAAACTTGCAGCAATCATGACACCTGCTGCAAAACCTAACATCATATTCAGTATATCTTTTTTAATTTCCTTAAAAAAGAACACTAACCCAGCCCCTAAAGCCGTCATAAAATAAGTAAATCCCGTCCCAACTAATGCTTGTTGCCAAGCCTCTAAAGATAACAGCCAGCTCGTTATTATCAACACCCCAACTTCCTCAATTTTTTTCTTAACTTTACTTTATCATACCCATGCTTTTATAACCATGACTAAACTAAAAATGCTTTCATTTGGTACCACATTTTAGAAGGAGTATACTTAACATAGAAGTAAGTCGAGAAATGGAGTGAACAAAATGACAGAAACAATCAATGCTGCTGTTGCGATGATCAACGTTTTAGAAAGTTGGGACGTCGATCATATTTATGGAATTCCTGGTGGTTCTTTCAACTCCACGATGGATGCTCTATACAAAGAAAAAAATAAAATCACCTATATTCAAGTTCGTCACGAAGAAGTTGGCGCATTAGCGGCGGCGGCCGATGCAAAATTAACAGGTAAAATCGGTGTCGCTTTTGGCTCTGCAGGTCCTGGTGCCACCCATTTGATTAATGGGCTATATGATGCGCAAATGGATCATGTCCCTATTTTAGCTCTCTTAGGACAAGTAGCTACAAGTTCTATGAACTACAATGCTTTTCAAGAATTAAATGAAAATCCCATGTTTGCTGACGTAAGTGTCTATAACCGTACGGTGATGACTCCGGAAAGTCTCCCTCATGTTGTGGATGAAGCAATCAAAGCCGCCTATAAAAACAAAGGTGTTGCAGTCGTTACGATTCCAGTAGATTTTGGAACAAAAGAAATTCCAAATATCGACGTTTCTACTGCCAAAAATTATCGAACAGGCTTAGTTATGCCTCATTATAATGACTTAAAAAAAGCCGTTTCATTGATTGAATCGGCCGAAAAACCGATCCTTTATATTGGACAAGGAACACGTGGGGCATGGCCTGAAATCAGATCATTCTCTGAACATTTTTCAACACCTATTGTTTCCGCTGTTTTAGGGAAAGGAATCGTTCCTGACGCCTATGAAAACTTCCTTGGTTTTGCTGGGCGCGTTGCCACTAAGCCTGCTAATGAAGCTTTAGCTGAAACGGATTTGATTGTCTTTACTGGTAGTGATTTTCCTTTTGCACAGTATTTTTTTAATCCTGAAGCTAAATTTGTTCAGATCGATATCGATGCAACAAAATTTGGACGTCGTCATAAAACGGATGTCACCATTTTAGGAGATGCCAAAGAATCTTTAAAACGGCTAGTTGACTTAGGCGAATCTCGCCCTGAGGATCACTGGCTTAACGCCAATCAAAAAAACAAAAAAAATTGGGTTGCTTGGTTAAGAAGTTTTGATAATAAAACAGATCAACCACTTCGTGTGGAACCAATATTTAAAGAAATCAGAAGAATCGCTGATGAGGAAGCAATTTTTGTAACGGATGTTGGAAATACGACGATCCACGCTATTCGTTTGTTAGAAATGAACGGCAAACAAAAATTTACGACTTCTGGCTGGTTTGCTACAATGGGTAACGGTATCCCAGGTGGAATTGCCGCTCAGCTTAGCTACCCTAATCGTCAAGTATTCACATTAAGTGGCGATGGCGCATTTGCCATGGTCATGCAAGATATTATCACCCAAGTAAAATACAAACTGCCGATTATCAATGTTGTCTTTTCAAATGATTCTTTTGGATTTATTGAAGCGGAACAAGAAGATAGCGAGCAAAAGAAATTTGGTGTTTATTTAGAAGGAGCTGACTTTGGAAAAGTAGGTGAAGCCCTTGGTGCTAAAGGATTTACGATTACAGAATATAGTCAACTAGAACCTGCTTTTGAAGCGGCTAAACAAAGTGAGCGACCTGTTGTAATCGATGTAAAAATTAGAAATACTCGCCCATTGCCTGTTGAAGAATTAATCTTAGATCCTGGAAAATTCAGTGAAGCTGAGATTCAGGCTTTTAAAGAAAAATATGAGGTACATGATATGCCCGTTTTGAAAGAGTTATTATCATAAAAAATAGCAGATGCGTAAAAACCGCATCTGCTATTCTTTATTTTATTTATTTATCATCATGTTTATGGAATTTTTCTTTGATATCTTCAAAACCTTCTTTGATTTTGTCGCCTAATTTTTCAGCGCCATCTTTGATATCATCACCGGCATCACGGGCTTTGTCTTTTACATCGCCAAAAGCTGATTGTGCTTTGCCTTCAAGCTCTTTGCCTTTATCATCTGTTACTTTACCTTGAACTTCTTTCGCTGTTCCTTCAACTTTGTCTTTTGCATCATTTACGCGTCCATTTAAATCTGCCATGTGAAAATCCCTCCTAGTTAATTTATACTACATAACTAGCATAGCATCATTTTTAACTTGCTACAAACGATTCGCTTTGTTTTTTATGATCAACCCATTTAGCGTTCACTCAACCATTTTTTGGCCTGATTGATTTCATCCATGGTTATTTGATGACCAGAATTGGTGGCACTAATCGTAACCGATACATGTCGATTTTTTAATTGTTCAATCAATTGATTTGAGGCTTCTCGGGAAACAATTGGGTCATTCTCACTCACAGATAACCAGACTGCTTTATCAGAAAGTGGAAATTCTTGCGTGTCCACGCCTAGAGACATCGGATGTAGTAAGATGGCTTGTTTAATAGCAAAATGGCGTTCCAATAATAGATGTGCCGCAATATTGGCTCCATTTGAATAACCGACTATCACCCACTCTTCTATCGGGATACTTTTTTCTTCGCTGACTGTTGTGATCATTTGGATCAATCGATCGCTTTCTTCTTCTAAGCTAACTAAGTCAAATTGATTCAATCCATTTCTTTTAAAAAAACGATTCATCCCTGATTCTTGTACTGTTCCACGAAAAGAAAGAAGCGTTGCCTCTTCATCTAAGAAACGAGCAATATCCAGTAATGATGTTTCATCACCACCCGTACCGTGGAGTAATAATAATTTTTTCCCCTGTGGTTTCCCTTGTTCAAATAGATACTTCATTATTTGCTCATCCTTTCAACTTCCCAAAAGAACTTACTATTAGTAAGTGAAATTCATTTTAACATGTTTTCTTTTCTTTGTCATCTTCCTCTTATTTTATAATCGCTTCCAATAATTTGCGATAAGCTGCGCTTTTTTTGATACACTTTTTTGCAAGTGTACCGGTTCTATCTGGAGAATTGATTGACCAAATCGAAACAAGTAGTCTGTTATAAATTCTGACTCTGATCTGTGGTATTGTCCCGTGATGAGGTAATGTTCCTGAATCGCTTCGATTTTCATCGTCGGATAGTTTTCTTTTGAAAAAATGTCCTTGCCTTTTTCATCCACCTTAATAGAAAACGATAGCAGCTGATCATTTGAGTAAAAGTTTTTTGCTTTTTCTAATGCGATTTCTAGTGGCATTGACGCAACATTTATCGTTTTATCAAGCGATTGGATTTTATCACAACGAATCACACGAATTTTTTTGCTTTCTACGTTCCAAATTCTAGCATACCACTGGCCAAACTTAGAAGATAGCTGTATAAATTGAGCGATGAGTGTTGTGTGTTCATGATTGTTATAGACGATTGTAAAAACCGTTTCCTGAAGGATTCCTTGTACGATTTCGTTTAAATGGATACTAGTGTTGCTATGATTAACTTGTTCCAACGTGATGACTTTACTCATTAATGAAAGATCTTGTTGTAGTTTTTGCGGGAGCGCTTGATTGTATTTTAATTCAAGTGTGCTACTTTCCATATTAAACGGTGTAGACTGATAGCCTTTTAGCGTCAATAAAGCAAAATACAAGGCATAAATCTCTCCTTCTGTAAATAAACCGGGCGCAATGATTCGAGTATCCAATAGTTGATATTTTCCATACCTGCCCAGTTCTGAAAAGATTGGTAAGCCAATTTCTTCAAGTGATTGTATGTCCCGCAATGCAGTACTCTTTGAAATATTGTATCGGGCCATTAATTCCTTTAAATTGAAACTCTTCTTATCTGCTAAAAAATGAATCATAGCATTGATACGCTCTGCTTTTTTCATAAATCCTCCTAAAGGTATCATCTTTTGATACCTTTAAGCAGTATACTAAACATGCAAAGAAAATAAAAGAAATGAGGAATTCACATGACATTAGAAGTTGCCATATTTTTATCCATGAACGGCCGTGCTAAAGAAGCCTTAACTTTTTATAAAAAACAGTTGGGTGCTAAAGAATTACTAGTCGTGACATACGAAGAAATGGCGCAAAGAGATCCTAGTTTTCAATTAACAGAAGAAAATAAGCACTTTATTTCTCATTCTGTTTTACAAATTGGTAAAACAAAAATAATGATTGCAGAAGAGTCAATGGATCCTACCGAAACAGTTACAATCGGTAACAATTTTTCCTTATGCATTCAAAGTGCAGACTTAGTTGAAATTCAAACACTCTATTCTAATTTAACATCAGATAAGCGTGTGAAGATCATTCTCCCATTGAATCAAATTATTTTTAGTGGTGCCTACGCTATTCTCGAAGATCCCTTTGGCGTACAAATCCAGTTGATGCATGATGAACGATTGAATCGTTAATGTGCGACAGCGCGAAAAAGAAACAGCCGTTCAAATGATTGCTCATTTGAACGGCTGTTTCTTTTCAAAAACTATTTAATCAGTACATAGTCTAAATCAACCATTTTAGCCCATGCCACAATTTGTTCTGAAGAAAGATTTAAGGAAACAACCGTATGATGGCCTCCACCATGTTCAATCCATGAATGAACACCAGCTTTAAAATCTGGTTTTACTTTCCAAAGGACACGAGCAACAGGTAAATGTGGAGCAGCCTCCGTTGGTTCAAATGCGTCTACTTCATTAATCAACAAACGATAGTGGGTCCCAAAATCTGCCATTGAAACAACTACCCCAGCTCCAGCTTTCCCATCAAAAACTAAACGAGCTGGATCTTCACGATTTCCCATACTTAAAGGTGAAACAACGATTTTAGGTTTAGTTGAAGCCAGTGTAGGATCAACTTCCATCATATGAGACTGCAAAATGGCTTCTTTTCCTGGCGTCAGTTCGTACGTGTAATCTTCCATAAATCCAGTATTTTCATTATGTGCCATGATTTTCAGCAAACGATCGATGGCCGCTGTTTTCCAATCTCCCTCGCCTGCAAAACCATACCCTTCTGCCATTAAACGTTGTACGGCAAGTCCAGGCAATTGTGACATGCCATATAAATCTTCAAAATTAGTAGAAAATGCCGAATAGTTCCCAGCTTCCAAGAAACGACGAAGGCCGATTTCGATTTTGGCTTGCTCTTTTACATGTTTAATCCAAGTCTGCTCGTCATACTCACCTAATTCAAAGGTATATAGTTCTTGGTATTCTGCAAAAGTGGCGTCGATTTCTTCCTCTGTTACTTGATCGATTTCAGCTACTAAATCACCAATCCCATAATAGTCAACAACCCAGCCAAATTGAATCTGTGCTTCAACTTTATCTCCTTCTGTCACAGCAACATGACGCATATTATCTCCAAAACGGGCAACCTTTATATTGAAACTTTCGGTGTAAGCTGCGGCTACATCCATCCATTCAGCAACTTGCTTTTGAACAGCGTCATGTTGCCAATAGCCGACGACAATTTCATTTTTAACATTTAAGCGTGCATTGATGAAACCATACTCTCGATCACCATGAGCGGCTTGATTCAAGTTCATAAAGTCCATATCGATCGTAGCCCAAGGAATGCTTTCATTGTATTGAGTGGCTAAATGTAAAAGAGGTTTTTGAAGCAACTGCGTCCCTCTGATCCACATTTTAGCAGGAGAGAATGTATGCATCCATGTAATTACACCCGCAACTTCCTCACGATAGTTTGCTTCTTTCATGATGGTTGTGATGACATCAGCAGAAACGGCTAATTCATCTTTCAAAACGATTGGATACGGTAGTTTACCACTTTCATTTAAACCATCTGCTATTTCTTGTGCATGTTTTTTTACTTCTAATAGTGTTTCTTCTCCATATAAATGTTGAGAACCTACTACAAACCAAAACTCTTTTTTCCCTGTCTTTAACATGTGGATTCCGCCTTTCGATAACTTGTTTTATTTTTGACCGTAATAAGCGTCTGTTCCGTGCTTGCGTAAATAGTGTTTATCTAAAATCCGTTGGGGTAAATTGTCAGCAAAATGGTTTAAGTCACGCGCAAACAAATTCATTTTACATACTTCATCCAACACAACGGCATTCATCACTGCACTTTTAGCATCTTTGCCCCAAGTAAACGGACCATGTCCATGTAGTAACACACCTGGTATTTCTAATGGCTGAATATTTCGTTCATTAAAGGTCTCGATGATGACGTTCCCTGTTTCAGCTTCATACCCTTGGTCGATTTCTTCTTGAGTCAAAAAACGTGTGCAGGGTATTGATCCATAAAACGTATCTGCATGGGTCGTGCCCATTGCAGGAACATCTAAGCCCGCTTGCGCCCAAATCGTAGCCCAAGTTGAATGGGTATGGACGATACCGCCGATTTCTGGAAAGTGTTGATATAGTACGGCATGTGTGGGGGTATCAGATGATGGATTGAGATTTCCCTCAATGACTTGCCCATTTAAATCACAAACGACCATATCTTGTGCTGTTAGTGTTTCATAGTCCACACCACTCGGCTTGATCACAAACAATTCTTGTTCACGATCGATTGCACTAACATTTCCCCATGTGTATTTAATCAAGCCATGTTTCGGCAATGCAAGGTTCGCTTGAAAAACTTCTTCTTTTAGCTGCTCTAACAAATTAGTCCCCTCTCTTTCTATCGTAAATGATCGACTGCTGCTTGTTCGATGGGCAAACCGTCTTTGTATCGCTCAATAAAAAGGTCAAAGCCTGCGACATCCTCTTCATTGGGAGTAACCGTTGATTCTTTAACATTGATAAATACTTTTTGCGAAAGAAACTCAGCCAATGACTCGTCTGCAGTTCTTTCACGCATATACGCCGCTAAAAGTGCCATCCCCCACGCACCACCTTCTCCAGCATTTTCCATCACTGAAACTGGTGACTTCATCACAGCTGCCACAGCTTTTTGACCAACTTCTTTGGTTTTAAACAAACCGCCATGTCCGACAACACTATCGATTTGTATCGCTTCTTCTTTTAATAAAATATCCATTCCTATTTTTAATGCGCCAAAAGCAGAATATAAATGGACTTTCATAAAGTTGGCTAAGTTAAATTTACTTTCTGGTGTGCGAACAAATACTGGCCGTCCCTCTTTGATTCCTGTAATGTTTTCACCAGAATAATACCCATAAGAAAGCAATCCACCACATTCATTATCCGCTTCAAGTGTTTTAATAAATAATGTTTCAAATAACTCAGCCATGTCGATCGAAGCGCCAATTGTTTCAGCAAATTCTTTAAATAATTGGACCCACGCATTAATATCTGATGAACAATTATTGGCATGAACCATTGCAACTAAACTACCAGATGGCGTGGTGACGATATCGATTTGCGGATACACTTTTTTCAAAGGATTCTCTAAAACGATCATGGCAAACACTGATGTCCCAGCTGAGATATTCCCCGTATGCTTTGCTACACTATTTGTCGCAACCATTCCTGTACCTGCATCACCTTCTGGCGGACAAAGAGGAATTCCAGCTTGAAGTTTGCCACTGCGATCTAAAAGCCTTGCTCCCGTTTCAGATAGCTGACCAGTCTCATCGCCTGCTAAACCTATTTCGGGTAAAAGTTCACTAATTGTCCAAGGATAATCCTTTTCACTGATCAAATCATCAAATCTATTTAACATCCCACGATCATAATTTTTTATTGTTTCATCAATCGGAAACATTCCAGATGCATCACCGATCCCAATCATTTTTTTCCCAGTTAATTTCCAATGAATATAGCCTGACAATGTTGTTAAATACGTAATATCAGCAACATGCTTTTCATCGTTCAAAATAGCTTGATACAAATGAGCAATGCTCCATCTCTGAGGAATATTGTGTTCAAATAGCATCGTCAATTCTCGTTCCGCTTGTTCTGTGGAAGCATTTCGCCAAGTTCGAAAAGGAACCAATAACGCTCCTTTCTTATCAAATGCCAAATACCCATGCATCATCCCGCTAAACCCAATTGAACCAATTGTTTTCAGGGTTTCTCCGTATTTCTCTTCAACGTCTAAAGCCATTTTTTGGTAACTTTCCTGTAAGCCTTGCCAAATAGCGTCAAGTGAATATGTCCAGTTGCCAGCTTCCAAACGATTTTCCCACTCATGACTACCTGAAGCAATTACGGAATAATGGGATCCAATCAAAACTGCCTTGATTCGAGTTGAACCAAATTCAATTCCTAATGAGGTATGTCCCTCTATGATATCCAGCTTGGGACTGTTTTTCTTTTCATCCACACAAACCCCTCCACTCATTTTATTTCGTATCGTTTCACCGAACAGGCTCTCCAAATAGCGGAAATCCTTTTTCATCCCACTCGAAAATTTGAGCTCGAGCATGACGGTTTGGATTGTTTAAGGGATCACCTGCTTTGTTTGGTTCAGGTCTGGCGTGATAGACAATTACATCTTTCTTCCCATCTTCACTGATGGTAAACGAATTATGTCCAGGTCCAAATTGTTGGTTTTTAGACGAACTTTTGAAAACTGGTTCAACTGCTTTGTTCCAAGAAAACCCATTCAATAAATCACTATTTTCATCTGCCCACAACAAACCCATCGCATAATTTTCATCTGTAGCACTCCCAGAGTAAGTAATAAAGACTTTGCCATTTCTAATAATGGCAGCTGCCCCTTCATTGACAGAAAAACCGATCTTTTCCCAAGCATATTCTGGGACAGACAACAATGTTTGTTTGCCTTTTAAGGTCCAAGGATTTTCCATTTCTGAAATGTATAAATTTGAATTTCCCGGAATCACAGGATCTTGTTGTGCCCACACGTAATATAGTCGCTCCTGATGCTCAAACATCGTACCGTCCAAACTAAAACTTTCAAACTGTGTTTTGATTTGCCCTTTTTCTATCCAATTTGTATTCATCGGATCTTCGCTATCATTTTCAATGACAAACATCCGATGATGATGATTTTCGTTACGAATTTCTTCATTATCACTGGCCGCAAAATAGATATACCATTTTCCTCTAACAAAGTGGATTTCTGGCGCCCAAATCAAACAGCTCATCGCACCTGTTTCTGGGGCCTGCCACACAGTGATTCTTTCGCCATTTTCTAAATCATTTAATGATTTAGCCCGACGTACCTCAATCGATTTATAACCAGGGACTGAACCTGTGAAATAATAATAGCCGTCTGAGTGTTTATAAACCCAAGGATCAGCTCGTTCTAAAACAATCGGATTTTTATAAATTTCTTGCGAATTTTTTCCTAACATAGAAGTTGACTCCCTCATTTTCCAATTCTGATCGTGTTCCAAGAATAAGGTGCGACAGTGATTTCAATTTGCTGATTCGCTAGACTAACACGTCCTTTTACCTCTTTTGGCTGAACACATGCTGGATTTTCTCTTGTATTTTTATCGTTCAAATTTTGGCTGGTTAATTCTGAATGAACTATTTCTCCTGTAAAGTTAAAGGTTGTATTTACGATGATTTTCTCTTCCTTAACAGAACGATTCACGACAAAACAAATCAATTCTGTTCCTGAATCTACAACAACTGAATCAATAAATGGCACGTTTTGATAACTATCTGTATTATAAACGGAACCACTTACTACACTTTGTAAAACCGTACCTTTAGCCAAGTTACTCAAATCTTTCATTACATAATAAGTTGGGTTACACCAAGATTGCCCCATTGCATCCGTCAAAATCAATGGGATCGTATTGACTAATAAAGACTGGCAAGTGATTTTGATTCGGTCCGCTCTTCTTAGAATCGATAAGCCCATCGATGCAAACAATAACGTATCTTCCATTGAAAAATGACACCAGTCAACTGGACTTCCTAGTTCAAAATCCTGGTGTTCTTTTTCTGGAAAGTTGTGAACGTTCCATTCATCAAAGGCTAAATACATCGTTTTATCGCTGCGTACTAGTGCTTTGACATAGTCACAGGTTGCAATCACAGCTTCGATCTGCTTATCAAATTCAATGGAACGTGCTAAGTAAGTAGGTGTATCATCAGGCTCTCTTGGCGCTTTTTTACTTAAATCTTCATCTTGACAACGGTCAATATAATTATGCAATGCTAAATAATCAACTGTTTCATAAGCTTGCTCTAAACTCACCCGATCCCATTCAGGATAAGAAGCTAACTTAGGCGTGGAACTACCCACTAATACCGTTTCAATCGAGTCATCCACTAATTTCATCGCTTTTGAAGACTCATTCGCTAAACGACCATATTCATACGCCGTTTTTCTTCCGACTTGCCAATGCCCATCTAGTTCATTGCCCAAACACCAAACTTTGACATTATGTGGCTGCTCAACCCCATGAGACTTTCTAAGGTCACTCCAATAAGTTCCTTCTGGGAAATTGCAATACTCCACAATATTTCGTGCATCATCGATTCCCTTTGTTCCCAAATTGATGGTCATCATTGGTTCTGAGCCAACCAATTTTAGCCATTTAAAAAATTCATTTAAGCCAAATGTATTCGGTTCAATTCCACGCCAAGCAAGTTCTAATTTTGTTTTCCGTTGTTCTATTGGGCCAATCGTATCTGTCCAATCATACCCGGAAGTAAAATTTCCACCTGGATAACGAATGATCCCTAAATTTAATGCTTTGATTTTATTTAGTACGTCTTGGCGAAATCCATGTTCATCTGCATCAGGATGATCAGGTTCGTAGATTCCTGTATAAACGACACTTCCCATATGCTCGATAAAAGAACCAAATAATCTTGGACTAATTTCGCCTATTTTGAACTGTTTATTTATTTCTATCGTTGTCGGCATAAGTTACCTCCTTCAAACTCAATTTATATCGACGATTATTTTCTTTCTACAACTTAACTTGTAGATTCCGATCACTGAAAGGATCGGCGTAAAAAAAACTGTGACTGGCAATAAAAATACGAGGAAACCATTGAGGAATAGTATCAAAACAATCACTAGATCCAAAACAAAATTCAGATACACGCTGATGACTGCTGCTTTAAACAAATCCCGTAGTGACAGCTCATGTGCTCTTCCATCTATAAAAGTCATATTGATGAAAAGAAACCCTATTATCAAACTAGCCACAATTAAACCAACGATAACGATCTTATCTTGAGCAAACATGCTAGTTAACAAGGCGAAATCAAAATAAATCACACTAAAACTTCCTAAAAACAACAGTGAGACAAACGTTCTACTGATTATTTTTTCTTTGAATTTCTTAAAAAACAAGCGCATGATACTCCCAGACTCCCCTTTATGCCACTGGTCGACTACATATATTAAGGAAACGGTCGCCCCATAAATCGTAATTAGCGGAAATGAACAGATCAGCCACAATAGACCTAATAGTATATAGTCAGTGATCACCATCATTGCCCCATAAAATCGACTATTGATCAGTTTCATTTTCTCACTCCTATTCTTTCATTCCTGACATCGCTGTACTTTGAACAAAGTATTTTTGTGCAAACATATAAATAATCAACAGCGGTAACATCGAGATTACAGTTCCCGCCATAACCGGCCCATAAAATGAAATATTTTGACCAGTAAATAATGCCAACCCTGCTGGTAATGTTCTCATCTTAGAACTGCTCGTTAATATCAATGGATACAATAAATCATTCCAGCTATTCATCAACGTAAATATTGCCAAAGAGAGCATGGTTGGTTTGCTTAAAGGCAACATGATTTTCAAAAAGATCTTAAATTCATTCAGACCATCTACACGAGCAGCCTCTTCAAGGTCTTTTGGCAATGTCACAAAAAACGACCGCATCATGAAGATTCCAAAAGCACTTGTCATTTTGGGAATGATTAAACCAGCATAGGTATCTAATAACCCTAATTTATTGATTTCAATAAATAATGGAATCATAAATACTTGAAACGGAATCATCATCGTCAATAATACAAAATAGAAAAATACTGACTTCCCTTTGAAATTCATTCGAGCAAAGGCATACCCAGCAAGTGAATCAAAGAAAACAGATGTCAACACAACCCCGCCTGAGAAAATAACCGTATTTTTGATATAATCCAATAAAGGAATCGTCGACCAAACTTTTATATAGTTTTCAAACGTATAGTTATCAGCAAAAATTTTTGGTGGAAAAGAGATGATATCTTTTTCGTATTTAAATGATGAAATCACTAACCAGATAAAAGGAAAAGCAATAATCACTAAAATGATCGTCATTGCAATTTTAGTAAAGATCGATGTCTTATTCTTTTTTTTCAGAGACTTTTTGTCTTTTTTAGCAGGACTTCTATCAAGTGTTGCAGAGTGTTCTACCAGTTCTGTCATTTTTTTCATCCCCTATTTCATTTGACGTTCTTTCCGAGTCATGTAAACATTTGCGGTAATTGCGATCATTGCAACTAATACAAACAACACGGAAGATAATGACGATGCATAGCCAAGCTCATACGGAGCTGAAAATCCTCGGCTATAAATATATTGCACCGCTGTTTCTGTTTTAAACTGAGGACCACCGCCTGTCGCTACATATACTTGGTCAAAGACTTGCATTGAGCCAATCAAATTGGTCAAAATACAAAAGCCTAATGAAGGTACAATTTGCGGCAACGTAATATTGAAAAATTGTTCTTTCTTCGTTGCACCATCCATTTCAGCTGATTCATACAATGAAGGAGAAATTCCTTGGATACTTGTTAAAAGAATCGTCATTGTCACCCCAAAGTTTTTCCAAACGGTCATAAATGCTACCGTAGGCATCGCAAGTGTAGGATCTCTGAAAAATTGGGGAATCGGCATGCCTAATTGAGAAAGTACATAGGGGATTGCACCGATATTCGGGTCTAATAACATTGAAAAAATAATGGCGATGGATGTGAGTGAGCAAATAACAGGAATATAAAAAGTAGACCGACAAAAACGATTAAACCTAGTATTTTTTGATAACAACACCGCAAATAGTAAGCCCACGATAATCTGAGCTGGTGTTTCAAGTAACGTAAAATATAACGTATGGATCAATGATCTAACAGCTCGTTCATCTTGAAAAACACGGATAAAATTATCAAAACCAGTAAATGTTGTATTCGTAAAGAAAATATTTATTTTAAAGAAGCTAAGTGCAAACGTTCCAATCAGTGGAATCACTGTAAAAAACAGTAAAACCAAAATGGACGGTGCGAGAAAAAGATACCCCGCCCGACTCGGCTTATTCCAATACGTTGAAAGTGATGTCCTATAGTTTTTCATCTGTTTTCCATCCCCTTTTGCGAGTATGTAGTAAAACAATTGAGCGAAAACACACTCATTTGTTACTCTTTAATGCGTGTGTTTTGCGCAAGTTTTATTTAGTTGTTTGCTAGCATATCATTGATTGCTTTATCCGCATCTTTCATTAATTTTTCAGGATCGTCACCAGCTAATAATTTTTCAATCAATGGATTCATAATGTCATTATTGATGGAAGGCAGTTGATCAAAACCTGGCAAGAATGGTTTAGCAAACTCAATTTGTTTGCCTAACTCAGATACGATTGGGTCAGCCTTGACTTCAGCATCTTCACTGACAGATTTCAAATATGGCGGGAAGCCATTTTCCATACTCCATTTTTTACCGATTTCAGTTGTATTCCAGTATTTGATGAATTCATAAATCGCTTCTTTTTTTGAATCATCTGTACTTGCTGGAATCCCAAAACCTACACCGTCTAAAATCGCATGTTCGTCTTTCCCAGCAATAAGTTGTGGAATCGTCGTAACACCATAATTGATTTCATTTTTCTTCAGTCCGTTGTTCAACCAAGGTCCATTTAATTCGATTGCCAATTGTCCAGCATTCATCAAATTATCCATTTCAGCCCCAGAAATTGATTCTGGCCCTGTTTTGTCTGTGTGGATCATCGTTTGAATTTTTTTCAGTACAGCTAATGTTTCAGGAGAAGCAAATTCTGACTTCGTATAATCATCATTTACTAATTTGCCGCCATTCGCTAAAATCCAGTTATATAAAGGAGCGGTGCCATCTTTATTAAAAACAAAACCAGAAACATTTTTAGACGTATCTGTCAGTTTTGGTGCCATTTCAGTTAACTCATCCCAAGTTTTTGGCGGCTTATTTTCATCTAGGCCAGCAGCTTTAAATAGGTCTTTGTTCCAGTAGGTATACATTCCTTGCACTTGCATGGGAATATAATATTGCTGTTCATCGACCGTCCCTAATTCTAAAGCGGTTTTCGTAAAATCAGATTTATCTACGCCTTTGTACTCCCAAAAGTCATCTAATGGTTGTACTGCGCCATTCTTAACATATTGAGCAAAGTCTCCGTAATTCAGCAACATAAAGTCAGGACCCGTTTTAGATGAAATGGCTGGAGGAAGCTTTTCATTTAAGTTCGCCCAAGTCATAACATCCATTTCGATCGTGATACCCTTATCATTTTCTTTGTTAAAGTCGTTTACGATTCCTTGAAGTATCTCCCCATCAGATGCCGTGAAGCCATTCCAAAATGTCAATTTCGTTTTGCCGTCAGCAGATTCCGCAGCTTTTTTATCGCTACCTCCTCCACATGCACTTAACAATAATAGACTGCATCCTAACACAAGTGACGTTCCTAAAATTTTTTTCCATGCTTTCATCTTTTTTCTCTCCCTAGTTAATTTAGTAGTTAAACCTTAGTCAAAACCATTAACCGAAACCAAAATTCTCCTCCTTCATTTCATTTACAACTAAATAATATACCTAATTGCAAACGCTGTCAATAATAATTATATGAATTAATTTATTTATTTTTATACATAATTAATATTTATATTAAACGTTTACAAATTTAAATTCAGATGTTACCATGTACATAAATAAAACTATGAATAGGTGGGGTTGTATGCAACTAGATATTTCAGATGAATCTTTATTAACGTATGAAGCATTAGCAAGTTCAGTCAGATTACACATCATTCGACTGCTGTCAGAGAAAAAAATGAACAACAAAGAGTTAGCGAAAGAATTGAATTTAAGTAGCGCGATTGTAACGATGCATATCAACAAACTTGAAGACGCCCATCTCATCAAAACCGAACGCGTTGGGCAACAAAAAATTTCTAGTTTAAAAGTGGATAACATCGAAATTAGTTTTCCTGAGAAAATTTTCCATGCTTTCGATACATATGAAACATCAATCCCTGTCGGCTTGTATACAAACTATCAGGTAAAACCAACCTGCGGCTTAGCCACTGAATCAAATCGAGTCGGCATTTTTGATGAGCCGAAATACTTTATGGATCCAGAAAGAATGAACGCCAAAATATTATGGTTTACCGAAGGCTTTGTAGAATATCAAATCACGAACTTTTTACAACCAGATGACACACTGGAAATGTTGGAAATTTCTTTTGAGATTTCTTCAGAGTTTCCATTTGCCAATAACGAATGGCCTTCTGATATTACTTTCACATTGAATGATGTTGAACTAGGTACTTGGACTAGTCCTGGAGATTTTTACGATGCTCGAGGAAAACTAACACCTGATTGGTGGGAAGATCATCTGAATCAATATGGTTTGCTCAAAACGATTCGCATCACAAACCATGGGACCAATGTAGACAGTAATATCCTTTCAGCTGTCACGATAGCGGATATCAAAAGTGAGATGGATACGTGGAAGCTAAAAATCGAAGTAAAAGAAGACGCTGAAAACAGAGGCGGCTGTACTTTATTTGGTCGCGGGTTCGGTAATCACGATCAAGATATTAGAGTTAAAATGTATTATCGTTAAGCGTTTGTAACCCAAAAAAAGCGGCTGAAAAGACATCGCAAACGATGCCTTTTCAACCGCTTCTTTTTCGAAGGCTATCACCAATTGCCAATGGGGCATTTTTTCTCTGCTAAACTGGCTCGAAATTCATAAAAACACCCGCATTTTAAACAAGTATGCTCGACTTTGAAAGGACACGACTCACACATTTTCATACGCTGTTCTTTCATTGCTGTGCCAGCTAAATGAGACTCTACAAGAAGTTGTTCTGCTATTATTTGCTGTACATCAATGTTCACTGTCGTTTCTTTGATTTCACAACCAAGGCAACTCATCCTATTCGACCACGATCGTTACCACTGACATGGGTGGAACAATCGTCTGAATCGTTTCGTTCACAATCGTTACTTCTTGAAATTCTTCAACACTAATCGTCTCAGGATGATCAAAATCGTTGTGAGCATCCATGACTTTCGCTGCGATGAACTTTGCCTCTACAAGTTTCATGTCACTACTCCCTGTAAAGAAAAGCTCTTTAGACTCTGCTAATGAAAAATTACAGATTGAAATAGTCAGTTGGTTGGATTTCTTAGAAATCGTGTAGGAAATCGTCTCACTTTCATCCCCATAGCTATCAATTCGTTCTCCATCTTGATGATTTTTATACAGATCAAATACATGATATGTTGGTGTTTTGATCATATTTTCTCCATCTGTCAATAGCATTGCTTGCAGCACATTAACTGTTTGGGCGATGTTGGCCATATGCACACGATCCGCATGTTTATGGAAAATATTCAATGTGACAGCTGTAACCATTGCATCACGAATCGTATTTTGCTGATAAAGAAAACCTGGATTTGTACCTGGTTCTACTGCTAACCAAGAGCCCCATTCGTCGACAATCAAACCAATACGCTTTTCAGGATCGTATTTATCCATAATCGTAGTATGCTTCGTAATTAGTTCATCCATTTTTTGGGCACTTTCAATCAGTGACCACCACTGCGCTTCTGGGAAATTTAATGCCGAGCCTTTTTCCTCCCACGCTCCTGTTAAAGCATAATGATGCAAGCTAATACCGTCCATAAAAGGAGCGGCGATCTTCAATACTTGTTCCATCCAATTGTAATCATCGATATTAGGACCACATGCGATTTTGTAAATTTTCTCTTCGCCGTATTGTCTAACATACGTTTGATAGCGACGGTATAAATCTGCATAGTATTCAGGTCGCATATTTCCGCCGCAGCCCCAGCTTTCATTTCCCACACCAAAAAATGTAACGTTCCACGGTTCAGCTTGATGATTTTCTTTTCTTAAATCAGCCATAGGTGATGTACCGTTCATCGTCATGTATTCAACCCATTCTTGCATTTCTTGAACCGTACCACTCCCAACATTCCCATTGATATACACTTCACAGCCTAGTTGTTCTGTCAGCTCAAAAAATTCATGCGTGCCAAAATGATTGTTTTCCGTCAAACCACCCCAATGTGTATTGACCATCTGTTTCCGTGTTTCTTTCGGACCGATGCCATCTTTCCAATGATACTCATCAGCGAAACAGCCTCCTGGCCAACGTAAGACTGGCACTTGAATAGTTTTTAACGCAGCTACTACATCTGACCTTATTCCATTTTTATTAGGAATTGGCGATTCTTCTCCTACCCAGATCCCTTCATAAATACAACGGCCTAAATGTTCAGCAAATTGACCATAAATGTATTTACTGATTTTAGTGCCAGCTTTATTGGGCGTCATGAAAATTTTCATTTTACTCATCCTCTGTATTGATTTTATTTTTTACTACCCCAAATCGTTTCATTATTATTACCGATTGCTGAAAAGGTCACCACGATTTTAGCATTAGTACCTTCATCACTTTGCTTCGTCAAAACACCTGTATACGTTACACCATTCACGACAAGTTGAATACCAGATCTAGCTGACGTTTGCTTCCAAGTTCCCGTAACAGCTCCAGTGATTTTACCATCTGATGTCAATTGAATCGTTTTTGTCGGTAAAACAGTCGTGCCATTATCTGTTCCATGCTGAATAAACTGATAGGAGCCTGCAATCTCTGATGAAGCAACGGTTCTTGATTCTCCTTTACGATATTCATATGGTGTTGTAACAGGCCAGCCTGCTTCATTCATGTACATGGTGTGGATTCTAACTTCATGATTTTCCGCTCCCGTATTAAATCTTGTATGGTAGGCTAAATACCATTGCCCGTTTTGACTGATGATCGCCGAATTATGGCCTTGTGCTTTGTAAGCTACCGTCATTTGTTCGAATTGATAATTGCCCATTACTTTTACACCATAATCGCTGTTGACAGAATCTTTGGTAAATAAAGGTGTATTTCCTTTTGCATCAACATATGGACCATCAGGAGTTTTAGAACGGAATAAGCGCATATTATACCCACCATCGGCAAATAATCCACCATAAGTTTCAAATAAATAATAATAGCCAACAGAGCGATCATAAACGATAAAAGGACCTTCACCTGATTGATGATAGCCACCTGCCAATTTCACACCAAAATAACGATCGATTGGCTGCCCTGATGGTTTAACTGAATCTTTCCCAGGATAGATTGGATTCCCTGTTGTTTGATCGATTTCCAATAGAAAAATCCCCCCCGACCATGAACCATACGTCATCCAAAGCTTTCCTTCTTGATCATGAAAAAGAGCTGGATCGATTGCATTTGGCGCATAATCCGTATTGTATGTGACGCCGTTATCTTTGCTCCAATTTTGACTGAAACCAGAGAGTTCTCCATTTTTGATCAATTGACTAACATTCGTATTTTGATAATTGGTATTACGAGTACTGCCATCAGTAGCATCTTTTTCGGTAAAACCAGAGTATATAATTGTATTGCCATAGGTAAACGGTCCTTCTATTGATTTAGAAACTGCGTACCCAATACACGAACGACGCCAAGTAGAAGAGGTGGAGTAATAATACATATAGGCTCCCTTTTCACCATTTGGCCATTCGTACTTTTCATTCCAAATCACATCCGGCGCCCAAATTGCATACCCACCTTTTGAATTGGCATCATCATATCCCGCCCATTTGAAAGACTCTTTTAAATTTTCTTTTAGATTCCCCAACATCAAATTATTACTTGGATTTTCATACTCTGTTGTAAAAGGAATATCCCACGTCTGGAAATTTGTTGTTTTCGCTTGCGCTAAGTGACTGCCAAAAATATAAAAGGTTTCTTTGCCATCTTTAACGATAGAGGTGATTGAGGGATCATGAACTGACACTCTATTTGCTGAATGAGTTGTCCACTCTTTAGCAACTACTTCACTCACATTCCAAGTACTAAAAACAACACCAGAAAAGACGACAGCAATAACAGCTAACAGCAATTTTTTCACTTTATTTTCCTTCTTTCCTTTTTAATTACTATATGATTTTTCTTGTAGTATCATCCGAATTGCTTTATTTTTTGAACAATACAATACAGTTGCCACTAAATAAAAGACCAAACCAATTAAATCAAAAGACATGAATTGAATTCCTGTAACAGCCCATAACCAAACAATGACCCGTTTATCGATTTGATTCACCGTAAAATTTTTCGCAACAAACAAATTAATGATTCCTATCGTTAACATAAATAACCCAAAAATCATGATCACTTTAGTAATAGAGTCCACCATTGTGCTGTTAATATAGGTTAGCTGATGCTTATTTTCTAAGACCGAAATACCAGATTTTTTAAACCAAGATGAGTAACCTAAAATGGTAAAACTGGCAGTGATAATATTCCAAATGGCGCCACAATACACTAAACATTTTTCTACATTTCTGTTCATGCCGCTATTCACCTACCCTTTCACACCAGCATTTAAATTCATAGATTGGACAAAATACTTTTGGGCAAATAAAAACAATAACATCGTTGGAATAATTGCCAAAAATGCTGATCCCATCAGTTGTCCGATCATTCGATAATTACCATAAATATCCTGTAACAACAATAATCCAGCTGTGATCGGCATTTTTTCAACATCACTGTACACAATCACTGGCCACAAAAAATCATTCCAAGACCCTGTAAAAGAAAACAAACCCGTTACGATCAAAACTGGCTTGATCATCGGCAAAATGATTCGCGAATAAATCGTAAATTCACCCGCTCCATCCACTCGGGCTGATTCATCAAATTCTTTTGGAATCCCTTTCATAAATTGTCTAACCAAAAATATATTGCCCATTCCGGCCAGTCCAGGAATAATCATTGCTAAAGGGGAATTGACCCAACCAAACGTTTCGATTATTTTATATGAAGGAATCAAATTCACAACACCAGGAAACATCGAAATACCTAACAATAAAAAAAATAGCTGATCGCGATATTGAAAGCGCAATCGTGAATAGCCATAGGCTGTTAAAGAAACGACAATCACCACTAAAATTGTATGACTGACGGCTATGAACAGTGAATTACCTAGCCATTGTAAAATCGGAGCTGTTGAAGTATTTTCCAAAATCGCTATATAATTATCAACGATCCAGTCAACAGGCAACAGACGAAAGCCAGAAGATACGAGCTCACTTTGAGAACGAAAGGAGGTCATCAAACCAAAAATGATCGGCACGATCCAAATAACACAAAGCACACTTAAAAAAATATAAGCAAGCCATTTACTAATAGTTCCGTTTTTCTTCATTTGTTCCTCCTCCTATTCTGCGTTTTTATTCATGACATAATACTGGAAACCAGAAATAACTAAAATGATCAACCCTAACAGCACCGCCATCGCAGAAGCCATCCCAGCAATCGATTCTCCATGTCCAAAGGCAAGTGTACGAATATACATCATTAACACATGAGTGCTTTGTTTAGGTCCACCTTTTGTCATCATCAACGGCTGCGCAAACACATTAAAACAACCTGCCGTCGTCATTACCAATGTATAAATCAATGGAAATTTGATGGATGGCAATGTAATATTCAAAAATTTCCGAAAAGAACCCGCACCATCGATTTCAGCAGACTCATACAAATCAGGAGAAATACCAGCAATTGCGGCCCGATAGATGATCATATTTCCACCAATGCCGCCCCATAAACTGACGATGATAACTAAAAACCAAGCAAAAGGCTGTTCTGATGCCCACGAAATACTTAACCCAAATAAATTATTGGCAATTCCTAATTTGGAATGGAACATCAACGACCAGATCAACGCAGCAGCGGAAATAGATACGAGACCTGGTATATAGAGAATCCCCTGAAATACGCTCTTGAACCGAACCTTTTTATTTTCCAATGCAACAGAGATCAACAACGGAATCAAAATTAGTAATGGAACCATCAAAACAACATATAATAGCGTGTTTTTTAATCCATTTGTAAATTGAAAATGAAACGTAGAGGACTGATCAAATAACAGCGTCTTATAATTTTCTAACCCCACCCACTGTGGGTCACCAATCAGATTCCATTTCGTAAAAGAGGCATAAATTCCATAAACTGTCGGTAAACAAATAAAAACAAAAAATAATAACAAATGGGGGCCAATATATAGAATCGGCTTTAAATTCACCTTTTTTTTCATATTAAAAAGACTCCTTTCTCATAGAAAAGATAGAAAAGCAACTCTTAACAACTGTTTAACAAAACCAAGAGTTGCTTTACTTTTTAACCATTCAGTTCACATGATGGATGGCTTTATTTTTCTTTACTAGTATCGCCTTCTGCAATTTTATCTTCTACAAATTTTTGCATCGTAGTAAGACCTTCATCAATGGTTGTGTCACCATAAATAATATCTAAGCCATACGTATCAAGGGCTTCTTGAATATACGGATAATATTCATACGTGAAAATATGCAAAGAATCGAGTTCTTTTTGATTCGAGGTGAAATAAGATTGTTTGTAGTTTTTAAATTCTGGACTCTCAACAACTTCCTTACTCGCCACAATTTGACCTGCTTTTGCCCATTCAATCGAATTTTCACGAACATACTCTAAGAAATCAGCGATACCTTTTTCTTTTTCATCTGTTCTGGCTTCATTTTTAAGCATGGAAAACATATGTGAAGAAGCTCTGTTGGTGAATTTATCAGGAGAAAAAGCATAGATATTTGTTACACCGTAATTCAATCCATCCACTTCATCATGGGCTGTAGACGTCCACGTTCCATCTGTCGAAAATAAAACATTTCCTGATTGAAACATCAAATAGCCATCTTCACCATTTGGCGTCATAAGTCCTGCATCGACAATTTTTTTGATAGATTCAAACGTTTGCTTCATTTCAGGTGTATTCACTGCTGGTTGACCATCCTTTTGAATATCTCCGCCCAAGTTGATCACCTCGGCTAAGATTACCCATGAAAGCAAGGCATTATTCACTAAGTAGTCACCATCATCTAGCTTCCCTTTTAAAGACATCATCTCATCAAACGTTACAACATTGTCGTCTAAAAAATGTTCCGCACCATATTTTTTTAATAAGTCCTTGTTATAATACATAGCGCTTGAATGGATATCCAATGGCACCGTAAATTGAACATCTCCTACAGTACCAGCAGTCCACGCTTGTGGCAGATAGTTTTCAGCGTTGATTTCCTTCTTTTCTTTTAGAACTTCAGTCATTGGTTCGAGCATATCTGCTTTAACAAATCCAGGAACACGGTCTGCATGGATCAAGGTTAAATCCGGTACATCTTTTTTAGAATTAAGTACAGTATAAATTTTCGTGTACATATCGGATGTAACGACTGATTTGACTGGAAACTCAGGTTCCGTTTTGTTATAGGCTTTGACCATATTATCCATATAAGCGCCATCGTCTCCGGTTAAAGGGTTCCAGAAAACGATTGTATTCGGATCTTCTTTTTTACCACACCCAGAAAAAACTAAAATAGTCGCAATGGCAACAATACTCAAACGAATCCATTTCTTAAAAACCATCTTTATCCCTCCATTTTTAGACTTCGCAACGTATCATATTCCAAGAAAGTGGCGCAAGTTTTACTGATAATTTCTCTTCGTTTAATTCATAACGCATTGATTGTTTCGGTTTGATTGTCTCCTGATTTGCAGTGTTTGTGTCTTTAATGTCAAAGCCTGCCATTTCTGTGAATTCAATTATTTTCTTCATTGCAAAATCAGTTGTCTCAATTGTAAATGTCATATCTTCTTTTCCTCTGTTAACGGCGAATAGGATGACTTCATTTTGCTCTTCATTTAAAACCGCAATGGTTTCTAGATAAGGAACTGCCTCAAAATCACTTGTCTTATAGGTTGGAGCCTCAATGATTGGAGTCAAAACAGTCCCTCGTCCATAATTTGAGACTTGCATAAAAGGATAGAAAATCGTTTGCCGCCATGCAACGCCATCCGTCTCCGTCATAATCGGTGCAATGACATTGACTAATTGAGCCAGACAAGCAATCTTTACTCGATCCGAATGTTTTAATAACGTAATCAGCAAGCAACCTAATAATAAAGCATCTTCAAAATTATAATGATCTTCCAATAAGGGCGGTGCTACTTGCCATGGTTTGACTTGTTCATCATGTTCATTCGAGTGGTACCAAATGTTCCACTCATCAAAAGATAAGTTGATTTGTTTTTTACTGTGTTTTTTTGCTTTAATTGAATCGCAGATTGCTATGACACCTTGAATAAATTCATCCATATCAAGCGAACGAGCGAGGTAATGTTCTAAATCATCCTCGGGATTGCCGTAATATTGATGCAGTGACAAATAATCGATTTGCTCATATGCATGATCTAAAACAGTTAATTCCCATTCACCAAATGTAGGCATATGACTATTGGAACTGCCACAAAGAACTAGTTCGATCGATTCATCAACTAACTTCATTGCTTTACCCGCTTCTTCGGCTAAGCGCCCGTATTCATCAGCTGTTTTATGACCGATTTGCCAAGGTCCATCCATTTCATTGCCTAAACACCACGTTTTGATACCAAATGGTTTTTCTTGTCCATTTTTCTTACGTTGCTCGCTCCAGTATGTTCCACCTTCAAAATTACAGTATTCCACTAAATTTCGTGCTTCATCGATTCCACGAGTCCCTAGATTAACAGCCATATTGATTTCGGAATCCACTAATTCAATCCATTGTGCAAATTCATGCATCCCTACTTCATTCGTTTCCAGTGACCGCCACGCTAAATCTAACCGTTTAGGTCGCTGTTCTTTTGGACCAACTCCGTCTTCCCAATTGTACCCAGAGAGAAAGTTGCCGCCAGGATAGCGTATCAGTGGACTATTTAATTCTTTCACCAATTCGATCACATCTTGACGAAACCCTTGTTCATTTGCACTTGGATGGTCAGGTTGATAAATCCCTTCATACACCGCTCTTCCCATATGCTCAATAAAAGAACCATAAATGCGTGGATCTACCTCTGAGATTTTGAATTTTTTTGAAATTGTTAATTTGCTCTCCATTTAATCACCTCACTATTTATTTACAAACAAATAATAATCCATTTTGAAATCGCTGTCAACAATATTAATGTTAACAACTAATTAAAAAAAATAGATATAAATTAATATATTAGTTAATAATAAGTAATGATAAGTTTACCTGTTTACACATATTAGCATATATGTTAATATATATATAAATATAAAATGGTGGTGGAGGCTATGCAACTAGAGATTTCTGAAGAAGCATTACCCGTGTATGAAGCATTGGCTAGTTCTGTCCGTATCAGGATCATCAAACTTCTTGCAAAACAAAAAATGAATATCAAAGAAATCGCTCACGAATTAGGACTAAGTAGTGCAATCGTCACTATGCATATAAAAAAACTTGAAGATGCTAATATTATCAAAACTGAAAAAATAGGCCAACAAAAAATTTCTAGCTTACGCGTTGATAATATCGAGATACACTTTCCGGAAAAAATCTTTAACGCTTTTGATACCTTGGAAACAACGATTCCCGTAGGTCACTATACGAACTACTCAGTTGAACCAACTTGTGGACTCGCAACTGCAACTCATTTCATAGGAAAAGTCGATGAACCAAAATATTTTATGGACCCTAGCCGGATGGAAGCACAGATTTTATGGTTCACAAAAGGTTATTTAGAATATCAAACACCAAATTTCTTAACAGTAGATCAAAAATTAGAAATGATTGAACTGTCTATGGAGATTTCTTCTGAATTTCCGTTTTCTAATGACAATTGGCCTTCAGATATTACGTTCTCTTTAAATGGAATCGAGCTTGGAACATGGACTAGTCCTGGGGATTTTGCTGATATACGAGGAAAATATACTCCAGATTGGTATCCAGATAATCTCAATCAGTATGGTCTTTTAAAAACGATTCGTATTATGAATCATGGCACTTATATGGAGGGTGAACCGCTCTCAGAAGTTAAACTATCTGATATAGATGAACGAACAGATACATGGCAATTACGTATTGAAGTTAAAAACGATGCTGAAAATATCGGTGGCTGTACGTTATTTGGGAAAGATTTTGGCAACTATAATCAAGACATCAAAGTGAAGATGTATTATAGCTAATACTCTTCCCATACTCACCAAAAAAACAATCAAGATCACTTACTGATCTTGATTGTTTTTTAGTACTCTTATAGCTCTTTTTTAGCTAAAGCTAGACAGCCGATTGTGCCTGGATCATCTTCTAATTTCGGCGTCACAATATACTTTTCTAGGGGTGGTGTTGTGACATATCCATTGACTAATTTTTCAAATTCACGATGAACTTTTGGTAGCATATGACGCTGTTTCATCACGCCACCACCAAAAATGATCACTTCTGGCGCTAACATCAACGTCGTATTATAGGCTGCTTGCGCAACATAGTATGCTTCAATATCCCAAAAAGGATCATCTTCTGCTAACTCTTGCCCTTTTTTCCCAGCACGTTTTTCGATCGCAGGTCCCGCTGCCATCCCTTCTAAACAATCATTATGAAATGGACAGCTGCCTGAAAATTGATCTGCCTCATGCCGTTTCACGATCATGTGTCCCATTTCAGGATGACTGAACCCTTCAACAAAACGACCATCTTGAATAGCTCCGGCCCCAACACCTGTACCTATCGTATAATACACACAACTAGATAATCCCGCTCCGTTTCCAGCAACATATTCTCCATACGCAGCTGCATTGACATCCGTTGTAAAGGCAATCGGTACATCAAATTCTTTCTTCATTGCTCCAACAAAATCATAGTCTTGCCAAGCCAACTTTGGAGTAGTCGTAATATGTCCATACGTTACCGAATCTTTATGAATATCGATTGGACCAAATGAACCAATTCCGATCGCTTTTATGTTATATTTCTTAAAAAAACCAATAACTAACGCCACCGTTTCCTCAGGTGTTGTGGTAGGAAAACTCACTCTTTCAATAATTTCAAGTTGGTCATTCCCTATACCACACACAAACTTTGTGCCTCCTGCTTCAATACTGCCTAAAAACTTTTCTGTCATTTGTTTCACTCCTAAGTGTCGTCAGTCTTTCGAACAAATTGTGTAATGATCGTTTAGTTGATTTTGTATATTGTGCGACTTTGGTATGGTTTTTGTGGGGATAATACAATATCACCGAACCCATCAAATTCCGTAGCACCTGGACTAACTTGAGTCTCCAGTGTGATACCGCCATGGCTAACTAGTTTATTCCCACGAACATCAGGACCATCATTTCCAAATTGCGCAGTAAAAATCACCACGGCTGGTCGATCCGTGTACATTTCAACAGATAGCTCTTTTTCTGGCGCTGTTATAATTGCTTGTGGTCGATCAAATCCAGTATTGTTCAAAATGAAAGGATGATCTAATCCATCGACTAAGCTATTTTGTTCATAATTCGTTTGAAAAACCTGATCTACAGTCTTAAATTGTCTAAAATCAAAAGGTGTATCTTTCACTGAACGTAATTCCCCCGTTGCGGTAGTATCTTCACTGACTACGGCAAAACGGTCAGCATCTACAAGCAACTCATGTTGCGCAACAGATTGAGTGACATCTCCAGTTAAATTAAAATAAACATGGTTTGTCGGATTGTAAAGTGTCGGTTGGTCGGTTGTAGCGTAATAATCGATGATCCATTCATTTTGGTTCGTTAAAGAGTAAGTCACACTTGCTTTTAGTTCTCCAGGAAAGCCATTTTCTCCATCATGACTCAGATAAGAAAAAATCACTGAAATTTGTTCATTTGTTTCTTTTATCTCAGATTCCCAAAATTTTCTTTCAAAACTTTCTGAACCGCCATGCAGTGTGTGACCGTTTTCAGGATTAACTGGCAATTGATAGTCCTGATTATCAATCGTAAACGTGCCATGTTTGATCCTACCTGCTACCCGTCCGATTGTCGCACCAAAGTAGATATCTTTTTCTAGATATTCTTCCGCAGATTCAAATCCCAAAACAATATTTCGCTCTTCTCCATTTACTGGCACAATCAAATCAACGATTCTTGCTCCCAAGTTGGTAACATTCATTGTTAGACCATTGTCGTTCGTAAGCGAATACAAAATAGCTGTTTCTCCAAAATTTTGACATGTTATTTTCAATACTTTCATCTCTCTTCCTTTAGAAATCGATTTCTCAACTAATTGAACTAAAACTATTCTATCATTTTTAATCGCTATTTTATCTTTAAACTTCATTTTAAATTACTTTTGTTTATATTTACAACTTTTTCGTCAAGTTGCACTCGCTTAAACCTAAGTTAGCACTATTTTATTTTTCAAAACAAAAATGAGATAATCTGCTTAATTATACAGATTACCTCATTAAATGACTTCTTGGTTAGATGCTATCTTTTTTAAGTTTTCGCGTTAATAATTTTTCAAACTCTACTACTACAAATACTACAATTCCCGATAGGAAAGCTAATTTTAGATACGCCCACCCAATCGTCGCTGTCCCCAATGCTAGATGCATGATTGGTGTATACACCAATAAAGCTTGTAAAATGAATAGAACGAGTAAGGACAACCAAAGAACCTTATTCGAAAGTATGCTTTTATTAATTGAAAACTGGTAAATTTCTCGACAATTAATCATATAAAAAATCTGACCAAACACGATTGTTGTAATCAACGTCGTCTGCATAACTGCTTCAGATGCATCCCGATTCTCTAATAATCCATTTACTAAAAAACCTAAAGCTGCTAACAAAAGAGACACATATACAATACGGAAAACCGCATATCGATCTAAAATATTTTCCTTAGGATTTCGTGGCGGCTGATTCATCCCATTTTTTGCTAACGGTTCAAAACCTAAAGCAAAAGACAATGTGATCGTCGTTACCATATTCAACCATAAAATTTGCACGGAAGTCAATGGTAACGGTCTGTCTAACAGCAATGAAACCACTACTAATAATCCTTGTGCAAAGGCTGTCGGTAAAGAAAAATATATTGTTTTTTTCAAATTTTCATAAACACGTCTACCCTCTTTGATTGCAACCGTGATCGTCGCAAAATTATCATCCGCCAAAACCATATCTGCTGCATCTTTCGTTACTTCGGTCCCTTTGATTCCCATAGCGATTCCAATATCAGCTTGTTTAAGCGCAGGTGCATCATTGACCCCATCTCCAGTCATTCCAACAATTTGCCCATTTTTTTGAATGGCATTAACGAGACGTAATTTATGCTCTGGTGTCGTTCTAGCATACACATCGTTGGTTAAGACAACCTCCGCCAATTCTTCATCACTAAGTTGTTCAATCTCTTTTCCAACCAACGCATTTTGATAGTTTTCAAGACCAATTTCCTTTGCGATTGCTACCGCCGTATCTTTGTGATCCCCCGTAATCATTTTGACTGAAATTCCTGCTTTTCGACTGATACGAACTGCCTCGATTGCTTCTTTTTTTGGTGGATCGATTATACCAAATAAACCAGCTAAGATCATTCCGCTTTTTAAGTCTTCATGATCAAGTGTTGTCTGTCCTTTTGTTACTTCTTTAAATGCAGCCGCTAATATACGTTGTCCTTTTTTTGCTTGATGACTGATCTTTTGTTGCCAATACTCTTCATTAAAGGTCTCTGCTTTTCCTTCTGCCAACTGATAGTCAACCATATTTAATAAAACATCTGGCGCACCCTTTAAATAAATATAACGCTTATCTTGGATGTCGACTAATGTAGCCATATATTTATATGAAGAGTCAAACGGAATTTTACTGATGTCATGTTCTTCTTCCACAAGTGCAGTATGATTCGACCAATCAAGTAAAGCTCCCTCCGTTGGGTTACCAATCACTTCTCGCACACCGTTTTTATAGGTGATTTTTGTATCATTACAATAAGAGGCAACTTCTGCCATCTTTCTTAATGCTTCGTCTTGTTCAACCTGCTGAATAGACTCCGCTCCATTTATCGCTGTGTCAATTGTTTCTTTTGACGTAACCAATGCAACAACTTCCATCTCATTTTTTGTCAAAGTTCCTGTTTTATCGGAGCAAATCACTCCCATACTGCCTAGTGTTTCAACTGCTGGCATTTTTTTGATGATCGCATGCTGTCGTGCCATTCGAGTGACACCAACAGACAAAATAATCGACAAAACAGCAGGTAGCCCTTCAGGCACCGCGGAAACTGCTAAAGCAATCATAGAAGAAAGCAATTCGCTTGCCGATAATTCACGGAAAAATAAACTGAATAGCACAAGAAAAACAATGAGGCCCATTAAAAATAAGAAGATCTGTTTATTCAATTGTTTCATCTTTTTGATTAATGGCGTCTCGTTGTTTCCAACACTTTTTAGATGTTGATTAATTTTGCCAATCTCTGTTTGATCACCGATTTGAACAACGATTCCTTTACCTGTTCCACTATTGATCAACGTGCCAGAATAAGCCATATTAAAATGATCCCCTAAATCGGCCTCCTCTTCAAGCGTGAGACTATTTTTCTCAACTGGAGTAGATTCACCTGTCAATATTGCTTCATCGATCACTAAATTATAAGCCTCAATCACCCTAAGGTCCGCTGGCACAATATCACCTGGACTTAGATAGACCAGATCACCAGCAACCAACGATTCCGCTTTAACCGTTTCTTTTTCTCCCTCTATTAAAACCACTGCTTCTGAGCTCATCATAGACGTAAGGCTTTCCAAAGAATCTGTCGCTTTCGCTTCTTGTACATAACCAATAACCGCATTGATGATCACAACCAATAAAATAATTGCCATGTCAATAAAATGACCGCTGACTCCTTTTAGTACGGCTGATACAAGTAATACATAAATCAACAAATCATGAAAATGATGAAGAAACTTTTGTAGTTTACTCACTTCTTTTTCTTTAGATAGCGCATTACTGCCTTCTTCTTGTTTCACTTTTCTTAGTGTTCTATCGAGCCCATTTAAATTCGACTGCAAAGCCGTTAACACTTGCTCAGTTGTCATTTGATACCAGTTCATAACATCTCCTCCTCAATAGTGTCGAAATACTTTATTAAAGTGTACAAAACTAGAGGAATAATTCATAACAAAAAGCCCTTGCCTTAACGAAAATGCTAAAATCTCTTCACTCATTAGCCACAACACATTGAAATAAGTCCATAAAAAATAAGACCCTGCTCATAAATGAGCTGAGTCTTATAACCATTGCTACTTGAATTAAGCTTCTGGGTTGGCGTTGGCATCTTTGATACCATACTTTTTGTTGAAACGGTCCACACGTCCGTCTGCTTGTGTAAATTTTTGACGTCCAGTGTAGAATGGATGAGAGTCAGATGTAACTTCGACACGGATTACTGGATAAGTATTTCCGTCTTCCCACTCAGCTGTTTCATCAGAGTGCTTAGTAGAACCTGATAAAAATTTAAAACCTGTAGTTGAGTCCATAAAAATAACTGGGTGATATTCTGGATGGATATCTTGTTTCATAGTCTTTTCGCTCCTTTGCCCTGATCCATTTGCTGCATCAGAGTTTATTTGTCGATATACAACAGTATTATAATAGCATGATTCGTTTATCGATGCAATTATCTTTTAATATTTTTTTTTGCTTGTCTTCCAAAAGAAACATCATGAAACTCTTCAAAGAACTTTTCGTTGTTTTTTGTTTTACGTAAAAATTTAACAAACTGCTCTGTATACTCCAAAGAGTCACCTGTCATATGATTACGCAGCTTCCATGTTTCTTCCAACTGTTCTGCTGACATTAATAAATCTTCTTTACGAGTACCCGATTTCTTAATATCAATTGCTGGGAAAATACGGCGATCTGCTAAGTCACGGGATAAATGCATTTCCATATTTCCTGTTCCTTTGAATTCCTCAAAGATCACATCGTCCATACGACTCCCAGTATCAACAAGTGCGGTAGCTAAAATCGTTAAGCTTCCACCTTCTTCGATATTTCTAGCAGCACCAAAGAAACGTTTTGGTTTGTAAAAAGCAGCTGGATCGATACCGCCACTTAGTGTTCGACCACTTGCTGGGATGACCAAATTATAAGCACGTGCTAAACGCGTAATACTATCCATCAAAATCACAACATCACGTTTGTCTTCAACTAAACGCATTGCACGTTCCAACACTAATTCAGAAACACGCGTATGATTTTGTGGTTGCTGATCAAAAGTTGAAGAAACCACATCGCCTTTCACACTGCGTTCTAAATCAGTTACTTCTTCTGGTCGTTCATCGATCAAAAGAAGAATTAATTCTACATCAGGATAATTTTCTGAAATACCATTGGCAATTTCTTTCAACACGCTTGTCTTACCTGCTTTAGGTGGCGCAACAATCAGACCACGTTGCCCAAAACCAACTGGAGAAAAAATATCGATCATGCGCGTTGATAACCTGCCAGGAGTTGTTTCTAATTTGATTTGTTTATCGGGGTAAAGTGGTGTTAAAGCTGGGAAATGTGGACGTTCTTTTGCTTCTTCTGGATCTTTCCCATTGACACTTTCAACATGCATTAAACCATAATAACGTTCTGACTCTTTAGGTGGACGTGCTTTTCCAGCTACTTTATCTCCGTTGCGTAAGCCGAATCGGCGAATTTGAGAAGAGGAAATATAAATATCTTCTGCGCTTGGTCCATAATTGATCGGACGTAAAAAACCATAGCCATCTTGAGAAACAATATCCAAAATTCCTTCCATGAAGAAAAATCCTTGTTTCTCAGCCTGTGCTCTAATGACAGCTAAAGAGAGCTCTTTCTTATTCATTTGACTATAATATGGGATCTTGAATTCTTTTGCGTACGAATATATATCTTTTAACGTACTATTTTCAAGTTCCGCCATTGTTAAATAGTCGCTCATTTAGTCACCTCGATTTCTTCTTCTGTTTCAATCATTTGGATATCTGCACCAAGTGCGGTTAATTTTTCAATGATGTGGTCATAGCCACGCAAAATATATTCTACATTATAAATTGTTGTTGTTCCTGTTGCCATTAGTCCAGCGATTACCAAACAAGCACCTGCCCTAAGGTCCGAAGCGACAACCTCTGCTCCATGCAATTGTGTCGGTCCGTTGATTACGATCATGTTTCCTTCAATCGATGCATCCGCACCCATACGTACTAATTCAGGAATATGTTTAGTACGCTGTGCATAGATACTATCAATAACCTCGCCTGTTCCTTTGGCTTTCATCATTAAAGGCGTGATCGGTTGTTGTAAATCTGTCGCAAAACCTGGATATGGATACGTTTTAACAGTTGTCATTTTCAAATCATGAGACGGATGAACTTCGATCATATCTTCTTCAATCGTCATTTTAACGCCCATCTCTTGTAATTTTGCAATGAAACTTTCTAGATGTTCGTAAATCACATTGCGAACCTTAACACCTTCACCCATCGCAGCAGCTAAGGCTAAATAAGTTCCCGCTTCAATTCGATCAGGAATGATTGAATGACGACAGCCATGTAATTTTTCTACACCCTCGATGCGAATGATATCTGTACCAGCTCCACGGATGTTTGCGCCCATATTATTCAACAAAGTAGCCACATCGATGATTTCAGGTTCACGCGCTGCATTCTCAATGATTGTTTTACCTTTCGCTTTAACCGCCGCTAGCATCACATTGATCGTTGCTCCGATTGAAACCATATCCATAAAGATTCTTGTTCCATGAAGCCCTTCTTCTGTTCTTAAATACATTGCACCATGTTCATTCGTCACTTGTGCGCCAAGAGCTTCAAATCCTTTGATATGAAGATCGATTGGACGCGGACCAAGATAACAGCCACCTGGTAGCCCAACAACACCTTCACCAAATTTCCCTAACAACGAGCCCATAAAGTAATAGGAAGCACGAAGACTATTGATTTTGCCTTTTGGCATTGGAACAGAAACGATTTCAGTTGGATCAATCACTAGTGTATTATCAGTAAAGGTTGTTTTAGCACCCATAATTTCTAAAATTTCAATTAAAGAATGTACATCTTGAATATCAGGTACACCATCTAATGTTACTGGTGAATCAGCTAAAATAGCTGCAGGAATAAGTGCTACTGCACTGTTTTTTGCGCCGCTGATAGATACTTCTCCTGTTAATGGACGATTGCCATTGATTACGATTTTTTTCATTTATTATTCTCACCTATCTATGTAAAACAAATAGTTTTATTTTTTTGTAATATACCCAAATCATTTTAACACATTAAGAGACAATAAAAAAGCCAACATCCATTCTCTTTTGGGTATTTTTCATTTTCCTGCTTTTTTTCGCATCTTTTTCAAATGATATTCATTAATTTTAGCGAAAAAAATATTTTAAGTAGAATCTTCATTTCATTTGCAAAAAAAGCTGGAACAACAGCATATCTGTCGTTCCAGCTTAAATTGTTAAAGAAATTAATTATGCTTTGTTAGCAGAACCGAACCATTCGATACGTTGTTCTACTAATTCAGTAACAGCTTTTGTTCCTGGTGCTAATAATTTACGAGGGTCAAAACCTTTACCTTCAAGATCTTTGCCTTCTTCGATATATTTACGAGTTGCAGCAGCAAAAACTTCTTGACACTCAGTGTTAACGTTGATTTTAGAAACGCCCATTGAGATAGCTTTTTGAACTTGCTCTAAAGGAATACCAGAACCTCCGTGTAATACTAACGGAATGTCACCAACAGCGTCAGCGATTTCTTGTAAGTGGTCAAATGCTAATCCAGTCCAGTTTTCTGGGTATGAACCGTGGATGTTACCAATTCCACATGCTAGGTAATCAATACCTGTAGCAACCATTTGTACACATTCTTGTACGTCAGCTAATTCGCCAGAACCAATGATTCCGTCTTCTTCGCCGCCGATTGAACCAACTTCACATTCTACAGAAACGCCTTTAGCGTGAGCTTTAGCAACAACATCTTTTGCTTTTTCGATGTTTTCTTCGAATGGTAAGTGAGAACCATCAAACATTACTGAAGTGTAGCCGATTTCGATACATTCTAGTGCATCTTCGTATTCACCGTGGTCTAAGTGAAGAGCAACTGGTACAGTGATACCCATTGAATCGATCAAGTCTTTTACTAAATCGTAACATACTTGGTATCCACCCATGTATTTAGCCGCACCCATAGAAGTTTGGATCAAAACTGGCGCTTTTTTAGCTTCTGCAGCTTCAAGAATCGCTTTTGTCCATTCTAGGTTGTTTGTGTTGAATCCTCCGACACCGTAGCCGCCTTTGCGAGCTGCTTTAAGAAATTCTGTTCCTGATACTAATGGCATAATAAAATTCCTCCTAAGTTTTAAAAAAACTTTATTTGTTAAGGATATCCTTAACTAACAGTTATATTTTAGCAGACTTTTTAGTACTTTTCTACTAAAATTAACTTTTTCAGAAAACTTTTGTCCATCCTTTCACAAAACTGTAGACACTTGTTGGTTTTTGTCCAAAAAAAAGAGTGAATTGATGAATAGACATCGCTCCACTCTTTAAGTTATTATAATGAAAAACGGATCAATACCACCAAAACAGTAATCACACAGACGAATCCCATCAATATGTACATCATCCATCGTGTTTTTTTTGGCAATCTAACTTCTTCTTGCCCATCAAGCAGACTTCTATAAAATAATATGCATAAAATGAAACCTGGAATATTTAGTGAAAACAGTTGTTGTATCATATTGAATTTTAAATAGGCTCCTAATAAGGAATGACGATAATCACTAGAATCACCAATTAAATACAACCCAAAAAGTTGAAAAAGTAGTAACAAAACGACAATACTTGTTAAGGTCAAACTAGGAATCCCTATAAAAATAGTTGCAGTAGAAACACCTTTGACTGCTGCTAAGATCACTATATATAATCCAAATAATAGCGGAACCATCAACCAGTATCCTGCTAATACACGTTTCAGTTTAGTTGGTTGTAAAAATAGTGTCATCACGACTCCTCCTCGAATTGTTTATTTAAATACGTAACATATTTTCTATAGATCAGATCAACCAATACACTTAATCCAACCAGCGATTGCGCGATGTGCTCTTTTCCTGAAACAGTAAAAGGTGTTGAATAATAAAAATAGGCATATTGAGCATGTTCAGCAAAATAATTATGAGAAAAAGCAGTGATTGTTGCGATAGGGATTTTACGCGCGTTCAACGAAAGAATATTTTCTTTCACATCATCTGTTTCTCCACTTAAAGAGACAAATAAAACGATATCTTCTTTTGTAATCATCGACATACTAATATCCAATTCAGTTTTAACAGGAATAATGATTGAACGCTTGTCACATATCATCAACATCTTAGAAAACTCTTCTATCACTTTTCTTTGTGAATAACCAGTCGCATAACAATACACAGTGTTCGCATGTTGGATCGCTGCACATAATGCGGTGAAATCGGTTTGTTGCGCTAACTTAACTGTATTTTCAATATCCTTTGTTTGTAGAGCAATTAAATCAGTGGCAGTCGTTCCGATATTATTTTGTTTTGATTGTCTCATAAAGTACTTAAATTCTGAATAACCGGAAAATCCTAATTTTTTAGTCAAACGTAAAATTGATGATTTTGAACTATGGACTTTTCCTCCTAATTCAATAATACTGAGACCCATAACCTCTTGCTCATTTTCTAAAATATACCCTAAAATTGACCAATCCATCTCACTTAAATTCTTTTGATGTTTTTGCATCAATGTCTTTAAATTCATATTCAATCCCTCTTTTCCTTAGTTTACTTCCCTTAGTATAAAGGATGAAAAAACAAAACGATACTAAGGGAAATTGCTAAGGAAAATCACTAATCCTGCCTTACTACGAAAGTTTAGGCCAAAACTCTTTATTTGCTTCTACTAAATCATCTAAAATTTCTTGGGCAATTCGAGCATTTGGAACAATTCTTGACAGCATCAGCGCCTGCCATAATTTTTGGTAAGACCCTTCTGCCCATGCCTCAACAACCAATTTTTCAACTGCTACTTGTTGTTCCATCAACCCTTTTTGAAAGCGAGGAATCTTTCCTTGAACAATTGGTTCAGGGCCATTGCTTCCAACTATACACGGCACTTCGACCATCGCTGTCTCATCAAAATTGACCACCGCTCCTTGATTTTCAACGATCAATAACATTCTTTCATGGGTATTATAGGCAATAGCCCTTGCTAGATCCACAATGTATGACGCGTGTTCATCCACTTCTAACGTTGTCTCTTTTGCTGTACCAGCTTTCGTGATTCGATTACATTCGCCAAAAACATGTTTCTCACGACCCGCCATCACTTCATTAGCTCTTGTATATTCTGGATTAGCATGTGCTACCTCATCTTGGGGATAAAAATAATATTTCAAATACGTATTTGGTAGCGTTGTTGGATCAACAGCATAGACTTCTTTGGCTTTAGCAAATGTATGCATCCAGCTAGCATCTGTATGTTGAGATTCTTCTATTTCTTCTTTTAATGAATACCCGTATTCTTTCACATGCTCTTTAATTTTCGGCATCAAATCATTGCCAGCTTGGTCTCTAATATCCGTCCACCAGCCAAAATGATTCAATCCATAATAACGAACCACCATTTCTTTTCTTGAACTTAACCCAATTGATTTTGCCATTCTTTCTTCAATTCCGACAGGCATATCACAAATATTGATGATTTTACTTTCTGGACGTAACTTCCGCGTTGCTTCAGCAACAATTGCTGCTGGATTGGAGTAGTTCAACATCCAGGCATTTGGCGAGTATTTTTCCATATAATCGATCAATTCTAAGACCCCGCCAATCGAGCGCATCCCATATGCAATTCCACCAGGTCCACAGGTTTCCTGTCCAATCACTCCATATTTCAATGGGATTTTTTCGTCTTTTTCTCGCATCGCATAAAGCCCAACCCGAATATGAGCCATCACAAAATCAACATCCGTAAATGCTGTCTGAGGATCCGTTGTCGCCAAAAATTGAATCTCTGGTGCTTGCTCTTTAATGATGATTTCACATGCATCTGCAATTTGTTTTTGCCTTTCCTCATTATTATCATAAAATTTGATTTGTCTTATCGGAAATTTATCCAAGTTATCTAACAGCATTAACACAATTCCGGGAGTAAATGTACTTCCTCCACCTGCAATTACAATCGAAAATTTTTTCATTTCTTTTCTAGCTCCTTCTCTTATTGATTTTCATTTCCTATAGCTAATAAGTTTTCAAACTGTTCTCTGACTTGAGGAACATCTAGTCCAACAATGACTTGAAAAGCTGTCCCATTTCTTACAACGCCATGCGCTCCACCTTCTTTGAATGCTCCATCAGGTAACACGATCTCCTCATCTTTCACCGTAATTCTCAAACGTGTTGCACAATTATTTACTTTTTCAATGTTGTCGCTCCCACCAAAAGCCTCTAGATAAATCGCCGCTTGTTCCGTATATTGATTTGCTCCAGCAATCCCGACATCTCCTAATGTTCCAGCTTTTTTGGCCTCTTTGTATTCTTTTTTACTGTACAATTTAACTTCTTGATCTTCTTCTTCCCTTCCAGGCGTTGCAAAATTAAATTTTAAGATCAAGGCTCGAAAGACAATAAAATAAATCAACGTAAACGATAACCCAATCAGCAACTGTGTGAAGATCATTCCTTTGTGATTAGCAAATAATGGAATCCAGTTTTTTGCTAATAAATCAATAAATCCACCACCCATATCGCCTACCACACCAAAGAAGTACATCGTTGCAGCCATTGTAGCAGCAAGTACCGCATGAAGAATAAATAACGGCGGTGCCACAAACAAGAACGTAAACTCTAATGGTTCAGTGATTCCTGCTAACACAGCAGTCAACGTAACAGGAATTAAAATCGCTAAAACCTTTTTCCGTTTATCTGGTTTTGCTGTGAAATAAAAGGCCGCCGCAATTCCGGGTGAAGCAAATATTTTTGAGTTTCCATGTAACGCAAACCCACCTTGTGGGAATAACTGCTTGATTGGTGTAGTTGTTTGCGCATATTCATTCAAATGGGCCATCCAGTATTTCGTGATCCCGTTTTCAACAACTGCTGGACCAAAAACAAATGGTGTATAAATGAAATGATGCAAGCCTGTAGGAATCAAAATCCGCTCTAAAAATGTATAGAGCCACACGCCGAACGTACCAGCACTTGCTAAGAATGTCTGCATTGACCCAATACCCATTTGAATTTTTGGCCAAATTAGACAAATTAAAAAGGCAATTGGCAACATGGCGAAAAATCCTAAAATCGCAATTAAGGACGATCCTTGGAAAATACCTAAAAAGTCAGGTAATTTGGTATCAAAGTAGCGATTATGAAGCCAAACAACGATTGCTGAAATAAAAATAGCCCCAATAATACCTGTATCCAATGTTTTGATACCCGCAATCAATTTCATTCCACTATCGCCACCAACTTCTTGGGCAAAATCAACGCCAAAAAATGGGCCGAAATACTCTAACATACTGCTAATAAAATAATTACAGGTCAGATAAATCACGAACGCTTCCATCGCTGCACGAGCATTGGCTTTTTTAGCTAAGCCGATCGGTAATCCAATCACAAATAATAACTCCATTTGATTGAATACAGTCCAAGCCCCACTTTCCAATACCGACCAAATGCCATACCAAACAGTTCCTTCATTCGCGATACTCCCTACGATCATCGGATTTTTAAAGATAATCGCAAGCGCTACCATAATTCCTGAGAAAGAAAACAATAATACCGGTGTGAACATTGCTCCTCCAAAACGCTGCACTTTCTCCATCACTAGTGAAACACCCTCCTTCTATTCATTTGTTTTACATGTTAGTTATACCATCGCATGAATGCGCTAACAATACTTTTTCCATCTTCTGGTAATCCAATTAGCAACCAGAGAAAAAGTGTCAAAGAGCGGGAAATTTACCACAAAAAATCACTTTTTCTTTTAAAAAAAAGTTCGATAAAATGTCAGATTAAAACGAGACAATTTATCGAACTACTTTTATTATTTTTATTTTCGCTTCTGCTTCTTCAATTCAGGGAAACTTCCTGTGCTTTTAAAAATTCGTTGTTCATCTTCATTGGCAAACCGGCCCAAAACCGAATGAGTAGGAATGATGTTCATAAATGCATTCTCATCTACTTCGTAAACGATTTGTTCTAAGTCATATAACTCATAACGTGTGATCACCATCATGATCATTCGTCCTTCTACACCAGAATACCCGCCCATTGATGGAAGCAAGGTCATTCCACGAATCATTTGTTTAGAAATGGCTTGTGTTACAATTTCTGGTTGAACCGTCACGATCATTGCTGTAATTTTTTGATGACTGGTATGGATCGTATCGACTACTTGTGTCATACAGTAAATCGAAATAATAGTATATAATGCACTTTCCCAATCAAAAACAAAACCTGCAATTGCAACGATGATCCCATTTAGCATGAACATATAATTGCCAACTGTCTTCCCAGTTGTTTTTGATAACACGAGAGAAATTACATCCATCCCGCCTGTAGTAAAACCCATTTTAAGCGACAGACCAGCCCCAATTCCGATCAACACACCCCCTGCAATAGCATTCATCAAAGGATTGGTCGTGATTACCTCGATTGGAATCAAGATCGTTGTCAAAGAAACCCAAGCTACATTTAAGAAACTGTAAATCGTTGATTCTTTTCCTAGTTTCATAAAGCCTAATATAAAAATTGGAATATTCAATAATAAAATGAACAAACCCGTATCTATCGTAATACCAAGATGTGTATGCAACAATGTTGCAATGATTTGTGCCACACCATTCATCCCCGCAGAAAAAACTTTTGCAGGAATCAAAAAAAAGTTCAAACTGATCGCTACTAAAATCCCCGTAACAACTATAACAGCAAACTTTTTCAATGTCTCACTTCTTTTATATGAAATAACCCATTTACGCATCAAAAACCTCCCCATTTTCTGTAACGTTCAAACATAAAATCCCTCGAATTAGGATAACAGTTTGCTCCATAAAAGAAAAGAGAAACATCAGAAAATGAGGATTATTTTATTCTGATATGTCACATACTCACGAACGTCATCATAGCACACCCTTTCCTGCAAACGTTTTTTATACTTGTTTCTTCCCTATTTAATGGTACTATAAAAGTAAGAAATTAAGAGAGGAGCTCAGCACATGGCAGCAAAAGAAGCAAGTTTTGACGTAACATCCGAAATGAATATGGAAGAAGTTAAAAATTCGATCCAAATCGCACTGAAAGAAATCAAGAACCGTTTTGATTTTAAAGGATCAATCGCCGATATAAAATTAGAAAATAACAAATTGGTCGTTGTTGCAGAAGATGATTACAAAATTGAACAAGTAAAAGATGTCTTGTTCAGTAAGCTCGTTAAACGAGCGGTACCAATCAAGAATATTCACTTTTCGACAAGCGAAAAAGCATTAGGTGGTTCTGCTCGTCAATATGGGGATTTAATTAGTGGAATCGATCGTGACAATGCAAAAAAAATCAATGTTGCAATCAAAAATTCTGGTATTAAAGTGAAATCACAGATTCAAGAAGATCAAATCAGGGTAACAGGAAAAAGTCGTGATGACCTACAAAAAGTAATCACTTTGCTTAGAAATTTAGACTTGCCCGTGGAATTACAATTCACGAATTTCAGATAAATAAAAAGGTATAGCCTGACGGTTATACCTTTTTATTTATCTTATTCACTCAAAAAATCAATTAATTCAGAGCTGTTTTTACCACTATTTAGCCCAACAATCAAGCGGATACGGGCTTTTGGACCGTTTAATCCTCTAGAAAAAATAATACCCATTTTTTTAAGATTGACACCACCGCCTTGGTAATCATAAATATCTTCTGCGATGCCATTAGAACAACGTGAAACTAAAACAATTGGAATATTTCTAGCTAAAAGTCTTTCTAGTGCCGGTAATGTTTCAGGAGGAAGATTTCCTGCCCCCAATGCTTCAATCACAATCCCATCTGTTTGCTCATTATCCACTAAATCAAACAAGCTACCATCCATCCCAGCATAGGCTTTGATAACATAAACTTCACCTGTAACTTTTTTTATATCGCATACTTCTTGCGGCCGTACTTCACTGGCAAAAAATGTTCGTTCTTTTGCAATCATGCCAATTGGGCCAAATGTCGGTGTTCGAAATGTCGCTACATTGGTCGTATGTGTTTTTGTCACATAACGCGCCGTGTGGATTTCATCGTTCATTACGACCAATACACCTTTTCCATATGATTCATCGGAGCATGCCGTCCATACCGCGCTAATAAAATTATATAAGCCATCCGTTCCGATTTCATTGCTTGAACGCATCGCACCTGTTAGGACTACAGGTATTTTATTTTCTAGTGTAATGTCTAAAAAGTAGGCTGTTTCCTCTAATGTGTCCGTTCCATGCGTAATAACCACACCATCAACATTTTCAGTATAGGCTCTTTGGATACGTTGCTTTAATTCTAACATTCGCTCTAATGTCATATGAGGAGAAGGAATATTGAAAATCGGTTCAACGACTAAATTCACTTTTCCCGCTACTAATTCTTCTTGGTTCAGCAATGGATTCATATTATTGGTTGTAACATTGCCATCTGCTTCCTTTGACATCGAAATCGTGCCACCTGTATGTAACACTAGAATTGTTTTCATCTTCATTCTCCTTTTGATTCATTTTCTTTGTTCCTTATTTAGCTTTTCGCTCAAAAAAGAGCCGACAATCGAACCCTCGGCTTCTTTTAATTATTATACGATCTGAACTATTATACAATTCACTGCTTTTTTAGTATACCAGTAACACGTGTTTTTTCCTATCATCAACCGCTCGTTTTATTGCCAAAATTGCTGCAAGAATTGTTGTGTACACTCGGATGAATACGACGTTTTGGCCTGATTCCAATGTGGCGGAAAAAAACGTTTGACTGCATTTGTCGAAAACCGTTGATCCAAAAGTAGAACAACACCGCGATCATTAGTATCTCTAATAACACGACCTGCAGCTTGCAACACTTTATTCATACCCGGAATTTGATAGGCAAATTGAAACCCTTGATTCTTTTCTCGATCATAATATTCTTTGATCAGCTCTTGTTCATGATTGATTTGTGGAAGTCCAACACCCACAATTACTGTGCCAATCAATCGGCTACCTTTTAAATCGATACCTTCTGAAAAGATACCGCCTAACACACAAAAACCAACTAATGTTTCCTCAGGTTCTGAAATAAAATCAGCTAAAAAGGCCTCTCGCTCCGCTTCATTCATCATACTTGCCTGAATCTTAGTTTTGACATGGGGATGTTGCTTTTTGAACTGTTCATAAATACTATCCATATAGGCGTATGACGGAAAAAAGACAAAATAGTTTCCTTTTTTTTGCTGGATCATATTAGTCAAACTGGCAATAATCTTTTCATAACTACTTTCACGCTCTTTGTATGTGGTTTGGATATACTGCTCAATTACTAGCAACTGATTTTCTTTTGGAAAAGGACTAGGTATTCGATAGCGTAAGCTTGCTTCTCCTCCACCTAAAATTTCCTGATAGTAATCTAGTGGCGTCAAACTAGCTGAAAATAAAACACTTGCCTTTCCTTTATCTAATTTTTGCTTTAAAAGATAACTTGGATCGATACAAAACTGCTTCACTAGGATATCGTGATTTTGACAATTTACATACGTACAGTAATGATCATCATACCCTTCACTGATTTTAGTATAATTCAGCAAATCAAAATACACAGATAATACTTGGTTTATTTCCTGATAGTCCTGATTTTCAGGAAGCCACTCTTTAATTTTTTCAGCAAGAGAGTATGCAACTTTGACTAGAGAATCAATAGGAGCATTTTGATGAACAAATTCTTTTTCTTCCTCATCACAAATCTGCTTGATTTTATCAAATTCTTTTTCGATTTTGTTCAATGCCCGAATCAATTTTGTTTGCTTTTTATCAAGCGTTTCTTTTAGGCTTGTTAGTTTACTTTTCGACAAAACAGCGGAATACATTTCTCTGGAACGATTGACTAAATTATGAACTTCATCCACTAAAAAAATGTTCTCTTTGTCTTCTGTCTGCTCTTCAAAAAAGCGTCTTAAATAGACGACTGGATCAAATAAATAATTATAATCACAGATCACCAAGTCACACCATAAACTAACATCTAAGGATAGCTCAAACGGACACAGGGTATGTTTTTGAGCATAGCTTTCTATCACTTCTCGGGTAAACTGACTTTCATTATTCAACAAATCCCATAGCCCTTCATTCAAACGATCATAATACCCATTAGCAAATGGACAAGCTTCTGGTGTACAGTTACGTTCCGTCAAAAAACAAATTTTATCTTTGGCTGTTAGAGTCACACTTTTTAACTTCATCTCTTTTTGTTTCATTGCCTCTACAGCATCTTCAGCTACTTGGCGAGTGATTGTTTTGGCCGTTAAATAAAACACTCTCTCCGCTTGTTCTTCACCCATTGCCTTTAGCGTGGGAAACAGCGTAGAAATCGTCTTTCCAGTTCCGGTGGGGGCTTCTACAAAAAGTTTTTGATCGCTTAAAATTGTTTTATAAACAGCAACCGCTAGCTCTCTTTGACCAGCTCGATACTCTCCATAAGGAAAAGACAATTTTTGCAATGAGCGATTGCGCGTCTTACGCCAATTGGCTTTAAAGATCAACCATTGTTCATATTTTTGTGTTAGATCGTCAAAAAAAATCTTTAATTCTTCCTTCGTAAACTCCTTTTCCTGACGTGTGATCTCTTCAGTTGTTGTCTGAAAATAGGTCAACTGTAGCGTGATTGTTTCTAAATCATTTTGTTGACAGTAAATATGTCCGTAGCACATCACTTGGTACCAAAACATGTCGATTTGTTCATCTAACAGTTCCGAAAATGCTGGCTCAGATGTTTTGATTTCATCAATCACTGTTCGCTTTTTATCATCAATAAAAATACCGTCTGCACGGCCTTCAATTATGTATGTTTGTTTATTTAATTCTATGTCGATAGCAAGTTTGATTTCTTTTTGATAATTGTCGCCAGCTGTTTTCTGCAATGCACGATGGATTTTTGCGCCTTCCAAAGCTGTATGTTCACTGGTATGTCGCGCATCTATACTTCCTTTTCGTAAAATAAATTCCACTAATCTGCGGACCGCAATTTTTTGTGTATTCTGCATGTTCACTCCCACCTATCATGTTTCTATTATAGAACATACATTCGCAAAATAAAAGAGGGAAATCTGACAGAGATTTTTTACCTCAGTCAAGTTTCCTTCTTTTTCAACCCTATAAAATGTACTGTATCAAGTTGAATAGTCACTATTTATTTTGACATACTCATAACTCAAATCACAACCAATCACTTCAAAACATTCTGTGCCATGATGTAAATCCACGGTTAAATAGATATCTTCATGTTGCTTAATGTATGCTGCGATTTGATCGATATGTTGTTTTTCTTCATTATTATTTGAAAAAATAGCATAATCTCCATAATAGATTTCTACTTTATTCAAATCAAAAACCAATCCCTCTGTCTTGCCAAGTGCCATTGCAATTCTTCCCCAATTAGGATCATTTCCGAATAATGCCGTTTTGACTAAAGGAGAATTGATGATCGATTTACCTGCTAATTTGGCTTGTTCCTTACTTTCAGCATTTTTGACGGTAACAAACATTGTTTTCGTCGCTCCCTCAGCATCTTTCACAACAGCGAGTGCCAATTCCTTACACAATTGATTCAATCCCATCTGCAACGCTGCTTTGTCAACATCATAGTGTCTACTCGCTAAGAAAGCTACGGTATCACTAGTACTAGTATCGCTATCAATACTAATTGTATTAAATGATTGATCCACAGCCGTTTTCAACATAGGATAAATCTCTTCTTTCTCTATTTTCGCATCTGTCAATACGTAAGCCAACATTGTTGCCATGTTCGGCTCAATCATCCCAGAACCTTTGACAACGCCTAAAATCGTAGCTTCTCCTATGGTTATACTACGTACTTTTATCTGTTGATCTGTTGTCAAAATAGCGTGAGCAAAATCTTCATAATTTTCTTTTAGCTCAATTGTTTCTGCGTCTAAAAAGGTTTCTATTAAATCGATCGGTAATTGTGGTCCAATAACACCTGTTGAAGATGGTAGAATATTGTTTGTTTCTATCTGTAATTGATTTGACACACTATCTAAAATCCTATATTCATTCTCTCTGCCAGTTTGCCCTGTTGCGACATTGGCAATCCCGCTTGTTACTACAACGGCTTGTAGTTCAGCATTTTCCACATGGGCTCTTCCGATTGGAATACATTCTCCACAAAATGTATTTTTTGTAAAAACAGCCGCAGCGTGACAAATAGCGTCAGCTACAATCAACCCAAAATCTTTTCTTTTTTTCTTGATCCCAACATGTGTTCCATAAAATTTAAATCCCTTAGGCACCTTTTCATAATTTCCCATAAATAACACCTTCCTGTACATTATCCTGAATCCTTCATTTAAGAGTTATATTTCACTAATTTTATAAAAGTATAAATCAAAGCCATAAGATAGTCAATGAATTTTTTATCATAAAATCAAATTAAAAAGGATTTTTATGCATAAAAATAGGTTTGAAAGAACAATAATATGATTCTTTATGTAGGAACACAAAGATGAATCATTTTCCAAATTCTAAAACTGCATACAAAAAGACTGTAAACTTTCTCCTAGAATTTAGGAATTTGTTTACAGTCGAAATAGGCTACATAATCGTCCTATGTCTTTGATTCAGCTTTTCTTCACTCACTATTATCTAAACTTAAATACTTTGTTTCACAGTAATATCCTTTACCGCCAACATACACTTTTTCTATTTCTCTTTTACTATTGGTTTGTAATTTAACTAATATTTTGGAAGGCGACTGCAAAGAATATCCTTGTTCAAACACATACAGATCCTTTTTCACCCCATGTTGTTGATAGAGATAGCACGCTAACGCGCCATTTGACGTTCCGGTTGCCGCTTCTTCATCAATATCATATAACGGGGCAAAATTTCTACATATTATTCGGTCGTCATCAAAAGCATACAGATGCATCCCAACAACGCCATATTGCTTGCTGATCCCTTTAATTTCATCAAAATTAGGTTGTAATTCCATTAATTGTGCAGCGCTTTTTATAGGGACCAAAATATCTTTTAAACCTGTTGAGACAATTTGGATTGGATAAGTATCATCAATCATTTTACTATCAAAACACGCAGTAAACTCAGTTGATGAAATAACATCATAAAATTTGGGCTGTGTTTGTTCCATGAATAGGATACCATCTTTTATTGTAATCGTAAGAACACCGCTATTTGTTTCAATCGTATAGCGTTCTCGTGTAAGGTTATTTAACTTCATCAATATGACAAAAGAACCTATTGTCGCATGACCGCATAAATCAACTTCTTCTTTTGGTGTAAAATATTCAAATTTATAATCTGCACATTCAGACTCTGTTATAAATGCAGTTTCTGCATAACCTAATTGTTTCGCTATTGCCATTTTTTGCGTTCTTGTCAAGGCGTTCTCAAACAAAACTACACCTGCTTTGTTTCCACCTGTATAGCCTTGGCTAAATGCACTTGCAACATAAACTGGTATTCTCATAAGCAACTTTTTCCTCCAACCTATAAATCCTTTTTTATAAAACAAGAGACAAACGAATTTGGCCTTAGAACTTCCAAAATCAGTTTGCCTACAATTTAAGCATCTGGATTTCTCCAGATGCTCTATCATTGAGTAACGTATTAATTATTTTTACCAAAGATACGCAAGAATGCTAAGAATAAGTTAATGAAATCAAGATATAGTTGTAAAGCAAAGAATACGGCAATACCAGTCCCAGCTTGTCCACCCGTTTCATTATACACTTGGCGAATTCTTTGATTATCATAGGCAGTAATTCCCGCAAAAATCAAAACCATCAAAATTGAAATGAAAAATGATACTGCACCACTACGTAAGAAAAAGAAATTGATGACCATCGCAATAATAATTCCGATCAAGGCACTATAAGCAGCATGACCCATTGCAGATAAATCTTTCTTTGTAAACATTCCAACGAATGCCATCGCACCAAATGTTGCGGCTGCACTGACAAAGGCACTTACGACCGTTGTTTGAGCGTATAATAACAACGTTGCAGAGATCGTCACCCCGTTTAAGATAGAGTAAACTAAAAATCCGCTAATTGCTAAAGTCGGATTTTTTTGTGCTCTAACGCCTAAGAATAAAACTAAGCCGATTTGCAACAACCATAGTCCGAAAAATAACACTGTAGAATTTAATAATGTTACTAATACAATTGGGAAAACATTTAAAATCAGATAGGATACCAATGCGCTAACACCGATTCCCATCGCCAAAAATGCATATATTTTTGAATAAAACTTGTTTATTCCAGCATTTACTACTGCTCCATTATTCATCTATATCTCCTACTTTCTCCTCTAAATCTGCTAATGTGACTTGAGGGGGTTGTACCATTACGACCGCATCAAGCACACGATTTTCTTCTTCATTAACAGCTTCAATCGAAATCGTTACAACATCTTTCATTTTATCGACTTTGATCACTTCAAACTGAAACGTCAATGTCTCATAATGAAAAACTGGTTCCACAAAGTTTACTGAAAAATTGACCACATGAGAGCCAGGTCCAGGTAAATGTTTTGAAATAGCACTAGTAATGATTCCCATCAGCATGATCGATGGTACGATTGGTTTGCCATATTCTGTTTTTTGGGCATAATCATGTTGGATATATAAGGGATTGGCATCGTTGGTTAAGCCCAAATAAAGAAGTAAATCTTTATCTTCGATCGATTCGGTTAAAGACAGCGAATCGCCTTCCTCAATATCTTCGATGGTTTTGCCTAATTTTCTCGGTTTTCCGATATTCAAATTAGTACACCTCCACTAATGATAAGATAATTGTACCAAAATGACGACAAAAGGCAAGTTAAAAAGAAGGCACTCCAACAAATGCTAAAAACGCTCTGCTGAAACACCTTCTTTAAAACCATTATTCTATTGATGAATTCCCTTATAATACGTTTCTTGTTGTATTACTCAATAATGTTTCATACGCTTGTTCAAATTTTTGAACATCTCCTGCACCCATGAAAACCATGACCGCATTCTCATGATCTAAAAGTGGCGAAACATTCTCTTCTTTAATCACTTGGCCACCTTTTTGGATTTTATTCCCTAGGTCCTCGATTTTTACATCACCTTGTTGCTCTCTAGCAGAACCAAAGATATCACATAAATACACAGCATCTGCTAAATCTAATGCTTCAGCAAATTCATCCATCAAGGCAATAGTACGCGTAAATGTGTGTGGCTGGAATACCGCAATAATTTCTTTTTCCGGGTATTTTTGACGTGCCCCATCGATCGTCGCAATAATTTCTGTTGGATGATGTGCATAATCATCAACGATGATCATATCTGAAACTTTTTTCTCAGTAAAACGACGTTTCACACCTTCAAAAGTCAACATTTCTTCTGCAACTTTTTTCATATCCAATTTTTCAAAATATGCGACCGCAATCACACCTAAAGCGTTCATGATATTATGTTGGCCAAAAGCAGGTAACACAAAGTGCCCAACGAACGTATCCAGATGATAGACATCAAAAGAAGAACCTTGTGTTGTACGTTTGATATTTTTAGCTTGAATATCATCATCTTCTGCTAAGCCATAATAATAAACTGGTACATCTGTTTTTAATTGACGTAAATATTTATCATCCCCATAGGCAAATATCCCTTTTTTAACTTGCTCAGCCATTTTTTGAAAAGCAGAATATACATCTTCAATACTCTTAAAATAATCAGGATGGTCAAAATCAATATTTGTCATAATCGCATAATCTGGAGAATACGCTAAAAAATGACGACGGTATTCACATGCTTCGAACGCAAAAAATTCAGCATTCGGATCACCATGACCTGTTCCATCACCAATCAAATAACTCGTTGGCGCGATTCCAGTCAATACATGCGAAAGTAACCCTGTCGTACTGGTTTTTCCATGAGAACCTGTAACAGCAACACTTGTATATGGCTGAATGAAACGTCCGATAAAGTCATGGTATCGAATAATTTCAGCACCTAATTCTTTTGCTCGAACTAACTCTTCATGTGTATCTGGAAAAGCATTTCCGGCAATAACAATCATATCTTTTGTAATATTATCAGCATTGAATGGTAAAATAGTAATTCCGACTTTTTCTAGATCACGTTGAGTAAAGAAATATTCGTCTACATCAGACCCTTGTACTTGATATCCTTTTTCGAATAACACAAGTGCCAACGAACTCATCCCTGATCCTTTGATCCCAACAAAATGATGTAATTTATTTTCTTGATTGCTCATTTTAATCCTCTTCTCTTATTTCCTATGTAAAAAATAGATTCTACTTAACAAATTCGTACGTTCCTCATTATCATATAAAATTTGAAAATAATCAACCCATATTAACCCTCATTTCAATAGATACCCTAAATCTTTTTATTCGGGCCACACCCTAAGCATATCTCTAATTCATTTTTAATAAAACCCTTATGTATCAGGTATTGTAATCGTTCGTTCAATACTTAACTATTAGAAACGTCGTCTTGTTTTCTTAATAAATCACTTCGTTTTTTATCTATGTTTGATAGACTGTTCGTTTTCATTTTTTCTTAAAAATTTGTAATTTTCATCATTTTTGTGAATTTCATAAAGAATTCTTCTATCATTTTAATATCAATATCTTGTTGCTTGTTTTTGAAGTGGAAAAAAACAAGTATTTTAAGAAAAATACTTGCTGTTTTCTAATTCCATACTGGAATCTTCGATAATGCCACTTAGCGGTTTATCAAGGATTCCTTTCTTCTTTTCATGTTCAGCTTCAGCAACTTTTTGGCCATACGCTGTTTGACTTTTGGCATTTTCTTTTGCTGTTTTCAGCTCTTTTCTAGAACGCGGCAACGAATGACTGATGTCTTCTTCTTTACCAAAGCGCTCCATATCAGGCTTGATTTGTTGGTATTGACGTCTTGTTACAGGAATTTCAGGTGATCCTTTAGGAATATTGAATTTTTGGACCGTCGGATCTTCATTTCCTTTCACTTGAAATGCTGCTGGCTCGTCATCAAAAAGTAAATAAGAGTTTTGATCTTTTTTCATTGCTTCTGCTAATTCTTGTTCTGTCAAAGCTGGTACTTTTTCTTCTGGAATAACAGAAGCTGGAATGTATTTTGGCACAAAGTATGAACGCGTTTCATATGTAAAATCCTTTGAAAACGCTGCTTTATTTTTACTAGATGATTGTTTAGAACCAAAACCAAATGAACTTCTTTTTGGCATGTCTCCAAATAAATTAGTCTTTTGTTTTGGTGAAGTCGTTTTATTGTGCGTCATCATATAATTTGGCAAATTAGATTTATGACGAGCTAATTCTGCTACTTGTTCCTGGCTATGTGAAACATGATGATTATTCGTTTGTGTTGGTTGTTTTTGTATTATCGGTTGTACACTTACTGGATCGATCACTGGCGTGCTTTTTTGTGGTTGTGTCGCTGTATTAGAGAGCATCGGTTCATCTTGAAACAATGTTCGTTTATTCTCAGAAACTAATTTCACGCCTAAGTCATCGTCATAGGCTGGAAAACGAAAATGTTTTCTTTTGATTTGAGTTGGGTTTTCCATTCGAGTCATTCCTTTATTCTACTTTCTGTCAATTTTACCACAAAACCCTGGAATTCTAAACAAATTACCTTACTTTTTCTTTTTTCTAATTAGAATTCTAGTTTTATAGACTATTTCTTATAAAAAGTAGTCGTAAAAAGAAGCATAATGCTTCTTTTTACGACTACGGGAATAGATATTTCTATGGGTAAATACGATTTAGTAAACGTGGGAATGGGCTGGCTTCACGAACATGTTCGATTCCAGCTAACCAAGTCACCGTACGTTCTAATCCCAGACCAAAACCTGAATGTGGAACAGAACCGTAACGACGTAAATCTAAATACCAAGAATATTCTTTTTCATCTAGATTGTGGTTGCGAATTTGTTCTAATAGATAATCATGATCAATCGCTCGTTCAGAACCACCAATGATTTCTCCATATCCTTCTGGTGCAATCATATCAGCACAGATCACAACGTCATCACGCGTTGGATGTGGTTTCATGTAGAATGCTTTAATTGCTTTTGGATAATTTAAAATGAAGACTGGACGATCAAATGAATTTGCTATAAATGTTTCATGAGGTGAACCAAAATCATCGCCCCACTCAATATCATCAAAGCCATTTTTCTTTAATAGTTCAACTGCTTCATCGTATGAAATACGTGGGAAAGGCAATTGTGTATATTTTTTAAGAACTTCTCTATCACGCTCTAAGACTTCTAATGCATGATCACAATTATCCAACACACTTTGAACTAAGAAAGCAACATACTGTTCTTGAACTTCTAAGCTTTCTTCTTGGTGCATGAAGGCCATTTCAGGTTCAATCATCCAGAACTCTATCAAATGACGGCGAGTTTTTGATTTTTCAGCTCTAAACGTTGGTCCAAATGAAAATACTTTACCAAACGCTAACGCCGCAGCTTCCATGTATAATTGACCACTTTGTGATAGGTATGCTTTTTGATCAAAATAGTTTGTTTCAAATAAATCAGTCGTTCCTTCTGCTGTACTAGCAGTTAAAATTGGTGGATCGATTTTAACAAAGTTATTGTTATTAAAAAATTCATACGTTGCACGAATAATTTCGTTACGAATTTGCATGATTGCATGCTGACGTGAAGAACGTAACCATAAATGACGGTGATCCATCAAAAAGTCTGTCCCATGTTCTTTCGGCGTAATTGGATAATCATGACTTTCGCCAATGACTTCAATACCTGTTACGCCAATTTCATACCCAAATTTTGAACGGCTATCTTCTCTGATTTCACCAGTGATCCAAACAGATGTTTCTTGTGTTAAACTTTTTGCTAATTGAAAAACTTCTTCTGGAACTTCACTTTTTACAACAATCCCTTGGAAATAAGCTGTTCCATCTCGTAATTGCAGAAAAGCAATTTTTCCACTTGAACGTTTATTTGCAATCCAAGCCCCTATTTTTACCGTTTCCCCTACATGATTCTTTGAATCAATAATTTGAATTTGTTCCACAATCGTCTCTCCATTCATTTATTCTTTTACCTATCCCGAATTAAGTCATTTTATTTAATTGTTTTTGTTTCGATAAACTTTTCGATTCGTTTAGCAGCTTCTTTTAGTGTCTCTAAATCCGTTGCATAGCTGATCCGAACATTTTCAGGAGCACCAAAACCAGCACCTGTAACAAGTGCAACTTGTGCTTCTGCTAATAAATCATCTACCCATTTCGTGACATCAGTATAGCCACACATTAACAAGGTTTCTTTGATATTTGGAAACAGATAGAAAGCCCCATGTGGTTTTTCTAACTTAAATCCAGGCAATGCTGCAAACAAGGGATAAATCTCGTTCAAACGCGCCTCAAATGCTTGCCTCATTGTTTCAACCGTATCTTGCTCTCCAACTAGTGCTTCGATAGCCGCATATTGGCTGACCGCAGTAGGGTTACTTGTTGACTGGGATGCAATATCATTCATTGCTGAAATAATGGTCTCATCGCCAACGGCATATCCAATACGCCAACCTGTCATCGCATAACTTTTAGAAACACCATTGATAATGATCGTTTGTTTTTGGATTGCTTGTGATAAGGTTGCTATCGGTGTGAAGGTCGCACCGTTATAAACAAGTCTACCATAGATGTCATCCGATACAATCAAAATATCATTTAATACGGCCCATTCACCAATCTCACGTAATTCCTCTTGCGAATAAATCATGCCAGTTGGGTTAGACGGGGAATTTAAAATCAATAATTTCGTCTTTTCTGTTCTTGCCTTTTCCAACTGTTCAACTGTTACTTTAAATTTATTTTCTTGAGCGCATGAGATAAATACAGGAACACCTTCAGCTAATTTAACTTGTTCACCATAACTTACCCAATAAGGAACGGGTATGATTACTTCATCCTTTGGATTTAAAACAGCTTGAAAAAGAAGATACAAAGCGAATTTAGCACCATCTGTTACGATTACGTTTTTTGCTTCATAATTTAATTGATAGTACCTTTCAATATGTGTTACAACAGCTTCTCTTAGTTCCTTGATTCCTGCAGAAGGTGTGTAATAGCTGGCTTTGCCACTTTCAATCGCTTGAATCGCTGCCTGCTGAATATTTTTTGGTGTAGTAAAGTCAGGCTCACCGACTGTCAAACTTAAAACATCTTTACCTTCAGCTTTTAGCGCATTGGCTTTAGCTGATGCGGCAAGCGTAACAGAGGGTTCTAGCTTTTGTGCACGTCTTGATATGTCCATATTATCGCTCCATTCATTTTTTATCCGAATCTAGAATAAATAGCCTTAACGCTCAACAATCCTAACGGAAATCTTTATTTTTATACTTGCTTGATTTAATCAAAAAACCTTATAAAAATGCCTCGTCAGACATTTTTAATGACCATGATTTCTTCTGCTTTTTTAAAAGATAGGAGATAGTAATTTAACGTATGATCATCATTTTTCGTCACAATCTCCCAAGTCGGCTTATCATCATATAAGCCTAAACTAATTTTTTGGATATTCTTTTCCTTGTAATCCGTTTCAAGAATTTGTCGGATATGTCCTTCTTCTACGCCATCTTTTTGATTTAGTACGGTAACTTTTTCTCCTGATTTCGGAATGATCACGGCTAATTTTTCTCCTTGATCATTTTGACCTGTAACACTAAAATAAGTTTCTTTTCTAGTGAACCAGTAAAAGTTATCAATCGTTTCTAAATGTGCGTATTCCTTTGCGATCTCTGTTGCTTCTTTTTTCGCTTGTGTTCGTGGATGTGTTGAGCGAATATAGAAAATAGTAATCGTCACAATGATTGCTAATAAGATCGTAATTACACTGATTAGGATCTTGGTTTTTCTTGTTTCATTTCGATCTTCTTGTTCTTGCAATCGCCTCGCCCTTTCCAAACTTACTGGCTACCATTATAGCAGAAAATCAGTTTAATTTAATAGCTAACGGATAAATTTATTTGATTCATTCGTTAAAGAATTCGTTTAACTCTATTATGATTTCATTCAAAGCTTCTTCTTTTACTGGTAAATTCTTAGGTAATGCTTTTAACATACGTTTCCCATACTTTGCGGTGACTAAACGTCTATCTAAAACTAATAATGCTCCTTTGTCGCTATCCGAACGAATCAAACGTCCTAAAGCTTGTCGTAATCGTAAAGCAGCTTTTGGTAACGCCTCATGTGAAAATGGATTGACTCCTTTTTCTTCTAGGTAATCATATCGTGCCTTAACAAAAGGTCTTTTAGGATTTTCAAACGGTAAACGCGTCACGATCAATAGTGACAACGCCTCCCCAGGAAGATCCACGCCTTCCCAAAAACTGTCAGCACCTAATAAAACACTATTTTTCGAATGAGCAAAACGTTTCAAGATTTTTTCGCGACTCCCACTGATTCCTTGCGCCAGCAGTTCCCTGCCTTCATTTAAAAATTCAGGATGCAGGCGATAATAAACACTAGATAAAATGTCATGGGATGTGAATAACACTAAAATTGAACGGTCTTGTTGCTTGGTTATCTCTTGAATCACAGATGCGATATAAGCAGAAAATTCAGCTGGGTTTGCTTGACTGATTGCAATAGCTTCTGTAGGAATATATAATCGAGCATTTTGCTCATAGTCATAAGGATCTGGTAACGTTTTAAATGAAACATCTGCCAGCCCCAGCTTATTTGGCAAATATTTTTTATCGTTCCCAAATTTCAAGGTGCCTCCTGTATACAGGATATGTTGGTAGCGATCATACCATGTTGTCTCTGGTAAAATACTTGCTTGCAAATCATTGATGGCTAGCGTTGAATACCCTTGATTCGTGGTAGTGTATTCTTTTATCCAGCGTGGATGCCATTCATTGACATAAATGTCAAAACATTCATACAGGTATTCTATCCGCTCAAAAAATTGTAATACACTAACAAATGTAATTCGTTGAGAAGCGGTATATTTTTCCAATTCATCCACAATTGATTGCTGCAATTTCCGTTGGATTTCTTGCATCTCTGTCAACAGAATTTCAATCTTTTGAATCGATGCTTCACCATTTAGAGACAGTTGATCAAATAATGGTTTCGTCAATAAAACAGCCTCTAAATTTTGGCGCTTTTCACCTACAAAAAGTTGATTTATTTCATAAAATAAATCACTAAACTCTTCGACCAAATCACTCAACGCCTTAGAATAAATCCTCAACAAGCGTTGTTCCTGTGTTTCTGGATCGAAAATCATGTTCACTTGGTCAAATAATTGATCTTCTTCTAAATAAAGAGTGGCCTGTTTTTTAAATGAAGCATAATGAAATTGACGATTGGCAATTCTTCCTGCAATATCTGGTAGATGATGGGCTTCGTCAATGATCAGGTACGAGCTTTTTGGAAGAAGTGGGACTTCTCTAAGCGTTTCTTGTGCTAAAAAGGCATGATTCACAATTAATACATTACTTTGTCGGACTTTTTTATAGAGAAACTGAACAAAATCTTCTTGATATAATGGATCTTGATTCGATAAAAAATCAATGCCACGATGTGAAACATCTCGCCAAAAAACATGATTAAAGTTCGTCAACTGCAATTCATCAAGATCTCCTGTCACAGTCTCTAGTAACCAAACCAAAACACCCATTTGATATAAGGCGTATTGCTTTTGTTGTAGCGGATTTTTCAGTGTCGCTTTAAACCGTTGCAAATCAATATAATGGCGATGACTTTTAATAATTGTTGCATGAATTGGTTTTGGACAAATCCGATTGGCTAATGGTATATCTTTTTCGATTAATTGATTTTGTAGTACGATCGAAACAGTACTGATGATGACAGGATTTTCAGGCGTCGCTAAATAGCTCATTGGAAATAGATACCCCAATGTCTTCCCTGTCCCAGTCGCAGCTTCAACAAATAAATTTTTATTTTCATCACTTGTAAAATGTTCATAAACTAAGTTCATCATCCGACTTTGTTCTGAACGATAAGTGATTTTATCTATAAAAAGATTTTCTTTCGCTTTTTTCTTGTGCGGGAAAACAGCATTGCCGTATAATTTTTCTTCATACAATGGCACTTCTTTTCTTCTCAATGCAATTCCGGAAACAACATGCTGGTCTTTTGACAAGGGCTGAATTTCGGCCTTCATCTCTTCGTATATTTGATGGATGTAAGAACTAGTATCCATTCCAGTTTGCTGGCTCAATTGATCAATGGTTTCCATTGTAATAAGCGGTAATCTTCGCATTTTTGCTTCTATCAATAACAAGAGTTCAGCAGTAACTTGGGCATCACTGTCCGCTTGGTGAGGATTATCATGTATCAAACCTAAACTTTCGGACAAGTCCCCTAAACGAAAACTTTTTTCCGTAGGTAAAAAAATCTGTGCCAATTCTACTGTATCGATTCCAGGAATTTTTAGCTTAGGCGTACCACATCTCATTAATTCTTGCATTAAAAATGAATAATCAAAATAGATATTATGAGCAACAAATACTGTATCAGCTAATAAATTATAAATCGTGAGCGCTACATCTTCAAAATAAGGTGCTTTTTGCACTCGTGCGTTGCTGATACCTGTAAGTTGTTGAATTTGCTTGGAAATGGCTTGGTTTGGATTTATATCCGTTGCAAAACGGGAGATAATGACCCCGTCTTGAATCAATACACAGCCGAATTGTATAATTCGATCAACAGTCGGATCCGTCCCAGTTGTTTCCAAGTCAACGACTGCATATATCTGTTTTTTTCTCATGGACTTCCCCGCCTTTCCTCTATCCTTGAAAATTATACTACAAAATCAACTTTTTTTTTAGTGTTAGTTTAAAAGGTTATCAAGTAACCCTACTTTAGTTCATTTTCCCCTTTTTTGTATACATAAAAAAAATCATTCGCTTTTAAATAGCAGAATGATTACTGATGTTTTAAGAAGCTATGTTTCCTCATCAATTATTTCCTTTCCATAAAGTCATCAATCAAATTGAGAAACACTTCCCAAGTATCCCTTATACGCATTATTTACACCTGCTGTTTTAGCTATTTCATTCATTTTAGTTATGATCTGATTTTGTTCTTCGGTAAATTTTAATTTTTGGGTGAGGTTTTTAAAGTATATATAATTCACTAGCCTACTCATCACTAAATCATCATTAATTGGTTTATCCAATTTTTTATAGACTTTCATTAATACTTCTTTCAGTTCTACATAGTTTTCCTCATGATTAGACCCTAAACTATTGTATAGTGCATGAACTAATTGTTTGGATTCTTTATCCATCGTAGCCCTCCTAAATTATCCTACTTATAAAATCGAGTATTCGTCCCTATTCTCAACTTTCATTGTTTTATCGTTTAATTATACTTTTTTGTCCTTATAATTTGTTCTCATTGACTTTTAAATGCTATTGGAGTACCTTCTAGGTAAAGAATAACTTTTATGAAAGTGGTGGATAACGATGAACAAATTTAAAAATTTTATGTTTAGTCTAACTAGTTTAGTTGGAGCGATTAGTATTTTTGGTGGTGGCGTTTTATTTGCTTCCCTTTTCGTTTTGTTTTTCATTATATCCGTTGTACTGGAAGCTATGTCAAACCGTAGTAAGAAACAAACCGTAAACTTATGATTTTTCCTCCATTAATGATGGAGGATTTTTTCTTAAAAATCAATACGTCCCTTCTTCACCTTGGAACGTTAAAATCACCGGACCATTTTTAGTGATCGCTATACTATGTTCATATTGACAACTCAACATTCCATCTTTCGTTTTCGCAGTCCATCCGTTTGCCTCCATTTCCATCCTCCATGAACCTACATTGACCATCGGCTCTATTGTGATCGTCATTCCTTCTTTTAATCTCAAGCCCTTGCCTCGTTCGCCATAATGAGCAAAAAATGGTTCTTCATGAATCGTAGGTCCAATTCCATGAGCAATAAAATCTCTGACCACACTATAGCCAGCTGACTCTACATAGGTTTGGATCGCATAACCAATATCTCCCACACGATTTCCTATTTGTGCTTGCTCAATCCCTAGATATAATGCTTTTTTCGTCACTGCCATTAATGCTTGGGTTTCTTCAGTTGCTTCTCCAACGCTGTAAGCCCAACAAGAATCAGAGATTGCACCATTCAACTCAATACACATATCTACCTTGATTAAATCCCCTTCACGTAGTACCTTTTTTCTAGGAAATCCATGACAAATTTCATCGTTAATACTACAACATGTTGCATATTCATAGTCCTCAAACCCGATTTGCGCGGCAATTCCACCATGACGCTCAATATAGTTTCGAACAAATACTTCAATATCCCAACTAGTGATGCCTGGTTGAATAAATGTCCGTAATTGTTTATGAACAGCCGCCAACAAGGCACCTGACTCTGCCATTTTCTCTATTTCTCTTTGCGATTTTAATGTGATCAACTTTTCCCCTCTTTTCTTACTAGTGGTATTTCAATTTTTAACTTGGCTTTCATTCGCTCATTTAATGTTGCTTTGCGGACAATGGAAATGGGCGCTTGTCTTTCTTTATGATCAAACAGGCAAATAATACCTGTACGATTCCCAAAAGAAAGAATAAGAAATGCAGGAACATGACACTTTGAAGTAGCAGACATTGAATGATTAGCCAACTCATCAAAATGATGCCAATCAAACATTCGTAAAAAGCATAGGATTGCACGTTTCTAAAATTAGCATAACCAGTGAATACATTTCCTAAACCAATAATGATCAAAAGAAATAAACCTGGAATTAAAAATGTTGTAAACGGAGAGTTTTTTAAAAGCTCCGTACTGATTCCCATGCTATTTCTTGCCTCTGTCGAAAGTGCTAAAAAACTTCCAAATACCCCACCTATTCCAATCAACATATTTAAGCACAATAGAACGATCTTCATCTGTCTGCCTCTTTCAATTATTTTAAATTAGCCATTCTCATTATCTTTTTAAAATGATCTTTTGGTTTTCCTCTATACTTTATTTTGACTTTTTACTAGCGCTTTGTACAGCTTTAAAGAGTGCTGAAAACTGACCTTTCACTGTCATCGTTTGTTCGAAAATATCTTCGCCATCATTCAACATTTTTACAGTAACCCATCCCAAAGTCTCTGTAATCGTACTTGCAACCGTTGCATTTATCGCGGCACCCGCAACAGTTCCTACCGCAGGAATAAATTTCAGTAAATTTCCAACAGCACTTTTACCCAAACCTACGACCACGATTTCTTTGCCTAAACTTTTCCCCATACTCTCAGACCAAGATTGACCGAATATTTTATGCAAACGAGCCATCATAGTTAATTGAACGGGAACAAGTAAAATCGCATCCGAAAAAGGAATCGGAGAACAACCAATGATTGCGGCTGTCAAGGATGCCGCATGAACAGTCTGATGACATTTTTTTCGTGTCTCTTCGTCCACATCTTTTAAAAACTCATCAAAAATACCATTAACTTGATTTTTACTTTTATCTAATATTTTTTCAGCTTGTTCTTTAGATTTTTCAAAACTATTTAGGATAATTGAAGAGGTTTTTTCGGGAAACCTTTTTATTACTTCTGAAAAAAAGGAATCAAATTCTTTTTCATCTGCACGAACAATTTCTAGTTCCTTTTTTTTGTTTGATTTTTTGACTTTCCTTGTATTTGTTTTCTTTTTCTCTGTCGCTTTTTTCTTAAAAATATTCTTCATACGATTCCCTCCATTATGATGAATCATTGAATAGTTAATAAAACTATACTCATTGACTTGAACGTTTTATTCATAGTCTAATCATACAACAGAACGTTTGTTTAACCAAAAAACATCTCTTTTATTCGACAATTATTTATATTCAAGCAAAAAAAGCCAAGCAAAACATATACGTTTTACCTAGCTTATATAAATTGCTATGCTTTGATTTCCACCTATTTTTCAACGGACATCAAGCTTAGATTTTGCATATATTGATCCATCAAAATGTAGCCTTCTAAACGGCGAAGTAAGTCGACAGAACAGCGAACTTTTTTACCGAAAAGAGAGCGGCTATAGGCAATGTCTTTCATCTCTTGCAAGAAATCATCCAAAGAAGATACTAATCCTCCACAGCTTAAACGACCACAAATCAGGACATCTTCTTTTCGTTGCCTTAATACCTGTCCCCATGAGTAATTCAAATATTCGGCTTGGTTGATCTGAGCAAGTAAATCAGAACGTAATACACTTTTCTTTTGCGCCGCATTTTTCTTTGTTCCTAAACGCATTCGTTTATTCATGAAACATAAATAGATTTCATCTTCTAAATTTTCCATTTCACTTTTCGAAAAATTTGGAATTTTTGCTGGTGCTTTTACGCCTTTGCTCAATTTTAATTGTTTCGAAAAACGTGGCCAATTACTTGGCGTTGCTTTACGTGTTTTGCCATTTTTAAAGACAAGTAATGTAGGATCAAATGGTTTTGGTTCTAGCACTTCTTCAATTGCTGTTTTTTCTAATTCTGGTTGAACAACCTCTTCAGACTGCGCTCGTTGCTTCCGTTTTAATTTCATGGAAGCACGATCTTTTTTTATCGGCTTTGATTGTTCTTCTGGTTTATTATTTTCTGTTTCTTGAGTTAGCGAAGCTGTATGTTCTTCTTCTGCTGGGGAATCTTCTTGAATTGGTTTTTCCACCACTTCGCTCTCCCACTTTTTTTCTATGTTTTCTTCCATTTCTTTGTCTGACTCTACTGTTGCTGTTTCAATGATTGGTTCTTCATTCATTTCAACAGATACTTCATCAACAAGTTCAGCCTCTAGATCTAAGTCAGTATTCGTATCAGCAATTTCTACAACAGGTGCTGCCACTTTATCTTCATCGATTACTAACGGTTGTGCTCGTTTGAGGTGAATCGTTTGAATACTTCTTGAAATGATCGGATTACTTTGAACTGCCTGCATTTCAATTTTCCCGTGATTAATGGTTTCGGTTAAATCAGTGATCATTTTTCGTAGACGAAAAATCTCATTAGATGTTTCAAGCATTTGTTTCATCATGCCCTGGATCTCTCCAGTGTTTAGCGCTGATTCTCCGTGAGTCACAAGTGCTCTATCTTGTTTTTCAAGCGTAATTTCTTCGAGCCATTTCTTTAAATTCATACGAAGTTCTCTTCTGGTTGGTTCAAAACTTCCCATCAGCATTGTATAATACATGGTTTCAGTTTCAACATACATGTAAATCTTTTTGACTACTAACTCCTCAAAGTCTTCGGTTTCATCCCAGCTGTCGCAGATTGCGTCAAAAAAAGCTTCACCTTCAGCTAAATTTTGATAATCCTTTGCTAGATTTAACTTTCGAACTAAATAAAACGAATAAGGCGTATCTACATTATCGGCATAAATCTCACGGCCTAAATAATCGGGATCAACTTCTTTACAAAGATAGGTTGATCTTTCTTCTTTTTCTGATTGACGTTGTCGCTTACTAATCGTTCTCACTTCCTCAATTTTTTTCCTTTATAAATCGTATCATTTTTTTAGAAAAAAGAACAGGCTTCCCCTTCTATTATACCGATAAAATGCAAAAAAAGTTCTCATTTTTTTACATATATATGGAATTAAAAGAAAATCAAAACATTAAAACACACTCACAACCTAATTAATTCAATTTAAATAAACAAACTAACAAACACGTTTCTCCTATCTCTTTCCTGTTTATCTCCCATTTCAAAGAAGTTGAAAAACCTCCTTACCTTAATAGAATGGATAAAAAAGAAGCTGAAATATAACTCTACGAGTCATATTCCAACCTCTTATTTTAATTAGCTTGTGCTTTCTTTTTATCACGACGAGCAAGTGCTGGTAGAATCATACCTAGTAAAATCAACACAACTGGTGTAATAATGTTCGAAGCTAGTTGGAAGAACCACGCTTTAGGATCTGCCGCAAACTCGACTTTTGGAACCATTCCTAATATACAAGCAAACGCCGTAAATAAGAAACACCATAAACCAAATCCGAAAGCAATTTTAGGATTTTTAATAAATTTATATTCAGACGAATAATTTTTATAGGCTTTATTTAACATCATATAAGCAAAGAATACCCATAAATAACGCATTGGCATTACAACTGAATTCAAATTCGTTAACCATTTTACTAATTCTTTGATATTGTCGATCCCAAACATCGGTAAAACAATAATGATACTAACTAAGATACCTGTTAACAAATACCCGTTGACCAACGTTCCTTTTTTGCTTCTTTTACGTAATGCTGCTGGAACGTAATCTGGATCTGCATCGGCTAAAAGAATTTGTAACGGTGCATCGATAGAAAAGGCTAATGCTGAAATTTGTCCGATACCGTTTGTAATAGCATAAATGATCATCAATAAATTACCGACACCATAATACTCACCTAAAAGTTGGAAAGCAGTATACGCACCATTTGCCATTAAATCTTCTGGGATATTATTACTTGCAAAAAGCATCCCCATTGCAAACGAGCCTAACACAGCTGAAACACCAACCATAGACGCTAAGAAGATCATTCCTTTAGGGAATTCTTTTGCTGGATTTCTCATTGAATTGACATACGGCGAAATCTTTTCTGCGCCACCAACAGCAAAAACCAGCATGGAAACCGTCGTAAAGTAACTAAAATCAAATTTAGGGATATACGTACTGATTTTATCCATATGAGGTGTTGCAAATTCTACGGTAGAATTCATCATTGGGGCACCGATTGCTAATAAGATGAATAGCATAGACATCACAAAAATAGCTGTCCCAGCCATACCACCAATCACTTTTAGTGTCATCAACCCTTTAGTAGACAATAATAAAAAGAGTAAGAAAATTGCTAACGAAATCAAGGTAATCCCTACCACTGAGAAATTGTTCACAATATCGCCATTCCCTTGAATTGCCCATCCAAACGCAATCAAAACTAATTGAGGTTTTTGAGCTAAATACGGGATATGCACGACCCAATATGTCCAAGCTGCATAATAGGCCAAACGCTTCGTACTTGTATTTTGGACCCAAGAACTAACGCCACCGCTGCTGTCTTTGAACGTGGAGCCTAGTTGTCCGACAATTAATGCATAGGGGATAAAATATAAGACCAAAATCAAAATCCAAGATGTCACAACTGAAATCCCTTGTTGTGCATAGTTATTCACAACATTACCTAAGCCCCAAACCATGTTGAAGGCGATCAGACCAACGGTAAACCACCGCATCTGCTTCTGTTCCATCAAAACACTCCTATCCATAATTAAGAATAAAATATCTTTTTAATCATAATCATTTTTAAGACTTTAAACAAGCTTTCACATGTATAAATATTGATTTTATCAGCAATTTATTAGATAAAATACGCGAATATTCATTTTCTCTAATAAAACTTTTTTTCTCTCACAACAAAAGAAACTGAAACCTTGATAAAACAAAGTTTCAGCTCAACGGTTCTATTTATAATCCAATTTGATTTCTCATTTTCTATTAATCAAGGGTATTTTCTAGTCTGTCATCAATTTAATGAAACATCTCGTTTCTTAAACAACAGTTGCATTACAACATAAATCATTACACTATAAATCAAAATTCCACCAGTCATTTGCCAAAAATTCAAATAGGCTGGGTAACTGTTTTGAGCGCCGATATCATCCATAATCGTGTTTTTGATATTTAACATATTAAATGGATTCCATTTAAGCCATTCGTATTTTGGAATCACAACATTTAGAAACGAATTGATAATGTTACTACCAAACAAAACACCTAATCCAATTCCAACTGCTAAGCTTTGCGATCGAATCGCTGCCGATATAAACAATGTGATTGTGATATATAAAAGAAGTAATAATAAATTTGCTCCCGCATATGCACCCGCTACGGTCAGTGCGTTCCAGCCATGATAGCCTTCAACTACAGCGAATGGTGATTGACTTTTTAATAGCAAATTTGCAGAAATAAGACTACTTACATATAAAATAACCGTTCCGATAGCACTGTAAATCAAGCAAACGATAAATTTTGAAAAAAGAATCTGACTTCTCGTATATGGACGAATCAATAAAAACTTGATCGTTCCTCGACTAAACTCTTCTGCAACAATCGATGCCGCTACTATGACAACAAAAAGATTTAAAAATGAGGTCATTTCAGTCAAACTTGCAAATAAATCATTGGCTTTCATCATGACTTCACCGCTTTGCGATTTAGCAGTTGATCTTACTAACAGCGTAATACCAAATGTCATCGCAACCAACACGATCCACATGATCCAAGAAGATTTCTTCTTTATTAGTTTTTCCCATTCATTTCTTATTAATATTCCCATGCTACAAACCTCCATCTTCTGTCCAGCGTAAGAAGTTCTCTTCTAAAGAATCTACATGAACTTTAAATTCTTTGATGTCTATACCGTTATCAACTAATTGTTTCACTAAAAGTGTTCTTGTATCTTCTTTTAACTCGATTTTTATATAGTTTCCATCTACAGTTGCCGCGTATTCAAGCTCTTTTAAGAAATCTAAAGCCTGTTGCTGCTGATTCGTTTCTAGTAATACTGTCCATTTTTTTTCATCTTCAGGATTGTTCATAGGACCAACATAGGTGATTTCTCCTTTTTGTACAAGGACTAAATCATCACATAATAATTCCATATCGCTTAACTGATGACTTGAAATCAAAACACCTACACCCTGATTTTTCAGGTTTTGAATCATTTCTCTAAATTCACGCATGCCTTTTGGATCTAGTCCATTCATCGGCTCATCTAAAAGCAATAAATCGGGTTGGTGTAAAATAGCTTGCGCGACACCTAATCTTTGACGCATTCCTAATGAATATGTTTTGACCTTTTGGTTGATGTTATTTTCTAAATGCACACTACGAATCACTTGGTTTAACGCTTCATCTGTTACAGGTTTTAAGGACATGCGCACATATTGTTTTAAGTTTTCAAGTCCCGTCATGTAATTGTAAAATTCTGGATTTTCTACAATCGCTCCAACATGAGCCATCGCTTCTTTAAAATTGGTTGAAATTGATTGACCGTTGATCTGAATCTTTCCTTCGTCATGGCACATCAATCCCACTAACATCCGAATAATCGTTGTTTTTCCTGCACCATTAGGGCCAAGTAACCCAGTAACTTTTCCACCGTCAACAGTAAATGATGCGTCGTTAATGATGTTTTTTTTTCCTATACGTTTTGAAATAGCTTCAACTTCTAACACTCGCTTACTTTCCAATACTTTACCTTCTTTCTGCTTCAATGTATTTCTTCAAAATCAAAATGCTGCTAATACTACATAGTACAAGTAAAAATATATCAAACATAAAATCACTCAGATAAAAAGGAACATATCCAATTAAGAGTTTAAACTGATAACTTTCAATAAATGTAATTTTCCGGTACCCATCCAACAACTGCTCACTCAATCCCACTTCAGCTATAAAGACAATAAGAAAAAGGAGATACTTGGATACTTTTTGATATCTGTGTGGCACTTTTGCGCTGATTAAACTAGTTAATAAATAGACTAACTGAAGGTAAATCGAAGCTGATAAGAACAAGTAACTTACAACCAAAAGATGTTTCCAGTACTCTTGAAAATGGATTATATCTACTTGCTTATCCAACAGAAAAATCAATCCGACAAAGCAGGCATAATACCCCACCAAGAAAAGCGTCGTCGAAATCCAGCCAAATAGAATATTACTAAAATAAAACGTACATTCGGTGATCGGCATTAATCGATAGTGACTTTTTTTCCACACTTTCATTTGTCGATACATCTCCCAAACAAAGTGAACAAACAAGAAGAAAAACACTACAATTAAAATAAATTGAGGAATCCCTTCAAAATGCACCTGCTGAAACCCTAACTTGTATATGAGAAAGCCGCTGATAAATAAGAATGCAAAAAAACTAAGTACCCAAAACATGCGGCTCTCTTTTCTGTATTCATTCCATAACTGCACCATTATTGATCACCTGCTTCCACATACCGATCGATTACCCAAACGCTTAAATTAAAATAGACAATTCCTGTTATAAGTTGCAGCATCACTCTCACATAGAGTTCGTTTTTCAAGCCAAATAGCATCGCTACCGTTTCTAATACTGAACCTAGATCAAAAGCAGACAGATAATTCATCAGACAAATAAAGACAGCAAGTAACAAAATTTCTAGAATCCATCGAAACCTTTTTTGTACGAACTGCCTCGTAGCAGAATAGATGCACACTAAAAATTGGATTACTAAAAATAAAACGATAATATCAACAATTGCTGAAACTTGTACAATCCATGCTTCTTTTAAAGAAAATGGGATATTGAGTAACGAAAAATTCATCACGATTCCAATTATAGTATTCCCTAAGAAGAAACCAATACCAATGCTTGTACTGTACAATAAATTATAAAAATAGAGCCTCCGTGTCTTGACGGGAAGTAAACGAATGTTCGCAGTTCGAAAAAATTGATATATCCGATTTGATTCTAAGACAAAAAAGAGTATGAAAAAAAGGACAAGTGAAAAAGCAAAAAATGCTGTACTAAACTCTTCAGATCGATAGGTTAAGTTGTATACATTCACAAGACCCAACAAAAAAGTAAGTATCATACTAATAGCATAAACAAGAATGAGTGTTTTTGAGTAGAACAGTTGAACATACTTGCTCATATTTCATACACCTCACGATATAACCCTTCTAAATCTTTATGTTTTGCTTCTTTGATTGTTTCTAAAGATTCATGTAAAATAATCTGACCATCTCTTAAAAACATCACTTCATCAATAATATTTTCAATCTCTCTTAACTGATGTGTCGTGATAATGATCGTACTGTCTTCATCAAACCATTGTAATAATGATTGAATGATTTTTTCTCTTGATAATAAATCAACACCACTTAATGGCTCATCTAATAAATATAATTTAGCTCTTCTAGCTAAAGTCATACTTAGAGAAAATTTTTCTGCATTACCTTTTGATAAATCCCCGATTTTTTCTGTTTCGCTTAAATTCATAAACCGTAACAATTCATACGCTCTTCGTTTGTCAAAATCCGGATAAAAATGTGTGTAAAATACGATCACATCCTCTAATTGCTGGTTCGCTTGAAAAGTATTATGGTCTTCTAAATAAGCTACAAATGACTTTGTTTTTGTTCCAACAACACAATTATCGATTTTCATTTGACCTTTCCAATTTAGCGCTAAACCTGAAAGTAATCGCATAATTGTTGTTTTTCCCGAACCGTTTTCACCAATCAATGCAATGATTTTTCCAGATGATGCAGAAAAACTCAACTGGCTAAAAATTTGCTTCATTCCTTTACGGTAACTTAATTGGTCAACTTTAATTAATTCCTCCATCGTTATTTCCCCTTCTCAATATACTCTCCCAATAATTTTTGTGCCTGTTCTTTCGTCCATCCAAAGTTTTCCATTTCTGCTAAAAAGCGTTCAATGACTTGTTCAACTGCTCGATTTTGTAAGTCATTGATTTTTACGGTATCTTCAGTTACAAAGCGTCCTAACCCACGTTTAGAAAACAATATGTTTTCACGTTCCAATTCCTGTAAAGCACGTTGAACAGTATTTGGATTCGTGGCTAACTCGACCGCCAGTTCTCTTACAGCTTTTACTTTATCTCCTGGCTCAAGTTTCCCTGAAACAATTTGTTGAATAATAAAGCTCATTATCTGTATATAAATTGGTCGATCTGTATGGAAATCCATGGCTTTACCTCCAATTGATTTTCACCTTCACTAGTGTTCTAGTTAAATAGTACACTAGTCAGAAAAATTTTTCAATAGTTTTTTGACCGATTAAAAATAGAGCCAAAGACAAACGAAATCTATTTTACGGATTCCCTTGTCTTGGCTCTATTTTAACGATCAATTTTTTTACTGTAAGCTTTTGACTGTTTCTCGAATATTTTCTGTGCGCGTGATGGCGGATATCACTGAGACTCCATCAACGTCTGTTGCCAATACATCGGAAACATTCTCTGTACTGATCCCACCGATTGCGACTACAGGTTTATTCGCTTCTTTTATCAAATGCTGAAGCGTTTTTATACCAATTGGTTTTTCAGCATCTGGCTTAGATTGCGTACCATAAACTGGTCCAATTCCATAATAAGTAATTTTTTCTAACTGGTTTGCTACGATGATTTCATGTTGATCATGACAAGATAAACCAACGATTTTAGTAGGAAATAACCCAATAACTTCCTGGATATCTTGATTGTCTTGTCCTACATGTATACCATCTGCATCAATTTTCAATGCCAACTCAACATCATCGTTGATCAGAAATGGGACTTCATATTCCCTACATAAACTTTGACAAATTTTAGCCATGTTCATTTTATCATGAAACTCGGTCAAACTCCCTTGCCCTTTTTCTCGATATTGAAAACAAGTGATTCCCGCTTTTAAAGCTTCTTCTAAAATACTAGGCAATGTTCCTTCGATAATATCTTGCGTTCCTGCAATAAAATACACGGATAACATTTCTTTAGTATTTTTCACTATACTCAACCTTTCTAAATGCCCAATGATTGGTTGGGCCATTGCCAAAACCAACTTGAATCCCATCGGCAATTGCTGCTTGAATAAAACCTTTAGTCGTATGAACAGCCTCTCTTACTGAACGACCTTTAGCCAATTCAGCCGTAATACATGCTGAAAACGTACAACCGGTACCGTGTGTATTTTTAGTAGCGATCCTTGGAGCAGATAACCAATCGGCTTGACCATCTTCTAATAATAGCAAATCCGTTGATTGTGTTCCTTCAAGGTGGTGTCCCCCTTTTATAACTACGTTCTTTACACCTAATAATTGGATTTCTTTTGCAGCTGTAAGCATGTCCTCTTTGGTTGAGATCGTTCTATTTGCAATAACCTCAGCCTCTGGAATATTCGGTGTAATAACCATTGCTTGTGGCAACAGCTCTTCGACCAAGGCTGTCACAGCTGTCTCTTTTAATAACGCATGACCACTTTTGGCTATCATTACTGGATCAATGACTAGTGGACCAAAATCCGTATTTCTTAAAAAAGTTGAAACCAATTGAGTGATTTCAGCGGTAAATAGCATGCCCGTTTTTACAGCAGAAATTTTAAAATCTTCTTTAATGATTTCTAATTGATCTTGAATCGCTTCTATTGGAATATCGTATACTTTTTTTACACCTTGAGTATTTTGAATCGGTAAAGCAGTCAAAACAGAGGTGCCAAAGACAATTCGTTCTTGAAATGTCTTCAAATCAGCTTGCATTCCAGCACCGCCGCCACTATCAAAACCTGCAATCGTCAACGCTTGTATTGTTTCATTCATTTACCATCCACCCTTTCAATTCGTCCTTTTTCTTTAACCAATTCACTATCGATTCCCGATAATTGATCCAACAAATAGGTTCTAAACGATCCCACTAAAACATTTGGCAGTTGTTTTGCGACAATTTCTCCTGCTAAAGCATACATCGTACTTGCAAGAGCGATACTTTCTAACGAGTGGGTTTCATCCACGGCTAAAAAGGCTCCGCAAACACAGCCATGCAAACAACCGGCTCCTGTCATCTTCGTAAAATAAGGAGTTCCGTTTTTTACAAGATAGGTTTTTTTTCCATCTGTTATCGTATCAATTACGCCACTTACTGCGATATATGACTGTGTATCTAGCGCTACTTTTTCAGCAATTTCCAGAATATCTCCTGAACCTTCTCCAGCATCCACTCCCTTAGCAGCCCAGGTAATGCCACCTAATGCAGCAATTTCCCCAGCATTTCCTCGAATGAGAGCGGGTTTGACTTGGTTTAATAGTTCTTTTACTGCTTCTTTACGATACTTCGTCGCACCTACTCCAACAGGATCTATCACAACAGGTTTCCCTAATTCGTTTGCTTTTTTCCCAACCCTTATCATCGCAGCCAGTTGTTCATCGTTTAACGTCCCTAAATTTAAAACAACGGCATCAGCAATTGAAGCTACCTCTTCCATTTCGGCTAATGTACTCGACATAAATGGTGACGCACCAATTGCGAGCAACCCATTAGCCGAATCATTTGCGACAACAATATTTGTAATATTATGAACAAGTGGATTTTTTACTCTCAGCTCGTCAACCAGATTATAATTCATCATTTTTTAGCCCCCATTTTTGCTTTATATACGCCATTTCCCAAAAATCCAATTCCTCATAACTACTGATGATAAACGCTTCTTTCATACGTATGCGTTCTTGCGGTGACGTTTGTTCCGCTAAATAATCTGTCAATCTTCGTTGCCTCAAAACGGCTTCTCGATAACTCTCACTTTCATAAGTTTCGATCCAACGCTGATAGAGGGGATTTGGAGAACCGTTTTTCATTAATTCCTCGCCAATTTCTTGATACAACCAATAGCAAGGTAGTAATGCGGCTGCAATCCGAGCTAAACTGTTGCTTGCAACTTCTCGATACATATGCGAGGTATAATGATACGCAGCAGGTGCAATCGGGGTTTCCAGAATTTCTTTTTCTGTTACTTTAAGTTCTTTAAAAAATGTATCTCTAACTGATATTTCTGCTACTTCTAAGCTTTTTACACCCTCTAAAAAAATCGTTTTTATCGTTTCATCCGTTGCCAATTCTGCCGCCTTAAAATGGATTTTGCTAAACTGTTCCAAATAATACCGATCTTGGATTAAATAAAAACGAAAAATATCCGGTGCTAATGTCCCTGCTTTTAATTCTACAATAAATGGATGTTCCTTGCTTTGGCACCAGATTTGTTCAACTGCTTTTCTTGCCTCATCGGTAAATGTCATACAATTCCTCCTCGATTTTTTTGAGAAGAATCTTAAAAAACAGAAAAAAACCCCATAAAATGTTAAAGAACCATTTCATAGAGTTGAGTCGTGGTATTCTATTTCTCAGACTACTTCCCTACGCGAGTATCAACTCACAGGTTCAAAGGGTCCGTTCAAACGAACATCTCAGTCAAAGTGACTCCCCTAGTACTTATCTAAAGTATACCATAGTATTTTTTTTAGTCGACAAAAATAAGACCAAGACATCACGTTAGATCGCATGTCTCAGTCCTATAAAGATCTCATTTGCTCACCATCTAGACAGTAAAACAGAGACGTTTAGTCTTCTATTGATTCTTTTTTTTCTTCTTTAACAGCATGAAGGCCCATTTTTATTTCTTGCCTTTTTTGGACTAGAACGTAAATAAAACCGATCAAAAATGGTAAAACAAAACTCCCAAATCGATATAAGAGTAATGACGATACTGCATCGACCGTTCCAACCAACGGTTTAAAAAGTAATAAGTACACAAATTCAAAAGGACCAATCCCAGCAGGTGTTGGAAAAACTCCTGATAAAATAACAGAGAAACTAGTAAAAGAAAGAACCAAAAGAAAATCAATATTCGGATGATTTTCAACTAATACTACGTAAGGGATCACATACCAAAACAAGAGTTTCAAAACGTTCCAACCGAAAATGCGAATCATCGCTGAGCGGTCTTTCGTAATAGTCTGAACGGTTTCTCTTAATGAATAAATTTGTAAATTGCATTTATCCACCCAGTCTCTTAATCTTTTTCGTTTAAAATACTTATTCGCCCAAATTATTAAAAATATTTGAAGATTAATACTGCTCGAAAGAATCAATAATGAAAAGATAATAACAAACGTTAGTACGACCCCAACTAAAATAAACGGAATCATTTTTGGTGCATGCTCATAAAACAATGAAAATTGAAAAATCAGACCTAACACCGATAGAAAAATAACAGCGACTTTATACATGATCATATGCAACGCTGTCACGCCGACACCTTGAGAAACGGCCAATCCTTTTTTCTTATAAAAATAAATTTCCGACAGCAATGTCCCAGTACCAAATGAAATTACCCGATAAAAGGCAACATAACAAGAAGTAAAGAAACCGTCTTTCGTTGTAAAATCTTTTTGAAAATCAGACGCGATCTCTTTAATCGATCGTCCTTCAACTATTTGATAAATTATCCCTAATAAAATGACTAGGGCAACAACGATCCAGCTCGTTTCCATTAATTGAGCAAATATATCACTGAGAGAATTATCCATCACATAGATAATGACCCCAATAAAAATAGCTAACAAGCCAATATTCAGGAAAACTTTTGTTTTAGAATTGCTTTTCATAGATTCTCCCCACTAGAATTGTATTCACGACTATTTTCTATAACTAAAATAAATAATTGCAATAGCCACAAGTGTACCAAAAACAAAGAAAAAATAAAAGCGAAATTTTCGCGTTTTATGATGAAAAAGTTGTTGTGCCAGCAAACCGCCGATTCCCCCTCCAATCAATCCTATAACTAAAAGATTGCGTTCGGGAACTCTCCATTTTTTTCTTATTGCGCGTTGTTTATCAAGGTACATCATATAAAATTCAATCAAATTTACTACGAGCAAATACATCCATGGTATATGCTGTAAAAAATCGACCATATTTCTTCCTCCAAAATCTTACTCTTATTAGAATACCTTGAAAGAGTGTTTGATGTAAAGAAATTCAAGCACTCGTATGCCATCTATTTTTCTGACTTAGGTACAAAAACTGTCAAACCATGTTTGATAACAGTCATTTTGACTGGTAAATCCTCACTTGGATCTCCATCGACTCTTGTACCAACTTTCTTTTCATCTGTGCTTTTTATCATTATTTCAGATGCAGTCATATAGTTGATATTTGGTAATTCATAGATTTTACCTAAAATAATTTTTGGTAAATAAAATGCCATTTTGAAAAAATTTAATTTTGGCAAGATCGTCAAATGGAACAATCCATCATCTGGAGAGGCAGAATCATCAAAATTCGTATAGCCCCCAACAGAGTTGGTCATCGTTACAGTGACTAATTGCGTTTTCCCTTGCCAATGTTCCTTTTCCGTTTTGATTTCTAAACGGTAACGTTTTTTCTTAGCTAATAACTTGAAAAAGTTTTTCACAAAAATTATTTTCCCGTATTTTTGTTTTTCTTCTTGACTGATTCGAGCAGCAGTATCTGCTAATATCCCAATCGTCATTGTGCTAATGATCACTTTTTCATTTATCATTCCATAATCGATTTTTTTGGTCGCCCCACCTAAAATTATATCTGCAGCTTCTTCAAATTTTAAAGGTATCCCAAGTACTCTTGCCATGTTATTCACTGTTCCACCAGGCAATAAACCAATCGTTAAATGGGGTAATTCTTCTTTAAAATCTTCGACATTATGATTGATGGTCCCATCTCCACCAATGAATATCAGCGTATCAACATTTTCCGTTTTTGCTTTTTCTACAGTTTTTTTGCTATCACAATCTGGTCCAACTTGTTCTAAAAGAAAATGTGTCTCTGTTTGTCCATGTTCTTTCGCGTAGTCAACAAACTGCTCAGCTAACTCTTTGCCTTTATCTTTACCAGATGTTTGGTTAAAAAGAATCATTACATTTTCCATACTATTTTCTCCTTTTCTATGCTTGAATGCACTCTTTTCTCTCTGTTTTAATTAAACTCATTAAGTCTGACAGAAAAATAGGAAGTAAGCCACTACCCGTAACTTTACTCCCTCTTTTCTAATTTTACTATTATTTTCACTAGTTATAAATTATTTAGCGTTTGATTCAGCAATTTTTACGATGACATCTGTTGCTTTTTCCATTGATTGTAATGAAACGAATTCAAAACGCCCATGCATATTTTCTCCACCAGCAAAAATATTTGGTGTAGGAATACCTAAATAAGAAATCTTAGAACCATCTGTTCCCCCTCGAACTGGTTCAATCAACGGATCAATATTTAGTTCGATCATCGCATTTTTAGCTAATTCAATAATACTCATGTCTTTTTCGATAACTTCACCCATATTATAATATTGATCGAATAAATCGATTTGAACGCGTTCTTGATCAAATGGTTGATTGATGATTTCTTGGATTTTAAGAATCAACGCTTTACGTGCTTCAAATTTTTCGCGATCATGGTCACGAATAATATAAGTCATTTTAGCTTCTTCTGGTGTTCCGCTCATTTGTGCTAAGTGGAAGAACCCTTCATAACCATCTGTTTTTTCTGGTACTTCATTTTGTGGTAACTGATTTTGGAAATCAATTGCCAATTGTATAGCATTGATCATCGTATTTTTAGCTGTTCCAGGATGGACATTTTTTCCTTGGATCGTAATTTCTGCTTGGGCTGCATTAAATGTTTCATATTGTAACTCCCCAACTGGTCCACCGTCCATTGTATACGCAAAATCGACATTAAACTGTTCCACATCAAATTTATCTGCTCCAACACCAATTTCTTCATCTGGACCAAAGGCCACACGAATCGTTCCATGTTTGATCGATGGATCGTTGATCATGATTTCCATAGCCGTCATGATTTCAGCAATACCAGACTTATCATCCGCACCTAAAAGTGTTGTTCCATCTGTTGTGATCAACGTTTGATTGGCATAATTTTTTAGATTAGGGAAATCAGTTGTATTTAAAGTGAATTTTCCGTCACTATCTAATTTGATTGTTGACTCACCATCATAATTTTCAATGATTTGTGGATTCACGTTGACTGCATTGAAATCTGCTGTATCCATATGCGCAATAAAGCCGATAGATCGAACGTCTTTTTCTATATTACTTGGTAATGTTGCTATTACAAAACCATTCGTTTCGTTATAGATTACATCACTCATACCAAGTTCTTCTAGCTCCTTTTTTAAGGTTTGAGCAAAAGCAACTTGAGTTTGAGTAGATGGTGTTGTTTCACTATTAGGATTAGAACGTGTTTCTGTTTTTACATAGCGTAAAAAACGTGGCAATAAATTTTCATACATTGTTTTATTCCTTCTTTCTAATTTATTTAAATTTAAATGGATTTGTATTGACTTCTGATTCAAAAAAAGTGATATCCCAATTATAGTCTTTTTTCCATTGATTGAATAGTTCAACCAATTTAGGTTTGCATAATTGCTCGATATAATGTCCTGGATCGATCACAGAAAGACCTTCTGTCAACATATCATGCCCGGTATGATAATAAACATCCCCGGTAATATAAACATCTGCTTGTTTTTTGATTGCGTCACGGAAAAATGTTTCACCACTACCGCCGCAAATTGCGACTCGTTGGATCATTTGCTCTTCATTATCAGTCACAATCCGTAATCCGTCCAAATTAAACTTCTCTTTGATGAGTTGAGTGAATTTACGTAAAGAGACGGGTTCAGCTAACTCACCAATTCGTCCAAGACCATACTCTTTTACATGGTTTTCAATGGTATACACATCATAAGCTGGTTCTTCATATGGGTGGTTTATAATCATAGACGCAATGACTTGCTCTTGAATGGTTTCTGGAAAAATCACTTCTATCTTCGCTTCTTGAACCGTCTCTTCTGACCCAATTTTACCAATTGTAGGGTTAGAACCATATTCAGGTGTAAAACGACCTGTACCAACTAGTGAATAACTTGTATTCCGATAAGCCCCTTGTTGACCTGCTCCTGCCAGACCTAATTGTTCGCGCATTTTTGGCGCATCATCAATAGGGACATATACAGCTAATTTTTTATACGCAATCGTATGTGTTTTTGTGAGGTATGTTGTATTTTCAATCGCCAATAGCTCGCAAAACCAATCATTTAGCCCATTTTCAATAATATCCATATTTGTATGTGCGGCAAATACTGCAATATCATGCTTTAATAAATCTGCGTACATTTTCGTTTGAGGATCGTCTGTATCTAAACGCTTTACACTACGGAAAATGGGGGGATGTTTTGCAATAATCAAATCAACTTTTTTTTCGATTGCCTCAGCTACAACTTCTGGACGTACATCTAGTGTTACTAAAACTCGATCAATTTTTTTATTTAGCGTACCGATATGAAGTCCGACAGGGTCACCCGTTTCGGCTAACCATTGTGGACAGTATGCCTCAAATCGGTCAATAAATGTTTTGGCATCAAGACTCATTTGACAGGACCTCCTTGATTTGAGCGATTTCTTTTTCAATTTGGTTGATTCTTTCTTCTTGGGTGTTTTGAGCGCGAGTAAGTTGAGCCACAATTCGTTCTCTTTGCTCTAATTCGCTTTGCCATTTTTTATTGAAAGCAGCTGGTCGTCTTTCTAACAATATAGGTCCGAAAAGACATTCTTTTTCTGAGTAAGCGACTCTATTTGTTTGTCTGAGTGCAACTATGATTTCATAGATTTTAGTATTCTCTTCTAAAATATCTTCTTCAATAATGGTGTAACCATGATCAGTCAACCAATTTCTCAGGTTTTTTTCACCAATATTGGGTTGTAAAATCAATCGTTCATTCCCTTGTAACCGCTGATTGTTCCATCCAGCTTCTAAAATATCACGAATCAAGGTTCCACCCATACCACAAATGGTAACTGCATTGATTGCGTCTGATTGTTCTATCGCAGACAGGCCATCCGCCAAACGAACAACTATTTGTTCTTCTAAGCCATTTTTTCTAACTTGTTTTCGTGCTGCTTCATAAGGTCCTTCGACTACTTCTCCGGCTACAGCAAAATCTAGTTTATTCTGCAAAACTAACGCAACGGGTAAATAGGCATGATCTGATCCGATATCGGCCAAACGGCTTTTATCTGGTACAAAATCACCGACCCGTGCTAAACGTTTTGATAATTGTTTTTCATTCATCGTCTCGACTCCTCCGTGATTATTATAACATTGAAAATGTGCCTTGAAAACTTGCAAGCCAATGAAAACCAATCTTTTTGAACACCATTATCTTGTATGTGTTCTAGCCTTGCTCCCCTCACAGTTCCCTATCAATCCATACAAAAAAACTGTCCCTTGAACGTTTCCGTTCAAAAAACAGTTGTTTTTTATTCATGCAGTGCTTGTTTTAATAATTTTTTACTTTGCATCCGTTGTAAGGTAATGGTTGCCGGATTTTTTTCAAGTTGGTCTGCCATTGGTCTCAAGTACTCATAATTCAGTAACTCTTTCAAGTCGCTGTCCTTTGTTTGGTCGTAAAACTCAACCACAGCTGGAACGGCTTCGATTCCTATAGTGTAAAATACTTCAATGTCTAACTCTTCGATCTGGCCTGATTGATATTTTTGGATATTAAATGCTGCAATATCGTTTCCTGTATTTCTAAAACTGATGCCTAAAATACTCAATGCCACCACAATAATCGTTATTCTGATGTAATGAAACGGCCGCCACAACGCTACGATAAATAGACAAACACAAATAAATAAGACAATCATGAAACACGATGTATTGAATCGAAGAATCGTTAAACCAAAGGACGAAATGTACAATTGCATTTTTGCAAAGCCTAAGACAATCAATCCAAGTGTTTCAATGCCAATCATACTCAGCCCTAATGTAATTATTTTTTGATTATCACTTAATGATTTTATGACCAAAAACATTGTAACATTAATAAGTGAAACGAGTGATAACTGGAAAAATCCTGTTCGAGCATAGTCGGAAACCGCCATACTTGAAAATGGTTCTTGTCTAAAGTCAAAATAGCCAAGGATTGCTGTTGCAAAGAAAACCAAATATAACAAGATAAAACTAACAAGAACAGTCAACAATATGATTGGTTGTCCTTTACGCTTCCGATTTCTCTTCTCATCTTCCGCTTCTTTAAGACTATTTTTATAAACAAATAAAAATAGATAGACGCCGATCGGCAATGCAAATAAAAAAGCAATGATTCGTTCTGCCATATTTTCTGAAAGTGTTACTGTAAAAGAATATAGAAATTGTTCAAACATGCTATCTGCCTTAGATAATAACAGTAAGACAACAATGAATATTGGGAGCGAAATCAACAACCCGATTCCTATATTCTTAATGGTTTTATCCTTTTTCTGTTCTGATTCTTTAAAGACAAATGTACTCCCTAAATTTTGGAACGGTCGCTTAAATGTTCCGATAATGATATCTGAGATTATAAATTGACTTAGATAGGGCACTCTTCTTTTTCCAGTTAAAACCAAGACCCAATAATTCATACTCAATAATAGAAAAATCAAATTCAATCCTAAAAAAACACGATTATCTAAAAAAGAAAAAGATAATCCCAATAATAAGCTATAGACTAAATAACCGTAATGATTCTTTTTCACTTGTTGATTCGTCACTTTAGCATAAGTAAATACCGTCGCACAGCTAACTATTGTTAATAAGGACACCCATATACCACCACTGCCATTCATAAATGCCCGAATCATCAAATAACCTAAAAATATACAAGCCCCCATAAAAATCAATTCTTTACTCGTCAACCACTGGTCGGCTTCTTCCTCATCGTATACTGATTCATCAAACTCATCAAAAAGTGCTTGTTCGTTCTCTCTATCGGTTGATTCGATTTCTTGTTGGTTATACATACTATCTTTCTGATCCTTTTCATCCATCTAGCTTATCATCCTCTCGGTACTCCAATAAATCTGCTGGTTGGCAATCTAACGCTTTGCAGAGTGCTTCTAATGTACTAAAACGGATTGCTTTTGCTTTATTATTTTTTAAAATAGAAAGATTTGCAGGCGTTAAATTAATTTTTTCTGCCAATTCCCCTGCACTCATCTTTCTTTTTGCCATCATGACATCGATATTAACAATAATTGCCATCAGATCGTAAAATCATTCTCTGTTTTAATTAAAAGTGCTTGGCAGAACACATTTTTAATTACTCGAACAACTAACCCAACAAAACCAGCTACACCAGCTAAGACAATCCAAGGAAAATAATAACTAGCCGATAGCAACAAAATCAACGCTTCCAAAAAGCATAACCAACTTGCTAGCCTAAGTATTTCGATATTTCGCTCACTAAATGTTTCATTATTATCGATATTTTTTATGAGACGCTGTAATAAAAAAAGAATCACTAAGCCTACAGCTAAACAACTTTCTAACGTAATCATAAACCAATGTTGATTTTTGAGTGATACAGCATCTAATGGGACAATCATCTCAATTACTTTTGGCATGAAGATCATCGTTAAAAGCAACATGCCTCCTACTATATATATACACCAGTGTGACAATTTCACTGACTTTTTTTCTGTCCATTCCATCTTTGTTACTCCCCCTTTTTTTGATAAATCTAGCATAAGGGAGTTATTTTTGAATGTCAATAAATTTTTATCGATTATCGATAAAAAAATATCGTTTACCATTTTAGAATCCATGCAAAATAGAGCGTTTCAAACACTTTTTTGGTTTCTTAAAATTTACTAAAGGGTCTTACTTTCGACAAAAAAAAGTATAAGACAAAACGACATACTCGTTTTGTCTTATACTTTAGATCAACTCAAAATGTGTGATTATTTTTTAGTTCAGCGACTTGTATCTTCCGTCTCTCTTTCTATTTTTCTTGCTTGCATCTCTTTTCTTAATTTTTTATGTGCTTTTTTCGATCCTCGTTCTAAATCTCTGATTTTTTTTCGATCCTGATAGTTTTCAAAAAGAGAGTCCAAATCATAATTCAAAGGATAAAGTTCTTTTGCACTGCGATCTAGCTTTAATTGCCGTTTGTGAACCGTCACTTTTTCATTGTCCACATAAATCACTACGTCATCTGTCATTTCAATAGGTTCATAAACTAAACCAATCTTTTTCTTCTCGGTCCAAAAGATGCGGTCTCCTTTTGTATATTTTGGAAAAATGGTTTGCTCTTTTGCTTTTTTGATTTTATAAAGTTTCTCTTCTTTTTTTGTTGAATAGTGTCGATTGTGTAAATAATATTGTGCTTGTTTCACAACCTGTTTATCCAGATTCATCTTATTTGCGATCCAAAATGCATTACTTTCTCCCGTTTCACCTAGAATTAACTGATACTTAGGCATTAAGTTTTCGGAATCAAAGGCCATTGCTGCAGTTAAAAAATCCTCATGTTCTTCAGAAAAGCGTTTGATTTCGCCATAGTGGGTCGTTGTAATAATTATACTGCCTTTTTTATAGAATGCTTCCATGATCGCAATCGCTAAAGCGGCCCCTTCATTCGGTTCCGTCCCACTACCAATTTCATCTAATAAAATCAAACTGTTGCGCTTGGTTTTAGCAAGAATTTCAGAGATATTATGCATATGACCTGAAAAGGTACTTAAGGCATTTTCGATACTTTGTTGGTCACCGATATCAACAAAAATCTGATCAAAAATAGCAATATTTGTTCCAGAATCTGCGATAATTTGTACTCCTAACATTGTCTGCAAGGTAATCAGCCCCACTGTTTTTAACACAACCGTTTTTCCACCAGCATTGGGTCCCGTGATTGTTAATCCCCGATATTCTTGTCCTAAAGAGAGATTCAATGGTACAGCATTTTCTCCTAGCAACGTGTGTTTTACGTTGACAAATTTAACGATTCCGTCTTGATTGATTTTTGGTTCGATCCCATTGATTTCTCTACTATATTTCGCTTTCGCAAAAATCATATCGTATTGTGCCACTACTTCGATGTTTGATTGAATCAAAACCATTTGTTCTGCAATCAACCCTGTTAAAGTAGAGAGTATTTGATATATTTCTGTGGCTTCTTCCATTTTCAGCTGGTACAGTTTGTCATTTAGCTTCGCTACTGTCGCAGGTTCAACAAAAACAGTTGTTCCTTTTGAAGAAGCTTCTATGATACTGCCAGGAATTTGGTTTTTATATGTTGCTTTGATCGGTATTGTAAAACGATCATTCTTCTTTACAACAATTGCTTCTTGGATTTTTGGTTTATTTTGTGTGTTTCGAAGAAATGCATTTAATTTCATTTCAATTTCTTTCTCACACTCTTGAATTGCTCTACGAACTTTTCTTAGCTCACGGCTAGCATCATTTTCCACTTGATTGTTTCGAATCGTCTGGTAAATTTCATTTTCAATCTCAGAAAACAATTGTAAGGATTCACTATATTTCGATAAAAGCGGTGCAATAAATTGATTTTTTTCCATGAATGAACGAATCAATCGACTGCTTCTAAGGAAATCAGCATAGCTAACTAATTCATTTGGTTCTAAAATAAACCCTTTTTCTACTTGTTTAGTCAAGTGTTCAATATTATTTAATCCCATGAATGGAACATGGAGATTGGCTTCAAGCAGAGCTTTTGCTTCAGCCGTTTCTTGTAATCTTTTCTTGACGACAGCCAAATTGCTGCTAGGTTGTAAGTTTTTTATCCGTTCTTTTCCGTAGTAGCTGATCGAATAAGTCATTAGTTTTTCTTTGATTACGTTAAATTGTGTTTTACTATAAGTTTCTTGATTCATTTGTATCTCCTTTTCATTTGAGAGATACCTATCGTTTAGAATAGGTCAAAGGTATTCCTGTATAGATGCCTTATTTCTATCATTGAGGGGACAAAAAAAGGGATGAAGCTTCCCTTCATCCCTCAAAAATTAGTAAATAAAGATAGAATATACTGCAATCTATCAGGTATTTTTTATGAGTTAAGATAGGTATCAACTTAGGTATGCTAAAGAAGCCATCAAAAATGGTCAATTATTCTTCAGCTATTCATTTCCTGTTGTTAGATACTTACACTCACAAAAACACCTCTATGGCTTTCTTTGACTATTCATTTCTCGATAAAAGTATACCTTGATTTTTCTAACACGTCAATCAAAATTTGGGGTTCAACGAATCAGCTCGTTTCATAAACAACTAATTTATAGAGTTCTAAATACAACTGCCCTGATTTTTCCCAGCTAAAGTCTGTTTCCATCGCCACTTTCATCAATGATCTCCACGTTTGCTGATCCTGTTCGTACACTTCGATTGCTTCTAAGAGAGTTTCCATAAAACACTCAGAGTTAAATCTAGTAAAACTAAACCCAGTACCTGTTTTTGCGACTGGCTTGTATGGACGGACGGTATCTTTTAAACCACCAATTTCATGCACGACTGGTAAAGTCCCATAACGCATCGCAATCATTTGAGATAAACCGCACGGTTCTGTAACAGATGGCATTAAAAACAAATCCGCTCCAGCATAGATCCATTGCGCTAGTGATACATCAAATAAAATATTGGCACTGAATTTTTCTGGGTAACGTCTGGCAAATTCCTTGAGAGTTTGTTCAATGTCATTCTCTCCTGTTCCTAATAAAATCAATTGAACATCTTGTTGGAGCAGCTCATTTAATTTATCTACTAATAATTGAAATCCTTTTTGATTGGTTAATCGACTAACAATAGCAATTAATGGTATATCTGGTTTAACTGGTAATTTAAGTCTTTGTTGAAGTGCTTGTTTATCTTGTTTTTTTCCTATTAAATTTGTTGATGAAAAATTAGCTGAAATGAGCTTATCCGTCTCAGGATCGTTCATTTCATAGTCGATTCCATTAACGATACCACTCAACTTCTCTTGTTTCTCCCGTAACACTTCATCTAGCCCAAACCCAAATTCTGCGGTTTTAATTTCCTCTGCGTAAGTTGGACTTACCGTATTTATACGATCTGCATAGACTATTCCTGTCTTCAAATAATTGATTCCGTCGCGAAAATAAGTACTATTTTCATTAAATCGTTCTGGTTCTAATCCAAACAAATCTGATAATACTTCTTTAGCATACGCCCCTTGAAATTCGATATTGTGGATCGTCAATATTGTTTTGATAGAAGTATATTTCTCCACTGATTGCTTGCTTTCCTTCAACAAAAATGGAACCATTGCCGTATGGAAATCATTGACATGGATAACGTCAGGGATCAGTTCAATCTTTTCTAACATCTTTATGATCGCCAAAGAAAAAAAAGCAAATCGTTCATTGTCATCCGAATAGCCATACAAATTATCACGATCAAAATAATACAAATTATCAATAAAATAATAGGTTACTTCCTGTAAGATCAACCGTTTAATCCCGCAATACTGATGCCGCCACCCCACTTCAACAGAAAACTCAACCAAATCCTCGCATTGTTTTTTATACAGATCGGGCATTTTCGTAAAATAAGGTAAAACAACGGACATCTCCATTCCCTTTTTACTTAATTCCTTAGGTAACGCCCCAGCCACGTCGCCCAGCCCACCCGTTTTAAAAAATGGCACACATTCAGCTGATGCAAACAATACCTTCATTTCGCTTCGCCTCCATAAACATCTGCTGAAACAACTTGATCTTTTTTAATTACAACTGGTTGTTCCGCGGTTCCAGAGATTTTAATCCCCGCCTCAACTGATACGTTTTTATCCAATATTGCATATTCAATCACCGCATCTTCCGCAATAGTAGCATTTGACATAATGATTGAGTGACTAACTTTACTGCCTTTTTTAATGATTGCCCTTCTTGAGATCAAACTATTTTCAATATGTCCCTCAATAATGCACCCTGTAGCACACTGACTATTCTTAACGAGAGAATCTTTAGAATAGTAGGTTGGTACTTCATTTTTTAGTTTTGTGTAGATTTTTTGTTTTGAATAAAGCAATGCGTTAAATTTAGTTGAATCTAGCATATCCATATTCGCTTGATAATAAGAGGCTACATCATGGATGTTACTTAAATAGCCTGTGTATTCATACGCAGTAGTTGTTTCTTCTGCTATTTTATGTTGAAGGAACGTGTGGAGATTAGGCGACGTATCATTTTGTTGACCCATTTCCAATTGCTGGATCAGCCATTTTGTCTGAACGATGTAAATATCCATGCATAAATTCAATTGTTCTTTTGTTTCTTCATCAGGTTTAAACTCATAGAAACTAATTGCTCTTCCTTCTTCATCAACTTGAATAATCCCCTCATTCACCATAATTTTTTCACGTTCTACTCGCTTATAAACAACCGTCAATTGATTCTTTTGTTTACGATGGCTCTTTAAAACTGCGTGTAAGTCAATATTACACAACATGTTGCTTCCCATAAAAACAGTATACTCTGCTTCTGATTTTTCAAGATAATCAATCACAGCATCGTAATAGGGGAATCCTTGCTTTTTTCGTTTTAAAAAATCCTGATAAAAATATACAAAGTAACGATTTTGTAATGAGTCTAGATTCCATTCTTTCCCACCACCGATATGATCAAATAAAGAACGGGTTTGTCCTTCGTTAAAAACCATAAAAATCGAATTGATATTTGCATTTGCAATACTTGAAAGCGGAAAATCAATCAAACGATACTTACAATCAAAAGGCAATGTATCTAGCGGTCGGTTCTCTGTTAAAGGCAATAACCCTTGAAACTTCGATACATTTCCTAAAATGGCACACATTTTTTTAGTTTTCATCGCTTTGCACCCCAATCACTTCTGAATAACCGATCACTTCAATCTCCTCTTCGTTAAAAATCATGGCATTATCACCGATGATGGCATTTTCACCAATGATCGCATTTTTAATTGTGACATTCTTTCCAATCTTAGCGCCTGGCATGATCACGCTTTGCTCAATCGTCGAACCCGCTTTCACCTGAACATCTGTCGACAAGATACTATCTGTTACATGTCCAGCCACATAACAACCATCCACAATCAATGAATTTTTAACTGAAGCTGTCTCAGTAATAAAATGCGGTGGCGAGATGGTATTCTTAGAAAATATCCGCCAGCTTTTATCCCGCATCTTTAGATCATTTTCTGAACGGATAAACTCCATATTCGCCTCCCATAACGAGTCGATTGTTCCAACATCTTTCCAGTAGCCATCAAAACGGTAAGCATACACATTTTCACCTGCTTCAAGATAAGTTGGGATAACGTGTTTGCCAAAATCAAGCATTTGACCATCTTTTGAATAACTATTAAGCAAAACATTTCGCAGTCGCCCCCAATTAAAGATGTAGATTCCCATTGAAGCGAGGTTACTTTTAGGTTCAGCTGGTTTTTCATCAAATTCGATGATTCGATCATTTTCATCCGTATTCATAATGCCAAAACGGGAGGCTTCTTTTAAAGGGACTTCAATGACTGCAACGGTTAAAGAGGCATTATTGGCGATATGTTCGTCAAGCATTGATTCATAATTCATTTTATAAATATGGTCACCTGATAAAATCAACACATACTGCGGATCCATTTGATCAATAAAAGAAATATTTTGATAAATTGCATGTGCCGTTCCTTCAAACCACTTCTCACCGTCAGAACTAGAATAAGGTTGTAAAATCGTCACACCTGAATCGATACCATCCAGGCCCCAGCTTGACCCATTTCCAATATGGCTATTTAATGCAAGTGGTTGATACTGCGTGACCACCCCAACATTTTTAATTCCTGAATTGATACAGTTACTTAATGTAAAATCAATAATTCGATAACGGCCACCAAAAGGCACGGCGGGTTTAGCGATATTTTTGGTCAGTTTTCCTAATCGAGTTCCTTGACCACCGGCTAAAATCATTGCTAGCATTTCTGTTCTCATCTGATACGGGTGAAAATCCACCCTGCCCCCTTTCAAAATTCAACATGGTATTTTGCTTTCTTACATAAATAACCTAGCTACTTGTATTGATTTTTTTAGGTTTCAAAATAATGGCCCCAAGTGCTGGAACAATTGTTTTGATTTGGTACTTAAAGTTTTTAAAGGATTCTGACTTCGTCTCGCTGATTTGATTATGGCGAACCCAAGTCCCACCAAATTCACGCATCTCTGTATTTAATACTTCCTCATAACTTCCAGGAAAAGGTACACCTATCGCAAAATTTTGCCTTTCAACCGGTGAAAAATTCAATACGATAATCAAAAAATCATTTGTACGTTTGCCTTTACGAATGAAACTCAGCACTGTCTCCTCACTATTATCTGCATCGATGATCTCCAATGTTTCTTGAGTATGCTCCATTTCCCAAAGTGCTTTTTCACTGTGGTAAAAGTGATGAAGTGTTTGGGTAAAATGCTGCATACTTCGATTCATTTCATCCTCCAAATCAACCCATTCTAAGCCTTGATTTGACTTCCATTCTAGAAACTGCCCCCATTCACTCCCCATAAATAACAACTTTCCACCAGGATGGGTCATCCAATATACATAAAGATTACGTAATTGGGCAAACTGCTTATAGCGATCGCCCCACATTTTGTGCAGCAAACTTCTTTTACCATGAACCACCTCATCATGTGACAAGGGCAATATATACTGCTCTTTCATCCTATACATAAATGAGAACGTCACCAACTTAAAATGGAACTTTCGAAAAGCAGCATCCATTTCATAAAAACTCAATGTGTCATTCATCCAACCAAGATTCCATTTATAATCAAAGCCTAATGCACCACTTTCGATTGAACCTGTAATTTTCGTTTCAGCTGAACTTTCTTCTGCAATCATTAGGATAGCAGGGTGCGCTCGTTTCACTACAGCATTTAATTTTTGTAAGAAGTAAAAACCAGCCCAGTTCCGATTGCTTCCATCTGCGTTAAGTAAATATGGCCCTTCATCGTAATCCAAATAAAGCATGTTCGATACAGCATCAACACGAATCCCATCAATATGGAAAAAATCGATCCAATATAATGCACTTGAGATCAAAAAACTTTGAACCTGTGGCTTACTTAAATCAAAATTTAAAGAACCCCAACGACTATTTTGAGCTTGAATCGGGTCCTTATACTCAAACTGAGCCGTCCCATCATAACTGGCTAGACCATCATCATTAATACAAAAATGTCCCGGGACCCAATCTACTAAAACTCCTATATTATTTATGTGGCACGCTTCGACAAACTCTTGAAACTCTTCAGGAGTTCCATAATAGGAACATAGGGCAAAATAGCCAATCAACTGATACCCCCAAGATTCACCTAGAGGATGTTCCATCAACGGCATAAATTCAATATGAGTAAACCCCATTTTTTTCACATAAGGAATCAATGTTTCTTTGAGTTTTTTAAATGTATAAGGCTTTCCATCTTCTTCTGACTTCCAAGAACTGGCATGTACTTCATAGATCGTCAATGGTTGTTGGAGATCATTTAAATCGTGACGACGTTCTTGCCACACTGTATCTCGCCATTTCCGTTTTGGTATCGTTTGGATGACTGCTGCATTATTCGGGCGTTTTTCAAAAATTGTTGCATAGGGATCAATTTTATAGACGTTTCTTCCATCTGCTTGCTTTACCAAATATTTATATAAGTGCCCTTCTTTTGGTATTATTGTAAAAATTTCCCACACACCAGAATGTTCCTCTTTGACTAAGGGTAATGAATGCTCCCAGTTATTAAAATCACCTACCAGCCAAACCGATTGAGCATTTGGCGCCCACATTCGAAAAATATAGCCTTTCTGCTGTTTTCTCTCTTTCTCGTGAACACCAAAGTAATCTTGACTATAGAAATTTTCACCCGTTTCAAAAAGGGCTCCTGCACTTTTCGTCTTAGTCATCTATCCTCTTCCTTTCACGAAACGAATCCTTATATTTCATGGTAAATGAAAAAAGTTGCAGAATATTTTCTTTTCTTTCCGACTTTTCCAAAAGAAAACACAATAAATTTTCTGAAACGATTGCTATTTTTGAGATTTTATCTTACTAAAAGCAGTAATGACAGCTAAAATAATCGTCATTGTTTTCGTGTTATCTTCTTGCTATTCAGCCGTTACATTAGATAAATATGTGTAATGTTACCCTAAATCTAACAACAAAATGAAAAAAAAGAAAGAATTAGCACTTCATATCGCAAATAAAAAGAGTATAAAACAAAACGAAGCACTCGTTTTGTTTTAGACTCTCTCATCAGTTTAATGTATTTGAAACGTTTAGTTTGCTAACCAATTTGCCACTTCTACTAATGCATCATTGATTCCAGCAGGGTTTTTCCCACCAGCTTGTGCCATATCTGGACGGCCACCACCACCGCCGCCAACTTTAGGCGCAATTGTTTTGATCAAATCTCCTGCTTTTAAGCCCTTTTCGTTTGCAGCTTTTGTCATTGCAGCTAACAAACTAACTTTTTCATCTTGTGCAGTTGCTAAAACTAACACATCCGAAAGTTCTTTTTGTTTCCATTGATCTGCTAATTGACGTAATTGGTTCATATCTTTTACATTTACTTGAGCAGCAATGTACGTTGTGCCATTTACTTCTTTAATATCTTTGAAAATATCTCCAGCTTGTTGATTTGCTAATTTTCCAGCCAGTTGTTCATTTTCTTTTTGTAAATCACGCAATTGTTGTTGTAATTGTTCCGTTTTTGAAACAACTTCTTTCAATTGTGGTGACTTCACGATTCCAGCAATTGTTTTTAATTGTTTTTCTTCTTCGTTCATAAGTTCATAAGCTTCTTTACTTGTGACAGCTTCAATACGACGAACGCCTGCACCAATCCCAGATTCAGAAACAATTTTGAAAACACCGATATCTTCAGTATTTTTCACATGAGTTCCCCCACATAGTTCGATTGAGTAACCACCGATATTTACAACACGAACTTCTTTACCATATTTCTCACCGAATAGAGCCATTGCCCCCATATTTTTTGCTGTATCAATATCTGTTTCGATGGTATCAACTGGCAATGCTTCCCAAATTTTTTCGTTTACGATTGCTTCCATTTGAACCAATTCTTCTGGTGTAACTTGTCCAAAGTGTGTAAAGTCAAAACGTAAATGGCCAGGAGCAACTAATGAGCCCGCTTGATTGGCATGATCGCCTAAAATATCTTTCAATGCGCGATGCAATAAATGCGTTGCTGTATGATTTTTCAAAATACGATTACGCATTTTTTCATCAACATGAAGCTCATATGTTGCACCTTCTGCTAATTTTCCAGTTATTTGAACTGTGTGTAGGAATTGTCCATTTGGCGCTTTTAAAACATTTTCCACATGGGCTACGATTGTCCCATTTTGATCCTTGATTGTTCCATGGTCCGCTACTTGTCCACCCATTTCAGCATAGAAAGGTGTTTCAGCAAAAATCAATTGTGCTGTACCATCTGAAAGTTCGCTTAAAATTTCTTCGTCTTTTAAAATGATCAACAGTTTGCTTGTCGCATTTAAATCACTGTAACCGACAAATTCACTGTCCACTTTAATATCTGTCAATACTGCTGATTGCACACCCATTGATGTTTCTTTCGTACGAGCAGAACGTGCGCGTTCTCTTTGTGCTTCCATTTCTTTTTCAAAACCAGCATGGTCGACTTTTAATCCTTCATCTTCGGCAACCTCTTCGGTTAATTCAACTGGGAATCCGTAAGTATCATATAATTTAAAGATCTCTTTCCCATTTAAAGTCTCTTCGTTAGCTGTTTTTACTTTCGTGATCAGTTCATTTAAAATATCTAACCCTTCATTAATTGTCTCATGGAAACGTTCTTCTTCCGTACGTACTACTTTTTCAATAAAGTCTTTTTGTTGTAGGACTTCTGGATAATAACTTACCATTACTTCGCCGACTACTGGCACTAATTTATATAAGAAAGCTTCGTTGATTCCTAATTTTTTACCATGCATAACCGCACGGCGCAATAGGCGACGTAACACATAGCCACGGCCTTCATTTGATGGTAACGCGCCATCACCGATTGCAAATGACAATGCACGGATATGATCAGCAATCACTTTAAATGAAATATCTGTTTGAGGTGACTGACTATACGTTACTTGACCACTTAGTTTTTCTACCGCATGTATGATAGGCATAAATAAATCTGTTTCAAAGTTGGTCGGTGCATTTTGAACGATAGAAACCATACGTTCTAAGCCCATACCCGTATCAATATTTTTATGTGGTAACGGTTCATAGCTATCATCTGCTTGATGATTGAATTCAGAAAATACTAAGTTCCATATTTCTAAATAACGTTCATTTTCACCACCAGGGTAATTTTCTGGATCATCTTCTGCAACATCATTAAAAGATTCACCACGGTCATAAAAAATTTCTGAATCAGGGCCACATGGACCTGCACCAATATCCCAAAAGTTATCTTCGATATCAATAATATGATCCATTGTTAATCCAACTTCTTCATGCCAAATCCGTTTTGCTTCGGTATCTTTTGGATACACCGTAACATATAACTTTTCAGGATCAAATGCCATCCACTCAGGAGATGTCAAAAATTCCCACGCCCAGTGGATCGCTTCTTTTTTAAAATAGTCTCCAATAGAAAAGTTTCCTAACATTTCAAACATCGTATGATGACGAGCTGTTTTACCAACATTCTCAATATCATTCGTACGAATTGATTTTTGCGCATTCGTAATTCTTGGATTTTCTGGAACTACTGACCCATCAAAATATTTTTTTAATGTGGCAACACCAGAGTTGATCCAGAGTAAAGTTGGATCATTAACTGGAACTAATGACGCACTCGGTTCTACAGAGTGCCCTTTTGATTTAAAAAAGTCTAAATACATTTGACGAACTTGACTACTTGATAATTGTTTCATTGTTTCATTCCTACTTTCCTCAGTGTATTCCTTAATTTTGTGCAATAAAAAAAGCGATATCCACTGCAATACAAGGACGAAAAATCGCGGTACCACCTTGTTTGCAATGAACTCGCTTGAACCATTCATTACCTCTTAACCTCTATAACGCAGAGTAGCGTTGATATTTCTATCAAAAATTAGCCAACGGGAGCAATTACATCATGGTGTTGTTCTTCTTTCAACAAATAAAGAACTTTCTTTGAACACGAATAAATGAATCATATCCTTTGGTTTCCTTACAAATTATAATGAAGTTCCCAAAAAATGTCAATGGGTTCTTCTTTTTACTCTACTTTATTTTATTCTCTATTCATTGTTGTAGTTCAGCTATTTAATCAGTTGCTACGTAAATTGATTCGTTTAAAGCAGTTCACTTTTTTGGAAGCTTTTTCAATAATTTATAGATAAGTCTGATGTCACATGGTATACTCAATTAGTTACAAATATACTAGATGAAACGGGGAGTTCAAATGAAAAAAAGTATTTTATTAACGGTTGGGGTTAGTCTCTTTTTAGTAACAGGATGTAATGCAGCAAAGAAAGAAGATACTAGCAAGTCCAGTGGTTCAAAAGCTTCAACAGAAGTGACTAGTTCCACAAAAAAAGAAACTCAAACAACACCAAAATCAATTGATATAGTCGCTAAAGGTACGTATTCAGTGGGAACGGATATAAATCCTGGTAGCTACTATTTCGTTTTAACAGAACTAAGCCATGGCGATAAAGATACCGATAAAAATGCATATGTCACAATAGAAGTGACTGGAAAAGATTATCTGTTCGAAACATTTTATGATGTTAATGCTAAACAGAGGTTTAAGTTAGAAGAAGGTCAAGAGGTTCGCTTTAATGACAATTATTCGCCAAAATCATGGAAAGTGAGCCTACTGACTGACTCAGATTTCCAAAAATATATGGACAATTCTGCAAAAGACTCATCTGAAAGCACAAGTTCTAGCTCTAAAGAAACACCGCCTTCTACTTCTAAAGAAGAAACAAAAGCATCAGAAAACACAGACTCTACAGCCTTTAAGCCTACTGATGTATCCGATGAAACGATAAAATCAATCAAAACATATGACGATTACTTAACTATGTATCAGTCAATAATCAACAATTATTTAGCTGAGTATGAGAGTGCAATCAAAGACACAGTATTATATGATCAAGCCGCATTTGAAGAACAAAAGAAACAGTATGAACAATCTTTTGATAGCCAGAAAAAACAATACGGTGATTTAGGAAATAAAAAATTAGTTGGAAAAGATTCCTTAGTTGAATTTTTGATCAGCTATCGTGATGGCCTTGCTCAAACAACAGCGAGCCTAAAAGAATCATTACAATAAACCTCTACTAAAAATAAGGAATCATCCTCAATGAAGGACGATTCCTTATTTTGATTGGTTTTTCACCGATTACTTTTTCACTGAAACAACACTCACTCTATTCGGGAAAATAATTACCTTTCAACTTTGATTACTTTTCGATAGAGATAGTCATTAGGATCTAGTTTTTGATTGGCAGACACGGCATGAAATGAATGAAAATAACTTGATAAAGGCAACATCTTCTCAATTAAATGCATTTTCTCACCTGTCTCCTTTGTTAGTTTCACAATTGTTCTATCCTCCGTTAACTCAAAACGAGTTTTTTCCGTATCAATCATTAAACCAAACATATTTGCGCCTTCTATTTTATTTTTGATTTGACGTCCAGATTCATTTTCTTTGATCACCAATTCATTGCCCCATCGAAAAAGGCGTCGTGTTCCCGCGCCTACAGCAAATTCCCATTGATCTTCCGACAATAAACTAAACCCTTCTCGTTTAAGTGCTAATTTCAGTTCCTCATGAGTATAATCTGAATGACTATAAACAAAGTAATAGTCAGACTCAGGTAAAAATTCTAAATAAAATTTATTTTTTTCTAAAAGAGAGCGAGGGAATGTCCAAGTTAGACTTTCAGAAGCCGATAAAACTGGAAATAGCCTGTCACAGATTTGTTTCTCATATGGCATAAATTGTTCTATTTCCCCTTCAAAAGTTCCTGAAACAGTATCAAAAATCCCTAAAAACTCTGTCCCCGCTGGTAATGCATATTTTTGAACAAACATTGCTGGGACGCTGACTTTTCTTAGATCCGTAGTATAATCATTTATATAATCAGAAATGCCTTCTAAGGAAGTGAAGTCATAACTCGTTTCTTCTTCATTCCAATTCTCAACCGAATCAATTGTCTCATTTGTCAAAGTGGTTTTAAACGTAGTATTTGCCAATTGGTTCACATCAAAGTCCATTAACTCATGAGCACGTAACCCTTCCGCTCCTAAATCCCATCCAAGGATTGCTTCAGTATTACCCGGAATAAAGACAAATAATTCACCATCAAACTCTAACTCAAACGTACGGCACTTGATTCCATATAGTTCAAAGTCCACTAACTCGATCGTATTCACCTCAATTGTTGGCGGAACAAAATACATCAATAACTGGTGTAAAAGAGCTTCTTTTTCAGCATCTTTCAAGTTCTTCCAATGCGCCCATTCAATTTGTTCAAATAGGTCCACGTCAACCCCTCCTCGTCTATTTCAAAAATATCTGCTATGATTAAGTATACCATTGAATGATTCTTTCATTAAGAAAATTATTTGGAGGCACAATATGCATACTCACTTTGGTTGTGAACGCTGGCATCAAGCCGCAGCCTTCGCATTACGCTATGACGTTTTTGTTTTAGAACAAGGAATTACCTTACAAGATGAATTTGATGACTTAGATACAAATGATCGATTTTATTTTGTTGTCTATGAGCAGTCTTTCGCTCTTGCAACCATTCGCTATCAGAAAAAAGATACCTACACGATTCAGCCAGACCGTTTTTGCGTAAGAAAAGACGCACGTGGAAAAGGGATCGGGAAACAATTACTTTTGACATTAGAAGAAAAAGCTGTTGCAGATGGCTTTAGCTTTAGTTGTGTCTCTGCTGAAAAATCAGCTTTAACCTTTTATGAATCGTTAGGCTATTCTGTCACTTCTGATGAATACATCGAAGATGGCATCCTCTGTGTTGAAATGCTCAAAAAAATAAGCAGCTAGAATGAACGATTCATCTAGCTGCTTATTTTTATTTGTAACTATTCTTTTTAGCTTTTTTAGCCGTTCTTGTTTGTTGACGACGTTCAACTTTACGTTTTTGTTTGTTACTTGCTGAAATCGCCCATTCAATTTTTTTCTTGTATCCTGGTTTGATTTTTTTCTTTTTCTTTTTAACCAAACCAATCAAAGTTGGATCTTCTAAAGCATCTTTGGTTTTTTCACGTTTTGTACGACGATTTCGGTCATAAGTGTCGACCAATTCACCATTTTTGATTTCCTTAGGCTGAAACTTGATACCGATTTGCTCAACTTCGGAAATTGCTTCCTCATCAGCTGGAGAATACAATGTGATCGCAGTACCATCTAACCCATTTCTGCCTGTTCGACCAACACGGTGAATAAAGAAATCCAAATCACTTGGTACTTCCGCATTGATCACATGAGAAACGCCTTCAATATCGATTCCTCGTGCAGCCAAATCAGTTGCTACGACATATTGAAATTCAAGATCTTGCACTTGACGCATTACACGTTTACGTTCTCTTGGAGAGATATCGCCATGAATTTTTGCTACTTTCAGCCCTTGATCTTTTAAATAATCCGTAATTTCATCTACGCGTTGTTTGGTATTAGCAAACACGATCACTAGATACGGATGACCAATCGTCAATAATTGGTAAATTAGACGATTTTTGTCTTTCCCTTTAGTTGAAATCAACCAATTATCAATCGTTTCAGAAATAATATTCTTTGGTTGAATATGCTCTATAACTGGATTCTCCATATACTTCTTCAAGAATGGTTTTAATTTTTCAGGAATTGTCGCAGAGAAAACCAACATTTGCAGCTTATCAGGCAAACGTCCAGCAATCTGATCGACTTCTTCTAAAAAGCCCATGTCGAGTGTCATATCCGCTTCATCGACAACAAACGCAAAAGCAGTATGGGCTTTTAATGCTTGTTCATTCATCAAATCTAAAATACGACCTGGCGTTCCAATTACCACATGAGGTTGTTGATTCTTTAATTTTGCGATTTGACGTTGTTTGTCTGTTCCTCCGACAAAGTTCGTCACACGCATTTCAGGTTGACTGAATTTTGCGATTTGAATTGCTTCTTGATAAATTTGATTTGCTAACTCACGACTTGGTGCCGTGATCAAGATTTGTACCTCATCTAATTGAGGGTTAACTTTATTCATCAATGGTAATAAAAATGTATGGGTCTTGCCGCTTCCTGTTTGGGATTGACCGATGACACTTTTGCCTTTTTTAATCACTGGGATCAATTTTTCTTGTACTTCTGTTGGTTGTTCAAACCCTTTATCCGCTAGTGCTTCCATGATAAAATCGTTGAATTGAAATTGTTTAAATGAACTCATTTACCTCACCTCTTTCAAACTTGTTGTGTAAGTCCTCATGCATTATACCACAAAAAGTGCGATTCCTTATTGATTTTCTACATTTTCCTCTCTTTTTATCGTGCTGATCGTATAGGTATGGCTCGCCTTTTCATAAAATAATCGACGCTTCTTTCTAACCAATACATACAGAACATTAATGAAAAATAGTAATAACAGAAACGAGCAAAATAGAAACAACATAAAACTCACTAACTGCAACATCCGATTACTAGAATTGAGTAAATCAGCTAAACTCGTCATGTAAGAACTGATCAAACCATAAACAACATACAAATAACCATACCGGATAAATAACGCTCTGAAACGAATTTTTTCATGCCCTTCTTCTACAACTTGAATACGCACAACTTTCTTGCCGATTGTTTCCCCATTCGTAACTTTAGGTAGCAACATAAACACTATAAACACTATAGCGAAAAACCAGACTCGTCCTTCTAATGCAGGATATCCCACAAACCATTGTTTGTATTCTGGGATTAAATTGAGCGTAAACATCCCAATCGCTTGCACAATCGAAATCACAAACCAATCGATCAAAAAAGCCACAAAACGCCGAAATAAACTAACGGATTGCCCTTTTTCATAGGCGGCTTCATCCAACTCGTCTCTTGTTGGAAATAAAAAGGTCAACATCGGTGTAATCGCATAACCGACAATTCCACCAAACGTATTATTGATCAAATCATTCACGTCCGCTAACCGATAAGGTCTAGGATAAATAAAATACAACCCGCTCAACTGCGTTAACTCAAAAAACAGTGACAAGAGAAAACTTGCGAGAACTACTTTTTTGAATGAAAGTTTGTAATAATAACGTAAATACACCCCAAAAGGAACGAGCAACAGAACGTTGAAAACCGGCTCCAACACGACGCCTTGCCTTAACGCTGGGATAAAGGTACTTGGATCATGAATATTCAAGACCGTCTCTTGCATAAAACGGTTAACAAAATAAAACGGCCGCAATTCTAACATTTGGCTCGTATATTGCGCTACCTCAGCTCGAGGCGGCAGTGGTAAAATAATTAAAAAATAAGCGCATAGTAAATAGAAAACAAATGAATAAAGTATTAGTGCTCTTCTGAATAAAAATGTTCCGTATTTCCGGTATTCACGAATCACAAGCACAAATGAAATCGCAAAGGCTAAAAAAGGAAAAACGATTATCGCAGTTTTGATTGGTGCTGCATAAGCTGACATTTAGAACTCACTCCTTCTTCTTTAGTTTAGTAGAAAATAAACACTTTGTCATTTGTAATAACTATAGCTTTAACAAAAAATATATTTTGCAAATTGAAAAAATTGCAGTATGATTGAGTCATGGAACAACGGATAGTTGTATTTCTAACAAATTATATTATTCAATTTTTACATACGGAGGCTTTTCTATGTTAAATCCATACTTTGCTTTTGGCGTCCCCATCTTTCTACTTTTTTTATATGTTGTATTTGCTATTATTAGAAAAAAAAGCAAGCTGCATTATATCGGATTCGTTCTTTTACTGATCTCATCCTTTATGATGGCGTTTAGTTTTCAGGTGCTACAAGGGTTATGGACTTTGGAAGACAGTCATGCTACTGAACAACTAGAAACATTAGGCTATGCACCAGAAATACTGTGGCTTCCACTCATTTTAGGTGCAATATTGGCACTTCTCAACCTTTGGAGAGGTGTAAAAAGAGTGAAATCTTTTCGGGAAGAATCCAATTAAAAAGCAAATAAAGAGCATGTAGCTGGAATGAGGATACTTCTTCACTCCAGCATTTTTTAATTACAAACGTTCATTGTCTTTTACAGTAGCCACTTGCTATAATTAAGACCATCATTAAATAACGGAGGTACATTTATGGATATCTGGGAAACATTGTATGAAAAAGCGAAAAAAGAATATTATCCCACAGAAGTCACGCCATTTATTTATGCACACCATGTAGTCAGTGCTTTAGAAAGTGAAAACGGCGAAATTTACACTGGTTTTTGTATTGAAAGTTGCAGTGGCGTAATGGATTTATGTGCTGAACGGACAGCCGCTTTAAATATGTATATGAATAGTGGTCAAACCGTTATAAAACGTATCATCACCTTTCGCAGTGAAGCACCTGAAGGACTGGGCGGAATGCCCTGTGGCGCTTGTAGAGAACTATTGCTACAGTTTTCACCTAAAAATAAAGATACAGAAATCATGGTTGATTATCAGAAACGAGAAACGATTACGCTTGAAGAGCTAGTTCCAAATTGGTGGGGTTGGTCGAGGTATGAAAATCAATAGGTTCTAACATTTGCGAAAAAGGGCTAAAAAAACGTGAAACAATACGCTCTCACTTTCTCTTATTAATTACGCACTATTTAGGTTTTTTTCATGAAAATAAAGTTCAAAAAATTTCTTCTGTTCCCGTTGAGCTAGCATATTCAATTCGGTATACTTAAGTCGTAGAATAGAAATGAAACGAAGGAAACTTTTCCTAGTTTAAACGATAATTAAATAATCATTGGCACTTTTTCAATGGACTGCCAATCCAATGAAAAAGAACATTGTAATGACAGCCCAAACTGCCGGAACAACTTGCCATAGTGCGAGAAACAAACTCGCTTGTTTTGTTGTATCTGACTTCTTTTTAGATACAACAGACAGGTTTATTTGTTGGACTATTGTCAACGGTATTGGTGGAAACTGATATCGTTTTTTTCTATTCTGCTACTCTTACATGGGAGGTGAATAGTTTACACATCGTACAAGCATAAAACAGAAAAAATAGGCACTTTATCAATTGGCGCCAACCGATTGATAAAGTCCTGCATAGACAGCCCAAACTATCTATACAAGTTGCCCATTGCTAGTTCCGAAGTTCTAGCTTCTTTATTGTACCGAACTTTTGTCTGAATTTCTAGACATGATTGTTATTTTTCGGTCGTTTAGCTAAACTTTTCTCGCATTGGAAACGATATTGGTAGTTGTACGCTGCTTGTATCGTTTTTTTGTATCGTTTCTCACATTATTTTGAACAAAAGAAAGGAAGATTTTTTATGAAAAAACCAGTAAAATGTGTTAAAGCAATTCCTTATCAGGATATTTTAGATATAAAAGAAGTCTTAGAAAGAATGAAATCTTTGGAAAAAGCGTTGTTATTATTGAATGATTTTTTCAGTGACCAAAATATACCTGTGAACAAAAAGAAAATCATTCGTGACTATTATGCTTGTGGGAAAATTTATCACAGCTATTTTAAGGAAATGGAAAACATGTTGAATATTTTAGAGAAACAGATTTGTGTTCTTACTGAGAAACAGTCGATTTCTTGCTGATTAAATAGCAATCAATAGAATCGAAATAAAGCTTACGAACCATTTGTGCGGTAATCATTTAGTTAGATTCATTGAGGCTGGTATATGATTCGTAGAATTATTGCTCAGCCTCAAATGGGTTTTAACTTGAAAAATTATAGGGCAAGCTAACCTTACAAATGATATTCGATGATACTTCCGTGTTAAATGAAGCCAAAATGTAATGGTTATTCCACTGACAATTATCACTTTCCTAGAGTTTTTTCTTAGAATTTTTAGTATTATCAATTGACAAAACCACTCATTAGTTTTGCACTAATGTTCTAACCAAAATGTATTATCACAACATTCATTTACTAACTTTTTATTATGAGAAATAAAAAGTACACTCATTTCCTGCTGTTTTTTTAGTAAATGAATAATTCTCAATTCATTGATTTTATCCAAACTTGCTGTTGCCTCATCACAAATCAGTAACTTAGGTTTTACTAATAACGACAATGCAATACAAACTCGCTGATATTGACCACCGCTAAGTTCTCTAGGGCGCTTTATTAATAATGATTTTGGCAAATGACAGTCATCTAAAACTTGCTTAATACGTAAATTTTCATTTGATTTATCTACTAATCTAAATTTTCTCAATGGTTCCTGAAGGATTTTTTCAATTTTTTGGGTAGGATCAAGTGCATTTCGGGTATATTGAGCGACCAATTGAATGTTTTGCATCCATTGACGCAACTCATATTGCTCTTGCTTTTGTCCGTTTAAATAAATTTCCCCTTCAGAATATGTTTCCAAACCTAAAATAATTTTAGTCAACGTGGATTTCCCCGAACCATTTTTTCCTATGACACCTACCCACTCACCTTGATTTATGACAAGGTCAAGATTTTGAAAAACAATTTGTTCTTTATAGGTTTTGCTTAATTTATCAATCTTTAATAAACTAGAATTCTTATTCAAATATCTGAATCAACTCCTTCGTATACTTTTCACTAGGATTGCTAATAACTTGCTGGGTCTCTCCAACCTCGATAAGCTGCCCATCTTTCATAATACCTACATGTGTGCTAAATTCTTTGACGATGGTCAGATCATGTGTAATAAAAATAATCGTTAAGTTTTTTTCTTGGTAAATCTTCCACAAAAGAGCCAAAATCATTTTCTGACTTACTTCATCTAGCGCACTTGTTGGTTCATCTACTATCAAAATCTCAGGTTCGGTAAGTAACGCACTCGCAATGGCAACTCTTTGACACATCCCACCACTCAACTCAAATGTGCGTTTATCTAAAATAGAATCAACCGAATCAAAACCAACCCACTTTAAAAGTTGCTCAATTCGCACTTGCCTAACTTCTTTATTTTCTATGCCTTTTGATTTTAATAGTTGATGCAGCTGGGTTCGTATCGGTATATTCCTTTGCATACTGCCTATTGGATCCTGTAAAACCAAATCCATTTTTTCTCTATCTGCCTTAATTTTACCCGTTACGCGAAAATTAGCAGGCAGTAAATTCAAGATCATCCGACTCAAAAGGGTTTTCCCCCCACCACTTTCTCCAATAATTGTAAAAAATGCTCCTTTGGGAATTTTTAAAGAAATTCCTTTTACTATTTCTTGATTTTTCAAAAAAGCAGAACAGTCAATTAATTCAATCATAAACTACACCCCATTTTTGATTGATCTTTTTGCTGATTCTTTGCGTTAGTAAAACAATGCCGCTTAACAAAATACCAGGAAAAATAAAAACCCAAGGTGCAACGAAAAAGTAAGTTTTCCCATCAAAAAGAATTGTACCAAGTTCAGGTGTTGGTGGCTGTATGCCGATACCTAGAAAGGACAAACCAGAAATACTTATCAGTATTTTGCCTAAATCCGTCGTAAACAAAGACATTAATTCTGCCACTAAATTAGGTAAAATATGATAAAACAACGTATGAAATGTAAATGAACCTCTTAATGGCGCTAGAAGAACAAACTCTTCCGTTTTTATATTCAACACTAAATTTCGAATGTAGCGAATATATTTTCCAGAGCCACTGATAATTAAAGCTGCCATTACAGTGAAAATCGAATTAGAAAAAAGGCCTGCAAAAACGAGAGCGAGAATCATCGAGGGAATACTTATCATCATGTCCGCAACTATTGTAATGACTAAATCAATAAACCCACCAATCAAGCCTGCACTACCACCTAAGAGAAGACTGATTAAAACAATGCCAATTAGAACCAGAAGAGCGATACTCAATGAATAAAAACATCCATAAATAACGCGACTAAACAAATCTCTACCTAAGTAATCTGTTCCAAACCAATGTTGCCAACTAATTCCTTGTAAGCGACACTCTTTATCAATCAGGTAAGGATTTTTTAAATTCAAAAAGACAACTAGACTAACAATGATAAAACAGATTAATTGAACAATCCTTTTCATTCTTTCCCCCCTTGATTTATAACGACTCTACTATCTACTTTTTGAATAGCAAGATCAATCAAGTAATTCAGTATAAATGTTCCACAAGCAACAACTAAAGTGATTCCTTGAATGACCGGATAATCCCGAGTTGAAATAGCATCCATCAGTAGCTTTCCAAATCCAGAAATACTAAAAATAATTTCTATCATCACACAGCTACCAAACAAGTGAACCAAACTTGTTCCATACAGAGATATTAATGCTACAAATAACTCATTCAACTGGTAATAATACCGGTAGTACCACTTGATCCCTCTAAATTTGGCCAAAACTTGCCGTTCACTTTTAGCCACAGTCGCAACTAAATCGCTGACCATTTTTGTTAAATAACTCCCTTCAGCAAAACTAATAACTAAAACAGGTAGAATCAAATGACGAATAGAGCGACTGCCAACAAAGGGAAACCAATTCAGCTGAACACCAAAAATAAAGATAGCTAAAATTGCTATCCAATAAATTGGAAAAGATAACAAAATCGAAAGTATCTGTTTCGTCCACTGATATGACGAACTATTCCCAATAACTCCACCAATTAAAAGCGAAAGAACAATACAAAGAATAAAAGAACTACTCATTAATCTAAAAGTAACGAAGAATTTTTCTAGAAGTAGTGTTTTCACAGGAAGATTATTCATAAATGAATGACCTAAATCACCTCTTAGAGTATTTAGCAACCAGTGAACGTATTGATCAAAAAAATCCCCCTCGATCCCAAGTTTTGTTCGCGTTTCTATAATTACTTCGGGTGATAAGGTTTGAACGCCAAGTTTTCTTAGCACACTTAATGCCGGGTCACCTGTTGACAAATAAAGTAATCCATAAAGTATAAAGGTAAAGAGCAACATACTTATAAGTAACCGTAGGGTTTTCTTCAAAAAAATGTACGTAGACATTTAGTTCACCGCTAATCTCTTGAAATCAATCGGCGCATCAGATAAACCTGAATACTCAAATGTAGAAATTTTTTCAGATGTTACAAAGTTTTCATCCTTGTATTCAATTGGTATTGCTAGAGTTTCTTCAGATAGACGAGCAAAAATGTTATTAAAAATGTCTTGTTGTTTTTCTTTATCGTTGGTTGTTGCATAATCATTTAATAAATTAGTCAGTTTTTCATCATTTGCCAAAACACCGTGCGTTCCTGCTTGGTTTTGAAATAATGAGTTCAAAAAGTTATATGGAAGCAGCGCATCTGTATACGTTCGATAAAAAATCAAATCATATTTTTTAGTTTTCCATAAAACATCATAATAGCTTTCTTTATCTAAAATCTGAATATTTAACTTAACACCAGCATTTTTAAGTTCGCTTTCAATAACTTCTGCCTTTTCTTTCCATTCGGGAAATTCAGTTGTTTGTATAACTAAGGTAAATTGTAGCGTCTCATTTCCTTTCTCATAATAGTTATTTTGATTGAGCTTATAACCTTGGCTTTCAAAAATTTGTTTTGCTTTATCTAAATCATACGAAGTATTGTGCTGATTTTCTTCCGTTACATATTGTACATTCTCGCGAAATAATCCGGCTAACTTTTTATCAGATAGCTCAGATTTGTTGATTGCTGCTTCTATCCCATTACGAATGGTGGCACTTAGCTGAGAATTATCTGGATTAAAGGCTAAAAAATGTGACATCGTTCCAGTAAATTCATGAACATTGTATTTTTTATCTTTTTTTAAAGAGGAAATTTCACTATCAGTAATATCCCCTAATGTCCCTCCAGCAATATCTATTTCACCACTTTTGAGTGCTAATGAGCGAGAGCTACCATCTTCAATTGTCTGAAATGTTACATTATAGTTGACTGGGGTTTCATGATTAAAATATGGATTGGCTTTCATTACCGTCTGTTCATCTGAACTTTCTTCCACGACAAAAGGTCCAGAACCAATTGCTTTTTTAAACTCTCCATCAATTTTCTGATTCTCTACCGCATTTGGGCTCATAATTCTTAGTGGTCGTGTTTGACACAACTCTGAGAGAACTTGATTCGATACTTTCGTAAATAGCATCTCGACTGTATTTTCATCAATTACCGTGATTTTTTCAAGATTTGTTAAAGTTTGTAATGAGGTTGTTTCATTGTTATATTTCGCGCGCTCAATCGTAAATTTCACAGCTTCAGCGTCTACTTTACTTCCATCAGAGAACTTGCTATTCTTTTTTAAATGAAACGTATATTTTTTCCCATCCTCAGAAATATCCCACGATTCGGACAATCCAGCTTTGAATTCCCCTTTCCCTGCATACTCAATCAGTGGCTCATACACTGCTCCATATAATGCCATAGCTGCATCATAAGATGTGGCATCTAATAAATCTGCTTTCCCTTCATTGGATATAGCAATATTAACCGTTTTTAGTGCTTGATTGTCGTTATTTTTATCAGTTATAGCCGTACAACCAACTAGACAGACTAACCCTAACAATAGACCCATCATTTTAACTCTTTTCTTCATTGCTTTTCTCCTTTTTTTGTAGCTTTAATCAAGTAAGAATTCTCACAAGACAAAATATAATCATCCACTGATAGGTAAAATTCTCTGTAATGTGTAACTTGATAGATTGGTTCTCTATATTCTTTTATCAATTCTACTGAAAAGCCTTGCTTTACAAGACTATCTACAACTTCTGTCAACGTCTTGTTTTGCATTTTGGTTGCACCATATTTATCTATTTTTTCCTTCATATACTGCATACTAGGATTTTTGGATTGGTCAGAAAATGAAGCATAGTAAACACCTTCATTTTTTAAAACAGCTGATATTGTCTCGAAATGTGAATCTAAATCTTCGATTAAGTATAAAACAGATGTACTAATTGCAGTATCAAACTTGGTGTCTAAAGTTGTGACATCGTCTGTGTTGATATAATGGATTGGGTAGTCTGCCACTCGACTTTTTGCTACTTCAATTGCTTTTTTTGCCAAATCCACTCCATAAGCATTACTAAATGGAATTCGATCATGTAAATGCCGCAAAAAACCACCTTGATTACATCCAAAATCTAAAATAGTTCTATTCTGTATATCCTTTTTGTCAATTAAATCAATTACGTTTTGCCAACCTTCATAGTGACTATTTTCCATTTCCTGATCCCCATGACTTCCCTCTTGCCACCAATTTTCATACGTTTCCATAAAAACTCCTCCTTCAATTGAGAATGATTCTCATTATCAATTATTGCATAACACAAATTTACTTTCAAGATATAATTTTATGATGTACCTATTTTATATAAACAACAAAACTCTGTCTTTATATTGAACTATTTTTATACTTTCATACTCTTTCTCCTTTCGATTAAACAAACACAAAACGTAATGAGTGCGATTTGATCCAAAAAAATATATCAGTTGTTCAGAATAAAGTCAAGCCTCGAAAAAAAAAAACGTAAAAAAATCTAAATGATTTTTCTACGTTCTCTTTGAAAATAGTGATAATTATATTTTTTTTACAAACTCAGATTTCAATTTCATCGGACCAAACCCATCAACTTTACAATCGATATTATGTCCATCTGCCGCATCAACCACTAAACGAATACCTTTCACTTTCGTTCCTTGTTTGATTGCACCACTTGCCCCTTTGACTTTTAGGTCTTTAATAACTGTCACGTTATCGCCATCAGCTAACACATTGCCATTTGAATCTTTAATAACAGCTGCTGTCTCTTCTGTAGCATCTGTTGCCGACCATTCATGTGCGCATTCTGGACAAATCATCATGCCACGATCCTCATAAGTATATGTTGAGCCGCATTCAGGGCAACTTGGTAAATTTTCCATTTAAATTCTCCTTCATTATCGTTCTCTTTTAAAGTGTTATCACTTCATTTTAGCGTACTTCTAAACGAAAGAAAAGAACCATTATATTTACAAATAGTAAAGTTAATTGGATTTATTTACTTTCTTTGCCTTTTTCAACGTAAGAAAGATCATTGACACTATCAATCGTGTATTTACCGTCTTTATAGGTTACTTTTGACACACTCGCATTTTTCAATCCGCCATCAGGCAACTCAGCATTGGCATCTAATTCACCTAATAACGTAATAATGCTCATGCCATGAGAAACGACTAAAACATTGTTCGCTCCCTCTTTTTCAGCATCTTTCACAATATCATCTAATCCAGCTTTTAAACGAGTGACGATTGTTTTACTATCTTCTGCTGGCCAATTCACGCCTTCTTCTACATTTTTCTTATCTAAATCAGATAACACATCGGCAAATTCGATAATACCTTTATAAAAACCGACTTCTTTCATCCACTCATTGTATTCTTCATAAGTTTTTCCTTGTTCTTTTGCCACTGCTGTCAGCATGTCTTCGTTCATTAAGCCTTCATACGTCCCAAAATTATATTCTCTTAAACGTTTGTCTTTCGTCATTTCCTTCATCATTTTTTCTTGACCATTATTTTTTAAGACTAACTCAGCCGTTTCGATTGCTCGTCCACTATCACTTGTCACGACTTTATCAAACGTAACATCAGACAGCCCTTTACCCAACTGCTCCGCCACTTCAACGCCAGCCGGTGTTAATGGTGCATCGATCCAACCTTGGGAACGATCGACCGTATTCAACATTGTTTTACCATGACGAGCAAGGTAAATCACGACTTCCGAGTTGTCTTTTTCTTTTGCGTCAGCTTTCTTTTCTTCTTTCGCAGTCCCATTACTGCACCCTGCTAAAACCATTGATAATAACGCCATACCAACCAACATCTTTTTCAATTTCATTATTTTTTCTCCTCCGTAACATGTTATTTTTTGTTAAAAGAACGAGATAGGTTTGTTCTAAAAAAGAAAAAACCCAACTATACCAAAGAAATTCTTTGGCACAATTAGGTTTAGCTTGTCATAAACAATCACTATCCGCTATTCAACTACTCTTAGTATAGCGGATAAGAATCGAAATGTAAATGCTTTCATCCTTTATTTTTATACGTTTTGCATAACTGTTGGATCTCGGTATAAATTTCATCAACTTCTTTTTGATTTTTGGCATTGGCACCACTTGCTAATGGGTGACCACCACCATGATGTTTTTTAGCTAACTCATTTATGACAGGTCCTTTTGAACGTAACCGGACACGATAATATCCTTCTGGCTGTTCCACAAAAATCCCCCAAGCTACTACGTTCTCAATGGCGCCTGGTAACGAAACAATGGCTGCTGTTTCTGAATCGACAATGCCATATTCGTTAAGTAAAGATTGCGGTAACATAATTTTAGCTGCACCAAATTCGTCAACATAAATGTTTTGATAAACATATCCAGCCAATTTAGCTACACGCATCGGCATTTTTTCTAATTCACGATTTAGGTCTGCAGCGCTAAAATCATATGCCATTAATTCAGCTGCTACTTCCAGTGTATGCGCTGTTGTTGCAGGATATAAAAATCTACCTGTATCCCCAACAATACCCGCATACAATAAACGAGCCGCATTATTGTTCATCGTCAGTTCATCTTCATTAAGATGATAGAAATCAGCAATAATTTCACTGCAACTACTTGCTTTTGTATTGACCCAAACTAAATCACCATATGGATCATCGTTTGGATGATGATCGATTTTGATCAATTCGGCTCCTAAATTATAGCGCTCATCACTGATTCTAGGTGAATTCGCTGTATCTGTAACAATAACTAATGCATTTTGGTAGGTTGCATCCGTTACATCATCCATTTTTGCTAAAAACTCTAAGCCCTCAACAGAACCACCTACCTGATAAACTTTCTTGTCTGGAAAACTCGCTCTTACTATTTCCGCTAAACCAACTTGTGAACCGATTGCATCTGGATCTGGTCGTTGATGGCGATGAATAATAATGGTTTGATACGCTTTTATTTTAGTTAAAATTTCTTTTGCAACATCCATATTCTACTTCCTCCTAAGTCCGTTCCATCACTTGGCAGACCACAATTGCTTTAGCTACAAGAGCATTCTCTAAGTACACTTCAATATCTAATTTAGCGGATCGACGTCCGATTTCTAACACTCTTGGTCGGATGTCTAACTCGCTTTCTAATTGAATCAAACGTAAATAGTGTAAACTCATCTGTTCGATCAAGACATTTCTTCTCTGATTTGTAATCATCGTTCGCTGTGTTACGTTTGCAATAATTTCACTTAATACACCAAATGAAATCGTTCCGACACTGTTGACCATTTGAGGCGCAACTGAAAATTTAAATTGTAGTTCCCCCGATTTATTTCCATCTTCAACTGGCATGACTTCCCCAGAAATTTGGTCAGAAATCGTATCTGCAATTTGTGGTTGACGCTGAACAAGTTGCATAGCTTTCATCACGTCTTGCCTAGAGACAAATCCAACTAAAGACAAATCATCCTCAACGACTGGCATCACTTCTAGCCCATCCCAAATCATTTGATGACTGACACTGGCTACACTCATCATTTTTTTCACAACGATTGGGTCTTTTGTCATCACTTTGTCCATCGCCAAGGTCTCTGCTTTTCCTAAAACATCCTTAGCTGTAATAATCCCTACTAAACGCAGGCTCTTATTCACTACTGGAAAACGGGAATGATGCGTCTTTTCAGAAAGCTTTTGATAATCAGCTATCGTGTTTGTTGAAAAGAGATAATTGGTTTTTTCCAACGTTGTATAGATATCACTAACGAGCATAATATCTTTTTTGATCAGTTGATCACTTAATGCGCGATTGATCATTGTCGCCACAGTAAAAGTATCATAGGTTGTTCTTAACACAGGCATTTCCAATTCATCTGCTAGTTCAGCAATTTCATTTTCCGTATCAAAACCACCAGTGATCAAAACAGCAGCTCCATTTTCTAAAGCTAATTTTTGAACACCTTGACGATTCCCCACAATCATCAATGAACCAGGCGTTATGTAGCGAGTCATTGCATTTTCAGTCATTGCTCCAATGACAAATTTATTCAAAACCTTATCTAAACCGGCAGATCCGCCTAAGACATCTCCTTCGATAATTCGAACAACTTCACCAAAGGTCAGTTTCTCGATATGTTTTTTTAATTTACGTTCGATCCTAATCGTGCCAACCCGTTGAATAGTTGAAACCAACCCAATATTTTCAGCATCTTTGATTGCGCGATAAGCTGTTCCTTCACTAACGCCTAAATTCTTTGCGATGCTTCTAACAGAGATACGGTCACCAATTGGCAGCCCTTCAATATACTTTAATATTTGATCATGTTTTGTAGCCATAATATCCTCCTCAATTGAACATTTAGTGTCTGATCTAACTCGATTGAACTTAAAAATAATATTTTTTCAATGCGCTTAGTATGAAAAAATTGCACAAAAAACGATAGAACGTTTTCTTATTAAACTCATCAATCTGTTTCGTTGGTTGGAAATTTATGTCTCAATTATTAATACATCGCTCTACTGTTACGCCTCATTTGCACAGGTCTAACTTTGTACTTGATCTGTTTTAATTCACTCTAGGTGAATAATGAAACAGATTTAACTTTTCCAATGATAGACTTCACTTAAAAAGTATAACAAAAAAACACAGATTTTAGTACAGTTATTATACTTTTATTGTAACAGAAGTTAAAAATAATCAAATAGAAACGTTCCTTCACTTTTGATTTTCCAATACAAGCTCTAAAAATGCTTAGCTTACGCTAGTACGCAACTTGATAATGACTTTTCAGTAATTTTCCACTCCCGTTTTTTCATAAAAAGGAGTATGATAGTAAAGGAATCGTTACATTTTTTTGAGGAGATGGATAAATGGAATCAGTAAATAGTTTTCAAGAAGATACAGAGGTACAAAAAAATCGCTGGTGGATTTTAGTTTCCGTAGCCATGTTTACGTTTATGTCTACACTTGATGCCAGTATTGTCAATATTGCTTTACCAACAATTTCTAAAGATATGAATGTACCGATGAATCAATCAGAATGGATCGTTTCGATTTACTTGATGATTGTCTGTGCGTGTTTATTACTTTTTGGAAAAATTGGTGATAGTTTCGGTAAGATCAAAGTTTACCGTATCGGTACTGTGATTTTTACCATTGGTTCGTTGTTATGTGGCTTTAATCATTCATTGGAATTTCTTTTATTTGCGCGAATTGTGCAAGGAATCGGGTCAAGCATGACTATGGCAACAAATTCTGGCATCATTACGGAAGTTTTTCCGTTTAAAGAACGTGGTCGAGCATTAGGTTCGATTGGAGCGTTTGTTTCGTTAGGCTCGATTGCGGGTCCTGGAATCGGTGGGTTGATTCTTTCACAATTTTCATGGCCATATATTTTTTGGATCAATGTTCCTGTTGGTATCATCACGATTATGATTGGCGAGAAGTTCCTACCTAAAGATATTATTAAAAGCGGAAAAAAAGTTGATATGCTTGGGTTTGGTTTATTTGCTGCGTTTATTATGACATTCTTTGGCGGGATTTTTATCGGCCAAGAAATTGGCTTCAATGCGATTATGTCATTGGTTTTATTTGCTTGTGCCTTCCTCTCATTTATTATTTTTATTCGAGTAGAGAAACGTGTCAGCCAACCATTGATCACATTTTCGATTTTTAAAAACAAGATTTTTACAATGAGCTTGATCACGGCTGTTTTAATTTTCTCCTCTAACTTCTTTGTGAATGTTGTTATCCCTTTTTATTTACAAAATTCTCGCGGCTTGCCTGCTAGTAAAGCGGGATTATTAATGATGGTATTCCCTTTACTGATGGTCGTGGGCTCTCCCATCAGTGGCTTTTTGACAGATAAAATCGGTACAAAACTTTTAACTTTTTCTGGGTTGATTTTACTTTCGATCACCTCTTTGATGTACATGTTTTTAAACCAAGGTACACCACTTTGGTACTATATTTTAGCTACTGGTATTATGGGCTTAGGAAACGCACTTTTCCAATCGCCAAATAATACAACGGTTATGAGTAGTGTGGCCAAAGAAGATTTGGGGGTTGCCGGAAGTATGAACTCTTTTGCTCGGAATTTGGGCATGGTTTTAGGTATTGCTTTAGCAACAACTATTTTGTATAACGCAATGAGCGCTGCATATGGTCAAAGAGTCACTACCTATATCAGTGAACGCCCAGATATCTTTATCTTTGGAATGAGAATTACATTTTTAGGTTCTTTTCTTTTATGCATAACAGCTTTAGGGTTAACTCTATTCCGCTCATTAAAAGCTAGAAAAAGTAAATAAAAAAATGAAACTGAACGCAGATTTTACTGCTTCAGTTTCATTTTTTTTATTCGAGAACAGAATTTTTGATCTATTCCTCGTCTTTGTCATTTTTGATACTCTTGATAAAATTTTCAAACAGTTCTGTGCCGATCCCCATTTTTTTATAATTCTCAAGAATCGACTTTAATTCCATCAATAAGTAGCCGACATATAAAACGTATATTAGACCCACACCCGTTCCACCTGGAATCAACGGTGCTAATGGAATAAAAAACATAAGTAACACCATACTCGCAACTTTTCGTAGTATTCCATTGATCCCTACTTTACTTAAAAAATTAATTGTCGGATTAATTTTTGCGGCTAAACTTCCACTCAAAAAATCGATGATCATTGCTATGCAAATTAGTGTTAAAACATAAATTGCTTTATGGTCTGCATCCACTAAAAAACGATCTAGAAACTCAAACATCTTCATAATTACCACCTTTTCATTATTTATTTCAATTATTGTTGTTTTTGGTGCTCATTCGACTGGCTCAATTTAAATGTCTATTCTCCTCATTTGGCAACCATTTTTTTACCAGTGGAATAAGAATAGTTTACATTATTTTAGGCGAACAAAACTGGCAGTTCTCTCCCATAATAATGTCATTTTTCCATCAAAAGTTTCCCACTCTCATAGGATTCAGCAAAACGGATCATTGCTTTATCAAGTTCACGATAAAATTTACTTTCACTCATATGATGCTTCATGTAAATGGCAATATTTGTTGTAAAATTTCGATCCATATATTTATCATATAATAATTGTCTATCATACTCGTCCAACTGGTTCATCGCGTTTGTAATTTTTATTAGTTCAATTTCAGCAAGATCTTTTCGATCCACTAGTTGTCCACTTTTTTGCGAAAATCGTCCGCTGCCATTTTTCATTTCAAAAGTGTACGCTGTCGTTACTTTTGGTGAACCATTCTCTCCAGCAATTCGGACTAATGCTCGATATTTACCTAGTAAATCATGAACCTTCTTTTTTGTTTTTTTTCGATCAATTTCGGGAAATAATAACATCATTCATCTTCTCCTTTACCTAACGATTTTGTATTTTTATTGTTTCTTATTTACAAGTAAGTAACGCTAAAAAGCCATTACAGTGAATTATTAAGTAGCTATCGCGAATCAACCTTTTTCATACGTTTCATTTAAATTTAGTAAATTTGCTAATATGCGACAAAACAATTGACTAAAAATAGCATTTACGCTATTATATAAATATAGTTAAATAAGCTCTATTCTATTTCCGTCGCTTTCTTTCTTTGAAAGAACTGCTAGAATGGCTTTGCCTAACTATTCACTGATAAATTAGCTTATAAGAACATATTAATAGTTCAAAAGCTAATTGTCAACTAAAAATAGCTTAAAAGCTAATGTTTTTTTCATTAAGCTTATGAAAGGTTGAAAAACATGAGTTTAACTTACAGAATTAAAGAGCTGGCTGACAAGAAAAAAGTTACTTTTGCCGAAATCGAGCGAAATACAGGTATTTCTAATGGACAAATTCGCCGCTGGGATACTTCTTCTCCTAAAATAGAAAATATCCAAAAAGTAGCTGATTATTTTGATGTTTCTACTGACTATTTACTAGGTAGGTCTGAAATCCCAGCTATCAAACAGGCGGATCAGGAAGAAACGCTCTCTTCTCAAATCATGTTTCGAATGAATACAGAAGGTTTGTCCGAAACTGAAGTTGATGAATTGAAAGATGAAGTGAATCGCTTTTTGCGTTTCAGAAGATCTGAAATCGAACGTGAGCGAGAACTAAAACAAGACGACAAGGCGTGATTGGATGACAGAGCAAATTGATGAATATCTTAGTTTTTCAGATAAAATAAACGATTATATCTCGGCGTTGATGGTCGCAAATAATATCGGTTATGAAAATTACGACTGTTCTTATCTTTGGGATTTCGTAAAGTCTAAGGGCGTTTCAATGCGCAGTTTCCCATTCGATGGCGTAGCAAGAGATCGTATTTCTGGTATGATTGTAAAAGACTCTTTAGAGACAACAATTGGTTATAATCAAAACATGAGTGAAAAAAGAAAAAACTTTACCATCAGTCATGAAATTACCCATTATTTATTTCATATGACTGAACAAGACACAATTTTTACTGATACAGACCGGAGTCTACATTATTCTTATAATGAAGTCCTTCATGAATTTCAAGCAAATATCGGCGCTTCTGCAATTCTTGTACCGGATGTTGTGTTTTTCCGTTTCTTAAAAGAGGGGTGGAATTTATCACAATTATCAACTCATTTTGGTATATCCGAAAGTGCACTTTATATTCGTTTGATTCATACGATGCAAGCTAATTTTGGGGTTTCGTATATTGCTGCTAAAACGAATGCAGATACGATTCGGTATAAGTTTGCTAGTAAAGGACAACGTGCGGCGGTTGAACTAGGAACGAATTTAGAAACACGATTATTTAGAACGAATCGATTTATTGAAGCATTGTAGCTATAATAGAGGAATACAAATAGGACTACCATCCGTGTAATGATGGAGGTCTTATTTTATGTAGTAATAAAATCAAAAAACCACCATGACCGTCGTCTATGGTGGAAATGAAGGTTGTTATTTACTCTTGGTAGGAGTAAGTATGAAAAACCAATTCGGGATAATTGGCATGAAGACATACTACCATCCTTACTTAAAATAAAAATGAATGCCTATTTTGTATTTCATAAAAAATCCATGAGTAAACCCTCATATTGAGAACTTCTTATGATTCTATTTCATCTATCTTCTTTCAAACCATATTAGTTCCAACATTTTTATGCCTGTGCTACACTTTTATTAGTACAAAGAAATGTTACCGATGTATTATTTAGCTTTTTGAGCTTGTCTCATTCAGCTTTTAATTATATCTAGCTGCTCAAATCTTACCTTAGGAAAGAGAGTAACGTTCAATAGAATAAAGAACGCTTATCTCCCCATTTCCAATAGGTTAAACGGATTTGATCTGCTTTTAAATTTAGGAGGAATGTATTATGTTAGATCAAGAAAAAGACAACTTAGCTGTTCTATTCTCTGACGAAGTCCAAGGTCCCTTTGTAACATTTATTCTAAATACTCATGTCGCGCATCAAGATGTCGAAAAAGATTCTTTAGCATTGAAAAATTTTGCTAAAGCAGCTAAAGTACGTTTTGAGAAAAAATATACTCATTTATCTTGGGCTCCTTTTCAAGATAAGATCGACGCTTTACTTGCGGACGCCTCTTTTTGGCGTAATGCTACACAAAGTGTATCGATTATTATTAGTGAAAAAGATATTTTCATTCATCGATTAAATGTGCTTGTTGACAACCAATATTACGTTGATGACCGGCCTTATCTTCTAGGTATCATCAAAAATAATCAATTTAACTATCGCTATTATCTAATGGCTTTAAATCGTGATTCTATGCAACTTTATTTAGTTGAAAATAATCAAATCAAAAAAGTTGATTTACCTAGTGATGCACCAACTGATCTTGTTGGCACTTTAGGTGACGAGTTAACTGGCGGTAGTATGAACTACTCTATTCAAGGTGGTGCAGGTTATAATGGCTCTTCTAAAGAGGGCGTTGCTTATCACGGCGTTAATACGAAAGATGAAGAAGTAAAAATCGATTGGACAAACTATTATCAAGCAATCGATAATTTCTTGAAAGACTCATTTGTAAACACTGATAACTTACCTATTCGCTTATATGCTCTACCTGAAAATCAAACACTCTTCAAAAAAATCGCTAAAAATCCTTATCTTGTGACAGACGCTTCTGTTGCACTTTCTCCTGCTCAAGTTTCTTTTCAAGATATTGAAAAAGGCGCACGGAAAATCAATGAAGAATTAGAAACACTCGAAACCGCGGCTTACAATGCTCTGTTAGATAAAAAGTATGTCGATCAACTAGATGATATTGTCCCTGCCTCTGAAGAAGGAAAAATATCTCATTTCTTCATTTCTACTGCAAACTTAGTGAATGAAACAACTGAAATGTCCACAGAAGAATTCGATCGTCGAAAAGCATTGAATAACATTACTGATAATGTTCTTAAAACAGGTGGAACAGTTTTTGTATTAGATCAAAAAGCTGCCCCTGACGAAAAAACATTGCTCGCTATTCTACGTTATTAAACATTATCTTTAGCGATACAATGGACAAGAGCCACTCAACCTAGTTGTTGAGTGGCTCTTTAATTAAGTTGATTAAATATTTTGTTAGCTATAAAACCATGTAAAAACTATCTATTAGTAAGGATAACCTTATTCTCATCTAAACAATCTGAACCCTTCCTACTTTCAAATCTATGCAGCTCCAAGGCTGCGCCTTCGGAATAGATTTCTACGATATAACTCTATCATTACTTTCATATTTAACGCTCAATACCTCTATACTATAACAGAAATAAATTTTTTTTGACAATTAATCTTCATTTCTTAACAAATTTTTATTTTTAAGAGAGATATTACTGGTCAAGTGACGTTAAATATGCTATATTAAGAGTGTAGTTTTTGTTCGGTAATATATGTGTAGCTGTTTCAAATAAACATCTTCCACATTTTCACCTTTCAAGTAATTGCAAAATATGTGTATATCACAAGGAGGATTTTTATTATGGAAACAGGTACAGTAAAATGGTTTAACTCAGACAAAGGTTTTGGATTTATCACTGCAGAAAACGGTAACGATGTATTCGTACATTTCTCAGCTATCCAAGGCGACGGATTCAAAACTTTAGAAGAAGGTCAAGCAGTGACTTTCGACGTTGAAGAAGGCCAACGTGGTCCTCAAGCTACTAACGTTAACAAAGCTTAATTAACTTAACATTAGTAAATTCAAAACCTGACGATTTTTCGTCAGGTTTTTTTATACAAAAAAATAGAACGCAGAATGTTTTCATTCTGCGTTCTATTTTTAGCTATTTTCAATTAGTCGAACCAACTCTTCTCCAAATCCAGAACAACTCAATAATGTTGCTCCCTCCATTTGTTCTGCAAAATCCTTCGTGACGGTTTTATTCACCAAAGCATCTTCGATACTTTTCGTAATCAGCTGACTAGCCTCGGTCCAGCCTAAATAATCAAACATTAATACGCCAGAGAGCAGCAATGATGATGGGTTAAGCTGATTCAATCCTGCAAACTCTGGTGCTGTTCCATGTGTTGCTTCAAAAATCCCGTGGCCTGTTTCTAAGTTTAAATTAGCTCCTGGTGCAATCCCGATTCCCCCAACTTGAGCTGCTAACGCATCAGAAATATAATCCCCATTTAAATTCAAGGTCGCAATCACATCATAATTTTCAGGGTGTAATAAAATCTCTTGTAAGAAAATATCAGCAATTCGATCTTTAATGATCAATTTACCTGACACCTCAGCTTCCACCAGTTGTTGATCTGCGGCCGCCTTCCCATCTTTAGATTTAATATCTAAATACGTTTCCCAGGTAAAAACTTTATCGCCAAATTCAGCTGTAGCCAACGCATAACCCCAGTTTTTAAAGCCGCCCTCAGTAAATTTCATGATATTTCCTTTGTGTACTAAGGTGACAGATTTTCGCTGGTTTTTCAATGCATGTTCAATTGCTCCTCTAACTAAGCGCTCGGTTCCTTCTTTTGACACAGGCTTAATTCCGATGGCAGATGTTTCTGGGAAGCGAATCTTATTGACACCAAATTCAGTTATTAAATAAGAAATCAGTTTCTCTGCTTCTGGACTTTTTGATGGAAATTCGATTCCTGCATAAATATCTTCCGTATTTTCTCTAAAAATCATCATATCTGTCTTTTCAGGATGTTTTAAAGGCGATGGTACACCTTTAAAATAACGAACTGGTCGATAACATATATACAAATCTAATTCTTGCCGCAACGCCACATTCAATGACCGGATACCTCCACCAATAGGCGTTGTCAACGGTCCTTTGATCGCCACAAGATGGCTTTTTATCGTCTCTAATGTTTCATCTGGCAACCAACTACCTGTTTTATTAAATGCTTTCTCTCCAGCTAACACTTCTTGCCAAATTACTTTCCGCGTTCCTTTATAGGCCTTATTTACAGCTACATCAAATACATTCTTAGCAGCTTGCCAAATTTCTGGCCCAATTCCATCTCCTTCAATAAAAGGAATAATCGGAAAATCAGGAACGACTATAGCTCCATTTTCCAACCCAATTTTCTCTCCACTTGTCATGCTTCCATGCCTCCTGAATGTAATGTTGTATTTAAATCACCATATTTTAACTGCTTAGGACCTACATAATGTGAGCGCGGTCTGATTAAGCAATCTTCTTTTTTCTGTTCATCAATATGACCTAGCCAGCCAGAAACTCGACTCATCGCAAAAATCAGTGTAAATAAATCACTATCAATATCTAGACAATGATAAACCGTAGCAGAATAAAAATCTACATTTGGAATCAAGCCTTTGGTCTCTTTTAAATAATGTTCGACTTGGCAAGATAAAAAATACCATTGTTCTTTTTGCGTTATCGCAGTCAACTCTTTTGCTAGTTTCTTTAAATGTTTTTTTCTTGGATCTTCGGTTTTATATACGCGATGACCAAAGCCCATAACTTTTTCTTTACGATCCAGTTTTTGGTTGAGATACTCTTCTACATTTAGATTTTCAGAATCAATTTCTTTAAGCATATCAAATACTTTTTCGTTGGCCCCACCGTGAAGTGGGCCTTTTAAAGAACCGATTGCAGCCGTTATACAAGAATAAACATCTGACAACGTAGAAGCACAGACACGAGCGGTAAAAGTACTGGCATTTAAATCATGATCTGCGTGTAAAACCAAGGCTTGATTCATAGCTGATACCTGTACTTGATCTGCTTCAATTCCTGTTAACATATAAAGAAAATTTGCTGCAATTGATAAGTCACTTCGTGGTGGAATTGGGTCAAGCCCTTTTCTCAAACGAGCATATGCGGCAATAATCGTGGGCATTTTTGCTTGTAGAGAAATACTTTGCTGATACGCTGAAATTTCATCTGTTGCTTCAGCATTTGGATCAAATACGCCTAATAATGAAATCGTTGAACGCAACACACTCATTGGATGAAGGTTCTGACGTGTTTGAATTTTTAAGCACGTAATGATCGTATCAGATATTGGCATCTGTGTAGATAGTTCTTGTTTGAATTTTAGTAACTCTGTTTTTGTTGGTATTTTCAAAAACCATAGCAGGTAGATTACTTCTTCAAACTGAACATTCTCAGCAACTAGATCGTCAATATTAAAACCGGCAAAGAGCAATTGATTTTCCACGATCGAACTAATTTTTGTTTCAGAGACAACGACACCTTCTAACCCTTTGTGAATCTCCATCCAATTCCTCCTGACTCTAAAAGCGGAACAAATCGTTTAATCCTGTAGAAAATACAATTTATCTATTTTCCTAAGGATTGATTTGTGCAGCTAGATAATTTAAAAGCGTAGCGGGCTCGTTCAGCTCTGACAGAAAAATAGGAAAATATGTTTGTGGCGCTTTTTGCCACAGGCAGATTTTATCTTTTTTCCGAAGAGCTAGCCCGTGTAGCTAGATAATTTAAAAGCGTAGTAGGCTCGTTTAGCTTCGACTGAAAAATAGGAAAAACTAACTGAGGTGCTTTTTGCCTCATTTAGTTTTTATCTTTTTTCCGAGAAGCTAGCCTACATAGCTAGAGAAAATAAACTAACAAGCTTCGTGTCGTTTTATCTCAAATTTTTTCACTTATCCCGAACTAACCTTGAAGTTTCTTCCGAATCACCATCGGTAAAATGCCGCCATGTTGATAATAAGTGATATCAACGGCTGAATCGAAACGAAGGATCGTATCAAATTCAATCCTTTCTCCATCAGGTTTTATTGCCGTAACAGTTACAGTATCTAAAATACCTTTCGTTTCATCAATCGCAATGTCAAATAACTCGGTTCCTATTAGTCCTAAGCTATCCGCATCTTCACCCGGCTTGAACTGTAATGGTAAAACACCCATCATAACTAAGTTAGAGCGGTGGATTCGTTCATAACTTTTTGCAATAACGGCCTCAACGCCTAATAGTTGAACACCTTTAGCTGCCCAGTCTCTTGATGAACCCATTCCGTAGTCATCACCTGCTAAAATCACGAGCTTTGTATCTTGTTTTTGATACCTCATTGCTGCATCATAAATGGCCATCTTTTCTTGCGTTGGTGCAAAAATAGTATAGCCGCCCTCAACATCAGGCACTAGTTGATTTCGAATCCGAATATTAGCTAAAGTTCCTCTCATCATCACTTCATGATGACCACGTCTGGCCCCATAAGAGTTAAATTCACGAACTGGCACGCCTCGATCCATCAAATAGTGCCCCGCTGGACTATTTTTTTGAATACTTCCAGCAGGTGAAATGTGATCAGTTGTCACAGAATCACCGAATTTTGCTAAAACTGCTAATTGTTTTAAGGGGTTTCGTGGTTCTCTTTCCTTTTTCATCCCTGAAAAATAAGGTGGATTCGCAATATAAGTAGATGCTTCTTCCCAGCCGTATAGTGGCTTGTCATCCGTTTCAATACGATTCCACTCTTCATTGTCGCTAAAGACTCGTGCGTATTCTTGTTTATACAGTTCAGGTGTCACACAGTCATCAATCAATGTTTGAATTTCATCACGAGTTGGCCATAAATCATTAAAGTAAACTGGGATATCATTTTCACCAAACCCAATTGGTTCATGTAATACATCAAGGTCTACTGTTCCAGCCAATGCATACAGAACAACAAGTGGTGGTGAAGCTAAATAATTTGCTTTGACTAACGGATGAATACGTCCCTCAAAGTTACGATTTCCACTTAAAACACCTGACATTAGAAGATCATTTTCTTTGATGACTTCTTCCACTTCTGGCTTCAATGAGCCTGAGTTACCAATACATGTTGTACAACCATACCCTACCAAATGAAAACCTAGTTCTTCTAAATAAGGCAATAATCCAGCTTTTTCTAAATAAGCTGTTACGACTTTTGAACCTGGTGCCAAAGAAGTTTTTACATAATTTGGTACCTTTAAACCAAGTTGAGCAGCTTTTTTAGCCACTAATCCCGCACTTAACATCACAAATGGATTCGATGTATTCGTGCATGAGGTGATTGCCGCAATGGCTACGGCTCCAGGTTTTAGTTCATGGTGAACACCTTCTAAATCTAGCCCAACACTTTGTTTCTGTTGTTTTTCAGATAATCCATATCCTTGTAGACCTTCTGGCGTATTTATTGCTTGTTCAAATGCTGTTTTCATTTCTGATAAGGGAACGAGATCTTGTGGTCTTTTTGGTCCAGCAAGGTTTGCTTCAATTTCACTTAAATCGATTTCAATGACCTTAGTATAATTTGGCTCTAAATCATTTAAAGGATCATAAAACAATTGATTTTCCTTCAAATAACGTTCCGTAACGGATACAGCCTCTTCTTCCCTTCCTGTTAGCCGTAAATAACGAATCGTTTCATCATCTACAGGAAAGAAGCCGCACGTTGCGCCATATTCAGGTGCCATATTGGCGACAGTTGCTCGATCAGCCAAACTCAAACTAACTAACCCTGCTCCAAAAAATTCAACAAATTTTCCGACAACTTTTTGTTGCCTTAATACCTGTGTTACTTTTAAGGCCAAATCGGTTGCCGTTGCACCTTGGGATAATTCATTGATAAAACGGACACCGACAACTTCTGGAATTGGAAAATAAGAGGGCTCGCCAAGCATACTTGCTTCAGCCTCAATTCCACCTACGCCCCAACCTAATACACCTAATCCATTGACCATCGTTGTATGTGAATCCGTTCCAACTAAAGTATCAGGATAGAGTAAAATAGTACCATCTTCTAATTTTTTCTGCGTCACAACAGATGCTAAGTATTCGATATTGACTTGATGAACAATTCCCGTTGCAGGTGGCACGACCCGATAATTATCAAAAACTTTTTGAGCCCAACTCAAAAACCGATATCGCTCTTGGTTGCGTTGGAATTCCATTTTCATATTTAACTGCAGCGCTTGTTTAACGCCAGCTACATCGACTTGAACAGAATGATCCACAACCAAATCCACTGGAACCTCAGGATTGATTGTCGTAGGATCTCCACCAAAATCAGCAATTGTTTTTCTTAATGAAGCTAAATCAACAACTGCCGGAACACCTGTAAAATCTTGTAGAATCACTCGGGCAGGTTTAAATGGTACTTCACCTTTGTTCTCATGATCTGAAGACCATCGCGCTAAATTTTCAATATGTTCTTGCGTAATCCCGACACCATTTTCTTGCCGCAATAAAGATTCCAGTAACACACGAATACTAAACGGTAACGTTGAAATAAACTGATGTTGTTCTGTTTCTAATGAAGCTAATGAATAATACTGATACTTCTGATCCTTCATTTCAAAAACTTTCTCTGAAGATTGCTTACTCGTAATCAAAAACATCCCTCCTAATTTAAAAGCGAAGCGGGCTCGTTTAGTCTCGACTGAAAAATAGGAAATTAGAACTGAGGTGCTTTTTACCTCATTTCTAATTTATCTTTCCCCCGAGGCGCTAGCCCATATAATCAACCATCTCAATTCATAACTATGTACAGTATCAAAACAGTGTCCCAAATATATGACTTGATTTTAGCCATTATAACGGCATTATAATTAAATGTAAACCTTTATAACGATGAGAAAAGTCATATTAATTACCACTATTACGTCACATTCATGTCATATAATAAAACCTTTTAAATAAAAGCTTTATCTCCATCTATACAATTTTAGGCAGCATAAAATTAGCTTTATTGCATCTTTTCCACATTATATTCTAATTTAAAACTCATAATAAAAAACCAAAAAACCCGCTCTGAACAAATAACATTTACTAGGCCATTTTCACTCTATTAATAGCGATTTTTACCGCTTTCATGTAAGACAAAAATATTTTATATTCGTTAATAGATTCTTTAAGAAATAGCAAAAAGCGTTATAAAATCGACTGATTTTACAACGCTTTTCTTTTCATTAGATATCTATCGTAACGTTCACTTCTTGTAACGGAACATCATAAAATCGATCTTCTCTTCTTCCTAAGAAATCTTTTCCTTGTTGTGGGAATAAAGCATACATCAATACATCTTCAGTTGATTTTGCATACTCTTCAATTTCTTTTTTGTATATAGGAAGCTCTGGTGTTAATAGATCTGCTGGTCTAACTGTGATTACTTCTTCTTCACCAATAATCAGTTTGGTCATTTCTTCTGAAATTGCCACAGGTGGTTTTCCATACAGGCCTTTAACATAGTCTTTGATTTCTTTTGGGACTATTTTGTAGCGTTCTCCACTGATTACGTTCATTACTGCTTGAGTTCCTACCATTTGGGATAATGGCGTTACAAGTGGTGGATAGCCTAAATCCGCACGAACTTTCGGTACTTCTCTTAGAACCTCTTCATATTTATCTGCTAAGCCTTGTTCTGTTAATTGGCTCAATAAATTCGATAGCATTCCACCAGGTACTTTATAGATCAACGTTTTAGGCTCTGTATCTTTTACTTTAGGATTCAATAACCCTTCTTCTCTAAATTTATCGCGAATTGGGTTAAAATAGTCAGCTGCTTCGGCTACTTTTTTCATATCTAAATGAGTGTTATAGCCTAAATTTTCTAAAGCTAGCGCCATTGATTCTGTAGCAGGTTGACTTGTTCCACCAGAAAACGATGAAATGGCTGTGTCGATGATATCCGCACCTGCTTCAATTGCTTTCAAATAGGTCATTTCAGAAATGCCGCTTGTTGCATGCGTATGGACTTCCAAAGGAACTTGGATTTTATTTTTGATTTCTGTTACTAAACGATAGGCATCATCTGGTGTTAGAATTCCTGCCATATCTTTAATACAGATAGAATCGGCACCCATTTTTTCAAGTTCTGTCGTTAATCCGACAAAATAATCGATCGTGTGAAAATCACTTGTTGTATAGGAAATAGCTGGTTGACAGTGTCCACCAAATTTTTTCGTTGCTTCAATTGACGTTTGTAGATTTCTAGTATCATTTAACGCATCAAAAACACGAATAATATCGATCCCATTTTCGATTGATTTTTGAACAAATGCTTCGACAACATCATCCGCATAATTTTTGTACCCCAGTAGATTTTGTCCTCGTAAAAGCATTTGTAGCTTTGTATTTTTAGTTGCTTTTCGAATCGCTCTTAATCGTTCCCATGGATCTTCATTTAAAAAACGAATACATGCATCAAACGTTGCACCGCCCCACACTTCTAAAGCATGATAACCTGCTTCATCTAATGTTTGGATGATTGGCAACATATCACTTGTCGGCATACGTGTAGCGATTTGGCTTTGTTGACCGTCACGCAGCACAGTTTCGGTAAAAAGGATTTCTTTTGTCATTTCATCCTTCCTTTCTCAATAAGTTCGTTATTGTCTCTTGCATTTCTTCTACGCTGTGATGTCTTTGTCTACCGCAAACCTTTGCTTCTTCATTACAAATAAAACAAGTTCTTGGTTTGTGATTTAGTTCGATACGACTGACAGAATGAAGGATTTGATCTTTTAGATAAACGACATCTAAATCCATCAAACGACCATAGACATGCGTTTCTTCAATTTCAATTAATTTTTTCTTCAGTTTTTCAGGTGTTTCATCAAGGACTAGATAATATTCTGAACCTGTTTTCAACTCTCGGTGTTTGCGAGCAACTATTTTTTCAGGAGGAAAAAGAGCATTGGTCTCTTTAATGACAGTTAAAAAAGCATGTCTTAGTTGCTCATTTGTTTTTATAGGTCCTGGAATATTCATCGTAGCGCTTAATAAAGTACACCTAGGATGCTTTGTTAAAAGTTCTTGCTGAATCGTTGCTCGCTTTTCTCGAGCGTTCAGCATGTCTATTAGTGTAACTGATTCTCCCTTTAAGCGGGTTTTAGACATTTTTGACCACATCGATAATTGAACCATCACGATATTCGATCAATGCAACGACTTTATCACCATATTGTATAGCATCTGGTCGATCTACGATGCTATAAGCTTTTTCTTGTAGTTCTTTCATTGTTAGTTGTGGAACATCTAGTGCTTTAAAGTGTTCTATTAGGTCTTGGCGTTCTGGGTTGATCGCAATGCCGACCTCAGTTACCACAACATCGATGCTACTACCTGGTGTTACAACTGTATTAACTTCTTCAACGATTGTTGGAATGCGTCCTCTGATCAATGGTGCAATAACTAAGCTCATCTTACAAGCCGCACTTGTATCTGAATGTCCGCCTGATGCCCCACGGATTACACCATCTGATCCTGTAATAACGTTCACATTAAAATTCGTATCGATTTCTAATGCAGAAAGAATTGCAGTATCTAATTGATTGATGACAGACCCTTTGCTTAATGGTGAAGCATACATATTTGCGTCAATTTCGTAATGATTTTCATTCTTTCCTAACGAAACGGCAGAAGGATGATCAAAATCTTGGACATCAATGATTTTTTCAACGAGTCCTTCTTCTAATAAGTCAACCATGGCATTTGTAATGCCACCTAAAGCAAAACTAGCGGTAATGCCATCTTTGATCATGGCTTCCTTCAAAAACCTAGACACAGCTAATGCCGCCCCACCTGTTCCAGTTTGGAAAGAAAAACCATTTTTATAATACGGTGAATGCGTGATTACTTTCGCTGCATATTCTGCAATCAGTAGCTCTTTCGGATTCTTAGTAAAACGAGTAGCTCCTTTAGCGATCCCCTCTGGATCACCGATCGCATCAACTTCTACGACAAAATCTACATCTGTTTGCGGAATACTGATTGGTGTATTGGGATAGGGCATCAAGCTATCTGTGATAATCACGACTTGATTGGCATATTTCGCATCGATCATCGCATAACCCAACGAGCCGCATGTGGCTTTGCCTTTGGTCCCATTTACATTGCCGTATGCATCTGAACTTGGTGCGCCTAAAAAGGCCACATCAATATGGATATCCCCTGCAGCAATCGCTCTCGCACGACCACCATGAGAACGGATCACAACTGGATTTTCCATGATTCCTTCAGAAATCGCAGCACCAACTTTATCTCGTAATCCACTAGAGGTAATATTCGTGACCACACCATTTTTGATATGCTCGATCAATGGTTCATGAACATTTGCGATGGAACTAGGCGCAATCGATAAATTCTTGATTCCTAGTGCAGCAATTTCTTTTAAAACCATATTCATTACAAAATCGCCTTCACGGAAATGATGGTGGAATGAAATGGTCATGCCGTCTTTTAGGCCTGTTTTTTCAATCGCTTCTCTTAAACTACCTAATAGTTTCGTATCTCTCGGTCTAACAGGATTGATCGTACGGCTAGATTCTTTATACTCACGAATATTCGCTAGTTCTCCTTTAAATAAACCGTATTGTTCAGCATAATTATCTGGAATTTCTTTGCCTACATTATTTTTCATTTTAGACTTCCTCCTCAGAAATTAATTTTGCTGCAATCGCTAGCGCAATCACTCGCTCTGCTCGTTCAACAATCGGTTTATCCACCATTTTTCCATTCACTGAAATTACACCTGATCCTTTGGCTTCGGCTTCACGAATGCCCCAAATCACTTCTTTAGCATTTTGGATTTCTTTTTCTGTTGGTTCATAGACACTGTTTACTAAAGGAATTTGACGTGGATTGATCACAGACTTACCATCAAATCCTAATTGTTTAATCAACTCCACTTCAGCTAAGAAGCCTTCCGTGTTATCGACATCTGAATAGACGGTATCGATTGCGGCAATTCCTGCTGCTCTAGCAGAATGCAGAATAAAACTACGTGCGAAAAATAATTCTTGTCCATTTGGATAACGATGCGTTTTCATATTGGTGACATAATCTTCTGCTCCCAGTGCGATTCCAATCAAGCGATCACTTGCTTGTGCAATTTCTCGCGCATTTAAAACACCTTCAGCCGATTCGATTGCGGCCATCATTTTTGTTGTCCCAACGCTTACGCCATATTTGGTTTCCATTTCAGTAATAACAGCCGCCACATCCACAATATCTTGAGCTGTTTCTGTTTTAGGTAAGCGGATCACATCAACACCTGCTAAAACCATTGCTTCAACATCTTGACGCCCCACTGTATCTAAGCCGTTGATTCGAACGACCGTTTCGACAGTCGAGTAATCAAATGTTCGTAACGCATTATAGACAAGTAAACGAGCACTATCTTTTTCTTTTAAAGAAACAGCATCTTCTAAGTCAAACATCAACGAATCGGCGCCGTATAACGTCGCATCTCTTAGCATTGAAGCATTCGCTCCAGGTACAAACATCATCGTTCTTCTTAAACGTTCCATGTATTTAACACCTGCCAGTCTACATTTTCTTCACCAGCAGCGCGATAAACAGCTGCCACTGTTCGAGCTTGGATGGTGCAATCCAATGCACCTTTATCGATTGCCTGAACTTTTGCATCCGTAACAGACAGATTATTTAAGGTTTCTTGTATTTTTTCACGAATTTGACGTCCAAATTGCTTTTCAACACTACTATCCAGTTCAATTAGAATTCCTTGTCCGCTGTTTTTTCCAATCGTAATCATAATATCACTTGATTCAGTTGTACCAGCAGATGCGTTTTGTTTGATTTCCAACGTATACACCTCGTTACTTATTATTTTGTTTCATTATTTCTACAAACGTTTTTAGCGGAACAAGTGGCTTGATTGCTGCATAATTTTCTTGTTCCATTAAAGCGCGAACTTTTGTGGCACTAATTGCTTCTCCATTGATTTTTTTTCTTGGTAAAACAACTAGTTCAAGCTCAGAACCAAACGTTTTTTTCATCGCCTGATTATAAATCTCTGTTACTGCTGAAAACGGTTCTTCTCCAACAAATCTCGTTGAAATTGATAGAACAGAAGCAATCTTTTCTTTAAATAAAGTGGCATCCAAAACAGCCTGGACCTCCGCAATACTAGCCTTGGCCTGATCTTTCAAAAAATAAGATGGAAAGGTTGCACTGGATACCATGTATTCTCCTGTTGGTAAAACCACTACATTTGCTAAATGACGAACGCCTTCTCGGACTAGTTCAAAACGTGTCTTAGCATCAAATAGCGATCGTTCCTCAGACAAAACAAACAGATACACCGTTTCAGAACGTTTAGCGGCTTCTGTCACTAAATATAAATGACCCTTGGTAAATGGATTGGCATTCATTACAATTGCAGCATTTTGTTTTGTCCCTCGTTCATGCTTTTTAAGTTCCACTAAATAATCTTTAAAATCAGGAAATCCTTGTTCCATAAAAACCAGTTCAGCCGTTGCCACAATTTCTGTAAAACCTAAAGAGTGAAACAACTTGCTGTTTTTTGGTTTTGTATACAAAAAATAATGCTGATAGCCTATTTCCTGCAACTTTTCTCGTAAGGCTTGAACAATTTGAGAAAGCAGATTTTCATTTTGGTAAGAAGGATCGATTGCGATACATTTTAAGATATTCCTAAAAATCGATCCTGTTCCAATCAGTTTTTCCTGATCATAGAGACCAATCGTATAATCTAACTGGTCATCTGGTATAAGATCGGCGTTCATCAAAAACTCTGACCACTGCTGTTTTACGCCCAAATCTCGCTCAAGCCACATTCTTCTGATGTTCATTGTTTAACACTTCCTAGCTTTTCGGTGGGAATAATTTATTTAACATAAACGACGCAAAGTAAATCACGAAAATGACCACAAACACGCCACCCCAACCAAAAACCAATAGCTCTAATGATTTTAATAAATCAGCTGACATAACCAAGCTCCTTTCCCTTTCTTCTATTCAAAACACTACGCAAGCAACGCTAACAATAAGCCACCCGCAATAACAGAGGCAATCTGTCCAGATACATTGGCACCTGCTGCATGCATTAAAATAAAGTTCTGTGGATCTTCATCTGTTGCCATTTTTTGAATCACTCGACTAGACATTGGGAATGCTGAAATTCCTGCTGCTCCAATCATTGGATTGATTTTTTCTTTTCTAAATAGATTCAATAGTTTAGCAAATAACACGCCACCAACGGAATCCATTACAAAGGCTACTAGCCCAAGCCCAATTACCATTAACGTATCAACTTGTAAAAATTCTTCGTATTGCATTTTCACTGAAATTGCTAATCCTAGCACAATACTGATGATGTTTACTAACTCATTTTGCGCTGTTACAGATAAACGATCTAAAACGCCACATTCACGTAGTAAATTCCCAAACATTAAGAACCCAACTAACGGAAGAGAAACTGGCGCTACCAATCCCGCAACAACTGTAATTACGATTGGGAATAAAATTTTAGCTGTTTGTGATACTTCGCCAGCACGATATGTCATACGGATTTGGCGTTCTTTTTTCGTTGTAACAGCTTTGATTGCCACTGGTTGAATGATAGGAACCAATGCCATATAAGAATAAGCCGCAACCATGATTGCACCCATATATTTTGAATTCAACGTGTTCGCAACGAAGATAGACGTTGGCCCATCGGCTGCTCCGATAATTCCGATAGAAGCTGCATCATTTAAGTCAAAACCTAATAAAACGGCTGCAATAATCGTAAAGAAAATCCCAAACTGAGCGGCTGCACCAAACAATAATAAAAATGGATTTTGTAATAATGGCCCAAAATCGATCATAGCGCCAATTCCGATAAATAGTAACAATGGAAATAACTCTGTTGAAATCCCCATGTCAAACAACACTTGAAACGGACCAGCTTCTCCGCCGGCACTCAGTACACCTGAATTGGGAAAATTGACTAAAATCGTTCCTAATCCCATTGGCACAAGTAAAGTGGGTTCGTACTCTTTTTTAATCCCCAAGTACATCAGGATACCACCGATCACCATCATTACGATACGACCTGGCTCCTGCCCCATTCCTACTACGCCTTCAATTAATGTCTCCACAAACGTCACTTCCTCTTTTAAAATTAAACTACTTTTTTCTTATTTAACCGATTGTAATTAATGGTTCCCCAGGATTGACCATATCCCCTTGTTGAACATGAATCCCTGTAACTGTCCCCGCTTTACCAGCTACAATTTCATTTTCCATTTTCATGGCTTCAAGAATCATCAATGGCTGATTTTCCTGTACGGTATCACCAACATTTACCAAAATTTTCAAGATTGTTCCAGGCATAGGAGATGGCATTGCATCATTTCCAGCTGGCGTGCTTGCTACAGGAGCTGTTGGCTCAGCTGCCACAGGCGTTGTTGGTGCCGCTTCTACAACAGGAACGGCTGGTGCAACTGGTGCTGCGCTTGGTGCTTGTGGCACGCCACCAATTTCTTCCATTTCTACTAAATACTCTTTTCCATCAATTGAGATTTTAAACTTACGTAACATTTCTTTTCCTCCTAAAATTAAAAGTGTAATGGGCTCGTTCAGGTTCGACTGAAAAATAGGAAATTATGACTGAGGTGCTTTTTGCCTCTTTCATCATTTATCTTTTTTCCGAGAACCTAGCCCGTGGAACTAGATAACGCAAAGTGTAATGGGCTCGTTCAGGTTCGACTGGAAAATAGGAAAAATCGATTGAGACGCTTTTTGTCTCACTCTATTTTTATCTTTTTCCCGAGAGACTGGCTCATGAAGCTAGATAACACATGGTAACAACGTTTCGTTTCACTTCACCTTGTACTTTTCAACATCAGTTCACTTTATTCACTGTGGTTCAAAGTAAAGTGTAATGGGCTCCCCCAGCTCTGACTGAAAAATAGGAAATTATGACTGTGATGCTTTTTGTCACATTCAATTTTTATCTCTTTTCCAACAAACTGACCGATGCTATCAAGTAATCCAAAAACTAACTTGTTTTTTTCTCCTTGATTGACCGAATGACAAACTGACTCTCTGCGTGATCCGCCGATGCAATACTGGTAGCGATCACAGAAACCAGTTGTGCTTCTGGATTTCTTTTTAAAATACGTTTAATACTAAACTCACTTTCTGGTTGATCTCCAGCGGCGATCGCTGTTGCAATTAATGAAACAAATTGATATTCCGTACTTTCTACTGGGATGTATCCAGTAATTTCTTGCCAACCATCATTCTCTTCTATAGTAGGAGAAAGTGGTGCTTCATTCGTTTTTATTTCTGTCTTCTCTTTATTAAACAGTCGTTCAAATAGACCCATGAACTCACATCCTTTCTGCTTATGAACTCATTATAGGTAAAAACGATTACAATAAAATGAAATCATCAAGCAAAAATTGTTCTTTCATTGTTCCTCTTGCTCCGAACTTTACTAAAAGCCATTAAAATACTGTTATATCAACGTTTCAAGGCATTTAATGTTTTATTAACATCTTATTAACATCTCTTTAAGAAACCGCTACCATCCCTGTTTTTTTGGTGTTCTTTTTCTGCTCATCATCTATTTATCTAAACTAGCTTCGATTAAACTAAGCATTGTTAACGAAACAAGAAAGGGCTTTCTAAATCTACCTTACTGTTATTTTTCTATAGACCCAACACCACAAAGAGAGGCCCGATTGTTTCGGAAAACGAATTTAGTGTTGAAGGAGAGAAAAAAATGTTATTAACTGTTTTGTCTTATGTGATGATTATCGTCTTTATGTTTGTCATCATGAAAAAGAAAATGTCACCGTTTACAGCTTTAGTTTTGATTCCATTGATTTTTGCTTTGATCGCAATGTTTGCGGGTGTTTCTAAGAAAGGCTCTATTGGAGACTTTGTTATGGAAGGAATCAAAACAACATCCACTACGGGTATCATGTTATTGTTTGCCATTCTTTATTTTTCAATTATGTTGGATGCTGGGTTATTTGACCCAATCACAAAAAAAATGATTCACATTGCTAAAGGCGATCCGATGAAAGTATTGATTGCTACAGCTGTTGTTGCAGCAGCCGTTTCTCTTAATGGTGATGGAACAACTACAACATTGATTTGCTGTTCTGCTTTTATTCCTATCTATAAAAAATTAGATATGAAATTGATGAACTTAGGTGTTTTGGTTATTTTACAAAATACGATTATGAACTTACTTCCTTGGGGTGGACCAACCGCTCGTGCGATGAGCGTGTTAAATGTTGGCGCTGAAATTTTGGCTTATCTAATTCCAGGTATGATCATTGCATTACTTTATGTAATTTTCATCGTAGCACCTTCTATGGGTAGAAAAGAACGTGCTCGTCTTGGAATCAAACAACTGACTGATGAAGAGATCGATGCAATGACAACTGTTACAGATGAAGAAACGTTGTCAATTCGCCGACCTAAAATTTGGTTATTCAATGCGATCCTAACTATTGGCTTGATTGCTTTATTGGTAACAGACTCATTTGTTGGTCTTGGCTTACCACCGTTGTTCTTGTTCTTGACTGGTACGGTTATCGCCTTAATGGTCAACTATCCAGTGTTAAAAGATCAATCATCTCGAATCGGTGCCAATGGCGGCGATGCAGTTCAAGTTGTTATCTTAGTTTTTGCAGCAGGTGTCTTCATGGGACTTTTCCAAGGCACTGGTATGGCAGATGCATTAGCTCAAAGTTTCACAAAAATCATTCCAAATCAATTGGCTGGTTTCTGGGGCTTAGTCATTGCAGTCATTTCAGCTCCAGGTACCTTCTTCATCTCAAATGATGGCTTTTACTTTGGTGTGTTACCTGTTTTAGCAGAAGCTGGACGCGCATACGGCTTTACTGATATGCAAATGGCTTTAGCTTCATTAATGGGGCAAGCATTCCACTTGCTAAGTCCTTTGGTTGCCTTCATTTACTTATTACTTCGTTTAACAGGTTTAGACATGGGGCAATGGCAAAGAGAAACAGCTAAATGGGCATTGGGAATCTTCATTATCTTTGTTGTAACAATCATCTTGACTGGTCATATGCCACTTTATATTCCACAATAACCATTCTTGTTCATTGAAAATCGCACATTTCATAAAAGAATTTGTGCGATTTTCTTATCTTTTTCTTAGCAATATAGAATAAAAATATTCATTTATTTTTCCTACTATTAATCCAGAAAAGGAGTAATCAGATGAGTACAATATCAGAAGCAGTTGGAAAAAATTTAGATTTAAGTATTAATGAACCTTTAAAAGAACTTGTTTACAAGGCTTTTCGCAAAACAATTATTCTAGGCGATATTCCCGCTGGACAACGAATCAATGAAAAAGAATTTTCTGAAGTGATGAATATCAGTCGTACGCCTATCCGCTATGCGCTGCAAAAGCTTGTCGAAGAAGGACTGGTTGATCACGTACGTGGTGTCGGCATCATCGTTCGAGGAATTTCACTCAATGATGCCAACGAAATTTATGCTATTCGAAAATCTTTAGATGTTCTAGCTACGATCACCGCTATGAAAGAAATGTCTTCTGAAGATTTTGAGGAACTAAAAACATTACTAGAAGAAACTGACCGTTTGAATGAGGCCAACGAAATTGACCAAGTTCTACAAAAATTTTCTGATTTTAATGAATTGATTTATGAAAAAAGTAAAATGTTGCGTTTAAAATCCATCGTCATGAAATTACGTGAATACCTCGTCTACTTTCGAGATATTTCGATTCGGTCTAAAGATCGACGAGACAAAGCCTTAAAAGAACATTGGATGATTTATAAGTGTATGATGAACCAAGAAGAAGAACAGTTAGAATTACTTATCACAGAGCATTTATCTTATTCTCAGACATTTATTCTTAAAGAAATGGAAAAACATTTAAATGAACCAACGAAATAAAACATTAATAGCCAAGCAAATCAGTGAATTAGCATTAGAAGCTTTACTCTTTGAGGCAGCTCTTTCTCCTAAACCTGGCTTAGTTGATCCTAAAAGTTGCGGCGCACATACAGACATGAATTATTCTACTTTTATTGATAGTAGCATTGCACTTGCTCCGTTTCTTACAAAATATGTTGAAGTAGGTCTCACCCATAACGGAACTCCATTTGGTTTATTTGAAAAAGTTCGAGCACTTGGACAGTTAGCTGAAGGTGCCATGCTAAACAAAACAAAAGGAATCAACACTCATAAAGGAGCAAACTTCTCTTTTGCTTTGTTGTTAAGTGCAACAGGGAAAACAATGCAGGATAAACAGCTGACCATTCCCTTTACGCCAAAAGATACATCCGCTATTTTTGCTTATGTACAGCAAATGACCAAGGGATTGCTGTTAAATGATTTTGCAGACTTAGCGCAAAAAAAACAATTGAGTTATGGAGAAAAACTCTATTTAGAACATGGTATAGTCGGTATTCGTGGGGAAGCTGAATTAGGTTATCCTGCGCTGAAAGACAGTGCACTTCCCTTTTTGAGACACTCTGATACTAGCGATCCACAACATTTATTTTTGATCTTACTCTTACACTTAATGGCAACGATTGAAGATTCAAATCTAATCAATCGTGGTGGTATCTTTGCTTGGAGAAATGTAAAAAAACAATCAGCTGAACTTTTGCAAACTCTTTCCGTAAACAGCTCAGAAAAGGAACTAGAAGACGCTTTAACTCTTTTTGATCAACAACTGATTCAAGAAAATCTTAGCCCTGGTGGATCAGCCGATTTAATCGCATTAAGTTTCTTTTTTGGTCGATTGGAAGGTCTATTTTGAGCATTACATAGCAGACAATACCAAAACAGCTGATGACCATTAGTGATCATCAGCTGTTTTGTAACTCTATTTTACTGTGAAACCGCGGTACCCGCCTCTTTTCCTTCTGGATTAAAGAGATACCCAATCCCCCAAACTGTTTGTAAATACTTAGGTTTTTTGGGATCATCTTCGATTTTATTTCTTAGATAATTAATATAGACTGTAATCAGATTTTTATCTAGGTCTCCATCACTCCAGACGCTAGCATAAATCTGTTCTTTACTAAATACTTGATAGGGATTTTCCATAAAAAATAAAATCATCATAATCTCTTTAGAAGTCATGTTTACTATTTCGCCATTTTTGCTAAATTGATATTGATTTTTATCAAATGAAAAAATCCCCTCTCTCAACATCGTTTCTTCACGTTGTTGACTCAGTGTCAATAACTGTTCAGTGCGATTTAACGTACTAATAACTTGTGCTCGTAATACATTTGGCGCAAATGGTTTGGAAATATAAACATCTCCGCCAGATTCTAGACCACTTATAATATCTTGTTCATTTTTTTTGCCACTAACAAATATAATTGGAGTCAATGGTTGACGTTCCCGGATCAATTGGGCTAAATGATACCCATCATTTTCATATTCTAAACTAACATCTAAAAGAAACAATTGGAACTCTACCCGATTCATAATATCCAATGTTTTTTCAATTGTATCACTCTGATATACCAACAATCCCGTTGACTGAAGCGACTTCCAAATCAATCGGCGAATTGCAGGATCGTCATCTACCACTAAAATTTTTTCGTTTCGCAACATTCACACCTCATTATTATTTTACATTATCTATACAATAGCCGAATTATCTTTAAATTTCAACATGAACTTGTTATGATATGAACAGACGTTTAAAAGGAGCTAGACCAATGGAACGAACTAATAGGATTGTAAACATCATGATTGTCGCAATGACCATTTTTATTGTTGTATCCGTTTTCTTTGCAATTCGAGGATTTTCGGTCATTCGTAAAGCAACAACTGCTAGTGGACAGGACTTTTTACTACAATCAACTGAGTATGTGGGAAAAGTCATTCAACTCTCTATGAAAAATCGTCATCAAGCACTTAATTATTTAGCTATTGATGGTAACTTAAAAAACAGTAATGATCCAGCAACCTATCTCAAAAATAGTGCTTCTTCTTTGAATACATTCTTTGATTCACTAAACAACGAAGCTGACGCCCTTTTTTACATTGAACCTGACGGAACACCGTTATACGCTTTTCACTGGGATTCAAAGAAAAAGCAAGTATCGATTGCCGATACTGAAACGATTCGTCCTTTTATCAGCCATGATTTATCGTTAAAACAATTGCTGGATAAACCAACTGCACAAAATGGTGATTCCTATTTTATCAATAAAAAGGCTTATGTCAATTTTTACCATGAAATCAGGACTGCGTCTGGTTCTATCGATGGGTATTTGATTTTACCACTAAATTTAGAGGCATTTTATAAAAATTTTCTACAAGATTTCGAGTTAGATTATAAAGGTTATCCGATGATCAAAGATCGCTCCATGACAGTCGTTATGCATCCTGTAGCCCAACAAGTTGGTTTAGATATTATCAATGGACGAGAAGAATTATACCCTGACTTTGATTATTCTGATTTGAAACGCCTAGAAAAATATCAGCTAAACCACGATTCAGGAAAATTGACGTATAAATCTTATTGGTGGGATGAGGATATACCTACAGAAGTTTTGAAAATAAGTGCCTTTGAGTGGATTGATGTAGGGCTTGCTCGTTGGGTCGTTGCAATCAATGCGGATTATAATGAGCGAAATGATGATATCATTAACTTTGTGATTGTTTTATCGTTTCTTTTAGTCTTACTACTCCTTTTGATTATTATCTGCTCGCTGTTTATCCATAATTTTAGAAAAAAGGAAACAATTGAAGCTGAAAATCGACAGCTGATCGAAAAACAAAAACAACAAAAAATGCAGCATCAATTAGAATTAGAACTTTATCAACGAAACAAAATGGAAACGGTTGGATTACTGACAACTTCAATCGTTCATGATATGAATAACTTTCTGACACCGATTATTGGTAATACACAACTGTTATTAGAAGAACATGTAGATGATCCTATATTAGAAGCTGATTTAGAGGAAATTCTACATTCCGCTCAAAAAGGAAAACGACTTTCTTCCAATGTATTACGCTTTTCTAAGCCTCAAAAAGGGATTCAAGAATGGATGGATATCTCTAGTGCTATTGGCGTAGCAACTCACTTAATTGGTGAAATAATTCCTAAAAAAGTTCAGTTGACCCTTTTAATTCAGGAAAATCTTGGGACTGCTAAGTTAGAAGAAACTGATTTACAAAATCTAATCTATAACTTGATCACAAATGCTTATCAAGCAACAAAAGATAATAAAAACAAGCCACAAAAAATTCAAGTAACTGTCGCACCAGCCTCAAAAGAACTAACGGATAAGCTAAAAACGGACAACCCACGGATGAGTCATGTGGATCGTTTTGTTACATTGGAGATTTCGGATAATGGTCCAGGTATACCTGATGAATTAAAAGAAAAAATATTTGAGCCATTCTTTACAACAAAATCTGCTGATGAAGGTACTGGACTTGGTCTTTTTGCAGTAACTTCGATCGTCTCTAAATATGAATGGCATCTGTCTTTAGAATCAGAAGAAAATATAGGGACCCGTTTCTTCATAACATTCCCTATTCGTTCTTGTAAATAATCTAAAAAAACATTCTTCTATTTTATTTATTTGAAGAATGTTTTTTTATAATCATTTTATGACTACTCGAACAGATGTTATAGTATTTTTTTCTTTCGTTTTTCGTTATACTTAAATAGAAATCATTTATTGAAGGAGTTCTATTATGGGGAATTATTTTAGTATTATCATTGCTATGGTCTACCTGATTGGCGCATTTGTAATGCCAAAATGGCGTCAACATAAGGTAAATCAAGATTGGAAATTTTTTGAATTACTTTGGTTTTCACTTTGTTTTATCGTTTATGTCATTTATTTAGAAACACAGCTCCACTCCTATTATTTTCTAATACCATCGGCTTTATTACTTCTTTTTCTTTTTTATTATTTTAAAGAGAAGCGCAGGTTAATAAACGGCTTATTATTCAATTTATTTCTCGTCATTGGTATGACTTATTTAGGCTTTTTACTTGTTAGAACAACCAATCCCTTATTAATGGTTATGGCTGGAATCACTGGTGTTGTCTTACTATTACTGATTTTGATTGGCTTGTATGCGTTGATTGCGTTCTTGTATTGGAATGCAATCGTTGTTATGCGAAAAGAAGGTCATTCGCTCGCCAACTTATTGACATTACTTTTAGCAATTGGTTTGACCGCCTTTTTGATTTTTAATCATTATTCTACTCGAATTTTACCTGAGTGGGCCTCTTTACTATTTGGGATTTTACCATTATCTATCATCTATTTTTCGATCGTTTTCTATAATTTTTTAACCATTTCAGTCATTTATCAGTTCAACCAACCTAAGTATAATCAAGATTTCATCATCGTTTTAGGCTCAGGTTTGATTGACGGAAAGACTGTTCCACCACTTTTAGGTAGACGTATCGAAAAAGCGATTCAATTCTATAAGGCACAATCGAAAGCTACTCTGAACCCACCAAAAATCCTGATGTCTGGTGGTAAAGGAGATGACGAACACATCGCCGAAAGTATCGCGATGAAAAATTACGCACTTGAAAAAGGGATTCCGGAAGAGGATATTTTGGTTGAAACAAATTCTAAAAACACCTTGGAAAACATGAAATTTTCTAAAGAAATTATGGAAAAAACGTTTGGTGGAAATGATTTCCATGCTATTTTTACAACTAATAATTTTCATCTGTTTCGAGCTGGTATTTTTGCAAAAATGGCAAACTTGAACGCTGATGGTATCGGAGCAAAAACAGCTTTTTACTTTTTACCTAATGCTTTTTTAAGAGAATTTGTTGCCATCGTAATGATGCATAAACGCCGCCATTTAATTATTTGTGGTCTAATTGCGGTAACGATGATCCTATTTGCAACAGCTCAATTCTTTCTTGTTTCCCGCTACTAAATAAAAACCATCTGTCTATAGACGAGTCTAAAGACAGATGGTTTTTATTTAGTGAATCTGTACATGACGAATCTCATCATAACCAATCTTATGCCCGCCAACATAGATTCCTAACTCATCATGACCTTGGATCAATCCAATAATATCTGCACCATAATTCCCTTCACAATCCAATTCTTCTTTTTGGATCATTACTTCAAGTTGATTTTGAAACGCTTGTGCTAAAATTTCATTGATTGCAAGCCAACTCATTTGAACTTTCTTTTTAGCAGGTTCCTGTTTTTTTTCTTGTTCAATGATTGCTGTATGTTCAGATAAGTAAAAACCTGCCCATTTTTTCATTTTTCGATCCTGATACTGTTCGAAATAATAATCTCGTTCCTTGCTCATTGCAAGCCCTCCATTCCTCCTGCATGTCCTCCAACTAGCGATGCTCTAGAAATCGCCGTACCACCAGATGATACTGAACTTGCATGCACTAAAGAAACATACCCAAATCGCTGACGGATTTCGTCGATCAATTGATCTAACTTCAATTCTTTCAATTGTTCGTCTGGCTCGTGAAATAAGTCCAGTTGTACATAAGTGTTATAATTTAATTTAGAATAAGTAATGCCAACATGTCTGACTTCCTCCCCATGCCAGTTTTGTCTAAATAGTGTTAGACAGTATTCAATCAACAATTTACTACTATTCGTTAGAGGTACCTTCATTTGTCTTGAAAAACCTGAACCACTTGCCTTAATGGCTCTTGAAAATCCAATCGATAAATGAACACATTCAGTTTGACAGTGGGCTTTTCTAAGTCTAGCGGCAACTTGTTCTGCCATTTCTCGAATTACTACTTCAATCTCCTCTTGTTTTAAGTAATCTCGCATCAAGATTTGTGCATTATTATAGGATCGTTCTTCTGGTATATATTTTTCAGATAAACGGCTACGGTCGATGCCATGAGCATGTGCATACAGCTGTTCACCAATAATTCCTAGATTTCTTTTGAGTGTAGTCAACTCAGCGTGAGCCAAATCATGGACGGATCGAATCCCTAAATTATGTAATCGTTTTTCTAATCGATGGCCGATTCCCCACATATCCGTCATCGGCTCAATAGACCAAACTTTTTCAGGAACATCTTCATAATGCCATTCTGCTAAACGTTTTTCATTATGTTTTGCCTCAATATCCATAGATAATTTGGCTAATAAAGGATTATCACCGATTCCAATCGTAATCGATAAACCTGTTTCTTTTTTTATTCTCTGTTGAATAATCTCAGCTAATTCTATTGGTGTTCGGCCAAATAGTTTCCAACTAGCTGTAACATCTAGAAACGATTCATCAATCGAATAGATATGTAAATCTTCTTCCGCAACATATTCTTTGTAGATTGTATTGATTTTCATATTTTCTTTAATATACTCATTCATTCGTGGCGGAACAATTACTAAATCTGGATGATCTGGTACATCATATTTACGCGTGACATTGGTAATACCAAGAACTTCTTTTGCCTTTGGCGAAGATGCTAGAACTAGACCACCAGTATTTTCAGCATGACTCATCACAACAAGCATTTTTTCAAGTGGATCAAAATCTCTTGCAACACATTCGACTGAAGCATAAAAAGATTTTACATCAATACAAAAAATCACTCTCCTTGGTTCTTTTTCATAATCAAAAAACATAGTGATCCTCTCCTTGATTGATTTCTTAATCAATTATACGAACATTTGTTCTTTTTGTCTACTAGAATTATCTAATTAAGGACAACATTTCTAAAAAAATGAGGCATACTTATAAAAAACTTCAATTATTCTATCTTCATATGTTTCTCGAGTTTCTTTAGTTACAACAAAAAAGATGAGCAAAATAATCTACTCATCTATTTCAATATTCCTATTTATGTGATTTAAGAAATTCCACCGTCATCATACTAATCGTATGAAGTAATCTTTAAATCTTTAAAGAAGCCTTGTGTCCCAATGTCCACAAAAAGACCAATCGAACCGCTTGTTTTTGCGCCTAATATTAAATTATCTACAACAAGAGTCGGTATGTCTCCACCATTCACATAAAAAGTTGCTGTCTGATCTTCAATAACAGCTTTTAATGTAATCCATTCATCCAGACCTATATCCGCCGAAGATTCAAACGCTGTAATTCCTCGATCTCTAAAATATTCAAAGGTGTAATCAGGATAAGAAAAATATTGTGTTCCTCTATTTTTTCTAATGGGATCATTCACTCTCCCATTTGTTGGTCTGATATAAAATGATTCAAATGATGAATCGTCCTCACTAATTCGAAAAGCAATTCCAATGAATCCTCTTGCGAAGTCAGGTGCATCTGGTAACAATCTACTTAGAACTTTTACTTCTATTATTCCGTTGTGAAATGAACTATCGACTACTTTACAATAAGTATTCTCATCAAATTCCATTATCTTTTCACTTTTTATCACCTGTAAAACTTGTTCGCCTTCAAAATCTACTAATTTAGAAGTAGTATGAACGGACGTAAATTCAAATAATTCTATACTCATTAGTCTCTTCTCCTCACTGAATATGGTTTAACCTAATACTAAGTTATTAAACTCAATTTGAGAAGTAGGTACAAAAATGTACCTATGATTTATAGTTGAGACTTGTAATACTTGCCCCATTGCCTCATCGTTTCAATAACTGGAAGAAACGACTCTCCTAGTGCTGTTAATTGATACTCAACATGAGGTGGTACTTTTTTTAACTCTATCCTGTTCACAAGACCATCATCTATCATTGAACTTAAACTTTCAGTTAAAACCTTTTGAGATACACCTGCCAAAGAGCGTTTAAGTTGTGACGTTCTTTTAGAACCTGAAATAAGCTCTCTAATTATTAATAGTTTCCATTTACTTCCAACTAATTGCACGGTAGTTGCAACGTCACATAAAGGCATTTCTTCTTTTTTTATCATTAGATTTCCTTTCACTTACTCTTTTTAATTAAATAATCTCTATTATACCTCATCTTTTGTAACTACCTAATCAACCTCATTACGTTACATTTACTATCTTCTTTTTTTAAACAACAATAATATTTAAGAATTATTATTAATTCTGCTATATTAAATTATGAAAAAGTATTATAGTTATCTTAATGTATTCTATAATTAAACACTACAAGGAGTGAAGTCTGTGTCAATTTATGAAAAATTTGTTCAAAACGAACGTTTAAGACGTTTTTTTGTCTTAGCTGTTGTTATTTTTATTTTATTTTTAGCTAGAAGTATGATTACGATGATTCTATTAACGTTTATTTTTACATTTTTAGCGCTTCATTTCGTAAAATTTGTTCAACGCTTTTTAAAAATCCCCTCCCTCCTACTCGTTTTAGGAACCTATGCGTTGATTGTTTTTCTGGTTTATCTTGCGATTACAAAATATGTACCTGTTCTCCTTCATCAAACGAGTCAAATGTATAATTCTGTCGTTCATTTCTATCAAAATCCAGGAGATGATCATAATCAACTTTTAGTAATAATTGATGATTACTTAGAAAAATCCAATTTAATGTCGCAAATTCAAAACGGTGCCAGTATTATTCTTCGTTATATTCAAGACATTGGTTCTATCGGACTTTCCTTTGTTCTTTCATTCATCCTAAGTTTCTTTTTTATGATTGAGAAAAAACAGATGGCAGAGTTTTCTAAGTTATTTTTAAAAAGTGACTTTGACTGGTTCTTTCAAGATATTTATTTTTTCGCAGATAAATTTGTAAATACCTTTGGTGTTGTGATGGAGGCACAATTTTTTATTGCGGTTGTAAACACTGGGATCACCACAATCTGTTTGGCCTTGATTGGCTTTCATCAATTGCCAAGTTTAGCGATCATGATTTTTATTTTGAGTTTGATACCAGTTGCGGGTGTAATCGTATCCTGTATTCCACTTAGCTTTATTGCCTATTCTGAAGGTGGAATCAATGACGTTATTTATATTTTAGCGGTCATTTTAATCGTTCATTTATTTGAATCTTATGTATTGAATCCTAAATTTATGTCTAGTAAAACAGACTTGCCAATTTTTTATACATTCGTCATTTTACTGATCAGTGAACGCCTATTCGGTGTGTGGGGACTGATTGTTGGTATCCCGATTTTTACATTCTTTTTGGATATTTTAAAAGTCAAACCGATTCACTCAGTTACTGAAAAACACGCTAATACCTCAGAAATAGAATAAAAAAAGTGAGCGTTTGGATTTAGTCCAAACGTTCACTTTTTTGTGGTTGTGGCTGTTTTCGTATTTGGAAAATCAGTCAGGCAGCAAAGACTAATTGATTTCGGACCAAATAACTAAATCTTGATAGCTACCTGTTCCAATAAACCTAATACACGGCCATATATAAGGAATATTACTCAATTCCTTTGCTCCCTTTGAAGCTAAAAACTAGTCTCTTTCTATCGGAAGAAAAGCTAGCTGAACCACCTTTTTCAACCCTTGCTATTTATTCTAAAATAAATTCCTTTGTCAATTTTACTTTATCACTGAATAATTTCGTTGCCTCAACAGATATTGGTGTTGTCATATCAGTTAATTTATAGGGTACTTTTAAATTCAATGTTGCACCTGGTTGAATCTCTGTCATTGAATCAACATAACCAGATTCTGTCATAATCGCTAACTGTAACGCTACGCCATTTTGAAAGGCTTTTGTTGTGATCGACGTTAAAAACATTGCATTTTTATCGCTATTATTTGTAAATTCATAATCGATCACACCGACATCTTCTCCATTGTAATCTTTTGCCAAAGTCAATTCTTTAATTACAACATGATAATCACCTAAATCACCCGCATCTGTCTCAGCTGGCGTTTCAGGTTCCGATTTCTTCACGACTTTGCTGGTCGTTGTCTCTTTTTTATCCTTTGAGTCTTCTTTAGAATCAGACCCCATATTCACTAGAACCCCACCTACTACAAGAACACCTACTCCGATTAAAACCATTTTCTTCACGTTCATTTTGTTGTCTCCTTTGTTATTTAGTCCGTTGATACATCTTGTATATTACCTAATAAACAAAAAAGAATCTTATGCATTTTGCATACTCTGATAACAAAAGACTTATCCCATCATACGAATCCAAAATATCCGTGACAGAATAAGTCTTATTGATTAATTGATTTGTTTATATATATACGAATTGAGTTCTAAACCTGCTTTCGTGATGACCACCCAGAATAAAAACAATACCCCATACCCTATATAACGATAACGTTTATTGTCAGATGAAAATAACGGTAATTTTCTTTGATAATCTAAAAAATTAGTAAATAAGAGCATTGGTATGATGAAAATAAAAAGATAGTCCACAAATTCACTAATTTTCAAACTTCTAGTTGGTTGACCGAAGACATTTCCAACTATCGACACAAACAACATAGTATAGAAAAAGAGTGCAACTACTCGTTTCCATATTTTTTCCGTTCGAAAGCCTGGAATAAACTTTTTAAAAAAAAGACTAATACTATCTAGGACACGTCTACCTCTCGTAACAACCTGATTCACGTATGTATTTGTACCCCATCTGTTTGTAAATGGTCTGGCATTCATCGTAATGTTGACTGGTCTTTTTTTTGACGTACTAATTTGGCGTTTGTTTTGTTTTGCAGCAGTTCGTTGCTTTGACAGTTGTTGTCTAAGTGCTAGATGCATTTCCAACGCGGTTTGATAGCGTTCAGTCGGCTCTAGTTTTGTTGCTTTTTTGATGATTCCTCTCAATATAAGATCTTCTGTTAAATGTTTTTTTGGGTACTCTTTTACTGAACAAATATTCATTACAACCCCTAATGAGTACAAATCACTCCGTTCATCAGACTCTGCAAAGCCAAATTGCTCTGGTGAAGCAAACCCCATTGTGCCTAACTGAACTGTATCACTCTCTTTCTCCCCATCAACCGTACGAACGGCATCGAAATCAATGAGCTTTACAGTTTCTTCATTCGTTATCATGATATTCCCAGGTTTTACATCTCGATGGACTAATCCTTTCTTATGCAAAGCCCCCAAGGCCTCTAAAACAGCCATTGCTATCGTTACTATTTTTTCTGTTTCTAATCGTTCAGACGACTGGATCACTTCAGTCAGTGTTTTTCCCTGAACAAACTCTTCATACAACCATAATTTTCCATCTTGAATAATACACTCTTGAATTTTAGGTAAGTGAGCATGTTTGATTGTTTTCAGTGTAGTTAGATGCTCTTCTAAATATAACGGATAGCATTTTTTCACAAACAATTCTTTGGTGTCGATTTTTTGAACAAGCATTGGTCCATTTATTTTATCTGTTAACGGGTTGATTTCTTTATAAAAAAGAGCTGGCTCACTATTGATGTTTTCCATGATTACACTCCATTGTTTTGATTTACTTTTTAATTATAGCAAATAAATAGTTGTAATAGAATTTATCTTTGTTAAAATCAGAGTATAAAGAATAAAATAATTTAGTTTACTATAGGGGATAAATAATATGCAAGAGAAAGACACAGACAAATTATTACACTCGCTAAAACAAGCTGAAGATTTTCAAACGATTTTTTCTGAAACTCGCCAGTATGCCATTGATCAAAAGCTAAAGAACTATTTAGCTTACTGGTTGCGTGAGAAAGAACTTTCAAAAAGTGCGGTATTAAAAAAAGCGGGTATTGCCGAAGCTACTGGCTACCAATACTTTGATGGAAAGCGAAATCCCTCCAGAGAAAAAGTTATCGCCTTGACGATTGGCTTAGGACTATCCCTAGAAGAGACAAACGAGTTACTGAAAAAAACAAGCTATGCCCAGCTTTACCCTAAACATCCTTGGGACTCTGTAGTGATTTATGGTATCTCACATGATTTATCTATTTCTGAAATCGATGATTATCTATACAATGAAGAACTTAAAACATTTGGTGAATAATTGACTTTTATCTATTATTCTTTTTCTTTCTTTTTGCTGATGATCGTTACTAAAAATGATAATAACGGTAAAATGTAACAAAATACGGCATATGGTAAATAATTGATTGTTGCAATTCCTAAAGTTCCTGAGATAAAAACGCCACTGACGCCCCAAGGAATCAAAGGATTTACAACCGATCCAGCATCATTCAATCCTCTAGATAATAGTGACAATGGAACCTTTTTTTCTTTAAATTTATTGATAAATGATTTTCCAGGTAAAATAATTGAAAGATATTGCTCCCCGATCAATACATTTACTCCAATTGAACTCATCATTGTAATAAAAATCAATTTTTGACGAGAATTGATCAAGGTTTCAAAACGCTGTAGTAAACAATCGATAATTTCCATTTTTACTAATAATCCGCCTAATGCCAAAGCTAAAATAATCAAAGATACTGACCACATCATACTTTGGATGCCGCCTCTAGAAAGCAATTCGTCTACTTGTGTATTCCCAGTCTGAGAAACAAACCCATTTTGGATCATATCGGCTGTATCTATCAACGAAAAGTGAGCATTAGTGAAAAACATCAACATTAAAGAAGTGCAAATACTCAATAGCAATGTAGGAATCGCTGGAATTTTTTTCCATGCACAAATAAATAGAATCGCTAATGGTATTAACTCAACAAACGAAATTGTAAAATTACGATTTAGCGTCTTGACGATATCATGAATACTGCTACTATCTAACGCACCGTCATACTGCAATCCCATAACTAAAAAATAGCCAAATGAAAGAAGCGCTGCTGGAATTGCCGTTTTATATGTATTTTTTAAATGCTCAAATAAATCAACTTCTGAAATTGCTGCTGCTAAATTTACTGTATCAGAAAGTGGGGATATCGAATTGCCTAAAAAAGCACCAGACACAATCGCCCCTGTTGTCAATGCAGGATCAACCCCAATCAGACTGCCCATTCCTAAAAATGCAATCCCGATCGTCGAAATCGTGGTAAAAGAGCTACCTACAGCACCCCCTACAATTCCACAAACAACAAAAACAGTTGGAACAAAAAATTTTACTGACAAAAAAGAAAAACCCAAAACCATGATTGTTGGTATCGTTCCTGCTGCAATCCAAACACTGATCAATGCACCGATCAAAATAAAAATCAACATTGGTATAATACCAGAAGAAACCCCATCTATCAGAGCATCATGGATGAAATCCCAAGAAAACTTTTTATACACCGCAAACAAAAGTAAATAACCAATCGCAACCAATATAGCAACATGAGCTGGAATTCCAAGCCCAATAATACTCGTTCCAATCATCAACAATAATGTTATTAATAAGAAAACAGCTTCATTAAAATTTACTTGATATTTTTTCATACATGTTCCTCACACTTCTAATAGAGAGTCCTTTTAAACGTTTGCCTCTCTAGTTTTATTTTTTTCATAGAAAAGCTGCGGCTATGGTAAAGCAAGATAATCGCTTTACCACACCCACAGTGATCAATGACAGTCATTTAAAAGTTGTTATTATTTAGGAATCTTGTATCCGCCATAATGTTTCCCTTTTCTTTTAAATTTATCTGCAGTGATCACATACCTTTCTTATTCATTTATTCAGCATAGATTGCTTCTAATTTTTCTTGAATCGCTTGTTTGATTTTTTCTGCATAATCATCAAAAACTTCTTTGTCATTCATGTATGGAGACATTCCAGCAGCACGTAAAATTGTTACTTTATCTGCACGTTCCCACTCAGCTCTTGAAAAACCTAAGCTATTAACAAATTCAAATGGACTGTGTCCATATTCTTCAATAGCAAAATCTGTATGTGAAGTGATGAATTCGTTGTTATATAATCCGCCTTTTGCATAAGATGCATAGTCGTAAAAATCATGATTTAATTTATTCATTTTCACAAGATCTGTGTTCCCTTTTTCGTTGAATACATAATCCACCATGTTAAAATCAGGTTTTGTTAAAGCATGAATTTCGATTGTTTTGTCGCCAACTTTAAATTCTAATCCATCGATAAAGTGATAGAAATGATATGCCCCTTCAATACTTGCGCCCATTAATTTACCATAACCTGTTACGTTTAATGGCAATACTTTGTGTGCAGTCCAAACAGCAGCAGCAGTTGCACCCGCTTTAGAACCTTCAAGAATGTACGCACCTAACAATGCAGGAATATCTGCTCCTTTTTCAAATACATAAGTCGCAAAATAAGAAATCACGTCACGCATACGAATATCTTTGATCACGACACCACCAGCTGAATAAGGGATGTAGCCCATTTTATGTGGATCGATCGTTACGGATTCAGCTTGTTCGATGGCTTTGAAAGAGTCGTAGACTTCTCTTGTCAACCAATCATTTTTTTCTTGGAAGATGTTATGTTTAGCATAAACTTCTTCGATTTTATCCCATTCGATAAATTGATCATTTTCATCTAAGAAGATTGAACGGCCATAACCACCATACGCTGCATCAACGTGTACATAGAAGTAAATACCTTCTTTTGCCAATTTATCACGCAATGCAATGATTTGATCGATACGGTCAACTTGACCTTCTTCTGTTGAACCAACAACACCAACCACTCCAAGGGTAGGAACACCTTGGGCTGCCAAGTCACGAATTTGAGCTTCTAATTTATCAATATCCATGCGATATTCGCTGTTTACTTCACCAGCAATTACTTGATCCAAACCGATTCCAATAATATCAGCTGCTTTTAACCATGAATAATGTTTTGTTTGCGGTACGATCCATTTACCTAATTTATCTAAGTTTTTACCACTACGAGCTGATTGTGCTTTAATTTCATCAAATTGGTCTTGTACTTTGTCTAAAATGTCTAAAACTTCTGTTGTTGACATGTTTAATAATTCCCAATCTGTTTTTCCTTCAACCATTTCTGGTACAACTGCTTTGATAGCAAATGGTAAAGATTTCATATTGCGGGCATACCATAGACCTTCTAAGTTCGCGATTGATCCATCGGCTGCGATGTGACCCCAACCATTTTTATAGCCCATCAATGTTGCAAATTCTAATCCAACTTCTTCTTCCATTTGTGATGTTGCTGGTGATGATTCGTATGCTACGTTATTGCCGTTCCAAAGCATTGCAGTTGTATAGGCAATAATTGATGGCATTAATGTTTCGGCGTTCATATGGCCCCAGAAACGACCTGCTGAGTGCCATGGAAGTGATTCTGTACGTAAACGTGAAGATAACACATTGAAAACACTTCTCATATTGTCAGCTGTTTCTTGGAAACTCTTAGAACTTCTATCTTGTGGTGTAATAACGGGTAAATCTTGTGGCATGTAGTTTTGTCTCCAACCAACATGCTCATCGATCATTTTGTTTAATAATTCTTTGAATAAATCAACGTTTTCACCTTTGTCACCTATAAATAATGCTTTTAAATTCGTATCATCTGTATTGAAATTTTTCATGATAGTTTCCTCCAATAATTTCATAATTCGTCATGTTAAAAAACACACGTTTATCGTTTTTTCTTATTTATCGTTTTTCTTCCATTCAGGTTTCTTATTCTTATATATGATCAAAGCAATTCCAATCATAATCACAGTTGCTGCCACTTGATAAATAACATAAGCAATGTGTCCACTTTGTGGAACTGAAGTTGGTGGGATCAAGCTGACTAAGATTGTAATAATAACACTCACAATTGCTAGTCCAGAAACAAACCACATCAAACCATTTCCTTTGCTGCCTAATCTAAATGGACGTTCAACACTCGGCATGCTATAACGTAATTTAATCGCTGAAAGTGAAATCAACAGATACACTACACAATAGAGAATTGTTGTTGTGATCGTAATAATCAAGAATGCTGCACTAATATCTGGAACTACTACGTATAGGAATGAAACAAGTGAAATAACAATGGCTTGGATCATTACAAAAACGATTGGAATTCCTTTTGCATTACGTTTTTGGAAGAATGGTGGTAAGTTCCCTTCTTCTGCTACTTTAATCATTGATTTACTTGGACCTAACACCCAAGCACTTAATTGAACAAGTACACCGATTAAGATCATCAAGGAAATAATGTTATTGAAAATCGCTGGGATTCCAAGATCTTGTGTCATGATCACGAATGGTTGCGTGATATTGGCAAGTTCCATTTTTCCAGCAGGTACACTATCTGCTACACTTAAACCAGCTGCTAAGTTGAAAACAACTAATAACAAAACAGAGGCAATAACAGCGATCGGATAATTCCGTTTTGGATTGTCAATATTGTTTGCATGAACAGAAGAAATTTCAACTCCTGCAAAAATGAAGATGATCCCTGTTAAAGTTGGCAAACTACCTAAATCACTAAAATCAGGTAATAACTTGCTTGCTTCAAAATGACCTAAATAACTATCTTGGTTGATTCCGTGTTTTGCCATGTACATCATGCCTAAAACAACTAGTGCAACGAAAGGAATATAAACACCGATCACAGCACCCCAGTCACCAGCAATTTTTACCATATCAAATTTCAAATTAAGTAATGTAATGCCCCAATACGAAATCAATATCATAATAAAAATAAATAAATTGTTGTGTCCAAGGTCTGGACGGTTGATAACATATCCAAGTAATACACCGACAGTTGATGCAACCATAACCATTCCGAAAAACATTTGTACCCATAATAACCATGAAGTAACAAAGCCCCATTTTTCACCAAAAGCATTACGTACCCAAACTTGAGGTCCGCCTTCTTCTGGCCAACCAGTTGATAGTTCAGCTGAAATCAACGCAATTGGTAAAGCAAAACAACAAGCTGCAATCAACATATAAAATATTTGTGCCCATCCTGTTGATGCTAACGTTGGAACACTACGAACCGTTCCAAAAAAGGCCATGGTAATTCCAATTAATCCAAATAATGATAATTTCTTATTCATGTTTATATTTGACCTCCTGATTTAATTTTATTTTTGTTTCCCACATGTGAAATCACTCCCAAAGTATAGGTAGCTTTAGGCCTCAAGTCAAAAAGAGGACTATTAAAAAAAAAGAGCATTATTTCACATTTTTATACTCTATTCAGCGCATTAACGCTTTAGCGCGCTAAAGTGTTAATGCGTAAAAAATAACATAAAACAGCTTTTTGTAAGAGAGCTATTTATAATTGTCAGAAATGATATCGAACTTTTACTCGGTTCAAAAAACCTAGATTAAATCAAAGTACTCGTAAATGAGAATTGACTCATTTAAAAATAATAAAAGAAAAAAAGAAGTATTTGACAAGTTGGCATATTTGTCGTAGAATTGCTACAAAATAACATATCAAACTTTAATAAAGCGAAGTAACAAGAATGTCCCTATTTCAGAGAGTCAACGTTCAGTGAGAGTTGGCATATACATTTTTTGTGAATTACACTTTTAGTTTCCTACCGTAAGTAGGCGTCTATCTACGATACAGATTTGAGAGGTATATGATGTTCATATACAATTTGGGTGGTAACACGGCGAAGTTCGTCCCATAGGCTAATAGCCTATGGGACGTTTTTTATTTTATTTAGGAAAGGAAGAAGAAACATGACAAACATTATTGATGAACTAGAATGGCGTGGCGCCATCAACCAACAAACAGATAGCGAAGGTTTACGTGAATACGTTGAAACTGAGAGCATTTCACTATATTGTGGTGTTGATCCGACAGGAGACAGCATGCATATTGGGCATTTGATTCCTTTTATGATGCTAAAAAGATTCCAAGCATTTGGACACCATCCATTTATTTTGATCGGTGGCGCAACAGGGACAATCGGAGATCCAAGTGGACGAACGACAGAACGTCAATTACAAACAATGGAGACTGTTCAGCATAACGTTGATTCTTTAACAAGACAAATGGAAAAATTATTTGCAGTAGACACAGACAACACATTAACATTAGTAAATAATTACGATTGGACACATAACCTGACTCTTTTAGACTTTTTAAGAGATTTCGGTAAATTCTTCAATATCAATACAATGCTTGCTAAAGATATCGTTGCAAGTCGTTTAGAAACAGGCATTTCATTTACAGAATTTACGTACCAAATCCTACAATCAATGGACTTTTTACATCTATTCCAAAACAACAATGTCCGCATGCAAATTGGTGGTGCCGATCAATGGGGCAATATCACAGCTGGTTTAGACTTGATTCGCAAAAAAGAAGGCGCTGATGCAAAAGCCTTTGGTCTAACGATTCCATTAATGCTAAAAGCAGACGGAACAAAGTTTGGGAAAACAGCTGGCGGAGCCGTTTGGCTTGATCCAGAAAAAACAACGCCTTACGAATTCTACCAATTCTGGGTTAACCAAGATGATCGTGATGTAATCAAATACTTGAAATTCTTTACTTTCTTAACAAAAGAAGAAATCGATGCACTAGAAGTCAAAGTAGAAACTGAACCGCATTTACGTGAAGCACAACGTGTATTAGCGGCTGAAATGACAAAATTTGTGCATAGCGAAGAAGATTTAAACGATGCACTAGCAATCTCAGAAGCACTATTTTCTGGTAACGTAAAAAATCTAACATCAAAACAAATTGAAGAAGGATTCAAAAATATGCCGACTATTGAAACAGAAACGCTTGATCAAAACCTTGTAGATTGGTTGATTGAATTAGACATTGAGCCTTCAAAACGCCAAGCTAGAGAAGATATTACAAATGGCGCAATTTCAATCAATGGTGACCGTATCAAAGAGCTAGACTTTGTTGTTACAGCAGAAAACAGCTTTGACGGAAAATTCATTATTGTCCGTAAAGGTAAAAAACAATACACTTTAGTAAAACTAACGTCTAAATAAAAGAGTTTATTTTTAAAGGTGAAGCAAAACTAATTTTCAGTTTTGCTTCACCTTTTTATGTAGTGTTCCTCCTTTCACTAGTCAATTTACTGGACAAAATAGAAAAAAGTTTTATAATAAAAAATGCTTGCTGGAATGTATAAAAAGTTGCCATGTAACCCATTGATACCAATATGGTATCTAATTTTACCGGCTAGCTATTCGGAAAAAAATACAATAGGTTTACGGAAAAGAACGCCCCTTTCAGTTTTTTATTTTTCTATCAAAGCTAGACGAGCCTGCACATTTTCAAAACTATCTGGCTGAGCGAGCTCTTGCTTTGAAACACAGTGAATAATATAAACTGATGTTGAAAAGTACAAAGTGTAGCGAAGCAGAACGTTGTTACCAATTATTATCTAGCTATGTGGATTAGCCTTTCGGGGAAAAGATAAAAATGGAGTGAGACAAAAAACGTCTCAATCAATTTTTCCTATTTTCCCGTCAAGCCTAAACGAGTCCGCTTCGCTTTTGCTGAGAATCACAGTGAAAAAATTGAACTGATGATGAACAGTACAAGACTTTCGTAAGAAAGTGTTGATCATTCGTATTATCTAGCTGCACAAATCAATCCTTAGGAAAATAGATAAATTGTCAGTGAAACAAAGAACGTTTCACTAACAATTTCCTAATTTTCTATAAAATTAAACGATTTGTTCCGCTTTTAAAATTAGGAGGAACTTATGAAAATCGACAAGATACAGGATGGCCACGGTGATGAGTTTTTCCGTTCTCTATTAGCTTTAGAAACATTAGAAGATTGCTACAATTACTTTGATGATTTGATGACTCTCAAAGAACTAGATTCTATGATCCAACGATTCGAAGTCGCAAAGTTGCTTGTATTGAATAAAACGTACAGTGATATTTCTGAAGCTACGGGAAGTAGCACGACAACAATTTCCAGAGTAAAACGAATTTTAGATGAAGGTAACGGTGGATTGCTTGAGATGGTCCATAGAATCGATGAACAAGATGATAGAGAACTTCATCGCTAAAATAGAAGAAACCTATTAAACAACTAGAACTTCAAAAGTTAGCAGATACGTGCCAACTTTTGAGGTTCTTTTTGGATAGATTATTTATTGATTTTCATTACTGTTCTATAATATGCAAATAACTATTATAAAACTTTTCTAAGAGACACTTACTACTAACAAGAAGAGAAAATCAAAACAGTTCGTTTTTTTATGCATCTAATGTGGCTGATTACGCTAATCGGTTGATTGCAAGATATGTTATTGGCTATCTTTAAATTAACGATTTTAGGGGCATTTTTATCTCTTCTTCTATTCGAAGGTGGGCGTTCTAGATATCTTATACAGTATCTACCTACTATTTACATTTTATCTGCCCATGGGCTCTATTTTCAATTCTCTAGGAGGAATACAGACAAGTAAGAAAAGCCTTTATCAGCTTATTTAAAATGACTGGATAAACGATCTTTTTACTTGAGACAAAAACAAAAGACCGAGCTTGGCTAGCTCGGTCTTTCTTTGTGTGACAAATATGCTATTTAAATATGAATTGGCAAACCTAAAGCCAATTCAGAAGCATCCATAGTAATTTCCCCTAAAGATGGGTGTGGATGGATCGTTAATGCAATATCTTCAGCATTCATGCCAGATTCAACTGCTAATGATAATTCAGAAATCATATCACTTGCGCCAACTCCGCCGATTTGTGCTCCGATAATCACATTGTCTTCGTTTGTTGTTACCAAACGTACGAATCCTTCAGTTTTACCTAAAGAAATAGCACGGCCGTTACCAGCGAATGGGAATTTGTAAGCTGTTGCTTCTAATCCCGCTTCTTTAGCTTCAGCAATTGTCATACCAACACTTGCTAATTCAGGATCAGTGAAGGCTACAGCAGGCATTGCTTTGTAGTCTACTTCTACTTTTTTACCAGAAATTGCTTCAGCAGCAATTTTTGCTTCGTAGCTTGCTTTATGAGCAAGAGCAGCACCTGGTACGATATCCCCAATAGCGAAGATGTTTGATACGTTTGTTCTACCTTGTTTGTCCACTTGAACTAAACCACGTTCGCCAACTTCAACACCTGCTTGTTCTAAACCAAGATCATCTGTGTTTGGACGACGTCCAACAGTTACCATTACATAGTCAGCAGTTACTGATTCTTCTTTGCCGTCTACTTCATATTTAACTGTTACGCTGTCGCCGTTGTCGATTGCTTCTTTAGCCATTGCTTTGGTTACAACTGTTACATTTTTCTTCTTGAAGTCGTCTGTAACTAGTTTAACCATGTCTTTTTCATAAGTTGGTAAGATTGAAGGGCTACCTTCTAAAATTGTTACTTCTGAACCTAGGTTAGCGTATGCTCCACCTAATTCTGCACCGATAACACCGCCACCGATGATCACAAATTTCTTAGGTACTTCTTTCAAGTTCAAACCACCAGTAGAATCTAAGACACGTCCACCAAATTTAAATCCTGGGATTTCGATTGGGCGAGAACCTGTTGCTACGATTGCATTATTGAATGAGTAAGTTTGCGCTGAATCTGGATGGATCACACGTAATGTGTTTTCATCAACGAAGAACGCTTCTCCTTCAATAATTTCGATTTTATGTTTTTTAAGAAGGAAACCAACACCACTTGTCAACGTATTAACAACTTTGTTGTCTTTCCATTCTTGTGTTTTTGTAAAGTCTAACTCAACATCTTTAGCTGTTACACCAAACATAGTTGAATCTAGTGATTCTTGATAGTGATGTCCAGCTGCAATCAATGCTTTAGAAGGAATACATCCAACATTTAAACATACACCGCCGATAAACTCACGTTCAATAATCGCAACTTTTTGACCCATTTCAGCAGCACGAATCGCTGCAACGTATCCTCCAGGGCCTGAACCAATTACGACTGTATCTAATTCAATGGCGAAATCTCCTACTACCATGTGATAATCATCCTTCCATTAATAATAATTCTGGATCAGCTAATAAACGCTTGATGTTGTTCATTGCTTTTTGAGCAGTTGCGCCATCAACGATACGGTGGTCAAAACTCATTGAAAGTTTCATAACACGTCCAACAACGATTTCACCGTCTGCATTTACAACTGGTTGAGTAGCGATTGTACCAACACCTAAAATTGCAACTTCAGGGTAGTTGATAACTGGTGTGAACCAGCCGCCACCAACTGAACCAATATTACTGATTGTGATAGAACCGTCACGCATATCCGCTCCAGTTAATTTGCCTTCGATTGCAAGAGCTGCTTTTTCGTTGATTTCATCAGCGATTGCAAACATGCTCTTAGTATTAGCATTTTTAACGTTTGGTACATATAAACCATGATCAGTATCTGTTGCGATACCAATGTTATAGTAGTTTTTATAAACGATTTCTTGTGCTGCATCGTCAATTGATGCATTCAAGATTGGGAATTTTTGAACTGTTGCAGTTAATGCTTTCACAACGTATGGTAAGAATGTTAATTTCGTACCGTTTGCTGCTGCAACATCTTTAAATTTCTTACGGTGATCCCATAATTTAGACACTTCAACTTCATCATGTAACGTAACATGTGGAGCAGTATGTTTACTGTTCACCATTGCTTTCGCAATTGCTTTACGAGTTGGTGTCATTTTTTCGCGTGTTTCAGCTTCACCTAAGTCAGAAACGAATGGTTTAGCTGGTGCTTTTGGTGCTGCTGTTTCAGTTGTAGCTGTTGCTTGTGAAGCCGATGCAGTTTGTTCAGCTTGTGCTGGCGCTGCTGCTTGTCCGCCACCTGAAATAAAGCTTTCGATATCAGATTTCGTTACACGTCCACCTTTTCCAGTTGGTGCAACTTGTGTGATATCTACATCTTTTTCACGAGCAAATTGACGTACTGATGGCATAGCCAACACACGTTTGTTTGGATCAGCCGCTGCTACAACGCCTGTTGATGCCGCTGCAGCTGGTGCTGCTTGTTCTGTTTGAGCAGGTGCACTTGCTGCTGGAGCAGACGCGCTTGGTGCAGAATTATGTCCAGGTGCATCGATTTCGATCAATACATCTCCAACATTTGCTACTGTACCTTCTGGAACAACGATGTTTTTAACTGTTCCTGTAACTGGTGAAGGGATTTCTTCAACAGATTTATCGTTTTGAACTTCCAATAAAGTATCATCTTCGTTGATTGTATCGCCTGATTTAACGAACCATTTTACGATTTCGCCTTCTGCAATACCTTCACCGATATCTGGTAATTTAAATTGGAATACACCGCCGCCGTTGTCAGCTGCTGGCGATTCTGGAGTCGCTGCTGGTTGAGCAGGCGTTTGTTCTTGAGCTGGAGCTGCTGGTGCAGCGTCATTTTCAGGATGTCCAGGTGCATCGATTTCAATCAATACATCTCCAACATTTGCTACAGTGCCTTCTGGTACTACGATAGATTTAACTGTTCCTGTAACGGGAGATGGGATCTCTTCTACAGATTTATCGTTTTGAACTTCTAATAATGTATCATCTTCATTGATGGTATCTCCTGCTTTAACGAACCATTTTACGATTTCGCCTTCTGCAATACCTTCACCAATATCTGGTAATTTAAATTGATAAGCCATTTTTTAAGCCTTCCCTTCCTTTATCGTATCTGTCTAACTAGTCATTTACTGAAAATAACAGCGCTAAATTTCCACGTGATAACTTATCACGTGAAAATCAAGGCATATTTTTAAAGTAAATTTTATTTAGTTTCTAATTAAAATTCTGCGATTTCTCTAGCTTTCGCTTCGATATCTTTAGCATTTGGCAACCAAATGTTTTCTGCTTGTCCAAATGGGAAGATTGTATCTGGAGCAGATACACGGCCAATTGGCGCTTCTAATGATAATACTGCACGTTCAGAAATTTCAGAAACAACCATAGCACCAACGCCAGCTTGTTTTTGTGCTTCTTGAACAACCACTACGCGACCAGTTTTTTCAACTGATTTAATGATTGTTTCAACATCTAAAGGAGCGACAGTACGTAAGTCAATGATTTCAACAGAAATATTGTCTTTTGCTAAATTGTCAGCGGCTTTGATTGCTTCACGAACCATTGCACCGTAAGTAATGATAGAAACATCAGTACCTTCGCGGGTAACAGCTGCTTTATCCAAAGGCACTTCATATGCTTCTTCAGGCACTTCTTCACGGAATGAACGGTAAAGTTTCATGTGCTCTAGGTAGACAACAGGGTCATTGCTTCTGATTGCAGAAATCAATAGTCCTTTTGCATCATATGGATTTGATGGGATAACTACACGGATACCAGGAGATTGAGCAATCAATCCTTCTAAGTTATCTGAGTGAAGTTCTGGTGTATGCACACCACCACCAAATGGCGCACGAACAGTAATAGGCATATTACGTGTTCCACCCATACGGTAACGAGTACGAGCCATTTGACCTACGATTTCGTCAAAGACTTCAAATACGAATCCAAAGAATTGGATTTCAGGAACTGGACGGTAACCTTCTAATGCTAAACCAAAAGCCAAACCACCGATTCCAGATTCTGCTAAAGGAGTATCGAAGACACGGTCTTCGCCAAATTTTTCTTGTAAGCCTTCTGTTGCACGGAAAACTCCGCCGTTTTTACCAACGTCTTCACCGAAGACCAAGACGTTTTCGTCTTTCTCTATTTCAAGAGCTAAGGCATCTGTAATTGCTTGGATCATTGTTTTTTGTGCCATGATTATTTCGACTCCTTCGCTTCGTAGAATGCAATTTGTTCTTTAATGTTTTGAGGTTGAACTTCAAACATATTTTTCAAGAAATCAGATACTTTTTGTTTTGGAACTTTATCTGCTTCTGCAATTGCTACTTTGATTTCTTCTTTAGTTTTTTCGATTACTTCGTTTTCTTTTTCTTCAGACCATAAACCTTTGTCTTCTAGATATTTACGGAAACGAACTAGTGGATCTTTTTGTACCCATTCGTCATCCATATCTTTTGAACGGTAACGAGTTGGATCATCACCTGATAATGTATGTGGACCATAACGGTAAGTTAATGTTTCAATTAAAACAGGACCATTTCCATTTGCAGACCATTCACGAGCTTCTTTAGCAATCGCATATACTGCTAATGGATCCATACCGTCAACGACGATTCCTGGAATTCCTGCTGCTACAGCTTTTTGTGCTAATGTTTTAGCAGCTGTTTGTTTTTCACGAGGTGTTGAAATCGCAAAACCATTGTTTTGGATGATGAACACGCCGTTTGCATGATATGCTCCTGCAAAGTTGATTGCTTCATAGAAATCACCTTGTGAAGAACCGCCATCACCTGTATAAGTGAAGACAACGTTTTTCTTGCCACGTTTTTTCATTCCTAAAGCAACTCCTGCTGCTTGGATGTATTGCGCACCAATGATGATTTGTGGTGGTAGAGCATTTAATTCTGGCGCATAGTGGTTACCCGCTACGTGGCCACGAGACCATAAAAATGCTTCTGTTAATGGTAAGCCGTGTTGAACTAATTGAGGTACATCACGGTAACCTGGTAATAGGTAATCTTCTTTTTCCATCGCAAATTGACTTGCTAATTGACTTGCTTCTTGTCCAGCAGTTGGTGCGAAGAAGCCTAGACGACCTTGACGGTTTAACGCAGTTGAACGTTGGTCTAATACACGTGACCAAACCATACGAGTCATTAATTCTACTAATTCGTCATCTGATAAATCTGGTACAGCGTCTTTGTTTACGATTTTCCCATCTTTATCTAAAATTTGAAATGTTGGGAAATCAGCGTCGACTTTTTCCATAAGTGCTTTAAAGTCAATAGGTTTTTGTTTCTTTGCCTTTGCCATTTTGTCACACAATCCTCTCTGTTACGTTTCTTTTTTTCGAAAAAAGTAAAACAGTATCAAAAACTGTATCACTTTTTATCGACTACACTTACAAATTATCACTAAATTGATAAAAGAGCAAGTAAAAAGTTATCATTTCTTTAAATTTCATTAAAATACCTAAAACCTTTATTATCAAAGGTTAGTGATTAAAATCACAAACAAGAAACCGTTTTACAAAAAGCCTTCCTAGTCATATCTTTTGACATTTAGCTGTTATAGTCATGTCTATCATTGTTATGCTACAGAAAATTCAGAAGTCAGAAATTATTTGCTAAAAAACGAACAGACTTTTTTTACACATAAAAAAAGAACAAAGACAAAATAATCGTACTTTTGTCTTTGTTCAATAAAAAACCGAATATTAAAAACTGAAAAATATCTTTTCTCTCTCTTTTACGAATAACAAACTGAATCATGAACAAATTTTTCGTTATTTAAGCTTTAAAAAATTATTTGGGCGTAATAGAACAAAGTCCTTATTTCTTAAAATGAACCATTTATTAAATCCAAAATTGATTTATTTATAACTTAGATCCACTCTTTCGTAATATGAATATATAATCGTTTTGCAACTTCTACTGTGATCAAATATAGTACAATGATCAAAATGAACCAACCCCAATAATTAGCTGGAAGTTTCACAAAGTCGAAAACCTCACGAATTGGTGTCAAGACAATCAATAACCCTAACCCAACTGCTCCTAAACTGGAAAGAATCACGGCAGGCGATGCAATACTTTGAATAAATGGTAATTTTCTAGTTCGAACCATTTGAACAACTAATGTTTGGCTCACTAAGCCAACGACAAACCACCCTGTTTGGAATAGGTGCTGACTGCCAACCGTATTTGCACTGAACACAAACCACATCACTAGATAGGTCATAATATCAAAGATACTACTTACAGGCCCAATGCATAAGGTGAACTTCATCAAGCCATTTGTTTCCCAGCGTACAGGTTTCAATAAATCTTCTTCATCAACATTATCCCAAGGAATAGCCAATTGGGCGATATCATAAATCAAATTTTGAATCAATAGTTGAATCGAAAGCATTGGTAAAAATGGTAAAAAGGCACTAGCGACCAAGATTGAGAAAACATTCCCAAAGTTTGAACTGATGGTGATTTTAATATATTTCATCATATTCGTGAAAACCTTCCGGCCTTCAATGACACCATCTTCCAAAACATTTAAACTTTTTTCTAATAGAATGATTGAGCTTGCGTCTTTTGTAATATCGGCCGCTGTATCTACAGAAATTCCAACATCCGCTTTGCGAAGAGCCGGTGCATCATTGATCCCATCTCCCATGAAACCGACTGTATGCCCGTTTCCTTGTAGGGTTTCAATGATTCGAGATTTTTGCATAGGATTCAATTTAGCAAATAAGTTCGTTTTTTCAACTTCTTCTTTCATTTGCTCATCTGACATGTTATCGATATCCGAACCAAGTACAACATGCGACACTTCGATCCCTACATCACTACAGACCTTTTTCGCCACAATATCGTTATCACCTGTCAGAACTTTTACATTAACCCCGTGTTCGTGTAATGACTTGATTGCTGTGATTGCTGATTTTTTGGCAGGATCTAAAAAGCCCATAAACCCAATCAATGTCATTCCTTGCTCATCTTCCACGCTATAAATCGCTTCATCATGCACATCTTTTTTTACTGCAACGGCCAATGCCCGCATGCCTTGTTCGTTCATACGAATATTGACTTCACGCATTCGTTTTTGTAATTCAGGTGTTAATGGCACAACTTCTCCATTGATTTCAGCATGCGTACATACTGCTTCCATCTCTTCAACTGCACCTTTAGTAATCATAAATTGATGTCCGTCTGCATTGACAACCACTGTTAGACGGCGACGAGAAAAATCAAACGGGATTTCGTCTAATTTTGTCACTGAGTGATACGGACTTTGATTTTTATTTTCCTCATAGAAATTGATTACCGCAATATCCATTAAGTTTTTCCAGCCCGTTTGATAATGTGAGTTTAAAAAGGCCATATCTAACACTTGATTATTGATTTCACCTAAAGGATCCAAGTGTTGTACTAAGACAACTCTGTCTTCTGTGATCGTTCCTGTTTTATCGGTACAAAGAATATCCATACTACCTAAATTTTGAATAGATGGTAATTCTTTCACGATAACTTTATGTTTGGATAAGCTTAATGCGCCTTTCGCTAAATTACTCGTTACGATCATTGGCAACATTTCAGGTGTTAAGCCCACAGCTACTGCAATTGCGAAGAAAAATGCTTCGCCCCATTCACCTTTTGTAATGCCATTGATCAAAAAGACGATTGGAAACAGGATCATCACCATTCTTAATAAAAATTTACTCACTTTTGTCAAGCCAATATCAAAAGACGTCTTCCCACGCTGTGTTGTCGCATTCTTTGCAATATCGCCGAAAAATGTATGTTGACCTGTTTTCAGAATAATTGCCTTACCTTGTCCACTTAATACGTCAGTTCCCATAAAAATCAAGTCCTGCATATCCAAAGCGGAAACGGATTCTGAGTTTTTATCAATCCCAGCATCAACAAATTTTTCGACTGGCATGGATTCACCTGTTAAAGACGATTGGTTGATAAAAAGATCCTTTGTCCAAATCAACACAGCATCAGCTGGAATCATGTCTCCTGTCGCAAGTGTTACGATATCTCCAGGCACCACTTCATCCATTGGGATCTCTTTTGTCTGACCAGCACGCGTCACCGCTGTTGTATTTTCTATAAGTTCTTTTAAGTTCAAACTCGCTTTTTGGGAACGATATTCTTGAATAAAGGCAATAATAACACTCGCTAAAATCATGATTCCCATTACAAGTGCTGCTTCAAAATCTTTTGTTGCAGCTGAAACGACCATCAATAAAGCTAATACATAAACAAATGGATCTTTAAATGCTTCTAAAAACATAATAATTGCTGGAGTTGGTTTCTGCGCAGATACTTCATTTGGTCCATATTCTTCTAAACGATTTTTGGCATCTTCTTCAGATAGTCCTTTTTCTGATGTACGTAGTTCCATCATCAATTCACGTTCAGAAAGCATTGCTAGTTTTCTTAATTCTTGATCTTTAGTAGTTTTTGCTATTTTTTTGTTCATCATTTTCTTTTCCTCCTTGTGCTTCATCTTATGTTAGAAGGAGAAAAGAAATATTATTTCAATTCCATCGTTTCTAAGATGAAGGGTACATTTACTTTATTACTCCTCTGACTGGGGTCTTCCATGTGACTCTTCCTCTCTTTTGTTTAGTTTGGAACGATGGACTTTTCTGTTAGGCAGGTGTCTCGCTATTCCGAATGCTGTTCCTTGTACTGTTTTTACAATTTGCTTTTTCTCTGGCTCTTGTTTCTTTTTGCGGAACTTCGCTCCCTATGGTCGCCAAGTACTTTTCATCATCTGCTCTGGCGGAGCCAGTCGCAATCCTTATCGTCTTAGCGCTTTTGTTATATAGCTTTTGTTTTTCTTATAGCTGTTTGTTTCTTTTTGCGGAACTTCGCTCCCTTTGGTCGCCAAGTACTTTTCATCATCTGCTCTGGCGGAGCCAGTCGCAATCCTTATCGTCTTAGCGCTTTTGTTATATAGCTTTTGTTTTCCTTATAGCTGTTTGTTTCTTTTTGCGGAACTTCGCTCCCTATGGTCGCCAAGTACTTTTCATCATCTGCTCTGGCGGAGCCAGTCGCAATCCTTATAGTCTTAGCGCTTTTGTTACATAACTTTTGTTTTTCTTATGACTGCTTGTTTCTTTTTGCGGAACTTCGCTCCCTTTGGTCGCCAAGTACTTTTCATCATCTGCTCTGGCGGAGCCAGTCGCAGTGATTCAAAGCAAAACGCACACTCAACAATAGAGTGTGCGTTAAAATAGCAACTTAAATAAAAGTTTCTCTATCGTTGAGCTTTAGCACTATAGGGCGTAGATAATTTCTTATCAGCTACGTTATGAATGACCTTCACGATCATTCCTGTTAAACCAACTAAGAGTCTCTCGATTCTTTCGCGGCAGCAGCATGTGTCCAAATAGGAGCCTCACCTAACAATTATTCAGTTCTTAATCCTTATTCATCATAGTTCATATTTTGGAAATTGTCAAAAAATATTCTAAACTTATTAAATACATAACTGAAACACTAAACTTCCGATTCATTTTCTTTGCACTACTTATCAAAACAGTGCTACATAAAATAATGACAAAAAGAAATCGAATGAAAGAAGCCGAATATTATTTTATTCAATGTAAAAACTATGCGTTAAAGTAAAACAAATTATATCAAGTTATTCTTAGTAAATGTTATTTAGCTAAAATAAAAAAGAGTAACGAAAAATATCTATATTTTCAATAAAAGATTCGTCGTTGTTTGGTCTTCAGGAGTTACTTGCTTAAACTTCTGGAATCGGTTCACTTAAAAGAATTTTTCCATCTTGGTCACTATAATCTACTCTCATAGCAAGTAAATCCGTACGCCAGTAGGCTACCCCAGAAGCTCCAGCCAACTCTGCAAACTCTTCAAATGAAATCTCGCCAGCTTGTGCTTGAACAACTGCTTTTTTCATTTCTGTCGAAGAGGGACTTTCAGCAACTGGTTTAGGTCGCCCGTTCATCTGTACATCAATAAATGATTCCTTGTTGTAATAACGATAAATACCTGCTTCTACCAAATAATCGTATTTTTCTACACCAATCTTTTTAAATTCACGAATCAATTCCGCAAAGCCACCCGCATTTTTTTCATTATTCACAACTGCTTCAATAGCATTTAAATCAAGTCCCAAATTCTTCACTCCCATTTCATCCTATAAAAATAGATCTAAGTCAAAACTTATTCAGCTTTGACCTAGATCCCAATCAGTCTATTTTACTTCTTCAACTTCTGTCATATTTTCAATATAATTATAGACTTGTTGCCCTGCAATTCCGCCTTCACCAACAGCTGTTGTGATTTGACGTAATGTTTTTTCACGAACATCACCAATCGCAAAGACGCCTGGCATGCTTGTTTTCATATCTTGATCTGTTTCGATCCAACCTCCGGCATTTGTCAAGCCAGCTTTTTTAAATGGTTCAGTTAATGGATCAAGACCCACATAGATAAAGACACCATCGGCTGGAATCTCTTTGACTTCATCCGTTAAGACATTTCTCAACTGCCCACCAGTCACCACCATATCATTTCCAACGATTTCTTCTAAAACAGTATTCCATTCAAATGAAATCTTTTCATTAGCAAATGCACGGTCTTGAATGATTTTTTGTGCACGTAATTCGTCACGACGATGCACGATTACCACTTCTGAGGCGAATTGTGTTAGATAAATTGCTTCTTCTACTGCTGAATCGCCACCACCAATCACTAATAAGCGTTTGTTACGGAAGAATGCACCGTCACAAACCGCACAATACGAAACACCGCGACCAGCAAATTCTTCTTCCCCTTTAACACCTAATTTACGGTGTTCACACCCTGTCGCAATAATCACTGTCTTAGCTTGGTATGTTTTATCATCACAAATCACTTCTTTGTAAGAACCTTGATCTTTAATATCCATCACAATACCATAAGCATTTTCGGTACCAAATTTTTCAACATTTTCATACATTTTATAAGCCAATTCAGGTCCCATGATCGAATCAAAGCCTGGATAATTTTCAACCTCAGCCGTGTTATTCATTTGACCTCCTGGGGCACCGCGTTCAATCATCAATACTGAAAGATTAGAACGTGACGCATATAAAGCGGCAGTCATACCAGCTGGTCCTGCTCCAATTATAATTACATCATACATCATTTTTTCAACCTCCGAATTTTTCAAGTACACTTACTTTACAACTTAACTAGTGGATTGTCTATCTTTCTGCCCAGTGATAGTAACGGCAAAAAAATAGCGTCAATAACTTATTTTCGCTCTCCATTATATCATGCTTTTTTCTAGTTAACAGCATTTTTGCACTTACTTTTAATAAGCATACAAAAAGGTTTAAGACTAACTCTTACTGTCAGTCTTAAACCTCTTTATTCTAACCTTCACTATTTTGTAATTTATACATATCTGCATACAATCCATTTTGAACTAATAACTGTTCATGGTTTCCTCGTTCTACGATTCGGCCTCTATCCAATACTAAAATCAGATTAGCATCACGAATGGTAGACAAGCGATGAGCAATCGCGATTGTTGTTCGACCTTGACGCATATTAGCCAATCCTTCTTGGATCAATCCTTCTGTTTCCGTATCAATATTGGCCGTTGCTTCATCTAATACAAGAATCTTAGGATCTGTTACGATCGTTCTAGCAAATGAAATCAATTGACGTTGACCGCTTGAATAGCTTGCTCCTCTTTCGATTACTTTTGCATGATATTTTTTAGGAAGCGTTTCAATGAACCTATCCGCTTGAACAAATTCAGCCGCTGTTTTAATTTGTTCATCCGTGATCTCTGGATTCAACATACGAATATTTCCAGCAATATCTCCATAAAACATAAAGGCATCTTGTAAAACCAAGCCTAATTTTTTTCTTAGCTCTGGCAATGGATAATCCCGAATATCTCGGTCATCAATCAAAATTTCACCTTCGTAAAATTCATAGAAACGCATTAAAACATTAATGATCGAACTTTTACCACTTCCTGTATGACCAATCAAGGCGACGGTTTCACCAGGATTTGCAACAAAGCTAATATTCTTTAACACGTTGTTCTTACCATCGTATGAGAAACTAACATTACGAAATTCAATTTTTCCATGAATAATTTCTGCATTGGCTCCCACCTTTTGTTGGGGAGTCAATTCTTCGTTATCAAAAATTTTCAAAATCCGACTACCTGCAACCATTCCATCTGTAAAAACACTTAGAAAATCCATCATTTGTGTCATCGGATTGAAGAAAGCTTGTACATATGTCACGAAGGCATAAATCAATCCCACTTCAACAGGAGAATGCAGCGCATCATACCCAAATAATGTCAGTGTTAGCCCAATTGCCAACGTATAAAGGAAATTAATAATTGGACCTAATAGCAATGAATTCGTTCTAATCATTGAAAAACGTGTACGTAAATAATCGTTATTTGTTTCTTCAAATTCTTTTTCTAAACGATGTTCTTGTCTAAATTGTTGAATAATTTGCATCCCAGAAATATATTCATTCAATTTGGTATTCAGTTGACTTAGTTTTTCCCGCATACTTCTATAAATTCTAGAACTAAATTTTTGATAGTACCAAATTACGATCAATAGAATCGGCAGAAAAATCAAGTTGTATAGGGCAATTTTCCCACTGATCTGAAACATTGCAATAAATGAAGAAACAACAGCAAAAATACCTGTCAGTACCATTAAAAAGACATACCAAAATTCAAATAATGTCTCAGTATCGTTCGTTACTCTGGAAACAATCGAACCTGCTGGTGTTTGATCAAAATAGCGCATCCCTAACGTTTGTAGTTTTTCAAATAATTTCACACGAATATACTGATAGGTTTTTAGTGAAGCAGTTGAATATAAAAACCATTGGAAAAACCAAATAATACTTTTTACAACTACACCAAACAAGTACAAACCAGCAAAAAAGAGAATCACTTGATTTGTTGCCGTTTTTGGCGTTAAGTAATCATCCATAAAGGTTTGGATGATCCTTGGCAAAATAATATTGATAATCGCAAGAACCAATGCAAACACAATTGCAGTTAAAAATGTACCTCGAAATGGTCGAGCAAATTTTAGCAACCGTTTAACAATTGAAATTTGTTCTTTTATGGGAACCGATTTGGTCCATTCTGATTCGTATTTTTCTTCCATTATGCTTCACTCCCTTCAATTTTCGCTTCTAATTGTTGTTTATCCCACATACGTTTGTACCAGCCAGCCAATCTTAATAGCTCTTGGTGTGTACCACGTTCGACTATTTTTCCTTCGTCTAGTACGATGATCTCTTTTGCATGCATGACACTACTCAATCTGTGCGCTGAAATAATCGTCGTTTTTTCTTTTCTTGCTTCTTTTAAATTCGAAAGAATCGCTTCTTCTGTCTTGGCATCGACTGCTGATAATGCATCATCTAAAATCAATAATTCTGGATCTAAAATCAAAGCTCTAGCAATGGAAATTCGCTGTTTTTGCCCACCAGAAAGTGAAACACCACGTTCGCCAACCAAGGTATCATACCCTTTAGGAAATGCCTTGATCTCATTATTGATAAAAGCCATTTCAGCTGCTTGCTCAACTTTTTCTTCTGTAAAATCAGGATTAGCAAATCGAATATTATCTCGTACCGTCATTGAAAATAAGAAATGGTCCTGAGGAACATACCCAATCGAATGCATCAACGCATCCAAAGAATAGTCTTTGATATCGTGACCACCAAATGTCACACGCCCTTGATAATGATCATATTCTCGCATCAATAATTTTAAAAGCGTTGTTTTCCCAGCACCAGTTTTGCCGACAATGCCGAGCGTTTCACCAACACCCACCGTAAATTTAATTTGTTCTAAGGTAGCATGATCATCTTTTGGATAAGTGAATTGAGCTACTTCCATGGCTAATTGTCCTTTTGCTGGTGTTTGGATGGCATCTTTTTTCTCAATGATATGTGTCTTTTCATGCAATAATTCATTGACACGATCATAACTGGCATTTCCACGTTCCAACACATTAAACAAACGACCAATGGCAAACATCGGCCAAACAAGCATCCCAATATAACTAATGAAAGAAATCAGTTGTCCAATCGTGATCGTTCCTTCCATGATAAAACGTCCACCCATAATAATTGTCAGAACATATGAAATCCCAATAATCAACGTAATGAAAGGATCAAATAAGGCATCTAGAAAGTTTACTCGCTTATTTTTAACAATAGCATCATCGATTTTTTCAGTAAAATCTTGAATATCTTCTTTCTCTTGACCAAACGTTTTGATTACCTTTATCCCCGTAATACTCTCTTGCGTTTTGTCATTGATCGTTGAAAATGCCGCTTGTGAATCACGAAAAGCATCATGTAACTTTGATCCTAGAACTCTTGACGTAACCGCCAATAACGGTAACGGAATCAATGCAATCAACGTCAAACGCCAATCCACAAATAAAATCATAGCCACAATCGTTGCACCACCTGTGATCAAGGAATCCGCAAATGTTAGAATCCCTGCTCCCGCAACATTTTGAATCGCATTCAAATCATTTGTTGCGTGCGCCATCAAATCACCCGTTCGATATTTCTGATAAAAAACACTATCCATTTTTGTGAAATGATGAAATAATTGCCGTCTTAAATCTTTTTCCAACCTTGCTGCACTACCCCAAATATAAATTCTCCAAATATAACGAAAAACATATTGTGCCACAGCTGCCGCTAATAAAACCCCAATCCAAAATAAAATCGGTTTAATCGTCAAATCTTTATCTGCGATTTTATCGACAACAATGCCGATGACTTTAGGTGGCACTAACTGAACAAGTGCAACCATCACTAATGAAAAGACCCCAATAACATAACTCTTCTTCTCTTGCTTGAAAAACCACCCTAATTTTTTAAATATAGACATGTACCATTCTCCTCTTCTAAATTGACTACTGCGCGCTCACATCTTTCATTTGTTGTTGTCCCATTTCAATACAACTCCTTTCATTTATTAAAAATAAGTGCAAAAAAAACGAGCTGAAAAAATCAGCCCGTTGTGCTCTTGAATTCTGAATAGCAATTAAAAACCTTATTTATCTCCTTGGTTCTTCATTTGCTGCATCATTTGACGAATCTTCTTCTCAGAAGGTTTTTGTCCCATAGACATCATCATCATTCGTAACATATCCTCATTAACGGGAGGATTCTTTTTAAAATAATCTTGCATATATTTGCGAGCAAGGAAGAAACCACCTGCTGCACCTGCTAATAAAGCGATAATCGCGATTAACACTACTAAACCTGTTGACATATAAATCTCTCCTTTCTATTAGCATAGTTGAATAAGAACTTCTGCTATTCATATTGCGCAGTCACTATTCTTATCTAACTTACCGTTTCTCATTTTTAATGGGAGTTTTTAGTCCCTATTTAATAAATTACTCTCAAGAAACCATTTTACTAGAAATGGCTCAAAAAGAAAAGCTCTTTTGTCATTTTCCTCACAAGAAATTTACAAAAGAACATTTCTTCTTCTTTGACCGTCTAAACGAACCAGTATTCACCTTTTGTATGTCTAAATTTGATTCTCAATTTTTTCCAATAAATCCGGATCAAATTTTTGTGATTTTAACATAGCGATTTCATAACCGTATGGTGCTTTGCTTGTCTTTTTATCCGCACCGACATACGGTGTTTCTAAGATTTTAGGTAGATTTTTCAATTTTTCATGATGAACGACTTTGTTCAACGCGTCAAACCCAATTGTACCAAAGCCAATGTTTGCGTGGCGGTCTTTGTGTGAACCCATTGGATTTTTAGAATCATTCACATGGACAACTTTCAAACGATCTAAGCCGATAATCTTATCAAACTCTTCCAATACACCATCAAAATCATCTTTCACATTATAACCAGCATCATTGATATGGCAAGTATCCATTGTAACAGACAGCTTTTCATTCAACTTAACCCCTTCAATGATCGTTGCTAATTCCTCAAAAGTCCGACCTAACTCAGTTCCTTTACCCGCCATCGTCTCTAACGCTATTTGAGGTACTTGCTCTTTCCATAAAACTTCATCAAGGCCTTTAATGATTTGTTTCAAACCAGCATCTACGCCAGCCCCCACATGGGCACCTGGATGTAGCGTGATTTGTGTTGCCCCTAAAGCATGAGCACGTTCAATTTCTTGACGTAAAAAGGATGTTGCAAAACCAAAATTTTCTAATTTTATCGTGTTTCCTAAATTAATGATATACGGTGCATGAACTACAATATTGCTTAGATCATGCTCAGCCATAAACTTTTGACCTGTTTCAATATTCATCTCTTCAATCGGCTTACGACGTGTATTTTGAGGTGCTCCAGTATAGATCATAAACGTCGTTGAACCATAACTTGCAGCCTCTTCCGCCGAACCTAATAACATTTTTTTACCACTCATACTAACATGTGATCCTAATAACATAGTAATCCTCCTCATACTAATCAATGATCAACAGTTTTTTTGAATCTCTTGTACTGTTCAACATTTGTTCATTTTACTCATTGTATTTCAAATCAAAAACGCAGTGGGGTCGTTCACTCTCGAATGGAAAATAAGAAACATTGGCTGTGACGCTTTCGGTCATAACCTGCCCTATCTTTTTAACGAGAGACTCCCATATAACGTTGACTATTTTTAGACATCTGTATACAGATAAAATCCTATTTAATTATCTATCCTTAAAAAGAGTACGTGAAACAACAAAAAAAAACAATCTTTTTGCTTCTTAAAAAACCATACTCTACTGTTTATCTTTTTCAGCAAAACGAGTGTAAATTGCTACCCAATCTTCCATCGACATTTTGGTTACCAATTCTCCAATCAATGCATAAGGAATATTTTTCGGATTGGTAAATCGAATACAACTTTTGCCCATATTCAGCTTTGTCGGGATCGTTTTTTTATATTCATCTTGAAACCAAGTCAACAAGGCTTTATTCCCCATGATTCCCATATGATATAAAGACAGATGTCTTTTCTGAGCAGCTAAGCTAATAAAAGGGAGTGGTTCGTCTTCTCTGCCTAAATAGCCTGTTGGAAAAACGCTTAGAGGAACCACATAGGTTGGCATCCCATACTGCATTTGTAAGACAAACTCTTTAGGGATATTTTCTGCAATGATTTTAGCTACTTTTTGATAAGCCTCTTGCCACTTTACATCAATATTCTCTACGTATTCTTGGACTTCATCCACTTTGAGCCCTCCTTATTTAGAAAGAAACTGACGATATAATTCCTTAGATTTGAAGCCTTCTTCCAAGATATCGACCATTTCATTTTTTCTTTTCTCTTGAGTCTGTGCTTGCTTAGCACTATATATGTATCTCGTCCAGTCTTTTTGGTAGCCTGGTGTAAGCTTGTCAAACAGTTCCTTAGCTTTCGGATAATTTTCAAGGTACGCCTCAACTTCTGGTATAAACTGAAGGTAATCCTCTACACGACTGCTGACACCTTTTGATTTTGTCTTTCGTTCAATATTTTTTATTCCTGTTACAGTGAATGTTTCATCTAAACTTACCATACGATTGAATTTTAACGTACTATTGCCTATATATCCATCCTCATCATCAACTTGTAATGTAGGGAATATCTCATCACGATGAACAAATGTCTTATACACTTTATTTCCTTTTTTAGGATACGCAACAAAAAGCACGCCTTCTTTATTAAGTAATTGATTTTGAATGACTTCTGTCACAATTTCTTTAAACTCTGCCATTGTTTCTACAAAAATAAAAAGTAAATCTACCGGTTCTGTTGGAAACTGTGTTTTCGCTTCACTTAATTCTGATAAATATTCTTTACTTGGCCGATTTACAATCACTTTTTTTGGATAGCGCATCAGATTTAATTTCTCGACAATTGATTTTCCCATTTTTTGCCCCATTCATTCTACTATATAAAATAAGTGTACCATAAAACGATTGCAGCTTTCATCTTCAAGTTCTTTGATTCAAAAAAAATCTTTCCTACATTATATCATGGTATACTAAACGTATTATCCAATAGAAAGCAGGTACAATTATGACTATTATTGAAGACTATATCGCACAAGCACCTAAGGAACGTCAAGAAAAATTACAACAACTTTATACGACTATCAAGGAACTTGTACCTACAGCAACGGAAAAAATGTCCTATGGAATGCCGACCTTTTATTTAAACGGTAACTTAGTCCACTTTGCGAATGCTAAAAATCATATTGGGTTTTATCCGGCTCCCAGCGCCATTGAGGTCTTCAAAGATGAATTGTCTGAATTTAAAACAAGTAAAGGCGCCATCCAATTTTCTGTAGAGCAAGAATTACCCATAGAATTAATCAAAAAAATCGTATTATTTAGACTAAAGGAAAATACGACAAAATAAAAAATTGATTTACTTGGCTTCTCATTTTTTATGTAGATCAGAGACCATTTACGCGCTCATTTCTATTAATTTTTTTGATTAAGTAGCGATTAATATCTGAACAACTGTTCATTATAGATTTTTTTTGCTATAATATCACGGAATGTATCATTATATTGAGGTGAAGCTTTTGGACAATCAGAATAATTCCCACGAAAAGGGACAACATTCTAATAAAGTACCAGAAAAGAAAAAGATATTTTTATTTATAAATGTAGTAATCCGCGTTCTACAATCACTATTTGTCTTTGCAGTCGTTATTTTGCTTTTAGGTGGCGCTTTGGGACTTGGAATTGGTATGGGTTATTTTGCTTTTCTGGTTGAAGATACACAACCGCCAACAAAAGAAGAACTCCAAACAGAAATCAGTGATATCACTGAAGTTTCCAAAATGACTTATTCTGACGGTACGAACATCGCTATGATCAAATCTGATTTAGTTAGAACAAGGGTTGACGGTGAACATATTTCTCCACTTTTGAAAAAAGCGATTATTTCTACCGAGGATGAATATTTTGAAGAACATAAAGGTGTCGTTCCAAAAGCCGTTATTCGTGCACTCGTTTCTGATGCAACTGGTATTGGTGGCTCATCTGGCGGCTCGACACTAACACAGCAACTAGTCAAACAACAAATTTTGACTGATGAAACAACATTCAAACGAAAAGCCAATGAAATTCTATTAGCTTATCATATTGAAAAATACTTTTCAAAAGACGAAATCGTAACTACTTATCTAAACGTCTCTCCATTTGGACGAAATAATAAAGGCGAGAACATTGCAGGCGTTGAAGAAGCGGCTAAGGGACTCTTTGGTAAGAGTGCAAATGATTTGACTCTTCCTCAAGCAGCCTTTATTGCAGGATTGCCACAAAGTCCGATCATCTACACACCTTATTCAAACACAGGTGCTTTAAAAGATGATGAAAATATGTCTTATGGAATGAAACGAAAAGACTTTGTTTTATTCAGTATGTATCGAGAAAAAGCCATTACTAAAGAAGAATATGAAGCGGCTAAAAGCTATGATCTAAAACAAGATTTCCAACCTCAACAAGAATCTAACCAAAACACTGAGGGGTATTTATATTATGCGGTGTTAGAGCAAGCGGTTAAAGAAATAATGGACATCAATATTGAAAAAGCTGGTGTCAAAAAAGAAACATTGGATACCATTGGACTCTCTCAATATGAAGAACAGGCTCGAAAAGAAATTCAAAACCGAGGATACACCATTCAATCAACGATTGATCAAACCGTTTATGATACTATGCAAAATGCTGTAGCGAATTATGGTTATATGCTAGATGATGGGTATGGTGCAGGACTCGTTGAAACAGGCAATGTTTTAATGGATAATAAAACAGGTAAAATCATCGGTTTTGTAGCTGGTCGTGACTATAATGTCAGTCAAAGTAACCATGCCTTAGATACCGTTCGTCAAGTCGGATCTACCATCAAGCCAATTTCAGTTTATGGCCCTGCAATCGATCAAGGAATGATTGGTTCCGAAAGCCGTTTAGCCAATTATCCTACCACCTATACTAGTGGTAGAGAGTTAGCAAATGCGACCAATTCTGGAACCAATACCTTTGATACTGTTCGCCATTCCTTAGAGTGGTCATACAATATTCCAGTCTACCACCTGAATCAAGCGATGAAAGCGCGAATGGGTGATGACAATTTCTCTTACAATAATTATCTAAGTAAAATGAATTACCCTGCTAACGACGCGTGGGCATATGAGTCCGCTCCATTAGGATCAGTAGAAGCCACTGTTCTAACACAAACAAATGGCTTCCAAACCCTAGCCAATAAGGGACAATACCAAAAAGGCTACATGATCGAAAAAATTACTGATAATAGTGGAAAAGTTATTTATGAACACAAAGAAGCTCCTGTTCAAGTATACTCTGAAGCTACGGCTTCCATTATGAACGATCTGATGCGTTCTGTATTAGATTCAAAAATAACAACGCCATTCAAGAATATGAGTATTGGGCTTAACCCAGCTTTTGCAAATGTTGACTGGGTCGGCAAAACGGGTACAACAGATGATTATAAAGATGCTTGGTTAGTCGTTTCTACACCAACCATTACATTAGGCTCTTGGACTGGTTACGATATTCCTACAGCAATGAGTCCAAATAGTGGTGACCAAAACAGTACTTATCTTGCTAATTTAGCGAATGCAATCTTTGCAGTTAGACCTGATTTATTCGGAGTCGGTGAAAAATTCACGCTTTCAAATGATGTAATCAAATCGACCGTTTCAAGCTTTACTGGAGAAAAGCCTGGTACGTTCACTTATAATGGTGGCACTTATACAGCCCCAGGTCCAAACATTGAATCATTCTATGCGAAAGATGGTGCTCCGAAAGGACAATATAAATTTGGTTTTGGCGGAACCGATGCAAATTACAGTGCTTATTGGGGCCGTTACACAAGGCCTACAAACAATACAACTCCATCTTCCACAACAGCCCCTTCTTCTTCTGACAAGAAAGATGAAAAGAAAAAGGACGAGGATAAAAAAGACAATGATACTCCCACTTCAAGTGGAAACAATAACTAAAAAAGACAGCTGAGCAATCAGCTGTCTTTTTTAATTTCTTTAACAGTAGTCTTTTAGAACCCCTCTTATTTAGTTGAACCTTTTTGATCCATACCATAAGGTAAGATAACTGTTTTATCTTCAATCTCTTCTTTGTTCATTAATTTTGTCAATAAGCGCATTGCTACCGCACCAATATCATACAAAGGTTGTGTCACACTTGAAAGACGTGGACGTGCTACCTCAGTTAGTAATGAGTTATTGCTTGTAATAATTTCAAATTCTTCTGGCACTTTCACACCAGCATCGATCATGCCATCTAATAAACCAATGGCTAGTTCGTCGTCCGTCACATATGCAGCAGTTGCCCCACTATTACGGATACGTTCAGCTAATGAGATACCTGATTTAAATTTATACTCAGACTCAAAAATCAGTCCTTCGTTGTAAGACAAACCATTATCAGCCAATGCTTCTTTATAACCTTTTATACGGTTTTGACCATTGATAGGATCAATCAGAGCGCCACTAACAAAGGCAATCTTTTTATTACCATTCTTAGCTAACAAGTTCGTAGCATCTTTTGTTGCTTCAGTATAATCAATGTTCACACTACCTACTTGTTCATCTGGATCGATCGAACCCGCTAAAACAACAGGCGTTTTAGAGCGAGAAAACTCGCCACGAATCTCATCTGTGATATGATGTCCCATAAAGATGATGCCATCCACTTGTTTAGCTAAAAGATTGTTCAATACATTGACTTCTTTTTGATCATTGCTGTCAGAGTTTGCTAAAATAATATTGTATTTGTACATTGTCGCAACATCATCAATTCCTCGTGCTAATGATGCAAAAAAGATATTGCTGACATCTGGGATAATAACCCCTACAGTCGTTGTCTTTTTGCTTGCTAAACCACGGGCTACAGCATTTGGACGATAATCTAAGCGGTCAATTACTTCTAACACTTTTTTCCGTGTTGCAGGTTTTACATTGGGATTACCATTGACTACACGAGATACGGTCGCCATGGATACATTTGCTTCACGAGCAACATCATAAATCGTAATTGTTTGTTTTTCCATGTTTATTCTCCTAAATAGTTATAGTTGTTTTCATTTTCTGAAAACGCTGTTTACATTTCTCACTAAGAATAGCAGAATTATTTTGTTTTTGCAACCGTTTTATCCTATTTTCATGAAAATTTACTCGATATTTCAAAAAGCGCTTTACGCTATTTCGTGGTATGATAAAGATATGTTTTACAGTATACAGCTTTAAAAGAAAGAAGGATATTTATGAATCAAGAAAAAATGAATGAATTAAAAAAATGGATGGCAAATGAGAATATTGAACTCACTTATATTAGTGATCCTGGGCATATTGCTTATTTTTCAGGCTATGATAGTGATCCCCACGAACGTGTATTCGCTTTATTTATCTCATTAAATCATGACCCCTTTTTATTTACGCCCGCTTTAGAAGTTGAAGATGCTGAAAAAAGTTCATGGGGCTATCCTGTTTATGGCTACCTTGATAGCGAAAATCCTTGGGAAAAGATTGCCCAATTAATCAAAAAAAATGGTACTCCAACTAAAATTGCAACAGAAAAAGATGCTTTAACAGTTGCCCGTTTTGATATTTTAACCGATTATTTTCCTAATAGCGATTTTTCTGCTAGTGTTACTCCTATTATTGAAAAATTACAATTATTAAAAACACCTTCTGAAGTCTCTAAACTGATGGAAGCTGGGGACTGGGCGGATGTGGCTTTAGAGATTGGTTTTCAGGCCATTAAAGAAGGCGCTAAAGAACAAGAGATCTTAGCTGAAATCGAATACCAATTAAAACGTCAAGGTATTCGTTCAATGAGTTTTGATACGTTAGTTCTGACAGGAAAAAATGCGGCTAGTCCACATGGTAATCCTGGTAATACTGCTGTTGCTAAAAAAGACTTAGTTTTGTTTGATCTAGGTGTTGTCTACAATGGTTATTGCAGTGACGTTACGCGAACAGTTGCCTATAAAGAACCAACTGATTTCCAAAAAGATATCTATTCCATCGTTTTGGAAGCACAATTAAAAGCAATGGATGCTGTTAAGCCAGGCGTTACTGCTGGTGAACTAGATGAGGTTGCTCGTGGGGTCATTAGTAGCTATGGCTATGGTGAATATTTTAATCATCGCTTGGGCCACGGTATTGGAACTACAGTCCATGAATACCCTTCTCTAGTAACTGGCAATGATTTAGTTATTGAAGAAGGTATGTGCTTCTCTATTGAGCCAGGTATCTATATACCAGAAAAAGTTGGCGTACGTATTGAAGATTGTCTTCATGTAACGAAAACGGGTTGTGAAGCTTTTACAAAAACATCAAAAGAATTAATGATTATCGACTAATAAAAAAGTTGCTTCTGCGCCAACCATTTATTCAAATACTAAAAGCCTGGGTCATAACTTTTTTAGTTATGATCCAGGCTCCTTTTTTAGTTTATTTTCCTTTTATATCTTCCACTGTTTCTTTAACAGCTTTTTTCGTGTCTGCTTTTGCTTCTTCCGCTTTTTCAGGAACATCTTTGGTTACTTCTTTCGCTTCAGCAACCCCTTCTGAAACAGTTTCTTTTGCTTTTTTAGCTGATTCTTTCACATCAATAAAAATATCATCTGATGCATCATCCGCAATATCACCTAACTCATCAACTTGATCGTTCACGTCTTGAGCTGTTTTCTTGAAACGATCAGATAAATCACCTGTTTGTTTTTTAAATGATTCTAAAACTGTATCTGAAACGTCCTGTGCTTTATCAAGAGAGTCTTTTGTTTTAACTTTTACATTACCTGCTAAATCGCCAGCTTGCTCACCTAAAACACTTGCTTTGTCTTTGGCAATAGAAGACAATTCAGATCCTTTTTGCATTGCATAATCTGTATAATCAGTTGCTTTGTCTTTAAAATCATCTGCCTGATTTGCTAAATCATCTCGTAATTCTTTACCTGATTTTGGTGCTAATAAAAGTGCTGCGACAGCTGCAGCTGTTCCACCAATGATTGCTCCTAAAAAAAATCCACCTTTTTTCGCCATGTCTATTCCTCCATTTTCTTTTATTATTTAGTTATTTCGCTTGTTTTTGATGATTTCTTAGGTCGAAAAGCTCTAAAAGCCGCTCCACCAACTTTGCTCACAACACCTGCTTTAGCTGTTGTTTTGCCAACAGCGCCCACTTTTCCAAGTAAATTGCGACTAGAATAATTCAATTCAGAAACACTTTCACTTAAATCTGCAACCGCATCAAATAATGGGTCTATCGTTGCTACTTTTTTATTTACATCATCTAGCAGCTCGTTACTTTTCACTAAAAGCCCCTCTACTTGTCTAGATAAAATATCTACATCTTTTGTTACTAATTCAATCGTTTTATTCGCTTCATCCACTGTGGTAGTAACTCTCTCAACTGTTTTACCGATTTTTATCAATACTAAAACAATAAATACTACTAATACAGCAAACGCTACTGCAGCAATAATCGCTGCAACCTCTCCACCTGTCATCTTCTTGCTCCTCCCACTAATTATTCCATGTTCTTAGAATAACACCAACTGACCTTTTTCACAAATTATTCAATTGGTTCTGTTTTCTTAATTATACCAATTTTCCAACCAAGTCTCTACATAGATTTAATATAAAAAAAGACAGAACATGCTTGCTCTGTCTTAAACTGAATAAAATTCTATACATCATCTCAAGTTACTTCTTTTCTGCTGTATCTTCTTTCGCTAATTCTGCTCCTAAAGCAATAATATAATCACGTAAATTATCTTTCACTTCTGGGTGAACCAGTCCATATTCAATACTTGTTTTCATAAAACCAAATTTATCCCCAACATCATATCGTTTTCCAGTAAATTCTCTAGCAAATACACGTTGTGTTTTGTTTAACGTGTCAATAGCATCTGTTAATTGAATTTCACCGCCTGCACCTGGTTCTTGTGACTCTAATACATGGAAAATTTCTGGTGTTAATAGGTAACGACCAATGATTGCTAAATCACTTGGCGCTTCTTCTGGTGTTGGTTTCTCAACAAAATTGTTCACATTATACAAGCCATTGGAAACTTCTGCTTCGGGATTAATAATACCATACTTAGATGTTTCTTCATGTGGTACTTTCATAACAGCAATCGTTGAAGCATGCGTATCATCATAATCATTCATCAATTGTTTTGATAAGGGAATCGTATCTTCCATGATATCGTCACCAAGCATCACAACAAAGGGTTCATTTCCGACAAAGGCTTTTGCCTGTAAAACGGCATGTCCTAATCCCTTAGGATGTGATTGACGAATAAAATGAAGATTAACATCTGTTGTTTCTTCGACTAATTTCAATAAATCTGTTTTATTTTTCTCACGAAGGTTGCTTTCCAATTCAAAATTCGCATCAAAATGGTCTTCAATTGGACGTTTTGCTTTTCCTGTAACGATCAAAATATCTTCAATACCAGAAGCTAATGCTTCCTCAACAATAAATTGGATCGTTGGCTTATCAACGATTGGCAACATTTCTTTTGCCATTGCTTTAGTTGCTGGTAAAAATCTTGTTCCCAGTCCAGCAGCTGGAATAACCGCTTTTTTTACTTTCATGCCAATTGGCCTCCTAAAGTTTATATAGAAAATTCATTTTCTGTCTTACCATCACGTAACATAATTTCTTTTGCTGCCTGTTTTACATCTTGGCCTTCATATAATACGCTGTAAATTGCTTCTGTGATCGGCATGTCGACATTTAATTGTTGGGACAATTCATACGCCGCTTTAGTCGTAGAAACACCTTCAACGATCATTCCCATATTTTCAAGAACTTCATCTAAGCTATGGCCTTTTCCAAGAAGATTTCCTGCCCGCCAATTTCGTGAGTGGACGCTCGTACACGTAACAATCAAATCTCCAACTCCACTAAGCCCAATAAACGTTAATGGATTTGCACCCATCGCCACACCTAAACGGCTGATTTCAGCTAGACCACGTGTCATAATTGCCGCTTTTGCATCGTCACCGAATCCTAAACCATGGATTGCACCCGCTCCTAAAGCAATGATATTCTTCAAAGCAGCGCCAGTTTCAACACCAATTACGTCATCATTTGTATAAATTCTAAAATAGTCATTCATAAATAATGATTGAACATATGTCGCTTCTGCCAAATTATCACTTGCGGCCGTAATTGTTGTTATATCATGGACAGCCACTTCTTCTGCATGACTTGGACCAGATAAAACCACTACGCCTCGTCTTTTATCTGCTGGAATCTCTTCCATCAAAACTTCAGATATTCGTTTATGACTCCCTTGTTCTAATCCTTTACTTGCATGAATGATCAAAGGTTGATTCTTGCATTTCGCTGTAAATTCTTGCGCCACAGTTCGAATCGCTTTTGTAGGGACAACAAACAAAATCGCATCTGCATCCGAAATACATTCTTCTAGTGATAATTTCCCTTGAATAGATTCTGGAATAACTAAATCTGGTAAGTAATGATGATTGGTGTGGTGCTGATTGATTTCATCAATTTGTGCTTTATTATTCCCCCAGATACGAACCTCATGACCATTTTCTGCTAAAACCTGAGCCAATGCAGTTCCCCATGAACCAGGGCCTAAAACAGCAACTTTTTGTTTCATTGGTGAAAATCTCCTTTCAAAATAGAAAAGCTGAACGAATCGTTTTACACTAAGAGAAAATCGAATTATTTTTTCACTCTCAAATGCTCTCTTTTTTTAGTGCTGATTCAGTGAAGCTAGATGACTATTCTTAAACTTCTTATTTTAAATAACCATACTAATTTTATAACTTTTGTACTCAATCTATATTTTAACATAGCTTAGTAGGAATAGGCAGTTCTAATCAGCCTTTTTTAATGTTCCTTTTTCGCGATCATAAAATTTTAAGGATCCCTTTTTACGGCGAATGATCACACTTGCAATTGCACCGAAAAATAACACAAGAGAAACTAGTTGTGACACTCGAATACTTCCAAAGGCATATAAGCTATCCGTACGCATGCCTTCTATAAAGAAACGCCCAAATGAATACCAGATAATGTAGCCAAAAAAGACTTCTCCTTCTTTTAGGAAATCTTTTTTCTTTCTTAAAATAACTAATACGATAAACCCTAAAACATTCCAAACTGATTCATATAAAAATGTCGGTTGATGATACGTTCCATCAATGTTCATATTATCAATAATAAATTTGGGTAAATGCAACCCTTCCAAAAAGGTCCGAGTTGTGGCAGGCCCATAAGCCTCATGGTTCATAAAATTCCCCCAACGACCGATTGCTTGTGCTAAAATCACACTTGGAGCCGCAATATCTAGGAAAGTCCATGTTGAGATAAATCGGTGTCTCGTAAAGAAATACAAGGCTAATCCACCACCAATTAAACCACCATAAATTGCTAAACCACCATTTCTAGTTAAGAAAATTTCAATGGGATCATTCACATAGTCTTGCCATTGAAAGATCACGTAATACAATCGGGCGCCAATAATCGCACTTGGCAATCCCCACAACATAAAATCGATCACATCATCTTCTTTTAAACCTACGCGAACAGCTTCTCTACTACTCAGCCAAACAGCTAGTACGATTCCTGAAACAATTATTATTGCATACCAGTATACAGAGATCCCTAAAAGGTTAAATGCTACTGGATTTACTTGTGCTAACATTTGGCTTCCTCCTTAATATAAACTAGGTAAATCATCGCATGACTCGATTATTCGTCATAAGACCCTAATCCATCCTATTAATGCAGATCAGAATTCTCTTCAATTAAACGAGTCAAACGTTCTTCAAATGATTTCGTCGCGTCGTAACCCATCGTTTTCGCACGGAAATTCATCGCAGCGACCTCAATAATGATTGCTACATTTCGTCCTGTTTTAACTGGGATACGAATTTGTGGCACATCGACACTCGCAATTTCAACAACGGCATCATCTGAACCTAAACGATCATATTTTTTATCTTTTTCCCAAGCTTCCAAATAAACAACTAATTGTACTTGCATAAACCCACGAACCGCACTGGCACCAAATAAATTCATTACATCAATGATTCCAATACCACGTATCTCGATCAAATGCTGTAAAATCTTAGGTGGTTCACCAACAACTGTCAACTCATCTTGCTGATAAACATCCACTCGGTCATCTGCAATCAATCGATGTCCACGTTTGATCAACTCTAAAGCTGTCTCACTTTTACCAATACCGCTATCGCCTTGAATTAAGACGCCTAGACCATATACATCCACTAAAACGCCATGTACGCTTGTTCTAGTAGCTAAGCGGCTATCCAAATAACTGGAAAGCTCTCCTAGCAATCTTGATGTTGAAATAGGTGAACGTAAAACTGCTAAGCCTTTTTCTTTTGCTGCTTGTACCATTTCTTCTGGTGCTTCTAGTCCTCTCGAAATAATAAAAGCTGGTGTATCTTTTTCACACAAGCGTCTCATGACCATCAAACGTTCTTCTGGAATCATTCGCTCTGAAAATGTAATCTCCTTGCTACCGAATAATTGCAAACGATTATGTGGATAGTAATTAAAATAGCCTGTTAATTCCAATCCAGGACGTGAAATATCGCCCGTTGTAATTTCTCTATTTAAACTTTCTTCATCGCCATAAACGACTTCTAAAGAAAGCTTTTCAACCAGTTGATGTATTTTTACAACTTCTTCCATAATGATCATTCATTCCTTTCAATTCTCTACTCGTTTCATTTTATCATTTCAGGTGGGAAGTTTCTAGCTATTAAGAAGATTGAGCCTGTTTTGTTTTTTATTCTCGATGATCAACGTTCATCTATATGCTTATTTTACTCAAAAAACAGGGAATTTAGTCGATTATTCTCTAGATGATTGACTATCCTTTATTAATTTGTATACTTAATTTGTATTACAAATCTAGTCAAAAAAATACTTATTGGATGTGCCTCCTATGAAAGAACAATTGAAAGAGCGAGTAAAACATCTCCCATTGCGTCCTGGCGTTTATTTAATGAAAGATAAACATGGAAAAATCATTTATGTTGGAAAGGCAAAAAAATTACGTGAACGGGTCGCCAGTTATTTTATCAAAAATAAACAACATTCTAGTAAAACCATTCGATTGGTTCAGCAGCTTACGGATTTTGATATTATTGAAGTAGAATCTGAATTGGATGCTCTTTTATTAGAATGTCGATTGATTCAAAACTATCGTCCAATCTACAATCGACAGATGAATTCCTTTGAAAAATATAGATATATTGAAATCAACACTGACACACCAAAAATATCCATTGTTATTCGTACTGTACCAATGGGAAAAAATTGCTTTGGGCCTTTCTCCACAAGTAGAAAACTTACTGAAGTAAAGCAAATTTTAGACAATCTATATGGATTGAATCAAAATAATTATTGGCAATATTCTTTTTTGGACCCCTCTATAGATTCTGTTGATCAAGATACTGTAATTTCAGAACTGCTTGGTGCATTTGAAAAGAACAACCCATTACCTCAAAATCGTTTAGAAGCAAAAATGATTTTAGCGTCTGAAAACCAATCATTTGAAAAAGCATTGAAATTGCGTGAAGATTGGCATTTTCTCACACGTTTTTTCAATAAAAACAAGAAGTTAGTCCTAGCAAATCAAGCCGATTGGCAATTTTTAGCCCTTCCACTTGGTTCCAAAATAAAATATTATCTGATTTACCAAGGGATGGTTATCAATAGTCGTTCTCTTACTAAACGCACTTTTGCTAAATATACGCCAAATGAGTTGGCAAAAAAAATTCTTCCCGCTACTAAACCTGAAAAGATTCTACATTTTTCTAAAGATCAGGTTGATTTTATCAACATTTTATATAGCTATATTAATCAACACAAGGAATGTCAACTAGTTGATCTTACTAATTTTTTCCCATAAAAAAAGGATAAAGCCCAATAGAATTGCTTGGGTTTTATCCTTTTTCACTATACTTATCTAAATTTCGTTCACTAACGATCGTATTGACCAACGACATAATAACAGCCATTAAAATCGCAGCTCCAAAGCTAGAAAAACCAAAATTCATTTCTCCAACGAATGAAGAGGTCATCTTTAAAATAGCCGCATTCACAATAAAGCTAAACAAACCGAATGTCAATAACGTAAATGGAAGGGACAAAATCGTCAGCACTGGCTTTACTAACATATTCAATATGGAAAGGACAAATGCTGCAATAATCGCCATCCAGATACTTCTTACAAAAATCATATTGGGAAAAATCACTGAGAGTGAAACAAATGTCAACGTATTAACGATCAGACGTTGAAAGTAAGTCATTAGAAGTCACTCCAGTCATCATCGTTCACTTTTTCTGCTTGTTTTCTTTGTTTTTGTTCGCTAGCGTATGGATTTGGATTGCGGGTGTTTCTATTATATGGATTTTGATGTCCGTAATTGTTATAGTTTCTATTTCTACCTGAAGGGATCAGTATTGCTAAAACAATATAAAGTATCACTGGACTACCGATAAAGATAAAGCTCGCCACCACATAAATTACACGCACAATCGTAGGATCAATCCCTAGCCATTCTGCTATTCCTGCTAAAGTTCCTGTTAATACTACGTTATTAGGAGATTTGGTCAATCGTTTTTTCATCTTTTCTCACCTCTCATCTCTTAGATTTTACAATAGAATGGATAAAGAATCATCCTTTTTTTATTCTTTTCTCTCCCATCGATAGTTAAGAAGGATACTCTTAACTATCGGGAAAGAGTTGACACTTTTCGTATTCAAGTTCTACGCATTTATTTATCTGTGTCTTTTAAATAAATGTTTCCTGTTGTTGTAGAAGCATTGATTTGCGCCATATCATCATCATTTAATCGTCTAAATTGTAGTAATTGATTGGTTCTTTCTTTTTTCTCACGAATCACTTCGTACTCACTTAAACGACTATTGATACTACCTAGGCTTGTTTTTACAGTACCTTCGACACCAAGTTCAGTCGGCAATGCAATTTTTACATTACCATTCACAGAACTTGCTTCGACTTTACGTAATGTATTTTCTTTTGCAGTGATTCGAACATCTCCATTGATCAATGAAACACCAATCGTTTGAGGTGTCGCCGTAATTGTCACCGTACCATTGACCGTTTCGATGATATTGTCTAAAATGTCACCACTCAAGACTTTGATATCACCATTCACGCCTTCAATTTCAAGCATTGTTGCATCGATTTTATTAAATGTGATAGACCCATTTGTTGATTTAGTATATACATCTTTTGCTTTTAATGATTCGATTGTTACATTTCCGTTTAATAATTTAATGGATACATGATCAAATGTACGTTCAGGTAAATAGAAAACCAAATCTGCACGAACACGTTTGTTTGGAATTTGGAATGAAATCACTTCGTCATCTACATCGATTTGACTTCTTTCTAGTAATGCTTCAAGTGGTGTTTCAGCATCCATCTTTCCATAAAGTTTGATTTTACCTTCTACTTTAACATCTGGTTGATCCCACGTTTTAAAGACGATATTCCCATTTGCTACTTTAACATCGATCAAACTAGCAAGTGGTGTTGGGTAATTAAACTCATGTTCAAATTTTGTTGTTGCCACACCTGGAACTTTAAAACTAACGTCTTTCCATTCCATATTATCATTCATTGTTTCTGAGAATGAATTAAATGTTTTCTTCAAGAATGAACCTAATTGAGATCCTGCTTCGCTCATTTTTTCACCGACTTGGTTGATCGTATCTGTCGCTTGATCTTTCCAATCATCTGGAATATCAAATTTTGAAGTAACACGATCTTTTGTTTCAGACCATTGTTCTTTACGAATATTTTTCAATTCTGCTTCTAAAGCAATTTTTTCTTGAATTTGTTCATCTAAAGAATCTTCTAGTGACTTGATTTCAGCTTCTAATGATGATCTTAATGCTAACTCTTCATCTGATAGTTCACTTAATTCTTCTTTTGTATTTAGTTCCATTAACTTTTCTTGTGCTTCTTTGATTTCTTCTTTAACGCCAGCGATTTCAGCGTTGATTTCATCTAATTCAACAGATGCTCGATTTGCTTCCGTTGCTAAATTATCTAGAATTTTTTCTAAACGTTCATGATCTTGCGCTTCTTTTGCTTTAACATCTTCATCAGAAATATCAGGTTCAATTGTATCTTCTTTTTGATTTTCTAACTTATTTAATAAATCTACGACTTTGTCATTTTCTTTTGTGTCAGCAGTTGAAGTTGTTACATTTACTTGGTCGGCAGCTTTTTTGATTTGTTTTTCATCTTTTTCTGTCGCCATATTTTCTAATAAGACTAAAGCTTCCTCTGAAGATAGGATACCTTTTTTAACTAAGTCTAATACTCTTTCTCTTTCTTTCATGGAAATTGCCTCCTTAGCAAATTTTTCACCCGAGGGTGTTTTCCTTATGTACCTATTATGCCTCCTTTTTTATCATTTGTCATAGGACTTAAGAATGAATTTTTGGTAGTCCTCAAGGGTAACCATGATTTTTGATCCATATATAGGAAGAAAGTTGTCTAAAATCAAAAAAGTGTCTAGGACATAACTATGCGAGTTATATCCCAGACACTTGGTTTTGGTATCCGAATAGACGTTGGGAGCAAATGGTCCTCGATGCTTCGAGGATCGGAGTGAAACGAGAACCATAGAGGCAGAAGTAACGACTTCGAAAATAAGCTGAAATTCAAAAAAATTTGAAGAACAATTTTCATGAATTCTTTCTTATCTCTCGGAGTTAAACACTTCTATCCCAACCTCCTTCTATATATGAAACAAACACTTTCTATTTTTTATCCCCTAGTTACTCATGAATCTCACGATAAATCAATTTACTCTCTTGAGCGTCTGATCCAATATGGATATTCTCTTTGATCATCCCGATAACATCCCCAACTTCTTCTTGATTTGCAAAGATTGTTACTAAACTTTCGCCTTTTTTCACTGGATCGCCAACTTTTTTTCTTAATACCAATCCAACGGCTAAATCGATCGTATCCTCTTTTGTCTCACGTCCTGCCCCAAGTTTCATTGCTGCTACACCAATAGCATCAGCAACAATCTCTGAAACAATCCCTTCAGAATCAGACACAACATTGATTTCAAAACGAGCTTGCGGCAATAATTTAGGATCATCTACCCATTCAGGATTGCCACCTTGATTTTTGATAAATTGCTTGAATTTAACAAGGGCTGAACCATCATTGATTACACCTTTTAACAATTCTTTCGCTTCTTCTAAAGAATTTGTCTTGCCTGCCAGTACAACCATTTGACTCCCTAATGTTAAAACAAGTTCAGTCAAGTCTTTCGGGCCATTTCCCTTTAATGTATCGATTGCTTCTTGAACTTCTAATGAATTACCGATTGCATTGCCAAGAGGCTGTGACATATCAGATATAATTGCCATGGTATTCCTACCAACAAGATTACCAATGCGAACCATCGCTGAAGCAAGTTCAGCTGCCTCTTCTTCTGTCTTCATAAAAGCTCCTGCTCCCGTCTTCACATCTAGAACGATAGCATCGGCACCTGCTGCGATTTTTTTACTCATGATAGAACTTGCGATCAACGGAATAGAGCTAACTGTTGCCGTTACATCTCTTAACGCATACAATTTTTTATCAGCAGGTGTTAAGTTACCTGATTGGCCAATTACTGACAATTTATCGCGATTAACCATTTTGGTAAATTCATTATCCGTCAACTCCACATGAAAACCATCAAAAGCTTCTAGTTTGTCGATTGTCCCACCTGTATGTCCTAACCCTCGTCCAGACATTTTTGCAAAAGGGATATCAAGTGCAGCAACTACTGGCGCTAAGACTAATGTTGTTGTATCACCCACACCACCAGTAGAATGTTTATCTACTTTTATTCCTTCAATACTAGATAAATCGATCACATCTCCTGAATGAACCATTGCCAAGGTTAAATTTGCTCGTTCTTCATCTGACATATCTTGAAAATACACAGCCATTAAAAAAGCACTAGCTTGATAATCTGGAATCGTTCCATTCGTTAATCCTTCAATAAAAAATTCGATTTCTTCTTTGCTTAATTCTTTGCCATTTCGTTTCTTTTCAATGATATCAACCATTCTCATACTCTATACCTCACAATCTTAATTGTTTCCTTTAGTAGCCCTCTGTTGTATCTTCAATTGCTGCATCAACGATTGCAATACTTGAGCTAGCCCCTAATCTTGAGGCACCAGCATGAATCATTGATTTTGCATCCTCTGCAGTACGCACACCACCTGAAGCTTTTACTCCAACCTCTGGACCAACTGTTTTACGCATCAACGCAACATCTTTGATCGTAGCGCCACCTGTTGAAAAACCAGTTGACGTTTTAACAAAATCTGCTCCAGCCTGAACGGATAATTTTGATGCTATTGCAATTTCTCGATCATTTAATAGGCAAGTTTCAAGGATCACTTTAACTAAAGCTTTGTCTTTCGCTACCTTAACAACGGCTTCAATGTCTTTTAAGACTGTCGCTTCGTCTCCTGATTTTAATGCGCCAACATTGATGACCATATCAACTTCTGTGGCGCCATTTTTAATCGCCTCTTCTGTCTCAAACGCTTTTGTTGCAGTTGTATTTGCTCCTAAAGGAAAACCAATAACTGTGCAAATAGCAACGGAAGTACCCGCAAGTTTTTTACTTGCTAAAGCCACCCAATAAGGGTTCACACAGACCGAAGCAAATTCATATTTTTTTGCTTCTTCAATCAAGGTTAACAATGCTGCCTCATTCGCTTCTGGTTTTAATAATGTGTGGTCGATCATTTTGTTTATGTTCATTATACTTCTCCCTTTCGGAAATTCCGTTCTGATTAAATGAAATTTCGTTCATAATAAATGTTTATAAAAGAGTAGAAAATAGTCTCTACTCCACTTACACAGTTTAATTTTAGTGATTTAATAATTTCATTGCTGTAAATTTATCGATCAATAAAACATTCGCATAGCCACCAACTAATGCACCGTGAATCGCATTGATTTTACGATCTCCACCAGCAATTAAAATTGATTTTTCTTTTCTTTTAAGTTCCTCAAGCTCGATACCAATCGTACGCCCATTGATTTCTTCATCACTGATTCGACCGTCTTCATTAAAAAATCTCGAACAGATATCTCCTACGGCATTTGCTTTAAGCGATTTTTCTTCTTCTTCAGTAAAATAGCCTAAACGAAAATGCAATGATTCACTTTGGACCGTTCCAACAGTAAATACAGCAATATTTGCTTGTCTACCTAATTCAATGACCTTACTAATATGGCGATCTTCTACTACCAAATCTTTTGCCTGTTTACTATCTAAAATAACTGGTAGTGGAAATGTCCTTGCTTTTGTATTTAGGGTTTCAGCAAGTAGCGTAATTGTTTCGAATGCATAGTTGTTCACATCAAAGTAAGCAATACCGCCTTTTAACTGAACAACTTCTACCCCTTTGACATCCATACGACTCATTTTTGAGACAGTCTTGTGCATTGTAGTGCCCCAACTAACACCAATAATATCTCCACTTTTTATAGTATCTTCAAGATATTCTGCTGCATATGAAGTCAAATATTCAGAGATAGAATTATAATTTGGATCTGGAGAAAAGGCTACATGGACTTCAGCTAATCCATATTTTTCTTTTAATTTATTTTCGATTTCATAAAGATCCGAAAAAGGATCAAAAATCGTGATTTGAACATAGCCCTTTTCTTTTGCATAATTAAGCAAGCGTGAAATCGTTGGACGTGAAACATTTAATTTTTCAGCTATTTCTTGTTGACTAAGTGAAGATTGATAGTAGAGCCTTGCAACTTCAATACTAAGTCGTTGTTTTTCTTTATCCATTCTCATTGTCCATTCCTAGTTATTTACGCTCATTATAGCAAGAACAAACAAGGAAAACAATTAGCTTTTCTTAGTCGGTTAGATAGGTACTTCTTAATTGCATTAGCTTTTGTTGGTCAAAATTCAAGCATTTAGCCGCATATATTTCAGCCGAACCAAAATTCTTTTCAATCAAATCAAAAGCATGGCTCAAGTATTCTTCTTTTACATAAAGTGCTGTTGCCAAAGATTTTAGTTGTTCTTCGTTAAATCCTTGTTCTCTAAACTGTTGCACTAATGCATCATTTGCTTGTTTTCTTTCAGTGTTCGTAATCAAAAAGTCTTTGTAAATTTCTTCTTTCTCTACATCTAATAATAGCAGTAATAGCGCTGAAGCATAGCCTGTTCGGTCTTTCCCAGCAAAACAATGGAAAATTGTCGCTCCCTCTTTATTTGCTAAAATGTACGCCATAAATTCTGTGAATCCTTCTTGTGCTCCTGGATTTAAAATCAAGTCTTCATAAACACCTAACATATGGTTGTCTACTGCCTCAATTGATTTTAATTTAGCAAAATCAGCTAAGCTTGAATTTTTTGCATTCATTTTTCCCAGTAAATCTAAGTTGACATATTCTACGTCTTCTATCGGTGTATCAGGTGATTCATTGATTTCAAAATCTCGTCTAAAATCAATGATTCTAGTTAGATTAAACTCCTCTACCAAAGTGGCCTGTGTTTTGGGATCTAACTTTACTAAGTGACCTGAACGGAGTAATTTTTTTTCTTTAACTCTTTTACCTTCTTTATTTTTAATACCACCTAAATCTCTGAAATTCGTAATGTTTATATTCATTTTTCTATTCCGCCTTTACGCATTTACTTTTTTTCTTCTGCTAGTGCAACGATTCCTAAAAGAACCGCAATAATGACAATTGAAATATAAAAGATAATGAACGTATCGTTCCACCCATGTAACACACGCCCAAAGAAATTCACGCCATCTTTCGCCGGATCCGAAATCTTTGCTAAAAGGATTTTTGCCATTGAATCTCCAAACAGATACGCAAAAGCACCCAATAGACCACCAGAAACTACGGTCGCTTTTTTAGGCACAAATCCTAGCATTGATAAATTGATCAACAATTGTGGCCCAAAAACCATCATACCTAACATAAACAAAGAAGCATTGATCACAAATTCAGTCGTACCAAGTTGATAACCAATAATGCCGATTGGCAATAAAAGTGTACTCACAGTAGCCACTAAAGCGGGGCGTCCTTTTAATAAATCAGAAATGTAGCCCCAAGCTAAGCATCCAATCAATGCCCCCATCTCAAAATAGAAGATCGTTTGAGCAGCGGCCTCTTGCGAGAAGTTTAAATGTTCTGTCACGTATAGTGGAGCCCAGTTATCGATGCCGATTCGTACAATATAAACAAAAACATTCGCAACACATAATACCCAAATATATGGGTTGGTTAGTAAATACTTTTTAAAGATTTCCCATTTCGTTAAATTTTCGGCATCAACATTGGCTTCTTCAACAGGTTCGCCAAAAATTTCTTCACTGGAATTCCACCCTAAATCTTCTGGTCTATTTTTCCCAATAACAAAAGTTCCTATTGCGACAACTACCGCAATGATCGCTGGAATGATGAACATCCCAGCAACTTGTCCTTTAAAAAAGGTAGTTGCACACCATACAGCAAAAATTCCAGCAAAACCACCACCGATATTATGGGAAGCATTCCATAAACCAATATATCTACCACGATTACTTCTTGTTGTCCATTGCGTAATAACAGACGCACAACTCGGCCCTCCAACACATTGAAACAAGCCATTTAAAGACCACAACACAACGATCCAGCCCATAGGCACATTATTCATAGTAAATAGTATTCCCATACATAACACGGTAATTGAAGACAAGAATAACAAGATAGATAAAATCTTTTTGGTATTCTTTCCATCTACAATATAGCCTACAATAAACTTGCCAAATCCATAAACAATCGAAAAAACAAACCCGATATAGCCTAAATCTGTTGTTGTAAGTCCTAGTTGACTTTTCAATAGCGGTTGAGCTGCTTTAAAGTTATTACGGATCATATACATCGTGATGTATATGATCACAACGACTAAAAACGGTTTCATAAATTCTTTGAACCATTGTTTTCTTTGTTCAGCCAAGCTCGGCCGAGTTCTATTACCAACAACTGTATTCGTTTCTTCCAAATTCACTCACCCCAAATATTTAATTATAATGGTTAGCGCTTTCCAATATAATTGTATAATACACGACGACAGAACAATTGTAAACACGTTGTTGAAATTTTGTTCAATATTTTTTTTCATACTATTTGCCAATAAAAAAAGAGAGAAACTTCACCACTTGATGAGGTTCCTCTCTTTTTTTCCAGATATATAGTAAAAAATGACGTTTATTTATTCATCATGATTACTGTTTAGCTCTGTGATTTTACCAGTTGCTAGATAAACGATCCACTCACAGATATTCGTTACATAATCCCCGATACGTTCTAAGTAAGTTGCTACGTGGAGATAATCAGTACCACTAACCACTGTTTCTGGATTGGCTTGCATTGCTTTGATTGAATGGCTATAAATACTATCAAAGTATTCATTCACTCTAGAATCCATTTTTGCAATCATACGCGCATCCTTTTGATCTGTTTTAACATACGCAATCAGAACATTATCAACCATTTTTTTCACATAATCAGACATATCTGAAATCTCTTTTTCGATCTCAGGAATTCTTGTTTCTCCTTTTAAGCGAATCGTTGATTTTGCAATTGATACAGCATGATCTGCCATTCTCTCTAAATCTGAGCTAGCTTTCATTACAGTGATAATCATTCTTAGATCCGTTGTAACAGGTTGTTGTAAAGCAATCATTTCAAAGCTTTTCTTTTCTAGTTTAACTTCCATATCATTTATTTCTACATCATAATCGATGACTTCATTTGCAATCTTTTTATCATGATTGATATAAGCACGTACAGATTTATGCACGACATTGCTTACCATCATCCCCATTTCATAAAATTGATTATGAAGATTTAATAATTCTTCTTCAAATTGGCTGCGCAACATGTGTTATCCTCCTTTTTTTTAACCAAATTTTCCCGAAATATAGTCTTCTGTTTGCTTTTCTTTTGGATTTAGGAATATTTTTTTCGTATCATTAAATTCTATCAATTCCCCTTGTAAAAAGAAAGCAGTTTTATCAGAAATTCTTGAAGCTTGAGACATATTATGTGTTACCATGATCATCGTATATTTTTCTTTTAGCGTTAAAAGCATATTCTCGATTTTCCCACTGGAAACAGGATCTAAAGCACTTGTCGGCTCATCTAATAAGATAATTTCCGGATCAACTGCTAAAACCCGAGCAATACAAACACGTTGTTGTTGTCCTCCAGATAAGGACAACGCACTTTTGTGCAGTTTGTCTTTCACATCGTCCCAAACAGAAGCTGCTTTTAAGCTACTCTCTACTGCTTCATCTAACACTTGTTTATTTTTTTCACCTTTTAAACGTAAACCGTAAATTACATTTTCATAAATGGAGAACGGAAATGGATTTGGTTGTTGAAATACCATACCGATTTCTTTACGTAAATCTACGATATCTGTTTTTGGACCATAGATATCTTTGCCTTTGTAGACGACGCTTCCAGTAATCGTTACACCTGGAATTAAATCATTCATTCGATTTAATGAACGTAAATAAGTTGATTTCCCACAACCAGACGGTCCGATCATCGCAGTGATCTCACCTTGATTGATACTTAGGTCGATTCCTTTTAACGCTTCTTTTTTACCATAATATAAATGCAAATCTTTTGATGAAATAATTTCGTTTGCCATCTTACTCCTCCTAACCAAAATGTCCAGAAACATAGTCTTCTGTTGCTTGAATTTTTGGTCGTGTAAAGATTTTTCTTGTTTCATCGTATTCGATCACTTTGCCTAAATAAAAGAAGGCTGTGTAATCACTGATACGGGCAGCTTGTTGCATATTATGTGTAACAATGATGATTGTATAATCATCTTTCAAATTGACTAGCGTTTCTTCCACTTTACCTGTTGAAATTGGATCCAATGCACTCGCTGGCTCATCTAATAGTAAAATATCCGGCTTCATTGCAATCGCTCTGGCAATACATAAACGTTGTTGTTGTCCTCCAGATAAGGCTAACGCACTTTTGTTTAGATTGTCTTTGACTTGATCCCAAAGTGCGGCTTGTTTTAAACTTGTTTCAACTATTTCGTCTAGTTTTTTCTTATCTTTTTCACCATGTTGTTTTAATGCGAACGTGATGTTTTCATAAATAGATTTACTGAATGGATTGGGACGTTGAAATACCATACCGATTCGTTTACGCATTTCATAGACATCGACTTCTTTGGTATTGACATTAACGCCTTTATACATGATATTACCAGTAACTTTGGTATTTGCTATTCCATCATTCATTCGATTCAATGAACGCAGATAGGTTGATTTACCACAACCAGATGGACCAATCAAGGCCGTAATTTTGTTTTTTTCAAATTCCAAGTCAACACCTTTTATTGCTTCATTCTCACCATACCAAACGTGCAGATCATCGGTATGTAAAGCAATCGGTTCTGGTAATTTAATAATATTGGTGTCATTTAAATTATATTCTTTCATTCTGATTCCCCTAACATTAGGCTGATGTCATTCTTTTATATAATCTGTTTCCGATAAAACGTGCACCGAAATTAAAGAGTAACACGACTAAAATCAGAACAGCAGAAGCTCCTGCAGAAACAGCTGCACCGTCCGGCATTGTACCTTCTGTATTGATTTTCCAAATATGAACTGCTAACGTTTCAGCCTGACGGAAGATACTGATTGGGCTTGAGACACTTAACGGATTCCAATTACTGAAATCAAGTGCTGGTGCACTTTGTCCTGCTGTGTAGATCAAAGCAGCCGCTTCACCGAAAATTCTTCCAGAACTTAAAATCACTCCCGTCAAAATTCCAGGTAAAGCCTCAGGAACTACAACTTTCATAACCGTCTCCCAGCGAGATAATCCTAATGATAAACCTGCTTCTCGTTGTGTATAATGAACGGCTTTTAGTGATTCTTCAACATTTCTTGTCAGCAACGGTAGGTTGAAAAAAGTCAGTGCTAAAGCACCTGAAATAATTGAAAAACCATACCCAATCTGTACAACAAAGATTAAAAATCCAAACAAACCAACTACTACTGAAGGAAGTGAACTTAAAATTTCAATTGATGTACGGATTACATCTGTTACCCAGTTTTTCTTAGCGTACTCTGATAAATAAATACCTGCGCCAAGTGAAATTGGGAAACTAATCAACATTGTTATCAGTAATAAGTATAAGGAGTTGAATAATTGTATCCCAATACCACCACCTGCTTGATAAGCCTTAGATGGCTTGGTCAAGAAATCCCAGGAGATATGAGGAATACCTCGAATTAAAATATACAGCAACAATGCTGCTAAGATTAAGACGATCACACCTGAAATAGCGTATAAGATGCCTGTTGCAATTTTATCGGCCTTTTTTGCATTCATTATTTCAAGGCTCCTTTCTTACCAATAATCCGAATAATGATATTAAAGAATAATGACATTAATAGTAAAATCAGTGCAAGTGACCACAGCACATTGTTTTCTACTGTACCCATGATTGTATTTCCGATTCCCATCGTCAAAATACTTGTTAATGTAGATGCCGGGGTTGTTAAGCTAGACGGCATGATTGCAGCATTTCCGATAACCATTTGGATTGCTAAAGCCTCACCGAAAGCACGTGCCATACCAAAAACAACTGCGGTTAAAATACCAGGAACTGCCGCTCTTAAAACAACTTTATAAATCGTTTGCCAACGTGTTGCACCTAATGCAAGTGATGCTTCACGATAATGGCGAGGTACTGATTTTAATGCATCGACCGTCATTGTTGTAACCGTTGGTAAAATCATAACGAATAGCACAAAAGTACCCGCTAAAATCCCAAAACCAGTACCACCAAAGATTGAACGAATAAAAGGAACAATTACTGATAGCCCAATAAATCCATAGACAACAGAAGGAATCCCAACTAATAGCTCAATAACAGGTTGTAAAATTTTTGATCCTTTTTTAGGTGAAATTTCTGTCATAAACACGGCTGCACCAATCGCAAATGGCGTTGCAATAATCGCAGACATAAATGTTACAATAAAAGATCCCGCAATCATTGGTAAAGCGCCTACCATTGGCTTACCATCTGTTCCTGTTTCACTTGGATTCCAGTTTGTACCAAATAAGAAATCCGACACTTTAATTTTATTTGTAAAAAAAGTCGCTAAACCTTTACTTGCCACAAAATAAAAGATCGATAAAACAACCAAAACAATCAGTGCGATGCAAAGAAAACTAATAAATTTTCCTCGTTGTTCCATTCTGGCACGTTTTGATTTTGTTAACAAAGTTTTCTGTACATCTTCCAAGAAAATTCCTCCTTATTTTAAAAGCTGAACGAGCTCGTTCAGCTTCGACAGAAAAATAGGAAATATGAGGTGGCGCTTTTGATTATATTCAGGCTTAACTTTATAGAATAACCACTTCATATATTCAACACTTTCCATAATAAATTCAGTGTAACTTTTAAACATAAATTTGCTTTTAATAACATGTAAATCTTATGTTAAGTTTGTAAATTTTGTGTAAAGGTCGATTAGTCAATAAGATTTCCTTGCCAATCTCGTTCCACTTTCATTTTTGATACTGGAATATAGCCTAATTGAGCAATAATTTTTTCTTGTACATCATCTGATAACATAAATTCTAAAAATTCGTCTGTTAATTGTTTTGGTTTGCCTAATGTGTACATATGCTCATAAGACCAAATCGTCCATTTATTTGTAACAACATTATCATCCGTTGGTTTTACCCCATCAATGCTCAATGTATTCACATCATCATTAACATAAGAAAAAGCAGTATAACTGATTGCTCCAGGAGTATCTGCAACAATAGAGCGAACCATCCCACTTGAATCTTGTTCTTGTGCTTGAATCGCAGTTTTACCATCTAATACCCAACGCTCAAATGTCACACGCGTTCCACTTCCAGCCGCACGATTCAACATGACGATTGGAATATCTTTCCCACCAAGCTCTTTCCAATTCTTTATTTCCCCTAAAAAGATTTTTCTAAGGTTCTCCAATGAAATATCTGATACTCCGATATTTTTGTTAACAATTGGTGTAATTCCCACTACTGCCACTTTGTGATCGGTTAGCTTACTAGCATCGATTCCTTTTTTCTCTTCAGCAAATAAATCTGAGTTTCCGATATCTACAGCGCCAGATTGAACTTGACTCAGCCCAGTACCACTTCCACCACCTTGAACATTGACAAATCGTCCTGGATTTTCATTTTGAAACTCTTCAGCTGCCGTTTCCACTAAGGGTTGCAAAGCCGATGAACCGACTGCCGTAATGGATTCACCTCGATCAATCCATTTTGCACACCCTGATAATGTTACTAATCCAATTAAACTAAAAAATAATAGCATTCTCTTTTTCATTTATCTGATAATCCTCCAAACTCAATTCAATCAATTCATTTTAACATTAACTGTTTCCCTTGAAAATTATAAGTTGTCAAAGTTCCTGTTTTTTTAGAATAAAATAACAGAAGCAATCATTTTAATGCAACAAAATAAAGTAAAAAGTACAACTCATTTGATCGGTTGTACTTTTTATACTATTTTTATAATAATGGTGAAATCAGACGTGCTAAACCTTCTTTTAATTTAATGATCACGCCACGATTTCGATATATCTCTTCGGTCAATAGCTTCGATACTTTAGAATCTTCATAAAAAGCATCTCGTACCTCTTTTGAAAACTCTTGGTCATAAATGATTGTATTGACTTCAAAATCAAGTCTAAACGAACGAACATCAATATTCGCTGATCCAACCGAAACAATCCCACCATCAATAATCATCGTTTTCGCATGGATAAATCCATGTTCATAAGTCTCGATGATTGCGCCATACTCTAATAATTCCGCAGAAAAAGAATAGGTCGCCCAATAAACTAACATATGATCTGGTTTATTAGGAATTTGTATACGAACTTTTACTCCTGATAATAGAGCCAACTTCAATGCCTCATGAATCGAAGCATCAGGTATATAATAGGGTGTTTGGATCAAAATTTCTTTTTTAGCGATAGCGATCATTTTCAAGTACGTCATCTTGATTTGCTCATGTTCAGAGTCTGGACCACTTGTTACTACTTGAACTGCTTTTTTTCCATTTGAATTTATCGTTGGAAAAAAAGCCGAATCATAGCTTAATTCTTTTCGGTGTTGCGAATTCCAATCCATCAAAAAGCGATTTTGTAAACTATAAACAGCTTCACCATGAATTCTTAAATGATTATCTCGCCAATAGCCAAATTTTTCAACTTCACCTAAGTATTCATTTCCTACATTAAACCCTCCAGTATAACCGATTTTACCATCAATCACTACAATTTTTCGATGGTTACGATAATTGATTCTTGGATTTAAATACGGGACAAATAGTGGAAAGAAAAAGGCAATTTCGCCTCCACATTTCTTTAATTCTTCAAAAAATTTCATATTCACTTGGGTAGAGCCCCAAGCATCTAAGAGTAAGCGGACTTTGACTCCTCTATTCACTGCATTGATCAATTCTTGACGAATTTCTTTACCTAAAGTATCACCACGATAAATGTAATATTCCATGTGAACATGATCTCTCGCTTGACGGATGTCTTCTATTAATCCATCGAATTTTTCTCTTCCGTCTGTATATAATCTAACTTCATTGTTGGTTGTATATAAAGAGCTTCCAAAGACTGTCAACATATAAATCAACTGCTTTGAATCTACTTCTCCTGTTGGCGGATGTGGAAACAACCCTCTTAATAACGACTGTTTTTCAAATTCAATTTCTGCATTCATTCCGATTTTCGCTTGCATCTTCATATCAAATATCTTATCTTTCGAAATACCTCTGCCTAAGAAGATGTAAAGAATAAAACCTAAGACGGGAATAAACATCAAGACAAGAAGCCACGACCATGTTTGAGCCGTTTGCTTGCGCTCTCTAAAAACAATAATCAATGACAATAACATATTCGCAATAAAAATAATAACAAATAAATTTTCATATAAGAACTTCATTTATTCCCCCCAATCACTTTCTCACTCATCCCCTAATAAAGCATATCGAACTTATGAAAATAAGTAAAGAAAAAGCAGACAAGAATGTCTGCTTTAATGTCATTAAATTTTTAAGAAACGACGCATTGAGATGATTGATCCTAACGACCCAATTGTCATTCCGATCACGATCATTAATAAATCAATCTGCCAAACAAATGATTCAGGTTTCAATAGTGAATAATTTGAACTTAGCAATTGCGGGTTGAATAGTGTATAGAACTTTTGGTAACCAAATGTGAGTACCAAAATCGGGATGATTGCACCAATAAGTCCAATCCAAGCCCCTTCTATAAAGAATGGCCAACGAATATAACCATTTTTCGCACCAACTAAGCGCATAATTTGAATTTCTCTTTGACGAGAAAGAATTGTGATACGAATTGTATTAGATATCAAGAATACTGCGACAAACAATAGTAAAATTGCGGCACCCAGTCCCCATGTTCTAACTTTTCCTGCTATACTGAAAATTTTGTCTGAAGAAACACCACCATAATCTGCCTTAAATACATTTGGCAGTTTTGCAGCTTCCTTCGAGATTCTTTTTGTATCTGATGGTTCTTTAGCACTTACATAATATACATCGTACAATGGATTGCTATCACCTTCGAATAGATTCCAAGCTTCACCCATTTGTTTTTGGATTTTCTTTAATTGCTTGTCTTTATTAGAATATGAAATTGTTTCAACATTATCGATTTTGTTTAATTCTTTTTCCAGTTTTTGCATTTCATCTGGTGTTGTACCGATATCAACAAAAACAGAAACTGTCACGTTTTCTTCAATATCTTTTGCTAATTTTGTTGCATTAAAAATTACTGCCATAAAAATCCCAACAAGGACTAAAGTAATCGTAACAGCACTGGCAGAAGCAATTGTCATCCACCCATTACGTTTTAAACTTTTGATACTTTCTAGGACGTGAGAAAAGAACGTTCTAATCATCGTAGCCATAGTCTCCTTCCGCTTGGTCTCGAATAATTCGGCCATTTTCAATGGCGATTACGCGATGACGGATCGTGTTTACAATCGTGCTATTGTGTGTTGCCATTACAACCGTTGTTCCTTGTGCATTGATCCGATCCAACAGTTTCATGATTTCCCATGAGTTTTCTGGGTCAAGGTTACCTGTTGGTTCATCAGCAATTAGAACTTTCGGTGTATTTACGATTGCACGGGCAATCGAAACACGTTGTTGTTCCCCACCAGATAATTCACTTGGGAAGACTCTGACTTTATGTTTAAGTCCTACAAGATCAAGAACTTCCATTACTCTTTTCTTGATATCTCTAGGCTTACGACCAACAACTTGCATTGCGTACGCAACATTTTCATATACCGTTTTCTTCGTTAATAATTTGTAATCTTGAAAGACGATACCAATTTCTCGTCTAAGGTATGGAACTTCTGAATTCTTGATTTTCATCAAATCATGACTTGCAACTTTCAAACGTCCTTTAGTTGCTTTTTCTTCACGGTACATTAATTTAATAAATGTTGATTTTCCGGCTCCAGAAGGGCCAACAACATAAACGAATTCACCCTGCTTTATTTCTACTGAAATATTTCGGATAGCAGTTGTACCATTCGAATATTTCTTCATTACATCTTTCATTTCAATCATGGCGTATTCTCTCCATCTCTGTTTTCTAGACTATCAATCATTATAGCATGACTTTGTTTCAAGGCTCTTTCAACAGTTTACAATTTTGTTTCATTTCTGTGAAGTCATCAATTCAATTTTTGTTTTAAGTAAGCATCGATAAAACCATCTAAGTCTCCATCCATTACTGCTTGCACATTTCCAGTTTCATAATTCGTACGATGGTCTTTGACCATTGAATACGGATGGAAAACATAAGAACGAATTTGTGATCCCCAGCCGATTTCTAATTGTTCACCGCGTAAAGATGCTGCTTCTTGCGCTTTTTTATCCATTTCTAATTGATATAACTTCGCTTTCAACATCCCCATCGCTTGCTCTCGGTTTTTTAGTTGAGAACGTTGGGCTTGACTTGCAACGACGGTTCCAGTTGGAATATGTGTGATTCGAACCGCTGATTCTGTCTTATTGATGTGCTGACCACCCGCACCACTCGCACGATACGTATCCACTTTTAAATCATCGGTATTGATATCGATCTCAACATTTTCATCCAATTCCGGCATAATATCAACTGAACAAAAAGAAGTATGACGACGTTTGGCCGAATCAAATGGTGAAATACGGACTAAACGATGAACCCCTTTTTCTGATTTTAAATAACCATATGCATTATATCCTTTGATTAAAAGTGTGACACTTTTAATGCCTGCTTCATCTCCAGATTGATAATCCAATGTTTCCACTTGAAATCCATGACTTTCAGCCCAACGAGTATACATTCGAAGTAACATGCTGCCCCAATCTTGTGACTCTGTTCCACCTGCTCCAGGATGAAGTTCCATGATAACATTATTTTTATCATAAGGCTCGTTTAACAGTAAAGATAGTTCATAAATGCTTAACTTTTCTTTTAAAGCTAATAAACGATCTTCCAGTTCAGTTTGGGTTTCTCCATCATATTCTTCTTGTTGCATGTCACTCATGATTTCCAATTCTTCCAATTCATCTGCAAATTGATGAAATTGTTGATATTTTTCTTTGTAAGAATTCGTTTCATTGATCAATTGTTGTGCCGTTTCCGCATTATCCCAAAAACCAGGTTCTGCCATTCTGCTTTCAGCTTCTGCAATGTCTTCCTCTAACTGATCTAAGTCAAAGAGACCCCCTGAAGCTAGTAATTGATTGATTCATTTCATCTAAAATAGTTCGGATTTCAGCATTTTCCATGATATTTTCTTCCTTTCACGTTCAATAGTCTATTTTACAAATAAATGAAGGCGAGGCGAACGCCTCACCTTCATCAATTGTTATTGACCTTTACCGTGGCAATTTTTATATTTCTTGCCGCTGCCGCATGGACAAGGATCATTACGGCCAATTTTGTCATCAACATGAATTGGTTTCTTTTTAGCACTTGTGTTGCTTTGAGGCTCTTCTTCTTCTGTTGGATGAACAGCTTCGCCTTGTGCTACTTGTTCACGTTGGACATTTTGGCGAATTTCAGATTTCATAAATAGACGTGTTACTTCGTATTCGATAGCTCCAATCATTTCTTCAAACATATTGTATCCTTCTGTTTGATATTCAACCAATGGATTGTTTTGTCCGTAAGCGCGTAAGCCAACTGATTGACGTAATTGGTCCATTGCATCGATATGATCTGTCCATTTCGTATCTACAACACGCAGTATAACAACTTTTTGGAATTCCAAAATTTGTTCAGGCCCGTTTAATTGTTCTACTTTGACATCATAGACTTCTTGCGCACGTTTTACTAAATATGCTTTGATTTCTTCTGGTGTTTTTCCGTCTAAATCAGCTTTAGAGATGCTGTCTTCATGGACTAATGTTGAAGAAGTAAAATCAACGATACCATCAAGATTCCAGTTTTCTTTATCTAATTGAGTATGGCTATCAACAACACGAGTAATCGTACGTTTCACCATATTTAATAATGTATCTGTTAACTCAGTATCTTCCATAATAACTTCTTGGCGTTGTGCGTAAATAACTTCACGCTGCTCACGCATTACATCATCATACTGTAAAACATTCTTACGTGTATCGTAGTTATTACCTTCAACACGTTTTTGAACTGATTCAACTTGTTTGCTTAACATTTTACTTTGGATTACTGCATCTGCTTCTTCAATATTCATACGATCCAAGAATGCTTTGATTCGTTCTGAACCAAAACGTTTCATTAGATCATCTTCAAGAGAAAGGTAGAATTGAGAAACCCCTGGATCTCCCTGACGACCAGCACGACCACGTAATTGATTATCAATACGGCGTGATTCGTGACGTTCTGTACCGATTACAGCTAAACCGCCAAGTTCGATAACGCCCAAACCAAGCTTGATATCTGTTCCACGACCAGCCATGTTAGTAGCAATCGTTACTGCTCCTTTTTGACCAGCGTTCATGATGATTTCTGCTTCTTTAAAGTGATTTTTCGCATTTAATACTTCATGTGGTACTTTTTCTTGATTTAATAACTCTGATAATAATTCAGACGTTTCAACAGCCACTGTACCAACTAAAACTGGTTGCCCATTGTGGTAACGTTCTTTAATATCTTGAACTACTGCTTTGAATTTGCTTTGTAGTGTTGGGTAAAGCAAATCTGCACGGTCATCACGAATGATTGGACGGTTCGTCGGAATTTGGAAAACTTGGATGTTATAGATTTCACGGAATTCTTCTTCTTCTGTTTTAGCAGTACCAGTCATCCCAGCTAATTTCTTATACATACGGAAATAGTTTTGGAATGTGATTGTTGCCATTGTTTTTGTTTCATCTTCGATTTCTACGCCTTCTTTGGCTTCGATTGCTTGGTGTAAACCATCTGAGTAACGACGACCATCCATGATACGTCCAGTAAATTGGTCAACAATCAGAACTTTACCTTCTTGAACCACGTAATCAATATCACGAAGCATGATAAAGTTCGCACGCAACGCTTGATCCATATGGTGTGTTAAAGCTGTATTTTCGATATCATATAAGTTGTCTAATCCAAAGTTTTCTTCCGCCTTTTCGATCCCAGCTTCTGTTAAACTAATTGTTTTAGATTGAACATCGATTTTGTAATCTTCTTCTTCTTTTAGACGCTTAACGAAATTATCTGTACGTGTATAAAGTGCTGTTGATTTTTCAGCTTGACCAGAAATAATCAACGGTGTACGAGCTTCATCAATCAAAATCGAATCGACCTCATCCACGATTGCATAGTTCAATGGACGTTGTACCATTTGATTACGGTAAACAACCATATTATCACGTAAATAATCAAATCCTAATTCATTATTCGTACTGTAAGTGATGTCGCAGTTGTATGCATCGCGTTTTTCTTCAGAGGTTTTTGAATTGATATTTAGTCCTACTGTCAGTCCTAAGAAATTGTACAATTCACCCATCTCATCTGAGTCACGAGTTGCTAAATATTCATTGACGGTTACGACATGAACACCTTCACCTGTCAATGCATTCAAGTAAACAGGCATTGTAGCTGTCAAGGTTTTCCCTTCACCTGTTCTCATTTCTGGGATGTTCCCATCGTGTAAGACAATACCACCCATTAATTGAACGTGGTATGGATACAACCCTAACACACGTTTAGCTGCTTCACGAACAACCGCAAACGCTTCTGGTAATAACTGATCTAACGTTTCACCTTTTTGGTAACGCGCTTTGAATTCATCTGTCTTTGCTTTCAATTGTTCATCGCTCAATGCTGCAATAGCTGAAGCATGAGATTCAACTTGGCTTGCAATACCATCCAAGCGTTTTAATTCTTTTTTATCATTCTCAATCATTTTTTTTAAAAAATTCGCCATGTTTTTATGTGTTCCTTTCAATAAACTCTATTTATTTTTTGCACTAAATGCACAATCATCCTTTCTATTTTATCATTAGTTGCTAAGAAAGGAAATAACTTCTCTTAATATTAATTATATATTGTCTTATTTTTTATGTACATATGCTTTAAATAAGGAAAGAGACTGCGGCAAAACGTGTGCCGTCCTGCTTCAGTCTCTTAAAATTGACTATCTGAAAAGAATTACCTCCGATACCAATTTCCTCAAATATCTAGTGGATAAAAATTCAAATCAACATTTTCGAATTTTTATTCGTTAAATCAGTGGCTAAATCTCTAGCCCAATTAATTTAGTCTGTTTCGATTAAACCATATTTGCCATCTTTACGACGGTAAACAATACTGGTTCCATTAGTTTCTGAATCTTCAAAGATAAAGAAGTTATGTCCTAACATGTTCATTTGTAAAACAGCTTCTTCACTATCCATTGGTTTTAATGAAAGACGTTTTGTACGAACGATGTCTAATTCTGGCGTTTCATCTGGTGTTTCTTCACCATTTAAGAAAATAGCTGCTTTAGCGGTATTCATCCCTGTTTCACGAGATTTACGGTTAATTTTTGTTTTAAATTTACGAATTTGTCGCTCTAATTTATCTACAACTAAATCAACACTTGCATATAAATCAGGTGATGTTTCTTCGGCACGTAAAACTAAATAAGGTAGAGGAATAGTAACCTCGACTTTTGCTGTTTTCTCAGTGTAAACTTTTAAATTCACATGAACAGTCGCTTCAGGTGAATCACTGAAATAACGTTCTAGTTTACCAACTTTTTTCTCTACATAGTCTCGGATTGCTTCAGTAACTTCGATGTTTTCTCCACGCACATTATATCTAAACATAACGATTACCCCTTTCATCTGCCACTAAAGAAGGAATAAAAGGACCACTCTGTTATCCTTCTTCTTATTTCTATTATAACGAATTATATTCCTTTTGCCAACAAAATTGCGGTCGATTTTTTATTTTAATTGTTCCGTTATCTTGCGAGAGAAAACGTATACAACTTTGAAGGGCTTTTTTCTAAAATAACTTGTGCTGCATGAAAAATTGTTCGCCCCGTTGTGTAAATGTCATCTACCAGCAGAACCTCTCGATTTTGCACTTCTCGTTGCCCTTCTTTTGTTAGCTCGAAGGGTTGAGTTAATTCCATTCGCTCTTTCCGTGTTTTTTGCACTTGGGATATGCCATCTTCAAAACGAATAAGATAAGGCTGGTAGAAAATGTTGGCTGCTTCTAGCAATCCCTCAACTTGATTGAATCCTCGAGTCTCCATTCGTTTACTGGAAATAGGCATTGGAACCACCAAAAGATCTTTTTTTTGTTTAAAGTACTCTTGCAAAAAAGGAGCAAAACTATATCTAAGTTTGTAATGCCCTTTAAATTTGTACGCTTCAAACCATTCTTGCATGGCTTCATTGTATGAAAAAAGAGCTTCGTGGTGAAAATCATAACTTGGATAATGACGTTGCCATTTTATGCAGTCGCCACAATACTTCTTATTCGTTTGACGTTGACAGCCTTGGCAACAATTTTTTGTTTCCAGTAAATGAAAGCTGCTGACACATTGCAAACACAACTGTTCTGTTATTATTTTTTGAGGTAAAAAAATCTCTTTAAATGTCAGATTTCTGCTGATCAATCGATTGCAATAATTACATTTCATCAAGTAACTCTCTTTCTAAACCTAAAGTATTCATTTCTACGATCTGCTGAATCGCACTATTCATTGCTTTCGTACAGCCATCATGTAAAAACCACACTTCTCCGGCTGTGTATTCTTTTTTCCTGTCGACTCGCCCAGCAATCTGAACCAGCGCAGAGGTAGCAAATACATCATGATTCGAACCTAAAACAATCACCGAAACACCATCAAAAGTCACTCCTCTTTCTAATATTGTAGAGGTTATCAGAATTCTATATGCTTTATTCCTCATGTTTAAAACCTTTTCTAAACGTTCTGGATCTTGTGAATGAACACACGCTATTGGAATGTTTAAAAAAATTTTTTCAATAGCCTTTTTCAGTTGTTCCATTAAAGAAATACTTGGACAAAAAATCAATACATCATTTTTGCTGACTAGTGTGTGGATTTTATCCCGTAATGGCTTAGGACAGTTACCTTTTTTGATTTTTTCATGCCACTTATAACACCACTTTTTCTTTGGGACCGGCAAAATTCTTCGGTGATAGCGTGCAGGTAAAATGCTAATCTGCACTTCATTTTTGGTATTCTTTTCAGTTAGCTCCTTTGTAGGCGTTGCAGTAAGATAAACCAAAGAACATGTTTTCTTGATTGCTTGCTCTACACCATATTGCAACTGCAAATTTCCAACAAATGGAAAAGCGTCCACTTCATCAATGATCAATACATCAAAAGCTTGATAAAAATGCAACAATTGATGCGTTGTACAGACTATTAACTTCGTATAGGCATAGTCTTCTTTCATATTCCCATGTAAAAGGATAGCTGGTTCGTCAGGAAAAACTGCTTGGATTCTTGGAAAAAGCTCCAAACAGACATCTACTCTGGGCGAGGCAATCCCAACTCGATACCCTCTTTCTAAAGAATAGTGAATCGTTTGAAACAACATTTCTGTCTTTCCAGCGCCAGTAACAGCCCAAATCATTCGAGATTCCGCTTTTTTTACAGAAGCAACTAATGCGTCAGAAACTTGTTGTTGCCCCTCAGTTAATTCTCCTTTCCATGCAAAGTGAACCCTTCTTTTTATAGGATTTGGCTCTGGTAAATGATAAAAAAATCGACCTGTGTCTACCCTTCCTAATTGAATACATTCTGGGCAATAGTAGTATTGATTCATTAACCGCACTGTATGTTTCAATTGAACCTGACCACAACGTAAACATTGAATTTTATGATCATTCACTTCTTTCATCGTGGGTAATTTTTGACCTTCTTCCACGAGAATTTCATTATCCTTGATCTCTTTTTTTAGAACTTTTCTTCCCCATAATTCTTCCATTTTCCCCCTCCATAATTAAACTACGCATTTTCCTTCTATTTTTTTTAATTAAAAAGTGAAAATTGCTGGAAGTATACAAAAAACGCAACTGAGCCACTGTTTTAGTGGTTCAGTTGCGTTTTTAAATGAATCAGAAATCAGCCCAATCCTCTTCGTTCATTTTCTCGATGATTTGTTGGGCATAGAGTGCATAATACGTTTTTTCACCATGCTCTATCACATAGTTAAGATGCTTTTCCGCCTGAGCAAACGTCGCTGAATTAAAGTAACTCCTCCCTATTTCAAAATGTATGCTTACTTTTTTTAGCAGCTCTTGCTCCGTAGCAAGAAAATCAAATAATTTCGTTAAAAGTTTTTTGTCATTCGTTAAAACTAAATAGTGGCGGTGAAATATAGTCTCTAAAGAATCATAGAATGGAATAAGTCGCTTAGGAAATTTTTTTTGATTTCTCAAGGCCCTAACATCATCAATTGTCTGTTTTAACCCTTGTAAATCATTGCTTTCTTTGTAGTAATTGCCAAGTAAATTATAGTATTGAAGTTTTAAATCTAGCGTTCCTTTTTCAAGATTGATGCCCTCTAAATGCCCAGTCATTCCAACAAAATCTCCATCATAGTAATCTGACATTGCCTGAAAATAGTTTTTATAATTACTAATTCCTATTTTATTGTAAAAAGGTCTTTCTACTAATTGTAGATTTATTTCAGTATACTTTCTGTGATCACAATTCATCGTCAAAATAGTGCGAATCTGTAAAACCCTTTTTCTGATTTTTAGTGAAATTGTTAACAACAAAAACAAGAGAAAGAATAGAATAAATGTTGCCACATTGTCATGCAAAATAATTAATGTCAGCAGCGGAATAAATAATACAAAACCGATTATCCCTAGTATCAACCAATAGGTTCTTAAACGCTTTACCTCTTTAACATATTCTGCAGCTGTTTTCTGCTCCTCTTTCATTTGCCGTCTCATATCCTCACCTTTACCTTATCGTGCTCTAGCTTTAGTTCTTCATAATAGTATACGTAATTCACAACACCTTTGTAATTATAGGTAAATATATTCGTTGGCCTTTGACCATTGATTTTCAAATTTTTAATTTCTTTGCTACGTGTACTCCTAATAAAAAATAATGATTCCCCAAAAGATTTATGAATCTCTTTATCTGAATAAAAAGGTACATTTTCAATCGAACGCATCATTTCCAATTGGTTTTTTATTGCATCAGTATCACTTATTGAGGTCTCCTCATCAGAAAAAAAATCTTCCCATTCGCTTGTTTGAATGATTTCATAATTTTTGCGTCCATTGCTCTCTTTCGCTTTCATGATAACAATTTTCAAATTACTACCATCTGCTAAAAATACATCGATATGGTCTTTTTCTTCCTGCTGAAAAACAATTTGTTCTGATCCAATCCCTGAAAATTTTAAGGCTTGATATATCGTGTGTGCATAATTCTTTTTGATATACCCCGCGATAAAAAAAGACGTCATTATCATCCCTAAAAACAATCCAAAAACCAACACTTTTCTTTTCATTTTAACTTACATCCACCCCTTTACTATCTTTATATTTTACCAAATCAAGCATTTTTTTCAACACATCAAAAAAGCGAGACAAAACGTATACCTTGTTTTGCCTCACTTGTGCGAACACGCTTATATTATCCTTTATTTCCAATCAAATTCAATGCTTGTTGTAACACTTTTTCACCATTCATCATGCCGTAATCCGCCATATTGATAACTTCTAAAGGAATCCCTTTTGGTTCTAAACGTTTCTCAAAGTCGGCTTTCATAAAACGAACTTGAGGGCCTAATAACAATACGTCTACAGGCTTACTGTCTAAATTATTATCTGCATCAGAAGCAGAAACTGCAAATATGTCTGCGTCTAATCCTTGTGCATCTGCTGCTTTTTGCATTTTCGTTACGAGTAAACTCGTGCTCATTCCTGCAGAACATACAAGCATAATTGTTTTTTTAGTCATTGTATCCATCTCCTTTTTCTACTAATAATATAACATATTTTGTATTCTCTTTATTCATAGTATAGTAAAAAACAGCCTTTTGTCAACGCTTCCTACTTATGACTAATTGTTATTTTCAACTTAGATAAGCCAATTGGATTTTAGTAACTTATTAAAAACGACATATTCTTTCTCAAGATTGACTTGTACAACTTGGTAGCTTGCATTGAGCCAACCGTAGGCTCCTTTTTCAGGATGTTTATGGTCATTTGCCCACCAATCGACATCCGTTCGAGCTGTTTTCGGAAGTCCAGAGTGAGGGAAAAGTAACTCATCAAATTGAGTGAATGTTAAAGTCACCTGTGAACCTCCATTGGTTGCCAAATAATGGGTAACGCTATCATATTTCTTTTGACGCTCTTTTGCCAAATCATTCACTCCCACTCTCTATTTTAACTTCTTAGATAAAACTAGCTCTTACGTAAAACTGGTTTGCCTTTTAATCATTATCTCATAAATAGTTCAAGAAGCAAATGAAGCGGGCTTTTTCATTTTAAAGAGAACAGTTGCTTCTCGTCGTTATTTTTTTTATACTTAAACTATTATCTAGCAAAGGAATGAGCAAATGCTTGAAAGCTATTTTACTATTCACTCTGACGGAGAAAGCGAAATCGAGATAAAAAAATCACGATTTATCTGCTCTCTAAAACGTGCCTACACAGAAGACGAAGCAAAAGACTTTATTGCTCAAAAGAAAAAGGAACATTGGAAAGCAAATCATAACTGTAGTGCTTTTGTGATAGGTGAGAAAAACGATATTCAACGTAGTAGTGACGACGGTGAACCTAGCGGAACAGCTGGCGTTCCTATGTTGGAAGTGTTAAAAAAGCAAGAATTAATAAATGTTGCCGCCGTCGTGACTCGCTATTTTGGTGGAACTAAGTTAGGTTCTGGTGGGCTGATTCGAGCTTATAGCCACGCTGTTTCCCATGCATTGGGTGCAGTTGGTTTGGTGGAAGGAAAATTGCAGCAAGAAATCCGTTTGACAATCAGTTACCCAAATGTAGGGAGTGTTCAAAATTTTTTGGAAAATACACCCTACACATTAAAGGAAATGATCTATGGTGAACAAGTTGAAGTATTTTGTCTTGTTGATGAACCAAAATCAGATGAATTTATGGCTGAAATTTTAGATTTATTGAACGGACAAGTTACATTTAAAACAGGCGAATGTTCTTATCATGAACTGCCAATCATAAAAAAGGAGCAATTAGATGACATTTGAAGAAGTATTACCTCAAATAAAAAAAGGTGCCAAAGCTGTCAGAGAAGGCTGGGGTGGATTTGAATTGTATATTGAACTTAGGGATGAAATTGGAACATCCGATGGTACATTCCTTCAAGTTACACCTTATTTTTTAATCAAGACTTCTGACGAGGGATACAGCATGTTTTCACCAACACCTTGTGATGTTTTGGCGCAAGACTGGAAAATCGTCAACATTGATTAAACAATTTTACAAAGCTAGAACACTTTAAATAAGTTGGTCTAGCTTTTCTTAATGATCAAGAAAAGAGGAATCCATATGCATTTTGATGAATACCATGGGAAAACGATTTTTGTGACAGGAGCCGCTTCTGGCATAGGACAAGCTCAAGCGATCGCTTTTGCAAAACAAGGCGCCAATGTTCTCGGTATGGATATTGATGAACACGGCTTGGCCGAAACAACTACACACACGGATAATACTGCTGGAACATTCTGCTCTTTTAAAGGTGATGTCACGAAAGAAAAAGACATTGTTTCCGCTGTAAACAAAGCAAATGAACAATTTGGCGCTATTCACATTTTATTAAATACAGCAGGTATTTTGGATGATTATACTCCGACTTTAGAAACGACAGAAACATTATGGGATCGTATTTTGGCCGTAAACTTAAAAGGAACATTCCTAGTGACGAATAATGTATTGCCACAAATGATCACACAAAAACATGGCGTGATCATTAATATGGCTTCTATTGCTGGTATGGTTGCAGGCGGTGGCGGTGCAGCTTATACTGCCTCAAAACATGCTATCATCGGCTATACAAAACAATTGGATCATGACTATATCAAGCAAGGGATTCGCGCAAATGCAATTGCTCCTGGTGCAATCCAAACGCCTATGAACGCGGCTGACTTTGCTGGTGATGGTAAAATGGCCGAATGGGTTGCTAATGAAACTCCTGCTGGACGTTGGGCAAAACCAGAAGAAGTCGCTGCTTTAACTCTTTTTTTGGCAAGTAAACAGGCGGATTATATCCATGGAACTGTGATGCCAATCGATGGTGGTTGGCTAGAAAAATGAGGAAGCTTACATCTTACCATCTACTTTACAAATCCTCTAATGTTCGATAACATGAATAAGGTGAGATGACTCATTAAAACTCCAATCAATTTCAGGTGGTTCTAACAAGTCACTATGCTTCAAACTATGACACTTCAGTTGGCAGAATAGTTCTGTCACTTCCTTTGGTCATAGTCATTACTAAAACAGTCAATCTGTTTTACAAAGGAGAACAAAGAATGAATAATCCAAACACACAGACTAAAGCCTGGTCTGTCATCTCTTTGACGAAAATGGCGCTGATCACGGCACTTTATGTCGTTGTCACTATTTTTTTGGCACCTTTTAGTTTCGGTGCTGTTCAACTTAGGTTTTCAGAATTATTTAATTTTTTACCGCTTTTCAATAAACGCTATATTGGCGCGGTAACGCTGGGTGTAGCTATTTCAAATTTTGCTTCACCATTGGGTTTAGTGGATGTCGTCATCGGCAGCACCTCCACTTTTATCGTTTTATTTGTATCGTATTATCTAACAAGAAAGCTAGAAAGTCCGATTAAAAAGATGATCCTGACTGCAATTATTTGTTCATTTTCAATGTTTACGGTAGCCGGTCAGTTGACTTATTTTTATCATCTACCTTTCTTCTATACATGGATAACCGTAGCTATCGGTGAACTATTGTCTATGTCAGTTGGCGGCATTTTGATTTACTGGGTCAACGAAAAAATAGATTTAACCAAATAAGAAAATTGCTAATGCTCTTCCAGACAGATGAGTTATTAGCAATTTTTCTTTTTATTTTTCTAGGTAAAATTCAAAACGATTCCCTACATATTGAGTTCTCACATATTCAAATGGTGTACCATTTTCAAAATAGGAAATTTGACGTAAACGAAGGATCGCATCTCCTCGTTTTATTTTTAAATAATCTGCAATTTGTTCAGAGGCAAGCATTGCTGAAATGGTTTGATTGGCATGGCCGATTTTATTGCCGCCTTTTTCTTCTAAGGTTTTATAAAAAGAATTTGTAATCTCTGCTTTGCTGTATTGGTCCACCAAAGAATAAGGAACACTAGCTACTTCAAAACAAATTGGTAGATCATCAGCAAAACGTATCCGTTCCATCCGAACAATCTGCTCGTTTTCTTTTAGATTCAGTTTCTCCATTTCACTAGAACTTGGTTTGGCTACATAATAAGAAACAGTGCGACTAGATGGTACTCGATTTTGAGAAAGCATGATATCTGTAAAACTAGTTGTTCCCGTCATTTTTTCTTGCACTTTTTTTCGGGCAACATATGTCCCAGAACCAATCTTTCGTTCTAAAATCCCTTCATCAGCAAGTGTTTGAATCGCTTGTCTTAGCGTCATTCGACTAACACTAAACTGGATCGCCAGCTCTCGTTCTGATGGAAGCCTGTCTCCAATCTTCCAAACACCATGTTCAATGTCATCTTTAATTTTATCGTGGATTTGAATATAAACTGGTAAACTTGAAACCATCTTATTTCCTCCTTTTTATTCTCTTTCATTATAACTGGTATATACCTCATAAACAACTAAAAGTTCCAAAATATAACAGAATAGACGTTTAACAAAGTATTTTGGTATGCATCAACGAAGGAAAAGTAATTATTTTTCATAATTGATAAAACAAGTGTGTGTGAACAAATGGATTTTTACTACCTTTTGCGCTCTAAACAAATAATAAATGACCTAAGCTGTATTTACCTTACAACTTAGGTCATTCTTTTAAGAACGGACTTTTTCTTCATCCATCATTTTATTTGCGGTTGCCATCATCAGACGAATTCGATTCAGTTGATTCACTAATGATACACCTGGATCATAATCGATTGGTGCAATATTGGCTTTTGGATATTGACGACGTAATTCTTTGGTAACTCCTTTGCCCACCACATGATTTGGCAAACATCCGAAAGGCTGCATACAAACAATATTATTCACATCTGATTTCAATAACTCGATCATTTCACCCGTTAAGAACCAGCCTTCACCTGTATGATTTCCAATTGAAAGTATTTTCCCAGCATCCTCTGCTAATTCATGAATAGAGCTTAACCCTTCAAAACGTTTAGAATTTCTTAGTGCTTTGTCCATCGGTTTTTCAACATACTCAATGATTCGAATCGCAAATTGCGCTAGGTTTTTACTTTGTTTAGACATGCCCATGTTGTCATATTTCCAAATTTGATTATATAAAGAGTAATTCATAAATCCAACGATATCTGGTACAACTGCCTCTGCCCCTTCTGCTTCTAGCAATCGCACAATATCATTATTCGCTGTTGGTGAATATTTCACCAATATCTCGCCCACAATACCAACTTTGGGTTTCTTGACTTCATTTAACGGGATTTCATCGAATTCTTTGATGATTTTTTTCATATTCCGATTGAATAAGGTCAATGAGCCATTACGAACATTTTTTTCGATTTGTTTTAGCCATTTAGCGTGAAGTGCATCTATCATGCCGACTTTTGTTTCATAAGGACGTGTTCGATAAACGACCCGCTCAAATAAATCGCCATATAAAAAGGCTACTGCAACACGTTTTAGCATTGGCAATGTAAACTTAAATCCTGGATTAGACTCTACACCTTTATTGCCCATTGATACTGAAACTACTGGAACTTGCGGGAAACCAGCGTCGTTCAAAGCTTTTCTAAGGAGTGGTATATAATTTGTAGCACGACATCCTCCGCCTGTTTGTGTCATCATTACACTTACGTGATTTAAATCATACTCGCCACTTTCCAGCGCTTCGACTAATTGGCCGATTGAAATGATAGCTGGATAGCACGCATCGTTATTGACGTATTTTAATCCAACGTTTACAGCTTCCCGATCATCTGCTGGTAAACAAACAACATTATATCCTGAAGCCTTTAAAGCCACATCAACTAATCCTGATTGGTGGATTGGGCTAAGCATCGGCAATAACAACGTATGTGTTTTTTTCATTTCTTTAGTAAAGATGATTTTCTCTGGTTCTTCATGTTGTAATTTTGGTTCAAAATTCATTTTTTCTCGTTCACCGACCGCTGCTTTTAAAGAACGTAAACGAATTCTGATTGCGCCTAAATTAGACCCTTCATCGATTTTTAACACTGTATAGATTTTTCCATATTGATTCATAATTTCTTCTACTTGATCCGTTGTGACTGCATCTAATCCACAACCAAATGAATTTAGTTGAACCAATTCAAGATTTTTAGACTTTGCTACAACACGAGCAGCAGCATATAACCGAGAATGATACACCCATTGATTGACAACACGTAAATTCCCAACATCACTCAAATGAGAAACACAATCTTCGGTCAATACATGAAACCCTTCTTGTGTGATCACATCCGCAATACCATGATTAATTTCTGGATCTAAATGATAAGGTCGTCCTGATAAAACAATACCCTTCTCACCTTTTTGATTCAGCATCACTAATGTTTCTTCTCCTTTATTGCGGACATCTTCTTTGAAAGAGTCCAGTTCTTCATAGCCATGACGTAATGCTTGAGCAATTTGTTCTGCTGATATACCCAGGTCTGCAAATGTTTCAGTTAAAACTTTTGCAACAGAGGCTTCATTTGCTAAATTGATGTATGGGTTACGGTAATCTACTTTACCATCGCGTATGTCATCTACATTATTCCGAATAACGTCAGGATAACTTTGTACGATTGGACAGTTAAAATGATTATCTGCTTCAGCTGATTCTTGTCGTTCAAACACAACCCCTGGATAAAAAATCATTGGAATATTCGAATCAATCAAAGCTTGAATATGACCATGAGTGATTTTAGCTGGGTAACATGCGGTGTCGCTTGGGATTGTTTCCATTCCTTGTTCATATAATTCCTTGTTCGAACGTGGAGATAATTCAACTCGAAAACCAAGATCTGTGAAAAATGTATGCCACAACGGATAATTTTCATACATGTTCAAAACACGCGGGATTCCGATTCTACCATGGACAGCATCCTTTTCTTTCAACGGACGATATTTAAATAGTTTACGGTATTTGTAATCAACTAAATTTACTCTTCGGTCTTCTCTTTTTACTTTGATTCTAGCCCCACGTTCACAACGATTGCCAGTCACAAATTGACGGCCATCTGAAAAAATTGTAACGGTCATCATACAATTATTTTCACAGAGACCACAATGAGTAAACTCTTTATCCGCTGTAAAGGTATCTAGTTCTTCAAGTCCAAGAATTGTTGTTTCTTCTCCAAGTTCATAGTTTTCTAGCGCAATCAGGGCTGCCCCATATGCACCCATCAAACCAGCAATAGAGGGTCGAACGACTTCCCGTTCGCTAATCATTTCAAACGCTCGCAATACAGCTTCATTATAAAACGTTCCGCCTTGGCAAACGATTTTCTTTCCTAATTCCTCAGGACGACGAACTTTGATTACTTTGTATATCGCATTTTTGATTACAGAGTAAGATAGTCCCGCTGAAATATCGCCGACAGACGCTCCTTCTTTTTGAACTTGTTTGACTTTTGAATTCATAAATACGGTACAACGAGAACCCAGATCAACCGGTGCTTTAGAGCTTAATGCTTCAATCGCAAAGTCTTTTACATCAAAGTTCAATGATTTAGCAAAAGTCTCGATAAAGGAGCCACAACCTGAAGAACATGCTTCATTCAATTGGATAGATGACAATACACCATCTTTGATCGTCATGGCTTTCATATCTTGTCCACCGATATCTAAAATGAAATCAACACCTGGTTGAAAATGATCGGCAGCTTTATAATGTGCCATCGTTTCCACTTCACCAATGTCCACTTTCAATGCATTCTTGATCAAATGTTCTCCGTATCCAGTTACAGCAGATTTTCCAATAAAGACATCTTGTGGTAATTGTTGGTATAAGTCTTTCAAAACACTCATCGTGGTTTCTAATGGCTGTCCTTGATTATTGCCATAAAATGAAAACAGCAAATTTCCCTCTTCATCAATCAACGTAACTTTCGTAGTTGTTGAACCTGCGTCAATACCTAAGAAGGCCACACCGTGATGTTCAGCTAAAGGTTTTTCTTGTGCTTTCGCTTGATCATGGCGTTCTCTAAAATCGTTTAATTCCTTTTCGTCATTAAATAAGGGCGCTAGCGTATCTGTTGGTTTTAATTGTTCTTGATCACCTTTAGTCAATCGATGGATCAAATCAGCTAATGTGGTCGGTTTTGCCCCTTCAGAGTATATCGCGGCTCCCATTGCGACAAACAGCTGCGGATTTTCAGGAAAGATCACATCTTCGGGTTTTACATCTAAGGTTTCAATAAATCGTTTTCTAAGTTCTGACATGAAGAAAAGCGGCCCACCTAAAAAAGCGATTTTTCCTTTGATTTTGCGACCAGCTGCAAGCCCTGCAATGGTTTGATTAACGACCGCTTGAAAAATACTCGCTGAAATATCTTCTTTAGCAGCGCCTTCATTGATTAGTGGCTGCACATCGGTTTTTGCAAAAACGCCACATCGTGAGGCGATTGGATAAATTGTTTGATAATTTTTAGCCAATTCATTGACACCATTAGCATCCGTCTTTAATAAAACAGCCATTTGATCGATAAAAGCTCCTGTACCGCCAGCGCAACTCCCATTCATTCGTTGTTCTAGGGCCCCTTCAAAAAAGGTGATCTTGGCATCTTCACCACCTAATTCAATTGCTACATCTGTTTCAGGTATGATTTTTTCTACCGTTTTGGTACAAGCGATCACTTCTTGAACAAAAGAAATAGTCAAAACATCAGCCAAACCCATGCCACCAGAACCGGTAATCGTCATCGTAATCGGGGTTTCCTCACCTAATTCATCCATTGCTTCGTACAAAACTTTTTCAGTTGCTGCTTTTACGTCTGAGTAATGTCGTTCATATTTTGCGAATTTTGTCTGGTTTTCTTCGTCAATAATTACTAATTTCACAGTTGTCGAACCGACATCTATTCCTGCTCTTATTGTCATAATTTTGATCTCCTTATATTTCATACCCTTTTATTTCACAACACTTTGTTGATTATCCTACAAGGTGTCTGATATAATACTTATGTATATTTTAGAAAGATTCTAATTTAATTGCAACAAGCAAAACACCCAAATTTGTGAGATAAGCAACAAACTTTCAAAAACTGTTGATTATTTCGAAAGGAATTTTTTTATGGCAAAGAAAACAGACCTAAGGGTAATGCGAACACACAAAATGATTATTGAAGCTTTCTTTCACTTAGTTGATGAAAAAGGCTACGACTGTATAACGATTCAAGATATCGCAGATGAGGCGATGATCAATCGTGCAACTTTCTATGCCCATTTCAAAGACAAACAAGATCTTTATGAGCAGATATTCGATTTTGCAATCGACGCATTCACTTCTGTAATCGATACAGAACAAATAATCGTCAGCAATCGAATCAAAGTAAAACAAATCGAATTTCTTCTGACAAATATTTATATTAATATTCAAAAAAATAAAAATTTCTTTCTAACCATCATGGATGGTAGTTCAAACGAATTATTACGAAAAAAATTAGCTGATATCATTTATGAGAAATATGCGGACATTTTTTCAAAGTTAAAGATTACAGAAAATGAAATTGAAGTACCAATTGATTTCATCATTGAGTATATGACATCGATTTTTATCGGAACCCTTCATTGGTGGATTACAAGTGACACAGACATGTCTCCCAACCATTTGGCTAGACTTGTTATTAAATTGGTAGGAAATGGCCATTTAACGGTTCTAGGTCTTGAAATCGATAAATAGCCTGTTTAAAATAAAAGAGCCTGAAACAACATCCTGTGCTGTTTCAGGCTCTTTTATTTTATTGCACCATTCTATCGATTCTTGGCACGCCATTTCTTTGTATGAGCTGTATCTCTAGCAGATACCACTTGAATCCCTTTAGTAGCTGCAGTATTTTTCGTTTTAGAAAACATATTTACTTTAATATCGTACTTTCCTTCACGTGCTAAGTCGTAGACTTTTTCAGCTGTTTCAGTTATTTTCTCTTTAATGTTCATTCGATTACCTCCTCATTCTTTTTCATTCACTTTATCATATATTTCTAAAAAAGAGAACAAAAGTACCTAGTCTTTTTTTAGTCACAAAAAAAGAACAACTCTATTCGAGTTGTTCTAATAAAAAGACTGGGGTAGCTGGATTCGAACCAACGCATGACAGGATCAAAACCTGTTGCCTTACCGCTTGGCTATACCCCAATGTGAAAATGGAGGAAAGTGGATTCGAACCACTGAACCCTAAGGAACGGATTTACAGTCCGTCGCGTTTAGCCACTTCGCTATTCCTCCAAAAGGTTTTTAGTAACAAACCTGACTTAGTTATAATACAAAACTTTTGAACAAATTGCAAGCCTTTTTCAAAAAAAAGTTGTTATTTATTTTAGTCGTTTAAATTCCATTGGCGAATAATGTATTCTATCGCCTCATCAAGCGTTTTCATAGTGGCTTCATTTCTTCCATCGATCACTACAGCAAATTTTTTTGTGTCTTGTGCTAAAACTTGACCGATTTCTTTTTTGCCAATTGTTAATGTACTGACAGTGATTGATTCACCATTTATTTTTTTTTCTGTTTCGTCTATTTTAACTTCTATATCTTTATTTTTTTTTGACATTTTCATCCCTCCAAAGATACATGGTATCATGTTATGCAAAAAAAAGAAAGTGGCGCAGTACTCAAAAAAGTTTTGCTCCACTTCCGCTAGTTACCTACTTATTTAAAGGTGTTTTTAGGTTTAACTCTTGTCGCTATCATTCAGTACTGAACAGTTGCTTTCTTTTCACTTCGCTCAGTACGGCAAAAATGATGCCTGCTGCAATAGAGACCATTCCAACAATAATAAACAACCATAAAAAACTGGATAAGTAATTTTGGATAAAATCATACATCGCTTTAGATTGGATACCTAGCTTTTTCAAAAAACCTTGCATTATGATTAATGTAGGGACAACGACCATCATCAACCCACTGCCTATACAAATATATGCCCAATACCTCAATAAACGATGGAAATAGCCTCTCAATGAAGAATACAAAAAGAAACTTAATAGCGCCCATAAAACGCCGCAAACAATCATAAAAATGACTAATTTCGATTTATAGTTCATCACTTTTCTTCCATAAGATACTAAAAAAGGCAATTCGATATATCCTTTATAAATGTTGACAGCATTGTCTGAAAGTCCCACTACAGCTTGTTCAGATTCTGGTGTTACTTCGATATTTTTTTCTTTCATGTAATCTGTGATTGCTTTAGAGACATCATCATGGATGCCTTTCTCATTTGAAATCGAATACTTTGCCCCAGTATTATACATTGCGTTGAAATAGGCATTTACATCTTTTTCTACTAGTTCTTTTTTAATTGATTCATTCAAGACACCTTGAGGAATATTACTTCCTAAAGCACTATTTTCGATTTGACGATTTATTTCTTCCGTTAGTTCTGAATAATAATTTGCTTTAGCAGCTTGTTTTGCAATATAGTTTTCACTAAAAAGTGTCAGTCTTAACGTTAATAAAATCAAAAATGCAAACAAAAATACAGAAGATAAAAATGCAATAAAAAAACGAGAGATTACTTTCATTGTACGACCACGATTTTTCATCAATTGATCCTCCTCCTTTACGACTTCTCATCAATAATTGGCCCAGATACATAATCTGCTGAAACAAAAACACGTTCCGGAGTTAAGCCAATTGCATCTAATGGATAACAAGTATAAAGAATTAATGATCGTTTTGATTGGTCACCTAATTTAGCTTCGATCGACGGATCCTTATAGTTCGCAACTTTCACTTCTGTTACACGATAGGTATAATCCCCATAATGAGTGTGGACACTGACTTCGTCCCCAATTTCTAAGTAATAAATTTTTCCAAAGGAAGGTAAATTATGTCCACCGATCAACGTTGTCCCTAAATCCCCTGGAATCATACTTCCTATATATTGTCCTGCGCCTAAACGCAAAATCTCTTCGCTATCTCCGTAATATAACGGTTCATTAATTCCGACTTTATCAATAACTATCTCACCAAACTGATCTCCTCCAACTGGATAGACCATCTTTGAAGAAGAGATTTCTCCTTTTTCAGAAGTGTCTGGTTTTTGAGTAGTGTTTTTCTTCGTTTGCTTGTCTGATGACACTTGTTCGGTTTGTCCACTTCTTTTTTCAAAAAGGTTGGTTCCTTTTTGCTCAAAAGATGGCGCATCGTTTAGTGAAATCAATTCAACTGCGGAAGAAGCGAAGTTAATGACAGGTGCACCGATTATGTAAATAATGAGGTAGCCAAAAAACATAAAGAGAAGAGGCACATAAATAAATGCCCCCACTCTTTTTAGTTGTTTCATATTATGCTAATTTGTTCTTTCTGCTCACGAATACTGCACCTGCTGCAGCCACGATCAATGAGCCAAAAGTAATGCCACTTAACGCGTAGTTTGATCCTGTATTTTTCACTGGATTACCAGTTTGATAAACAGGAGCACCTGTATTGTCAGTGATTGTCACTGCCGAATACGTTCCACCAGCACCAAAAGTGATTTTCACACCCACAGCATTTCCAGCCGCAACTACATAGCTTTGTAATTGAGAAATTACATTAGCTGGTAATAATCTAAGTGCATCTCCAAGTGAATTTGCACCTGATGCATTAACAGATACGCCTTCAACTAACGCACGTGCTGATTGAATATTTTTAATAGCTTCATCCGCTTGAGCTTGTGTTAAATCAACACGTTTCAAGTGATTCGAAACTGCATTCGTTTCAGCTGCGCCGAAATTGAATTTTTTGCCGCCGATTGTTGCACCAGCGTTCAATTCATTAACAATTGACTGCTCTGTAGTTGAAATAGCGCCATCAGCAGAAACTGATGTTGCAAATCCTACTGTAGCAACGACAGCAATAATAAATCCGATAACTTTTTTCATTTGTATTCCTCCTATCTTAAATATTTATAATCAATTACAGAATATCTGTAAAAATTATACCAACAACACCCTCTCGAATTTAGAGGACATACAAAAGAATATTAAAGTATAATTCCCTTTAATATTCCAAATAAGTTCAAACTTGCGTTTTCACCATACCCTATAAAACTATCATACGCATTTACAATAGTCAAATTCTTTTTCAGTAAAAAAACGCTTGAAGTACTGCTATTATTTACTTTTCATACTTTTTTCGATATAAATGTGGCTTCAAAAATATCATAATTTGCATCTTCTAATATTTTTTTTATCTGGTTTGTTTCACGACTTTCAATTTGCAATTCAATGATTGTCTCTAATTCTTTCCGGTTTACCACAACTGTTAAAATACTAAAATCATTCTCCGCTAACAGTTTCGTGATGTCTGCTAAAATTCCTTTATGGTCTTCAGGAATGCGAAGTTGGATTCGTGTTCCGCCATCATTGTATCCAGTAATCTTTAAGAACGCATCGAAAATATCATTGTTCGTAATAATTCCTACTGGGTTCTTATTGCTATCAACAACAGGTAATACACCGATATTATTTTGACGCATTCTGAAAATACCATCTTCTAAAGAAGCTTCTGGTTCGATGGTTTGAACTTCTTTCACCATGATATCAGCCACAGTCGTTTTATTTAATAAATAATTCACTTCGTAAACGCTCAAACTTGTCGCTTTTGATGGTAATGCAGATTGGATCGTGCCTTCTGTAATCAACCCAATAACTTGTTCGTCTCTCACAACAGGCAAGCGATGGATATTGTTTTTTTTCATCAAATCGACAGCATCAAAAATCTTCATTTCTGGTTGCGCAACGACTAAATTCTTTGTCATAAAATCACTAACACTCATGTTATTAACCTCCTAGATATGCTTTTTTAACTTCTTCACTTTCTAATAGTTCTTTACCTGGACCACTTAAAACAACTTCACCCGTTTCTAATACATATCCTCTGTCTGCGATTGATAATGCCATTTTTGCATTTTGTTCAATCAATAAAACAGTTGTTCCTTGTTGATTGATTTCTTGAATGATACTAAAGATTTCTTGTATAAAAATCGGAGCCAATCCCATTGATGGTTCGTCTAATAATAGTAGTTTTGGCTTTGACATAAGTGCTCTTCCCATTGCAAGCATTTGTTGTTCTCCACCAGATAAAGTAGAAGCATCTTGCGTTCTACGTTCTTTCAAAATAGGAAAACGATCAAAAATCATATCGTAATCTTTTTTTAAGTCACCGTCTTTACGTAAGAAGGCACCCATCTCTAAATTTTCTTGGACGGTCAAACCAGAAAACACATGTCTTCCTTCTGGCACTTGGCATAGTCCTGACGCAACGATTTTTTGTGGAAGCATTTTATGGATTGGTTGTCCTTCAAATGTAATTGTTCCATTTGACGGGCGATTTAATCCGGAAATCGTTCTTAAAATCGTCGTTTTTCCTGCTCCATTTGCGCCAATCAATGAAACAATCTCTCCTTGTTCTACGTTAAAACTTACATCGCGGACCGCTTGGATCACACCATAATGCACAGATAGATTATCGATTGTTAACATTATAGTTCACCTCCTAGATAAGCTTCGATCACGCGTGGATCGTTCTTGATTGCTTCTGGCTTCCCTTCAGCAATGATTCTTCCATATTCTAAAACATAAATTCTTTGGCAAACGTCCATTACTAAACTCATATCATGTTCGATCAAAACGATTGTGATTTGAAATTCTTTTTGAATTTTTCTGATCAGTTCTGTTAAATCTGCTGTTTCTTGCGGGTTCATCCCTGCCGCTGGTTCATCTAAAAATAATACTTTGGGTTGTGTTGCTAACGCTCGCACGATCTCTAAACGTCGTTGTTCACCATAAGGAAGGTTTTTCGCTAAGGTTTCGACTTTTTCTTCTAAACCAAAAATCGCTAGAAGTTCTACTACTTTACGTTTCATTTCTTCTTCTTTTTTATAAAATGTTGGTACACGTAAAATACTAGAAAGTATCCCTTCTTTATTTTTGCTATTCATTGCAATCAACACATTGTCCATCACAGTCAACTCTTTAAACAAACGAATATTTTGGAAAGTTCTACTTAACCCCATATCCGCAATTTTATATGGTTTCATTCCATTTAAAACATGTTCTTTTCCTAATAAATCAATAGTCACGGTCCCTTCACTCGGCTCATAAACTCCTGTTAGAAGATTAAATAAAGTGGTTTTTCCCGCTCCATTTGGACCAATCAGTCCAATCAATTCATTACTTTCTAAAGACAGATTAACATTTGAAACAGCGGCCAATCCGCCAAAGTTTTTTGTTAAATTACTAACGTTCAATAGAGGCATTCGATTTGTCCTCCTTTTTCTTGAATAATTTTTTAACTGAAAATTCCCATGTTCCAAGTAAACCACCTGGTTTGAAAATCATGATAATAATCAACGCTAATGCATAGATGATCATTCTAAGGGCACCTGCATCTTGCAAGAACATATTCAAAATCCCTAATACAATTGCAGAAATAAAGGTCCCCGTAACACTACCGATACCACCGAAAACAACAATGATCAAAATGTCGATTGATTTCATGAAACCAAAATCTTTTGGTGCAATCGTTTGAACATAACTAGAATAAATTGCCCCAGCAACACTTGCTGTAACTGCACCAATGATAAAGGCAGCCACTTTATATTTCGTCGTGTTTACCCCCATTGATTCAGCCGCAATTTCATCTTCTCGAATTGCCATCGTTGCTCGTCCTGGACCGCTATGAATAAAGTTGACAATAATCAACGTTACAATTACCACAAAGCCAAAGACCATCGGCCAGCTAACCATTGGTGGGATACCAAAAATACCTGCAGGTCCATTTGTTAAATCCCCCATATTGATAATAATGATCCGAATAATCTCTGAAATTCCTAATGTTGCGATTGCTAGGTAATCTCCTTTTAATCTCAAGGTTGGGATACCAACCAATAAGGCCACGATCCCTGATAAAACGATACCCAATAAAATACCACTGAAAAAACCAGCCATAGTAGGATATTTTACCGTCATAATTGCTGCACTATAGGCGCCAATCGCCATAAAACCCGCATGCCCTAAAGAAAATTGTCCCGAAAAGCCAATGATCAAATTCAACCCTAACGCTAACATGATATTGATGCCAATCGTAATGAGCGTATATTCAGTAAATGGTGTAATGACACCTGTAATATACAATACATAAATAAAAGCATAGGCGAATGCGGCGATCAAAAGCCAAACAAGATTATATTTTAAATTCTTTTTCATGTTTGCCACCTACACTTTCTCTTTGATGTTCTTGCCTAAAATTCCAGCAGGACGAATCAATAAAATAATAATTAATAATGCGTACACAACCGCATCTTTATAATCTGAAAACCCAAGTGCGATCGTGATTGTTTCTAACAATCCAATCACAAAACCACCTAATGCTGCTCCTGGAATAATCCCAATTCCACCTAAAACTGCTGCAACGAATGATTTAAGCCCTGGTACTACACCCATCATTGGATCAATAGAATTATAATAAAGACCGATCAGCATACCTGCTGCTGCTGCTAAAGCAGAACCTAAAGCAAAGGTAAATGAAATCGTGCGATTAACATTGATTCCCATCAATTGTGCTGCATCCGCATCAACCGAAACAGCCCGCATCGCTTTACCCATTTTTGTCTTTTTGACAATCAATTGTAAGCCAACCATCAAGACGAGAGAAATAACTAATATAAGAACTTGAATATTTGATATTTGAATAAAGCCCAGTTGGTAATTTTTAAATTCAATTGCTTGTGGGAAAGATTTTTTTTCAGGCCCTAACCAATAAATCATGCCATTTTGCAGCAAAAATGAAACTCCGATTGCCGTAATCAACGCTGCAATTCTTGTTGATTTTCGTAATGGTCTGTATGCTAAAAATTCAATCACCACACCAATAATGGCAGCACCTGCCATAGATAAAATCAATGCTGGGAAAAAACCAAGACCTAACTTATTAATAAAGAAATACCCCATAAATCCGCCCAACATATAAATTTCTCCATGGGCGAAGTTGATCAATTTGATAATCCCGTAAACCATTGTATACCCCAGAGCTAGTAAAGCATAAATGCTTCCTAGAAAAAGGCCATTGACTAATTGTTGGATAACTACTTCCATGTTTATCACTTCCAATATTTTAGAATAATTGCTGTTTGATTATAGAAAAAAAGGGTAGACAAAACGTGGAACCTTGTCACACCCTTTTTTAGTTTCGTATCAATCGTTGATTTTATGGATTGACAGCATCCGCAGATGTTTCTTTTCCTTCAGTCAAGCCTAATACGACTGCTGATTTTTCAGGGTTATGATCTTTATCCATTGTCATTTTTCCTGTTACACCAACGAAGTCTTTTAATGAAGCTAAACCTTCTGTAATTTCTTTTGAATCAGCTGAATCTTTGTCTTCTATCGCTTGTTTTAGCATGTAAACAGAATCATAACCTAATGCGTTAAATGCAGATGGTTGTTTATCATATTTTTTCTTAAATGCTTCTACAAATGGTTTTACTTTATCAGTTGCAGGTGCTTTTTCTGAGAAGTGACCTGTGTAATACACTTCAGATACATTTTTCGCCCCAGCGATTTCAACTAGTTTTTCATCACCGAATCCATCTGCCCCAAGAATTGGTTTGTCGATGCCCATCTCACGTGCTTGTTTGATGATTAAACCAGCTTCAGAATAATAGCCTGGGATGTAGATTGCATCATAGTCTAGATCCTTGATTTTCGTTAAGATTGCTTGGAAATCTTTATCTCCTGCTGTGAATGTTTCTTCCTTGGCAATTTTGCCTTTAAACGTATCTTTGAATGATTTCGTTAATCCAATTGCGTAATCACTTGAATTATCACCAATGATTACCACATTTTTTGCTTTTAAGTTATCTTGTGCAAAGTTCGCTAAAATAACCCCTTGGAATGTATCTTGGAAACAAGCTCTGAAAATGTATTCCTGTACTTTATCATTTACAAGCGTAATACTATCATCTGTACCGGAAGGTGTAATGACAGGTACCGCTGCTTTCGTCATATTCGGAATTGTTGCCTTTGTTGCTCCAGATGTTGCGGGTCCGATCACTGCAACAACTTTATCTTTTGCAGTTAAATTGGCAGCAACAGATGTTGCTTCTCCATTTTCTGATTTATTATCTTTTTCGATCAATTCTAATTTCTTACCAAGAACGCCACCTGATGCATTGATTTCTTCAACAGCTAAAGTGATTCCTTCTTTTTCAGCATTACCGTACGCTGAAACATCTCCAGAAAGTTCTAGGTTCGTCCCAATTTTGATTGTTTCTCCCTCAGTCTTATTTCCAGCACCACTTGCACCTCCGCCAGCTGTTGGACCACAAGCTGCTAATAGAAATAGACTAGCAAATAAAAAACTAAATTTTTTCATTTTGTTTCCTCCCTTGATTTTAAAACTTGTTGTGCGACTAAGCTCTGGCTGGAAAATAGGCAAAACAGAATGAAGTACTTTTTACCACAATCAGTGTTTATCTTTTTCCTAGAGAAATAGCACAAAAAGCTAGATGATTTTAAAGCTGAACGAATTCGTAAAGCCAGATTATTTTCTTTGCATAAATAATTATTAAAGAAGTATGTATACAAATATAATCAATAATAAAAGAAATGTCAATGAATTTTCAGAAAATTCCTATAATTCAAATTATTAAACTTGATTTTTCCTATTCGCTTACAGAATCTCTCAACATGTTTTTACTTTTATTTTTCTTTAATTAAGAGATTTATGACATCCACCAATACTTTATTGATCCCACTCAGTATTTGAGATAAATGGAAAAATGACTAGAATAAGACATTGATGTACAAGTCATTTTCCGTCCTAATAAAACTGACAGAAGCCACTTGCAGGTCGATCCTTATCCTAGTCATTCTGTTATACGCAACGTTATTTACTACTTTTTATTGTACAATACTTACAGGCGTTCGCAGCACTTCTATTCCTTGTTCATTTAAAACAGCTACTTCTACTTTATCTTTAGGAGACAGAATCCCTACTCCTAATAATTTGAATGTACCGTCTTCTGCAATTTTCACTGTTTCTTGACGTCTGCGATTGACATATAACCGAACACTGCTTGCTGATTTACCAGTAACTTTTCCTGTTACGAAAGGCGTGTCCAGCGTGTAGTTGTCCAGTGTCATTTCTACCTTAGCAGGTTGAACTGTAACGTTTTGACGTGTGATTTCTGTACCATAACGATACCCTACAACTTCAACTTTATCACTCTCTTGTTCAATTAACCCGTCTACATCGAATGCAAATTGACGATTGGAGGTTAATAATTTTCGTTCAATTTCTTTTCCGTTGATGATCAACGCGACATGGGTATGGAAATAATCGGTCTTACCTGAAACCGTTGTGTCTTCTGATAAAACATAGTCATTTACCGTCAACTCATAGGCAATTTCTTCAACTTGGACCATGCCACGATCGATTTCTTCATTTTTGCTATCTAAAATAACGATCGTTACTTTATCTGTTGTATTAGCAACGGATTCTTCTGTATCTAGTTCAAAAAATCCATCACTAAAGATTGTTGCCGTGGAAATCAATTTATTATTGACCCATAGTTGGGCATTTTTAGGGTTTAATGCTGTGTCGATTTCCCCTGTAATAAAGTCATCTAATCCAAGATAAAATGGATCTAAGATCAGTGAACTATTTGCAGAAACATTTACAGTAGTTGTTGCTTTAAAGCCACCGTCTTCTGTTAGTGCGGTAATTTCTGTGGTACCTGATTTTAATCCAGTGACAAGACCTTCTTCTGTTACAGAAGCGATAGATGCATCGGCAACAGAATACGTAACCTTTTTATTCGTTGCATTTTCTGGAAGAATTTTTGCTTGTAACTGGCTTTCTTCAGAAATCGTTAGGTTTAAAGCTGAAGGGGTGACCTCGATTCCAGTTACCTCAATACCTGCTTTCTTTTCACGGATGTATTTCCCCGGTTTCGTTCCATCATAGTTCGCCATGAACCTTGAACTGCTCTCATAGCTATTTTCAGCTTCTGAAGAATCTAAGAGCCATCTTCCAGTATAAGGATCTCCTTTTTTCCTTTGTAACTGAGTTGATGAAGTAGGTTTAAAATTTGGACCTAGAATCAATACATCTAAAGAATCAGTTCTATAAAAAATACCATCTATTGATTTGACATTACTCGTGTCCCAATTACTTATGTTCAGTTCATAAAGGTTATGTGCGTAAGCAAACATGTTCGTCATCTCTCTTGTTTTTATTGTATTCCAAGTACTTAAATCTAATTTGGTCAAATTCACTGCTTGATTAAACATCGAATTCATATCTAATACATTATTCGTATCCCAATTGATAAGGTTCAATTCTGCTATACCACTTGACTGAAACATATTAGACATATGCCAAACATTACTTACATTCCAATTACTGATATCTAAGTCCGTTAACTTTGAAGTACCAGAAAACATTGAACTCATACTCGTCACTTTTCCTGTATCCCAGTCTGATATATCTACTCCTGTTAAGCTTGAAGCGCCAGAAAACATTGAAGACATGTCCGTCACATTTCTTGTATCCCAGCTGCTTACACCTATATCAATCAGATTTGAACTATTATAAAACATGGAACGCATATCGGTAACGTTACTTGTATTCCAATTAGCTGTATCTATTCTAGTTAAGCTTTCAGCAGCTGAAAACATAGAAGACATATCCGTCACTTTAGTTGTATCCCAACCACTGACATCTACATCCACCAAATTTGAAGCATCTTTAAACATCCAACCCATATCGGTAACGTTACTTGTATTCCAATTAGCTATATCTATTTTAGTTAATCTTGTAGCAGCTGAAAACATAGAAGACATATCCGTCACTTGGCTCGTATCCCAATCACCTAAATCTAAATCCATAAGATTAAAAGTACAGAAAAACATACCCGCCATATTAGTCACTTTACTTGTATTCCACTTGCTCAGGTCTAATTTTGTTAGACTTTCAGCACTACTAAACATAGAAAACATATTTGTCACATTAATCGTATCCCACTCGCTTACATCTGCATCCGTCAGTTTTTCAGTATCACGAAATAGAGAGAGCATACTCGTCACTTTACTTGTATTCCAATTACTTACATCTACATCTGTCAGTTTTGAACAACAAAAAAATACTGCTCTCATGTTAGTCACCCCACCTGTATCAATAAGATCTGCTCCTTCTATTGTTTCTAATGTACTTAAATATGCAAACATATGATCCATAGAGGAACTAGCTATAACTGGTTTAGTGAATTTAATGCATTTTATGTCCTCCCAATCAGAAAGACTATCCCATTCTATACGACTAATATTATTATTCCTATCAGTATTCGGAAGTTCCCCACCTCCAAAGGTAAGTGTCTGGCTCTTTGCATCCCATTCCCAAGGCACTGTACCAAATGTCCCTTCCACTTTTGCTTTGATGGTTAGTGCCACGTCTCCACTTAATCCACTTTCTGTTTTGGCTGTGATCGTTACAGTCCCAGCTTTAAGAGCCGTAACTACTCCTGTTTCAGAAACAGTCGCTAACGCTTCATCACTGGATGTCCAAGTAAGTTTAGCTGTACTATTTTCTGGCGTAAATACAGTTGTTAATTGCTGCGTTTGTCCTTCTTTTAGCTCTTTTTTTTCTGCGTTCACAACAAGCGCTGTTGGCTCATTGTCTTCTGCAACTTTTACTGTTTGTTCTGGAATAGCTTCTATGCTGTTACTTTCTTCTGCGAAAGCAGCGGTTCCATATGCGCTAACTAATCCCAGAGCCCCTACGATCAACCCATTGATAACTACTGATTTTTTCATTCTTCTTCTCCTTTTCTATTTTTCTTTTTTAAACCCTAACTTTATAAGTTGCGCTTCATTTGCCTCTTCACTTGCAGTAGCAAATGATTCATTTGGCAACGAGATAAGCGAGATTTCCTTGGCATCTTTCGTTGATACTTTTTTCAAGTCCACTTCAATGGTTTCTACGGCTGCTTTTTCAGTAAAATCAATGGTATAGTGAATCCCTTTTTTATCGCTGTACAATTTTTTACTAGGCTCCAACAGCTTCTCTGCTTTTGTTTTGGTTGTTATGCCCATTGTCTTATACTGAATCGTTGTCGTAATTTTTTGCTTCGATAATTCGTCTTTCTTGTGAATATTTTGAACTTTTACATTTTCATCATCTTGTTTCAAAACAAAGGTTGTCGTCTGTTCTTGTTCTGTACAGGCGGAAAGGGAAAATAGCACAAACATCCCCATAATACAAAAAACATTTTTTTTCATCCTTTTACCTTCTTTCTTCTTAAACTATATATATTGTAACAAATAAATAATTAAAAGTCTCCTATTATCCTATAAAAGTAAAAAAGACAATAAAACCAATGTGGTTTTACTGTCTTTTTTTAGTCTACTATTCAATTTTGAAGGCCAGTGGAAAATAGCAGCTTGCATTCATTAGCCCTTATCTATTTTTGTGGATGGCTATAAAATTAGCCGCTGCTCCAATCAGGTTTGCATCATTTTCATATTTACACGTCACTATTTGCGGGACAAAGTCATTCAACTCAAAATGCGCTAGTTTTTCTTTCATACGACGATTGATTTCATCTAGTAATCCTTTTTTAGCAGAAACCCCGCCACCTAAAACGATGATCTCTGGATCAAGAGAAAATTGAATACTAAACAATCCTTGTGTTAAATACTCGTAAAAATTATTCACTTCTTCTTTAGCCAGTTCATCACCAGTCTCCGCGAAATGAAACACATCTTCTCCAGAAAAGGTTTCTTTTTCTACCCCTTTTCGTTCACAATAGCGCCAAGCCATTTGGACTGCTGTTCCTAATTGACTAAATGTTTTCCCATCATTTAAGTACATTAAACCAAATTCTCCGCCATAAAGATGGGCACCTTTTGTGATTTCTCCTTTATGAAAAATTGCACCACCGATTCCCGTTCCAACAACAACAAACGCAACCTCTTGTTTTCCTTTGGCCGCCCCTTCATAAATTTCCGCCATCCCTGCACAATTTGCATCATTTTCGATTGCAACAGGTAGATTGAACAGCTCCTCTAATTCTTTATAAATGTTAAATCTATGAATATATGGAATTGCCGAAATACCATTGATCATCTGCTTATCAGCGTCTACTACTCCAGGTGCACTAAATGCTACACCTTCTAATACTTGGTTTGACTCTTCAAACACCGTTAATAAAGACGCTTTCATTTCTTCCCACGTTTTAGGAGTAGTGAATTTCCCTTTATTCAACATCTCCTGTCCGTTCCAAATTCCATGTTTTACTGCTGACCCACCAAAATCAAATGCTAATATTGCCATCTCAAAATGCCCACCTTCGTCTATTTAGTCTGTTTATTTCTTCTATAATTATAAGGACCATGATATTCTTGATCTGGATTTCTCTTTAAGCTAAATTTCAATGGTACATAATCAATTCCACCTTTTGTAAGTGGATGACACCTTAAAAACCTTGCTGTCCCCATCGTTACCCCTTTGATACTGCCATGTGTTTGGATCGCATCAATCATATATTGTGAACAGGTTGGATGATAACGACAACTAGGCGGAAGTCCCGGTGAAATAAATCTTTGGTAAAAACGGACCATTCCAATAAAAACGTTTCCTGCCATTTCTTCCCTCTTTTCTATATACGAAAAAACTATACCTTGTTTTATAATTGAATGCAAGTTTACAAATACAAAAACGAACTATTTTCATAAAAATTCCTAACACTTAAAAAAGAAAACTATTCAAATTTCTAAAAGGATGATAAAATTATAATAAGAAGCGACTGATTCTGATATCAGGTCTTCTCTTCAATCAATCTAAAATGAAATGGAGCAAATTACGATGGGCTTAAAATTTGAACGTACTGACGACTTAGATAAATTGTTTGATTCTTTTGCAGTAGACCCTAAAAAAGTTGAAATGCCAAAAGAAGAACTTGAAAAGCAAGCAGCAAAAGCGGCACAAAAAGAAGAAAAAAAGAAGGAACAATAAAAAATTAGCTTTGACGACTCTTGGAGATGTCAAAGCTAATTTTTTATTATAAATACTTTTCAATCGCTTGCCAAGCTTCTTCTTTGCCCTCTTTTGTTTGTGAAGAGAAAAGAATAAAATCATCAGATTTGTCAAAATTCAACGCTTTTTTGATGATACTTTCATGCTTATTCCACTTACCACGAGGAATTTTATCTTTTTTCGTCGCCACAACGATCACTGGAATATCATAGTATTTTAAAAACTCATACATTTGGATATCTTCTTGTGTTGGTGCATGACGCAAATCAACTAAAGAAACAACGGCTTTTAATTGTTCTCTTGTTGTCATATACGTTTCGATCATTTCGCCCCATTTCGCACGCTCCGTTTTAGAAACTTTTGCGTAACCATATCCAGGAACATCGACAAAATGCAATGCCTCTTCGATCAAGTAAAAATTCAATGTTTGTGTCTTCCCTGGTTTGCCAGAGGTTCTAGCCAAATTTTTCCGATTGATCAACGTATTGATAAAGGACGATTTTCCGACATTTGAGCGACCTGCTAAAGCAATTTCTGGAAGTTCTGTTTCCGGATATTGCTTAGGGGACACTGCACTTATAATAATTTCTGCATTATGAACTTTCATCGTTTACCCTCCATTCTTTTTAAACTCAATAAAAAACAGTGGGACAGAAGCAGTTGTTCGGAAATAGGTTGAACGAGAGAAAAGCCAAAAACTTTTCATCAAATTCTTCTTACTTCTCGAAACGAAACGCCTCTGTCCCAACCTTAATTAACCAGCTTTTTTATCTTTTTTATTCGAAACTATTACTGGTTTACCTGTACCTTCAACAGCTGTTTCTGTGATGATGACTTTTTCGATTGAATCATCTGACGGTACATCAAACATAACATCCATCATGATTTCTTCAATGATAGAACGTAAACCACGAGCGCCAGTATTACGTTCAATTGCTTTATTGGCAATTCCACGTAGTGCTTCTGGCTCGAATTCTAATTCTGTATCATCTAAAGACAATAATTTTTGATATTGTTTGACTAATGCATTTTTAGGTTCAGTCAAGATCCGAACCAAATCATCCGTCGTTAACTTCTCTAAAGCAGCTGTAACTGGTAAGCGTCCGATGAATTCAGGAATCAAACCGAATTTCAATAGATCTTCTGGAATGATTTGTTGCATCACACTTTCGTCTTCATTCAGCTTGCTATTTTTTGTACCGAAACCGATTGTTTTCTCGCCTAAACGATTTTTGACCATGTTTTCGATTCCATCAAAAGCACCGCCGACAATAAACAACACATTTGTTGTATCGATTTGGATAAATTCTTGATGTGGATGCTTACGTCCGCCTTGTGGTGGTACACTAGCAACCGTTCCTTCCAAGATTTTAAGTAAGGCTTGTTGTACACCTTCACCTGAAACATCTCTTGTAATCGAAACATTTTCGCTCTTACGGGCAATTTTATCGATTTCATCAATATAAATGATCCCTTTTTCAGCGCGTTCCACATTAAAATCAGCAGATTGTAATAGTTTCAATAGAATGTTCTCTACGTCTTCTCCTACATAGCCCGCTTCTGTTAAGCTTGTTGCGTCTGCAATTGCGAAAGGTACATTTAGTGTTCTAGCCAATGTTTGGGCTAAAAATGTTTTCCCAGAACCTGTTGGGCCAATTAAACAAATATTGCTCTTTTGTAACTCTACATCTTCCGAGCTTGAATTTTCTGATTGATTTACACGTTTATAGTGATTATAGACAGCCACTGCTAATGAGCGTTTTGCCTGATCTTGTCCAATTACATATTCGTTTAAGACATCCAATATTTCTTGAGGTTTTGGGACATCCGTTAATTCACGTACGGCTTCGTCGTAAAATTCTTCATCAATAATCTCTTTACATAGGTCTATACATTCATTACAAATATAGACACCTGGTCCTGCAACGATTTTTTTCACTTCTTCTTGTGTTTTACCACAGAATGAACAGCGAACTGTACCATTGTTGCTATTTGTATTATCGTACATGCGTGTCACCCCTCTAAAATTAAAAATGACTGTCGATACAGTCTTAAAATATAATAGCATAAATCAAGTGAAAATGCGAACATTGGATTTGTAAAGATTTGATAAATAAATGAATTCTTATGTTATACTAAAAGAGTTAAATCAATTGCTGATTCTTGTAAAAAATTCAGTAAAAAATGGAGGGAATTTCATGCTGGAACAAATTTTATTAGGAACTTATACACGTAGAGAAAGTAAAGGGATTTATCAAATAACGCTGGATACAGATAAAGAAACACTTTCAGACGCAACGTTATTAGTAGAAGAAACGAGCCCAACTTACTTAGCTCTAAATCAAAAAGGCGACTTGTTCAATGTCACTTCTGTTGATGGTGAAGGCGGTATGGCTGCTTATAAAAACCATGATGGACACTTCGACTTATTGAATAAAGTCACTGAAGCTGGCGCTCCTCCGTGTTATGTCGCGCTTGATGAAGAAAAACAACTTGTTTTTGGTGCCAATTACCATCAAGGGATCGTTCATGTTTACCGTATTTTAGCCGATGGACAGTTAGAACATACGGATAAAATCGTCCATGATGAACCAACTGGACCACATGAAAATCAAGACAATGCCCATGTTCACTATACAGACTTAACGCCAGATCGTCGTTTAGTGGTCTGTGACCTAGGGACTGATCGTGTTTATACGTATGATGTAAGCGAAGAGGGTAAACTATCAGAGGTTGCCCAATACGTAGCAGAACCGGGAACAGGTCCTCGTCATTTAGTTTTCCATCCAAACAATCAATTTGCCTATCTTTTTGGAGAGTTAGACAGCACTGTAACTGTATTAGCGTATAACGCGGCAGATGGTTCCTTTGAACAAGTTCAAAAAGTGTCAACATTACCTGATGGGTTTACTGAATTTAATGGTGGTGCTGCGATTCGTATTTCAGCAGACGGACGTTTTGTCTATGCCTCAAACCGTGGACATGATTCAATTGCAGTGTATCAAACAGCAGAAGACGGCAGTACAATAGAACGTATCCAATTGATCTCTACTGAGGGCGAAATCCCTAGAGATTTTGATTTAGACCCAAGTGGAAAATTTGTTGTTGCAGCAAATCAAAATACAGATAACTTAACGCTTTACCGTCGTGATGAAGCAACGGGTCTTTTAGAAATGATTCAAAAAGAGGTTTATGCACCAGAATGTGTTTGTGTTTATTTTAAATAAAAAAGAGGTTGAGATATGACTCGTAGAGTTATATCTCAGCCTCTCTTCTTTTTAATTTTCATCGTTTGCAGATTCTACTTTTGTCCCTTGGATCATTTCAATTATTTGCTTAACGTTTCGTGAAACATAGAATAAACCATCTATTACAATAACTGATCATGTTTAGTGACGTTGTTGCAGCACTTCTTACTACTGTCTCACTTTGGATCTTCCCTTAATAATAGGTAATACTTCCTAATGGTACAAACTTTTTAGCACCTGTGGCATTTGGGACATTGCCAGAAGAATGTTGTAACGTTTGATTTGCTAAAACCGCCATGGCAATCGCTTCTTTTGCTTCTGAAGAAAAGCCGATATCCTCTTGGATCATTACATGAACATCTGGAAGTTCTGTTTGGATCATTTCAATCAGTGTTTTGTTATAACTTCCTCCTCCACCAATGATCAATTCAGTTTGCCCTTCAATAAAAGGTTGAACCGCTTGAGCGATAGATGCGGCAGTAAACATTGTGGCTGTTGCGATAAAATCCTTTGGACTGAGAGACCATTTCTCAAGTAGTATTGTTGTAAATTGCTTGCCAAAATCTTCTCGTCCAGTTGTTTTGGGATAGGTTTTTTGAATATACGGATGTGCCATTAGTTCTTTCAACAAGGCTTGACTCACGTTCCCTTGACTAGCATATGCACCGTCTTTATCATATTCCTGATCAAAAAAATGCAAACATAGCTCATTCATGATAACATTTCCAGGTCCCGTATCAAACGCAACCATCTCATTTATTTTTCCTGATTTTGGAATCACCGTAACATTTCCGATTCCCCCGATATTTTGTAGCAATCTTGTCGTGTTTGGCTTTTGGTACAGCACATATTCAGAATAAGGCACAATCGGCGCACCTTGTCCTCCCACAGCCATATCTCGCTCTCTAAAATTCGAAACCACCGTCGTTTTAGTCCATTCACAAATTACTGCTGGATCTCCAATTTGCAAGGTCGAGGCATAAAATGGTTCACGAGCAAATGGAATATGGAATAGCGTTTGACCATGGCTACCAATAAAGTCTAGCTCATCTAATGCTATTCCAGCTTTCTCGCAAACATCTAGAGCAGCTTGAGCAAATTTTTCCCCTAGCTCAATATTCAATGAACAAATTTTTTCTACATCTGACTGATCTAACGATAGCGCTTCACGAATTCTGTTTAGTGTTTGGTTATTAAATGGAGCTGTTAAAAAATCAATCAACTTTACGGTCGTGGTTTCATCTTTACCAGAAATTTCCACTAATGCTGCATCGATACCGTCTAAAGAAGTTCCTGACATTAAACCAATAGCATACACCATCTTTTTCTCCTCTATTTGAAATTTTCTTATTGATTTTACTTTGTTCTATTTTGTTCTGTTAATAGGCGACTACTTTCAAAAAAAACAACAGCCAATATACCACTCACTCCGTAGATTCCTTGTTTTATTCCATCTGGCATAGTAGGAAATAAAAGTGTGGGAATTAGTGCAATCAAAAATACAGCACAGCCGATCACCCAACGGTTTGGCAATAGATGTTTCTTTTTTAAATAATGCGTTAGTATCAACCCAATCACAATAAATAAAACACTTGCTGTCATAAACACGATTTTCGTCATTTTACTGCCTCCTAGCTTTAAGGAAGGTGAGGAACGAAAACGAATTAAAAGACATTTTCGTTCCATCCCTATCCTATTTCATGCACTGATGTTATTTTGCAATAGCGTGTTCTTTTTCGAGTTCATTATTATCGTAAATCATCACAAATGGATAATAGATTACAACAGATATAATGATCAAAAGTACATTTAACACCGCTGCTCGCCAGTCTCCACCTGTTGCTAAATAAGCGCCGATTGGGCCAGGCAATGTCCAAGGAGCAGTAAAAATCACTCGATTCACTAATCCAAGCTGTGTCGCAAACCAAGCAATCGTTGCTGTGACCATTGGCGTTAAAATAAACGGAATGATCAAAATCGGATTTAATACAATCGGTGTTCCGAAAATCAATGGTTCATTGATATTAAAAATAGCAGGTGCTAAAGTTGCTTTTCCTAGTTTTGAGGCAAACTGAGATTTTGTTTTAAACGCTAATAATAAAGCTAAACCAATGGTGCATCCTGATCCACCGATCCAAATAAACCATTGATAGAAAGGTTCTGCCGCGATATTTGGCAACTCTTTTCCAGCAGCCATTGCAGCTGTATTTCCATCCAACAATTGTAACCATAATGGTCGAGCTAATGAGCCAACGATCGATACACCATGAATCCCGAATGACCAAAAAAATGTAATCATAAAAATTAAAAGTAACACACTTGGCAAACTGTCTGCTGCGCTTACTAAAGGGCTTACAATTTTAGAAATCGTAGAATGCCAATCAAACCCAATAAAGTATGTCAATGTTGAAATTCCTAAAATAACAATCAACGTTGGCGTCAACGTTTCAAATGATCGAGCTACAGCTGGTGGTACTTGTTCAGGCATCGTGATTTTGAATTTTGATTTATCTGTTAACCGATAAATTTCAACTGCTAAAATCGAGGTAATAATTCCAACAAACATACCGCCGCCACCTAAATTAGCCATTGGCAATACAAACCCAGCCGTACCAGCCGCATCCAACGCTTCAGCTGGAATATTGACAGGAACAAACGTTAATAAAAACGCAATCGTTGCTAGAATCCCTCCTGAAATAACATCCAAATTATACGTTTTGGATAAACTAGCCCCAATCCCAAACGTTGCATAAAGAGTCATAATGTACATTGTCATTCTATATGGCAGTAAAATCGTTGCTGCATTTGAGGTTAAAAATTGTGTAACACCCCAATCTGCTGGTAGTGGCGGAAAGGCAATAATCAAGAAAAACGAACCAATAATGATCAAAGGCAATGTTGCAATGATTCCATCTCTAATTGCGCGTAAATGACGCTGATTCGCTAACTTCGCCATCGGACCCGCTAAATGTTCTTCAATAAACTCAGTAAATTTTTTCAATGTGCTCATCTCCTATTTTACATTTAACTCACTTATAAAAGCCCTTACAAAAACGAGTAACTCTAATACTCAAATAAAAACATAATAGCATTTCTCTAAATTCAAGTTACCGAACGAAACAATAATTACGAATTGATTTAAACCATTTAAAGCCTACACTCCTCCTATTTTTCTGTTTTCCGCATTTATCGTTTACTACTTCTGTAACACCTATCGATCATTCGTTCTTCATCTCATCGACAAACTCATCATACAGTTAAAAAACTTTTTTTTCAACATTTTTACATAAAAAACGAAATAAAATTTCAATTAAAATATCAAAAAAACCAATAAAACGTCACATTCCATTTACTGCAAACTATGTTTGGTTTCTAAAAACACGACGCATCACTGAAATTAAATTTCTAAAAAAAAGAGTGGATAATAAAAAAAACCAGCGGATACTTTTTGTATCTGCTGGTTTTATTTGGAAATAAAGTAGCTAAGTAGTTCTGCGCATTGTTCTATGAAAAACAGTGATTATTTTAGGACTCGATGCTACGCATTAAAATTTATCGGTTAGATAATGGCACCAAAAATAGAAGAACGGATTCTCGTTCTTCTAAAAAATTATTATCTTTATGGATTAAATACCAAAATGAACCAAAATATATTCATTCTCTATGGCTTTTTTACAAAGTGCTGATAATTTTTGTAATTGATTCAAGATATTCTCCTTTTCTACTTTTTCCTTATTAAATCTCCCTTTATCCATATCATAGTCCATTGTTAACTCAATTATAGCTGGTGCTTGCTCGAATAATTGAATCCACCCACCAACAATACTATTCAAAGTAGTAATTCCTTCTATATCTAAATATGTCCTTCCATAATAATCAAATCCCATAGATTTATGAACAAAGTTTTTAGAATAAGAGGGAATCCATCCTAAAGAATCTATAATGTACAAAATTAAAAAATCATCTACCTTTACCATTTTCTTTCTAGATTCTTTAGTAAAAATTACCTCTTCAATGTTTTTAAATATTTCAAATTCATGTTGTAACGCCATATACATTCTCCTATCAATTATTTAAAAAAAAGATATTGTATAACCATCAAGTGCTTAATCAACACACTTTACATTATTCTTGTAAATTTGTTGTATTAAAAACAGCTCCATCACTATTCACTTCTTTAAACAGTATATATATCAGTCTCTATTCATTCAATAAAATGTAAATTAAACGCCAAAATGAACAAGCAACATTTCTTGCTCTAACGCTTCTCTACATAAATTTTCTAAATTATTAAGTTTTGACAATAGAACTTTCTTTTCTACCTTTTCTTTGTAAAATACTCCATCTTCAGCAATAAACTCAGTTGAAAGATCAAATTTTTCTGGTGAATTATTAAATACTTGTTGCCAAGAAACGATAAGTTGTAATAGTTTTTTTGTTCCTTCTTCATTAAATAACGTCGTGCCATAGTAATTGATTCCCATTTTTTTCTGTTCTAAATTTTCCCAATAGCTAGGTATCCACATTAAAGTATCCATCGTGTAAATAATGAAATAATCATCTATCCTAATCATACTTTTTCTGCTTTCTTTATTAAAAACTATTTCTTTTTCTGATTTAAATAGTGCAAATTCATGTTCTAATGCCAAATATATTCCCTTCATTTCATTATTTTTTTCCAAAGGAAATAATTGATTCATCTGGCGCTAAATTAATGTAACGACTTTTTTTCTAAATCGTTTTACGCCTTTTATATACCAAAATGAACAAGTATTTTGCTTGTATCCCGTGCGCTAACACTGTTGTACAACATCTTCTAACTGCTTAAGAGTGTTTATCTTCGAAAATTTTTCTCTCGTAAAACTCATCTCTTCAAGATCATAATCCGTTTTTAACAGGAATTCCTCTGGAGCTACTTCAAATATATTCTTCCAATTTTCCAAAATCAATTCAAGTTCACTTATTTCTGCCCCTTCAAAAAATGTAATCCCATAATAGTTAATTACAGTGCTAAAATGTGAGAAATCATTCCAATGACTATTTACCCATTTGATAGTGTTACCGATGTATTGAATTAAGGAATCATCAATTAAGATAGCCCCCTCACTAGTCACTTCTCTAAATGTTCTATGCTTATCCGTCTCTAGCTTCCTCTTTATTTTTTATTGAGCCAAAGTGAAGCTTCAGTTGTCCGAGCGCATTTCAGTCTTAGGTTCTCTCACCCATTAGTCCAGCTAGGCCAAAGTTTTCATAACGTCATACTTATAGTCTATAGTTCAATCGTCTCCAACATTTCTTTTAGCGTCTGCACCATTTCCATACAAACCTTTCTGTCTATACTAAATTGCGCATCAAATGTATAAGAAGCCATAAATTCTTCAAATGTTATTTGCTCTTCATTTGCATGACTATCTATAAAATCCCATAAATATTGTGGACTAATTTCAAAGAAAATTTTTGAATTTCTATTATATATCCATGAAGCACTACCAATTTTTGGAGACACTGACCACAAACTATACAGTTCAGTTGGGTCTTCTTCCGAAAAAACATCTAAATTATGATAATAGATATTCCATTCATATCCGACACCTGTTAAAAAAACTTTTTCTGAAACTGGTAATTCATTATTCAGCGAAAGTAATAACATATTTTTTAAGGATTCAAGTCCCTCATGTAAAGAATCTTTAAATAAAATAATCTCTCTATTGTTATCTAAATACTTTATGGTTGTTTCATCATGAAAATAGAGTTTTTTCCCATCATTTACACTATTGATTTGCAAATATTTGTCATCTGCTAAATTTAAAGTTAGTAAAGTTTTCATTTAATAATTTTTCCCTTCTTGTTTACTAATCCAGCTTTTTGGAAAACAGCTTTCATTTTAGGACTCAGTTCATCCCAAGTACGAACATGACCATGAAATGTGCCATCACCAGAGCTATCGATTACAACAAACTCATCATTACTCAGCGATACCCTTCTTTGAGTTGTATCTCTTAACGGAAGAGAATTATCTAAAGCATCTTGTCCATTTTTAGGTTTCTTACTTTTCACAGAATTTCCTTTACCTGTATGATAATCCGCATCTTTATAAATCCCGTTTGGATGTTTTGAAGCATCATATCCGCTAACAATACTGCCAAAAGCATTCACAATCGTTCCTGATCCATGAGCCATTGCTGCTGTTCCACTTGCTGTTGCTGCTGGGCTCAATGCTAAAGTAGCTCCACCTGTAAATGGTGCTCCTGCAAATGAAAAGCTGTTTCCTCCGACAAACCATGAGAAGCCACCAACAAATTCAGTTGCTCCACCAACGATTGATGTCAGGTCACCAATCAGTTGTCCGACCGCATAGGGTTTCGTGCCAACTGCATTTGGGTCTAAGGTTCTCTCACCCATTAGTCCCGTTAAGCCAATGTTTTTATAAATTTTATCAGCTAAACCAACGCCTAATGCTTTAAGCCCGTTCCAGTTATTGGTTGCAATAGCTTCTTGCACCATTAATGTCATTTTAGAATCAAACGTACCATCGACATAAACACCCGTTACGTTACCGTATTCATCAAAGGTATAGGTAATATCTTGATGTTCTAAACGACACGCTTTTAATTTTGCATCAATCTTCTTCTGTCGTTTATCTCAAGCTTGTCCAATCGGTTTTGTCCAAGACAAACTCATTCTCGATAATTCGAATGTTCCCGAAGCTGAATTCCACGCTGCACCTTTTTCAACCTCTGCTAGTCCTGCATCTAAATTAGCTAACTGTGCTTCAAAATCCGCAAACAAACTGGGAGAACTGGCATTAAAATCATACAAATTCTGCAGTTTTTCTTCATTTTTTTGAATCGAACTTTGTACGCCCATATAACGTTGTTCCATGCGTTGGTTTGGTTCTTTTTCTTTATCCATCGTACGTGCCATATTTTCGAGTAAGGCTTGCCCTTGCGCAATTTCCGCTTTTATTTGTTCTTCGATGACATCACAGGTATCGACTGATGATTGAAATTCTTCAGGAAATTTACTATGCGCTTCCACTAAGGCTTCACATGCTAGTATAAACCCACTGGCCAAAGATGGATAGACCGCTGAGAAATAAAGTTTCGCTGAATCGTATGTTTTACTGGATGAAGTTCATAGTTAGTATTTCATCCATACGAATAAAAAGAAGAATGAGAATCCATTCTTCTAAAAAAATATTCAAAGAAACATCATTGCTAACAAGTTATCCAGTTTCATATTATTGTTAATACTAACTATCTAATTTTTTCCCCGTCTGTTCTTCATAGATCCGTTCCATATTTGGAAATCCTTGCACCAAAAATTCTTTGACTTCTGTAACATTATCTATAATCATGTTCAAATCTGAATACAATCCTACAAAACTAGAAACTAGTTCTTCAGCATCTTTTGATTCCATGCTATTTAATGTGTTAATTGTATTTTTTAAATTGGACAGTTCCGTGTACATCCCTTCAGTATTTTCTTTAAGTTCTAGAATTTCACTAGCATCAAAAATCTTATTTTCATATAATCTATTGACCTTCAGTAGTAGCTCTATTATTTTTTTTAAATCATCTGTTAACATTATGGAATTCTCCTTCCTTGACTAACGGCTGCAGCTGTTTTTTTTGCGTTCATTGATCCATCTAAATTTAATACATATCTTATCTTGCCCTGTTTGTCAAACACTTCCAAATGGTCCATATGATAGCCATCTAAATAGAATTGATCACCTTTTCGAATATATTCTGAAACCTTTTTATCTACTTTATAAACAGATTGACCATCGTAATTTTTCTTTGTTTTGGATACTTTCCCTTTAATCTTAGAGCCAAATTCTGTTTCAAAGAACTCTTTCATATTCTCTATCTTAGGTACATTCCCTTGATATTTCCCATCTTTCAAACTACCAAAAGCATTAAGAAATGTTCCAATACCATGACCAGAGATAGCAAGACCACTAGCATTTATCGCTGGAATTGTGGTTACAGATGCTCCACCAGTTCCTGGTGCCAAAAGTAAGGAACCTAAAGTGCCACCACCCATCCAAATAGTGCCGCCGACAAACTCTGCACCACCTTGAAACAATGAAAATAAATCCGCCAGAATCTGACCATTTGCGTATCCACTAGTTCCTGACAGGTGAGGATTAACTTGTCTTTCACCAAATAGTTCATTTAAAATTGACTTTCCGTTATTGTTGGCCCATTGATCGAGAAATCCTGATCCTAAACCTCTCAACCCTTTTATATCTTCTAATTGAATCATTCCTTGTATTTCTTTTGTTCTTTTTGGATCAAATTCTCCATTCACAAACACACCAATTAAATTGCCTGCTTCGTCAAATTGATAGCCAATTTTTTGATTGGCCTGTTCAAATGCTTTCAATTTCGCATCAATCTTCTTCTGTCGTTTATCCCAAGCTTGTCCAATCGGTTTTGTCCAAGACAAACTCATTCTCGATAATTCGAATGTTCCCGAAGCTGAATTCCACGCTGCACCTTTTTCAACCTCCGCTAGTCCTGCATCTAAATTAGCTAACTGTGCTTCAAAATCCGCAAACAAACTGGGAGAACTGGCATTAAAATCATACAAATTCTGCAGTTTTTCTTCATTTTTTTGAATCGAACTTTGTACGCCCATATAACGTTGTTCCATGCGTTGGTTTGGTTCTTTTTCTTTATCCATCGTACGTGCCATATTTTCGAGTAAGGCTTGCCCTTGCGCAATTTCTGCTTTTATTTGTTCTTCGATGACATCACAGGTATCCACTGATGATTGAAATTCTTCAGGAAATTTACTATGCGCTTCCACTAAGGCTTCACATGCTAGTATAAACCCACTGGCCAAAGATGGATAGACCGCTGAGAAATAAAGTTTCGCTGAATCGTATGTTTTACTGGAAAGCGGCGCATTCATAAAGGCATTCACGCTATCTTTCAGTGTACCGCAAAACTGAATATATTCATTGGCCATTTGTTTGGCAGCGGCACTTTGTGATTTTACTTCGCCTACATAAAAATCAATAGCCATAGCGATTGTCCTCCGCCTCTTCTCCATTAGAGAACAACTGCTTACGCTCAATGTACAATTCCTCTTCTAGATCCCTTAACCTTACTTCTTTACTTACTAAATACTCTGCCGTATCTTCTAAGCGTTGACGATCATATTGATGTAGATGGTTCGCTTCTTCATCTAATACCATAAAGTGGCTGATCAATTGAGAGCCTTGGTTATTGCCAATCAACTCCTGATAATATCGTTGTTCTTGTTGATGAATTGAAAAATAATCCGCTTCCAAATCTTCTAGCTCACGAATCTTGCGACGATTCTCATCTTGATCTATTCCTACTTGCCGTAATTGTTGATTAATTTTCAATTCTTTTTCATCTTCATTCATTCGCGTTTTCCACCTCCAAGAGTTGGAGAAAATAATGGTAGCTCAAAACTTTTTTTGATTTTTTGATCGATTATACTGAATTCTTGTGCTACAGAATGAATATTATTACCATCACGAGCAATTGCGTTTGATACACGCTGTCCCCTGCTATGAATACTTGCTAAACTGTTTTTTGCATTATTATTTCCATTGACTGTCGTTCGTTCCGCCCTGCTTGTCACTTCGTTCACAGATAAAAATCCACTTGCTGCTTGACTAAGCTGAGCTGAAACCCCTCCTGCCACGGTTAGGCTGCTTTTGATTCCCGACATTTTACAAACCCCTCTACCTTGTTTTTTACCTTTTCGTACTTCAAACCCCTTAACTTTCATTTTGCCATATTTATATGCCTTATAGTTATCAAATATTTCTAGATGCTATAAAAAAATTGCGAATTTGAAAATTTTAATGAAATATTTCTAAAAAATACATAAAAAAATAAAATAGTATATCGAATTTCAACCAGTCAATCCTATTTTAAACTCCGGGAATCTATTCATTTATTTAGTCTCTTAAACAGTCATTATATTCAAAAAAAAATGAAAAACCAAAGAAACCGTATAACTACGGTTTCTCTGGCCTCTATGATACGCACTGAAATAGCAGACAGTATTTTATTTATACATTGAATACTTTGTTAAGTTCTCCTTTTTTTCCGTTGCTCTACATTTACGACTATTCCTGTCGCTAACATCGCAAACCCAATAAATAATGCGGAATTTGACACTGTTTCTCCTGCCTTTGGAAGATCTGGTTTTTTCGGAACTTCTTTTTCTGGCACGATAGGTACCTCGGGTTTATCAGGTGGATTGATGTGATCATCCACGGTCGCTATGTTTTTGATTTGTTTTCCTATAGCGGCTTCTTTATTGATTTTGACTGTAAACACGATAGAACGGGTTTTCGTATCGCTGATTGTTGGGTATTCAGCGATTACTTTTCCGTCTTTTACCATTAAACTTGTTGGTTTTGGTTCGTCGCCTTCACTTTTCACGCTGTTTTCTACATAGGTCAACCCCTTTGGTAGGTCGTCTGTGACTGTGACTTGATTCAATAGGCTATTTTCTACCGTATTACGGAAACTGATACGGTACTCTACTTCTTCACCAATTGCCACTTTTTGTTTAGTAACTGTTTTGCTACTTTCTAGTTTTCCTACAGGTGGTTCTGGTGTTACTGGTACTTCTGGCTCATCTGGCGGGTTCGTGTGATCATCGATTTTCGCTTTATTGATGATTGGTTGGCCAGAGATGGCTTCTTTGTTAACTTTCACTTTAAAGGTAATCGAACGGGTTTTGGTATCACTGATTGTTGGATATTCAGCAATTACCTTTCCGTCTTTCACCGTTAAACTTGTCGGTTTTGGCTCATCGCCTTCACTGTTGAAACTATTTTCTACGTAGGTCAACCCTTTTGGTAAATTGTCTGTGACTGTGACTTGGCTCAAGAGACCATTTTTTACTGTATTGCGGAAACTGATGCGGTATTCGATTTCTTCATCGATTTTAACGGTCTTTTTATTGACTGTTTTCTCGCTTTCTAGTTTCCCTAGCGGTTGTTCTGGTGTCACGGGTACTTCGGGTTCATCAGGTGGATTCGTGTGATCATCGATTTTGGCTTTGTTGATGATGGGTTGGCCAACTACTGCTTCTTCGTTGATCGTCACTTTGAACACGATGGAACGGGTTTTTGTATCACTGATCGTTGGGTATTCAGCGGTTAGTTTGCCGTCTTTTACCGTTAAGCTTGTCGGTTTTGGCTCATCTCCCTCACTTTTCACACTGTTTTCTACATAGGTTACGCCCTTTGGTAGGGTATCCGTGACGGTGACTTGGTTTAAAATGCCATTAGTGATTTTGTTGCGGAACGTGATACGGTATTCGATTTCTTCACCGATTTTTGGTGCTTGGTTATTGACTGTTTTCGTACTTTCTAATTCCCCCGGTGTTTCCGCTGGTGTCACGGGGACTTCTGGCTCATCGGGTGGATTTGTGTGGTCATCGATTTTGGCTTTGTTGATGATTGGTTGTCCAACTACGGCTTCTTCGTTGACCGTCACTTTGAACACGATGGAACGTGTTTTGGTATCGCTGATTTTTGGGTATTTTGCGACTAGTTTGCCATTTGTCATGGTTAAGCTTGTCGGTTTTGGCTCATCGCCCTCACTGGTTAAACTACCTTCCACATACGTTAAGCCTTTTGGTAACACATCGGTGACGGTGACTTGGTTTAAAACACCTTTTGCTATTTTGTTATTGAAATTGATTCGATATTCGATTTCTTCCCCAATTTTCGGTGCTTGGTTATTAACTGTTTTCGTACTTTGTAATTCGCCAGGGGTTTCTACTGGTGTCACTGGGACTTCTGGTTCATCTGGCGGATTTGTGTGGTCATCGATTTTGGCTTTATTGATGATCGGCTGTCCGATAACGGCTTCTTCGTTGACCGTCACTTTGAATACGATCGAACGAATGTTAGTGTCGGTGATTTTCGGGTATTCTGCGACCAACTGGCCATTTGTTATGGTTAAGCTTGTTGGTTTGGGATCAGCGCCTTCACTGGTCAAGCTGCCTTCTACGTACGTTACTCCTTTTGGTAGAGTATCGGTGACTGTGACTTGGTTTAGGACACCATTCGGGATTTTATTGTTGAAATGAATTCGATATTCGATTTCATCCCCGATTTTTGGTGCTTGATTGTTGACTGTTTTCGTGCTTTCTAGTTCGCCGGGTGTTTCGACTGGTGTGACTGGGACTTCTGGTTCGTTCGGTGGATTGGTGTGATCGTCGATTTTGGCTTTGTTTACGATTGGTTCACCGACTTTTGCTTCTTCGTTTACTTTGACTTTAAAGACTATCGTACGAGATTTGTTATCACTGATTTTTGGATATTCAGCGACTAGTTTGCCATTTTCCATCGTTAAACTTGTCGGTTTGGGTTCATCGCCTTCGCTTGTTACACTGCCTTCTACGTACGTTACGCCTTTTGGTAGCGTGTCGGTCACGGTGACTTGGTTTATGACACCATTTGTAAGGTTGTTGCGGAAGGTAATGCGGTATTCGATCTCATCACCGATTTTTGGTGCTTGATCGTTTACTGATTTTGTCACGTCCAATTGTCCAGGTGTTTCGACTGGGACAACTGGGATTTCAGGCTCATCGGGCGGATTGACATGATCATCTACGGTGATTTTATTCACGATTTTTTGCCCGACGATGGCTTCTTCGTTGACTTTGACTTTAAAGACAATCGTACGTACTGTTGTGTCTTGGATTTTTGGGTATTCCGCAATGACTTTACCATTCGCCATCGTTAAACTTGTTGGCTGCGGATCAGCACCTTCGCTGGTTAAACTGCCGTCTACATAGGTCATGCCTTTTGGTAAATTATCTGTAACCGTCACTTGATTCAAGACGCCATTGGTGATTTTATTACGGAAAGACAAGCGATATTCCACTTCGTCCCCAATTTTCGGTGATTGGTTATTTACCGATTTAGTGCTTTCTAATTCACCGGGCGTTTCGACTGGTGTGACGGGCACTTCTGGTTCATCTGGTGGATTGGTGTGATCATCGATGATCGCTTTATTGACGATTGGTTGTCCGACTACCGCTTCTTCGTTCACGCGGACTTTGAACACAACAGAGCGGACGGTATTGTCGTCGATTTTTGGGTATTCAGCGGTCATTTTGCCATTTTCCATGATCAAGCTTGTTGGCATCGGATCAGCGCCTTCACTGGTTAGGCTACCTTCTACATAGGTCAAGCCTTTTGGTAAGGTGTCGGTCACAGTGACTTGATCAATTACACCATTTGTGACTTTGTTACGGAAACTAATACGATATTCGATTTCATCTCCGATTTTTGGTGCTTGATGATTGACTGATTTCGTTACGTCTAATTGTCCCGGTGTGACAACGGGTGTGACGGGCACTTCTGGTTCGTCAGGCGGATTCGTATGATCATCTATTTTCGCTTGATTGACGATCGGTTGTCCGACTACCGCTTCCTCATTTACGGTGACTTTGAAACGAATCGTTCGTATGCTTGTATCCTTGATTTCAGGATATTCAGCGACAAGTTGGCCATTTTCCATCGTTAAGCTTGTAGGTTGTGGATCAGCGCCTTCACTGGTCAAACTTCCGTCTACATAGGTCAAGCCTTTTGGTAAGGTATCAGTCACGGTGACTTGGTTTAAGACACCGTTCGTGATTTTATTACGGAACGTGATGCGATACTCGATTTCGTCACCGATTTTCGGTGCTTGATTATTCACTGATTTGCTACTTTCCAATTCGCCTGGTGTGATGACTGGCACGATCGGCACTTCTGGTTCATCGGGCGGATTGGTGTGATCATCGATTTTGGCTTTATTGACGATTGCTTCGCCAATTTTTGCTTCATCGTTGACCTTGACTTTGAAAACGATCGAACGGACTTTAGTGTCATTGATCATACCGTATTCAGCAGTCAATTGACCATTTTCCATGGTTAAGCTTGTAGGCTTCGGATCGTCTCCTTCACTGGTTAAGCTGCCTTCAACGTAGGTTACCCCTTTTGGCAAAGTATCCGTTACGGTAACTTGGTTTAAAACACCGTTCGTGATTTTATTTCGGAATGTGATACGGTATTCGACTTCGTCACCAATTTTTGGTGCTTGATCATTGACGGATTTGGTGACATCTAATCGTCCAGGTGTTTCAACAGGTGTTACTGGAATTTCTGGTTCATCGGGCGGATTGACATGGTCATCTACAGTTATCTTGTTTACGATTTTTTGTCCAACAATAGCTTCTTCATTGACTTTGACTTTAAAGACAATGGTTCGTACTGTTGTATCTTGAATTTTTGGGTACTCTGCAACGACTTTTCCGTCAGTCATGGTTAGACTAGTCGGTTGCGGGTCAGCGCCTTCGCTGGTTAAACTGCCGTCTACATAGGTCATGCCTTTTGGTAAATTATCCGTCACTGTGACTTGATTTAAGACACCATTCGGAATTTTATTACGAAAAGACAAACGATATTCGACTTCATCCCCAATTTTCGGTGATTGGTTGTTGACGGATTTGGTACTTTCTAATTCTCCGGGTGTTTCTACTGGTGTGACTGGGACTTCTGGTTCATCGGGTGGATTCGTGTGATCATCGATTTTGGCTTTGTTGATGATCGGTTGTCCGACTACTGCTTCTTCATTGACACGAACTTTAAAGGAAATGGTGCGTGTTTCGGTATCGGCGATTTTTGGGTATTCAGCGGTTACTTGGTCCTTTACAACCGTTAATGTGGTTGGTTTAGGATCAGGTCCTGCACTTGTGACACTGTTTTCGATATAGGTTAAGCCTTTTGGTAAGGTATCGGTCACGGTTACTTGGTTTAAAATACCCTTTGGTACGGTGTTTTTAAATTGAATCGTGTATTCTATTTCGTCGCCGATTTTTGGCGATTGATTGTTGACTGTTTTTGAGCTTTCTAGTTTGCCGACAAGTTCTTCTGGGGCGATTTTTACCTCTACGATATTGGATGTGTTCTCGATCATCGTATTTGTGGCAGAATCTACGCCTTGGAATGTGGCACTATTTGGAATCAGTTCTTCTCCTTTGGCTGTATCATTGATTTTTGCTTGAAATTCGTAGACTGTTTCCGCGGTCGTTCCTTTGTAGCTACCGCCTTGTGTAGCGTTGGCGCCCTCTCCTACACGAAACGTGATTGCACGATCTGCTGCTGTGTATTCCCCTTGGTCATCGCCTGTGGCATCTGTTTTATTGCCAGCATTTGGACCACTTACGATGGATAAGCTGCCGGGTACATAATCTAAACGGCTATCTAATTGGTCTTTAGAAAGACTGTTGACCGCTTCTGTGTTTTCTTTCGTATTTTTGAGATGGACACGATAGGTTACGGTATCCCCGATTTTATACGTTTCTTTTGGATTTATAATTTCTTTGGTGACTTCAAGTTCGGGTGTTTCCGCATTGATTGAAAATCCAATCGCATTGGTTGAGTAATCATCTCCGCTACTGGTTGTTTTAAAGTTAATTTGTTTCTGACTGTTAGTGATGATCCCTTCTGGTAAGGTCAAACGATCGACATCGATATCTAAAAAATTGGGAAAGCCAGGATTAAATTGACCCGGATATTTATCCACCATGTGTTGATCGTTATCTGAAACGGTTCCGTTCATGACATTACCGACTGGGTTGATTGTATTGCTGATATTGACCCAAGTTCCTGCACTATTTTGGATTTGAGCATTATCACCTGTGAAAAATTTGTCTCCTTGAACGGTAAACCACGTCACGATTGGGTTTAATTTTCCTTGTTTAGAGGTTAAAAAGTCTTTCATGACAAATTCATTGTTGGTTCCAGCTTTGTTCCCTCTAGCGCCATAATAGACATTGAAGGCACGGGATCGTTTGGCTTGGTCTTTGGTCACGATAAATAAACTCCAACCACTGAAGTTGAAACTTTGAAATTTGCCTTGTAGGAAATCGGTCATCGGAATATCTGCTAATGTGTATGCACCAGTCGCACTTTTATCCCCTTGAAGGATCGAGGTCACATCGGCAAAGTTAGAAAAGCCCGTATTATTAAACCCAAAACCTTGCCCAGGATTGGTAGCATCTTGGTCAATTCGATGATATTTTTGTGGGGCAACACGGGTTACTGTTCCATTTGGCGTGGTTAATTGAACAGGGGCGCTGATTTCATCATCGGTCATATTCGTCGCTGTAGCTGGGCCTTTAAAACGGGATGCACTCCAAAATAAGCCTGCCCATGCGACTTCTTTGGCACCATCTAAATCGATGTAGGCTTTACTTGAGTTATAGGTCGTTGGATCGCCATCGACATCCGCAAATTTCAACTGAAAATTATTGATTGCTTGACCGCTAAGTGGCGTTCTGGTATTCAAAAAAGCGCTCGCTGTCGCTTCGTTTACAGGGGTTAAGTTGGTATTTCCTGTAGAGAATAATTCCCCTTTGTGGATGCTTTTATAAATTGGCTTATCAAAGCCACGGCCTGGCGTTGGCGCAATTCTTGGTCCGATGGCTTGGGCTCTCGGTGCGGCTTGATTGTTTTCTTCTGAGGTCGTTGCTGCTGAGTCTTCTGGTGCAGCAGTTGTTGGCTCTTCTGATTGAGATTCTGCTACTTCTGTGTCAGCTTCTTTTTCTTGTAATGATGTACTGCTCGTTTCTTGTTCGTTCTTTGGCAGTGTTAGGGTGATGTCCCCTACTTTTTCGTCTGCCTGATTTATTTCAACAGCAAGCTGATGGATTGATTTGTCTGTTTGCTCGGCACTTATTGTCAGATGTTTCGTGGTATGAGGTTGGATCGTGGTGATGGTTAGTTCTGTCCCCTCATCTTGGTTTTCTTTTTGGTCAAACTGGATCGTTTGATCGTCAGGCACCACCAATTGGTCGTCGCTTTTTAGGGTTGTTGCGTCGAATTTTACTGGTGAGTCATTTTGGTTCTTTTGTTTTAGAACTACCTGATCGATTGGTTGATCGCTTTTGTTCGTTACTTCGTAGTTTACGTCGATTAATTTGTTGTTCGTTTCATTTTTCTTGGTGTCTGCTTTGATGTATAAGGATTCTGAGTCGAATGTATTTTCATCTGGTTTGGTCAATCCTTCGGCAAACACACTGGCGGCGGGTAACAAGTTGGCAATCACCAACATCAAAACGGCTAAATAATTCAGGGAAATTCTGTGCACTTTATTCATTTATATCTTACCTCCTATACTTTTACTATAGTATGGCTAAATAAATAATTCAAAAATATCGGGCTGAACTATTAGTTTTTTCTCATAGCTGGAGTTCGGGCTTTTTTGGGTGAATATTGGTTGAAGAGGAAACAATTTTGTTGTTATTTTATCTTATATATAAGGGCGCTGTTTTTGGTGTTATTTAATGGGTTGAAATGCCGAATTTCGTTGCGGTGTGGGGTGTCTTTCGGTATAATAAAATGTGTAGGATAGAAATAAGGATCGTTGATCGATTCAAGACATAAAAATAAAAATTGGCACTTCAATCGTTCGGCGGCAACCTTACGATCGAAGCCTTGTTAAGACACCGTTAACTGTCCAAACAAGTTGCCAATAGTGCTAGCAACATGTACTAGCTTCTTTATTGTACCTAAAATGAGGTGAGATTTCTAGGAAATCTTTGCTTTTTCTGGGTGTGATTAGTTGTTGTGTATATGGTATTAGACTATTGTCAACGGTATTGGGCATCTGCTCAATGCCGTTTTTTTCTGTCCTATAACTAATTTTGAAGGGAGGTACATTTTTAAGAATCGATGAAAAACTGGATAAAACAAAAAGGCACTTCACCGTTTGGCGGCAACCGAACGATGAAGCCTTGTATAGAAATCCGTTACACCTCTATACAAGTTGCCAATTTGCTAGCACCGAAGCACTAGCTTCTTTATTGTACCTAATTTTCTTTTGAAATTCTAGTTGGTTTTGTTAATTTCTTGGGATTAAGGGTGGTTTAGGAGTGAATTGTGGGGTTGGTTTGGCTGATTGATGACGGTATTGACAGGTTCGGTATCGTTTTTTGTTTTACTCTGGGAGAAGGCGTTATGAATACAGCAAGGCTTTGAAAGTCGTTTGTAGCGCTGGGTTATGGGTTTGCCTCGTCAATGTGCAGATAGAAAGGTCACTGAATCCAGAAATTCAGTGAAAAAACTGGCGGGAGAAGTTGGGTTTGGGCTTGGGTTTCGTTTGGCGCTTATCGGCTTTTCTCCGCCTTATTTGAAGGAGATCAGGAGAATGGATAAACAAGGACAGAATTTAAAGGCGGTTACGTATCAGGATATTATTGAGTTGCGGGATTTTATGGAGAAGATGGCTTCTTGGCAGGAGCCTTTGGCGATTTTGGATCATTTTTTTCAGTTTCGGTCTGGGCCGATTAATAAGAAACGGATTGTGAAGGAGTATTATGCTCGGGCGCAGATGTTTCATACTTTTTATGAGGATTATAATCGGTTGATTGAGTTGGGGGATGAATTGGTGATGGAGATGGTTAGGGCTGAGAAGGTTGAGACTGGGTTTGAGGTTAGGAAAATGGATTTGGAATAGATTGCGTATGTTATAAAAGAGGATGGAGATGATCCATCCTCTGAAAATATATGGTGGAACGTCAATCATCAGTAATTTATTTCTGCGTTATAAAGTCATACGTATCTAAAGGTACAGCATTTTCTAATAACATTTCCATTGTAACAACCTTTTCGTCACTACCTTTTAGAATATCATTTCTTGCTGTCTCTACTTTGGGAAATGCTTTTCCAAGATAAATATATTCACTTACTTGCTTTTTTGTTTCTTTCTGAACAAATATATGAATATCTAACCCAGTTTTTTTGTATTTCAAAATTTGTTTTACATCTTTACTCTCTTTTGTACGTTGTTTTTTACTAGACCAAATTAACGAATGACGATTAATAAACTCATCAGCATAATTTAAACTATCTTCATCTTTATGGTAATTCACAAAAATTGGACAAGTATTTTCCTTTATGCTGTAACCAAACATACTTCCACTTTCATTATTTTTCCAATTCAATAACCTACATACATCTTTCCTTGTGTAAATTTCATTATATGTTAATTGTTCATTTAAATTATATCTCTTACTTCTTTCTAATGAAGCATCAATAATATCTTTCACTTGTTCAGAAAAATAAGTGTTTTGAGATAAACAATCAGAAAATTCTTTTGACAATTTATATATATTATTATCTAAATTTAAAATTGGCGTTTTTCCATACTTGGTTCTTTCTTGTTCAGTAAAATATTCCATATTAAAAATACGTTCAATCGTAACTAATGCTGAATCAGAAATGGGGTATTCGTTTTCTTTTATCAATTTAATATAATCTGAAATTTTCATCTTGCCCTTTTTAATTACATTTAATAAAAGTAAAATTTCATGATTTCTTTTTCCATTTAAAAATTCAGTCATTAAAAATGTTAATATCTGACCTTCCCTGATTGATAAAATCGGATGAGGTTCTTTCACATAATCTAAAAATTCAGGATAATTATTGATTTTCTTCAGACTTGTTGTAATCATAGTTGGATCGAAGGAATGATAGGTTAGATAGTCAATTAACTTTGGAATCCTTCCAATTTTATTTTTCAATTTCAAATATTCTTCCTTAAAGTTTTTGCACATTGTCATTTTAGAAGATTCAATTGAATCAAAAATTTTCTTTTTAGCAATTTCATCAAAATTAATAGTTGATACCCCTGAAAGATATTGAGTTCTCATAGTTTTTTTGCGCAAATCATTTTTACTTAACGATTGATCTTCTGTTAGTGCAATAGGGATCAAGTAATTATTATCATAATTTCCTATAAAATCAATAATCGTTACAAATTCTTTATTGGTTGCTTTTCTAAGACCTCTCCCTAATTGTTGAGTAAAGATAATACTTGACTTAGTCTTTCGTAACATTATAACCTGATTAACTGGAGGAATATCAACTCCTTCATTAAAAATATCAACAGTAATGATATAATCTAATGCACCAGAAATAAGTTGGTCAATCACTTTCTCTCTTTCTGTAATATTATGCTCGGAAGTTAGAGCTTTTACTTTAAATCCTTTATCGTTAAATAATTTTTCTAATTCATAAGCTTCATCTTTTCGACCACAAAAAATCAATCCTTTTACTGTATCACCAGAATAACCATAATAATCTATTTGCTCAAATATATATTCAACACGTTCCTCGGGTATTAATCTATCAAATTTTGATTTATCTTCTTTATAATTTCCATTGATTTCTAAATCAGTAATACCAAAATAATGAAACGGACAAAGCATATCCTCTTTCAACGCTTCTTGCAATCGTATTTCATAAGCTAAATTATAATCAAATAACTCATATATATTAAAACCATCTGTTCTTTCTGGTGTTGCTGTCATTCCTAATAAAAATTTTGGTTCAAAGTAATTAATTACTTTTAAATATGATTCAGCTCCAGCTTTATGAACTTCGTCAATCAAAATGTAATCAAATTCTTCTTTAGAAAATAGTTCCAAATTCTTATCTTTTGATAGACTTTGAATCGTAGCAAATACATATTTTTGTTTAGTAATCGAATGTCCTTTCGATAAAATACCATAATCTTTTTCATAATCTCCACCAACAATTTTATGATAGTCACTCATTGCTTTTACCAATATTAGTTCCTGATGTACAACAAATAATATACGCTTGGGCTTAAAATTTTTCACATCAAAAGCTGATAGATAGGTTTTTCCTGTTCCAGTTGCTGATACAACCAAAGCTTTATTTTTAGCTTCATCTCTGATCTTTTGAATAGCTTTTAAAGCTTTTTCTTGCATCTTATTCGGTTCAATATTTATATCATAGTTTAAATTTTCACTTTCATCTTTTAGCAAGTTTAAATCAAGATCAACAATTGCTGTTTCACTTGTATCAATTTTTTTTGTGTTAATTAATGGTTTATATCTTAATATGTAGCTCTCAATCCAACTACTTGTTAAAGTTTTTGATGATGTCCACATATTCTCAAAATTTTTCTTCACATCTTGAATTAATTCGCCATTTGCCAATGAATTTAACTTCAAATTCCACTCACAATTAACTTTTAGTGCCTTAATCGTTAAGTTAGAACTACCTAAAATCATTGTTTCATGCTCTTCGTGAGCAAAATAATAGCCTTTAGCATGAAAACCAGAAATATTAATAATACGAATTTCAACATTTGAAAGCTTTAATAATTCACGAAACATTTTAGGCGAATTAAAATAAAGATAGTCAGAGGTAATTATTCGTCCGCGAATATTCTTCCTTTTTAAATCAGCAAACATCGTCTTTAATGAGGCCAAGCCACTTTCTGTAATGAAAGCCACTGCAAAAAAGAATTCCTGACATGTACTTAGTTCGTCTTTCAATTCATTTAATACAAATTTGCTTTCTACATCATTATTAACAAGTAACCTCGCTTTGTATAGATCATTATTATTTTCTGTTTGCTTTATAAAACTATGCCTAAGAGCTGCTTGAAAGTCCTCTTCAAGTTTAGTCATTTCGATACTCCTTTGACTATTAAATCAACAGTTGGGATATCTGCCGGTGCCCATTCTAAAATAGATAATTCAGAAGTTTTTAACCATTTGATATTTTCATGTTCAGTGAGTTTTGGTTCTCCTTCAATCAATTCACAAAAGAAGGTAGTTAGTTCAACAATTCCAAAATCGTATTCGTAGCTTGTTGTAGTAATTTTATTTTTGATTGAGACTTCACATAGAAGTTCTTCTTTGATTTCACGTTCTAAAGCTTGTTGAGGAGTTTCACCTTGCTCAATTTTTCCTCCTGGGAATTCCCATAGTCCTGCTAGGGATTTATCTTGACCTCTTTGAGCGCAGAGAATTTTTCCATTTTTTTCTATAACTGCTCCTACTACCTTTATATTTTTTTTCATATTATCAACCTTTACCAATTATTTATAGTTCTATTATACATGAAATTTGTAATTAAAATATTCTATCCCACTATTTAAATAAAGCTATAAATGAGATTAATGTACCAATAACTAAAAAAATAATCGTTCTACGTTCCTCATCTTCCTTAACCCGATTGAGAAAGAAACTTACACCCCATTTTAAATAAAGCCATATTGAATATACTATAATGTGTATACCAAAAGGTACAAATATATAAAATAAGAGCGGATAATTTTTGAATGTAGATAAATCAGTTAATAAAGTAGGAGAAATAATTGCATATATTGATAACGCTACTTTAGCTAGCATTTGTTTGATACCGAATCTTTTAGCTATCCTTCCAGATTGATCTATTTTTTTATAATAAGGTATCTCTACCAATATAATTAGTCCGAGTGCTATTAAAAATATTCCGGATTTTCCAACCGTATCTCTAAATAGTTCGATTTTAGCTCGATTTGTTAATAAGATAAATAAATATATTGGAGATACAATAAAAGTTATAGCCGCAATAGGAAAATACTTATATGTACGTTCTAAGTGTTTATTTTTTTTTATTAATTTCAATTCTTCTTGACGCTTCTTCAAAAATCAAGCTCCTTTCATTTTTTTACATTTTTACTTTTTGACGTTAATAGATCTATCCTTTTTATCTTTACAACTATTACTAACATTGATGCTAATTATCTAATTATTTTTCTATCAAATACAATACATATCTTATTTTGTTCAATATATCTATAAGCCTTTATCCTCTTAACTGGTGAAACAACACCTATAAAAAAATTGAACAGTGTAGTGAAAAAAATTGAAGTAAGAAGCAATAACAACGAATACTCCTTAAAATAAATTGGAAGCAACGAGAGTACAACCATAACAAAAAGAAAAATGATCAGTAGAAAATTCTTCCTCATTTGTTTTCTTCCTTTAACAGGATACGCTTTTAGTTCATCTTCGCTAATATTAGTTAAATAATTCAACTTATTTTTATCACTATTAGCAATCTTATTTATTAACAGATTAAAGAAAGTACCTCCTAAACAACCAATAACTAAAATTAGTGCTATTAAAGTAACATGACTTAAAGAAGACTTGAAAAGTACATTTCCAAATACATAATAAGTAGTCACTCCTAAAAATCCTGATAATATCGTCAATCTATAAGAAGTCATCTCAATTTCAACTACTACTAATTTTTTTGTTACTGTATCTAAAAATATACTCTTTTCCCCTACTTCACCATTATATACAGCAACATACCGTTTCCACATTTTAGCTCCTCCCCCTTAACTCGAAAACATTCTCCAAATGCGACAAATATGTCTGTCAATAGCTATTAATCGGTTATCTCTTTTGATATATTTTGTATTTCCCTGTATTTATTGATAGATGATTGGTTAATAGAAATAATAAAAACAACATCATAAAACATAAAGAGATAATCCAATAGCCTTCCGTTATCACAAGCAGAAATCCCGCTATAATCACTAATGATAAAAACATAAAGTACACACCTAATTTTTTTAAAGTATCAACTAAAGAAACCTGCCTCACCTTAATTTGAGTAACAGACAATTCATCATATTTAATTATTTTCAGCATGGATTTCTTTGATTGAAAAGACCAAAATACTCGAATTATCAAAGCTGGAAATAGTGTTATAAGTAACAGCATAAATATGTAACGACTTGATGGAATCATCATAACTGTATTTCCAATTTCAATAAGTTGGCTATTTTCTATACTTGTTGAAGCATAAAAAAGAGTTAATAACTTGGGGAATACTATATTAAAAATTAAAATCATTAGTACGATTAAAATGCTGCTTAACACTTTTCTATTTTTAGTTTCAACTCGATGAGCTAGCAAATCGTCAGCTTGGCTTTTATTTAAGATGTACGCTTTTTGTGGCATTAGCCAATTTAATCCGAAAAAGAAATAACCTAAGAATGAACTATCTTTGTCAATTAGATAGTAGTTTGATTGAGAATGTATTACATTATAGCGATGGTTATTATAAAGAGGTTTTGCAGTGGTAAACTCCAGTTTTATCACATCCAATCGTTCGTTTAGTTATAGTTTTTTATTACTAACATAGAATAAGAGTCAATAACTGAATAGTTATTGACAGCTTACTGCATCTTAAATTTTTTCAATATTATCCAAGAGGTTTACTTACAATCCCTCTCTCAATCAACTTTCCTTCACCATTTAGCCATTCAGTATACAATTGTTCAAACCGTTCTTCTTCCTCATCTGTATAACCATTGAACAAAATAGAATCAACATTTTCTTGATTAAAATAAAGCACTTCATTAGGATTTAAACCGCTTGGATATCTGCAACCGCTATAATCATACAAAACATTTTTGTCATTTTCATTTACAACGGGACCTCTATTTAAAATCATAATTTTTTGACTACCTTCTTTTAAGTAAACAATACTACCGATTGTTAACATGATTTTCACTCCTTTTCACTTGAAACTTGATATTTTAACGCTATTTCTCAGTTTTATAACTGTATTCCATGCTTTCCATAGGTTTTACTATTTTAGTGTTCAAAAATGACATAAACACTAAATAGATGAATATTACTGGTATAACCGTTAAAGATTTAGCCTGAATCAATAAGGACAACAGAAAAACTAAGATTGCCATCAACATAATTGTTCCAGTTATACAACGTTTTTTATAAAAAGTATTATCCTTATTTAAAACAATAAAATGATCTAATTTTAGAGTTTTTTCCTCATTAAAAATCTTTTTCAACTTATTAAGATTAACTATAGATCGTACATATCTAAATATGAAACTACAGAAAAAAGCGATTAGAACAGCTACAAGCATAAGATTCATCGTTATTTCTTCAAAAAATATACTTTCTAATCCTTTCATAAAAGCATAAATTACGCCACCTAGCATAGTCCCGGAAAAGGACCATATTGAAGCGCCTGCTTTGTTTTTAGGAACTTTTTTAAGCGTCATATATTGCTCTTCACTAATTTTTGTAGCATTGTTAGCAACATACCATGTAGACATTGGAATCAACCAAGTTGATTTGTGTGAGTCTAAATCAATTAAATATCTTCCTCCATTGAGAATTACTAGATTGTAGCGACTTATTTTAGAGTTATACACTCTCATCTTGTACACCTCCAAAACGATTACAGAACTTTATCTTTTTTGTAAAAACTACTTCCATAAGGAAACATACAATTTCGATTCATAAATGTAACGATAAAAAAACCAATGATAAAAACAACAATGCTCATATATGAATATACTATCGTGATAACAGTACAAACTAAACCAATCAGGTACAGCATTATTAATCTAATAACACTTTGTTTTATATAATAGTTTTGTACTGTTTTTTTCTCTACACAAATAGATAAACTAAATTCAGATATTAATACTTTTCGTACAAACATTTTTTTATTAATAAATGAAATCATATATCTCACAAAAACCAAAGCTAGTATTGTAAGTAAAAAATAAGAAATACGAGAGACTATTGAGTATGATTCTTCTATTCCTTCAAATACATTTTTTAACGATTCATATAAGATTCTTCCGCCAATGATCCCTATAGCTATAAGTGGAATCATTCCTTTATGTTGTTTTTCATTTTTTATAAGGCTATCGAATGTTTTTTTATTAACTTCAGTTGCTTTTAATGGAAATAACCACACTAGCGTCGGGAAAAACCACGCAAAAAAATTGCCATCAATATCTATTAGATAGTATTTTTTATCTAGTTCAGCTAGCTTATAACGATTACTTATTGATTTATAAACTTTCATGCGCTCACCAACCAAAACTGGAGACTAATTTGTCAAATTTGCCTGAAACAGTTTGTCCTATATCATTCATTTTAGCGCTTAGTTTATTTAGTCCACTATCAAAATTTTCCGCCCAATCATTACTCATATCTTTCAATCCAAAAACATTCGCATCGTACATTCCACTTGCTGCAAAACTGCTTAGCACAGCTACAGAAACAATAGCCCATCCAGCAGGATTAGTTCCTAAAAGTATCATTCCACCCGCTGTTAGCCATGTGGCAGTACCAGCTACAGCAGTATTATGAGCAATTGATTGACCTAGTGTATTACCTCGTGAAGCATCAGTGAGCATTCCAACGGTAAAACCAATAGCTGGAATTCCTACATTTTTTGCAATTTGACCAACAGCATAGGAGCTCGCTCCATTTAAACTTGCATTCATAGAAGCACTATTAATATTTGCTAAACCAAAGGCAGTGAAGGACGAACTTCCATTAGTCAACATTCTGCCTAGAGCATCGAAATTAAGATACTCCCCTGCTGATTCTAAAAGTGCATCTAGCTCTATACCAGATAAATCATCAGCATACTTTCCAAAGGTTTTCTTTAATGATTCTAAGACTTTCTTTGGAAATGTTATATCTTTATCCCTTTTTTGAATATCTGCTAAAATAAGTAAATCTTTTGACGTTACCTTTTCTGGAAAAAGCTTAGCAATTCTATCCACTTCTCTTTTATCATAAGTACTACTAACTTTTTTCGTCCAATCCAACGCTTTCCCTTTAGGAACCGAAAACGTCCCAGTCGCAGGATTAAACCCACTATTCGCCTGCTGTAAGCCTTGCGACAACGTCGAATAAAAACTATTCACTCCATCAAAAATAGCAGGCGATGTTCCATTAAACGTCATTAATTTCTCTAACTTCTTTTCTAAATCACGTTTTGTCGTCTCTAACGATTCAATAATCCGCCGATTGGCTTGTTCCAATGGATTCGTTCCTGTCGGAAGCTTTGGCAAGCCTCGATTAATACTCTCCATATTCAGGATCGATGTATTGATTTGTCGGATTCGTCTTTCTAAGTCATCTGACTTCAAATCAATACTATCGACCTCAGTTGTATATTGATCCACAAATTTTTGACAAGCTTCTGCTGTCATGTCTGCGCCTACTTCGGCACCTTGAACTAAAGGTTGAATCACCGCCGCAAAGAATTCTTTGGCAGAGTCATAGCCTTTACTTGATAGTTCGCCTGCACTCATAAACTGTTGATTGCTTTGCATCAACGACGTATAGCCTTGTGCTAATTGGCTACACGCACTTTTAACACTGGATGCTTGGCTTCTCGCTTGACCGAGGTACATATCAATACTCATGCTGTTCCGACCTTTCTTCTTTTGTTTTTATTTCTTGCCAATGTAAGTCTTCTTGTTGATCCTCTAACGCTCTTGTTTGTTTTTTTAGTTCTTGCTGTTGCTCTTCTAAAAATTCTTGAACGCCTCGGCTTTGCCAGTTGATTTGTTCGGCCATGTCTTGATACAACCTATCTGTCTGGCTTTGAGCAAATTCTTCTTGTAATTCATTGAATAATTGCTTTTGATAGAAAAAATATTCTTCGTAGTGTTCTTCTGTTTGGTTAATGTCACGTTTTAGATCTTCGAGTTTTTCTTGTTCACGATCGAGTTGGATTTTTTGTTGATTGATTTTTTCAAGGTTGGACATACTTTATTCCTCCTTTCAGTTTAAGGAAGCATTTGGTTATACTGCATTTGAGCGATTCGTTGATCAACTGCTTCGAATTCAGCTGCCACTGACCGGATATTATTACTTGCTTGGGTAATGGCTTGGACAAGTGAGGTATTAAAGGTCGTTAGTTGCGTGATTGCTTGTTGCGCATTGCTATTGCCTGCAACGGTCGTTTGGGTATCTTTTGTGATCGTTGTCCCTTGATTTAAAGAACTCACCGATGATGCTATAGAAGTAGCGACAGCTTGTGCTACTGCGGAATTACTGTTTATATCCTTTGGCATCGTTTTTTCCTCCTATAATTAAAAAGTAAACGTCTAACGACTTAGTTTTTTAATAGTATATATACTTAATTGTAATTCGTAAACAACTCAATGTAAATATATAATTTCCGAATGTTCCGTTTGCTTACTTAAAAGGAAATTATAAAATACATTTTTCAACTTAATTATGTGTTCTTTTTTTAGTTTTTAAATTGTATATAAAAAAAAGTAGTTTAGAAATTTTTCATTTCTCAAACTACCTTTTTTGAGAAAGACTGTAAATCAATATGAACCAAGCTGTTTTTCCATCATCTGCGAAACTAAACTCTTAATCGACAGATAATCTCCATGCATATGGTATTAGATTAACTTGCTTGAAATCCGATAGCGAATATGCTATCATTAACTATGGAAAAACCACAATTTGATTATATAAGAAGGAAAGACGGAACAAGTGAATTTGTTGAGTTTATCGAGTCGTTGCCTGAAAAAGATTCAGCTAAGCTTTTGGCTACTATCAAAAAAACAGAAGAACATGGGCTGCTCGTTGCACAAAGAATAGAGTGGATAAAGAAATTAGATTCTAATTTGTATGAACTACGCTCTAAGGTTGGAAATAATATTCAACGGGCTATTTATTTCCAAAGAGTAGGTAATAAATTTCTAATAACTCATGGATTTACTAAAAAAACTCAGAAAACGCCAAAAAGCGAAATAGATCATGCAAACTATTTGAAAAAATTGTATGAGGAAGGAGAATTAGAATGACAGCAATTGATGACTTAATAATAAAAAAAAAAAATGATAGTTTAACATTTTCTAAAGAGTATGAAAAAGAAGCTCAACGCTTAGAGATTGCTATAGCAGTGGCACAGCTGCGCAAAGAGCTAGGCTACACTCAGAGAGAACTTGCTGAAAAAGTTGGCAAACCTCAAAGTACGATCGCTAGAATAGAGAACGGGACTGTCAATGTCAGTTTTAAGGTTCTTTATGAAATTGCAACTAAGGTTGGTAAGGAATTACATGTAGAATTTAAGTAGAGAGCTATATAGTAGCTCTCTTTTTTGTTCAAAATATCATTATTTTTTTAATTATCTTGTGAGGTTTTTTTCAACTTTTTGGATAAGTATAAAATCTAATTTTAGTGTTAAAATTGTATACAAAAAAAGGATGGAATTTCTCCATCCTAAAAACTCTTCATCTCACCAAACGGCAAAAGCTGCATCGCAACTTTCCCAATCACATTCTCTTTTGCAATCAAACCATAATGCCGACTATCGGTCGCATACGGTCGATTATCCCCCAAAACTAAATAGTATCCATCAGGAATCATAACAGCAGAAGTTAACGTTCGATTCGTGAAATTTTCTGTATAATTTTTGCCATTGCGCTGGCTTTCATTGATTTCATCCATAATAAATTTTTCATCTATCGGCTGGTCATTCACGAAAAGTGTATCATCTGTATATGCAATTTTTTCTTCTGGCAGACCAATGACTCGTCTAATTTGCGTGTTCCCATTGCCACTTTTAAACGCAACTAAATCAAACCGTTTGAAGTCAGTTGTTTTTTGAACAAGGACCTGATCTTTTTCTCGTAACGTTGGGATCATACTAAAACCGTGAACCGTTACGATCGTCAGGAAAAAGGAGCTGATGACAAGGATCAACACGACACTCAAACTTATAGCAACGATAAGTTCTTTTAGATCGTTTTTGACGGGTTGTTTTTTGCGTTTGATCTTTTTATTATGGTGTGGTCTTTTTTTGTTTCCTGTCTTTTTTGCTGGTACTTTTTGAGAAGGACGTTTTTTTCTTGTAGTTGACGGTTTCTTTTTTCTTATGCGCTTTGATTCTTTCTCCATCGAAAATCACTCACTCGGATTACTTTTCTTCTTTAAAAGCAGATTCATTCACTTTGTAATAATCAAATGTTTCTTTTTCATAGACTTGCGCTTTCTTGATATCGGCTAAAAAACTATCCACCAATTCTTGGTTGCCGAAAAAGTTTTTGGTTTGCGTACTTGCATTCATTCCTAATTGTTTGATTGAATTATAATAACGATTCAAGGTAATTTGTCCTTCTTCTGAATTGATGTCACTTGCTTTTTTCGTCCCATAGCTTGCCATAGAGGTCGCTAAGTAGCGAATATTTTTTTGTAATTTTTCTTCATCATCACTTTTATCACGAGCTATAATCAGCTGATCTTCAAAGTCTCTCAGTAGGTAGTAGCCTTTCACAACAGAATCTGAATCTCCTGTTGTTAAATTCATCGACTGGTAATAAGAAAGATATGACATACCACCAGCTAATGCTACTGTTACGAATGACAGCATCAAAAATAAGCGTACGCTCTTTTTTTTCTTTTTCATCAACTGCTGTTTTTTTCGTGCGATTTTTCTATTTTTCTTTTTATTTTTAAATTTCTTTTTTGGAAGTTTTTTTAGCAGACTACGACTATGAAAAACCTGCACTATAAAATAGCCTGACCCTAGGAGCGCAACAATTGACAGTGCTATCCCTATGATGAAAACCCAATCTAAAACAGACATACACTTCAGCTCCTATACTTTCCTATTCCTTTTTCTTACCGTTTTTTCCATTAGATATACCTTGTTGTTTCTTCTTTTTACGTTCTTTTTTTAAGGCTAATTCTTTTTCTTGCTGTTTCTTACTGAGTATACGAATAATCACGAAAATAATAATAATCAAGACCAATACACCTGCAACGATCAGAGCGATCAATTTCCAGTCCAGCCCTTTTTCTTGCACTAAGCCAACATCCCGCTCATTAAATTTATTCGCATCTTTATCTGAAATGTTAAAGTCTTTGGTCCATTCCCATTTTTTATCGCCAGAGGTCACGAGAATTTTCGCGACATAATCGCCCGCAACCATGCGCTCACCATTCATACTGACAGGAAAGTCAATAAAGGAATTGGGTGCCATTCTCATTGCAGTTTGTTTGCGTTCATATAAAACAGTTTCTTTACCTTTGGCTGTTATTTGAACTTCAACAGTCATATTATCTAAATACGCTGCCATCACATTAGAGTAATTCACAAAAATAGCATTGCGATAATTGCTTTGACCAGCTTTAACACTGTTTAATTCTAAATCTGGGGAAAGAACCTTTTCTGATTCTTGGAGCACAACACCAATCACATAGGCATATTGATTAACGATTTTTGAGCCACCTTCATTAGAGGAGGTACCATTTTGATCTGCTCTCATCAACTGGATACCACCGGCAATCACACCGTCAAAGCTTGTTTCCGGCATTTGGATAGTCAAATCCAAATTCTTAGTTTCCCCAGGTGCCAGTTCAACTGTCTCTGGTCCAGTAACAATATCTGTAAAATTAAATTGTACGGATGGATCATTTTTAATGGTTGATTCACCGTATTCAATCACACCATTTTGGTTTGTTTTCGCCCCGTTCAGTTTAACATCAATCTTCACTTTTTCAGTACCAGGATTACTTAATGCGATAGAAATCTGTTGATTTTTTCCTGGATTCATCTGTAATTTAAAGTATCCTAAGTCTTTTTTGATTTGATTATCAGGAAAGGTAATGCTGTAAGTAAATCCTGTTGCTCCGGCCACGTCCTTATTTTCGGCCCCATTGGCATGGCTAGTTGATGGACTAAAAAAAAGACCGATTGTCACGATTAAGATTGGCAAAAGCCATTGTTTGATTGTTTTTATGTTTTTTTTCATTACAAACCTCGTACCTTCTCAATTATTTTCTTATCCTATGTAAGCTGATGAAACAAGATAATTTCTTGTTCTCTCAGCTAAAAAGCAAGCTGGTGAAGATCTCACCAGCTTACTAAAGTACTTAAAGATTATTCAGCAGCAGTAATTTTCCAAGTTACAGTAGCAGTATAATCCGCTACAGCCATGTTTGAAGCAGTTGCTGCAGGAATTGTTAATTTTACAGATTCTGCATCAGTTCCTGGTGTTCCGTTTTGTGATGTTGAGCTTTGACCGAATTCGATGACGTGACGGCCTTTTCCTTCTTTTTTGTCTTTGTCAGCGACAACGACTGTTTTTGCATCGTTCGCTGCTTCTGTTAATTGGAAACCAGTTTGAACGTTTGAAGGAACAGCGTTTGTATTATCACCTTGTGCTGCAGCAAGTCCATTGCTGAAGTCAATTGTTGAACCAGATAATACGTTTGCTCCTGATGTGAATTGTTTTGTTAATTGTGCTGTGATTGTATAACCGAAAACGCCTCCGGCACGAACGTCAGCCCATTGTACATAAGCACCACGTTTTGTTGTTCCACCGTTAAATGTCATTGGTTTTGCAAAGCTTGTTACTGCATTTGCAGATGTTTCAATTGACCCAAAGTCTAAATCAGTTGTTTTCTCAACAACTAAAGATCCTTGCTCTGTGTTTGTGTTTTCATCTGGAGATTCTGGATCTGGTGTTGGCAATACTTCACCTGGGTTTTCTGGATCGACTGTTTCAGTTCCGCCACCACCGGCAGTACCTTCTGTAACTTTTACTGTACCTTCTGAAGTTAGTTCAGTTGGCGCTGCGAATGCAGGTGTTGCCGCTCCTAAAACCGTTACTCCTAAAATTGCTACTAATGTTGATGCACAAAGACTTCTTGCTTTCATATTGCTATTCCTCCTAATTGTTTGTGTGTTTTTTTTATTAAGGCAACTTGGCTAATATCCAAGTTATCTCCGTTTGGTATTCTACCGGATGAATCTTCGTTGCTTCCGGTATACTTAGTGTGATTGCTGAATTGCTATACACTGGTTTAGTATAAATACTGTCTATCACTGGTTTTCCTGCTTCATTTACTACAGGTGTCAGTGTTACAGGTTGCTTGCTGGAATTGGTATCCGATGCGCCAAAAGCAATGGTCCAAACGCCTTTACCACTGCCTGCTCTAGCAGTTGCGACTTCGTATGCTGAACCAATTGAATTTAACGCAATCGTTTCTCGCATCACGGTTGGGGCTTCACTAGTACCACTTGAATTTGCCCACCCTTTGTCTAACGAAAGAACCGCGCCTTTTAAATCCTGCTCATTCGTTTCTTGAATGATGGGATTGGTAAACTGATAGTTTTGTTTGACTTGTAACGTCCACCCAGACGATTCTGCTTGTTGATCTGTAATTTGAATGTAGCTACCTCTAGGGCCTGTTTCACCAAAAAATTGCTGCGCAAGCGCATGATAGCTACGTCCATTTTTAGAAATTTTACTTTCACCAAAATCAAGAGCAGAAACATAGTCAATACGAAGGGGGCCTTCGGTTGAAGGACTATCCCCTGGATCAACAACATTCCCTGGATTTTCAGGGTCAACAGGATTTGTTACCACGCTTCCCTTGATACTAACTGAGCCTGATTGATCAAGCGTTTCAGGGGCAGCTTGGGCAATAATGCCTGTCGCGCTGGCTAGAAGCAAACTAGCAATTGCTAACGACCCAATACCGATTTGTTTTAACTTCATTTTTGCTCCCCCTTTCTACGTTTTCGTAAAAAGAGAAGTAGTAACAATAGGACTAAAATACCTATGCCAAAAATGCCGTAGTTTTTTATCAGTTCCCCCATACTAGGAAGAGTTTTCCCAGCGGGTTTCACTGTTGAACTTGGTGTTGTCGTTATGGATGAACTCGGTTCAGTACTGCTGGAAGAATCGGTTGGTTTGGTCGATTCTTCGTAGAACGAAATCTTACCGCCTCGATTAACCTGCCCTCCTGTTCCTTCATTGGCACTTGCACTATTTGAATAACTAAACATGCCTATTAACACAACCAGAGAGCAGACGATTACTTTTATTGTTTTATGTTTCATTTTCCCACTCTCCTTTATGGTTGTCCGGCCATGACTTTCCACGTAATTACGCCGACATAATCTCCTGTATACACTGTATCAGATGAATTGATTTGTAATTTTATTCCGTCAGTATTTGCTGTTTTGCCCCAACTGTCACTAACATCAAAACTACCTGCAGTGCCTTTACTATTGGTGTAAACAACTTGAGCATTTTTATCTAAAACCGTTTCTTTACCGCCTGTAACATAGCGTAAGGCATTCACTAATTCTTGACCGCTGCCGTTTTTCATCGGTGTTGTCAGTGTAGCCGTTAAACGCCACCCATTGGCAGCATCTGCCCGAGTATCTGTAACAACTAATTGCTTGTCAAATTCTGGATTTTCTACTCGTTTGGTTGTTGCATTGTACGTTAATGAACCAAAGTCTAAAGCGTTTGGTACTGAGGTCAAACTCAATACGCCTTGTAATTTGTATTGAACAGTGAGTGCAGTATTATTGATGTTTACCGCTGTTTCATTCGTCGGTCGTTCCGCAATATCATATCCTGCATTCGTCACATTCGTAAGTTGTGTAGTGACACTTTCCTCTTTTGTTAAGTCAATCGTGTCTCCGACTTGAGTATTTAGTTTAACGGTATACCCAGACAACACTTGGTTGGCTTCATTTAAGAATTCAACAGATAGTACGGCATCAACATCCACAACGGTTACTTGGATCGTTGTGGTGATATCTGTAGGTAATCCTGAATCAGCTGCTTTTACAGTTAATGTTACGGTGTAAGCTTTTGGTTGAAGTTGTCCCACATTGTTTAAACCACCAAAGTCCGTGACAGTAACGAATTGAGTCAGGTCTGTTTTAGTTCCATTTGTTAGTTTATAGGCTTCTGGCTTACTATGCTGTAGGATATAATTCTTTAATTCTGTTTCTGATAAATTACGAATATCTACATACGATGCTTCAAAGTCAGAACCTGAAACACCTGAAGCCTGGTCATAGACAACTAATGTTGACTCAACAACTTTGGTATTCGGCGCTGGATTTCCATCAGCATCAACCGCCTTGTCAGATACATTGATCTGTACCGTGTGTGTTCCTGGCGTATTTGCTGCTGTTTCTGCTGTAGTAGGATCCGTATAGGCATAATCAAAACCAGTATTGACTGGACTTGTATCACTAACATCTTTCACCATGTCTTTTGCTGCAGGCAAAGGATCACCTTTCGTCATATAATAAGTCACCGGTGAAGCTGTAGGTGGTGTTTTATCCAAGACTGTTTGTGTCACTTCTTCTGCTTTTAGATTCGCAAATCCGTAGGCATGAATGACACTTCCAGCTGTAAAATAATGCCCTGCTGGTACAGTTACTGACCAATTCCCTGCCGCATCTGATTTCGTTGTAAAATTCGCACGGTATTCAGCTGGAGTAGACGTATCTTCTACAGGTGATTTTATACTATCAGTTGATGGATCAAAGGCTGCCGTGATCGAGTTATTGACTGGTACATCCCAGATACGGATATAGGCATTTGGAATCGCATAGCCAGATACAGTGGTCGAACTGTTATTGCCACGATTATCGGTTGCAATGCTATGAATCGCAATATTTGGATCTGGTACTCGGGTAAAGAGAACTCGTTGTTGTCCTCTCGTTGTAAAATTCGCGTTAAATCTAGTCAACGTTTCATTTGTCATCGCATTAGATGCTGTGATCGTAGGATTAAAGCCACTTCCATAAGCTAATCGCATATTACTCATAGGAATGTACTCATAGGTATACTCATTATCGCCATCAGCTCCGCCAGCCACATTATTCAGTGACCATTGGAAGACGTTTTGAACTGAAACATCTAGGTTTCCTTGAGACCAAATCAAGCCATTATTTGTCGTTGTTCCACTTGTCAATGCTTTGTTTTTTTGCAGATTCACACGTTTTGCATCTGAGAATTTAAAGGTTGATGATGCGCCACCCATTCGTAATAAATATTGCGAGATAGACGTGCTATCGCTTTGAATATCAAACGAAGCATTCGGTTGAACGATAAAGGTTGAGTTATTTGCAACATAGAATAAATCAGTTGTGCTGGCCCCCATGTTTACCCCTTTAACATTTAAGTTCCCTGAAACGTTGATGGAACCACCATTCATATAGATTGGATTATAGTTTATATCGTTGTTTCCCGTTCCAGAATAGGCATCTGTTTGGATATTTACCGTCGCATCTTTTCCAATATTTAACTCAGATGACGCAGATCCTAGATAGACAGCACCACCATATGTCCCGTGATGGTTTAAGATATCAACAGTAGAGCCTTCTCCTACAGATAATACACCGCCTGAAATATTCAAGTTCGTATTATAGTATTCGGCGGCAGTTGTTTGATTGCCACGTTCTAGTTTTAGTTTTACATTTTTACCGATTTTAAAACTGCCTGATGGGATATAAAGTACGTTCGATCCAAGTGAAGAAATATAAACATCTGCATTATCTTCTACAACGGCTGTGGAAATCGCTAAACTTCCTTGTTGGTAATTATTCACATTCCACGTACGAATCGTTGTCCCATCTTTTCTTACAGAAGTCCATGTACGTTGTTGTTCTAAATGGACTTTGTTTTTCAGGGTTAAATTGGTTTGCTGCGACTCTAAAAACTGTGTTCCGTAACCAGTATAATTATCCATGGTCATCTTTCCACCATTGGCACCATTGTTGAAAATCATTGCGCCCCAATAATTACCGTGATAAACTGTCATATTGCTAAACTGGATATCCCAGTCTTTTGAACCATAGTTATTATAAGCCTGGAAAGTAAAACAGAGCGAACCAAAGTCTAGTGTGTAGTTGTTTCCATTTACTTTGACAGTCCGTGCATTTCCTTGTAGTTGGAAATACATGTGGGACTCACCACCAGAAGCAATTCCAATCGATGTCGCTGTGGTCACATTTTGCGAGTAACGTAAATACGGACTGTAAATAAAATAACTAGATGAATAGGTTGGTGCAGTTGTGTAGATATCATTTAACAGTTCCACATTTGTTACCCAAGGATCATTTAGTCCAATCGTGTAACCTAAAAAGTCAGTCACATTTCTCGTATTGGTAGCTGAAGTAAGATCATAAGAAATATTCGCGTTACTTCGAATCGTTCCTGTCAATCCATTCGTAGCACTCTCTGTTGCCGTATACGATGAAATATAAAATGGGCCAGAATAGTTTGAAGAACTCATATTAATGTTTTGAAATTTCAAATCCCAATAACCAAAAATAGTGCCTGAATTTCCTGATACATAACTCGTTTGGTTTAAAAAGCCTATCGCTAAGTTGCCAAAATTAAAGTTATGTCCATTTCCATCAATCGTTAGTGAGCGTGCAGTCGCATTTTTATTGATATATAAATAAACATTTTGCGCACTGGTTAGATCAACTGAACTAACACTAAATAAATCCTTATAGTTATTTAGCGTGCCTGACAATGTAATATCATTTTGTAGCGAAATAGTATTCACTGTGTTATCTGCGATCGCCTCAACAAAACTTTGCCAATCTGTCACTTCTGCTGTTCCAGCTGCTCGATTCATTAATGTTCTTGGTTGAACTAAATCAGCGGCTTGCAGCTTTTGGCTATCATCTGTAGACTCTTTTGGTTCTTTAACTGCTAATTTTAACTCTTGCTGCGTAACGCTACCTGCCTCATCTGTTATCATCAGTGAATAATCGCCACTTTTGTCTGCTAATAACGCTAATTTCAGGGAAGATTGATCACTATTCACTGTAATAGTTAACATCCGTGTTTCCTCATTCCAATTAAAAACAGGAAACTCTGCTTTGGGGTCTTCATTTAACAGCATGGCTCTTTCTTGTGTTTCATCAAAATTTATTCCTTCAGGTAGACGAAGTTGCCATTCTTTTTTCTGACTCATCGAATTAGTTGACTGATCACTCTCGTCAGACTTCTTCAGCTCATTTTCAGCTCTTGTGTCAGAGATCTTTATATGAAATACTTCATTTGCATAAAGTTCATCTTCAACAGCTGTCAATGAAATCGGTGATTTGGCAAAAATCTTACTTGTAGAAGAATACATTTGTGAAAACATAGCTAAAATAAGAATCGAAAGAATGGCTATGCTCATTCCAACTAATTGAAATTTTCTTTTTTTAATCATTTCATTCATTTTCCCTCCTGTCCCTTTAGTTTAAAAGAATGTTCTTAGCTTCTTCACCTCCTTCAAGCATTCACCATACCAATACCCTTTACTCATTGATTTAGCGCTAATTTATACCCGATTGTTCGAACCGTTTTAATAAATTTTGGTGAAGTAGGGTCTTCTTCAATTTTTCCTCTTAAATGGAATATGATATTACTCACTCGATATTCTTTTTTCTCAGCACCGTCATTAGCCCAAATATGTTGATAGATTTCTTCGTAAGTTAAAGCCTTATCGTGCTTACTAAAAAGTAGTTCCAATACTTTAAATTCCAATTTGGTTAGACTGATTTCAACTTTTCCTTCTCTTAGCACACTAAGATTTTCTGGAAGCAATTCTAATAATGGCCCAGTCTTCGATACAGTATCCAAAACAATCGAGTGTTCTTTAGCCTCAATCCGCTTTAAGATATTTGAGAATTGTAACGCAAATTCCTCTTCATAAGCAGAAACACCATCTGCACCTAATTGCAGATAAATTTTCTTTTTTGTTTTTGTTTCTTCATCGTTATCAATCAACAATACCCAGATCAATTTATTTAATCTCATTCTTAATTCTAGAATATTTTGACAAACACGAGATAGTTCAGCTACAGTCGATTCTTCAATAATAAATGCATCTACATTTAATAGTTCAGAACCTACATCCCCTGCTTGTAAAATTGTAACCTCATGACCTAAACTCACGAAGTTTTTGGTATAATCCAATACAGGTTGAGACGAATCTCGAAAAATACCGATAGTATACATCACAGATACCTCCTACTAAATTTATATCCAGAACTAAAAACTTTTCGTAGTATGCATTCAACAGTAAAATACTATTGAAGACGTTTTGATCTGAAATTTGTACTTGTCATACTCATAATAAAAACAAAATAATATTATCCTGAAAGAATTAAGTTCAAGATATTCTGTCGTTTCAACTGATTATTGCTAGTTTTTCAAAATAATTTGACGATTTTTTTGACGGCTAAAAAAAGGCTAGGACCTAACTCATAGAGTTAGGTCCTAGCCTAAAGTGATCTGAATAAATGTAGAACCAGAAATAACGTTTTATTATTTCTCAGAGTCAAACACTTCTGTACCAATTTACCCTTTACATTATAAAGTTATTCTTTCGTCATAATTGAGCTGTCTGTCAATCAACATCATAGCCGAGCGTCTCGTTTCCCATAAAGAATCAGTATAAATATCAAGCGTCATTTTGGTTGAGGCATGTCCTAGGATTTTACTCAATGTCGCAATATCAATTCCTGATTCAACACATCTAGTTGCAAAAGTGTGGCGTAATGCATGAAAGTGAACCTGTCCTATTTTTGATTCTTCTACTATTTTTTTAAAACGATAATTGATAATACGAGGCTCTGTAAAACTATTTTTACAGGAAATAACGTATAAGCTGGTACTGCTTTGTTTCTTTTCCATTAAATATCTTTTTAGATTTTTAGATATTGGAATTGCACGTTCGCCATTAATTGACTTTGGTTTCCCAATAATAATCTCTGTTTTGTGTGGCTCTGTTACTGATGGTATCCTAGAAATTGTTCTTTTCACAAAAATTTTATTATTCTTAAAATCAATATCTTCCCATTTTAATCCACTGATTTCCCCAATTCTCATCCCCGTATACAAGGCAATAACTTCCGCTGAACATTCTTTTTTGTATAAAGCAATTTGTTCTAATTTTTTCTGTTGCCTTTTGTCTAAACTTTTTATTTCCCTTTTTGATAAAGCTGGTAATAATACTCCTTGGCAGGGATTTTTGGAAATCTTGTTATCATTCACAGCTTTTTTTAAAGCACTTCTTAACATACTAATAATGCTGCGTATACTATTTGAAGAAAGTTCTGATCGGTACAACGAATAAATAAATTTATCTATATCCGCTGTTTCAAGCGTAGATAATTGCTTATTTTTAAAAAATGGCGAAAGATGGCGTTGAATTCGTCCTCTATAATTTGAATAAGTTGAAGGCTTGATTCTATTTTTCATTAAAATATTTAACCAATAGTTCAACCATTCATCTACCATCATTTCTTCTGGTGCAGATGTTTCACTACGTATAGAATAGTCTGCATTTTTTTTTGATAATTTTTCTTTTGTTTCATTATATTGTTTTCCATAAACATACCCATAAATAATTCTACCTTCTTTATTCCGTCCTTTTCTATATCTACCTTCCCAGCGACCATCCTTTCGTTTATAGATATTTTCTCCTCTTTTTGACATAATTTTTCCTCCTGAATACTTTAAATTTGACGGTTTTTGACGGCTAAAAAATGAATTATAATATAAACATCTCTTTCTCAAACCCTAATCAATCAATAAAATAATAAATTATTATCATTTTTTTTCGTTTTAAAAGAAAAAATTGAGAATAAAAAGATATTTTTAAGCTAGACTAATTAAAAATAATAGAATATACTTATACAAGTAATCAATTCCACTCTTTTGATTACATATAATAAAGAGAAAAGTATCTTGAACTTAATTCTTTCAGGATATTTTAAAAAAATAATCGAATTAAGATTTTATCATAACTTTTTGTTTTTCCACAAAATATTCACATAATAATAATAAATTTCACTATGTATAAGACAGGTAGTCTTGAAAATTCTTTTTTCAAGACTACCTGTCTTATTAGTATAGATGAAATAATATCAGCTGGATAGCCTATACTACGTTTATCATAGATATCCATTAGTGATCCTGCTGCAATTTTTTGCTGTTGTGTTAACGAGCTGATCTGACTTTGTGTATGGATCGTAGCTTTCATTAAAATCAACTTGGCAGTAAACGAGATTTTTAATTCTTTATTCTTAACCTTTTCAACTTCTTTTATAGTACACTTACTTGTAATTTCAAAAAGATTTATAGATAAATAAAAAGAGCCCTCATTTGAGAAAACTCTTTATTTCTACTATATACTAAATGAATTAAATGTTATTCCACCTCTTCTTCAAACGTGATTTTGTTACCTTCTAATTTCTTCAATAAATCAAACTTTTTTTTGGGAAACATCCTCTTGATATCTTCTTGATAAAACGACCCATCTCTCGGTTCTTCACAATGGGTCACGTTGTATTCATCTTTTTGTTTTTCGAGTATATAAACAACAGGAAAATTTGAACCATAAACATCTTGTCCAGACTCATTAAGCCCAGAAATAGTTTGATTGAGATAAACAGTGACACTATCTTTCTCAATATTCTGCCCATAAAACGCTAAAATCAATTTAATTTTTTTAACTTCTGGGCTAGCTTTTAATGTTTCGGCATTAAAATAAGTTTCTGTTTTCATATAATTAAAAATTGTTTCTCCGTATTTCTTTTGTTCTATTTTACTGATTAAATCATCTTTTTCATCTTTTACTCGAAATGTTAAACCAAACAATACTAAAATAATACATACCGTTAACAGTCCTATTTTCATTTTCATTTCCTTTTTCTCCTTAGTTGCTTAGCATTATCTAGCGTTTCAAAGCATTTACCCTTAATCTTCGATAATCTGCTTCCCAATGATCTTTCTTCCACAAACGAGGGGCCAATTCTTGCTCCATATTCACAAATAGCTGCTCTTTTTGATTTTCCGACAGTTCCCCCAACTCAGAAGCATAAAACTGTTCCATCCATTCTCTAAGACCTGCTTTCTGTCCTTTAAGAGGTGTCGGTCGTTCATATTCTAACATTTCCACAACGTCAAAATGATTCTTTTCTAGCAAAATCCGATAATCCTCAACAGACGTAAAGCAAAACGGCTCCTCAAAAGGTACACCTAATGCATTTAACTCACGCCCAAAAGCTTCTCTAATCATCTGAACATTTCCAACTGCACCAAACTCACAAATCAACTGCCCTTTCATGTTTAGATGTTCACTGATATTTTTCAATAACAACTCTTGATCAGGAATCCAATGAAAAACAGCATTTGAAAAAGCGACATCATACAGTCCAATTTGATCCGAGGGATTTAAAATATCCTCCTGTAAAAAAATCAAATCAGGATAACTTTCTTTTGCTTGATTGATCATATTTACTGACTGATCGATCCCCGTCACCTCATGACCAAGTTCCGCCATTCGATTCGTCAATTCACCCGTCCCACAGCCGATATCCAACACTTTTTTCGGTTCTTTCGGCAATAACTCCAACAAGCCAGCCCCGTATTTAAAAACAAAATCGTGGGTGGTATTATATTTTTTTGCATCCCATTCCATTGATTTCACGCTCCTAACGATGTAATGAAAAGAAGGATGTGGGACAAAAGTAAAAAGCACTTTTGTTTCACACCCTAAATATGAATAAACGGTGGGAGCAGAAGCAACCCCTTCGGAAATAAGCTGAAATTCACAAAAATTTGAAGATCAATTTTCGTGAATTTCTTCTTATTTCTCGGGGTTAAACACTCCTGTCCCAACCTCACTCTTACTATTTCCTATTGCCAATACGCCGGAATCTTCGCTTCATAAGCCGCAATTTCATCATCATGCGTCAAACTGATTGCAATATCATCCAATCCATTGACCAACTTATGCTTCCATGTTCCGTCGATTTCAAAAGAATACGTCCCATTTGGCGTGATCACTTGTTGGGCAGGCAAATCGATCGTAATCGTTTCATCTGCCCCAAGTCCTGCCAGTGCATCCAACTCATCATGTTTCAACACAATCGGTAGTAAGCCATTTTTCGTGGCATTCATATAAAAAATATCACTAAAACTTCCTGCAATCACTGCTTTAAAGCCATAATCATCCAACGCCCAAGCCGCATGCTCTCTTGATGAGCCTGAACCAAAGTTATCACCAGAAATCAAAATGGTTGCCTCTTTATATTGCGGCTTATTTAAGGTAAATTCTGGATTTGGTGTACGATCTGGCAAGTAACGCCATTCATCAAATAAAAACTCGCCAAACCCTGTTTTTTCGATTCGTTTTAGAAATGATTTTGGAATGATTTGATCTGTATCGATATTGTCGTTCATTAGTGGAACCGTGGTTCCTGTATGTTGTGTAAATGCCTCCATTATGCACCAAGCTCCTCTCTAATGTCTCTAAATGTTCCTTCAATTGCAGCAGTTGCTGCCATCGCCGGGCTACAAAGATGGGTTCTTGCCCCTTTACCTTGACGGCCTTCAAAGTTTCGGTTGGATGTTGAGGCACAGTGAACGCCTGCTGGTACTTGGTCAGGATTCATCCCTAGACACATGGAACAACCTGGTTCCCGCCACTCAAAGCCTGCTTCAGTGAAAATTTTATCCAATCCGATTTTTTCAGCTGCTTTACGAACAGGTCTAGAGCCTGGTACGACGATTGCGGTAATGCCTTCTTTGACTTTTTTTCCTTTAACGATGCGAGCTGCTTCTTCTAGGTCAGATAGTCGCCCGTTCGTGCAAGAGCCAATAAAGACGTAGCCAATTTCGATGTCTGATGGGCGTTGTCCCGGTTTTAGATCCATATAGTTATAGGCACGTTCGTCGTTCATATCTTTGATTTCTGGGAAGGTTCCTGTGATTGGAATACCCATTTCTGGATTCGTGCCCCATGTTACAAATGGCACCAATTCTTCTGCATTTAGTTCTAGATTGGTATCGTACACAGCATCGGGATCACTTGGTAGTTTTTTCCAATCGGCGATTGCTTCATCCATATCTTCTGGCGCGTATTCTCTGCCACGCACATACTCAAAAGTTTTTTCATCTGGCGCCATCATACCCATTTTTGCGCCACCTTCGATGGCCATGTTGCAGATGGTCATGCGTTCTTCCATCGTTAGGTTTTCGATCGTTTCCCCGTAAAATTCAACCGCATGCCCCACACCAAAATCAACGCCATATTTTGCAATCAACGCTAGAATAATATCTTTGGCATAGACGCCTTTTGCTAGTTTCCCAGTGATCTTGACACCCATTGATTTTGGTTTATTTTGCCAAATACATTGTGTGGCAAAAACGTGTTCAACTTCACTTGTACCGATCCCAAATGCCAACGCACCAAAAGCACCATGCGTAGCTGTATGGGAATCCCCACAAACAATGATTTTTCCTGGTTGGGTCAAGCCTGTTTCGGGTCCCACCATATGCACGATTCCTTGACGGTCACTGCCGTTATCACAAAGAGTTACACCGAATTCTTCACAGTTTTTCTGTAAAGCTTCGATTTGTTTTTTTGCTACCAAATCGGTGATGTTAAAAATATCTTGGGTTGGGACGTTATGATCCATTGTCCCAAAGGTTCTATCTGGTCGGCGGACTTTTCTGCCAGCTTCTCTTAGCCCTTCAAAGGCTTGTGGTGAGGTTACTTCATGAATCAGATGAAGATTGACGTAAAGTAGTTGTGGTTCTCCTGCAACGCCTGAGACTACATGTTGTTCCCAAAGTTTATCAAATAGTGTTTTTCCCATGTTAAGCACCTCTCAATTCTGTTAGTACGGCTTCTGTAAAATCTGTGGTTGTGGCTTTACCACCTAAATCTGTGGTTAGAATGCCTTGATTCATCACACGATCGCAAGCATTTTCGATTTTCTTCGCTGAGCTTTCTAAGTCAAACGATTGGCGCAACATCATTGCCGCCGACAAGATCATCGACATTGGATTGGCGCTATTTTGATTGGCGATATCCGGCGCAGAGCCATGGATCGGTTCGTATAACGAGGGCCCTGATTCACTGTGGCTGGCACTTGGCATCATACCGAGTGAACCTGGAATCACTGATGCTTCATCACTTAGGATATCGCCGAATAGATTTTCTGTGACGATTACGTCAAAAGTTTTAGGTTTTTGGATCATGACCATTGCCGCTGAATCAACTAGTTGATGTTCTAAGATACAATCTGGAAATTCTTGTGCCACTTCTTCTGCAGTTTGACGCCATAATTTACTGGTTGCTAGTACATTGGCTTTGTCGACAGATGTGACTTTTTTATTTCTAGTTCGAGCGATTTCAAACGCTTTTCTGATAATGCGTTGAATCTCAGTTTTTGAGTAAGTACAAAGGTCTGAGGCTTCTGTATCCCCTAGGTTTTTTTCACCGAAGTAGATACCGCCTGTTAATTCGCGAACGACTACAAAATCAACGCCTCGAACATTTTCTTCTTTTAATGGCGATAAATGAACGACTGCATCTGGTACTGATATTGGACGGATATTGGCAAAAAGTCCTAAAGCTTTTCTTAATCCAAGTAAGCCTTGTTCAGGTCGTTTTGGCGCATTGTCCCATTTTGGACCGCCGATTGCACCAAGTAAAATTGCATCGGCTGTTTCGCAGGCTTTTAGTGTTTCTGCTGGTAAAGGATCCCCTTGCTCATCAATACCAGCGCCACCAAAAGCAAAGCGTTCAATATCAAAATCTAGATTATCTTGTACCATGATTTCAGCTAAAATTTTTAGTGCGCTGTCCATTATTTCGGCTCCGATGCCATCACCTGGCAATGCTACGATTCGTTTGCTCATTATGCTTTCCCCACTTCTTTTTGAAATTGTTCACTGGCTTTGACATAGGCTTTCGCTGACGCTTGTAAAACATCAAAATCGATACCGATGCCGTTGAATTGTTTATTGTTTTCAGCATCTGCTAAGGTTACATGTACTTCAGCTTGAGCATCTTCCCCGCCTGTAATGGCTTTAATGTAATATTCTTGAAGCTCTGGTTTTTGGACAAATATTTTATCGATTGAATTATAAATCGCTTGAATACTACCAGAACCGATTGCTGATTCTGTTTTACTTTCGTCATCTCCTGTATTGATGGAAACAATTGCTCCTTGACTGCCATCGGACACATATTGTAGCTGGACACGTTCTAAGCGATAATTCTCGCTACATTCTTGCGATTGACCAACCATTAAAGCAATCAGATCATCTTCTGTAACTTGTTTCTTTTTGTCCGCTAATGATTTAAAGCGTTTAAAAGCATCTTTTAATTCATCATCAGTTAGTTGATAGCCTAGTGTTTCCATTTTAGTTGCAAAAGCATGACGACCAGATAATTTCCCTAATGGCAATGAGTTTTCGTTTACCCCAACGAGTGACGGTGTAATGATTTCGTAGGTATCTGGATTTTTCAATACACCATCTTGATGGATACCTGATTCATGTGCATAGGCATTCGCTCCGATGATGGCTTTATTTCTTGGTACTGCAACACCCGATAGACGACTGACGAGATCGCTGGTTCTTTTAGTTTCATTCAATGTGATATTACTTTGAGCTTCGTAGAAGTCTTTTCTGATGTAAAGAGCCAACGCTACTTCTTCAAGTGCTGTATTGCCAGCACGTTCGCCGATACCGTTGATTGTTCCTTCCACTCGACGAGCGCCATTTTCGATAGCCGCTAAGGCATTGGCCGTCGCCATGCCTAGATCATCATGACAATGAGAGGAGAAAATAATTTCTTGGTCACTTTGGATATTTTCAATCAAAAATTTAAATAGTGCACCGTATTCCGTTGGGTTGGAATAACCAACTGTGTCTGGAACATTGATGATTGTTGCCCCCGCATCAATAGCTGTTTGAACTGCTTTTAATAGAAATGGTTTGTCTGTTCTGGTTGCATCTTCTGGTGAAAACTGAACTTTCTCAAATTTGGTTCTAGCGTAGCTAACGTGTTCTTTAATAGAAGCGATTACTTCGTCTGGTGTCATTTTTAGTTTAAATTCCATATGAACCGGGCTAGTTGCTAGAAATACATGGATTTGTGGGTGCTTGGCATTTTGCAACGCTTCATGAGCGCGATCGATGTCAGCTTTTTGACAACGAGCAAGCCCTGCAACGGTCATTTTTTCAGCATTTTCAGCGATTGCTTTGACTGCTTCAAAATCGCCAATTGATGCGATTGGAAATCCCGCTTCGATCGTATCGATGCCCCATTTTTCTAGTTGTTTGGCAATTTGAACTTTTTCTTTTGTGTTGAAATTTACGCCTGGTGTTTGTTCGCCGTCTCTTAGAGTGGTGTCAAAAAATTGGATAGTTTTCATGTTCATACATCCTTTCCGAATTGAGTGAATGGTGTTCTTCATTTTTTGTGGTTAGGTCTTTTCTCCTTGCCGCCAAGTATTGTGCATCATTAGCTCTGCAAACAGTCGCTGTGATTTAGACGAAAGTAACTTCTCTCGCTTCGCTCGCCAAGTATTGTGCATCATCAGCTCTGCAAGCAGTCGCTGTGATTTAGACGAAAGTAACTTCTCTCGCTTCGCTCGCCAAGTATTGCGCAACATCAGCTCTGCAAGCAGTCGCTGTGTTTTAGACGAAAGTAACTTCTCTCGCTTCGCTCGCCAAGTATTGCGCAACATCAGCTCTGCAAGCAGTCGCTGTGTTTTGCAACAAAAAAACATCCCACGAATATGGGATGTTTTATCATCCCGTTCATGCAATGCGAAAACAGGACTCTCAACGTCTGATAAGAAAAAGCTGGGCTACAGCTGGTTTCTAGAGATCAGTGTGATGAGTCCTTCATTAATAATAAGAATGTAATTGTTGTTATTTGCTTGTTCATAATAGTCAACATCCTTTATTGTCAGAATTTTTAAATAATTCAAACTATAATGTTAAAGATACAGAAGATTCAAATTAAAGTCAATAGTTTTATGAGAATTTTTTTAAGAAAGAGGTGGAGACAGAAGTATTTAACTCTCAGCTTATTCCCGATCCTTCAAATCTTAGTGCTTTAGCACTTAGAATTTGATGTGATCGAAGCGTAGTCGTTGCTTCTGCTCCATCCCCTTTTTTTTCGTTATAGCTTGTCTAGTGCTTGCGCTAGATCTCCAAGAATATCTTCTATATTCTCAATCCCAATTGATAATCGAATCAATTCTGGTGAAGTCCCTGATGCTTTTAGTTCTTCTTCACTTAATTGAGAATGTGTAGTTGAAGCTGGATGTATGATCAATGATTTTGCATCCCCAACATTGGCCAAGAGTGAGAATACTTCAACATGATTAATCAACTGTTTCCCTGCCTCAGCTCCACCTTTTACCCCAAAAGTAAAGACTGATCCTGCGCCTTTAGGTAAGTACTTTTTCGATAATTCATAGTATTTATTGTCGGTTAACCCTGGATAGTTGACCCATTCCACTTTAGGGTGTTTCGTTAAAAATTCTGCGACCGCCAATGCGTTTTCTACATGACGCTCTAATCGTAAAGATAATGTTTCTAAGCCTAAAATCAATAAAAAACTATTGAATGGGGAAATCGCTGCTCCAGTATCGCGTAATAAAGATACTCTTAATCGAGTGATATATGCTGCAGCGCCCACATCATTTGTATACGAAAGTCCATGATAACTTGGATCTGGTTCAACTAATTTAGGGAATTTGCCGTTTGCCCAGTTAAACTTACCGGAATCAATAACAACACCACCTAAAGCAACACCATGTCCTCCAATAAATTTTGTTGCAGAATAAACCACTATGTCAGCGCCAAAATCAAACGGACGATTTAAATACGCTGTAGCAAAGGTATTATCAACGATCAATGGTAGTTCATGCTTATGTGCGATTTCTGCAATGGCTTCTAAATCAGCAACATTTGTGATTGGATTTCCGATTGTTTCTACAAAAATCGCTTTTGTATTTTCTTTGATTGCTTCCTCAAAATTGTTTAAATGATCTGGTTCAACAAATGTTGTTGTGATACCAAATTCTGGTAATGTATGAGCAAATAAATTGAATGTGCCACCATATAATGTTGAGGCTGAAACAATATGATCGCCACTACTTGCGAGATTTTGGATTGCATACGTAACGGCCGCTGTCCCAGAAGCTACTGCCACAGCACCAACACCGCCTTCTAATTCATTTAAACGATCTTCTAAAACGGCTGTCGTTGGATTGGTAATACGGGTATAGATATTACCAGCTTTTGAAAGGGCAAATTTTTCTGCAGCATCTTGCGTATCATCAAAAGTGTAGGATGTTGTTTGATAAATCGGCACTGCTCTTGAATTTGTTTCTTTGTCGGGGATGTGTCCACCGTGAATTTGAATTGTTTCGAATTGATAGTTAGCGTTCGTCATTATGCCTCATTCCTTTTCTTTTAATTGATTGTTTTAGTCTAGACTACTTTTTGTATATATCCCTTTCTTGCATAATGCCCCCTCTTTTATAAATTTAGTGTAAAGAAACGAAAAAAACGCCCTCTACTAGCTTTTTACTAGTAAAGGGCGATTGTCGCGGTACCACCTTTATTGGAAATAACTTCCATCTCAACTCAAACGCAGAATTGCTTCTTAATTTGGTGCTTTGATAACGGTAGCTGCCGTAAAAATCGTATTGATTTTTCCTCTCCAAGATCATTTTCGACAAGTGTTCATTGCTTTCTTCCACCAAATGAAAGCTCTCTAAGTTTAGCTGAGATTAAACAATCTAGCCAAATTCAAATGTCTGCTTGTTTACTCTTCTTTTCAATGAGTTTATTTATTATAGGTAATATTAGAACATACTCATTCATTTGTCAATTATTTTTCGTTTTTTTTTCATCCAAACTAAATATTTTATTTGAACGGAGTGTCCTATTTCTCTTTCTTTCTTTTTTTTATTATAATAAGGGAAATTGGAGGTCGATTTAATGTCAGCAAGCAATGAAAAAGTGGAATTACTTTTATCTTATCTATCTGAGATCCATACAAAGAGTTTAACTTTATATGATTTAGTGACTAGCCGCCCACGTCCTGAGGACACACGCATTCTTTTGAATATCAATGAGGTTTTTACTTACTATCATAGTGTTCGTGTTTTTTACTATAGTAATAGTGAATTAACTAAATCAGAGGTTCAACCATTTTTTAGTGCCTTTGAGGACTTCTATTTTGAATTGAAGCAGGTCTTTCTTCTTGAAGACGAGGATAGTATTCTACTTTATACTAAATTAACTGCTATGAAAGATTCTTTTGAGCAGTTGACGAATGATTTTAATGTTTTATAATAGAGTAGACCACACGTAAAGAAGGTGCCCAAATGGATCAAAGCGAAGTATTAGATCGCTTGCGCGAAGAGTTGGAAATTCCATTTTTCAATGGAAAGATTGAAGAACGTGAATACACAGAAGCGGAATACCAAAAGATCAAAGCTGATCTTGTTCAGTATTTTGATGATTATGTTCGTAATGTAGAAAATTGATACAACTAATTTAAGGACTAAAAGAAAACCTGTAGAGGTTTTCTTTTAGTCCTTTTTGTCTATTTGTTCAAGCTTATTATCAATGATGAACTAATTTTTGTTCCATTATTGGTTCTAAAAGAATAAATAACTAAAATTATATTAAAACAAAAACCGAAATTCTATTATTTCGTATCGATAAAAAAACAAAAAAATAAAAATAAAAAAAACCACCGGCTGAAAAGGCCGATGGAAAAGGAGTATTACTCAATAAGAGTAAAATGAAAAATAAAAAGGTTGTTGTTGGTATGAATACATAATACAACACATTTTTTTATTTGTCTACTAAAAATAACATTAAAAAAATATTAACTATCGCTCTTTTTTGTCATGTTTTCTCTTTTTTTTTTATTTTTTTAATAAAAGATTGCTCATGCGTGTAATTGCAAATGAGATATCATCTGTTGCTTTGTCTTGTTTTTCTTCTGATTTATTAAATAGATCGATATCTATGCCTTTTTCTGGGTCTAAAGATAAAATCATTTCGTTACATCCAGCTAAATATTCAATGTATGAGCGTTCGAATTTTTTATGAATACCCATTACTCGTGCTGGTGGGCGTAATTGACTAACCTTATCTAACATAAGCGTGTATTCTTTCGTTCCATCTTGGAAAATACGTTGAATTTCAGCAATTCTTTCTGGTGATAAATCAGATACTTTTTCTTCGTCAATGGCTTTACGAACTTCTTCGTAATAGTCATTCATTTTTTCACCGACTTCTTCTGTTTCTTTGACGATATCGTTGATGTTTTGTACATAATAACCTAAATTTGGTTTCACATTCTTTCCTACTTTCTTTTGGTAATCACTTAATTTTACACTGTTTTATAGGTGGATGACAAGAAGAATCTGTAATTTGCTTATTTCCTTTTATTCCTATAAAAATAAACGGGGGTTGTTCTCTTTTTGTTAAACATGCTAATCCCGAATAAACGGTGGAAGCAGAAGCAGTCCCATCGGAAATAAGCCAGCATTCACAAAAATTTAAAGAACAATTTTCGTGAATGCTGGCTTATTTCTCGGGCCTAATTTTCAATTATTTATTTAATTTCGTCACTTGTTTGGATGATCTTAGAAATCATTCCATAATCTTTTGCTTCATCAGCCGACATCCAGAAATTACGATCTGTGTCTTTTGCGATTTTTTCGTATGTTTGGCCTGTTGCTTCAGCAATCAAACGGTTCACGCGTTCACGCATACGAATGATTTCTTTCGCTTCGATTTGGATCTCCGTGCTTTGACCTTGAACGCCACCTGCTGGTTGATGGATCATGTAGCGCGTATTTGGTAGGCTGTAACGGTTCTTCGCTTCAGCAGCTAAATAAATCGTAATACCCGCACTTGCAACCCAACCTGTTCCGATTACGATCACTTCTGGTTTAACAAATTTGATCATATCATGGATCGTATCGCCCGCTTCAACATGTCCGCCTTGGCTATTAATGAAAATCTTGATTGGCTCATCACCCATCGCTGCAAGTAATAGCAATTGTGATGTAACTTCTCGTGCTAAATCTTGATTGATTTCACCATAAATTAAAATTGTTCGTTCTTCAAATAGTTTTTTCATAAACGCATTTGGTTGTTGTTTTTCTTCTGTTTCTTCGTTTTCATCTAAATAGTTCATATGTCAGATGGCCTCCTTATTTTTAAACGCTTAAACTAGCTTCAGTAGCTAGATGGTACTAGAAGCTGAACGAACGCTTTAGTATCGGTCGTAAAGCTAAATAGTATGAAAGCTAAATATCTACTATTAATAATACCGTAATCTGAAAATTTGTCCACTTTTTTGACTTATTTTGACCTTAAAAAATAAAATTATATTCTCAGAAAAGTATAACAAGAAAAAAGTAGAAATGCATCAAAAACAGCATCTCTACTTTTCTTTTATTCCTCATCGATTTCAGTTGTTATCCCGATGATTTAGCTTTTACCCATTCTGCGCTGAACAAACTTCACGATCTCAACGATTGGAATGATTGCAAACGATGTTCCGGCAACGATTGCCCATTGGTATCCATCTAATGATGTTACGCTGAACAAGTCATTGAAGCCTGGAATTAAGATCGTTGCTGCTAGTAATAAGAATGAAACTAAAATCGCCCAGTTAAATGATTTATTTCTAAACAAGCCAACTTTAAAGACTGATTGATAAATAGATTTCACGTTGAATGCATGGAACAATTGGATCAATCCTAATGTAGCAAAGGCCATTGTCAACGCATCCCCATGTTGTAAATCATATAACGCTGTTGCAGATAAGTTTGGCATATTAGCCGCTGTATGTGCTGGGAAATCAATTGCCATTTTGTAAACAAACAAGGTTAATCCACCTTGAACGATCCCTTGATATACTACACTACTCAATACGCCACCAGAGAAGAAGTTTGATTTCTTCCCACGAGGAGCATGGCTCATCACGTCACGTTCAGCAGGTTCAACACCTAAAGCAATTGCTGGGAACGTATCAGTTACTAAGTTGATCCACAATAAGTGAACAGGTAGTAATGTATCCCACGCTAACATTGTTGCAATAAAGAGTGTCAATACTTCCCCTAAGTTAGCAGAAAGTAGATATTGAATTGTTTTTTGGATATTTGAGAAGACTTTACGTCCTTCTTCAACGGCTACGATAATTGTTGAGAAGTTGTCATCTGCTAAGACCATATCAGAGGCCCCTTTAGATACTTCTGTCCCAGTGATCCCCATCCCAATACCGATGTCTGCGGCTTTCAATGCTGGTGCATCATTCACACCATCACCTGTCATAGCAACAACTTTACCTTCTTGCTGCCACGCTTTAACGATACGTACTTTATGTTCTGGAGAAACACGAGCATAAACAGAGTAGTGTTCAACTACTTTTGCAAAGGCTTCATCTGTTAATTCATTTAATTCAGCACCAGTGATTACAGCATCATCGTCGCCTTCTTTAATGATACCAAGACGAGCAGCGATTGCTTCGGCTGTATCTCTGTGGTCACCTGTGATCATGATTGGGCGAATACCTGCTTCTTTGGCAACTTTTACCGCTTCTGCAGCTTCTTTACGCTCTGGATCGATCATGCCGACAAGACCAGCAAAGATTAAGTCTTTTTCAACTAAATCAGAATCCATTTCAGTAGGAACTGCATCTACGATTTTGTAGGCCATTCCTAAAACACGTAATGCTTGTTTCGCTAATTTTGTGTTCGTTGTTAAAATTTCTTGACGTTGTTTGTCATCCATTGCTGGTGTTTGACCATTTAACAATGCTTGATTACAACGTTTTAGTAATTCATCTGGTGCACCTTTTACAGCAACTAGGAATTTACCATCTGCTAATTGGTGAACTGTTGTCATCAATTTACGATCTGAATCAAATGGAATTTCAGCTACACGAGGTTCTGCTGCAACTTTTTCAGTTACGTTAAAGTCGTGGTCCAAACCAAATTGTACCAAAGCAGTTTCAGTTGGATCACCAATCAATGAACCATCTTGTGCAATTTTTGTATCGTTTGTATAGCTCATGATTTTTAATGCCATGTTGTCCAATGCAACCGCATCAGTCGCAGGTTTCACTTCATTATCTGTATAAAGAGCTTCAACCGTCATTTGGTTTAAAGTAAGCGTACCTGTTTTATCTGAACAGATGATATCTGTACTACCTAGTGTTTCTACAGCAGGTAATTTACGAACAATTGCATTTTTCTTCGCCATTTTTTGTGTGCCTAAAGCTAAGATAATCGTAACAATTGCCGGTAATCCTTCTGGAATTGCTGCTACAGCTAATGAAATAGACGTTAATAACATGTCAATCCATGTACGGCCATTCATCATCCCAACCACAAACATGATTGCTGCAATCACTAAGATTGCGATCGTCAACATTTTACCTAATTGGTTTAAGTTTTGTTTTAATGGTGTTTCTGTTTCTTTTTCATTGGCTAACATGCCAGCGATTTTACCAACTTCTGTATTCATTCCTGTACCGACAACAACACCAATTCCACGGCCATAAGTAACATTACTACTAGAATAAGCCATGTTAATGCGGTCACCGATCCCAATATCAGATGCGGTACCTTCTAAAATAGTTGCTTCTTTTTCAACTGGCACAGATTCACCAGTAAGCGCTGCTTCTTCAATTTTTAAGCTAGCAGCTTCTAATAAACGTAAGTCTGCTGGAACAACATCTCCTGCTTCTAGTAACACGATATCTCCTGGGACTAGTTCATCACTTTTAACAGTGATTACGTGACCATCGCGACGAATATTCGCATTGGGCGAAGACATTTCTTTTAGCGCTTCAATCGCTTGTTCTGCTTTGGCTTCTTGGATCACACCAAAAATCGCATTTAGCACAACAACAAGTAAAATGATGAATGAATCAACCATATCACCAGAAAATACTGCAGAGATAACTGCTGCAAATAATAATACGATGATCATAAAATCTTTAAACTGTTCAAAAAATTTTACAACGATCGATTTCTTTTTCCCTTCATCTAATGCATTAGCGCCGTAACTCTCTAACCTTTTTTTGGCTTCTTGAGCTGATAGACCTTCAGTCGTCGTATCAAACTTTTGTAAGACCTCTTCATCTGACTGCGTGTAAAATGCTTCAGATAGTTGAACCTTTTTCTCTTCTGACATGTTCTTCCTCCTCATAATTTACAGCTACTTTAATCTATTTTACTTCATATTAGCGAAACGAACACGTTTTTGAACTTGTTGGTTCGCAGCAAAAACGAAAAAAAATAGACCTCTGTATGCTAAATAGAACATACATAAGTCTCACCGTTTAAGACAACACCAGAAATTTCTTTCGGAGTTGGTGATGTTGTCGCAGCTAACGCCGCCAGTTACTCCCTCATGAAATAATAAAATGGTGACAAAAAGTCTTTCACCAATAATTATTGCTGATTTAATTATACCTGTTCTTTTAGTGTTTTTCAAATGAAATCGTATTGATTTTCAGAAAAATTTCTGTTTAGTCTGAAAAGCTTACATCTCCAATCTGTTTTTTGCTTCAAAGATCACTGCATGCAACACTCGCTGTTTCTTGATGTACTGCATGCCCCCCTTCTCTACTTCTCTTTCGAAGTATCAAAATAACGTAGTATTTCTTGCAGAGTGCGTTCTTCGATTGAATCGATTCGTTCTTTATCCTGGTAACAAATCGCTGTTTTGTAATACTCAGAAATAGGCAACAGCTCAAACCGCATATTTTCATCCTTTCCTTCAAATTGAATTACTTCGTCTCGGACGGTAAAACAAAAAGAAGTCAACGGTATTGTCATGCCTTTTCCCGTGTACTTAACATAGCTTTCTTTTAAACACCAAATGGAAAAAAATGTCTCTACTTGGTGCTCCTCTCTCTCTGCCATAATAGCCGAATATTCTTTTGAACAAAAATAATGTTCGGCTATCGACAGGTCGATCGGCGTGATTTCTTCAATATCGATTCCTACTTTTTTATCACTAATACCTAAAATGATATAGTCACCTGAGTGGGAATAATTAAACTGAATATTCGGAAAACCTTCCAAATAGGGCTTTCCAAGTTTCGTCTTTTGAATATTGATTTGGTTATTTTTTAAGTGAAACTGCTGACAAAGGATAGCTCTCAGTAACAGTTCTGACAAAATGGCGTCGATTTTATTTTTATCAAAACGGAAATTGGACGTATTAGCTGCTCGCTCTTTTGTAATAAAAGGAAGGTAAGGCGCTACTTCTGCTAGCGTGATTCCAGCTGTATTAATATAGGTAACGTTTAAAATCGTCTTTCACCTCTCTATTTAAGCAACTATTTGCTAACTTTCGTTTTCGTCCAAAAATTCTCTGCTTCAACTTGTTCCATTCCCATAATAAATTTTTCTCTGATGTCTGGGTAAGTTTCTGCTAATCCACTCACTAGGTGTTTGATTTCTTCTCGTTTGGTTTTCTTGTCTACAGGACATGGATTAAAAATCACAGGTAGTTCTTCCCTTTGCACAAACTGAATGATCTGTTTTTCTTCAACATAAAGTAATGGGCGAATCAGTGTAATATCTGTTTTCGATAAATAACTGATTGGGTCAAAACTGGCCATTTGCCCATGAAATAAAAAGTTCATGAAATACGTTTCGATCGCATCATCCAAATGGTGCCCTAAAGCGACTTTATTACAGCCGATTTCTTTGGCACGTTTGTACAAGATTCCCCGACGTAATTTTGCACACAATGAGCATGGGGAGCGCTCTTCTCGAATATCAAATACAACTTGAGCAATATTTGTTGGCACAACATCCAATTCGTAGCCTAGTCCGCTCACAAATTCCTCTAACGGGTGGATATCCATCTCAAATCCCATTGAAAGTGTAATCGGCACGATATCAAATTCAAAGCCTAAGCGTTTTTGCTTACTAATCATATCCAAAAAATACAACAAACTAGTGCTGTCTTTCCCACCACTCATCCCAATTGCAACTTTATCACCAGGTTGGATCATTTGATGATTTAATAATGCACGACGAATTGGGTTATAGTAGGTTTGGTTATCTTTCTTTTTAAAGCTCATTCTTTACTCCTTTTCGATCACTGGATTCATTTAAAAAAGTCCGTTTTTAGACTGTAATTTTCACCTGACACAATATCATACTGAATCAAGCGATAGTCTTCATAGAGTTCTTGTTGCGCTTTATTCAAGTTGAATGTTTTGCTCCACTGGCCATTTTTATAATAGAAGCCTTTTTCAAACGCAGGTATTTCCTGTTCTAACTCACTCAATAATTGATAGAATCCTGTCATCTCCATATTGCTTTGATCAAATAATGTTGGCGCGAAGTAAAACGGACTACTCAGTGCATCATGGTTATTTCGTTGACTCAATTTATCTTGTGTGTCATACATTAAAAATTCTGTTTCGTGCAGTTGAACTTCTTCATTTGCTGCCTTAATTTCGTCTGAATAGATACTTGGTAAATGGTCTCCCCAAAAAACAACTAGTGTTCGTCGTTTAAGATCTTTCAATGCTGTTGTAAATTGTTTCAATGCCTCACTACTATAGGCAATGTCTTGCATATAGCTATCGATTGCCTTTTTGTTGCCCACGCTTTGTGAAGAATAGTCCTTACTAGTGTATTTATCACTATATGGCATATGTGTTTGCATCGTCACTAAATGGACAAACTGCGGGTTCTTGTCGTCTTTTAACAAATCTAAAACTTCATTATAAGCTGATTTATCTGAGATATAAGGATTCTTTTGTAATTTTTCTTTATACGTCATTGTGTCTTCGCTGATAAACTGATCAAATCCAAGTATCTTATATACATCTTTGCGTTTATACATCGAGGTATTATAAGGATGGATAGCGGTTGCTTGATAGTTTTTCTCTTTTAAAAGCGAAACGATCGACGGCATTTCTTCCATTTTTGGAATCAACATCGTATAAGGCGTCGTCAATTGAGGATTAAATAATTCCATTGAAAGACTGGTCAGTGCTTCAAATTCAATATTTGCCGTTCCTCCACCATAATTTTGTGACAACATTTGACCACTATACGTTGTTTTTGCAACATCAAAATAGTCTTTTAACGGGTCCTTGTCCGCCGTTACACCAGCTAGATTTTGTGGATTAGAAAAACTTTCACTCATCACAAAAATAATATTCGGTTGCTCCGTACTTTCTGAATTGTTTGGGCGCTCTGCTGCTGTTGTGTATTTCGTTGTAATTGCTTCAATCGTTTTTTTAGAATAATTTTCTGGCTTGTCCATCGCTTCTATCTTTAAATTATATAGAAAACCACCCATAAAACCAGTATTATAATAATTCATTTTTTGGCTATAAGGAATCCAAAGAGCCGTTTTGTCGTACGCTTTTCGCAACAGGTTATTGGGATTATTGAAATTGCTAATGTACATTAATAAGCCAATTGTCACAACTAAACCCGATAAGCGAATAATTTGCATTTTTTTCGATAATAATCGGCTTTGGTAGATTGCCCGAATAAAAAAGAATATTCCTACCACTGCCAGCAATAGAATAAAAATAAATGGAATTGTACCAATCATCTCTCTTAATAAACCAAACTCTGTGATCATTTTTAAATCATCTGGATAAATTGGTTCAACTCGATAAAACATTTTTTGATAATCGGCAAAACCTAAAATACCGATCGTAATGCCATAAAGCAAACTACCTAAAGCAAGCGATCCAGCCAAACTGCATAAAAACAGTAAGAAGATCAATAATACGAAACTACCTAAAATAAATTTTTCTGTGTGCCATGAAAAGGCAAATTTGAACACTAAATCAAAGGATAGTTCATTTTGACACCATTGTAAGTACAGATTACTAACAAATACCAATGCAATCATTCCAACCACGATCAATGAATACTTAATTGGCTTTTTTTTAAATATATGTAATTTTTTTCCCACACCATTCTCCCATTTCTTTTCCTAATCATATCCCTTAATATTTTATGCCTAGTAGAAAAAAAAGTAAAGCTCCCCATTTCTGGAGAACGTTACTTTTAAGATCGATCAACTTTTTTTCATTATCTTTTCACAGCTTTAAATATTTCTTCAATCAATACCATTACTTTACGAACTTCTTCATTTTTGACTACTGGTTCAGCTTGATTTCTGACAACATTATAAAAATTTTTATAAAATGGATCATATTCAGCGAAAGCTTGCGGCAAGGATACCGTTTCTGTTGCTTCTTCTGACGGTGGTGCCATTGTTTTGGTCAACCCAACACCTGCTTGAATTGGTTTTGGCGCTTGAATATCTTTTTTGCCTGATTCAATCACCATTTCACCTGAAAGATCCCAATCATGAATAATAGCAGTTCCTTGGGTTCCTTTTAGATACCAGCGGGGCAATTTAGTATAATTTGTAGTCCCAACTTCAATAATTGCTCGGACGCCATTTTCAAAAATAATATAAGTGATAAACCCATCATCTACTTCATCACCCAAAATATAACTTAAATCAGCAGAAACCTTTTCAATACGACTATCCACTAAAAATAATAGCTGATCTAGTAAGTGGACTCCCCAATCTAACAGCATGCCGCCGCCGTGTTTTAATTCATGGCGCCAGTCGCCTGGTATCCCATTGGCGCCTTGAACACGTGACTCGATTTGGAACAAGTCCCCGATTTGTTGGTTTTTGTATAATTCTCGCGTAATCAGAAAGTCTGGGTCCCAACGACGATTTTGATGGACCATAAACGTTTGTCCTGTTTCTTTTGCTACTTTTAGGATTGCATCTAATTCTTCTACATTCATTGCAACTGGTTTTTCACAGACTACATGTTTTCCAGCTTGTAGCGCTTGAATTGCTAGTTCTTTGTGGGAATCATTTGGTGTAGCGATCAATACTGCTTCAATGGTTTCATCTAGTAATACTTCTTCTAATGACGTGTAGATTTTATGGTTGTGCTGACTGGAAATTTTTTGACGTTCGCCAGAAACATCATATGTTCCCACAACATGGATTCGTTCATTTTCGTTTGGCATAATGTTATGGACATGGTAAGAACCCATGCCGCCGTAACCGATTACGGCAAAATTGATTGCTGTCATTTTTTTGTGTCCTTTCTATATAAACGTTAGTTGATGTAAGATAAGGAATAGGTGTTACTCAGTGCCTAATTGGTGTTTGGGAGCTATCAGAAACAGTCGTTGTCTTCTATTTGACATCCGGCTTCACGAACTAGCTCTTTCGGCAAATAGACAAATTTGCTCAAGAGCTGGGCAAGTTCGTTCAGCTTTGCTGTAAACCACGAGGAACACGGTGAGTCGATGTTGAACAGTACAAGGCGACTTTATGGAGCGTTGTTTCCTTGATTAAACCCACCACATTTCCGCTGGTTGTTCTTTGATCATAATACTTTTTAAATTCGTAATTGCTCGGTTTAGGCCTTCTTCTGTAGACATGATCGGATCTTCATGTTCAATGCTTAAAACGTAATCGTAACCGTAAATTCTCAACGCACTAATCATATCTGACCAAACTTTTAAGTCATGTCCACATCCTACAGAACGGAATGTCCAAGCGCGTGTTTTTACATTGCCATATGGCTGCATATCTGTTAGTCCATGCATATTGATATTATCTTGATCCAAATACGTATCTTTGGCATGGAAATGGTGGATCGCACCTGCTTCTCCTAAAATTTTCACTGCGGCTACTGGATCGATCCCTTGCCACCATAAATGACTTGGATCTAAATTACAGCCGATTGCTTTGCCTGTGGCTTCGCGCAGTTTTAACATTGTATAAGGTGTGTGACATAAGAAACCACCATGTAACTCAATTCCAATTTTCACGCCAGCATCTTCTGCGATCGTATTGATATTTTTCCAATAAGGAATCAGTTTTTTCTCCCATTGATAGTTATAATTATCGTCATATTCTGTCGGCCAAGGTAAAACAGGCCAATTGACTTGAGTATCCGTCGGGTTACCACCAGAAACACCAGAAAAGCCGTTGACGACTGAAACATTCATTAGAGAAGCTAGTTTGATTGTTTTTTGTAGTAATTCATCTGCTTCTTGCGCTGTTTCTTTCACTGGAGAAATTGGGTTATTATGACAGCTCAATGCACTGATCGTTAAGCCTTTATCCGCTAGTTTTGCTAAATACTCTTTTCTGGCATCTGAACTTGCTAGTAATTTATCGATATCTAAATGAGCATTTCCAGGAGAACCACCGGTGCCGATTTCTACAGCTTCCAATCCTGCTTTTGAGACTGTATCGATCATTTCTTCAAAACTTAAATTATTGAATAATGGAGTAAATACGCCTAATTTCATTGTTCAGTTCCTTTCTTGTTCGTAATAGATTCTAAAGGTTCATGATGTCCGTAATTTGGATATGCGTTTTGAGTTGGCCGACACCAACGGACACCATTTTTAATGACTTTTTGGACCTCTTTATTATAGTAAGATGGATAGGTTTCATGACCTGGCTGGAAATAAAAGATTTTGCCATTCCCACGATGATAGGTACAACCGCTACGGAAAACTTCTCCGCCTGGATACCAACTGATAAAAATCAAGTCATCTGGTGTTGGGATATCAAAATGCTCCCCGTACATCTCTTCTTGCTCTAATTCAATGTACTCGCCGATGCCTTCCACGATTGGATGACTAGGCGCGACTGTCCAAATCCGACAATGTTCCTGAGCTTCTCGCCATTTTAAATCGCAAGAGGTGCCCATTAGTTTCATGAAAATTTTTGACATATGACCTGAATGCAGCACAACTAAGCCCATACCTTCAAGGACACATTGATGAACACGTTGAACAATTTCGTCAGAAACTTCTTGATGAGCAACATGTCCCCACCAAATCAAAACGTCTGTGTTGGCTAATACTTCCTCAGTTAAACCATGTTCTGGTTCGTCTAAAGTAGCGGTTCGTACTGAAAAATCATCTTCTTTTAAAAATTGTGCGATTTGTTGATGAATCCCCTCTGGATAAACCTTTTTTACCGCTTCATCTGTTTTCTCATGACGGAATTCATTCCATACTGTGACTTGGATCATCGTTTTTCATCCTTTCTTTAATCGAAAAATACAGGTTGATTTGTTTCAGATGCTTTATAGATTGCTTCAAGAATTTCTGTCACAACCAAGGCTTGTTCAGGTTTTACAACAGGTTCTGTATCATTGAGAATTGCATCGATCCAAGACTGTGCTTCTAACACTTCTGGCTTGTCTCCAGCACCATCATAAAAATCAACACCACCAGGTTCTAATTCGATTTTCTTTTCAAAAAGTGTACTGTGATCTTCTCCGTTGATGGTCAACCCATCATTCATATCAGCCCCACCCTTAGTTCCATGAAGTGTAGTCTTAGCTTCTTTTACATCCAAACTATTCAGTGCCCAGCTTGATTCTAAAAAGATTGTAGCTCCATTTTCCATCATGATAAAACCAAACGCTGAATCTTCTACAGTGAATTTTTCAGGATTCCAAGAACCCCAAGCATTGGCTGCCTTTTCTGTTTCAGCAAGTTTATGATAGGCTTTCCCCACTACATATTTTGGTTTGTAATTGTCCATCATCCATAGTGTCAAATCCAAAGCATGTGTACCAATATCGATCAACGGTCCGCCGCCTTGCGCCTCTTCATCAAGGAAAACACCCCAAGTTGGCACTGCTCGACGACGAATGGCATGAGCTTTAGCAAAATAAATCTCCCCTAACTCGCCTTCCTCACAGATTGTATGCAAATACGTTGAATCTTTTCTAAAACGATTTTGATACCCAATCGTCAACTTTTTCCCCGTTCTATTAGCCGCTTCGATCATACTACGTGCTTCAGCGGATGTTTTTGCCATTGGTTTTTCGCACATTACATGACAATCCGCTTCCATCGCCGCAATTGATAGTTCAGCATGTGTGTTATTTGGTGTACAAACATGAACAACATCCAAATCCATTTCTTCAAGCATTTCTTGATAATTGGTAAATGTCTTAGCGGTTAATGTTCCATAGTGCATCTTCGCTTCTTCCGCCCGCTCACTGATCAAATCACAAAAAGCAACTAACTCCACTTCCTTAACCTGTGCAAGTGCTGGTAAATGCTTTCCATTGGCAATCCCACCACAACCAATAATACCTACTTTCAACGTCATCAAAAAACCTCCAGTAATCTACTCATATTATTTTTGGGAACAATAAAACGGTTCCATTTCTACACTATTACTATACAAAATTATGAAAGAGCTTTCTTCCTAGATTATGGGTGAAAAATTCCTGGATATTGCTGTGAAACACTATGATTGACTACAAAGTAGACAGAATAGATGTTGAACAGTACAAGGCGACTAAAAGGAGCGTTGTTTCCTTACTTGTGAATCACCACGACTGGCTTTGCCAGAGCAGATGTTGAACAGTACAAGGCGACTAAAAGGAGCGTTGTTTCCTTACTTGTGAATCACCACGACTGGCTTTGCCAGAGCAGATGATGAACAGTACAAGGCGACTAAAAGGAGCGTTGTCTCCTTACTTGCGAATCACCACGACTGGCTCCGCCAGAGCAGATGATGAACAGTACAAGGCGACTAAAAGGAGCGTTGTCTCCTTACTTGCGAATCACCACGACTGGCTTTGCCAGAGCAGATGTTGAACACTACAAGGCGGCCTAAGGGAGCGAAGTTTCCTTACTTGTGAATCACCAAACGCCTTGCACCAAACTGCTGTTGACCTTATCTTAACTACCCATCGAAAAGAAACTCCTTATCCGTAAATCACCAACAATTAACCACCGCATAAAAGCAATACAGCCAAAATCAAATAAAAAACATTGCACTTCTAATAAATACAAAAAAAAGCCCTTCCCTTCTATAACTAAAAGGAAGAACTTCATTCTCTTATTCGCTTAGAAAAACACTCAACCAACATTACCAGAAGCCATCACACGATGTCTTTGTTCCCGTTTATATTGCTGAATGATTTTCAATGCTCGTTTTCTAGTTTTTCGGTTTGTGCACTTTAATCGTCTACGTGCACTTGAAATATCCTGTTTCTCCATCCAATCACCTCTTTGCATCTAGTTGTCGGTTACCAGTCCATGATTACCAGCTCGCTTTGTGGACACCAGGAATTTTTCCTTGATGCGCTAATGCTCTAAAATTGATCCGTGACATGCCAAATTTACGCATATACGCTCTTGGTCGCCCATCGATCAAATCGCGGTTTTTCAAGCGGTTTGGATTGGAATCTTTTGGTAATTTTGCTAAAGCTTCGTAGTCTTTATTTGCTTTTAACTCCATACGTTGTTCCGCGTATTTTTCAATCAATAGTTGTTGACGTTTGGCTTTGGCAATTTTTGATTTTTTAGCCATTTTTCCTTTTCACCCTTTCTAAATCGTAATGATTACTTTTTAAGAGTGATAAGAATAACATCAACTACCAGAAAATGCAAGTTTTTATTATTAAAAAAAAGCCCAAAATTGAGGGCTTTTGTATTATATCTCGAGAAATTTCTTCTGATACTTCAAAGGCGAAATTCCCACTTGTTCTTTAAACACATGATGAAAGGTCTTCACACTAGCAAATCCAGACTTTTCAGCCACTTCGATCATAGGGACTTTTTCATTTGCTAAAATAAATTTGGCTTGATTGATTCGATATTCTGTCAAAAAGCTCATAAAGGTCGTGCCAGTGTTGGCTTTGAAAAAGCGGGTAAAATAATAGGAGCTAAAGCCACTAAACTTGGCGATTTCTTCCAATGTAATCGATTCTTCATAATGATTTTCAACATAGGTGAAGATTCGATCTAACTGTTCTAGGTTTTCTTTGTATTTGATTGTCGATGATTTGGCGCCTTTTTTTACTTTTATCTGCGTTTGAGGTAGTCTTCTGTAAAAGGTTGTAATTAGTTGAAATAGTAAATGAAACAATGCATAGTTTTTTCCTGGAGCGTCTTTTTCAACTTCCTCGAATAGTTGCTGTAATAGTTTTTTCATCTCCATTATTAAGGACTTCGACCATTTTGAACTGTGCTTTTCTCCAGTTTCAAAAAGTTCGATCAAAGAACAATCATTTACCGATTTTACGTTCTTTTCATCAAATAAACTCAAGTCAAACTGATAAACGATTCGTTCACTATTTGGCGAGGCAAGAAAATAATGGGGTTCCCCACTAGCAAAAAAATAAATTTCCCCTTCGGAAACAGGAACAATATCATCCCCTACACCAATGTTGACTGTTCCTCGTATGGAGTAAATGATTTCAATTTCTTTATGCCAATGAGGATAAACAATTGTCATACCGTCATTGATAAATGCTCTAAAAAGAAGATTTCCTTCAAATTCTGGTCGTTCTAAATATACGCTCATTTTTTGCCTCCAAGAATTTCTCTTCTCTTTTACTTTATCAAATTTTTGTTTTTTTACAACTTATTTCGTTCAAAAAAAGACAATCCCTATTCGTAGCAGATTGTCTTTTACAGCGCTTAATTTTTATCGATCCATCCAAGGTGTTGCGGTTTCTTTCAAGACACGGTTTAAGGATTCTATATTCTCTTTCCCAACGGTTCTCATCCACTGTTCAGCTGCTGTCTCTCCTTCTTGCGCAAATGGGATTACCCCATCTTTCCAAGTTGCTCGACCGCATAATACACCATTAAAAGTGGAGCCAGCCTCTTTTGCAAAGTACAAGGTTTCTTGAAATAGTTCACTGCTAACACCTGCACTTAGAAAAATAAATGGCAGATTCGTTGCCTCACTTTGTTCTTTAAATAATTGTTTTGCCATTTCTTTTGAATAGCAAACATCTGATCCAAAGCCTTCTACAAATGCCATATTCACTGGTACTTCTACTTTTAAAACATCCACATTATAGCATGCTTTACTAAATTCTTTCATCATTTCAATGACTTTGTGCGGTTTGATTTTAGCATATTCTTTACTTGATACATCGGTTATTCCTGCATCGTAGGATACTAATTCCAAGAAAAATGGCAAGTCTTCTGCATCACATTCCGAGCCGATTCGTTCCATAAAGACTTGTTTTTGTTCATTGATTTCGTTTGGTTCATCTACATCATAATACAATAAAAATTTAACGGCATCTGCCCCAGCTTCTTTCAATCGTTTAACCGACCAGTCACTTAACAAATCAGGCAAACGTCCTGGTTCACTAGCATCATATCCTGTTTTTTCATAGGCAACCAGCAACCCTGCTTCTTGATCTCGCACTTTTGCTGCAGGTAATCCGTATTCTGGATCCAAAAGAATCGCAGAAGCATAAGGGGTTAATTCACGAGAAACAATTTCTTTAAACGAGATAATAGCCTCTTCTCCTACTTCTGTTCTACTCGCTGCTTCGATCATTTTTTTTAATGAACCTCGCTGATCGATGGCCAGTGCTCCGATGATTCCCTCTTGATTACTCATTCGTTTCATTGCTGCTCGTTTAGATTCTGTCATTTTTTTCATCGCCATTTACTACGCCTCCATTAATCGTTGATTTACATATTCTGCTATTTCTGTTTCTGAATCTAATTGTTTTATTTGTTGCTTAAACTCACTGTTCATCAATAAGCGAGCCACTTTTGATAAGAGCTTCAAGTGGGTCGTTCCAGCTTCTTGTTCGGGAATTAATAAGGCAATGATCACTTCCGTAGGCTTACCATCTAGACTATCCCACTCAATCGGATTCTTCGTTTTTACAATCAATACACTCGCCTCAGTGATGGTTGCATTTTTGGCATGTGGTATGGCAAATCCATCCATCATACCTGTACTGCCCTCTTTTTCACGATCATCAAAACTGGTTAGTACGGCTGAACTATCAGTTGTAAGCCGTAATTTTTGTGCAGATTCTGCTAAGAATTGCAACGCACTCGCTTTTGTATCCAACTCTATATTTATAAAAACGTTTGTTGCATTTACTAAAACCATTTGGATTCAACCTCTTTCTATTGATTAAACTTCTGCTTTTATTTTTTCAACTCGGCGTTTTTGAATCATCCCTAGTAAAAATCCGCCAACAACTGAACCAACTAAAATGGCAACTACCCAAAGCAACCCATGTGTCACAACTGGTAAGACTAAAAATCCGCCATGGGGTGCAGGGACTTGAACCTTAAACATGTAGGTCAAAACCGCGGCAATCGAAGAGCCTAACATCATCGTCGGCAATACTCTTAATGGATCTTTTGCTGCAAAGGGAATCGCCCCCTCTGTAATGTGAGTAGATCCTAAAATAAAATTGACCAATCCAGCATTTTGTTCATTTGTATCAAAATAGTTTCGGAAAAATAAAACAGCAAATCCTGTGATCAATGGCGGCGCAATACACGCAGCCGAAACCCCTGCCATAAAGCTAGTATTTCCTTGTGCTAAAAGAGCTGTCCCTGTAACATACGCGGCTTTATTCACTGGACCACCCATATCAAAGGCACACATACACCCAACAATAATTCCTAAAACTAAAGGACTTGAATTTTCAAAACCTGCTAGAAAATCCATCATGCCTTCATTGATTGCTGACATCGGTCCTGAAATGCCATACATGATCAATCCAGTAATAGCAACACCTAAAACAGGGTATAAAAAGATTGCCTTTAACCCATCTAATGATTTTGGTAAAACCTTGAATACTCTGACTAATCCTAGAACAACATATCCTGCTAAGAACCCAGAAACGATCCCGCCTAAAAAGCCAGTTCCACCATTACTCGCTACCAGTCCACCTACAAATCCAACAACTAAACCTGGACGTTTGGCAATCCCTTCTGCAATATAGGCTGATAAAATCGGCACCATCATGCCCATTGCTAAACCACCAATTTCTTTTAAGGTTGCTGCAAATTGATTGAATTGCGTACTTTCAGGATCAGCTGAATAAATCCCCCATAAAAATGAAATAGCAATCAGTACCCCACCACTCACAACAAAAGGCAACATGTGGGAAACGCCGTTCATTAGATTTTTATAAATGCTGTGTCCGATACCTTTTCGATCATTTTCTTTTTTCTCTAATGCATCTACAGAAACGGATTTGTCACCACCAAGAACCTTTCCTTTTCCTGCTAAAGCATCCTCGATCAACTGACTAGCTTCTTTGATTCCTTTACTAACAGGAACTTCAATCACTCGTTTTCCAGCAAACCGTTCCGCATGAACATCTTTATCTGCCGCAATAATTACCGCATCTGCTTCTTCGATTTCAGCTTGTGTTAATTCATTTTCTACACCGATTTGACCATGAGTTTCCACTTTGATCGTCACGCCTTTGGCTTTTGCAGCTTGTTCTAATGCTTCTTGTGCCATATACGTATGTGCGATACCAGTAGGACAACCTGTTGCTGCAATCAATTGATACTTTGTCATATTAGATCTTCCCTTCTATTACTTGGATTTGGATTTGTTTTGTTAATTCATTTGTATCAGTAAAATCTGTTAGGCCTTTTCTAAAAGCAGTTGAACTTCCCGCTGCGATACTGTGTTTTAATGCTTCATCTATTTTTTCCCCTTGTAACAGCCCACTCATAAACGTGCCCAATAATGTGTCTCCAGCACAAGCGGTGTTCACTACTTTTCCTGTCGGCGCATTCCCATAAATAATGGTCTCTTTATCCGCATAGAAACAACCTTTTCCACCAAAAGATAGTAAAACTCGTTGTGCTCCCAAGTCGACCAACCGTTTCAAATATTTAGGACTTTCTTCTAGCGAAATTGTTTCTTGATCAAACCAATTTGCTAGTTCTTCTTCATTGGGTTTTAGCAAAAAAGGCTGATACATCAAACAATCCATTACGCTATTGTAACTACTATCAAGCACGAGATTGATTTTTTGCTCTTGTGTGATTTTGCTGATTTCAACTAAAATCGTTTCTGAAATTCCTTGTGGTAAACTACCAGAAACACACAAGTAAGAGCCAGCTTCGATTTTTCTAATCATTGCTAATAGTTCATCAACCTTTTTAATTGGAATCTCAGGTCCTTTATTGACTAATTTGTATTCTGTTTGGTCTTGATTGACTTGGGTGAAAACATTGATGCGGGTAGTTCCATCTACTTGAATAAATTGTGTTCCTACCCCTTTTTCTTGTAAAAATTCTTCAATGTAGCGCCCTGTGAAACCACCGCTAAACCCAAGTGCTGTACTATCTATTTTTAATTTTTTAAGGATCAAGGAGACATTTACTCCTTTGCCATTCGCTTGGATTTCATCGTCAAGTGTCCGATTCACAACTTTGGGTTTCATCATTTCGGTTTCAATAAATAAATCGATTGCTAAATTCATGGTACAAGTATATAGTTGAACCATTTTCCTCCCCCTTTCCTCACACTTGTATTATCGAACATTTTTCTATGTAAATGTTTTCATAATCGTAAGAATACCCTGAAAAACGATACAATCTTTATTTCCCTCTTCCTAAAATGGTATGATAGGAAAAAGAATGTGAGTAGATTGGAGGATTTCACGTCATGGAAAAAGCACTAAGTGAATCAGAAAAGTATTTATGGGATTTTATCGATAATCATCTTGTTGATATTCCCAATTATTCCATCGTCAAATTAAGTGAAAAAGCCAATGTTTCAACTGCAACAATCGTTCGTGCCATGAAAAAGAAAGGCTACGAAGGCTTTACTTCGTTTAAGCATTATTTAAAAGATCAATCAAATACAACAATCAATTTCTCGGGTGTAGAAAAAATCGATGCCGAAATCAAGCGGGCAATCTTGAAAAATGAGCAAGAAGTTATTCGTACAATCAATAGGTTGGATAGCGGTAGTATTGAAGATGCCATCCAAAAAATCCATGCAGCACAAAAAATCGTCATTTTTGCTCGTGGCTTTTCCGAATTAATTGCCCAAGAAATGACGGTGAAATTTCAACTTTTAGGGAAATATTGTGAACTCCATGCCGATCCCAATATCATTACGAGTATGAGTAAAAAAATCACAAAAAATGATATCGTCCTTTTGATTTCTTTAAATGGAGAGACACCAGAATTAGTGACTGCAGTAAAAAATTGTTTAAAAAATGAAGTCAGCACGATTACCTTGACTGCTAATTCAAGCAGTTCTTTAGCGCAATTATCTGAAATCGTCTTCACAGGATTTAAATCAGAAGGATCTTATTTTCCAGAATATGAAGTGCGATCAAGATTGCCTTTATCTGTTATGGCAAGAATTTTGTTAGACTCTTACGCTATTCGTACAAATTAACGCAAAAAAGAGACTAGAGCCTAACTCTACGAGTTAGGTCCTAGTCTCAAAAGATCCAAATAAACGCTGGAAGCAGCTACTGCAGTCTCTACTCTAGACACTTCTTACTTTTTTTCTCTTTATTCTCTTAAAACCATAATGGCTTTTGGTGAAACAGTAAAGTGATTGATTTTCTCGACGTTGATTTGTTTACTGCCTTTCCACCAAAAATCAAGGTTGTTGCAACAAAACCAAGCATTTTGTTCAAATGGCGTTTGTTGACTACTCACGTATTGAACAGTCAACAAATTGACATGGCTATCATCCAATAACAAATCATGCGCTCGAATCCCAATATAAGAACAATTTTTCAGGATTTCAGCAGCAACGGTCCATGGTTTTTCAATGCCAGGAATCTTTAGTGTATGCGCATCGATTCGTTTGATTGGATAAATATTTTTGCACCCAGTCAATCGAGCCGCTTCCACTGTTTGAGGTTGCTTAAACAAGTCCGTTGTCATGCCCTGTATAAGACCTGATTTCGTCATGATGCCAAGATTTGGACATAGTCTATAAAGTTCATCCAAACTATGACTCACAATCAATACATTGCCGTTAAAACCAGTCAAATGGTTTTGCAATTCGAGTTGAAGCTCTTCTTTTAATGATGTATCTAATGCTGAAAATGGTTCATCCAATAAAAGTAGCTCTGGTTTAGAAGCTAATATTCGAGCTAATGCGACTCGCTGTTTTTGCCCACCTGACAGTTGTCTTGGATAACTATTCTCCACATTTTCTAACTGGAACATATGCACTAGTTTTTGAATCAATTGTACGTCAGTTGTCACACTGCTTAAATTTTTATAGACAGTTAAATGAGGAAAAAGTGCATATTGCTGAAACAATAAGCCAACTTTACGTTTTTGTGGTGGCACATCAATTCCTTTTTCCTTATCAAATAGCACATGGTCTCCTAACTGAATTCGACCCGAATCTGGTGTTTCAATTCCAGCAATACATTTTAATAACATGCTTTTCCCACACCCTGACGCTCCTAAAATCCCCAATGTCGTAGTGTCGATTTCAAAGCTTACTTTTAACGGATGATCTCGTAATTTTTTTTGAATATCAACAATAAGGTTCATACTCTTATCCCCCGAGATTTTCTGCTAAAAAGCTCCATTAAAAATAGAATCAACAAACAAATAATAATGATAATGGCCACGTACTTTTTTGCTAAAGCCCAATCGCCTGCCGCTACTGCAGAATAAATTGCTAATGGCAGTGTTCTTGTTTTTCCAGCAATGTTTCCTGCTAGCATGGTTGTTGCCCCAAATTCACCTAAGCCTCTAGCAAAAGCTAGCACGCCTCCGGCTAAAAGTCCATTGATCGCCAATGGTAAAGCAATTTTACAAAAAATTTTTATTTCTGAAAAGCCTAATGTCTGAGCAGCTGCAAGCAGATCTGGATCAATTTGCTCAAAAGCGGCAATCGCCGAGCGGTACATTAAAGGAAACGAAACTGCCACAGCCGCTATAACAGTTGCCGTCCAAGAAAAAACAACTTTGACAGAAAAATAATCTAACAAGAATTTTCCAATTGGCTGTTGAACACCAAAAATATCCAGTAAAAAGAAACCGAAAACCGTCGGTGGCAATACCAGTGGTAAGGTAAATAGACTGTTCAATAAAATTTTAAGCCCTTGATTCTTCAAACGAAAAACCAGATACGCCAGCAAAGTTCCACCTAAAAAAGTAAACATAATTGCTATTATTGCTGTTTGAAAGGAAATAATAATTGGACTCAACGCCATCAAGCTCACCTACTTATTTAGAATAAACCCAGCATCTTCAAAATAGTTTGCTGCTTCTTTGCTTTTAAAAAACGTCATAAATTCTTCGGCCATTACTTTTTCTTCCGACCTTTCAAGCACCCCAACTGGGTAGATGATCGGCTCGTTCAACGTGTCCTCTGGTAAAACAGCTACAACTTTTACTTTGTCAGTTGATGCAGCATCTGTAGCATAAACTAATCCAGCTTGTGCACTACCTTGTGCTACCCAATTTAGTACTTCTGTTACATTGGTTCCAAAGCTAGCATGTTCTTTGACATAATCCCAATACCCCAAAGCATTCAATCCTTTTTCAGCATATTGGCCTGCTGGCACACTTTCAGGATCTCCGATTGCGATCATCTCTGCTTTTTTCAACTCACTAAAGTCATTCCATTCAACAGTAGACGTGCTTGGAATGATCATGACCAACTGGTTTTTTAATAGTGGATCAACACTTTTTTCATCGATTAATTTTTTTGAAACTAAGGCGTCCATTTGCTTGGTCGCTGCCGAAAAGAAAATATCTGCTTCTAAGCCTTTTTCGATTTGTGTTTGTAGTTTTCCAGAGCTATCGTAGTTTCCTTCAATTTTTGTATTTGAATGCTCCTTTTCAAAAGCTGGAATGAGTTGATTTTCCATTACACTTTCCAGACTAGCGGCCGCTGCAATCAATAAATGATGTTGTTCCGCTTGATTCGTCGAACTAGAGTCAACTGTTGCTTTTTTATCATTAGATGTACAAGCAGATAGGAAAAAACAGACAACTAAAATTAGAGGAATGACTTTTACCACATTCTTTTGTTTCATACTATTTGCTCTCCTTTAAACGTAGTTTATAAATAACCACCATAACCCAAACCAATAATTTCTCTTTTCGTTATTGTATCTTTAGCAATAATTCTTGGTAATAATAGGTCAAAAACGGTTTGTGCAGAAAATAAGACCCCACCTGGCAATCCTACGATTGTTTTGCCCTCTAAGTAAGCAAGCAACAACATGGAGCCTGGCAAGACAGGTGTGCCATGAGAAACAATTTCCGCTCCAGTTTGCTTGATTGCTAACGGAGTACGATCATCTGGGTCCACGCTCATTCCACCAGTACAAAAGACAATATCTGCCCCTTTTTTTAACATATCTTTAATCGCACTACTTATTAAATCGGGCACATCGTTGACGATTTTATGAAATTTGATGACCGCCATTGGGTATGGAGTTAATTTTTCTTTAAGGACTGGTAAGAATGCGTCTTCAATCAAACCGTTGAAAACTTCACTGCCTGTGGTGACGATTCCGATCGTTACTGGTTTAAAAGGTATTAGAGATAAGATCCTTTCTTGGCCAACCAAGTCTTCTGCTTGAAGTAATTTTTCAGGTTCGATTTCCAATGGAATGATTCGTGCCCCTGCCAATTTTTGTCCTGCATGTACCTTTTGATCCCCTTTTAGTGTGGCAACAGCAATCTTTTCAATCGAATTCAACTCAAATAATACGTCTTGTTTGACTTTCAATACTCCATCTACTTCTGCAACAATTTCGATTTTCCCTTCTGATACCGCTGTTGCGCGCATATCGTCTCCCGCAATTAAATGATAGAGAAAATCTGCTGCGTCATTTTCGTGAATTAAATTTGTTTTTTCTGTTGATAAAAATAAATGCTCTTTCCCTAATGCGAGTAATAGAGGGATATCTTCAGCCTTCACTTGATGGCCTTTTGAGAAAAGAGCTCCTTTAAACTCGCCTTTAACGATTTTGGTAATATCTTGGCATAAAACCAGTCCCTCAGCGTCCACTGTTTTGACGACTTTCATCCTTTTTCCCTCCACTTAATGCTCTGTTTTTCGGTCTGTTAAAATGTCTAAGGCATGGGGTAAAATCGGGCGTAAATAGGTTAAATTCTCGGTCACACCTTTTGGACTTCCAGGCAAATTAACGATCATCGTCTTACCACGTTGCACTGCAACAGCTCGACTTAACATAGCAAAAGGTGTTTTTTTGATACCTTGCATGCGCATTCCTTCACTAATACCTGGAAGCTCTTTTTCTGCTACACTTAACGTTGCCTCGGGTGTGATATCTCGAACACCTAAACCAGTTCCCCCAGTCGTCAATATCAGGTCACATGTGTCACACCACTCAATCAACAGTGTTCTTAATTCACTCTGTTCGTCGGGTAAAATTGCTTGTTTCACGACTTCAAATTGATCTTGGATCAATTCTTTTATGATACGACCAGATTCATCTTCACGTAATCCTTGGTATCCTGTATCGCTTAATGTAATAATGCCCACTTTATACAACTTCAAGTTTATCCCCTTTTTTAATATGCCCTTCTTCAACCACAACAGCAAAAATTCCTTCTCTTGGCATAATGCAATCTCCCACACGAGCATAAATTTGACAATGCTTATGACATTCTTTTCCGATTTGAGTGACAACTAGCTCTGCCTGACCTATCCTAATTTGGCTTCCAACAGGTAATTGGCGTAAATCAACGCCTGATACAATGATATTTTCACCAAAAGCACCGTTCCCTACACGAGCCCCACGTTCATTAAACTCTGTGATTTTTTCAAATGACAATAAACTAACTTGACGATGCCAATTTCCTCCATGAGCATCGTTTGCTAACCCAAAGCCTTTAACTAGATCCACTTCTGGAATTTCTTTTTTTTGAGTTCCTCTTCGTTCACTGATATTGATACCAATAATTTCCCCAACTGTCATACTCATTACCCTCCAATTTGTGACATTAATCGAGAATCTCCTTGAGTCTCTAAAAAATGATGTTTTTCTGGTTTTCGTTCGATCGCTGCTAAAATTTGTCGTAACAGAAGTTCTTCGTTCTCTGTTTGTAACGCTTCTTTTAAGTCACAGCCATCATCCATATGCAAACAGGTTTTCAACTGTCCATCTGCCGTGACTCTGATGCGGTCACATTCAGCACAAAAACAATGACCTAATGCACTGATAAATCCAATTTTCCCATTGAAATCTGGCAACGTAAAATAACTGGCTGGGCCATTTCCTAAGCGTTGCTCAAAAGGAACCAAGGTTCCATAATTGGATTCAAGCACTGCAAAAATTTCCTCTTGTGTTTTCCCTGGGCAACCTTTACCTAAACCAATCGGCATCAATTCAATAAATCGAATATGAATCGGATTTACTTTTGCTAGTGCTGCGATTTCACAAATTTCTTTTGCTGTTAATTCTCCGCGAGCCACTGTGTTCACTTTGATATTCGGTAGCGCTACTTCTATCGCTTTTTCTAAACCAGCCAGGACTCTCTTTAAATCTCCGACTCTCGTAATTTCACGAAAGTCATCTTGATTTAACGTATCGATGCTGATATTGATACCATCTAGTTTTGCTTCTTTTAACGCTTCCGCATATCTTTCTAATTGAATGCCATTCGTTGTTAACGTGACTTTTTCTATTCCTTTTATTTCTTTTATTGACCGAATCAACCCAACTGTATCTCGTCTGGTTAGGGGCTCACCTCCTGTGATCTTCACTTTTTTGATTCCATGCTCAGCTAATTTTCTGACTAAAAATAGAATCTCATTAGTACTTAAAACCTCCTGCTTTTGTAGAAAACATATTCCTGTAGCTGGCATACAATACGTACATCTTAAATCGCAACGATCTGTTACCGATATCCGAACATAATCAATTTCGCGGTTAAAGGAATCCTTCATTTTAAGTCGTGTCCTTCCTGTACCATTATTCGTTGACCTCTTGATTTCTTGAAATAAAGTGTCCGCTTTTTCCACCAGACTTTTCTAGCAAACAAACATTTGAGATATTCATTTCTCGATCCATAGCCTTACACATATCGTAAATTGTAAGCAACGCAATATTGGCTCCAGTTAAAGCTTCCATCTCAACTCCTGTTGGTCCAACTGTTTTTGTCACACACTGAACGCTCAAAATTTGATCTGATTTCCAACTAAAGTCGATCACACACTTTGTTAATGCTATCACATGACATAGCGGAATAAGTTCAAATGTTTTTTTGGCAGCCATAATACCCGCAACTCTTGCAACTTGTAGCACCTCACCTTTTTTTATTGTTTGATTTTTGATACCAGCTGCCACTTCTTTGTTCATCTGAATTTCTCCATAAGCTATGGCTGTCCTTTCCGTCGCTTCTTTTTTAGAGACATCAACCATACGCGCTTCGCCTTGTTCATTAATATGTGTAAACTGTAAATTTTCTTCCATGTCAGCACCTCTTAAAACGCTTTCATTTACAACTAAACCAGAAACTGATTTGTCTTTATCTCAAGTTTATCACTACGTCTAAAAAAAAACAATCTGATATAAATAATTTTTTTTAGCTAACCTAAATAGAATCTGAAGAAAAGAGACTAATCTCTTTTCTTCAGATTCCTTTGGCTTATTAAGATTTCCAATAATAGACTGTTACAGAGTCTCCTTTTTTCAGAGTTTTTTTGGCGGGTTGATCAATTAAACAATTAGTATCAAGGGTATTATGAAAAACAGAAGAGTAGTGTAATGTTGCGTTTAAAGAAACCAAGCCATTTTCTTCATGCGCTCGAATAAAACGACGAATATTGGATTGTTTCAGGTCTTCTGTTAATTGAACCTCCCGTTTTTCTAAATTTAGTTCTGGACACCCCATAAAATCAGCCAAGGCTGACCAATAAAACAGATGAAGATTAACAACTGCTGCAAAAGGATTGCCAGACAAACTTAAAATAACTTTATTTTGATAAGTACTTGCCATTATCGGTGTTCCTGGTTTCATGTTCACAAAATGAAACAACGACTTCCCGCCTAAATCTTTTATTACTTGTGGGACATAATCCTTTTCCCCTACCGAAACACCACCTGTCGTAATCAATAAGTCGATTGTTTCTATTTGCTCACGAATAATTTTTGAGATAACAACAGTATCATCTGAGCAATGCTCTTTAAAGATGATTTTACTCCCGCTTGATTGGATAAACGAAGCAAGGGTATATAAATTACTATCATAAATTTTCCCTGATGTAAGTGGTGTTTCTAATGAGATCAACTCGCTACCAGTTGCTATGATCCCTACTTTCATTGGTGCTAAAACGCTGATTTCTTTCATCCCTTGAGCAGCTAAGATTCCCACAGCACGGCTGTTGATCACTTGATATTTTGAAAAAATTTTCTGATTATGTGTGACATCTTCCCCTACAACCCCATAGTTGCGACCTGCTTTTATTTCTCGATAGATGTTGACTTCTGTTTTCCCATAATCTGTCCATTCTTGTTTGATCACTGCATCATATGGTTTTGGAATCGGTGCTCCCGTCATGATTCTAACAGCACTGCCACAAACGTTCTTTACATTCGGTTCAGAATCTCCTGCAAAAATCGCATCAATAACCTGTAATGTAACGGGTTGTTCTGGGCTTGCGCCCTCACTTTCTTTGGCGATTATAGCATAACCATCCATGCCAGCTCTTGGAAAATGAGGTACAGCAACTTGCGCATAAATATCTTCCGCACACACACGTCCTGTTGCTTCCAAAATAGAAACGATTTCTACTTTTTTTTGCTGAGCCAAAGCCTGTTGGATTTTTGCTCTAGCCGCTTCAACTTCGATCATTGGCTCAACTCCCTTATTTGATTGGTGTAATAGCAACAGCACATACTTTATATTCTGGAATGATCGCGATATCATCGAACTCAGCAATAGTCAGTTCGTTGACATTACCATCTGGGAAATGGAAGGTCATGAACACTTCTTGTGGAAAGACACGATTGCCAACTGCAGCATATGTTTCAATCGTTCCTCTTCTCGACTTAACTGCCACTTTATCGCCTTCTTCGATTCCTAAACGATTTGCATCTACGGTATTGATTTCAATATAGGAACGATTTGCGATTTGATTGATTCCCTCTGTTCTCCCTGTCATCGCTCGAGTATTATAATGATACAACATTCGACCAGTAGACATTAAATAGGGATAGCTTTCATCTGGTAACTCTTTGGATTTTTTATATGGAATCGCCATAAATAGGCCTTTGCCACGAGTAAATTCACCAACATGCATAATCGGTGTACCTGGGTCTTCTACTGTACGACATGGCCATTGCAAACCACCTGTTTCTTCTAAGCGATCATAGTTGATTCCACCAAAAGTTGGGGTTACACTTGCAATTTCATCCATGATTTCTTTGGCAGAGTCATAGTGACAAGGATAGCCAAGGCGTGTCATTACATCACAGAAAATAGCAAAATCTTCTCGTGCTTCTCCTTTTGGCTCCACCACCTTGCGTACTCGTTGAACACGTCTTTCGGTATTCGTAAATGTTCCATCTTTTTCAGCATAACTAATTCCTGGCAACACCACGTCTGCATAAGCTGCTGTTTCTGTCATAAATAATTCTTGAACGACAAAGAACTCTAAATTTTCAAGTGCCTTACGTACATGATTCGTATCTGGGTCTGTCACAATCGGATCTTCTCCAAAGATATACAATCCTTTGATTTTTCCTTCTGTTGCTGCAGGTAATACTTGCGTGGAAGTCATTCCGACATTTTTATTCAATGTTACTCCCCACACTTTTTCAAATTTTTCCATTGCTTGTGGATCGGCAACTTTTTGATAACCAGGGAAATCATACGGCATACAGCCCATATCACATGCACCTTGTACATTATTTTGACCGCGAAGTGGATTAACGCCACAGCCAGGTTTTCCGATTTTACCAACGAGCATGGCCATATTCGACATACTCATAACACCTTCGGTTCCTGTTGAATGCTCCGTTACACCTAAACAGTAGATAATGGGTGCTTTCTCCGCTTTTGCATACAATCTCGCAGCTTTTATTAAATCTTGTGGATCAATGTGACAAATTTCAGCCACTTTTTCTGGTGTATATTCTGCAACTAAACGTTCAAGTGCTTCAAATCCTTCTGTTTTTTCTTCAATAAAGGTTCGATCAGCTAATCCTTCTTTTAAGATTACATGCATCATCCCATTGGCAAAGGCTACGTTTGTTCCAGCCTGGATTTGTAAATGGAGCTCACAATTTTTTACGAGGTCGATTTTACGTGGATCGACTACGATAACCTTTGCTCCTCGTTGCATCGCTTGTCTAATTTGTGAGCCAATCACTGGATGAGCTTCTTCTGGATTTGACCCCACTAATAAGATTACGTCAATATCTGTCGTAATGTCTGCAATAGGATTTGTCATGGCACCAGAGCCTAGCGTATGCGCCAACCCATGGACAGACGCCGAGTGACAAACACGAGCACAATTATCTACGTTATTTGTACCAAATGCCGCTCTCATCATTTTTTGGAAAACATAATTATCTTCGTTAATGGAACGTGAACAAGAAAAACCAGCTAGAGAATCTGGACCATGATCTGTTTTCAATTGACTAAATTTATCTGCAACCAAGGTCAAGGCTTCATCCCATGTCGCTGGTTCAAAAACGCCATTACGCTTAATCAGCGGCTCCGTTAAACGATCACCTGAACCTACAAATTTATACGAAGCAAACTTGCCTTTCACACATAAAAGATTTTTGTTTGCAGCACCATTGATTGGTTCAACACCAACCAATTTATTTCCTTTGATCACAAGATTCATTTGGCAACCAGTCCCACAATGCGGACAAGTGGTCGGAATTTTTTTGGTTTCCCACTCTCGATAAGTTTTATGATCTTTACTCACTAAGGCACCTGTTGGGCAAGCTGAAACGCAATTCCCACAAGACTCACAAAGTGACTGATCAAAAGAAGCTCCATAACTAGGCGTCATTTTCGTGTCAAAGCCTCGTTTGGCAATACTAATGACATCTCGTCCTTGGCGCAACTGACAGACCTTAGAACAACGCCTACACATAATACACTTTTCTGGATCATACTCAAAAAATGGATTGCTGGTGTCTTCTTGGTGACAAGGCATCCGTTTGCCATCCGTAAAACTGGTAGCCTCAATTCCATAATCCAAACAATAATCTTGTAGTTTACAGGCTCCATTTTTACCACAAGAGAAACAGTCTAATTTATGATTACTCAACAACAAATCTAAAATAAAGCGACGGGAATCATTGACTCTAGGAGAGTTTGTATGAACCACCATTCCTTCTTGGCAGTGAGCCGTACAGGCTGTGGTCAAGCCACCTTTTCTTCCACCCTCGACTTCAATTGTACACATCCGACATGAACCATCTGGTGCTAATTCCTTCAAATGGCACAGTGTAGGGATTTCTATATTCAACATTGATGCAGCTTCTAACACGGTTGTCCCTTTTGGTACCGTAATCTGCTGATCATCGATCGACATCGTAATGGTTGTTGTTTTTAATTTTGTTTCCATCTTACCAAAGCCCCCCTTTTACTGGTGCAACTGCTTCACGGATACCAGCCTCAAATTCCTCAGGAAAATAAGCTAAACCGCTTTTCATTGGATTGGCAACAGACTGGCCCAATCCGCATGCAGAAAGGTTTGTCACATGTTGCAACATCTTTTCAAGTCGTTCAAGGTCACCTAAAACAGCCGTTTGATTATTGAATTTTGTCAAAAGCTCCAAAATTCGTGTTGTGCCTAAGCGGCAAGGTGTACATTTACCACAAGATTCGTGTGCAAAAAAGGCAGCGACCTGTACTAAATAATCAACGATGCTCACCTGATCATCCATCACAACGATTGCTCCAGAACCAATCGAAAGATCCTTATCCCACAATCCTTCATAGGAATAAATACAATCCTCAAGATTTTGAACAGCTCCGATCGGTCCTGATTGCCCACCAAAATGAATAAATTTCAATGGTCGACCAGTCGAAGAACCACCGCCGTATTCTTCAGAATAAAGAATGTCCTGCAGCGATGTGCCAAGATTTACTTCATATAAACCGCGATTTTTAATATGACCAGACAAACAAATCAGTTTAGTGCCACCACCATCTTCCGTTCCAAGATCCCGATAAGCTTGTCCTCCTTCACGTAAAATCACAGGAATTCCCGCAAATGATTCAACATTATTCACTAAAGTAGGCTGTAGATACAAACCAACGTCTGCTAAATGTGGTGGTTTTACTCTTGGTCGACCCGTTTTGCCTTCGATTGAATTTAAAAGAGCTGAATTTTCTCCACAAACATACGCTCCAGCACCTGAAATAATCGTGATTTTATAGTTAAAACCAGGAATTCCTAAAATATTTTCTCCTAAAAAACCAGCTTTTTCCGCATTATCCAATGCTTCTTGAAAGATTTTTTGAATGCGTAAATATTCACCCCGTATATAGATATACCCTGCTTTAGCAGAAAAAAGATAGCCAGCGATTACCATTCCTTCAATGACACTCAAGGGATCATGTTCTAATAACGCCTTATCTTTAAACGTTCCTGGCTCTCCTTCATCAGCATTACAAACAATGTATTTCGTGTCGCCTTTGGCCCCATATAAATGCCGCCATTTTTTTCCTAATGGGAAAGCCGCTCCACCGCGTCCTCGTAAATGAGCTAAATCCAGTTCATCCAAAATAGCTTCTTTTTCCATTTCAATTGCCTTCAATAGACCAGAAAATCCATGATATTTCTGATATTCTTCAACACTGGTAGCTTGTTTCATTTTACTGATACGTTCTAACAAAACGGGTTGATTTCTTTTGATCATCTTTCTTCCTCCTATAGCTTCTGATAACATCCACGTTGGAGGTCATCGATCAATTGATAAACTTTTGCTTCCGTCAAATCAGCAAATACAGTATCTTTGATTTTGATCACAGGTCCTTTGTCACAGGCTCCGATACACGGAATACTATGATACATAAACAATCCGTCAGGTGTCGGTTGATCTTGAGATACTTCTAAAATCGTCTCTAATAGCTCAGCCAATTTATCACCACCTGTAAAAAGACAGGGTGTGCTATTGCATATTTTCAATACGTATTTTGCTTGTGGTTCTGCCTTCAAAATAGCGTAAAAGCTCACTATCTCATAAACCCGTGCTTGGGACAAATGCAATCGATCTGCAACAAGCTTTGCCGTTTCTTCGTCGATATACCCTTCTTCAGATGCATATTGAATGGCAATCAACATGTTTAATATACGCTGTGGATCTGAATCATTTTCTAAAATAATTGCTTCTTTTTCTGATAAACTTAATGAACTCATACTTTTTCTCTCCTATTTTCTACGTTGTTCTCTGAAAATCGAACACCGTTTTTGGTTTTAGTTAGGATAAATGTATCCAGTACCTTTGATGTCTCTATAATAAAATCAGCCCGATCAATGACATTTTCTGCTGTCTTTTTGATCCCTTTTTGATTGTCCATCATCAGAAATAAACCAGGTTTCACAACTTCACGAATTGAATTGGATTCACAGATAATCAACGTGTCTCTTGGTACAAACTGAAGAAATGATAAAAATCCTTCTAATAAATGATCATGAAATACTTTTAGTAAATAGACTTTCTTACATCCTGCTTTTAATAATTCCATCGTGTCCTTCGATCCATTGTGATTCGTTTCTTCAATTAGTTCATAACCTTCATCAATACTTGTACAAATACCACACCCAGTTTCTCCTCGTTGGCATTTTCCGCGTGCGCCGCTGATTGTAATAATCTTTAAGCCATACATAGTAAAACGGTGTTGATTTTTAGCGATAATTTTTTTGGCGATGGTGGTTTTCCCACTGTTACGGCCAGTAGAACCGATTTGGACCATATTGTTGATTTCAATACTTTTCGTAAATACCATCTGGCTCACCCACTTCCTTCTTTTCAGCCGTTACAAACATTAGTGGTACAGCTAAAAATAAACTGCCGCCAACTGCATTTCCCAAAAAGACAACCACTGTATTCAGAAGATAATCAGACCATTGAATCGTACTAGCATTAGAAAAAATAGCTGCTGGAATAATGAAGGCATTTGCGACAACGTGTTGAAAACCGCAAACGACAAACACCATAACTGGAAACCAAAGACCAAACATTTTACCAAGATATGTTTTTCCCATTGCACCTAGATAAACGGCTAAGCAGACGAATATATTACACCCAATTCCAGAAATAAATGCTACAAGAGGCGGGTCTGCGATTTTAGCTTGTGCAACGGAAACTGTCTTTTCCAAAAAGGCCCCTTCTGTTAAGCCAACAATGTGACCAAAGAAATAAGCAACGATCATGCCACCAATACAGTTGGTAATTAACACAATTAGCCAGTTAAACACTAAACTTTTTCCACTTATCTTTTTCTGTAAAACACCTAACGTCATTACCATCATATTTCCCGTTGCCAGTTCACCACCAAAGAAAGTAAGCGCTATCAATCCGATTGGAAACAAACAACCACCTAGAAAAGTTGAAAAACCTCCCCAACTTTTTGGCACAGTTCCTGAGATTCTGATAAAGGAGAGATACCCTAATGCAATAAAAAAACCGGCCATAATCCCCAACACACTTAATCTAAAAAACGATAACTGACTTTTGGCAACTGCTTTGTCCCCTAAACTTGTAACAACGTCTTGACTACTTTCAAAATCCATCTCAAACTCCCTTCATGAAACTTGATTTATTGAATCCATAACGGTAACTCTTTTGGTGAATTGACATTTTTCAATCTGACAGAAGAATCCAAGAGAATTTCTTTCACTAAAAATCGATCAAATTGTTTTTTGATACGCCAGTCATTTGTGGTAAGTTGTTGTTTCAAAATCGGTAAACAAGAACGATGATAAAAAGTAAATAATGGCTCTAAACGGTTATCTTGTACACAAATGACGACATCGTATGAAGCAATAAACGTAGCCATTCTCCGAATCAAATCGATATTCAAATTAGGAATATCACAAGCAACTACGAAGAGAAACTCTGTTTCACAATTTTCTAGTGCTGTGACCAACCCACCTAGAGGGCCTTTTTCTGGATAATGGTCTTCTACTATTTCAATTTGAGAAAAAATTTGTGGAAATTTGTTTCGCTTATTAGTAACAAGTAAACTTTCTGGAAAAATCTTTTTCAATTGCTTGATAGTTCTCAACAACATAAATTCGCCATCTATTTGAAGCAAAGACTTGTCAAAACCCATTCTTGAACTTTTGCCGCCACATAAAATGGCTACCGTACAGTTTGCTATCTGATTTATAATGATCACCTCTCATTTTTAACGTGCAGTGAACGGTTTCAGTTCTACTGAAATGCTCTCACAAGCTAAATATTTATTATTACTAAAAAATATTTTTTAGTAATAACTTTTATTCTATTATAAAACATCCTTCCAACAAGTCAATTATTATTTTAGTATTTCTTACCTCGATTTAGTTTAACACTACGTTCATTCGGATCTATAAGGATCCTTTATTGATGAAAAAAACTTCTATTTTTTTTAGAAAATCCAGCTTAAACTGCACTAATGCCTATGTAGATAAGGTATACTAGAATTGACATAATCAAGGAGGTTACTTTTAATGAACTATACAATGACAGAAAATACCGTTTTCCCTTTAGTAGAAGTAGGGTTAAAAACAGGTGAAAGCATCCAATTAGAAAGTGGTGCAATGGTTTATCACAATGGTGAGATCAATCTTGAAGGAAAAATGAATAGCAACGGAAAATCTGGTTTGGGCGGAGCAATTCGTGCGTTAGGTCGTTCAATGTCTAGCGGGGAAAGTTTCTTTATCACAAAAGCATCTGGTCTAACCGATACTGCTAAAGTTGTTTTAGCGCCTTCAACTCCAGGTACTATCAAGGAACTTCAAGTCGGTTCAGAGCATTGGCGCTTAAATACAGGGGCATTCTTAGCTTGTGATGCTAGTGTCTCTTATAATATGAAACGTCAAAAACTAAGTGGGGCCATTTTTGGTGGTACCGGTGGATTATTCGTAATGGAAACAGCGGGTTCTGGATCGTTATTGATCAATAGTTACGGGGATATCGTAGAAATTCAACTAGATGGAACCAAGCCATTTGTCGTAGACAATCAACACGTTGTCGCTTGGTCAGAATCATTAGATTACACTATTAAAGTTGCTTCTGGTATTTTTGGTTTTACAACAGGTGAAGGTGTGGTCAATGAATTTAATGGCACTGGCACAATCATGATTCAAACAAGAAACATCGAAGGCTTAGCTGGTTTGATCAGCCCTTTTGTTAGCTCTGGTTCATAAAAAAAGATGAAACAAAAGGGGTTGCTTCTGTTCCATCAGTCTATTCAGGTTCTAAGTGAGTGTGGCATACCTTTTTTAGTATATCATACTCACTTCATTGTATTCTTCTAACAATCCATAATAGCCATGCAAATGTCACTGAGCTTTCTTTTTCAACTCATTCTGAACCATAATTTCATTATTAAAATTAGTAAGATATCATAAAAAACAACAAAAACTCACTGATTTTCCTACAAGTTTTTTTTCCTCTTTTTGACAATTTTCAGCGATTTAGGATTTTAACTCTACCAAAATAAGTGAGATATACCTCGCTACGTTATGTCTCACTTATTTCATTTTATAACATTCCTTAGAATTTATTCCGGGTATTGTTTTAACAAAATCATATATTCTGGATATTTGTGTAAATTGTTTTTAAGATGTTTTTTGTTTGAATGTAAGAAACTATTCCGCTTGATTGCAAAATAAATCCGGATACCGATTCCTGCTAAAACAAATAACAATAGAGGAAATTTTTACCCTTGTTGCTGCAATTTTTATTCAAATTTTACTAACTCTTTTTTATTTCAAACAACTAAATCGCTCTACTCCAGGATACTTTTCACCTAAACTATTAATTGTAAAGTCTGACTTCTTATAAAATCCAACAGCATCCTTATCCGTTTCAGCAAAAATTTTAGAAGGAGCATATGTTTTCACTATATAATCTATCATATTGCTTCCAATTCGTTTATGTCTGTACGCTTTTTTTGTTGCTATATGTTTGATTTCTATCCTATTATTTTCCAGCATCTGAATACCGATACATCCTACTAAAATAGTCTTATCATAATGTAGATATAAAATCCAATCGTTATAGTCTAAATACTTTTTCAATTCATCGTCCACTTTATTTCTTGCTGTAGCTTGACTGAGTAATTCTTTGATTTCTTTGGTGATAATCGTAATTTTTTCCATTATATAATCTCCTTTCCATCCCTTGTTTATTCTAAATTAACTGATTCTCCTAAAGAATACTAGTCCCTTTTCGTTTTCTCACTTGATAAACCTGAAAAAAATAAAAAAAGTGTCTAGGACATAACTCTGCGAGTTATATCCCAGACACCTAGTATCCGAATAAACAATGGGAGCAAATGGTCCTCGCTGCTTCGAGGATCGGAGTGAAACGAGAACCCTAGAGGCAGAAGCAACTCCTACTGTCACAACCTATTTAAATACTTACACATGCCTATTCCTTTTTTATTCATAACTCCATTGTGTTATATCAATTTGTGCTGTACCATTTTCTGCAAACAATTCAATAAAACGACTGTCTTCTTTTGGAAAGATTCGACTAGAAAAAACGGCTTCTCCATCATTAACAAATACTTCAATTGAGGATTGATCTAGAAAAATAGTCAATTGAATAGTCGGTTGCTGGTAGATCATTTTTCTCACTGTCCCAAAGTCAGTTGCTACTGGTATGCCTGACTGAGTGCGATCCAAACTAAAATATTTAGATTCTCGATCTAACAAACAAACTGTTTCTTCATTTTCTCCAACGCTAAAGGCAATTCCTGCTTTTTTGGCATCTTCTACCTTTATCGTGACTTGGTATTCTCCTGCTTCTGAAAAGATTGTCTTTAATCGTTCACGACTACTTGCTACTCGTACCTGCTGATGCTTTGTTTTTACTCGTTTTTGTTTCAATTCCTGAAGTGGCTGTTGCTGAATTCGGCCATTTTTTATAGATAATTCCCTTGGAGTCGTTAAACAATTTGCCCAGCCATCCTTATCACTTGGGTAGTCCGTGTCAGGCAAGCCCATCCAGCCAATTAAGATTTGTCGGCCATCAGGAGTTTGTGTGGTTTGAGGCGCGTAAAAATCAAAGCCCTTATCCAACTCTTGAAATGCATGCGTATCAAAAGAGACCATTTGCTCGTCAAATTCCCCAATAAAAACACCCGAATGATAAATATTTTGAAAATCATTTCCTTTTGCTTTTAAACCCTGCGGTGACACTAATAGTACCTCTTGTCCTTGAAGCGAAAAATAGTCTGGACATTCCCACATAAAGCCAAACGATTCATGATTTGTTTTTAGTTCCTGTTTAAATTTCCACGACTTCAAATCATCGGACACATAGACGAGTAAACACCCTTCTAATGCCTCTCGTTGTGCACCAACTAGCATATAATAGTGATTGCCTTTTTTGAACACTTTAGGATCTCGAAAATTATGTGTGTACTGTTTCGGAGGTCCACTGATAACTGGTTCTGTTACCTTTTCTATTTTGCCATCGCTTGAAAGAATCGCCAAGCATTGAGAAGAACGCCGCTGCCATGTTTCATTTCGATGATTTCCTGTATAAAATAAATACAACTGCTCTTCTTCCACAAAACCCGTTCCAGAAAATATCCCGTGGGATTCATGAGGAAATTCTGGCATTAAGGCCACACCTTCCTCTTGCCAATCCACTAAATCAGCGCTGGTTAGATGATACCAATGCTTCATCCCATGAACAGCTCCAAAGGGAAACCATTGATAAAATAGATGATACTTGCCATTATAATAGCAAAATCCATTTGGATCATTCAACAAACCATAATTTGGCTGAATATGATACGTTTGCCGCCAGATACTCTTTGTGACTTTCGCTTCTAATGCGGACAGTTCCCCATCCTTAGCATCCGTTATCGCTCGATAGCGTTGTTCATTGCTCCAGCTCATTGCTCTTCTCCTAAATATTCATCATCTGACATCATCACTTCTTTTGGCACACCAAATAGATACGTCAATACAAACGACAAGATAAAGATACAAATGCCAACCACAATATAGGTCACTAATTGATAAGAGCTATAAATATACATCAATGGTGACAAAATGACCGCTAACCCGTATGAATTCGCTTGCACATTTAACAACGATAAAACAGCGCCGCCTAATGCAGAACAACCTAACATAATGCCAAGCGGTTTCATCCCATAACGAATCGTGATCCCAAATAGCGCTGGTTCACTTACACCTAAAAGTTGTGTCACACCTGCACTCGTTCCAATCACTTTTACATTTTTATCTTTGGCCTTCACACTCACAGCAAAACTCACAGCTGCATTGGCAAAGCCGTACATTGCACAAAGTGTGATCAATGGATTAAAGCCAGTTGTTGCCAATAAACTTGTTTCGATCATAATAAACAGATGATGCATCCCTGTCATAACTGCTAGAGGATATAAGAAGCCAATCAATAATCCACCAATCCCAAATGGCAATTTGATCAAACCAGTAATCAGGTAAACCAAACCATTTTCAACAAAGTGTAAAATTGGCCCTAAAACCAATAAACCCGTCAGCAACATCACCAAAATAACCACAAAAGGCGTAAACATCAAGTCTAAGGAATTCGGCATTTTTCGACGTAACACTTTTTCCAATTTCGCCCCTAGTAACCCAATGACTAAAGCGGTTAAGACACTTCCTTGATAACCCACAATCGGAATAAACCCAAAAGCCATCAACGGTTCAACCCCACTATTGATGTCTGCCACAGAATAAGCATTCGGCAACATTGGCGATACCAACATCAGCCCAATCACAAACCCAATGATCGGTGTACCACCAAACTTCTTAAACGCGGACCAACAGATCAACGCAGGTAAAAAAGCAAAAACAGTATCTGTTAACACACTTAGCAAAACTAAAGCAAATTCAGGAATTTTATCTGTTGATGTTCCAAAAAAAGCTAAAACACTTTCATTTAAAAAGACGCCTTTCAACCCTAAAAACAACCCCGTTGCCACGATTCCTGGAATAATCGGTACAAAAATATCAGAAAGCGTACGAATCGCGTGTTTGATTGGATTACTTGGCTTTTTCATTTCTTCTAAAGAGGTTTCTTTTTCCAATAAATCATGATTGTTTTGAACCAGCGAATCATAAACTTTATTCACGATGCCAGTACCTAAAATAATTTGGTATTGTCCAGCGTTAAAGAATACTCCTTTTACTTGATCGATTTTTTCGATTTTTTTATCATCGATCAATTCTCGGTCTTTTACTTCCAGGCGCAAACGTGTCGCACAATGGGTGATCCCTGTAATATTTTCTTCCCCGACAACATCGATGATCTCTTCTCCGATTTGTTTGTAATCAATTGCCATTTCTACTCACCTCATTTATTTTTTTAAGTAAAACACTTTGATAAGGATGGAGCTTTAATTCATTTCCCTCAACTGCTAAATCATCATGGGAATTTAAAAGTAAATCAAACACTCCTTTTTCTAAAGGAATTAGTTCCTCCGTATCACTTAAATTAGTATATGAATATACTTCAGTTTCCTTAAATACACGTTTATATGCAACAATATTATCTGGCACATTCTCTAAGAAAACAATTGTCCCCTTTGTTAAAATATCACTTACTATTCCTTGTTGTCTAAGTTCGATCATTTTTTTGTAATGTGCTAATACTTGGTTCTGCTGTGCATTTCGACTTGGATATTCTTCGGTCATCGCAAGCCATGGCGTGGTCGTTGAAAATCCTCCGTATTGACTATCATTCCAAGGAAATGGCGTACGTGTGTTATCTCGGCTTCGCTGATTAACAAAGCTCATCGCTTCTTCTGGTGAAAATCCTTCTTGAATCGAACGATAATAATTATCGATACTTGAGATATCATTAAATTGATCGATCGTTTTACGTTTTGCATTTTGCATTCCAAGCTCTTGGGCTTGATAAATAAATGGCGTTCCTCGTAAAAAGAAATAGAGCATACCTAACGCTTTAGCAGCTTCATCCGTTTGGTACTTAGGTTTGATAAATTTAGAAAGAGCACGCGGTTGATCGTGGTTTTCAATGAAATTAGCGCCCCAACCATTGGCTTGTAAGACTTCTTGGGATCGTTTCAATTTCTCTTTAAATTCCTTCGTTGTCCAATTCGTCCGTTTAAACCAATCAGAACCAGATTCCACATCAATATCTGAATAATTAAAATCAAAGATCATCGAAAAATAGCCATCATCTCCAATAAAATCTCCATATTCCTCATAAGGAACGCCTGGCGCTTCCCCAACTGTGACACAATTGTATTTCTCAAAGGTTTCTCTTTTCAGTTCATTCAAAAATACTTCAATCCCTGGCCGATTCCGGGTTTTACTTTTACAAGAAGCTAAACCATCTACCCCATCAGCTGGTAAACTGGCAAAATCTTGATCCTTCTTGATAAACGTAATCGAATCAATCCGAAAACCTGCAATTCCTTTTTCTAACCATCTATTGATCATTCCATATAATTCTTGGCGTAAGACTGGATTTTCCCAATTTAAATCGGGCTGTTTTTTATCAAAGGCATGGAAATAATAGACCTCTTCATCTGGTAACTTTTCCCAAACTGAACCACCAAAAATCGAACGCCAGTTATTTGGTTCTGTTTTTCCTTTTTTAAAAATGTAATAGTCACGATACGGACTTTCTTTGTCTTTTAATGCTGCTTGGAACCACGGATGTTCATCTGATGTATGATTGATAACTAAATCTAAAATCACTTTGATTCCCAGTTCATTCGCTTCTTCTAACAATTGATCAAAGTCAGCCATAGTACCAAATTCAGGATTGATTCCCTCAAAATCAGAGATATCATAACCATTATCCACCATTGGTGACGTAAATATCGGACAGATCCAAATCATGGTAATCCCTAATTCTTTCAAATAAGGCAACTTCTCTCGAATCCCTTGAATATCTCCTATTCCATCATTATTTGAATCCTTAAAGCTTTTGGGATAAATCTGATAAATCACTTCTTTTTCCCACCATTTTTTGTCTTTCATTTCTATATTCACTATTTATTCATCCTTTCACCACTTGTGGTATCGATATCATATTTTCGTAAGAATAAATCCACCTAGGTGGATTTACGCTCGATTAGCGTTAAAATAAGCTCTTGTTTATTTACTTTGTAGGTTGTTCCCTCAATCAACGCAACTATTAATTTCGTTGCTTCGATTCCTAATGCTGTTGTTGGCTGATTAATGGTTGTGAGTGGAACGGCAATAATACTTGTGCTTGGCTGATTATCAAACCCTAATACCGCCAAATCTTCTGGTACACGTAACCCTTGTTGAAGTACTTCTTGGATAATTCCAATTCCAACCTCGTCACTTCCACTAAAGACAGCATCTGGTCGCTCCTTTTTAGGTAGAGCTAATAGTTCTTTTGCTACTTTTTGACCATCTTTCATGTTATGGACTTGTTTAAAAATCCATTTGTTTTTGATGGGTAAATTATGTTCAGCAAGTGCTCGTTCAAACCCCTTCGTTCGACGCTGACCATGTCCACCAATGGTTAGATTTCCACCGGTACAATAGGCAATTTTACGATACCCTTTTTGAACCAGATAATTGGTTGCTTCATAACTGATTTCTTCTTGATTAGTAGAAATGTTTGGAATGCCTGTTCCTTCTAACCTTTCATTACACAAGGCAATTGGACCATATTTTGAATAGCCTTCAATCACTTTTGAATCGCTTTCAATAGAAGTCATGATCACCCCTGCAACCACTTGTTGTTTTAAATACTCCAGCATTTTCAGCTCTGCTTTTGGATCATCATACGTTTGCATGATCAATAGCTGATAGCCATATTCTTTTGCTTGTTTTTCGATTGCATCCACTAAATAAGAAAAAAATGGATTGGTGATTCTTGAAATCAACACACCGATCGTTGTACATTTTTTTGAGCGAAGTTGTGTTGCAATCGCACTCGGTGCATAATTTAGTTCATCCATTGCTTGTTGGATTCGTTCTTTTTTATCATCTGAAATATACGGATGATCATTCAAAAAACGTGAAACTGTTGAAACAGATAAACCAGCTTTTTTTGCGACATCTTTGATCGTTGCCATCTTCTTCTCCTCTTGTGATATCGATACCATAAATATAGAGTATCTTTTTATTTTTGTCAATGCTAAAAATGAAAACCTACTGTTTTCGTATGATTGGCTTCTTACTTTTGTACCTTTTCAAATAGCCCCTTCTGCCAGTCGTCATTTTGATTCCCTCGCTTATTATCTCTTAAAAATAGGTCAAACTCACGCAAAAAAGCTTGCATTGTAGCAAGCTAAATCAATTTGCACCTTTGCTTCTATCAGTAGCGTACTATGTTTCTTGCTTAAAATCTAAAATATCTCTTAACGCTTTTTCTCCATTCATATTCCCAAAAGTTTTCATATCGATATCCATGCAAGGAATGTCTAAAGGTGATAGAAGTTTTTGTAAACTTGCCGTTTTATACCGAACTTGCGGACAAACCATAACACGATCAACATACGGTTTAAAGATGGGTTCTACACTCAATTTAGTAATTTCGCCTTCCCCACCATATGCAATCAGCGTAGAATACGTAGCTGATAAATTCTGAAAATCAGCAATTACATCATGAAGTTGTCCAAAATAAACTTCCTTAGGATCTGCCGCTTTTGCGATTTTTTGGCAAAACATACTAGATATCATACCACCAGCACAACAAATGTAAACAAGCATCGTCTTCCTCCCTATAACAATAATGAACGCTTATTTTTTGCTTTCTTTAAATTCTTGTTCTGCTTGATTTAACAACGGACGGACATATTCTTCAACTTTTGACTCTACATTCATACGCATCATAAACTGACTAGGTGTTTCGATAAATCCATTTTTAAGACTGTCTTTGTATTCCGTAACTAAAAATTGACTTGTTTCTTTTATTTCTTTCTTATCCATTGTTATTCCTACTTTCTATTCATCATTATCGTTTAAATTCATTATACTCGTTTTTTGAGAAGAAAAGAACAATAAATCCCGACAAAAAAACTGTATAAGCAGCCGCCTTTCGCACAGCCCCTTACACAGTTTATTTTACGATCTCACTTCCGATTTGCCTTTATAACGATTGATATAATGTCTTTCCAACCAGCTTTGCCCCCAACCAATCGCTACACATAAGAGCCAATACATCACTGCCACTAAAATATACATTGTCATATAATCAAAGGTTCTTCCACCCACGATTTTGGCTTTTTGGAAAATATCTGGAATCGTGATCATGGCAGCTAAAGATGTGCCTTTTAACAAATCCATTGCCACATTCCCCAAAGCTGGAATCGAAATCCGAAAAGCTTGCGGCAAGATAATTTTGCGCATCACTTTTCCAAACGGCAACCCTAACGCATATGCCGCATCCCACTGCCCTGCTTCAACTCCAGCAATCGAGCCACGATAAATTTCAGCAATAAACGCACTGCTCGTCAAACTAAAACAAATACAAGCCGCCGTTAGTGCGCTTAACTGATAGGGAAGTCCAAAGTACAGTAGAAATAACAAAACCAACCCTGGAACGCCACGTAAAAACGAAAGGTAAAATCGAATAAAACCTTTGATCACTTTTGAAGGCAACATTCCTAAAACCGTCAACATAATACCAAGAACATTCCCCATCAAAAACGTCACGACACTGATGCCAATTGTATAGGGTAAACCAGTCAGCAGAAAGGGAATCGAATCGATCATTAACTGAAAATCAATTTTTGGTATATACATCTATTCAGCTGAAACACTTTCTGTCACTTTTTCTTTCGGCTCCACTGAAACATCTGTTTGGAAATACGTTTCAGAGATTTTTTTCATGGTTCCGTCATCTGCCATTGCTTTTAATGTCTCATTAATTTTTTTACTTAATGCAACACTATCTTTTTTCATTAAAAAGCCAGTAAAATTCGCATTGAAATACACATCTTCTAAGATTTTCACTGGAATATCAGGCAACGCACCTACGGACATTTTTTGTAAATAATAATCGTTTAAAATAACATCTGTCCGACCATTCGCTACATCTGTCAGATATTGATCATTTGTTGCGTTATCATAGGTAACTAATTTTGCACCGTATTTTTCTGCGATTTTCATATAGCTGGTATTGGGTTCGCCAGCTGCTTTTTTTCCTTTTAAATCCTCAAGAGACGCAATCCCAGAATCATCACTTTTTCGAACGATCATGCTGTCAAATGAATACTTGATTGGAGAAGATAAGATGAATTTTTTGCCTCTATCCCCTGATAACCCAAAATCATTCGCTGCTAAATCCGATTCACCTTTATCCACTGACGTGATTTGGCCATCTACATTGTATTCTTTAAATTCAACATCAACATCCAGCCGTTTGGCAACCTCTGTGATGACATCCACATCATAACCCGTTAATTTGTTTTCATCATTATAATAAGAAGATGGGAATAGCGTTCCTGATGTAGCAACTGTTAACTTCTTCGCATCCTCGACTTTTTGCCAGCTGTTATCTTTTTCAGCGGTCTGCTCTTTCGTACCACCACACGCAACGAGAACTAAACTTAATACAGCAATACTGAAACTAGCGAATACTTTCTTCATTTGAACCTCCTATGATTCACGATAATATTTTGGTAATAAGAATTTCTGCTCTTGCTCAAACAACTCTCCTACTTGAAATAATACATCTTCTCGACCTTTGGATGCCATAAATTGAATGCCTAGCGGTAAACCTGATGCTGTTACATGAGTAGGTAAACTAATTGCAGGTTGTCCCGTTAAATTAGCAAGCTGAGTAAAAGGCGTAATCGTCAGACTTTTTTCAAACATATCATAGATTAAGTCTTTTAACTGTAAAATAGACAATGTTTCTGCTTGAGCCAAGTCTTTACGAATCTGATCACTCTGTAATTCTGAATCGATTTTAGGTGCGATATCCGCTGTAGTCGGCGTTAATACTACATCGTATTCCTCGAATAATTGCTCCATCTTATATGCCACTTGATCCCACAGTTGAAGTGATCTTGTATACTGACTTGCTGGCAGCTGTCTTCCATATTGGTAGATACCCCAAGTCATTAATTCCATATCATTCTTGGTAAGCGGCCGCCTAATTGCCTCTTGAATCCCTTCAAACATCGCAGCTGTTTCTGCACCATTCATCAGATAATAGCTATCGATCAATTGACGACTATTCACTGGATACGGGATCTCCGTTACTTCATGTCCTTGTTGCTCTAAAAATGTTGCTGCATTGTGGGTTGCTTTTATTGCCTCCGCTGAAACCGGTTTTCCAACAGGCGATTCCGTTAAAAAAGCGATTTTCAAAACTGGTTTCCTTGCTGCTGTTTGATGTTCCCATTCCGCTTTTGGTGCTTGATAAGGTGCTGCTTTTTCGGTTCCGCGTAAATGATAAAATAACACTTCGGTATCTCTCATTGAAACGGTTAACGCAAAATCAATTGAGGCTCCTTGCCAACCACGCCAGCCATCAGGCCCAACTGGCATACTGCCACGCGTAGGCTTCAGTCCAATCAGTCCACTAAAAGAAGCAGGAATTCGAATCGAACCGCCGCCATCACTTGCTCCAGCAATTGGAAACAAGCCACTAGCAACAGCTGCCGCCGCGCCACCACTAGAACCGCCTGGTGAATAATCAAGATTCCATGGATTTCTCGCTGGTCCGTAAATCGTCGGATCAGAAATATTTTTGAAGCCGAACTCTGGTGCATTAGTCTTCCCTAATGGAATCAAGCCTAATCGTTCTAACCCTTTCACAAAATTATCCGTAGAAGTGGCACGGTTTTCTGTAAACAAACGAGAACCAGAAGTTGATTTCATTCCTGCTTTGTCTTGCCCTAACATTTTTAACGGAATTGGCAAGCCAAAAAAAGGACCAGTTTCTGCTCCTCTAGCTTCGTATTGTTTTTTTGCTGATTCTGCATCCCAATCGACAAATGCATTGAGTTTAGGATTTAACATTTTTACTTGCTGCGCTCGTTCATCGATCCATTCTGCCACGCTTAGCTTTTTGTCTCTAAATTGTGTTGCGTAGTATAAGCCGTCTTTCATGATCATCCCCCTTACAATCCTGATGGTTTTATTATACAGGTTGTTGGGGAATTTTTAGGGTTATTTTGCTTGAGAGAATGTCATTCTCGGAGGTGGAAAGATTATTATAGTTCCATCTTCATAATCAAATCCGTCTGCTCATCCTCTCCCATATAAAAAGAGTGCTCGCCTACTTGAGTAAATCCCATCTTATGATAAAATTTCATCGCTGAAAAATTACGCTCCCAAACACCTAACCAAATAGCGGTCTTGTTTAACGCTTTCGCTCGCTCTATCGCTTTATTGTAAAGCATTTTGCCAAGTCCTAGCCTTTTAAAACCTGAATCGATATAAATTCGTTCAATTTCTAACGTATCTTCCTCAATGGTTTCAGTCTGGGCATCATTTACATTGAGTTTTAAATATCCTGCTAGTAGATCATCTGAATAAATAAAATAGAACTCTGACTGTTTATTTTGAAGCTCACTCGTTAATTTTTCTTCTGTATACGCTTGGTCAAGATACTCTTTTAAATCTTCTGGCGTATTGTCTTTCGCAAAAGTATCTGTGAAGGTTTTAATACTTAATGCTTTCAACTCTGCTAGTTCATTTAGCGTTATTGGTTTGATTTCTATCATTCTTTTTCCCTTCTTTCCACTCTTCTTTTAGAACAAAGACAAAATAAATCAGCTGATCGTTAGTTTTACCGTTAGAACTATTACAAATCCATCTTTACTGATCACTTATTTTCATATATTCCGTTCCATAAGAATCTCTCGATAAAAAACCATAGTCTACTAAATATCTTCTTAATAGCGCATAATCATGATAAAAATCTTTCAGAATATAATTCACTTCTTTTTCCGAATAAATAACCTCTTCTTCAAATTTAGCAATAATCACATGAAATATTTCCATTTTAAATTTATTTTTTTTAGGAATTACTTTTAACATACCATCTTCTCCAAAAAACCTATTTTCCAATTTACCTCACCTCATCCTTTTCTACAAGCAATAACATCACAGTAAGCTCTTCAATAGTGGTAGGCGCCTCACACATTTCCCATTGACAAGTAGGACTTATTTTATCAAAAGAAGCAATAAACAGACCACTAATCCAAGAGAAACTACCGCAAAATGAAGCAACTGCTGTTTAGTGCCACCGATAAAATCTGGTTTTTCATGTTGATAACTTGGATTAACAGATTTTGTATTGTAATCTAATGTACTGCTGAAAAAAACATCTGATGGGACCATAAAAATAAGCATTATGCCATAAAGAATGGCTGTGATCGTAAAAATTGATAGTTTGATCCAGATGCTCGCTAAGGCTCCTAAAGCTAAGGGAATTATTATGTAGAGTAAACAAATAAGCAGTTGTTTTTTTAAAGTTTTCTTCATATAATTAATTTCCTTTCTTCTTAACTATCCTTTAAAGTCATACTTTGATTCGCTATTGATTCCCAAGACTTTTTGTAACTAATCACAGGCGATAATACCATACCTTAGATAAATCAATTCTGACAACTGTCTTAGTTGCTTTTTCGTATAAGGACGAACATTCCATCCTATAATACTGCTATCCTCAAAAAGAAACTGAATTTCTTGAGAACTATACGTTCCTTTTTTTCCGCGTATTGTTGGTTCTTGAATTGTTGTACCAAAATCCTTTGGTAAGCCAAACGTCACTAATTTTTTCATATCTATGGTATCAACTTTTTTATCAAAATCGTTTGAATTCTTCCTTGCATAGTAACGACTTATTGTGAGGGTATCACTTTTTAAACTATAATAAGTATTGATAAAATGCCATGGAATGAATAGGCTGAGTATAAGATAAATTGGGTTTTGTGGTCTGATTTTTTTCATCTTTTTTCCTTTTTACGAAACGAACGTTACGTGATTTTCTGTCTTTCAGTATTATTCTAGCGGACTATTTTGAGTAGCTAATTCATCTATTTTTTCTTTGTGTTTCAGAACCAAGTCTTTAAGCTCTTTAACCGTTATACTATTTTTATCCGTATTAGAATCAACTTCAGTTCCATTTTCATCTATAATTGCTTGCCCTGATAGGATTGTTCCATCTGGAGACACTAAAATTCTATCCGAATCATCATTAGATATTTCTAAACTATTGATAATCGAATCTGCATTTGAATCGTTAAATGTGTTGTATATCGTTTCAGCATCAGCTTTTTTAAAGTCAACTGAAAAGTCTTCTCTATTTTTCTCACTTCTTTTTTCCTTGGATTGCTCGAGTGTTTCTTTGTCTAGAACTTGATTTATACGTTTCGTCTCCTCAATATTTTGAGAGTCGTTCGTCTTTGTATAGATTGTATACGTTGCAAAACCAGCTAATAAAATTAGTGAAAAACTGGCTAGATAAATCTTCTTTTTCATTTTGATGCCATCCCTTCTTTATTAAATCCTTATTTTAATTCTACTAGTTTGAGTGCTCTTTGTGTACTCTTAAATGAAAAAAGGAGACAATAATCCGTTTTTCCCGATTATTGTCCCACTTTTTTTATTAGATTTTATCATTTTAACTATCTGTTTAACTTTTTACATCACTAATTGCTTAATCTTATCAGTTCGGTTCCTGCTTTATCCCATAAATCATTCATCATCTCATAATACTCATCATCCATGACAACATCTACAAGCATTTTCGTTTGATCACCAGCTGGCTCAAATAAATAATGCTCAAGCATCTCGGCAAATTTAGGCACTTCCACATACTGACCATCAGTAATTTCTCCTAAGAATGCGAATTTGATTTCTTTCTCTGGTTCAAAAACGACGACTTTAGCAACCAAACCATTCCCTGACTCATCAACAAATGAAATCGTTTCGTTCAATTTCATCTCACCAGAATAGGTTGATCCTTCTTGAAAAGCAGCAGCCCATTTTTCATATTTGCTACGATCAACGACAATCTGCCAAGCTTTTTCTGGAGTGCAATTAAGTAAGAATTCTTTTTTGATGTGTTTCATTGTAGAACCTCCTTTTGCGTTTTTTTTGATGATAATTGGTGTATCTATAGTATAACATGTAAGCGGACTCATTATAGTGTTAAATGTACTGCTATAGAATAAATAATAAGGAAACTATTTTACTACGGTTACAGTCACAGATATCTTTGTTTTCAAAAGGCAATTAAATGGATACAGTCACGTGTAGCGTTTGAAAATAAATATTGTGTATATGCACAACTATTTAGATGCAATTAACCCCTATAAATTCGAAATTGTCAGAACAATGTCAAGATAGGATGGTTCATTATTATGCCTGGTAGAAAAGAGAGCATTAGAAATTCATATTTCATCATTTTCTTAATTTGGTTAACAGGAATTATCCTAATACTGAATTTTCTTCCCATTCAAGATCCAGATACTCTATCATTAGAAGAAATGATTGAGCTCTAAAAATAGTTTTCTATTCACTATGATTTAGGCTCACTTCTTGTAAAAATTAGCAGAGCTTGTTTTCTATCACTAACCGCGTATTTAGTCTTTTCATTTCTACTTAAAAATACAAAAGCTTATAAAGCAACTTCTAAAAATGAAGTTGCTTTATTTTTTTTGCTATCAAACAATTGTAATAGTCAATCCTCTTTAACCTTATATGTTTGTATTTCTGAATTAGTTTGCTCTTTAATTAGTGACAGAGAATTAGTGTACAACTATTTCAAGTAATATTATAACAGTCCCCTTGTCTAAGTTACTCCAGACCTAATTTCAACGTATTTATTTTTTCCTTTAACAAATGAAATCCGTCAAAACTATTTTTTTATCTAAACTCCGTCTAATTTTTCACTATTTTTTGCAAAACTTTCTTTTGCTTTATCTCCCCAAGCTCCTTTTAGAGAACTAGACATATCATTTGTTACATTATTAACACTTTCTTTTGTTACATTCATGGTGTCTTTGGTACTCTGTTCTATTTTATTTACTTTACCTTGCATTTTTGAAAGTGCTGCGCTTGCTATAGAAGCTTGAATAATTGCTTTTTCTGCTTGCTTCTGTTTTTCTTTCATTAAAGCATCTAGTGCTGCCCCATCAACTAACCCTTTTTTGCTCATTTTTATTCACTCCTAATGCTTAATAATTGGTCTTCTAGACTATCTCGTTGTTTTTTATATTCATAATTACTGTCCTCAAAAGCTGATTCTAGTTTTCTTTGCTCTTGTTTTATCTCTGTCAAAAGCTCTTCTTTATGTTCTTCAATGATAGACATCGCTATTCGAAATTCATCATCCTCTACTTCAAATTTTCTTAGATAATAGCTTGTAGATTCAGCTAGGTCGTCAAATGTACGATTGGTTCGATCACGTCCATACATCAATTCTTCTTCTTGTTCTTCAAACAGTCGTTTACTTTTCAAAAAATCTAATTCCATATTCTCCATGGTTTCTTTGATTTTAACGTTTTCTTGATCAGTACTCATAGATTGGCTACCTGTCTTGCAAGGTCTTGATCAGCAGCTAACTGTTCTTCTACTCCAGCTTTTATCTGATCAACTAATGAAACATAGTCTGCACCAATACTTTTAATTTCAGAAAATTTATCTTTAAGATCCGTAACGGGTTGAGTAACTAATGTTTGTTTGGTACACCCTCCCGCCGATAAAGCCTCTATCATTTCACTGTCATTTAAATGGGATCCTATATTTCTAGCGATTTCCAATGTATCATCCCACAACTCTTCAATCTCTGTTATTTGCGTATCGTATTCTTTTGCTAGATCTTGAATCGCCTGTTGCACGAGTTGATAGACACCGTTCGCAATGGCCAGCACGCATTGACTATCTAAAAATATTTCTTCTGAAGACGACAAACCACCACCACTTGCTCTTAATTTAGCTGCTAATTTCCCTAAGGTGCCTAGTTGATCTTTAATAAATATCTTTGTTTGTGCAGTTCTGATTGCAATCATTTTACCTTCTGGTACACTAAGGTTTCCATTACTATCATACTGATAGCCACCCCACATATGGCGATCAATCATTCCAACATCTTCTTTTGACTTTACCGGTATGACAATTCCAATTCCTTTAAGATCATACCCAATCGGAATCACATCTTTAAAATCGACATAATTAAATATCTGATCTCTTAGTTTGTCGGCTTGTAGTTTTTGTTCTTTAGTTAGCAAACCGTAGATATTTGGTCCTTGATACAGATAAGCGCCACCTATACGCTCAGGATACTTGCTAGCAGCAAGAGCATATTGTCCGTTCATTGAGCCAAGGGAATGACCATAAATATCAAAACGAGCATTTTCATATAGTTCCATCTGAGCATCAAGAGTTTTTGCAGAAGATTTCAATTGAAGAGTTGGTCCAGTAAAATCATTTGTTAAAATTTGTTTTCCTATAGGTATATCATTATCCAACCAATCCTTCATCCAATCATCTTCTTTAAAGGGTTCAGAGGATCCGCGGTAAATTACAGTTACATTGTTGACGCTTGCTGCCTGTTCTGGTGTTGGATTATTGGGTAGTTCTACATCTGTAATGATATAGGCTTGTTCGCCGGTTTCTTTGTTGTTTACTACTTTTGAGACGTAGCCGATTGTTGTTGCTCCTTCATCAATCATCGCAGGTTGCCCTTCTTTATATTCAGCATATTCTTCTTTTGCAATATCCACACGCTGTTCATCAGAATAATTATTTGTCATTTATTCACTCCCCTTAACATATCATTTAGTTCAGAAGAAGGACCTCCAGAGCTATTTCTTAGGGTTCCGTCATTGTTCTTCCCTAAAGTCACATGTATATAGTAATCTTTGTTATCATTAATAATTAAATTAAACATAATTCCTCCCATCGGATTGTGTTTGACGGTATCGTAATCAACTTCATACGATTGAATAACACCATCTGTTGTAAAAGCTTTAGGATCATTATTTTTTATAGTTCTTTCATAAACTTTCTTCGCTTCATTACTCTTTACAACCTTCACCATTTCATCGTTAAATGATTTTTTATCCATATATATTTTCCCTCCTATAGCTACTATTATTAGTAAAATAATTGTTATAACTAGAAAAACTTTATGCTTTTTTTCCATTCTAACCGCCCCCAGTAATTCTTTTTTTGTGACTAGAACTTTTCTAACTTCACTCCCTCTTTCTATTCAATAAGTCATCTAAATCAGAGGATGTCCCTCCCGCACTATTTCTTAAAATGCCTTCATTATTTTTATCTAAAATTACGTCTATTATTAAATTTTGATCGCCATTAACAATCAAATCTACCATAATTCCTCCCATCGGATTGTGTTTGACGGTATCGTAATCAACTTCATAAGATTGAATAACACCATCTGCCGTAAAAGCTTTAGGATCGTTATTTTTTATAGTTCTTTCATAAACTTTCTTCGCTTCATTACTCTTTACAACCTTCACCATTTCATCGTTAAATGACTTTTTATCCATATAAATCTTTCCTCCTATTCCTATTGCAATTAACAAAATTGTCATTATTATTGCTATTAAATATGTCAGCCGTTTATTCTTCATTTTAATAGCTCCTTAATTAGTAATCGTTTTTCTACTATTTATTCTCCAGTATTTTTAATATTAATTACTTTTAAGAGTAGCCAATTGTTCCTTCTCCTTTAATAGTAATAGGATCTCCTTCGTTTAGATTTGAGTACTCCCAATTAGCATATTCAACTCTCTGTTTATCATTCATTTAATTAATCATCCTTTTCTAAGTAATCATGTAACTTTTTCTTAGGTGAAGTATTAACAACTTCAATAAGAGAATTGTTTTTTTGCAGGCCTGCATTAAATATTAAATTTTGGTCATTATTCACAAAACCTTGGAACAATATCCCTCCCATTGGACTTTTTTGAATACTTTCATAATTGATCGAAATTGATTGAATTTTTTTAAATCTGTCATATTTTTTTAGTTCATTTTCTATAAGAGACTCATTTTTTCTAACTATTTCAATCATATTTTTTTTTGAATCCATATATGTCTTCCCACCTATTCCTAATATAAATAATCCTAGCATCATTATTATTATCATTAAACGTTTCATCCGTTTATTCTTCATTCTACTAACTCCTCACTTCCACTCTCTAACAATTGACTCAATTCAAGAGAAGCACCACCCGCTGCGTTTCTTAATGACTTTGTATCATTACCTTTTTCTAAAATAACGGCTATGGTTAGAGACTTTTTATTATTAATGATTAAATCAAGCATTATTCCTCCCATTGGGTTATGCTCAACACTTTCATAATCTACCTTATACGAATGAATAATTCCTTCATCTGTAAATACTTTTGGATCTCTATTTTTTAAAGTCTTTTCATAGACTTCTTTTGCTTTTTTACTTTTTACTATATTCAACATTTCATCGTTAAATGACTGTTTATCCATGTATATTTTGCCAGTTACAGCTACTATTATTAGTAAAATAATTGTTACAAATAATGAAACTTTATGTTTCTTTTTCATTCTAAGCACTCCTCCTTGATCTGAAGTAGATCTTTTAGAAAGCCTTATACGTTTTTTATATTGATCTGATATTCTAGCAATGAATTATTTGATAGCTTTGTATCGGTAATAGCCACCTGTTTCTTTGCAATAGCCACATGCTGTTTATCAGAGTAATTACTTGTCATATATTTGCTCCTGTTAACATATTATCTAGTTCAGAAGAAGTACCACCAGAACTATTCCCTAAGCTTCCATCGCTTTCCTTCTCTAAAATCACGTGTATATAAAGATTTTTGTTATCATTAATAATTAAATTAAGCATTATCCCCCCCATTGGATTATGTTTGATAGTATCATAATCTATTTCATAAGATTGAATGATACCACCTACTGTAAAAGCTTTAGGATCATTATTTTTTATCGTTTCTTCATAAACTTTCTTCGCTTCATTACTCTTTACAACCTTCACCATTTCATCGTTAAATGATTTTTTATCCATATATATTTTCCCTCCTATAGCTACTATTATTAGTAAAATAATTGTTATAACTAGAAAAACTTTATGCTTTTTTTCCATTCTAACCGCCCCCAGTAATTCTTTTTTTGTGACTAGAACTTTTCTAACTTCACTCCCTCTTTCTATTCAATAAGTCATCTAAATCAGAGGATGTCCCTCCCGCACTATTTCTTAAAATGCCTTCATTATTTTTATCTAAAATTACGTCTATTATTAAATTTTGATCGCCATTAACAATCAAATCTACCATAATTCCTCCCATCGGATCGTGTTTGACGGTATCGTAATCAACTTCATAAGATTGAATAACACCATCTGCCGTAAAAGCTTTAGGATCGTTATTTTTTATAGTTCTTTCATAAACACTTTCTTCGCTTCATTACTCTTTACAACCTTCACCATTTCATCGTTAAATGATTTTTTATCCATATATATTTTCCCTCCTATAGCTACTATTATTAGTAAAATAATTGTTATAACTAATAACGCTTTATGTTTCTTTTTCATTCTAAGCACTCCCTGTAGTTCCTCTTTTATCTCTAAACTGCAATATATTCTTAGAAAGCCTCATTGTATTTTTTACACTTAGCTGTTGATCTTTTAAATAACTTTATATTATCCCTATCTTTATCTGTGAAATTACTTGTCACTTGCAACACCTTCTGATAAATAATCATCTAATTCTTCTGTTATATCTACACCTGTCGATTGAACGTCACTATATTCACCATTCTCTGACATAATGTATTTAGTTAAGCCTGTTGAAAACGCTAATTTTTTTTCACCATTAACAAATCCCCCAAACATTATTCCTCCCATTGGATTACGCTTTATTGTAGTATAGTCAATGTTAATTTTATGAATTCTCTTGGATGTACCTTTAGCTTTTAATTCTTTTTCTATTATCGATTTGTTATCATTTACAACCTTTACCATTTCATCATTGAATGACTTTTTATCCATGTATATTTTGCCTGCTACAGCTACTATTATTAGTAAAATAATTGCTATAACTAGTGAAAAGTTATGTTTCTTTTTCATTCTAACCACTACTTTCCCAATCTCATTGAAGAGTGTCTTGCTCTGATTGCAGTCTCTATAGGACATTTTGAACTTGTTGCGAATTGTCTGTGCGTTTTGTTTTAAACGTGCGTAATTCTTGTGGGGATCATTTAATTCAATTTCCAACCATCAATTTCTTATCTTATTGTAAAAAAAATATACCACTCATTAGTTTAACACAAGAAGCTATATATTTTTTTCAAAATATTTTGAAAATTTCATTTTTTTTGAGATTACATTCTCGAATACGTTACCACGCCAAGCTCAGTTTTTTCATTTTTAGTTCAACTTAAACAGTAAGCTGTCATACTTTTAAATGAACTATTTTACTTATATCTAGCTGTCATTTGAGGTTAAAAATAACCTACTGAAAAATTTTTTTGTTATTTTTCCTTATATATAAGAGAGCATTTTTTTGTGTTATTTAATCGTATTTGTAAGAAAAATTATGTTGCGTGTTCGTATTCTTTTCGGATATACTTAAGAGGTAGAATAGAACGAGGGACACTTCTCTCTCTTTGGTCGCCAAGTATTGCGCATCATCAGCTCTACAAGTAATCGCTGTGATTTGCAATAAAAAACAGCTCATACTAACATGAACTGTTCAAATCAGAATATAAAAATAAATTGGCACTTCAAAGCCTGGCAGCAACCAAGCATTTGAAGCCTTGTAAAGACAGCAGAAACTGCCCAAACAAGTTGCCAATAGTGCTAGCAACATGTACTAGCTTCTTTCATTGTACCTAAAGTTTGCCTATTTTTCTATAGGTTTCTTGGATTCTCTTTGGGTTACTTTAAATGAGTGGTAGATGATTCTTTGGACTATTGTGAACGATATTGGGTGATGTTACCTGATATCGTTTTTTTCTATTCTACAAATCTAGTAAAAGGAGGTTTCGTTCAAAGTAAAGCAAATAATTCATTATAGATATAGGACAAGGAGAAAACGTTCGCTTCGTTCACCTTGTACTTTGCATCATCCACTCTGCTCTTTGGTCAGTTGTGTTGGTGCAAAGCAAAAAGGCACTTCACCATCTGACAGCAATCACATGATGAAGCCTTGCATAGACAGCAGAAACTATCTATACAAGTTGCCAATTGCTAGCACAAAAGCACTAGCTCTTTTTATTGTACCTAATTTTACTGGGATTTTCTAGTCTGTCTGGAAACTTTTGGTTGGGATTTTGTATTTTATGGAGGATTTGGGCTTTATCTAGGAGATTGATGACGGTATTGGTGGTTCACGAAAACTACAGTAGCGTTTTTTGTTTTGCTTTGAGAAGAAAGTGATAGGAATACGGACAGGCTTAGAAAAATCATCCATAAGTCGTTTTTATCACTGGTTTGTTTAATAGTTGCCCGAGTCAATGCTCAGATAGATGAGTTACGTATATGAGGCGTTGGATGTTGTTGTTCAGCGCTTCGTGTTACTGGTTTTAAGAGTACTTTTAAAATGGGAGGAAATGGGTTATGAAAAAAGAAGGTCAGAGTTTAAAGGTGATTCCTTATCAGGATATTACGGATTTGCAGCATACGTTGAATCGGTTGCAGTCTTAGGAGGAGCCACTTGCTGTGTTGGATCATTTTTTTCAGTTTCGGAAAGGACCGATTAATAAGAAAAAGGTTGTGAAGGAGTATTATGCTTGTGGGCATTTGTTTCATGCTTTTTTTGAGGAGTTTTTGAGGTTGATGGAGATTGAGGAGGAGAAGGTTAGGAAGTTGGATGGAGAGAGGAAGATTACGGGTGAAGTTTTGACGAAGTGATGTTGATAAAAATAAACTAGGTTCACTACGTTGAGTGTTCCTAGTTTATAAAATCGTACTCTTACAAAAAATAGAAGCACTAATATCGTGCTCCTATTTTGGATATAAATGGTTTTAATTTTGTACTTCTCTTTTATACGTCCCTGGTGCTGTACCATCATATTTTTTCATAAATTCATAACTTGATTGATATTTTTGGTTCCCTTGTATCCAGTTACCAGTATATGTTGCATTTTTTCGCCCTGGTAATTTAACAGAAAAGTCAAAGAGACTTTTTTTACCTAATGTGAGGCTATCCAAATTCTCTGTATCTTCAAACATAAAACTCATAGTTGTTATTTTACCGGTATCCCAATTACTTACATCTAGACTTGTTAAGCTACTTGCTCCACTAAACATACGATACATGCTTGTTACTTTCCCTGTATCCCATTGTCCTAAATCCAGACTTGTTAAACCACTTGTTAAACGAAACATACCATACATACTTGTGACGTTACTGGTATTCCACTTACTTACATCTAAATTAGTTAAACTGCTTGCACTTAAAAACATATCAGTCATATTTTTCACATTACCTGTGTCCCAGTTACTTACATCTAGACTTGTTAAGCTACTGGCTTCATAAAACATTCTATCTACATTTTTTACATTACTAATATTCCACTTACTTACATTTAGATGTGTTAAATCTTTTACCTTGGCAAACATATAGCTCATACTTGTCACTTTACTGGTATCCCAATTGCTTAAATCCAAACTAGTTAAGCTACTTGCTCCATCAAACATATGATTCATACTTGTTGCATTAGAGGGATTCCATTTACTTATACTCAAACGTTTTAAGCTGCTTGTTCCATTAAATACATAATTCATCAATGTTACACTACTAATATCCCAGTTGTTTATATCCAGGTTTGTTAAGCTACTTGCTCCATCAAACATATAACTCATAGTCATTACTTTACTGGTATCCCAGTTGCCTATATCCAGGTTTGTTAAACTACTTGCATTCCTAAACATACTACTCATAACCGTTACATTACTTGTATTCCAGTTACTTATATCCAAGTTTGTTAGACTGCTACTGCTAAATACGCCACCCATATAGGTTACATTCGTTGTATCCCACTTACTTACATCTAGACTTGTTAAACTACTCAGACCACTGAATGTTCCAGCCATGCTTGTCACATTTCTTGTATCCCACGTGCTTACCTCTAGACTTGTTAAGCTACTTAAACCACTGAATATTCCATCCATTTTTGTTACGTTACTTGTATTCCACTTACTTACATCCAGACTTTTCAAGCCACTTACTCCACTGAATACTCTAGTCATATGTGTTACCTTACTAGTGTTCCACTTACTTACATCCAGACTTGTTAGACTACTTGCTCCTTTGAAGATTTCATCCATTTTTGTTACATTACTTGTATCCCAATTACTTACATCCAGACTTGTTAGACTACTTGCTCCAGAAAATATTCCCTCCATCTTCGTTACATTACTTGTATCCCAGTTACTTACATTTAAACTTGTTAGGCTACTTGCTCCACTGAATATCCTTTCCATATTGGTTAGATTACTAGTATTCCACTTACTTATATCCAGGCTCATTAAGCCACTTGCTTTTTCAAATAGCCCAGTTAGATTTTTTACATTACTAATATTCCAGTTACTTACATCCAGACTCTTTATATTGGCGACTCCTTTAAACATTCCGCTCATGTATTCCGCATTAGAAGTATCCCAGTTACTTACATCTAAATCTGATAAAGAACGTGCACCCTCAAATATCGAACCCATATTTGTCATATTAGATGTATTCCAATTTGAAACGTTTAGACTTTTTATTTTATAAACACCGTAAAACATTCTACTCATATCAAGTACATTAGAAGTATCCCAGTTGGAAACATCTAAATTTAATAAATTACATGCATTAGAGAACATACCACTCATGTATTCTACATTAGATGTATCCCAGTTAGAAACATCTAAGCTGACTAGACTTCTCGCGCCAGAAAACATTGAGCCCATCTTTTTCACCTTAGAGACATCCCAATTGGATACATCCAGCTCTGTTAAGCTACTAGCTCCATAAAACATTCCGTCCATAGCTATGACATTAGATGTATCAAGTAACCCTAAGTTATTAATTGATTTTAAAGAGGATAGATATTCAAATACTATACTCGAGTATTTTGCTGCTTTAACTGGCTCAGTAAATGTAATTTGTTTTATCTTTTTCCCATTCAATAATTTTGAATTTTCGACTTGGTAAAGATATGGCTCATGCGAATCAGGAAATTCTCCACCGCCAAAAGTCAAAGTCTCTGACTCTTCATCCCACCACCACGGAACAGTTCCGTACCGTCCATCTTCTTCTGTCACATGGATTGTACTCACAGCTTCTTTATTATCTTCAGTTCTAGCAGTGATCGTCGCTTCACCCACCTGTATTCCTTTAATCATTCCATCTTTTGAAATGCTTACTACAGAAGGATCCGAAGAAGACCATTTCATTTGATTGATTGTCGCATTTTCAGGGACAATCGTTGCGGTTAACTGCTCACTCTGACCAACTTTTAAAGAGACGTTCTCCGGTTGAATTTTCAATGTGTCTACAGGAATTCGCTTGGGGACAATCGTAACCTCAGCAGTTGCAGTTTTTCCATTATCGATAGATGTTGCAGTAATTGTTACTGTTCCTAACATATCAAACAATACCGAAACTTCACCAAATTCATTGATACTCACATATTTGCTGGAACTTTTCCATTCCACACCTTGGTAGGTTGCATTGGTTGGAGAGAAAACAGCTTCTAGTTTGTACGTATCTTCTATTCCCATCGTAACTTTTTTGGGTTCTATTGAAATAGTATCGACAGGGACATAATTAGCATTTTCTTGATTTAATATAGTATGAATCATTGCAAACTTTTCTTTAGAAATTTTTGATCCCATTGAATACAGGGTTTTCTTTTCTACAGGACTTGATACATATGCAGCGAATACTCCAGTTATTCTTGAATTCAAATCATAGATTGGAGAGCCACTTTGTCCTTTAGTACCATCAAACAATGTAAAAATTTGATCTTTTTCCCAAGATTTCATTTCATATTCTTTCCCATTCATTTGATAGGTTATTTTCTCATCAATACTTTTTGTAGCAGTATACATGCAGAAATCGCTCTGATTATTTACTGATGCGGGGTAACCACTAGTCACAAATGTATCTCCTACTTTATCTTGATAAGTCAAGCCAAACCAACCCGTTTTCTCACCAATATTTCTGTCTAATTTCACCAAAGCAAAGTCTGTTTCATTTGTTGGTGCTTCTTTATATTTTTTTAAAATATAGATTTTCTCAATTTTTGCTTCGCCAAAAGCTTTGTTATCATACCCATTACGTGCTGGAACAAATTTACCATCCGTTAAAAATTGCTGACTCCAAACAACATGGGCAGCAGTCAATACAAGGTTCTTCTGTATCAACGCCCCACTGCCTACATGACCGGGATATTCAAATTGCCCTACAGCTGAATACGGAGATTCACTTGTATTTTGAACTTTTATTCGATCATCTTCACCTATGATTCCTAACTCTCTATTTAATCTTAAATTAGCTGGAAAATTTGCATCCAGTTGTTCAGGCATTCCCTCGTAAAGGGTATCACTAAAAGAAATTACTGTTTCCTTTTTTGTTTTTACATCATACTCTATAAAATCGTACTCATCACCTTTTAACTCTTCGGCATGTGCTTGACTAAAACCACCAACCAACATCATTACTAAAAAACTTACTAACAACAATTTTTTTATCATACTCTTCTCCTTTTCCAATCCGTAATTCCCCTTTTATTTATTCTCCTTATATAATATTTATTACAATTGTCATTATATATTATAAATTATATTTTTAATATAGAACAAATGTTTTTTTATTTAGAATGAAATTTTTAAAAAAAACACTATTAACTGTAGTAAAAGAAAAAATAGACTACAATAACTGATTAGTTAGAGTGATCTTAGTTTCTATTCTCCAGTCATTAAAAATGAAAAGGCTCATTCTCTATTTTGAAAATCCTATACGAGTTGGTTCCATCAACTTATTCAATTAAATACTTTCCACTTTTAAATTAATGCTAGATTCGTCTTTTTTCTCAACACCAACAATGATTTATGATAAAAAAGAAGAGTTTAATAATCATCCCTTATCAGGATTTTACGGATTTGCAACATATGTTAGATAGATTCCCGTTAATTGGTAACGTATCTTTTTATTAAATTTATTTTATCTGCATTTTTAATTTCTATTTTACAGATATATACATTCGTTTATTTACTTATTTATTCAATTTCTAATAAATATTGTTTCATTATAAAAACTAACTATTTTTAAAAATCTTGAACTTTTACAGTTTTTTTTCATATTTTATTCTTTTCATCTATATTTATATCTGTTTCAACTGAGTGACTTCCATCAGGTTTATCAGCATAGATTTCACTAATTTGAATATTTTCCTCATCGGGTATCATCTTTATCCATACTTCCGATGTCTCTACATCACTGATATAAACTATATTATTATTTTTAGACAATATAATCGCTTGAACAAAATTGCTAAACCAGTCATAAATGTTCATTGATAGTATATCTAATTCGATATCCGCTCTGTACTCTCCGTATGTTTTATCATCCACACACAGTTTAGAGGAATATTCTTCAAACTGAATAGCAAAACCCATTTTCTACAATACCAAGGTTAAAATAAAAAATCAAAGCAAGGTTTCCACTACTTGTTTTGATTTTCTTTAATACTATTTTATTCTATACATTGTTTCTAAATCTCCACTAGTTCTTGATACATGTACTTTTTTATTCATTCAAGTTTCTGTATTTACATTGGTATGTTTCTTATTATTGCGTCCTGCTTTGGTCACAATATTTTGGGTAACTGATTAGTATAGTTTTAGCTTACTAGTCAAAGAATTTTACCTCCTTTAATAAATATCAATTCTTGAAATGTCAACTTCTATATAATCATTTTGTTTAATGTCCTTGGGAATATCACCATCAGATAAATCTATTTTAAGTTCTCCGATTTGCATAATTTCGCTTGCCTCATCTACAAGTTGACCTTGAATATGATAACCATTTTCATTTTTACCTATTTCATATTCTTTATTAAAGCTTTTAACAATATCTTTAACATTAAATCCGTATACGATATCTGAAAATATATCCCCTTCTGATATATTACAATCACTACAAAAACATTCTATAGAATATCTTCCATCAGACAATGTAATATCCGCCTCTCCTGAGTCTTCATCTATCCAGTTAATTTTTTTTACAATAATCATCTTATTTCCTCCTATGGTATCAAACCTAAACTAGGTGCTCTTTTGGCAAGCTCTTTTATAGATTTTAAATGTAAGGTAGTAATATTACCTGTTGCTCTATCTAATCCTACAAATGCATATTTAACACTTCCTTCACCACCAACAAGTATGACATATCCGTTCATTTCGGGAACAAATTGTCCTTCCTTAATTACATGATTTGCGTTAGTCAAACAATCGGCTACTATTTATCTATTCCGCAAAAAAAAACTCTTAGATTCGACAAAGATATTATACCTTTCACAATCCTTGTAATAATATAAATAAAGTCAATAGATCGTTAAGTTATCCTAACGTTACCATTGACTCTATTATTAGATACTACTATCTTTTAGCAGTCAAGAAATCCATAAAACATCTAACACTTTGACCCAAATTAAATCTTCTTTTTGATTTTATATTGTAAGAATATTTTTATTCAATACACCAGCAGAAAGATTGGAATATAAAAAAAACAATTTGTATAAGTTCTGTATCAGAGAAGTGAGTTTCTGCCACTATAGACCTTCATAAATCTAAATTCTCTATTTTTCTATTAGAAATTTTTTTGTCCATCACATTCTAATTTTATACCTACTTTTTTCTCGCTTCTTATCCATGAATCATGATTAATTAATTCAATCATCGTCAACATAATCACTCCCATTAAATATTTTAAATTCTACATTACCTCTAATGAATTTCTTTTTTAGTGAAAAAAACACCTAAAATAGTTTAGCTAAATAAATTAGCATTAAATATTATTCCAAAGCATTTTTCAACATTTTCTCAAGCAATTCTTCAATAGTATTGAATTTTTCAATCAGCTCGCCAGAAGGATTATCAAGTTCACAAAACATGTTTGAAGACTTTTCGTAAACAAACCAGCTAATATTTGATTCTCCTAAAAAAATAAATTGTTTGTTCGTTTCAACTTCATACCAGATTTTATTATATTCAATTAATCCATATATCCTCTGTTTGATGCCATCATCACTGTCTAATAAGTATTCATCAGTACCATATAGAATTGTTCCATTGAATTCTAAACCATTAATTTCTTTTAACACATCGGTGAAACTAACTGGAAACTTAAATGCAAACTCAGTTAAACTTTTTTCATTTAAACTTGATAATTCATTATCAGTTACGCCTCGATTTACAAGTTCTTCATAGTTCTTTTTTTCTCTTATTATATCTTTCAGTAACTTCTTCCACATTTATACTATCCTTATCTTTCGATGGAAAAAATCTTTTTCTCTCATCTACTGTATTATTTATAAAATGTGTCTATGTTCGAGAATTCAACGCTATAGTTTGTTGTTACTTCGTTTTCTAACAGCCCCAACAACTTATTTTCTAACACGTCGAAATAGAACCAATTTATCTTAGATTTAAGTAATTTACCTAGTTGTTGATAGTCATTATCAGAAGCATTCCTAATTATCTAAAGTCACAAATTATCTATCATTACAATCCAATAACCATTTACAAGCTTCCTCTTTCTCCAATATAACAGGTTCATCCAACGAACCAATATTAATCGATTCCACCATCGCTTTATCTAAATTAATAATATTTTTAAGCACTACACCTTTAAAAATCGTCTCTTCAATATTTACAAGTTCAAAATCAACATTGGCGAGTGTAGCATGACTAAAATCTGCCTCCCTTAAATCACTAGCAATAAAGCTACTGCTCTTAATTGTAGAAAATGAGAAATCTGATTCTGGTAAATCCGCCTTTAGAAAATTAGTTTTGTCGATTTTGGCTTGTTTAAAAGAAACAAAATCTGCTTTCGCCTTAGTAAAATTAACATTAATTATATTAGTTTTCTTGAAACTAGAAGAATACAATTCAGTTCTAAAGAAATCTGTTCCTTTGATGATCATCCCATCAAAAAAGCATTCTGTTAAACTTGCTTCTGTCAAGTCAACATTTTCTAGATTACTTTTTTCAAAATTAGCTTCCTCTAAAATAAGTTTGGTTCCTTCTCTGCCTAAAGACTTCACATATAGACTGTGTAGTTTTAGCTGCTCATTTATAGTTGTTTTAATGAAGTATATCCTCCTATGGAAAATCGGCTATTTTTTTTTAATACCGATACACACTACTCACTTATTCGTTTTTGGTATTCGTCTTTCCACGCAAAATTATTCTTAATATACTTATACAAAGCTGGAATATCTTCAATCGCATCTTCACATATCTTTCTAAAAGTCTCTTCTAAAAAGTATTCTTCCTGTGAGGGAAATTCTTCTTTATCAAACTGATCCTTATAATATTGATACATTACCTTTGGAGACAAACTATAATTTATATTTTTCCTTCCAAAAAAACCTTTTATGACCGTCCATTCTAATTTCCCAGAAAATGATTCCACACATCTCTTTAATTCATCGTATGCTACTGAATCTACATTATCTTGAAAACGAAAGACTAATTCTGGAATCTTTAAATACTTATTATGGTCCAAGTACATCTCGTATCTCAATTGTTTTGTAGGAAAATTCTCTTTAAAATATTTAGCGATCATTCTTTCATTGTTCATTTGCTTTACAACTCACTTCCTAAGACCATAGCCTTAATAGCAATTAATTCAGAATTAAACAAGTAAAAAACAAGATTTTGAGAAATAATTTTCATATCATATTCTTTTGTATTGTTAAAATATAGTACAAAATAGTCATCATCCGCAAACACTAAAACTTCATTACAGCTGGTTTCTTCGTTGATGTTAATTATTGGAAAACCATTCTGTTCCCTAACAATTTTACTGGAAATCAAAGTAATTTCATCGTTTACTTGTTCTGGGAATACACATTCTATTTCTCCCAAGACCCCTTCCTCATTGATCCACATCATTACGCTCTGCTCAATACGGTACGGAGTAAAATTATCATCCATTTTCTCAGTTAAAATATCAAAATTTCCTATAGATTCTTCAAAACTATTTTTAATTTTTATTGTACTACAAACTACTTCTTTTATTTTCACTAGCACTCCTCATTAACTATTTAGTTATGCCATCATATCTTATTTAATCTTACTTACATTCCTCTTACATATAGTTAATCTTGTTTTTGATACACTCAATGGTTATTTACTGACTAACGCAATCTCAATAACTTCACAGTTATTAATTGAATTACAAACCGCTTTCAATAGCTATTTGTAAGTTTATAGAGAAGTTAGGACCTGCTATCTAAAACTTAATCACTTGATTACCAATCTTGTAATATAATCCATTTTATTCTTTAATCATTATCGGGCACTTCTTCTTCCAATCTATAAATGGCTATTTTCCCTTCTTTAAAATAATGAAGTCTTCCACATACTCTACATTCCCAAATAGAACCTGAAGGCATTTTATCGACAAGCTCCTCTACAGTTTTTGGATTTGATTCTAGCACATCGTAATATTCCTTCTCAGGAAAAACCATTAATGGATTTGTTGTCTCTAAGGTTTCATCATTGAGTAAGTTTCCGCATAAACATCTTATTTTCATAGTTAAAACACTCTCCTATTTTATAAATATAATTCTATCAACTACATCTTTTCCGTATCTACCAGTCAATCTAGAAATTATTTCATTCATTTGTTTTTGGGAAAAGTTTGCTTTAGATATATCATAGATAATCTCACCCGTTCCATCTACTTGTTTCAACGCATTACCTACTTTCGTAATCAACGTATTAATGTTATTCCCGTTAAGGGTCTTAATTTCAGTTTTCACCCCATTAACAAGAAGATCAGGAGTTTTACCAACATTGGGAGCTTCTGGAATAAGTTGAACATTTTTTCCTTGTTCCAAAAGTGATTCTACTACTTTTTGCTCATCTATAGTGAGTGATTCAAAAGATTTCAATGACGCATCTAATTTACCTTTGGCTCCACTACTCTTCTCCACTATCTTAACCCGTTCACCAGATTTTTCCAAATCCCTTAACATTTCCAACTCTTTAGCAGTCAACTTCACGCCATCTAGCAAATGATCCCCTTTTTTCATCAACTTCGCTGCTTTAATAACATCCTTCACCTTATCAACCGGCGTAACTGCTAAAATAAGAAAAATACTCGACTTCACTCTTTGTCCTGTACTTGATCCATCGTCCAGCAAAACTTCCACATCATCTAAATTAAGCAACATCTTGATTGTTTCAGGTCCAAGCTTCATCAACATTTCCCAATCTTGTTTGCCTAATAATTTATTGTAATCGAGGGTACGTTTCTGATCTATTTTTCCATTTTTATAAATTGCAAACTGTTTCCCATCGTGATCTTCATGAATTACAACGATTTCGTAGCGGTCATCTTTGTTCTTCTCATTAAATGCTTGAATGTTTTTAAACCAGTCTTGGTCTTTCCATGACATTTTCTTATAACCATTGACACCACCAATAAAATTGCCAGCGTTTCCCAATACTGCTAAGCCTTGTTCAATCGAAGAAATCACTGTTTGAACCTCTGAAAAATCACTTCCATGTGCAGCTTCAAAAATTTTATACTTTTCTAAAATCTCGATTTCTTTGGCTTTTCCAAGCATGCTTCGTTCCATGAAAAACTTATTGATAAATGGCACATCTTCAAAGACTTTCGCCGCTGCTTCCATCAAGATATCGTTCTCAGCTTGTAAACTTCTTAATTCTTCTTTTAATTGTTCTAGATGCTCTGTATTTAACTGATTTTCAGCTGCGCCCACTTCAGATGTAAACGCCGAAACATATTCAGTTGTTGCATCATCCACTTCATAGAGTGCATTAAAAATCGCATCTGACACCGTTGTATAACCGTCAAAATAATTTCTCGAAGAACCCCAGCCTGTCCCAGATAATTCTTTTGCTCCTTTAAATTGTTGCTGTGCTTGGTTGAATGATTTAAACTGGCTGACGATTTTTAAGCGTTGTGTGGTGATTTCACTTGATAGTTCAGTCCATTCACTATAATCAATTTTTGGCATCTTTTTCCTCCTCTTCTTTTCGTTGAAGGAGGATGAGGTCTTCTTGCAACTGCTCTTGTTTTCTTTGTTCTGATTGACTTAGTATATGTAACTCCTCTTGTCCTTCTTCGAAATGACGCATGATTGAATGCTGTTCTTGTTCTAAATCCTCTAAATCGATGGTTGCCGAACGTTCTGCATGCGTTCCTTTGCTGTAATAGAGGATTTCATTTAAGACTTCTCTTTGTCTTTGATGTAAACGAGCAATATCCTGTATTAGATGTGTGGTTTTATTTTCTTTCTTTTTCAAGTCTCTCACATGATCTTCTACTTCATCTGCCTGCCACCGCACTTTTCTTTTCTTGTCCTCAATCATCATCTAGTTTTTCCCTCTTTCAGCTTTTTCAATTGCTTGATGGATCGTCATCAGTTTTTTTACATCACTAGACGCATAGCTTTCAAAATTACTGATACTTGAGGATAAAGAGGTTAAACTACTTTTTAATCCAGATGCAGCAGAACTTTGAGAGAAGGAAAATGATTTTTTCGTTGAAAATGAGACATCTGATAAACTACTAGTAAATTGCATTGTAAGGTCACTTACGACTCCTTGATTGGTACTGATTTCTGTCATTTTAAAACTCCTTTTTAACTTTTAGTTTCATAATACAATCTTAGCATTCATTAACTAAATAAAAAAGGACATTAAGTTTACTATTTTAGTAAACTTTCTCTATTGTTCTATTGAAACAAAAAAAAGCCGTCTCCACGGCTCTTTCAATTTGTTTAAAATTGCATAATCGTTCTTAGATTTTTTAAAGTGTAGTAGAGAATTTCGTGTACTTTTTTCAACTACTTACTCTTTAAAATTTTCCATAATACAGCCAAAACACCCACTGAGTATTCCTTATAGTTTTTATTCACTAAATAAGCTAGCGTAACCTTATCCTTCAACGTGAACCTAAAAAAGAAGCGTCGATTCCAACTAAGCATCCATCCGTCAAGTTGTTGCTCAATTCTAGCTTTCACTATTTGATCTGCTCCATCCACATATAATAACACTAAATCATAAAAATAATCTTTGCTGCTTTCTTCTCCAAGAATTTTGATGACGTTTAGCTGAAAATAAGCTTCCTTTTTCTCTTTAAATAGAGGAAGCAACTGCTCCTTGATATCTAGTGAATAATGATGGATCAACTGATCTACAGCTTTATTTCTCACGTCTCTTGAAGAATCCGATAAACATGCAATATAGTGCGGTAACTGCTCCTTTACCGGTAAACAGCTTATCCAATTCAATACTGACACTCTTATTTTCTTTTTACTTGAATGGATCATAGGTAACATTCGTTCTTTGTCTCTCTTATCTTGCAAAATCGCTAAGCCGTGAATGGCGTTGATGGGATTTTCTTCTATACGCTGAAGATAATATTCTCTACAATCAATTTTCGGGAAATGTTTTTTTACATACTCCAGTGCTAAATGTTTGATCGACGTTGTTTGATCCAATAATCGGGGAATCATTCGTACTTCTTGGTCTCTGTTGTTGTAGCACCACTCACAGGCTAGTTTTCGAATGATCATTTTAGGATGCTCTAATAGTTGCATCAAATACTTTTCTTCCCACTGTTTTTCTTTACATATTTCGTTGAATGTCCAACTTAAAATGACTCTATCTGTTTGTTTCAACCCATTTTCTATTGCCTTGATTCTATCAGGCTCATTTCCCATAAAACTTAATTCAAATCCATACCTAGAAATAGACCTATCTTTGTTTGCTTGTGCTTTTCTCAATAAGGCAAAGTTGTTTCGAAAATATGTATTGAGTTGAGTATATATCGCTAAATTTTCTTTCTGTTCTAAGTCCTTTAGTCTTTGGATCAAAGGAAGTGAAAAAAGAATTGTTTCTTCATTTTCCTGTAACACTAATCTGTTCACTTCTTGTTCCGCGTATTTTCTTACTTTTTCGATATGGTCATTCAAGGTGACAAGTAAAAAAGGTAAGGTATTCACGTAAGATACTGTCATCAATGTTTCCAGTGCGACTTCTCTAACATAGCCATTTGGATGGCAAACGAGCCAAGACCAAAATGAGCCAGAATTATGTTGAGAAAGACGAACCAAAGTTGACTCATTTATATCTAGCCAGTTCCAATCACTGCGTCCGTAAGAAAAGGCGCGTAATTGCTTGAAGGTCGTGACAAAATCTTTCGGCGCTTGTTCTTCAATGAAATAACCTAAATACTTTGTATAGGTTTCTTGATTTTCTTGATCAAAAATAATTTTTTTATAGCAATATTTTATTGCAGAAGCGACATTTATTATTTTGGGCTCCTCGTTTTGCAATACCAACAATGTTTGATTCATTTTATTTCCTCACTTGTACTTAATTATTGAATGTCTTTTATTTGTTACTGCTATTTTAACATAAGATGCTTCCCCTTTTGATTTTACTTCAGGCTCAATAATAGCGTTTTACATTGAAAAAACTAGCACATAAGATTTATTGATCTCACATGCTAGCCTCTTCATATACGTAAGTGTTTGTTACTTATTCAACTTGCAAAACGCTATTATTCTGTTTTCTCTTTGCTAACGATCAACTCTTCTTTTTTTAAAATTTCATCTAATGAAAAATCAAAGAAGAAACTCAGTTCTACTAAGGTATCAATATTTGGATACGATCGGTCATTTTCCCAACGTGACACAGTTTGTCTTGTCACATGAAACCTGACAGCTACTTGTTGTTGTGTTAAATTTTTCTGTTCTCTGCGAATTTTTAACAATTTACCAATCTCCATAATGGGTTTTCCTACCTTCAAAAAGTTCTTTTGGTGCAAAGTTTTGTTTAACTTCACATAAAAAACTATGTAACAATAAGCCGAATTCTATTTCTGCTAGTTGTTTTTCCGAGGAACTTGCTTCAGCAAAGAAGTAATTCCCTCAATGATTGTTACTAACATATTTCTTCATCGCGTCCCTCCTATTTTTGTTATCTTAAATATCACATACTAAACCAAATTTAAAAAGCAATTTTAATGTTACATCACTTGATATTCATAATTTTTTGGTAATTTTTCATGATCATTTGTTGTTTTTTATTCACTTAATGAGACTTTAAAAAGAAAATAAAAAACACCCCTATCAGATTTCCTTGCTAATAGAATTCTAGCTCAAACTGATAGGACTGTTTTTTATTCTTTTGTACGATTGACTACTTTCTCAATATCTTCTCCATTGCTTTTCCCTTAGCTAGTTCATCAATCAATTTATCCATATAACGAATTTTCTGCATTAGCTCATCTTCGATATCTTCTACGCGATAGCCGCAAATCACACCTTTTATCAGAGAAACATTTGGATTGATTTTTGGTGCATCTGCAAAAAACGTTTCTAACGTTACTTTATCCTCTATTTGTTTTTGTAAACCAGCTTCATCATAGCCTGTTAACCAAATCAGAATTTCATCAACTTCAGCTTGAGTCCGTCCTTTTTTTTCTACTTTTTTAATATATAATGGGTAAATACTTGCAAATGACATTGCAAATACTCTTTGATTTTTTGCGTCCATTTTTTTGCCACCTTTAATTATATTTTGCTCCTTTAAACGATTATATCCTTATTTTTAAAATTATGACATTTTAGTGCCTTCGTTTCTTTTTTTTTAGAGTCTCTAACACAACCATTAGTTGATTGATTTTTTGCTGTTCAAGTTGCTTGATGGTGGATGTAAGTAGTTTTATGCCCTCAGCTTTTTCTACTTTCATTTGTTGATCTATTGAAAGTACCTTTGTCACTACCCTTGTCTTTGCTACAGGCTCTTTTGATGTGTTCTTATTTTTATCTACTATTAATAGTAAACAAAAGAACAGCACTATCGCAATAATAACAATAAACATACTTTTTCAGCTCCTTATTTTAGTGAACGAAGTCCCTACTGACATAGATCTACTCATCAACAAGACGCCGTTCTTTCTTCTTATTTTGCCAGGGTTTATGAAGAAATACTAATTTTTTTGCACTGAAAAAAACCTTAACAAGATTGTTAAAGTTCTTTTCAGCTGTTATTATTGTCCTAAAATATCTACTATAAGCTGTGCGTGCATCCCTGAGCCTACAGGGAAACAATCTTCCATGATTTTGAATTTTGGATGATGATTCATATACCCGCAACCTTGAGCTGCAGTCCCACCACCTAAAATAAAGAACGAGCCGGGTTTTACATCCGTATACGCAGAGAAATCCTCGCCACCCATCATTTTAGGTGCTTCAAAGATTCTTTCTTTCCCAACAACTTTTTCAGCTGCCGCTAGTACTAAATCTGTTGCATCACTATCGTTATTGACTTCGCTGTACCCAAGTAAGTAATCTAAATCATAAGTTGCATCATACATCTTACAGATTCCATCAATGATTGCTTCAATACGTTTTTGAATAGACACTCGTACCTCTTTATTGTTCGTACGAACTGTTCCTTGAATTTGAGCTGTATCTGGAATCACATTTGCCGTTTTTCCTGCATTGAATTCACCAATTGAAATCACCGCATTATCAAAAGGACTGATATTTCTTGAAACGATATTATTCAAGTTATTGATGATTTCGACTCCGATCATAATTGGATCAACAGATAACTCAGGTGTTGAGCCATGTGAGCCTTTTCCTTGGATTTTCAATGTAAAGACATCTGAAGCAGCACTTGCTGGTCCTTTTCTAGTGCCAATCATGCCAACTGGAATATTCGGTGCAATGTGCAAACCAAAAACCATATCAACATCATCCATTACGCCAGCTTCAACTAATAATTTAGCCCCGCCGGGTGGTTCTTCTTCCGCCGGTTGGAAAATAAATTTTACTGTTCCAGCTATTTTGTCTTGCATAGTACTTAACACTTTGACAGCCCCTAGTAACATTGCCGTATGGGTATCATGACCGCATGCATGCATTACACCGGGATTTTCAGAAGGAAAATCTACGTCTGCTTCTTCTACGATTGGTAATGCATCAATATCAGCTCTTAGCGCAATCGTTTTGCCTGGCTTACTCCCTTTTAAAAGAGCAATCACACTGTTTTCAGTCAATGAACTGACTTCTAGGTTGGGAAAATCCGCAAGAACTTTTTTGATATATTTAGCCGTTTCTACTTCATGAAATGATAATTCTGGATGACGATGCAAGTGTCTTCTCCATTTGATCATATCTGTCTGTGGCATTATTTCTTGAATAGTTGTCATTTAACATTCCTCCATTTTCCTTAATCAATTATTTAAATTGCTTATTCTATTTTTCTTATTTTTGCTTAATAAACATAATCGTCACAGCAGTTAGTAACCCAACGATCAAAAAGAAAATGAATGTCGAGATATACTGTCCATTGGCTAATTCAACTAGTTTCCCAATAAGAGTTGGCGAAACAAAACCACCAAGAATACCACCTGTTGCCAATGTCCCATAGCTTGGAGCAAATTTTGCCCCTTCGAATATACGTAGTGGAATACTCATCATCGTAACAAATGAGATGATCAAAAAGAAATTCGCTAATCCCATTACGATCGAGAGTAAAACCAAATTGCCAATATAATAAGAGCCAAAGGCAGAAAGTGCACCTAAAATAGCTGTGATTGCCACTACCGCTTTCTCTTTATGCTGAAAATATTTTCCGACAACATAACTCCCACCAATCGAACCAATCAGCATAAATAAACCACCAACACTGCTGACCACTGCTGCACCATTCAAATCTAACCCACGTTCACCTGTCAGGAAACTTGGTACCCAACTGGATAATCCGTATAGCAAGCAATTGATAAAAAATGAACTTAGGAATAAAACCCAAACTCGAATATCTGACCAAACGACTAAAATAGAAACCTTATCAGTTTTTGTTGCAACCGCATCTGCTTTTTCTTTTGATTTTTCATTTCTTGGAATTGCAATGATCAGAAAAATCGCAATTGACACTGCCAATGCCGTCAAAATCATATAAGCATTCTTCCAACCAGCATTTGTAATGATTGGTGATAATGCCAATGGTCCAATAAATCCTGCTACACCAGAAGAGGATAACAAAATTCCTTGAGCAAATGTTCGTTTTTCAGGTGGGAAATTCATCGTAACTTCTTTACTCGCCGATGAGGCATAACCTGAATGGGCTAGTAGTCCAGTTAAAAAACGCAACGACATAAACATGATCAAGGACGTTCCAAATCCAAATAAAAATGAAAATAGCCCCATTCCCAATACTGAACCAATCAAAACAACTCTCGATCCTACTTTATTGATCACTAACCCCATCGGAATCTGCATGATAGCATACCCTAAGAAAAATGCACTCATGATCATTCCTTTTGCTGCTGGTTCTAATCCAAATTCAGCAGATATCGGGATCAATGAATACCCGACTGACAACTTGTCTATGTAGACCATCGTATAGCCTAAAAAGAGTGCAATCAACAACAACCCAGTTCTTTTTTTTCCACTTTTTTCCATAAATCCTCCTTAATAATTGAAAAGTGAGATGCGTTCTTTCACTTTTCCTCTATTTTGTGAATGTTCCATCCGTAAAGCCTAAGGCCGTAATGTGCAACATTCTATTTATTGTTCAAATAAATAAATAGTGTTACTTTAGTATAATATATTTTCCACCATAAAAGAAGAGGGAGATGAGAAAACAATGAATTTATCATTAACTAAAAAGCAAAAATTTTAACCATAAAAAAACACGTTTAAACAATAGTTTAAACATGCTCTTTAAAATTTAAACATCAAGGAAGCCATATCCCTAAAAATAGAAATAATAATCCGATAACAACCAATGTGAAAAAACCATACTTATTACGCATATTGATTCCTATTCCATATCCCACACGCTTAGGAATGAAGAAGCGAGACTCAGAAAAATAATATCCGTTTTCTTTTTTTGATTTAATGATTGATGGAATGGACAAAATAGGATAAGCAAGTAAAATCAACGAAATCATACTATTTAGTGTTCGATCCATGAAAAAACCTTCTTTCACACGTTTAAACTGAATAATTAGTGATAAATAGTAACACACAACTGTATCTGGAACGGCAAATTAAACGATACTGCCAGATTCCTACAACACTATTATAGCACCTAGATTTCCCAAATGCTTTACCTTTCTTCTTATTCAGTCACCTATTTTCGCTCTCATTCCACTCGCATTTATAGGCTTCATCATGACTATCTTGTCTAAACGAAGATCACATTTTTCTTTAAGTAACGCGACAAGTTCGACTTGGCTATAACTTTTGCTTCTTTTCCCAACAATAACAAGAAGTCTGCAGTACCGCAATATCTGACTTGTCAATCTGCTTTGTCCCTATGTTCGTCAACTTAGCTAAAAGGCTAAAGTGTATAGTTTGAGTCGATCGATTCGAAATCCCTTGTTCCATGAACGTTTTGATCTAAAGCAAATAAATACCAAAAACCATTAGTCCCATATAGTCCAATTTTAAAAATAAAGCATAAAAATGACAAAAAGCTGACGTGTTATTGTCCGTCAACTTTTTGTCTCTACTTATTTCATCAATACTTCTTTTTTATGCAGATATTCTTCTTCAGTGATATTTCCTTTAGCATATTCTTCATCCAGCACCTCAAAAGCGGAAGGATAAGCGGTATGTTGCGAATTGTTTTGATAAGGAGCGTTACTTGTTTCAACCGGCTGACTTGATTTATTTTTAAAAAAATAGACAGCTGCAATAATCAAAACCGCAATCAAAATCCACCAAGTAATCCCCATTGTGAACATACCACCTCTCATCATACTGCGAGCTCCGTTGACATAATTTGAACAATAATCCATTTCGACTCTCTCCTAACCTGTTTTTATCAAGTATAAAGATAATATATGTCGAAAGTGTGTCAAAAAAATAGCAACACTTTTTTATAGTTCAATATGTTTGATCAATTTTTGATAAGAAGCAAACGATGGATGCTTTGTTATTTCACCATTTTCAATAGCCAACTTCTGCTGATCAAGAATTGCTTTTGTCAAACCATCCGCAAAAGTAACAAAATCATTGTTTGTCTCTTCATTGTATTCCAAAGAAAAATATTTTGATTGTCGGTAATATTTTTTTAATTGATCTGCTACAATTTTGTCAGGTTGATCTGCAAAATATTCGTCATAACGTGCACTATCGATTTTCCCATCGGTGATAGTCAATTGGATTCTTCCAATTAAGCCATCGCCAAAATCCTCAGCATAACCAATATATTTGGTTTTAGACGGTTGTTTGATTTCATCGGACAACTCAGCTGCAATTGTCATCAATCCTTCTCTAGCAGTCGTCGACGAACCTTTAACTGTTTCAAAATTCCCAGTTACTCGATTTTCTTCACGCATCTGTCTTTCCACAAAAGTGATTCCATTGACTACCGTTACTAATGTCGTATCCGTCCTTGGATTTTGCGCTTGAAAGAAAGCATAATCAGAAAGACGTTTGTTCGCTCCCGCATATTTGGAAGCATAATAATTTTCAGCACCATATTCATTAAATTCAACATTAATAATTTTTGCGTTATCATCCGTCACAATTTCCACTATCCCTTTATTTCCTACATCGAAAAAGCCATCATTTGTAAAATAGTTTCCTTCCATTAAACCTAGTGGAGGACGATTTGACCAAAACATTTTCTTTAACTTCTCTTCATACGTATAAAGAGGTTTTGGATTAGATCCAAAGGTTGTTTGAGTTGCACCCGTGACAACATCATAACGATATTCAGTGTTCTCAAACGACAACTCATTAACTCCTTTTTTCTCCGTTTCTTCACTAGACGGCATGCTCTCTGATGAAGATGACTTAACGATTGCTGGTCTTAATGATGTACTTGATTCTGTCCCTTTTCTTTGATCTGGTTGACAAGCTGAAAGTCCAAACACACTACATACAATGAACATAGTGAATAACAGGCTTTTTTTCATTTATTTTCTCCTTTTGTTTCCTTTTTAAGTATTAAATCGATAGCCACTACCCCATATTGTTTCAATTGGGCTTTCTGATAATTTTCCTTTTTTTAGTTTTTCTCTAATTCGTCCAATATGTACGACCACTGTATAAATGTCAGTATCAAAGTCGTCCATATCCCAAACTTGACGAAAGAGCTGTTCTTTCATCCAAACGCGGTTCGGGTTTTCCATAAAAAAGAGCAATAGTTCAAATTCTTTCGTCGTAAAAATAATTTCTTCTCCTAAAACAAAAACTCTATGTGCACTCTTATCAATTCGGATTTGATTGATTTCTATAATATCATTGGCTGTGTCTGCTCCTGTTAACAACTGATAACGTTTAATATGAGCCTGAACACGTGCAACTAACTCACTTGGACTAAAGGGTTTCGTCATATAGTCATCCGCACCCAAACCAAGCCCTCTGACTTTATCAATATCTTCTTTCTTCGCAGAAACAATCATCAGAGGAATATTTTTTTTCTCTCGGATTCGACGACAAATTTCAAACCCATCCATGGATGGCAGCATAATATCGATCACAATCAAATCAAACGATTCGTTCAATGCCCGATTTAAACCAATCAATCCATCACACGCAATTTCGGCTTCCATATGATTGATTTCTAGGTAATCTTTTTGTAACTCCGCAATACTTTCATCATCTTCGATCAATAAAATACGTGATACTCCATTTGACATTAGTCGGTCCTCCTCAAGCTTTTTTTAATAAAATCGTAATAGTCGTTCCATGATGCAACCTACTTTCAATCGCAACTTGACCATCATGCATCTCAATAATTTGTTTAACGATAGCCAGTCCTAAGCCGCTCCCCCCAGTATTGGTTGGTCGTGCTTCTTCTCCTCGATAGAAATGATCAAAAACAAATGGCAGTTGTTCTGCTGAAATTCCCTGTCCATTATCAGAGACGCGGATTTCCACCATCTCCATTTTTTCAGATACTTCTAGTTGGATCAGCAGTGGGCGATCGGTAGCTTTGAATTTCAAGCTATTTTCAATCAAATTAATAAATACTCGATTCAACTGCATACGGTCAGCTGACACATAACTGTCTGATGCTTGTGGATTCACTAATTGAAGTGATACTTGATTGCCTTGAAGTTTAAATTCTTCAATGATATGGTTTAAAAACGCAGGAATATTGATTCGTTCAAAATGAAACGGCACTGCCTCAGCATCTAGTTTAGAATAAAGAAATAATTCTTCAATCAGTTCATTCAATGAGATTGCTTTTGTATGAATCGTTTGTAAATATTTAGCACGTTTTTCTGGAGAACCTGCAACACCATCTAATAATCCTTCTACATAGCCAATAATCGAAGTGATCGGGGTTTTTAGGTCATGAGAAATACTCGCAACAAGCTCTTTTCGATTATTTTCAAGCTTGACTTGTTCTTCTGTCGAATAAATCAACGCTTCTCGCATTTTTTCAAAATCATCTGTCAATTGTTTTACTTCCATCGCCGTTTGTTTGACTGGTTTAGCCATTGGCGCTTCTAATTGACCATTGCTGATCTCAGACATTCCAGCACCTAGCTGTTCTAGTGGTTGGATGATTGTTTTCTTCAATAAATGATTTAAGAAAAGTAAACCACCAACGGACACCAGTAAAATTGTCACGATGATCAGTACGCCCCATTTAGTCATAAATTCCAAAAAATTATTTTCTTTCGTTAAAACCAAAAGACTGCCCGGCATCTGATTGCTAAAATAAAAATCAAACTTCATATAGCGATACAAACGCCCAGCATTATCAATCGTTCCTCTTGTTTCAATATTGTTGGCATCAAATTTTGGAAAGTGAACAATCAATGATTTTTCTACTAAATCTTGAGAGTAATACGCGATATTTTCTTGTTTTCGAACAACAACACCTAATGACTCCTGTTCAAATTGGTGGATTGTCTGTTTCAATTCTTCTTTTGGGGCAAGTAATTGATCAGGATCAGCTTTAGCGATACCACGCAATTTGATATAGGCTAATTCTTCTTCTGGACTTAATGAGCGTTGTTCTGTAAAGCTTTTATATAAAGTTGCTGGGGTCGGTATTTTCCCTGTCGTTACATAAAAAACAATGCAAATAATTGAAAAAAGTGATAGACAAGCAATTGCAATGCCCCCAATATATGAAATGAGAAATCGTTTTTTTATCGTCATTTTCTTCTCCTTTGCTTCATTTATTGAGGACACTATTGCATTGCTTGACTTTTGCTCAAACATTTTAGAAACTAAATTCAGGGTTGAATTTGCCAGTATATGGTTCATGTTCTACAAATACCGTAATTTCATTATCAGCTTGATCTTTCCCCATACGTTTGTACGTAAATTTCTTACTGTTCAATTCTGTTAACTCTAACGCCGCACCATATTTATTTTGACCAATCGAGACATGGGTGCGGATTTTATTATGATTCAATACATCGAAGTAACCAAAGTCACCACGACTAACGCCTGTTTCTAAATTGAAAAATTCATATTGATTCGTATCTGCTGCAAATTTAGCTAAACTAATAAAGTTTTTGTTGAATTCTGTTACATCATTACCTGATTCATCAAGAACTTTGGTACCGTTCCACAAGGTTTTCCCTAAAATAGTCGCACCAGCAGTTTTGGTGTCAATTTTTCCTGTTGTTGTATCTAATGATTTCTCTTTTTCAGTAAATGCTAGCTTACGTTCATTATACGGGATATGTTCAACAAAAACATCTACTTCATTTCCAGCTTTGTCTTTGCCTTTTCTTGTGTAAGTGAATTTTTTATTTGTCAGTTCAGTCAACCCAACAACAGCTTGATAATTCATTGTTTCTGAAATAAGAATTCTCTTTGTCCCATCATTAGTAATGAAAAATGAGCCACGATCGCCTCGGCTCTCTCCTGTTTGCGCATCGAAAAATTCATAGCGTCCTGTTTCAGCATCATATTTTGCTAATCCGATAAAGTTCGCATTTTCTGCAGTCAAGTCATTATTGTCTTTGTCATAAACTTTCGTCCCTTGCCAATTGGTTTTACCTAAGATTTTATTTAATGTATCCCCTTTGGTTTTGCTATTCTCTTTTTTCGCTTGTTCAGTTTTCTGCTGACTACTTTCTTTTGTCCCTAACGTTTCTTGTGTGCCAACACTACATCCTGCTAATAGTAAAACTAAACTTGAAACTCCTACAATGATTTTTTTATTATTCATGATTTCTTGCTCCCTCCTGTAATTAGCGATAACTTTTTATTGCTTATCTTTAGTATAAAGAGGGTAAATAAACTAGGGCTAACAAGAAAATAAACAAATTATAAACTTTTATTAGACAATAAAAAAAGCATAAGCAAAACTAAAAATTAGTTTTGTTTATGCTTTCAATTGCTTTAAGCTACAGTTGTTTTTGGTAAGTTTTCATAGAAAACAGCTTTTGTTGCAGTAATATAAGGTGTCAACCATAGATAGCCGATTCCTAACGTTAACATTGCTAGGATATGCCAGCCAATAAAACTCAAGTCTAATAAGAACAATTGTCCTTTATAGCCTTTCATAAGCTGTCTACTACGTGTAATCGAACTTAAAAATCCTGGTCGTTCACCCGTTTCTTCGTAGGCATCATAATAAACAAAATACGTTTGTGAGTAAGAATAGACTTTGATGATTCCAGGAATAATTAACAGTAATGACCATAATGTAATAAACACAAACATTAAAGCATAAACAGCGATTATACCTAAAATAACAGGCCCTGCAAAGCCACGAAAAGCATCTGAAAATGGACGGATTTCTTGTCTTTTTCCTCTATAAATATCTAAGAAAGTCCACGAAATTCCTGCACTGAAAAGAGCCCCAATGATTCCGCCAAGAAAACCACTACCGCCACCACCGCCAGAGTTTCCTTCGTATTCTGCAGTACTATTTAGGAAATCTGGATTATTTTGAGCAAATGTTAGAATAGGGATGATTAGTAAAATAAATAACAAAAGTACAATTGCAATTGAAACTAATGTTGGTACAAGACACATCAACAAACTATCTTTCCAGCGTCCACGCAAAATTTCTTTTGCTTCACTTTTTAATTCAGTTCTCGTTTTCATAAAATTTTCCTCCTTTCATTTCATTATAATTAGTATAACAAATAAATCAGCTTAAAAAAAAACATATGCATTTAAACCGTGTTGGTGAAATACTAGTCCTTGAATTTGTAGTATAGCCTGTTTTACGTTTCAATAAAACACTGATAGTTCTATTTGTAAATCAAGGATGCTATACTTTGTTCAAGTCAATATTTCGTTTCTTTAGCAACTTTATAAAACAGTATTTACAGCGCTATTTTTACGAAGCAAGCTACGCTTTCCCTCTATTTAACAGTATGCAAGCTATGCTTTCTTGATTAGAACAACATCTCTCTCTACAATGAAGATACATCAACGAAAGGAACTTAGACTATGGAATTTGGAGATAAGATTAAGGAGTTAAGAACAAAAAATCAACTGACACAAGAAAAATTTGCAATTTGTTTGAATGTCACAAGGCAAGCCGTATCAAATTGGGAAAATAATCGAAACCTACCCGACCTTGAATTATTGATTCTGATTTCTAGTATTTTTCATATTTCGCTTGATGAATTGATTTTGGGAGGAACTAATGTGAATAATATGACCGAAAAACTAATTAAGGATAGCAGTAAAACAAGACGTGCAAAACTAAATATGATCACAACCTTAATTGGAAGTTTTCTATTGTTTTTTGGTGTTGCTTGTCTCTTCATCAAGATGAACTCAGTGGAATATATTGACACATCAGGTAAACTACAGGAAAACTTTTACCTTTTACCGCTTGGATTTCTTTTTATTTTTGTAGGAATCATCGTTTTTTTAGTAACAGGAATCAGATTCATTGTGGAGATAGTTCGTACTAGGACAAAAGGAGAATAATCAATAAGTGTCTGGGACATAACTCTGCGAGTTATATCCCAGACACCTAGCATCCGAAAAAATAGTGGGAGCAAATGGTCCTCGTTGCTTCGAGGATCGGAGTGAAACGAGAACCGTAGAGGCAGAAGCAACTCCTTCGGAAATAAGCTGAAATTGCTGTAAAACACAACGAGGCACGAGTTGATGTTGTACAGTACCTACTTGGTTCTCGAAGTTGAATACTTCTGTCCCAACCTCTTGCTTTATTCTATCTATAATAAACGTTTGATCCAATCGAATTTTTTCTGATCGTAAGGAGGATAAATCAATTTTGCCATTGAATCCTTTCGCCCATAAACAACTGATTTCTTATGAGAGAATGTTTCAATACTGTATTTCCCGTGATAATTCCCTATACCTGATGCGCCAACTCCTCCAAAAGGTAAATCATCATTTGCTACATGGAGAATCGTTTGATTGATCCCTCCACCACCAAAAGAAAGCTCATGTAACATTTGTTTTTGAACGGTTCTGTCATCTGAAAATAAATACAATGCTAATGGTTTTTCCCCATCTTTAACGAATTTGATTGCTTCACTTAACTCCTGATATGTGCAAATTGGCAAGAGCGGACCAAATAATTCTTCTTCCATCAATCCATTCTCACGCGTTAATTCAATATCAAATAAAGTAGGTGCTACAAATCTTGTTTTCTGATCGTACTCACCTCCGTAAATAAGCGAGTCGCGATTGTCTTCAATCAATTGAATAAAGTTATCGATTGCTCCGCCTTGAACAATGCGACCATAATCTGGATTATCTTGAATCGTCTGGCCATAAAATTCGATGATTTTTTCTTTCAAGGCTTTAATCAACTGTTTTTTGACTTTTATATCTACTAAAACATAATCCGTTGCAATACATGTTTGTCCTGTATTAAGCAATTTGCTCCATATAATGCGTTCAGCTGCTATTTCGATGTCTGCCTGCTCCGTAACGATTGCTGGGCTTTTCCCCCCAAGTTCTAAGACAACAGGTGTTAAATTTTTCGCCGCAGCTTCCATCACAATTTTTCCAACTTTTGTGCTTCCAGTAAAAAAGATAAAATCCATCTGTTCTTTTAAAACAGAGGCATTATCTATAGAATTTGGGGATAATACTTTTACATATTGTTCATCGAATGTTTCTCCTAAAACCGCACCAATCACGGCCGCTACATTTGGTGTTTTTGATGATGGTTTGACAATTGCACAGTTCCCCGCTGCAAGAGCACCAATCAATGGAACGAATGTCAGTTGAAGCGGATAATTGAACGGCCCAATAATATAAACCGTCCCAAACGGTTCTAAAAAAACCATATTTTTATTTAGTAAAGACGAAATAGCTCTTGGTTTATTTACAGGTTTAGTCCATTTATCAATATTTTTTAGCATGTCTTTAATAGCAGAAAGAACTAGACCTAATTCAGTTGCATACACTTCAGCTTTAGGCTTTTTAAGGTCTTTTTCAAAAGCCCAATAGAAATCTTCTTCATGTTTTTTTACATTTATTAATAGCTGTTCCAGTTTTTCTTTTCTATACGAGATTGATTTTGTTTGGTTTGAATCAAAAAAGGTGCGTTGCTTTTTCATAATTGCTTGGAGATCTGATTTGTTCATGATGTATCCTCCTCGTTTTCTTTTAAGTATAGCACCGATTTTTTTGTTTGAATAATAGAAAACTGCCTTTATTCATTTATCACTCTTTCTAAAATCCATGGACGTGCTGTTCCTTCTGCACCAGTTTGTGTCGAAGATGTGTTGAGTATTATTTGTGCCTCTTCATGCTTGGTAAAAATGTATTTGGTCGTCTTGCTTTCATCTATATAAACTAATGCGGAATTTCCCTTTTCAGCTGTTAGCGGAATTGTTTCAACCTCTTTAAACTCCGCAGTTTCGCTTAGCAATACGTCTATTTTAGTTGAATCAAATGTTGCTTTAATCTCAAAATATCCTGGATGATCTGGTTCAACTGACTTCCATCTTCCTAATAGGTTTTCTTTGGTTAGTATTCGTTGTTTTTTTAACATTATTGGCGCTAAATCTCCACCTGTGATCAGTTCTTTACCAGTTTGCTTCACTTCATAATGAGGTAAAACGGTGATACCGTCCTTATTTACTTCAAAAATATAGTGGAAGCTTTTATCTTTCTCTTGATGGGTAAATACTCTATTCTCTTCGGTATACTCAATTTCAAGTTCTTCTGAGTTAAAGCACAACTTTTTATCCTCGTAAGAAATTTCATAATTGCCATAGTCGTAGCTATTGGCTACCCAAGAGCCTGGTAAGCTCTCTACTAATTGTTGATCGATTTCATTTTTAGACTCTTCTGTCGGCATTTTTTTAGCACTACAAGACGCTAAAAAAATTGAGATAGCAACTAGAAATAACCCCTTTAAACTATTTTTCATTTTATCCCCAACTCCTTTAAAATGTGGCTTCATTTATTAAGTATACCTGAACACAGTAGATTCTTAAATATGTAAAAAAAACTCCTCTTGCCTAAACAAGAGGAGTTTTTACGTATGAGTATAAGGAGAAAAGATTAAAAATCAGTTGTCCCTTTTTGCTTTATAATCAACTAAAATTATTTGTTTTTTAGGTTGTAGAAAGATTTCAAGCCTTTGTATTCAGCAACTTCGCCTAATTGGTCTTCAATTCTTAATAATTGGTTGTATTTAGCAATACGGTCTGTACGGCTTAATGAACCAGTTTTGATTTGACCAGCGTTTGTTGCAACAGCGATATCAGAGATTGTTGAATCTTCTGTTTCACCTGAACGGTGAGATACAACTGCAGTATAGCCAGCTTCTTTAGCCATTTCGATTGCTTCGAATGTTTCAGTCAAAGTACCGATTTGGTTTACTTTGATAAGGATTGAGTTCGCGATTCCTTTTTCAATCCCTTCAGCTAATTTAGTTGTATTTGTAACGAACAAATCATCACCAACTAATTGAACTTTGTCGCCTAAAGCAACTGTTAATTTTTTGAAACCATCCCAGTCATTTTCATCTAATCCATCTTCGATTGAGATGATTGGGTATTTCGCACATAATTCTTCGTAGAATGCGATCATTTCTTCAGTTGTTTTTTCGCCTTCGCCTGAATCAGCTAAAACGTAAACACCTTTTTCTTTATCGTAGAATTCAGAAGAAGCAGCATCCATAGCAAGAACGATATCTTTACCAGGTACATAGCCAGCTTTTTCGATTGCTTCGATGATTACTTCAAAACCTTCTTCGTTAGAACCAAGGTTAGGAGCGAATCCACCTTCGTCACCTACAGAAGTAGCTAAGCCGCGTGCTTTTAAAATTCCAGCTAATGCATGGAACACTTCCGCACCGTAACGTAGAGCTTCTTTGAATGTAGGAGCGCCTACAGGCATGATCATGAATTCTTGGAAGTCGATACTGTTGTCAGCATGAGATCCACCATTGATGATGTTCATCATTGGAGTTGGCAATACTTTAGTATTGAATCCGCCTAAGTAGTGGTATAAAGGTACTTCTAGGTAATCAGCAGCAGCACGAGCTACAGCGATTGAAACACCAAGAATAGCGTTTGCGCCTAATTTACCTTTGTTAGGAGTTCCATCTAAATCGATCATTGCTTTGTCGATAGCCATTTGGTCACGTACATCGTAGCCAATGATTGCTTCAGCGATGATGTTATTAACGTTGTCAACTGCTTTAACAACCCCTTTACCTAAGTAACGAGATTTGTCGCCATCACGTAATTCAACCGCTTCGTATTCACCAGTTGAAGCTCCAGATGGAACCATTCCACGACCAAAAGCACCGCTTTCAGTGTATACTTCTACTTCGATTGTTGGGTTACCGCGAGAGTCTAAGACTTCGCGTGCATAAACATCAGTAATAATTGACATGTTTTGTCTCTCCTTTGAGTTTGTTTTATACTAAGGGGATTCGATTCCCTTAATTATGATTGTAGTGAATAAACGCGCGCTATGCAAACATTTTTTGCATAATTCATAGATTATTCAATGAAACTTCGATTAATTGCGTATATTGTTATAAGACGTGATTATTTAACGGCATCTAACAATGCTAAGAATGAATCAGCTTCTAAGCTTGCTCCACCGACTAAAGCACCATCAACGTTTTCTTTTGCCATATATTCAGCAATGTTTTCAGGTTTTACAGAACCGCCGTATTGAATACGTACAGCATCTGATACTTCTTTACCGTATAATTTTTCTACAGTTGAACGTACAACGCCACAGATTTCATCTGCAATGTTAGCATCAGCAGATTTACCAGTTCCGATTGCCCAAATTGGTTCATAAGCAATAACCATTGAAGATACTTGCTCATTTGATAAACCAACTAAACCGTTTGTGATTTGGCTTTCGATCCATTCAGCCGTTTTACCAGCTTCATACGTTTCTAAAGATTCACCACAACAGAAGATTGGCGTCATGTTGTTTGCAAAAATTGCTTTTGCTTTTTTGTTGATGTCTTCATCTGTTTCGTGGAAATATTCACGACGCTCAGAGTGACCAATGATTACATAGTCAACACCTAAATCAGCAAGTGCTGCTGGAGATGTTTCGCCAGTGAATGCACCTGAGTTTTCCCAGTAGCAGTTTTGTGCAGAGATTTTTAATTCAGTTCCTTTAGCAGCTTCTACTAATTCTTGTAAGAATAAAGCTGGAGAACCGATAACAGAATCTACTGAACTATTTGCAGGAATTTTTGTTTTTACTGCTTCTGCAAAAGCTTTCGTTTCTGAAGCCGTTTTGTTCATTTTCCAGTTACCAGCAATAATTGGTTTACGCATGGAAAAGCACATCCTTTTCTTTTTTGTGGTATGGATCGGTCGAACCAATCCAGTTTCACAAGCCAGATCTTTTTGGTATTACTGAAGATCTAAATGGCTTGTTCAATTTTTTACTTATCGTTGATTGCTGCTAGACCAGGTAATTCTTTACCTTCTAGTAATTCTAAGCTTGCGCCTCCACCAGTTGAGATGTGAGTGAATTTGTCAGCAAAACCTAATTGGATTGCAGCTGCAGCAGAGTCTCCGCCACCAATGATTGTTGTTGCATCTTCTAAGTTAGCAATTGCTTCACATACACCGATTGTACCCTTAGCAAAGTTGCTCATTTCGAATACGCCCATTGGTCCATTCCAAACGACTGTTTTTGCTCCTGCTAATTCTTTAGAGAACAATTCAATAGATTTAGGACCAATGTCTAAGCCCATGTATCCTTCAGGTACAGCTTCTCCGTCAGTGATAACCGTTTCAACATCATTACTGAATTCATTAGCACATACTGAATCGATTGGTAATACTAGTTTGTCACCAGCTTTTTCGATCAATTCTTTTGCTAAAGCAACTTTATCTTCTTCAACAAGTGAGTTGCCGATTTCGATCCCTTTTGCTTTATAGAATGTGTAAGTCATTCCGCCGCCGATAAGAATTTTATCAGCTTTAGAAATCAAGTTTTCGATAACACCGATTTTGTCTGAGACTTTTGCGCCACCTAAGATAGCAACAAATGGACGTTTTGGTGCAGTTACTGCTTCACCAACGAATTTGATTTCTTTTTCCATTAAGAATCCAGCAACTGTTGGAATACCAGTTGATGCAATTCCTACGTTAGAAGCGTGGGCACGATGAGCCGTACCAAATGCATCATTCACAAATACATCGCCTAAAGAAGCCCAGTATTTACCTAATTCAGCATCATTTCCGCTTTCTTTTTTACCATCGATATCTTCAAAACGAGTGTTTTCAAACACTAAAACGTCGCCGTCTTTCATGTTGTTAACAGCTGTTTCTAGTTCAGTTCCACGAGTTTCAGGAACGAATGTTACTGGTTTACCCAATAATTCGCCTAAACGCTCTGCTACTGGTTTTAATGATTTGCCAGCTTTATCTTCTTCAGTTTTCACACGACCTAAGTGAGAAAATAGAATTGCTTTTCCGCCATTTTCGATAACATATTGGATCGTTGGTAGTGCAGCTACGATACGGTTATCATTTGTAATAACGCCATCTTTCAAAGGCACATTAAAATCGACGCGGACAAGTACTTTTTTATCTTTTAAGTCTACATCTTTGATTGTCTTTTTAGCCATTATGGAGTACTCCTATCTATAAAAAGTTTTTAGGTATTTTATAAAAATGAAGGGACAACAGTTTCTTTCAAAACTCTTGTACTGTTCATCATCAGTTCATTTCATTCACTTTAATTCAAAACAAAAGCGGAGAAGCGCGATGCTTCCCCGCTTATTATTTCACAGTTGTTCAAATTCCACTACTAGTAAGAATGAATCTTATAAGTTAGCGAAGTACTCTAAAGTACGAACTAATTGTGCAGTATAAGACATTTCGTTGTCATACCAAGCAACAGTTTTCACTAATTGTTGATCGCCAACAGTCATTACTTTAGTTTGAGTAGCATCGAATAATGAACCGAAAGTCATACCTACGATATCAGAAGATACGATTTGATCTTCGTTGTATCCGTAAGATTCGTTAGCTGCTTTAGCCATAACTTCGTTTACTTCTTCAACCGTTACTTTTTTGTCAAGAACTGTTACTAATTCAGTTAATGAACCAGTTGCTACAGGAACACGTTGAGCAGCTCCGTCTAATTTACCATTTAATTCAGGAATAACTAGACCGATAGCTTTAGCAGCACCAGTAGTGTTAGGTACGATGTTTTCTGCTGCAGCGCGTGCACGACGGAAGTCTCCACCAGGGTGAGGTCCATCAAGAGTCATTTGGTCACCTGTATAAGCGTGGATTGTAGTCATAAGACCTTCAACAACACCAAAGTTGTCTTGTAAAGCTTTAGCCATAGGAGCTAAACAGTTAGTTGTACATGAAGCACCTGAGATAACTGTTTCTTTACCTGTTAAGATATCGTGGTTAGTGTTGTAAACGATTGTTGGTACGTCATTTCCGCCTGGAGCAGAGATAACAACACGTTTAGCACCAGCTTTTAAGTGTAATTCAGCTTTTTCTTTTGAAGTGAAGAATCCAGTACATTCAAGAACGATGTCTACGCCTAATTCGCCCCATGGTAATTCTTCTGGGTTGCGGTTAGCAAGAACTTTAACTTCTTTACCGTTAACGTTGAAAGATCCATCATGAACTTCAACAGTTCCGTTGAAACGACCTTGAGTTGTGTCATATTTTAACAAGTGAGCCAACATTTTAGCATCTGTTAAATCGTTGATTGCTACTACTTCGATTCCTGCTACATCTTGGATACGACGGAATGCTAAGCGTCCGATACGTCCAAATCCATTAATACCTACTTTAACTGTCATTAAAGATTTCCTCCTTATGAAAATCAAAAATTTTTTTATTTTAAAGGGTTACCCCTTTTAAAATCTCATTTGCAGCAGCTTCATCTGTGATGAGCCACGTTTGTTTTGGTGCATTTTTCATATAAGCGCGGATTGCTTTGGCTTTAGATTTACCACCTGCAATTGCAACGACATTGGGGATTTTTTGTACATCCTTTAACTGAAGTCCAATTCGAGGAATTTTGTAAACAACTTCGCCCTCTTCATCAAAGAAATACCCAAAAGATTCAGCAACAGCATTGTTCTGCTTTAACATGACCATTTCGTCATCTGACATCTTACGACGTGCTGCCATATGCAACGCGCGTCCAATACTGTGAACAACACAATTGCTCTGTTCAATCAGTGTCAATACTTCTTGGATCGAAGGTTCTTGCAGTAGTGAATTATATGTTTCAAGACTTAATTGTTCTGGAACATACAATGCTCTATGGTGTCCTCCGGTTTTGCTTGCCATTACAGCACTGACCGAATTTGCTTGAACAGTCATTGCTTCACCAATTCCGCCTCTAGCTGGAACAAACAGATTATGTCGTTTTTCCGATTCTAGTGAGCCCATATATTCTGCAGTCATCGCCATTGTTGTCCCGCCCATCACTGCAATAATATTACGTCCTTCAGGTAAAAGCAAATCCAACGAATCGGTCAAAATATCCCCGAATTCATATAAAACTTTATCCTGATTGTCACTATTACCAGCTACAACGATACAACGTTTGATTCCAAAATATTGACTGATTTCTTTTTCGACTTGATGCATACCTAGTAATTGATTCATCATTGTTTCTAAACCTTGATAAACACCTAGGCCTTTCTCTGTTAAAGTCATTCCGCTTTTAGAAGTTTCTATCAATTGAAGATTTTTCAAAAAGTCTGTCTCAGTTCTCAAGACCCTTTCTGTTATTCCCATACTATCAGATAGACTTCTACGTCCAATAGGCTGCATCCAGTATATATTACGAAGAATATGAAACCTTTCCTGCATTACATCGAGCAAATCTGGAGCAACTGCTTCAATCATTTTTAATTCATCTAGCATGATGCGCTCCTTCGTTGGTCTAAAAACGTCCAAGTGAGACTTAAAACGACCTATGAACTTTAAAAAAATAGGATTGATGTTCTTCTTTTTCATTGTTAAATTCTTTAACAGTCTTAAAAGCGTCCCTCAATCTTACATACATAGTTTAACAGTTTTCATTCTTCTTTTCAAGAAAAAGAGATTATTTTTTTGAAATTATCAATCTGTTAAATAGAATTAATCCATTATGGCTATTTTTAAGCAGTAACAACTTGCTAATCCTGCTATTGCTACTTTTGAGATAACTAAAAAAAAATCCAGCATTGCATCTGGATTTTTTAAGTACATTATACGCTAGAGGTCTTCTTCATAAAAGCGCCCAAGAATTTTTACATTATCAGAAATGCTCACAAAAGCTGATGGATCGGATTCTTTCATTGCGGATTCCAATGATGGTAATTCATAACGAGTCACAACAGTTAAAAGCAAGGTCTGTTTATCATGACGATATGCCCCTTCTGCTTCATGGATGATTGTGATTCCTCGTCTCATTTTCTGTTGAATCCCATCAATTACAGCATCTGGATTCTTTGTAATGATCATGACTTGCATCTTTTTCTGCTTTGTATAAACAGCATCTGTCACTTTACCACTTACAAAAATCGATAAGGCACTATAAAACATATATTGCCAACCAAATAGGTAACCAGCCACAAAAATGATCAATCCGTTGAAATACATAGAAATTGAACCCACAGAGCGTCCTGTCTTTTTACGGATCGTAATACTAAAAATATCCAGACCACCTGAAGATAATCCATTTTTCAATGCAAAACCAATACCAGAGCCCATCACAGCTCCACCAAAAATCGCACAAATGATTGGATCATTAGACAAAACAGTTTGTGGCACGATTTGCATAAAAATGGAAGTTAGAGTCACTGTAAGAAATGTAAAAACGGTAAATTTTTTCCCGATTTTACGCCAAGCTACAAAAAACAACGGGATATTCAACGCATATAACGTAATCGAAACAGGCACTTTAAACCCTACGACCTTTGTTGATAAGGTTGTTAAAATTTGAGCTAATCCTGTAATCCCACTGGAATAGATATTTCCTGGTTGATAAAAGAAGTTCATCGCAACAGATGCCAAAATCGCATAAACGATCGACACTGAAAGTTTTGTCGTGTAATCATGGACAGGTAAACTTTCAAAGAATTTTTTCATGTGGAAGTAGCCTCACTTTACTGGGTTCATTTGATTCTCATTATACGTGCTTTAGGGTAAGAAAAAAAGCACAATCGTTTAAATAGCAGAAAAGTATAGCTATTTTTTCATTTTAATTTGGGTATTTCATCATCTTGCAACATGTTGCACATCAGAAGAGAACGCTTACTGAAAAAAAATTTTCCGCTATGATTGAGTTGTATAAAAAAATATTGAAATGAGAAATAAAATGCGTCGCACAGAATTAGATCAATTTTCTAAAACATTTTTTATGGGTAATACTTCTGCTACATATCTAGTGGAAGGAGCTTATCAATTTGATGGAAATTGATCATCCATGTTCTTGTATGGTACCCAATCTTCAAGATGGCCGATAAAAAGGAATACTGAGTGGAACAAAAAAACTCAAAAACAGCAGAGAAAAATCCTCTGCTGTTTGATCACTATTAATATGAATGAAGTGTATTCAACATTTCTGTATAGCCTAAACTTCTAGCATAGTCTTCAGCTGTTCGTCCAGTGTTATCTTTCAATGTCTTATCTGCTCCACCTTCTAACAAAACTTTGACGATTTGTTGATAGATTTCAGATCCATCTCTTAGCGCTACCGCTTCGATCAATGCTGTATAGCCATAATTATTTTGATGATCAATGTCAGATCGACCATCTTTTAGAAGTAATTTCACATTATCAAGATGACCTTTTTCAGCTGCTGGGATCAACGCGTTGCCTCCAAAGCGATTCACTTTTTGTTGATCCGGCACTTGTTTGTCCAACATGTATGCTAAGATTTCTGTTTTTCCTTGGGCTCCAGCATAAAGATAGGAACTATCCGAGATTTGATCCTGAACATTGATATCTGCTCCTGCGTCGATCAGTTGTTTGGCGATATCTACAAAGTTTTCATGTGTTGCGATCAGTAATGGTGTTTCACCTTTGTCATTTACTTCATCGATCAGGTAGTTTTTATCTTGAAGTATTGTTCCTACTTTGGTAGCGTCATTATTAGTCACAGCTTGAATCAAAGAACCTTCTGGAAATGATGGGTTGGCTGGTTCTACGCTACTCATTGATGTTGCTTCTGATTCTTTTGACTGACTTGTACTACTTTTTTCAGTTGTCATACTTGTACTCTCCTTTACCTGTTGTTTTGTATCAGCTGTTTTAGGTTGGCACGCCGAAAAAAGAATTAAAGTTAAAAACAGAACTGATATCTTTTGGAAAAACATTTTCGTCATAGCGCTCCTCCTTTAACTACGTTTACAGTTAGTATAAAGGATAAATATAAACAAATTATAAACGCTGTCCGCTAAGTGGACTATGAGCTATTCTTTCTTGTTAAAACAAAAAGCTATCGAGTGTCCAATTAGAGCTACAGTTGGTATCTGAAAGGATAAATCAAAATTATATGACCACCGTTGATTTTCAATATAAGTGGTAACATTAATAAAAAATTCTTGTTTTAGCTATTGGCGATACTAGCTGTTCATTGTAGCTAAGACGAACTAAAAAAAGGGAGTAGTGTTTATATATATACCCTCCCATTTTCTATTCTGTCTATTGTTTAAAATACAACTCGATTTTTTGCGGATCATCAAGCCCAGCCTTTAGTAGGATGATTTTTGTCTGAGCATTTTTAACTAGCTCCCCTTGATCATCATACTTGTTTTTTTGGTCTAAACTAATGGCCCATTTCGCATTCTTATCATCATTTAAAGCTAAGGCGGTGGTTCCAAATTGCTTAGCTTGTTCGAATGGATATTCTTCTACTTCCCCGTCCGTCTGGATCACAACTCCTGTTGTCCCACTTGATGTTAGACTGGTCTTTCCATCTTTTGATGCCCAAGAACCTGTCAAATTAGATAAAACATAAGAATAGGCTATTCTTCGCCCACCATATGTGCCAATATATTGATGTAATGCTTGGTCTTTTGAACGATAGACCAAAACACAGGTTTCATTCGTTAACCAAGTTAGTTGATAGTCAGTGATCTCTCCAACAGGCAGTTTTTCTTTTAACCGCGCAATGATTAGATAATAATTATTGTAATAGTACAACGCATGATCGTTATTTGTTTCCTTCACTAAAAAAACTTGTTTTGCATCTGGTGACAGGCTCATAATTGTTTTTTCTTTCGGCTTTACCAATCCCAAGAGGATACTTACTATGATGATCACTGCAATCTCAAGCCAAATGATCTGAATTTTTCTTTTCTTATCAAGGTCTATCAAGCATAGTAGCGTCAAGCCTAAAAACAAAAAGCTTCCTACTATTGCAACGAAAAGAAGCCAATCACTAATTAAATCGAACCCTCTCGAAGAAATAACCATGAATCCACCTAAAAACAGCAAGCATAGAATCAGCAACATCAAAAAGATGATCCCGCTAACTTTTTTTATTGTTTTCTTACTCCTCATCTGCCTCTACCTCACGATCAAACACCCAATTTTCACCATTATCTTTTGAAATAAATTTTCCTTTTACTAAACCACCTTTGTAGTCACCAACTTCTCCTTGATTCAACATAAGTTCTAATTGATTCCCAGATTTAGACGGCATTTCAGCCACTAAAAAAATAGCTTTATATTCTTCTGGTACCTGAATCGTCGCTGTTTTCCAACTAGCTCCGCCATCTTTTGTGACTTGTAAATTAGGTGCTGCTCCGAAAGATAAAAAGCCTGTATTTTCATCAACAAAACCACCAGCTTGAACCAATGATGTTTGATTGGTATTAGCCGTTTCCTCCCAAGTTTTCCCACCATCGTGTGTTAAATACGCTACTGTTCCTTCTTGACGAGCAACTCGACCACCAGAGTAAATCACATAGCCAAAATCTTTGCTTAGAAAATCGATCTTTCTAAAACGAATACCAGCATTTTCTTGGGAAATCTCATATCTTTGCCACGTTTTTCCTTGATCCACCGTTTGTATTAGCTTCAAACCTAGATCTTCATATAGAAATGACGTTTTTTCTTTTGTTAAAAAATAGCTGTTCTCCATCAACTCATTATCATAAGAGGGTGTGTATTCACCAAATTGTATCTTTTCTAGACGTTCAGGAACTTCCGACCAATTCTCTCCTGAGTCATAGGTTACATAGAGCTTTTCCCCCTTGACCAATACATCTGTTTGCTTTTGACTAGTCATTTTTGGCGGTTCATTTAGTTCCTTTAAATCGCTTTGTTCAGCTTCTTGCAGCCCTTTGATTTCCTTATTATACGTTTCAACACTTGTTGGTCGGAACACATAAAAAGACAATCCTGCCAAAACGATTAATACAACAGCCATAATCAAAAAAAGTATATGATTTTTATTTTTCAATTTACTCACTCCCTTAACCGAATTTTCTATTTAAATTATAGAGGAAGCACTCTTTTATTGAAAGGGCTATTTTCATTTGTTAGATAAGAAAAAAGCTTTCAATAAACGATGGTAGTTTATCGAAAGCTTGTTATTCTCTGACTAAGTCAAAATTTATTCATCTATCGCAGTTACGTCGATATTCAATTCAAACAATTGTAACGGTGAAACCACACTTGGCGCACTTGTCATTGGATCAGCTGCTTTTCCGTTTTTAGGGAAAGCGATCACTTCACGAATGTTGTTTTCACCCGCTAATAACATTACTAAACGGTCTAATCCTAACGCAATTCCGCCATGTGGCGGGAATCCGTAGTCTAAAGCATCTAATAAAAAGCCAAATTGTTCTTGCGCTGATTCTTTGGTAAATCCTAGTGTTTCAAACATTTTTTCTTGTAAATCACGTTTGTGAATACGCAGCGAACCGCCACCTAATTCATAACCGTTCAAGACGATATCATATGCTTCAGCATAGACTTTTGCTGGATCTGTTGAAAGTAATTCAATATCAGATTCTTTTGGTTGTGTGAATGGATGGTGAGCAGAAACGTAACGACCAGCTTCTTCATCATATTCAAACAATGGCCAATCAATAACCCATAGGAAATTAAATTTAGACTCATCGATCAACCCTAATTCTTTCCCTAAACGAGAACGAACAGCGCCCAAAGCAGCCGCAACGATTTCTGGTTTGTCTGCACCAAACATCAAGATATCGCCAACCTCAGCATTTGTTGCTTTGATCAAGTCATCTGAAACCTCTGTTAAGAATTTTGCAATCGGACCTTTTAGTCCATCTTCTTCTACTTTTAACCAAGCAAGTCCTTTAGCACCAAATTGACTTACATAGGTTCCTAGATTGTCCATATCTTTTCTAGAATATTTATCTGCTGCGCCTTTAGCGTTCAACGCTTTAACATGTCCGCCATTTTCAAGCGCCATTTGGAACACTTTGAAGTCAACATCTTTGACCACATCAGCGATATCGATCAATTCCATATCGAAACGTGTATCTGGTTTGTCACTTCCATAACGTGCCATCGCTTCATCATAGCTGATACGAGGGAATGGTAACGTCACTTCGATTCCTTTTGTTTCACGCATCACTTTGGCTAACATTTCTTCAGTCATTGTTTGAATCTCTTCTGGAGACAAGAAGGTTGTCTCTAAATCGACTTGAGTAAATTCTGGTTGACGGTCACCACGTAAATCTTCATCACGGAAACAACGAACGATTTGATAATAACGATCGAAACCTGCATTCATCAACAATTGTTTAAAAATTTGTGGTGATTGTGGTAACGCATAAAAATGACCAGCATGGACACGTGAAGGAACTAAGTAGTCACGCGCGCCTTCTGGTGTTGATTTACCAAAATAAGGTGTTTCGATATCGATAAAATCAGTATCGTCTAAATAATGACGAATCGATTTTGTTACTTCATGACGTAATTTTAAGTTTGCTGTCATTTGTGGACGACGTAAATCTAAATAACGATATTTCATGCGAATTTCATCGCCAACATTGTTTTCATCTTCAATTAAAAACGGTGGTGTTTTCGCTGTATTTAAAATCGTGATGTCTGTTGCCATCACTTCAAATTCACCAGTTTTCATTTTAGGGTTGATTGCTTCTTTGTCACGATAAGTTAGCTCACCAGTAATTTCGATTACATATTCACTACGGCATTTATCTGCAATTTCCCACGCCTCTTTTGAGTGGGCTGGATTAAAGACCACTTGCGCAATTCCTTCACGGTCACGTAAATCGATAAAAATAACCCCACCTAAGTCACGGCGCTTTTGCACCCACCCTTTTAAGGTAATCACTTGTCCTACTAAATCTGCAGAAACTTCTCCACAGTATACTGTTCTTTTTGCCATTGATTTTTGCTCCTCTTCATTTTTTACTTTTTATTGATCAAACATCACGGTCATCATTTCATCATAGACTTCATCGAATCTTTCATAAATATCTGATAGTGGAAATGCTTTTTCATTACGATTCGCCATTGATTTTACGTTGACGATTCCATCTGCTAATTCCGTTTCACCTAAGGTCAAAGCGAGTTTGGCATTTAATTTTGCAGCTGTTTTAAATTGTGCTTTGGCTTTACGATCCATAAAATCACGATCCGCTGAAAAGCCAAAATTACGGATTGCTTGAACTAGTTTTAGCGATGCGATATTGGTTTGCTCCCCGATTCCAACTACATAGGCATCGATTTCATTGATTACAGGAACCGCAACACCCTCTGCTTCCATCGTGATCAAGACACGTTCAATTCCCATTGCAAAACCAAAACCAGGAGTTGCAGGACCACCTAATTCTTCAACTAATCCATCATAACGTCCGCCAGCACAAATCGTTGCTTGTGCACCCATGCCAGGTGCTTCACTCATTACTTCAAAAATCGTATTTGTGTAATAGTCTAACCCACGAACCATATTGCTATCCACTTCAAACGGGATAGCCAATTCGTTTAGCATCGTTTTAACTGTTTCAAAATGTTCTTTAGATGACTCGCTTAGATAATCTAATATCGATGGTGCATCTGCTACAATCGCTTGATCTTTTTTATCTTTGCTGTCTAATACACGCAATGGATTTTCGTGTAAACGACGTTTTGAATCTTCGCTCAATTCAGCTGATTTTGGTTCTAAATAGTCGATCAGGGCTTGACGATATGCCGTTCTTGTTGCTTTATCGCCTAATGAGTTGATTACTAATCGAATTTGTTTGATACCTAATTGTTTGAAAAAGTCTAAAGCCATTGCCATACTTTCAACATCAACCGCTGGATTCACGCTCCCGAAAGCTTCTGCTCCGATTTGGTGGAATTGTCTTAAACGACCTGCTTGGGGACGTTCATAACGAAACATCGGTCCCATATAGTAGGTTTTATATGGTTTCGCAAATTCAGGTCCAAACAGTTTATTTTCGACAAAAGAACGAACGATTGGGGCTGTTCCTTCTGGACGTAACGTTACATGACGATCTCCTTTATCGTAAAAGTCATACATTTCTTTTGACACGATATCGGTTGTGTCTCCTACACTGCGAGAAATAACTTCATAGTGTTCAAAAATCGGTGTGCGAATCTCTTCATATTGATAATCACGAAAAATCAAACGAGCTGTTTCTTCAACAAATTGCCATTTTTCGGAAGTCCCTGGTAATAAGTCATTGGTTCCTTTTGGTTTTTGATAACTCATTGTTTCATCTCCTAGTTAGTGTTTATTGTGACAACGATTTTTTATAGTAGGGATACGTCGTGTCTTACTTTTTACGCTCTTCTCACTTATTTTATCGCTGATTTTTTCTTTTGTTAGCGGGATTTGGTGATTTACAACAAAAAATCGCCCTTGTATTAAATACAAGGGCGAATGAATAGACATACGCGGTACCACCTAAGTTTGAAAGATTGCTCTTTCCTTTAACGATTAACGCTCGTAACGGAACGGCTTTTTATCCGTTCATCTCCAGAATGTCTTTCGATTTCCCTAATGAAGTTGTTTTCAGCCACGACAACTTTCTCTTATACGATTAGATTGAAATGTACTCGTTCTTTCATTGACTTTTAATATTATATATAAATTACTAAAGTTTCACAGTAAAGTCAAGAAAAAATTCGGTTTGTGTCGCTAGATTACTCTTTTACTTTATTTGAAAAAAGAACAAACGGCATGTAAATCAATGTTCCGATAACAATAATGACAATCTGTAATAGTACCGCGCGGAAATCTCCTGCTGTTGCTAAGTAACCAGACAGGATCGGTGGTGTTACCCAAGGAACTAGAATATATGTTGGCGTTACAAGGTTTAAGCTTGTCGCTGTGTAAGCTAATATTGTTGAAACCATTGGAACAATACAAAATGGAATTGCATAAACGGGATTGAATACAATCGGTAGTCCAAACATCATTGGTTCACTAATATTAAATAGACTAGATACACCACCAAGTTTTGCAATCATTCGCTGGTCATCACGTTTTGACCAAATCAAAACCGCAATCACTAAACAAATCATTGTGCCGCCTCCGCCCATATAGACATAAGCATCCAAGAATGGTTGAGTTACAATATTTGGTGCCGCAGAACCCGCTTGAATCGCTTCAATATTTTGCTGTAAAGAAGTCAATAAAATCGGACCTGAAATTGCTCCAAATACAAACGCCCCATGAATCCCAAAGATAAACACGAAGGTTGATAAGAAAACATAGGCTAAAATACCAGGCAATGTTTGAAAGCCACCTACTAAAGGCGCTTGTAAAATCGTGACTACAACATCTGGAATCGTATGCCCACTAAATGTACGGACAACAACTTCAAAAATAGCAAAAAGTGTAATTGTGAAAAAGGCTGGAATCAGGCTATTAAATGATTTAGCAATCGCAGGCGGTACACTATCAGGCATTTTTATTTTCAATTTATTGTTCGTTGAAAGTTTGACTACAAGCGGCACACTAATGATTGCCGCAATGATCCCCAATAACATTGCAGAGGCACTTGTATACGTTTGAGTCAACGTTCCTGATGTTTGGATCTCCGTTCCATCAAACCCTGTGATGTTGATACTATTAGGTACCAATACGACATAGCAAGCAAGAGCAATGATTGCCTCTAACGCACCATCACTACCATATGATTTTGCTAAACGGAAGCCAATCAAAAATGTCACCATCAAACCTAAAATCCCTAACGTACCATTGTATGCCTGAACGCCAATTTCAGCAATCATTTCATGGCCTGGCATATTACGCAATAATCCTGTTTTTTCAGCCAATAAAACATTATTCACTAACAAGAAAAATGCAGCTACGATCGTAATTGGAATTGTACTAGCAAATGCATCACGAATCGTAGCGATAAAACGATTAGTCGCAATTTTATTCGCATACATTGCAATTTTTTCACCTAAAGCTTCTTTATTAAAACTCGATTCTTTATTCATTGATTATTCTCCTTTAGTTGAATCATATTTGATTAATTCTGTGATCAAAGCTAGCCATTTCCCAGCAACGCCAACCCAAACTTCTTTATATGTCGCATTGTTGAATTGTGGCCAATAAGGTTCATCTTCATTCCCAAATGTTTGGATTCCGACTGGCATTTCCCCAACCATTTCGCCAGATGATACTGAATATTGTTGAGGATAATCATATCCTTCTCCATAAACCATCGATTGACTAAACGGATTTTTACCGACGAGCCATTGCAATTGACCATGCGCCATCTCTAGAAGCTTTTGATTTTTTACCAAACGACCCATGATTGCGGCGCTGATTCCCATTGATAAAATAATTCCGTTATTCCCTCTAAATGAAAACCAAACTGGAAAACGTTTGATGTACAATCCAGGTCCAACCTTGACCCCAGCTAATAATTGCTCCTGATATGCAGCTTCTGCTTCTTGATCTACAAGTAAATGCTGACGCTTGAAACTGTCATGATCTTTCCATTCATCTTCTTTATAAATACCACTAGCAAACATTGGATAAGGTGCTGTAAAATCGTTTAAAAAGGTTAAATATTCACCATAATTTTTTGCTTGCTCTTGCCACATTTCTGCTTTTTCATGGGTTGAAAAACGATGTAAAATCTCTTCAAAGGCTTGTGCAAATAAATGTTCTCTAGCTTGATGATTAAAATGTTGAAACACAGTGTGTGTCTCATCTCGATAAAACATCCCTTTTAACCTTTCGCCATTATCCAGTACAACCCCATTTTGTTCCTGACATTGTAATAGCTGCTCAAACCAAGTAATTGCGTGCTCTTTATAGTGTTCTTCTTTAGTTAAACCAAAGAGTAACGAGGCCGTCCAAGAAATCGTTGCTAAAAAAGTGCTTTTAGAAGTGCTATATGTGTGTTCCCAAAAAACGGGTTCATGCTCAAATCCTGTTTTTTGAAATCCGGCGTATGCAAATCCATAATCTTCTTTGGCCACTTGATTCAATTTTTCTACTAAGGGGTGTCCTTCTTCTAAATCGAGAACTATTTTGGCTAAAATTCCCGTAATCAAGAAATTGTCATATGGATTGTTATGAATTCTTGGTTTTGCATCATCCATATTTCCGATTCGATTATCTGTCCACCTTGTAATTCCAGCACTTGTTAAACGGTCACCTTCATCCAAACGCGTTTTTAGAATGAAATCGATCCCCCATTCTCCTTCTTCAATCAAACGAAGATATAACATCGGATTACTCTCTTTAACCTGAGTTGCCATTTCAAAAATGCTAGCTGTTACTTCAGCCGTTTGAACTAATTGTTGTGATAAATCGCCAGCATCGTGCCAACCACCATTAAATGAAACAGTCGTCCCTTTATATTCAGTAACAATATCTTCATGACATGTACCATGAATCCCATGAATAGGACCTCCGCACCGTTCACAGTAAATAAAATTCAATGATTTCCAGATTGATTCGTGCTTTAATTTATACGTCGTATCAATTCCAAAGGATTCTGTCTGCCTTTGATCTACTTGTAAATAATACCTGCCTGGTTTTGTGATTTCAGAAAAGTCTAAAAGACCAAATATCCCTGTACTTGTGGTTATATTTTTGATTTCTTTTATTAAAACTGTTTCATCTGTCTGACTATTTTTTACAGAAAATTCTTTTTGTTGCCACTGTTCTTGATGAATGATCGCTGTCTTTTCAAAGTCTTTATGATACCCAATATGAGAATAGATAATTGTTTGTTCTTTAGGCTGCCAACCTTTAGCAGAAGTATTATTTTGATTTTTTTCTAAAAATAAGTCTTTGATTGTATAAGAAATTGTTCCTTGTAGGTTCATATAAGATCCATTAGCCCCAGTGGCGATTTTGATACCTGTAACTTTATCTCTCGGCAAATTACTAATATCTAAAATACACGTTTGCCACTGATTATTTTCAAGGTTGATGACATGGGTTCCTTCTCTGTTGTATATATCTGGTATTTTTATCTCTCCATCATTTTCAATTGTGATCACAACATTCGGATTTACTACATTGATACATTGAGGTAAGATAGATAATTTTACTTGAGTATACTCAGACCAATCTTGTTCATCGATTGTTAAATGAGCCATGATTTCCCCAAAATTCACATAATCACCGTCTTCTGGAGCATCCACGGACCACGTTGAATAACGTGTATCGCCTGAAAGGATTACCTGATCAGTGCTTACTTCAATTGCCCCACGTCCAACATGTCGCCAAACATCATTTCTATTCGTAAGTAAAGAAACTGATTTTTCTATTTTTTCCTGCGCTAATTGACGTTGCTCATACGAATTGGTTTTATCGATCGTTAATGGTCTGTGTAAAATACCTGAATCCAGCACTTCTTTTTGAAACTTATCCACTGTCTTCTCTCCTTTCTATATTAAGAGCATGCTAATAATGCTGCTCCTTTTAACGCTATCGTTTGTGGATCTAAGTCTGTAACGCTCACTCCATGTGTAACAAAACGCATTGTTTTAGCATTTAGTAACGTTACCATTTTTTCTAAGAACCAATGATCACTCATGACTCCACCTCCAAAAATAACCGCTTCTGGATCGCTGACGCGTACCATATTCATCGTCAAAGCCGCAGCAGCCTTTAATGCACGATCTACTACATGCCTTGCTAAAGCATCTTCTTGTTCATATGCACGTCTTAATTCTTCAAAACTGATCCGTTGATCCTCCTTGATAGCCAAGGTCGTTTTAGGATACAAATTCTTTAATTTCATAGCCTGACGATGCATTCCTAACCCTGATGCAAACAACTCTACACAACCAAATCTTCCACAGGAGCATTGATCATCACTTGTAATATCTACGACCATATGACCAACTTCACCTGCATTGAAATGACCTCCACTAATGATACTTCCATCTGTAATGGTTCGTGCGGCAATGCCTGTCCCAATATTTATATAGACAAAATTATCTGTCTCAGTGCCCATTCCAAGTTCATTCTCTGCGACAGCCGCACTTGATACATCATTTGTGATTTTACAGGGTAGCTTAAATCGCTCTTTAATTTCATCAGCTAATGAAATGGACTCTGAAAGGCCGGGATGAATTTCGATCCATTCCCCTAAGTCAGTATCGACTCGCCCAACTACACAAATACCAATCCCTGTAATCAAGCGATTAGATCCATATTCCTGCAGATAATCAGCTATAGCTATTTTTATTTTCTCTGTTGCTGCCCGCTGACTTGATACGTCAGAGGGATATTTTTTACTTGCGATTATTTCTCCCGCTTTTGTTAATTCTCCCACTAAAATTTTTGTACCGCCTAAATCTACGGCCAAAACTGTTTCTTCCATTTTTTCACCTCAACAACTTGATAACGTTACCAAATGTATGCGTTTTATTCATTTGTTGAATTCATAATATATCACGATTTTATAATTGTCAATAGCTTAAACACATTATTTGGTAACGTTATCAAATAATTCTTGCATTTTATTCTTCTCTAGCATAAACTACTAGCAGGAGGTAAAAATCCATGAAAAAAACAATTACAATTAAAGAAATCGCTAAAAAAAGTGGTGTCTCAGTGTCAACGGTTTCACGCGTCTTAAATAACCATCCTTCTGTTTCTCCAACCAAACGAGCAAAAGTTCAAGCCGTTATCAAAGAAGAAGGCTTTCAACCAAGTATGTTAGCTCGAGGCATGGTTTCAAATAAGACTCAGACACTCGCCGTGCTCGTACCGGATATCAATAACCCTTATTTTACGGCTTTAATTTCTGAAATCGAAATTGCCAGTCAAGCATTGAACTATTCGCTACTCCTTTTTAATACAATGACAGCAGGTCACAATAAACAAAAAGACAGTAGCTTTGCTGAACAAAATACATTCAATACGATTTTAGAGAAAAAAGTAGATGGCGTGATTATTCTTGGAGGAGAAATCGATAAAGATGATCCAAATGCTGACTATTTAAATGCACTCAATCAGCTCAACCAACAAATTCCCGTGCTGATTGTTGGTCAGCATCAAGAAAATTGTACAGCTCATTTCGTTGAGCGTGATCTTGAAAAAGGGGTATTTCTAGCAACGCAACATTTACTTGCTTTAGGAAATCGCTCTATTGGCTTTATCGGCGGTGAACCAGCTATTAAAATTACGACTCAAAGAGTAGCGGCATTTAAAAAAGCTCTCTCTCTTTACACAACATTTGATGAATCACTGCTTTACCTAAGTGATTTTTATACAGAAGACGGCTACAACAGCATGAGTCAATTGATCGCCTCAAAACACCCCTTACCTGATGCTGTTATTGCAATCAATGATCATGTTGCCTTAGGTGCATTTCGTGCTTTAAAAGATCATCAATTATCTTGTCCTGAAGACATTGCTATCGCTAGTTGCGATGCTTTTCCAAACGGAGAATATCAAACGCCTAGAATCACAACTGTTAATCAACATAACTCGTATCTCGGACAAATCGCTGTCGATCGCTTACTGAAATTGATCGACGACGAAAGCGTAGAACAGTATGAAATACACTCACCAGATTTGATTATTCGTGAATCATGCGGTATTAAAAAGGAGCGTTAAACAATGGAACCTCATTTAATTTTTATGGATATTGATGGTACTTTAGTTGATAATCATCAGAACATTTCAAAAAAAACAAAAAAAGTCATCAACCACTTACAAGAACTAGGGCATTTATTTTACGTTGCAACTGGTCGCAAGTTCTCTTCTGCTGCCACGATTGCGAATACATTAAGCCCACAAACACAAGTTGTTGCTTCAAATGGCAGTATTTACTCGATTCACTCACAATTGGTAAAACACCAATTATCAAAAGAGGCATTGATTTTGATTTACAATGCTGTATCTGAAATTGCTATGCCGATTTTCTTTTTTGGCGAACATACTGTTTTTTATACGGAAGAATTACCAGAATATTTTACTAAAAGTGACCAAGCTCGAATAACAAATGAGTCTGAAAAAGAATTTGTCGCGATTCGCTCATTAAGCGATTTAATCGATCATCACAAAGAAATCATCAACGGTATTATTATTTCTGAAACTGATTTAGAAGGACTACACTCGCTTAAAGATAAATTAGAAGACAGTCAATTGCTCTCCGTTTCTTCTTCTCACTTCAATAATATCGAGCTGATTCCTAAAGGCGTTAATAAAGCAACCGCAATCCTTGCAATTCAAGACAAATTAATGATCCCCTCTGAACGTGTGATTAGCTTTGGAGATGGAATAAATGATATTGAGATGTTGGAAGCAACGGGTATTAGCGTGGCGATGGGAAATGCCCAAGGTAAAGTAAAAGCTGCTGCAACGTATGTTACGGATTCTAATCTCGATGATGGTATCGCCAATTTTTTACAAAATCATTTTCAGTTAACACATTTTTAAAATTAGATCACCCAACTTTTAATTCAAGGAGTGTTACTATGTTAGATAAACCAACAATGTTATCGTATATTTTAGAAGAACAAGAAAAATTAACTGCTATCTTAGCACAATACCCCGCTAATATCGACCAAGCAATCGAAGGCTTAGATCTTTCGGCGAAGAATTGGTTGGTTTTAGGGACTGGCTCTAGTATCAATGCAGCGCAAAGTGCTAAATATTACATGGAAAAAAAGGCAAAAATCAAATTAGATATTCAAGAACCCTATAATTTTTCTCACTATGAAATGATCGATCCTACTTTACAAGTTGTGTTGGGCATTTCTCAAAGCGGACAAAGTACTTCAACCATCGAGGCAATGAATAAGGTTAATGCCCATCATGCAGTGCATACAATGGCCGTGACAAGTATACCTGATAGTGAAATTACTAAAGTCACCAGCTCAACGTTAGATATTTTATCTGGACAAGAGCGTGTGGGTTACGTGACTCTAGGTTTTTCTGCAACAGTTTTAAATCTAATGCTTTTGGGTCTAAGAATCGCAGTGAAAAAACAATTGCTTTCTGAAACACAAGAACAACAAGAACTGACTGACTTTAAAAATCTTACCGCTACATTTAATCAATCTATCGAAAAAACAATCGCTTTTTTCACTAACAATCGATCAGACTTTAAAGCAGCTCCTCGTTTTACTGCGATTGCTTATGGACCAACTGTTGGTACCGCTCAAGAAATGGAGACCAAATTTTCTGAAACCATCCGAGTTCCTTCTCAAGGTGTCGAGTTAGAAGCCTTTATGCACGGACCGTATTTAGAGATAAATCCTGAACATCGTCTTTTCTTCATTGATACACCAGCAAAAGCTGAAATCATCGAAAAGGCTAGCCTTTTAAAACAATATGAACAAAAACACACTGCACACGTCTTTACCATTTCATTACGGAAAGAGACGGCTGAACATGACCATGAATTAGCATTAGGTAGTTGTGAAGATGAATATAAAGCACCTTATTTAGCCATTATTCCTTTCCAAGTACTGTGCTGGTATATCTCTAAGGAAAAAGGCATTGATATTACACAACGGATTTTCACAGATTTTTCACAAGCTGTAAAAAGTAAAACCACTGTCCAAGACTACGTGTAAAACGCTACTATCAAGAAGGAGTTGCTTCTGCTCCCACCGTCTATTCGTATAAAAAGTGTCTGGCATATAACTCGCAGAGTTATGTCCCAGACACTTTTTATCTATCAATAAGACAAAACACTTCACTGTTTCGTTTCTATCAACTACACTAAAAGAAGAAAAGTCAGGAGGAATCATCATGACACAACCCGTACAAATTGGTAAAACATCTGTCTATTCAACCCCTTTAGGTTTGGGTGCGAACGCTGTTAGCGGCCACAATTTATTTCCGAACTTAAACGATGAAACAGGCAAAGAAATTGTTCGAACGGCTTTAACAAACGGAATTACTTTACTCGACACAGCTTTTGCATATGGCATGGGCCGTTCAGAAGAGTTGATTGGCGAAGTATTAAAAGAATTTGACCGCAGTAAAATAGTGATTGCGACTAAAGCAGCTCACGATCCAGCAAATTCTGGCTCATTTAACAATACACCAGAATTTTTGACACGTTCTGTCGATGAAGCATTGAAGCGACTTCAAACCGACTATATCGATATATTCTATATTCATTTTCCAGATAAAACAACGCCAAAAAATGAGGCCGTATCAGCTCTACAAAAACTCAAAGAAGCTGGAAAAATCAACGCAATAGGCGTTTCTAATTTTAGTTTAGCTCAAATCAAAGAAGCAAATCTTGACGGTTTCGTAGATATTGTAGAGGATGAATATAGCTTGATCCATCGTGAGGCAGAAAATGACTTGATGCCTTATTTAAAAGAAAATCAGATTTCTTTTGTCCCCTATTTTCCACTAGCATCAGGCTTATTAACTGGAAAATACGAAAGCGACGTTACTTTTCCGCCTGAGGATTTACGGAGTAAAAAACCTGATTTTCAAGGGGAACGTTTTAAAGAAATTATCCATCATGTTGATCAACTTAAATTGATGGCAGCAGATTACAATACAAGTGTTGCAGCACTCGTGCTTGCTTGGTATATCAAAAACCCGTTTATTGATGTTGTTATTCCTGGAGCAAAACGTCCCGAGCAAGTCCGCAACAATATCAAAGCGTTAGACGTTCATTTGACTGATGAAACCTATCACCAAATTGATACATTATTTCGTTTAACCTAGCATTCACATAAAAAAATACAGAAATGAGATAAGTAGCCCTTACAAAGACTACTCATCTCGTTTCTGTATTTTAATTTGTATTAGGCTTAAATATCTAAGAGGATCGTTAAAGAAATCAGTGCTTCAGAAATTGCTTCAAGTAATTGTATCGCATTATCCTCATATATGTTTTTTGCTGATAGTGTCAAAATCACTTCTTCATCTAGAATACCATAATAAAGACCAAAACCTGCTTTATTGACTGGACCAAAGCTGAATGATTCTACTATTTCATAAGGAATTCCTGTCGTAGATATAAAATCTTCGGTTAACAAACTAAGTGCCTCTGCTGAGAAAAACACATTCCCTTCTTCTGGGTTCAATGCCATTTTTTGTAGACCAAATAAATGGCGTTCTATCCCTTGACCATTTTGGCATTGACGAATCCGCTCAGAGTGCGCGTTTGCCGCTATGATAAATTGTTCTACTAACTCATCTTTAGTCGGTTCCTCCTCATTGTAAAAAGCCTCAACGAATTGTTTCTTTTCTTGACTAATTGAGCGGGCAGATTCTGTTCGCCCTTCATAATACATCCGCATAGCAACTGGTTCATAAACTGATCTTAATTTTCCAAAAACCGTTTGTTGGGCCATAGCTAAACTGATATGAAAAAAAGCATCTGGACTTACGTTTGCTTTTTTCATCCGCTCTTTCCCAACTTCTGATACTACTTGGTGTTTAATACAGTACGAACCATTCTCTACTTCAGCGAGTTGTTTAGCTTCCTCTAGAGCACCGGTCATTTCGTCAGTCAAAGACCATTCTATCTTTTGAACTAAATCAGAGGCAGACTCTCCAGTGATTTGTTGTGTATATTCCTCATTAAATGAGTCAAAAATTTTCGTAAGCAAATTCAATGTCGGTACGCCATCAATTGCCGTATGTTCCATGTTAAAACCGATAAAACCATTTTTTGTGATAACCGCTTGGGTTGTTTTCGACAAAAATTGATGACTTGTATTCAACAGAACTTCTGTTATTCGATCCTCTTTCGATTCATCTTTTCCATCTGAAAAACTCAAAATAAACAGGCCGTTTTCAATTGATTGTAAACTCTGCTTGTTTAAGCTAGTTTCTTTTAACTGATGATACAACCGATTTGAGTGTGTTCGTTCAACCCCAGTTACATAAGGAATCAACTGTTCGCCACTCTTTTCTGCCTCAAAAGATAAGATAAACTTCAAATTTTCTTGTAATTGTTCCACAGGGTAAAGTTCGCCTAAAGAATTTGTGGTCGCCAAACGAAAATAACGATTCTTTGCAAAAATCACAACATAGTTGTCTGCTGCTTCCAACTCTCCTTTGAAAAAAGAATCACGTTCCACCCCAGGTATTCTACAGCTTTTGAAAAAATTAGTGTAAAACGACATATCAACAGGTTGTTTTGATTTTGTATATTCAATCGGAAATGTGCCATCAAGCAAACTAAGATAAATTTTACCCATTTGATAAATCAGTTGGGCAGCTCGTGCTTCTTTTGACTCGACTTGATCATAATAGTACTCATCTATAACTAAACCAAAATTTGATTCTGTTTGTAAATACCCTCGACCCTCTAAATAGCTTTCTTCCCATAAAGGCGCCAACCAACTGCCTGTTGTATTTTCTGCATAGTCCACTAAATCCTTTTGCAATAGTAATCCATCTGAAAAACGAAATGCTATTGCTTTTTTTTGAAAACTTCTTAATTGTTCTAAGCTAACCACGGGTCTTAGCCAATTGTTTAACTCGACCAAGGTTTCTTGCAATTCTGGTACGGGTAGTTTTTTTAAGTTAGGTAACAATTCCTTTTTATATTTTTCCATCTTACACCTCAACAATCACTTTACCTTTTATTATACCAAGCATTCACTCCAAATAAGTCTTTTCAAAAGAATTTATCAAAAAACATCATTCCTGCTCCTAAAAATTGCAGGAATGATGTTTTTGATTAGTTATCATTTGTATCAATAATGATCGTTACTGGTCCATCATTAATCAATGATACCGCCATATCAGCACCGAATTCGCCTGTCTCTACAGGTATATTCAGTTGTTTTAGTTGTTGATTGAATTGTTCATATAAAGGAATCGCCACTTCTGGTCTGGCAGCTGCTATAAAACTAGGTCGGTTGCCCTTTTTAGTATCTGCGTATAACGTAAATTGAGACACACTCAAAATACTTCCTTGAACTTCTTGAATACTCAGATTCATTTTACCAGCAGTGTCTTCAAACACTCTAAGTTTACTGATTTTCCGAACTAAATACGCAACATCTTCTTCGCTATCTGTTTCATGAATGCCAAGTAAAATCATAAACCCTTGATTTATTTTCCCAACACTTTTTTGGTCGATCTTTACTTCAGCTTGACTGACTCGCTGGATAACTGCTCTCATTACGGATCCCCCTAGCCATTGGTTCTACGGACATTATAAACATCCGGTATATTTTTTATTTTATCGACGATTGTTTTTAAATGATCTAGATTTTGGATTTTTACCGTCACATGAATCATAGCCATTTTATTTTTAGTCGGTTTAGCTTCTACACTGACTAAATTTTTGGTCATAGAACTGATCACTTGTAAGACATCATTTAACAATCCGCTGCGATTATAGCCATAAATTTCTAAGTCAGCATCATATTCTTTATTTGAATTATTCGTATCTTCCCACTCAACTTCAATCAAACGTTGTGCGAGTTCTTCTTGATGCTGTACATTTGGGCAATCGGCTCTGTGTATTGAAACACCACGGCCTTTTGTAATGTAGCCGACGATTTCATCGCCTGGTACAGGATTACAACAACGACTGATTCGAATAAGCAGATTTTCAACCCCTTGAATCACAATTCCGCCTTCATGACGAACTTTCATTCTATCTGATTCTTTTTTGACTGGCTGACTCATCAATTCTTCTGCTTCTTGCTTTTGACGTTCTATTTCTTGTTCTTTACGCTCTTTTTCAGTTAAACGATTAAAGACTACTTGGGCACTAATTTCACCATAACCGACTGCAGCATATAGATCATCTTCTGTTTGAAAATTAAAACGATCCAACGCTTCTGCCATTTTAGCTTTGCTTAAAAATTCTTTAGGTGTAAAACCATGTTCAATCAAGTACTTACTGATAGCATCATGCCCTTTGATAATATTGACTTCACGGTCTTGAACTTTAAAGAATCGCTTGATTTTATTTCTTGCCTTACTTGTGGCAACCATTTTTAGCCAATCACGACTTGGACCAAATGAATTTGGTGATGTCAGCACTTCAATGATATCCCCATTTTTCAGTGTATAGTCCAATTGGACCATTTTTCCATTGACCTTGGCACCCGTCGTCTTATTCCCGATTTCCGTATGCACACTATAGGCAAAATCAAGTGGACCAGAACCTTTTGGCAATTCGGTCACTTCACCTGTTGGGGTGAAAACGTAGACCTTATCACTAAAAATATCCCCTTTCACACTTTCCATAAATTCTGAAGCATCATAGCTTTCATCTTGTAGTTCAAGAATTTCACGGAACCAACTTAATTGTTTTGTATCATTATCTTCATCGACTTTTTCAGTCTTACCTTCTTTATAAGCCCAGTGAGCTGCTACCCCGAACTCAGCAATTTGATGCATTTCATGCGTTCTGATCTGCACTTCTACTGGATTGCCTTTGGGTCCGATAACAGTCGTATGAATGGACTGGTACATATTGGCTTTCGGCATGGCAATATAATCTTTGAAACGCCCTGGCATCGGTGTCCATTTTGTATGAATTGCCCCTAACACAGCATAACAATCCTTGATAGAATCCACAATTACGCGAATGGCTAACAAATCATAAATCTCATTAAATTGTTTCTTTTGATCTTTCATTTTACGATAAATCGAGTAAATATGTTTTGGTCGACCGTAAATCTCCGCATAAATATCCAAGTCTTCTGTCGCCAAACGGATATCTTCTACTGCCTCTTCAACATACGCTTCTCGTTCATCTCTTTTGCTTTGCATCAAGTTCACAATTCGGTAATATTGGTTTGGATTAATGTAACGTAACGCAGTATCCTCTAACTCCCATTTGATACGGCTAATCCCTAAACGATGAGCAAGCGGCGCATAGATTTCAATTGTTTCTTGTGCAATCCGACGTTGCTTGTCTTCACGTAAGTGCTTCAATGTACGCATATTATGCAAACGATCAGCTAGTTTGACCATAATGACACGTAGATCTTGTGCCATTGCCAATAGCATTTTTCGATGATTTTCAGCTAATTGTTCTTCATGAGATTTGTACTTTATTTTTCCAAGCTTCGTTACGCCGTCAACAAGCATCGCAACATCTGCTCCAAATTCATTTGCTAAATCTTCCAGTGTTACATCTGTATCTTCTACTACATCATGCAAAAATCCTGTTGCAACGGTATGTGGGTCCATCCGTAATTCAGCTAAAATTCCAGCTACTTGAATTGGATGAATAAAATAAGGTTCACCTGATTGTCTGACTTGTCCTTCATGTGCTTTTTCCGCATAGTCACACGCTTTTTGAACAAAAGCAACATGTTGGGGTTCCATATATTTTGACACGAGCTTAATGACTCCAGGTCCTGTCATAATTTCCTCTTTTGGCATGGTTCTCACTCCTTTATCTACGTCAGTTCAACTAGAGATCGGTTGTTCTAAACTAATAGATCAATACGCTCTCTTTCTAACGATTCAACAATCTTATCGTTTATGTACATAATCAATCTATGAAAAAAAGAAAAGCACCACTTGAAACAGTAGCACTTCCAACATCTTTTATTATACTAACATTTTTATGGATTTTCAATTCCTCTAATTTAATTCCATTTTGAGATCAGTGGTAAAATCTCACGCCCGTTGTTAATCCCAATATACGAAGCCCCCGCTTGAAAAAGCAACTCAATTTCAAGTAAAGTTGGCGCTTTGACATTCACTTGGAAGGTCATTCGTCTCTTACGGCCTGTTCTAAAAATACTCATATCGTAAATTGCTTGTTCCATCGTTAGATTTACGCCAAGAGAAATAGCACTGACATTAAGCTGTGCAATATCCGTCGTTAATACTTGCTTTTGGTTGTCTGTCAAATGACTACTATCTAAGAAAAAACCTAAAGCATTTCGTCCAAACGACAATTGCTCTAATGCTTGATAACTAAGATTTCCATTTAGATCCAGTTGTTCAGGCGCCATAGTCACAAAAACATCCGACGCACCATCTCTATACATCTGTCCCGTCTCAAACGCTTTTTTTGCCAATGTTCCACCACCCAATGGAAAATCGACAAAACTACCTACCTGAATCGCTGTTCCCACCAATAATTGTTTTGCTCTTGTGATAGCATAGGGCAAAACAAAAATGGACCGAACAGGAAACTCTTTTAAGAACAGAATCTCATCTTTAAACTGTTGATCTGTAAGCGTCGGATCCATCAACATAATTGAAAGTCTTTCTAACTCTATCTCCATAAAAAACCCCCTAACTCTTACACTAATTCAAATTGATAACTAATAGCGCTCAAAGCGTACAATGGCGCTGTTTCAGCACGTAAAATACGTGGCCCCAAGCCACAAACAACCCCACCATATTCTTGAAATTTTTCAATTTCAGCTGGAGAAAAACCACCCTCTGGTCCAAAAATGATTAGAATCGATTCTCCAACAACTAATTCAGAAAGTGCTGTTGCAAAGCGGCTGCGTTCTCCAACTTTTGCAGACTCTTCATATGCGATCAACACTTTATCATAACGAGAAAAAACATCCATCAATTCTTGCTCTTTCTCTAATAATACAATATCTGGTACAAACTGGCGATGGGATTGCTCAGCCGCTTCAGTCGCAATTTTTTTCAAGCGGTCAGTTTTTTTGACTAGTTTCTTCGAATCCCATTTTACAACCGAGGCTTTGGCAGGAAAACCGATAAAGCGGTGGCTGCCTAGTTCTGTTCCTTTTTGCACGACCCATTCTAATTTGTCACCTTTAGGATAGCCACAAGCAATCGTGACATTCACTGGCAACTCTTTTTCAGCTTGTTCTTTACTGATTTCTTTTAGAAAAACGGCTTCTTCGGTAATATCAATTATTTCAGCAATGATCGCCAACTGATCACTAAATGCTAAGAAGACTTGCTGTCCTGATTCCATCCGCATGACGCGAACGATATGATGATAGTTTTCACCTGTAATGGTATAGTGTTCTTTGACCTCATATGGCTCAGTTAAAAAGTAACGTTGCATTTTACTCTTCCTCAGTTTTCTTTAAAATAATCGCATACCAATCTCCTTGTTGGAAAACTTGATCCACAAGAAATCCTACTTCTGTCATCTTTTGTATGATCATTTCTTTTTTCTCATGAATGATCCCTGAAACAATCAAGGTACCGTCATTTTTCAATAAACGCCAAGCATCTTCTATCATCAATGTAATGATATCCGCTAAAATATTTGCTACGATCACATCCGCTTCAATCGTTACGTTTTTTAACAAATCATTTGCTGACACATGAACATCACTTGCAATTGGGTTCATATCCATATTTTCTTTTGCTGCAGTAACAGCTACTTCATCTAAGTCATACGCATAAACGTCTTTTGCGCCTAAATATTTACTTGCAATACTTAAAACGCCAGAACCAGTTCCAACATCAAGCAATGTTTCGCCACCACGTAAAACTGTTTCTAAAGCTTGTAATGTTAAACGAGTTGTTGGATGTGTTCCTGTCCCAAATGCCATTCCAGGATCCAAAGTGATTATTTTTTCAACCGTATCTTGCGGCTCATATTTTTCCCAACTTGGTACAATCGTTAAAAAACGGGTCACTCGAACTGGATGATAATATTTTTTCCATGCAGTCGCCCAATCACTTTCAGCAACTTCGCTGACACTCACTTCATTTTTCCCTATTTCAAGTCCAAATTCTGGTAAACGCGTGATACTTTCTTTAATAAAAGGTAATATTTCTGGTAAAAAAGTTGTTTCTGGGAAATAGGCCATTACTAAAGCGCCATCCTTGATATGTGTAAATTGTTCTTTATCTAATAATTCCCCATAAAGATCGCTTTGGAAATTTTCCACATCTAAAGAATCTTCGATGGCAACACCACTAGCGCCGGCTTCCATCATAATATTTGAAATTGCTTCAACCGCTTCACTGGTTGTTTCAACTTTTACTTCTGTCCACTTCATATGATCACCTCTTCTAATAACTAGGATAGGCGATATATACATCGCTATCCGCTTTTTGATATGCTTGAACAGCTTTTTCAAACTCTTCATTAGACCATTTTAATTCAAAAACTTCTTGATCTTCATCTGTTAAAAAATCTAACAAGTCACTTTGCCCTTCTGTTAGTACCTCATTTAAGTACGCAACAAAACCATCCAACACAGATTTTTTAATACCTTTTTTTCCTTCATAAGGAATAACAGCTAAATAGTCTTCTTCCTCTACAGAAGTTTTTTCAGGATTATAAAATAGAACACCGTCTTCAAATTCAATGATTTCTTCTTCTGATAGTGTTCCTGCTGCATCATCGATTTGTTCATGAGTCTTATTTTCAGCAAACAATCGAAAAACCACTTCAATTGAATGATTTCTTGTGTTCCAATCAAGAGCGACATCGTATTCTGTAATTTTTTTGGTAATTTGTTGATCTAAATAAGTTAGCATCGTTTCTTTTTTCATTTATTTTCTTCCTTCCAGCCAAAGGCCTTTTGATCGATATCACTTTTACTTTGTTTAGAAATATAGGGGTTTCCTGAAACAACATATCGTAGCGGTAACTCTGTCCAAATTCCTTTATTTGGAATTCCAATTCTAGGAAGTGAAATGATTTTCTTAGGCGTTTTCCTTTTTTCAGGAACGATTCTTAGAGAACTGTCAAAGATGGAATCACCGTATAATTCTTTCTTAATGTCTAAAGCCTCGACTAACTTTCCAGGCCCATTAGACAACTCGACACCTTTTTTTCCTTTGCGGTTAACTTCCATTTGATTGATTCCAATAACAGGCTCAATCGCACGAATCATAACACCTTGAGGTTTGTCTTTTTCTTGCGTCACCATATTTAAAATCAGGTGGGTATGCATGGTGTATAAATAAATCGTCCCGGGCTTTTCATACATCGCCTTCAAGCGTGGCGTATCTCGTAAGCCATAACTATGCGCTGCTTCATCTTCTGGGCCTAAATAAGCTTCTGTATCCACGATATACCCTGCAAGTATCCCCGTTTCTGATTCATGTTCTAAATACATTCCTAATAAAAATTGAGCGATTTCTTCTGTTGATTTTGTATTAAAAAAATCTATCGTTTCATTCATTATTTTTCACCACCTCCTATCATACACGAATCTAGGTCTATTATCCATTGAAATCACAAGCATTTTGTATGATAAACCCTTACATTCTCTTGTTTTAAAAGACTAAACAAGCACCGATACAAACGTACGTTCTTTGTGGTATAATAAGGGAATAAAGAATTTTTTAGCTAGTTACTTAAACTGTACTCCGACAAAAAAGATAAATCCTGATTGTGGCTAAAAGCGCCACTCTCAGTTTTTCCTATTTTTCTGTCAGAGCTTAACGAGCCTGTTTCGCTTTTTCTCATATCTAGCTTCGCGGGCTAGCTCTTCGGAAAAAAGATAAATCCTGATTGTGGCTAAAAGCGCCACTCTCAGTTTTTCCTATTTTTCTGTCAGAGCTTAACGAGCCCGCTACGCTTTTAAAATAAGGAGGTTCAACGATGCAAAAACCTTTAGCTTATCGCATGAGACCACGTAATTTGGATGAGGTCGTCGGTCAACAACATCTTGTTGGACCAGGAAAAATCATTCGTCGGATGGTTGAAGCGCGTATGCTTTCATCTATGATTTTATATGGTCCCCCAGGTACTGGTAAGACTAGTATTGCCAGTGCAATTGCTGGTTCGACCAACTATGCCTTTCGCTTATTGAATGCTGCAACAGATACAAAGAAAGATCTACAGATTGTAGCCGAAGAAGCGAAAATGAGTGGCACTGTCATCTTATTATTAGATGAAGTCCATCGTTTAGATAAAACAAAACAAGATTTCTTATTGCCTCACCTTGAGAGTGGTCGCATCATTATGATTGGGGCAACGACTGAGAATCCTTATATTACAATCAATCCAGCCATTCGAAGTCGAACACAAATTTTTGAAGTCAAGCCCCTGACTGAACTTGATATTCAAAAAGCAATCAAAGAAGCATTAACTGATACCGAACGAGGATTGGGAGAATTTCCTGTTGTATTAGAAGAAAAAGCCTTGCAGCATTTATCACGTGCTACAAATGGAGATTTGCGTAGCGCCTTAAATGGACTAGAATTAGCTGTAAAATCAACTCCTGTGAACGAAAATAAAGAAGTTAAGATCACTCTTTCGATTATTGAAGAATGTGTACAGCGTAAAGCTTTGACTCATGATAAAAATGGTGATGCTCATTACGATGTCATTTCAGCATTTCAAAAATCGATCCGCGGTAGTGACGTCGATGCTGCACTTCATTATTTAGCGCGTTTAGTTGAAGCCGGTGATTTACCGATTATTTGTCGTCGTTTGATGGTCATTGCTTATGAAGACATTGGTTTGGGTAATCCTCCTGCCGCTGCTCGCACAATCACAGCTGTTCAGGCAGCCGAAAAATTAGGATTCCCAGAAGCACGTATTCCACTTGCCAGTGTAGTTATCGATTTATGCCTGTCACCAAAATCAAATTCTGCGATCAGTGCTATCGACGCTGCCTTAGCCGATATTCGTGATGGAAAAGCTGGAGATGTCCCTGATCATTTACGTGATAGCCATTATTCTGGCGCAAAAGAATTGAATCGTGGCATTGGGTATCAATATCCACATAATTTTGAAAATGCTTGGGTCGATCAACAGTATCTTCCTGACAAAATAAAAAATGCTCATTATTATGAGCCAATTGATACTGGCAAATACGAACAGGCACTACACCAGCAGCATCAGCGGATTCAGGAATGGAAAAAAGGAAAAAACAGCAAAAAATAATCCGCTTTCAAATCTAAGCGCGCTCGTTGCTGTTTGGTTTATATTGTGCTATTATAAAGATGGTAAATCTGTGATGTACGCGTTGTCTTTTTTGTGTGTTGACCGAACATTTTATTGATATCTAGGGATCCTTCTGGTACCTAAGCTGGTAACATGCCTTATCATTTGGTAGTTCGAAGCTGTCAGTCGTGGAACCCACCTGCTTTGTTTGCGGGTTCAATACTATAGGACGAATAACGGCATCAACGGATTTTACCATTTTTATTTAGATCACCAAACAATTTGCGAAGTGCAAATTGTTTTTTATTTGATGGAGGTTCATTGCATGATTCGCATACTTATTTTTGTATCTGTAGCATTATTAGTTATTATCGGTATCTATTTATTAAAAAAAGGAACAGTTTTTTTGCCCTTGATGCACAACGGGGAACCTGATGAAAACACACAATTTTTACATCAGTTCGGTGTTTTTTATTTGATTTTAGCTGCCATCGGTATTTTAGTTGGAATCTTTAATTTAACTTTCTTTTCTTTATTTTATATTTTTAGCTTGCTTGTAATTTCAGCTATATTCACCGTTATGTTTGCCAAGAAGATTCTATAACAGCATCTTCTTTTTTGTTTGCTTTTTTTCTATTTTGTTCTACAATTAAAGTGTCAAGAACTATGAATTTTCAATTATTTGAAAGGAGTGGTTAATATGTTACAAAATTATCGTAGAATTATGGTTGCAGTTGATGGCTCATCTGAAGCAGAATTAGCTTTCCAAAAAGCAATGAACGTTGCCATGAGAAATGATGCAGAATTACTACTAGCCCATGTTATTGATACTCGTGCATTTCAATCTGTTTCTTCATTTGATGGAGTCTTAGCTGAACAAGCTACTGAAATGGCAAAACAAACGTTAGAAGGGTACAAAAAACAAGCCAAAGAACATGGCTGTGAAAAAGTATCAAGTATCATTGAATACGGCTCTCCAAAGCCTTTGATTGCAAAACAATTGCCACAAGATCATGAAGTTGATTTGATTATGTTAGGAGCCACTGGACTTAATGCTGTAGAACGATTATTTATTGGATCAGTCTCTGAATATGTCATTCGCAACGCATCATGTGATGTATTAGTGGTAAGAACGGATTTAACTAATAAAATTCCAGTTCAACAGGATGATGAATAACTATATACAAAAAAGCCACTCAATAAAATTGAGTGGCATCTTTTTATTTAAACATTATTTTCTTAAACGTTCAACGTCACGAGCAATCATTAATTCTTCGTCTGTTGGAATCAATAATACTTTGACTTTAGAATCATCCGTAGAGATTACTGATTCTTTTCCACGAACATTGTTTTTCTCATCATCTAATTCACAACCGAACCAAGTCATCCCTTTGATTACTTCGCTACGAACATGTGAATCATTTTCACCGATACCAGCAGTAAAGACAATTGCGTCTACACCGTTTAGCACAGTTACATAGCTACCAATGTATTTACGGATACGATCTGTAAAGATATCGTAAGCTACTTGAACCGCTTCTTTGTCCATGTTTGCTTCCAAATCACGCATATCACTAGAGATACCAGTCAATCCAAGTAAACCTGATTTTTTATTTAAAATATTGATCATATCTTTGATGTCAGTCAATTCAAGTTTTTCCATTAAATAAGCTAATAAAGAAGGATCGATATCACCAGAACGAGTACCCATTGTTACACCAGCAAGTGGTGTGAATCCCATTGATGTATCAACAGATTTACCACCATCAACAGCTGTAATTGATGCTCCGTTTCCTAAGTGACAAGTAATGATTTTTAACTCTTCAATTGGGCGTCCAAGCATTTCAGCTGCGCGGTCAGCAACGTATTTGTGGCTTGTTCCGTGTGCGCCGTATTTACGAGCTGCATATTTATCATAGTACTCAGTTGGAATACTATATAAGAAATTGTGTTTAGGCATTGTTGTGTGGAATGCAGTATCAAAAACAGCAACACTGATAATTTCAGGTAAGATTTTTTTGAATGCTTTGATTCCCATTGCATTTGCTGGGTTGTGTAATGGTGCAAGATCTGCTAATTTTTCGATTTTTGCTAAAACGTCATCATCGATAACAACAGAATCTTTAAAGTCTTCTCCGCCAGCTACGACACGGTGTCCTACACCAGTAATTTCATCGTAAGAAGCTAAGATTTTCAATTCAGTTAATTTATCCAATAACATTTTTACAGCAACATCATGATCGTGAATATCAACGATTTCTTCATATTTTTCGTCATTGCCATATTTGATTGTAAAGATTGAATCATTTAAACCAATACGTTCAACGATTCCTTTGGCGATAACTTCTTCATTTGGCATTTGGTATAACTGCCATTTTAAACTTGAACTTCCAGCATTGATTGCAATTGTTTTAGACATAATACTCTCCTCTTTATCAGTTGTTTTATTTTAAATTTGAAGACTTCCAAGCCTCAAATTGTTGAAAAAATTGGGTAATTTTGGCAGGATCTTTTAAGGAACCTAATTTAGCAACAAGAACTTCTTTCGCTTGTTCACTATGTTCGCCTTTATTCTGTACAAATAAAATACTTTTTCTTGATTGAACTGATTTAAATAATTCATCTGGCAACTGGATCATACCTTGTAGATAAACGTTTTTTTGCAACCAGTTTTTGAAAAATGAACTTTGTTCTGTCTCTAAAATATTAGTCGGGATCAAAAATAGTCCATAGCCATCTGGTTTAACAAACTTCATTGCTTGTTCCATCAATAAATGATGTGCATAACTATGTTCTTCCTCTGCAGCCGAGTCAAATTCCTTAGCCTTTTCATCATTTGGATAATACCCTATCGGCAAATCACTGACTGCTACATCTACAGGATCAACAAGCAAGTCTTGCAATCCATCTTGATGAAATAATTGTATTGCAGCTTTTGTCCATTCATTATTAGTGGCTGAAACTGAAAGCAATGTGTCATCAATATCCACACCAAAACCTTGAGCTGAATAGTTCGCTATATTCAGATTTAAGATGATCGTCAGAAGTAGATTACCCATGCCTGTCGCAATATCTAATATTTTTAGCGATTGTTCTGAGGAATATAATTGTTCAATCAAATAAACAAATAAGAAACCTATGCTGTCGGGCGTTAGTTGATGATTGGCTTGTAAGGACTCTATCTTATTCCCTTTAAGTAAAATCAACTGAGACAAACGTCTAATTTCTTCTGGTTCTAATTCGATTGCTTTTAGCTGCTGATAAATGGTTTTAAGTTTTTGAACAGTTTGCTCATCGGGCACTCCATCTAGGACACGTACTTGATAATTATCAATGATGTTTTCACCATTTTCAGTATATGCATCTAAAAAAGATGTGTCTAAAGATCGTTTAAGCAATTGGATGGACTGTTCCATTAAACCGAAAGCCTTTTCTATTTTCTCAGGGAACAAAAGAAACACCTCAATTTCCATCTATAATATAACAATTTTCATACCTGTTCTATTTTAACGAAAAAATAGACAATAATCAATCAATTTCCTCATATTATTTAGAAATCGCCAAACTGCTCTTATATTTACTCAAAAGTAAAAATGATTCTAAGCATTTTTCTAAAAAAACGGCGCTCTGTATTAGTTTTTTTTATTCCTAGTCTGATACACATTTCACAAATTTTTGAAGCGTACTATTTCTACTATTTTATTTTACTTCATCTTTCACTAGTCTGTCTGCTTTTTTACTTTTATGATACTCCTCTTTAAATTTATAAGTCGCCTGATTTACCTCAATTGTAAACCATACTATCGTCTCATTATACTCATATTGCAGTATACCTGTTGAATACCTTTGCTCTCCTTTTTTTTCAAATGATTTTTGCTCTTTTTTCCTATCAGAAAGAAACATACTTACCATTATTTTGGCAATATAATAGTCTTTAGTCTTTTTTGTAAAGGCTTGAGTCAATTGAAAATCTTCCAAAATAAGCATAAAAATGAAGCTAAATAAAAAAACGAGTAGTAATGTTGTAAGTAATATTCCTCCGTTATATCGTTTATTCATCCGTATACTCCTTAGGTATAATCCACTTCCCACTATACATCAAGTCATTTTCTAGGATGACTTGCATCTCAATCGTATGATTCACCTCACTAAACACCGCTTCTTTGACTTTCATAAGAAGAGGATGATACCCTCCGTTTTCCACTTTGACGATTTTTCCTAACTTATACTCGATCCAAACATTATTGTTATTTTTTTTATTTCTAAGAATAATCTTGTTTGCTTGCGTTTTTTCGTAGCGACAGTTTTTTAGCTCCTCTTCTAGTTGAATCACAAAAATATGCCATTCTTTTTCCTTTTCACTTTTTAAATAGTTCGAAACGGTCGCAGTATTTTTGATCGAAGCAGAAAATAGCATGGAAATAATAGATAACAGAAGCAGAGCGAGTAAACATTCTATTAAGGTAAAACCTAAGAATGATCTTTTCCTATTACTCTTTCTTAATTTTAATTTTGTCTTTCCCATCCATGATCTCCACTTCTCTCAACTCATCATCCCCTTTGTAAAAGTACAATTGATACTCCTTATCTCTTTTTTTGATGGTTCGTCTTAATTCACCCCCATGATTTTCATAGTGCTTCGTTTCTTCATATAGCATTCTATAAAGTGCCAATTCCTCAATTGCTTGCTTATTCTTTTTTAATAAGAATGTATTCGATGACATATACCCTAAAACGATTAAACATACAATGCTTAATGCAATTAGACTTTCAAGCAAAATGTAGCCTTTATAATTGAATGATCTTTTTATCAAATCGACCACTTCCTAACTGAAATTGGAACTCTATCAATTGATTTTTTTCTGCCCATAAAAAAGAAAACTTTGATAATTTTCCATTATGCCCAGAATCTTTTTTGAAGGTAAATTTACTTGGTCCAACTGCTTTTAATGGCGCTGGAATTCCTACCATTTCTTCTATTTTGTTTCCGTTACTAGGAATAGAAAAATGAAATTGCTGTTCTTGCTCAAAAAATAAAATTTGTGTATCAATTCCGGTTACAATAGCCATTTGTTGCGTAAAAAGAATTTTCTTTTCAAATGAAGATAGAAATTGTTCTACTTCCAAAGTGTCTTTCCAGTCATTAATCGATAATGTAGGCAGTAGTATAAAAATCGTGCATACAAACAACACCATTAAGGATTCTATTAAGGTGAAACCCCTCATATTTTTCATGATGATTATTTACTATTTTGATATTTATCATATTGTTCTTGCGTGATATATTTTTCCTGTAACAATTGATCAACCGTTGGTGTTTGATTTTTTTCCATGGCATACAAATCGATTTGAGTTTCTATTATTTTGACAATAGCTTCATTGCCTTTTTTATCTACCCCTTCCTTGTGTTTTGAAAGGTTCGGCACAAATAATAAAATCAAAACTGAAATGATTAGTAGCACAACGAGCATTTCTAATAAAGTGAAACCATCATACTTGATCTGTTGCTTTTTCTCTGTCATAAAAATTCCTCCATTCCTCCATAAATCGGTAATAGCATCGCTGCATAAATACTTACGACTAAAAGTGCAACTACTAAAAAAATGACTGGTTGAATCCATTGAATCAACTTTTCCATTTTTTTAAAGAAGTGTTGCCCACAAAGTTCGCTATATAGAATCAACTCTTTGCCTAAATTCCCCTTAACTTCTCCTTGTTGAATAATCAGAGACAACTCTGGAGAAAAAAATGAAAATTGCGGCAATTGTTCATAAAACGTTAGCCCTAAAACTGATTTTTCTTCAATTAATTCGGCTAGTTCATTCATTAATGTCTGCTGTTTAGTTGCTTGCATCAACTGAATAACTCTTTTGATCTCTAACCCTTGAGAAAATAACTTCCCCCATTCAAGCGCAAAAAAAGCCGAGTTATATTCTTTATAGAGGGTCCCTAAAACTGGCAATTTAGAAATGAAACTAGCTCTTTGTATAAACGTCATTTTTTTCAAGAACAAATAGGTAAAAAGTCCTATAAGTCCTATACTAAGTAAAATAATCACGAAATAATAAGGACTTTGTTGAATAAATTGAATCCCTATATTATTGGCATCTATTGTTCCATTTGTCATTAATTGAGGTAGCAAAACTTGGCGAATACTAATCAAAACTACCATTAAAAACAAGAGAAGCAGTACAGGGTAACTGATGATTTTATAAAGATTTTGTCGTTGCTTTTCGACAATTGTCATATGCTCTTTGATTTTTTTTAGTGTCCCTGTCATATCTCCATGTGTGTGCGCAAATTCAATTTGAGTAATGATCGTCCTATTGAATCCAAGCTTTATCAGACCATTATGAAACGAGTCCCCACGTTCCATAATGTCTACTAAACAATTGATTGCTATTTCTGGAATCGAACAAGACTTTTTCATAAATAGAAAACTTTCCTGAATTGTAAAGCCATTACTTAATAAGTCTGCTAGTAACTGAATAAACAATCGCTGATGAAGATTAGACAACTTACTGGTTTTTTTCTTCTTCAAATGTTTGATTATTGATAAATCCATAGGCCCATACCTTTCTTAGTTCTTTCAACCAATTTGAGGACATTTCTCTAGAAAAACTATAATCTATAAGTAGTCCGCTCATTTGTTCGTTTATAGACGTCTGAACAGGCAATAGTCTTTGATAGATAATACTTGATACACATTCAAGTATTTCTCTTTGTTGAACACCTAATTCCGCGAGTCGTTCATAAACCCCACCAATACTTCTTGCATGAATCGTTGCAAATACGGTATGTCCCGTCAAAGCAGCCCTAATTGCTGCTTGTGCTGTAAGTCCATCTCGAATCTCTCCGATGATCAAAATATCTGGTCGGTGACGTAAACAAGCCTTGATCAGTACATCATAGGTCAAATCGATTTTACTATTCGTCTGTAGTTGTAAAAAGGTTGCTTCTTCGATTTCCACTGGATCCTCTATTGTGATCACTTGTTGAAATTGGTCTGTTTCTTTTGCTAATTTGTACATCAAAGTCGTTTTACCAGATCCTACAGGTCCACAAAATAGATGTAAGCCACGTCGATTAATGAACTCTCTTACTTTTCTTAATTGCTGTGGTAAAAAGTAATTCTCACGACTATTCCCAAATATATGTAAAAATCGAATAACCAAACTTTCTCTTTGCCTAAAATCACCAACTGTTGATAAACGTAATCGTATCTCCTCTTGTTCAACTACATAGGTCGCAGCGCCAACCTGTGCTTGCCTACGTTCGCCAACATCCATACTTCCGATAAATTTGAAGTGAAAAATCAGCTTTTCACCCTCGCTTTTATCTAATTCTTTAAATAGGATTCGTTTTTTCCCTTTTCGTGTAAAGATCTGAAAATTATTTTCAATAGGTAAAACGTAAATATCTTGTAGACATTCGGATATCCCCCATTCAATCAATTTCAGAGAAAGTTCTTTAATATCCATCTTTTTCCCTCCTTACTGTAAGATACGCTTTTCTTGTAAAAAACCACGCAAAAAACCAGAGAACAACTTGAAAAAGTTTTGTTCTCTGGTTTGAGTTTGAAAAGGAAGCTTTATTCATACGTTTTAGTTCCAGCTATTTCAGGATTTTAAATAAAAAAAGTAAAACCATAAGTGTTGAAATTCAACACTTATGGTTTTACCAAGAGTTCTGATGCACTATCTTCCCCAAAATAGTTTATCGTTTTGATATATTCATTATACTAAAAAATTGACGAGAATAACTTTCAGAAATTGTGAATTTTATTAAAATTTTTGAGAAAAAGTAACTCCTGCTTAAAAGGGTTAAGCAGGAGTACACGCTTTATCGAATGACAAAGACTTAGATCATTCTCATTATATCAAATAATCTTTAATATTTTTCTCAATCTCTAATGCGAACAAGCAAGTTTTTGAAAATAGCTTGGTAACATTATCTTTCTGATCCCCGTATTTTTTGATTTAGGAAATAAACTGGCACCCCTAACAACGTAATTCCTATACCAATGCTTGCCAAGATCGTTTGTGTATACAATGTAGTAATCAAAATAAAGAGACCACCTAACATTGCTATAATAGGAATGACAGGAAATAATGGTACTTTATACGGTCGTTTCAAATCTGGTTCTTTCTTCCTTAAAATAAATACCGCTGAAAAAATCAATAAACTAAATAGCCACATTACAAAAACTAACATGTCCGTCAATAAATCAAAACTACCAAAAAACATCATAATAGCTGCAATACTAAATTGAAAAATCCCTGCAATGTATGGAACAACAAACGTTTTAGATAATTTTTTGAATTGTTGACTAAAAGGAATCATTTCTTCTAAGGCTAGCGCATAAGGAACTCGAATTCCCGTCATCGTATAGCCATTTAATGCTCCATAAACAGAAATCAAAATCCCAATTGTGACCAACTTACCACCAATTGAACCAAAAATTTGATTTGAAACGTCTGATGCTGCATTTAAATTCCCAGAAAGTTGTTCAACTGGTAATGTTTTAAGAAAAACAAGATTGATCAATACATAAACAATCGTAATAAACGTTAACCCTAAAAAAATCGCTTTTGGCAAATCTTTTTCTGGATGTTTCATTTCACCTGCCACAGCACCAACACCCAACCAGCCATCATAAGCAAACATAGTTGCGAGCAATGACCCACTAAGTGCATGTATAAAGCTATTGTCTCCGCCAGCTTTTATAGGAAATAATGCCACCTCTGCATTCGCTGGCATAAACAATCCCACTAATACAATCAATGCTATGGGAACCATTTTTATAATCAATGTAAATGATTGTAAATTTGACGCTAGCCTAGTTCCCATTAAATTAACTATCGTTACACTCAAACCCGTTATCAATGCGATTGGTAAAAGAAAGGCATTCGATAAATGAAATAAATGAATAAATTGCGTACTGAAAATAATTGATAATGCTGCAATATTGGCGGGAAAATAAATCACACTTTGCGCCCATCCAAGTAAAAAACCAGGTAATTTTCCATAAGTATATTCAATGTATTTTACTGCGCCCCCTGTTTTAGGAATAGCAGTAGCCAATTCTGCACTGGTCAATCCTGCACATATCGTCAGAATCCCCCCTAATATCCATGCAAAAATCGTTAAACTTGATGATTGAGCAAAACTGACCACACTAGCTGTTTTAAAAAAAACACCCGCTCCAATAACTGTACCCATAACAGTTGAAAAAGCACCAAACAAAGAAATCTCACGCTTTAATCGATTTTCCTCCATGCTCATCCTCTTTCTATTTTTTAGTTATTTTTCTAGTATAGCTTTTCTGAATTTAAATTCAAGCGTTTCATGCAATAAAAATAGTGTAGACAAGTCTTTTTCAAACTTCTCCACACTATTGACTGAAACTATTTTTGTCTACACTTGTCCATAATAAGCGTTGCTACCATGTTTTCTAAAAAAGTGTTTGTCTAAAAGATATTGAGGGATTGGACTAATTGTCTCGTTTACTATTTCAGTTGTACTAGCCATTTCTGCTATTTCATCTAGAACAATGCTATTTTCTACCGCCTTTTTAGTTGTTTCCCCCCAAGTAAAAGGGCCATGACCATATACTAATACGCCAGGGACTGCTAAAGGATCGATTTCTTTTTCTCTAAATGTTTCTATTATTACTTTCCCTGTCTCTAATTCGTATGCGCTAGCAACTTCTTCTGAAGTCAATTGTCGTGTGCAAGGAACTACACCGTAAAAGGTATCTGCATGGGTCGTTCCGTAAGCAGGGATTTCACGACCGGCTTGTGCCCACATCACCGCATTTTTTGAATGCGTATGTACAACCGAATTGACTTCTTCAAACGCTTTATATAGTTCCACATGAGTAGCCAAGTCTGAAGACGGTTTTAATCCAGGTTCTAACACCTCTCCATCTAAATCCGTTACTACCATATCATTTATCTCCATCGTCTTATAGGAAACACCACTAGGCTTAATGACAATCACGCCTGCCTCGCGATTGACTTCACTAACATTTCCCCAAGTAAGTTTGACCAAACCAGCCTCAGGTAATGCCAAATTTGCAGTAAAAACTCGTTTTTTCATTTCATGGATCAATTCTTTATGTTTCAAGGTACCCTGCCTCCTTTAAATATGGAAATAAAAATGCTTTCGCTTGCTCGATTTCTTTTTCAGGTACATCACTATTTTCACTCCACATCTCAATCAGAAAAGGGCCGTTGTATTCTAGACGTTTCAATGTTTTGAGACAGCCTAAGAAATCAACACAGCCACTGCCAAATGGAACTTCTTTAAATTTCCCTTCAAATTGCTCGGTTACTGCCAACGTATCTTTTAAATGAATCGCAGATATTTGGTCGATTCCAATTTCTAATTCATAGCCTACATCATTTTCTGGCCATGCAGATAAATTGCCAAGATCAGGATATACTTGTAAATAAGGTGAACGGATTTGTTCTTTGATCTTTAAAAACTTAGAGATAGAATTTAAGAAAGGATCGTCCATTATTTCAATGGATAAAACTATTTCTTTTGCCGCTGCCATTGCTACTGCTTTTTTTAGGTTTTCAATAAAGTATTCCCTTGAGGTCAAAGTCTTATCTTCATAATAAACATCATATCCTGCTAATTGGATCGTGCGTACACCTAAATCAGAAGCTAAGTTTATTGCTTTTTCCATCAAAGTCAAGGCAGCTTTGCGTTTCTCTTCATCTTCAGATCCAAAGGGAAAACGGCGATGCCCACTTAAACAAATAGAGAGGATTTTAGTCCCTGTTTCATGTATGGCTTCTCTGACTTCTTTCCGTTCCTCTTTGGTCCAATCTAGTCTTTTCAGTCGTTCATCTGTTTCGTCAATCGACATTTCAATGAAATCAAACCCTAATTCTTTTGTAAGTAATAAACGCTCTTTCCAACTCATTTTTTTAGGAAGTGCTTTCTCGTAGATTCCTACTGTCGTCACCTGCTTCACCCCCAAATACGTTTTATTTCATCTTGAAAATCCTGTGCGGCTTTTTTAGGATCGTGAGAAGCTATAATACCTCGACCCGTAATAAACGTATAGACATCAAGATCTTTGAATAATTTTAAGGTAGCTACATCTAATCCACCAGTAACTGAAACTCGAAAGCCCATTTCAATCAACTTTCTTACTTTGGTTAAATCTTTTTCGCCCCACGTTTCACCTGCCAGTAAGGCATCACGACTTTGATGATAAATAGCTTGTGAGATACCTGCATCTAACCATTTTTGCGCTTGGTCATACGTCCAATCCCCATACAGCTCAACTTGAACTTCTTCCACTTCTTTTGCGGCAGCTTTCATCGTTGGAATTGTCGCACAACAGATTACTGTCATCCAATCTGCTCCAGCATCTCGACAATTTTTTGCAACCGTTCCACCTGCATCTGCACATTTAGTATCTGCCACAACTTTTTTTTCAGGATATAATGCACGAATACAGCGAACGGCTTCTTCTCCTGCTTGTAAACAAAGTATCGTTCCAACTTCCACAATATCTACGATTTCACCCACTGCAACCACATCTTTGATTGCACTAGGTAAATCTGAATGATCCAAAGCTACTTGTAAATTAGGTCTGCTCATTTAATTCTCTCCCTACTTTTCCAGTTAGAATCAGGATGGTTTACCCTCACCCCCCTGAATACTTCGTGCTAAAATTATTTAAACTTAGCTGCTAATTCTGTTTCTTGTACACGCTCACTGATTTCTTTAGCAGACATTACATTTTTCACCCCTACAACTGTAATGCCTTTTTTCTTAGCATCATCAAACATGTTCAAAAAATTCATTGGACAAAACACAACATCATATTGTCCTGCTGTACTTTTTCCTTCCGAAATGGCGCAATGGTGAATATTCGTAATATTGAATCCCAATTCTTTCAATGCTTTTTCGACACTTTTTTTCATCATTAAACTTGTTCCTGAACCATTTGCACACGATACTAAAACTCTCATTTTAATTTCCTCCTAATTTAAAAGCATAACGGTTGAAAAATAGGGAAACACGATACGACTTTCTTCGTCATAAGTCCTTTTTGACTTTTCCCCTAGAAATCATTCCGTGTAGCTAAATAATAAGTATTAAGCAGTTTTTGCTGCCATTTTTTTAACATATTCATCATAATCTTCCGCAATTAAGAAATAACCTTCTGGATTTGCACGATATTGTAATTGGGGAATGGCCAATAGTAAAAGTACTACTAGTGCAACACCGAAATAGCCTAGATACTTCATTAATACTGTCATCAGTGGCCAAACCGTTGCCCAGTCGAACATACCGATGTATCCACCATACTGTGATAGGCCGATAAAAGCCGCTATCAAAGCAGACCCTACTACTTGGATCACACCTGATATAAATGGGAAAATACAAGCTGCTTTAAATCCGCCACGATTGTTTGCATAAACAGCAATCACAGCATTATCAAAGAATAATGGTATAAATCCAGCAATAACGATGACTGGTGATTTAAATAAAATCAATAAACCAATCGTTATAAATTGTCCTAATGCACCGAATAAGAAGCCCATCGTCACAGCATTTGGCGACCCAAAGCCAAATGTCGCAGCAACGTCGATTCCTGGAACAGCGCCTGGTAATAAGGTGTTAGAAATCCCTTGAAATGACTCTGTAAGCTCTGAAACGAACGTTCGAACGCCTAATTGTAAAATGGCTAGATAAACCGCAAAGTATAATGCTGTTTGTAAAATATAGAAGAAGAAACTTTGTCCTTCTACCATAAAACCTGCCTCTATTAAATAAGCTGGTCCTAATACAACTAAAATAATACCAAAGAAAAAGAGCATTAAGATGGAGGTTGCCACCATATTTTCATTAAAAATGGAGAGAAATCCTGGTAATTGAACATCTTCCAACTTCCGATTATTTTTATCTTTTTTCATCTTTTCAGATAATCGAGCAAAGATGTACACCCCAAACATTTGTTGATGAGCGATTGCAAAACCTGCTCCTTCTGTTAGATCTTGTGTAATGTCCACAGTCAGATTCGATCCTACTGCCCAATAACATCCTAAAATAAGACCCATGATCAATAAAATTTGAATTTGTCCTAAATCCGGAAAACAAAATAGTAAGATCCAAAAAGCTGTTGCTGCTTGCTGTATTTGAACATTCCCTGTTGTAAAAACTGCCCGTAACTTCGTATACTTTTTAAAACGCACTAATAAAATATTCATAACAAAAGCGATCAATAATAAAATCATGGTATCACTAAATGTTCGTCCAAACGTTTCTTCAATACCGGCAGTTACGGCATTTTGACCGAAATAAGGATCAATGACCATCGCATCTAAATCAAACCGTTCCTTTAAGCCAACTAGAATCGGACGAAAATTATTAACTAAACCACCTGACCCAACCGTTAAAATCAAATAACCGACTGTTGCTTTTAAAAAGCCTGCAATACTTTCATATAATGGTTTTTTTAGCAGAATATACCCTAAAAGAACAATAAACCCAATTAAAAATGCTGGTTGTGTTAAAATATTTGCAGCGAAATAATCCCAAATTCCCATTAGAAAATCTATTATCTGTGTCATTTACTCCCCTTCTTTCTATAAGTCAAACATAGTCATCACGTCTTCATAATCCTCCATTGTCTCAACTGTCATCAATGCCTCAATCACCCCATCCGTCATTAACATCTCTGATAATTTTGAAATATTTTCAACATGTTCTTCATTATTTTTAGCGGCCAAAGTAAAAAATAAGCGCGCATTTTTCTCATCATTGCCATCCTCGAACACGACATCTTGACTCATTTTTGTAAATGAAATCGCCGTTCCTAAAACACCTTGACTATCCTCAGATGAGTGTGGCATAGCAACGCCAGGAACAATCACGATATAGGGTCCATACTTTTGAACACACGCTATGATCTCGTCGATATACTGTTGCGTAATCATCCCTTTTTCTAGCAAGGTCTGACAACTTAAAGTAATTGCTTCTGACCAGCTAGCAGGTGTGTTTTCACAAAATCGAATCAACTCATTTTCATAAAAATACTTTAGCATCCGTTTGCTCCTTTCTTATAAAAACGATGGAAATGGCGTATCATTATCCGTTGAAAAGACATCATCAAATCCACGATAGAAATTAAACTCAAGTTTGTCCTTATCATTGGGGTACGTAAATTTCCCACCAACTTGCCAAATAAATGGCTTAAATTGGTAATCCAAACGCTCTTTTTTAAACTTCCAAATTTCTGTTATTTCTTTTGGATCAGCCATAAAGTTTGCCCAAATATCATAATGAACTGGAATCACAACGTTAGCATTCAATGATTCTGCCATTCGTAGCATATCGACTGAGGTTACTTTATCGGTAATTCCTCGTGGATTTTCGCCATAAGCTCCTAAACAAACATCGATTTTATGTTCGTTTCCATGTTTAGCAAACAGATTAGAATAATGGGAATCACCAGCATGATAAATATTGCCTCCGCTTGTTTCAAATAAATAGTTAACAGCTATTTCATCCATATCTTGCGGTAAGTTTCCTTTTAATCGAACCTCAGGATCTTCACATGTAACTAATGCCGTTCTATCAAATGCTTCTAATGCGACAATATCAACGTCCTTGATTGATACACGATCACCAGGTTTTACAATCGTTGTTTTTTCTTTTGGAATCCCCCATTTCAACCAAGTATTTACAACTTCTTTTGGCCCAATAAAGCGCGCATTCGGACAATTTTGATGCACCGCTGCAGCTGTGTTGATATCTAAATGATCAGAATGGATATGGGTTACAACCAATGCGTCCACATCTTTTACTGCAAATGGATCAATAACAAATGGTTGCGTTCTAAGGTTAGGCTGCATATTCTCACAACCACTCATCCGCATCATTTGATGGCCTTTTTTCATTTTTCCATTACCATGTGTTCGTTTGCCCGTTCCACACCATAAATCACATAAAATATTTGTGCTCTCATGAGACTTCAACCAAATGCCCGTACATCCTAGCCACCACATAGAAACCGTACCTGGCGCTACTTCTTCTTGTTCAATCTCTTCATTCAAATACGTTCCCCATTCTGGAAAAGTACTTAAAATCCAACTTTCTTTTGTTACCTCATGAATTGTTGCCATATAATCCCTCCATATTGTCTCAATCTCGATTACACTTTTATTCTACAATATTTTTAACCGTTTACAATCCATTTATAAGATCGTTTCTCTATTTTTAAGAACGTTTACATTTTAATATCATGTTTGAAAGGATATTACTTCTTTTTTTATGTTCATATCACATTTTTTATGATATAGTTGCCGTGAGGTGAAGAAGATGAACAATTTAGTTTGGAAAAGTATTTACGTTTTAAAAAAAGGGATTTTATGGCTTATTTATTTGTTGTTTGCACTGTATATTTGTTACCTGGTCATCACGTCACACAGTCTCAGTGCTAAGATCATTTTTGGGTGTATTGGCGGTATTGCACTGAGTATTGTTGTACTCTTTGAGTATTTAAAAAATGTCTATGAAAAAATGATTTATGCTTTAACCGTTGAGTGTGACTTAGAAAAAGCAGTTACTTTAAAAAAGAAACTGGAGAAAAAAGATTTGTTTAATGGCTTTAAACAGTCTATTATTATTTTTGATAGCCTGATTTTATTAGACGAAGGAAAATATGAGCCTTGTTTAGAGCATTTACAAAAAAATCAGCATTTCTTTCGCTCTACGTTAGATTACCTCTTCATTTATTATCATACGCAAATGTACTGCTATTCTTTTTTAAAAGAGGAAGAAAAATTGAATACTTGCTTAGAAAACCTGTTTAAACTTAAAAATACGAAAAAGAATCAAATGAATGGCTTATTTTCATGGCACGAACTCAATAGCCTAAACTATTTCCATCAAAATCGAAATAAAAAATGTTTAGCTGAATTAGAGTTAATTGATAGAAACCGTCTAAATAATCGAGAGATGGCGTACCTTCTATACTTAAAAGGTCACTGTTTACTCAAATTAAAAGAAACATCTGAAGGGTATCGCATATTAAAAAAAGTAAAAACTATTGGAAATACACTCGCTATTGCGCAAATGATTTAAAAAGGAGGAAGTTAAATTGAAAAGCTCACACAAAACAATCAAACATCGTCGAGATAAATTACTCGATTTATTACATACTGAAACAACCTTACCTGTAAAAGAAATAAGTCATAAATTGGACGTCTCAGAAATCACTGTTCGTCGCGACCTGATAGCACTAGAAAAGATGGGATTAGTTCAACGCGCCCACGGAACAGCCCAAATCGTTCAGAAAACTGGAACAGAAGATTATAATGAAGAAATCGAAGTACTAAAAAACGCCATTGCAAAAAAAGCGGCTGAGTATGTTTCAGAGGGCAATACGTTATTTATCAATACCGGTTCAACCGCGCTATCTTCTTTGAAACATTTAGAAGATAAGCGTGTAACCATTGTGACGAACAATGTTAAAGTTGCCAGCTTGGATCACAATCCAAACTCGACCGTTATTTTATCTGGTGGTGAGATTAGATTTCCAAAAGAAGCTTTGGTTGGAGATATTGCAATTGATTCATTTTCAAAGATGTCTTCTGACATTTCAATCATTGGCTGTTCTGGACTTAGTATTGAAAATGGGATTACAACGCCCGTCTTACATGAATCAAAAATAAATTCATTGATCATTGAACGGACTAATGGTTTAGTGATTGTTGTTGCAGATTACCGTAAAATTGGGTTTTCCTCTAATTTTACTAGTGGCAATATCAAAGACATCAACTATTTGATTACAGATACATTTGCGTCACCGGAAGTAGTTCGTGAAATCGAGAAGCAAGGCGTACAGGTGATTCAGGTCGAGATCTAAGATTGACATTAGTCATGATAGGTGGTATTTCGAAACGGAGGATTAAATTATGCGGATCAAACAACTGGATTATATCGTAAAAGTCGTGGAATTAGGGTCAGTCAATGAGGCGGCTAAACATCTTTTTATTACCCAACCAAGTCTATCAACTGCTATTAGAGAATTAGAACAAGAAATGGATATTCAGATTTTCCAACGAACACAAAAAGGGATGGTTCTCACAACAGAAGGAACAGAGTTTTTATCCTATGCTCGCCAGATTTTAGAACAGGTTGATTTAATGGAAGAAAAGTATAAAGGAACTGAGACTCGGAGAAGGTTATTTTCTGTTTCTGCTCAACACTATGCCTTTGCAGTTCATGCGTTTGTCCAATTAATCAAGTCTTACGAAAAAAATGAATATGAATTTACCTTTCGCGAAACACAAACGAATAATATCATTGAAGATGTTAGCACTTTCCAAAGTGAGCTGGGAATTTTATATTTGAATGCCTTTAATGAAAAAGTGATTCGCAAATTACTAAAAGAAAAGCAGTTGGTTTTCCATCCTTTATTTACAGCCAAGCCGCACGTTTTTATCAGTAAACAAAATCCCTTAGTTGGGAAAAAATCAGTGACTTTAACAGATTTAGAGGATTTTACTTACCTTTCATTTGAACAAGGACAGTTTAATTCGTTTCACTTTTCAGAAGAAATATTGAGTACTCGATACCACAAAAAAAGTATTCGTGTCAGTGACCGAGCAACCTTATTTAATTTTTTGATTGGTCTGGATGGTTATACAATTAGTTCGGGCGTTTTAAGCCGCGAATTAAATGACGAAAATATTGTTGCATTGCCTTTAGAAGTTGATGAAAAAATGGAAATAGGCTGGATTCATCCAGCTCAGATGTCCTTATCGCCGATGGGTGAAGAGTACTTGCGCTATTTGAAAGAACATATCATTGATTATGGTTTCACTATTTTACCTGAAAAATAAAAGAACTGCTAAAACGGATTCGTTTTAGCAGTTTTTTAACTAGCGTGTTTTACTCGCTTTTTTGATTTGTTTACTTCTCAATTGACCACACGCTGCATCAATATCTGTGCCATACTCTTTTCTAATAACACAATTAACACCATTTTTCTTCAAAACGTCATAGAATTTTAGAACATCGGCTTTTTCACTTCGGCTATATTGGTCATGCTCACTAACTGGATTGTACGGAATCAAGTTGACAAAGGTCAATTTCTTCTTATCTTTCAATAAATCAGCTAATTGTTGTGCATGTTCTGGGCGATCGTTCACATTACTCAACATAATATATTCAAACGTAATACGACGATTCGTTTTCTCTAAGTACTCATCAACAGCATCCATTAATTTTTCAATCGGGAAACTGCGATTGATACGCATGATCGATGTTCGAACATCATTATTTGGCGCATGTAACGAAATAGCTAAATTCACTTGCAATCCATTATTCGCAAACTCTCTGATTTTAGGGACTAAACCACTTGTTGAAACAGTGATATGGCGAGCACCGATTGCCAACCCTTTGGGATCGTTGATTGTATGTAGGAAATTCATTAAATTGTCATAGTTATCAAATGGCTCTCCGATTCCCATCACAACAATATGACTAACACGTTCGTCTTGTCCGCGTTCATCAAAATAATGTTGAACGAGCATGATTTGAGCGACGATTTCGCCTGCTGTTAAATCACGTTGTTTTGTAAGTAAACCACTTGCACAGAAAGTACAACCAATGTTACAACCCACTTGAGTCGTTACACAAACAGACATGCCATATTCTTGACGCATCAAAACTGTTTCGATCATATTTTTATCTGGGAGCTCAAAAAGATATTTAACCGTTCCATCTTTTGCTTCTTGGATGATTACTTGACGTAATGGATTGATAATAAAGTTTTCTTCTAATAATGAGATGACATCTTTTGATAAATTGGTCATTTCACTAAAAGCCATAACACGTTTGATGTACAGCCATTCCCATACTTGAGTGGCCCGGAATTTTCTCTCGTCATGTTCGATGAACCATGCGATCAGTTCTTCTTTTGTTAAACCATAAATGGACGCTTTTTCCACTAGTTTTCTTCCTCATTTCTTCTAAACATTCGCTTCATACTATAACTTATTGTTTCGGATTTGTCTATACGTTATCTAGGTTTGCCCAGCAAATATGGCAATTTTCATTTCTACTATCTTGTTTTTATCCTGTATGTTTTTATTCGTGGTTTCGACTTTTTTGATACCGCAATATGTTAGTGTCTTCACAACTAGATTTAGCTTCCACTTCGAGGTGGGTAAATTTCTTTAAACAAAAAAGAGCGGGAGAAATTTATGCTTTGGTTTCCCCCACTCTTCTTTAGTCATTATGCTTGAACTAAACGATACACTTTTTTAAAGTAAAATATACGTGCAATCAAGTAATACACAATTTGAATCAAAACAAAGATTCCTAACACTTGCCAACCAGCTACTTGCATCCCTTGATTAAACATATGATACATTGCGGTTAGGGCAACTGCTCCATGGATCACTGAAACAATGATTGGTGTAAAGAACAGAATTCCTACTTGTTGGTAAATCATTTTCTTCAATTCTTTTTTCGCTAAGCCCATTTTGTAGATCATTTTGAATTTTTCTACATCGACCTCCATATCGCTATACAATCTGAAATATAAGAAACTTCCAGCTGAAACAAAGAAGACGATTCCGATAAAGATTCCCACGAATAAAATCGGTGCATATTCATTTGTGATCGTTTGTTGCGAATAGCTTTTTGCCATAAACGGTATATTTTTATCTTGGAACTTACCTACAGATACCAATTCGTCATAACTAGTATTTTTAGGCTGCCAAACAGTTGTTATCGTACTTTCCATGTTTTGTAAATTTGTATCATCTGGCACGACGACCGTGGTTCCATAGGCAGAGACAACAGTCGTTTTTTCTGTTTTGGTGATTGGTAACGTCACTTGATCTGCTAATTTCACTTCATTTAGCGTTGTCTCTTCCATTCCCATCATACTGCTTGGTAATAATTGAACAGCCTTACCTTGAGTTTGAATCGTTGGTTTTTTAACTAATTCTGCCAAATGATTGTACTCAGACTCTTTGACAAAATTAACTTGATCCGAATTGGTATACGTCGTAAGTTCACCTTCATCCACTTGAATCCCTTTTTCAGCCAATAATTGAGTAAAGTTTTGTTTTATAGCCGTTGTTTCTTCAGCAGTTCCTGCAATTTGAAATTCATAAGGAATTTGCTTCATTCCATCTAAAATCATATTTTGAAAACCATACAACGTTCCAATTGCAGCAAAAGCGACAGTTGAAATAATCGATACTAAGAAAAATGAACGGGCATTGTCTTTCATTCGAAAAGCTAAGTCAGAAAGAACCACCATATTCGTTTTTTTCCAAAAGATCGTTTGTTTCTTTTTAAGTCGTTCAATAATTGAAACACTTAATTGATTGAATAAAAAGCGTGTTCCTGCAACGACTAAGAAAATCACAGGAATCATGACCATAGGTACTAACATGCCTTTCACTAAAAGAGCAATTGCATACCCTACACCGATCAATAAAATGGCTAAAAAGGTTTTGATACGTGAGCTTTTGATCGTGCCTTTGCCAATATCGCCTGCTTTCAGTAAGTCCTGTAAACTTAATTTTGGTAGACGGAATTGAATAAAAAACGAAATGGCTAAAAATAAAATAGCAAACGAAAGTACCGTTAAAACAAGTGCTTGCGTTGGAAAATAAAAACCAAAATTCACATGCATCAGTTTATTGCTCAACCATAAAATTACTTGTGAAAAACCAATTCCAGCAAGACTTCCGATAATCGTTGCAAAAAAACCGATCACCAGGTTTTCAATAAAAACCATTTTCTTTAATTGCTTGGGGCTCATTCCTTGAATCATCAATAAGCCAAATTCTTTTTTTCTGGACTGGATAAAAACATCCATCGAATAAAGAACGAAAAAGAATGCAAAACCATAAATAATGATCGCAGCTGCCAACATACCAATTTGAGCATTTTTATTTAACCCATCAGATAAGGCTGGATGAAATGCGAATACTGTGAAAGTAAAAAACACCATGACAGAAAATAATGTACTTAGGAAATAGGCCATATAAAGATGTTTATTTCGTAAAGTATTTCGAATAACAAATTGACTAAAACTCATTATCGACACCTTCAATCTCGGATAGTTTTACCATGATTTCATCGTAAAACATCTTTTGATTTCCATTATGGTGAATTTCATCAACCAATTCACCATCCTTAATAAATACGATTCGCTTGCAATAGCTTGCGGCTAAAGGATCATGCGTAACCATCAAAATCGTTGCTCGTTCCTCTTCATTTAGCTGTTGTAATAATTGCATAACATCTTTAGATGATTTTGTATCTAGATTTCCTGTTGGTTCATCCGCCAACAACAATTGAGGCTGATGGATCATTGCACGAGCCACCGCTACACGTTGGGCCTGTCCACCTGAAATTTCTGCTATTCGTTTTTTTAATAAACTCGCAATTCCCAAACGGTCAGCTAAAAGATTCAATTGTTTTTTCATCACTGAGATTTTTTCACCATCTAATGTTAGTGGCAAAACGATATTTTCTTCTACAGTCAAGGTAGGCATTAAGTTAAAACTTTGGAAAATGAAGCCTAACTCTCTACGTCTAAATTTCGCCACCTCTTCTTGATTGAGCTGGTTTGGATCTTTACCATTTAATAAAACATGTCCAGATGTTGGTTGGTCAATGGTTGCGAGCAAGTTTAGAAAAGTACTTTTCCCACTTCCAGAAGGTCCCATAATACCAATAAATTCACCATCATTTACTGTTAAATTTAATCCTTTTAGTGCTTCATATTTGATTTCAGTTCCATACGTTTTAGTTAGATTTTCGACTTGTAACATTATTATCGCTCCTTTTCTCTACTATTTTAGTCTAATCCAATTTCCATTAACCTACCATAGAAGAAAATAACAAGTTGCTAACACTTTTGTAAGCAACTTGTTATAGCGAATCAATTGATTGTTATTCCATCGTGATCTCAGCGTCTGGAATTGCCTTTGGAGAATACGGATTACTTGGAGTTTGCCATCTTAAATGAAAGTAGGAAACAGGTGCTTCTTTGTTGTAATGCTCCGTTGTAATCTTGATTGTTTGCCCTGCTTTAAAGTAGCGGAAATTTGATAATGTTCCTCCCGTAATATTATCTCGGTCAATAATTTTTTCATCATCTAAATAAACTGCGCCATTATCATCCACTTCAATCGAAAATGTATATATTCCTGTATCTTTAAGTGTTACATATCCTACTTTTTTCACTTTGTAATAATCGGTTCCTAAACCTGGGTAAGGCTCTACGTTATTATAATCATCATCAAAATTTGTGGCTGTTCCTGTCCCTTTTTCTATGAAGTAGCCTAAATATCGCGGATAATCATAGAAAGTTGCACCGACTCCTTCTCTTTTTTTAACTGTGACTTTTACAATTGCTGTTAGCCCATTGTTACTAGTACTCTTTACCTCAATAAACGTAACACCCACAGCTTTTGCTTCCCAATTACCGTCTTTATCAATTGTCATAATTGATGGGTTATCACTTTTGTAAGTAACGTCTTTATCTGTTGCGTTCTCTGGAGTAATTGTAACGATTAATTTGCCAGTATCGCCCACATACTGAATCAATTCTTTCGGTTCCACACTGATGCCCGTTACTGGAATCGTTTCATACAATGCTAAATTTATATCTCTTTTTTTATCTAATGTTTCTAAAGCAAATTGAATACTTTTCCCATTTTCATCGAAGTTACTGTTTTTAACTATCTCATATTGGGAGGGTATTGAAATGGGTTTTATTTCGTAAGTTTTACCAGGTGTAATCTTTAAAAAAGAATAATTTCCATTTGCATCTGTTTTAACTGTTTGAATCGGTGTTGTATTTCCAACCAAATAAAGACCTAACTCGATTCCTGAAATGCCTTGTTCTGTTCCATCTTTCTCACCGCTTTTATTCTCATCATTAAAGACAGTCCCTTCTATAGAAGCCGCGGTAGATATGAACCCGATCCAAGCGCCTGTATACGCTTCTCCCTCATCTAGTTCAATATAACCAGAAAGACCGTCATCATTAAACCCTACTGGTCCACTCGTAAACATCTTATATCCGACTGGGAAATCTACTTTTACGTTATATAAATCAGAAGAAAGCTTGTCAAATGTATATTTCCCCTGTCCATCTGTTGTTTTTTGCGCGATTTCTGTTCCAGAGTCATCCAATAATCTGACTGTGACACCCTCAATTCCTGGTTCATTCGCATCCTGCTGGCCGTTAGCATTGGAATCTTCAAACAAAATCCCACTAATAGAAGCTGTCCCTTCTGCTTTACTGCTGATTCCTTTTGCCATTACTGATACACTAGACATAAAAAAACTTACAAAAATAATGAGAGCTAACAACATATTTTTACTATTAATTTTTTTCATATTATCCACCTTCCTCAGAAAGAATTTTAATCATTTTTATATTAAAAAATCTCCCAAAACTATGAAAATATTTTCCCCTCTGTCGGTATATACTTGACGACTCAAATTATAAATTAGAAGGGAAATATTTAGCTTTGGGATGATTTGTCATTATTCATGGTACGGTATTTATAATTGATAGTGAAAAATAGTACTTGGGGGTAAGCAATTTACTCTTTTTTCCTTTAAACGCCGTTTAAATCGGGCGTTGTATAAAGTAATTCTTGTGGAATTAATTTATATGGCGCTGGATTAGATGGTGTAGACCACACCAAATCATAGTTATAACCAGTTGCTGAAGGCATGTGGAATGCTGCTACAACTTTTACTTTGATGATCTGACCAGCTTGAAGATATACTGGAGAAGTGTTTTGAACAAGAACATCATTCACATAGATTTGTGGAATGACCATACTACTAGCAGAGTAAAATCTGTACATTCCAGTATCTGTCAATTTAATATACGCAGTTTTTTGTACTCGGAAACCAGCTGCAGGATCAATCCCTGGGTATGGTTGTTTGTTGTATTGACATCTAAAATCAAGTGTACCGTCTTCAAATTGACTTGCAACAGGAATAAAATTCCCCATTGGAGATTGACGTCTTTCATATTCTGTGTAAACGCCATGAACTAATTTATCTGGAACAACAGTATCTATGCCTTGTAAATCTGGCGTTGTATAAAGTAATTCTTGTGCAATATGTTGCGCTGGAAAATTAAGACCCGTTTCTGGAGTTTTCCAATAAAAATCCGTCACGAATTGCCCATTTTTACTTTGTGCATTTGTTGGGAAATTACTAATAACTTTTATCTTAATAATTTGACCAGCTTGTAAATTAACATATGGATATGTGGGTTGAACAAGTACATCATTAACATATACTTGCGTATTTCCTGTCGTACTTGTCATAAACATATACGTACCTGAACCACTTAGTTTCACATAAGCCGTTTTGCTTACTCTAAAGCCGTTATTCGGATTGATACCTGGATAAGGTTCTCTATTTACACTGCAAGAAAAATCTAAATTACTATTTTCATATTGACTTGCAACTGGAATATAATTGACTCCTTCTCTTCTAAAATATTCTGTGTAAACACCATGCACTAATTTGCCTTCCGCTCTAGTAAGCGAATTTCCTTCATCAGCTGAAGCAACACTTGAATTGATACTAATTAACGCAAAACAAGCAATTAAAACACAAATAATCAACGGAATTTTCTTTCTTATTTTAAAAACCATTCATTTCCATCCCCTTTTTTTATTTTTTGTTTACCCCTTTTTGATTGTAACATTAAAAAAATAACATGTAAATTGTTTATTTTGATTTACATTTTGGAAAATTAGGATAATCTTTAGAAAGAGAAAAAGCTAAATATATTCCTATTCCCACTCAAAAAATAGTATCTCTTTATGTCATCAATTAAAAATCTCTATTATTTTATTATGATTTATTTTTACTTCTTTTTTTATTCTTTTTATTTTTAATACGTCTAGCAGCTACCTTTTTCTGAAGTTGTTTCCTTTTCTTCCGTTTTCGCAAAATAATTATAGCTAAAATAAAGACTATCAACATGCCAGCAATACCTAGAACTAGCCACACAAGCGTGTTTGTCTCTTCTTTTTCCAAATACACAGATTCATCGTTAAACTTCTTTGCTTCTTCTTTAGTGATAGTGAATTCTTTTTTTAATTCGTAATGTTGTGTATCAGCTGTAACGTTCATCACCACTTCGTAATCTCCAGCAACCATTTCTGTATCTTTCATATCAAACCCAAACTTTACAGTTGAATTAGGTGCCATTTGAAATGTATCTTCTTTTCGACTATAAACCTGCTTATTTGTCTTTTTAGCGATTACTTTACCTTCAATTGTCATTTTATGAATAATACTAGGTGCTTGATTTTGCAGGATAGCTTCGATAAAATTATGGAAATTTCGTTGCCCCGCTTCTGCTTTGATCAAGTCTAGTTTATTTTCAGCTTTTGTACCAGACTCAGTCAATATGATTGGTAGACTATAGGAAAAAGTATTGATTACCGCTTTCTCTCGATCTTTTTCAGATGATTGATACTTTTCTGAAAAGTGGAGTCCTCCCAACAATTGTCCTTCGTAGGGTGCTTCTGGTATGTTGATCTCAGCTATTATTTCTTTGCTCTCTTTTGCCTCTAGTTTGACGACTGGCTCTTTCACTTGTACCAGCTTTTTTATATCCGTTAACATACTGCTATCTTTTTCTTTATCAACTTCTTTGTAGCTAATAACGCCACCATCACTAGTAGTACCTCGTGTTACATCAATAAAAACTTCTATCGGATGGTCAGAATAATTCTTTACTTTTGCTTTTATTACTTGTTTACTTCCTGGCGTTACTTTTAAGTCATAGTAACCACTTTCTCCTCTTTGCTGGTTCTCAGGATAAACGGCCTCAACAGAAAAAGCAGCTCCTGTGCCACCTGGTTCAGTAGACGCAAAAGCATATACATCGTTTCTTAAAAAAAGAAAAAAACAAAGTGTTACTAGGCATAAAATACATTTGTTCAGTTTACGCATCTAACTGCTCCTTCTTGGAAAGTAGAGTTTAAGATAAAAGTCCATTACGAGCAATACGTAGATGAGTATCCTCAAAAACATGTAATTTTACCGTTCACTCCATCATTATAAATCTGAGGTACAACTCAAAGAGCCATACCTCAGTTTTCCTATTCAATTTTGCTTATGAAAAAGGATTTAGTGTTGGTTTTAATTCCCAATTTAATTCAGCTTGATATTTTCCTGTTTCAACAGCTGTATTGGCTGGCATTCTAAACGTTACACCATCTGTCACTGAATCTTCTTTATAAGCCCCTTTACTATTTGTTCCTAAAGCTAGTGAGTAATCACCGACCCCTTGACCTTTTGAAGCATCAGAATTTGCTATTGACACTTCTGTTCCAGGCGTTAAAACTAATCCAGTAGTAACATCTGTGCCAACTGCTTTAGAATGAATGGTTGGTTTAGTTGTACTTGAGCCTTCATAATTTGCATTCGTAAATACGATTTCAGCACCATTGATTTTTTTGTTTGCATCCCCTGTTAAAGAGAATTGGCTTGACGTTACTGAAACAGTCCAACCAGTACCACGTTCTGTTCTCATATCATGAGTTGTGATCCATGGCGCACGATAAATTTTCGTTTTACTTTCATCCCATGCTGCAACAACTTTCGCATTTGCAGTTACTTCTCCACTAGACTTTTGTTGTGAACCAAAATCAAAATCTGGCACGACTACTAGTTTTAAATCTCCTGGATTTTCATTACCACCTGGTTTATCTGGGTTATCTGGATCTGTCGGGTCAACTGGATTCGTTGGTTTTTCGGGGTTTTCTGGATCTGGAATGTTGTTCGATCCATCATCGGTAAAGCTAATATTTCCATTTGATACTCCCTTTGTTGCTTCTGGATAAGTCGCTGCATCTGCATTTAACGCGCCTATTCCTACGATTGTGGCCAAAGCGGCACCGCTCATTACTAATTTTGTTAATTTCATTGTCAATCTCTCCTCTTAAACTTTTTTTATTATTAAAGTATATATACTTTAGTAATCCATAATGAATTGTTGTTCACTTACTTCTTTTATTGATCATCCCGAAAAATGCTATAAAAACAAAGACCAAACCTATAATGAGTATTGAGCTGGCTTTTATTTCTCCTGTAGTTGGAAAACGTGGTTTACCTGAAAGCCCTTTTGGTTTATTCGGCGTCTCTTTTTCTTGTGAAGTAGACAGATCAGAACTAGTTGTTGTCTCTGTATCGTCTGTTTCATAAAAACGGATTCCTCCAACAGTTGTTACGTTTGCTGGACCATTGTACTCTTGTGCCATTGCTGAATAGTTTGAACTTAATAAAACGGTAAAAAGGAGAATGAAACCCATGATATACACTATTTTTTTCATATCTTAATCCTTTCTGTTTAGATTCTCTGTTTAGCTACTTTTTCAATGTCTTCGTTCTCTTCTTCTTTTTCCTTTGTCGTTCTTTCCACTTTTTCATTCTACATTTCTTTATATATATTCGAGAAAGCAAGACGATCAGGATAAGTAGTAGCGAAAATAGAAGACCTATCAATGTCAGAACTAAACGATTTTCAAAAATATTTTCTTTTTTGATACTCACATCTTTTTGATTTAATTTTTTTGCTTCTTCTGATGTGATTTGAAATGTTTGGTCAAAATGCCAGACTCTTTCCTTTTGAGTCGCTGTTCCTTTAAACTCATATGTTCCAGCTTTAAAAGGCTCGCCATCTAGGGATATCGGTAAATCAAATGTACTATTTGGCGCAATCGATAGATTCTTTTTATCTAGTCTTAACAGTGATTCTTGGGAGCCAGATTTTGTTACAGTTCCTTTAAAGTCCACTGCAGATAAATAAGCTGGTTGAGCGTTCTCCAATAATAAACTAATAACATTTCTAGCATTTTCTTGATCTGTCGTCACTTTTTTCAACGCTAAATCACCGACTATTTCTTCGCTCTTATCAGTGGTTCTTAGAATCAAACCAATTTCTCTAGCAAAATGATTTTTTATATTTCCCTCTGTTTTAGCGGTTGTTTTATTGTATAAATACAATCCACCAGCTAAAACTCCCTCAAATGGCTGTTCTGGCATTTTTATCTGTAACTTTAGTTTATATTCTTCATGGGCTTTTAAGACGATCTCTTTTTCTGCAATGGTGATAATATCTTCGACATTGTAAATTAAACCTGCATTGTTTGTTTCACTTTTTACTGAATAGGTCACAACGCCTGCTCGATTAGTTTGAGCACGATTAATCGAAGGGACAACAACAATCTCCTTAGAGGAAGCATTCGTCAAGATAACTTCTAATTCTTGTTTTTGACTAGGTGTCATCTTCAAATCAAAATAAGTGACTTCTTTTGTGTACTGATTATCAGGAAGTTTGGCATCCGTTGTAAATCCTGCAAACGTTTCATTGTCTGAGGCGTAAGCAACTAAAGGTGTGCCAAAAAACAAACTGACAACTAATCCTATAACGAAAAAATTAAATAGTTTTTGATTGCTACTCATTGTTATCCCTCTCATAATTTATCTATTTGCTCTTTTATGGTGCTGGTGTATCAGATAACGTCCAAGTTAAGGTAGATTGATATTCTACAGCTCTTTTAGCCGTATCCCCTGGAACAGCCAGCTCGAATTTTGATAATTCCAATGTTGAAATGCCATCACCCGTTGCCGCCTTAGCGCCAAATATCAATTGCTCTCCGCCAGCACCAGGCACTAAGGTAAGTGAATTATTAATTTTACCTCCTGTAGGTCGCGTTCCTCCTGTATTTGTTGCAGAACCAGTCTTGATCGTTAAGGCAGCATTCGTTAACTGCCCAGTTCCACCTTTTTCCGTAAATTGAGCTGTTTGGACCACTTTCACACTCCAACCAGCTTTGGTTCCACGAGCATCATTGACTGTCAATTTACCAGTCGTAACCGGACCACCTTCGATCCCATTGTCAGTAGCTACCCAATTTTCGGCCGTTTTATTTTGAATCTTGTGTGCACCAAAGTTTAAATTATCAGGCAACCCAGAACCTAAACTTCCATCCCCAGGATCAATCGTCATATCCCCTTCTGTATACGTAATCGTTGCATTTGTTGTTTTGGTGTCTTTATCTGCGGCCAATGCTTCATTTGAAAAACCAATCGCAGTTAATGCTAGTCCAGATAATAACGTTGTACTTATTAATTTTTTCATTTAAAAACCCCCTAAAATAATTTTTATATTAAGCTTTTTCAAGCTTTATAACATGTTTAATCGTAGCTATTGTGGTACATCGGAAAGTGTCCATGTAAGAGAAGAACTATATTGGCTGACTTTTTTCGTGGCTTCTTTTGGAACAGTCAGCGAAAATTTATCCAAAGGAATTGTCGTTGTTCCTGTCCCTTCTGATGCTTTCGCTACAGCTATTCGATTTTCTATCCCACTTTTTAATGAAACTACCTGGTTTACCAAACTTGGTAAATTAGAAGCTGTATTCGTAGCACGACCAATTGCTATATCAAGCGTCGTATTCACTAACGGGCTACCATCCGCCGCAAAGAAATCTGTGTTTTGTTTCACTTTTAACGTCCAACCACCACTTGAACGGGAATCGTCGATCACAACTTTTCCAACAGTTGGAACTCCATACTCCGTAGCAGTAAATGTTTCATTTCTAGTATTCTGAATTTTCGTTTTCCCAAAATCTAAATTGTCAGGAAATAGACTATTGCTCATAGTTATATCGGATTTTTTATTTGTTTTAGTTTTCATATTGGTAGGGAAAAAAATTGGTTTCGACGTAGAATCTGGATAAACTAATTCCACATCCTTCAGACTAACTGCGATTGGAGTAGTATCAAGAATATAACCCTCTGGTGCTTTGGTCTCAATGAATGAATAATTCCCTATAAAAAGCTGATCAACTTGAACGAAACCTTTACTCGTTGAAACAATTCCCTCTTTCACCACTTCTTGTGAATTATTTGGGTTATTTCTTACTAACTTAAATTCTGCTCCTGGGAGAACGGCATTCGTTGCCTCATCTCGTTTCACCAACCTAACACTTCCCCAACCTCTCAAATATTCGACAGTGACTGAGGGATTAGCAGATGGTAAATCAACTTCAAAATACGTTGCTCCTTTACGTGCAAAATAACCAACCACTTGACTTACACCACCTGCCACTCGGTATTTTCCAGGTGGTAAATCAGTAAAAGTCACTTGACCATTTACTGTTGCCGCTAATCTTATTGGATCTGATAAATTATCGTAAGAATAAAGAGAAACCATCCCATTAATCGGCCTACTATGATCCTCCGCATCTACTGTATTTATTTTGATTGAATACGTAGCTGCCTTGTTTTCTCGGTTCGCTTTTTTCGCTTCCGCAGATTGTATCGCTGCTCGCTTTGGACGAGTCTTTTCACTCCCTTTAACTGCTGATTTTTCTTTCGTTTCGGTTGATCTATCTAAAATAGGAACATCTAAAACTGTTAGTTCTAAATCAGATTCTTTATTGGTCTCAAATCGAAACGTTAACGTCTGTTTTTTATTTTCGACAGAGGAATTTAAGCGGGCAATAAATTCAATGTCTATTTCGTTTTGCTTTGATTCAACGAAAAAGTCACTTACTTGAAAGGACAAACGATTTGCACCTTTGTCATCCGTTATCATTTCCCATTTTCCGAGGACATTCTTGTTTTCATCTCTTACTTCAACTGGTTCTTTACTCGTTGGAGTAAGGTAAGGAAGATTCGTCGTGAAAGTTTGATTTTTTGTACGTTTCATTTCATCGGGTATGAATAGCTGGTATTTTACTTGAACGGAATCATCATAATTGATCGACTCTCCATTTTTTAGAGCTGTTTTCGCTACATTCCCTGTTTTTTGTTCGATTTTTGATAGACTAACCATTTGGAAAACAGATGAATCTTTATCTAGTTTTTCACTCGCTGCATTAATTTTTTCATTTCCGAAAAGATTCAGAAATAATAGACCTAAACAGCCAATCAAAATTACTAGACCAATTTTTTTTCTCATATTTAACAACTCCTTAGATGTGGTATTTTAAAAAGAAGGGACTTAACTTGAAGAGCCACTAAAAAATCTTTTATATAAGATTTTTATTTAATTGAAACCCTTTCGTTCGGACAGTTCGAATTAAATTTTTCCCCTCTTCCCCAAGTTTTTTCCGAATCAGAAAAATAATATTGGCCACTCGATACTGTTGTACTGCTTGCTCTCCTTTCCATAAATGAACAGAGATTTCCTGATATGTAACGACTTCACCTGCATGATCATACAGAAATGAAAGTGCTCGAAACTCTAATCGAGTGAAACTAATTTCTGGTTGACCATTAAAGGACAAACTTTGTGCTTCTTTATTTAGAATTACTAACGTTGAACTTTCTTGATGAACTAAACACCCTAATATATTTTTCATTATAATAAAGTCATTTTCTTCTTCTTCGCTGTCCTTAACAAGAATACCGTTAGCACCTAAATGTAGGCACAGCTTTCGTTCAATCGGTGTCAAAGGAGTATCAGTATAAAGCCATATTGGAATACCACACTTTTCTTTCTTCAAAGTCGTCAACCATTCTAATCCTTTGATTGTATGATTGTTCATTTTTTGATTTACGCTTATCAAAATTCCGTCAACTTCACTTAATTGATCTATTTGTTTGATTTCTTTTGATTTAAATCCATACGAATGAAGTTTCTCGCTCATTTCTAAATCAAAAGGATATTCCAACATGATTATTCCTAGTGTATACATTTAATAGGCATCTCCTTGTTTCATATTTTTACTTAAAACATGAAAAACGGTTGAGCTTCCTGTCTTATATAGAGAAAAATACGAGTTGACGGCGGAAATGACGGCGGTGAATAATTGAAAAAAAGCAGGTTTTATCCATTTTGTCATTGAATTGCAAAAGTCAGTAGTCATATAAGAAGATATTTTCCTTATCCCATCTCAGTTAAAACGTTAATTTATCTAATTTTTTTATAGCTATGCGATTTTCTTCTAAAAATGAACTCGTATAGGTGTCCAATGTCAATTTGATGGATGAATGACCTAATAGAGAACTAATAGCAGCAATGTTTACCCCAAGTTCTACACAGCGGGTTGCAAATGTATGTCTCAATGAATGGAACGATATATCCGTCAAGCCAAGTTGATATTTTATTTGATCAAACCGATAACTGACCGTTCTAGGTTCAATTGAATGATCACCATTTGCAATAACAAACGGAGACCGAGATTCTTCTTTCCATCGTAGCAACCCCTTTTTCAATTTTAAGGAAAGTGGGATAAATCGATTTGAATTCGGTGTTTTCGGTGCAGTTTCAATAATTTGCGTTTTATTTCCAGAATCGTCCGGTAAGCAGATTCTCTGTTTTGTTCTACTGACATGAATAATTGAAGAATCAAAATCAATATCGTCCCATTTTAATGCACATATTTCCCCAATACGCATACCTGTTTCTAAAGCGATTAATATAGGTAGACCTTTTTTCGTTTTTAAGCTAGCCTGTTCGAGTGCTTTATGTTCTGTTCGTGTTAGAGCCCGAACTTTTTCTTTTTTTATTTTTGGTAGTATCACTCCTTCGCATGGATTTGATGAGATATATGCACGTTCTTTTGCTGCTTCAAAACAGCTTTTGACTATACGAAAGATGACATGGACAGAGCTTGTTGATAGTTTGTTAGATAATTGATTGATTACTTCATCAATATCGTTTGGACCGATTTTCTGCAATAGTCGGTGTTCTAATAAAGGTAAAATATGTAGATCCATTTTATTCTTGTAACTTGCAAAGGTACTTTCTTTTATCTTAGGAGCCATGACAGATGTCATCCAAATCGACGTCCAATCTCCAAATGTTCCATGAAATTCTTTTTTATTTTTGGAGTAAAACATGCTCGTGTGAACTTTTTTCTCAAATAGTTGTTCTTTCACAGAGCGGTAAGAATACGCATAAACATATCCATAATGAATGGAACCATCTGTCTTTCTTGCTTTTGGGTAGCGGCCTTCCCATCTACCATCTTTTCGTTTATAAATATTTTCTCCTTTAGCCAAAAAATCAAATCCTTTTCTGTAAATTTTGACGGCGCAATTGACGGCTTAAAAAAACATCACTGATTAAACTAGGATATTTGACAACATAATAAACGAAATTCTCATTTTTTTATATTAATACGCTAAAAATTGAGAATTTTATTTTAAAAAAACTTCTTGATTTATTGATTTCAAAGGGATATACTGATTTCAGTTAAGAGATTTCATGTTTTAAGTAAAAATATGAAACGTAATTATTTAATTACACAAAGATATGTTTATTTAAATAAACATATCTTTTTTATTTTATTTAACGGAAATAAAATAACAAATTAGCAGAAATTACTGAAACAAGAAATCTATATATTTATAACTAAATGAAATGTGTATGTGTTTTATTCAAGTTATTAAGAATAGATTCACCCTTTTTTAACTATACCATACAGTAACGTTTTGCATACTTTTAGATAAAAAAAGACCATTAATGAACCAATAATTCTAATCTTAAACAATCAGAATTATCGGTTTATTTTTTGACTTATTCTCGTTCGCTTTAAAATAGAGATCTTTTACTTCTTGATTAACGATTGGTCAATGAAGGATACGTAAATAAGAGCACTTTATCAAAAATCAATTTGACAAAGTGCTCTTATTTTTAATGAGGTTCACGCGGTAATTTAGTTAAATCGTTCTAGGTTTCCTTGAAACTTGACCATTCTATGCTTCATACTCAATAACGTACGGGTAAAGACTTGTATTATAGATGGCTTCTGAAAACTCAACGATTTTACCAGATAGGTCAACCGATTTACGAATTCGTTTTAGTCCATTTTTTTCAGAAGTAGTTAGAATTTGTTGTTGTTCAGCAGTCAGTTCAACAGTTTGAAAGCTATCTTCAAACTTCATAATTTCAATTCCATGCTGATCCATTAAACGATATAATGATTCCTGTTCAAAATCTGCTAACGGAACATCTTCCAACGTCATAGGTAGATAGTAATTAAAATAAATGTATGGTTGGTCATCTAATATATATAAACGTGAAACTTTGACAGCTTTTTCACCAAGACAAGAGTAAACGGCAGAGCCTGAGACTAAGGTAACCGTTTCTAACTTCAAAATTTTCTTCGCTACTTTTTGTCCTGAATTATTTAAATACTCTGTAAATGTGCCTGCTTTTGACAGTTTATTGTACGGACGGTTACTCAAAACAGTAGTTCCTTTACCACTTTTTTTCTCCACTAATTCTTCTGATGACAATAATTCAATTGCTCGGCGAACAGTGATCTTGCTCACATCAAATAATTGCTCGAGTTCTGCTTCTGTAGGCAATAGTGAGCCTACAGGATATGTACCATTCATTATATCTGATTTGATTTGCTCAGCAACATCTAAATATAATACGCTTTTTCTTCTCATATTATTAGCTCTCCTCATATTTCTAAATTTAGTTTATCATTTCACGTTATTCGTTGTTCATTTAAATTACTCTAATTTTAATCGTATTTATGATTTTATTCAACCTTCAAACATATTTCGTACATTATTCAAAAGATTCTAATGATGGAAAACAGCTTTAAATCCGTCCTATAAACAGAGACATTTTATACAACTAGCTTGTTATATCATAATAAAAAAGAGGCTGGGTGTTTTTATCCCAACCTCTTTTCACTTTATCGATCTTATTCAGTTCCATGATCTATCGGTGCGTCATCTGGTATCGGCTCAAGAAATACTTTTCTTGGTTTACTGCCTTCTGAAGGACCAATAACGCCATGTTCTTCTAATTCATCCACTAAACGAGCTGCACGATTGTAACCGATTCTAAAGCGTCTTTGTAGTAATGAAATACTTGCTGTTTGCATTTCTACAACTAAAGCTTTTGCTTCTTCATATAATTCATCTTGTGAGGCTTCGTTACTGTTTCCTGTTGTTTCCTCTTCTGTCGGCATCATATTTTCTTGATAATCTGCTTCTTGTTGTTCTGTTACAAAAGAGACGATACGCTCTACCTCATGATCTGAAATGAACGCTCCCTGTACACGAATCGGCTTATTTTCTCCCATTGGCAAGAATAGCATATCACCACGACCTAAAAGTTTTTCTGCTCCATTACTATCGATGATCGTCCGTGAATCCGTTCCACTTGAGACAGCAAAAGCCATTCTTGAAGGAACGTTAGCTTTAATGATCCCAGTGATAACATCCACACTAGGACGTTGTGTAGCTAAGATCATGTGGATTCCCGCAGCACGTGCCATTTGTGCTAGACGAATAATCGCGTCTTCTACTTCATTACTTGCCACCATCATCAAATCGGCTAACTCATCTACGATCACCACAATAAATGGTAAGATTGGACGGTTTTCTCCATCCTCTAGATTCTTTTGAATCACTAATTCATTGTAGCCAGAAATATTACGAACACCCGTTGCAGCAAATTTTTCATAACGAAATTCCATTTCCTGTACAACCTTTTGCAATGCTTGTGCTGCTTTTCGTGGGTTTGTTACAACAGGCGTCAATAGATGCGGAATCCCGTTATAGACATTTAATTCGACCATTTTTGGATCGATCATCATTAATTTCACTTCATGAGGCTTCGCTCTCATCAAAATACTGGAAATAATTCCGTTGATTGCAACCGACTTCCCACTACCTGTCGATCCAGCAATCAATAAGTGAGGCATCTTAGCCAAATCAGCAGACTGAACCATTCCAGAAATATCTCGTCCTAGCGGTACTTCTAATAATTTATCTGGATGGCTTGGTGCTGCCTCAATAATATCTCTAAAGGAAACAGTGCTAACCGTACTATTTGGCACCTCGATCCCAATCAATGATTTGCCTGGAATTGGGGCTTCCATTCGGACATCTTTAGCAGCTAATGCTAATGCAATGTCATCTGTTAAGCTAACAACTTTGCTCACTTTCACTCCTACTGCTGGTTGAATTTCAAATTTCGTTACGGCTGGTCCTAGACTTGCTTTCACTACTTTTGCATCAACACCGAAACTTTTAAAGGTTTGCTCTAAAACACCAATGTTTTTTTCGATTTTTTGGTATTCTCCACTTTGGTCAGCAGAAGGAATAGAATCTAATAAGGTTGAAGGCGGTAATTCATAGTCACGATCTTCTGCTTCTTCTGAAATTTCAAAGTCTAATTCGCCACCTTCATCCTCTGTTTCTGTTTCAGCTACTACTTTTTGTTGAAGAGTTTGTGCTTCTGTCTGACTTTGGAAGCTATCGATTGGCACAAGTGTTAACTGCTCAGGTTCTTGTTCATTTTTTTCGACTTGAGCACGTGCTTCTTGTGCTAATTTTTCTCCTGGCGTCAATTCTCTTACGTCGTTTCTCAACCGTTCTTGAGCCATTTGTTCTATTTTTGCTTCTTTAGCTGCGCGTTTTTCTGCACGTTTAGCTTCTCTTTGTGTTTGTCGTTCTTCACTTTTAGCTGTTAAGCTACCAAGTTTTTCACGAACCACCTGTAAACCGTTCATCACTTGTTGGAAATCAAGCATACTAATCAAGAAGACACCTATTACCATAAGTAAAACTGCAATCAAATAACTACCCAATTGAGCCACTAAAAAGAACGTGAGGCTGTAAAGTCCTGCTCCAATCATTCCGCCCCCAACATTTTGAGTCACAGTACTTGCCTTTAAATCCATTCTAAGAAACTCCCATGTCGTTCCCATAATATCTGGTGTTTGTGTCCCAACATTACGAAACATGTAGGCATGTAAAAAGAGCAAAATACCTAGGTAGATAAATAAGACGCCGATCATCGGGCGAACTTTTTTTATAGGAAAGTCTTTTCCAAAGATAACTAGAGACAGCCCATAAAGCATTAATAAAACCGCCGCTATAGAAAATGTATTACCGATAACGACACGTAAACCATTGGCAATCAAGGTGCCAAGAAATCCTAATTTTAATAGTCCAAATAATCCAAAGAAGATAAAAAAGATACCGAGAAAAATGAAATTAAGATGTTCTTGCTGTTGTTGTTGTTTCTTTGTCTTTTTCTTTTTTGCACTTTTCCGTTTTTGTGCCATATAACATCCCTCTTTTCAATCAGTATCCATTATACCTAAAAAACGGGCCGAACAAAAGTACCCCCATTGTTTCTCTTAAAATTTTAATCAATTGCCTCCAAACTTATTCGTTAGTCAATTGCTTCACTTGGCGACGTTCTACGAATTCCAATGCCTGTTATTCCTGATACTATTGATAATATCGGACATAATAATATGAAAAAACTAAATGGCGCATAGTCTAACGTAGAAACTTGCAACGTACTTGCCATGAATACACCACTTACCCCCCACGGAATCAATGAATTTAGGACGGTTCCTGAGTCTTCTAACGCTCTAGAAAGAACTTCTGGTGCTAGTCCTGCTTTATCATAGCTTTCTTTGAAAGCACGTCCTGGTAGAATAATGGACAAGTATTGTTCTCCAATCATCAGATTAGCCAAAGCGCCACTAAAGACAGTCGCAGCAACTAAACTACCCGTTGATTTTAATTTATGCGCAAGGGGTGCCATCAAAACAGTGATTACATCCATCTTCATCAACAGGCCACCTAGTGATAGGGTTAAAAGGATCAACGAAACTGACCACATCATACTTTGGATACCGCCTCTAGTCAATAAATCGTCGATTTGTTTCATCCCTGTGTCAGAAACAAAACCATTTTCCAAAATCGTACTTAATTGTTTTAAGTCCACATTTTTCGTCTGAAACATATACATCACACTAGAAACTAGAATAGTTACTAATAAAGACGCAATTGCTGGGACTCGTTTGATTGAACATACAACAAGTAATAAGATAGGCAAAACTGCCCACCAACTAATCGCAAAATTACTTTGTAATACTTCTAAAAATTGCTTTGTTTCCAAGTTAGTCTGTTCAATTTTCGTTTGAAAGCCAATGACTGCATATAAGATAAAGGAAAGTATAAAAGCTGGGACTGTCGTCCACATCATATTTCTAATATGTTTAAATAAATCTGAACCAGCCACAGCTGACGCTAAATTAGTTGTGTCTGACAATGGCGACATTTTATCCCCGAAAACAGCACCAGAAATGATTGCCCCTGCTAAGATGGCAGAGTTAAATCCCATTGAGATACCCATACCCATCAAAGCCAAACCAATTGTGGAAACAGTTGTAAAGGCACTTCCAATCGAAATCCCTACAACTGCGCAACTTACAAAAGCAGATGGTAAAAAAATACTGATACTAATAACAGAAAAACCTGCATACATCATCGTTGGAATCACACCACTTGCGATCCAAACAGCAATCAAAGCACCAATCAAGATAAAAATAACCATTGGTATTATCCCGGTTTTCACCCCTTCGATGATGCCTTCATGAATTTTATCCCAAGAAGCTCCCCGCCATTTACTCCAGCCAATCAATAATCCTAACGCACATAATACGGGAAAAATAGGGCTCATCCCAACACCGATCACACAAACACTAATAATCAATAATAAGGCCAAAAATACAACTAATGCTTCTTTTACACTTAATTCTCTCTTCATTTAATTTCCTCATTCTTTTTATAAATTTTATGCTAGAACACAAAAAATCCCTGACAATCAGAAATAGACTGTCAGGGACGTATAACTACACGCGGTACCACCCAGAATTGGAATTATATGATAATTCCCTCTCAAAAGATGGTAACGGATCTTACCCGAATTTCACATTGCACTCCAGATTTGTAATTCGAGTAATTGTTTTGGTCAACTTCCATCTGCCGTTGACTTTCTGTCATTTCAAAACAATTCTCTACTTAGAATCTTTCATAGCGCTTATTATTATTCGTCAGTTTAACGATAAAAGTCAAAACGACCTTTAGCTAAAACTTCTTTCACACCACCTGTTTCAAATAAAGAGCGATCCATGATTGCTTTTTTAATAAATGAAGCAGGGTAGCCTTTGACTTCCATTTTTCCAACCACACCAAAGGCATGACTGTTTCCTATAGAAGCTACAGAACCTAATGATTTAAAAGTGAACTCTTTTGTTGGTTCCCCTTTTAATTGTGCTTTGATATTTTTACCAGCATGTTCACCCATTTTAAGTGAAATTTGGGCAGTTGTTGGATAAGGTCTGTTTGATTCTTTATCCATTACAGCCGAACAATCGCCAATAATATAAACATTACTGTGCTCTGCATCCGTTAAGTCAGCTTGAACCATTACACGACCGCGTTTCGCTGAAAAGCCTGAGTCACCAACTACATGGCTACCACTAACGCCTGTTGTCCAAATAATTGTTTTCGCGTTTAATTCGTTCATTTCATTGGTTTCTTGATTATCTAAATAGACAACTGTATCTTGTTTGATTTCTTTGATTGGTTTTCCAACTAAGAAATCAACACCCCATTTTTTCAAATGATCAATACCATAGCCACCAAGTTTTTCACTAAACATTGGTAATAAGCGAGTTACTGCTTCAACGCAATATAATTGGATTTTTTCAGTTTCAACACCAGCAATTTCAGCTAGTTTTTTCTTTCCTTCATGCAATGATCCTAATAATTCGATACCTGTAAAACCAGCACCACAGACAACGATTTTCAGACAATTTTCGTCTTTGGTTTCTTTATAAGCTTCCATTTGCTCAGTTAAATGCTGATAGACTTTTTCTGATGTTGGAATGTCTACCATTTTTAATGAGAACTCTTCAACACCAGGAATACCAAATGATTCTGATTCATAGCCTAGTGCTACGATCAAATAATCATACGAAATCGCTTCTTGATCTTTTAAATGAACTAACTGATTTTCACTATCGATTTTCTCTACAGTTCCTTGTACAAACGTTGTGCAAGATGATTTCACTACATCCTTGATCGGATATGTGATTCTTTCTGATGTTTGAATTCCCGCTGCAACTTCATGGATATCCGTTGCTTCAAAATGATAATCATTTTGATCGACTAATGTGATTTTCAAGTCATTAGCACCTTTTTGTAATTCGTGTAATGCTCTTAATCCGGCATAGCCAGCGCCTAAAATAACGACGTGCTTACTCATGTTAAAATCCCCTCTTAACCTTTTTATTTTATTATTTAAGCCACAATCCTATGGCAAAAAATACAACTTGTGCAAATGCTCCGACTGCTAAAATTTTAACAGCGCAGATAAATGTTTTGGTTTTAACCTGTTCGTTTAAAAATAACTTCGTTTGTTTAAAAACAAATGGTAAAACCAAAAGTGTAAGCAGCATTGTAACTGGTACTAACCCCAGTACAACACTTAAAATGATTGATGCAAAAGCAATCACTATCAGTCCAACAAACAGACTAATTGATGCTCTTTTTCCGAGATAATGAACTAAGGTAAAGCGATGATTCATTTCGTCTTCTTCTAAATCACAAATATTATTTGCCAACATTAAATTGGCAATCAAACATGTGTTAGGTAGCGATACTAAGAAAATACTGCCAAGATTTCCCCATGTCCATTGAAAAGAATCAAATGTATTGATATAAACACAAATCAACATGATCATAAACCCCATCGTAAAACCTGAGAACACTTCACCTAACGGTAAGCTTGATAATGGTTTAGGACCCGAAGAATAAAAAATGCCAATCAAATAACAATATAATCCCAGCCACAATAACGGCCAGCCAACAATCATAGATAAGCCAATCCCCATCAAAGCAGAAATCACGATCATCCAAATGATCCAACGACGAATTACTGTAAGAGATAAGCTTTCTCGTCCGATAATATTGGTTTTTTCTTTGTAATCATGCCCCTCTTTTGCATGATGGTAATCATTGTAGTTATCTAAAATATCAACAGCCATGTTGAAAATAAACATTGCAATAAAATAAATAAGGACATAACCTAGATGTAAACTTCCATAATGATACCAACTGAAGCAAATTCCCAAAAGAAAGGGTAAAACACTGGCTGTCTTCGCTTTTAGTTCTACTAATTCAAAAAATACTTCTCTATTCAAAGTATACTCTTCTCTCCTTACAAAATTTAGTTTTATGCTCACAGAATAATTTACTTGTATTTCATCACCAACATCGTATACAATCAATAGTATTGAATTATTGAAAGGAATATTGGTTATGAATGATTTTTGGAAAGAATTTCCTATTATCCAACAACAATTAAATGAAACTTGTGAACTGATCAAGCACCAAGTTAAAATACGTAATAAAGAAATTGAAACTGCGTTGATCGAACTGACTTATTCAGGTGGCAAACTATTGCGTCCTGCCTTCTTTTTTTTATTTGCTCAAATTGGTGATGAACAAAAACAAGAGCATGAACAATTGATCAAGATCGCCGCTTCCATCGAAATCTTGCATATGGCGACACTTGTCCATGATGATATCATTGATGATTCTCCTCTTCGTCGAGGAACAACAACGATTCAAGCTCGCTATGGCAAAGATATTGCTGTTTACACTGGAGACTTATTATTTACAGAGTTCTTCGAATTACTTGCTGATACGATGAATGGATCTGATTTTTTACATAAAAATGCTTCAGCGATGAAACGATTGCTCCTTGGTGAGTTAGATCAAATGCACACCCGTTATAAAAAAGACATGACCATTTTTGATTACTTGCGCAGTGTTAATGGTAAAACTGCTGAATTGTTCTCATTAAGTTGCTTAGAGGGTGCTCATTTTGGCGGCGCCTCTACTGAGGTACAGCGCTTAGCAACTCGGATTGGGCGACATATCGGAATTGCCTTTCAAGTCTATGATGACATCCTTGACTATACAGCAGATGTCAAAACATTGAAGAAACCTGTCTTAGAAGATTTAGCTCAAGGTGTCTACACACTCCCGTTGATTCTTGCGATGCAAAAAGCACCAGCTCGCTTTTCAACCTATTTAGAAAAAGGTGCTGACATCACAGATGCACAAGCTACTGAAACAGCAAAAATGGTTCATGAACTAGATGGTGTCAACGATGCAAAAGCCTTTGCAAAACGCGTGACACAAAAAGCATTGACTGATATTGAAAAATTACCTGATTGTTTAGGTAAAGAACAATTGACCTTATTGACAGAATTGTTGCTACAACGGTCCTATTAATGATCTATTTCGTTTAAAAGATCGAGGCTAGGACAGACATGTTTAACTCCAAGAACCTAATAAGTACTGTGTAACAGCAACTACTGCTCCACTGTTTATTTGGATTTCTTGAGGCTGAGATATGACTCGTAGAGTTATGTCTCAGCCTCATCTTTTTTATTTTAGCTAAGCCTCGATACTTTCGTCAACCACTCAACTTTTATTCATTCCTCGATCAATGGCATAAAGCTGTTGATAATGACGGTTTGTCTGTAACAATTCTTCTGGCGAACCGCTCATCTCCAGTTGACCATCTTCAATAAAAATCACTCGATCCATCATATGAACGCCTTGTAGATGATGGGTAATCCAGATAATCGTTTTGTCTTCAAGTGTTTCAAAAAAAGTATCCAGTAGTTGTTGTTCTGTGATTGGGTCCAAACCTGTTGTTGGTTCATCCAATAAAACGATTGGCGTATCTTGTAGCAAAATACGCGCTAACGCTAAACGATGACGCTCACCACCAGAAAAACGTAAACCAGCTTCATCCACCATCGTTAACAGTCCCTCTGGCAGATTTTCGATCATTTCTTTTAGCCCAACTTTATCCAATACTTGCCAAACCTCTTCTTCAGAGGCATCTTCACGTCCGATTCGAACATTATTTAGAATTGTCGTTCTAAAAAGATACGGCGCTTGATGAATCACACCGATTGAATTCGTGATTTGATCCCCAAACTCAGATGTTGGGATTCCACCCAATGTAATCGATCCTTCAACTGGTCGTAAATCCCCACGAATCAGTGTTGCTAAAGTACTTTTCCCAGATCCACTACGGCCTAAAATTGCTAACTTTTCTTTTGAATGAATCGTCAAATTCAACTTATTTAACACCTTTTTAGTCGTTCCAGCATATGAAAACGTCATATCACTGATTTTAATTTCTGTATCTGTGATTGTTAATGCTGTCGGTGCTGCTTTTGTTTCTTCAGGTTCAGGCAAATCATTCAACCGTTTGATAGAATCTTTATAAATATTTGTTTCTTGTGCTGCATCGGGTAGCGGTGCAAAAGCATCGATCAACGGAAAAACAGTTAAGGTAAATGCTGCGATCCAGTTTGCCGCACCACCATGATTCCCAGGAAAACGAACACTAGTCCAAGCCAAAATCGCAATAGTGATCACGCCAAACGCTACTTGTAGTACAAAATCACGGAAACGATTAAACCGTTTGATTTGTTCATCTAACTGACGTAATTTCGCTTCTTCCACTTCATAGGAATGAACAAACTCTTGTCCCCGTTGACTGAATACCCAGTCAGAAACACCTAAAATATTATCAGTAAGTGTTTTGTATAATTCATTTTTAGAGACTTTTTGCTTCTCTTGTCTGGCACCATTAACTAAAACTGAGATCAAAGGTAATAGAAAAATAACCACGCCTAACATCAACAGCATACATAAGCCAAACCACCATGAGAACAAACCAAGTCCAATAATAATAAAAATATACAACAACCAAGCAATCACGGTTGGGAAAATCGTGCGTAAATATAAATTCTGTAAATGATTGATATCTTCTGATAACAACCCTAAAATATCTCCAGTTTGATAGTTTGATTTAAAGAAAATCGCATCTTTTTCTAACACCATATAAAGCTTCAAACGCAAGTCAGACGTCATTTTCAACACCCAGTTATGACTAACTAAACGTTCAATATAACGAAAAACTGGACGACTGATCCCAAAGGCACGTGTTAAGACAATTGGAATATAGATCATCAAAATATTCTCTGGCAATGATGCCGCTCGACTAATTAAATAACCTGAGTTGAACATCAATGCTCCCGCACTGAAAAACGTTAAAAAACCTAAAAACAAGGCTAGATACAACAGCCCTTTATACTTTTTCAAAAAGGGTTTGACCCATTGATCTTTTTCGTATAATTCTTTATTTGTTGGGGTATTTTCCATTATTCTGTCCCCCTCATTTGATTGACTAATTTCACATAGTAACCATTTTTTTCGGTCAATTCAGCTAAGGTTCCTGCTTCAACCAGTTGCCCTTTATCCATTACTAAAATATAATCCATCTCTGTCATCCAATGTAATCGATGCGTGGCAAAAAAGACAAGATGATCATCCATTAATGGCAACATTCTTTCTTTTAATTCTACTTCTGTTTCGATATCTAAGTGTGCCGTCGGTTCATCAAATAGCAGAACTCGGCGTTCTTGATCTAAAAAGGCTCTAGCAAGCGCCACACGCTGTGCTTGCCCACCGCTTAACATTCTCCCACTTTCACCGATCACCGTGTTTAACCCCTCTGAAAGCTCTGCTACAAGCGTTTCTAATCCTACCAACTGAACAGCAGCTAATACTTGTTCCTCTGTAGCATCAGGAGTATAGAAACGAACATTGTTTGCTAATGTATCTTGGAAAATATAGGGAGATTGCGGAATATACAAAACTTGCTTCTGCCACTCTTTTTGCAGAAAATGCGGAATCAATTGCCCATCCACTTCAATTTTTGTCGCTTTAGCATCTGGCTCTAAAAATCCACTTAGTACGTTGATCAATGTTGATTTACCAGAACCACTGGCACCAATGATCCCGATTTTTTGGTAGCCTTTTGCAGCAAAATCCAAATCAGTTAAAGCAGATTGTGTTGCTTCTTCATATTGGAACGTTAATTTCTCTACTGATAATGTACTAAGCGCTGTCCATTCGCCTAATGACAGACGCTCTGTTTCAGTCATTTCTGGTAAATCCAATACTGCTTGAATCGCCTGAAATGAATTTTTACCATCCAATGTCGCATGATAATCACTCGCAAAATCACGAACAGGTAAAAAGAACTCGGGTGCTAAAATCAATGTTGTCAACGCAGGAAATAATAAAATTCCGCCTTCCAACAAGCTTAATCCCAGAAACACTGCCACAACAGCTACAGACAATGTTGTAAAGAAGTCTAGGGCAAATGTGGATAAAATCGCGATCTTTAATGTACTCATTGTTGCTTCTCTAAAACGTTCACTCGTATTATAAATACTGCCTGCGTATTTTTTACTCAATCCAAATAGTTTCAAAGTATCTAATCCTCGTAATGAATCAATAAAGTGATTCGATAAAATTTGAAAGGCTTTGTATTGTTTGTCCGCTTTACTTTGCGCTGCATAACCTAAAATAATCATAAAAATAATAATCATTGGAAAAACAACCAGTAAAACAATTCCAGAACGAATATCTAAGGTGAATACAAAAATCAAAATGATCCATGGAATAATCATCATATTCATGATTTTCATTAAGATTAAATGAAGATAATTTTCTGCCTGACTGATTCCTTCAAGCGCCATCGTGATCATATTCCCAGTTCCATTCTTTTGAACAACAGTTGGGCCTAATCGGAAAACTTTTTGTAACAACGATTCTCTTAATTCACGAGAACGATCATAACTAAAGGTATCCAACATTTTCTCACGAAGATATGTCACCACATGTCTACCAGTATAAAACAAAAAGAACACCAAAATATTCAACAGCTGGTCACTTAACTGACCACCTTCCCATAACCCAACAACGGCTTTAGATAAATAAAATGCTTGTCCTATAATAAATACTGCTTGCAGGAAAGAAAAACCTGCAAGCAAGATCATGATATTTTTGATTTTTGGCATTTTTAAGATGGCTTTATCAATCATCCTTCATACCCCGCAGCAGCGATTGCTGGATGCTTGATACGTTTTCTAAAGACATAATAAGACCAACTTGTATATGCTAATACAAATGGTAAAATCGTTAATGACAACCAAGTCATTGTTTTCAGTGTATACGGAGAACTAGAAGCATCTTTGATCAAGATATCATAATACCCCTCACTACCGATCATAACACGTGGGAATAATCCGCTAAATAATAACGCAACTAAAAGAATCAATGTCAACCCACTCGCGATAAAAGCCAACATTTCTTTTTTCTTAAAGACACTAACATTGGCAACAACTGTCATTACAACGATTCCAACTACCAATAATAAAGTCACAACGAAGTGATTATCAAAGAAATCTGTTTTGAAATACAACAACGCTGCAAAAACTACTAAGCCAATATATAAAACCCAATAGAAGAATGAAGCGTAGTTACGCGCTCTTTCTCTCACTGGACCTTCTGTTTTCAACGTAATATAATTTAACCCATGCAAGTAGCATAATAATGTCAATGCAACCCCACCAACAACAGAAAATACATTAATATAATCTGTAAATGACGCCATCACATTTCCATTCACATCAATTGGCATCCCTTGAACTAAATCAATGAATAAAACACCAAAGAAAAATGGGACAATAAAACTACCGATCGATAATGTCCAGTTCCACATTCTACGACGTTTGCCATCTGGCATACGGTGACGGAATTCAAATGACACTCCGCGAATGATCAAACCAACTAAAATGATAAATAAAATCAAGTAAAACCCACTAAATAATGAAGCATACCAGTATGGGAAAGATGCAAACATCGCCCCACCTGCTGTTAATAACCATACCTCATTACCATCCCAAACCGGTCCAATCGTTTGGATGATTTGTTCTTTTTCTTCTTCATCATGCGCTAACGTTTGAACCGACATACCCACGCCAAAGTCAAAACCTTCTAAGAAGAAGAAGCCTGAGAATAAAATACCAATTAGTACAAACCAAAGTAATTGCAACGTACTCATTCGCCAAAGACCTCCTTATCAAATGGATCTACATCAGTAGAGTTCGCCTCTGCTAATTTCTTTTCTTCATAATCTGGGCCTTTTTTAAGTTCTACAGTAATCAAGTAAACCATTACTGAGCCTAGACCAGCAAAAAGAATGAAGTAAATAATATTCGATGTTAATAGTGAAGCGACTGATACGTTCGGTGACACACTATCTTCAATCGTGAATAGACCATAAACAGTCCAAGGATAACGACCAAGTTCAGTGATCAACCAACCTGTTGTATTTGCTAAGAATGGTGCAAATGTACACAATGCAACGATCCAAACCATCCAGCGTTTTTCATAAAGTGAAGGTTTTTTCTTACGCGTAAAGAATAATCCTAATGCTGAAACAAGAAGCATCAACGCACCAAAACCAGCCATCACTCTAAAACTCCAGAATAATGTGTTAACAGGTGGATAATAATTTTTATCATCCCCATATTGTTCTTTCAAGCGTTCATTCACGGTTTCCATTCCATCAACGGAACCAGATAAACTATTATAAGAAAGAATACTCAACATATAAGGAATTTGAATCCCAAATACTTGTTTATGTTGGGCTTCATCCGCCCATGCAATCAATGTCCACGCAGCAGGATCACCAGAATCTTCGTAATCCCCTTCCATTGCAGCAAATTTCATTGGTTGATCATTGATCAAAGCTTTCATTTGTAAGTCACCTGTAAATAAAACAGATAGTGAACCAAATAAAGCAATCCATAACCCAATGCGCATAGATACTTTATGGAAATTCATATCACGTTTTTTCAAAATTTGGAACGCAGCAAGACCTGCAACGATCATTCCACCCATCACAATAGCCCCAGACAGAACATGGGTAAATTCATACCAAACTTTTGGATTACCAATAACTGCACCAAAGTCGATCAATTCTGCACGACCATTGTTTAATGTATAGCCCACTGGATGTTGCATAAAGCTGTTTGCAGCTAAAATCCAAAAAGCCGACATCATTGAACCAAATACAACCAACCAAATAAATGTTAAATGCAGTTTAGGATTTACTTTATCCCAAGTAAAGATCCATAAACCTAAGAATGTTGATTCTAAAAAGAATGCAAGTAACGCTTCAATTGCCAGTGGAGCACCAAAAATATCTCCAACAAAGCGTGAATAATCTGACCAGTTCATTCCGAACTGAAATTCTTGAATAATTCCTGTTACAACTCCGACTGCAAAACTTAATAGAAAAATGTTGCCCCAAAACTTCGCCATTTTGCGATAACGTTCATCTTTTTTTACAACATACATTGTTTCCATGACTGCGACTACAAGTGCTAATCCTATTGAAAACGGTACGAAGAAGTAATGAAAGACTGTCGTCATTGCAAATTGGAATCTTGCTAATGTTACAATATCAAACATCAATAATCCCCCTTGTTTTTACTGTTTCCACAAAAAGAATAAGCTGATTTCATTCAAAATAATTATTCATTTGCACAGTTGGTTGGTGCTGCCAAAATGAATCAAAACCCAGAATAAAATAAACCTAATTACATTATATATGTGAAAACTCTTTTTATTAAATTTAGAATGATTCCAATTTAGAGTATACTCCTTTTATAGCAAAATACAAATGTTTCCGCCCATTTTCATTAAATTATTCCTTTGTTCTTGGGAAAAAGCAAGAAAAAGCAGGTTGGATGACTAAATATGAAAAAACACTTCGAACGAAGTGCTTTTTTCCGGGTCTATATTCTATTCTAGATTATGTCTGAAACTAGTCAATTTTCTACATTTTTAGTGTATCAAATCATAATTTGAAATTTAAGACTTTTTGTCATAAAATAATAAATTATTCTATCAGTCCATTTGCCTTTGAATACTCCATATATTTATATACTTTCTCAATCTTATTCTGCTTTACTTGTTCTATTTTATCTTGAGCAAAGCCTGCAATAATTCCTCTATTCTGCATTTCCTCGATCATCGCAGTTAATTGATAGAATTCTGTTAACAGTTGTTCTTCATTGGTTTCATCTGCTCTGGATGGATGATGATCGTCAAAGCCGAATCTTAGTGCCTTTGACAAGGCTTGCTGGATTTCTGCACATTCTTCCATTGCAACGAGTGCTAAATATTCATTTTTTCTCATCTTTCTACTCACCTCATATTTTATTTTTGGAAATAATTGACATAAACTGGCACTGCCGCCTCTTTTAAGACACCTTTAATAACTTCAGGTCTATTCGGGCTTTTTGAAAAAATCTCTTCACTGCTAATCATAATATTAAACCCAGCGATCTCAGCTAATTCATCATGGCCTAAACTATAAACCATTCTACCTAGATTGCTCCACACCATAGCTCCTGCACACATACAACAGGGTTCACAACTTGTATACAATGTATATTCGGATAAATCTGTTATGTTTTGGCTGGTACAAAAGTCACGAATAATGCCTAATTCGGCATGATAGGTGGGATCACTTTCTGTATGGATCTGATTTTCTCCGGTTAAAACCACTTTATCTTTTTTGACAAGTACCGATCCAAATGGTTCATTTCCGTGTTTAGCAGCATCTTTCGCAAGTTCTAGAGCTTGTTTCATAAACTGATCATCTAATTGTTCTTGATTAATGGCCATTCTTCCACTCTTCTCTAATTAGCATTTTGTTTACATTATAGCATGAAATCAAACGGTTTCACGCTATCTTAGACAAAAAACACTAGTCACAAAGCTCCTTGATGATTAGTGTTTCTAAAAAAATCAATCTTGTTTCATTGCCGCTTTCAACGCCTGTGCCAAAGCACTTTCTTCTGGTTCTTCTTTTTGCGAATATTTTTTCACTAATTTACGTTCTTCATGTTTACTTAACTTTTTACTACGTTCTTTTTTATCCTGCATTTTTTCAGTGATGGAGCAATATTTACATTTGAAGTATGCACCATTCTTCCCGTCGATAATCTCCATTTTTCGATGGCACTGAGAGCAACGATGATTTGAAACTTTAGGGTCTTTTCTGCGACGGTAGCTACAGTCTTGGTTTGAACATATATAGATTTTGCCATCTTTAGTATTTTTCTCACGTAAGTTTGAGCCGCATTCTGGGCATTTTTTTTGTGTGATTGAAAAATCTTGGTATTTGCTTTCGCTTTGTCTGATCTCGTTGACAAGTTTTTTAGTGTCTTGTTCGATTTCTTTTAGGAAAACGGTACTGCTTTGTTTGCCTTTAGCGATTGCTTCAAGTGTTTTTTCCCACTTTTCAGTTAGTTCAGGCGTCACTAAAGATGGATTGACTAGTTCAAGTAGTTGCTTACCTTTTGGTGAGACGTTCAATCCATTGGTATTACGCTCCATTAATTCTGATTTGATGAGTTTTTCAATGATTTCTGCACGCGTAGCAGGCGTTCCCAAGCTGTGTTTTTCCATCAAACCTAAAAGAGTTCCTTCGGTCAGTGGTTTAGGTGGTGCTGTTAATTCTTTGTTAATGGTGAAATTTGGCGGAATTACCATTCCTAACGTCCAGTCAACAGACGGAACCACGTCTTCTTTTTCTTGTTTCCAACCAGCTACTTCGACTTTACTTTGACGGAAGATAAATTGTTCTTTACCAAAGCTTACAGTAACTTTTGTTTGTTTTGTGCGATGTGGTTCAGCAAACAAGCCGAGGAAACGAGTCACGATCATGTTATAGATTTTTTGTTCGTCTCCACTTAATTTTTCATAACGAGGGCGTTGTTCAGTTGGAATCAATGCATGGTGATCTGTCACTTTCTCATTTTGGAAAACTTTGGTTAGTTTGACTTGCCCGCCATCTTTGATGTACGTTTTAACTTCTGGTGCAAAATCACTCACTGCCTGTAAACGTTCTTTCATCGTTGCTCTCATATCTGTCGTCAAGTACTTGCTATCCGTTCTTGGATAAGTCACGATTTTGTGGAATTCGTAAAGACTTTGAACCAGTGAAAGAGTTTTTTTCGCTGAAAATTGATAGCGTTGATTGGCTTCTCTTTGAATTTCCGTTAAATCGTATGGTAATGGCGCTTGTTCTGTTTTCGTTTTTTCTTGGATATCGGTTACTTTACCTTTGCCTTCGCTTAATTTTTTCACAAACGCTTCTACATCGTTGCGTTCTTTAAAAGCGTATGGGTTACTTTGAACTAATTTAGCTTTTTCTTTTTGAACTTGTAACTCTACAGAAAAATAGATTTGAGGTCTGAATCCTTCGATTTTCTTTTCTTGTTGACGAACTAAGGATAAAGTTGGTGTTTGCACCCGTCCAGCTGACAGACTATCTTGATATTTTACCGTTAACGCTCTGGTAACATTCAACCCAACTAACCAATCGGCTTTAGCACGAGCTAAGGCTGAATAATATAAATTGTCATATTCTTTAGCAGGTCTTAATTTTTTAAAACCGTCTTTGATCGCTTTATCTGTTTGCGAAGAAATCCATAAACGCTTAACTGGTTTATTAAAGTTAACGTACTCTAAAATCCAGCGCGCTACCAACTCTCCCTCACGTCCTGCATCCGTTGCAATCACTGCTTCTGTCACATCTTTGCGGTTGGCTAATTGTTTGATTGCCTTTAATTGATGGCCTGTTTTTGGTAAAGGCTTGATTCCTAAGTTTTTCGGCACCATGGGTAGTGTTTCCATTTGCCATGATTGCCATTCTTTGTTGATGTCTTCCGGCATTTTTAAGCCTAATAGATGACCTAATGCCCAAGTCACAATGACTGTTGGACCTTCGTAGTAGCTCTTATTTTTTTGATTTGCTCCTAGTACTTTACTTAAATCTTTGGCAACACTAGGTTTTTCAGCAATAATTAGTTGTTTATTTGCCATTTGTTTCACTCACTTTCTGTATTTCCTTATATAAATTGAGTTAATGGTTAAAATCTCAGTAAGTTGATTTTACCACATTTGGTCTATACTGCGCGCCTCTTATTGAAGCATTTTAATTGAATTCCTAATCCCAGAACCATATACTTACAATTAGTAAGCTAAAAACTTTTATTAAGGAGAAATTATGATCACAATTGAATTTTTTCACGACGTCATCTGTAGTTTTTGTTTTCCGATGTCTTATCGGATGAGACAAGTTCAAAAAGCATTACCAGAAATAAAGATTATACACCGCTCTTTTGCCTTAGCTAGAGAAGATGCTGACCACGTGCAGATGTTTGGCTCTAGAGAAAATGCAAAAAACGAAATTCTATCTCACTGGGTTCATGCAAATCAAAATGATGATCTGCATCGATTTAATATCGAGGGAATGAAACAAGCTGATTTTCTTTTCCCAACTTCTATGAACGGTTTAGTTGCTGCAAAAGCGGCAGGTGTGGTCGACGGAGAAGACGGTTACTGGGCTCTTTTTGATGCTCTACAAACAGCGTTGTTCGTGAATAGCCAAAACATCGATGACCGCGATGTGATTGAAGCAATCGTTCAAGATAGTTCGATTGATTTTGAAAAATGGCAACATGCCTTTAAGGACCCTGCAACCTTAGCTTTGGTCGAAGATGATTTTCGTATAGCCAACGCTTATCAACTTACCGGAGTCCCAGCATTGATTGTTAACGGAAAATACTTAATCAATGGTGCTCAGCCAATGGATCAAATCATTCAAGCACTTAACACAATCAAGGAAAAAGAAGCACCTATCGTTGAGGTTATCGAAAACAGTGAGTCCGAATACGGCTCTTGTAATATGGAAGATGGCAAATGGGTGTGTAAAGACTAATTTATCTGCCCAACTGAACAGGAGAAGATCCATTTAATCTCAATTCTTTCTTTAAAAAAATGAAAAAAGAAGCGTATCGAACACCTAGTGTCTTTCGATACGCTTCTTAATATTTCCATACTGTATTCAAGAAAACACTTCTGATAAACCATAAAAAGAAAAATTCACTGGAATAACTTCATTTCTTATTATTTAAAAGCCTTTATCATTAAGGTGTCTCACCTAACTCGAGTAGAATTTCACCATGATACTTGCCTAATGCATTCACTGCACCAGGTGCAATTTCCACCTTAAATCCGTTTCCTTCAGGATTCCAATCCTTACTAACATTGTATTCACCAGGTTTTAAATTTTGAGCGATTTTTAATGCCTGATCATTTAAAATCGTTTCTGTTTCACCTGATTTATAACGAACTGCGTTTCTGAGTGTAGTTCGCCCATCCTCATTTAACAACTCTTCTGTCAGCTTCACTTTTAGTGACCAACCTGGAGAACTAGCTCTTGTATCAGAAACAACGAGTGGCATTCCTATAACGGTAGGATCATCTATCCGTATTTTCTTATAAGAAGCAACGTTCAATTTAAAATCAAATGCTTCTGGGAAAGAAACATATGTTAATCGTCCTTTAAATTTGTACTCTATCGTCGTGGAATCATCTGTAAACTCAACAACTCTTGTAGGATCTGGTAAAATTTGTTCATATTTTTTCTTTAATTCTTCAATTACATCCAGTACTGAGTTTTCTTTCTTCAAATCAATACTTGTTCCAATTTCTTGTGTAAATGTAATATCTTTGGCTATTGATTGAGGTGGTTCAGCATCATCAATGAATTTTACAATCACATCGGATTTTCTGATTCCTTCTAATGTTAGGGTCGCACTGTTTGACTCTTGTGCAAATCTGTCTCGTGCTTTGATCTCTATCACATGTTTTACACCTCTTGGCAGTTCTTCTTTGGGAATAATAAAACTAAACTTACCACTTGTTTCATTTGGCTCTTCTGCCATTGTCACTTCTTTGTAAGCACCAGTCCCAATCTTGTAGTAAAACGTGAATGGGAAGTAAGCATCGGTCAAGCTGACCGTACCTGCCACCGTGTAATCTACACCCATTGAAAAATCTGTCTCTTTATCCAATGATTCGATCACAGGTTTTCCAGGCATATTAAACGAAACTGTCTGCTCGTCTGATAGAATACCAAATCGATCGGATACAACAAAATGAACAACGTGATTCTCCCCAAATGATAATTTTGAAGCAGGAAGTTTAATTGTTTGTGGCCCTTCGGTAACATCCGTCAATACAGCGGTCATCGCTCCTACTGGCTGGTCTGTCATTCGTTGCCACTCTTTTTCATCATCCACTTTATACTGAACCGTCAACGGATAAAATAGTCCTGTATGCGTAAAACTAGCAAATTCAATTGGGTATTCTTTTGCCGTTTGATTTAACAGATTATCCTTTGATTTATCCGATAATACAAATTTGGGCTTTGTTTGTTTATTAGACAGCATCACATCTTCTACATTTGATAGAACGCCATATTTATTTTCTGCTCGAATGGAAAATACATAGGTTCCATTTGCATCCGGCATATCTTTTTCCGGTATTGTAAATTCAAAGGTTTCATTTGGAGAATTGACTACTGTCATTTCTTTATACTTTGAATCAGGATCTGTTGTTTTTTTATACGAAATTGTAGCAGGTTTGTATTTTTCATCCTTGCCTGTATAACGACCTTTAACTTTGTATCCTCCTGGTAGAATAGCTCCCATTGTTTCCTCTAGTTCGATTTTCGGATCATCATCTACATAAACCAGTTTTAAGACTTCATGGTTTGATTCTGTCGGCTCAAGACCAGTCCCTTCTTCTGGAAGATCTTTTGCGTAGACTTCTATTTCGTGATCTTGTGGTTTTAGGTCACCAGGCTCAGTTAAATCGATAGAAAATTCAATCCCTTGTCCTAACATGTCTGGTGTTGTCCTTTGACGATACGGTCCTTTCACAGCACCACCATCTACAGAATAGAATAAATCAATTTCGGTGCTATCATTGTCAAACCATTGTCCTTTAAGTGAATAGGTATTTTCTCCCTTTAATCTAAAGCCTTCCGTATCATCTAACATGATCGACGGTACATCATCGATTTTTTGTAACCCAATGTTAAATGCATAGCTGATTGTATCTCCTATTTCAAAGCTCTCTTTAACAGAAGATTTCATTGAAAAGGCCGGGTCTTTTTTAGCTAGATTAGCCCAAAAAGGAGGTTCTGGAACATTCGTTCCGGCTTTTCCATTGTCCTTCTCATTTCCTGCTCCTGTAATTCCATTAAAAATATAGTGCCCATTTAAAAAGTTTTTTGATTCAGCTTCAGCTATTTGTTCCTTAGAAGCACTAGGGTTATCACTACTCCACGATCCTACAAGAGTCGATGCGCCAATCCAGTTGGTTACAGGATTTGGTACATTGAAAAAGTAGTTCAATCGATAGGTAAGTCTTAAATGATTCTCATATTCCATATACAGCCCACGATTATTTCCAAGATAAAAAATCGGATTTGTTTCACCAGCCTCTGACCTATAACCAAGTCCAATAGGATAATGACTATTTAGGGTAATATTTTTTAACACAGGCTTATTAGCATCGGCTGGCGTAATATTCTTCAAGTAGGTCTCTACCCTGATTGTTCCATTATAGGGTTTTAACACATTCGTTGCCTGAAACAGATACCCTTTAAAAAATCCTTTTGACATTTGCCAGTTATATTTCAACATGGTGGTCGTTGTTTGATCTGCCTCTGTTTTCCGGTATAAATTGATGTTACTAAGTGTTAAATCCGGATCATTTTTATAGATTGTCTTAGCTTCCCCTGTATCCGTTATCCATGATAAAAGGATAGGTGACGAAGTGTTTGGTCCTTGATAGTCGTCTCCACGCTCTAAAGCATTTACATCCCCTACTTCTATCAGTTGCGGGGGATTACCTGGTGGAGCTACATCAAATTTCGAATAATCATGTAAATAGACATTTGGAACCACAGCAGACATGCCATAATTACCTTGTAAACTCCCAGTTACAAATGGTTGGTCTACTTGACTTTCCTCTGACGAACCGAACTTATACCTTAGTTCTAGCTTTTGTTCCGCGTCCATGAATATACCTAATGGATCATTTTTTGTATATCGCTGCCATCCAGGCTCTTCGTTCGGATTCGGAGGTTCTGGACTTAATTCTTTTGTTGTTTTGGTTTGTGCGACCATTTCGGTCTTTTTTTCTTCTGTATTCGCTTTTATTATTGATTCAAATTTAACATAAACTAAAATAGCGATTACTAGAAAAACAACAATTGATAACATTCTTTTTTTCTTCATTTTTACACTCCTTCTTGCTAATTAATCCTGACATACATAAACTTTGCCCACTACTAATTATAACAAAGAAAGAAATATTTTCAATTCCAAAAAAATATAATTTTAATCAAAACGATATATTTTTTCTTTATATTTATTTTTGTTTTTTTAAAATTACTATCAATTATTAAGAGTAGATTCTAATTTGATTTACAAGTATGGCAGATCATCTTCAAATATAAAGATGATCCTATCCAAAAAAAGTGGTTAAGGTAACTCAAAGAGTTGCCTTAACCACTTAGAAGCTTTACTTCCTAATCATACTAAACTAAACTTGACTTACAACATTTTGGTTTTGCACAATCATTATGGCGCTCATGAAAATCATCACCACTTTCAAATGTTACAGCTTGAAAATCTTTCAATAAAGCGAGCCCTTTATATTGTTGAAGATCCTCATCGCATTCTTCACACCAACGTTCATCACCTGTATTCCAAAAAGCAGCTAAATAATTAACTTTTGTATTTATGTATTCATATGTTGAAGAGAGTTCTTGCCATTTTTTTATGTAGTAACGTTCCGCATCTTCTAAACAATCAAATGTCTTATTTTCTTCTATATCTTCTTGCCACTCTTCAAAAAACCACCAAGGCTCATTATCGCCATACATGATAACAACTTGATACATCGATCAATCACTCCAATTCTTTCTACAAGAGCTATTCTAGTCACTTCGAATAAAACTTTCAACTTAATTGCTTGTGAAATAGTTTTTTCAGACACGCTCAATCGTTTTTATTTTACCATAGGTTTAACTAGCTAGGTGTAAAATGTTGTTTTTTTCTTATTTCATTGCGAATAGAAAAAGCATTTGCTAAAATATGGAAAGAGCAGAAAGGAACGTTTTAAATAATGAAAAAACCTGTATTTTGGAATTCAATTGCCATTTATTTACTTCTATATAACAATATTTTACTCATTATTTCACTGATTATTGCGTTGAAAACGATAGTTGATGGCCACGGATCTTTTGGAGCAGAGGTCTGGTATCAAATAGCGGTGTTCCTTGTCTACATCATTGAGATTGCGGGATTAATGTCAGGTGGGAAAAAAGGCTATCTATTATCGATCCTCTTTATTCCATTTGTCGTTCTATTATATTTTTATCCGCCAATGATGGTTACTATGTTTCCTAAAATGATTATGTTAGCATTTCGTGTAGTCGAATTAGGTTCTATGCTTTACCTTATTCTTTCACCAGAATCACGAGCGTATTTCCGTAACTGTCTAAAAAAAAGTGAGTAGGGATTTTTTCCCCTACTCACTTTTTGTTTAGATATATTGTAAGACCTTTTCTTCTTGGTACGCTTGATCGATCAAGCCTCCACCAAGACACTCCATGCCGTTATAAAAGACAACTGCTTGTCCCGGAGTAACTGCACGAACTGGTTCAGAAAAAATCACTTTGGCTGTTGTGCCATCGCCTGTTAAGACAACTTTTACTGGGATATCCTCTTGGCGATAACGGAATTTTGCCGTGCATTCAAATTCTTTTGGCATTTCCGTATCCACAGTAAAGTGTATTTCACTTGCATCTAAATGCGTAGCGTATAATTGTTCATGATGGAAACCTTGTCCAACATATAAGGTATTTGTCGCCAAATCTTTCCCGATTACAAACCAAGGTTCTTGCGAGCCTTTGCCGCCGCCAATACCTAAGCCTTGACGTTGACCGATCGTATAATACATCAATCCATCGTGTTGTCCTTTGATTTCACCATCTAGCGTTACCATATTCCCTTTTTTAGCTGGTAAATAGTTGCTTAGAAATTGTTTGAAGTTCTTTTCTCCAATAAAACAGATCCCTGTGGAATCTTTTTTCTTAGCTGTTGCTAAATTAGCTCTTTCAGCAATTTCACGAACCTTAGGTTTTTCCATACCTCCTAAAGGAAACATTGTCTTAGCTAATTGTGCTTGAGACAATTGACTCAAGAAATACGTTTGGTCTTTATTATTATCCACACCACGCAACATGCGCACAGTGCCATCTTCTTTTCGCTCGACTTGTGCATAGTGTCCGGTTGCGACATAATCTGCCCCAAGTTGCATTGCGTAATCTAGAAACGCTTTGAATTTGATTTCTTTGTTGCACATCACATCAGGATTCGGCGTGCGACCTGCGCGATATTCTGCAAGAAAATATTCAAACACTCGATCCCAATATTCTTTTTCAAAATTTACAGAATAATAAGGAATACCGATTTGATCCGCAACTTTTGCTACATCTTTATAATCCTCAGTAGCAGTACAGACACCATTTTCATCCGTATCATCCCAATTTTTCATAAAGATGCCCACGACATCATAGCCTTGCTCTTTTAAAAGCAATGCGGTAACAGAAGAATCTACACCTCCGCTCATGCCTACAACGACACGAGTTTTGCTGTTATCTGTCATTTGATCACCATCATTTCAATTTAGATTCTGAACTCATCTACGATTTGAAGGTCGTAACTTTTCAGTGATACTTATTATACTAGTATTTTTGAAGAAGTAAAGCTCTTAGAAATAGGAAGCATTAATTCTTACTAAATAGCAATTGATATTTATCTACAAATTTTTTCAATAACAGCTCTTCCAATTCTTGATACTCTACTACTTGAGAATGACCGATGGAAAATTGATAGAATAATCGTTGTTTTTTCCCGCCATCTTCAAAAACTATATTTAAAAAGCAGACATTATTTTTTTTACTGTCATCACTGCTAGCACTCATTGCTAAATGAATGATTTCTTGGTTTTTATAATGAACATTATTGATACTGACCGATTCTTTATTTATAGATAGTTTCTGTAAAGGAATTCTTTTTTTAAAACGAATGTTTCGTAGCCCTACAAAGAAAAATACAGCTAAAACAACGACTATCTGCCATTTTGTTTCCAGAAGTCTGATTGGCACAAGCTTATATAATAAGAACGTAATCACCGCTCCTATGACTAGAGCCATCAGATTATCCAACCAGGGCTTTGAATAACGATCCTGCCCTGCTGGGACAAAGGAATATCCTTCTATATTATTTACTGGGCACTGATCGTCTAGTTCGTCCATTTTTAAATAAGAAACGATGTCCTGATAATAGTTGTTCGAACTTTTTACCTTTATTTCAAAAATTTTCAATGACTCTTTATCTACGACATTTAATTGATGCCAATATTCTGTATTTCCAGATTCGTCACCATATCCTGGAGTATAACTTTCTTTAGCACCTACGCCGACAATCATATATTCAGACTTAGCAAATGTTTTCTTAGTAAATAATGTAGCATAGATGAACTCACTTTCTGTAATAACGAATCGGTTACAACAAACAACCAGTTGAAACAAAAAAGCTCCTGATAAACCGATTAGAATAATCTCTTTCTGATTATTAATGAACGTCTGCAAATGAAAGAGAATGGTATTATCTTTGGAATAGTGATGAATAGACACTATAAAAATCAATAGGATTACTAAGATAATCACAAATTTAAAATTATTTTTATTTACCCAAAATACCTTTTTTTTCATTTTCCCCACTCCTTTTTCCCCTATCAAAAAGTGTACCAATAGTACCTAGACATGACAAGAGCGTTTTATCTGCTCGTTCATTAAAAATCTTATCCCACTTGCTAAAAACAATGAGGTTGGAACACAACTCTACGAGTCACATTCCAACCTCATTGTTCATAATAAATTAATTGATTATGCTTTCTCAAATACTCCACGGCTGATCATACCATCCATCAAGAAGTAAAACTTCTCTTGGCTCATTGCATGTGAGTCATTTTTGAAAATATTCATTGATTTTAAACCATTTGCCGTTGTTACCGACATTTTTAATGTTTTTAAATCTTCTGCAATCGTAATTTTTAATTTAAATCCTTCTTTACTTTGGGGCGTTCCATCTAAAGGACGGATCAATTGAAAGTTACCTGAATTTGTTTCAGTGAAGCCATTGTCTTTCAATGTATATTTTTTAGCTTGTTCATTTACTTTATAAAATATTGTACAACCTTCTACTGTTGCTTTTTCTTTAAATGCCATTTTTCCACCTCTTTATTTATTGTCTCTTTTATTATAGTTGGTACGCTTTCTTTTTGCTACCTAAAATCTAATTTTTCTTGCATTACTGTTTTATTTTTTCAATCGTTTCAACCAGTATTGTTGAAAATCGTTGGATTTGTTCCGTATCATTCCCTAATCCAAAACTTATTCGTACGGATTCTTTAATGGCAGGATCATCTTTCCCATACAAAGCTTCTAACACATGAGAAGGCTCTACTGTTCCCGCCGTACAAGCTGAACCTGTGGAAATAGCGATCCCTCGAAGATCTAAGTGCATTAACAATAAATCACTTGCTACTCCTAAAAATTGTAAGTTTAAAATATGAGCGAGTTTATTTTTAGGATCCCCGTTGATTCGATAATCGATGTTAGCTTGATTTAATTCAGTCAAAATAATTTGCTCAAACTCAGCATATTTCCCATGCCTATGTTCTTTTTCATCTTCTGTCAAAAGAGCAACGGCCTTCCCCATTCCCGCAATACCTGCTAGGTTTTCCGTGCCAGCTCGACGTTTTTCTTCCTGCTCACCACCATGTAAAAAGGAAGGTAACGAAATGGCATCATTCTTGAATAAAAAACCAACGCCTTTTGGTCCATTGATTTTATGAGCAGAAATACTTAATAAATCAATCCCAAGTTCATGTGGTAAAATTTTTTCAGAACCATACGCTTGTACAGCATCTGTATGAAAAACGGCCGGATGTTCTTTTAATAATTCTCCAATCTCTTTGATTGGAAGTAAGTTACCGATTTCGTTGTTGCCATACATGACTGAAACTAAAATCGTATCCTCTCGTAAAGCATCCTTAACCATTTCAATTGCCAATTTGCCATTCTCATCTACTGGTAAATAGGTAACCTCAAAGCCTAATTCTTCTAAATAATTCATTGTTTTCAAAACAGCTGGATGCTCGATTGCCGTTGTTATCAAGTGCATTCCTTGATCTTTTTTTGAAAACGCCGTTTCAATAATTGCTGTATTATCCCCTTCTGTGCCGCCACTATTAAAAATAATTTCATGTGGCTTTACTTCAAGACTAGCCGCAATCACTTGACGGATATCTTCTAATTTACGATGGGCCTGTCTTCCAAAAGTATGGATACTGGAGGGATTGCCAAAGGTATTGGCCATTTCACTGGTCATTATCTCAATAACTGTTGGATGTGCTGGTGTTGTTGCTGCGTGATCTAAATAAATGGGTTCCACTGAACTCGCCCTTTCTGAATCCTTTTTAATGGCATTAGTTTAACATACCTGAAAACCTTACTCAAAGATTGATTCTTTTACTTTACAAATTTCTTTTCCTTTCGATACGTATAAATGTTGCCATACGTGAAAGCGGCTATCCCTGCCCAAATAAAACCAAACGCAATAAACTGATCTGCGGTATACGGTTCGTGATATAGAAATAACGCAGAGATAAGCATCAATGTAGGCCCAACATATTGAATAAAGCCTAAAATAATATACGAAATCTGTTTTGCCGCTTGCGCAAAAAGCAATAAAGGAATTGCAGTAACAATACCTGCCCCCATCAACAATAGATTCGTAGATAATTCGTAGTTCATAAATCCTTGACGTGAAAAGAATACTAGATAAATCATAGCCACAGGCAAAATAACAAATGTCTCGATCGTCAAACCAGTATACGAACTAACAGAAACCCCTTTTTTAATCAATCCGTAAAAGCTAAATGTCACGGCCATAATAATGGGTGCCACAGGAATTTCGCCTGTTTGAATCGTTAATAAAAGAACGCCCATTAAAGCTAATCCACACGCAATCATCCCTGAACGACTTAATTTTTCTTTCAAAATCAAGGTTGCCAATAGCACATTCACCAATGGATTCATGTAATAACCCAAACTTGCTTGCGTAACATGTCCTTGACTGACGGTATAAATAAATGTAAACCAATTAACTGAAATCAAAATAGCCGCACAAATAATAGCCAATAATTTTTTCTTATCTTGTAAGACAGCTTTAACTTCTGTCATAAATAACGTCCATCTTTTTGTAACCAAAATATAAATGATCATAAATAAAAAAGACCAAACAATGCGATAACACAATATATCCAATGGCGCCACAGTTGGCAGTAACTTCCAATAAATCGGAATGATTCCCCAAAATACATATGCAATAAATCCTAATATAATCCCCTTTTTCTGTTCTCTCACCTGTATAACTCCTTTCATCTATACTCCTCATCTTGTGTTATTTCATTTCTCAATTATAACGATTAAAAAGAAGTTCAGTATCAAACAATAACTGAACTTCTTTCTTAATTTAAACAGATCGTTATTATTTTTCTTCTAAACGAAATAGCGGACTCATTGGTGTATTTTCATGGGTACGTTTAACTGCCTCACCCATTAGTTCGGCACATGAAACAATATTTAAGACATCTGGTTTGCGGTCATCTGATATAAATACAGAATCTGTCACGCAAATTTGTTCGATTGGCGAAGCATCTAGCGTCTCTTTGGCTCCTTTAGATAACAATCCATGAGAAGCACATGCATAAATACATTTTGCGCCGTTTTCCTTTAAAATTTCTGCAGCTGTTGCCATAGTGCTGCCTGAATTTAAAATATCATCCACTAAAATACATGTTTTCCCTTTGACTTCACCAATAACGTACCCTGAGCGTACCCCATCAACTTCATCTTGATCAATGATTGCAAGTGTTGCATCTAAATATTCAGATAAACTTCTTGCACGTTGCACACCACTATTTTTAGGTGAAACAACCACGATATCTTCTCCTGTTAATTGTTGCTGACGATAATTATGAGCAAACAACGGCATTGTGAATAAGTTATCTACTGGAATATCAAAGAATCCTTGTACTTGAACGGTATGTAAATCCAATGTTAATACACGCATTGCTCCAGCTTCTTCTAATAAATTCGCAACTAATTTTGCAGTGATTGGTTCTCTTGGTTTTGCTGTTCGGTCTTGTCTAGCATATCCATAGTAAGGCAATACAACATTGATCGTTTTAGCACTTGCTCGTTTTAATGCGTCAATCATGATCAATAATTCCATTAAATTGTCATTAACAGGAAGATTGGTCGACTGAACAAGAAAAACATGGTCCCCACGAATACTCTCTTCAATATTGATTTGAATCTCTCCGTCACTAAATTGGCGCACCGTACTTTTTCCAAGTTCAGTCCCGACAACCTCTGCAATTTTCTCCGCTAAAGGGCGATTGGCATTCAAACTAAAGATTCGTAATGTTTTATCCTCGTATTTTTGGGTCATGATTTCCTCCGTGATTTAGATTTTCTATGCGTAATATATATAAAACTTCAATTACCATTTTAACATTGATTCTTAAAAAAATCATGAATCTTTTTCTTTCTTGTGACAAATCATTGAAATTCAGACGAATTTTAAAAGAAGATTATTTGTGCTTACAAAATTGTTCGTTAAATCCCACACAATCGCCTTGTCTTTCTATACTAAATAAGTAAAATAAAGAATGATTGGAGGTGGTCAAACTCATGCGCCATAAGAAACATCATAAAAAGCAAAATCTATTTATTCCTGTACTTGTTATGTTGATTTTGATCATTTTGGTCATTACAGAAGTGTATCTTTTATTTTTCCAAAACCGGCCTGAATCAACCTCACATACAAGTTCAAGTGAGATACTAACAACGACAGAACCGTCTACTTCACATACACAAGATATATCACAGGAACAAAATTTTGAACAAGAAGTTTTACCCGTTTCTGATTTTGCAAAAGATCTAAACCAAAAATTAGAAGATATTCAATTTATTGGGACAGCTTTGATTATTCACAATGGTCACATCATTTTGCAAAAAGGCTTTGGCTATGCAAATATTTCTGAAAGCCGTTCGAATACGTATAACTCAACCTTTCAAATCGGGTCAATCCAAAAAGCCTTTACAGCTGCCCTTATTTTAAAACAAGTTCAAGCTAACAAACTTTCATTAGATGATACCTTAGACCAATTTTATCCAGCTATTCAAGATAGTCAGAAAATAACAATCCGGCAATTGCTTTCGATGACTTCTGGATTGGAGCAAAAAATCAAACCGACGATTTTGATGACGGATGATGATTTTATTCAATTCGCCATTGCTAACGCTACGATGGGCGTTTACGGTAAATATAAATATGAAGGTATCAACTACTCTATTTTAGTGGGTATTTTGGAACAATTGACTGGAACCTCTTACCGAACACTGTTTACTCAGACGTTTATCCAAGGACTTAAATTATCTCATACCTGCTTTTATAACGACTTTATAAAATCAACGAATCGAACCTATGCCTATGAGCCTGTGGCTGGCCAAGATTTTGGTTCTCAAATCACGGATAATCCGTTAACCTTTGATCAAGAAGTTGGGACGGGCAATGTTGGCATGACCGTCGGTGATCTCTACTTATTTTACTCTGACCTCTTCGAAGGAAAAATTATTGACCAACAGACCATTGATAGCGTTTGGACTCCTGAAACTGAAACAAAATATATGGGCGGCTTATATAACTTTCCTAACCATATCAAAGGACATGGCAACGAAGCAGGTTTTGAATCAAACTCAATGGTTTCAAAAGATCGACAAAACGCCGTTATTTTACTATCTAATCAATACCCCAAAAATAAATCTCATTCAGAATTAGCCGATTCCATATTTGATCTGTTGGAGTCAAATTCAAGTGACTGATTTTCACTGCAAATCTAGAAGACGATGTCGTTTTCTAGATTTTTTTGTTTTAATTTTTAGGCAGACCTAAAAAAATATTTGATTTTATTTTAGCTTTATCATATACTGATTTTAAGGCAAACCTAAAAAGGAGGTTTTTTTATGTCTATAAATAACAATAACATTACAATACAACAGCTAACGGTTAGTTACCAAGGTCAAAAAGCACTAGCCGATATTTCTTTAAACGTCCCGGCAGGAAAAATAACTGGGATTATTGGGCCAAACGGAGCGGGAAAATCGACATTTTTAAAGGGGATGTTGGGTTTACTCAAAGCAGACTCTAGAACTGTATTGATAGGAGAACAACCACTTGATACACAGAAAAAACGAATCGCCTATGTCGAACAACGCAGTGCATTAGATCTTTCTTTTCCAATCAACGTGCTTGAGGTCGTTCTGTTAGGCACTTATCCAAAGCTCGGTGTTTTAAAACGTCCTAAAAAACAAGAAAAAGAACAAGCACTCGCCGCATTAAAGACGGTTCAACTAGAAACATTTGCTAAACGGCAAATCGGTGAATTATCAGGTGGACAATTGCAACGAGTTTTCATTGCCCGCGTGCTAGCTCAAAAAGCAGATATCATTGTTTTAGATGAACCTTTTGTAGGAATCGATATGACGAGTGAAAAAGTCATCATGGATATTTTAAAACAATTAAAAGAAGCTGGAAAGACGATTTTAATCGTTCATCATGACCTTCATAAAGTTGCACATTATTTTGACGATGTGATCATTTTGAAGAAAGAACTGATTGCTTGCGGACCTGTTTCAACTACATTTACAAACAAAAATATTCAATTAGCCTACGGTGAAACGATGGGCGATATTATTATTAAAGGAGTGGCTGATGCATGATTGCAAATTTTATTGATGGGTTGGTTCGCTACCAATTTTTACAAAACGCTCTGATCACATCGATCATCGTTGGATTAGTTTCTGGAATCATTGGTTCATTCATTGTGTTACGCGGTATGTCTTTAATGGGAGATGCCATCTCACACGCTGTTTTACCAGGAGTAGCAGCCTCTTATATGTTCGGCGTTAATTATATATTTGGGGCTTCGATTTTTGGAATCTTAGCAGCTTTGCTGATCGGGTTCATTACACAAAAAAGTCAGTTAAAAAATGATACCGCAATCGGTGTTGTTTTCAGCTCATTTTTCGCTTTAGGAATTATCATGATTTCTTTTGCAAAAAGTTCGACTGACCTTTACCACATTCTCTTTGGGAATGTTTTGGCAGTGCGTGATTCAGATATTTTGATTACTGTAGTCGTTGGGATCATTGTTTTGATTTTTGTTGGATTATTTTACAAAGAATTGCAAATTACTTCTTTTGACCCAACAATGGCACAAGCGTATGGATTAAATGTTCAGTTTTTCCATTATGCATTGATGTTTTTATTAACATTAGTAGCCGTTTCTTCATTACAAACAGTGGGGACAATTTTAGTGATCGCCATGTTGATCACACCAGCAGCTACTGCTTACTTGCTGACGAACCACTTGCCTACAATGATCGGGTTAGCTTCGCTCTTTGGGATATTAAGTTCGATTATCGGCTTATTCTTTAGCTATTCGTATAACTTAGCATCAGGGGCGACTATCGTGTTAACAGCAGCTGCATTTTTCATTTTAGCTTTTCTATTTTCACCGAAAAAAGGACTATTTTTTGTCAATAAACAGAAAACGGAGGAATCAACTTTATGAGAAAAAAAATACTTTTTATTGCCGCACTAGCCAGTTTATTTTTATTAGCCGCATGCCAATCCAAAACGGATGATACTGCTGACAAAGAAAAAATCAATGTGGTTGCAACGAACTCGATTCTTGCCGACATGGTCGAGAATGTCGGGAAAGATTTAGTCAATTTACACAGTATCGTGCCCGTAGGAACTGATCCACATGAATACGAACCATTGCCAGAAGATGTTGCCAAAGCCTCTGAAGCGGATGTTTTATTCTTCAACGGGTTGAACTTAGAAACAGGCGGAAATGGTTGGTTCAACAAGCTAATGGAAACTGCCAAGAAAAAAGAAGACCAAGACTTCTTCTCTGTTAGTAAAAAAGTCGAACCGATGTATTTAACAAGTGCTGGACAAGAAAACGAACAAGATCCGCATGCTTGGTTAGATATCCAAAACGGAATTTCTTATGTAAAATCAATTAGAGATACATTAAGTGAAAAAGATCCAAAAAACAAAGATACGTATGAAAAAAATGCTAAAGAATACATTGAAAAACTTAATTCTTTAGACAAAGAAGCCAAAGAAAAATTTGCTGACATTCCAGATAATAAAAAATTACTGGTAACCAGTGAAGGTGCCTTTAAATATTTCTCAAAAGCGTATGGACTGACCGCAGCCTACATTTGGGAAATCAACACAGAAAGCCAAGGAACACCAGATCAAATGAAACAAATCATTGATCAAATCCATAAAACAAAAGTGCCTTCTCTATTTGTCGAAACAAGTGTAGACAAACGTAGTATGGAACGAGTATCAAAAGAAACAGATTTACCCATTTACAGTACAATTTTTACTGATTCCATTGCTAAAAAAGGAGAAGATGGCGATAGCTATTACGCGATGATGAAATGGAATTTAGATAAAATCCATGATGGATTGATGAAATAAAAAATAGCTTCTGACAGATTAAAACATGTCAGAAGCTATTTTTTATTTAAATCATTTCCTCAATATCGATCACACGATCTGTAATATCTGCATAAAATTCCTCCTCATGAGAAACAATCACAATCGTACCTTTAAATTGCTGAATCGCTTGACGTAAGCTCTCTTTGGCAGCCGCATCGATGTGATTCGTTGGTTCGTCTAGGAAAATAATGTTGCTTGTGTCCATTGTCAGCTCGCTTAATTTTACCTTCGTCTGCTCGCCTCCACTTAATAAACGCAATGATTGATTCACTAATTTATCTGGCAACCCACATTTCGCTAAATAAGTGCGGATTTCTTTGACCGTTTTTTTAGGAAAGCAATCACTTAGATACGCTATCGGGGTCAAATAATCATTATCCCAAATTAAATCTTGTGAGAAATAAGCAATTTTTGTATTTGCTGGATATTGATAGTCACCGTTGATTGGTTTGATTTTCCCTGTCAACGTTTTGATCAATGTTGATTTTCCTATACCATTAAAGCCTTTGATTGCCACCTTTTCTCCACTATGAACAGATAAATTGATTGGTGCTAATAATGGTTCAGTATAGCCAATCGTTAATTCATCTGTAATCAGCGCTAAACTGGCCACAATTGGCTGATAAGGAAACTGTATTTGTGGTTTCATTAAGCTGCCTGGAGGTGCCATTCGTTCCACTCGATCTAATTGTTTCTGACGACTTTTCGCCATGGTAGCACGATTCCCAGCTTTGTATTTACGAATATACGCTTCAGCTTTTTCAATTTTTGCTTGTTGCGCATGATATTGTTTTAAGTAACTCTCTTTGTTTTGTTCTTTTTGCGCAAAGGATTTCTCGACATTTCCTGTATATCTCGTTAATTTACCAAATTCAATATCACAAATACAATTTGTTACGGCATTTAAAAAGTGATAATCATGGGAAACCAAAATAAACGTACCATCGAAATCATTCAAATAATTGATGAGCCATTGAATATGTGTATCATCCAAATAGTTTGTTGGTTCATCCAATAATAAAACATCCGGCTCTTCTAAAAGAAGTTTTGCTAGAATGACCTTTGATCTTTGCCCTCCACTTAGTTCATTCATTAGTCGATCCAATCCAATCGCTTCAATTCCTAAGCCATTAGCCAAATCATTGATGATCGTATCAATTTGATAAAAATCACTTTCGTCTAATTGCGTTTGCAAATTTCCTGCTCGTTCAAGTAATTTATCTTCACCGGTCTCACTATATTCCGCATATAACTCATTGATTTTATTTTCGATTTCATATAATGGCGTGTATGCTTGGTGTAAAAACGCATTGATCGTACTATTTCCGATTACTTCCACATACTGGTCCAAATAACCGATTTTGGTGTTGTTTTGCCACGTAATACTACCATCATCTGCTAAAATTTCCCCTGTTAAAATCTTGACTAAGGTTGATTTGCCTACACCATTTTGTCCAGTTAAGCCCATGTGATCCCCTTTATTGACACGAAGCGATGCATCTTCATACAGAATTTTTTCACCAAAACGTTGGGTTAGGTGTTCGATTGTTAATAAACTCATGTTTACGTCCTCTTTTCCATTCTCGCAAAGTTATTTTCTACTGTCTTTGCTTCTAGTTTATTGTAAATTGCCGTAATTATTTGTTTTTCTTCAAAAATTAACATTGCTTCACACAACGTTCTCGTACGTCGATTCGAAAGGTCTTTGTTTATTCAGACAAAAAAACAAGCGATCAAATAGGTCCACCTACTTATCCCTTGTTAGTATCAACAAAGGACAACGTACGAAACACGTTGTCCTTTGATCAGCGCTATAAAAATCAGGATCATCGTCAACAGCAACACTAAATAAGACTACATTTTAGTCCCAAAAAATTTAGTATACATTTAGACGATGAAGCGTTCATTCTATTAGGCTCCACAACAATGCTTCATCACATTCATCTGTTGGGAGCTGCTTCTTTTCACAAATTTATCTGAAAGAAAAAACATTCTTAATCACCTTTCTTTACAAAAATAGTTTACCATAATTGTTTTGAAAAGCAAGAATATTACTAAGTACGTTCTACTCTTTCAAGTAAAAATGAAAAAGTATACGGCTTGAAGTTCGCTATTAAACTTCAAGCCGTATGCTTTTATTCATGATTAGTCAATCGAATTTAAATACGTTAGTGCATAACGTACATGAAATTCTGTTGCTAAGGCTAAGCCAGCTTCATCGATATCGAATTTTTCATGATGATGGCCATATTGTGTTTCTGGGTTATCTAGATTTCGAGTCCCTACTCTTCCGTATACACCTGGTGCTTTCAATAAAAAGTCGGCAAAGTCATCCGCACCTAAACTCTTTGTATGATCGGTTACAACATTCTCACTGCCAACAATTTCAGCTGCTACTTTTTGAGCTAGTTCAGTTGCTGTGTCATCATTGATCAACGGTCCTGCTGCATCATGGATATGGAAAGAGGCAATTTTAGTTCGATGAGCTTCAGCAATTTGATTGGCGATTTCTTCTACGCGCTGTAAAACAAATGCTCTTGTTTCATGACTGAAAGCTCGCACTGTTCCTTCGATTCTCGCATGATTTGCTACGATATTATATCTCGTTCCAGCATCGAGTACACCTATTCCCACAACAACAGGATCTAGAGGACTGACTTCTCGTGCCGCTATTTTCTGCAGTTCCACAACAATACTTGCAGCAGACAATACCGCATCCCGACCAACATTCGGTTGCGCTACATGACTGCTCAATCCTTCAACCTCAATTGTAAAAATGTCACAAGATGCATTCGTTGCCCCTTTAGTCGCAACTAGTTTTCCTACAGGAACACTTGAATCTAAATGAATCCCGAACACTTGATCAATATTTTCAACAAAACCGCCCTCAACAAACTGACAGGCACCAGCACCGATTTCTTCTGCAGGTTGAAAGGCTAATTTGATTGTTCCAGCAAAATCATCTTCGTGATTTTTCAAAATTTTAGCTGCTCCTAATAATGCTGCAGCATGACCATCATGTCCACAAGCGTGGTTTAATCCTGGATTTTTTGATTGATACTCTCTGCCCGTCCCATCTTCTAATTCCAATGCATCGATATCTGCTCTTAAAATAATTGTTTTACCAGAACCTTTTTTTCCTTTTATTGTTGCTAAAACACCTGTTTCTCCGACTTCTTCAAAAGGAATAGCCAGCTTGTCTAGCTCTTCTTTGATTCGTTTGATTGTTTCAAATTCTTTCAAACTCGCTTCTGGATATTGATGAAAGTGACGTCTTAAAGCAATCACTTCATCTGCATGTTGTTGAATTTCTTCTTGAATCGATTGTTTTGTTACTGTCGTCATTTGTTCGTCCTCCTCTTATTTTCTACCAAATGTTTCCCAGGCTGGAACACTTGATCCTTTTGATGTTTCTTCGATTACTTTTTTCGTTTCTTCTTGTTGATACGTATCCACTACTTTATTGTACGTTTTATTGTCTTTATCAGCCTTACGAGCAACGATAATATTGACATATGGTTTTGATGTTTCATCCACAGGTTCTAAGAAAATCGCATCTTTTGTTGGCACAAAGCCAGCATCCACAGCCATTCCGCTATTGATCACAGAAGCATCAATATCTTGCAAGGCTCTAGCTGTTTGAGACGCATCTAATTCTGTGATTTTTAAGTTTAATTTATTTTCAGTGATATCACTTACTGTTGGTGTTTGTTTCTTGGCAGGATCTACTTTAATTAATCCAGCGCTTTGCAATAATAACAACGCACGTCCGCCATTTGTCGCATCGTTTGGAATCGCGATTTCAGCACCCTCTTTCAGTTCTTTCACATCTTTAATTTTAGAAGAATAAATACCTAATGGTGCACTAACTGTATTCCCGATTGAAACTAGATCCGTCTTATGTTCTTCATTATAGTTATCTAAAAAAATCTGATGTTGAAATGAATTCAAGTCAATTTCTTTTTCTGCTAAAGCTGCATTTGGCTGTGTGTAATCTGAAAACTCCACCAATTGAAGATCGATTCCATCCTCTTTTAAACGTTCTTTTACAGATTCTAATACTTCATTATTCGCACCAACAACACCTAATTTTACGACTTCATTTTTTTCACTTTTAGCACTTCCAGCAGAACATCCTGCTAAGACAAACCCAATTGTTAACGCTAGTCCGATAATCTTGATTGTTTTTTTCATTTTTATTTTCCTCATTTCAACTATTTTTTAATGTGATGTTTTCTTGATCAATGTGTTACTAATAAACTGGCTGGCAAAAACTAAGATTAAAATAATCAATGTTGCGACAACTGTAACGTCTGTTTGGAATCGATTATAACCTCTAGTAATTGCTAAATTCCCTAAGCCACCTGCTCCAATTGCACCAGCCATTGCGGTCAAACCGATTAGATTGATGATGGTTACAGATGACACTCGAATGATACTTGGTAATCCTTCAATTAAATATACTCTGAAAATAATTCCTAAAGGACTCGTTCCCATTGATTCGGCTGCTTCAATAACACCTGGATCAACTTCTAATAAGGCATTTTCAATCTGACGTGCAAAAAATGGAATCACTCCTATCACCAGTGGCACTAAAGCAGCCGTTGTTCCAATCGTTGTTCCTGTTAAAAAACGAGTGATTGGCTGAATCAGTGCCAGCATGATGATAAAAGGGATGGATCTACAAACATTGATGATTTTTTCTAAAATATTATACAAAACACTATTCTTTAAAATACCTTCTGGCCCTGTTGCTACTAAAACAACACCAAGTAAGGTTCCTAAAATCCCTGCAATAATTGCCGTCCAAAAGACCATATATAATGTCTCGATCGTACTGTCAATAAACTCTTGTTTTAATAATAAAACGTTTGGAAAATACTGCTGTATAAAAGCCTGCATATCAATTACTCCTTCTCATGATTTGTTTTAGATAACATGTAATGGTACAACACTTTCTCGTGGTTCACTTTTTTTCAATATCTTGATTTTTACTCCTTGTGTTTTTAAAAAGTCTAAGGCTTTATCTCGCTGGTTTTCTTCTCCCGAAAGAATCACGATTAAATTGCCAATTGGCACTTGTTGCAAGATTTCAACATTGCCGTATAAAATATTCGTTACCACATGATATTTGCCATATAGTTGCGCTATCAATGGCTCACTTGTTTGTTCCCCTACATAAGAAATTTCTACCAAGACTTCATTTCCACTTAATTTAGTTAAACTAGGATGTTGAATAATCGTTTCCAATGCTTGATCGATATGTGTTGCTGTTCGGATGAAGTCCTTCGTCAAGGCTTCTTTCGGTTGGCTGAAAATCGATACGATATCATTTCTTTCAATCACCTGTCCATCTTCCATCACAGCTACTTTATTACAAATTTCTTTTACCACTTGCATTTCATGAGTAATCAAAACGATCGTTAAGCCTAACTCCTTGTTTAACTTCTTTAATAAATCTAAGATTTGGATCGTTGTCTTTGGGTCTAATGCGCTCGTTGCTTCATCACACAATAATATCTCTGGATCATTTGCCAAAGCTCTAGCAATCGCTACTCGTTGTTTTTGTCCGCCAGATAACTGACTAGGATACGCATCTTTTTTCTCTGAAAGTCCGACAAGTTCAAGTAACCGCTCAATTTTTTCTTTTCGTTGTTCCTTCGATAAACCAGAATATTTTAACGAGAAATCGACATTGGCAAAAATCGTTCGTTCCTTCATCAAATTGAAGTGCTGGAAAATCATGCCAATTTTCTTACGCTGTGCTCGTAATTCTTTTGGTGAAAAACCAAGAATATTTTTGTTGTTGATCACAACTTCTCCTGATGTGGGTCGTTGTAACAAGTTGATTACGCGCACCAAGGTACTTTTACCTGCTCCTGAATAACCAACGATGCCAAATACATCTTCTTTTTCGATTGTTAAGGAAACATTTTTTACAGCATCGATTTGTTGTTTCTTCTGACAAAAAGTAACGTCTATATTTTTTAATTCAATCATTTTTGCTCCTCCTGCAATTCTTTTGGAATAAACCAGTAATTTCCTTGGTTGTGTTCTCTTACGTATTTTTTAAAGTCGTCTGAATGATATGCCTTTACTACAGCTTTTGCCCAATCACTTTCTGCATTCTTTTCATCAACTGTTGCGACTAATTCGTAGTCTTTTAGCACATCTTCGGATAGTAGACTATCTTTTGGTTCAAGTTTAGCACTGTAGACAATACTTCCAGGAATCACCGCGAAATCTAAATCAGCCAAACTTCTTGGTAGTTGAGCCGATGACATTTGAATTAAATCCAGATTTTTGGGATTATTCACGATATCCTCTTTTGTGGCTTTAACTGGGTCGATCCCCTCTTTTAATTTGATCCAACCTGCTTTTTGTAATAAATTAAAAGCCCGTGCAGTATTGGACGCATCATCTGGAATACCAATTTTATCTCCTTCTTGCACGTCATTTAGTGAAGTTCTTTTCCCAGGGAATAGTCCAGCTGGCACTGTTGGGACTGGTGTGATTCCAACTAAATGAGTTTTTTTATTCTCATTGAAATTATTTAGATACGCTGTATGTTGATCAACATTTAAATCAATCGTGCCTTCTGTCAACGCTACGTCAGCTTGAATCAATTCTGTAAATTCAGTTTGTTCTATTTGATACCCATTCTTTTCCAAGATTGGTTTGACGGCTTCTAAAAATAATTCACTATAAGGTCCAGGGGACGTTCCGACTCGAATGATTTTCGTTTCTTTTTTACCGTTGGCCGTCGTATTATCATTTTTACCACAGGCTGCAATGACAACTGCTAATCCTAAAATCATCCCTATACCTAACAATTTTCTCTTCATAGATCATCCCTCCATTATCGTTATTTATAAAAAATAAAAAAGCGTCCTCAAATGTATAATGTTATACATTTGAGGACGCTTTTGCGTGCTACCACCTCTATTTGTTATCTACTCACATAGATAACCTCATCAAGTACGGCGATCGATGATCGCTTATACTCTAGTACTATAACGGGTACACCCGTCGCTGTCTTATGAATAATTCACTCGAAGCGCTGCTCAATGGCCATTTTCTAGATGTCGTTTATCGCTTGTTTTCAGCTACCCAAGCTCTCTGTTAGATATCGTTTCATCTGTACTTTCCATCTCATTGCTTTATTTGTTTCATTTAATTGTGTGACTGTTCAACATCTAAACTATGTCATTAGTGATGAACAAGTAAAAAGCCCTCTGCCAGCTTATGCTAGTAAAGGGCGAATAATCGCGGTACCACCTTTTTTTTAAAGTAATCATCATTACTTTTCTTAGACCAAGTCTTATAACTTGTCGCTTTGATAACGGGTGCTTTCCCGAAACTGCTTACTTATCAACAGCTTATCCTCATGAGGCCATCTTCAACTCTTATGCGCTTATCTCTTTTCACCAACCGAGACTCTCTTATAAAGCACGTCCAAATTTACTCTTCTCTTCAACGGACTGTTATTCTTTTGTTGTTACGTTGTATTCTACTGGAAAATAAATTCTATGTCAAATCTTTTTTTGAAAATTTTTTTAATCATTATTTTAGTCTTACAATTCATTAGCACATACAGTGTATTAATAGTCTAATTTTCTAAGTATTGACTGAAAACGGAATTTTATTGACAAACCCTATTTTCTACGGTAATCTGTTATTTGTATCACTACTAGTGCCGCCTTAGCTCAGCTGGTAGAGCACCACCATGGTAAGGTGGGGGTCGACGGTTCGAATCCGTCAGGTGGCTTCATGAAAAACTGTATCCTTCATCGATACAGTTTTTTTATTGACCTCCATTGATAGAATGAATTAAACTTTAGATGATTAAAATAAGTATAATAAAAAATTTAGGCTATAGAGAGGTGAAAACAATGTCAGCAAATAGAACCTTAGACTTTGATTTTTATCAACAGGAAGATCAACCCCTTTTTTCCATTCTTACCAAAGACATTCGTGTGATGCGCTACATTACTGAAAAAGCGGAAACTGATCTTGAAGCAAACGACAATTTCAAAAAGATTTTACTATACAACACAACACATCAAGATCAAACAGGCTATTACAAATTTTTTGATCAGGAAACGTATATTGGTTTTGGCAAGTTATCTTGGGATGAGGAAGGGAAACTCGAAATTGGGTATATGATCGTACCCGACCACTGGAGCAAGGGCTATGCGACACTAATCATTGCAACCTTATTAGATATGGTACGGCAATCAGAATCGTTAAATAAGGCTACAGTTTATGCCATTATTGATCCTAATAACGGTGCATCAAAACATCTATTAGAAAAGCATCATTTTGTCTCTGTTTGGCAAGGAATTGAAGATGGCTTACCTTCTGAACATTTGGTTTGGCAACCTTGATGCGTTCTTTATTTCATAATAAAAGTGCCCTTCTTCTTTTAATAAGAGTCGGGCACTTTTACTTTTATCCAATTAACTGCTATACATCGTATCTTTTTCGTTTGGAGGAAGCTGGGATGCCTAAAGCTTCTCGGTATTTTGTCACAGTACGACGAGAAATTTCAATATCTTGTTCTTTTAACAAGTCCACTAACTTTTGATCTGAAAGTGGTTTTGCTTTATTTTCATTATCAACAAGTGCCTGTAGCTGTTTTTTGATACTGCTCGTTGATGTTTCTTCACCCGTACTATCATTTGATAAGCCATTAGAAAAGAATGATTTAAGTTCAAACACACCGAATTCTGTTTCTAAATATTTCCCATTAACTGATCGACTGACCGTTGATTCATGAATATCTAACGTTTCTGCAATTTCTTTTAAGGTCATTGGTTTTAATGGCCGATCTTCTTGAAAAAAGAATGCTTGCTGGCGTTGAACGATTTCTGTTCCCACTCTTAAAATCGTATCTCCCCGTTGAATAATTGTTTTTTCTAACCATTCAAACTCATTTTTCTTTTCCTTGATGTAGTCTTGAACCTCTTTATCATCTGTTGCTTCCATTCGTTCAAAATAGGCTTGTTGAAACTGAATTGTAGGTGTCCCTGTTTTATTAGAAAGCACCTTTAATTGATTGCCTTTAATTCTTAATGTTAAATCTGGGCGTATATACAAGCCAGAAGTCGACTCAAAAATACTTCCTGGTGACGGAGTTAAGGTCTGAATGTAATCAAAAATCACTTGAATCTCAGATAACGCAACGTCAAATTTTTTTGCAATCAATCCCCATTTACGATTCGCTAAATGATCGAACTCTTCTTCAATCACGATATAGGCCAAATCAGGTGCAGCATCATCCCGTTCAATCTGTAACAGAAGACATTCCCGTAAATCTCTTGCTCCAACACCCGCGGGGTCTAATTGTTGAATCAACGTCAAAGCATCCAGCATTTCGATAGCTTTTGCCCCAGTTTTTTGAACCGCTTCGTCCAAGTCGATCATCAGATACCCGTTTAAATCAATGTATTCAACTAAAAATAATACTAGCGTGCGCAAATAAGTATCCCGATAATTTAAGTGGATCTGATCAATCAAGTATTCAAATAAAGAGGTGTGGTTATCTGGAATTTGGTTTAAATAATTATTTTCTTCATGGTTATATGTTCGGCTACTAGAACTTGAAAAATCGCTATAACTTGTATCTGCATGGATATCAATTAGGGGATTTTCTAATGCCTTCGCTTCTATGTATGCAAAAAGCTCTTCAGAATTGTATTGCAAAATCTGAATGGATTGCTGTAATTGTTGCGTCATTGCAAGTTTTTGGACTTGTTTTTGTTGTTGTGATAAATGTTGTTCAAATTTCATTATTTTTGTCCTCCCTCTTGTAATTTATCTAAATATCAGCTAAACTAGTAAACGTGCTTGCGCCCTTAGTGTAGTGGATATCACGTAAGATTCCGGTTCTTGAGACGGGGGTTCGATTCCCTCAGGGCGCGTTTTTCACAATTCATTATAACATAGTTTAACACTGATTATTTAGTTAAGTTTTTAGGTAGATTGAGGTAGATAACAAAGAAATTGACACCTCTTTTGAGATAAAAATCTGTTAGTCAAAATATCAAAATTTAGCGAACTCTCCTGTTACTCAGGAGAGTTTTTTTTTAGAAAAAACACTTTGTAAATACTAGATTGTCTATTATATTCCTATTTCATTTTGTTCTTCTTACAATAAGATTTTATTTTCTTACAATGATTTTCTCTTTCTCATTTATCTATTAAATTCATCTAAAATTTGATAAAATGCTATCTTTTTTTATGTTATTATAGTTTTTTAACAAATATCTTAGTTAGGTAGTTGATACGTTTGAGTCACCGTCATACAAGGTTATTAGCATTTTCACTTTTATTAGCTCTCATCGAATCTATTTTTGTTCGTTATTTTAATAAACTGAACACTATTGACTATCAGCTTTTATTTTTAGTCATTGCATGTATTCAAGGTGCCATTTTTTTATATTTTCTACTCTCTTTTATTTTACTATTATTTATTAAGGCCATGACAAAAAAATAAATTTGCTTTTATAATACAAAAAAAGAGTAAAGCGGTTTTTCACCGTTTTACTCTTTTGGTATTTATAAAACCATTTTCTCCAATTCAAATCGAATCTGACTTTGGATCTGTTGAATTTTTTCGATTTCGGAATGTTTCTCATCTACTTGAAATTTTTTAGCAATAGAATGATTATAAGAAATAATATAACTTACAGCCCATAATTCGGGATTTTCAATTACTTGATCCGCTAATGGATACAACAGTGCAAAATGAATTCGGATTTCTTCCATGATATCTACCAATAAAATCGGATCATCATTGAGTAGTTCTTTTTCTAAAAAAAGAAGAATTCTTTGATACGTCGCACTATCTACTGGTGTCCCTACCGAAGCGGGAATGACGGTATATTTTTTGTTATCTCTCCACAAAAACTCTACTTCTTCTTTGACGTGAAGACTTGCTAGTTCTTCCAGAATCCAAGACCGAACTAAATTATGTACCCGCTCATCCAATAGAATTTTTTTACCGATCATGATAAATTCATCTTGAGGCAGTCGCCCCGCCTTCTTCACAATTGCCATCTGTTCATAGTAAGTATGCTTATTTAAATCATCCAATTCTTCTTTCAATTCTCTTATTTTTCCAACTTCAAACTGTTGATACATTAATTCAACATGACGGATTTTCTTTTTCAGAGAAACTAGTTTTCTCATTTCATCACTTTGTTCCATCAAAATTCGTTCATTAATAACGCTATGTGCTTGAATAAACATCTGATTTTGGATCAAAATTTGAATATAAATTTCTAAATAATCTAAGTACGCAAAATACTTTTCTTTCATCTCAGAAGCGAGTGATAATGCTTGTTCATGTTCTTCCAATGCTAGATACATATTTACAAGTACTAGATTCAACGGAAAATCTTGTCGAATCGCATACGCTTGTTCGTAATACTCTACAGATTCAGCCAAATGATTTTGCTTTTCTGCTTCTTGCCCCAGCTCAATAAATCGTTCATAGTTCTTTGGAAATGGAATTTTATTTGTCAAAAGAAACACCACCTTCCTAATGATTCTCTCCCATTAACTAGTATTTATTGATATATAATATCAAATAAAAGAACTAATGTGTATCCTTTAAAAGTAAAAAACCTTTTATACCTCAAACGCCCTGACTACATTAGTATAGATTTCTAATGATAACAGCCGACTCAGCCTGACCATGCGCTTGCATCCGCTCTGCTTTTTCTATCAATGTATAGCCAACATAAAATTCTTTTGTCAGCTCATCTTGTACTTTAAACTCCACAACTTCTTCCACATGAAAGGCATTTGGTTCAACTTCTTGAACACTGTCCCATCCAGTATCGATAAATACTTTTGTATCATCATTGATTGTATCATTTGCTTCCATTTCTTCAACAAGTTTCTTTAATTGTGAAAATCTCATCACTTCTACCCGATTATCCATTGTTCTGCCTCACTTTCTGTCGATTAATTTTTACATATTTATACCAGTTACTTCTTTTTACTTTTCCCCACTATCATCATAACCTAAAATTGTTTTTTATAATACTTAAAATTAAAAAGAAGAGAAATAAACTTTTTCGTTTATTTCTCTTCCTATTATTATTCTTTGGTCAATTCACCATCTTCAATACGGTAAACATTGTCACTCCACTCGATCATTCTTGGGTCATGCGTTACCATGATCGTTGCTTTTTGCTTTTCGTGTGCTTCTTTGGCCAGAAGTTTTACTACTTCATACGCATGCTCCGTGTCTAAACTTGCCGTTGGTTCATCTGCTAAAATTAAACTTGGTTCATTGAACAACGCGCGCGCAATTGCCACTCGCTGGCGTTCTCCCCCAGATAAATCTCGTGGAAATTTGTGCATCAAATCAACAACATCTAAAGAAGTCAGTAAGTCCGTAATTCGTTGTTTTTCTATTTTTTTCTTTTCGATTTTATCGACTAAAGTAAATTGGTTTTCTACTGTTAAAAAAGGAATCAAATTAGAAGATTGAAGAATAAAGCCAATTTCTTCAAAGCGTAACCTTGACCGTTTTTTTTCACTTAGATGTGTAAAATCCTTGTCATTGATTCTAATAGTACCAACCGAGGGAGTTTGTAATCCTCCAGCAATCGTTAAGAATGTACTCTTACCAGAACCTGAAGGTCCAATGATACTAACAAATTCTCCAGCTTTTACTTTTAAATTGATTCCTTTTAAAGCTTCAACCTTGGCATGACCGCTGCCAAACGTTTTACGAATATCATCCATTACTAAAATATCAGACATTTTTTACCCTCCTATCGCTTTCATCGGATCAACATGAGTCACTGTTCTGATTGAGAACACGCCCCCTAATACAGCCACAATGATCAACACGATACTGTAGATCACTAGATTTGTGCTATCTAATTCAAACGGCATTGCAGAAGGCAAGACTAGATTTGTCAACAGTGTCAAAACCACTCCGATCAACACACCTATCACACCTAAAATAAAGGTTTGGGCAATGATAGATTTAATAATATAGCCATTAGAAATTCCTTGTGCTTTCATTACACCAAACAAACTTGTCTTTTGTAACGTCATTACATAGATAAAGATCCCAATGATTGCTGCTGTAATTACAAATAGAAAATAGATCATTGCATTTAACGTAAGGTTCTGTTCACTATAACCAGGTAGTTTTTCGATAAATTCTTCTATTTCGTACTTGGCTAAATGATCATCTGTATCCTTTAATTTGATTGCAGATGTCTTAGTTGAACGTACCACGATTCCATTGATCGGCGCGGCATCCCCTTCAATAATTCTGCCAAATTTTAATTCTTGCCATTGATCAAGTGAAGTATAAATCAATGGTACGATACTAAAGCTATTTTGCTTTGTAATCCCTACGACTTTCAGCTCTTTATCAAGCTTGCCAATTTTTACCGTATCCCCTAATTTGATTCCTTTATCCACTAAATTTTGTGGAATAATGATTTCTCCTGAATTCTTAAAATAGCGTCCTTCTACTAAGTCAGGTTTAATTGTGCTATTTTCAGTTACACCAAAAAGAGAAATATTTATCTTATCAGTCTCTTTGTTTTGGCCTGTTTTATTCAAGGCCCCAGCATATTGTCCAAGTGGTTCTTTTTGTTTGGCCTCTACTTGATTTAGATCGTCCATTACTAAACTTGAAGCATTTAGGCTTTTGTTTGCATCGTTAGATAATACAATACTCGTCGCATCCCACTGATCAACACCTTGTCGCACGCCTTGGGCAAGACCATTTGCTAAGCCAGACAGCATAAAAGCAACATACGCTACCAAGACAATAACACCTACTACTAACGTATACCTAAGTTTGAAATATTTCATCTCTTCTAAACCTAAAAACATTTGATTCCACCTCTTTTTTATCATGTGATAAAAAAATATCTAAAAAAAGAAACTTTTTTATCGCTTGATAAAAATTCTAACATAAAAAAAAGAATTAAACAACGATTTTTTATCACATGATAAAAAATCGTTTTACTTCTTTAAGGTAACACACCATGTAATACCATATCCATCAGTTCAGCAATTTGGTCTGAACGTTCTTTTTCTGTAGATAGTTGATGAATTGTTGAAAATAATAAAGACAAACTCATTAGATAAAACTGTGCAGCCTTTTGAGATGGGACTTTTCCCTTCAAAAACTGTTTGTTAGATTCAAAAATAGCCTGCAAGGGTTCTAAGTAATAGTCGTTTAGTATATAAAACAATTTTTGCTTATTTTCTGGTTCCATTTCTGCTGCACTTTGATGAATGAAGGAAAAAATATCTCTATGATAAACGTTTAATAAAGCGTTAGTACATTTAATCAATTGATTCTCAAGGGAATCTGACTCTTTTTGTATTTTTTCAATTTCATATTTCAACTGACTACCAATTTGTTTATTAATTTCAATAAATAGAACTTCTTTATTAGAAAAATGATAATATAACGCTGGTTGCGTGATATTTACAGCCTTGGCAATATCACGAGTAGATGTATTTTTATACCCATTTGTTAAAAAGAGATCTTTCGCAGTCTCTATAATCGAGTGATGCGTAACCTCAAACACTTTTTCTTTTTTCATTGCCTAAGCCTCCTTTTCACCTGATCGTAATCTTTCACTGTATGAACTATTTTAAATCAAAATGAGTAAAAAAGAAAGTCAATAAACACTGCTCTAGCGTTTGCACGATAAAACAGCACATTTCAAAAACAGTTGTTATTGAAATCTATTTCCATTTATATTACAATAATCGATCTATTTGAAACAAAGACTCCCTTTTGTAAAACAAGAAATAAACATTTAACCTACCTTTTACATACTTTTTGCTCTAGCTATGTTTAAATATGAACTGGTCTTAAAATAATCCACTTTATTTTAGGTATTTCACTATTTTAATAGAGAAAATTTGAACTTTTAAGGAGAGTTTTTTTGAAAAAAAATAAATACATAGTTAAATTATTTATAGGTTTCGTAACCTTATCAGCTGGCTTTACGTTGAGTGAGTATACGTTTGCCACATCAGAAGAGACAATGGCACAAGAGAAAATAATCGCTACATCCTCGCAAAAATTAGCACAATTAAAAGAGACCAAACAGAACATTTCAAAACAACTATTAGAGAATGAAAAACAACATTCAACAGTTGGAGTAAACATTCAAAAGATTCAAATCGATCTGGATCAGTTAGAAAAAATTGAGTCTACAACGACTATTTCTGAAGTAGCTGAATTAAAGGATGAACAAGCACTCACACTTACAACAAGTCTTTCACCAGTTGAAGTTCAAGAGGATACAATGACTAAAAAAACAAAGCAATTAACAGAATTAAAGCAAAAACAGAACAGGCTAACTTTAGAGAAACAAAATATTTCAACGCAACAAGCAGATATGCAAAAACAAGAAACGCAACTATCCAAGAAAATAGCACAAGCACAAAAACAAAAAGATGAACAATCCAAACAAACTAATACACACTTAGAGATTGTTGCCGCTGCGAAAACCCACTTAGGTAAACCCTATGTCTACGGTGCAGCTGGTCCTGATGCTTTTGATTGCTCAGGCTTGGTTCAAGTAGCATTCGCTTCTGCTGGGCGTTCTATTGGACGTACAACAGTCGACCAAGAAACCGCTGGTGAGACAATTCCCGTATCAGAAGCACAAGCTGGCGACTTAGTTTTCTGGGGAAGTCATGGCGGTACACATCATGTCGCCATCTCATTGGGAGACGGTTCATACATCCATGCACCTGTTCCAGGTGATGTAGTACAAATTGCAACGGTTGCTTCTTATTCTCCTGATTTCGCTATACGTATTTTATAAGTTATAACAAAAAATCATTCGTCTATAAATGGCGAATGATTTTTATCAGTTTTTATAAACTTTTATAGAAATAGAGACAAATTTTATAAAAAAAATGCCCTTACCTAAATTTTTTCTCATTTCTTTATATAAAGATCGAAATTTTTGAGAATTTCTAAAAAATATGGTATTTTATGGTTGTGTGTAATTTGATTTGTGTTCCCTCCATCTCTCCGGTGGAGGAACGCTTTTTTTTTGCATTTTTTTAATTTTTTTCCCAACAAGAACGCATTCTTTTATTATCGTACCTCCAGTTTACTTCATCCCTATGATTTCGAGAAAATTTTTCGTAAACGTCATCACTAGTCATCCTTTTACTGTTTCGATTGTTATGCATTTGCTCCTCGCTCATCCTATCTCGTTGTCTGTCGTATCTTTGCTGCATCTGGTGATCATCAACTCTTCCCACGGCTTCACTTACGGTGTTAAAACCTATCATCCCTGTTAAAAATAATACAAGCGTACCACTAACTATTGTCTTACTCACTTTTCGTTTCCCCCTTTTTGTCTTTTCCCTAGTCTATTCAATAAATGTGTCAACTATGTGTCGAAAATAAATCCCCCAAATAGATGATTATTGACTATAATAAAAGAAGACACTAGGAGGTCATCTTATGAAAAATATTTTGATCGTTGATGATCATTTACAAATTACAGAAGTATTAAAGGAATATGTTATAAAAGAAGGATTTCATCCGATTATCGCATTTGATGGACAAGTAGCACTCGATGTATTTTTTAACAACTCGATTGAGCTTGTTTTATTGGATGTTATGCTCCCAAAGCGGGACGGATTTGATGTTTGCAAAAAAATAAGAAGTGTATCAAATGTTCCGATTATCATGATTACAGCAAAAGGTGAAGACTTTCATCGAATCATGGGGTTAGATATCGGCGCTGATGATTATATCGTTAAACCATTTTCACCAAACGAAGTAATGGCTCGAGTCAGAGCCATTCTAAGAAGAATTGAAAAAACTGAAGAAAATCATCAGACGATGGTACAGTTGACTTATGATAATCTCGTTGTTTACTTGGACGAAAAGAAAGTCACGATTGCACAACAGGAAATTCTTTTGACCAAAAGAGAATTAGAAATTCTGTGGCTTCTTTTAGCTAACCGAGAAAAAGTCTTTTCAAGAGATAACTTATTAGATAGTTTATGGGGCATAGATTACTTTGGGGATTCAAGAACAGTCGATACCCATATCAAACGTTTGCGGGCAAAATTAGATGAAGTTGATCATCCAAAATGGGAGATTGCCACCGTTTGGGGACAAGGGTACAAATTCGAGGGCAAAAATGAAAAATAAACTAACAACGAAACTCATTCTCTATTTTTCATTAACGCTATTACTTTTTTCTTTAGTGATCGGTGTTGCGTTTAGTATTTTGTTTTCTAGACAAACTGTTACGATCCATACTGAAGAAATGACGCGTCGTGCAACTGTTATTGCAGATGCATTAAATGAGTATTTTACTGAGCAAAATGACTCTGCTACTGAAGACAGCTCCTCAATGCATGGAATGATGGGCTCTAATTCTTCAATGAGAATGGGAATGAAGTATTCTTCTCTACTGAAAGTAATGGATCAATTGGCAATGGATGATATTTGGATCGTTGATGAAGATGCCAATACAATCACTGTAGGCCACGATATGCACAATAAGGAATACAACCAACTTCCAAACAACGCTCAAGACGTAATCAAAAAAGTCTATACAGGAAAAACTACTACAAGTGATGCTTTTAGTCATTTCATTGGAGAACCGACCGTTACTGTGGGTGCGCCGATAAAAAACAATAATGGTAATGTTATCGCTGTAGTACTACTCCACTCAGCGATCGCTAGCGTTCATAAAGAAGAAAGTCAAGGATACCTTTTACTCTTCATCAGTATTATGCTTGCATGGATCATCGGACTTATTCTTTCGATTCTCTTATCGAAAAAATTTATAAACCCAATCAATAAAATGAGCCGATTTACTGAAGAACTTGTTGTAGAAAATTATCAAAAATCTTTAGACATAGAGACACATGATGAAATCGGACAACTTGGAGAAAAATTAACTATTTTAAAAGACCGTCTTACTGAAGCAAAATTCCAGCGAGAAAATCGTGAACAAGCACAGAAAAATTTCTTATCCACTATTTCTCATGAATTGCGAACTCCTGTCACAGTGATTCGAGGGTCTCTAGAATCTTTAAATGATGGTTTGATCGATCAACCAGAAAAAATTGCGCAATATCATCGACAACTATTAGCCGAAGCCATTGTTTTAGAGAGATTGATCAATGATTTGTTAGAGTTATCTAGACTGGAAAATCCTGAATTCACCATTACAATGGAATCTGTTTCAATCAATGATATTTTATCTGATAGTTTCAGAAGCCTACGTTTAAAAACATCAGAGAAAAAACAGCATTTGCATCTGGAAAATGCTTTAGAGCACCCTATTATTGTCAACGGTGATTACGGTCGCATTCGACAACTTTTTGTTATTCTGATTGAAAATGCACTCAAATTTTCTCCTAATCAGGCAATAATCACAGTGCAAACCATTTTAGAAACAGACAAATTAATTATTAGTATTCATAATATTGGTTCATACATTTCTGAGAAAGAACAAAAAGAAATCTTCCAGCGCTTTCATCAAGTACGTTCGAAAGAGCACATTGATGGAACTGGGTTAGGCTTAGCCATCGCTAAAGAAATAGCGGATCGTCATCACTTTTCTTTAACTGTTTCAAGTGACAAGTTACTTGGGACAACCTTCTATGTTGGAATACCGATATAATAAAAATGCTGAATGTATCGTTCACGATACGTTCAGCATTTTTCTCTCTATTCTACCGTAACACTCTTCGCTAAATTGCGGGGTTTATCTACATCATATCCTCTTTGCAGTGTTGCGAAATACGCAATCAACTGTGTAGGAACAACACTAACTAACGGCGTTAATAAAGGATGTACATCAGGTATAATGAATTGGTCTGTTTCTTTAGACAATGACGCCAATGCTATCACAAAATTATGAGCACCGCGGCTTTCAACTTCTTTTAAATTACCACGCGTATGAGCAGCAGTCTTTTTATCTGTAATTATTCCAAAGACTGGTGTTCCTTCTTCAACCAACGCAATCGTCCCATGTTTTAGCTCTCCAGCTGCAAATCCTTCAGCTTGTATATACGAAATTTCTTTCAGTTTCAACGATGCTTCCATCGATACATAGTAATCTACACCTCGACCGATATAGAAAGCATTTCTTGTTGTTGTCAAATACTCTTCAACCAGTTGACTGATCAACATTTTTTCATCAATGATCGTCTCTATAACTGCTGCAATAACACTTAGTTCATGCGCAATATCAAAATCCAATGAAAACTGATTTCTTTTGTTGTCTCCAACCGCTTTAGCCAAAACAGCTAAGACAGCAATTTGCGCTGTATATGCTTTGGTTGAAGCGACAGCGATTTCTGGTCCCGCATGAAGTAATAATGTATAATCCGCTTCTCTAGACAATGTAGAGCCCACAACATTTGTCAATGTCAATGAGGAGAATCCCTGTTCATTAACTTGAACCAACACTTGACGACTATCTGCTGTTTCACCACTTTGACTTAAAAAAATGAAAAACGGTTTTTCGGATAATAACGGCATATTATAGCCGAATTCACTTGAAAGATGAACTTCCACTGGAATATTTGTCATTTTTTCAAGAAGTGCTTTTCCAACCCAGCCAGCATTATAACTAGTTCCACAAGCAACGATATAAATACGATCACTGGCTGTTATAGTTTCGATGATTTTTTCATCAATAATTGTTTCTCCAAGTGTATTCGTATATTCCTGTACAATCCGACGCATAACAGCTGGCTGATCATCGATTTCTTTTAGCATATAATAAGGGTATGTGCCTTTTTCGATATCGCTTAAATCTAATTGTGCTTCATAAGACTCACGGTAAACTAAATTGCCTTTTTGATCCTCGATCACGATCTTATCTGCTTTAACAATGACCATTTCACCATCGGCGATTTCAACAAAATGATTTGTCTCAGTAAGCATCGCCATAGCATCACTACAGATCACATTAAAATCCTCTCCAAGACCAATCAAAAGTGGGCTTTTATTTTTAGCCACATAAATTGTATCTGGATCATTTTTATCAATCAAGGCAAATGCATATGATCCATTGATCACAGTCAACGCTTTTTTAAACGCTTCTTTTGTCGATAAACCAGTTTCTGCAAAATGTTCGATCAAGTGAACCGCAATTTCTGTATCTGTTTCACCTTCTAAAGATTTAGTTTGAAGAAATTCCTGTTTTATTTCCTCAAAATTTTCAATCACACCATTGTGGACAAGAATAAACTGCCGATTACTTGATGTATGGGGATGCGCATTTCTTTCGCTTGGTTTTCCATGGGTTGCCCAACGAGTATGCCCAATACCAACTGTCCCTTGAACTTCTGGACTGATTTTATTTTGTAGATCTGCAATTCTGCCTAGAGATTTTACTAGATATTCTTCTTGCTCTTTCCCCGTTACAAAAATCCCAGCTGAATCATATCCTCTGTATTCTAATTTTTCCAACCCTTGTACTAAAATATCTGTTGCATTGTCTTTTCCAATTATTCCTACAATTCCACACATAATATCCATATCCTACTTTCTCGATTGTCTTAGGTTACTACTCAAGAAAAAAAGCTGACAAATAAAAAAATTTTTGCATTCTTATACTAAAAAATAGGTTAAATTCTTTTATTCTCAATTCTTTCAATTTTCTTGTTCCTTCATCATAGGTTTCTATTCTGCGTAGTTGGATTTTTGTTATAATCTTACAATTATTTTTTTCTCCAACTTGTAGAGTGCAGACCCTAGAGCCATCCGCCGAAATTTTCGATAAGCTCTTTCCTCGTCACCTGATTGATCAGGCCTGGCGCTATCCTAACATTGGTATAACTACCCTCCTTTTTATTTAGTTAAATAGAAACTGCACTAATAATACAATACAACAAATATAGATGTCAATAGTTTTATCCAAAAACAAAATTGGTCTAGTCTGAAAAAGGAAACAAAAAAAGCTTACTAAAATCGCTAGTAAGCTTAAAAATGATTAATGAAATGGATTATAAAAGCGTCCGCCGTTTACTTTGAATAAGGCAAAACTGATTACAGTCAATAGCACAGCGAATCCCATGACTAGAAAATCAGACACATGAAAAGGCTGTTGCGCATACCACGTTCTTTTCTTTTTTTCACCAAAGCGACGTAGTTCCATGGCTGTACTGATTGTTTCAATTCGATCTAAACTTGAAAGAATTAACGGAAAAACAATTTGAGCAGTTCCTTTTAGCCGCTGTGTTAGTTTGCCTTTTTTAGACATCTCAAACCCACGAGCTTGTTGGGCAAGCGAAATATTGACAAAATCTTCTTGGACATCAGGAATATAGCGAATAGCCAGTGCTACAGCATAACTGATTTTATAACTAACACCAATTCGATTCAAACTAGAGGCAAATTCACTTGGATTCGTCGTTAAGAGAAAAATCAAAACTAAAGGAATCGTACATAAATATTTTAACACTAAATTGAACTCATAAAACAACTGCTCTTGTGTTAATGTAAACCGACCGATTCCTTCCCAAATCACCGTTCTAGACTGATATAATTCCACTCCATATTCTGGTGCAAACAGATAGACTGCAATAATATTTAATAATGAAAAAATAAAAATAAATTTTACAACAAATGAAATTTGGTGCCATCTGATATTTGATAACTTGAATAATACTAATGAAAATACGGTCATCCCGATCAAAAATCGAGTGTCATAAGTTGTCATACAAGCCACAGATAATAAAATCAAAAAGATCAGTTTTGCTGTTCCATTTAATTTATGGATCACCGTATTATCAGGAATAAAGCCTAATGTTTGATGTTCATTCATTTAAAGCGTACCTCCTGATCATACGTCATAAAGTTTTCTGTGAATAAAAACGGATCTTCAATCCCTAAATGTTGCGCAAACGTAAACAAACTTGTTTCTTTCAAAGAGGCTTGCTCCACTAACTTAGAATCAGTCAGAACCTTGACTGGCGTTGTATCAGCAATAATGTTTCCATCATATAAAACCAAAGCCCTATCTGTATATTCCAACATAAGATGCATATCATGTGTGATCATAGCAATCGTCACACCCATTTTATTTAGTTCCTCCAAAAATGTCATCATTTCAGTGTAATGTTTGAAATCTTGTCCGGCAGTTGGCTCATCTAATAAGATCATTTCAGGTTCTAAAACTAAAATAGCTGCAATTGTAACTCGCTTTTTTTGCCCAAAACTAAGTGCTGAAATCGGCCAATGACGAAATGAATACAATCCACATATTTTTAGTACCTTTTCAACGCGTTCCTTGATTTCTTCTTCTGGAATCCCTTTTAGTGTCAAACCTAAAGCCACTTCTTCAAAAATCAATTTCTTTGAGATCATTTGATTTGGATTTTGCATAACATAACCAATTTTATCCGCACGTTCTTTGATAGAAAATTTGGTGAAGTCTTCTCCTAACCAACTCATCATTCCTGATTGAGGTCGAATAAACCCACACACCGCTTTACTTAATGTCGATTTTCCAGCACCGTTTTTTCCGACAATACTAATCATTTCACCACGATTGAATGTGACGGAAACATCGTTTAAAACATATCGATCATTTCGGTTATATTGATAGGTTACATTTTGAAGCGCTAATAACGGTGGCAAGGCATTTGGTTTTGGAATGTGAACTTGGTTGTTCATCCATTTTTCCATTTGCTCTTTTAACTTTGGCGCTTGAACTTTTTCGATAGTAGCTAGAAAGTCAACGATTTCCAAATCAACACCAGCATATTTCATAGCAGTTATATACAGTGGCTCTCGTATACCTTGTTCTGTTAGAATATTCGTTTTTAATAGTTCATCCGCAGGCATATCAGCCACAACTCGCCCATCATTAAACACAATCACCCGATCAACGGAGCGATATAACACATCTTTCAAGCGATGCTCAATAATCAAAATAGTTGTTTCTGTTTTTTGATGAATGTCTTCAATCAATGCAATCGTTTCTTTTCCAGCTTTGGGATCTAAATTAGCTAAGGGTTCATCAAATAATAGGATAGGGGCTTCATCGATCAATACGCCAGCCATTGAAACTCGTTGCTTTTGGCCACCTGATAAATCTTGTGGTCGATGAGACAAAAAATCTTTCAGCCCAACAACAGTTGTCCAACGTTCTACTTCTTCTTTCATTTTCTTTTGTGAGACTTCATCGTTCTCTAAGGCAAAGGCAACATCTTCTCCCACTGTTAAGCCAATAAACTGACCATCTGTATCCTGTAATACCGTTCCAACATCAAAAGATAACTCAAATAGACTTGTCTTGGTTAATTCTTTTTCACCGATTATTACATTCCCAGTTATTTCCCCTTCAAAACTATACGGAATCAGTCCATTGATACACTGAGCAAAGGTTGATTTACCACTGCCGCTTGGACCAACAATCAAGACTTTCTCCCCTTCATAGATCGTTAGATCGATATTATGTAATGTAGGTTCCGCCTGACTATGATATTGGAATGTAAAATTTTTAAACGTTATCAGTGGTTTTTTCATTGATGCCACTCCTTTATTCTATGTAAAAAGGACGAGAAAAGGCTGGTACGCTTTAAAATCAAGCTTGCTTTTTCTCGCCCTTAATTTTATTTCAGAAATTATATTTATCTAATTTCATTTTACTACATAATCAATCTTTTGTTAAACTGCCTTTTTTAGTTCGTGTTGCAGCATAAGCGGCCATCAATAAGGTTCCGATGATTCCGACTGCAATAATGTTTAATATAACAGCAATCACGCCTTGTGTGTATACTTTGCTAGCTGGCTCACTATAAATCAATACATCTAAAGTCGGTGCAATCAAGCCCCAAACTACGGCATTTCCAATCACTTGATAAATATTAAAATGAATAATGTCCTTTTTGTTAAACTCGCCATGTTGAAGATCGATTTTTCTACCAGCTAAACCATAGACCACTCCAATAATACCAGAACAAACGATCCAACTCCACCACGCACCGCCATATGTTGTAAAATCTTTTAACGTATGACCGATAAGTCCGATTAGACCACCCGCTACAGGTCCAAAAATAACAGAAATCAATGCTAAAAAAGGATATGCTGTTTCTAAGTTTGTATTAGGAAATCCTGTTGGAATCACGACAAAACGGCCTAGAATAACAAAGACTGCCGAACCGATACCAATTGCTACGATTGTTTTTACTGAAAATTCTTTTTTCATATTCCCCGCTCCTATTCAAAAATGATTTTTGGTGCTTTTCTTAATTGAATCGTCCAATCCGTTCCAGTACCAATATGGTACAGTTTAGAAAATGAGTCTTGATTGACTGCTACGCCAATATTTACCAATGAATTTACATACACTAAAGGCTCACCAATATTCACATCTGCAAATGATTTAGCAAATTTCATAATATTTTGGTACACTTTTTTCCCTTGATGATAGATGGTTACTTGCAGCTGGTCATCATGAACAATATTTTCTTCCTTCATAAACGACAGTGGAATATTTGTCCACAAGGAACCAAACCGAATATCTAAAACATCGATACTGCCTTCCAAAATATGTTGATCATGCTTCGCTTCAATCAATGGTAAAGCTTCAACAGAATCAATCGCAACAGTCTTTCCTAATTCCTCAAAAGAAATCTCCCCACTCGCTAAACGCGCGCCATTATAGGCATAAATATCCCTACCATGAAACGTATGACTTTCTTCTGAATGTGGTAAACGACTCGTTACTTCATTGATTGCGCGAATCTCTTCAATTCCTTGATAATGAGAAATATGTGTTAACGATCCATTATCTGGCGTAATAATATAGTGCCCTGAATTTGTTTTCGCTACGATACTTCGTCTCGTACTGCCTACACCCGGATCAACAACAGAAACAAACACACTTCCTTTGGGCCAATATTTTACGGTCTGATACAAACGATAAGACGCTGCCCAAATATCATAAGGAGGAATTTCATGGGTCAAATCACCAACGCTAATCGCATCACTTACCATATGAGCAACACCATACATCGCACTTACTGCGCCATCGCCAAGTCCAAAATCTGTTTGCAAAACTAAATAATTCCCCATCACATTACTCCTCTCATATTCGCTTATTTTTCATTTTTTATAAATTGATTTTTCTATCAATTCTCAAACATCGTACCTTTTTCTGTTTATTCTGTCAATTGAATTATCGAACAATCATTGAAATAAAACATTAATTATTCGTCCTTTATAAAATCAGAAAAATAACCCGTTACATGTTGCCATGTAAACGGGTTATTCTAAACAGTGTTTATCCTATACCAATTTCAGCTCTTACAACATCTGCAATTTTATCTACATAATAATCAACTTTTTCTTGTGTTGGTGCTTCCGCCATCACACGTAATAACGGTTCTGTTCCGGAAGGGCGAACTAAAATACGTCCATCACCATTCATTTCAGTTTCCATTAATTCTACAACTTCTTTAATTGCTGGTACATCCATGGCACCATGTTTATCTGTTACTCGAATATTTACTAATTTTTGTGGATAAACCGTTAATTCAGCAGCAAGCTCTGATAATTTTTTCCCAGTTTGTTTCATTACATTCAGTAACTGGATACCAGAAAGCATTCCATCACCTGTTGTATTGTAATCTAAAAAGATCATGTGTCCAGATTGTTCACCACCGAAGTTATAATCATTTTTGCGCATTTCTTCGACAACGTAACGGTCACCGACTTGAGTGATGACATCTTTCATTCCAGCAGCTTCTACCGCTTTGCGGAAACCTAAATTACTCATAACAGTTGTAACGATTGTATCTTTTTTCAAACGGTTCTTTTCAGCAAGATACTTTGCACAGATAAACATGATCTTATCACCATCGACAATGTTACCTAATTCATCAACTGCAATGATTCGATCACCATCACCATCAAAAGCAAGACCTGCATCTGCCCCTTTTTCAACAACCATTTCTGCTAATTTTTCAGGATGAGTGGAACCCACTCCATCATTAATATTTAATCCATTTGGATTTGTCCCCATTGTGAAAAAGTCGGTTTCCAAATCTGCAAATAAACGATTAACTGAAGTGGCTGTTGCACCATTTGCAGCATCGATACAAACGGTTAAACCAGATAAATCGCCTGGAATCGTTTGAACTAAAAATTGAGAATATTTTAACAGCCCTTCTGGAAACTCATCAAGTGTTCCTAAGCCTTCTGCTGATGGACGAGGAAGAGTGTCTTCTGCTCCATCTAATAATGCCTCAATCTCAAGTTCTTGATCATCAACTAATTTAAAACCATCTGAGCCAAAAAATTTGATACCGTTATCTTCTGCTGGATTATGAGAAGCAGAAATCATGACACCCGCAGATGCTTTTTGCAATCTTGTTAAATAAGCAACCCCCGGTGTTGAAATAACACCTAACTGAAAGACTTCAATCCCAACAGATAAAAGTCCTGAAATCAAAGCCTGTTCTAGTAACTGACCCGAAATACGTGTATCACGACCAACCAAAACTCTTGGACGTCGTGTAGAATCTTCATGTTGACTTAATACGTATCCGCCGAAACGGCCCAATTTAAATGCTAACTCTGGCGTTAATTCCTTATTTGCAATTCCTCTAACTCCATCTGTTCCAAAATATTTACCCATTATAACTCTCCTTCTACCTAACTAAATAGCTGTTTTCTTAGGTCAATCAGCTTGATTTATAGAAAGCGAACTATTTCCGCTTTCGATTTCATTTTCAGCAGTGCTATCAACACTAGAGGAACTTGACGTGCTTGGTGTACTAGAGGAACTTGTCGTTTTTTCACTTGACGGCACAGGTTGCGGCAACGACTGACTTGTGGCTGTGGTCGTTGAACTTTGTCCTCTAGTTTCAGAAAAACTACTGCTAGTTCCTGCAAAGACTGGATTGATCGTCACGTCTACTTCTTCAGGTGAAACAATATACTCTGCATTTGTGGGAATTTTTACTTTTTGCTTCGTGGATGATTTTATATTGCTCACATCAACTGGTAAATCTATTGTATCTATTGCATCTAAAACAGATTTTGTTCCTCTTATCTCGACTTTTTGCTCTGAAAGATTAAATGTATAATGTTCAACACCGGAAGGCGGTGAACCTGTCGGACTAATTGAGAGCCCAACTTCTTTTGATGGCAATGTTAGATCAACAACAACTTTTACTTGTGGTGCCGGATTTTCAATACTTAATACTTGTCCTTTAGCATCAAGCGCTTGAACATTGACCGTTTGTTTGATGGTATCAACCGATTGTTTAACATTTGATAGTGGCGCAACAACACGCGTAATTGCTTTAGCTGTTTCTTCCCCAGTTGTGATTTCTACTGTCTTAGGACTTAAAGAAACGTTGTCTACTTTATAGCCGTCTGCTTCAATAGTCTCTGGTAACTGGGCTTCTACATCAAATGTTCTCGTTACTTTTTTTTCTATCGTTACTGTGATTGTTTTTGGTTCTACTTCAGCAGTTACTGCTGTACTTAATCCTTTGACCCTCAATTGGATCTCCGAAGTGCCCAGTGGCGTTTTGGTCAAATCTGCAACAACTTGAAAATTCCTCGTATCTTCATTTGATTCTAAATTCAATTGGATTCGATTTGCACTGCTTAAGTGAACATTAACAGTTTCTTCATAACCAGAAACGAAATATTTTGTTTGATCATATTCTACTTGTACTGGAATATTGTAGAGCATTTCGTCATAGACTTGGTTTGTACTGGATATATTAGAGATGTTTCCGGATGAATTAGCATTGAAAAATAGCAATAAGGCAAAAAGTAAAGCTAACAGTCCTGAAAACCAATTGCTTTGGGAGGACTTTCTCATTTTCTTTTCGCCCCTTTCGATACACCGTCAATAAAGTGCTGCAAAAGATTCTTTTTATCTTTACTTTCTTCTTTAGGAACTAATTCAGCTCTAAGGATTTTTAGGTATTCTTCTTGTGTTAATCTAGGAATCAAGTCATTGTTTAACGTTAGACTCACGTCCCCTGTTTCTTCTGACACAATAATCGTTATCGCATCGCTTACTTCACTGATACCGACAGCCGCTCTATGACGAGTCCCAAATTCTTTGGGAATCAAATTACTTTCAGATAGAGGCAGATAAGCACTTGCTACAGCAATTTTGCCTTGTTTCACAATGACTGCTCCATCATGTAGTGGCGTATTGGGAATAAAAATATTGATCAGCAATTCTCCTGAAATATCAGCATCTAAATCAATACCTGTTTCAATGTATTCATCTAAACCGGTATTTCTTTCTACTGTGATCAACGCACCAATTTTTCGTTTGGACATATACTGGATCGCTTTATCAAAGGCGAGTATCATTTTTTCGTCTTCCTGCTGTTCAGATCGACTGGTTCGGAAAAATGAACTTCTACCAAGATGCTCTAAGCCTCGCCGGACTTCTGGTTGAAAAATCACCACTGCCGCAATTACACCGTACATGATGACTTGATTCATCAGCCAAGACAATGTATGCAGCCCAATGATCTCACTCAGTATTCGAATCACAATAAAAACAGCGACCCCTTTTAATAGCTGGACAGCTTTTGTGCCTCTAACGAGCATGATCAATTTATAAACAAGATACCATACTACCAAAATATCTATAATATTGATGATATAATCACGCGACAAGAAATCTGATGAGATCAATTGCCGCCAATAATTCAAATCAAATAATTGACTAAGTTGAAAAGACATCATAAACCTCACTTCTCTCTGAAGATTTCTTAATAAGTATACCATAATCTTTTACTTGGTTACAGGATGAGTGCAAACGATAGAAAAATTTAAATAAAAGAATGAAAGAACCAAGCAATTTGCCTAACTTCTTTCATTCTAAATCAAATCAGTTCTTATTCTTCTGTTTTTCCACGCTTAGCTGCACGCTCCGCACGTCTTGCGGCTCTTCTTGCTTCTGCTTCTGGATCAACTACTCTTTCTTTTTTCACACGAGGTGCTTTTTCAGCGACTGTCTCATCTACTGTTTTTTCAAGTTTTGCACGAATTTTTTCTTCTTGGCCTGCCATACGTGCATAATTATAAAAACGATTTTTAGCGTCATCCACTGTCTTTTCAAAAAGTTTACCTGCAAACTCAGGCTGTGTAGATTCCAATGAAGAAAAACGAACTTGTTTGCGCATAAAACCTTGCATCTCTTCAAAATTTGGTTTTTTATAATCTAAGGTCATTGGATTTTTTCCTGATTCTCTTAATTCAGGATTATAACGGTATAATGACCAATAGCCCGAATTAACGGCTTCTTTGGCCTCTTCTAACGTTTTACTCATACCACCAGCAAGACCATGAGTAATACATGGCGTATAAGCGATAATAATCGATGGCCCAGGGAAACGTTCTGCTTCTTCAAAGGCTTTGATTGTTTGCATTTGGTTTGCACCTGATGCGATTTGAGCGACATAAACATTGCCATACGTCATTGCCATCATTCCCAAATCTTTTTTAGAAACGTATTTGCCACTAGCCGAGAACTTCGCAATCGCAGAGGCTGGAGTTGCTTTCGATGTTTGACCACCAGTATTGGAGTAAACTTCATTATCCAAGACCAACATATTGACATCTGCTCCGCTAGCAAGAACATGATCGATCCCGCCATAACCAATATCGTAGGCCCAACCATCTCCGCCAATCATCCATTGGCTATTTTTCACAAATAAATCCTGATCAGCATAAATAGCTTCCAATAACGGCTGTTGATTCTTTTCATCGATCAATGCCGCTTTCAGTTTAGCTGCACGTTGTTGTGTCCCTTCCCCTGTATGTATATGATTGATCCAATCTTCCATCAATAATTTTAGGGTGGACGAAGCAACAGGCATTGCCTCAGTCATTTTCATAGCTAAATGTTCACGACGTGTTTGACTTGCTAATAACATGCCATAACCAAATTCTGCATTATCTTCTAATAACGAATTGGACCAAGCAGGACCTTGCCCTTCATCATTGATTGTATAAGGTGAAACAGGCGCTGCCCCACCCCAGATAGAAGAACAACCTGTTGCATTGGCAATCATCATGCGATCTCCGAACATTTGTGTCAATAGTTTTACATATGGCGTTTCGCCACAGCCAGCACAAGCACCTGAAAATTCTAATAACGGTTTATTAAATTGTGTGCCTAAGACGGTATTTGGTTTCGCTGGATTTTCTTTTTGTCTTAATGTCATAGAAAAGGCCCAGTTCATGGCTTGTTCTTTTTGTTCTTCGTAAGGTTTCATCGTTAATGCTTTGCCTTTGGCTGGACAAGCATCTACACAAAGACCACAACCTGTACAATCCTCTACAGAAACTTGGATCCGATAGTTTAGTCCATCAGCACCACGCATTTCTCTTACAATATAGCCCTCTGGTGCTTCTTCCATTTCTTCATCGTCCGCTAAGAATGGTCGAATCGCTGCATGTGGGCAAACAAACGCACATTCATTACACATTGTACAGCGGTCACTGTTCCATTCCGGCACTTCTACAGCAATACCTCTCTTTTCCACTACTGTTGTACCAAGTGGCATCCGACCATCTGTCATATCATTTTTCACAAAGGCACTAACGGCAAGATCATTACCTTCTTGACGATTGATTGGTTCTACAATTTCATGAACATAATCCGTCACATTCACTTGGCGTACTTTTGGTTTTATTTCAACTGTTTGCCAAGATTCTGGTACTTCGACTTTATGCAACAATTCAACCGTACGTTCGATTGCTTGAATGTTTTTATCCACAACAGACATCGACTTTCTAGCATAGCTCTTGAAAGCTTCTTCTTTTAATATTGGCAAGACTTCATCGAACGGCATGATGTTTGCTAATTTGAAGAAAGCAGTTTCCATCGCTGTATTGATGCGTCCGCCTAGCCCCACTTCACTTGCTAGTTTAACTGCATTTATCGTATAAAAGTTAATGTTATTTTCTGCTAAATATTTTTTCAATTTATTTGGTAAAAACCGCTCTAATTGTTCATCATTCCAAACTGTATTTAGTAAAAAGGTACCCCCTTTTTTCAGGCCTTTCACTAAATCATACGTATTCAAATACGCTGCCGTATGACAGGCAACAAAATCAGCATGCTCAATTAAATAAGTCGAACGAATCGGAGTCTCACCAAAACGTAAATGAGAAACAGTTAGTCCACCAGATTTTTTTGAATCATAATAAAAGAAGCCTTGAGCATATTTATCTGTATGATCACCAATGATCTTGATTGCTGATTTATTTGCCCCAACTGTACCATCTGAACCAAATCCCCAAAATTTTGCTTGATAAGTAGTGGAATTTGTTAGATCTAATGCTTCTCCGCAGTCAAGCGATGTATAGGTCACATCATCCACAATACCGATTGTAAAGCGTGACTTCGCTGCTTTTTTATCTTTTAATAACTCGTTATAAATTGCCACAATTTGATTGGGTAAAACATCTTTTGACCCTAAGCCATAACGTCCACCGATGATCATTGGGCGTAGATCAGATTCATACATCGCACTTTGGACATCCAGTAGCAAAGGTTCACCACCTGCTCCAGGTTCTTTTGTGCGATCTATCACACCGATAGCTTTAACAGTTTTGGGCATTTTTTCTAAAAAGCTTTCAATCGGAAACGGGCGGTACAAATGAATATTTAAGAAACCAACTTTTCTACCTTGTTTGGTTAAATAATCAATGGTTTGCTCAATCGCTTGCGCTGCTGATCCCATGGAAACAATTACTTCTTCAGCATCTTCTGCCCCATAATATGTAACCAAATCATAGGCTGTCCCTCTTAATGTATTGATTTCGTCCATATATTTTTTCACAATTGCAGGGATTTCTTCATAATATTGATTGATCGTTTCTCTTTGTTGAAAATGGATATCTGGATTTTGATTCGTTCCACTAACAGAAGGATGATTTGGATTCATACTTCTACTACGGAATTTGTCTAATTTCTCTTGATCCAATAATGGCGCTAATTCGTCGTATTCTAATACTTCTATTTTTTGAATTTCATGACTCGTGCGAAACCCATCAAAAAAGTTGATAAATGGAACACTCGATTCAATTGATGCCAAATGAGCAACTGGCGATAAATCCATGACTTCTTGCACACTGCTTTCACACAACATCGCAAAACCAGTCTGACGAGCGGCCATCACATCTCCATGGTCACCAAAAATATTCAACGCATTCGTTGTCACAGCACGACTTGCCACATGAAAAACTGAAGGAAGTAATTCTCCAGCAATCTTATACATATTTGGAATCATTAATAGTAACCCTTGTGAAGCAGTATATGTAGTTGTTAGCGCACCTGTTTTAAGTGATCCATGAACCACTCCAGCGGCACCTGCTTCTGATTGCATTTCAACGATTTTTACGGGTTGTCCAAAAATATTTTGTTTACCTTCTGCCGACCATTGATCAACAAGTTCTGCCATTGTTGAACTCGGTGTAATTGGATAAATAGCCGCAAGTTCAGTAAACGCATATGAGATGTATGCGGCTGCTGTATTTCCATCCATTGTCTTCATTTTTCGCATTATATAGTCATCATCCTTCTATCTAAAAGTAGAATAGTTGCACGCATATTCTTCTCCATTATAACGGAAGCTTGTCAAATTTGAAACAGTTTGTGAAAACATTTCACAAACTTATTATTTATTTAGCTTTCTCCTATTACAACATTGAGGCTTTTTTGTGAAAAAAAGTTGAGACACGTCTCAACTTTTATTATTTTTCTTTTGGCGCTTTTGTTCACTTCTGCTTTTATATCTTACTCCTTTTTCAGCTAACCTTCTGACTAGCTGATACACCCAATTGTCTTTAGGAGAAATCCAACTTTTTTTTATGGTATTTCGCTTTTCTGTATCCAAAAACCGAGGAGGATTACCATCTAATTTATCGTGCGTTTGAAATGAATCAATTCTAGGGCGTTCTCCATAATTAAACGTTTCACCATTTGCAATGGCACAATCAAAATAGTCTGTTCTTTTGACTGTTTCACTCCATTGGCTTAATAATTGTCCCGCTTCGTCTACAATAAATTCGCTATGATAATCTGCTGATACTATTTTTCGATAGAATCCTTCTGTTTTTAGTTTTTTGAATAACCCTTTATTTGTCATTGTTCGATTGTTTTTCCTGATATCATCTGTCAATAGAACTACCCCAAGTTGGGCACGATTATGATAGTGAGGATCCGCATAAAACCAGTTCTTACCAAGAATCATTTTTATGGCAGCTTCATCATTTTGCAAGTCATATTTTTCTCTATAGTTTTCTACATACTCGATAGTGCATTTATCCAATTGATTTCTGAATTGGTGGATTTTCGTTTCTGTTGAATATTTTTTCTTGAGTACTATTTTTGATAATGTCTTATCTTCTTTTGCTATAAGTAAACCATTCGGATACGCTTGCTGTACCGCTTTTGCATACAGACTAAAAAATAAAGCGCCTGGAGGCATTTGCTCATAAAATCGATACTTAGTTTCCTCAAACTGTAAATCACCTACTTCATTTAAATAACCACCCAAATGATTGATGACCAGTATGACTTTTTCTTGTGCTGAAAGCTCACTTTGAGCAAACATTTCTGTATACATCTCAGAACCAATCAAAAAAAGCTCTTGATCCCACTTTAACTTATTTTCCTTGATTTTATGTATATAGACAACGATAGCTGCTAGATCCCAGCCTTCGCGCTGAAGCTCCGTTATCCTATTAAAGTCAGTTGAAGAAAACTCGGACTCTTTCATACCTTTTCTCCTTCGTGTTCGTTTAAACTCTACTATACCTGCTTTTTCAAAATAGTTACACTCATTTGAACAAAATAAAAGAATCTAAAACAAAGAAATTTGCCTCAGATTCTAGTCGATATTTTTAAGAAGAAAGGTCATAACTTTTTCTGATTTTTTCTATTACAACAGATGGTTTGGCCTCTTTGTTCTTATGAGCATCTCGATGTTCTTGTAAGTGTTCTGGACGTTTTAACCAATTTTGAAAATCTTTTTTATTCTCCCATTTTGAAACCAACATGAACTCGCAACTATCTTTATCTTCTGTAAACCAACATTCACTTGATAAGCATCCTGAAAAACCTAGCATCGAAGTAACATCCTTACTTGTCTTAGCTTCAAACATTTCTTTGCCTTCTTTTTTTATAATGAAAGCTACAGTTTGAATAATCATGGCATTCTCTCCTTTAACCTCAATTGATAATGATTCTCAATTATAAGTATAGCATATTTCTCAAGTTTAAACTGCACTATCTTTCAACTAAAAAATAAGGCTGAGCACTTTGGCTCAACCTTACACAAGTTTTAATATAATTCTAAATATTGTTCTCTTTCCCATTCAGAAACGGTTTGACGGAAAGCAGCCCACTCCATACGTTTCGCTTCAACAAAGTTCACATAAATGTGTTCACCAAGTGCATTGACCATGACTTTGTCTTTGCGTAGCTCTTTGATTGCATTATGCAGAGTTGAAGGTAAATCATGAATTTGTGCTTCTTTTCGCTCTTCCTCATTCATCACATAAATGTTGCGATCAACAGCTTGTGGTGGCTCAATTTCATTTTTGATTCCATCTAAACCAGCTTGTAATAATGCCGCCATTGTTAAATATGGATTTGCTGAAGGATCGACTGAGCGTAATTCTAAACGAGTAGAAAGTCCACGAGATTCTGGAACACGTACTAATGGCGAACGATTGCGTCCACTCCATGCAACATATACTGGTGCTTCATATCCTGGTACTAAACGCTTATATGAATTAACAGTTGGGTTACAAACTGCTGTATATGCTCGTGCATGTTTTAATAATCCTCCAAGGAAATGATAAGCCGTTTGACTTAGTTGCATTGGACCATTTTCATCATAAAAGACATTTTCATCATCTTTAAACAATGACATATTGCAGTGCATCCCAGATCCATTGATCCCGTACAATGGTTTTGGCATGAACGTTGCGTGTAATCCGTGCTTTCTAGCTATTGTTTTAACCACTAATTTAAATGTTTGGATATTATCACAAGCCTCAATAACATCTGCATATTTAAAATCGATTTCATGTTGGCCTGGTGCTACCTCATGATGAGATGCTTCGACTTCAAAACCTAAACTTTCTAATTCAAGGACGATATCTCTACGACAATTTTCTCCAAGGTCTGTTGGGGCAAAATCAAAATAACCACCTCGGTCATTTAAATCTGTTGTGATTTTTCCATCTTCATCTAATTTGAATAAGAAGAATTCTGGTTCTGGGCCAAGATTAAACGATGTAAACCCTAGCTCTTCCATATCTGCAAGTGCTCGTTTTAAATTGCCACGAGGATCGCCTGCAAATGGCGTACCATCTGGATTATAGATATCACAAATCAAACGTGCGACCTTCCCGTGATCACTCTCCCATGGAAAAATCATCCATGTTGAAACGTCTGGATACAGATACATATCACTCTCTTCGATTCTCACAAAACCTTCAATAGAAGACCCATCAAACATCATTTTATTACTTAACACTTTGTCTAATTGGCTCACTGGAACTTCCACATTTTTGATTGTTCCCATAATGTCTGTAAACATTAATCGTAAAAATCGAACATTTTCTTCATCGGCAATTCGTTTGATATCTTCTACTGTGTTTTGTTTCTTTGTCATAGTATTCCTTCACGTCCTTCATTTTTTATGTGAATCTCAGGTTACAGTTTTGGTCCTCTGGATTGGAATGGATTCTGTTGAGTAAGTCCGCCTTGAGAAATAAGTTCATCATATAAAATTTTTCGAACATCTTCATCAGTTAGCGGCTTGTTCGATTCTTGTGCATGCATTTGTTCTTCCAACTTCATTTCATAAACGCGTTTGATCCCGGCCATGTTTAGACCATCTGATAAATAATCTTTGATTTCTAGCAAGACGTCAATATCATTCAATGAATACATCCGTCGATTTCCTTCACTTCTTTCAGGATGAATCAGATCTTGCTCTTCATAATAACGGATTTGACGTGCTGATAAATCAGTCAGTTTCATAACTGTACCAATTGGAAAAACCGACATTGATCTTCTCAGTTCCTTCTCTCTCATATCCACCCCCCTCTCTTAGATAAATATAGAATATCAATACTTTTTTCTATTGTCAATGATTTATGTTAGGTTTTCTAACATAAAACGAATTATTTGAGTTAAAATTGGTTATTTTATTTGAAATTCATCAAATTTGCATATAAAAAAAGCCATGATATACCTATTTAGGTTATACCAAAGCTCTTATTACTAAAATAATCGACCGCGTAAACGACTCAACTTAAATTCCCTAAACGCATCTCCACTGCTTCTTTATTAAGCACACTTTTTTGTTTGTCACAATTTATAACAACTAAACTTTTTTCTTTCCTCATCTTTCTTTACAATAAGAAAAGCACGCATAATAGATTGATTACTGGGATGAAACCTGCATAAAAAAGCAGACGATTTTTCCCATATTGATTTACCTTCGTTAATGCTTGTTGATAGAGTAGGAATAGAATAATTATTAGAAAAATCGATGCACACATAAGTACTCTAGCACCAGAAGCATACATTGTCGGTGAGAACCACATCAATATAGACGAAAATAGAGCAGCACTGTAACTTAGACCAATAAATACTTTTTGCTCAGCGATTCTTATTGACAATGTGACAATCAAACCAAAGAATATGCCCCAAAGCATATATGGCGCAAGTGAATTGAATACTGTCCCACTCAAAACATTTCCGGATTTTAGCGAGTGAATCCACTCGTTTTCCTTAATAAGTTGGAAATTAGTAAATCTATTTGGTAAATTATAGTTCAATAAAAATAAAAATACGGTGTAACCTGCAGTGATTTTGGCTAGTAGTCTGGTGTGGTCAATCACTAACGAAACCACGAGAATCATCATAAACAACAATAATAATTTTGTTTGCCATCCTTCGAATAACCAAGAACTACCTCTTAAAACTCTTGAAAACAAGGACAATTCATTAAAGTCAGGCATCCACATCTTAACCTCTTGTTGCATCCTAAGTTTATTTCCAGGTGCTAAAAACATAAACGTAAAACCAAAGATGAATAATGCAGTTGGGATATAAAGTAAATAATTTTCTTTTTCCTTTTTGATCAACACTGTAATATGATAAACGATAACGACCCCAATGATACAAGCTATCAATTGCTCATTTGAAAATGAAAAAATAAAAGCTGGTACCAAATAGAACCAAATAGACGGTTTTTTATTTCTAAAAAAATTATCTGCATAAGGGATCATTGCAAACAATCCTAATGCTAACGGCCATAAATAATTTACTGCCCCTGTAATCCAAAAAATCGAGTCTTTCAAAACCCAAACATTAATAAATCCAAGTGATAAAAAGGCAATCAAAAAATCCCTTCGACTAACTTTTCCTACAAATATGCGTACCAAAGAATAACTGTACAAAAACCACGCACAAGCACTAATTAGATGGTGAATAAATAAAGGAACCAAAAAAATCACATATAATGTGGCTTCTGGGAATAATCGGGCAGACCAATTATTGTAGCGCCATTGCATGAACTCCAGAAACGTATGGTCTCGTGATATCGTCATAAACCAACCATCATCTGAATTCAAATCAACGTTAAAATTTAGAAGATAGACAACTGCCAAAACAAACAATCCTATATAAAACACATAATTCTTTTTATTTCTTTCTAAAGTACTTTTCAAACCCAAATTATCTCCTTATACTTTTTTTTATTTAGTATATCATTAGATACGTGAACTAACTACTAAAAATCAATAAAAACCGAACAGAGCAACTGAAAATCTCATTGCTTTGTTCGGTCTCATAATACTACTAATTTTGGAAATCTAGTTCATTGTTTACTCGTTTGATTCTCGTGTCCACTTAGACTCTTTTTTAGCAAATCCTTTCACATGGTACACATTCTCTACTTCTTCGAATGTTTCTGATAAAAGTAATGTATGACGCTTTAATTCACTTAACTGTTGCCCTTGACTCGAAGAAATATCAAGTTCATATGGAACTAACAATTCCATCATCTTCTCTCTAACAGCTTTTGTTAGCTCTTCTTTTCCTAAAGTGCTCTTTGCCGAAACTAAAACATTTGGAAACAAGGTTGGTACAAACTCTGACTCATCAATTTGATCACTCTTATTGTAAACTGTTAATACTGGAACTTGTTCTAAATCCAAATCGTTCAGTAATTCAACCACAGTTTGTTCATGCTGTAAACGGTCATGGGCACTTGCATCAACCACATGTAACAACAGATCCATCCCTCGACTTTCTTCTAAAGTCGACTGAAATGCCTCTATCAATTGTGTTGGCAAATCTTGTATGAAACCCACCGTATCAGTTAATGTCACAATCATTCCTTGGGGCAACTGCCATTTTTTGGTCAGAGGATCTAATGTGGCAAAAAGTTGATCTTCTGAATAAGTCCCTGCAGTCGTCAATAAGTTTAAAATCGTTGATTTTCCAGCATTCGTATAACCTATCAATCCTATCTGAAAAAGGTCAGAGGATTGACGCTTTTGTCTGCTGCGTTCCCGATGTGCGGTTACTTCTTTTAACTCACGTTTAATGGCAATAATTTTATTGCGGATATGTCTACGATCTGATTCAAGCTTGGTTTCACCAGGTCCTCTTGTACCAATTCCCCCACCTAAACGAGAAAGCTGTTTTCCTTGTCCGATCAATCGTGGCAGTAAATAATTCAACTGTGCTAGCTCAACTTGTAATTTGCCCTCTTTTGAACGAGCACGCATTGCAAAAATATCTAAGATTAGTTGTACTCGGTCGATTACTTTTACCCCAACCGCTTCAACAATCAATTGGTTTTGTCTAGGTGTTAATTCATGGTTGAAAATAACGATATCTGCTTCATACGCATCAACTAATTGAACTAACTCTTCTACTTTCCCTTTTCCAATAACTGTTTGGGCATCGACGCGTGGGCGCTTTTGTGTCAAAGAAAACACGACTTCTCCTTGAGCAGTCTTGGTCAAATTTTTCAATTCTTTCATTGAGCCTTCAAAACGAGTATAGTTTCCTTCTGTTTCGACACCTACTAAAATAACCTTTTCTGCTAATTTTTCCATCTCTTATCCTTCCTAAGAATCCAGCCAACACGCTATTTCCTTTTCTAAATCTGATACCGATTCAGGATGTTGTACTAAATCCCACCAACTGGCATTCATTCGATTTCTAAACCAAGTCAATTGCCTTTTCGCATATCTTCTCGAATTTTGTTTCACTTGATCCGTTGCTTCTTGCAGCGTTTCTTTCCCTTCAAAATAAGGGAAAAACTCTTTGTAGCCGATACCTTGAATTGATTGTTGCGTTTGTTTTTCATACAATTCTTTGGCTTCTTTCAAAAGGCCTTGATCAATCATTAAATCAACACGGGTGTTGATTCGATCATAAAGTAAAGAACGATCCGTTTCTAGCCCAATTAAAAAATAGTCATATAACTTCTTGGGCTTTTCTTTTGGTGTCAAAATACTTCGTCCGGTTTTATCAAAAACTTCTAACGCTCGAATCACTTTTTTTTGATTATTAAAGTGAATACTTTGAGCAGCTAATGGATCTTTCTCTTGAAGTAATTCCCATAAGCGTTGATTCCCATGGGTATCCGCAAACTGTTGATAATACTCACGTATCTCTGTCGACTCATCTTTGGCGCCTAATTCAAAATCGTAAAGCAATGCCTGGATATACAGACCTGTTCCTCCAACAACGATTGGTACTTTTCCCCTTGTTGTTATCGATTCAATCGTTTGACGTCCTTCTTTTTGAAAATCAGCTACTGAATAGGTCTCGGTCAGTTCTCGGCAATCAATCAGATGATGGACAATCCCTTGACGTTCTTCCACAGTCGCTTTTGCAGTTCCTATATCCAAATGTTTATAGACTTGCATTGAATCACCACTAATGATTTCTCCGTTTAGTTTTTTTGCTAACTCAATACTTAAAGATGTTTTGCCAACAGCTGTTGGTCCTACAATTACTAGTACTTTTTTCAATCTTTTCATCCTTTATTTTGCATTGCTCCACGTAATTCTAATGCCTTTTTCGGATAATCCGTATGAATCCCCGTCAAATGATGCCTAAAGCAAAACATCATCTCTTTTTCTTCATTAACAGTCCACGGTCGAATCGATTTTGGAAAATCCGCTAGTTCCTCTTTGTGTTCAAGGACCCAATCGATTTTAGGATGGATTCCTTCAACAAAATCGGTTAGAAGTGCTTGTCTTTCTGCTTTTTCTGACATATCAAATATTAATGCAATGGTTTGTTTTTTATCTATTTGCCAAATTTTTTCCAAACTTTCAAAATAAAAACTTGAATACATATACTCAAATGGCCAGTTTTGTGATGTCATGAGTTGAACAAGTAACTGTTCAATTCTATCATAAGGTACTTTATCGGTTTTGATTTCAATATTCAATAGACCACGAAAATTTTCTTTTTTAAGAAATAAAACCACTTCTTCTAATGTGGGAATTTCTTGGATCACTGGATTTTTTTTAAACCAGCTGCCAGCATCTAATTCCTTTAATTCTGCTAATGTTAGATCTCTAACTTCTCCATGTCCGTTTGTAGTACGATCAACTCTCTCATCATGAATTACGATCAAATGGTTATCTTTTGATAATTGAACATCTAATTCAATTCCATCAGAACCAACATGAACTGCTTCTTTAAAAGCTGCTAACGTATTTTCTGGATGAGTTCCTTTACTTCCACGGTGGGCGATTATTCTTGTCACAGTTCTCCCTCCAATCGAAATCATTGTATCATTCCTAATAATGAGTATCAAACAATTAAGAGGCATCTATTTCTAAAAAAACAGACGAGACTCACTCATCCCGCCTGTTTCGGTATTTTATTGATATTAGTTACGTGAAGAATCTTTTTCTAAAGCACCTAGTTCATATGAAACATACTTTTCAAGTCCAGTCTTGACTGTATAATTGGGTTGATAGCCTATTCCTTTCACTTTAGAAATATCTGCAAGTGAATGTTTGATATCACCAGGACGTTCATTATCATAGCGAATCGGCAAAGAAACACCTAGAAAATCGTCTACAATTGACACTAATTCACTCAATTCAATTGCTTCACCAGTCCCAATATTATAGACTTCACCTAAGGTCTCTGATGATGTTGCTATAAGATTTAAGGCCTGAACGACATCGTCTATAAAAACAAAATCTCTTGATTGTGTCCCGTCACCAAACATTGTGAATGTGGTATTTTCTTTGTTCAACAGTTTTTTATAGCGATCCATCATAATCGAGATCACACCAGAATAAGGGGATTCAGGATTTTGTTTTGGACCATATACATTAAAGAAACGTACCGCACTTGTAGGGATATCGTATAAATGGAAATAATCGACGACATATTTTTCTGCTGCAAACTTATCGATTGCATACGGTGTTAATGGACGAATAACAGATTCTTCTTGCTTAGGTAACGTTGGCTCATCTCCATATACCGCAGCAGAAGATGCAAATACTAGGCGTTTTAATTCCGCTTGATTACACTTTACTAATTCTAGTAATTGAAACACACTATCAAAGTTTATTTGATGTGTCTCTAACGGGCGTGCAACCGAATCTGCCACACTTGCAATCGCAGCTAAATGAAAAATGTAATCAAATTGAGTATCTGTTAATACTTCTTCCATCAAACGATAATCCGTCACGCTACCTTCTATAAACTGAATATTAGCAGATGTGTCTAGATTGCTCACACTTCCCATCGATAAATCATCAATAACTGTCACTTTATGGTCTTTACTGTAAAAATTGGCTAAGGTAGAACCTATAAAACCTGCTCCACCAGTAATTAATATATTATTCATTTATCAATAACTCCTACTTTTAGATAAAATCAACTTCTAAATCTCCTTTAGTTTATCATGGATGGTCAAAGAGGTCTACTTTAATCGAAAAAAAACTAGTTGCCCCTAAGGACAACTAGTCAATTTTCACCTTAATTCATCAATTCTCGTGTTTATTTTCTTTTGCAATATCCACTATCGATTTATTTTCTTTCTTTGTCTGTTTTATCATATCAACTAGTTCGTTATTGTATATTTTATCAGGATCGATATTTGCCGCTCTTAACTCTTCACGAGCCTTCTCAATCTCTTTTTCATCAATGACTTTATCAGGTAAACTGTTTATATATTGGGAAATAGTTTGGCCACTTTTTTTAATTTTAGCCTGCATTGTTTGAATTTCTTGGTCTGTAAATAATGTACTATCAAAACCTGCTTTTTCAATTTCTTCTCTATATTTTTCAATTTCTTCCATCGGAATTGTCACTTCTTCATAGCTAAAAGATACTTCCGTTTCATTAGAATAATCTATAACTTTCGACTTATCAAAATTATCCGAACTTTGAGATGAACTTGTCTCCAAGTCTTGATTTTTCGTAGTTTTTTTATCATCCATTCTAATAAACACAACAATACCTACTATTAAAATGACGATGCAAAATAAAAACAAAAGTTTCTTACTTTTCATTATTTATCCTCTATTCTATTTATCGATAGCAACAGCCATTTTATTCGGGCTGTAAGAAAGAGCTACCGTTCCTTCACTAACCCACATTTTTCCATAAATTGGATCCGTTACATGGAAACTATTTCCATCAAATCCAGTTACTAACCAAACATGTAGATTTCCTACTTTTAAAGAACCATAATACGTTCCGTCAATAATTGGTGCTGCTAAATAAGGATACGTTCCCCATACTACGACGGGATTGCCTTTCATTAGTTCTTCCTTGAATCGACCTGTGTCAACGCCACTGATATCTCTTGAATTAGCCGCATATCGTTGCGCATATGGTGTGAATGCTCTAGGATAAATTGTGTGGAAACCATATTTATCTGCTGGGTCGCCATTAAATCCTTCATGTGGATTCCCCCAAGAAGGAACTTTTGGAACCGCATTTGTAACTTGATGAACATTTTGTCCATGTGTTGCACCTAGATACTCTAAAGCCATGTATAAAGAAAATTCTTCACAGCCATTTTGGTATCCCATTGTAATTTGATTGTAGTAAGGAACATTCATATACGTTCTTTGCCCACTATTCGTTGCAGCAACAATACTCTTATTTGCAGTAATGTAACCATATGGTGTTTCTAAGATTGGATAACCATTTTTATCTAGCACTCTTTTATTGACATTGACTACTGTTCCAGCAGAGATATCATTTCCTCTATTCAAAGAACGGTTTGTATAAAAATGATTTGTTCTAAGTTCTACTCTTTTTGGTGCATCCATATAGTAGTTTCCCATACCAGCTGGAGCTTTTTTATAATTATTTGAAACGGCAGGCCCTTTAGCCATCTTTTTGACTAGAACAATATCAAAAGCTTCCATTCTAAAACGGTAGCCTGAAGTACCACTGACACCGGCATTTTTATTCCATCCTAACCAGCCAAAGTATTCTGTGTGGGTTCTGTAATAAACATCAAAATGTTTTGCCAATTCACCAGTTAAACGAACATCATATGCTTCAACTCGTTTAGACTCCCCAGTTGTTCCACTTAATTGATTATTAGAAACATAGCTTAGCCAGCCTTTATCTTGTACATGCGTTCGATATTCAATTCCGCCGGTAACTGGAGCGTTATCGATTTTGATTTTAATCGCTTCTACTCTTTTGCTTTGTCCCAATGATCCATTTGTTTGACCATTTTTACTTGGCGTTTGCCACCCCTTGTCTTGTACATGACTTTGGTAAATGACATTAGGCTGTTTGAACTGGACAAAATATCTTTTTTTCGCTCCTGGAACAGCTGTTCCTTTTTTCACTACTTTAATTTCTATTGATTCTAATTGGTAACTAAATCCTGCAGTTCCAGCATTTTGACCATTACTAGCCCAATCTAACCAACCAAAGTTTTTAGAATGGACACGATAATATATATCAAAATGTTTTGCAGCTTCACCCGTTAAACGAATACTTAAAGCTTCCATCCTTTTCGATTGTTTCATCGTTCCAGTAATTGCATTATTGGAAACGTATGGTTGCCAGCCGATATCTTGTACGTGACTTCTATACTCAATGCCACCAGTAACGGGTAAGTTATTAACAGCAATTTTCATTGCTTCCATTCTTTTTGATTGTCCCATTGTTCCACTAGTTTGACCATTTGATTTTACTGCTTGCCAGCCGATATCTTGAACATGACTTTGATAGTTCACGTTAGGTTTTTTATATTGTACTGACGGACGTTTGGTTGCACCTGGCGCTGCTTGTCCTTTTTCTTTCAATTGAATTTGAATTCCTTCAATTTGATATGAAAAAGCCATAGTACCAGCACTTTGACCATTTGAAGCCCAATCTAACCAGCCAAAGTTTTGAACTTTAACTCGATAATATATAGTATATTTTGATTTTAAATTATCCGTTAATTGAATTTGAATCGCTTCTAATCGCTTACCACCAACACCACTAATTTCATTAGCTTTAACATAAGATTGCCACCCTACTTCAGCTACATGGGCACGATATTGGATCCCACCTTCATTTGGTGCAAGTCCTTCAATTCCAATTTTAATAGCTTCAATTCTATTATTAGGAAACGCACTGCTTCCACCATTGTCTGGTCCTGCTTGCCATCCTATCTTTTCATTATAGATGGCGTAATTTAATTTTGGTTGTGCTGCTTTTCTTTCTGTTGGTTCAGTTGATTCCATTGTTTCTGTTGATTCTGTTGCTTCAGTGGTTTCAGCGCTTTCAGTTTCATAGTTACTCTCACTATTCTGTGATTCTGTCCCTAAAGTGCTTTCAGATATGTATACTGTGCTTTGTTCGTTGCTTTGAGTTTCAATAGCGCTTTCAGATACATTTACCTGTTCTTCTGATGCTGCTACTGAAGGTAAAATCATGAAACTTGTCAAAATACCAACTACTAAATAACCATATTTTCTCTTCAAATTCTTCACCCCTTGTAAAATGATTGTAACAAAATTATAATTGTTTGTCCACGCTACAAAAAGTAAAAAACACACTAAAACCAATCTTTAGTTTAAGTGTGTTCAACAAAATATTTTTTTATTTATCGTTATTTCTAATACTTACGTTCCTTTTAATAAACCTCGAAACTCTTTGAAACTTCGGATTATTTTTTTATAATTTACCAACAGATAAATGACATAGCAAACGGCATAGGCTGCCGTGCTTATAAAACTTCCTCCAAAAGCTAAATTACTTAGTATAAACAGAACTGTTAACAGCGTTTCAAACGCCATAGAACTCTCTATGTGAATATTCATTGATTTACACAACAAGTATTCAGCAAAATTACAACGGAAAGCTAAACTAATCAAGATCAGTCCAACTGCCCAAGTAAGGTTGCCTAAGCCAAAGATAATGATCACCGATAAAATCAATGATAAAGATAAAGTTGTTACATTAACAAATAAAATTGATTTTTCCTTACGCATTGTTTTTAAATACGTATTGATTAACAAGGACATTCTACCTTCATAGATGATAATCGGAAATAGAATTCCCATAAACTTCAAACTTTCTGCGTATTCAGGCAACCATAATGAAAGCACATACTTAGCCGGAACATAAAACAATAATATAGCATACGTGATGGGAACAAATAAATCTCTCAACGTCACAAATAAAGCGGGTAATTTTTTTTGATTCGTTCTTCTTAACAAAGGGAACATAACAACGCCCACAGCATTGACGAAAGTCAAAAACATATTAGAGATACTAAGTGTAAAAGACAATTTACCAAACGTTTGGATGGTCCATTTCTTTTCAACAAAAAAACGAATCGTTCCAATAATGAGCATACTCGCCACACTACTAAGCATTAGTTTGCTACCAATGTTGATATTGTCGATTATTTCTGGAAATACTTTTTTTAGACTTACTAACTTTAAGCTGAGCATATCTTTGATCCGATACATTCCCCAAATCGTCATAATCAGTCTAGACATGATATCCATAACAATCAGCCAAAAGAAATTACGACCACCTAAAAGAAAATAGATACCTATCAATACTACATATATGTAGCGATCACTTCTTGATAATTGTGCATACTCTTTGATTCGATTCGTAGATTGAAAGATATATAAAATAAAGGTTTTCGCGATTGTTATCAATGAAACAACTGCCGTAAGCAACAAAATAATCGTTTTGTTTCCTGATGGCATAAAGAATAGTGCCCAAATAATGACCAGTGATGAAACGATACATTCAAAAATACCTAGGTACCAAAATTGCGAGCCTAGATTTCGCTTATCAAGCTGCTCATATTCTTCTCCTCCAATTTTCAGATAGATTCCATCAATCCAGCCTAGATGAAAAAATCCTACATAAGAGGAATAAAATACATACAACTGCCAGTAACTATATTCCGTAACACCCAATAACTTGGGTACAAACAAGTTTAATAAAACAGAGATTCCCAACGTAGCAAAATTAGCCGCAACTGTATAGTATAAATTTTTTATGACCGATTTAGCTTTTTCATTCATGATAGGTTCCTCTTATTTCATTGATTTTTTTAGCATTTTTCAATCGTGGATCGTTCATTTATAAGGATAAATCAGCCAGGCTAATTCTTAAAAAAATTATTAAACCACCCTTTAAATGTGTACTTTTCCTTGATCTCCTCTGAAAGAGTGATGCTCGGTGTCGTTAAAAATGCTGGTATTTCATGTTTGTTGTTTTCATTCAGTATAAAAATATTTTCTGGAACATAAAAATCCATCGTTTCAACACTCGTATTGTTTGTTATTAGTTTTTTCTCTAAAAACATTGCCTCGATCGGACGAAGTGACAGTCCATGTTGATTTTTTTGAACAACATCCAGTATGGCGTGGGTATTCCCTTCATAATTGATCAATTCATCATATGAAATGGCCTCTTTGTAATCATAATCTAAACGAGAATTTTTCGATGAGTTTACTACATAAATAAACGGATTCAACTTCTCACTGATAAAGTATTGTTCTAGTTCAAGCAATAGATTTAACCGCTCTTTGTCCACGCCGATAAAACAAATATCAGAGTGATACTTAGGATCATGTTTAGTCACAATTAGTTTTGTCTGATCAATAAACTGATTATTATGTTTTAATCCGTATTTCTTACAATCATCTTTATCAAATGACCAAAGCTCACACGCCAATCCAGAAAAAAAGTCAACAGGCGTATCTTTAGCCACAGGATTACTGTACCAAACCATAATACGAATGGTTGGGAAATTTCGATTCAAGTACTTTATTAACGGACGTGAAAAGAAATGAGAGTTCAACAAAACAACATCTATCTCGTTCAATTTTTTCTTCCAATTTCCATAAAAAAGAGAGGCCAATTGCACATTCATTTTTTTATCTACATAGTTTAGTACTTTCACAATCAAAGATCGCTTATCAAAATATTTTTCTACATGGATACCTAGATCTTGTGCGTCCTTTGAAAACAGTACCGATTTCTCATCTAAAGTAATAATCATCATTCGACCATAATTCAACGATTTCTGGCTCCCTTGCTTAACTTATTTCCAATAAAATGTATATGGATGATGCGTCACTCGCTCTGATTCTGGTGGTAATTGCATATAATCATCATATCGCAACGTTAAAAACTTTTGACGGTCTTTTATCGCTCGAACCGTTCTCCCAGCAAATTGAACATCTTCATAATGGTTAAACCATTCTGTAGGGAAAACACCCCATTTTTCGTCAACAAATTCAATGTACCCACATATAGATGTTTCTGTAATAGGATACTTACTCATTTCTTCCATTAGTAAATTTTTCCAATGCTTGTAATCACCTTGTCTCATCAACTTACGATGTTTAGGGTAATGTAAGATTCTCTTGCCATAAGCTTTCCATCTTGTCTTTGAAATAGCGTATGAAGCATTTAATGTTCCTATCATGTTATCAAAATAAAGACTACATCTTTCACCAAATTCTTTTCTAGCAGAATCATCCGATGGAAAACCATCTATTGGAAAAATATCTACAAAAACCCCTAGCTCGGGGTCTTCGCTATGGTAAAATTGTGTTGTTTTCACACAGGTTCTTTTATCGACTAATTTGGCAAATGGATAACGATATTTTTCTCTTGTTTCTAAACTCAATAATAAATACGTTTCGTCATTTGCTAATAATTTGATTAAACGGTCGTAGTTCGGACGAGTCAGCACGATATCTAAATCATCATCCCAAGGGATATACCCTTGGTGACGCTCTGATCCAATCAAACTACCATAATAAATCGAATACTCAATATCATTTTTCCGACAAATTTCATCGATGTGTACGAGAATTTCTACACTGACCTCTTGAATTTCTTTAATACTTAGTTCTTTCATATCTCTATTTCACTCGTTTCCTTCTCGTTTTTTGAATTCAACCTGCCAATGTATAGAAAGAACAGCATTGCACCTAGTCTATTTACCAAAACGATATCTGTAATTAGACATGCTGAGATTAAAATCGTTAATACGATCAAACTTTGAAATAAGTAATCTGTGTAATTATTTGTATTCATTTTAAATAGAGTAATCAGTGTTTTAAACACATTATATAAAATGAACAAAATAAATGGGATCGTTCCTAAAAGTCCTGTTGTTGCTAATAAAAAGAATAAAAAATTATGTGGGGTTTGTTCTTTTTGAGAAATCCATGTATTCGGTAAATTTTTCTGAGCATACGGAAGGATTCCTTTTGGCGAAGTTCCGAGTATTGGCGTGCTTTCAAATATCTCAAATGCACTTTTCCAAAGCTTAAATCGGCTGTTAGAAACATCCGAATCTTCCCCTGTATCTGGACGATCTAAAGAAATACTTTCTTTATCATTACTTTTTACCACAATCACTTTGCTTACTGCTTTAGCAGACACTACAGATACTTTTTGTGTTACTTCCATTGTAAAATATAGTCCTATGACAGCCACCATTGTAATAGCTACTGAATAAGCCAGTCTTTTTACTAACGCCATCGTTCTTTTATTGTAATAACAATAGAAGAATACCGCCACAACCGTAATAGCCATGATTTCTACCGTTGCTGTTCTTGAACCTGAAAGGACAACGAAGAAAAATTCCAAAAGAATACTAGCGATCAAAAGACCTTTATAAAGTTTCCCTTTTGCTTCTTTAAATAAATGTAGAGAAAAACAGATTGCAACTACGGAAATGGTTGCAGCATAGTTAGGATCTACAAAAACACCGTACAAACGGTTTTCAACGAATCCCATACGAATACCATAATATAATTTATCTAGTGGCGCTGTATATTTAAATTGAACAAAGAACATTCCTAGCGAAATAATCACTAGAATCAGCCAAGTAAACACTAAAACCTTTTCGACTAACTGAAACAATTCTTTCCGATTCTTTTTCCCAAGTTCATAAACAACAAAGAAAAAAAGTACTTCCCAGATTATTAACTTGAAATTCGACATTAGTTCAGATGAACCATTAGCAATCGAAGAAATAATCAGTACTGCTGTAAATATAAGTAATAATAGGCTTGGTTTCTCCCTCTTTTGAAACCAGTCCAGTCCATTTCGGATAAGTAATAATCCCCCAGCCAATGAAATAATAGTGAAAATAACACTATCAAATTTTGATGGAATAAGACTATAAGTACTAATCATACGTAAAATTAACATAAATTCCCAAAGAAGGATAAAAGGTATTTCCACCTTATCAAGTATTTCATTCGCTTTTTTCATCATTAACCCTGTCTCCTTGACTCAATAAAGTCTATTTATTTATTTTTCTTACCATACCATTTTCTAAACGTGACAATAGTTTATAAAAGTAAGGATTTACTCTCAACGCAATCATTGACAGTTTTCTTGGTTTAGTAAAATATTGATTTTTAAGTACAAACATAAAATTCTTGCGTAAAAATCGAATGATTTCTTTTTGCTTTTTCTTTTCCTCTACCCCTAATTCACTACTGTTCATCATTTTATCTAAAACGGTAAAATAAGCCCAACAAACGCGTGTATGTGCAACATTCACTAATTCAGGATATTTTGCTAACACACGTGCTTCATTATTTTCCCACGCTTTGATCATGTCTAAATCTTTCATTGTAAAATGGTTACTTGAAATGCTGTTCTCTCGATGATAGTAAACGTATTTTTGGCTTGTATCAATGACGACTTTCGAGGTTTCTTCAAGTACATCTAAAATTACTGCAGCATCTTCTGTAATCATTCCCACTGGATAACGAACATGCTCAAATATTTCTCTCTTATATAATTTATTCGTTGCACTAATCGTACTTAACTTGCCTTCAAATGTAATTTTAGCAGCCCCAACCATATCCGTTACAAGATATTTTCGTTCTTTTATGACAGGTTCTTTCCCTGCATAAACATCTAAAAATCCAACGGTTGCTAAATCAGCATCTTCATTTTTCAAGTTGTTATACAAAAGTTCATACATATCCTCAGCAATATAATCATCACTATCTACAAAACCAAGATATCGACCTTTAGCGATTTCTATTCCAGCATTTCTTGCTGCACTTAATCCGCCATTTACTTGATGAATAACGGTTACCCTTTTATCTCTAGCAGCATAGTCATCACACATTTCACCACAATTGTCTGGTGATCCATCATCAACTAGAATTAGTTCAAAATCTTGAAATGTCTGATTTAAAATAGAGTTTACACACTTGTCTAAGTACTTTTCAACATTATACACTGGTACTATAATACTTATTTCTGGCACTGCCATTTCACTCCTCAGTTTTCATGATTCTAATTACTTGTTCCAATCCTTCATCTAAAGAATAAATAGGCTTCCATCCTAACGTTTCAATTTTCGTTGTATCTAAAATTGCTTGCGTTGCTTTCGAATAACCTGCTGACTCACTCGAATCTGGAATTTCAAAAATAACTTTAGTCCCAGCAATTTCAGAAATCTTCGTCGCTAATTCTTTTAACGTTAAATCAAATTCACTGTTTGCAATGTTATACGCTTCGCCATTTTCACCATTAAATAATAAATACAATAAAGCATAGGCTGCATCAGCAACATAACTATAGGAATAATATTGTGTCCCTTCACTCTTCAACACAATATCTTCACCATTCACTGCATTTTTAATAAACTGAGAAGAAGCTTTGGAATCTTCTGACAGCATGGTCGGACCGAAAATTCGACAAAGTCTTGGAATGACTACATCTATTCCGTATTGTTTGATATAGGCTTGGCACAATGCTTCACTGGCACGTTTGCCTTCTGGATAACCCGCTCTTAACGTATTACAATCAATATAGCCACAATATTGTTCATCAAATTTCTCAGTATCGCCTCTATTTTCGCCATACACTTCAACTGTAGAAAGAAACAATACACGTTCAACTGTATTTTTAGAAGCATAATCAAGTACTTGCTCTGTTCCTTTGATATTAGTCATTATCGTATTGATGGGATCACTCACATAAGCTTTTGGATGTGTGTTACTTGCGCCATGAATGATAAAGTCATATTGAACATCAGATGATAACGGTTCTAAAATATCGCCTATCACTAAATGAAAATTACTATCATCCTTATAGTTACTAAATCTTGATTCTAACTTAGTTTGATTTCTTCCCATTGCGTAAACAGAAATATTTAGATCTTGCTTTTCATTTATAGACATCAAACAATCAATCAAAAATGTACCGATCATTCCTGAGGCACCGACAAACAATAAAGATTTATTGCTTAGTTTTTCCCAGTTTAATGGATTGCCAATTACTTTTTCAATATCTTTTTGATAATCAAGATTTCTCGAAAACATATTTTTCTCCTATTCTTCTTTCATCCTAAGATATCCTTTAAACAATTGAAGATCATCTTGTGTCGTCAATTTAATATTTTTATCTGAACCCACAGCAAAATAAAGCGTTTCTCCTAGATCCACCATCATCGTATTCGTATATGATGACTCAGAGATACCAATTCCTTCTCTAAACGCTTTTTCATAAGCCCAAACAAGTTTATCAAACTGGTATGCTTGTGGTGTGGATACCCTTCTCAATGTTTCTCTATTAATATATTGTTTTGTTGTTTCTTCTGTTTCTTTCACAAAAATTTGTTCATTGTAAGGTAAAGAGGTTACAGCATTGCCAAATTCTTTACATTTTACGATAACATCTGAAAGAACGATTTCATCCACTAATGGACGAATGCCATCATGAATAACGACCGTGTCATCTTCTGTTGAGTGCGCTTTAAGAAAATCAACACCATTTCTGATAGATTCTTGTCCGCTGTTCCCACCTTCAATAATCCAGGCTAATTTATCAATATGGTACTCTTTTGCATAGGCGTGCAACGTATCTTCCCAGCCTTTTTTACAAACGACTAAAATTCTATCGATCATCGGATGTTTTTGGAAAGATTCCAACGTATAAATAATAATTGGCTTATCTTCCACCATAATGAATTGTTTCGGGATATCTTGTCCCATTCTTTTGCCTACTCCACCGGCAATAATCAGTGCTGTAATCATTTATTTTCCTCCTTCAAACTTTGTACGCAATAATAAGTTCCTTTATACTTTTTATACGAGTGTTTGGTATCAATCAAAACTGCTTCATGGTGAGAAACTCGATCTTTTTCATCAGGTAACTCCATGTAATTACCAAAAACTTGAGTCAAATAATTGTCATAGCCCACTGGTACAGGCATATAAGTATCTTCAAAAGGCAGATATTCTGCTTTTTCAAAATCTTTTCTCTTATACAAATTCCCCATATATCTTGGTCCAACACATAGCTCAGTTACAAATTCACACTGATCAAAATCATATTTTGACATCTGTTTACTTGCGAATGACCAAATCATATAGCGGCCTTTTTTTGTCGGAATCAATTTCAGCAATACTCGACTACCCAAAGCCATGATTCCACCGTGCTTTTCAGGTACTACTTGTGAACAAAACAACGCATAAATAAGGGCCCATCCTTTTTGGATTTTCCTTTTTATTGTTGAATCTGGCGCACCATCCAAAGGAAAAATATCAATAGGTAACCCATGAGGGATGTCTAGATATTCTTGATATGGCTTAATGAATGTCGTATTATTCGCTCGAATCGTGGTAAAAGAATTATGGTCAATAAATGTTTTAGATGGTCTCAAAATCGAATATTTTTCTATATCCGCGTGTTCAGTCCATAACGCATAAAGCTTTTCATAATCCTTACGAGGCATAAAGAAATCCAAGTCATCATCCCAAGGTATAAATCCTTCATTTCTAACCGTTCCAATACAGCCTCCACCGCAAAAATAACATAATAATTGATATTTTTCGCAAAAGCTAACGAAATATTTTGCCATTTCTAAATTTATTTTTTGAATTTCTTTTATCTGCTCTGTATTTTCTATATCATTCATGGTTGAATACTAAGCTCCTCAAAACACTTAATTTTTTTCAAAAATACACCTTGTCCATTCTCTCATATCTGCTAAAAACTTTCAATAACTTCCCTTATATCTTAATGTAACTGTAAAAGACAATGGCGACTATATAGATTAATAGGCTCTTTACTTAGTTTACTATTTACTCAAAAAAATACTGAGATCAAGTATCAGAGAAATTCTGATACTCTACCCCAGCATTATTAATGATAAAAATTTAATACAACATATAGTTTTTATAAAGCAGACTATTTTTTGATGTTTTCTTCTGATTTTTGAAATAATAACCCTATTGCTAAAATAGCTGGTATAAAAATCCCCATAGAATACCTTGGACTAGACTCCCATATCAATAAAAATACAAAATATCCCGTTATATAAATACTACTAAAAAATATAAATGGATTTATAACTTTGAAAAATTTAATTGCAGAAAAAACAATACCTAAATAAATCAAATATTGGATGACCATCATGATTGAATAAATAATCAAACCACTGAAATTATTTTTGAAAACCCACATTTTTTCTTGACTTCTTCCAGTACCCAAAAAGACTTCAAAAGAAGATTTTAAATCTCCTGAACCCCACGTTACAGAAACTTTGTTATTAAGTGCCTTAATTAGCTGTATCAGATTCATGGCTTTAAGTCTTTGTTTAATAACTTTAATATGTTCTACTTGAATTTTCTTTTTTGACATTTTTTTATCTAAAAACATATCCCAAGTAAATCGTTGCTCAGTTGAATTATAAGCGCCAACTGTCCATTTAGCTTTGTTCTCATTAGGCAAGTCATCAGGAATAGGCGTATTATGTAACCCCATCATTATATAATGAGTATTAGGTTGCCCATAATTTTTATCTGGAAATAGATTCTGAGAATCGATAAATTGTCCCCATAAAAAATTGCCGAAAAATAAGAATATAAAAGGAACCAGGCCTATGACTCTTCTCTTTCCATTATTATATAATAATAAAAATAAGGATAGCGCAATCACTAATATAAGCACCGTTCCCTTACTAATAAAACCTAACACACAAAAAATAGAGGTTAATATGATATAAAGATAGCTGAATTTATTTGTTCCTTCATTTGTTATTTTTAAATAGCCCGTAAAGAAGAACAACGTTAATGACATGAAAAATAGCGATAATATATCTGTATAAGCAACAGGAACATGTAACGTAATTTGAATAGCAAAAACAAGAATCTGAATAGTTACTAAGGACACTAAATTACTGACTTTCAAATTCTTTAATGATAAAAAGGTCAATAGAATCGTGATTATATGCATTAGACTAAATACTATAATAATTGAACTGTAGTTATGACCAAAAAAAGTCCGAATAGCTGAAAAAATATACATTAAAAGAAGATTTTGAGGGTTAGAATACATATAATTATATCCCCACTTCTCACCAATAGATAACTGATCCAAAAATTTTAATGTAATTGCAGCGTCATCTACAGCTTGTTTAAAGCCAATAAATTTGATAAACAGTAATAGCGAGATAAAATAGATTATCAATTCTATCGTAAAAAAAATAAAAGTGAATTTATTACTTAGTACCCATTTTTTTGTCCCTTTCGCTAAAAAATGGGCAATAATAGGATACAAAAGTAACGTAAAAACGAAACAACTAATATTAATCAAGATAATCGTTTTGGTTGAATGAACATTTCTAAATAGCGAAAATATTTCCCCAATCCTAGGAGAAAAAATTGTCGTAAAAACAGCCCATAACATTGTAAAAATAGATGCTACTAAGAAAAATGTATAAATATAATTCAAATATTTTTTCATATGCCACCTCTTTATAATCGTTATCTCTACACCTTTTAATCTTGAGTCTGCTAACGAATAGAACAAATCTTCTTAAAACATACTAAGTTTAATGATATCTTTACATCCAAAGTATAGACCATCGCTGACAAATAAATTTGCTAGAGATGGTCATTCATTTTGATATCGTTACTTTATTTATTGATCCAACTACTTATCGAAACCTTTTGCATCCATCCAGCCAATTACTTCTCCATCTACTTTGAATTGGTACCACGTGGCTTTTACTGTTTTTGCTTCTTTAATGATTTCTACATCTTTTCCAGCGTACGTTGGGCTACTTGCTAGTCTTGGATTGTTGCCTTCCGTGTAATAGATTTTATTGTAGATGCCGTGGTTTTGATTTGAACTTACTTTTGCTTTGAAGTTGACTGCTTTCTCATATTCGATCGCGTCATACTTATCGAAACCTTTTGCATCCATCCAGCCAATTACTTCTCCATCTACTTTGAATTGGTACCACGTAGCTTTTACTGTTTTCGCTTCTTTAATGATTTCTACATCTTTTCCAGCGTACGTTGGGCTACTTGCTAGTCTTGGATTGTTGCCTTCCGTGTAATAGATTTTATTGTAGATGCCGTGGTTTTGATTTGAACTTACTTTTGCTTTGAAGTTGACTGCTTTCTCATATTCAATCGCGTCATAAGTGTCAAATCCTTTCGCATCCATCCAACCTACGACGACACCATTTACTTTGAATTGGTACCACGTGGCTTTTACTGTTTTCGCTTCTTTAATGATCTCTACATCTTTTCCAGCGTACGTTGGACTACTTGCTAGTCTTGGATTATTGCTTTCCGTGTAATAGATTTTATTGTAGATGCCGTGGTTTTGATTTGAACTTACTTTTGCTTTGAAGTTGACTGTTTTCTCATATTCGATCGCGTCATAAGTGTCAAATCCTTTCGCATCCATCCAACCTACGACGACACCGTTTACTTTGAATTGGTACCACGTTGCTTTTACTGTTTTCGCTTCTTTAATGATCTCTACATCTTTTCCAGCGTACGTTGGGCTACTTGCTAGTCTTGGATTGTTGCCTTCCGTGTAATAGATTTTATTGTAGATGCCGTGGTTTTGATTTGAACTTACTTTTGCTTTGAAGTTGACTGCTTTCTCATATTCGATCGCGTCATACTTATCGAAACCTTTTCCATCCATCCAGCCAATTACTTCTCCATCTACTTTGAATTGGTACCATGTGGCTTTTGTTGTTTTCGCTTCTTTAATGATTTCTACATCTTTTCCAGCGTACGTTGGGCTACTTGCTAGTCTTGGATTGTTGCCTTCCGTGTAATAGATTTTATTGTAGATGCCGTGGTTTTGATTTGAACTTACTTTTGCTTTGAAGCTGACTGTTTTCTCATATTCGATCGCGTCATAAGTGTCAAATCCTTTCGCATCCATCCAACCTACGACGACACCGTTTACTTTGAATTGGTACCACGTTGCTTTTACTGTTTTCGCTTCTTTAATGATCTCTACATCTTTTCCAGCGTACGTTGGGCTACTTGCTAGTCTTGGGTTATCTCCCTCAGTATTGTAAATTTTGCTATAAATCCCATGATTTTGTCCACTTTTTATAATCCCTTTAACGTTTACATCTTTCTCATAATCTATAAGATCATAAGAATCTCCTGAACTTAGAAACAAATTATTATACGAAATATTGACATCAAATTTACCACCTATTCCAGTATTAACATTTGGGAAAGTTACCTCTGAGGACCATTGCCATGCTGCATAATTTGTATGAAGTAAATTTGTATTTACAGGATTGTATGGATACTGAGCGACCCAACTATTCTGTAAACCTAGAACAGCTGTATCTAATATTTTTCTGTTGAACCAATCAAACATAGAATAATGAGCAACTTTATTATAGCCCCAAGCATTTAATCTATTTCGAAATACTACTGAATTAGCCGTTACATTTCCTTTCGCCATATCTATTTGTTCTGCATCGTTTACCATTACTGTATTCTTAGACAGACCTAGCGCAGAAGCTTGACTTGCAAAAAAGTCAGCTTCTGCTTCAGCCATTTTTGCATCAGAAAACCAACTATAATGATATACCGACACAGATAAACCAGCTTGTTTAGCATTTTCAATTTGAGTTTTTGCATATGGATTGACATAGGTCGTAAACTCCGTTAATTTTACAACGACTCCCGTTACTCCATATCTTTTCATTATATTGTAATCGTTAACTGATATATTACCATTGTGTGAAGATACATCGATAAAGTTGATTGACGGTCTATTCGGCTCTGTTGCCGCAAAATAAGGAACTGAAAGTGCATAAGAACGCAATTGTGGCGTTTCAACTAAATCTGAACGTCGATTAGGATCTGCCGGTAAAAAATCCGGATTTTTTTGCGCTTGTTTGCCCATTGGCGAATTATTGCTCTCAGTGATTTCTATCTCTTGTGAAGAGTTCGTCTCCTCTTCTTTCGATTGATTGTCACTCTCCATTTGTGTTGAATTATTTGACTCTTCTGTCTCACTAATACTGCTTGTTGTTTCCGTTGTCTGTTCAGTAGAGCTTACTACTTCAGTATTTTCGTTTGCCCAAGCTTGGGAATTGAAACCAGTAATAGCAACAAGTACTCCTATTAAAATAAAATTTTTTTTCATCAAATATTCCTCTCATAATTATTTAATATGCCCATCAACTTATTCAAAATCCAACAGTTCATGATTTTATTCTTAAAATTAGTCGTATCAAATTTTTTCAACTCGATTATTGAGTTCATTAAACATATTTAGTTTGTTAAAATTTTCATATAAATGATCTAGTACGTTTATAACTCAATGTTCCTATGTATGTAGATTGGTCTTCATAATATTTTATGTACAAGTTAAAACAGCTTCTAGCTACTCATAACTTTATGGTCACTATAAATCAACAAAATGCTAAATACTTATTAAAATAGAGTCAGGATTCCTTATAAACAAGTGTATATTTACAAGGAAATCCCTTCTAAAATGGCAGATAACACAACAGCGAAAGTATTCATCTTATTTAATCAACTTATATCTTTAATTTCTAAGTTGTTTTTTATAAAACGAGCCTCTTAGTTTATTCGGCATTAAACTAATGATTGTATGGACTAAAGAAACAAATAGGAAATCATTGATTTTACCCAAACCCTTTTTGTAAATAATCCATCTAGCTTTTAGCCCTGGAATCAAGTAGGAAACTCCACCTCTTCTAGAATACATTTCAGCCCCTGTTCTTGCATAGACAAGAGTCTGTTGTAAGTTTAAACTTACTGAATTCTCTTTCAAAAGACGCACCCATAAATAATAATCCTCAAATCCTGGCAAAGGCTGATAATTTCCAACTGCTATGACTGCCTCTTTTTTGAACATTATTGTCATATGATTAAATGGATTTCTTCGTTTTGAATAGGCTCTAATTGCTTCATTAGTTTCAGGCATAAGTTTTCTTGCAAGCTCATTATCAGGTGTTCCTTCAAATTCAATAATATTTGAACCCAAGATCGTTAACTTGTCATTCTTTAAAAACTCTTGATACTGTACTTCTAAACGACTTTCAACCATGATATCATCTGTGTCCATTCGAGCTATCAAAGAATTTCTACACTCCTCTACTCCAATAGCTAAAGCCGTACCAAGCCCTTGGTTCTCTTCCAGTGAAATCACTGTGAGTTGTTCACCAAGCTTTTCTTTGTACTGCTGAATGATCTCATAAAGTTCATCTGTCAACGGACCGTCTTCCACTAAAAGAATCTCTTCTGGTTTTACAGTTTGATTGATGGTACTTTCCATAGCTTCAATAAAGTATTCTGGTTTCTCTTTGATATAGATCGACATTAATACACTAACAGCTATTGTTTCCATTCATTTCACTCGTTTCATCTAAATAAATCAATTTTGTTTTCGCTTAAAAAAGAAAGATTTTTCTCACTGCGCTCAACTTCTTCTACGCCTTGAGAGGATACTTTATCAAATAAAATCTTGATCGTTTGCAATAATATTTTTAAATCTAACATCAACGAATAATTTTTAATATACAACAAATCAAAATTCAACTTGCTATTATAATCTGATGCATATTTCCCATAGACTTGGGCATATCCAGTAATTCCAGCTCTTACATTGTGTCTTAAATAATATTGAGGGTTTTCACTATTGAATTGATCCACAAAAAATGGTCTTTCTGGTCTAGGACCCACAATCGCCATGTCTCCACGAATAACATTGATCAACTGAGGCAACTCATCTATTCTAAGTGCTCGTAAGTATTTACCAACACCTGTGACCCGGCTATCATTGCTTGTCGATAATACTGGTCCAGATTTAGCTTCTGCTGTTGCAGACATCGTTCTAAATTTCAAAATAGGAAACTCTTTTTGATTTAATGTAATCCTAGTCTGTTTGTAAATAACAGGACCAGGTGATGTTACTTTAACAAGGATTGCTGCGATCAACATCAATGGAGATGCAATCACTAATAAAACCAATGATAACGTGATGTCAAACAAGCGCTTAATGAAATTGTCTTCGCCTTTTATTCTGAAGTCTGAAACTTCTATAATACTTTCATCTTCAAAGTTCATCATGTTAGGTTTCAACATGATCAGATTCTCAAAGCTAGTATTTAAAAAGAGTTTCTTTTCAGCTTTTGTGACAAGTTTATAAATTTTGAATTTTTCATTTTCATCGATATGACTAGCTATATAAACGATATCTATTTGATCGAGTAACTTTGTTAGATTTTCGTAATAATGATCGACAATAACAGTTGTAACTTGGTGTTTTTTATTCTTATGACTAACAAAATTCTGTGTTGCAGAAACAACACTTTCCTCTGTTCCAATAATGACAACTTTTTTGATTGAGCTTACTTTCAAGTATAAAAAATAGACAATGATTCGCCAAAGACTCAGTAATATGACACTCACAATAAATGTATAAATCAGAACAGATCTAGGAAACGTAAACCAACGACCAGCAAATGTTATGGTCATTATAAAAAGGATTGTTAAAAATTGGCTGATAACTGTCACAAAAACAATGTCATTGATCGTTCGATTATAAAAAACATACGCACCCAATAACAAATTTAAAAAGACAAAAAATAGTGAGATGTAAATAGCAGACTTTTCATATGAGACAAAATTATATGAAGGAATGTTAAATCCAAATTTAATCCAAAATCCAACCAATACAGAAAAATTAAAGACCAAAACATCTACGATAATGATCGCAATTCGTTTTGCATTATTCCATTCATTTTTAGTTGACATTTTTTACCTTCCTTCCTAACAAAACAAAATATTTATAACTTTCACTAAATTGTATCTTTAGTAAAAAAACTTCAAGTTTCATGTTACCACATTGAGGCTTAAAAAAAAACAACAACTTAACTGACCGAACGACCTACTCAGTTCAAATCAGATACCGGTCCGTTTTCTAGCTTTTGCAAGGCAAGGCCTATAAAGCTATAGACAATCGGTATCCAGTAATTTGCCAATAATGTCTCTTCCATCGTAGATTGAACACAAATTGCCATAAAACCTATGAACAAACTAATTTGAAAAGAAGAAAGTGGTGTTTTTTTGACTAAATTCGATCCCAAAAAGTAAAGGAGAACGCTAAAAATCAAAATGTACCCAATTACGCCATAGTTTCCTAAAACATAAATGTAGCTATTGTGAGTTCCTAAAGACTTCCACGAGGCAGTAAAAGGTTCCATCCCAATCAGCATATTCTGAGTACTAGAAAACCATTTTTCAAAAAATTCTGCCCAAATTCTTTCTCTTCCTGTAAACAAGTTCAGTGTATCCGATTTTGAAAAAGCATAAAAGATAACTGGACCTAAGATAAACATCAAACTAAAGAAAGAGAACAAGACATAATTATTTTTCAATATTTTTTTAGGTATGATAGTATCAATGACAATAAACAAGACTAATGCACCTAATGACGCTTTTGATTGGCAAACCCAAATCGCCATCAATCCAGCAATATAAACTGGAATCACAAGTAATTTAAAATACCCAATATTGAATGATTTTATTAAAATCGACAATAGGATCACAGATAATAACACCGTCATCCCAATCGTATTCGTATTGATCCAAATCGCTTCTAATTTGTTACTATTTTTCCAAATATCATTTGCAGGCACTAACTTAGGTAATTCCGTATATATTCTATATAGCGTTACACCAAGAGAAACACCCGTAATGCCTCCTAATAAGCCAAAATCTAACTTTGTAAATTTCGTCTTTTTAAAACAAAGAAGAAATAAGAGGATCAAAGGAATTGAGGCATTGATAAATCGATTACTATGTCTCAATGAAGAGGTCAGCGAGTAAAAGATGAAAATGCCACCTGCTAAAAGAATAAGGACCCAATCACTTTTAGTCAATTCTTTAACTTTTAACAGCAACACCAACATAATCGCTGCTGCTAAAAGATACACACTGTTTACATAAATAAATGACGTTGTTTTTGTTCCAATTCCAACTACCCACATCAAATATGAAGCAGCAATGGTAACTAACAAAATTAGATTACTTATCCTATTTAGTATTTTATCCATACTAACATCCTTTCAATGAACCGCTCAACTAGTAGATAACTTGATAAATATACGCATTATTTGTGTCGGGTCCATAAAGTTGTTTCAATTGAATCGTTTCTGTCGCAAGTGTATCAATCGTTTCATACGTAACCAAATATTTGATATTATATTTCTTCAAACTTTCTAATCCTAATCTGACCACAAAGGCATCTGCGTTCAATAATTCAAACTGTGGTTTATTATTGCCTATCTCTACATAAATATGTGAGTAACGATTGTAAACATCTTCATATTTTCCAGTTGGATCAAGAGGTTTCCATGATTCCAAGTTGGGTGTAAAGGCCGTGCCATTAAACGTGTGAACACCTAGCATTGGTAAGTAAGCATGCATCATGCGTTCGCCAGCCCAAACCTGATTTGGATCTTTTTTTTCTATCTCCATCACAGTCTGTGCAATTTTCTTTTCATAAACAGCATCTACTCCTCGAGCAACAGGATTCACACCGCTTCCTGTAAAGAGAACGATTCCTACTAACAATATGGAGAACAAATACTTACGTTTATTTAATAAGAGAACAATAAGTAAACCTGCAAACAATAAAATCATGATAATATCTAGTTTACTCAAATACAATCTCAAGTTTCCTTTATATAAGGCAAAGAAGTACAATCCAAGATTGATACCAATAATTCCTACTTGAGAAACCAGTGACAATTTCTTTTGTTCCCAAATAAATTGAATGAACCAAATACTTAATAAGATTGCTGAAAAACTAAACGCTAGATACGCCCGTTCTTCTGGTACATAAGACCATAACGTGACCTTAGCAAAAATGGTTGGAAAACGAACACTCATCCAAACCAAATTGAATAAGCTAAACATAAATAAAAGAAATCCATAAATATTTTCCTTGATTTTCTTATAAAATAGCCATGGTGATACTAGTACTATCACAAAAAAGAAGTGATAAAAACTACTTAATTCTGAGTTATTACTATAGACTACATCTTGAAATTGCATTTTCCAATTCGTTAAGAAAAGAAAAATATCTTTCTTTGCAAAATCACCGCCAACGGAAACTCTATTTCCAGGATAGATCGTATGTAAAACGCCCATAAGCGAATCCCACGAAGTTATCAAAGAAACACTTACAATCAATCCCGTAATAAAAACGGCCAATCCTATTGAAAAGACATCAAATTTATCTAGTTTCACTTTGTGACGAAGATCAATGAAGAACGCAATTAAAAAGAACAGAATCAAATAACCGAATGGTACTTGAAGAGCGGGATACAATACCAATATGAACCCAGATGCACAAATACTTGCCAATAAGGAGAACAGTACCCGCCACCGTTTATTCTCATGGTAATAAAAATAATTATATATGCCCACTAAGAAACCAAACGTAAAAAACACTAAATCGCCAACGGGAGAAACAAACCACCATTGAATCGCTGCTGAGAAGGGAATCCAGACACTTGTTAAAAGAGCTAAATACTTATTTCTCTTTGTCAAAATCAATCCTATTTCAAAAGATAATAACATCAATCCGATCAACTTTAAGCCCCAATACCATGACAAGCCTCTTTCTTTTCCAAGAAGAACATAGCCCCACGTAAAGGGTTTAGCGAGTGTCGCTAAATTTAACGCTGGAGAATTGTAGCCTATCACCATATCTTGACCATCAATCGTGATCACTTCATTATGGCCTTTCAAACCAGTCTGTGTTTGAGAAAGGCTATAAGGTGTTTGAACCATCCATTCATCTGACCTGATTGGGCGTGGTTTACCTAAAATCACACCTTGTTTATCTCCATCCTCGGTATAATCCGACACATATTGATCCCACATATTGATTGAACTACCATGTATCTTGAAGACCAATATAAAAATAAACAACGCTAATGCAATCAAAAAACGAGCTTTGATTAGTCTATCGATTGCAGCACTAAGCTGATGCTTTTTAGAATTACTTCTTTTAGCTTGCACTTGATTGTTTTCCATCTTTAACTCCATTTCATCGACCTACACATTATTTTCCTGTCCTTAATCTCTATATGAAAAATTAGGGATTTCTCTTGTAAGATTAGGATTATAAAATGGATCATCTTCGATCAGTGTCGACCATTTATGTTCCATCATCGCTTTTTCTTTTTCAAAGCGTTTTTTCTTTTTGCCTTTATCATCGTAACCTCTTGTTTGAGATTCAAAATGGTAAAGTTCTGCTTCATGAAGCCAAACATTGTCTCGACCTAGTTCTTTCACCTTTAAGCATAGATCCACATCATTAAAAGCAACTGTAAAATCTTCATCAAACCCTGAAACAGCATCGAAATCTTGTTTTTTCATCAAAAGGCAAGCTGCTGTTACAGCTAAATAATCAACATTCAAGGCCAATTTCCCAAAATAACCTAAATCTCCATGAGGATAGCCGTAATGACCATGTCCAGCAATGCCGCCTAATCCTAAAATCACACCTGCGTGTTGGATTGTATTATTTGGATACAATAATTTCGCCCCTACACACCCAATTCGTTCTTGTTGACCAAATGAAACCATCAATTTTAACCAGTCAGCATTGATTACTTCGGTGTCATTGTTTAAGAATAAGAGATAGTTCCCCTTGGCCTCTTTGGCTGCAATATTATTGATTTTAGAGAAATTAAACGGAATATCGATTACGACTACACGGAAACGCTCATTCAGTTGTTGTGCAAAGCTATCATACAGTTCTTTCATCTTTTCATCTGTACTACCATTGTCTGCAATAATAATTTCATAATTTTTATATGTTGTTTTTTCAATGATCGACGAAACACAACGTTTAACATCCTTATAGCCATTTTTAGTTGGAATAATGATTGAGACTAAGTCTTCTGACTCGATATCATAGTAAACATCATATAAACCATTTGCTCGACCGTGTGTTGCATGACCTTTGATTTCTCGACGGACTAAAGCATCTTGAACCGCTCTTAGTCCCGCTTCAAAAGCATACCCTTTTGAAGACTGATCCACTGCGGTTGAAGTCGGTAGCATACGCCAGTGATATAACACTTTAGCAATATGCTTGATTCTGTCACTCGTTGTCTTTTCAGTAAATCGAAGGACTAAATCATAATCTTGCGACCCTTCATACCCTTTTCTAAATCCACCGATTTCTTCAAGAATCGTCTTACGGTAAACACCTAGATGAGAAATATAATTTGTTCCTAATAATAGATCTGGGGACCAATCTGGCTTGAAAGACGGATCAGAACGATTGCCTTCCATATCGATTTTATCCTCATCACTATAAATCAAGTCTAGCTCTGGGTTTTCATTCAACGCTTTAACCACTTCATAAAAAGCGATTCTCGGTAATTCATCGTCATTATCTAGTAACGCAACAAATTCTCCTGTAGCTAACGCTAACGCAGAGTTTGTTGCTTCACTGATATGTCCATTTTCTGGTCTAAAAAATACGTTGATTCGTTCATCTAAATTACTATACTCAGTCAATAGTTCTTTTACTCTTAGATCTGTTGAAGCATCATCTGCCATACATAATTCCCAATTTTGGTAGTCTTGAATCAAAATAGAATCAATACAACGGCGTAGCCATTTTTCTTCTACATTGTAAACTGGCATAGCAATTGAAATTTTAGGTTGGTATTGAAACCCAGCAATTTCAGCTTTGATTTGCTCAAAGTCAAAGTGCTCATTTCTTTCCAACCAGCTTGGATAAGAAGATTGATTTCTGATTTTTTCGATTTTAACCCGTTGGATTGTACTTTTGATTCCATTTCTTTTTAGGTAACTGATGCCTTTATGTACTTTTATCATCAATCTTGCCATCTTATCTTCCGTACCAGGGATCAAGGGGTGTTTTTTCCCTAAATCGATCCATTCTGATTCACTAGATTGTCCGTCTTCTGAAATAAAACGAACTTCCAACTTATTTTTCTTTTGGATGCCTTCTAACTGAATGGAAAAACCTGCTAAAACATCGGAATCAACCTCATAAATTTGGTTGACATCTTCTCTTAAAACACGTTTTATATCGTAAGATGAAACTTGCTCTTGATTGTCGATCGAAATAACTGGTGAGGACTTTGAATCTGTATTCAAAGCCCAGCCAGTTATCGTTAAGTTGTTGGTTTGTTTCTCTCGATAGATACTATCAATAATGATTTTTATCTCATCGTTCATGTTTTGCTCTCCTTATAATCAAAGGTTTTAGTTTACTGACGTTTTGGATTTTTATAAACGTCGATCAAGTCTTGTTCTGACCATTTATCAGTCAACAACTTGAAGTTGCCTTTTTTATCAAGATTTTGAATTTTTTCTTCTGCTTTAAAGATTGCATAAGAACAATAGACAATCTTTTTATCTAGTTGTTTCGCAATTTTCAACGATAAATCCACGCCCATTAAGTCTTTACCTAATTCTTCACTAATACCAGAAACAGCAAGATAATCCGCTTTTCTAAAAATCATACAGCTTTCTGAAACAGCTTGAACATTTCTTGGTAAAGCAATGCGGTAATAATAGCCTAAACTCTTACCTGGTGTACCTTGTTCTGGATACACCAACCGTTTTTTCTCAGTATCGATAGAAATACCAATATTTTCGATACGGTAGCGAGAATCGACAACTCTGCCAGTCACAATCCCAGCTGTTGGCTGTTGAACCATATTCATCATCTCAACTAACCAATTGCTTTTTGTTGGTACTAAACCAGCATCTAAAAGGACAATGTATTCGCCCGTACTTGATTGAACCAATTCATCTCTTGTTTTGCCTTCGCTGTAAATTAGTTTATTACTTGTTGAATGAACGTTTTCTTTTAATTGTTTTGGTAGAACAATTTCATAATTTTCATAAATCGTTTTTTCTAATAATTTTTTCAAATAGTCATTGATATCGGCAGTGTCGTTTGTGATTATAAGTGATACTTTTGGTACAGTATCATAGATATAATTGATTTTATATGATCCGTAAAACTCTGCAATTTCAACATTCGCTTTAATATTACGGCGATCCATTGCAGCTTGTACTGCACGTTGACCTGCAACATATGCATATCCTTTACTTTCAGGATTTAAAGCAGTTGATGATTCGATTGCTCGCCAATGGTACATCATTCCTGGGATATGAGCGATATTCTCGGCGTTCTCTGTTGCACGTAAAACGAAATCATAGTCTTGAGCACCGTTAAATTCAGTCTTCAAACCACCTGTTTTTTCTAATAAAGAACGTTTCACTACTACAAAATGCGTAATGTAGTTATGATTTAAGATCAATTCTGAATTCCATTTTGATTTATAAAAGGCATTGAACCGTTTGCCACTTTCAGTCACTTTGTCTTCATCTGTATAAATGAAATCAATCGTTTGATCTTCATTCAACGCTTTGACCACTTCGTACAATGCTTGCGGTGCCAATTCATCATCGTTATCCATAAACCCAATGTAGTCACCTGTTGCAATCGTTAGTGCTGAATTTGTAGCTTCTGAAATATGACCATTTTCTTCACGGTAAATGACTTTAATGCGATCATCTGCGTCCGCATATTTTTTAAGTAGCGGTTTAATGTAATCACTTGGTGACGCATCGTCTGCTAAACACAGCTCCCAATTTTCATAATATTGATTTTGAAGTGAGGACACACATGCATCCAACCACTTTTCTTCCACATTATAAACAGGAACAGCCACAGAAATTTTAGGTTGGAATTTAAATGTTTTGATTTCTTCCAAAATTGCTGAAGAGTCTACTGGTGTCTCTAGTTGTTCTTGACGTTTGAAATACCATTTCACTGAACCGAGAAGGCCTCTTGTTTGCATTGAACGCATTGCACGTTGAATTTTATTCCCAGGTTGAACCATATTTGGTTTTTCCAGACGATATTGTAATTTACGACCATTATTAGCAGCAATGTTCAATTGATACGTCGGTTGATCTTGTGCATCCATCACTTCGATGACAAATCCATATTCTTGATCGCCTTTTAACTCAAACATATCAATAACATCTCTTCGATATTCTGTTGTTACAAGATAATCTACAGGTATTTCAGCTGATACTTTAAAATCGACTGGCAGCTTGTCTTCTTTAGAATATGCCCAACCGCGAATCACTGTTTTTTTCTCTTCGACATGACGAACGATATCATCAATATTCAGTGAAATAAGTGAATCAAATTTACTGATTGATACTTTTTTGTATTTTGCCATTTGTTTGCCACTCACCATTAATTCTGTATTTTTTGATTGATTATTTTCTGCTCGTTGTGCGATTGCATAATCGATCAATCCATGAACAGTATCAGAAAACATACCTTCATATTTATAGTCTACGGTGATCGTCATCGTTTGTCCGGCAATCTTTTTATCATTTATTTCCATTACAGGTACTTGATCATCAGAGAAGAAATATTGCTTATCTTTCTCATACACAGCATTTGTTGCACTTGGTTGGATTTCGTTTCCGTTAACCGTTAATTCTACCTTAACAACGGCACCTGTCATACTTGGGAAAATTTTTAATAATTCGATATTTTCTGGTATGTCGATCGTAAATGTTTTATTTTCGCCTGACACGTTATTAAGCTGAACATCAAATTCTTTTTGCTCTTCTTCACCACAATCATATAGGAAATGAATATTCTTTCTATAACTTGAATTGTCCGGTATAACACGAACTGGATTTTCCACCGGATGCGCAGAAAGTGCATAAAAATACTGATAGACTTCCCCAAATGGACGTGCTTTAAACGCAGCACGAATTTCCACAGGCAAGTCTTCATAGTTCGATTCAAGTTCGTTATAACCAACTTCATTGATCGTAAAATCTTCTTTGGCAATAAATAAACCAATTTCTTCAAAAAGCTTTTCAAATCCACTTTGAACGAAGAAAGACTTGTGTGTTGCATCAAGTAATCCTGTTTCACGCCAATCTAATTTATTATTGAATAGATCGATCAAAACAGAATTATGTGCAATATTTGGGAAAGTGATCAAGATTTGGCCTGCATCACTTAAAAAAGGTTTTACTTTCATCAACGCATTTTTAGGATTCATTAAATGTTCTAACACATCCGCAAAAATAATATAATCGAAGGTTTGGCCTTCAAAATGTTTCGTCCAAGCTTCCTCATCGATATTTCCGTAAAAACCATCATTAGAAAACTCACTAACATGATCATATAATTCTTTGTCTAGCTCAACGATTGCAACATAACAATTTTTTTCTTCCATCAAATATTTTGTCATTCGACCATTTCCTGGACCAAACTCTAATACTCGACTATTTTCTTTAATTTGGGCAACGATTTTACCAACACTGGTACTCTCGTCAACTTCCATTTCAAAATCATATTTCATCTTTAATAGTATCCTTCCATTCATGATCTAAAATGACGATGCCTTCTCCTGCATAGCGACCACTAATAAACATGTTCAAGTATTTCGTTTTATAGACCAAAGGTACTGTGGCGTGTTCTTCAAAGAATGCAATATCAAAATAATATTCCCCTGTTAAAAGAGACATTTTCCCATACTCTAAGTAAAAGACATTTTTGCCTTTTTCCCATGGAATTTTAACGCCATCTAACAATGTATTTAGTCCGCAAACATAGTTATTATCAACTGTCCGAATCGCGATACCACATACAGGTGATTTGATTGAATCATTTTTTACAGTATATTCTAGTTTGACAATGACCTTCTCATCTTGTGTCACTATTTCTAAAGGTTCCAACGCATGATTGAGTAAGGTTGCTTTGTCAACTTCGATAATATCAGGAACAGTTTCTTCATTTTGAATCGTTTTTTCACGGTCAACTGTTTTGATTGATTTTTTCTTCAAGAAATTTTCGTAGTTTGTTGTAACATCCATCGTATCGCCATATTCAACAACTTCTCCATTTTTCAACCAAAATGTTCGGTCGCAGAAACGACGTACAGAGTTAACATCATGAGAAACAAAAAGAATCGTTTTACCGGAATTTTTGATTTCAGTAAATTTCTCCATACATTTCAGTTGAAATTCTAAATCTCCAACTGCCAAAGCTTCATCAACAATTAAAATATCTGGATCTACATTGATCGCAACAGCAAAAGCCAAACGAACAAACATCCCGCTGGAATAAGTCTTTACAGGTTGATACAAATGATCGCCAATATCAGCAAACTTAATGACATCATCCACTCGCTCTTCCATTTCTTCTCTAGAAAAACCAAGCACCATTCCGTTTAGGAAAATATTTTCATAGCCAGAATATTCTGGGTTAAAACCTGATCCTAATTCTAATAGCGCAGAAATTTTCCCATCTATTGTCATAGAACCAGATGTTGGCGTTAAAACACCTGTAATTATTTTAAGAATCGTTGATTTACCCGAACCATTTTCTCCAACAAACCCAATCATTTCACCTTTTTCAATTTGCATCGTGACATCTTTTAATGCATAAAAAAGATCGTGATACGTCTTTTTCATTGGATTAAGCGCTTCTTTAAAACGATCAGAAGGTTTTTTATACATGTTATATGTTTTTGTTATATTCTGTATATCGATTGCATATTCTGACATTGTTTACTCTCCTTGTGTTTATCCATCACATTTCAATAGGTCTACGTACTATTTTTTTACTATAATACATCAGAAAAATGTGGTTTCAAACGTCTAAATACAGTTGAACCAATTAGCAAAAGAACGATTGTAAAGGCCCAGAAGTACAAACCATACTGCCAATGTTCCCAAAACCAAGCGCCACCAGTAAATGAATCACGATACCCTTGAATAATGTAGTAAAGTGGGTTTAATTTTAACACTTTTTCGATCCAACCTGAAGGCTGCCATAAAATAGGTAACGTCCACATAATCGTTTGCATTGCTACATTGATAAATTGCATGATATCTGGTAGAAATGGTTGTGTGGAAGAAGTGAGCCATGTTACACCTGTTAAGAAAATGATCAGACAAAATAGATAATAGATCAATTGAATACTTTGTAATGATGGATAAATACCACTTAATGAGGTAATCCCAAAACCAATCACAATAAAAAATAAATGTGTATATAAGCTTGAAAGAATTTTTGATGTTGGTAAAATCTGTACATTAAACACTACTTTTTTTACAAGATAGCTATACTCTCTAAAAACATTTGTTGCTGACAACAATGAGTCGGAGAAAAAGAACCATGGAATCAATCCTGTCACGAGATATACGATAAAAGGGTATTCTTCATTAGCCCCTTGTTGTCGTATTTGCGAAAAAACAAACCAGTAAGTCAAAACGGTCACCAAAGGCGTAATGAATGCCCAGATGATCCCCAACGCTGAACCTGCATATTTTGATTTAAAATCATTAAACGAAAACTGGATCAATAGTTTTCTATTTTCAAAAATATTTTTAAAAATGGATAGTGTTTCTCGTATCATTGACTCTGTTCCTTTCCTATTTCCATCGCTTTTAAATTTATACTTAAAATGAGTTGCATAACATTACTAGTTTAAAGAATATGCGCTCTTTTTTCAAGTTATGTAAGTATTTTCTTAATAATTAAGGAGAAAAAGCCCATTTAGCGGGCTTTTACTTTGCTAATTGAATAATCACGATTCCTAAAATAATGACACCTGTTCCAATTACAGTTCCAAGTGACACTTGTTCTTGTAAAATGAGCTTAGAGCCAATTAAAACAGCAATATTAGTAAACGCGACACCCATCGGAACGATATACGATACTTCTGATTTACTAATGATAACCATCCATAATACAAAACTAAACATATAGCATAAAAAGCCAATGATTGTTGTGAAAGACATTGAAAAAGAAAAAACCGCATTCGTAATCTGAATTGAATTCGCTTGAGAACCTAACTTGACTAAAATCAAACCTGAAGTCGATAAAACGACGTATATTAAGAATAAGAACATTATTTTTTCTCCTTTTTATCTTTCAACATTGAAAGTTCTTGAATTAATAATTTTAGTTGATTTTGCTGTTTCGAAAGCAATGCTGAGTTTTTGATTTCAATAAACAGCAAAACGAAAATAGCTGCAATCAACAAAAAATTAGACGTTGTTTCAAATCCTAATTTTTTACCTAGCCATTCTGGCAATTTAGGAAAAATAGCACACAGAACTAAGCTAGCTGATATAAATAACCACCTAATAGCGTTTTTTAATAAGAAGATATTCTTATTGACCGAACGGATAATATAAACAAAAAAGAGCAATGAGAAGAGCAATAATTCTATTCTTAAAACCGCACTCATTAATCTCCCTCCCGCATAAAACCTGACACGATGATTGCAATACTTACTTCAAACATGTATTTAACTGAAGTAAATGAACGAATCGATGATTGACCACCAGAACGTTCCATCATATTAACTGCAACTTCCTTAATTCTAAATTTCTTTTTAAGTAAATGAACCGTCGATTCTGGTTCAGGATAACTAGTCGGGTATTTTTTTGAAAAATAAGTGATGATTTCTTTATTACAAGCGCGGTATCCTGAAGTTACATCATATATTTTTGTTCTTGATGAAAGGTAAATCAAGAACGACAAAATCTTAATTCCAACACGTCGCATGAAGGTCGTTTGAAACGCGGCTTTTTGATTTGGTAAAAATCTTGAACCAATAACAAAATCTGCTTCATTTTTGATGATTGGTTGAACAACAGAATCTAAGCTGTGGATGTCATGCTGTCCATCTCCATCAAACTGAACAGCAATGTCATATCCATTTTCTTCAGCATATCTATACCCTGTTTGAACGGCTCCACCTATCCCAAGATTTGCGACTAGCTGGACAGAATTGATTTCATTTTCATCTAAAATAGCTTGTGTACCGTCTGTTGAGCCATCATTGATCACAACGTAATCAACCGTATAAGAATAACGATGGCTATTTTCTTTTTTAAACGTTTCAATAGACAATATCGTATTTAAAATATTTTCCTCTTCATTGTATGCAGGTATAATCAATAATATTTTCAATTCATTTTACTCCTTTATAATCAGCCTCTATAATAATTTCCTAAAGTGAGTAATATCATTGTCATTAAGAAATACGTTGCTATAGATAAAACCCAAATATTTTGCGCATATTCTGACTTTTTCATCCATTCTTTTTGTTCAGTCAATTCTGTTTGAGGATAAAAAAGCTTCGAACTGTTTACAAATATTGGTAACAAGACAAGTAAACCAATATAATATCGTCCTTGCACTCCTTCTACTACCCCAAGCCCTACAGGTGTCCAGGTTAAATACTGACTTAAATTAATGGCAAAAATAATCCCCAACATAACAACTGCAGCACCGAAAGAATTCAAATGATTTTTTGCTTTTATCTCCAATGGATAAAAGACAAATAATCCTCCAATATATACCAAATACATAAACGCAATGTGTGGTGATCCATAAGAAAACCAACCAAATGTAAATAATTCCAAGTACTTACTTATTGAATCGACTATACCAGAAAACATTAACTTGATTGCTGTAGGAATATTATGCGCCATAAATTTCAACTGTTCTGTCGGATCTTTTTCTGCTACTCTATTTGCTGGTGTAAATGTTGTAAAATAATAATACCAAAGTAACGCTATTATTGCCGCTGCAACGACAGCACCTATCGCAAATAAGTATGTTTTTTTATTTTTATATTGACTCGGTTTAATAAAGAGCAAGATTCCTGCTAACATCACGTAAGGTAATTTACAAGTAGCTAAAATACAACATAAGAGGACAAACAGACCTATTTCCTTCGCTTCAATTTTTGAGTCATCCGTAATAAAATTAATAAATAGAGATAATGCTAAGAAAACTAATCCGTACGAAACACCGTCTTGATTATAGGAAGCCGCTAAATAAACCACCATCGGTAACGTGGCAACCACTGCCATTGGAACCTTAAACTTTTTAACATTCTTTATTGCAAAATAAGATAAAATAGCGTAAACAATCAAATTGACCAATCTGCCTAAATAAAAGCTCCAATACAGATTGATATTCATGATTCTCCCTAATGACCAACCAATTGCTTGTGGAACATAACTAATAAACGAATAAGTTGCAGTAAGTGAAATAATCGTTTCTCGATTTTGTTTTTGTGAATGTTTCTGTTTTTTTAGATCATTATGGTAATTATGATGGACTCGATCTAAAACAACTTTAAAATCCTTAGAAATTTTTAATTCGTCTGCCTGATCACTCATCCCAAAATGCCCTTCTGATAAATACACGGCTCTTGAAAAATGAGCGTGTTCATCTGGCGTATCTAGAACTGGTGTGATAAAGGTAAACAATGTGCCCATCAGCACAATAATCCCAAAAGTACTTTTAGCTAAATTTTTACCAATTAATAAGATGCCTAAAATACTAAATAAACCTGTCAATAATATAATCTTTTTAGGGATACCAGAAAACTGAAAAAAATAGAGTGTAAACACTGTGAAAATTATAAGCAGTGCTACTAAATACTTCCATCTTTCTTTTAAGGCTACCATGAACCACCCTGAAAATTTTTTCCCCAAAGCCAACTTTTTCGTCCCCCTATTTTTCGATACTACTTAACATATCATCCAACGCTTTTTCCCAAGTCGGAATTTCAAATCCTAGTGCTTTCGTCTTACTAAGATCCATCACGGAATATTTAGGTCGGGTAGCTTTTTGTGGGAACTTGCTAGAATCTACAGGTAAAATTTCTGTCGTGCTATTTTTTAAGATTTCTTTTGCAAACTGATACCAGTTACAACTATTGTCATTTGATAAATGATAGATACCATAAGGTGCTTTTTCATTTATAACAAAAACCATAAATTCAGCTAATGTTCTTGTCCACGTTGGACGGCCAAATTGGTCATCAACGACTGTTAATTGATCGCGTGTTTCAGCAAGTTTTTGCATTGTGAATACGAAATTGTGGCCATACTGTCCAAACACCCATGATGTACGGATAATATAATATTTTTCCATAATTTCTTGTACAATCTGTTCACCCAATAATTTTGTACGGCCGTATTCATTTTGTGGATTCGTTTGATCATCCGTCTTATACATATCATCCTTTTTAGTACCATCAAAAACATAATCTGTACTAATATAAACCAGCGTAGCACCCACTGCTTTTGCCGCCTCCGCTACATTGCGTGTACCATCGACATTAATTTTTTCGTCCAGTTCTTTTCCTTCGTCTTCTGCCTTATCCACAGCCGTATAAGCTGCACAGTGATAAATCACTTCAGGTTTTAAGTTTACGATAAATGCCATCGTTTTTTCCGCATCTGTAATGTCCAATTCTTTTGAATCTGTGGAAACATATTCCACGCCTTGTTCATCTAACAAATGACGTAACTCCGTGCCAAGTTGTCCATTACCGCCAGTTAAAAGTATCATGTTTATTTCCTCCTTGAATGAAAAGAAGCAAGACAAAAAATCGATGAAGAAATCCTATCATTTTTCTTCTGTCTCGCGCCTGATTCGCATTTAGAGCGTGGAGCAAAACCAATTTTTAGTTTTGTTCCACGCTCAACAACTCATTATTTTAATCATACTCGGTTAAAATCTGATCCAACTGCTTCTCTAGATCCCAAGCAACAAGCATGATTTATTGACCGTTTTTCGCATAGTTGGCTTCAACAGCTGCTTTATCAGCTTCCCACCAATCTGAATTTTCTGTATACCATTTTATTGTGTCCGCTAATCCATCATGAAAATTAGTAAATTCAGGTGTCCAACCTAATTCTTCACGTAATTTTGATGAATCAATTGCATAACGTAAATCATGGCCTGGGCGATCATTTACATGCTCGTAAGCATCTTTTGGTTGGCCCATTAATTCTAATATCAATTCCATTACGGTTTTATTATCTTCTTCTCCATCAGCGCCAATCAAGTAAGTCTGACCAAGTTCACCCTTAGTTAGAATCGTCCAAACAGCTGAAGAGTGGTCATTTGTATGAATCCAGTCTCTAACGTTTTTCCCTGCGCCATATAATTTAGGTGTGATTCCGCTCAAAACATTCGTGATTTGACGTGGAATAAATTTTTCGATGTGTTGATATGGACCATAGTTATTCGAACAATTGGAAATGGTTGCTTTTAGTCCAAATGAGCGGCCCCAAGCTTTTACTAATAAATCTGATCCAGCTTTTGTTGAAGAGTATGGGCTAGATGGATTGTACGGCGTTTCTGCCGTAAATTTCTCTCCTGCACCTTCACCATGTCCTGGCAAGTCTTCACGCAATGGTAAATCGCCGTAAACTTCATCTGTTGACACATGGTGATAACGTACATCGTTTTTACGACAAGCTTCGATGAGCGTGTAAGTACCAATAATGTTTGTTTGTACAAATGGAAATGGATCATTCAACGAATTATCATTATGAGATTCCGCCGCGTAATGAACCACTGCATCTGTTTTTTGAACTAAACGGTCGACTAATTCAGCATCAGCAATATCACCAACAACTAACTCAACTCGATCTGTTGGTAGTCCTTCAAGATTTTTTTTATTTCCTGCATAGGTTAATTTATCTAATACAGTTACATGAACTTCTGGATGGTTGTTCACTACATAGTGAACAAAGTTTGATCCGATGAAGCCAGCTCCACCAGTAACAATGATGTTTTTCATCTTCAAGATCTCTCCTAAATTCCCTTAGATTTCACCATAAACAAAAGGATTTTCAGCTTCAAATTCCTTTAATGTTGGGTGATTTTTATCTTTTTCAGACGTAATTGCTTTTTTAATATCAATTGGCCAGTCGATCGCTAAATTCGGATCGTCAAAAGCAATGCCACCGTCTGCAGCAGCATTATAGTAATTATCACATTTATACATAAAGTTAACGTTTGGTGTCAAGGTTACAAAACCATGTGCATAGCCTTTAGGGACTAACAATTGACGATGATTGTGTTCTGATAAAATATAGCCTTCCCACTGTCCATATGTCGGACTGCCTTTACGAATATCCACAATCACATCCAAAACAGCACCCGTTACAACACGAATTAGTTTCGTTTGAGCTGCCTCACCTTTTTGAAAATGTAATCCACGTAATACACCTGCTTCACTTGAAAGAGAATGATTATCTTGCACAAAATCAAAATCTAATCCTTGTGCTGCAAATTTCTCTTTCGAATAACTTTCAGTAAAGAAACCACGGTGATCACCAAAAACGTCCATCTCAATGATCTTTACATCTTGTAATTTTGTGTCAATAACGTTCATTCTATTCGCCCCTAATCTGTTTCTGCCAATCGTAATAAGTATTGTCCATAACCATTTTTTTTCAATGGCTGTGCTAATTCAATTAACTGCTCTCTTGTGATATAGCCCATTCTATAGGCAATTTCTTCCAAACAAGCTACTTTTAAATTTTGGCGTTTCTCAATCGTTTCAATAAAAGTCGAAGCTTCTAAAAGTGATTCATGGGTACCAGTATCTAACCATGCAAAGCCACGTCCCATCACTTCAACGGATAATTTATTTTTTTCCAAATACACTTTATTGACATCTGTGATCTCTAATTCACCACGGTCTGAAGGTTCGATATTTTTCGCTATTTCGATAACGTCATTGTCATAAAAATACAAACCAGTCACTGCGTAATTAGATTTTGGTTTCTCAGGTTTTTCTTCAATCGAAAGAGCTTGCATTTGGTTGTCAAACTCAACCACACCAAAACGTTCAGGATCATTGACATGGTAGCCAAAAACAGTAGCTCCATTGTCTTTCGATGCTGCGCGTTGCAACATGTTAGATAAGCCGCCGCCATAATAAATATTGTCACCTAAAACTAAACATACACTATCATCACCAATGAATTCTTCACCAATAATAAATGCTTGCGCTAAACCATCTGGACTTTCTTGAACAGCATATTCAATATGAATCCCTAGGTCTTTACCATCACCAAATAAACTTTCAAAACGAGGTGTGTCATCTGGTGTTGAAATAATCAAAATTTCCTTGATCCCAGCTAACATCAATGTCGACATTGGGTAATAGATCATTGGTTTGTCATAGATAGGCATTAATTGTTTTGATGTAGCTTTAGTTAACGGATATAGTCTGGTTCCACTTCCTCCAGCTAAGATGATCCCTTTCATGAAAAAACTCCTTATACTAATTTATTTTATTGTTATTTACGAACATCACTAAATGCTATTATTGCATTATTAGCTATGATTGTCATGTATTTTAAGAATATTTTACAAAACTGTAAAGTAGTCGTTTTTTACGAATTAAAAAAAATTCTTTTGAACAGCACAAAACTAATTGCCAAACGCCATTTAAGTTGTTGATAAAAACTCGCTTTTGTGTTTATTTCACTCGCATTGTTGTTATGTCGGCGATACAATGTCAGCTCTTTTGGAATCAATGCACTTTTGTTTCTATAAGCGGCTATCAAGCCTATCCACATATCATGCATCGGAACTTTAGCCGGTATTGGCAGTATTCTTGCTTTTAACCGACTGCGAAAAGCCATACCAGCACCAATATATTTATTTTTCACGATGTTGTGAAAAAAGCCTAGTTTTACGTTTCGATACTCAAAATAAGAAGGTTCAATCACGTCCAACTGTTCATTTACAATGACTAAATCACTGATAATTAAATCAATTTTAGGATGCGCCTTGAAAAAATCCAAGTTTGTTTGAACTTTTTCGGGTAACCAAACATCATCTTGATCTGCTAAAAATATGAATTCTCCCTGAGTTTGATTGATAGCAAACTCAAAATTCGCAATCACACCTTTACCAGGGCCTTTATATACTTTTATCCGAGAATCGTTTGCTGCATAGCGCTTTATTATTTCCATTGTCGTATCTTTAGAGCCATCGTCTGATATAATCAACTCATCTTGAGCAGTTAATTGAGGGATTATACTATCAAGTTGTTCTTTTAAATACTTTTCTCCATTATAGGTTGCAATACAAACTGAGATCATTTATTTTCCTTTCATTAAGGATCGATATTCTACTAATGTCCGTCGCCAAATTTTGCGGTTTTTTACACGCAAAAATTGTTTGATCGTCCTTAAAATCAACTGCCTTTTATGACTATAAAATTTATCTTGATCATATTTCTGATAAAACAACGTTTCACCACGAATAATCGATTCGTATCGTTCACTACTGATCGTTTGGTAGTCTAACACCGATAAATCATGTTCCAGCTGATAGTCTACAACACTGATTTTTTTGTTCAATCGATGAATCTCCCAGAAAAGCCAATGATCCAAAAAATCCAAAGGAAAGTCCAAATTAAACGAACCAATGCTAGTAAGTGTGGTCTTTGGAAGCACTGTGCCAGAATTGATACTCATGATTCTTTCAGAATACGTACCTACTTTTGGTAACTCAGACTGACGCCCAACATATTTATCAGAAAACAAAGGGGAGATTTGTCTACCATGTGAATGAACGATTGGCACATACGCACCGATGTCTTCAGCTAATTTCAAACTACAGAGCATTTCAAGATATGCTTCCTCTACCAATGTATCTTGATCGAGTAATAGCATTAGTTCTCCTTGAACTTCTGCAAGATATTGAGCTCCTGCATTGTACGCTCTAGCTAGACCAGGATTAGTTTCATCATGTACATAATAAACATTTTCCTTATGAAACAATTCATCCTCTTGCGCTTTTTGACTATTATCATAAATGAACAAATAAACTGGTCTTTGTTCATTTATGATTTTTTTTAGGTACTCATAACTTGGCGTTTTAGAGAATTTAGTTTGATACAAAACGATTGTAATAACCAATGTATTCTCCACTAGAAAAACCTCCAACCCCATTTGTTAAAAAACTTCACCATCGATTGTAAAAAAATTTTAAATAATTGCTTGTTTTTATGGGCCCCTTTTTCATATAAATGAGTCACCGTTTCAAAAGGAGTATACAAAATTTTATAGCCGGCTTTTCCAAAACTCAAACACAGATCGTTATCTTCAAAATACATAAAGAAACGTTCATCAAAACCGTCAATCTCCTTAAACTTGTCAACATCGATCACCATAAAACAACCTGACCCCATTTTTATATAGGACGTTTGATCATCTGGTAAATCGCGACATTCATAATAACTTAGACGTTTATCAAATAACTTTTTAACTGATTTGAATGGAACAAACCGCAACATATAATCAAAAACGTCCAACTTTTGACGAACTAAGTATTGTGTACTTCCATCCGTATTGAGAACTTTTGGGCAAACAGCAGCTAGTTGATCATTTTCTTGCATCCGACGAATCATCTCATCTAGTGTCGCTTTCGTAAGTAAAACATCCGGATTAAAAATAACCGCATAACGCGTATCGATCTTTTTTAGTACTTGATTATGCCCATAACCAAAGCCCTTATTTTCCTTAGACTTATGTAATGAGATAAAGGTACCGTAGCTTTCCAGTTTCTCTATATAACTTTGTTCAGAAGCATTATCAAATATATGTATATCATAATTTGATTCCAAACCTAATTCATTTTTTAAATTATTCAGCACATCAAAAATATGACGGCTATTGTGAGTAACAATGGAAATTGTTATTCTATCATTCATATTTTTGCACCCCATTTAAATTAAGATGAATCAAGCCAAACTATTCAGCTTAGCTTCACCTAAAGTGAAGTATTCCCTGCCTAATTTTTTTACAGTAATGACGTCTGTCACTAGGAAACTTTTCTTTATGTATAAAACTCTTTTTATTCCTATGTACTATCCACGTAGTTGAACTTTAGGAAAGCGGAGCAAAACTTGCTGAGTTTTGTCCCGCTCCTTCATTTTACCTAATCAATAAATTATAGCACAGCATAAAATCCCAGCAAAGATGCTCAGAAATTACTTTACTTTTTTTTAGAATGTTTCCCTAAACGTTTCTCTAGTTGCTGGTGTCGAAACTCTCGGTTTCCAAACATGCGTAAAATATACATCAGCGGTTGATGATTTTCTCCAACAAGTCCGATCATTTCAATAAACAACTCTAAGCCAATCGCACTAAAGACAATCAATAATATGGACGCAACATTACTTGCATAACTAAATAGCAATGCGACAAACGAAAAGACTAATGCTAAACCATAAATCGTCATCACAGCGCCCTTATGCGTAAAGCCTAGTGAAAGTAAACGGTGATGTAAGTGCATTTTATCAGCCGACGAAATCGGTCGTTTATTCATCAAGCGACGAATGATCGCATATACGGTATCTGTAATTGGTACACCTAAAATGATCATCGGCGTAATTACGGTAATAAACGTAGCATTCTTCAACCCTTGTAAAGACATGACTGCGATCATAAATCCTAAAAACAACGCCCCTGTATCCCCTAAAAATATCTTCGCTGGATAAAAATTATAAGGAAAAAAACCTGCAATACTCGCGACTAAAACAAAAATCACAATCGGGATGTATACTGTTTTCGCATGAAGAAAAAAATAGCCAATCACACCAATTGTAGCTAAACTGATGATCGAAACACCAGATGCAAGTCCATCCAATCCATCGATCAAGTTGATTGCATTCGTAATAGCCAATATCCAAAATAACGTTAGTGGTAAACTAAACCAGCGTAAATCGATATGTCCAAAAAATGGTAATGTCACAACATCAATCCGAATTTCTGCAACAAAATAAATCACCAAAGCACCCAGTAAAATACCTATTGTTTTCTTCTTTGGCGATAGTTCATAAATATCATCGATCAACCCTGTAGCAACAACAATTCCTGCGCCTAAGATGATTGGCCATATATAATTGAATGGGATAATCGACTGAAACATGACTAAGCAAGAAAATGAAAAGACAAAATAAATACCTAGACCGCCAGCTGTTGGCATATTTTTAGTATTCACTCTTCTTTCACCAGGAGCATCATATGCCCCTATTCTAAATGCCAGTAATTTAACAATTGGCGTTGTAATCAAAGATAAAATAAACGTCAGAAATAGACGGATAAAAATTTCATAAATAAACATCGACATGATGAACCTACTTTCTTAATGTACATCGTATATTATACCGAATCCTTTCACATTTACAAGTTGGAACAAGTGTTTCCACCATTTTGGACGAATCAAATCCTCTACTTATTTAATTAGAAGCAAAAATAGTCAGTCTATTTCTTTCGTTTTTCTTTTACTTTATCTATTAGTCGATTGATCAGACCATAACGATGCTGAATTTTTTCATTTGATATATATTCTTTGACAACTGCATTGATGATACCACCTAAAATAATAATCGTTGCGGCAAAATTCAACCACAGCATCAAGATAATAAAGCTACCAATAATTTGATAACTCGCAATTTTCGAACTGAAATATTTGATATAGATTCCAAAAGCCTGTGATAATAACATCCAGCCCACAGTTGCAAAAATTGCTCCTGGTATGATTGAACGGAACGTTAATTTGGCATTTGGCACAACACGATAGATCAAACACATAATAACTAATAAAACGAATGACGTGATCGGCCATTTCAACGCTTGGAAGGTATCAATAAAATCCGTTGAAAAATGCAAAATCGGTTGTAGTAAATCCAAAATCGTTTTCCCTAGACCTAAAACCCCCACAACACCAACAATCGCAATCATAAACAAAAGAATCACAACTAAAGACATAATGCGAACGATAATGAAATTTTTGCGTTGTTCAACACCAAATGCTTTATTCATTGCTGTTTGTAAAGCATTGATACTTTGGCTAGCACTCCATAACGCCGCTAATGCAGAAATCGATAACAGACCACCAGATCGTTGAGTCAACAACGACTGAATCGCTGGTTTCAAATCATCAAAAATAGCTTTGGGGATTGCTTCAGCTATGTAAGGCAATACTTCGTTTGGATCAATATGTAAATACGGCAGGAGATTTCCCACCGCAATCAATAGAGGAAATAGGGACAAAAGTAAATAGTACGCTACAACGACAGATGTATTTCCAATCTCTGAATCAATCATACGATGTTGTGTTGTTTCAATGAACCGCATTAGCTTTTCATTTTTTTTTACTTTGTCCACCAGTTTCATAAAATTCTCCTCTAATTCCTTAATATGTTCCTTCTTCTCCTTGAGAAGTCAGAATTTTTGGCCCGTCTTTCGTAATAGCCAATGTATGTTCAAATTGACAGCTGATTCCACCATCTAACGTATATGCTGTCCAACCATTTGGGTCCATTTTCATACGCCACGTTCCTGTATTGACCATCGGCTCGATCGTAATGACCATGCCTTCTTTCAAGCGCAAGCCTTTACCTGCTTCACCATAATGCGGAATAACTGGACTCTCATGAATCGTTGGCCCAATACCATGCCCTACAAAATCTCTTACCACAGATAAATTTTCACTTTCAACGTACGTTTGGATAGCATGACCAATATCACCGATACGATTCCCCACCTGTGCTTGCTCGATACCAAGGTACAAGGCTTTTCTCGTTACCTCCATTAAATGATCTAGTTCAGGTGTTGACTTACCGACAACATAAGCCCAACATGAATCTGATACAGCTCCTTTTAAATCGATACACATATCGACTTTGATCAAATCGCCATCTTTCAATGGCTTTTTCCGAGGAAAACCATGACAAATTTCATCATTGATACTGCAACAAGTAGCATATTTATAGTCTTCAAAACCAATTTGAGCAGCAATTCCGCCATGGCTTTCAATAAAGTCTCTTACAAACACTTCTATATCCCAGCTCGTAACACCTGGTTTAATAAATGTACGTAAATGACGATGAACATCTGCCAGCAATTCTCCAGATTCATCCATCATTTCAATTTCTCTTGGTGATTTTAATGTAATCATTCAATATCGTCCTCCTAAAAATTTAAAAACTGAAAGAGCGTGGGTAGCATAAACTGGAAAATAGAAAAATAAAGGGGATGCACTTTATCACCATTACGTTTTAATTTTTCCTGAGAAGCTAGCTCTTTAAGCTAGATAATATAAAAGCGCAGTGGGTTCGTTCAGCCCTATAAAAATAAAGGAATATATTTGTGCCCTTTTCTTGTCAGGAACATAACTTATCTTTTTCATAGAAACTGACCCGCGGATCTAGATAATCTTCATATAAGAGTATTTTATCATAATTTATGAAAATTTCACTGAAAAGTAGTTGTTAAAAATAGATTTCATTCTTTTTTCTTTCCATAGGCTCTCTTAAACACTGCTATAGAAGTAATTTCTTCGTTTCTATTCTCAATTTTGTAATTTACACACCCTTCGTTCTTCTGATATAATCAAGATTGTATTATTGAAGGAGGAAATCTAATGACCTTAGCTAAAATCGTTTATGCAAGTATGACTGGAAATACAGAAGAAATCGCAGATATCGTTGCGGAAGCTTTAGAAAATTTAGATATTGAAGTAGAAATCAATGAATGTACACAAGTCGATCCTGAAGATTTTGAAGATGCAGACATATGTGTGATTGCAACATACACATATGGTGATGGCGAATTGCCAGATGAAATCGTTGATTTCTATGAAGAGCTACAAGAAATCAATCTGTCAGGAAAAACTTATGGTGTCTGTGGTTCTGGAGATACTTTTTATGATGAGTTTTGTAAGTCGGTGGACGACTTCGATGCTGTTTTCACAAAAATCGGTGCTACCAAAGGTGCTGATAGTGTAAAAGTCGATCTTGCTGCTGAAGAAGAAGACATTCAAAAACTTGAAGCCTTTGCGAAAAAGTTAGCCGAAGCTGCAAAATAGCCCGTTGAACCAAAAAGAGTTCGAGGCGTTTAGCTCTAAGCATGATTGCATATAAAGAGTGGAACAAAACTACGATCAGTTTTGTTCCACTCTCTTTTTACTCTAATTTAATTATCAATGTCGATTGGATTTTCTCGCTCTAAAATTTGATCGATGGCCTCTCTCATCAAGCGCTCGATTTGTTGGTCGCTTGGGTGAATAATACCAGAAGTCATCAATGCCGCAATACCTGTCGCAACAATCCACGTTCCCATGTGAAGAGAATTAATTTCTGTATCACTTAATTTTTCATAAGCCGGGTCTTGTTTAACTGCGTTGGAAAAATAGCTATACGAAAATTCTTGCATTCTTTTTCCGCCACCATACTCTTCTAAATAAAGAGCACGATATAACCTGCTTTCATTTTTAGCAAAGTGGATATAATTCAAAGCTAAATCCACAATCGTATTATCCGTATGTGTTATCGGGAATACTTCCTTTGCTAAATATTGATGGATTTTTTCAAATAATTCTTCTTTTAAATCGTCCATATTCTTGAATTCTAAATAAATAGGTTGTGTTGAGCATTTCATTTTGGTTGCAATGTTTCGTGCGGTGAATTTCGAAAAGCCTTCTGTGGCCACTACTTCGTATGCAGCATTTAAAATCTGATCTTTAGTAATTGTTTTTTTTCTTGCCATAATCTTTCAATCCCCTCTACCTATCCTTTACAACGCTTCCATATCAATACTATAGTTATTGTAACACGATTTGTTTATTCTGCAAAATACTAGTCCTTTATTTTAAATTATTTTATTTATTTGATTAAATGGGAGTTTACAGAGGTTTTTTCTAGAATTAAATACGTGATTTCCCCTTCTTGAATGTTTGAGTTCAGGTCATCTACGTGTTATGATATTCTCGATTACATGAATGAAAACTAGGAGGTTATTCTATGACGTTACCAAATTTTAATGAGACATTAAACAAATATGCTAGACTTATTACTGAAACAGGTGTCAATGTCCAAAAAGGACAAAGCATCGTTTTACAAATCAGTGTTGATCAAGCACCCTTAGCACGATTGATTACAGAAGAAGCATATAAATTAGGTGCTAGTGAAGTAATCGTTCAGTGGACTGACGATATCATTCAACGTGAATTTCTACTTCATGCAGATGAAAAATATTTAGAAAATGTCCCTCAATATAAAATAGACCAGACAGATGACTGGGTCAGTAAAGGTGCTAGCCGTATCAGTGTTGTCTCTGCTAATCCAGATGCACTTGCTGGGGTTGATACTGACCGAGTTGCAGCTTTTCAAGCAGCATCTGGTAAAGCTTTGATTAATTTGAGGAAAGCAACGCAAGCAAACAAAGTTAGCTGGACTGTTGTTGCAGCAGCTGGAAAAGAATGGGCAGCTAAAGTTTTCCCAAATCTTGATAGTTCAGAGCAACAAGTTGATGCTCTTTGGGATGAAATCTTTAAAACAACTCGTGTTTATGAAGCCGATCCCGTAGCTGCTTGGGCAGCACATGATAACAAACTTGCTACAAAAGCAGATGAATTGAATAAAGAACAATTTGAATCATTACACTATACTGCTCCAGGCACGGATTTGGTGATCGGTTTACCGAAAAATCATTTATGGGAAGGCGCTGGCAGTGACAATGCTCGCGGTGAAAAATTCATGGCGAATATGCCGACAGAAGAAGTATTCACAGCACCTGACAGTCGTCATGTTGACGGTGTCGTTTCCAGTAGTAAACCGTTAAGCTATGCTGGAACAACTATTTCTGGAATGAAGTTTACGTTTAAAGATGGAAAAGTCATCGATTTTTCAGCTGAACAAGGGGAAGAAGTATTAGCGAAATTACTTGAGACTGATGAAGGCGCTCGTCATTTAGGTGAAGTTGCTTTAGTACCAGATCCATCACCAATTTCTCAATCTGGCATCATTTTCTACAATACTCTCTTTGACGAAAATGCTTCTAATCACTTGGCCTTTGGATCTGCATACGCATTTAATCTACAAGGTGGAACTGACATGAGTGAAGAAGAATTAACAGCTGCTGGACTTAACCGAAGTCAAACTCATGTTGACTTTATGATTGGGTCAGACAAAATGGATATTGACGGAATACGAGCGGATGGTACACGTGTTCCAATTTTCCGTAATGGAGATTGGGCATAACATAAAAAAGCTGAAACCAACATTTTACCACTGTTGGTTTCAGCTTTTTACTTATTAATAAGGGAAGTAAAATTCAGCAGTATAGCCGATTGTTGTAAGCCCTCTTCTAATTACATATGTTTGACAAGCAATCGCTTTGCGGTTACCATCTTTTAATTCTTTCTCAACGTAAGCATTAATTGATTTAGCATCTTTAAATAATTTCAAAGAGTTACTCAACATTGATTTTGGAACGCCCACTGATTTATAATTGATTTCACCAGCGAATGTTTTATTATCTCTATATGACATTTTTCCAGAATAGTTGATTGTTGTGTAGTTTTTCTTAGGAACCAGTTTCACTTCAATTGCTTCTAGACGATAAGAGTATTTTGATGTTCCTGAAGGTATTCCACCTTTTTCCCAACCCATCCAGCCAAATTCTTGGGCGTGAACACGATAAAATACATCATATACTTGAGCCATTTGACCAGTTAATTTGATTTGGATTGCTTCTAAACGTTTTTTCTGACCTGATGTTCCTGATGATTGACCATTTTTCTTCCAAGCTTGCCAACCAATATCTTGTACGTGTGTACGGTATTCAATATTTCCACTATATGGAGAATTTTGAACTTTCAGTTGAATCGCTTCTAAGCGTTTCTTCTTACCAGATGTTCCTGATACTTGAGCATTGCTTTTCCAACCTTGCCAGCCAATATCTTGTACGTGTGTACGGTAAGTGACTGATGTCGATGCTGCAGCACGTGTTTGTGGCAATGAATCTGCTAATTCCGCCTCATCATTTGGCAATATTTCTGCGCTTTGCATCTCTCCGTATGGTTCAGTTGTAATCTCTTCTGCCGCCATAACACTTGGAGCTCCTCCAAATAATGATAACGACAATGATAAACCTAACAATAATAGACTAACCTTTTTCATTTTCTCACTATCCTTTCTTTCTAACATAATAATTATATAATATAGTGCTAATATATTACAATAGTCATTTTAAACATTTATCTTTAAATTTTCATTAAATTGCCAGTACTCACCTGATTATCCTTATGATTACCATACATATGCCCTTAAAATATTGGTTTATAAAATGGACGTTTAGAAACTATTTAGCATAGTTTTTTGCACAAAGAAACACCTGTCAACACAATGTTTGACAGGTGTTTCACACGTTCCCGACTGGAATCGAACCAGCGGCCTATCGCTTAGGAGGCGATTGCTCTATCCTACTGAGCTACGAGAACATTTACTTTCTTATTTTAGAAGTCTTTTCAGCCAGTGTCAATGAAAATAAAAAGAAAGCAACACTGATCTAACCATCAGCATTACTTTCTCTATGATTCTTTATTTCTTAACTTGCTTTTTGCCTTTTAACAGTTTGACTAAATAAAGCCCACCCATAACTACAGCTAAGGTTTTACCGATTTTACCATTTCTTGCTACTTTTTCTTCTTTCGTTTTACTCATGTCTCTCACTACCTTTCATTCTTTCACTTTTAAACGTTTCTTTATACTTATATTATAAGGATTTAAATGATCTTTCGCTAGTCATCTGCTTAAAATCAAAACGCTCGTAAAGTCGCTCTTTCGATGGTATGCTTAAACCATACCATTTCTGCTAAACAACGAAACGGAGGGATTATATATGACAGAAGATTCGAAAGAAAAAGTTATCGCAGAACGTCAAGACGATTATAAACAGAAAAAAGAAGAAATTATCAAAGAGGCTTTAGAAGAACATGAGGGAAAAAAAGAGAATGATCAAAAGGATGTATAAATTCAAATAGGCTAAGTGAGTAATGAAACAATCCACTCACTTAGCCTGTTTTTTAAAAGTAATCTGCTAAAATTGGTTTTCCTTTTACTAAACGTCGGTCTAATGCCTGAAGTAGCTTATCGTTTCCTGCAACTTTTCCATAAAAGCTCAACGCATTCGCTGTGCGATAGCCCATAAAGAGTTGTGTCATAGCTTGTATCGTAGTCACAATCAATTCTTCTTCACTAACAGCTGATGCATTCGCCTCATGTTTTTTTACACTTCCTTGCCCTATTTCATCAATAGATAACGTCCAGATTCCGTCATTCCAAGAAGCATACTCATCTTCCACTTTAACATAATATACTTCTCTACTCCCTGCTTTGAAAGGATATTTACGTATAAAGCACTCTAAATTAACGATCCTCCCCATCATATAAGGAGTAATCTTCATTTCTACCAAAGGAGATGGCATCAAGTAACTTAAATCTTCCCCATCAAATCCCGCTTCTAAGTAAAATTCTCGTGACGAACCATTATGTGAACCGATAAAACCCATTATGGATTGAAAAGCATGATTGTTCAGAAAGCCCCATTCTTTAATAACAAAACGTTCTGCACTAGATTGGTAAATTAAGTAGCCCTGTACTTCTCCTTGTTCGTCTTCATAAAGAGCAAATTTATTTTCTTCCGTTGAGCCAATTGTGTAATCCAACCACCAAGCCTCTCGGATAACTGCTCCTCGCTGATTATTTGGTAGACTAGAATAGATTCTATTACAAATTTCCTTAGCTTCTTTATACTTTGCACGTCGCATTTTCCCCGGACTTGCTTTTATGTTTGGCCAATCTGTGGCATTGATCGTATAGTGAATCTGTTCAAATAATTGCTCAAAACCATATTTTCTATAAAAAGGATAAGAAAACGGCGCCAAATAGGCTAATGCTACTTTATTTTCGGCTAACTCCCTTAACAGTTGTTTCATAATAGTCGAAATACCACCTTGTCCGCGATATTCTGGATAAGAAGAAACACAACCAATCCCAGCCATCTGATAACTTGTTCCATGAAATGCTACGTTGAATGGCGTAGAAATAATCTGACTCGTTAGACTATCGTCTGAAAAATATCCATAATTTAAAGAATGTGCAACAATTTTCTTAAAATGTTCTTTGCGTTTCTCTGTTGTCGCAGCATTGAACGCGTAAGCAGCTAAATCAAACATTTCATCTATATTTTCTTCGTCCATAATACGTACTTTTTTTTCCATTGTGATCCACCCTAACTAAAAAGTAACAATTTACTTTTCATTGTACTCCAATATGAACTGTTGTCCAGAATAAAAGCTGACTTTCTGAACATAAAAAAGAGACTAGGATATGACGACTAACATCAGCTCCTAATCTCTTTTACTTACATTTATTTATTATAATAGCCTACACTAACAAGCCTTAAAATAAATTTTTCATTTTTACTCTTCTGGCTCTCCTAGATTTGGATCCATTTTATTTGCCGCAATAACAAACGGCGCCCAAATCACAAATGCGACAGCTAAATTGACAATGGTTAACACAATTGCACGCCAATCCCCTGCTGTTGCCAAGAAACCGCTGATAATTGTTGGCATTACCCAAATCACATTCACAACAACTGGATTAACTAGTCCAGCCATAGTAGCAAAATAAGCAATCGTAGCTGTTACTAACGGCGCTACAATAAATGGAATCAACATAATTGGATTCAATACGACTGGCATCCCAAACATCACTGGTTCATTGATATTGAATAAACCAGGACCTATGCCAAGTTTGCCGACTGTTTTATAATCTGCACGTTTCGATAATAGTAAAATCGAGATAATCAAGACTAAGGTAACACCAGCACCACCAGGCCAAACGAACGCTTCAAAAGAACCTGCAACCCATTTATAGGGAATTTCTTGTCCTTGTTGATAGGCATTGGTATTATCAACCATCGCAACACCATAAATCGATTGTAAAACAGGTGACATGATATTCGTTCCATGAAGTCCGAAGAACCACAAGACATGCACTAACAAGACAATCAATAAGACAGCTCCGTATCCTTGAGATAGCCCCAATAACGGTGTCTGAATCGATTCAGATATCCAGTCAATCAATAATTTCCCTGTTAGTTGTTCAAATACATGATAAATCAATCCTGAAACGTATAATGCTGTTACCCCTGGAATAATTGCAGCAAATGCTTTTGAAACCGCTGGAGGTACTGAATCCGGCATTTTAATAACTATATTTTTCTTAATCAATTTAGCAAATATAATAACAGATATAAACCCAAAAATCATTGCAGTAAATAAGCCTGTTCCACCCATGTATTTACTAAATGGGAAATACCCCCATGCTCCTGCATCAACTGCCGAAACACCATCTACCGTATTCACTGTCGCTCCTGCATCAGTAAAAAGTTGAGCAATATTCTTTGGCAATTTTTCAGCTAACGTAACGGTTGCTGTTGCACTTTGCGGTAACCCAATAAAAAATGCCGCTAATGATACTAACATCCCTGATAACGCATCAACATCATACGCTCTGGCAACGTTATACCCTAGTGAAGCTGCAAAAACAACAGCCATGATCGCTAAGGTTCCCGTCCAAACTAGACCATTGATCGCAATCACGGGCGTAAAGAAACTCGTAATTCCATTGCCTTCCCCTAAGTATGTGTTAGGGAAGTCACGCATAAATGCATTTAGTAACACGGCTATGGCTCCAGCCATCGTAACTGGCATCATCCCAATAAAAGCATCTCTGAGCGCGACTAAATGTTTTTGCGCCCCAATCTTCGCAGCTACTGGTAAAATGTACCTTTCCATCCACGCTGTTAATCCATTCATTTTTTGTCCTCCAAAAAAATTTATTTATTTAAAAAGGAGTCCCTTTTTAAATCCGCTTCATACTTCCCAATAAATAAGAAACCCACTACCAAAATATCGTATCAATATAACCTTACATTCTTATAATGAGCAAAAAGCATGCCAAATTGATCTAGACCAAAACGCCGTCATTATAAAGCGCTTTCTAAACACACTGTTTTACACACACGTTACACTGTGTATTTTGTGTGTAAAAAATGCGCAAAAAAAAGAGTGCCTCTATGACACTCTCATCAATATGACTCTTCCATCATTTTTAACATTTTAGTAAATTGGCGCTTTTTAAAGAACATAAGTATCGTTCCAAGTACGGCATCGTTCATTTTTTGTAAAAATCCATAAGATTCCATTTTTTCGTTATAACGAATTTCACAAGATTTTTCATCTAACGGTTTGATATCATATTGAACTAAGAAATCATTTTTTGTTGTAGATGTGCGAAAATGGTAAGATGTATTTTCAACAAGTTTTTCTACTTTGATCCGCGCTCTGCTATTTTTAGAGAATTGCTTAACATATTCAAAGTTGTTTAGCTGTTTTCTTGTTAAACTTTTGCCCGTATGCTTTCGTATATCAAACAAAACAGAATCCATGACTTGGTCATAAAAAACAGATGCAGGAATATTCATTTTTTTTACTATTTCCATTATCTTTTCACCTCGTTATTCTCTTTCTTATTTTGTTCTTCTTTCTTTCTGCCTTTGAAGAAAAAGTAACCTCCAACAACTACTAAGAAAATACCTGTAGTCATACTTAATAAATCATATTGCATTGATGCAGGATTAAGCGCATATAAGATTATAATTAAGCCAATACTACATACAAATAAACCATTTCTTACCATTTTACATCCATCCAATCTTTTTAAACTGCAGCTGCTTGGAAGAACAAGACACCGCCCCAAGGTTGTGCTTTGATGATTTCTTTTGCTTTTTTAGCTGCTTCTTCTTTGTCTCCTGTTACATCAAATGCTAATTTGATTCCTTTTTTCTCTTTGAAAGTGTATGTAAAATCGCCACCATCATAGCTTTCTAATAAGTTCTTGATTTCTTCTTGTTGCATTGCACTTGCGATTGTGATCATTTTAACCTCTCCTTAACAATAAAGCTGTTGCTTTCACCTCGTGTGAAGTGAAAGCAACATACTATTTAATTTTTTTATTCAAAGTCTGTTGGTTCCATTCTGTTAGCCGCAATAACAAACGGTGTCCAGATTAGGAACGTTACAACCATACATACGATTGTTACGATTGGTGCTCTCCAGTCAGCTCCTGTTGCTAAGAATGATAACAAAATTGGAGGCACAACCCATGTTACTTGTTGTGATACTGGTGCTACTAAACCAAAGTAAGTTGCTAACCAGCCGATTGATGTTGCAACAACTGGTGCTACTAAGAATGGTACAAACATGATTGCATTTAATACGATTGGTAAACCAAACATGATTGGTTCGTTGATGTTGAAGATACCAGGTCCTAATGATAATTTACCAACTGTTAGGTAATCTGCACGTTTAGAGAATAGCAAGATAGCAATGATCAAGACGATCGTACCACCTGAACCACCAAACCATGCAAAGGCATCAAATGAACCACGAACCCACATGTACGCTTTTCCATCATCAATAGCTTTCAAGACAGCTGGCGTACCAGTTAAGCCTTTGTAGCCTTTTTGGAAAATATCGATATTGATTAATTGTGCTTGTCCCCAAATACCTTCTAAAACTGGTGCCAATACGTTTGGACCATGGATACCGAAGAACCAGAAAATTTGAACGAAAATCGTTACGATCAATACAGCGCCTAAACCTTGAGATAATCCCAAGAAAGGTTCTGCAATATATTTTTGAACTAGATCGATAATCAATTGTCCGTTTGTCAATTTACCTACTACAAAGTTAATAATTGCAATAACATATAATGCGATCGTTGCAGGTAAAATAGCAGCGAAAGCCTTTGATACTGCTGGCGGAACTGAATCAGGCATTTTGATCGTAATGTTCGCCAACATTAATTTACAGAAGATGATAACAGAAATAGCACCCATGATCATTACTGTGAAGTATGCGTTCCCATTTAAGTGATCTAATTTCAACCAACCCCAACCGCCTGCTGTTAAGCCTTCAGCTGTTGCTGACCAACCACTTGTTGCTGAGTTTTCATTGATTGTGTTCATTAATTCTTTTGGAACAGCTGTTTCTAAAGTATTAGAATAAGCAAAAGCAATTCCTTGAATCAATGTTGCCAAACCAACGATACCACCCGCTAAGTCGTTTACTTTGTATGCTCTTGCTAGATTATACCCCCAAGAAAAGGCAAAAATCAAACCTGCAATTGCCAAAGTACCATTCCAAACAAATCCGTTGATCCCAATAATGACATTAATAACTGCGAAAATCCCTTTGTCTGCTGCAAGATTTGCTGCATAATCAGAGAAAAATTGTTGCGGCAGGTCACGAATCATCGCGTTAATCATTACGGCGATCGACCCTGCCATTGTTGCCGGCATTGTACCAATAAAGGCGTCACGTAGTGCAACTAAATGCTTTTGCGCACCAATTTTACCGGCCACAGGTAGAATGTATTTCTCCATCCAGGCTGTTAATCCATCCATTTTTTAATTCCTCCTATAAATAATATTTATTTAAAGAGCGATTAAACTCCTTAAAACAATGTAAGTTGTTAAAGTCCCGTTCAAAAAACTTTAACGACCATTTTCTTCCGTTCAAAAAAGAAAATATAAACGCTTATTCGTTATCCATACGACGATATAGATCAATGATTTCTTTCGCTAAATCCGTAAAAGCGATCGATGTCATCAAGTGATCTTGACTATGAACTGTCAATAAGGTTACTTGAATATGATTTCCTTGTGCTTCTTGCGTTAGCATTCCTGTTTGAGAATGATGCGCTTGAACTAAAGACTCTTCTGCATCGGCAATTTTTTGGTCAGCTAATTCAAAGTCGCCTGCTTTTGCTGCCGCAATCGCTTCCATTGCATCACTTTTAGCATTGCCTCCATACATGATTAATCCCATTACTGCTTCTAAATTTTGTTGATCTTCCACGTTTGTAACTCCGTTCGTTTTTTATTTTTACTTATCCATCAATGCAATTGCTTGATCTAACACTTTTTCGCCATTCATCATACCGTAATCTGACATGTTGATCACATCAAATGGAATTCCTTTAGGTGCTAATTTTTGTTCGAATTGTGATTTCATGAAACGAACTTGTGGGCCTAAAAGTAATACGTTTACATCTTTCGCTTCTAAATTATTATCTGCATCTGATGCGGATACTGCAAAGATATCTGCTTCCATCCCACGATCTTCTGCTGCCTTTTGCATTTTTGTTACTAATAGACTTGTACTCATTCCTGCTGAACATACTAACATAATTGTTTTTTTAGCCATTTTTACCACTCCTTCTAAGTTTTGTTGTACTTACACTTTTATATAAAGCAAGAAGTGTGCCAATTAGATGTATAGACCAAACCTTGCAACAACAGGGTTTTGGTCTATACAAATTGTGTACACACTACTCATTTTTCGTTACACACTATTTTTGTGTGCGTTTTCTTTCCTTTTATTAAAGCATTTGAAACGCTTTCTATCTTTTAATCAAAACCATTGTTTTTTGTTAACTCATTGAACCAGTAACCACTTTTTTTAATTGTTCTTTTCCCCTCTTGCTCTAAATCGACCGCAATAAAACCATAACGATTCTTATAAGCATTTAACCATGACCAGTTATCCATACATGTCCACATATGATACCCTTGAACATTGCTTCCTTCTTGAATTGCTTGGTGAACCCATTTTAAATGATCGGTCACAAATTCAATGCGATAGTCATCTTCAATCATCCCTGTCTCATTGACAAATCGCTCTTCACCTTCTACGCCCATTCCGTTTTCAGAAATATAGCAGCGTACATTCCCATAATTTTCTTTTAAGTTCATCAATGTATCATAAATCCCTTTTTCATAAATCTCCCAACCACGGTATGGATTCATCTTTTTCCCTGGCATGTCGTACACATCATAAAAATCTTCAGGTAAAATACTATTCCCAGTATTCTCTATCGGTGTCTCTTTGCTTTTTACTCTGCGAGGTTGATAATAGTTAACGCCCAAAAGATCTACTGTATTCTCTGCAATTATTTTTAACTCTTCCGGCGTTGTTATAGGCATTAAATCATTTTCTTTGACCCAGTTGATAATATCTGCTGGAAAATAGCCTTTAACTGCTGGATCTAAGAAAGATCGATTAAATAAGCCATCCACTAAACGGGCAGCTTTCACATCTGCTTCATTTTGTTCATTTCTTGGATAAGTGGGTGTCAAGTTAAGGACGATTCCTATTTCACCATCTAAATGCATACCATGATAGACTTCAATTGCTTTAGCACTAGCCAACGCTTCATGATAGGCAACTTGCACGCCATGTTTTAAATTCACTTCATCTGGATAATGCCAACCGTATAAGTAACCACCTTCAACTGGCACAATAGGTTCATTGTGTGTAAACCATTTTTTCACACGGTCACCAAATAATTCAAAACATGTTTTAGCATAATAAACATACTGATCCACAACTTCTTTATTGAGCCAGCCACCTTTTTCTTGCATTGTCATCGGCATATCAAAATGATACAAATTAAAGAAGGGCTCAATCCCATTTGCTAATAGACCATCAATCACATCATTATAAAAGTCAACTGCTTTTGGATTGACAGCTCCAGTTTCAGGATTAGGAATCAAACGGCTCCATTGGATTGAAGTCCGAAAAGAATTATGACCTGTTTCTTTCATCAATTGAATATCTTCTTGATACTTTTTATAAAAACGCGACGTTTTATCTGGGCCTACTTCGTTAAAGAATTTTTCTGGTTTTTCTTCGTACCAAAAATCCCATATATTCTGTGCTTTTCCATCTCCGTCAAAAACACCTTCTGTTTGTGGACCGCTTGCAGCAGATCCCCACCAAAAACCTTTTGGAAACTGATAGTTCATCATTGTCATCTCCTAAAAATAATTTGAATTTGAAAATAGATAAAATCTCCCAAAGTCTGAGAAAAATAACTTGTTTGTTATTCTCAATCTAATTTAAGGAGATTTTATCTATTAGTTCATGTTATTAAGCTTGAGTGTTACCTTCTTGCTCTAATGCTGCTGCTTCTTGTTTTAAGAACTGATCCGTAGCTACTTTAACAAATGGAATATAAATCAAAATAGAAATGACTAAGTTCACTGCAGCTAACACACCTCCGGCAATACTCTTAGTTGCTAAGAATCCGCCAATGATCGGTGGTGTTACCCAAGGTGGCATAAATGTTGCAGCAGGCACAATACCTGTAGCTGTTGCAATATATGCTGTCGTTACAAGAACCATCGGTGTAATGATAAATGGAATAAACATGATCGGATTTAAGACGATCGGTAGACCAAACATTACTGGTTCATTAATATTGAAAACACCTGGTGCTAAACTTAAATTTGTGATTACTTTAAATGGTTTATTTTTACGTCCCACTAAGAAAATCGCAATCAATAGACCTAAAGTAGCACCTGTTCCACCCAAGTTTACAAATGAATCAAAAAATGGTTTGTTTACAATATAAGGAATCTTGTCCCCTGCTTCTAACGCTTTGATATTAGCATCAATCGCTGGTACATTGATTGTTTGCATCAATGGATCTACCATGTTGGCTCCGTGTAAACCGAAGAACCATAAGAACGGTGTAATAAATGCTAATAGTAGTGCAGATGGGTAGCTGTTTGCTAATCCCATAAATGGTTTTTGAACTGCTTCATAGAATGAAACTACGATATTGTCAACGCCTAGACCAAGTAAGATAGACGTAATCAAACTGAAAAGACTGATTGTGATCATTGCTGGTAATAATGCAGCAAATGATTTTGCAACAGCTGGTGGAACACCATCTGGCATTTTGATTACTAATTTTTCGTTTCCTACTAATCGTTGGAATAATTCTCCTGAAATAAGTGCAATAACTAATGCAATAAATAATCCCGTAGCATCCATACCGCTTAATCCACCAACAGCAAAGAATGAAGCAACAGAAACTGTTCCGGCTGCAATTCCATCTTTACCATAGGATTTTACTAAGTTATAGGCTACTAAAAATGCGATCAAAACTGAAAAAATTGCGAATGTCCCATTCCAAATGTTCCCACCAAAGCTTTTCCAAATTGGTGCATCTTTGGCAATCATTGGAAATAGTTTATCCATTAATTCTGGAAATCCAGGAATTGGTAAGTTGTTAATAAGTACAGCAAGTGCTCCTAAAATCATTAATGGCATCGTCACCACAAAGGCATCACGAATTGCCACCAAGTGCCGTTGCGCTGCAATTACTGAAGCTTTCGGCATAAAATATTTTTCCATCCATTGAACAAATTTGTCCATCGTTTGTAAATCCCCCTAAACAATATTTATCTAAAAAGCATGATACTTTTCAAATCAGTCGTTATAAAAGTGCTGTTACAGTACAACCACTTTTAGTTTTTTCTCGTTCTAAAGAACAATCGATCCTTATGCGTTATCCATGCGACGATATAAATCAATGATTTCTTTCGCTAGATCCGTAAAAGCGATTGATGTCATCAAGTGGTCTTGACTATGAACCGTCAATAACGTTACTTGAATGTGGTTTCCTTGTGCTTCTTGCGTTAGCATTCCTGTTTGAGAATGATGTGCTTGAACCAAAGATTCTTCTGCATCTACGATTTTTTGGTCAGCTAGTTCAAAATTACCTGCTTTCGCTGCTGCTATCGCTTCCATTGCATCGCTTTTAGCATTGCCTCCATACATGATTAATCCCATTACTGCTTCTAAATTTTGTTGATCTTCCATAATTAAACGCTCCATTCATTTTTTATTTTACTTATTTGTCCATTAAAGATAGTGCTTGGTCTAATACTTTTTCGCCATTCATCATACCGTAATCTGACATGTTGATCACATCAAATGGAATGCCTTTAGGGGCTAATTTTTGTTCGAATTGAGCCTTCATGAAACGCACTTGCGGGCCTAAAAGTAATACGTTTACATCCTTGGCTTCTAAGTTGTTATCTGCATCTGATGCGGATACTGCAAAGATATCTGCTTCCATTCCACGATCCTCTGCTGCTTTTTGCATCTTTGTTACCAATAAACTTGTACTCATTCCTGCTGAACATACTAACATAATTGTTTTTTTAGCCATTGTTGCCACTCCTCCTAATTTCACTATTATCCTTACACGTTTATATAAGCAAGAAGCGTGCCAAAAAAAATATAGACCAAATCCTATGATAAGTAGATTTTGGTCTATACATTTTGTGTACACACTATTATTTTTCGAAATACACACTAATCATTTTTGCTTATAATCTGTGATTGCTTCGATTCTATTTTCCAAAAATAATTCTGTAAGATGTGCAATGTCTGACTCGGTAAACGTGACACGATAGGCTTTTTCGATCACCATTAGATTAGTTCTAGTAACATCTGTCTCTAAACGGTACTTTTTCATGAACTGAGCTAGGTGTTCAAATTCTTTTGATTTTTCACCTTTTAATATAGCATCCACTAAAAACGCTAGATGAATCACAATCCCTGCATCAACCCCGGGTTCTACAATAATATGCATATCCGTTTGAATCTGATGGATCGTTTTTTGCAGCATCACAATCAATTTTTGTAAAGAATCAACTGCAGTGATTGTTCCTCCCAAAGATTTTACGATTTTTTCAGTTGGTACTTCATCGCCTGCAATTCGTTTTAACACATTTAATTTTTCATCATCAAAAATATCATACGCTGAGAAAAACGGAATATTTTGATATTCAACATCGACCGTTCCGGCAATTGCTTTAATTTCATACTCTTCCATTAAACTGTCGATGTGTTTTTTAAAGGCTTCACGTTCTAAAAACTGCATTTGGATAATTTCCACCTTATTTTCATCGATGACAGGCAAAATACGTTGATATAACTTCGCAGCAACGCCTTCTCCAGTGAAGCAGGTGACGACGACCGCTTTTTTGACCTCATCTCGATTTTGTGGACTCGTTCTAAATTGCTCTCTGATAATACTTTCAAATGACATTTGAATATTTTGATAGATATCTTCTAAGCTACGTCCAACACTAGCCATACGAATTGCTTCTAAAACAATCATAGTACTCGTCATGGTGATGGCTTTCGTACGAATTCCTGTTTCCTCATAAATCAAATTACCAAATGAATTCAACGAACCCATATCTGTCAAAAGTAACATACCATTCACTAATTTTTCACGATGTTCCACTACAAAACTTTTTAATTGTTCATACATCGTTTGAACTTCCATCGTCAGTGGCATGTTCATGGCAACGCCTGTTTCTGTTCCTAGTAATTCTTGGGCGGTTTTTAACATACTTGAAGCAGTTGAATCACCATGCATCAACACCACTACACCAACATTATTCTCATGAACTTTTTCTTTACTGCCAACATTGATCGACAAAAACATACTGATAAAACCAATTTCATCAAAAGGTATTTCAATATTATTTTCTTCTTCAATGATTGCTGATAAATCCATTGCAACTTGAAATTCTTTTTTCATTTTTTTTCGAACATTGTTTAAGTTTGGATGAACGATGACATGACCTTCTCTAACACGGTCGATCGTACTTTGTAAATGTAGCGCAAAAGCAAAACGAGCTTTTTCATTGTATGTGCGTTCTAATCGTTTTTCTGCAATATCATATAGACGATCTGTGAGTTTCCAAATTGGCTCTGGTAGTAATTCTTTATGCACCGGATTTTGCGTCAATTCATCCACATAGGTTTGAAAATAGGCATCCATATCACTAGAAATCAGCTGTTCCAAATTGACATTTTCCAATTCATTCGCTGATAAGGTAGCTACTTTTTCTTCTATCTCATTGTAAACTTGCATATCACGAGCTGGATCTTGAGACCAAACCACTTCATTAGTGCCAGGTTCAAAACTCAAATAATTGCTTTTACTATCCACAAAACGATCTAAACGATCCGAAACTTCTTTGATTTTTAATAATCCTTTTTGTACTTGAAGAGGCAGATCACGTTTTTGAATGACTAAACTAGATTCATTGTGCGTACGGTAATGGAGGAAAGATTTCGCGCAAACGAGTTTTAAATCTCGTTTAACTTGTCCAATATTTCCTTCAGCATCATATAGCATAAATGCTAAGATCGCTTCTCTTTTGATATCGATACGTTGGTTTAAACGATTTGCTTCTTGTTTGATAAACAAAGAGATAATATCATAACGCTCATCCAACGAACGAGAATCTAATGAAGGCAACGTGATTGCCATTGGAATTCTACGATTAAATGTTGTCAAAAAGCTCTCTGAAGATTCCGTCGTTGCACCAATGATTTGAACAGATGCTTCGTATGTTTGCCCACTTTCTCCAAGCGGGCGGTAAATGCCTTTGTCAATAAATGTGAATAACATCTCTTGACCTTCTGGCGGTAAGCGGTGAATTTCATCAAGGAAAAGAATTCCTCCGTCAGCTTTTGACATCAACCCTGGGCTGTCTTCATTCGCTCCTGTATAGGCTCCTTTTTTCACACCAAAAATATGACCAAAAAGTAATTGAGGATTTTGAGCGTAGTCTGCACAGTTAAATGAAACAAAGGGAGCATCTGGTGCCAACGTTTTTGAATCAACCGCAAAATGGTACATACATTCTGCAAATAATGATTTCCCTGTTCCAGTTTCACCAAAGATAATAGTATGTAAGCCTCGCGGTGGATATAAAATCGCCGCTTTAGCCTGTTGAATGCTAACTTTTAATGAATCATGCGCTCCCACTAAGTTATCAAATGTTACCTCGCTCGAATTGTCTACATGTACTTTTTCTTCTTCTGTTACAGCCGAATAGATGACTGGACGTCCATCGCTTTTAATAATTTTTCGTTCTTTGAATAATTCACTTAAATAACGGCTGGCATTGCTTCGATCGATCGTCAGTTCACGTGCAACCTCTGCTGCTGTCATTCCTTGTTTTTTTGCTTCTAAAACCGTTAAAATCTCGTCTTTTCTCGATTTCATGGATAGCCTCCTTAAATCTGACGTTCTTTCTTATTTTGATTATTCAGTTTTAGACGGTTTACGTCTAGCCCCTTTATTTTTGTTGTTTTTTGGCCGCTTTTTAGGTTTAGCAGCTTGCTTGTTTGGTGCTATTTTTTCTGCTTTTTCTTTTTTAGGTGTCGCAGTTGGATTTATATTTTTTTCATCTGCTGCGCCTTTTTCTTTTCTAGTTAAATGGATGGCGCCATCATATAGAAAAATTTCTTTTGATGGACGTTCTATTTTTTTCATTAATCGTTGATAATCTCTTTTTGTTGCATCGTTGACAAAGGTGATCACCGAGCCAGCTGCACCCATTCGGCCAACTCGTCCAGAGCGGTGGATATAGCTCTCTTCAGACAAAGGAACTTCGGCGTTGACAACAAATGGAATTGCCTCAAAATCTAATCCTCTAGCTGCAATATCTGTCGTTAAAAGCATTACTGCTCGTTTTTTAGCGAATTGATCGATCGCTAATTTGCGTAATGTTTTATTTTGATCTGAAGCAAGTCCAACTACTGACACCCCTTCATAAATCAGTTTCTCTTCTACTGAACCTAAATCAGCAACTTGATTGAAGAAAACCATTGCACGAAAATCTGATGTATAAGCTAAACTTCTTAAATAATCACTTTTTTTTCTAGGAGACAATGCCATAAAATAATGGTTTACAACACCACTTGATCGGTCTTCATCTGTTACATCAATAATCGTTAGTTGTTCTGTTAATTTTTGTGCTTCTTCCGCTACACGATCAGCAGTTGCCGAATAAAAAACTAACTGAAATTCTGTTGGTGCACTCGCTAGAATTTGTTTAGTCAAGTTTAGTTCTTTTTCATGGAACAATTGATCGACCTCATCCATTATCACCGTTTGTAGCAAATGGCTTTTGATTTTCTTTGTTTTGATGAGTTCTAGTACACGACCAGGAGTTCCGACTAATATTTCAGGTTTCTTTTTTAATTTTTCGATTTGACGTCCGACATTAGCGCCACCAATCAAGCTTTGTGTTTTCAATTGAAGCAGCGATGCCCAATCACGAACTACTTGACTGATTTGTACGGCTAATTCTTGTGAAGGTGCCAAAATCAATAATTGACTTCCTTGATCTTTTTCTACATTTAAGAGTAGAGGTAACACATAAGCTAAGGTTTTACCTGAACCAGTTGGGGAAATACCTAAAACATTTTCTCTTTCTTTTAGAGGTTGGAAACTTTTTTCTTGAATCATTGATGGCTCGCTAAAACCAGAAGCCTGCCAATGTTCTTGCCAAGCTTCTGGTAAATTTTTAATAAATGTCATAGTTATCCTTTCCTTGTTGAAACTGTTTATTCTTTATCTGCATCAAAAACGATGCCTGCACTTTTTCTTAGTGTTGTTAGGACTTTATTTACATTGCGGGACAGTTCTACCCATTCTTCATACCGAGCGCCCATAGTCAAATCATTCGGATTCTCAAGAATATCTGCAAAATCACGTGCTTCTTCGATCATTGGGTTTTCTTCAGTTGTTATATCTAATATATCGCGTTCTTGATGGTTACGATCATGAAATTCTGCTTTAGAGATGGTATTTACACTATCTAAAATCAACGTACCGCCATCAAAGTAAATTTCAGAATCTAAGAAAGAATCTGCATTTTTTCCGGTCTGTAAGGTAACATCAAATAGATCGTATCTTAAAATAGCTGTACCGATTCCGTCTACATCTGTTGGCAGTTTTCTGGCGAAATAATGACTTTCATTCGGCATACCAAACCATCCTACAGCAGCATAAACTAAATACACGCCAAGATCCGCCATAGCGCCTCCTGAAAAATGAGGCGAAAAGATATTTGGTTCTTGACCATCAAGTACTTGGTCATATCGTGAAGAGTATTTCATATAGGTGAAATTTGCACCCAGTATTTGATTTTTAAGTGGCAATAAATCGCCAATTTTTTTGAAACTTTTCTCATGGATATTGCGAGCAGCTTCAAAAAAGAAGACTTTTTGCTGATTTGCAAGCGTAATGATTTCCGCCATTTCTTCTGGCGTTGAAAAAGCTGGCTTTTCAACTATAATATTTTTCCCTGCCAAAATCCCTTGCTTCGCTTGTTCAAAATGAAGGGAATTAGGAGAGGCAATGTAAACTGTATCCATATGTGCAATACCAAAAAATGTTTTTAAATCCGTTGCATATTCAACATCACCATACTCTTCACCAAACTTTTGCGCTGTTTCTAATTTGCGTGAATAGACTGCTGTCAAATCATAGCGATTTGTTTCCAATGCTGCTTTGACGAATTGATGGCTAATCCAGTTTGTTCCAATAATACCTAAGTGAATCATGTTTACCCTCACCTTTCTGAATTTGGATCTTCAAACGTTTTTGTGACATCAAATGGTACCTGATGTTCTATTGCTATTGTATCAGGAGTGACCAAACAATTGTAAGTAATGACGCTTAGCCCTTGGTGTTGTCCTAATAAAATCATTTCCGCTAAAGCTGGCTGCATCGTTGTATGAATCGTTGCAGCTTCGATTTTTTCAAACTGAGCAACAAATAACACATAACTTTGATAGCCTTCATTCATAGCTTCGATCAATTCCGTCACATGTTTCAAGCCGCGCAGTGTTGGGGCGTCTGGAAATGCTCCTAAAGCATGATTTTCTAAAGTCATTCCTTTCACTTCAACGAAGGCTTGATTCCCAGTGTCCGTTTCTACTAGTATATCAAATTGTGACTGGGCAAATCGTTTTTCGCGTTTTACCGAAACAATGTTTCCTTTTAAACCTGGTAAAATAATTACGCCGTCTTGAATTGCTTGAGCAGCCAGTGCATTTGGCACTTGGCTATCAATGTTAAACCAAGCCTTATTCTTTTTAACAGCGATTAAGTCATAGTCTGTTTTTCTCTTTGGAGAAGGCTGGTACGACAAAGCGACTTCCACTTCTGGATGAAATAGTTCTTTACATCGCCCAGTATTTTTGACATGAACCGTTACCATTTCACCCGTCTCTTGTAAACGGCACTCAGCTATAAAGCGATTTGGTCTATTCATAAAATGTGCTAGATGCACGTTTGGATATGTAATCATTGTAACACCCTTTCTTCAAAACAATACCATATTTTAGCGGAAAAAGCATCGTCAAACTTTTCGAAGAATGCTTTCACTATATAATAAAAACTAGGGCCCATTATTTCAATTTACTTTGCAGGAGGAGGGACTTCATTAAGTTTTTTTATAGGAAACGATTTTCGAATAGTTTGTTTTTTAATTTCGTGCTATGATTGTTTTGGAGGAGAACATTATTATGAAAAAACATTGGTCATTATTTTTAGGTGCATCACTAATTACGGGTATTGCTGGTTCATTGTTCTTGAAAAAGAAACAAGGAAATCAGCAGATCGATTCAGATAGTCCTAATTTATATAATCGTTATTTGGGTAACTGGTGGTTTGTTAATAAAGTCAAAGCCACACAACATACATTAAAAATCGAAGATGATCTGCAAATCATTATCGATGGTAAAAATTTACGTTACATGTTAGTCGAATTAACGAGCAAACGCTTAGTCGCTCAAGATGAGTATGGGTACCACCTAATCATTCAATGCCTGAATGATAAACCTGCTTCGTTATATGATGAAGCAGATGATGCTACGTACGTTTTAGAGGCAACTGATTCTTTGGATTGCCCAACTGAAAAATAAAAGAAGCGATCTTCATATTAAGTTTATGAGGATCGCTTTTTTATTTTCGGGTCATTTTAAAGTTCATCAATTGGCTTACGTTCTTCTGTCTTACTCAATTTTCCTTCTCGTTTATTTAATTCTACTCTGATTTCGTCTAATGAAATGCCTTGTTCTACCAATAGAACCAACATGTGGTAGATCAAATCAGAGGTTTCACACACAAGTTCAGCTGGATCATTTTTTGCCGCAATGATCACTTCAGCGGCCTCTTCTCCAACCTTTTTTAAAATTTTATCTAAGCCTTGACTGAATAGATAATTTGTATACGATCCTTCTTTAGGTTGTTTTTTACGCGCTTGTATTTCTTCATAAAGTGCCTCGATCATGTCCCTTACCTCCTTAGTTTATCTTCTTCCCAAAAGACTAGCCTACAATGCTAGATAATAACATTGAAAAAACAACTATGCTTACCTGTATGACAAGCTGGACCTGTTTGTTCAACAGTGATTAGCAAGGTATCTTTATCGCAGTCTGTAACAATTCTTTTTACTTTTTGGCAATGACCACTTGTCTCTCCTTTGTTCCATAATCGTTGACGAGATCGAGAATAAAACCAAGTTTTACCTGTTTCAAGCGTCTTCTGATAACTTTCCTCATTCATATAAGCCAACATCAGTACGTCATTTGTTTTTTCTTCTATAATAATTGCAGGTAACAATCCATCCTTAAAATTAGGTTTCATCGGCGCACCACCATTCCATGTTGTTCCAAGACTTCTTTCAATTCTGGAAGTTTTACTTCACCATAGTGGAAAATACTGGCAGCTAATGCCGCACTTACTTTCGTTTGCTCAAACACTTCTATAATATCTTCTACATTACCACAGCCACCTGATGCGATCACTGGAACAGTGACAACTTGACAAACCGCTTGGTTCAAGGCAAGATCATAGCCTTTTTTTGTCCCATCCGCATCCATGCTTGTTAATAAAATTTCACCTGCACCTAAAGCGACCGCCTGCTGAGCCCATTCTATGGCATCTAATCCCGTATCTTCTCGTCCGCCTTTTATAAAAACATGCCACGAGTCACCCGTTCGTTTGGCATCAATTGCGACAACGATACACTGTGAACCAAATTTTTCAGCTCCTGCCTGAATCAATTCTGGTTGTTGAATCGCTGCTGAATTAAGAGAAATTTTGTCAGCTCCTGCTTGTAGCATTTTTTTCATATCTGAAACAGTACGGATACCTCCACCTACCGTTAAAGGAATAAACACTTCTGCTGCCGTTCGTTCTACTACATCGATCATCGTCTCACGATCATCAATGGTAGCCGTAATATCTAGAAAAACCAGTTCGTCAGCCCCCTGTTCACCATACGCCTTAGCAATAGCTACAGGATCTCCTACATCTTGTAGATCAATGAAATTAACACCTTTAACTACTCGCCCATTTGTTACATCTAAGCAAGGAATAATACGTTTAGTCAGCATTTTTTTCTACCTCCAACATATCTTCCAAAGTGATCGCCCCATTATAAAAAGCTTTCCCAACGATGGTTCCATAAACACCTAATTCAGCCAATTGCAATAGGTCGGCTTTTTTGTTGACACCACCTGAAGCAATGATTTGCACACCAGGTACAAGCTGCGTCAACTTGGCATAATCTTCAAACGTTGGTCCAGCAAGTGTTCCGTCCTTCGAAATATCGGTGTAAATAATCGTCTGCACTCCGATTTTCGCCATCTCTTCAGCCATTTGCAAATAGTCTGTTTCACTAACATCCAGCCAACCACTAATCGCAACTTTCCCATTCTTAGCATCAATACCGACTGCGATTTTATCTCCATATGTTATGACAGCTTTTTTCACTAACTCTGGGTCTTTCAAGGCTGCTGAACCAATAATGATTCGATCGATTCCAAGTGAAACATACGCATCGATTTGTTCCAGTGTACGGATTCCCCCGCCAATTTCTATCTTTAGCCCTGTTTCTTTTTTCATTTCTTCAATGAGCGAGGCATTCGTTGCTTTCCCCATTAATGCTCCATCTAAATCAACAACATGTATCATCTCAATACCTGCTGCTTTAAATTCTCTTGCTTGCGCTACTGGATTAGGATGAACAACCGTTTTTTGTAAAAAGTCCCCTTGTATTAGTCGAACTGCTTTTCCTTCTCTAATATCAATCGCTGGTAAAACATACATGATCCACCACCTCCTTAAATCCTCTTAAAATCCTCAAACCAACGTCACTACTTTTTTCTGGATGAAACTGAGTCCCGTAAATATTTCCACTTGAGATCATTGCTGGCACCTTAATTGAATATTCTACAAGTGCATCAATTTTATCTGGCTCACAATCTACATAATAAGAATGAACAAAATAAACGTACTGCTCATCCACTTCTTTTGTTAACAACGTTTGATTTGTAACAATCAATTGGTTCCACCCCATGTGTGGAACAGGTAAATCAGGATCATCTGGAAGTTTTTCGCAAAGTCCTTCAATCAACCCTAAACCCGCAGTAAATCCATTCTCCATACTTCCTTCTAAAAGCAACTGCATACCTAAGCAAACACCTAAAATAGGCATACCTTTTTGAGCCACCTCTTGAATCACACTAATTAAGCCACGTTTTTTTAACTCCTCCATCGCTAATGAAAAAGCACCTACCCCAGGTAAAATCAATCCATTGGCTTTTACAATCTCATCAGGATCTGCGGAGATTTTACTTTCCAAGCCAACGTACTCTAACGCTTTTTGAACATTTCGTGTATTTCCAGTGTCGTAATCAATGATAATAATCATCTACAGAATTCCTTTCGTGGAGTTGATTCCTTTTATTGACGGATTTTTCGTCATCGCTTCTCTCAACGCTCGACCAGTTGCTTTAAATAATGCTTCTATTTTATGGTGTGTATTTTTGCCGTGTAAAATTTTTAAATGAAGAGTCATTTTAGCGTTAAAAGCGAATGCTTGGAAGAATTCTTCTGCTAATTCTGTATCAAAATCACCAAGTTTAGGATTAGTAAACGACGCATCAAATACTAAATATGAACGCCCACTTAAATCTAAGGAAGCCATACCTAAAGATTCATCCATCGGCACAAAACTAGTTCCATAACGATTGATTCCAGCTTTATCCCCTAAAGCTTCTCGTATACATTGACCTAAAACGATCCCAACATCTTCTACTGTATGGTGGCTATCTACATCTAGGTCCCCTTCTACTTTCACTTCCAATGATATCTGACTGTGACGAGCAAATAAAATCAGCATGTGATCAAAAAATCCAACGCCTGTTTGGATCGCAACTGGTTCTTGACTGTCTAAATCAAGTCTCAACTCAATTTTTGTTTCAGCAGTTTTTCTTGTTAAAGTTGCTGTTCTCATTTTTTTCCCTCCGTTTCAAACTCTAATTTTTCCGATTCACTCAAAGCGACATTCAACTGCTCTAGCGTGTGCTTCCAGTCCTTCTTTTCGCGCCAAAAGTGCAATGGCCTCTTTAGCCTCAGCTAAGGCATCTTTTGTATAATAAGTGACTTGACTATACTTCACAAAATCATACACGCTTAATGGTGAATAAAATTTTGCCGTACCACTTGTTGGCAATACATGATTGGTTCCAGAAAAATAATCTCCTACTGGCTCGGATGCGTATTCTCCTAAAAAGATCGAACCAGCATTTTTGATTTCATGTAAGTAACTGATGGGATCTTCCAACTGTACTTCTAAATGCTCTGGTGCTATTTCATTCATGATCGTAAACATCGCCGATATAGTTGATGCTACAATAATCAGTCCATTATTTTTAATGGATTGTTCTGCGATTTCTTTTCGTGGTAATGTTTCTAGTTGTCGATCCATTTCTATTTCGACTTGTTCTGCAAGTGCGACTGAGTTTGTCACTAGTATTGCTCTGGCAAGCGTATCATGTTCTGCCTGAGACAACAAATCGGCCGCAATATAAATGGGATTTGCTGTTTCATCTGCTATGATCCCAATCTCAGATGGTCCTGCGATCATATCGATTCCTACCGTACCAAAGACTTGTTTTTTTGCAGTTGCTACATAGATGTTGCCAGGTCCAACAATTTTGTCCACTTTAGGAATTGTTTCTGTTCCATAAGCAAGGGCGGCGATACTTTGTGCTCCGCCAATTTGAAAAATTTTATCTACTCCTGCTATCTTTGCCGCTGCTAAAATGACATCTGGAACGCCTTCTTTCGACGGTGGTGTCACCATAATGATTTCTTTGACCCCAGCAATTTTTGCTGGCAGTACATTCATTAAGACAGAGGATGGATACGCCGCCGTTCCACCTGGAACATAAACACCTACGCGCGCTAGCGGTAATACTAATTGTCCACGTAACACTCCTGATTTTTCTGTGTCCATAAAATCATATTGTTTTTGTTTTTGATGGTAGCTGATAATATTCTCTTTAGCTGCTTCTAAAGCGGCAATCACCTCTTTTTCCACACGTTGATAGCCTAAAGTAATGGTTTCTTGTGATAAAGATAAATTCTGCAGTTCAACTTGATCAAATTTTTTGGAATACACTTTTAAAGCTTGGTCTCCGTTTTGAATCACTTGTTGAATGATTTGACGAACTTGTTCTTCTATTTGCTGATTGTCTTTTTGAATCATTCGGACATCTTTATTTAGTGCCCTTAAAATTTCGGTTGTTTCACCTTTCAACCATTTCATTTTAGTTCCCTCCAATCACTGTTTCTAGTTCATCAAACAATTGGAATATTGCTTGGCGTTTTCTTTTCAACATTGCTTTATTTACGATCAAGCGAGCAGAGACCGAACAGATATCTTCAAAAATTTCTAACCCATTTTCTTTTAATGTCGTACCTGTTTCAACGATATCAACAATTGCATCGGCCAATCCTAGAACTGGCGCAATTTCAACAGATCCTTCGATTTTGATTATTTCAACATCTTCCCCTTTTTTTCGAAAATGTTCTGAGGCAACGGTGGGATATTTCGTTGCAATCCGTTTTCTTTTATAATCATCTGGCTGGTAGTTTTTTGTGGAAGCGACTGAAAACTTACAGACACCGATTTTTAAATCCAGCATCTCATAATAGCCAAAGGGATGTTCCATTAGGACATCTTTGCCCACGATTCCAATATCTGCCACACCATGCCGTACGTAAGTCGTTACGTCAGCTGCTTTTACTAAAAGAAACTTAAATCGTTGATCTGGGCTGGTGAAAATCAATTTCCGTTGTTTGTCTTGCATAAAGGAAACATCGATTCCTGCTTGTTCAAATAGAGAGAGTGTCTTTTTTTCCAAACGTCCTTTTGTCAATGCAATAGTCAATTGTGTCAATTTGAATCACCAACCTTTATGCTACGTATGTTCTCTTGGGTTACTTCTATCACCTGTTGGTATCGCCATTTTTCGCCGTAGCGTATCGCTTCTTCTAGTGTTTCAAATAAGGATAATTGATAATCTGGATTCTCTTTCACTAATGCTTCTGCTTTTGCTAGGTATGTCAACGTGCTGTGAACTAATGTTGTCGGCTGTTCCAAAAAAGCAAGATTATCGAGTTGATATTGCAAAGTAACTAACGTATCTAAATTAATTCCTAACCCAACAGCTGGAATGACTGGATGCCCGAATTGTTCTGCCAAATGATCATACCGTCCACCTCTAAGAAAAATATCTGGTACCAAATCAGCATATCCACTAAATAAAACACCTGTGTAATAATCCATTAGTGCAACTAAGCCTAAATCGACTGTTAATGAAATCGTTGGGTGTTGTGTCTTGATAATTTGCACGATCCTATCTAATTCATCGATGACTTGTATGATTTTTGACGATTTTGGCAATAGTTCTCTTGCGATTGATAATACTTCGTCAGCTTCACCAAAGAGTCTTGGAATTGCACAGATAAATGCATCCAATTCGCTTGGATAGAGTGCGACAAATTGGTTGAGATCTGTTAAATTTTTATGATTAAAATAAATTTGAAGGTTTGTTTTTGCTTGCTCATCCAACTCAAGAAACTGTACAATTAAACGAAAAATTTGAGCATGTCCCAATTCAAAATGGAAATTAGGAATCTTCAACTCTTCTAAAATTTCCACCGCACAGGTAATACATTCGACTTCGGCTTTTAAAGAGGTATAACCAACCAATTCTATTCCAGCTTGTGTTAATTCATTTTGTTCTCCTAACATAGCATCATTTGAACGAAATATTTTTCCACTGTATGATAATTTTAGAGGTGGTTGAATGCCTGTTGTGGCAATCACTCGACCGATCGGCATCGTCATATCAGGTCTTAATACAAGTAGTCGGCCTTGTTTGTCAAAAAAGCGGTAAAATTCTTTTTCATTTTTTTCTTCACTGTAAAATACATCTTCAAACTCAATCACGGGTGTATCGATTCGTTGATAGCCTCTTTTTTTCACGATATCGTTAACTTGTTTTTCTAGTTGATATGCGCCATTGGCTTCTCGAAATAACTTGTCTTTTGTTCCTGACGGTAAACTACGATTCCATTTCATTGCGTTCCCTCCTTGTTTTTGGCTAATCACTATTGACATAACATTTTTCCATAAAGCAAGATTATGAAAGTAAAGACAAAAACGCCCCCTTGGCAAATAAGCCAAGAGGACGAGAATATTTTCACGTGGTCCCACCTCAGATTTGTTTTTACTTCACAGTAAAAACCTCTGTTAGTTTGATAAACTAAGGAGTGATAACGGACTCTCCGATTTTTCTTACTGATATAAGGAACGAAATACTGTGATTCCCTACTACTAGTTCAGAAAAACAACTCACAGGCGTGTTCGATGATGATTTGTTATTTCCTTACAGCAAACGGAAACTCTCTAAAACAAATCACTTCATCTACTATTCTGATCATCGTATTTTCATTAAATTTTCATTTATTTCTAAACAATTTATCACGAAAATAAAATTTAGTCAATAGTTTTTAGAAAATTTACATTGCGCACTAGAGGAAATCTTTTTCTTCCTAGAATCATGTATACTTTAACTATTCATGAAAAGGAGATAAATTATGCCACCCGAACGATTGATTTTACTCTTAAACCATATTGAAAAAAAACTTGATACCTCACTTACAGCTGAATCCTTAGCTGATCAAGTCGGCTATTCAGTTTACTATTTTTATCGCCAATTTTCTGCTGCTGTAGGCATGTCCTTAGCCTCCTATATCTTAAATCGCCGATTAAAAAAGGTTCTCACAGAAATAGGATCCGGAAAAAAAACAATCGACGTAGCTTTTACTTACGGCTTTAATACCTATGCAGGTTTTTATAAAGCTTTTGTAAAAGAATATGGCTGCTCTCCTAAAAAGTATTTAACTATTTACAAAGATGAACTCAAGGAAACAGGCCGAAAGGAACATGTATTTATGAATTTGAATAACCAGGAATTAAAAAATGTTTTAAAAAATTGGAAGATCAATCCAGCTACAACTATTGAAGTAAGCTCAACCAATTATGGACTGCAACAACCGAAAATGGTTTGGAAAATAGGAACAGATAACTATCTACACCACACTAAAGATCGAGGTGGTGAGTTAAAAAATATTGCTATTGCCTAAGCTCTCGCAAAACAAGGATTCGCTTCTTCCTTGCCTATACCAACGATCGATGGTCAACAATTTATCGAAAATGAATCGTTATTGATTCTTAAAAAGGGGATTGAGGGAGAACCACTATCTATTCAAACTATTTTTGAGAAAGATACTTATGCATTGGCATATGGTACAGCAATCGCTCAATTACATAATGCTTTTCTAGACTTAGATAAACAGATTTTATGTGATCCAGCTAATGTATTTGAAACGGTTCAAAAATGGGCCTTGCCTGATGTAAAAAAACAAACGCAGCAATGGTCATTAAACATTCCAGCAACCTTTTTTACAAATTATTTATCTGTTTTTGGCGAACTTTATTCAAAACTCCCTGTACAAATTATTCACCGTGATCCAAACTTTGAAAATATTTTATTTTTAAATCATAAAGTTAATGGTTTTATTGATTTTGATTTAGTGGAAAAAAATATTCGCTTATTCGATCCTTGTTATTGTGCCACAAGTATATTAAGTCAAATGTCCTCCGAGCATTACGATGACTGGTTACCACTTCTTTCATTAATCTTAACAGGCTATGATCGAAAAAAATCCTTTAACAAAAGCTGAAAAATCTGCTATTTTTTATGTTATTTGTGGGATTCAGATGATTTGTGTAGCTTATTTTGGTGATCGAGATAATGACGATCCTACCTTTAAACAACTAGCTAAAGCAAATCGAGAAATGTTAGTATTCATCATCCACAGGCAAAAAGAAATTGAAGCAATTTTTGCTTAGAATTTAGTTGATTTAATGAGTTTTAGAGAAGGATATGCCGATGTCTCCTCCTCTAAAACTTCAATTATTTAATCGGCACGCAAAACTCACAATAACCTGCCTCAATGTGCTTTACAGCATACCTTTCTAAAATTGGACGTTTGAAATCAATAATCATTGAATGTTGCTTTTGAAAATCTGGCTGCATAAACGCTGTCCAAAATTCTTGAACTGCTTCACTAGTGTGTTCGACCTTAAAGTTCGCATACTTGCCATTTTCAATTTCTCCTTCTTTCACTCCTTTAAGATTTTTTTGTTCTGCCGATACCGTTACACAAACATCATAAATACAGTTTTCTTTCGGTGTATTTGGTTCACTCCAAGCAATTCCGTAGATAACGGTCTCTTTATCAAATAAATTTTCTATTTTTAATCGCTCTTTAAAAGTCATCATCAATTCTTGGTTCGCTTGTCCATAGCTCCCAATTCGTCTTAAATAAAAAATTCGTTGTCTAGGTATCACTTCTGTTTTCATCTGCTATTTCCTCCTTTGGTTTTGAGAGGATATTGATCAATGTCGTTCTCAACAATAGAGTAAATGCTATTAAAATGATTTTCAAGCCTTATTTTAAAACTTTATTAAACCTGTTGATACTAATTAAAAAAAAGCAGGTCCACAGAATAATCATCTGTCGACCTGCTGTTCATAATCACTGAGACTTTAGAGTGCTACTGGAAAATAGACTTCAACGATATTTTTGTCTGGATCGGTGGTGTTAGGATCCGTTTGATAGATTTCAAAAGGTGCACCATTCATTTTATAGCCTTGCTCTTCAATCCACTTTAACATTTTACTGTACACTGAAGCGAGTTCTGTATAAGGTCCGGTATATATAGATGTTGCACATAAGCATGTTGGAAAAACTCTTGTTTGCTCATTTTTTTCGACGATTGGTACAGCTAATTCCATATCACTATTTTCAGGATTAAAATCTGGGCTATGATAAATCGTCAAAGGTGGTCCTGTTGGCGTAAATTTTTCAGCGGTCAAACGCCCGAACAACTCTCCAATATACTTTCCATATTCATTTACGTTCATTTGTTTTCTTAGATATAAAATATTCATTTCTGGTACTTCAGTCAGTTTAACTTCAATTGAGTTTAGATAAGACATTAATTTATTTCCCCTTTCTAAGGTTGCTAAATCATCAGCGATACGTTCCAATAATAGGGAATAATTCTGCATCTTTTGCGTGATTTCCTTTTTCTTTTTATTAATTGCTACTTGAAGTAGTTCTTGATCCTGCTCACTTTCAAGTATCACCTTGATTTCATCTAAGGAAAATGTATATTCCTTCAATCGTTTAATCAAAAGAATCGTTTCAAGTTGCCCTACATCATAATAACGATACCCACTAGCAGCATCTGTAAATGTCGGTTTAAGTAGATTTATCTCATCATAATACCGAAGTGTTTTAGCTGAAACCTGAGAAACCTTTGAAAAATCACCAATAGATAACATCATTACCTCCTAAATTTAAAAGCTGAATGGGCTCGTTCAGCCTTGACTGGAAAATAGGAAAAATAATTGAGGTGTTCTTTACCTCCTTTATTTTTATCTTTTTCCCGAAAGGCTAGCCCTTAAAGCTAGATAATAAAAGCTGAATGGGCTCGTTCAGCTCCGACTGAAAAATAGAAAAAATTGATTGAGGTGTTCTTTACCTCCTTTATTTTTATCTTTTTTCCGAGGTGCTAGCCCTTAAAGCTAGATAATAAAAGCTGAATGGGCTCGTTCAGCTCCGACTGAAAAATAGAAAAAATTGATTGAGATGCTCTTTATCTCACTCCATTTTTATCTTTTTTCCGAGGTGCTAGCCCTTAAAGCTAGATAATAAAAGCTGAATGGGCTCGTT
>NZ_ASWB01000002.1 GCF_000407445.1 Enterococcus moraviensis ATCC BAA-383
CTATTATCTTTAATCGTTTTTCTATTTTTCTTAGCAGCTAATAATGCTTGGCTCAATCTAAACGGCATGTTAGCTGCAGAAGGTGCAATGGGATTGTTTGGAACAGGGCAAGGTATGGTATTAGGGTTTCAAGTTGTTGATATGAATGTATTTTTAGGAATGTTATTGGGCTGTCTTACGGCATACATCCACAATAAATTTTCTGACATTGCGTTTATTGATCTACTAAGTATTTATGGTGGACCTAGGTTTTCATTCATTTTAATGATACCAATCACATTAGTTTTAGCTATTAGTTTGTGTTATGTCTGGCCGATTGTCAATGCGTGGATTACTTCGTTGTCAGATGTGATTTTGACCGCAGGATTGTTTGGTGTTTTCATCTATGCTTTCGGTAATCGCTTTTTGATTCCAACAGGTCTTCATCATTTACTATGGATGCCGTTTTGTTTCACCGCTTTAGGAGGCACAGCCGAAATTGGTGGAAAAATGTATAGTGGTGCTGTAAATATATTTTATGCTGAAATGGCAAATGCAGGTACGATTGCTTCTTTAGATCCATCATTACGTTTTGCAACCTTTGGTTTTGTGAAAATTTTTGGTTCAGTAGCAGTAGGTCTAGCCTTGATCCACTGTGCGAAAAAAGAACGAAAAGATGAAATCAAGGGGATGATTTTACCTTCTGTATTTGTGGGAGCAGTAGCTGGAGTCACGGAACCTTTGGATTTCTCGTTTTTATTTGCTTCCCCATTGTTATGGTTAGTGCATAGCTTATTAACAGCTATTTCAGAAGTTATCCTTTGGGCAATTGGTGCCCGTACGTATATGCTTTATGGTTTGATCGATACAGTGGTGTCAAACTCTGTGATTCCGCCAAGTCTATCTAAGTTTTACTTGGTAATTATTGTAGGTTTAATCATGAGTGTCATTTGGTATTTTACCTTTGTTTTCTTGATTAATAAGTTCAATTTAAAAACACCGGGACGTGAAGATATTGCAGTAACGAGTGAGGGGATTGAACTAACGATCGCTAGTAGTGAACAACAACAATTAGGTGAGACGAATGCAACGAGTGAAGTAACGAAGGCTGATGTTGCGATAGTCATTGAAGGACTAGGTGGATCAGAAAACATTGAGGTGGTCACAAACTGTTTCACACGTTTACGAGTAACAGTCAAAGAGTCTACTCAAGTGGATGAAGAAATATTAAAACAATGTTCAAAGCAAAAAGGTGTTGTGATGAATGGCAATAATATACAAGTAATTATTGGTATGGGCGTTCCTGAATTTAAAGAAGCTGTATGTGAAGAACTAGGAATTATTGAATAAATTTGTTTCAACTACTGGACAAAGGTCCAAAGCTTGCTTGAGTGATTGAATTGCTAAAAAAACTCGTTAGAATAAAAGTAACTTAGATGGAAAGAAGGAAAAAACATGTTAGAAAAACAATCTGTAGTGATCGCTGGTGGAGGAAGTACTTACACCGCAGGAATCGTAATGATGCTGATTGAAAATCAAGAGAAGTTTCCACTTAGAAAATTAACATTTTACGACAATGATGAACAAAGACAAAAAATAGTAGCAGACGCTTGCGAAGTGATTGTCCGTGAGCGTGCACCTGAAATTGAGTTCTCAGCAACCACTGATCCGGAAAAAGCCTTTACTGACGTTGATTTTGTGATGGCACATATTAGAGTTGGCGGACTTTCAATGCGTGAAAAAGACGAAAAAATCCCGCTGAAATATGGTGTTGTAGGCCAAGAAACATGTGGTCCAGGCGGAGTAGCTTATGCGATGCGTTCAATTCCTGGCGTGATTGAATTGATTGACTATATGGAGAAATATTCACCAAAGGCTTGGATGTTAAATTATTCCAACCCAGCCTCAATAGTTGCAGAAGCAACAAGAGTGCTACGTCCAGATGCAAAAATCATCAATATTTGTGATATGCCAGTTGCAATTAAAAAATCAATTGCCGATATTATGGGATTAAAACATGAAAACGAAATAGTCGAACGTTATTACGGCTTGAATCACTTTGGCTGGTGGACTGAAATGACCGATAGACAAGGGAATGATTTATTACCAAAGCTAAAAGAACATGTGGCGAAATGGGGGTATAGCGCAGCAGGAGATGAATTGAATAATCCTTTATTAGAAGAAGCTAGCTGGATGGATACATTCCAAAAGGCAAAGGATATTTATGCTGTTGATCCAGAAACTATTCCTAATACTTATTTAAAATATTACCTATTTCCCGATTATGTAGTAGCGCATTCTAATCCGGACTATACTCGTGCGAATGAAGTAATGGATCACCGTGAGAAAAATGTTTTTGCAGAGTGTAAACGCATCGCTGAAAATGGTACAGCAAAAGATACAATAATTGAGGCGGGAGAACATGCTGAATTTGTGGTCCAGTTAGCGGGGGCATTAGCCTATAACACTTACGAACGAATGCTGTTGATTGTTCCTAATAATGGTGCAATTTTAAATATTGATCCAAAAGCAATGGTAGAAGTGCCTTGCATTGTCAGCAAACGAGGATACGAACCATTAGCAATGGGAGAAATTCCACAATTTCAAAAAGGAATGATCGAACAACAAGTATCAGTAGAAAAATTAGTTGTTCAGGCATACCTTGAAAAATCTTATCAAAAATTGTGGCAAGCATTAACGTTATCTAAAACGGTCCCAAGTGCTAGTGTAGCAAAAGAAATTTTAGATGATTTAATTGCAGTTAATAAGGAATATTGGCCTGAACTAGTTTAATCAACTAGGAAAAATAATCAATTCATGATATAAAGAAGCTAGTGGATTTTTTCATTAGCTTCTTTACGTTTACAAAATTGGCGTAGTTGAAAATCTAAATGAATGTAAGAGGATTGACGTGAATAATATGAGTTTTAATGATTTATTACATCAAAATTATAATCAACTAAGTGAAACTGATTTTGCAATCAGTAAATTTATCATGGAAAATAAAAATGAGATTGGGGATCTTGGCGTAACCACATTTGCAAAAAAAAGCTTATCCTCTAAATCTTCAGTGATTCGTTTTTCTCAGAAATTGGGATTTACTGGGTATAGTGAAATGAAAAACTATCTGAAGTGGGAAGTTTCTAACGATCAATCCAGTGAAAAACACTCTTCTTTTTTTTCCCAAACATTGCAAGATGTTGAAGAGACATTAAAGTATATTCGTGAGGTAGATTGGACTGAAATATACCAAGTAATAGAGAACTGTGCGCGCATTTTCGTTATTTCTACAGGAGTGACACAACAAAATCAGGCTGCAGAATTACAACGAATGTTTTTATTGATAGGTAAACCTGTTCAAGTAATACCAGGGAGTGCTGATTCTGTGGAATTTAAGCGGATCGTCGAACAGTTAGCAGAAAATGACGTAATTTTTCTTTTATCATTATCTGGTGAAAATCGTAATTTAGAAGGAATCATGAATATTTTAAAAATTAAACAAGCTTTGATTGTTTCTATTACTAATTTTAAGAGTAATTGGTTATCAGGTCAGGCAACATACAATTTATATGCTTCCAGCTCCCGAAGCCCAATTCCTAATGATTGGTGGTTGCAAAGTGCCTCTAGCTTTTTCACACTTGTAGAAGCTTTTGCATTCGGCTATATTGATTATCAAAGGGGAAGATTAAAGAATAGACACTGAAAAATATGAGGTATTGATATGAAAAAGAACCAACCATCGAAATTTGACTGGTATCACAACCAATGGGGCAAACCCACACATGATGATCGTTTACTTTTTATCTTGTTAACAGTAGGAACCTTCCAAGCTGGATTAAGTTGGAAAGCAGCAGCAGGGAAGCTGGATGTGTTTTTGAGGAACTTTCACAATATGGACATTCAAAAAGTTGCAGGGATGATGCCGGATGATGTGGAGAAAATCATGCAAGATTCCGAAATGATCCGCAATCCCAGAAAAATCAATGCGACGATTCAAAATGCTCAAGCGATTTTAGCTGTGCAAAAAGAGTATGGTAGCTTCGCTGAGTATATGTGGAATTTTGTTGGTGGCGTGCCTCGCTTGAACGTATATGAAGAAGCATATGAGGTTCCAAATGTCACACCCCTATCTAAAAATGTAGCCAAAGATATGAAGAAACATGGTTTTACTTTTGTCGGACCCGTTGTGACGTATATGTTTATGAAAGCGAGCGGGATGATTAAAGATGAAGTGTTGAATCGGGAATTAAAATAATTATCCCCTTTAAGAAGTATTGATCCCCAAGCGAGAATCAATCAGCAGTGTCACAGATAAATGAAGAGTCGTTGAATCGATTAAGAAAAGTGGTACAACAGTTTTTCTAAGAACTTGAAATTTGTAGTCTTAAAAATAAAAACAACCTGTGTAGGCTATACCGCGTGCACAGGTTGTTTTTTTAGATACTTTACTTATTTTAGCTTGACTATTTTACGCAAAGATACTTCACTCTCAGTTAATAATGCACCAAATTTTTGATAAACCACTTCAAATATTTCAGCACAAGCTTGCATCTCTTCAGAAGTCCTTGTTTTCTTCCCATCAAGAAAATGACGCATAAAATGCAATGCTTCATGCCATGAATTTAGCTCGCGCAAAGAAGCTTTTATAGCCAAAATCTCCTGATAAGCGATTGTGTTAGATTCCTGTGATTTTCCCATGTCTACATTCTCCTAGTCTAAAGTTGATTAAAAACCCAACTAGATAGACGAATAAAAAACGATCAGACCCGCGCCTCATCGTTTTCAATAGACAAAAACCACCGCAAACATCTCGACACAATCTAAAAGAATTTCTCACATAAGGTAGAAATTCAGGCTAAAATTGGGTACAATAAAATATGCTGGTACTTCGGTATTGGCTATCGGCAACTTGTATTGGCAGTGGATGCTGTCTTTACAGGGCCTCATGATTTTGGTTCCCGCCAAAATGTGAGGTGCCGTTTTTTATTTTCTATCAGGTCCTTGTTACAAAATAGGATAGCAACAAAAAAAGATATCGGGAAATTATCCCAATACCTGTTCATCAATAGTATGAACTAACCTTACTGCTTCACTTCTCATCAAATAAAACGATACAAAAAAGAAGCGGTCAAAGACACTTGATTTTTGTACAATGAAAGAAGCTAGTTGTAATGCTAGCGACTATTGGCAACTTGTTTGGGCAGTGGATGCTGACTTTACAAGGACTTCAAGTATAAGGTTCCCGCCAGATACTTGAGGTGCCAATGGTTATTTATATGTGATGGAGCTTTATGAACTTTTCCTAGTTCGTAAAGCTTTTTTCGTTGCTATCCTATACCAATAAGTATAAAGAACTTAACATGAATGGTCAATACGAACAAGGGAGAAAAATAGTTGAGTTTTTATACATATGTTAAATCGTGATGTAGTGAATATTCATAGAGCTTTGTTGTGTTTGAAAGAGCTGATTCTCATCCTAAAAACTTATTTGAAAGGCCAGTTGCTGGTTTGATGAAAAAGCTAGCTCTCTCAATTTTTTAATTAATGAGTGGATTTTGTTAAAGAACATAAAGATAGAAATAAACAAGTTGAATACGAAGACGATTTTCGTTGAAATAGGTAGATCATGTCTATTTATCTTTGCCATAATTACATTTGAAACAAAAAGGGATGAAGCTGTCTGGGAAAAATAATCTTTACATATTATAATATATATTATAATATAAGTTTTATGGAAATAAAAATCTGGAAATTCAAATTTTTAAGGCTCAATTTGTAAAGAAGCGTATCTTAAAAAATAGATAGGTGGTGAATTAACTGGAAATGAAGTTAAAAAATGTGTTCTATACTCTTATAAGTATTTTCATCATTGGTTTTCTTTATCAGTATAGCAAGCAAAGTGAAGTATCATCATTGAATAAGTTTGATTATCAAACATTCTCAAAAAAGTATTCAAACTCGGAACAGTTAAAAAATAGAATGGTTAAGATAGGAATTATTGATGGAGAATTGGCTGACAATCATAGAGCGTTTTCTAAGATGAATTCCATTATTAAAAAGGCTATGGTTCCTGTGAATAAAAAAGAAGATACCGTACACGCAACATCTGTTCTAGGTGTAATTAGTCAAAGTAGCTATAATGGTTCTAAATATGGATTCGCAGATCCTAAATATTTAGACGTATATAATGCTAGTATTCTATCTGCTGGTATAGCAAAACCTAATGATTTACTGAATGCAATTGAATGGTGTCTCGAAAATCAAGTAGAAATTATAAATATCAGTATCGCATTCAACAAATTTTCTGAAGAACTTTTGGAAGTAATTAAAAAAGGACAGAAAAAAAATATTTTGTTTGTTATTTCAAATGGGAATTTTGATACCACCAAACGAGACATACAAAATATAGAAAACGTCATTTTTGTAGGGGCTCTAGACAGTAATTTTAAAAAATCTTCTATGAATTCTTCAAACGAAGCGAACTATTATTTCCCAGGAACTAAAATAGTTGCACCAAGCTATGGAGAAAATGAATATTCAGAGGTGGAAGGGACTACTTACTCATCTGCTATTGCTACAGGTCTACTAGCTACTAAACTACAAAAAGATTTGACGTTTGAGATAACCTTCAATGATTTAAAAGAATACCTTAAATCTATTGAAGTTATTAATAAATAAACATTAAGGAGATGGGAAATGAAGAAAATTGTCGTAAGTTTGTTAATGATTTTAAGCTGTGGGTGTATAAGTAATACAGCATATGCGATTACAAATGATCCTATTAGTACAACAGAGAATAAGATTTTAACAGAACTAGAAAAATCAAGTAATGAGGCCACAACATTTGAAAATGTTGAGATTGATTTGGAAGAAAGCGAGTTAATTATTCAAGCGAAAACGCAGGTTGACGACGAAACAAGAGAAATTGAAATTGTTCAAGAATTTCAAGAAGACTCCATAAACTCGAGTGGTATGAAAGTATCTGAGAAAAATGAAGAGGAAACAAATAATTATAGTCTTTATTTTGGTACATTGGAACAGAAACAAAGGCTAGAAAAGGCGATTGAAGAAGAAAAAATATTATTGGAAGAAATTGAACAAGGAAAGTACTCAGAAGAAGAGCTTCAAAAAATTGAATTGCCTACTAAAAACATAATGGAAGATGAAAGTACGCATATTACAACAGAAGAACAATTTGCGGATACTGCCATAGTTATTACTGATGAAAATACATTCGAACAAAGGGAAATATTACCAGAAGACGGTGTAGCTTCAGGTTTTGTACTAGGGCCAGGAATTAGGATTGCGATTCCAGTCGCACGAGAATTAATCAGACTATTTTTTGCAGCAGTCGTTGGTGGATTGTTAGGAATTGCGTTAACTATTTTTTCTAGAAATGCAAATTACAGACAGTTTTACGAGCATTATAGAGCAGTGAGGACTGGTCGAGTAGGAATCGTAGTTTATTCTGGTATGAACTTAAATACAGCTGTAAATTACATGAAGCTACGTGGAGATTTATGGTCAACAACATCTACAGGAGCCTACAAGGTAGCTCGTTTAGCTGGTGGACTAAGGGGTGGCAAATTCCAACCACCTATAGCTGAAAATGCACATGGTCCAGGTAATTTCCATCATTACCATACATGGAATAGGTCTGGAGGTCATTCATTTTATGGCGTGGCTTCAAACAAATAGAAACCAATATTATTATTCAGAGGATATACATAGCCATCAATATAAAAATATTCTTAACTTGGCTTTAGAAAAAAAGTGTACATTTTTTGAATTTTGTATTCGTCATGATATTGATTTTAAAGGAGATAACACGTATTCATATGATAAAAAAGCATATGAATTAATTAGTGATTTAGATTCATTTTTAGTTACTAAAATTGAAACAAATAGTTGGGCAACTTCAATGGTAATTGATCGTGAAAAAGTAGTGGAAGTATATCGCTTTGTATTTAATTCAGATTCACTATCCATTCTTTTAAACTATTCAAAATCAATTGGAGATTGGCAAGGTCCGAATTTACCAGAAGATATTGTTTTTTTTCAAGGGGAAAAAATATGGCTAGGTACAGTGGGGCATGAAAAAATGTCGTGGTGGTTTTTGACAGATGAAGAATGCCAAGAAGTCAGAAATATGGGGATTGATGTATTTGGAGGAGAATAGGGAACTTTTCACTATTTTTTCTGATACTCAATAGTTTGTTTGTGTAGTAAAAAAGAAAGAGGAAACTAAATTGTGTTTATGCAATTTAGTTTCCCCTTTCTTTTATACCAAACCTCTTACAACTCTTCACCATTACTCTTAATCACTTGCTGATACCAATCAAATGATTTCTTCTTAGATCTTGCCAACGTCCCTTGTCCATCATTATCCTTATCCACATAGATAAAACCATAGCGTTTCTTCATCTCACCAGTTCCCGCAGAAACCAAATCAATAAAGCCCCAAGGCGTATAGCCAATCAACGGAATCCCATCAAACTCAACCGCTTCTTTCATCATTTCGATATGGGTTTTCAAATAATCAATGCGATATTGGTCATTAATCGTGCCGTCTGCTTCAAGTTCATCAATGGCACCAAAGCCATTTTCCACAATAAACAACGGCAATTCATAACGTTCATTAAACCAGTTCATGGCATAACGCAAGCCTAACGGGTCAATTTGCCAACCCCAGTCAGACGCTTCTACATAAGGATTTTTGACTAAATCTTTTGACTCATCATAATCAAAAGCAGGGCCTTTTTCATGATCTTTGATGGCAAACGACATATAGTAGCTAAAACCGATATAATCCACACAACCATGGCTTAAATCAGTCAAATCTTGTTCTGTAATATCCAAATCAAAGTCTTTACGCGCCAAATAGTTTTCCATAAAGCTAGGATAATGGCCTCTCACATGAACATCGGTAAACCAGTACCGTTTTTGCATCGCACTGACCGACATCATCATATCTTTGGGGTCACATGAATAAGGATAGATTGGACACATCGCAATCATACAACCAATTTGAAAATCAGGATTGATTTCATGGCCGATTTTTACCGCTTGGGCACTCGCTACTAATTCATAGTGAGCCGCTTGATACATGATTTTTTCACGATCTTCGCCTTCTTGGTATTTGATACCAGAGTTAGTAAATGGCGCAAAGTCTTCAGCGTAATTCGCTTGGTTGTTGATTTCATTGAACGTCATCCAATATGTTACTTTATCTTTATAACGTTCAAAACAAACACGAGCAAACTTCGCAAAAAAATCGATCATTTTACGATTACGCCAGCCGCCATATTCAGTGACTAAATGATAAGGCATTTCAAAATGAGATAAGGTAATTACAGGCTCGATCCCATATTTTAAACATTCATCAAACAAGTCATCATAAAATTGCAAGCCTTCTTCATTTGGCTCAGTCCCATCACCATTGGGGAAAATTCGCGTCCAGGCAATCGATGTCCGGAAACAATTCAATCCAAGATCAGCAAACAGTTTGACATCTTCTTTGTAATGGTGATAAAAATCGATAGCTTCATGATTTGGGTAATTTTCACCTTGTAAAACGCCATCTGTGATTCTTCTAGGTACGCCATTCGCTCCAACGGTCATCACGTCAGCAACGCTAGCACCTTTACCACCTTGGTCCCAGCCTCCTTCTAATTGATGAGCGGCAACAGCACCGCCCCAAAGAAAATTCTCTCTTAAAATTGACATATAATCTACTCCTTAACGTGTTAGTTGAACACTAAAATCACCACACAGCTAGGAGGAATCATTTGAACGGATCAGCTATGCAGTGATTTTAAGTCATATTAAACATATTTTTAAGCTTTTGCTTCAATTCCTTCTAATACTTCTTCAGTAATCGGTTGATTTGTTTCTTGTGCGTAGTTGATTGCATCCATTTTTCGAGCAAATGGTAGGTAAATAAAGAATCCAACTGTTAATACAACGATTTGTAATAATGCTGCTTGCCAACCTCCGACTAACAAACCAGAGATGATTGGAGGGGTTGTCCAAGGTACTTGAACTGCTGTAAACAATGGTACTAGGCCAGTATATAAAGCAAAGTAAGTAATGACCGAAGAAACGACTGGTGTAATGATAAATGGTAATGCCATGATCGGATTCATTACAATTGGTGTAGCAAAAACGATTGGTTCATTAATATTGAAAATAGCAGGTCCAATTGATAAACGACCTAGTTGTTTGAATTGTGCTGATTTTGCAAAGAAAACCATAAATACGACTAAACCAATAGTCATACCAGCACCTGTTACGGTTAAGAACTGATCTAAAAATTGTTGTGTTACAATATGGCCGCCATTTGCGACTGTTAATTCTTTTCCTGAATTTAAGATATCTGTATTTTCTAAAGAGTTTGCTTGTAAGATTGGCCCCATGATTCCGCCAACAATCGTTGAACCGTGAACACCGAAGAACCAAAATAAAGGAACTAAGAATCCTAAAACTAAAGCACCGCCCAAGGAATCTGTAACACCTTGAAGAGGGGATTGTAAAACATCGTAAATGAAATCAAAGAACGTTGTATTAAAGACTTTATCAAAGAAAATATACACAAACATTGCACCTGTAATCAAAGCACCAGCTGGAATCAATGCAGTGAATGAGTTTGCTACGTTTTCAGGAACAGCTTCAGGTAATTTGATACGTATATCATGACGCAAGAACCAACTGTATACCCATCCAACAATTAACCCAACGATAATGGCTGTGATCATTCCTTTACCAGCAGTCCAGTCTTTATTGATGATGTTGCCAATTGTCACGCCACTTTCAGCATCCGTAATTTCAGAAGACATAAATAAAATAAAGACAACCAGAGCAATCATCCCAGCAGGTAATCCTTCAAAGCCTTCTGTTTTAACGTAAGAATATGCAATACCAATCACTGCAAAAACGGACATAATAGCAAAAGATGCCCCATAGGCCTGATTAAAGTAAACGACTAAGCCACTGTCTGTAATCCATTTTGCAACTGATTCAATCGGTAAATTAGCTAATAATAAGAAAATCGAACCCACAATCGTAAATGGCATGGTATACAACATACCATTTCTTAATGCAGTAATTGCTTTGGTATTAACGAATTTTAAAACGGGTGGCAGAACTTTTTCATTGATCCATTCGTTCATTCTAAACCTCTCCTTTGTGTTGACTAAGTATATGACAATAAGTGCGTGTAGTAGTATTTCAATAGAGCGGCCGCTCTGATTTGAATCTATTGAATACGTTTACATTAATACTATAAAATAATTTCGGGTTATTTAAAATAGCTTAACCACTTTGAGAAACATGTACCAAGTAAAAAAACAATAATAGGATAAAAGGCATGGGTGTAAATCGCATAACCGTTTACACCCATACCTTTATTTTATTTTTTCATAGTAGGTAACTTTAAGATGATTTTTCCGTGTTCAAAATCGATTAATTGGATATTATGTGTTCCTCCGATTCCATAATCAGCAGCTTGATGAAGTTCACCATAACAGGCTCCAATAAATTGATCGATATCGGCTAAGGTTTCAAATGGTCCAGAGAAAACAGCATATTCACTCGCTGATAATGTAAAGGTCCGATTCCCTTCACTATGCTCCACAAAGTATTTGTAGGTACCATTACTTTCATCTGGATCGTTGATAATGAGTGCACGTATTGTTTTTTGATCCATCGGTAGTATTTCGAGTTTTTGATTATTCACCTCAGTAAAATCTTCCGGTGTTTTAGGAATAGCGAATTTGTACCGTTTTCCAGTGATTACTTCATTGTCCAAATGTTCGATAGTAAATGTCATTTACGGTCACTCTCTCTTTCGTATGAGTCCTTCGTTTAAAAATCCTGTAGATCTTCGTAAAAACAATAGCAATGCCTATCCTTTTTGTCAAAATTTTGGCATTTAGATTAGCGGTCAGTCCGTATTTGATGTGGGGGTTATACACGTTTTTCTGATAGTTCTTTACTTGCTTGATGAGCGAGTAATTCGATCAAGGCAATGACAGGAATCTGCGTTGTGATATTAATATAAGGATCAGCATAAACGGAACGTTCGTCAGGCATATAATAAGAGATATTGTAATCAGCTAAACGAGAAATGGTAGAATGTTCATCATTCGTGATACTCAAAATTTTCGCACTAGACCGTTTAAAATCAGATGCTTGTTTGATCACTTCAGAAGTTTCTCCTGAAACAGAAAGGATGATCGCTACAGTATTTTCAAACCCTCTTTGAGGAATTGGCGTAAACGGATCGCCAATACTATAGGCGTTAATGCCCATGTTAGCAAAGTAACGACTGCCGTAAGAGCCTAAAATACCACTAGTGCCAATTCCTGAAAAAACAATATGCCGAGCCGAAGCAATCATTGTAATTGCTGGTTTCAAGGTATCATAATACGTTTGTTGGTTGAGTTGTTTTAAAAAAGAATCAACGTGAATCGTTGCATCATAATATTGTTCAAATGATTGTTGTTTTTCAGTATCTTCTTTCTTTAGGAAATATTTTAATTCTGAAAAACCATCAAAGCCCATTTTAGAACAAAAACGTAAAATAGTTGAAGTCGAAACATGACAATCTGCGGCAAGCTGACGAATCGTTAATTTAGGTACACTATTCATATGTTCTAAGATATACTGGTAAACAATCATTTCCAGTTCATTTAATGACTGAACCTTTTCTAAGTCGAACAAAAAAACCCCTCCTGCACAAAAGATAACTGATCTTTCTTTTTTTAGAAAAAACAGAAAATAACTTACTTTATATTGTACAGGAAAGGGCCGGTTTTCGCTTGTTATTACTATTTTTTAGGCATCAACTATTTTTTTACGTTTTTTCTTATTGAAACGCTTATAAAGTAAAGAAGCGATGGAAGCAAATAAGAATGGACCAATCAATAATGTTAAACTTTGCAGGTAATTTCCTTGTGAAATTGGTTGATATAATTGAAAGCCAATGGCTAATGTAATACTGATGATCACGCTACCGCTGATCAATAAACTCGTAGATTTTGACTGAACTATATCAGAAGTTGGTTCAAGTGCTAATTGCTTTTTCTTAAAAGCTGGATAGGCAAGAGCGACTAATAAATAGGGGATGGCTCTAGAAATATTCGTCATCAAAGTCAATTGATTGTATAAAAAAACCACATATTGACTCCCAAAACTAATCCCTAAAATAAACAAACTAATCAAACTTCCTTGAACGAGCAACGCATAAACTGGCATGTCATGTTTATTTTTTTGTTTCAGACGAGGATGCCAATAATGTTTTGGTGTGCCTTCTACTAATGTTCGAATCGGGAGATAAAAAATCGATGATAATAAACTGATATAAGAAAGCAGTAAGGTCAACGCTGTAAAGCGAATAAATACTTGAGATAACCATTGCGTTTGGATTGGGGATAATGCGAATGAGCGCCCTACAGAATAGCCTAAGTTTTCCATTAATTCATACATCAAGTTTCCTAAATGAATACTGCCATTTGCTTTTAAAATAGTTAAATCTGTGCTGCCACTCCATAAAAGAATTCCTAAGAAGTAACAAATGACGACTAAAATACTGCTTAGAATCAATAATTTTGGAAAGCGTGTCTTTTGTTTACCGGTTTTATCCACAAGACTTGCAATGGTATCCAATCCACCAAAGGCTGTGATTGCAAAAATCAAAAAGGCAAACTGTTCGATTAGAGTTTGATCTGCTGTAGAAGTAGATTGTCCCCCTTTAAAACTAGCAACAAGATTTGGTAAGATTGCCGACTGATTATGAAGCCACAACCATAGATTACTGCCCAGACAGACCGCAATCAAAAGCGTCATTAAGAGACCACTTAAATATAACGCAGAAGCAATACCTTTAAATCCTTTACTGACAAAAAATAACGTCGCTAAAACAGCTAAAATGGATAAAATACCGATTATTACTGGCGTGGGAAGAAATAGAAATGGTGTGTTTTGTTTAGTAAGATCATGTCCGAAAAGTAATATAGATAAAGGGATCCATAATTTCATAAATAAACTGATCATCCAGATAAAATAACTGCAATACCATAAAAAAGATGCGATAAATGCAACTTTTTCTGAAAGATGTTCCGCTAGCCATTGATACAATCCACCAATATGATTTTTATAAACACCAGTAAATTCTGCTATAATAATAGCGTAAGGAATAAAGTAAAAAAGAGCAGCGACGATAAAATAAGGAAACGCCTTGATTCCCATCAAGAAAAACGCTGTTGTCATACTCGAAAAAGAAAAAACAGTCATGGTAATAATCATGACCAAACGTTTAGGGCTAAAAGTAGTTGTTGTTTTCATTAAAAAATCCTTCTAAAATAAGATGATGTTGGTTTAAGAATAAGAGAAGACCGAGCAGAAAACAAGATTTTTATTAAAAATTAGGGAATAGGAGTAGTCAAATGACAGATCAGATGCAACAAGCAATCGATCAAATCAAAGTAGATTTAAAGGTGGATTTTGTCGCATTAGCTCTTTCTACTGTGAATGAAATCACTAAAATTCGAGTGATCCGCTGGAATTATGTAGCAGGAAACACCAACCAAAATTACAAAAAAATTCGATTACAAGTAGGTAAAGGAATCGGCGGAATTGTATGGCGAACGGGTCGTCCCTATCAAGCGACTGATTTACAAAAACAACCAGAAAAATTAGTGGAATTACCGATTACACGAATGGAAAAACTAGAAACAATTGCTGCTTTTCCCGTACTAAAGTCAGGAGAAGTGAAAGGTGTATTATTGGTGGGGTATCGAGAGAAGACAAACGTTACAGAGGGATTATTGGGTGCTGCTAAAGACAAAACAAATGAACTAGCTGTTTATTTATAGGTGAAAAAATGAAAATGAATGTAATGGAAAAACTATTTGAAGAAGCAAAAGATGGTTTATTTCTAATTGAAGAAAACAATTGTATTAGGTATAACAAAGCGGCGGCTAAATTAAAGATAGACTATTCATTTACTATAGAAAAAATCTTGGAAATCGCGAAAGGTGAAGGCTGCATGCTTCACACCACTATGGAAAAGTGCCTTGATTGTGAAGTCAAAGCTGACTGGGATCAGACGGCTTTTCCTTTCGTTTTAGAAGATGCCAAAGGCAAGCAAGAACAATTTAGCGGTAGCTACACTGTGATTGACCGCGAAACATCTTTATTAAGTATCCGCCGTGTCGCTGTTCAAGATCGTTTGCAGCAGGTCATTCAAAATAAACGATTGATTGAATACGTCAATCAGGCTCATGAAAATGAACGTCGCGCGATTTCACAAGAATTACATGATGGATTAGCCCAAAGTATTTATAGTTTGATGCTGGAAACTAGGCAATTAAAGTGGAGTGGACAATCAGAGGATTTACCCACTAAATTACAAAAAATTGATGAAGATTTTGTCGCGTTACTTGGTGAAGTGAAACAACTCGCGGTTGATTTACGTCCAACTGCTTTAGACGATTTAGGCTTGATTCCAGCGATTGAAGTGTTATTAAATCGATTAACAGAAACAACGGGTGTGGAAATTCATTTTATTCCGATAATCGAAAATAGGCGATTTGGGGAAAGTGTGGAAATTATCACCTATCGCGTATTACAAGAGAGTGTTATGAACAGTGTGAAACATGCTGATGTGAATGAATTGTGGGTGACCTTGAGTGAACAAGACAATCACTTAGTACTTACTGTTCGAGACCATGGCAAAGGATTCAATCTTCACAAAGTAAATGCACACAGTCGTGGATTAGGGCTTTTACATATGCAAGAAAGAGCTGAATCAATCGGTGGTCATTTAAGTATTCAATCAGAAGAAATGGAAGGAACGACTGTGACGTTAGGATTGCCTATCCAATGGGAGGTGGGAAAATGAATATCATAATAGCAGATGACCATGCCGTGGTCAGAAGTGGATTACGGTTATTGCTAGAATCCCAAAAAGATATTACGGTTGTGGGAGATGCCGCTGATGGCACAGAGGCTTTTTTGCTCCTTGAAAAATATCCAGTTGATATTGTGTTGATGGATATGCGTATGCCGCCTGGCGAAAATGGTCTTCAGACAACCCGTCGTATCAAAGAGCATTTTCCAGAAATAAAAACGATTATTTTAAGCATGCACGATGAAGAAGAATATGTCCGCACCGCAATAGAGTATGGTGCAAAAGGGTACATTCTCAAAAGTTCCCAGGATACGGTTTTATTAGAAGCCATCCAGCAAGTGAGCAATGGAAACATTGTAATCGATCCGTTATTTGGTGAGTATGATAAGGAAAGTTGGCGTAATAACGTGGGAACGGCTGAAAAAGATACAAAGTATGAACGTTTGTCAAAAAGAGAACGAGAAGTTTTACCACTAGTTGCTTTAGGCTACAGCAATAAAGAAATTGCGGAACGATTATTTATTTCTGTAAAAACGGTTGAAGTTCATAAATCTCATGTAATGAAAAAATTAGAATTTGCAACATTTAGCGAATTGTTGCAATATAGTATGAAACATCAATTAATCGACTTATGAGGTGAGCAAAAAATGATTGGTATTCTTTATGTATTTCATGGTAGTCAAAAAAATGAGAAAAACCAAGCTGCGATGGAGTTTATTCAACAAGTAGAAACAAGAATTGATTCAACGTTTTATCAAGCAACAGCCTTTTTAGAAAATCATACGGATACAATCCCGAAAGTTGCCGAAGAAATGATCAAAAACGATGTGACGCAAATAATTGTTGTTCCTGTATTATTATTTGCAGCGAAACATGCTTTAGTCGATATCCCGGCTGAACTTGAAACAGTAAAAGAACAATATCCAGATGTCCAATTCAAACAAACAGAGACGTTCGGCAGTAAAAGTGGTAGCCGTCAAGTATTGTTAGAACGATTTCAAGAAGTTGCGATGGCTTATCCAGATGATCAGCTAGTGGGTATTTTAGTCGCTCATGGTACAAAACAAACGAATGAACCACAACAAGTATTGACGGAAATCGCGACCGAAATCCAACAACAAGTCGGTTTTTCCATTATCCCAACAAGTTTAAAAGGACAAGAAGACTACTTAGAGGATATCAAAAAACAAATATCAACGGATCAAAAAATAGTGATTGTCCCTTTCTTTTTATTCGATGGACATTTGATTACGATCATGAAAAATAAACTGAGCGAAGCATTTCCTAAAACAAAGTTTATCATTACAAGAACACTAGAATTTGATGCACGAATTTTAACCGATTTAGAAGGAATTGTGAAAGAGGCTATTACATGTATCCAGTAATGCTTGATTTAACGGGGAAGAAAATCGTGATCATCGGTGGTGGCCGAATCGCATTACGAAAAACAATAGCAATTTTAAGCGCTAAAGGACAAGTAACACTAGTTGCACCAACTTTTTTAGAGGAATTCAATGAATTAGAAAATATAAAACTGACCACAGCAACCTACACGGCTGAGCATATCAAAGAAGCCCATCTAATTTTTGCTTGTACAGATTCCAAAGCGATCAATCAGAAAATCGTCAACGATGCATCTAAGTATCAATGGGTCAATGACTGTAGTCAGAAAGAAAACAGTGGTTTTTATAATATGAGTACGATCGAATCTCAGGATTATTTGATTGCGTTATCTTCATATGGAAAAGACCCAGCAGCCCTAAAAAAGAAGAAAGAGCAATTCAAACTGTTGTTAGAAGAATAAAAAGGACGAACTATATCAAAACATGTCCCTTTTGATATAGTTCGTCCTTTTGACCTTAGCAATCATTCAAGCATTATTCATTACTTCGGCCTTTTAGAGGTAGACTTTGCACTGTAGTTGAATAAAATATCTTTTTTTGGGAATCACACAATTAAGTAAATTTGATTCAAAGTGCTTATGTCATATACTAATTATTTACTTGAGCAATTTAATTCTCCGGAGCGTCTCTTTTTTGTAATTCTTTTTCCTCAGCAATATTTTTTTGTTGCTGTGCAATATCGTATACACGATCAATTGGGTTCTTATTTATACCGCCTGAACCTGTATTAACCATTGACCCCCAACCCTTTTTCGTAGTTTTTTTACCGAGAGCCCGCATTTTATCATTTCTTTCTCTTATCCTTTTATGCTTAGATCTACGTTTTTCATCAAAAAAATCTGAAATTTTATTAATAACGTTCATTCAACAGCCTCCGTAGAAATTAACTTTTTGAAATTCATTTTAATCATTATATCATAATTTTGTGTCTAACATTGCTTATAGTAACTGATCAAAAATGTTTTTACACTTATTTTTATCTCAAATTTAAATAATGATAATCAGTACAAAATATGATAAAAGCGTTTAGCCATAATAAATTAAGAAGAGATTTACAAAGACTGTTCTTCAAATGTTTGTGAATCTCAACTTATTTATTAGAGCTATTTTGTTGTACATTTTCTAATAAGATAGTTATTAGGTAATTCCCTAATAGTCACCGTCTTTGATTCTTGCTATTCTAAAAAAGACAACATGTGGAATGGATTGCTCAAAAAATCACAAAAGGAGAGTTTACATAAAATGAAAGAAAAGCTTGTCTTAGTTGGAAATGGAATGGCTGGTGTGCGCACCATTGAAGAAATCTTAGACCGCGATCCTGATCGCTATCAAATCACGATCATCGGCGAAGAACAATGCCCAAATTATAACCGGATCATGTTAAGTAATGTCTTACAAAAGAAAATGACTGTTTCAGAAATCATCACGAATCCACTTGAATGGTATGAAGAAAATCAAATTAGCTTGATCAATCATGACCCAGCCGTTCAAATGGATACAACCAACAAAACAATCACGACACAATCAGGCAAAGAAATTTCTTATGATAAATGTATTTTAGCTACAGGTTCTAGAGCATTTATTTTACCTGTTGAAGGTGCTCAACTACCTGGTGTTCTTGGATTTAGAACAATCGATGACACAGAAAATATGCTTGAAGCGTCTCAAAAATACCAAAAAGCCGTCGTGATCGGTGGCGGTTTACTTGGCTTAGAAGCGGCCAAAGGATTACTAGATCAAGGAATGGACGTTACTGTCGTTCATTTAGAACGATGGCTGATGGAAACACAATTAGATGAAAAAGCAGGAAAAATGCTGCAAGCTGATTTAGAAAAACAGGGCTTAAAATTTCTAATGGAAAAAGCAACAAAAAAAATCCTTGGAGACACGCGTGTCACAGGGTTAGCTTTTAGTGATGGAACGACGATTGAAACGGATATAGTGGTAATGTCGATCGGGATTCGCTCAGAAACAACACTAGCAAGAACAACAACGATCGAAGTGAACCGTGGAATCGTTGTGGATGACTTTATGAAAACAAATGTCCCAGATGTTTTTGCAGTAGGGGAATGTGCGGAGCATGATGGCAATGTCTATGGTTTAGTCGCACCTTTATTTGAACAAGGAAAAGTCTTAGCGGATGTGTTGACAGGCAAAGAGGCGAAAGCATATCAAGGTAGTACGACGTTTACTTCGTTAAAAGTATCTGGCTGTGATTTGTATTCTGCTGGTAATATCAGAGAAACCGAAGGAGTCAATAGTATTGAGGCTTTCGACGGTATCAATTATACGTACAAAAAGATTTTTGTAAGAGAAAATCAAGTGGTCGGTGTTGTTCTTTATGGCGATACAAGTGAGGGGAATCGCTATTATAATATTTTGAAGAAAAATGAAAGTATTGAAGAATACACACCTGTTTCTTTACTTCATATGGTTGGTGAAGAAGCGAGTGCGGATGTCAGTGAGTGGCCGGATGATGAAGTGATCTGTGGCTGTAACGGCATCGACAAAGGGACAATCATGACTGCCATCAATGAAAAAGAGCTTTCCTCTGTAGCAGATGTAACCAAGCACACGAAAGCAGGCGGATCTTGTGGGAAATGTAAAGCAGTGATCGGAGACGTTTTAGCTTATGCATTAGGTGGCGAAGTTGTATCTGCTCCAACTGGAATTTGTGGTTGTACAGATTTAACAAGAGATCAAATTGTCACACAAATCTACGCGAAAAAAATGACCTCATCCGGTGAAGTATACCGAGAATTGAATTTTACCAATTCAGAAGGATGTCCTAAGTGTCGACCTGCAATCAACTTCTATTTAAATGTTGCTTGGCCTAAGGAACACGAAGATGAGAAAGAGTCTCGTTATGTGAATGAACGACTATACGCGAACATTCAAAATGATGGTACGTTCTCTGTGATTCCAAGAATGCGTGGTGGAAAAACCAACCCTCAACAACTACTGTTGATTGCCAAAGTTGCAGAAAAATACGATGTACCGATGGTCAAAGTAACCGGTAGCCAAAGAATCGGTTTATATGGTGTGAAAAAAGAAGACTTGCCAAAAATCTGGGAAGAATTAGATATGAAAGCTGCTGGTGCCTATGCGAAAGCAGTTCGCTCGGTCAAAACGTGTGTAGGTGCTAATTTCTGTCGATTTGGTACACAAGATTCAATGGGTCTTGGAATCAAATTGGAACAACGATACGAGTTTATCGATACACCACACAAATTTAAAATGGGTGTTTCTGCTTGCCCAAGAAGTTGTGTGGAAAGTGGCGTGAAAGATTTTGGCATTATCGGTGTGGAAAATGGCTTCCAAATTTATGTTGGCGGAAATGGCGGGACAGAAGTGAAAGAAGCAGTGTTACTAACGACGGTTGAAACGGAACAAGAAGTTATCGATATTTGTGGAGCAATGTTGCAATATTACCGTGAAACGGGTATTTACGCAGAACGGACTGCACCTTGGATTGAACGGCTGGGCTTTGATAACGTGAAAGACGTGTTACTAGATCCTGTAAAACGTCAAGAGTTGTTAGTGACATTAGATGAGGCGGTCACAGGACGTCGTGGAAACCCATGGGATGAAGTTGTAGAAGATAATAAAACACGCCAAGAATTATACACAGTGGGGAGAGCATGAAATGGAAAAAATTTTAGTTGGTCAATTAGCTGAGCTAGCTCCTAGAATGGGGAAAGAAATTATTGTTGGAGAGCAAAAAATCGCTATTTTTCGTTTAAGTGATGATCGTGTCAAAGCAATTGAAAATATTTGTCCGCACAAACAAGGACCATTGGCTGAAGGAACGGTTTCAGGGGAATATGTTTTTTGTCCACTACATGATTACAAAATCAATTTAAACGATGGACAAGTGCAAGAGCCTGATGAAGGCTGTGTTCGTGCCTATGAAACGATTATTGAAGAAGACCTCGTCTATGTTTTGGTGTAGTGATGGGAAAAGTTTATTTTGTAGGAGCAGGTTCAGGTGATCCAGAACTATTGACACTAAAAGGGAAGAGACTGTTAGAATCAGCAGATGTGATTATTTACGATCGGCTAGTTCATCCAGTTCTGTTGTACCTTGCCAAAGAAGCAGCTCGCTTTATTTACAGTGGAAAATACCCAAAAAATCATGTGTTAAAGCAAAAAAATATTAACCAACTATTGATAGAAGAAGGTCGTCAAAATCAGCTTGTGGTCAGATTAAAAGGCGGAGATCCTGGTATTTTTGGTCGTGTAGGTGAAGAAATCGCCACGCTTCAAAGAGAAGGAATTAACTATGAAATCATTCCAGGTGTTACCGCGGCTTCTGCTGCTAGTAGCTACAGTGGTATTCCGCTCACGCATCGTGACCATAGTAGTAAAGTAACGCTAGCAACTGCTCATCGTCAAGCAGGGGAAACCATCGATTTTAAAGGACTGACAGAGAATGGAACGATTTGTTTGTACATGGGGGTAGAACGAGTAGAAAGTACTCAACAGAAACTTTTGGAGCAAGATGTTTCACCACATTTACCAGTAGCAATCATCGAATGGGCGAGCTTAGGTCGTCAACGTACAATTACCGCAACAGTTCAAACGATGATCGATGCAATTGAGGAACAACACATTCAAAATCCTGCATTGATTATTGTAGGAGAGGTTGTTTCTTGTCGAAAGGATGAGGATTGGTTTGAACAATTGCCATTGTTTGGACATAAAATGTTATTGATGGATACTAAAACAATCGATTTTGAAACGATTCTTATCTACACACAACAAGGAGCAGACGTTTATGCGATTCAAGTTGGTGAAGAGCGTGATAAACGGTTTGATGAGGTTCATAAACAGTATTTAAGGGATCATTATTTTGATGAGGTCGTGTATTTAGATCCTAAATTAACGACGGTGTATAAGAATCAAAGAGATATTTTAGATAAGTAAATCAGTTAGTTTTGTGGGCTAGCTCTTCGAAAAAAAGATAAATTATGAATAAGGCAGAAAATGCCTCAGTCATATTTTCCTATTTTTCTGTCAAGGTTAAACGAGCCCGCTTCGCTTTTGCTTTGAAACACAGTGAATGAAAAGAACTGATGTTGAAAAGTACAAGGTGCAGCGAAGCGGAACGTTGTTACCATGTGTTATCTAGCTGCACAAATCAATCCTTATGAAAATAGATAAATTGTCAGTGAAACAAAGAGCGTTTCAATGTCAATTTCCTAATTTTCTACAGGATTAGCCGATTTGTTCCGCTTTTATAGTTATCTAGCTACACGGGCTAGCTCCGACTGGAAAAAGATAAAAATAGTTTGTGGTAAAAAGCACCACAATCGATTTTTCCTATTTTCTAGTCGGAGCTGAACGAGCCCGTTCCGCTTTTAAATTAGGAGGTAAAATATGAGTTCACTTCAACCACCAGAAATAGTTGATGTTACAATTGAAAAAGGGGTTCAAAAAGCGCGTGGTAGTTTTTTGACTTTAGCGGTATTAGGATTTTTAGCAGGTGTTTTTATTGCTGTTGCAGGGATTGCGATGATTCGTGCAATGGGAACAATGCCAAAGGAATGGGGGTCACTAGTTAATGTGATCGGAGCAGCTGTTTTTCCGTTTGGACTGATTTGTTTATTGTTAGCTGGAGGAGAGTTAGTTACAGGAAATATGATGGTTGTTTCAATGGCGTTGTTTGCTAGAAAAATCAGTGGCAAAGAATGGCTTAGAAACATTGTGATTGTGACGATTTTTAATTTGATTGGTTCCTTATTTGTGGCTTATTTCTTTGGCTATTTAAGTGGAGCGTTACAAGGTGATTTTGCTGAGCGTGCGATCCAAGTTTCACTGGGGAGAACTAAAGATACTTTTTTACAAGGGTTTCTTTCGGGGATTGCTTGTAACTTTTTAGTGAGTACCGCAGTGTATTTGAACTTTGCAGCAAAAGATTTTATTGGTAAAATCGTCGGGATTTTTCTGCCAATCATGGGTTTTGTGATTTGCGGCTTCCAACACGTTGTAGCCAATATGTTCTTGATTCCGATGGGGATTTTATTAGGAGGCAATACGTGGTCAGCGTTTGGGCAAAATATGGTCAGTGTGTATTTAGGTAATATTATTGGTGGCGGCTTTTTTGTGGCAGGACTTTATTTCTTAGCATATAAAGTTGGTACAGGGCAGTTGTCAAAAAAATAAAATCTAGTATGATGAAAAGATAAGAAAAGAAAAAGGAAGTAAGTTGAATGAAAACCGTCCGTGTCGGCACCAGAAATAGTCCTTTAGCAATGAAGCAAACCATGATCGTATTAAATTTACTGAAAGAAGTTCATGGTGATTTTCCAGTTGAGATCGTCCCAATGACGACCAAAGGAGACCAAATGCTTTCAGTCAGTTTGTCTAAAATTGGCGGGAAGGGATTATTCATCAATGAAGTAGAACAGGCTTTATTGAGAGGCTCAATCGATTTTGCGGTCCATAGTTTAAAAGACATGCCAGCAAAAGTCGCGGATGGATTGACGTTAGCTGCGATTCCAGAGAGAAGCGATCCGGCTGATTGTTTGATTTTTAGAGAAGTCAATTCTTTAGAGGCGTTGCCCAACGGTGCTAGAATTGGAACGAGTAGTTTGCGGCGAGAATTTCAAATGAAAAATTTACGGGAAGATATTCAAGTGGAATCGATTCGAGGGAACGTAGGAACGCGTTTGAAACGGATGGAAGAGCAAAATCTAGATGGCATTGTTTTAGCAGTAGCTGGTTTAAAACGGTTGAATTGGTTTGATGAACCCACACATCCTTATCTTATTTTAAGCTGTGAGCAGTGTATTCCAGCTGTAGGACAAGGAGCTTTAGCTGTAGAATGTCGTAGCCAAGATCAAGAGATGAACGATTTTTTAAGCCCAATCAATGATTCGTTAACAAGAAAATTAGTCATGGAAGAGCGTGATTTTTTGGCGATGTTAAATGGAAATTGCGATATTCCTATCGGAGCTTTCGCTAGTCAAGAGCAAAATGGTTACCGCTTTTCAGGGTTTTTAGGAGATAAAGAGTTACAACAATCCTTCACTAAAAGTGTGACTGTCCAAGAAATAGAGGGTGTTGGAAAGCAAATAGCCAAAGCGTTGCTAACTGAAATGGATCAGGAATCAATATGAATAAAATTCTTTTAACACGTTTGATAGAAGATAACCAAGAAGATCGTTTGTATTTTCAGCAAAAAGGATTTGAGACGGTTGAAATTCCATTGATTGAATTGAAAAAAAGAGCGTTAGGTCAATCATTTGAGAGAATGGTGAAACAGAGCGAGTGGATTTTTTTAACAAGTCAACATGCAGCCAAATTTTTTTTTCAGCAAATCAATAGAAAAGAGGTTGAAATGAAAAAGTTCGCTGTAATTGGAAAGAAGACTGCTCAAGTTCTCTTAGCCAATCAGATAGAAACAACATTTCAAGCCCCATGTGCAACAAAAAAGAACTTATTTGAGTCTTGGTCAGCTGATCATTTAGAAGCAACCACGATTTTTTATCCAAGGAGTAATTTAGCCAATCAGACTGGTGAAGCAGAACTAGTTGATAAAGGACATCGATTATTCACACCAATCCTTTACGACAATTGTTTCCCAAAAGAAAATCAACTGCTACTACAAAAAAATTTAATGGCTGAAAAAATGACAGCAGTTTATCTAGCAAGTCCGTCTCTGTGGGAACGATTTTTATTGGTATTTAGAGAAGTTGATTTGAGGGAAATGCCGACTTTATACTGTTTAGGTGAAACAACAAGACAAGCTATTCTAAAAGATGGTTACAAAGCAAAATTAAGAAAAGAAGTATAGTTGAAAGAAGGAATACTCTTCAGTTCAACGATACTTCTTTTTTTAGAAAACTAGTTGACGAAAGTAATAAAACAGGTAGAATAGATAGTTCGAGGAAGATACATACTTTAGTATTATCAGTGTTGACCAAACTCGTTCAACGTTGAATGTTATCTAGCTACACGGGCTAGCTCTTCGGGAAACAGATAAAAATAGATTGTGGCAAAAAGCGCCACCCTCAATTTTTCCTATTTTCCTGTCAAGGCTGACCAAGCTCTTTCAGCTTTTTAAAATTAGGAGGTTTTTTATGAGTAGAGAAGTTATTTTGTACATTGCAGCAAGTGTCGATGGGTATATCGCTGAACCTGATGGCAGTATTGATTTTTTAGGTGGCGGGATTGAATTAGTGGAAGAGGATACTAGTTATCAAGAATTGATGGAAAAGATCGATACGGTAGTAATGGGCCGAACGACTTATGATCAAGTAGTAAATGAATTGGCGGTCGATCAATATCCATATGAAGAGCAATCATCCTATATTATCACAAGTCGTCCAGATCAAAATACTGAAAAGCTATTCTTTACAAGTCAAGGACCTGTTGAGCTGATTCAAGAATTGAAGGAGCAAGAAGGCGAAGCGATTTGGGTCGTTGGCGGAGCAAGTATTATTGCACCTTTAGTGGAAGCCAATTTGATTGATACTTATATTCTTACGACAATTCCGACGATTTTAGGGAAAGGGATTCGTTTATTTAATGAATTCAATGGACCGGTCAATTTGAAAGTAAATCAGGTTTATGTGAAGAATGATATGGTGTATACAACATATAAAACTAGATAAAGTGAGATAAGTGTGTGTGGCTATTTAGATAGTTGCACACTTATTTTATTTCATCTTAAAATCTTCCCTTTGACAAAGATCAAAAAAAGAGCTATTATAAATACAAGGTTCGACTACGCGTGTAGTTGTTCGGGTGATACAACGAGAAAACAATAAAAAGGAGACTTTTTATGTCAGAGAAGAAAAAAGCTTTGAACATCACTGACGCAGAGTGGGAAGTCATGCGCGTTGCATGGGCCACAGAGGAGACGACGAGTAAAGAAGTGACCGATATCCTAAATGAAAAGACTGAATGGAAAAGTACCACGGTCAAAACATTATTAAGTCGCTTAGTTGATAAAGGGATGCTTGGAACGAAACGTAATGGCAATAAATTTACTTATTTTCCTTTAGTCGAAGAGCGTAAAAGCATCGAAGTACTTTCACAAGAAATGTTGACGAAAGTTTGCAGTAAAAAAGTAGGGAAGGTTCTTGAATCAATCATTGCTGAAAGTTTATTAAGCTTTGACGACATTGATGAACTGGAAGCACTACTGAAAGAAAAACGCAAGTCAGCAGTCGATGTCGTACCTTGTAACTGTATACCTGGCCAATGTCAGTGTCACCTTGTTCATTAAACCATTAACATACAAACAACAATAAGGAGTGTTTTACAATGGAAAAAACAGTAACGATCAACGGAATGAAATGTGATGGATGTGTAAACATCGTCAAAGAAAATTTTGAAAAAATTGCAGGTGTTCAATCTGCAACAGTTGACTTAGAAAAAAAATCGGCATCTGTCACAAGTGATAGAGAAATCTCAAATAATGAGTTACAAAATGCATTATCAGAAACTAAATTTACTGTGGCTTAAAAAGTTAGCTACGGCAAAAGAATATTGATCCTAACATAAAGAGTGATACAAAACTAAATCAGTTTTGTATCACTCTTTTTTGTATACTAAAATTGCAACTAGTTATTTCCAAGGGGAATGTTCACGCTTACATTATTGCCGATAAATGTTGCAACAATCTCCACTAATCAATTGTGTCACACCACTATATAATGAAATCAAGCAAGGAGAGAAGCAGATGAAAGATCGAACAATCCAAATATTTAAGCGCTTTATTTGGTCGGATTATCCTTTGACTCTTAGCGAGTTAAGCGAAGATTTTCGCATCAGTAATAGAACACTTAGAAATGAAATCAAAGAAATCAACGCATTTCTTGATGAACGAAACTTGCCCGAAATCAAAACGATTCGAAACAGAGGGATGCGTTTAAACCTTGAACAAAAGGAACGTGAATTGTTGGATGCATGTCTTGATGAAAAAAATGAATTCAACTATTTAAATCGAGAAGAACGAATTTTTGACCTGATCTTAGCTTTTTCGTTATCAGAACAGCCTGTGTTTTTATATCAAAAAGAATCAGACTATCAAATTTCGAAAAGTACAATGGATGAAGACATGCGTAGGGTTAGAACGATTCTTTTGGAATACGGTATCGAGGTGTTGAGCATTCCGAAACAAGGAATTATTTTAAAAGGATCTGAACGGACCATTCGAACCATGATTTACGATGTGATCAACCGATCCATTGATAGTTTACGATTTCTTGAGGGAAATGAATCAGGCTTGAGTAATTCAGAAAAACATCTATTTCGGTATATCCCTAAGCAGATATTGAAAAAAATCGACCAGGTCTATCATCAGACGATTTCTTCACGAGAAGACCTTTACCGAAATCAACTAGTCATGTTTACAGCGATTTGGCTAAGCCGTTATTTAAGACAGGAATTGATTGTGAATTCTTCTTGGGAAGTAGTCGAGAACGGTCAAAATAAGCTTCACACTTTTATCGATCGGCTTTGCCGCACGCTTGCAGTGAGACCGCCCAGTTCAGAAATAAACTATATTAGTTTCATGCTGGAAACCTTCAACACTGGAAGTATCAGAAATTCTGTAGAGTGGGTCCAAGCACAAGTATTATCGATTCAACTCATTCAATTTGTGGAACAAACGACTAAAATTCCTTTTTCCAAAAAAGAAGAATCACTCCATGAGGGATTATATCGGCATATGGCGGGCCTGATTAGTCGGGTAAAAAGTGAAATTCAAATTTTAAATCCTTTAAAGGAAACGGTAAAACGATATTACGGCAATATTTATTTTGCGATTGAGAAATTTGCGCCAACGATTGAAGCCATTACTAAAAATGAGCTAAGTGAGGACGAAATGGCCTTTTTAACTATTCATTTTTCTACCTCTGTAAGTGCGATCAATCAAGAGTTGACCTATACCTATAAAGCGGTTGTCATTTGTAATCATGGTACGGCAACGGGTCGATTATTAGCCGAGCATTTAAAAGAACTATTCAATATTGACGTGCTAGCTGTTTTAAGTACAGGAGAAATGGACTTAATCAAAAAGTTAGATGTTGATTTGATTTTTTCAACGCTGAGTTTAACCTATCCTGAAAAACCAATATTAGTCGTCGATCCAATCATCAAAGTAGAGAGTCGAAAAAATATCCAAGCTTTTTTAGAACAAAATAAACAATATAAGCGCTTGATAAATAATGACACTGATTCTACTGAATTATTTTACCGTGTCCTTGACTTGATCAAAGAAAGTGGGGGAATGATCTCCAATGAAATTTATAAAAATCTAGAAAAAACCTTTGATCAGAATCATTTAAAGATAAATAAAAGGGAGCTGCAGCCAATGCTAAAAGATGTCTTAAAGAAAAGTGATATTTTGTTATTAGAAAAATGTCCTGATTGGGAGAGTGCGATTCAACAAGTAGCATGTCCTTTATTGAAAGAAAACGCTATTGAAGAATCGTATATAGACGCGATGATCGCCTCTGTTAAAGAATTTGGTCCGTATATCGTGATGGGAAAACACCTAGCCCTAGCCCATGCAAGACCAGAAGATGGGGTAAACAAATTAGGAATTAGCGTGGCGACATTGGCAGAACCAGTCGTGTTTGGCAATGAAGAAAATGATCCAGTGAAAATCATTTTTTGTCTCGCAGCAGTGGACTCTTTTTCCCACTTAAATATTATGAAAAGCTTGATTGAATTGATCAACGATGAAACGAAAATCGATCGCTTGGCTCAATGCACCACTGTAGCTGATTTTGAAACAATTTTATATGAAGATGCGCTAAATGAAACAAAACAATAAAAATGACAGGAGCGAATTATGATGAAAAAACTAACGATTTTATTTGTTTGCGGAGCAGGATTAGGCAGCAGTTTTGCAGCACAAATGGCAGCAGAGGATGTATTAAACCAGAAAGGAGTCGAAGCAAAACTGGAGCATACAGATATTTCATCGGCGGTTTCGATGAATCCCGATATTATTATTACAGCTCAAAACTTTCAAACACAATTTGAAAAATTTACGATTGATGAAGAAAAAACGGCCATCATTTACCTGAAAAATATTGTGTCAAAAGCTGAAATAGATGAAAAAATCACACCAGTTTTACAAGCAAAAGGCGCTATTTAGCGACTAAAATATAAATGGAGGGACTTATATCATGGGGGTAGTTAATTTTATAATCGAGAATATCTTGACTCAGGCATCGATTACAATCAGCTTGATTGCTATGTTGGGCTTGATTTTACAAAAGAAATCGATTGGTCAAGTGTTGTCGGGTTCATTAAAAACGTTGTTAGGGTTTCAAGTATTAAGCGCAGGTTCTAGTATTATCGTTGGGAGTCTGACCTATTTTGGTGAGATTTTTACAGAAGGTTTCCATATGCAAGGAATCATTCCGTCAATCGAAGCTATTAACGGTCAAGCGATGAATGAGCTTGGCTTGGGTCGAGATATTGCGTTAACCTTTTTAGCCATTTTTGTATTCAACATTTTGATTGCCCGCTTTACAAAATGGAAATATATCTTTCTAACGGGGCAAGCGATTTTATGGATGGCAACAATGACTACTGTTTTTGGATATTTTGCGGGTCTACGTGGGATCGTCTTGATTCTTGTAGGTGGCTTTATCGGCGGCGTTTTTGCCGTAGCTATGCCTGCAATCGCACAGCCGTTCATCCGGAAAATAACTGGTTCAGATGATATTGCATTAGGCCATTTTTGTACGATTGGGTATCTATTTGAAGCAGGAGTAGCTTGGATTTTTGGTGAACGGGGTGAAAATAAAAAGTCAGTGGAAGACCTTAAATTGCCAAAATCTTTTGAATTCCTTCAAGATACGTATTTATCTGTGATGGTTGTGATGGTACCTCTATATATCGTGACCGTATTATTTGCAGGTGAAACATTTGCGTCAACGTTATCTGGCAACCAAAACTATATTATGTTTGCCTTCTTACAAGCAATTCAATTTGTTGTTGGCGTATATGTCTTGTTAGCAGGTGTGCGTCTATTACTTGGAGAAATCGTTCCAGCCTTTAGAGGGATTGCAATGAAACTAGTACCAAACGCTATTCCTGCTTTAGATTGCCCAGTGTTTTTCCCTTATAGTCCAAATGCCGTGATTTTAGGATTTATTACAACAACGATTGGTGCGGTTTTGGCGATGTTTGTTTTGCCAACATTTGGTTTAGCAATGATTTTACCTGGAATGTTAACGAACTTTTTTGCAGGCGGCACTGCAGGAATTTTCGGGAATGCAGTGGGGGGTAGACGTGGTGCGATCATCGGCGGAATCGCACATGGTTTCTTTATCACATTATTGCCTGCATTATTAGTGACGATTTTCAATAGCATGGGCTTTGTCAATGCCACAGCGACAGATGTGGATACTGTGACGGCAGCTCTGTTATACGCTTGGATCATTAGCCCAATCATGAAGGCCTTTTAGAAAAGGAGTGAAACGATGTTTGATTTTCTAAAAAAGAAAAAAACAAAGCCTGTCAAACTAGAAGTAGACGAGACTTTAACAGAAGAACAAAAAAATGAATTACGCCAAGAAATAGAACAACTTACTGTAGAAATTGCATCATCAGAACCAATAGATTGTGTGTTTGCTGAAAAATATGAAAAAGTCGGCTTGTTATTGGCACAACTTAGTGAAATAGACGAAGCAATTGCAGCGCTAGAGAAAAGTCAGTCCTATAAAAATAGTATTGGCACAGGCTATAAAAAATTAATGAGTTTATATAATCAAAAACGAGCAGAATCCGCAAAAAATGGGGATGATGCTGGCATTGATAAATGGATGAACAAAATGGATGACATGCGACAAATCGCTAAAAAGGTCACAATCAGCGGTCAGTAAAATTGAAAAGATTGGGGAGAAATACATGTATACAACATTAAAAGAAGTCACAAAAACAGCAGAAGAATTGAATTTTACCGTAGGTGCTTTTAACGCTCATAATTTAGAAATGTTACCAGAAATGATTCGAGCAGCTAAGGAAATGGGGGCGCCGATCATTATCCAAACCAGTGTAGATACTGCCAAATATATCGGGTATGATGTATTAGTTTCCGTTGTCAAAACAATGGCTGAAAAAGAAATGGTCGATGCAGTATTGCATTTAGATCATGCTAGAAATTTTGATGACATCAAAGAAGCAATCGATCAGGGCTACACGTCGGTTATGTATGATGGGTCTCATTTACCCTTTAAAGATAATATATTAAAAACGAAAGCAGTAGTGGAGTATGCTCATCAAAGAGGTGTTTCAGTTGAAGGAGAATTAGGAACGATTGGCGGCACGGAAGAAGGAATTCATGTGGCTGAAGATGACAAAGTGTATACCAAACCAGAAGATGCGCTTGCCTTTGTAGAAGCAACAGGAATCGACGCCTTAGCGATCGCCATCGGCACAAATCACGGACAATTTAAATCTAAGACAGAAGTCAATGTACCATTGCTAAAAGAAATCAACGCAATCGTTGACATTCCTCTTGTGATCCATGGTGGAACAGGAGTAAAAGAAGAAGACTATCCAGAACTTATCAATAATGGTATCCGTAAATTCAATGTTGGGACAGAGCTTTTAGTCAACTGGACAAAAACTGCAAAAGAATCTTTTGGAGAAACAGCAGTCAACAAGTCATTACGCTATAACGTAATTCCTGCAAATGAAGTCTGTCGTGATATTGTCAAACATAAAATTGGCTTATTCATGAATGTGGACAGTCCAATCCATTTAAGTTAGTCCAATGAAAAAATTTTTAGTTTTACTTGCAGGAAGTCCAGCAACAGGCAAAACATATTTGATCCAAAAAATTCGTGAACAAATACCTGATCTATTTTTGATCACACCAGATGAAGGCAAGGAATTGCTAGCTGATTCCGTCGGGTTTACGAACCTTACAGAAAAAGCGCAGTTAGAAAAAAGGGTATGGTCCTTTTATTACGGTGTTTTAGCATTATATATGGATGTAGGGAAACAAGTAATTGTTTCAGAATACCCCTTTAGCGATAAACAAAAAGAGCAATTAGCAAAACTAGCTAAAACCTATGAATATGAAGTGATTACCGTACGTTTAGTGGCCGATTTTGACGTATTGTGGGAGCGAAGATGCAAACGTGATCTTGAACCAGACAGACATCTTAGCCATTTGATGACACATTATCATTGGAACGATCAATTAGATGATCGAAGCAAAGCGGACAATCATATTACAAAAGAACAATTTAAACAGATAATTGATACTAGAAAATATAACCAATTTCAACTAGGTGAATTGCATGAATTTGATGTGACAGATTATGAAAAAGTTGATTATGCACCCTTGATCAAGTATTTAAAAAATGAAGTTGAGGGGACAAAAAGACTTTAATATGAAAAAAATAAAGGCAGCACTAAACAATTTAGCGGCTGCCTTTATTTCGTGTTCAGAAGAATTAAAGATGAAGGTAGAGACTTATTTAGTCGCCTTACGATAAACCATCAAATAATTCATAAGCATAACACCATTACGATATTGTACTTTTTGCTCTACTAATTCAAAACCAAGTGATTCAAAAAATGGTTTGGCTGTGATCGATGAATATACAGTAAGTTCTTTTGCTCCAGCGTTCAACGCATGATTCATCAAATCTGTCGCAATCATTTTGCCAATGCCATAGCCGATCCATTTTTTATCCACATACAAATAATCAAGTTCACCAGTATCAGAGATATTACCAAAGCCAATGACTTCCATTCTGTTTAGCGCAACCACAGAGTAAGTCGAATCAAGAGTTGCATGCCATTTTTCATAATCAGGCTTTAGTTGCACCCATTGGTCGATTTGTTGTTGTGTATAATCTTTTTTATTGATTGCTTGAACGGTTCCATTAAATATAGTAAGTATATCTTCTAAGTCAGATTTTTGATATTTTCTTAAATTGAATACAGTCATTATCCATTCACCCCTATTCATTAAACTTAGTTTAATCACATAAAAGAGATATGTCAAAGCATTATTTCGTAGATAGGCAATTTTTTAGAAAATTTAGCTAATTTGTCCACTAATCTCGGAATCAAGCATAAACAAAAGGGAATAGACAAACAAAAAGTAACGTAATCAAAACCAAACACCGTTCTATTTTCCTCGCATTGATTGAATGTTATTATAATATTTTTCTGTTAACTTACTGTCTTTATTTGTATAGTAGTACCATTTATTTTTAGTTTGTATTTCTAAAATCGGTTTCTTATTTGATAGAACAAGTAAATAAGCAGGTTTATTATTGACTTGAAATTCACCAGTCAAATAATTTTCCGTAGCAGTTCCGTAAACGCGGAGTCTGTTCTTAGGTAACGTATCAACCAATTTAACTGTTTCGATCTCATTCCAATCGATCTTTCTGCTTTGACTTAATGGTGCGGATAAATAAATACCATTGTGCGTTGTTTCAAGTTCAAATGGATTAGCTGAAAAGTCACTGATCAACAATGGAACACATGCTACAACTAAAGCAATCAAAACGACAATACCAGTTAACCCCAACGTCAATTTCCCCGCAGGTCTACCTAAATTTGCAGAAATATTCATTCCAACGCGATCAGGAACCATAATTCTTTTATCATCTGGGTTAATATAAAGGCCATACTTCCAATATTGGTCTTCATCACTGTAGCGATACTCTTTCGCTTGTGCAATCAATTGGTCCTGTTTTTTTCTAGATGAGAATAAATAGTAAAACGTGAAAAGTACAAACAAAAGAATAAATACAGCGTAACCAACTGAAAATAGCATCATTTGTTCATAAGGAATCATCACCGAACTCGTTGGTAGAAAAGAAAGAGGACTTAAAACAAGAGAGGAAACAGCCATTAAGACAGACCAGTGATGTCGCATTTGATCATTGACTTGCTGATTGATTGTTGCATCACTTGTTACCGGTTTAACTGGAAAACGTGCAATAAAATAATAGAAAAGTAAAAACATGCCTGACATAAGTAAAGAGAGAATCCCCATAATCCAAGTACCATTAGACAAGCCAATTGTTTTAAAAGAATAAATGAATCCTAAAACAGTAATTAAAATACTTGGTAAAAACCACCAAGCAGAGATCAATTTGCGATTTTTATTCGCTACTAACGTTGTGTCCACCAAAATAGGGCTTGTTGGCAAAATCCAATCGTTTTGAACTTTTATCGTTGTCATTTTCCGAATATAAATGACTTGTAAATAAAATGAAGTTCCAATGATACCAATGGTCATCATAATAAAATAAATCAGCGTTAATGAATCATAAGGAATAACAATGATTGGTAAGGCGATAACGGAGAAAACGAAGGCCCATTGTAATAACCTTTTTTTGTAAGTTCTACTGACTGTAAGAACTTGTTCATCTTGAAGTTTCTCTTTGGGTAAAGTTGTTTCCAAAATAATATTTTTATGCGGATTCGCAGGAATTCTTCCTGAAAATGCCATGACAAAGTTAACCCCAACAAGTAGTAAATATAGAAAAAAATTCATTTTCAACACACCTTTTATTAGTCAAATTTTTGATAAATCTGTTTGATTTTTTCTTGTATTTCATTTTCTGAAACCCGATGAATCGACGCTTCAGCTAACAATAGTTCGAGCTGTTTTAAAAATCGCTCTTGAAATGGGGAAGCTAAAGTTTGTTTTTCGGCGATTTTCGTTCCGTTTCGTCGATCTGTCACAATATATCCTTCATTCTTCAATAACGTGTAAGCTTTTGAAACAGTCATCATATTTACGCCAATTTCATCTGCCATTTGCCGTACGGAGGGAAGTAGCTCTCCTGGTTGTAGTTTTTTTGTTGCAATGCCAAGGATCAGTTGATTGCAAATTTGTTGATAAATAGGCATTTGATTTTGAGTATCTATTTCTAATAACATGTGTTCACCTCTTTTATCCTTTGTATTACATATAGTAATACAACTGATACAAAAATGCAATCATATTTGATTAAAAACTTGAGGGATTGAAAATTCAGGCATATAATAAGAGCGGGGAATAAATATAATAACTGAGAGGATGAGTCAATATGTCAGCAATCGAACCAACCGTGACACAAAAATTTCATGATACATTTATAGAAAATAATAAACAAAATGCGCTACAGCGTGGCGTTGTTAAAAATGGTATTACGGCTTCTGCACAAAACCAAAGTGCTGAAGTGAACAATGTTCCAGTCTTTTCAATCGATCTTACAACCGGAAAAGTAGCCAATCAAAAACAAAGCGGTCGTTGCTGGATGTTTGCAGCGTTAAATACATTCAGACACAAAATGATCAACAGTTTTAATTTAAAAGATTTTGAACTCTCTCAAAACTATACATTTTTCTGGGACAAATATGAAAAATCAAATTACTTTTATGAAAATATCATCGCAACTGCTGACCAAGCGTTAGACAGTCGGAAAGTGGCCTTTTTACTCGCAACACCGCAGCAAGATGGTGGACAATGGGATATGATCGTTTCTCTTTTCCAAAAATACGGTGTTGTGCCAAAAACTGCTATGCCAGAAAGTAGCAATAGCTCAAACTCTCGTGATTTAAATAATTACTTAAATAAAAAGCTAAGAAAAGATGCAACGATTTTACGTGAATTGATAAGCAGTGGAAAATCAGCGACGGAAATCCAAACTGCTAAAGAATCAATGCTGCAAGAAGTGTATAACTTTTTAGCTATTTCCTTAGGTACACCACCAGCAACCGTTGATTTTGAATACCGTGATGAAGAAAAAAATTATCACTTAGACCAAAATTTGACACCACAAGCCTTCTATGAAAAGTATGTAGGCGTTGATTTGGATAACTATGTGAGCATAATCAATGCTCCAACGGCAGATAAACCGTATAACCAAACCTACACAGTAGAAATGCTAGGAAACGTGGTAGGCGGTAAAGAGGTAAAATATATCAATGTCGATATGACGACGTTTAAAAAACTAGCTATGGCTCAATTAGAACAAGGCGAATCTGTTTGGTTTGGTTGTGATGTAGGTCAATCTTCTACACGAGATAGTGGAATCATGGCGTTGGATGCTTATGACATGAATGATTTATTTGATATTGATTTCACGATGACAAAAGCGCAACGTTTAGATTTTGGTGAAAGTTTAATGACGCATGCGATGGTTTTAACTGGAGTCGATGTCATTGATGGTGTTTCTACAAAATGGAAAGTAGAAAACAGCTGGGGTGAAAAAGTTGGAGACAAAGGATTCTTTGTGATGAGTGACGCGTGGATGGATGAATATACGTATCAAATCGTTGTACGTAAAGAGTTATTATCAAAAGAGTTAAAAGAAGTTTGGAATCAAGAGCCGACTGTTTTAGCACCTTGGGATCCAATGGGAGCTTTAGCATAAAAAAAAGACCTTGAAGTCGTACAATTCCGTTTATTCGGATACTAGGTGTCTGGGATATAACTTGCAGAGTTATGACCTAGACGCTTTTTTTTATTACGCTAAGTATGTGGATATTTTCAAAAAGATTTTACTGTGTTATAATTTGTATATACAAAAGAAAGACGTTGACATTACTACCGCCTAAAGTAAGTAATATCAACGTTAACTGATTCACTAGGAATCTTTTTTTGATAACGTAAGTGTATCATATGTTGATTGAATTTACAAAATCATGATACGAAAAATTTAGGAATTATTTAATTGAATTGTACTTTATATAGAGTATAAATGAAGGATTATATTTAATTGAAATAAATACAGATAAAAATGATTGAATTTTTAAACAATATAGAGTGTTAATGCGTTAAAAATTCTTTTAACGTGTTAAGTTATAATTATTTATAAGTATTACGTTTTATTTCGCAATTATAAGAGGAATTTGCTATTGCCAAAGTATTTATTGTGGAGTAGAATGAGAGACAGTTTCAGTTGAGGAAATTACAACATTAAATAAAATAACTTTTGGTAATCAGCGCCGGCTGTTTATCAGTTAAAGTGTGGATCGACAATTCTTAGGCCGTAGATGGAATTGTTGATTGACACTTTTTTTATTGATTTACGTTGAAATCTTCCGAGAAATAGAATAAAGCTTGTATTAAATACATTGATACATTTGTAAATGTACAGTTAAGGTAGAAAGCGTATTTACGGCTTTTAAAATTAGGAGGCATGTATATGAGCAAGGATTGGATTAAATTATTGATTGGCGCTTTTTTTGAGATTTTGTGGGTGATTGGGATGAAGCATAGTAACACGTGGTGGGAAATAGCATTGACGATTGTCTTCATTTTCATCAGTTTTTACGCCTTAATCAAAGCAGGAGAAACACTACCTGTTGGGACAGCGTATGCAGTATTTGTTGGATTAGGTACGGCCGGAACCGTTATTACAGGAATTCTTTTTTTTGGAGAAGAATTTAAACTATCGAAAATGCTTTTGATAGCAGTATTGTTGATTGGTGTAATGGGCTTGAAATTTGTAACGGGAGAGAAGGGTGGAAGTAAAAAATGAGTTGGTTATTTTTGATTGTTGCAGGAATTTTTGAAATGTTAGGTGTGGGCTCAATCAATCGTTTGAATCAAAAAAAGGATAAACAGTCATTCGTCCTATTAATGTTGACCTTTGGTAGTAGTTTTCTCTTTCTTTTTTTAGCGATGAAAAATTTACCAATGGGCGTTTCTTATGCCATTTGGACAGGAATTGGGGCAGCTGGGGGCGCAATTTTAGGAATGATTTTTTATGGGGAATCAAAAGATTGGCGTAGACTCATTTTCATCGGCATTATTCTGTTCTCTGTAATTGGGTTAAAATTAATTGGGTGATTTATTCAATCTATTTTCATTCATACAATGAACAGATGAATAAAAAAAGGAGCTGGAACATAACTCATCAAGTTATATTTCAGCTCTTTTTTAGTTTAGTTATTGTAAAATTCGTACATATCTTGTAGCAAATTCATTATTATAAGATACGCCATTTACGTTTGTGCCGATGTCCCAGTTGGCAGACCAAGTCATTAATCCTTTGATTGGATTGCCATCTTTGGCTAACTGATCAAGAGCTTTATAAACAGAATTTGGATCAATGACATAACCGCTACCGGCACCATCCACATTTGCAGGAAGTCCTAAAACAAGTTTGTCATTTGGAATTTTCAAGAAAGTTCGTGTGCCGTGGATCATTGAGTCGGACATATAATAAAGGAACTCGTATTTCAATGCATCATTGCTTTGAGGAATCCATTTATTTATTTCATCCACCCAAACTCCATCGCCACCTTGATTATATAACTGTGGTGCAATGTAATCATAATACCCCTCTAAAGAAGTAATATATTTTTCATACGCGCCGCCAGGTTTCAAATAAGGAAATTCAGGAGCCATTGTGATGAGAAAATTTTTACCTTGTGCTTTATAATGTTCTTTAACTTTTTTCAAAGCAGTAGGGATAACTGTTTGATTATCACCAGCTGTTATGGCCGATTGTTCTAAGTCGATATCCAATCCATCAAAACCATATGTTTCTACTTGACGAATGATTTCATCAGCAAAAGCTTGTTCATCACCTGTCTTCAATTGAATATGCGCATCAGCACCACCTAAAGCAAGTAAAACGGCACGTCCTTGACTGTTGAGCAAGGCTACATCTTGTCGAAAAGCGGCGTCTGTTTTATTGTAAGGAGCAAATGTTGGAATGCGGCTCACGCCATCACTTTTCATAAAAGAAACAGGAACTACATTGTATGCTCTATTCACTTCTGCTAATGAAATATTCGCAGAAGTTCCTTGTTTATAGCCATCTCGTCCTTTTGAAGCCCAATTATGCCAATACCCTACAAGGACTTTTTTATTTGCTACACTAACCATCTCACTCGCAGAGTCTGCCGCTTCGACAGGTGTTGCGGTGAACAAACTACCAGCAGTAATACCAGTAATTAGTAAAAAAGCAGGAATCAATTGTTTGATTTTCATAGGTGTTTCCCCTTTTGATTTATTGAATTACTTCACATTGACATCAATTGCTTGATAGAAAGCATTTGTTGTATCATACACATTCCATACCGCATAAATAACATGATATCCTTTACGGTCACTCGGAACCGTAATCGTATGTTTTACAGAAGCTTCAGGAATTGCTGCTTGATCATCTACACGACCGATTAAATCAAAGTTTTTGATGTCTAAAGGCTGATTTGGATTCCATCCTTGTTTAGTCATATAGTAATCCCAAGTAGAAGTTCTGTGGCGAGCAGTCAATGTCCAAGTGAGGGCAAGTGGACCTGTGTTAATATCAGATTTATGCCAACGATCAGCAGTCTGAACATCTAGAGGGTCAAAACCACTAACACCAGCACTCGCTAACTTTCCTGGGATAAAGGTATTTTTAGTTGCTTCGATACTTTGGGGTTCCCATTCAGCACGACCAACATCTTTATTTATTTTGCCACCTTGAGTACTACCGAAATACGCACGACTTCCGGGAGATGAGACATATCCATGGGCATGTGTCACCGTAGCTGAGACAGATAAACCTCCAGCTAATAACCCTAGTGTAAGGACTGCTTTGAGCATTGTTTTTTTCATAATGATTCCTCCTAAGTATTTTTTTGTAGCGCTTACAAAAATAAATGTAACATGCTGGTTTATATTATTCAAATAATACGCATATATTTTTTATATTATAAAAAGATGAGAAAGGTATGTAAAAGACATGAAAAGCCCATTAGGTGCATTTGAATGCATTATCCTAACGGGCTAATTTACTTTTAACGAAGTAATGATTTCTCATCACTAGCAATAACATCTAATAAACTTTCATTATTATTAAAAGTAGCGAAAACTTTTGCGCTATTAAAATCTGGATTTTTTAATTCTGGTGATCTCTTAAAGTCGTTAAAAGCAGCTTCATACGCCAAAAGATCTAACATGTATAAGGATTGATAGGTTTGGTTTAAAGCCATTCCTTCAATCGCTAAATCATAGGCTGTTTCATAATTTTTGATCAAGGAATAGAATTTTGCAGTATTGAAGAAAACTTTTGTTGCTTCAATAGGTATCTTGATCGTCATTTTTTTCAGCATATCGATTGATTTTTCATAATAAACTTGTGCTTTATCTAATTCATTAGCCATCTCATAAACGATTCCCAAGCTATTGACTGAAAGGATCGCATACACAGAATTTGAATCACCAAGTTCATCAGCTCTGTAAAAGTAAAATAAGCTATCGGTTGTATTATTGTAACCTAATAAATTAGTAATGCCCATAAAATAGAGCCAACGTACTTCAAGCTCTTTATTTTGAAAATCAGCAACATTGATCGATGTTGACTTTAAAAGTGAATGAGCTTCTTTATGTTTAAATGTATTGCACAATTCTTCTACACGATTTAATAAAGAAGTTAACTTCTTTTCATCATTATCATCTAATACACTTTCAAGACTGAGGTTTAATCTTTTGCAGATTGCATCAAGGATTTCAAGACTATCGCAGACATTTTTATTTTCAATGTTGCTAACAGTTCCTTGCGTACAAATTCCAGCGGCTAAAGTTACTTGCGACAATTTTTTCTGTTTTCTGACTGTTCGAATGATGTCACCTTTGATTCTCATAATTTTCCCCTCTATGTTTATGCATTATAGTTCTAGTTTTATATAATAGTATGGTATTATTCTTTTGGAATCAACTAATTTTTTTGGAGGGATTGGAATGGAAGCGTTTTTATTACTGTTGGGTGAAGTAATCGGTCAAGGCAATACTGGTCACGTATAGAGTGAAAAAATTAGTTATTAGGTTTTTTTTTTTAACAATTAGGTAAGACCAAAAAACTTTTTTAAACAGGAGTGTTTATACTTTTGTTTTTTAAAGTTTTTTTGTTTTTATTGTAAAAATTTTCTATTTTTAGTTGTTGGAATTAGACGTTTAGCGCTATTTACCTAAGTTTACAAAATCGAACAATTCATGGCGTTCTATCCTCAGTTTGCGATCTTATGTTATAATTTAAAGAGTTGTATAGTTCAAAAAGGAGGAGATCCAATGGCCAAAAAATTTACGACCCCGTACGAAGTAGCGTATTATGATGGCGATATTACTAGAAAAATGACGATTCCAGCAATGTTAGCCGTTGTGATCAAGACATCTGAAGAACAAAGTGATGCCCTAGAAAGAGGAAGTGATTTTGTTGCTTCATTTGGGTTAGGATGGGTAATTACCAATTATGAAATTCATATTACACGTTTACCCAAGGTTGGCGAAAAACTCGCGGTGACGACTCAAGCGATGTCTTATAATAAATACTTTTGTTATCGAAACTTTTGGATTCATGATGAAGCAGGAAACGAGTGTGTGTTAATCAAGTCAACGTTCGTTTTGATGGATAAAGAAAATCGCAAAATGAGCAGTGTGCTGCCTGAAATCATTGAACCTTACGAAAGTGAAAAAATTAAAAAAATCTATCGTGGTGAAAAGATCGAAAAAGTAGAAAACGGTGAATTTTTACCCTATCGTGTACGCTATTTTGATATCGATGGTAACCAACATGTTAATAATGCAATCTACTTCAACTGGTTGTTAGATGTCTTAGGATACGATTTTTTAAGTACTCATGAACCAACATTCATCAATGTGAAATTTGACAAAGAAGTAGAATATGGCCAAGTAGTAGAAAGTCACTATGAAATGGTTGATACAGAAGAGGGAAAAATGACTCGCCACGAAATACGAATAAATGATCAAACCTATTGTGAAGCAAATATGAAATGGAAAAAAAGTGAATAGAAGAGACATCAAAATCACTTTTTGTGACTGAGGCAACTTTTTGTTTTGTCTTGGTCTTTTTTAGTATAAAATAAAGAAAAGACCAATCATTTTGACTAAATATAAACGTAATGAATTAGGAATAGAAAGGGTGATGAAACGATGATTCGATTAGGTTTGACCTCCTTTAATGAACATGATAAATTAACTGGAAAAAAGCGATCTACATTATACGAATATGCAGGCTATTTACCTTTAGTTGAGATGGACACGGCTTATTACGGTATTCCAAAACAAGATTCTGTTAGAGAATGGACGAAGTCTGTACCTGAAAATTTTCGTTTTGTAATGAAAGTATATAGTGGTATCAGTTGTCAAGGGGAATGGCAGCAGTATTACCAAAATGAAGAGGAGATGGTCAATGCCTTTTTGACCAGTATGGCTCCTATGATCGAAAGTGGTAAACTCTTTGCCTTTTTGATTCAATTCTCTGGAACCTTTGCCTGTACAAAAGAAAATGTACAGTATTTGGAAAAAATCAGGCATTGGTTTAAAGACCTTCCGATTGCGATTGAACTGCGAAATGGTTCATGGTACACAGCTAAATATATTAAACAAACGGTATCTTTTATGAAGAACAATGCGTTCTCATTAGTTGGAGTGGATGAACCACAAATTCCAACAAATCCAGTGCCATTTTTTCCATATGTTACGAATGAACGATTTGTTTTATTTCGTTTTCATGGACGTAATGCAGCAGGCTGGATGGCGAATGATAAAGACTGGCGCAAAAAACGGACGTTGTATCACTATAATTCAGAAGAAATCGCAGAGTTAAGCGAGGCAGTAGAGAAAGTGGCTCGTGAAGCAAAAGAAGTGGGTGTCATCTTCAACAATAATTCTGGTGGTGATGCGGCCGAAAATCTATTAGAAATGAAAGCGGCACTTAATCTGGAGTATGATCATTTAAATCCAAAACAAATGGGCTTGTTTTAGGGAGCAAAAATACTTCTTTGAATAAAGAAAGGGAAACGATGATAAAAGCAATTTTCTTTGATATCGATGGTACGTTAGTGAATAATAATGGCAAAGCTTTGGAATCTACCAAAAAAGCAATCGCTTTGGCTCAAGAACAAGGAATTATTTGTGGTGTGGCAACAGGGCGTGGGCCCGTTCATTTAAGTCAGCAAATCGATGCGCTTAATTTTGATGTTTTTGTAACATACAACGGCCAATTGGTTTATACAAAGGATACAACGATTCGCTCAGAACCATTTCCAGATGAAACCTTGCGTCGGATCGTCTCTTTTTCTGATCAGTATCATAGGCAAATCCTGTTTGGTTCAAGAGAGTACCTAGCAGGAAGTTCATTGATGCGTTTTGGGCAACAAAAATGGGCGAAGAAACTAGTCCATTTTTTACCCAAAAAGTTTCCTGCAACCTTTGTAAAAAATTTGATTAGTCGATTTTCCATTCATAGAAAACCGCAACGTTATCATGATCTTGATTTGTTAAAAGAACCAATCTACCAATGTGTTCTTCTGAGTCCATCGTCAGAAGAAGCTGCATTAAAAGAACAATTACCAGCTTGTCACATTACACGCTCTAATCCCTATACTGTAGACATCATTCCAAGTGGTGGTTCAAAGTTAGTAGGAATTCAAGCATGTGCTAAACATTTTGGTCTCTCGTTAGCAGAAGTGATGGCTTTTGGTGACAGTTGGAATGATCTGGAAATGCTTGTAGGTGTTGGCGTTGGTGTAGCGATGGGGAATGCAGAAGAAGAGATCAAAAAAAATGCGAAATATGTCACTGAAACAAATGAAAAAGCAGGCATTCACCAAGCTTTAGCACATTATAATATTGTTGATTAATCGTTGTGCTAGTTTGATTCTATAATTTTTTTTAAAAAGATAAATCATGAATAAAAAAGAGCTCAAGTATCATGATCTATGTTCTGGTTACGCCTAAACAAGTCTGCTACATGCTTAATTATAGGAGGAACTCAATGAAAATCGAAAATCCATTTGAAAAAACAGAAGCATTTCACGAAAAATTTGATAATAGAAAACCTGAAGTGCCTACACCATTCTCTGCCAAGCAAGCATCGGACCGAGCTGGATTCAAAGTAGAAGAACTTGTAGAGTTTTTATATGGGGCTGCTGCCAATGATCCAACTGAGTTTAAAAAGTTAGTCACTCAATTGAAACAATCTGTCGATGAGGCAGAAGAAAAAGTGCTTAGTAAGAAGAAAAATGTCACTGATCCTCTTGTAGAACAAGTAGATGCGTTGATTGATCTATTGTATTTTACGTATGGTTCATTTTCACTGTTAGGTGTTGATCCAACAGAAATTTTCTCTATCGTTCATGAAGCGAATATGGGAAAAATATTTCCCGATGGACAACCACATTATCATCCAGTAACACATAAAGTGATGAAACCAAATAACTGGGAAGCTGATTTTGCGCCTGAACCCAAAATAAAAGAAGAGCTAGAACGGCAATATAATGCTAAAAAGAAATGAATAAAAACAACAGATAAAAGAACCTAGAACAGAACAATTCTTGTTTTGCTTCGGGTTCTTTTTCTATTATTTTAGATAAATATCTTCATGTTTTTCTCATTATTTTAGCGTATGTACTAATAATATGATAAAATTTACATTTTTATTATGATAACATACATATAGTCGACTTGAAAAAACATAATATTTATATAAAATTACGAAAGGATATGATTGCTATAGAACGAGTGTTATTTTTTAAAAGTCTTTGTGAAAAACCCGTCATGGCAAAACCTTTTAGAACCCAGCAGAAAGGTGGAAGAAAATGGCCGTTGTTTACTTCATTTCTATGGTTTCGATCAGTGTTTACTACGTCTACATCACAATTATTAAAAGTGCAAATGACGTTTATATTGAAAAACGTTCCAACTCAAACCAGCCGTTGTATTATGCGGTGATTATCCCTTGTTTTAATGAAGAGAAAGTTATTAAACAAACGCTGCTATCCTTATTACGTTTTACTGAACCAAATCTAATGGTTTATGTGGTGGATGATGATTCTTCTGATAACACATTAAACGTCATAAATGGAATCTCAGATCCTAGAATTAAAGTAATTAGAAAAAAGAAACCCAATGCTCAAAAAGGCAAGGGCCATTCCCTTAATATTGCCTACGAAAGTATTCTTAAAGATTACTGGTCTATCGATTCTGACCAGGTCATAGTGACTGTTTTAGACGCGGATGGATTTTTGTGCGCGGATGCGTTCACGATAGCAGACCGAATTTTTAGTCATTCCGATATACATGGCATCCAAGCGAGAGTGAGAATTATCAATAACTATAGAAATGGCAACTGGCTGACACTCCTGCAAGATATTGAATTTTACGAGGTAATTGGAAATATTCAAAAACTTAGGATGAAAACAAAAACAGTTGGGCTAGGGGGCAATGGTCAATTTACGCGTTTATCTGTTTTAGAAAAACTTACAGGTATTCCTTGGAGTGATTGCTTACTAGAAGATTATGATTTAACAATTCGTCTATTGTTGAATAATGAACAAATTGTGTATACAGATAAGCTGATCATTTATCAACAAGGAGTACGAAACTATCAACGATATATCAAGCAACGAAGCCGATGGATTCAAGGAAGTCTTCAATGTCATTCGTACATGTTTCATTTACTAAAAACGGGCTCACTCTCAAAAATTGGAAAACTTGAGATGTTTTATTTTTTACTGCAACCTTATTACAATTTAGTCAATAGCGTCATCCTTTTAGTATCAATAAAATTGTTAAGCCAATCGTTGATAGAGGGTATAACCATTAAATCATTGATCACCCTATTTTTAATGACATTTATTACGATTTATCCTGGTTTGTCATTTTCTAGACGATATATCAATGAAACAAAAGAGATCGAAACAATCGGAAATTCTCCTAAATTAAGAAGTTATTTAGGAGGAATGCTGATGTACCTGTACATTTTTTTAACGATTCCAAGTATTCTACTGGCGTTCGCTAGACAATTAACTGGCAAAAAATCATGGATAAAAACGCAGAGAGAAGAGAAGGTCTACAATGAATGAACTCAACCATCTTTTTGATAATCGCTTATTTTCGGTTCTACCAATTATTATCATCATCGCAAGTATGATCTTTGGTAAAATCTTATGGATTTTTTTAGATGTACTGAATAGGAGGGCACAAATGAAGCATTACATGATCGTTTTTGGAACGAGACTTGAATTGATAAAAATGTATCCGGTAATTAAAGAGTGTCAGAATCATGCGAAAAAAATCAAATTAACGATCGTCAATACAGGACAACAAAAAGAAATGGTCGACCTGCTTTTAAGTGAATGGGGAATTAAACCACACTATGATTTAAACGTCATGAAACAAAAACAATCATTGACAGAACTCAATATTAATTTAATGAGTGGGTTGGAACCGATTATGAAAATCGAAAACCCGGATTTAGTAGTGGTTCATGGAGATACGACGACAGCTTTTATTGCCAGTTTAGTGGCATTTTATCAGCAGAAAAAAATAGCTCATGTGGAAGCAGGACTTAGAACCAATGATAAACACGCCCCTTATACAGCAGACGTGAATCGCCAAATGATCGATCGTGTCGCGGATTATTATTTTGTTCCAACGCAAAAGAACAAGGAAAATTTAGAAAAAGAAGGTATCTATTCAAAAATCGAGATTACTGGAAATACAGGAATAGATACATTGAACTTTCATGATTTGAAACGGACTATCACAAATGATCAACGTCAAATAATGGTTACGACGTACCAACGTGAATGGAATGACGAAAAGTCAAAGAGAATTTGTGCAGTCTTGGTGAAAATTGCAAAGGAAAACCCAGAAGTTGTAATAAAATATCCTGAACCTCTTAACCCAAAAGGGAGAAAAATGGTCGAAAGATTATTATCTGATCAAGAGAATATTTTTTTAACGAAACCATTAAACCATTTGGAATTTCAAAAAGAAATGATGAACAGCTTTTTAGTTATCACTGACTCTAGTGGCGTACAAGAAGAGGTATCCGATTACAAAGTGCCTGTTTTAGTTGTCAGAGATGGTACAGGAGAAGAGACGCTTTACAAAAATATTGTTTCCCTTTTAGAGGATCAAGCCCAATATGAAACAATGGGGGTCACTGATGCTGGTGCTGGGAAAGCTGCAAAGAGAATTGTTGATCATCTATTACAAGAAGTATGAGTATCCGCCATTTGTGAAAGAACTTAAAAAGGAGATGAATGAATGAAAAGGAAAAGTTTTGTTTTATCTATTATTTTCTGCATGATTTGTAGTGTTCTTTTTCCAAGCTATTCCTATGCCAATATGAACTTTGGAGATTTATATGTTTCAGATCCAACAATCTATCAAGGGGATAGTGTTATTGACGAGAATACCGAAATCGATTACCACCAGAATGTTTCGTTATCATACACCTATAACATTCCTAACAACATCTCTATCATTTCAGGAGATACGATGGATTTGAGAATTCCGGAAAACACAATAGTAGCAAATAGTTTTTCGTATGACATTGTTGCAAATGATGGGACAGTGATCATGACAATCAGCGGAGATTCATCCTCAAATACTGCAATAGCAACTTTTGGTCCATACTACGAAACGCACAAAGCCAATCGGCAAGGAGAAATTCTTTTCTATGCGCGTGGCGCCACAACAGTTGAAAATGAAGATTGGGTAATGAACAAAGTTGGTTGGAACAGTTTAGATAATACTTCGGCTGTTTGGAATATTATTATTAATCCAGATTCAAATTATATCACGAATGTGATTTTGACAGATCAACTTGGAGAGATGCAGGTATTTGATAGTGGTTTTTTGATTCAGGCAGATCTTGGGACGTATGACAAAACAACGCAATCCTTTGAAGCATTAGAGCCAATTGATCCTTCAAAGATCATTGCTTCAAACGATGGGTTCGTGATTGAGTTAGGAATTTTAAATAATGCGGTTAGTTTAACCTATGTCTCGAATAAGTTAGGTGACACAAACGTACCCTATAAAAATAAAGCCATTTTAGAAGCAGATGGGGATGGCGATCCAGTAGTGATCGACGCTGAAACACCAGGAATCGGTGGTGGCGGAACTGGCAGTGGAGACCCAGGAGAACCAGATCCAGAAGAATCGACAAGTGAAAGCATGGAAGAAACAAGCACCGAAGAAATTCCAGAGACGTCAGAAACAAGCACAGAAGAGACAAGCACCGAAGAAATTCCGGGGACTTCAGAAACAAATACAGAAGAGACAAGCACTGAAGAAATTCCGGGGACTTCAGAAACAAATACAGAAGAGACAAGTACCGAAGAAATTCCGGGGACTTCAGAAACAAACACAGAAGAGACAAGTACCGAAGAAATTCCAGCAACTTCAGAGACAAGTACAGAAAGCAGTGAAGAATCAACAAGTGACACCACCACTGAAACAAGTACACCAGAAACTGATCCAGAAGAAACAACTTCACAAACGCAGACGATAGCAACAGAATCAAGTCTAGAGGAAACTACTGCAACTACGGATAGTCATATTGAAAGTAGTGAGGAATCACTGGCAACAAGCACGACAGAATCAACGCTATCAGAACTGAAAAAGGGTAGCAGTTCAGATTCCAAAGCCGTAGGAACTAATTCTAGTAAAGGAGATCCGAAAAACGCAAGCAGACTACCGAATACGGGGGATTTAAAATCTTTGATCGAGCTGGCCGGCTATGGATTGATAATGCTCAGCATGACATTTCTTTTCGTTAGGAAGAAATATCAAAACGATAGCAAACGTAAATAAATAGAAAGAGCCTGGGACATAACTAAAAAAGTTATGTCCTAGGCTCTTAGTATCTGAATAAAGAGTGGGTAAAGAAGTAACTCATCCTTATTTCTCGGAGTTAAACACTTCTGCCTCAAGCTCTTTCTTTAATGAAACAAATGCCAAAAATTCTTTTGGAAATGACGTATCCACAAAATACTCACAAGCAATAGGATGGCTAAAACACTTAAATTGAGGGGCCAAAATGGAAGCAGTGTTGCAGCAAAAATATAGGCTCCTAACAAAATCAAGCTTATAAAAATCGAGCCTAACATGGTAAAGACTAATCCTACACTTCCAGAGCCACGAGTGAACAATTGGCTGATACTTGTCCAATCCAATAACCTAAAGCGATAATCTCTAGCAAAAAAACGCAGACAAAGTAGATAAGTACCAAGTAATGAACCGACTACCAAAATGACAACATTTAGAAGCGATAAATGAAAAAGAATACCGCCAATCAACGCAATACTACCTGTTAACAAAGACTGAATAAGTAGACCAACTAAAAATTTTTGTTTCATATATTCAGACATTGAAATCGGTAAAGATTGGATAAAATTAAAATTCTCCTGATCCAGAGAAATCATGTTGCTGATAAAAGAAGTCTGATTGACGGTCATAAATGCTAAAGCAACTCCAGTTAAAAAGACAACACCAACAAAACGGAAATCAAGATGACTTAAATCTAATGAGCCGCCAATTGCAAATGTAACAATGAAAATCACTGGCATCAGTATAGAATTTGATAAAACTTGCATAATTAAGTTTGGTTCTTTCAATAATTGCGTATTATAACTTATAAGCAGTTGAGTCAAATTTTGATTTGCTTTATGTTTTCGACGATTTGCACCTTTAGCAGTTGTGGCATCTGTCAATTGTTCATAAAGTTTTGGTAAAATCAAAACATAGATAGCGAGCATCAAAAGTAAGAATAAACCCAGTAAACCAGCAAAACTTAGTAGTCCTGATGCAGTGAAAGGTCCAGACATAATATGAAATAAAGGAAGGAATATCGAAATAGGATGACGATCTATTTGTCCTGTTTCCATAGAAGAACCTTGCCCATTCATGAAAATAATCCCAACAATCGCAATCGCCATTGAGACACCTAATAATAAACTCGTAACAAGTTTTTTATGTTTTTTAAAAAATACAGTTCTTGTTAAGCCAAAAACAATCAGACAACAAATTGCAAAAACAATAGCTAAAACGAATAAAAAGAGTAAAATTGCCAAGATGATCGTGGCTGGAAGAAAGAGTCCAGATCGCCAACCTGTCAATAAAAAGACAATGAACATGGGAAACACAAAAGGTGTAACCGTCAAAGCAACAACCAAGATTTTTGCACTAAAAATCATACTTTGGCGAAATGGAAGTGGCAAATAAGCAGGAAGATCCTGACTTTCAAAAAAGACATTATAAATAACTGAGATCCCTTGTGAGAAGGCTAAAATACTAAATAAAGCCACGTAATAAGTGAAAAAACCTGGCATCTGACTGAAGTCGAGAAAAAACATCGTCATGCCATAGATGAACAGAAATAATACGCCAGACAGTAAGTATTGATTGATCAGCGCTCTCGTTAATGCTTTGCCGCTTTTGCCTTTTTTTCGGGCACGATCAGTCACTTGAGGATTGGCATAACGCAAGTTGACACGTATTAATTCCAACAATTGTGTTTTATTCATAAGAAGCACCTTCGACACGCTCCACTAGCTGTGTATCTGATTGCCGCCCAGCCATTTTCAAATAAATCGATTCTAACGTTTCATTTGGCGATTGTGCTAATAAATCATCAACAGAACCGTTATAAATAAGCTCACCCTTTTTTAAAATAGCCAAACGATCACATAACTGTTGAGCTGTGTCTAAGGCATGGGTCGAAAAGATAACGGTTTTTCCTTTAGCAGCATGTGCTTTCATCATTTCTTTTAAATCAAAGGCCGCTTGAGGATCCAATCCTTGTAAGGGTTCATCTAAAATCCAGATATCAGGGTCAGGGAGTAACGCGCCAATTATGATTGTCTTTTGCCGCATTCCATGTGAGAAGCTCGCTAATGTTTCGTCTTGATGGCTTAGCATATCAAATAAAGTAGCGAGTTCATTTAAACGGGTTTGCTTTTGTTGGTCATCAAGTTCATAGGCTGCTGCAATCAAATCCCAATATTCACCTGCAGTAAGCTGTAAAAAAATATCTGGTGTATCAGGGACATATGCGATTTTTTTCTTAATCGTTTGACGATGCTCAGCTAGCGCTAAACCATCTACAGTGATGGAACCATTAGAGGGTTGGATTATACTGACCAAACTTTTGATAGTTGTCGATTTTCCTGCTCCATTATGACCAAGAAATCCAAAAATCTCTCCCTGTTTTATACTCAAACTTAATGTTTTTAGTGCCTGTTTTGTTCCATAATCTTTACTAACGTTAATGAACTCGATCATGATGATTCCACCCTTCTAATTTAAATTGCTTAATCTTATTATACGCTAGTCCTTACATCAAGAAAATGTATTCTATGAAAAAATACACAGGCGCCTCTATCGAGGCATCGCTGTGTATTTACGTTATTATTTAGCCTTCAAAAAAAGTGTGGTATAAGGCCTGAATGGCTTTTTTCTCTTGATCTTCACGAATACCAAACATAATACTAACCTCAGAAGACCCTTGGTTGATCATTTCTAAGTTTATTTTGTTAAAAGCCAAAGCAGCAGTGCTATCGGCCATGACCCCGATTCGTTGGCGCATTCCTTCACCTACAACCATTAGCATTGACAAACCATGTGTGATTCGCAGTTCATCAGGTTCAAGTTCAGTTTCTAAACGTTTCATCAACGCATCTTCAATGTCGATCGTTAATTGTCGTTCTCGTAAAATAATCGAAATATCATCGATTCCAGAAGGCATATGCTCATAACTAAGACCTAGTTCTTCAAGAATTTGCAGTAAGCGTCGGCCAAACCCTAACTCTCTATTCATTAAATACTTACTGATATAAATGCTAGCGAATCCTTGGTCACTGGCAATCCCTACAACTGGATCATGTTTAACAGTTCTAGACGTTGTAATCAATGTTCCTGGATGATCAGGATTATTTGTGTTTTTAATAACAACTGGAATATTAGCACGATAGGCAGGCATCAACGCTTCATCATGAAGCACAGCAAAACCAGCGTAAGCTAATTCCCGCATTTCACGGTAGGTCAACTCTTTGATAGTTTTTGGTTCATGTATGATGCCAGGGTGGGCAACAAAAATCCCGTTGACATCAGTAAAATTTTCGTAGATCTCTGCTGCGACACCCGCTGCAACAATTGATCCTGTAATATCTGAGCCGCCTCTAGAAAATGTACAAATATCACCTGCTTCAGTAAAACCAAAGAATCCAGGAATAACTAAAATTTCTTCTGTTTCTTTAAATTTATTGATTTTGTCTGATGAAGAAGGCAAAATTCGTGCATTGCCAGGTTCATCTGAAACGATGATTCCAAGATCTAAAGGATTTTTATAAAGAGCGTTCAAGCCGCGATGTTGAAAATAAGAAGCCACCAACTTAGCGTTATTGTCTTCACCACTTGCTAAAAATGCATCAAGCAAATGGGGATTATTCTCGATAGTTAATGTGGATAAATGTTGAATTGCTTGATGAATATCAGCCAAAATTTCTTTACTGATTTCTAACTCATCTAAAATTGCTTCATAACGCCCAACGATTTTTTCAATGATTTCGGTCGTTTCTTCATTGTTTAAATAGGCGTTATAGTAAGCTATAAGCAAATCAGTTACCTTGATATCCTCAGAAGACCGTTTACCAGGAGCGGAAACCACAATAAACTTTCGTGAAGCATCTTCTTTTACGATTTGTAAAACTTTTTCTAATTGTGCAGCAGAAGCGAGCGAGCTGCCTCCGAATTTTGTGACTTTCACTTTTTTCACTCCTAATTTTAATAGATTTTTCATTATAATAGTAAAAGAATACCGAAATATGGTGGGAAAAGCAACCGCAAAAATGACAATTATTCGTTCTTTTCAGTTATTTTTCAACAAATTTCTTCATTTTTTTTCAAACTTTTGTTAGACTGGTAGAGCTGAATAAGAATAGTCAAAAAAAGGAGCACCAAAATGACCCAAGATTATGAAGGAATCATTTTCGATATGGACGGTGTATTAGTCGATAGTGAAGAGTTTTATTACCAACGCAGAAAAGCATTCCTTAAAGAATATGATTTATCTATTGAACAGATTCCGATCCCATTATTTATTGGCGCCGATATGCGAAGTTTATGGGAGACGATTCTTGAAGTTAATGATACAATCTATGATGAAGCTTTTTTAAACGAAAAATACCATGAATATAAAAGAGAACATCCTATTGATTATCGACAGTTGGTCGATCCAGATGCCAAACGAGTGCTGCAATTCTTTAAGCGTAAAGGCTATAAGATAGGCTTAGCGTCTTCATCAACGATGGCAGTGATCCAAGAAGTACTGAAAGTCGGACAATTAACCAGTTACTTTGATGTGGTTGTCAGTGGAACACAATTTCAAAAAAGCAAACCAAATCCTGAAATTTATGAGTATACAATCAATGAGTTAGGAATCGATGCCAAAAATTGTTTGGCTATCGAGGATTCCGAAAAAGGGATTCGGGCAGCATATGATGCTGGCACAACCGTGTGGGCTTTAAAAGATACACGCTTTGGTATGGATCAACAATTAGCGCACGAACAATTGAATACATTAAGTGATATGTGTAAAAAGTTGCAAAAGACAGAACAAGTCGGTTAAACTGGCTATTAGCTAGAACGAATTTGTAACAATAATAAAAACTCAAAATATTTCTTAAAAAAATACAATTAGTTAGTGCTTGATGGACAGGTTTGTGCTATAATTTTCTGTAGGTGTTTTTAAGGAAATTTAAGTAGATAATAGAATATTGTGACTGTAGATAAAGGCGTTTTTGTTATTTATCGGCAGTAACATATCATATATGGACTAATAAACGGAGGAACCATGAATGAAGAATAATCTGATCATTATCGTAGTTTTATCTATAATAATCATCGCAGCTGTTTTGTATTTAATTGGTTATTTTATGAGAAAGAAAAATCAAATGAAACTCGATGATCTGGAAAAGAGGAAAGAAGAGCTGTTCGACTTACCAGTGATCGAAGAGGTCGATGATGTTAAAAAGATGCACATGGTCGGGCAAAGTCAGAACACATTTAGAGAATGGAATCAACGTTGGACCGAGATTTCTACTCGTTCTTTTGCAGAGCTAGAAAGTCAGATTTTTGAAGTTGAAAATTTAAATGAAACCTTCCGTTTTATGAAAGCTAAAAAAGCAGTTGCTGAAGCAGATCAGACAATGACTGAGATGGAATCAGAAGTTGAGATCATTCGTAATGGTCTGAAAGAATTGCGCGAAAGTGAAGAGCGTAATTCACTTGAAGTGCAAAAAGCTTTAGATGTTTACGAAGAGATCAGTAAATTACTTCATGATGAAAAATCAGAATTTGGTTCTGCGTATCCTGAATTGCAAAAACAAATCAAAAATATCGAAATCGAGTTCACTCAATTTGTCACATTGAATACGTCAGGTGATCCGATTGAAGCGCGTGAAGTATTGGAAAATGCGGAACGTCACACTTATGAATTAGATGATGTGATGAAACGTATCCCACCACTTTATGACGAATTGAACCGGACATTCCCAGATCAATTAAAAGAAATCGAAGAAGGATACAAACGTCTGCTTGCAGATCATTATGTTTTTCCTGAAAAGAATTTCGAAGACGAGTTAAGACGCGTACAAAAACGTGTGAAAAATTCAACAGTTGATTTAGAGAAGACAGAAGTTGACGCAGTTGAAGTAGCGAATCGTGATACAGCGAATGCAATCGATGCATTGTATGAAATCATGGAACGTGAGATCAATGCGAAGAAATACGTGATTACAAATCGTAAAGTCGTTGGTGATTACATCGCACATGCATTAAAAAATAATCGTCAGTTGATGATCGAATTAGATCACACGTCTCAAAGCTACACACTAAACCATAATGAATTAGGTCGTTCAAGAGGTTTCCAAACTGAAATCGAAGAATTGATTCGTCGTTATGAAGACTTTGAACCAAAATTAAAAGAACACACGATTCCTTATTCAGAAGTTCAAGCATTCTTTAAAGATTGCTACAAAATCTTAGATGATATCGAAAATCAACAAGTTGAAATCGATGATTCTCTAAAAGAACTACGTAAAGGTGAAAAAGCAGCGCAAGAAAAAGTTGACCAATATGATTTCCGTTTACGCAATATCAAACGTCATGTTGAAAAACAACGTTTACCAGGATTGCCAGCTGATTACTTAGAATTCTTCTTTGTTGCAACAGACCGCATTGAAGAATTAAGCAAAGCGCTAAACAGAATCCGAATCAACATGGAAGAAATTAGAAAACTTTCTGATCTTTGTAACGAAGATCTAGAATTGCTAGATAAGAAAACAAATGATTTAGTTAACTCAGCAGCATTAACAGAACAAATGATGCAATACGCTAATCGTTATCGCCATACACATGAAGCAATTCGTGTAGCGATGGAAAATAGTTTAGAATTATTTTCAAAAGAATACAGATATCAAGATGCTTTAGATGAGATCGGTACTGCACTTGAACGTGTGGAACCAGGCGCATTTAGAAGAATTGAAGATTTCTACTTCAATAATCTTGATGCAATGTAATAGGAAGTAAATGATAAAGGCGAGACTGTGGTCTCGTCTTTTTGCTTGTTTTTATTTATTCTTTAATGAATTCTGTTAGTTTGGTTGAACTACTAAAACAGAAAGTATATAATAGGAAAGAATTTCAAAAGAAGAAGGTTTTTAGATGATATATTTTGATAACAGTGCAACAACGCCGATTTATCCTCAAGCTTTAGATACATATGTAAAAGTTAGTCAACGAATTATTGGGAATCCGTCTAGTTTGCATGATCTAGGCAACCAAGCCAATCGTTTAATGGAACAAGCCCGAAAGCAAATAGCTGAGTTGATCGAAGTGAAGCCAGATGAGATTTCGTTTACAAGTGGTGGAACGGAAGGCGATAATTGGGTGCTAAAAGGAACGGCTATGGAGAAAAAATCTTTTGGTCGTCATATTATTATTTCAGATATTGAACATCCTGCGGTTTCTGAAACTGCAAGACAATTAGCTGAAAATGGGTTTGAACTTTCCATTGCACCAGTTGATGAACGAGGGTTTGTGAACGTAGAAGAATTATCCAAATTGATTCGAAAAGATACGATCCTTGTTTCCATTATGGCGGTAAATAATGAAATTGGATCGATTCAACCGATCCAAGCTATCAGTGACTGTTTAGCAGATTATCCAACGATTCATTTTCATGTGGATGCTGTACAGGCAATCGGGAAAGTTTCACAAGAGCAGTGGTTAACACCTCGAGTAGATTTTGCAACATTTTCTGCACATAAATTTCATGGACCAAGAGGTGTAGGCTTTATTTATTGGAAACATGGGCGTAAGCTTGCGCCGCTTTTAACAGGTGGTGGGCAAGAAAATGATCAAAGAAGTGGAACTGAAAATGTCGCAGGCATTGTTTCTATGGCTAAGGCATTGCGTTTATACATGGATAAAAAATCAGAAAAACCAGAGCATACAGCCACTATTCGCCGCTATTTAGTTGAAGCTTTACAAGAATATACGAACGTGACGGTTTTTTCAAAAGAAACAGCCGACTTTGCGCCTCATATTTTATGTTTTGCGCTAAAGGGAATTCGTGGAGAAGTTTTGGTACACGCATTAGAAGAGAAACAAATCTACACCTCAACGACGAGTGCATGTTCTAGCCGTAAGAAGATCGCAAGTAGCACATTACATGCGATGAATGTTCCAGATTCATTAGCAACTTCTGCGATTAGAGTCAGTTTAGATGAAAGTAATACGATTGCAGAAGCAGAACAGTTTATGATCATCTTTAATCAACTGTATAAAAAGTTTCTAGTGCTCAATGGATAAGAAAATCAAACATTATAGAAAAGGATTGAAAAATTTGAAATACACTGAAATCATGGTTCGCTATGGCGAGCTTTCAACGAAAGGGAAAAATAGAAAACTATTTATTTCCCAATTAGCACAAAACGTCAAAAGAGTGCTGGGTGATTTTCCAGCTGTTAAAATCCACGCTGACAGAGATCGAATGCATTTATTATTAAATGGAGAAGACAGCGTACAAATTTTACCTAAGCTAGAGAAAGTCTTTGGTATTCAAAATTTTTCTCCAAGTGTTCGCGTAGAAAAAACAATGCCAGCAATTCGAGAAATGGTGCAAACAATCATCAAGTCAGCATATCAGCCAGGTCAAACATTTAAAATCACTTCTAAGCGCTCGGACCATAGTTTTGAATTAGATACGAATGAATTGAACCGTGAACTAGGGGGAGCAGTTTTTGACGTATTCCCTGAGATAGCTGTACAAATGAAAAAACCTGATATCGAGATTCGTGTTGAAATTCGGAAAGAAGGGGCCTATCTATCCTATGAAACGATTCGTGGTGCTGGTGGATTACCTGTTGGAACGAGCGGTCGTGGTATGTTGATGCTTTCAGGCGGAATCGATTCGCCAGTAGCAGGTTACTTGTCAATGAAACGTGGAGTGGAAGTAGAAGCGGTTCATTTTGCTAGTCCTCCGTACACGAGTGAACAAGCCTTGCAAAAAGCTAAAGATCTAGCAGCAAAAATTGCACCATATGCTGGTAGTATTCAATTTATTGAAGTTCCATTTACTGAAATCCAAGAAGAAATCAAACGTGTTGTACCAGAAGGGTACTTAATGACTGTAACGCGTCGAATGATGTTACGTTTAACAGATGCCATACGTGTTGCTAGGAAAGGTTTAGTCATCATTAATGGTGAGTCATTGGGACAAGTGGCATCACAAACCTTACAAAGCATGGTCGCGATCAATGAAGTCACGACAACGCCAATTATTCGACCCGTGGTTTCAATGGATAAAGGAGAAATCATTGAAATCGCTGAAAAAATCGATACTTTTGAATTAGCAATCCAACCGTTTGAAGATTGTTGTACCATTTTTGCGCCACCTCAACCGAAAACGAGACCTAAATTAGATAAAGCTCAAGCTTACGAAGCGCGTTTAGATATTGAAGGATTAATGGCTCGCTCAATGGCAGGACTCAAAGTTAGTGAAATAACGGAAGTAAGCGAACAAAACGAAGAATTTTCTGATTTATTATAAAAGGTGAAAGGACAGACTTGATAACGCTATCGAATCTGTTCTTTTTTTCATTAGGTTTTTCTAATATCTGCTATTTTTTTCACAAACAAGTTGCTCGGACTCTTCAAGCATGCTAAACTATACATATGTGAAAAAAGTAACAAGGAGGCTGAGAAATGAAAGAACTACATAAAGAAAAAACAATGCCTAAAGCTACGGCTAAGCGACTGCCAATGTATTTACGCTATTTAAAAATGTTAGGAGATTCTGGTGTCACACGGATCAAGTCAAAGGAATTTAGCGATGTGATCCAAGTACCCTCGGCAACGATCCGACGTGATTTTTCCCATCTAGGTGAGTTGGGCCGTAGTGGTTATGGCTATGATGTCCCTTATTTGATCGAAGTCTTTAGCCATATCTTAAACACGCAAGAAGAAAAACGTATCGCGTTGATTGGTTGCGGTAATTTAGGCAAAGCGTTAGTTAAAAATAATTTTAGAAGAAATGAAAATTTGAACATTGTATGTGCATTTGATACAGAAGAATCCCTTGTAGGATTGTCGATCGATGATATTATTATCCAGCCGATGGAAAAATTAGCTGAAGAAGTTAAACGTACAGGTGTGAGTGTGGCTATATCAACCGTGCCTAGTCAGTACGCACAAGAAGCAATAGATAAGATTGTCGAGGCAGGAATCACAGCTATTTTGAATTTCGCCCCTGACCGTGTGACGGTGCCCCACGATGTGAATGTTCAATATATTGATTTGACAACGGAGCTGCAAACATTGATTTATTTTGATGAAACATTTTCAAAAACAAAAGTATAAAAGCAAGAACTTTGTCATCGGAACTGTCTTCCTCTATACTGAATAAAGATAGAACAATTTAACGTATTGTGTTTCATAAATCAGTAAAGTTTTTAATTAGGGGAGGAAAAGGAAGAATGAAAGTAACAAAAAAAGGCGAAGAAGTAGAAATTATCGGTACGCAACCTGAAGTGGGGAGCCAAGCTCCAGGGTTTTCATTAAAAAATTTGGCAGATAAAACAGTGAATCTATCAGATTTCATAGGAACTCCAGTCTTGATCAGTGTTGTACCGGACATTGACACTAGGATTTGTTCATTACAAACAAAACGTTTCAATCAAGAAGCGGCACAAATAGAGGATATAAAATTCATTACGATCTCTAATAACACGAAAGAGGAACAAGCGAATTGGTGTGCAGCTGAAGGCGTTGATATGGAAATTTTGCATGATACAGAAGGAACTTTTGGCGATGCATATGGATTATTTATCCCTGAAATGGGCCGTTTAGCTCGTGGGATTTTTGTAATCGATAAAGAGGGAAAACTTGTTTATGAAGCAATTTCTGCAGAGATTGCGGAAGAACCAGATTATGCTACTGCTTTGGAAAAAGCAAAAGCGGCACGCTAATTTTTTTCAAATTGACTTATCCTCAACTTCAATGGTAAAATGAACCAAAGACCATGATCAAGAGGAGTATTACTGGCATCGTTATAGAGAGAAGATCGTTTGGTGGAAGATTTTCACATAACCAGTAAGAAGGTAGCTTGGGAGTCAATGATTTGAATTTAGTAGAATGATTCGAGTAGTGATCGTTACCTCACAATGAGCGGTGTTTGGAGAATCCAAACACAATTTAGGTGGTACCGCGTACAGAGTTTACGCCCTAAAATACGAAAGTATTTTAGGGCTTTTTGCATGTCTATCATGAAAAACGTCTCCACTAATTTAAATTAAAATCAGAAAGAAGGAACGTGTATGTCAGAAGAAAAAAATCTACCGACAAAATACCAACCCACAGAAGTTGAACAAGGCCGTTATCAAAAATGGCTAGATCAAGATTTATTCAAGCCAAATGGCAATAAAGAAGCAAAACCTTATTCAATCGTAATTCCACCGCCAAATGTTACAGGAAAACTACATTTAGGTCATGCGTGGGATACAACGTTACAAGATATGATCATTCGTCAAAAAAGAATGCAAGGCTTCGACACATTATGGTTGCCAGGGATGGATCACGCTGGTATTGCAACACAAGCAAAAGTGGAAGAAAAGTTAGCAGAACAAGACATTTCTCGTTATGACTTAGGTCGTGAAAAATTTGTTGAACAAGTTTGGGATTGGAAAGAAGAATATGCTTCTCACATTCGTGAACAATGGGCAAAAATGGGACTTTCTCTAGATTATAGTCGTGAACGTTTTACCTTGGATGATGGATTATCTCAAGCAGTCCGCAAAGTGTTCGTTTCTTTATATGAAAAAGACTTGATCTATCGTGGTGAATACATCATTAACTGGGACCCAAAAGCAAAAACAGCCTTATCAGATATCGAAGTTATCCACAAAGATATCGAGGGTGCCTTTTATCATATGAGTTATCCACTAACTGACGGAACAGGGGTTGTGGAAATCGCAACGACTCGTCCTGAAACAATGTTAGGCGATACAGCAATCGCAGTTCATCCAGAAGATGAGCGTTACCAAGCATTGATTGGTAAAACTGTCACATTACCTTTAGTAGATAAAGAAATTCCGATCATTGCCGATGAATATGTAGATATGGAATTTGGAACAGGCGTCGTAAAAATCACGCCAGCTCACGATCCTAACGACTTTGAAGTAGGTAATCGTCATGATTTACCTCGTGTAAATGTCATGAATGAAGACGGTTCTATGAATGATTTAGCAGGTAAATATGCTGGGATGGACCGTTTTGCAGCACGTAAATTGATCGTTTCTGATCTAAAAGAAATGGGTCGTTTGATTAAAATTGAAACCATGAATCACAGTGTTGGTCATTCAGAGCGTACAGGTGTTGTTGTTGAACCTCGTTTATCCACACAATGGTTTGTTAAAATGGCGCCACTTGCTGAAAAAGCCATCAAAAACCAAGACACAGAGGACGCTGTAGAATTTTATCCACCACGTTTCAATCAAACCTTCTTACGTTGGATGGAAAACGTCCATGATTGGGTTATCTCACGCCAATTATGGTGGGGACACCAAATTCCTGCTTGGTATCATAAAGAAACAGGTGAAATGTACGTTGGCATGGAAGCGCCAAGTGATCCTGAAAATTGGACCCAAGATTCAGATGTATTAGATACGTGGTTCAGTTCAGCCTTATGGCCATTTTCAACAATGGGCTGGCCAGATGAGGAAGCAGAGGACTTTAAGCGTTATTTCCCAACAAGTACTTTGGTAACAGGCTACGATATTATTTTCTTCTGGGTTAGCCGCATGATGTTCCAAAGTTTAGAATTTACTGGACAGGCACCATTTAAAAATGTCTTGATGCATGGTCTGATCAGAGCAGAAGATGGACGTAAAATGAGTAAATCTCTAGGGAACGGAATCGATCCGATGGAAGTAATCGATAAATACGGGGCAGATGCATTGCGTTGGTTTATGTCGAACGGTTCTACACCTGGTCAAGATATGCGTTTCAGTTATGAAAAAATGGATGCTTCTTGGAACTTTATCAATAAAATCTGGAATGCCAGCCGTTTTGTGATCATGAATGTTGAAGGGATGTCTTATGAGGATATTGACTTTAGCGGTGAGAAAACAGTAGCAGATCGTTGGATTTTAACACGCCTAAACGAAACGATTGCGCGTGTAACAGATTTATTCGATCGTTTTGAATTTGGTGAAGCGGGTCGTCAGTTATATAACTTTATCTGGGATGATTTCTGTGACTGGTATATTGAAATGAGTAAAGAAATTCTGTACGGCGAAAATGAAGGGGCAAAACAAACAACACGTAGCATTTTAGTTTATACACTAGACCAAATTTTACGTCTATTGCACCCAATCATGCCATTTGTGACCGAAGAAATCTGGGAAAATATTCCGCATCAAGGTGAATCCCTTGTGATTGCTGATTATCCAGTTGTTCAGAAAGAACTTTCAGACGAAACAGCCGCTCGTGGTATGGAAGTATTAAAAGAAGTGATTCGCGCAGTACGTAATATTCGTGCTGAAGTGAATACACCACTGTCTAAACCAATCACATTATTGATCAAAACAAGTGATGAAGCGGTAGATAAATTCTTGATTGAAAATACCAATTACATTGAGCGTTTCTGTAATCCAGAAGAGTTGACGATTGCAAGTGATATCATTGCACCAGAATTAGCGATGTCAGCAGTTCTAACTGGGGCAGAGCTATACTTACCATTAGCAGGTTTGATCAATGTAGAAGAAGAAATTACCCGTTTAGAAAAAGAATTAGATAAATGGACACAAGAAGTCAAACGTGTACAAGGAAAATTAGCAAATGAACGCTTTGTTTCTAATGCGCCAGATGACGTTGTAGAAGCTGAAAAAGCCAAAGAAAAAGATTATTTGGAAAAACAAGTCGTTGTGAAAGAACGAATTGCGCAGCTTCGTACAGTGAAATAGAAAAAGAACGGAAATGCCAAAAGTAGGCATTTCTGTTCTTTTTCTTTTAACATTTTTAACGAATCAAGAAGTGATTAAACAAGAACAAAATCGCGTATCCATAAGTTGCCACTGACCAAAGTTTAAAGACGAGTAAAATTTTCAGATACTCCTTAAAAGGAAAGTCTGCAAGTCCTGCGACTAAACAAACTAAATCATCTGGCGCAAAAGGAACAAGCAACGTGATGATCATTAATTTCTTAATACCTCTTTCAGGACGATCTAACATTTTTTCGAATTTCAAGTAACGTTTCTTTGTTAAAATCAGTCGTGCAAAGGACTTACCGTAATAACGAGCTAGCCAATATACGATGATCTCACCAATGATCAAGCCAACGTAGCTATAAAGTAAACCTTGAAGATTACCAAACATCAACATACCAACAACAGTTGAAATCCCTCCCGGAAGAATGGGGACGATTACTTGAACTACTTGTAAAAAGAGAAAAATAAACACTGCATACTCACCAAATTGCTTGATAAAGTCTTGCAAGGATTGAACTGAATGGAAAATCCCTTTAGAATAACCATAAATTACCAGACCAGTAAAACAGATAACGCCTATAATAGGCAGTACATAGATGATTCGTTTCAGAATTTTGCTCCCCATGGCTGCAGTTTCCTTTCAACGTTACTTGGATTTTCGATGCTTAAACCGTTTTGATAGTTGATAAAATAATACGCTCAAAAGGACAGAAATGCTAATAAAAACGCCCACGATAAAGTTTCGTTGTTGATAATGCATGGTGAGTTGATGCTTGCCAGATGTTAAGTCAATGCCAGTAAAATTCCCTAAGACAGATTTTGCTTTAACTTCCTTACCATCCACCATAATTTTCCAATTCTTCTCATATGGAATCGCTAAGTAAAGCAAGGTTTTCTCAGGATCGGTTACGGTGATTTCGCCAGTTAATATCCCAGAAACTTCTTCTTTCAACTGAATTGCTTGCGCTTTTTGCTTCGTAATTAAGGAATCAAACTGTTCCTGTTGTAAGGTTTTTAGTTCGATTATGTTATCATCAAGCTCCTTTTTTGACTCGAGCTCTAGGGTAACGATAGCATCTTTTTTAAAATGACCAAGATTGAATAGTTGATTAGTTGCAATATAAACTGCGGGCTGGATTTTTTCGCCATTTACTGTAAATGAAGTGATTTTTTTCCAATTGATTTCAGGTGCGTAGAGATAAAGTTCACCATTTGCAGTTGTTCTTGTGGTAAGCGTGTAGTGATTATTCTCTTGTTTTGTCCATGAAATTTTTTGTGTTTCTCTAAAATAGTCGTCTTTGTTTTGCTGAATCTGTTGTAAAATCATTTCTTGATTTTTTAAAGGTTGATCTTTCTCTAATTTGAACGTCTCAAAATTTTGCGGTACCAAAAAGCCCATACCGATCGCTTCATCATTTTTATAAATATTGGTTGTAGGATCATTAGAAATGTTTTCCTGATGAGCTTTAACTTCAGGTGTTAGTAGATAATTCACATTCAACAACAAGTTGATGACTCTTGAATCATCGACATACGCAATTCTACGGTCATTTTTTTGATATAATCCCAAAGCTTGGAGTGTATCTTGCGTTTTCGCATCTAAAGTAGACGTATAACTAGAAACACCTGCATAGCCATATAAAATAGGGTTATTATAGCCATTGTTCTTCTCATTATAGCCAGCTGCATCTGAGTCGATCGTTTGTTTTATCCGGAATAGAGTCGAATTTGTATCCTCTAAATCAGAAATGATTTTCTCTTGAATCTGAAATGTTTGGGCAAATTTTTCTTGGTTACCAAATGGAATATCCTTAAAGCTAATCCAAAAATTAAAAACCAACTCAGAGCAAACAACTAAAAATAAGAAGGCATATAAGCTCCTTTTTTTTGCGCCATTCGTTTTTTGAATCAACACAACGAAAGCAAATGTTAGCCAAATACTAAATAGACTAATAATAAAATAATGATCGGATAAAAGAAATATTTTTTCCTCTGAAAATTTCAATGATACATAACCAATCGCCAATAACACAGAAAAAATCGTGGGAACAAGCAGACGAAGTGTGGCTCCTTCTTTTAATTTAAGAAAGGCTTCATACGCAAATTTGATGATCAAGAAACTAAAGATGAAGGTATTTCGATAAGGGAACCCCGCTGGACTTTGAAACATATGCCAAACTGTATTCACTAATTCTAGCCAAAAACTCAAGAAAATAAAGCCAATCAAAAAGGCGGCCCCAAATTTTTCTTTTTTAGAAATAGTGGCTAGTTGAAAATAAGCAATAAAAAGTAAAACCATCAAAATACCAGAAAAAACCGTTGGTAAATGTTCCAAGCGCCATTCGAAATTTACACTGCCCAGACCAAACTGTGAAAAGAAATTAAGACCAAAATTTGGTGTAGGTAAAAATGTTTGCCAATCAAAATTCGTTTTTTTAGTTTCAAGCATTCCCTCGATAGCAGGAATCAAAATAAAACTAGTACTGATTCCAGTAAGAAAAGAAGTCACAAAAAATAAACGTCCATCCTTGATGAGTTGCCAAATCGTTTTCTTTTTAGGAGATTCTATTTTTTGATAGTACCAATATAAGCTATAGCAGACAGCAAAAATACAAAGCATATACCCCATATAATAATTAGTAACAATACTCAAAAATAGTGTAATGGAGTAGAGTAGATACTTTTTATGAGACCATAACTCCTGAATCCCTAAAACAAGTAACGGAAATAAAATCAAAGCATCCAACCACATAAAATTCAAACAATAAACTGTTACAAAACCACACAAACTATAAGAAGTTGAAAAAAGTAGCGTAGAAATAGTCGCCTGTTGATATGTTTTTTGAAGATAATAAAACATGGTGCTTCCCATAAACGAGATTTTCAGTGTAATGATCAACAAAATCACGATCGGTAATTGTTCATAAGAAAAAAACAAGACCAAACAATTGAAAGGACTTAATAAATAATACGCGCTCAAGGGCAAAATGGTGCTACCAAGTGTGTCTGAAAAGGAATAAAGAGAATTGGTCTCTCCTTGAAAAAATTGCTTAAATGAACTTAAAAATGGCATATATTGTGTGCCTAAATCACTAACTAATAGATTATTATTGCCAAATGGTGCTAATCCTAAAATAGACCAAAGTATAAGCAATAATAGAAAAGGAAGGAGAAAACTCCCACAGATCAATACATTTTTTTTAGATTTTAACATAGGTTATACGGCTCCTTTATTCTAATGATGTGTAACTGTTTTAGGATAAAGGTCCAATCAATCTTGATAAATCAAGCGAACTACCTGCAACAATACTACTTTTTTACAATTATGGTATGAATGGTTTACGAAGACTCTAGTTTATCATAGGGTCAAGAGTTGATGCAAAAGATTCTATCTTCAGTTCATACATATAGTCTTGTTTATTTTAGCACATCTATTTCTATTTAAATGGAATAAAGCCTTTGTTTACTCTTTTTTATAAAATGACCTGATTATGTATGTAAATTGATCATTTACAGAATTAAAGTCGTTAATTAGTGAAAAGCAGTTCAGCTTTCGATATAATAGAACGTGAGGAGTTGATAAGATGTCACTAACGATAGAAGAAGCGATTGATTGGATTCATAGCAGACTGCCATTTGGTTCCAGACCCGGCCTAGATAGGGTGGAAGAATTATTAAGACGAGTCGGGAATCCAGAAGAAAAAGTACCCACGATCCACATTGCTGGTACCAACGGAAAAGGCTCAACCGTAACGTATTTACGTTGTATGTTAGAAGAATTAGGGTTAAAAGTAGGAACCTTTACTTCTCCTTACATCGAGCACTTTAATGAACGAATCGCAATCAATGGACAAGGAATTTCGGACAATCATATCATTCAGTATGTAAAAAAATATCAAGAGTTGGTCAAAGAAATGGATCAGCAACCCACAAGCGAAGGGATCACTGAATTTGAGACGTTGACTGTTATGGCGCTTGATTATTTCTTGGATGAAAAAGTCGATATCGCGATTGTTGAAGTAGGACTTGGCGGACTATTAGACAGTACGAATGTAGTGAAGCCAATGCTAACGGCTATTACTACGATTGGAAAAGACCATACTGAGATTCTAGGAGACACTATTGAAAAAATCGCCTTTCAAAAGGCTGGGATCATTAAAGAATCAGTTCCAGTTGTGACTGGTAATATTGAAGAAAATGCCTTTGTCGTGATCGATGAAGTAGCGTCTAAAAAGCACAGTAAAGTCTATCGCTATGATAAAGACTACAAAGCGGAATATCAACGACCAGATAAAAATTGGGGAGAAATCTTTGATTTTTACGGAGCAGCAGGCAAATTACCAAAAGTGAAAGTTCCATTATTAGGACGTCATCAAGTAGAAAATGCTGCAGTGGCGATTCAATTATTTTATCTCTATTGTATGCTGCAAAAAATCAATTTTACAGATAGAGATGTTTATCAAGGCTTGATGCAGGCACAATGGCCAGCTCGAATGGAAAAAATCAGTGACGAACCATTGATTATTTTGGATGGTGCACATAATGATCATGCGATGCATCGACTAGCTGAGAATCTTAAAAAAGAATTTCCAAATCGAGATATTCATATTTTATTTTCAGCGTTGTCGTCAAAAAATATTGATCAAATGATTGCTATATTAAGAAAAGTACCCAATGCACATCTTTATTTGACGACATTTGATTATCCTCGAGCAATCGAATTAACAAAAATGGAACATTTTGAGGATGATAAAACAGAGATCGTTTCACTGTGGCAGTTTGGTTTGGGTGAAATCTTGGAGAAAATGTCGGCAGATGATTTGATGTTAGTTACAGGTTCCCTTTATTTTGTTTCCCAAGTCCGGGAATTATTATTGAACATAGGATCTGACAGTGCAGAATAGTTTTGCGAAAAAAGATTAAGTATATTAAGTGGAGGATAAAATGAAAAAAATCGATGGTGTCATTTTTGATATGGATGGTTTATTATTTGATACGGAACTGATTTATTATGAGTCAACTCAAAAAATAGCAGATGCGATGAACTTTCCATATAGTAAAGAAGTTTACTTGCAGTTTTTAGGTGTATCTGATGAAGAGGTACAAGAGAATTATCATCGAATTTATCAGGATTTCGGCAAGGAAAAAGTAGATGAGTTCATTCAACGTTCGTATGACGATACTTACCAAGTGTTTGAATCAGGTAAAGTCCCGTTAAAAGAAGGCGTGTTGGAATTACTCGATTTTCTTGATCAACAAGAAATCCCGAGAATTGTGGCTTCAAGTAATGTTCGGCCAGCAATCGAATTATTATTAGATGGTGCTGGGATAAAGGAACGTTTTTCTGGAATCATATCAGCAAATGATGTGAGCCGAGCAAAACCAGACCCAGAAATATTCCAAAAAGCACTCGCTCATCTTGGGACAAAAGCAGCTAATACCTTGATATTTGAGGACTCTTTTCATGGTGTAACAGCGGCGGAGGCTGCTGGAATCCCTGTGATCATGGTTCCAGACTTATTAGCACCAACAGATGAAATTAAAGAAAAAACACTGGAAATATTTGAAAGCTTAACTCAAGTTCCAGCATATTTAAAAAAATAGAATCTTCACTCCTTTGCGTATCTTTTACTAGAAGCATACAAAGGAGTGATTTTTTTGATCAAAGAAGAAAAATTATTTATTAGAGAAATGCCGGAAGATTGTTTACCGCGTGAACGCTTGGAAGTTGTAGGAGAGAAGGCGCTGTCGAATCAAGAGTTACTAGCCATTCTATTAAGAACTGGTTCGAAGGATACGAATGTAATGGAGGTAGCATCAAAATTTTTAAATTATTTCAATCATTTATATGAATTGAAAAATGCTACGCTGAACGAAATGATGGAAATCAAAGGAATTGGACGAATCAAAGCAATTGAAGTTAGAGCAGCGATTGAATTTGGTTATCGAATCCAACAAAGCACGCAGTTAAAGTTTGGTAAGGTTTCATCCAGTTATCAAATTGCTCAAAATTTAATCTATGAATTGCAAGATTTTCAACAAGAACATTTAGTTTGCTTATATTTAAATACTAAAAACGAAGTAATCAAGCAAGAGACTGTTTTTAAAGGATCACTAAATCAATCTGTGGCGCACCCAAGAGAGATTTTTCGCAGTGCAGTGAAATATTCTGCGGCACGTTTGATTTTAGCCCATAATCACCCCAGTGGTAATCCTACTCCGTCAAAAAGTGATATTCATTTTACGCAAAGAATGCAAGAATGTGGAAAGATGATGGGAATTGAAGTATTAGACCATATTATTATCGGAGAACAAGTTTACACCAGCATGAGAGAAGAAAATTTTTTTTCAGCAGACTAATTAGATTTCTTGCAAAAATAAGGGTTCGCATGTACAATGTTAGTGTAATCTTGTTTGGGACAATATAGAAGTTTTAATTTTTAAAACCCTCTATCGTACACGGGCAATGTTACAATATTTAGTGCTTAAGCACGAGGAGGAACAAAAGAATGGAACAAGGAACAGTAAAATGGTTTAACGCAGAAAAAGGATTTGGATTTATCTCTCGCGAAGACGGTAGCGATGTATTCGTACATTTCTCAGCTATCCAAGGTGAAGGCTTCAAAACAATCGAAGAAGGACAATCAGTAAGCTTCGACGTTGAAGATTCAGATCGTGGACCTCAAGCAGTTAACGTTGTAAAAAACTAATTCATCCATTCCAAAACATCTAGCATTTATGCTAGATGTTTTTTTTATGAGAAGAACTTGTTTTCGTTAAGGTGAGCGTATGTCTGAATAGGTTAAAATTGGTGTCATTTTTGATTTGCGTATTCTTACATTTTTGTTACTATCTTTTTTTTATAGAAGTTGTAGACTACTTATAAGAGGTGGTAAACATGCTAAATATTTCTTTAATAATCTTTTTTGTATCCTTGGCGTTTCTAGGACTAGCAAGTATTCTCTATCGTTGGCGAGCCTTTACTAATAAAAAAGCGTGGAACGGTATGGTAATACCACTAGGTGCTTTTGGCTTTGTGCTGCTAGTAATCAGTTTAATAATGATTTATCTCTATTACCCACAGTGAGGATTCACATAAAAAAATGAAGCAAACAAAAAAGGCATCCGTGATTTACCATTCACTGGATGCCTTTAAATCGTATTAGAACTTGAATCGCTCATTTAGGTTGATAACTCCTTAAATAGATTTTTTCAATTCTTTTACTGCTTGTGTAATCGTGATACCATAAGCTACATTTGTTTGGTCATTTGCATCAATGGCCATAAACAAATTTTTCTTTGTATCAAGTGCTACACGGTATTTTAATACTTTATTACCAAATGTCATAATAATTCTCCTCTCTTGATTCTTATGAAAGGCAACGATATCTGATAACGAAATTCCATGATTACTATAACATGGCTTGTTTGATGTGTAAAGAAGAAAGTTTTTTTCATAGCAGTATTTTTGTTGAAAGCCTTTTCTTGTAGTATAATAATAGTACAAAGAAGGAGGTTTTTTATCATGGGAGAATCGTATAAGAATATTTTAGTTGCTGTAGATGGTTCTGATCAGTCTGAAAAGGCTTTTCAAGAGGCGATAAAAATTGCTAAACGAAATGGTGCAACATTACACATTTTATCTGTGATCGAAGAAATGGGGAACTATTTTGGCGAACTAACGATGTCGATGGGAACATTGATGGAAGATCTTCGTACAAGAGAAGAAGAAGAAATGAAAAAACGCGAGACAAAAGCTTTGGAAGCAGGAGTAACCCAAGTATTTACCTATGTTATGTATGGCTATCCGAAAAACTTGATTGCTGATTTTACCGAGTCAAAAGAAGTGATCGACCTAATTGTAATTGGTCGAACTGGGCTAAATGGTTTTGAGCGATTAATGGTCGGATCAACGACGTCTTATGTTGTCAATCATACGAAAGCCAATGTTTTAGTGGTGAATAAAACAGTTTAGAGTTTAAATAAGAGAAAAAAGCAACTGCAGGCGTTGAGTCTGTCAGTTGCTTTTTTACTATTGACATTAAAGTCAGGTTTCATGTTATAGTACAAAAAAAGTAATCGGAGGAATCAAATGACAGGAAAAACAGTAAAAGAAGCTGCTAAAATACTTGGAGTCCCAAAATCAACCTTGCGATATTACGATAAGATTGACTTACTAAAACCGAGCAGAGAAGACAACGGTTATCGAGTATATCAAAAGAACGATTTATTAATGATCAAATACATTTTGGTAATGAAATATGGTGAATTTAACCTTGAAGAAATGCAAACACTATTAGGCTTAATCTCAGATGAGACCACGACTGACTGCAGAGAAAAAACAGAAAAATTGATAAAGGCTAAGAAAAAGCTATTCCAAGATAAAATCGACTATTATCAGCAAATGGTATCATTATTCGAAAAAATCCCAGAAATAAAGGATTTTAACGATGAGGAAGAACGTGCAATCGATTCTTATGTTGAGCAAATCTATCATATGATTTCAACACCTGAGGCAACAATTCAATGAAAACATTATTATTCGCACCAGAAACGTTTAATTTAGCTGAAACAACTAGAATGATCGAAGTAGCCAAAGAATGCCAGTCCGAAGCTAATTGTGTTTTTATGGGCTATAGTCGAAAATTTGCTGATTTTATTGAAGAAGCAGGGTTTGAATTTAACTATTTAGCACCTCATTTAACAGAGACAGATATCGTTAACATCATGAACTTTGATCAAATGAAATCGTTCAAAATTCCTTTTACCTATGATACGTTGAAAATGAGGATCGAAAATGAATTAAAATTGATTAACAAGCTTAATCCAGACGGGATAATTATTGGTTCTACGATCAGCTTATTGATCAGTGCCCGTGTCAAAAAGGTTCCATTGATTTATGTTAAGCCCTATGCCTATAGTCGGGCTCATGTAGAAGGACCACTATTCATGAAAGATTCAAATCCCTATTTAAAAAAACTAGCACAATCTTTTATTTTAAATTTAAAATGGCTTCCAAAAAATATTAAAAAGCTGATAGAAGAGTATGATGTAAAAGATCGATTTAACTATACGATCGACGCTATGTCCGCTGATTTAAATTGTATCACCACACCTGAATTATTAACTAATAATCCTGATTTACCAAGTGACAGTATTTATGTTGGGCCTATTTTTGCAAATTTAAATGAAGAGATACCAACTCAGTTACAACAGTTGCTAGAAACAAGTACAAAACCTCTTATTTATTGTAGTATGGGAAGTTCGGCTAATCGTCAACTCATTTTTGAGTTATTACGTAATTTTGATGGATTAGATGTTGAGGTGATCAGCCCAATGAGAAGTTACTTAACAGAAAAACAAATAGAGCAACTTCCTGTAAATGTACATCTTTATGACTGGTTACCTGCAATGGAGGTGCAAAATAAAGTAACAGCTTGTGTTCTTCATGGTGGAGAAGGAACGGTTCAGACCGCATGCCTCGCTGGGAAACCATTTATCGGCATTGGTTTACAGAAAGAACAAGAGTATAATATCAGCTGTTGCACTAAGTATGGAAATGCAATCCAAATAAAAAAAAGTAAATTAAAGGATCAGTATTTGTTTAAGCAGAATCTTCAAGCACTTTTGAATCATTCAGTCTATGAGCAGCAAGCTAAAAAGTTACAGCAAGAATTAAAACCACTTAAGGGGAGTAAGATAGCAGCCCAAGAACTTATGCAATTTTTAACGACTGTGACTAAATAAAAAAAGCCAGAACAGGAATGTTTTTTATCCCTGTTCTGGCTTTTATAATAAGTAAAACTCATGAAGTCATGATCATTGGTAAAATCATTGGGTGACGTTCTGTTTTTTCAAACAAGAACGGTTGTAGAGCAGCTGTGATTGCATCACACAATTTTGCTTCTGTACAATTGTCATCCCGCAATGCTTCGCGGATTGCGTTAAATAATAAACGCTGTCCTTCGTGGATCATTTCGCCTGACTCTCTCATATAAACGAATCCACGAGATAAAATATCTGGACCAGCTAGAATTTCTTTATTTTTAATATCAACTGTTGCTACAGCTAAAACTAAGCCCTCTTCTGAAAGAATTCGACGGTCACGTAAAACGACATTGCCGATATCACCGACACCATTACCATCTACATACACGTCATTCGCATTGAAATGTCCTGCAATACGAGCGTCATCAGCTGTTAAAGCCAATACATCACCATTCTCCATAATAAAACAATTTTCAGCAGGAACGCCGACATCTTGTGCTAACGATGCATGGATTTTCAACATTCTAAATTCACCATGAACAGGGACGAAATATTTAGGTTTCATTAAGCTCAACATTAATTTTTGCTCTTCTTGACCACCGTGACCTGAAGTATGGATATTGTTGATTTTACCATGAATAACTTCAGCGCCTGCTTCTGAAAGCAAATTGATCAAACGATTAACACTTGTTGTATTTCCTGGAATCGGTGAACTTGAAAAGATCACTGTATCGCCAGGTTGTACGGATATTTGACGGTGTGTTCCATTAGCAATCCGACTTAGTGCTGCCATCGGTTCACCTTGAGAACCGGTACATAAGATCATGGTCTCATTAGCCGGTAGTTGGTTAAGCTCAGAGGCATCAACGAAGGTTCCTTTAGGTACATTGATATAACCTAGTTGTTCCCCATTGACGATCGCATTTTCCATACTACGACCAAACACTGCAATTTTACGTCCCGTTGCAACCGCGGCATCAGCAGCTTGTTGTAGACGGAAAATATTTGAGGCAAAACTTGCAAAGATGATTCTACCATCGATTTTTTCAAAAATCTTCAAAATAGAAGATCCGATTGTCTTCTCTGATTTAGTAAACGTTGGGATTTCAGCATTGGTACTATCTGATAATAGACACAAAACGCCTTCTTCACCTAATTTTGCCATACGATGTAAGTTTGCTGGTTCACCAACTGGTGTAAAGTCAAACTTGAAATCGCCTGTTGCAACGATATTACCAGACGGTGTCTTCACAACAACACCTAATGCATCTGGAATACTATGAGTTGTTCTAAAAAAGCTTACAGATGTTTTACGGAAACGAATCACAGTATCTTCGTTGATTTCATGTAATTCAGCATCACGAAGTAAACCATGTTCATCCAATTTATTAGTGATCAAAGCTAATGCTAACGGACCAGCATAGATTGGGATATTTGCCTGACGTAGCAGGTACGGTACACCACCGATATGATCCTCATGTCCATGAGTGATAACTAGCGCTTTGATTTTGTGCAGGTTTTGAACGATATAACTATAATCTGGAATAACATAGTCGATCCCAAGAAGATCATCTTCTGGAAATTTAATACCAGCATCGATGATAATAATCTCATCTTGGAATTGAACCCCATACGTGTTCTTTCCGATCTCGCCCAAACCGCCTATCGCAAAAACGCCGGTTTCATTGTTTTTTATATTTACTTTCATATTAAAACTCCGTTAAAGAGAAGTCCGCATGCTCTTGTTCGTAAGCTAAGTGATTTTCATCAAGTGCTTGAATGAATTCAATATTGTATGGGGTATTTTCTTCAACTTGTTGGCGAACGATAACATCGTTTTCAGCCTCAACATAAATAGATTTTGTATCTTCTCTTTTTGGGTTTCTTATTTTTGTTTCTTGATAATAAACTTTATAGATCATTGTATTTTCTCCTTTATCTGCCTGAGCAGTTAATTATTTATTTTTATATTTTTTACTATAATTTTGAACACAACAAAATGAGGTGGTTGTCCACCTTAAAAACAAATGTCACCAAAAACCTTCGTTAATGATGAAATGAAGCCTCGACTTTGCTTCATGCTCCTTGTTTTATGGAAACTGTACTTTCTTTCAACCGTCCGTTGTGTTGTGTGTACAACAATTAAACGTATTTTATCATAAAACGGCGAATAAGTATAGAAACAGACTTATCACTTTAAAGAAATATTATTCAGTAGGTAGTGTTAAAGAATGTCCTTCTTTCTATTGAAATAAAGATTCAATCCAATTAGATGGGCTATATATACAATAGTCAAGGTGGTCGTCATCAATGGGTTACGAACAATAATACAAGGAATCGCAAAAATCAAAAATAAACTTGTAAATAGCTTTACACGTCCAAGTAGTGTAATTCTTTTTTCAACAATCGTTTCTTGAATGTATTTTTGATAGTAAGTCGATTTTATAAATCGTGTATACAAATAGTCAGAGCTTCGCATCCAAAAAAATGCTGTCAAAAGATAAAAAATCGCTGTAGGTAAAATAGGAAGGAAAATGCCTAATGTTCCTAGACCAAAGGTGAGACAACCTAAAGACATATAGAGTATTTTTTTCATTGCTTCGATCCATCACTTTCATAAGAGTTTAGTAGAAAAAATAAAGTAAATATCATTATACCATAGTAAAAATGGTCTAGTTTATTATTCAATGAAAAAGTGCTCGGTTTTCGTATAAATATCATTTACCTTGCTGTTGGTTTTATGCTATAGTGGAAGCACTGGGTCAAAAATTGGAATAGGAGATGATTGATTGAAATTGATGTGGCGTTACACAATGAGATACAAAAAATTATTGTTTTTAGATTTCATTTGTGTATTTGGATTTATATTGATAGAACTAGGATTACCAACGATTTTGGCACGAATGATCGATGTTGGGATCAAGAACAATGATTATGACTATGTAAAACAACAAGGGCTCTTGATGATTGGAATCACAGTTGTCGGTGTGGCGATGAATATCATGTTAGGTTATTTTGGCGCACGTATGACAACAAACATTGTTCGTGATATTCGAGATGATTTATTTGAAAAAGTACAGACTTTTTCCCATCGTGAATATGAAACGATCGGTGTATCCTCTTTGATTACAAGAACAACCAATGATGCGTATCAAATCATGTTGTTTATGGGGAATATTTTACGTATTGGTTTCATGACGCCTATGATGTTTTTTGTCAGTTTATATATGGTTATGCGTACAAGCCCGTCCTTAGGTTGGTTTGTTTTAGGCGCTTTACCGTTTCTATTGGCAGCGGTCGTCTTAATCGCGAAAGTATCTGAGCCGTTATCGAATAAGCAACAAAAAAACTTAGACGGAATCAATGGGATTTTACGTGAAAATCTTTCTGGTTTACGCGTAATTCGTGCGTTTGTAAATGAAAAGTTTGAAGAAAGTCGTTTTAATAAAGTCAATGAAGACTACACTAAGAGTTCAAAAAGCCTTTTCCGTTTGATGGCAGCAGCACAACCAGGTTTTTTCTTCCTATTTAATATCGTCATGGTATTGATTATTTGGAATGGCGCTCTTCAGATCGATCAAGGTAGTTTATTAGTTGGGGATTTAATTGCTTTTATTGAATATATTTTCCATGCATTGTTCTCATTTATGTTATTTGCAAGTGTCTTTATGATGTATCCTCGTGCGGCAGTTTCAGCTCGTCGTATTCAAGAAGCGTTTGATATGGAACCTGTGATCCGTGAAAATGAAGCGGGTATTACAGAAACAAAAACAAAAGGCTATTTAGAATTTAAAAATGTAACGTTCGCTTATCCTGGGCATTCAGAAAGTCCAGTGATTCGTAATGTTAGTTTTACAGCATCACCAGGTGAAACAGTGGCATTTATCGGTAGTACCGGAAGTGGAAAATCAACCTTGATTCAATTGATCCCACGCTTTTACGATGTCTCAGAAGGCGAAGTATTGCTTGATGGTGTAGATGTGCGTGACTATAAATTAAGTGCTTTACGCAACAAAATCGGTTATATCCCGCAAAAGGCATTGCTATTTACAGGAACAATCGCAGAAAATATGCGCTACGGTAAAGAAGATGCAACAGTCGAGGAAATGGAATTGGCTGCAGATATTGCACAGGCGACAGAGTTCATCTCACAAAAACCTGATGGGTACGATGAACTTCTTTCAGAAGGTGGAACAAACTTCTCAGGTGGCCAAAAACAACGTTTGGCTATTGCTAGAGCAGTGATTCGTCGTCCTGAGGTCTATATCTTTGACGATAGTTTTTCAGCATTAGATTATCAAACAGATGCTAATTTAAGAGCCCGTTTGAAAAAGGAAACAACAGAATCTACTGTGCTGATCGTCGCACAACGTGTAGGAACGATCATGCATGCAGATAAGATCGTAGTTTTAAATGAAGGGGATGTCGTTGGCATCGGTACCCATCGTGAATTACTTGAGAATTGCCCTATCTATTATGATATTGCTGCTTCTCAATTGTCTGAGGAGGAATTAGCATGAAAAACGCACTCTCTTCTATTAGACGTTTAGGTAGATACATCAATCCTTACAAAGGCACTTTTATTTTAGTGATTATTTTTACTGTTTTGACCGTTGCTTTTAATGCGGCAATGCCGTATGTTTCTGGATTGCCGATCACTGAAATCAGCAAAAATGTTGCTGAAGGGACAGGCTTGAACTATTCATACATTATTCAATGCCTAATTTGGATTTTGATTGTTGGATTAGGTTATTGTGCAGCACAATTTTTGTCAGGCTATTTAATGGCAGCTGTTGTTCAACATTCAATGCGAGATTTGCGTCGAGATATCGATGAAAAAATCAATCGTTTACCTGTTTCTTATTTTGATAAGAATCAACAAGGAAATATTTTATCTCGTGTAACGAATGATGTTGACGCTGTGAGTAATGCAATGCAACAAAGCTTTATCAATATCGTCTCAGCTATCTTAGGTATCGTAATGGCTGTAGTTATGATGTTTTATATCAACTGGCTTATGGCGTTGATTTCAATTATAATGATTCCTTTATCATTATTTATTTCAAAAACAATTGTTGGGATTTCACAAAAATATTTCCAAGGGATGCAAAATGCACTTGGAAATTTAAATGGATATGTCCAAGAAAATATGACTGGTTTTAGTGTTTTGAAACTGTATGGCCGTGAGTCAGAAACATTACAAGGCTTTAAAAAAGTCAATCACAACCTAAATAGTTTTGGATTTAAAGCAACATTCATTTCAGGATTGATGTTGCCGCTTGTACAAATGACGGCTTATGGAACATATATTGGAATGGCTGTTTTAGGTAGTTACTATGTAATTACAGGCGCTATTGTGGTTGGTCAATTACAAGCTTTTATTCAATACATTTGGCAAATTAGTCAACCAATGGGGAATATCACACAACTTTCAGCTGCATTGCAAAGTGCATCTGCTGCAACAACACGTGTGTTTGAAATTCTTGATGAACCAGAAGAAGAATTGAACGCACAGAATATTCCGTTACCAGAAAATGTCCAAGGCTCTGTTCAATTTGATAATGTTAGCTTTAGTTATGATCCTGCAAAACCATTGATCAGAAACTTAAACTTTGAAGTAAAAGCAGGCCAAACAGTTGCGATCGTGGGTCCAACTGGTGCTGGGAAAACAACTTTGATCAATTTATTAATGCGTTTTTACGATGTTAATGAAGGGGCGATCAAAATCGATGGGATCGACACAAAGAAAATGGATCGTAGTGATGTTCGTTCTGTTTTCGGTATGGTGTTGCAAGACGCTTGGTTGTATGAAGGCACGATTGCTGATAATATTCGTTTTGGTAAATTGGACGCCACAGATTATGAAGTTGTCGATGCTGCTAAAACAGCGAATGTCGATCATTTTATTCGTACGATGCCAGATGGATATGAAATGGAAATCAATTCTGAAGGAGACAACGTTTCTTTAGGCCAAAAACAATTGTTGACGATTGCTAGAGCCGTAATTTCGGATCCAAGAATCTTGATTTTAGATGAAGCGACAAGTTCTGTTGATACTCGTTTAGAAGCATTGATTCAAAAAGCAATGGAACGAGTGATGGAAGGGCGCACCAGCTTTGTGATTGCTCACCGTTTGTCGACAATCCGTGAAGCTGATTTGATCCTTGTAATGAATCAAGGGGAAATCATTGAAAAAGGAACACATAATGAATTATTAGAGCAAGGCGGTTTTTATGAAAAATTATATAATAGCCAATTTGCTGAAGATGGAGACTATGATTAATAAAGTAGGATGTCATAGTGCTAAATACTATTGATTCATTGCTTACTTGTATTTTAAGTGATTGAGATAAGACGTTTCATGTCTTATCTCAATCACTTTTTTGTCTTTTTATTCTGGTTTTTTTTGACGGTTTAATTTAGTATAATTTGGTATACTTAGTATATAAAATGGGGTGGATAATGTGACTAAAGAGTATTATATTGCAGCAAGTGCCGATGTATACGGAGATGTTATATTAGCAAAAGATACGAGCATTTGGTTTCAGACTGTATTAAGAGGCGACAATAACTCGATTACGATCAATGCGGGTAGTAATGTACAAGATGGCACAATCATTCATGTCGATAAGGATGCACCTGTCTTGATTGGCGAAAATGTTACGATCGGTCATCAGTGCATGCTGCATGGGTGTACAGTGGAAAATGGTGCTTTAATCGGCATGGGGTCAACAATTTTAAATCACGCAAAGATTGGAAAGAACAGTCTGATCGGAGCAGGTTCTTTAGTGACGGAAGGAACAGAAATTCCAGAGAATGTTTTAGCATTTGGGCGACCAGCTAAAGTCATTCGTCCCTTAACACGACAAGAACTTCTTAAAAATAGAGAAAATGCACAACATTATATTGAATTATCTAAAAAATTTGCAGCGGAAATGTATCCGCGGTTAACTTGAGAGGAAGAGTAGAGTATGAAAAAAATCAAAGTGATGACGGTTTTTGGCACTAGACCCGAGGCAATTAAAATGGCTCCATTAATCAAAGAATTAGCCAAGTATCCAGAAAAATTTGATTCCATTGTGACCGTTTCTGCTCAACATCGACAAATGTTAGACCAAGTTCTTGTAGATTTCCAGATAATACCGAATCATGATTTGGATATCATGAAAGCTGGTCAAACATTAGCAGATATCACAAGTGCAGTTCTGACAAAGCTGACTGAAGTATTGGAAAATGAAAAGCCGGACATCGTGTTGGTTCATGGGGATACGACAACATCTTTTGCAGCAGCTTTAGCGGCCTTTTATCAACAAATTCCAATTGGACATGTTGAAGCGGGCTTACGAACATGGGAAAAATACTCGCCGTTTCCAGAAGAATTAAATCGCCAACTTGTTGATGGGTTAGCAGATATTTATTTTGCCCCAACATTGGAGAGCAAAGAGAATTTGCTGAAAGAACATCGAGAGGAAGACCATATTTATGTAACCGGAAATACTGCAATCGATGCAATGAACTATACGATCGATAAAGAATATAAAAATAAGGTTTTGGACAATATCACTGAAGGACACCGTTTAGTATTATTAACAATGCATCGAAGAGAAAATTTAGGTAAACCGATGGAGGACGTTTTCAAAGCAGTGCGCCAAATGGTTGAAGAAACAGAAGATATCGAAGTGATCTTCCCCATGCATAAAAATCCCAAAGTACGTCAAGTTGCTAAAGAATACTTAGCAGATATTGACCGAGTTCATTTAATTGAACCGTTGGATGTAGAAGATTTTCAAAATTTTGCAGCGAGAAGTTATTTGATTTTAACTGATTCTGGTGGAGTCCAAGAAGAAGCGCCATCGTTAGGTGTGCCTGTTTTAGTATTGAGAGATACGACTGAACGACCAGAAGGAATTAAGGCTGGAACTTTAAAATTAGTCGGAACGGATGAAAAAACAGTTTATACATCAATGAAGGAACTTTTATCAGATGAAACAGCATATAAGAAAATGGCCCATGCTCAAAATCCATATGGGGATGGAAAAGCGAGCCAACGAATCGTTGAGTCGATTGCTTATGAGTTTCAACAAACAACAGATTTACCGTCATCTTTTCAGCAATAAATCAGTGTATCTTCAAAAAAATTACGTAACTATTCGTCTTGGTCTATAAGAAAAGAAATGAAGAGAGTGTATTTTTAAAGGTAAATGGAAGAATAAAGGTGTCTGGGATATAACTCTGCGAGTTATATCCCAGACACCTAGTATTCGAATAGACGGTAGGAACAAATGGTCCTCGATGCTTCGAAGATCGGAGTTAAACACTTCAGTCCCAGCCTCTTTTATTGGGGTCTTTTCAAATCAAAAAGCCCCTCTATATGAGCGTAGGTATTACCAGCTAATCGAGCAATTGGATTGAATACTTCTGGTAAAATGTACTCATTTTCTTCATCAAAAATATCTTGGTCAAAATAGAAGTCTGTTATTTCAACAACAAACAAGTCTGTTATGATCTGTCCTTCATGATTCTTGATTGGAACATATTGATGGAGCTGTGCTTCCATTCGAATAGGTGCTTTTTTAATGCCAGGTACTACAACAGACTTACTCGCAATTGTTTCTATTTCATTGATCCTGATTTCACTTTGATCCGATGTTAAAGAGGCGGCTGTTTGGTTCATCGATTCAATTACGTCATCATTCACTAAGTGGATAACCAGTTCTTTCGTCTCAATAATATTTTTAGCCGTATCTTTTATTTGCCCATTACGTCTAAGAATCGATAATGTGACCAATGGAATATCAGAAGCTGCGGCATTAAAAAAACTGAACGGTGCAGCATTGACAACGCTAAGTTCTAGGTTCAATGTTGTTACCCACGCAATTGGGCGAGGTATAATGCTGCCAGATAAAAATTTATAGGATTGTTTAGCGGATAGAGATTTAGCTGGATAATGCAACATAGGATGTCTCCATTTCTTTAGTGTGATCTTGATTTATTTGCATCAGAAGTATCAAACGGACGAACAAACGCTTCGATTTCTTTTCTTTTTCCTTCTAAAAATGGTGGCAAGGACAACTTTTCACCTGCCGCTTCATAGGTTTCGTCTTCTAAGAAACCAGGACCATCAGTTGCTAATTCAAATAAAATATGTGGTGCCGCTCTAAAATAATCAGATTTGAAATAAAAACGTTCAACAAAACCTGAATTAGGAAATTGAAGCCGATTGATTTTATCGATCCAAAAACGTAAAGCCTCTTGGTCCGTTACACGTAAAGCCAAATGGTGAACATTTCCAAAACCTTCTTGTGCATCCGGCAAGTCCTCACGATGCTCGACAATAATGCTTGCGCCATTTCCTCCGTCACCAACTTCAAATAAATGGAAACTCCCTTGTGCATCAACGAGTTTAAAGTTCAATACTTCCACTAATACGCGTTGCATATGTTCAAAATTTGCTACAGTCACAAAAACTGGACCTAAGCCAATTAAAGCATGCTCAGCAGGGACGTTAGCGTTTTTCCACGGTTCCCCAGCAGCTACTCCATGATTATGTTCATCAGAAATCAATTGATATTGTTGCTTGTCAAAATCTTCAAATTCAAGATACTTTTTGCCAAAACGTTCTTTGATTTCTCCGTGGTTGATTTGATGTTCATTAAACCGATCAGTCCAATAAACTAAAGAATCATCATGTTTAACGCGGAAAGAGGTACGAGAAATAGAATTTGTTCCTTTACTGCCTTGTGGTAAACCAGGGAAATCGAAAAAGGTCATATCCGTTCCGGCAGAACCTAGGTCATCAGCGAAAAATAAATGATAGGTTTGGATATCATCTTGATTGACTGTTTTTTTGATCAAACGTAACCCTAAAGTATCTGTAAAAAAGCGGTAGATTTTTTCTGCACTTGATGTCATTGCTGTAACATGGTGAATTCCATGAATGTTTGAATCCATAATATAAAACCTCCTAAATTTAATGTTTGTTTACTTACTAAAAGTAAGTTTACATCTAAACTAATAATTAAGCAACTCTTTTATCTTTTCCTAACTATTGATGGAAAAGATAAAGAGGAGTACTATAGTGATAATAACTGGGAAAGAAGGAGAATTTCATGGAAGAAAAAAAGACGTTTCATGTTAACGGCTATGTGGCGTTAGTTGTGTTGGTTATTTTGATTGGGATTGGAGGCTATTGCCTTTATTTTGGTGTGACAAACGAAAGCTTCGGACTGTTTACGATTGGCTTGGTACTATGGGTGATTTCGGCTTTATTTTTAAGTTCTTTAACAATTGTTAGTCCAAATCAAGCAAAAGCAATCCTCTTTTTTGGACAATATTTAGGAACGATCAAGGATAATGGTCTATTTGTGACAACTCCTTTAACTCAAAAAATCAATGTGTCATTAAAAGTACGGAACTTTAATAGCTCATTATTGAAAGTAAATGATTCTGATGGAAATCCAGTTGAGATTTCTGCTGTTGTCGTGTTCAAAGTAGTCGACACAGCAAAAGCGCTGTTCGATGTTGATCGCTACCAAGATTTTATCGAAATTCAAAGCGAAACAGCAATACGTCATATTGCAACACAATACCCTTATGATACATTCAATGATGATGATTTAACGTTACGTGGAAATACAACAGAAGTTTCAGAAGAAATGGCAAAAGAATTACAAGATCGTTTATCCGTTGCAGGTGTTGAAGTGATTGAAACGCGCTTGAATCACTTAGCTTATGCGACAGAAATTGCTAGTGCAATGCTACAACGACAACAAGCGAAAGCCATTCTTTCTGCAAGACAAATTATTGTTGAAGGTGCGGTTTCTATGACACAAATGGCGTTAGAACAAATAGAAGATGGACAAGAAATAAATTTTACTGACGATCGAAAAGTACAATTGATAAACAATCTTCTAGTATCGATTATTACAGACAAAGGAACGCAGCCCGTAATCAATACTGGAGAAGTTCACGAACGCTAGTATGAAGAGGAGAGCTTGAAGCTTACGTTTAGGTTTTGGTCTCAAGTTTTAAACAAATCTAGAAATTGAAAAAGAAAGAGAGCATCCTATGCAATATAACATGGTATTATTTGACTTAGATGGAACGATCACAGATTCTGGTGAAGGAATCATTCATTCTGTGATCTATGCTTTAGAAAAAATGAATTTAAACGTACCAGCGCAATCTGAATTATATTCATTCATTGGACCGCCATTGAATGATACATTTAAACAGTTGTATCAATTAGGAGAGACGGAAACAGAACAAGCTGTGAGCTATTACCGCGAATATTACCAAGCTAAAGGAATGTATGAAAATCATATATATGAAGGCATTCCAGCATTACTGACTAGCTTGAAACAAGCGGAGTGTGCTTTATATATCGCAACATCTAAACCAGAAATATACGCTAAACAAATCTTAACACATTTTAAACTGGATCATTACTTTACTGGAATCTACGGCGCTAGTTTAGATGGTGTTCGTTCAAAAAAAGGGGACGTCATTCATTATGCACTAAAGTCGGCTAACATTACTGATTTGCATGAAACCGTAATGATAGGTGATCGTAGCCATGATATAATCGGGGCAAAAGAAAATAAGTTAGCGAGTATCGGAGTCTTGTATGGGTTTGGAGATCAAACAGAATTAGAGCAAGCAGGAGCCGATTTTATTGCTCGAACTCCGAAAAATATCGAAGACATTATTGTAAAAAGATAAATAAAAAAAAGAGCCTGAAACATAACTTTTTTAGTCATGTTTCAGGCTCTTAGTATTTGATGACTTTTTATTTCTTGGAGTTAAACACTTTTGCCCCAACCTTTTTTAGCATGTCATTCAGGTAGCTGCTCATAAGCTAATTGTTCAATGATCTTTGTTTGATCTGGATAGTGTAAAGTTAACTGCTTTTTAGTAAACAATTCAAAATCTTGGTAGTCAAACCCAGGAGAAACCATGCAACTAACTAAAGAAAATTCGCCATCCCCTTCAACACTAGAGCCGAAAATCACATTTTGGGGTACCACGGCTTGTAGCACTTCGCCTTTTTCGATATTAGTCCCCAATTGGATCGTTTCATACTGCCCATTTTGATGCAACAAATGAATAGTTAAAGCTGAACCAGCATGAAAATACCATACTTCATCAGAAGACAAACGATGAAAGTGAGAAGGACTCCCTTTGGTTAATAGAAAATAAATACTTGTGTAGTAAGGACGTCTTTTCTTAGCAGATATGTCTAGCGATTGCTCAGAACATAAAACTTGTTTGAAATAGCCCCCTTCAGGATGTGGTTCTAACGCAAGCTGTTCGATCCAATAATGTTGATTTTTTTCCATAACTACCCCTCCAAAAATAAAATAATTGTTTAAGTGTACGTTTCTATCACGAGATTACATAGCTGTTGTTTCATCTAAAGCGCTATTCAAACGATTCATTTGGTCTTCAGAAAAATAGTACATCCCTCTTTCTCTGATTACGTCAATCATGGACAGATCAACTAAAGGTGGGAATTCCTCAACCTGTCTAACAAAGGCTTCTAAACCCGCCTCATTTGTTTCAAAATGATCGTCTAGACTAGGGATCGTGTTTTCTAAAATTTCCTTCAATTCCTTTTGGGAAGGCTCATTTGTTTCTTCTGACACGTTGGACAGAGGTGGTTCCGTTTTTTCGTTGACTGATGTTGAACTACATGCATTTAAAAATAAAACCATGGAGCCTATTAAAATACCTAAAATAACCTTTTTCATGTTCAGCAATTGGATATACCCCTTTCATTAAGTTTATTTTAACTGTTATTATATTGGAAATAAATCTATAAATGGCTAAACGCTTAAAAACGAGGAGATTTTAGTGAGAACGATGAGGAATTCTCAAATATTTTAACGAAATACTTATAAATTGAGAAAAGAAAGCCTTTTCTTACGTTATAATTAAGTTCAATAAATCACATGAAGGAGAGTCTTATGAGCAAAACAAAAACAGTTATTGTCGGTGCAAATCACGCAGGAATTGCCGCTGCAAACACATTATTGGATACGTATCCTGATCAAGAAGTTGTTATGATCGACCGAAATACAAATCTTAGCTACCTTGGTTGCGGGACAGCGCTATGGGTAGGACGCCAAATCGAATCGTATGAGAATTTATTTTATACGAATAAAGAAGCTTTTGAAGCAAAAGGTGCTAAGATATACATGGAAACAACGGTAGAACGAATTGATTTTAACGAAAAAATCGTATATTGTAAAAAGCACAATGGAGAAGCAGTTACTGAAAGTTATGACAAACTGATTTTAGCTACAGGCTCAGCTCCGATTAATCCAGAAATTCCAGGAAGAGATTTGAAAAATGTGGAGTTTCTGAAATTATTCCAAGATGGACAAACAGTTGATGCGGCTATGGCGAGAGAAGAAGTTAAAACAGTTGCGGTCATCGGTGCGGGCTATATTGGTGTTGAAATTGCTGAAGCGGCGAAACGTCGTGGTAAAAATGTACTATTATTCGACGCAGCTCAGAGATGTTTACCTAATTACTATGACAAATGGTTTACAGATGATATGGACAAGGTCTTAGCGGATAATGGTATTGAGTTACATTATGGCGAGCTGGCAAAAGAATACAAAGGAAACGAAAAAGTAGAATCGATTGTAACGGACCAAGGAGAATATGCTGTTGATTTGGTTATCAATGCAATTGGTTTTAGACCAAATAATGGGTTAGGAAAAGATCATTTAGAACTATTCGCAAATGGTGCTTATTTAGTAGATCTTCATCAACAAACAAGTGATCCTAGTGTTTATGCAGTTGGCGATTGTGCAACAATTTTCTCAAATGCTGTACAGCAAACAACGTATATAGCGTTAGCAACCAATGCAGTTCGTTCAGGAATTGTTGCAGCTCATAATATTGGTGGCACTTCTTTAGAGTCGATCGGTGTTCAAGGTTCAAATGGAATTTCAATTTTTGGCTATCACATGGTTTCTACAGGATTAACGGTTCAAGAATCTGAAAAAATTGGATTGAATATAAAATACACGGAATTTGAAGATTTACAAAAACCTGGTTTCATGAAAGATAATAACAAAGTAAAAATCAGAATTGTGTATGAAGCAGATTCTCGCCGTATCGTTGGAGCACAGATGGCTTCGTATGAAGATATTTCGATGGGAATCCATATGTTCTCTTTGGCAATTGAAGAAAAAGTGACTATTGATAAACTAAAATTACTAGATATTTTCTTTTTACCACATTTTAATCAGCCGTATAACTATATTACAATGGCTGCACTTAGCGCTGAATAATTATAGAAAATAACAGACTGAGGGCTTTGTTTCTCAGTCTTTTCCATTTTTTAATTATAAAACAAATCTTACAAGTTAGTGACTTTTCTCTAAAAAAGTTTAAATTTAAAAAGCTTTCATGTATAATGGTAAAAGTTAAAGAAGATACATAGAAAGTAAGGAGGATTTGTTTTGGCAGAAGATAACCAAAATAATCAAGATCATTCCCAGTCTTCGTTTAAAGATCAAGTCTTGCGTTCTTTGCGAGGAGAAGAGATTGGAAATGATGATTCAGCTTCTTCTGAATACAATGCTCAGAACTTATCACAGCATAACGAAGCAGATTATGATAGAACATACCGTTCTCAGTCCAATAATCAAGAAGAGCCACTAAAGATAGAGGACACAGAACCAGTAGGATCTCGTAGTGCAGAGCATCACACAAGACGTTCAGAGCCATTAGATGAGCAGCAAGAACAACATTCTGAAATGATTCAGAAGCCTAAAGTAGAGAATGATAATAAACGTACTAGAAAAAAAGAAGACCGTATCGTGAGTCGAATCGTATTAATCGTTGCATCAGTACTGATTTTGGTCATTGCCATTTTTGGTTTTACATTTTATAAGTATGTCGATGCGGGATTACAACCACTTGATAAAAAAAATACCAAATTAGTGCAAGTACACATCCCGGAAGACTCATCTAATAAGCGGATTGCAAATATTTTAGAAGACAGCAAAGTTATCAAAAGTGGAATGGTCTTCAATTATTATGCTAAATTTAAAAACTTGACCGATTTTCAGGCAGGTTATTATCAAATGTCACCAGATATGACATTAGATGAAATTGGATCATTGTTACGAGAAGGTGGAACGGCTGAGCCGACTCAACTCGCAGATGGAAAAGTAACAATTCCAGAAGGTTTTGATATTGATAAAATCGGAGATGCAATCGAAAAAAATACAGATTTCAAGAAAGATCAATTTGTCGCATTGATGAACAATCAAGCGTTCTTCGACACGATGAAAGAGAAGTATCCAGAATTATTAGGAAGTGCTGCAGAAGCGCAAGCTGTACGCTACCGATTAGAAGGCTACTTATTCCCAGCTACGTATGATTATTACAAAGATGCAAAATTAGAAGACTTTGTTGATCAAATGATAGCAAAGAGTAATAGTGTCATTGAGCCATTCATTCCAATGGTCCATGCAAAAGGTATGACGATCCAGCAAGTATTGACCTTAGCATCATTAGTTGAAAAAGAAGGCGTAAAAGAAGAGGATCGCAAGAAAATTGCGCAAGTGTTCTTTAACCGAATTGCAGCTAATATGCCATTACAATCAGATATTTCAATTCTTTACGCTCTAGGAGAACATAAAGAATTAGTAACCTACAAAGATTTAGAAGTGGATTCACCTTATAATCTTTATAAAAATACAGGTTATGGACCAGGCCCATTTGATAGTCCAAGTGAACAATCAATCAACGCAGTTTTAAATCCAACACCTAATAATTATCTTTACTTTGTTGCAGATATTTCGACAGGAAATGTTTATTTTGCTGAAACATATGAGCAACATCAAGAATTTGTTGAAAAATATGTCAATAAAACAGAAACTGAAAAAAGTGAATAGCTTTTTAGTTTGCGTATTATATTACGAGCCAACCTTTAATTAGGCGGCTCGTTTCGCTTTACTCCGCCTTTGCAAAGTGGAGCAAGAAAGAAAGGTTGAAAGAACGCCCAATCAGAAAGAAATTCTAGTAGATTTATAAAAATTAAGTGAATATTATTTACAATTTGCTTAAAGAGTGGTACTCTTTTGTGGATTGAAAGCGGAATTTTTCAACGAAAATAAAATAAAACATTGTAGTAAGTTAAGAAGGAGAAATTAACATGGTAGAAAAAGTATTTCCTATGACACTTGAAGGTAAAGAAAAATTAGAACAAGAATTAGAAGAACTAAAAACAGTTAAACGAAAAGAAATCGTTGAGCGTATAAAGATTGCAAGAAGCTTCGGAGATTTATCAGAAAACTCTGAGTATGAGTCAGCGAAAGATGAACAAGCCTTTGTTGAAGGGAAAATCACGACATTAGAAAATATGATTCGTTTTGCACAAATCATTGATAATAACGGTGTTGATTCTGATGAAGTTTCAATCGGAAAAACAGTATCATTTATTGAATTACCAGATGGTGATGAAGAAGAATACACTATTGTAGGTAGTGCAGAGGCAGATCCATTTTCTGGTAAAATTTCAAATGACTCACCAATTGCACAAGCTTTGATTGGTAAAAAATTGAACGATCAAGTTGCAATTGCAACGCCAGGTGGCGATATGCAAGTTAGAATCACAAAAGTTGGCTAATAAAACAATCAATAGAACAAAGGGCGGGCCAGAGCTGTTATCAGTTTTGACTGGCCCTTTAAACCTGAATAAGTCACGGTAAACTTGTGGTTTAGTTTCAGAAAGTTAGGGCTAAAGTCCTATGGTAAAATGGGGCTTTAGCAACTAACATTAATATGGAAATCAAGGTATACTAATTTCATAGGAAGGGGGATTATCATGAATAACCCATGGCGTTTTTTTATCGTAGTAGAATCATTGCTTTTTATACTAGCCCTATGGCAAATTATACATAACCCAGGCTTAGCAGTTGTATTAGTACTGGGTATCTTAAGCACTATTTATGCACTTAAAAAGGTTCATCGCACTAGCTTTAATAACTTTCAATTAGTACTAGGTATCATTTTAATTTTGATTGGTGTAATGAATAGTCCAGCATTTTGGTTGATGTTAGTCTTTGGCGTTCTATTTATTGGGTTAAAGGGTGTAGAAATCGCTGGTGTTGATATCACCCAACGAGCACCATGGAGAAAGAAACAAATGATCATGGTTGAAACAACCAATGTTGAGCCAAAAAGTGGCCGTCGTTTTAAACGTCCTTGGTTTGCGAATGAACGTATCGGTAATAATGTGTATGAGTGGGATGACATCAATATTGATGTCTTATCAGGCGATACGATTGTTGATTTAGGTAACACGTTATTGCCTAAAGATGACAGTATCATTATTATTCGAAAGGGATTTGGTCGAACCAGAATATTAGTCCCATTAGGTGTAGCTGTAACATTAGAACATTCGACGTTCTATGGAAATGTTAACTTTGAAGAAGAAAAATACCATCTGAAAAATGAATCATTAAAAGTGTATAGTAATGACTTTGATACCAATAATCGCCGTTTAAAAATCATCACAAATACGTTAGTCGGAGACCTTGAGGTGATGCGCGTATGATGGGAAAAATTTCTCGACAGATGCTTTCTATCTATGCTGCATGTAGCACATTTATCGTTGTTTTACTTACGTTATTTTCATATTTTTATTCAATCAAGCAAAAGAATTGGATGCTGGAATTACTTCAAAGGAAAGTGTTTTACATTCCTTTGATTTTCCATATGCTTTTGATTTCTCTTTTGGTAGGGTTATCAACATTTTTACTTGTATCTATTGTGCAAAAGTCTCAATATGGTAGAATTGAAGAAAAACTTAGGTTACTGGCTAGAGGTAGTTATGAAAGCCCAGCTATTGTTAAACCTGTACCACATGCTAGTAACGATCAATATATTGAGGAAGTCGACCTAGATATTTTGAAAGTCAGAACGAAATTATTAGAAATGTCGAAAGAATTGCAATTATTGAATAGTCGTCCACAAATTATGGATGGGGAAACCAAAGAAGAAATTTTAGAAGCTGAACGACATCGGCTTGCGAGAGAACTTCATGATTCTGTCAGTCAACAATTATTTGCTGCGATGATGATGTTATCTGCTTTGAATGAGCAAGCACAACGTAGTGATACACCAGAGATGTTTCGTAAACAACTTGTGACAGTGACGGATATTATTAACGCTTCTCAATCTGAGATGCGGGCTTTGTTGTTGCATTTACGTCCAGTAAGCTTAGAGGGGAAAAGCTTACGCAAAGGGATCGAGCAATTATTAAAAGAGTTACAAACAAAAATAAAAATTGAACTAACTTGGGATGTTGAAGATGTTCATTTGAACAATAGTATTGAGGATCATTTATTTAGAATCGTTCAAGAACTATTATCAAATACGCTTCGACATGCTAAAGCAAAAGAACTTGAAGTCTATCTCCATCAAGTCGATAAAAATGTTTTATTACGTTTAGTTGACGATGGTGTAGGATTTGATATGAATGAGCAGGATAATAAAGCCGGTAGTTATGGTTTGAAAAATATACGAGAACGTGTCGCTGGAATGGGCGGGATCATCAAGATCATTAGCTTTAAGGGACAAGGAACGAGTGTTGAAATCAAAGTGCCTGTAATAAAGGAGGAAATAACAAGTGATCAAAGTAATGTTAGTGGATGACCATGAAATGGTACGACTGGGAGTATCCTCATATTTATCGATTCAAGAAGATATTGAAGTAGTTGGAGAAGCTGAAAATGGCCAAATAGGATATGAAAAGGCGCTAGAGTTGCGACCAGATGTGATCTTAATGGATTTAGTCATGGATGTTATGGATGGAATCGAATCAACCAAAGCCATTTTAAAAGATTGGCCGCAAGCGCGGATCATTATTGTTACCAGCTTTATTGACGACGAAAAAGTTTATCCAGCTATTGAAGCAGGTGCGGCAGGGTATTTACTAAAGACGTCAACCGCTCATGAAATTGCGGATGCGATTCGTGCGATTTCAAGAGGAGAACGTGTTTTAGAACCTGAAGTAACAACAAAAATGATGGAGCGCTTAACGAAGAAACAAGAACCTGTCTTGCACGAAGATTTAACGAATCGTGAACATGAAATCTTAATGTTGATCGCCAAAGGACGCAGTAATCAAGAAATTGCAGATGAATTGTTTATTACGTTAAAAACGGTTAAAACCCATGTCTCGAATATCTTAGCGAAATTAGATGTAGAAGACCGTACACAGGCGGCTATCTATGCATTTCAACATGGATTAGCAAAATAAAAAAAACGATGGTTGTGGATAAGATAAACAAAATTTGTTTGTCTTATCCACTTTTTTATACATTATATGTGGATAATGGGCATAAAAGACAATCTCTGTTTCTGTTCAATTAATGTTCTGTTTGTTATACTTAAATTAAATTTGATACTAGGAGAAGGAAACATGAAGCAAAATTTTGCAATTATTGGTTTAGGAAGATTTGGCGGAAGTATCTGTCAAACATTAATCGAGTCAGGTCAAGAAGTTTTAGCAATCGATAGTAATGAGGATCGGGTTAATGAGTACATGAATATTGCAACGCATGCAGTCGTGGCAAATGCACAAGATGAGGCTACCTTGCGTTCATTAGGGATTCGTAACTTTGATCATGTTGTCGTGGCTATAGGTGAAGATATTCAAGCCAGTATATTAGTTACCCTTATGGTCAAAGAAATGGGTGTGCCAAACGTCTTAGCTAAAGCTGTAAATGAATATCATGCAAGAGTATTAGACAAAATCGGTGCAGATTTGGTTGTTCATCCAGAACGAGACATGGGGATCAGAGTGGCACACAAGTTGGTTTCAAGAAATATATTAGATTACATTGAGTTATCGAATGAAGTTTCTCTAGCAGAAGTTCGTGTATCAAATCCTAAATTTTATGGGAAAACGTTAGGAGACTTAAATTTCCGTCAGCGTTTTGGGTTAACTGTTGTTGCGATACGCCGTTCGAAATCAGAAGTAATAGCCTCGCCTGCTGCAGAAGAGATGGTCAGAGAAAATGATAATTTACTGGTTGTTGGTGAGACGGATGATGTGGATTTACTAGATGAAAAAATGAATGAGTAAGGTCAAGCACTTTAGTCTCTGTAAATCAGACTCTGTGATAAAATGAAAAGAGTGATATCTAGCTTTACGGGATAGCTATTTAGAAAAAAGATAAAATTTGTTTGTTGTTTAACGCGTGAGAGAATTCTTTTTTATCAAAGATAGTTGAGCCGATTCAGCTTTTTATACTTAGGAGGAAATGACAGATGAAATTAACAATTACGCCGCGTGCACAGCAATGGTTCAAGGATGAAGTAGGCGTTACTTCAGATAGTGGAATTCGTTTTTATGGTAAAATTTATGGGAAAACAGATGTACATGAAGGCTTTTCTATAGCCATGTCTGTCGAAGCGCCCGATCAACCGTTAGTAAAAGAAGTGATTGATGGGGTCACTTACTTCATCGAAGAAACAGATGATTGGTTCTTTAAAGGATATGATCTATCAGTAGATTATGATGATGAAAAAGACGAACCTAAATATAAATTTATCGAGAATAAAGAAGATTTGAAACAATAAGTCAATTAAGCCTGATTGTTTTATAAAAAGGGAACGAAAAAACTGTTACAGTTTTTTCGTTCCCTTTTACGTTGGTTAGCATATACAGTAATATAATAAAGAAATCATCCAGTCAAAGAAGAAGATTTTGTTGTATATATTTTATGTAAAGTATCGATCAGACCAACTTGATAATCGAGCGCAGGAGATAAAGGGATTATTTGGAAGTTCCCCTCCTGTTTGATTTTATCTGGCAATAGAAGTTTTGAGGCAGCTATGTAAAAGTCATATTCTTCTTTTGAAGTCGAAGAAACAAAGGAGACAGAAACAAAGGAAATCTGCTCTAAAAAATCAAAAAGAGATTGTAAAAAAATGGCATTGGGCGATAAAATGATTCCCACATTCAGTTGGTATTTTGGATTACTCCGTTCATAAAATGGAAGCAGTAAGAAAGAACAAATATAGACCAAGTCATCTAAACAATTTTTTATCCAAGCGTATTCAGTATCCAAAACAAGCTCATTTAAAAATGTTTTAACTTTTTTAGAAAGTGGACCATATAAAGGGTTTTGTTCTTTTACACACCCCTCCATAAAATTAATAGCTAGAGGTAGAGAATCCTTCAAAACAAAGTGGTTTAGACACGTAGTAAAAATATTGGTATTTAATAAGGTTTTTTCATCGTTTGAAAGCTTCTTTTTTGCAAATAGTGGTAAGTAAAACGCTTCAAATTGGTCAATAATCTTACCAAGAGGCTGTTGCTCACTTTCCATATATTCTGTCACGTAATGAATTCTAGGATCATTTGCATGGAAATAAATGCTCCAGTAAAACATCATAAATGAAAGAAAAGTCGTTTCTCTTTCAATGATTGTTTGGGGAACCCTCGCTTTTTCGAGTTTTTCTATAAAGGATAAATTTGTTTTAGGAAAGATTAATTTTTTAAATGGTGGTTCAATAATGAAGTGTTTCTTTTTGATTCTTAGCTGGGAAATGGTTGTTAGTAAATACCATTCCCGAGGTTCAATATAGGTCATCCATTGATGGTATTCTGGGTCAAATAAGTCAAAGCCTCGTTTAGATTCATCCAATGCTAGAAAAAGGTCTTCTCCATAAGATGCGATCCAAAAAAAGTTTAAATAAACAATCCGAATCAAATTTTCTTTTCCAGTCATCTGAAGTTGTGAACAATTTAGTTGAATATCAAATTCTTTTAAATAATTGATCAATGGTTGGAGTCGACGAATGATAGAAGCACGGCTGATAAAGTTATCTCTACAAAAGTTTTCGATAGTGTAATTTCTCTCTAGGATCGTTGCAAGCAGAAATTTGTAGGGCAAACTTTTACGAAATAAGAATTGAGCATATGGAATGTCACGTAACTTTGATAAATCGATATGTACTTTTCCTTGGTCGTTCAACAACTCAAGTCCTTGTTTTTCCATTAGATCTTCATGGATTTCAGCAAATAGTGAGTTCAGACGGGCGTAAGAAAAATCAGTAAATTGTTCAAAATAATGAACGCTATATGTACCGTTGGCTGTAGTCAACAATTGATTAAAAACACTTATTTTACGTTGAGCAACATCATCTAATAAAATGTCTTCTAGCATATGTAGTCTCCCTTTTGTAATTAATTATGATTTTTTATGGTATTAGAAGTGATATGTTTCACAAAAAAAATAATAATTAGATAAAAAATCATTTACTATATATATAGTAACTATTTTCTTTGGAGATTTCAATTAGAATTTAAACATAAATAAAAAAATAATAATTATTTTAAAGTTAATTTAAATGACGATTGTTTTTGTAAACGATATCAATAAGTGCGGATTAACTTTATGAATTTTTTTAATATGTGTTATTTATATCTTATAAATTTGTTTTTAAACATGATGGGAAAAGAGAAATCATGTTCAAGAAAAAATAGAGGAAACTGAAAAAGAATTTTTATTATTGGTTGCGGATATGTGCTATAATCAAAAAAGAATACTTTTTGGAGGAAATTTCATGTTATCGATTATTGTTCCTTGTTACAATGAAGAAGAATCAATTCCATTGTTTTTTGAGGAAGTAGAGAAAGTTAGTTCACAAATTAAGCAGGATATTGAATACATATTTATTAATGATGGCTCAAAAGATCAGACGCTAAATGCGTTAAGAAAACTATACAGTGAACATCCTGAGAAAGTCCGCTATCTTTCTTTTTCTAGAAATTTTGGTAAAGAAGCTGGATTATATGCTGGACTTAAAGAAGCGAAGGGGAATTTAGTAACAGTAATGGATGTGGATTTACAAGACCCTCCGGAACTATTACCTAAAATGATTCAAATGCTAGAAACCAATAAGGAATTAGATTGTGTTGGAACAAGACGAGGTGATCGTGAAGGCGAGCCTCCTATTCGTAGCTTTTTTGCTAGAATGTTTTATAAGCTAGTGAATAAAATTGGTGAAACAGAGATGGTGGACGGTGCTAGAGATTTTCGTTTGATGACTCGCCAAATGGTAGATGCCATTTTAGAGTTAACAGAGTATAATCGCTTTTCAAAAGGAATTTTTAGTTGGGTTGGTTTTAATACTGAATATCTTTCATATGAAAATCGAGAACGTGTAGCAGGGTCTACATCATGGTCTTTTTGGAGCTTACTTAGTTACTCTATTGATGGGATCGTCAATTTTTCAGAAGCACCACTAAATCTTGCTTCATATGTTGGCGCTTTTTCATGTATGGGCTCCGTTGTTGCAATGTTTATCATCTTTTTTAGAACGATCATTAAAGGGGATCCGACTAGCGGTTGGCCGTCAATGGTTTGTATTATTTTATTTGTGGGCGGATTGCAGTTACTTTGTCTAGGTATAATTGGTAAATATATTGGTAAAATCTTCATGGAAACGAAAAAACGTCCAATCTACCTTGTAAAAGAAACGGAAAAAGATCAACAAAAATAAAACGAATGACTCGAATAGTAGCAAGTTCGAGTCATTCGCTTTTTATTTAGATTAGTACCCTTTGTTTAAAGCAATTTCATTTTTTGCTAAAGTACCATCTTTACAATATTGTCTAAGGTTTTGCATAAAAATAGTTAGTAATTTGGTTTTAAAACCTGGTGTTAAACCTGAGATGTGGGGTGTGATCAATACGTTTTTCATTCCCCACAAGGGACTATTTTCAGCTAAGGGCTCTTCTTCAAAGACATCTAAAGCGGCAAAACTTAGCTGGCCAGTATTTAATGCCTGAATCAGATCATCTGTATTAACAGAAGGACCACGGCCTACATTTACGAAAACAGTTCCAGGTTTCATTGCAAGAAACATTCGCTCATTGTACATTTGGAATGTCTCGTCAGTTAAAGGTAAAATATTCACAACGATGTCCATTTCATTCACGATACGACTCATATTTTTATGAGAATAACATTCAATAAAACCATTTGTTACATGACCGGAAGTATTGACGCCATATGTTTGCATTCCCAAACCTTGTGCGAAATGAGCAAGTTGTTGGCCGATTTGTCCGGTTCCAACAATCAACATTTTCTTTAATGAAAGTTGTTGATACGAAATGTTATCTCTTGTCCATTCTGTGTTTGCTTGATTATTGATACTCGTTCGGATTCCACGAAATTCGGCCAATAAGACACCTAAAACATGTTCGGATATTGAAATGCTATGAATCCCACTCGCATTTGACAGCAAAATATCTTTTTCAGAAAAACGTTCTAAATCATACGTGTCTACACCAGCAGAAATGGATTGAACCCATTTTAGACGACTTGTTTCTGAGTTCAATAAGCGTGTTCCGATTTCTTTATCCCATCCCAACATGATTTCAATATCATCTTCAACTACTTGTAGTGATTCTCTTTTTGCATCAATAATAATATAATCAGGAGCACTTTGTCTGATCGTTTCAATTTGATCCTCTTTCAATTGCTCATAAAGATAGATAATTGGTTGTCCCATCTTGATTCCCCCTCGCTCATCCATTGTAACAAAAAAGCACTCCAAACAAAAAAAGATTGAACTATTCACAAATTCAATCTCTTTTAGTATAGGGAATCATTTATATTTTCTCGCCTCGAGCATAAGCAGCTGCAAGAAGATCAACTTCTTTTTTTAACGCATCAACCATGATTTCTTCCGGAACTGTCCGAATGATTTTTCCTTTTTTAAATAGCATTCCTTTGCCATTTCCACCTGCAATTCCGATATCTGCTTCACGAGCTTCGCCAGGTCCGTTAACTGCACAACCTAAAACAGCCACTTTGATTGGTGCTTTGATTGTTTCGATATATTCTTCGATTTCATTTGCAATTGGAATCAGATCAATCTCGATTCGTCCGCAAGTGGGACAAGAAATCAATGTAGCTGCATTACTTGCTAAACCAAAAGACTTCAAAATTTCCTTTGCCACTTTTATTTCTTCTACAGGGTCAGCAGATAGCGAGACACGGCATGTGTTACCGATACCGCGAGAAAGTAAAGCACCAAGACCAGCTGCAGATTTTATTCCGCCAGAAAATTGAGTTCCAGCTTCAGTTATTCCTAAATGGAGCGGATAATCGAAGGTTTGTGAGGCCAAAGTATACGCCTCGATAGCTAAATTAACATCACTTGCTTTTAAAGAAACGATAATATCGTAAAATTCTAATTCTTCCAGTATGTTAATATGTTCAACTGCACTTGCAACCATAGCTTCAGCCGTTGGATATCCATATTGTTGTAAGAATTTTTTTTCTAATGAACCGGCATTCACACCGATTCTGATAGGAATTCCTTTGTTTTTACAGGCATCGACCACTTTTTCAACACGGTCTTTACGGCCAATATTTCCCGGGTTGATTCGAATTTTATCCACACCTTGCTCAATAGCCTTCAAAGCTAAACGATAGTCAAAATGAATATCAGCAACAAGAGGAATCGAAATTTGCTTTTTGATAGCACCTAATGCATCGGCTGCTTGTTCATCTGGAACCGCCACACGAACAATTTGGCAACCAGCCTCTTCTAAGCGCTTGATCTGAGCTACAGTATCTTCAACATCATGTGTCTTTGTTGTACACATACTTTGAATAAATAATTCATCACTTCCACCAATAGTTAAATCACCAACTTTAACCTGACGTGTATTTCTCCGATGAGTTAGTTCTCCCATAATGTATTCTCTCCTTATTGCAGTGCTATTATTTTTAAATTACGTACAATGCATCGTTTATCTTAATACATAATCATGAAACTGACTCTTTCTATATTATGCTAAAGGTGGTTCTTGCCTTTTTTCTTTCCTCAGTGCGAAGAAGAATATCAGCAGAGAAGAGAAAACAATCAAAAAGCTATCATCAAATGAAGGGTTCCAAAAGTGGAGCATACTACTGAAAATCACTGGAAGTGTAGCGCAGTAGGTGGAAATTTTTAAACAATCCAAAAAGCGCAATTTATACAAGCGAATCTTACTATAAAGATTTGCCCCAATCGTGATCAGCAATAAGTTAATGATCAAATTGATGAAAGTTGGATATAGAATGAAAATAAAAATGACTAATTTGATCCAAAAAGGAACACTTGCTTCATCTAAAGCATTTTTCAAATCATTACTATTTAAGCCATCTAACGTACCTTTAGAATAAGGGATTTCAAATTGGTTTGCTCCCAATAGTGAATCAGCTGCACCAGAGTTAGGTAAAGCCACAACAAATTCATCTTGTAAAAAACCTAATCCTACGGCATTACCAACCGAATCAGCTGTGACATCACTTAAAGATCGTTTTCCATCTGGATCAAAAGTGAAAATGATCGAATTTGTTTGATAAATAAAGCCTTCTGCATCTTTTACGGCTTGAAGTTTTCCATCGTCGATTTTAAATTCAGGAAGTTTTGAAGCAATTTTTTGGCCATCGTTTTTGATATCCTGCATAATCGAAAATACTTGTTTTGTGATCGGTAAAGCAAGTATAGCACTTAGAAAAACAACGTATAAAATGACTTTCCAAAAAGGCATTTTTTTCGCCTGATGGAGATCAGTAAATTTAAATAATGACTGTTTAAAAAGCGTAAATGAGTTCATAAATTCTCTCCTGACTTAAAAATTGAGTACACCCGTCATTCTAAAGGAGTTTACGGGGAAAAACAAGTTTTGCTATATTTTTGTAAGCAATTACTTTGAAGCTTACTATAAAATCTGTTATGCTATAAATGTATGAAACTTTATACTTAAATAATGGAGGGATTTTTTATGACTTACACTTTACCAGATTTACCATACGCTTACGATGCATTAGAACCACATATCGATGTGGAAACAATGCATTTACACCACGACAAACACCATAACACTTACGTGACGAACTTAAATGCAGCAATCGACAAACATCCAGAACTTGGGACTAAATCAGTTGAAGAGTTAATCGCTGATATGGACAGTATTCCAGAAGACATTCGTACAGCTGTACGTAATAACGGTGGCGGACATGCCAATCACTCATTCTTCTGGGAAATCATGGCTCCTAATGCTGGCGGTGCACCTACTGGCGAAATTAAAGAAGCAATTGATGCTACATTTGGTAGTTTCGATAAATTAAAAGAAGAATTTAAAACAGCTGCAACTGGACGTTTTGGTTCAGGTTGGGCATGGTTAGTTTTAAATAATGGCCAATTAGAAGTTACGTCAACTCCTAACCAAGATTCTCCTTTAATGGATGGTAAAACACCTGTTTTAGGTTTAGATGTTTGGGAACATGCTTATTACCTAAACTACAAGAATGTACGTCCTGATTATATCGACGCATTTTGGAACCTTGTAAACTGGGATGAAGTTAACAAACGTTTCGCAGCTGCGAAATAACTATAAAAATAGAATATCTATAATATTTTTAAGGAAAACAGTAAATACACTGTTTTCCTCTTTTTTTTTGTGGCATACTTATAGTTAGAAATACAAAATACTGAAAGTGAAGAGTAAAGGAGTTTTTAGGATGAAATTGACTATGCAAAAAGTTCATGGTTCAGAAAATGATTTCTTTTTAATAGATGAAACACAATTGGGACGCCCCTTTACAGATAAAGAAATAGATGATTTACGCCTTTCTTTATGTAATAGAGACAAAGGATTACTAGGTGGAGCCGATGGGTTATTACTTGTGGAACCTGCCGTGGGAGAATCGTTAGCCAAAATGCGTGTGATCAACAGTGATGGAAGTGAAGCAAGCATGTGCGGAAATGGGTTGCGGACAGTTGCTAGATATTTGTCTGAAAAATATGAGCAAGAATATTTTACAGTCGAAACAATGTTTGCTGATTTGAAAGTCCGAAAAGCATCAGAGCTGGCTGATAATATAGCAACGTATCAAGTTGAGATTTCACCTGTTCGTTTTGAAGCAGAGACGATTCCGATGCAAACTAAAAATAATACGATAATCGATGAAGTGATTCCAGAATTGTCTAGTAAATTGAAATTTTCAGCGGTAGCTGTTCCAAACCCTCATTTGATTACATTTGTAGATCATCAAACCCTGATGGGAGATGAATTTGAACGAATAGCAACCTATGTAAATGGGGACAATCCTATTTTTCCGGATGGGGTCAATGTCAGTTTTGTCGAAATAATAGGGAAAAACGAATTATTTGTACGAACCTTTGAACGTGGCGTAGGCTTTACCAGTGCATGTGGAACTGCGATGTGTGCAAGTAGTTTAATGTATGTCTTGCTGAATAATGGTGAATTTAGCGAAACAATCACCGTTAGAAATACTGGTGGTATGGTAAAAACTGTGGTCCACGAAGATGATTCTGATGGTTATTGGATGGAATTGATTGGAAATGCAACGATTACCCATTTGATTGCGGGTACGTTGACTGATTTTATAGAAGGTAACTTTGAACAAGGGATGATAGATGAAACAGCTGAACAAGGAGATTATCTAACATTCTTAGAGTCAATAAAATAGATAGATAAAAAAGGAAAATGATGGGTAGTAAAGGATAGTAATCGTTTAAAGGAGTGTAGTAGTGGGAAAAAGTGGTTGGGTTGGTAAACTTATTTGTGTACTGGTTATTCTTAGTTCAATTAGTATTTGTTTCTTGGGAATGCAATCAAATACTAAGCAAGAACAAAAACGAAAAGTAGAATATGCAAAATCAACGGTGGAAAACGAAGCCGTAAAGATTAATCAATTAAACAAGGCAATTGGTCAACTATATCAAAAGAATCAAGACGAGTTTTTGATTGAACCGTTTGATGATGAGAAGTTGAAAGACATTGAAAGAGATGCAACTGCATTGAAAACAGAAGCAGCAGATTTTGGACTGAAGAAGACTGATTTCAAGACAGATACAGCTGAAATATCGCAAGGAAAGAACAATTTATTAGGTGAAATAGAGACAATAAAAAATAAAAAAAATACCCAAGAAGAAGTGGCGGCGCTACTTGAACAAGCACCTACTGACTGGGAAACGGGAAGTTCTTCAGTTAGTGTGAATGAAAAAGCTACAGCAGAAGGAATTTTGCAGATACGCAATAAAATGAACAAAACTGAAAGTCAATGGAGCAATTCAATTACTGCTTACCTAGATGAAATGGCTGCTCAAGTAAAACAATATCATGAAATCAAACAATCAATTGCTGAAATGCTCAAGGATGATGTTTTAACTGAAACGGCTACTCTTGATAATTTTATTCTTGTTTTCAATCAAGTAGATCAAGTTAAAAGTGAAATATTGAAAAAAGAGTTGTCCAGTAAATTGGATATAATTGATAAGCTTTTGGAAACAGAAGCGAATAACGATACAATAAGTGAATAGATCAGATTAGAGGGAAAAGGGTTTTTAAAGATGCCAAAATGTAAACTATCAATTATTTTAAGATTTATTGAAATAATTGAGAACGCATTTTTTGCAAATAACCTTGTACTTACTTCATCTAGAATTTATAATTATTTGTATGTAGTTAATTGGAGGAAAAAATGGAAGAGACAATCAGTTTACAGGAATTAATCGGAGTATTAAAGAAACGAGTTGGGTTGATCATTATTAGTATGTTTTTAGGGCTGGGAGTTGCCGGAATCTTAACGTACTTTGTTATTACCCCTAAATACAGTTCCCAAGTACAATTAATCGTTCGCTTACCGCAAAATGATACAACAAATGTTAATGATATCAACGGAAACTTACAGATGATCAATACGTATAAGGATCTAATCAAAAGTGATACTGTAATGACTGAAGTACAACAAAGAATGAAAGCTGAATATGAAAATGACTTATCAATCGAAGTGTTGAAAGAAAGTGTTTCGGTAAATCAATCGCAAAACTCACAGATGTTTTCGATTGTGTCAAAAGTGACGGATCCAATTGTGGCCCAAAACATTGCGAATCAAACAGCCTTAGTTTTCCAAGAACAAGCGAAAGATATGCTGAATGTAGATAAAATCACAATCATATCCTCTGCAACTGCGAATATGAGTCCTGTTTCACCAAATGATAAAATGAACTTAATGATTGGATTGGCTCTAGGTGTTCTATTTGGAATAGCGCTATCCTTTATTTTAGAATTATTCGATAAAACAATCAAAGATGATAGTTTTGTAGAAGACGAACTAGGTTTTTCAATATTAGGTGTTGTACCTAATATGACAGCAAAAGAATTAAATGCAAAGGTTATACGCACGTCTGCGAATCCCATTTTGCATCCAGTTGATCCACGCAATTCAAAAAGAGAGATACCTAGATCAGCACCAAAAGAAAACAATAGCCCCGATACTTCTGCACCAGCACGTAGAAGCCGTCCGCGAGTTTAAAGGAGTATGGAATGACAAATAAAATGCGGCCACAAAAAAAACAAAAAACAAAAGCTGTAAGTTTGATTACTTTAGCCGATAAATCTTCACCAATTTCAGAGCAATATCGAACGATTCGTACAAATATCCAATATGCTATGGTAGATAGAGATTTAAAAACGCTAGTGATTACATCGTCAGGACCTAGTGAAGGTAAGTCTACTACGTCTGCGAATCTAGCCATCGTATTTGCCAATTCAGGAAAGCGTGTCCTACTTGTAGATGCTGATATGCGTAAGCCAACAGTAGCAAAAACATTTTCGTTGGATAACATCCGTGGATTAAGTACTTTGTTGGGAAGCCGTGAAACAATGCTTCATCAAGTTGTACAATCATCTGGTGTGGACAATTTATTTTTAATGACAAGTGGTCCTAAACCACCTAACCCTTCGGAATTGTTAGATTCTAGAAGAATGAAAGAATTAATGGTGGAATTAAAAGAACAATATGATTTGGTTATCTTTGATATGCCGCCAGTTGTGGCTGTGACGGATGCTCAAATTGTGTCCTCTAAATCAGATGGGACTATCTTGGTTGTTCGTGAAAATGTTTCTAAAAGGGATTCCTTATTAAAAGCCAAAAATCTATTAGAATTAGTGGATGCGAATATTTTAGGGGTCGTTTATAACGGTTCCAAAAATGTAGCAGATCAAGGCTACTATTACGGATCATAATAGTAGCAAGGAAGGAAAATGCCAATGATTGATTTACATTGCCATATATTGCCTGGTATCGATGATGGAGCAAAAACAATCGATGATTCACTCGATATGGCCAGAATGGCGGTTAAGCAAGGGATCACGCATATTCTTTGTACACCTCATCATAATAATGGCAAATATGATAATCCTGCCGAGCAAGTAATTACTCATGTGGCAGCTTTACAAAAAGAGTTAGATCAGCGAAGTATTCCTCTTACTTTATTTGAAGGACAAGAAGTACGGATTACTGGCGAATTATTGGAGCAAATTCAATCAGATAATATTCTATTTGCGGATCTAGATAATAGATATATCTTGATTGAGTTTCCTACAAATGATATTCCAGCATATACAGAACATCTGTTTTTTGAACTATTAAAAGCAGGTCATATCCCAATAATTGTTCATCCAGAGAGAAATAGCAAGTTTATCCAAGATCCCAATAGATTAATACCATTTTTAGAGATGGGCGTTTTAACTCAATTAACGGCTCCAAGTTATATCGGAGTCTTTGGTAAAGAAATAGAGAGAACTGCGAAACTGATGGTCTCTCACAATTTAGTTTATATGATGGCATCAGATGCTCATAATATTAATAAACGTGGTTTTTTTATGAAAAAGGCTTATGATGCTATTGCTAAGGACATGGGTGGAGAGTATGTTGAAGCGATGCAACAAATGTCTAGAGATATTCTCAACGGGGATGATGTGCAAAAACCTATTTTTAAAGAAGTGAAAAAGAAAAAGTTTGGTTTATTTTAAAAGCAAAAATAATTTAAGTATTTCGTTATAAGTACATATTTTTAGATGATTTTTGTTGGAGGTAAATAACATTGTCGTGTTATTCATGCGCATTATCAGCGTAAAGGAGTGGGGAAATTGGAGGAAAAGCTTGTAGAAGTTGGTAGACGGGCACAGCAGAAAGAAGAGCTTTCTGAATTAACAATTAACACTGAGTTTGAAAAACAATCATTGTTTTTTAGATTTTTTAAACGAATCGTAGATATTTTTGGTAGTTTGCTTGGCTTAATCTTATTAAGTCCAGTATTTTTAATTGTTGCTTGGTTGATATATAAAGAAGATCCTAACGGCCCTGTAATCTTTTCACAAAAAAGAGTTGGAAAACAAGGCCGTTTATTTACCATGTACAAATTTCGCTCTATGTGTACCGATGCAGAAGAACAGTTCCATGATTTACTTGAATTAAACGAGATTGAAGGGGCTATGTTTAAGATAAAAAATGATCCTAGAGTGACAAAAATTGGGAAAAAAATTCGAAAAACGAGCATTGATGAACTTCCTCAACTTTTGAATGTTTTAAAAGGAGACATGTCATTAGTAGGACCCCGTCCACCTCTACAAAGAGAGGTCGCTGAATATAGCAAACGTGATTTAAAACGATTAAGCGTTAAGCCAGGCTGTACAGGTCTGTGGCAAGTCAGAGGCAGAAATGACGTCCACTTTGATGATATGGTTGACTTCGATCTAGAGTATATTCATAATCAGTCTCTTTACAATGATTTTAAAATTATTTTTCAAACAGTCAAAGTTATGCTTTTTTCTAAAGGGGCATATTAAATGGAACATAAGAAAAAAAATCCAGCAAACAAAAAAATATGTTTGATTGCCTCTTCTGGAGGACATTATGAGCAATTATTAATGTTAAAAGCACTAGAAGAAACCTTTGATGTGTACTACGTTACCGAAAAAACTGATTACAATGGTAATGATCAAAATACGTATTACATAAAACAAATAAATCGACGTGAAAAATTGTTTGTTATAAATATCGTTAGAATTTTTTTCCAGTCCGTGAAAATATTTATGAAGGAAAAACCAGATATAATCATTTCCACAGGGGCATTGGCAGTTATTCCCACTTTTATTTTAGGAAAAGCATTCAAGAAAAAACTGATTTTTATTGAATCTTTTGCCAAAATCAATTCGCAAACACTTACAGGAAAATTCATTTATAAATTTTCCGATGTGTTTTTCGTTCAGTGGGAAGAAATGAAACAATTTTATCCAGATGCTATTTTTAATGGACCTGTATATTAGGAGGTAAAAATGATATTTGTAACATTAGGCTCTCAAAAATTCCAATTTGATAGATTGCTAAAAGAATTAGATCAATTGAAAAGTCAACAAATTATTACACAAGAAATTTTTGCACAAGTTGGCTTTAGTGAATATGAACCTCAATTCTTTGACAGTGAAAGATTTGTAGACAGAGAAACCTTCCAAAATAAAATGGACAAAGCTGAACTAGTAATAACACATGGTGGAACAGGTGCAATTATAACGGCTTTAAAAAAGGAAAAAAAAGTTATTGCTGTTCCTAGGAAAAAGGAGTTTGGAGAGCATGTTGACGACCATCAGGAACAGATAGTTGCTAGTTTTTCTACGTCAAAATATATTCTTGGTGTAAACGACATGAGTGAACTTGAACAGGCAATAACGGAAGCGAATAGTTTTCAATTCAAAAAGTTTATTTCAAATAATAAAAAATTTGTTGAGGCGCTGATAAGTATAATCAATGATACCAAATAGAAATGTTAGCTAAGGTCTATAGAAGGAGTTATGTTGGGAATGATTAATGTTTTAATGATAGGCTCTCATTTTTCTGCAAAAGGTGGGATTAGTACAGTGATAGAACAAATTGATGGTTGGCTAAAGAATTCTGATGAGCTAAACTATCAGTTTATTTCAACCTATGTAGATAAAAACTTGTTTTCGAAAAGCTTGCATTTTTGTGATGCAATTTTTAGAATCAAAAAAATGATTTCCTCTCAAAAGATTGATCTGGTACATATACATATGTCGTATAAAGGAAGTTACGTCAGAAAAAGGATTTTATGTAATATTTTTTGGAAACAGAGGATACCTACTATTTTACATATCCATGGTTCTGAGTTTAAGGTTTGGTATGATGGTCTAACAAATCGAAAAAAGGAAGAGGTTAAGGAATTTCTTTTGAAACAAAAAAAAGTAATTGTTTTAGGTGAAGAGTGGGCTAATTTTTTCAGAGGTATTGATTCTGATATTAATATATCTGTAATACACAATGCCGTTTCAATTCCAGAAGAAACTGTATCATGGGAAAATGAATCAAAAAAGATTTTCTTTTCGGGGGTATTACTAAAAAGAAAGGGAATATATGATTTGATTGATGCTATGGTCCTTTTGAAAAAAAGTAATTATCTAAAAACAAATTGTATAACGTTAAAAATTGCAGGTACTGGAGAAGAAGCAATAAGCTTAAAAGAAAAAGTTGAAGAGTTAGGTTTGGAAAAATACGTAAGCTTTTTAGGATGGATAGGGGACAAAAAAGAACTGAAAAAAGAAATACTGGATTCGACTATAGGTGTACTGCCATCCTATAATGAAGGGCTACCGATGAGTTTATTAGAATGCATGAGTTATGGCTTACCAATGATTTCGACAAATGTAGGAAGTATTGCATCTGTGATTTCAGATGGTAAAAATGGTGTGCTTATTACACCTGGTAATGCTGAAGAATTGGCCTTAGCGATTGAAAAACTACTTAATGATCAAAAAAAATGGCAGCTTTATTCTGATAACGCTAAAGATACCATAGTTAGAAATTTTGATGAACAAAAGTTATTTACTCAATTAGCTCTTGTTTACCAGGAGGTTTCTAATGCGAACGTTTAAACGATTCATTATTTTTGTAATGATAGTAACGATTCTGTTTCAAAAGACAATTCAATTTTATTGGGATAATCCATTAATATCATATTTGGATGAGTTTATCATTACATTTTTCTTTATCTATTCGTTAGTATCAATTTTCATGAAAAAATCTGTAAACAAGACAAGTGTTTATTTATTATTATTGACGCTTATTTTTATAACTATAGGATTACTTTCGTTTAAGTTTAATAGTATTGGAAGTATGTCCAATTTATTGAACGGTACTTTTCTATCAGTGAAATTTCTTATTTTAGTTATTTCTTTTATGAATATAACGGTAAAAAAATCGACAGTGGATTATGCTCTATCGGTTCTTTTAGCACTAGCATTTATAAATTCTCTTTTTGTTATTGCTAATTTTGTAATGCCTGATTTTTATCATCGACTGTTTCCTTTTGTTTATATAGACAATGCACGTATATTGGGTTTTGGAGGAGCAATGGGCTTATTTGTTCATCCTGGAATAGCTGGATGGTTTAGCCTATTAGTGGGAAGTATTTACCTATCTAAGTATTCTCAAAAAGCTAAGAAGTCGACGCTATTATTTGTTGTATTTCACTTTTTCATTGCGTTGTTATCGTTAAGAGTAAAAGTGATTCTTAGTATGATTGCCTTAATATCCTTCTACATTCTATTTATATCTTCAAGAAAAAGTCGAATGCGAAATATTGTGATCGGTGCTTTTCCAATTGTCATATTTTTAGTGGTATTCCAAAATATGATTATAGAAAATTTGCAAAAGTATATTTTTAATTTTGGTTCATATGGTGTTAGTGTAGAAACGAGTGCTCGATCAGCTTTGTTATCAACTAGCATTCAAATTGCAAGAGACTATTTTCCATTAGGTGTAGGTTTTTCAAAATATGGAAGTTGGTTTGCAAGAGTGAACTATAGTGAGTATTACTATAAATATGGGATGAGTTCGATTTATGGTTTGACACCAAGCGATCCCAAATTTGCGACAGACACATACTGGCCTGCAATAGTAGGTGAAACTGGTATTATGGGCACTGTAATTTATATAGGGATATTATTGCTCATCACCAAGAAGTTGATACAAAAGTTCAATCAAAACAAGTTTGAAAAAAATTATTCATATTTTATGGCTGTACTAGCCTTATTCATTTTTGGACAAGCAATTTTAGAGTCTTTTGGTGAAGCCATATTTAACAGTAGTCCTCAAAATATTGTCTTAGGAATAATTATTGGAATAGCAACCTCAAATAAATTAAAAGAAAGTGATTGATAATGAAAATATTGATCGATAATTGCGTACCATTAAATAATGGAGATGCTGCTCTAATCTTTAGTATCGGAAAGAAATTTGAAAATAAAAATCAGGTTGTATACAATACAAATAATTTTGCAAAGGTAAAAGAAAAATATCCTGAAAATAGTTGGAGTAGAAGTCTTTTAGATAGACGAATCTATAGATTAATTTGGAAAGGACTCCCCTTTCTAAATAAGATTATATTTTTTTTCCCAATTATTTTAAAAAAGGAATATAGACAAGCGGATGCTATTATTTCAGCACCTGGAGGATATATACATAGTTACTATGGTATTGAATTTAGAATGTATATCCTTTATTTGTGTAAAAAAATATTGAAGAAAAAGGTAGGGATTTATTCTCAATCAATCGGAAATCTCAGTCGATCAGATCAAAAAATATTTATTAAGTATGCTAAAAACTTAGACTTCATTTTTGTTAGAGATGAGATTTCATATCACAGAGTTTTAGAATATGGTGATTTAAAAAATGTTTTTTTAACGAAAGATGCTGCATTTTTATTAGGTAAAAAAGATCTACAAGATAAGAGCGATAAAAAGAAGCGTAAAGTAGCAATTTCAGTAAGGTCATGGGATAAAGAAGGCCGTTCTAAGGCTAGATACTATGATTTAATTGGAACTATCATTACTATTTGTTTGGAAAAAGACTTTGAGGTAGTTTTCCTATCGACATGTCAAGGGTTGGACGATTATGTAGATGATTCAAAAGTTGCAGAAAATATTATAGAAACACTTAATTTAAAAGAGTGTAAATCAATCTCGATAGATAATGCTTACCATGATCTAAATGAGTTGCAGTTTGCTATACGAGACTTCGATTTTGTTATTGGAACAAGGCTACATATGTGTATTCTTTCTTTATTGAATTCTGTACCAGCATTTAATATTTCTTATGAAGAAAAAGGAAAAGCAACCTACGAGTATTTAGACATTGTAGACTATTCAATAGATTACAATAGTGAAAATAACATAACAGAAAAGCTAAAAGTATTTTTTGAGATCGATGAATCTAGAAAAGAAACATTATCAAAAAAAATAAAAGAAATTATAGCTGAACAAGAGGATTTCTTTGAAATTGCTGAGCAGCTCATAATCGAGGAAAAGTAAATGGAATCAAGAAAAAAAGAGATAGTATATTGCGATGTTTTTAGATATTTTGGACAATATAAGATTGGATTGTTTAAATATTTAACGATGCCAAGGCAAATAAAGTACTTTATCCTATTAAGAAAATACCAAATGGTATCGAATAACTATTTAAAAAGAGTATATAAAATCCAAGCAAAGTTACTCGGCAGAAAAATACAGATGGACATTCCCTTAGAAACAACAATTGGTCGAGGAATTGTGATGTATCATGAGGGACAAGTAGCTATTCATCCGAAGGCAACAATTGGTAATAATGTGACTATCTCACCAGGTCTTGTTGTAGGACATTCACCGAGAGGAACGACTAAAGGTGCCCCTACTATTGGGGATAATGTATGGATGGGACAAAATGTGGCAGTAGTCGGAAAAATAACTGTAGGAAAAAATGTGTTGATAGCGCCGAATAGCTTTGTGAATGTTGATATTCCTGATAACTCTATTGTATTTGGCAATCCTTGCATAATAAAAAAATCACTTAAAGCTACAGATGGTTATATACAAAACAAAGTTTAATAGATACTTGAGGAGAGTACATGAATAAGAAAATCGCTACGAATTTTTTATACCAAGCTATGTATCAAGTGACTCTAATTGTTTTACCCATAGTCACAATCCCAATTATTTCTCATGCGCTAGGAGCAGATGGGCTGGGATTATGGAACTATGTTAGTTCTATCGTTAGTTATTTTACATTGGTAGCTGGATTAGGGTTAGCAAATTACGGAGTAAGAGAAATTGCAATAGTAAAAAAAAGTAAAGAACTCTTGTCAAAGAAATTTTTTGAATTACAAATATTCAATGCTTTCTTCTCGTTAGGAACATTTATTGTATATTTAATAATGATTTTGTTTTTGCCGAATAAAGACTTGTATTTAGCGCAGTCTTTTGTAGTATTAGGTGCTTTATTTGACATATCATGGTTTTTTGCTGGAATAGAAGATTTTAAAAAAATATCCCTCTTAAATGTTTTTATAAAAGTAGTGAGTTTTGTTTGTATTCTGTTATTTGTAAAAAATAGGTCGGACTTGTTTTTATATATTCTTATCCAGTCATTAAGCACTTTTTTTTCTCAACTTGGATTGTGGCTTTTTTTACCTAAAAAAGTTTCTTGGTACGCAGTTAGTATTCGTGAATCATGGGGGCATTTTCGACCAGCACTTGAATTTTTTATAGCTAAAGTGGGGGCAACTATATTTTCCAGTATTACTAAAACGATTCTAGGAATGCTTACTACAATGACTTTTGTAGGGATTTATTCTAATTCTTTGACATTGGTTTTTATGTCTGGAAGTATTGTAGGTGCTTTGAATACGGTAATGATTCCTCATATGAGCAAGTTGGTAGATAGCAATGAGCCAGCAAAAATGACAAAAATATTGGAACGAACGATTCATCTGCAATTATACTTTACGATAGCAATTATGTTTGGGATTATTGCCATTAACGGTAAAATGATTGGTTGGTTCTATGGATCAGAGTTTTATTCAATGGTGAATACGGTACCGTTGCTTTCTATATCAGTTGTATTACAGTCACTTTATAATGGGATTGCTACACAGTATTTAATACCTAAAGGAGATATGAAGTCCTATAATTTATCAATCCTCTATGGTGCAATTCTATCTGCAGTTTTGGATATTCTCTTAATTCCTTTTATTGGTATCTATGGAGCGATTCTCGGAAATATTTTTGGACAGCTTTTGATTTGTGCTATGCGAATTATTCCCTTAAAAAAAGAAACAGGTTTTCAATTTAATTATATTTGGATTGGAAAATATATTGTAGCTGGAATAATCATGCTTGGTTTAATAAATAGATTAACTGAAACTCTTCCAACTTCTGCAAAAACAACATTGATCCAAGTTTCTATTGGGATAATTTCGTATTTCATTATTACTATCATATTTAGAGTTAATCCTTTAATTAGTGAAATCAGAAAAAAATAAGGAGTCAACGATGAAAAAAATATCTGTATTTGGTTTGGGTTATGTTGGACTAGCAAACGCATTATTGCTATCGCAAAATGAACAAGTAGTAGCCTATGACATTATTACTGAAAAAATCGATCAATTAAACCAAGGAATTTCGCCTATAGAGGATAGAGAAATTGATGATTTTTTACTATCAAAAAAATTAAACATTCATTTCACGAAAGATTTGGAAGAAGCAGTTCGCTTTGGTGATTACCTTATTATTGCCACACCGACTGATTATGATGAAAAAAAGAATTACTTTAATACTTCGACTGTTGAAGCTGTAATAGAAAAGGCTTTGACCATTAGACCAGATGCCTGCTTTATCATCAAATCAACAGTTCCAGTAGGTTACACAGATTCTTTAAAGCTAAAATACAATACGGATAACATCATATTTTCTCCTGAATTTTTGCGTGAAGGCAAAGCATTGTATGACAACCTGTATCCGTCAAGAATTATTATAGGTGAAAATTCTGAACGAGCACAGGAAATTGGAGATATGTTCTTAGCAAATACTGTCGAAAAAGACAGTGCAGTGCTGTTGACGCATTCGGCTGAAGCGGAAGCTATCAAATTATTTTCGAACACGTATTTAGCATTAAGAGTTGCTTATTTTAATGAATTAGACACATATGCTGAAGTACGTGGCTTAGACGCCAAACAAATCATTGAAGGTGTGGGGCTAGATCCAAGAATTGGCACGCACTATAACAATCCTTCTTTTGGTTATGGAGGCTATTGTTTACCTAAAGATACCAAGCAATTACGAGCAAATTATGACCAAGTACCCAATAATATTATTAGTGCAATCGTCGAAGCAAATACGACTAGAAAAGATTTTATAGCTGAACAAATTTTAGCAAAAGAGCCTAAAGTTGTAGGTATTTTTAGGCTAACGATGAAAGCAAATTCTGATAATTTTAGATATTCTTCGATTCAAGGGATCATGAAACGACTAAAGGCAAAAGGGATAGAGGTCGTAGTCTATGAACCAACATTAGAAGAGAGTAGTTTTTACAACTCAAAAGTAATCAAAGATCTGGAAGTATTTAAGGAAATGTCAGATATTATTGTTTCAAATCGATTTGAGAATGAATTGATCGACTGTGAAGAAAAAGTTTATACGCGCGATTTATTTAGAAGAGATTAATATTTTTTTAGCGTAAACGCTAAAATTTTTACATTTACATTAAGTTATCATGCCAATTTCTCAAAAAAGTTGCGACATGGTTTAAATTGTGAGAAAATAGATTTCATGAATTATTCTTGCAAAAATGAGGAAGTGTCTTATGAACCTATGGAAAAAAGTAATATTAACCACGTTGGGATTAGTTCTTATTTCAGTTGCGGGGCTTTGTGCATATGGGATTAAAATGTATTCTGATGCATCAGGTACAGTAAAAGGTGTATATGAGTCAATCGATCGAACTTCTAAAAGAAGAGAAACAGCTGTAAATATTGATGCCCAAGAACCTTTTTCAGTCCTATTGATGGGAATTGATACTGGTGATTTAGGGCGTACAGAACAAGGTCGCTCAGATACAACAATGGTGGTTACTATCAATCCAAAAGAAAAAAAATCTACCATGATTAGTTTAGATCGAGATATCTTAACGGATATCGTCGGATATGGAACACAAGATAAGTTGAATCACGCATATGCTTTTGGCGGTGCAAAGATGGCAATTGATACGGTTGAAAATCTATTAGATATTCCAATCGACAATTATGTATCGATCAACATGAAAGGTATGAAGGATTTAATTGATGCTGTAGGTGGTATTGAAGTTGATAATCCGTTCGAGTTTACATTGGATGGTATTACGGTTCCTAAAGGTCATATCAAACTTGATAGTGAGACTGGATTAGCTTATGCGCGTATGCGTGAAGAAGATCCGGAAGGCGATATTGGACGTCAACGTCGCCAAAGAGAAGTTGTGGAAAAAATTGTAAATAAAGTCATCAGTTTAGATGGTGTTTCGAAATATAGAAAAATTTTAGATGCCGTGAAAGATAACGTAAAAACTGATTTGACGTGGGACAATATGGTCGATATCCAGAAAAAATATATGCCAGCTTTTAAAGATATTGATTCTTTACAACTAGAAGGTGAAGGTCAAGAAATCAATGGAATATATTACCAAATTATAGACCCATCAAAATTATATGAAGTACAAACAAATTTACGTTCTCAATTAGGTTTATCTGAAAACAAAGATATGCAGGCACAAGATAATAGTAACTACAATAATTATGTCGGAGGCAATAGCCTATCAGACACAACCAACAATTATGATCCAAATCAAGATACAACAATTGTTGATCCCAACGCCTATGCAGATCAAAATGCGGTAGACGATGGACAATATTCAGGTGAGTATTAAAATCAAAGCTTCTATTCTTTTAAAAGAATAGAAGTTTTTTTATTTTATCACTACTTTAGACTAGAAATCTCTTTTATAGGGTGTTATAATTGGACTATACCAAATACGAACGTAAGGGAGCAATTTTCAATGGAAATCATCAAAGTAGCAAATGCTGAAGAAGGCGGAAAAAAAGCCTTTGAACTGATTAAAGAAGGAATGAACAATGGCGCAAAAGTTTTAGGTCTTGCTACAGGAAGCACACCAGAAACTCTATATAAAGAAATGACTTCAAGCGATTTAGATTTTACAGAGATGACTTCTGTAAATTTAGATGAATATGTTGGTTTGGGTGGGGATGACGATCAAAGTTACCGTTACTTCATGAACGATCAATTATTTATCAAAAAGCCGTTTAAGGACACTTACGTACCAAACGGAAAAGCGGAAGACCTAGCAGCTGAGTGCAAGCACTATGAAAGCATTATTGACAGTAATCCAATCGATATTCAAATACTTGGTATTGGTCAAAATGGGCATATTGGCTTTAATGAACCTGGAACTCCTTTAGATAGTTTGACGCATGTGGTTGAATTGACAGAATCTACAATCAATGCAAATAAACGCAATTTTGAAAAAGTAGAAGATGTACCAACAAGAGCTGTTTCTATGGGAATCGGTTCAATCATGAAAGGCAAGAAAATGATTTTAATGGCTTACGGCGAAGCAAAAGCAGATGCTATCAAAGGAATGATCGATGGACCTGTTTCTGTTGATTTACCAGCAAGTGCTTTACAAAATCATTCAGATGTTGTTGTTATTATTGATGAAGCAGCAGCTAGTAAATTATAATCATAATTAAAAGTGTTTGAGCTATAACGTAAAGTGTTATAGCTCAAACACTTTTTTTGCGAAAAAAAATATCATTTTCTTGTGCTATAATGGAATAGAAGAGTGCTAGGAGGAATGAGTAAGATGGATATAAATTTAACGGTTCCTGAGATTATTCTACGATTGTGCTTAGCAATGTTGATAGGTGGAGTGATTGGATTTGAGCGACAATATAAAAATCGTCCAGCAGGCATGCGTACCCATATTCTAGTTTGCATGGGGGCTACGATTATTGCCTTGATTCAAGTTGAAATTGCGGCAAATGCATTACAAGATGCAATCAATCATCCTGAATTGACAGGTGTTATTCGCTCAGATCAAGCGCGATTAATTGCTCAAGTCGTTAGTGGAATTGGTTTTTTAGGTGCAGGAACGATCATTGTAACGAAACAGTCAGTGACAGGTTTAACAACTGCAGCATCACTTTGGGCGATAGCAGGCTTAGGAATTGCGATTGGTATGGGTTATTATGCAATTGCAATAACTAGTTTCATTGGTGTCTTTATCGCATTGACAGTGGTTAGAAAAGTGATTCATGTTCCTACAACCAAAAAATTAGAGATTCGCTATACACATAAGCAAGAGACAAAGGAATTTATCAATCAGTATTTTGAAGAGCACAAAATAGAAATTGAAGATGTAAACTTTAACGTAGTATTAGTTGATGATACACAGATTTACACAAATATTTATACGATCGATTTACCCAAAGGGATGACCTATGCAGAAGTTATTGAAGATTTGTCCATTTATAAAAATATAACGAAATTACGTCTAGTGAGTATTTAAGCTTCGAAAAAAAACTTGAATTACGTGCCAATTCGCAAAACACTATACTAATAAAGATCGGTCAATCCCTTTATTAGTATAGTGTTTTAAAAGTTTTTATCAGTGGTTAGTAGCTGCAAACAATTAAATGAACGATCACTAAGGTAATTAGGCAAGCAGTATCAAAAGATTATCCATATCTTGTTGATTCGTTTTTTGTAGTTATTGTTGTGCATAAAATAGAATGATCCAACTGAATAAAACAGTGAGACAACCGCTGAAAAAATTTACCCAGTCATTCGTTAGCCAGGAGAGTCCGCCGATTTGTTGTGTTGTGTGGAAATGATGTTGTTTGTTTTCCGTAAGTTGTCCACAGATACTACAACGGTATTTTGCTTGAAGTGTTGCGCCTAATAAACTATCCACAAGTGAATTAAAAATCCCGCAAATAAAAGGGACGATCAGAATGAATATCTGTGGAAATGTTGAAAAGTCATCTGGCCGATAAAGAAGCCAAAATACAACTGAAATCAGCAAACTACCCAATGAAGAAGCAATCGTTCCAAGTAGAGAAACGCCACCAGAAAGACCTGGTTGAATTGGTTTAAATGAAATGATTGAACGAGGAGCACTTTTACTCAAAATACCGATTTCTGAGCTCCAAGTATCTGCAGTAGCACCTGCGATACCGCTCGCATAACCAATCAAAAACAATTGATTTTTTGTATAATAGAAAAGAACCAAAGAAATAATGGCGGGAAGACTGTTTGCAAGTACTTGCAAAGCATCTCTTGTATGTCCTTTTTCGGCGACAGTATCGAGGTTAGTCATGTTTATTCTTTTTTTTGCTAGATGAATACAGCCAGAGCTACAAAAAAATAAAATCAATAATCCCCAAGTGAACCACGAACCAAATCCGCAAACAATTGTAGCGACAAAAACAATAGCAATCATACCGGATTTTGTGAGTAAATGTGTGATGTAAGAGAATAGACCAATCAGACTGCCTACGATGAAGCCTAAAAATAATTTATAAAATAAAATGGTCATGCTGCACCTCTTAAAGTAATTGATTTCGTAATCTCCCCGTACAAAATAAGTATATCATGGAATAGTTGTTACGGTTAAGGAGAATAAAAATAAGAGTAAGGTAAAACGGATTAGGTTTCACCTTACTCTTATTTTAAAGAACTAGTCCATACCAATCAAATAATCATCATCTTTCATTGCCTCAACAGTACCTAATAAGTAACCATTGCCGACTTGAGAGAAGAAATCATGATTGCTTGTACCAGTAGAAATACCATTCATAACGATTGGATTAACATCATTTGCTGTATCAGCAAATAGAGGATCCATGCCCAAGTTCATTAAGGCTTTGTTCGCATTGTAACGCAAGAATGTTTTTACTTCTTCTGTCCAACCTAAATCATCATATAATTCTTCAGTGTAACGTTCTTCATTTTCATATAACTCATAAAGAAGGTTATACATCCAATCTTTCATGTCATTTTGTTCTGATTCAGACAATTCATTGAATCCTAATTGAAATTTATAGCCGATATAAGTACCGTGAACAGATTCATCACGAATGATCAATTTAATGATTTCTGCAACGTTAGCTAATTTATTATTTCCTAGATAGTAAAGAGGTGTGTAAAAACCAGAGTAGAATAGGAAAGTTTCTAAAAATACACTAGCAACTTTCTTTTCTAATGGTGTCCCATTTTTATAAATTTCATTGATTTTCTCTGCTTTTTTTTGTAAATACACGTTACTATTTGTCCACTCAAAAATATCATCGATTTCTTTTTTAGTATTCAACGTACTAAAAATAGATGAATAGCTTTTTGCATGAACAGATTCCATGAATTGGATATTGTTTAAAACGGCTTCTTCATGAGGTGTACGAACATCGTTTCTTAATTGCTCCATACCACTTTCAGATTGAACTGTATCAAGTAGTGTTAAACCACCAAAAACATATCCTACAGTTGTTTTCTCTAATTCTGAAAGAGTTCTCCAATCATCTAAATCGTTTGATAAAGGAATACGAGTATCTAACCAAAATTGTTCAGTTAGTTTTTCCCACGTTGATTTATCGATCACATCTTCAATCGCGTTCCAGTTAATTGCTTCATAATACGTTGCCATGTATTTTCCTCCTCATTACCAATACACTAAAATACATTAAATCATAGAACAAGGCGTCCAAAAGGCGCCTTGTTAGGTTTTTACGAGTCGTTTTAATGAGCTAGCTCAACCAAGTAGTTCTAAAGGAAAAGAGAGAAACTTCTGTAGAACTACCGATTTGTTCTGTTTCTTTAGATTACGCAGCTTTCACATTGGTTACTACCAATCTCTTCAGCATCATCTGTAAATGTACGTACGTAATAAATTGATTTAACGCCTTTATGGAAAGCATAGTGACGTAAAATATTCAAATCACGAGTTGTTTGTTTTGGTGAATCTTTCCATTCGTATAAGCCTTCTGGAATTTCAGAACGCATAAACAACGTTAAACTCATCCCTTGATCTACATGTTGTTGTGCAGTTGCGTAAACATCAATGACTTTACGCATATCCATATCATAAGCAGATGTGTAATATGGAATCGTATCATTTGCTAGATAAGGAGCAGGATAGTAGATTTTACCGATTTTCTTTTCTTGGCGTTCTTCGATCATACGAGTGATTGGGTGGATACTAGCACTTGTATCGTTGATATAAGAGATAGAACCATTAGGTGCTACCGCTAAACGATTTTGATGATATAAGCCATCTTTCTTCACTGCATCACGTAAGTTTGCCCAGTCTTCAGACGTTGGTACAAAAATATCTTTAAAGATTTCTTTGACTTTATCTGATTGAGGAGTGAAGTCTCCTTCAATATATTTATCAAAATAAGAACCATTCGCATAATCAGATTTTTCAAAATTATGGAAAGTTTCGTTGTATTGCTTAGCAATATTATTACTTTCAACTAACGTCCAGTAGTTCAATAAAGTGAAGTACACATTTGTAAAATCTAGTGAATCTTTAGAACCATACTCCATATGATTTTTAGCAAAGAAAGTATGAAGCCCCATCGCACCAAGTCCGATCGTATGACTTAGTTTGTTTCCGTTTTGAATAGAAGGAACTACATCGATATCTGATGCATCTGTGACAAAGGTTAATGCACGAGTCATTGCACGGACAGATTTACCAAAATCAGGACTATCCATCAAGTTAACAATATTCGTTGAGCCTAAGTTACAGCTAATGTCTGTACCAAGTGTTTCATATTCTTGTTTGCCATTTAAAACAGAGGGTGTTTGAACTTGTAAGATTTCTGAACATAAGTTACTCATAATGATTTTGCCATATGCAGGATTGCTTCTGTTGGCAGTATCAATATTGATGATGTATGGGTAACCAGATTCTTGTTGTAACTTAGAAATTTCATTTTCTAAATCACGCGCTTTGATTTTACGTTTGCGAATTTTTGGATTCGCAACTAAGTTATCGTATTCCTTTGTGATATCAACGTAAGAGAAAGGAACACCATATTCACGTTCAACACTATAAGGACTGAATAAATACATGTCTTCATTATTACGAGCTAATTCATAAAATTTATCAGGAACAACAACACCTAAAGAAAGAGTTTTGACACGAACTTTTTCATCAGCATTTTCCTTTTTCGTTGATAGGAACATTTCGATATCTGGATGGAAAACGTTTAGATAAACAACTCCAGCACCTTGACGTTGGCCTAATTGGTTAGAATAACTAAAGCTATCTTCGAACAATTTCATAACAGGAACCACGCCGCTGGCAGCTCCTTCGTATCCTTTGATCGGAGCACCTGCTTCACGTAAGTTTGCTAATGTGATCCCCACACCGCCACCAATACGTGATAATTGTAAAGCTGAGTTGATTGAACGGCCAATGCTATTCATATCATCTGTCACTTGGATCAAGAAACAAGAAACAAGTTCGCCACGACGTTTACGCCCAGCGTTTAAGAAAGAAGGGGTTGCGGGTTGGTAGCGTTGATGGATCATTTCATCTGCTAAAACCAGAGCCAATTCTTCGTTACCGTCAGCGAAATACAACGCATTAAAAGCAACACGATCTTCATAGCTCTCTAAGTATTCAGTTCCTTCATTGTTTTTAAGTGCGTATTGTGAATAAAACTTGTAAGCTGCCATAAATGATTTAAATTCAAACTGTTGTTCATCAAGAAATGTATACAATTGCTCAATAAATGCCATAGAGTATTTTTCGATAAATGCAGTTTCTAAATAATCATGGTCAATCAAATAATTGATTTTTTCTTCTATAGTATTAAAGGTTCTTGTATTAGGAAGAACATTTTCTTTGAAAAAAGCTTCTAAGGCTTCTTTATCCTTATGTAAAGGAATTTGTCCGTCTACGGGACGGTTGATCTCATTATTCAGCTTAAAATAGCTAACATCTTTAATTTCTTTTAGACTCAAGTTCATTCACTACTTTCTTAAAGGATTCCACGTCGTCGTTCGTGCCGCTAAATTCAAAAGCAAAAAGCATTGGAACGTTGTAATCACGTGCTATGTCTTTGGCTGTATATACATATAGTTCTGCGAAATTGAGGTTTCCGCCTCCAGCAACGCCTTGCAAGTATTCTCGATTGTTTTTGTAATCAAGAAAATCGTTCACTACTTCAGTGATTTCTTGGTCATAAGTAGGAACGACGAGGACAAAAGGCTCATTTATCTCAAAAAAAGGATTCGCAGGCTCAAGTTCGTAAGCTGCTAAATCCAATTTTTTAATGAAGCGTCTAGTTTGTCCGGTAACTGAAAAATAAACAATTTTCATTTTAGCTAGCCAATTGTTTTAATTGATCAGGACGGAATCCTACAACTGTTGTAGCATCAGAAGTGATAACCGGAACACTTTGGAATCCTTGTTCTTTTAACCAGTCGATTGCGTCTGGTTGGATATCGATATTTACTTCTTCAAATGCTATATTATTCTCGCTCAAAAAGCGTTTTGCCATTTTACATTGGATACAATTATTTTTAGAAAAGATTTTTACGTTCATTTTTAATTCCCCCTCAATTAGTTTACTTTACTAGTATAAATCTCTCAGGGAAAAAGTCAACACTTAGGCACTACATATTGTGTTCGTTTTTTGATGGAATACCAAGTTTTGTGTTTTTGAAAGAAATATGAAAGCACGTATTCTCTAGATTTGAGCGCATATTATTGCTGATTTCACGTTCAAAAAAGAAATTTATTAAATTTTAAGTTCAAGATTCTAATTGTCAAAACACAAGATATAGTGGTCAACTGATACAAGACACACTAATCGAAACAAGCTGATTTTAAGGGGAAAGTATTTTCTTACTACAGGTAGAAAGAAGATTGATTTAAGTATCACAAACAGGTATACTTAATGAGAACGATTATCAATATCATTGATAATAAAAATGAAACTTTTTCACAAATCATAGTGAACTTTTGCTTTGCAATAAGAAGTATGAAGTCGAAGGTCACTACTATATATTAGTTTTTTAAAATAGGAGGGCATCTAATGTTGACATTGGCACAGGCAAAGTTAAACAAGGTTTATACAATTGAAGAGATTCAGGCAGAGGGTTTTGCGAAGAAACATTTGAATAATCTTGGTCTTGTGCCAGGAGGGAAAGTTGTTTTGGTGAATTATTCTAGCGAGAATGGGATTGTTTTACTGCACAATAGTCGAATTGCGATCAACCTATCAGTATTAAAACAGATTATTATAGTAGAAAAAAATCTTGATGAAGAAAATTGGCTGTCGCTAGATCAATTAATGGTTGGTGAGAAAGGCCGAGTAATCGGGATTCATGGCCAAGGAGCGGTAAAGAGGCGGTTAATGGATATGGGACTCACAAAAGGTGTAGATATTCTTGTTCGGAAAATGGCGCCATTAGGTGATCCAATCGAAATCAATCTTCGTGGGTATGAATTGACGTTAAGAAAAAATGAAGCAGAATTAGTCTTGGTACAGAAAGAGGGGTAGAAAATGAAAGAACAACATATTGCATTGACAGGAAATCCTAATAGCGGGAAAACAACAGCATTCAATGCACTGACAGGCGCTAATCAATATGTAGGGAATTGGCCAGGAGTTACTGTTGAACGTAAAGAAGGCAAATTGAAAAAGAATAAGCAAGTAACGATTCAAGATCTACCTGGTATTTATTCTCTTTCTCCTTATACACCGGAAGAAGTGGTTGCTAGAGACTATTTACTTAGCGGTGGTCCAGATATCATTATTAATATTGTCGATGCAACGAACTTAGAACGAAATTTGTATTTGACAACGCAATTGATGGAGACGGGTATTCCCGTTGTTGTTGGATTGAATATGATGGACATCTTAGATAAAACTGGTCGAAAAATCAATAGTGAGAAACTTGCTTATGGTTTAGGTGTAGAAGTATTGGGTATCAGTGCTTTGAAAAATCGTGGGTTGGATGATTTAGTAAAAAAAGCCGTTAAATCGACTGAAGTTTTACCGCCAGAGTTTAATTATCCAACGTATGATAACCGTTTGGAAGCAGCATTGAATGAGATCATGGATGTTTTAGGGAATAGCGTGTTAGAAAAACAAGCACGGTGGTATAGTATTAAATTGTTTGAAAGAGATGCTAGAGTTCATGAAGAACTTGAATTAAGTAAGCTGCAACTCAAAGAAATAGAAGAAATCATTAAAATTGCGGAACAAATTTTTGGTGATGATAGTGAATCCATTGTTATCAATGAGCGATATGAATTTATCACTCGTTTAACAGCGCTATGTGCAATCGAAAAAAATGAGATCACGTTTAGTACAAGCGACAAAATTGATCGTGTTGTGACAAACCGTTGGTTGGCGTTACCAATTTTTGCTTTGATTATGTGGTTTGTTTATTATCTAGCGATTCAAACGGTTGGGACAATGGGAACAGACTGGATCAACGATGAGTTATTTGGAAATCTAGTACCAACAACGGTTGAAGGACTATTGGCTAGCTGGCATGTTGCGCCGTGGATGCAAAGTCTGATTTTAGATGGAATTATTGCTGGTGTAGGAGCTGTATTAGGTTTCTTACCTCAGTTAGCTGTTTTATTCTTATGCCTTGGCTTTTTAGAAGATTGCGGCTATATGTCAAGAATTGCCTTTGTTATGGATCGTTTATTTAGAAAATTTGGGTTATCAGGTAAATCGTTTATTCCGATGCTGATCGCCACTGGTTGTGGAGTGCCAGGGGTCATGGCAAGCCGCACGATTGAAAATGAAAAAGACCGTAAAATGACAATCATGGTTACCACATTTATGCCGTGTTCAGCTAAATTACCGATTATCGCCTTGATTGCAGGGGCCTTCTTTCCAAAAAGTAGTTGGGTATCGCCATCCGCTTATTTTATAGGGATTGCAGCAATAGTGTTATCGGGAATTGCATTAAAGAAGACACGTTCATTTTCTGGAGACCCAGCACCATTTATCATGGAATTACCGGCGTATCATATGCCGCAATTACGTGGAGTACTCCGTCATGCATATGATCGTAGCAAATCTTTTGTCAAAAAGGCTGGAACGATTATTTTTGTGATGAGTATCATTATTTGGTTTACGTCAACTTATACATTTACATTGCAAGAAGCAGGAGCGGATCAAAGTATCTTAGCGAATGTTGGTAAAGTGATTGCACCACTATTTGCACCACTTGGCTGGGGTACATGGCAAGGAGCTGTTGCAACGATCACAGGTTTAGTTGCAAAGGAAAACGTGATTGGCACATTCGGTATTTTATTTGGACATTTAGGCGAAGTTTCTGAAGATGGTGTTGAGGTGTGGTCTGCGTTACAAGGTGCTTTTACCCCAGTCGCTGCTTATTCATTTTTAGTATTTAATCTATTATGCGCGCCATGTTTTGCAGCAATTGGAGCAATTCGTAGAGAAATGGGCGATTGGAAATGGACTTGGGGAGCTATCGGGTATCAATGCGGTTTAGCTTATGTGGTTAGTTTCGTTATCTATCAGTTTGGGCATGTTATCTTTGAAAATGGTCAAATCGGAATAGGATTGTTTATTGCTGCGGCACTTGTCATCATTATGGGGTATTATTTAGTTAGAAAACCAAAAGTTGAAGAAGAACCAATTGTAACAATGGCAACTTTAGAAAGAGGGTAAAAACATGGCAACATTGATTTTAGCAGTGTTAATTTTTGGTGGAGCAGGATATGTTGTCTATTCACGTTTCAAAACAGGGAAAAGCTGTGATGATTGTCATACCACATGTCCCGTGAAAAAAGAACAAGGAGATTAAAAAAATCAGATGCAGTGAGATAAAACGGGCGTAATTTATTTTGTTGTGTCTGACGTTTCTTCTTGAATAAACGACTTTCAAGTGCTACAATATTTAAGTACTAATTATTTGGGTCGTTAGCTCAGTTGGTAGAGCAGCTGACTCTTAATCAGCGGGTCATGGGTTCGAGCCCCTTACGACCCATTGGGTGCCAAACCCACGAGAACGGTATTCTGTCGGCGTCTTTGGACGTTTAGAAGATGGAATAGGCGTTCTTTTTTTGTTTTAGAAATTTATGAGAACTTTTATTTTATTGAAAGCTCGTTTATATATAATAAATACTTTATGTAAACATTATATTCCTGAATGGGAACTTCTATGATATTATTATTGTATGAAATATCTATAAAAGGGTGGGGAATTCATGACAATACAAAGTGATTTTGCTGGAGCTAGTCAAAAATCTACTGCATTAAAAGGTGCAACAGATAAATTAATTCAATCATCTTCTATTACTAAAGATACTCAAACGACAGTGGCAGGGAACGCGAATGCACAAGAAGCAATCACAACAGCACAAGAAACAGCGAAAAAAATTGCACAGACAGTTTTTCAAGCTTCGAGTAATCTTCAAGGTGTGGCGAAAGATTTTGAAGCAATGGATCAGAATGTTGCAAATACTATGTTCAACTCTCTAGAAGGTTTAGGGAAATGAGACAATTAAAAGAACTTGAGAGAGAAGAAAAACAGCTCAATACGACCGAAGAAACACTTATAAGTGAAGAAAAGCAAGTTAGACGAATAAAAGAAACGCATGAACAACATTTTTATGAAGCACGTCATTTTTTTGATAATTTATGTTATCAATTTCATAAAAACGAGCAAGAAATGTTTTATCAATCGTTAATGGATGAATATTCTCAAAAATCAAGGCAAGTAATAATGCAATTGGAAACAGATGAATTGGAGATTCATAGCCGAAAAAAGAAAGTGCTAAATCAGTTAGAAGATATTGGTTATGAAAAGAGAAAATTGTTAGCAGAGGAGGAAACTAATGAGTGTTGATATGTATGTCTCATCATCACAAAATCAAGCTTCTAGCGTGTCTACAATGTGTAAATCTCAAACAGAAGGTTACCATGAGTTGCAAAAAGCGATTACTGATTTTGTGATTGCAAGTCCATTATTAACTGGAAAAGCTTATGATTCAGCCAAAGCTTATTTTAATACGGTTTTATATCCTTTAGCACAAGGTGGAATATTATTATCAGAAGCAGTTGAGCAAGCGGTTAAAAAATTTCCAGAGGAATATATCTCACAAGTGGATAGTGGTGATTTGAAACAATCAGAATTGGAAGAGAATATTCGTCAAGCAGATAAGATGTTAAGTCAGGCACAAGATATACGTAAAGAGATAAATTCGTCTAAAACACCAGATGGGACAAAAGCGTTTCAGTTATTGGGAAATTCTGCATTGATTGGAATGTATAGTGCATCGAAACAAAAATTAGAAGAGCAGTTACAAAAGTTATTAGCATTTGATGGAAGTTCTCCGTCTATATTTTCAGAAATTGACAGTTTACAACAAGCAGTGGATCAAGGGCTAGTACAAACTAAAACGGCATGGAATGGTGCGACTGGGACATTTATTGTGCCAAAAAATCTTTCTTGGAAGAATGCAATCACAGCTAAATGGGCAGAGTATGAAGAACAACATGCAGATAATTTAGAAGTGAAAAAAGTTACCCTTCAAAATGGCGAATCATTCTATGAAGTTTATAGAAACGGTAAACTAGATAGAGATGCGACAAAAGACTTAGCGATTGAAATCGCGAAAGATGATTTAAAGACCCTACAATCATTTCTTGCTGGAGCAAGTTATCAAGTGTTAGAAAATAATGGCGTAAAAGCGTTATTAGATGGTCTTTTTGGAGAAAGAGACGTAAAAGAATCTTTACAACAACATAAAGGATATAATGAGGGAGTATTTACAGGAAATTTATTAGGTGTGCTTCAAGCAGGAGCAGAATATGTCGGCGGTGCTATGTGGATGTTTGGTGGTACAGCAGGCAGTGTAGCAACCGCACCAGTAACAGGAGGAGCAAGTTTAAATGCGATTCCAGCAATAGGGGCAGAAGCTTTAGGAATTTGGGGACATGCGACAGCAGTCGGCGGTATGAGTATTCAAAATATTATGAGTGGCGATAACTACAGTAATTTTGAAGTCAAAAATACGTATAACGGAATAAAGGATGCTCCGCAATATCCCGAAGGTTTTACTGGAGTGCAAAATGGGACAAAAAAAGTTAAAGTAAATAACGGATCGATTCTAGATGGATTAAGGCAAGTCGAAGCTGGGGAATGGAAAAAAGTATATAAAAATGGTTACGATAAATCAGGAAAACCAATATCCATTCATTATTTTGAAAGTAAGTCAGGTAGAGTGTTTAACGTAAAAGTGAAAGGAAAGTGGAGTACAGGATGGTAATTAATTTAGAAGATCAAAATACAACTGAAATATATTTATCCATTGTCTCTTTAGGAATTTTGAAATGTATTGAGGAAGGAATATTGAATTATGATGATGCAATGGCGTTGTTATATCAGCCTTTTAATATAGAAAAATTGGAAGAAAAGTTTCCTGAAATAGGTTCAGCAATTCACTTAGGAAGTGAATTAGAGGATGTAGCAAGTTTAATTCCTGATAAATTGGAAGAATCAATCAGAGAAATTGAAAAAATGAATAAAGAATTGATCAAAAAAAATATAGAAGAGTTTAGGGAGGATAATGGCGAAAATTCACCTGTCTATAAAATTAAGTAATTAGGTATACAAAATAAATTTAAAAAATATTTTGTTGATCTTTACTAATATCAAAACACCTTACATTAGATAATAGAAGGTATGAGTATGAAATTAAAGTTAAGTGCAAATAAGAAAAATGAAGCAGAGAGATTAGTTTTGACTATCGCCATTGGGCTTTTGGAATCATTGGAAAATGGGTTGTTAACAATAAATGATTGTGAAAATTACTTATTTAGTCCTTGTTCTGTAAGCATATTAGAGGAAAAAGGATTAAGCGGTGATGTTATTGAAATTGTAGAGTTAGGATGTGAATTAGAAGATATTCAGTCTTTAAGACCAGCTAAACTAAAAGATGGAATACGAGATTTAAAAGAGCAATCAAAAGAATAGTTGAAAAAAGTAGCACCGTCTGATGATCCGTATAATGTAAAAAAATGGTTAGATGAGTAGTTAATAGGTGGTTTGATAATTGATTTATTATTGAATTCATGGTTGAATATTGAAAATCTTTTATTGAACTTTTTAAATAATGAGGATAGATTGTTATTTAATAGAGACTAAAGTAATCCTATAATTTAAAAGAAAAGCAGAGAATATTTATAATCAATATAAAAATATGCTAACAAAACAGTATTTATATGTATAAAAGTCGTTATTTTTGACTCTTAATCAGCGGGTCATGGGTTCGAGCCCCTTACGACCCATTGGGTGCCAAACCCACAAGAACGGTATTCTGTCGGCGTCTTTGGACGTTTAGAAGATGGAATAGGCGTTCTTTTTTTTTATTTTGATCTCGTGGGCACGTTCGTGGGCAAAAATTAATCACATTTTTGATAAATCAAAAAGCCATTAGTACTGACTTGTTTAAGTCGGTTACTAGTGGCTTATACTATTTATTATTCAAAGACTTTAAAATCGCTAGAATATGTTCTAATGTTTCGTCATCTAAATCAACCAAATTAGTATTGATCGCTGAAACTAGTTGGTTATGATTTTTAGGTTCGTAGAGAAATACACTAATAGAAATTTCTAAGTATTCACAAATAGCATAAAGCATTTGGATTGAAGGCATAGAACGTTTATTTTCTATTGAATTAATGTAATTTTCATTTTGTCCGATTGCAATACTCATTTCTCTTGCACTGACATTTTTCTTTGTTCTAAATTTATGAAGTCTTTCAGATAAAAAAGTTTCAAAATTATTCATTGCTATTGTCCACTTCCTTTTACACTATTCTACATCATATAAGTATCATTTTTACAACATTAAAACAATTATTTGGGTTGTTAAACATTTTTAAATGTTGTATAATCTAGAAAAGAAAGTTTTTAAAATAGTAAAAAGAAGGAAAGAGGTATAATTATGGATAATTCAACAAAGCTTGGACTCAAAACTGAAAATAATCAACCAATCAAAAAATTAAGTCATCAAGACATTTATGAACTTCATGATATGTTAGAGCAATTGAAATCTTGGCAAGAGCCACTTAATTTATTGGGACGATTTTTCAGTGACAAGAAACGCCCTGTAGATAAAAGAAAGATTGCCAAAGAATACTACTCTTGTTCTCAGATATTTAATGTCTTTAATCAAGAGTTTGCTCTTTCCGTGCAAAGGATGGAAACACAAATTAATGAATTAAGGAGTAAAGAGAAAGTATAGAGTATTTTAAAAAGAAATTGAGAGAAATAGTAATGATGCTATCAGGGAACAAAAATATACAATAGATTCTTTGGTTATTTGTGGCTATGGCATTCCATAAATGTTATAATTATTTTGTTCTTTAAGATAAAAAAACAGGGAGAATTGAAATGAAAAAAAGTGTATTTGTAATTTTATCAATGTTTTATTTGTTTGTTATTGTGGGGTGCGGTACTAATAAATTAGAAGGATCATGGCAAGAGTTCAATACTTCTAGTTTAGGTGAGGAAGTAGTTTTTACAAAGAATGAAGTTACAGTTGAAAACAATGTTCTCAGTTATAAAGTTTCAGAAGATAAAAAGCATTTAATTTTAGGATCAGGTGGTCTTGAAAACAGTGTGAGTTACGAATTGTCTGGAAATAAGTTAACCATTGATAATAATGTGTATTATCGTAAAGATAGTAAAGAGTATAAAGAGCAAGAAGAAAAAATGAACAAGGAAGCTAAGAAAAAAGAAGAAAAGGAACAAAAAGAAGAAAAAGAAAAAAAAGAATGGACTAAAAAAGTTGATAATGCTAAAACCGCTTATAATAAGGCACTTGAATCAGCCAACAAAAGAATGAAAGAAGAGTTACTAGCGAAAATCAATGGTAATTGGGTGAATGTCATTGATAATTCAAAAAATGATTCTACTGACTATAAAAAAACAGAATACTCGTTTGATAAAGAGGGAAAAGTAACTTATAATCATCAAACTAAATATGGGTATGCTTCCAATGTTACTGAAACAAAAGAAGATGGTAGCGGTATGATTCAGTTTAAATACGAAGGGGATTTGTATTTAGATTTGTCAGATAATATGTATAGTAGTGATCTTAGCGGCTTAGACGAACAGAGTGATGATTCTGAAAAGAAGCTATCCTCAATAACAGATAAAGTAAAAAAAATAGAAAAGTTAACTTTAGATGATTATTTAGAGGAATTGAAAAAGAAAAGAGAAGGAAATACTTATACAAACGATTATTTAAGTATTAAAGTAGTTGATAATGTAGGTGATTTTTCAGATACAACTCTTACTTTGAATTTTCCAGAGTCTGATCCATCAATTTTACAAATAAAAGGGTTTATGAGTTTTGTAGACTTTAAAAAAGAATAAGAAAAAATAGAGCTAGTGAAGATGTAATAAGTCTTTGCTAGCTTTTTTATTTTGGGGTGATTTAATGAATAACTTCGATTTGTATATGAAAAAAATGGGATTCATGAAGTATGAAGCTTCTCCAACAGATCAAGAGAAAAAAATACTAAAATGCTAAAACAAATGGGCGTGGAAAAAGAGGATTTTTGTTATGTGATTTATGAGAGAAAGTTATCAATGTTTACATCATTTATTGTGGAAGGTGAATATAAAAGAGGCTTATACTATTATGATTTTTACAAAATTAAATATCACTATAAAACAAACGAAATTTCAGATATAAAAGTATACTACGAGAATAACTTGAGAGATCAAATATTAAAAGAAGTAATAAGAATTCTATCATATTGTGAATTGATAGACAAAAATAAGTTTAGAGAAATTAAAATTATCCCTAGGTGTAATTTTAATAAATTAGATCAAAGAATTGTAGATAGGCAAAGAAAAAAGAAATTAGGTATTCTGTGAGAATTATTTTGATAATAACAATAGAAATTTTTTTTTGATTCAATAAGAAAAGTTAATATGTTACAATTAGTTTTAATTATTTGTATGTCAAAGCGTATTAAAATAAAGAGGGAGTAAAATTGTATGAGTGAAATGAGCCAGTTTTCTGCAAGAGAAGAATCGATTAGAACATTATTAACAGGGGTAAATAATGTATATAAAATTTCACGTTTTCAAAGGCCGTATGCTTGGGGGAAAAAACAACAAGAAGATCTCATCTTAGATATAATTAATGCATTAAGTAAAAATAGTTCAGATGAATATGAAGAATGTTTTTATTTTTTGGGTACAGTCATTTTGCATGGTTTAAAAGATGGGTCAGCAGAAACTTCGATAGTTGATGGACAACAAAGAATAATAACAATAACAATGATTTTTGTAATTATTAGAGATATGTTAAAAGAAATATCTCAGAAAAAGAACATAGACGAAAAAGACCAAAAAATTTCTAGCTCTTTATCTGAGGAAATAGCAAAATATATATATATAAAGGAAGACGGGAAAGAATCTCCTATAATTTGGCCTCTTCAAGAAGAAGAAAGAAAATTTTTCTTTGAAAATATATTACAATATAATTCTGCATCAAAAAAGAAAAAAACAATGAATGATAATAAAGATGAGCTTTGCATTAGGTATTCTGAAGGATATCTTATTATGAAAAGTATTATTGAAAAAAAATGTAAGGGAATAAATTTGCATAAAAAGATTTATCTCTTACGTGCAATTTACAGACAAGCAAGGGAAGCAAAAATTGTAGCTATTTACCTTTCTAATGAAAATGAATCATATAGCATTTATTCTGACATTAACTCCAAAGGATTATCGTTAACCCAACAAGATCTTATAAAAAATGATATTTTCTATAAGACAAAAAATGTAAACTGTATTCCTGGTTTAGATAAAATTTCGGATCAATGGAATTCTATCTATAATTCAATTATTTATAAAACGGCGATACCTTTTGATATCTTCTACAGGTATTGTTGGTATATTATTCATCCAGAAGATCTCGAATTAAATTTAAATAATAGTGTAAACATGTTTGAATTGTTTCAAAAGAAATATCCTAGTATCGAACAAGGAGAAGAGATAAAAGATTTTTTAGATCAATTAGAAGAGTTTAGTTTACTATTATTTCATTTTATTGAGCCTAATTCTGTGAAACAATGGAAAAAAGATGACTGGCCTATAGTAGTTAAAAAAATTGATTTTGCTAATGCTACTGCTAAAAATAGTATTGTTAGCAAGTATACCTTGTGGTTATTACCATTATATTATAATTGGATTAAGGAAAAAGAATCTACCATCAAAAGAAAATATGAGAGTTTATTGAAAAAAATGATTACTTTCGTTGCAGATACTATTTTCATTTATCAAATGATCGGAATGTACGATATTACAGATATAACATTAGATAAATTTGATCATTATTTTGAGTTTCTATTTAATAAGCTAGTTAATTTTAAAATTGTTAAAGGCGAAAATAATTCAGGATCTTTAATTGAAGAGTTAAAGATTGAAAGATTTTTAAGTATTGATAATATAACTATTATAGAAAAGCAAATAAGTATGTTAAGATATTCAAAATACAATGGTTTAAATACTCAAATAGAATATGTGAAGTATATATTGAGAAGATTAAATGAAGATGAATCATCGTATCAAATTGATAATACAAAAGGAAGTATTGAACATATACTTGAGGATGAAGCAAGAACTGAAATTAGTAGTAATTTAGGAAACTTGGTATATTTGGAAGAAATTTTGAATAAAGAATGTAGTGAATTGAAAGTAGCAAAATCCATAAAGAATGGACAGTTATTAAACGAAAAAATTAAAATTTATAATAGAAGTAGTGTTCCTGAAGTTATCGAATTAATCAGTGAACTTAATCCATATGATTTTTCTAAAAGTGAAGTGAAAGGAAGAGCTGAAATGATGGCGACAAAATTCATTAAAAAGTTTATTCAGAGTGAAGCTGAAGTTTAAAAAGATTTGTTCTGTTTCTTAATTACTATCTAAGTTATCTTTATATTTTATTAATAGCCTACATTAAATTTTATAACATATATACAAAATAGATTAGATCTTATCGAAGTAATAATAACAGCTTTGGCAAGTGTTATTAAACAAACTAAAACATCGTTAGAAGAAAGCCTAATTATTGTCTAAAATAGAGCTTAAAACAGATAATAATGATAAAATCAATAAAAGGAACATTGATTTAATAAGGTTTACAAGAATAATATATGATTTAATAGACTCTTAATCACCGGGTCATGGGTTCGAGCCCCTTACGACCCATTGGGTGCCAAACCCACAAGAACGGTATTCTGTTGGCGTCTTTGGACGTTTAGAAGATGGAATAGTCGTTCTTTTTTCTTTTTAGAGATGCAGAATGGAAGTGAAAAGAAGATTTTATAGTTGAAATGCCTATATCTATTCCATAATCATATGAAGTGAGTATTCGGTTACTTAATGATAAACTAAAAGAAAGAAACATTTAGGAGGGGAAAAAAATGAAAAAAAAGTTCATCTATTCAATTATATTACTTGCAGGATTGTCTTTGGCTGCATGCGGAGGAAAAGGGAAAACGGTTGAAAGTTCAACTACAGCTAAAAGTACTGAAAAAACAAGTCAAACCACTACTACGGAGACGAGTAAGAATACGACAAAATCCAGCATGACTCAGAGCACGACAAAAGCGTCATCATCTAGTTCATCGTCTGAAACGAAGAATAGCGAAAGTAAAGAGCCAGTAAAATCAGAAAGTAATACACCTGCTAAACAAGCAGATGCCGTTTTAAGTCAACTAAGTAAGGATTTTCCAAACGATCAGTTACCCAAAGCGATATTAACAAGTCAAACAGCAGAATATTTAACGGCAGCAACGACAAGTGCAGCTGACCAAGGAAACTTTAGGGTTTTATATTATGCTGAGGATCAGGCGATTGCAGTCAATGATGTAGCCGTTAATGATTTACAACCAATTGCCTCATTTGAGAAAAAAACGTATGGGTCAAATGAAGAAGCAGCAGCTGCAGTTAATCAAATCATCGATAACGGTGGAAATCCAATTGATTTAGGTTATGGAATCAAAGGCTATCAACAAGGTGCTGCTGGCTCTACCTTTTTATCATGGCAAGAAGGGAATTGGAGTTTAGTTGTGAGAGCTTCTAATATTGGAGGAGAAGTAGCGGAACCTTTAGCTAAGGATGCAGTTGCCTATTTAGAAACAGCAATGCTTCCAGCACCACAAAATATTGGACAAATTTCTTTAACAGCCAGTATAAGTGATAGTTATCAAAATAATTCAGTTGTTTGGCAAAAAGGAACGATCGTCTACACGATTCAGCACATGGATGCCTTACAAGCACTTAAAATGACTGTATCAACAACTCAATAATCTTAATTAAACTAAGTACTGGTTGCTGAATAAGAATTTTTATTAACGAAAGAATAATAAGGAATGCCTTGTGTCTATTATTTGTTTGAAGAACATGACTTTTTAAGGAAAAAAATAAAGCAGAATCAGCATTGACGAAACATTCACTCATCTTGTACAATAAGTACATGATAGAAGTGAAAATAAAAAAGGCACTTCACAGTTTGGTGGCCGCCAAACTACGAAGCCCTGAAAAGTCAGCAGACACTGACCAATCAAGTTGCCCTCGTCAATGCAAAAGCACTGACATGATTTATTGTACTCAATTTTTAGGAAAATATCTACCCCTAAAAATATACGAGACAATGAACATGCCAGCGTTTACTAATTGAACGGTACAACGGTATTGGAAGGAATTCTGATACCGTTTTTTTATTTTTTACTTCTATCACTTATTTTAAATATCCATGTTGGGCATATGTATATATTGGAGGTATGTATGATTTAACAATTTGGATAGATTGGTTAAAGTTTACCACTATAGGTATTTGATTTATCTTTGGGGAAGAAAATCAACGACTGAAAAAATGTGCAATTAAAATCAGAAAACTCTTTATGTACCTATAGTGGTAGCTTTAAACCTAAGTATATAATATGTTATATACTTTAAACTTATTATAATAGACAAATTACTAACGAAGCAATTGAAAAGCTGTCAAAAAGATAAAAAAGAGCAGAAAACAGTATGTAGATACCCAAAAAAGTGGTATTTACATACTGTTTTTGTAAAAAAATACTTATTGTGTAATGCTACTTTTATCCGGTTGAGAATGAGCTAAACGACTAGCCGCAGCCGCAGCAATAGCCCCAACGATATCATCTAAAAAGGTATGAACTTGAGGTCCTTCATGAGAGTTTAGTTTTGCGAGAATTCCAGGTTTTACTTTATCGATATAGCCGTAATTTGTAAAACCGATGGATCCATAGACGTTTACGATTGACAGTGCTAAGATTTCATCAATTCCATATAACCCTTCATCTTCTTCTAAAATTTCTTGTAAAGGATGGAGTAATTTCTTTTCCTCAGCTAAAATGTCCAATTGAATTCCTGTGATGATTGTATTGTGTACTTCACGTTTCGATAAGACACTATCAATATGTTCAATACAAGTTGCTAAATCAAGATCTTCAATATAAGGTTTTTGCAAAAATAAGACTAACTCTGCTAAATCTGCCATTTCAACACCACGGTCTTTCAATAACTGCCGTGCTTTATTTTCTAATGTTTCGCCTTTTATAACCAAAATAAACCCCTCCGATGCATCATTTTTAAACTTAGAATACATCAATGGTATACTATCAACAGAGAAAAAAGCAAGGAGAAGATAGATGAATCCATTAATTGAATGTTGTGAACAAAATTTAGCGAAAGGTGCAGAACTGTTATTGAGCGATCCGTTTATAGAAGAAAATGGTGATGTAGTTTCCTATTCTTGCATGAACGAATGTGTTCTATGTGCTCAAACGTATTTTGTTTTATTTGAGGGGGAACGAATTACAGGTACTACACCAGAAGAATTGGTTGAACATATAAAAAAGGCGATTTTGCTTTGGCAAGAGGAAATGGGCATATAAAAAATGGAATCAGCTATTAAAAGCCGATTCCATTTTTTTAAAGCATTTTTACTTCTTTTCCTTCAAATAAACTAGTACTATGCATAGGTTGAGTTCGTGCAGTAGGTTTGATAAAGTGCAGTGCATTATTTACAGCAGTAGGCGCTTCACCAAATCCAGTAGCAATCAATTTTACTTTGCCATCGTAGTTGCAAATATCACCAACAGCGTAAACCCCAGGAATATTTGTTGACATATCTGAGTTGACTTCGATAGCATTTCGGCTAACATCGAGTCCCCAGTCTTTTAAATGTCCTAAAGATGAAGTGAATCCATAGTTGATGATCAAAGAATCCAAATCAAGCTGTTCAAAATTATCTGTTTTTGTCTCTTTTAACTGAATCCCTTTAAACAAGTTATCTTCAACCAAGAGCTCATCGATCACATAAGGTGTATAGATAGATACTTCAGAGTTCATCAAATTGTCGACACTATGCTCGTGTCCACGGAATTCAGGTCGGCGATGGATGATGGAAACCTCTTTAGCAATAGGTTCTAACATCAAGGCCCAATCAATAGCAGAATCACCACCGCCTGCAATAGCGACTTTTTGACCAGAAAATTTATTCATATCTGTAACATAATAATGAACATGGTTTCCTTCGAATTCCTCAGCACCATCAAGCATTAAACGTCTAGGTTGAAATGAGCCATTTCCGATAGCGAAGATCACGGCCTTAGAGTAGTGGACCCCTTTTGATGTTTCAATACGTAAGTGGCCATCTTCTTGAACCAAATTCCGAACTTCTTCTTCCAAACAAGTTTCATGAGCAAAAGGCGCAATTTGTTTTTCTAAATTGTCGATCAACTCGCTGGCCTTGATTGCAGGAAAACCAGGAACATCATAAATATATTTTTCAGGGTAAAGCGTCGACAATTGTCCGCCAAGTTGAGGCAAACTATCGATTATTTTTGTTTTCGCCTTACGGATACCAGCATAAAAAGCGGCGAAAAGACCGACAGGACCTGCGCCGACAATGGTCAAATCATAAATATTTTTTGAATCAGACATCAAAAATTCCTCCAGTTTCTAAAGTAAAAAAATGTTCATCTATATAAATGAAATAAAAAAAGTTGTATATCGTTTTTCACAAAATATCATTTGTAACAGAAAAAAGCAAGTGTGAGTTTGTGAAAAATAGGTTCTTTTAAAAGTTTAACAAAGATAATGGAATTTTCAAGTGAAGTTGTTTATGATAGTATAAGTAAGTAAAAAATAACGAGGAGGAAATAACAATGTCAGAATTTCCACAATTAGATTTAGCAAATGTTAAAGGGCCAAAAGCTCTGATTAAAACAAACCGTGGGGATATTACAGTACAACTTTTCCCAGAACATGCACCAAAAACAGTTGAAAACTTTGTTCAACTTGCGAAAAAAGGGTACTACGATGGTGTGATCTTCCACCGTGTTATCCCAGATTTCATGATTCAAGGTGGCGATCCTACTGGAACAGGTATGGGCGGCGAAAGTATCTACGGTGAAAAATTTGAAGATGAGTTTTCTAAAGATGTCTTCAACTTACGCGGTGCGCTATCAATGGCAAATGCTGGACCAAATACAAATGGCAGCCAATTCTTTATCGTAAACAATCAGAATGTACCAGCGAACATGTTTGGTCAATTAGAAGGTGCTGGATTCCCTACAGAAGTGATTGAAGCGTATAAAAAAGGTGGAACACCTTGGTTAGATTTCCGTCATACTGTTTTCGGCCATGTTGTTGAAGGCATGGATGTTGTCGATGAAATCGGCGGAGTACAAAGAGACTCTCAAGATCGTCCAACATTCGATGTCGTTATTGACAAAGTAGAAATCAGCGAGTAAGCATTATCATGTTAAAAGCAAAGTCCGCAACAAAACTAGATAAAGTTTTGTTGCGGACTTTTTTAGACTATTCAAAAGAAAGTTTGATTCTATGCAAACCCTCAATAAGTGTTTCTTTAGGACAAGCAACATTTAGGCGCATATGCTGTGTGCCACTGGGCCCAAAAGATATTCCAGGATTTAATACAACTTTCCCTTTATGAATAAGCTGTTTTTGTAACTGAGCGTCGGTCAAACCGAAAGCAGAAAAATCTAACCAAATGAGATAAGTTCCTTCTGGACACATCATTTTGACTTCTGGAAGTTCAGATTTCAAAAATTCACTTACCGTAACGATATTCTCGTTCAGGTAAATCAATAACTCTTTTAACCAGTTGTCACCATGTCGATAAGCAGCCTCTGTACCTACGTAACCGAAAATGTTTATTTCATTTTGGAAGTTTCGTTCTTGGGCATCAATGAATTTCTTTCTTAGATCAGGATTTTCAATAAAAATCATTGAGTTTTTTGTACCTGCAAGGTTGAAAGATTTTGTTGCAGCTGTCAATGTAATTGAAAAGTCCTTAAATGTCGAATGGACATTTGAGAATGTTGTAAACACATTAGGAGCAAAAATCAAGTCTTGGTGAATCTCATCACTGATGACAAGAACATCATATTTTGCACATAATTTTCCGAAAGCTTCTAGCTCACTTTTGGTCCAAACGCGTCCACCTGGATTATGAGGATTGCAAAGAATAAAAAGTCGGATATTTTCAGCAACAATTTGTTTTTCCAATGTGTCGAGATCCATAATGAAATGTTCTTGATCAATCAATAGCTGACTACGAACGAGTTTACGGTTATTTTGTTCAACGACTTTGGCAAATGGTGGATAAACAGGGTCGTGTATCAAAACTGCATCGCCAGGTTCAGTATAGGCTTGAATAGCTAGTGAGAGACTAGGAACAACGCCACTATTGAAAAGAATGGCTTCTTTACTAATGGAATAATCATGATGCCGTTTTTGCCAATCTTGAATGGCTTCATATAATGAATCAGGAGCAGGTGAATAACCTAATATCCCTTGCTCTGCAGTTTTTTTCAATGCCTCTAATACAGGTGTATTTGCTTTGAAATCCATATCGGCTATCCACAAAGGCAATAAGCCATCTTCTCCATAAGTATCCTTAATGGAATCCCACTTAGAACAATTTGTATTACGGCGGTTATAGACAGTATCAAATTCTACCATTCAATTCTTCCTTTCTATTATAAAACATTATTCAGTACATAAGACTTAACTATAGTATAATAGACTTTCAAAGAAATATGAACAAAAAGAATTAATAATGTATATAGTAGAAATAAATTCATGCACTTTCTAAAGGAACGTGCTATTATTTTAAATGAGAAGATCATTTTGACGGGAATAATGAAAAGAGGATACTAATATGGAATACAAAATAGGGATGATTCTTGACGGAACCATTACAGGACTACAGCCTTACGGTGCTTTCGTGTCATTAAGTGAAACAGTCCAAGGGTTGATACATGTTTCGGAAGTCCAAGCAGGGTATACGAAAAATATTCACAGTTTGTTGACGGTTGGGCAAAAGGTCCAAGTTCAAGTTATTGACATTGACGAATATTCAAAAAAAATCAGCTTATCTCTACGGACTTTAGAAAATCCAATACAACAACCAAATCATAGACGCAAAAAATATTTCACGAATAAAAATAAGAAAATAGGGTTTGAAACGTTAAAAAAAGAGTTACCAATATGGACAGATGAAGCAATGGATAAATTACTATCGAAATAATTCTGTTTTTTTTCAGAAAATATGTTACAATTTTCCTAGTTTCTGAAAACAAAAATTAATTGAGGTGGATGTTTTGTCTAACAAAAAAGTCGCTGGTACTATTATGCTGAATCTAAATGATGGTTCGAAAAAGTTTCTTGTTCATCCAGTGGGTGAATCAATGGCGTTTGTTACAACAAAAGTTTCTGAAGAGATGACGGGATTGGCAAGCATGTTACAAGTTTTCAAAGAAGAAATTCAACTAGATGTTACATCAATTAATTTAGTAGAGTTAACAAATGCGCATACTGATGCTGAGAACATGCCTTTGTTTGTCTTTGAAATGAACGAAGACCACATGATTCCGACTGTTGATGATAGATATGTGTGGGAAAGACCATCTGAATTAAAAAATTTACTAGCTTCTTATGATATTCAAGGAGTGCCGATGTTTTAAAAATCAATAAGTTACATAAAAATAAAAGGCTATTGTTACTATACGCTTTTTATCCAGAAGTGAAAGGACGAAGCAAAACGAACCTAAAGTTTTGTATCGTCCTTTTTTAAATATAGAATAGGAGAAAAATAGTATGGAATTAAAACAAGTTACTATAGAAGAAACAAAACTTGCTTTGTCTCTATTGAAAGAAAGTGCTGAATGGCTAAAAGAAATTGGAAGTGAACAATGGTCTGAGATTTTAAGTGGGCAAGACAAGCACGGCTTAACCAATGCAATAGAAAAAGGGGAGGTCTATTTCTTCTATAATAATACTCAGTTAGCTGGATTAGTTGCAGCATGGGAAATGCCAACTGAATGGGATCGACTTCTTTGGAAGGAAATTAATGAAGTTCAAAAAGTTTGTTACATCCATCGTGTAATTATTCGTCCAATTTATAGAGGCAAATCTTATGGAGCGGAATTACTGACTGCATTAAAGCGGAAGTTTTCTGGTGAAGTTTTAGAGTTACGCTTAGATTGTTTAGCGAGTAATCAGAAGCTAATCGCGTTTTACCAAAAAAATGGGTTTATCAATGTTGGAAGTTCAAAAGATTTAAATGGAAATGAATTCGAACTATTTTCGTTTGAAATGCAAAATCAATCGTAATTTACTGGTTATTGATCCGAAATGACAAGTTCACATAATAAAAATGTTAAAAAGACGAAAATATGATAGATTAGCATAAAATCCAATAATAAACTTTGATATTTTTTTGAAAATAAAGGTTGACCAATAAAGAAAAACTTGTTATATTATATCTTGTCGCAAGGCACTGATGAAACACGCCGAACGATGAGAATAATATAACAATCCAAGGTTGAAAAAAACTTTGGAAATCAGGAAAAAAGTTGTTGACAAACAATGTTTAACCTGATAAAATAATGAAGTTGTCGCAAGAACTACAAGCGACAAACAAGAAATAGAATAACATTTCAAGTTCGAAAAAAACTTGAAAAATCAGAAAAAAGTTGTTGACAAATAACTAATAACCTGATAAACTAATGAAGTTGTCACGAAACACTCGACAACATCAAGCAGAAAAAACTTTGAAACTTTTGAAAAAAAGTGTTGACATCGAATCGAAGATTTGATATGATATAAAAGTTGCTGCGAGGTAACACAGTAGACCTTTGAAAACTGAACAAAGTAAGACGAACCAAATGTGTAGGTTGTTTTTACAACGGTAAAAACAAACAACAATTTTTAACAAAGCGAAGCAATATGCTAGCAAACAAATGAGCTTAACAATCGCAAGATTGTGTTCAACTTTTATTATGAGAGTTTGATCCTGGCTCAGGACGAACGCTGGCGGCGTGCCTAATACATGCAAGTCGAACGCTTCTTTTCTACCGAGTGCTTGCACTCATTTGAAAAGAGGAGTGGCGGACGGGTGAGTAACACGTGGGTAACCTACCCATCAGAGGGGGATAACACTTGGAAACAGGTGCTAATACCGCATAATAGTCGACACCGCATGGTGTTGATTTGAAAGACGCTTTCGGGTGTCACTGATGGATGGACCCGCGGTGCATTAGCTAGTTGGTGAGGTAACGGCTCACCAAGGCCATGATGCATAGCCGACCTGAGAGGGTGATCGGCCACACTGGGACTGAGACACGGCCCAGACTCCTACGGGAGGCAGCAGTAGGGAATCTTCGGCAATGGACGAAAGTCTGACCGAGCAACGCCGCGTGAGTGAAGAAGGTTTTCGGATCGTAAAACTCTGTTGTTAGAGAAGAACAAGTAGGAGAGTAACTGCTCTTACCTTGACGGTATCTAACCAGAAAGCCACGGCTAACTACGTGCCAGCAGCCGCGGTAATACGTAGGTGGCAAGCGTTGTCCGGATTTATTGGGCGTAAAGCGAGCGCAGGCGGTTTCTTAAGTCTGATGTGAAAGCCCCCGGCTCAACCGGGGAGGGTCATTGGAAACTGGGAGACTTGAGTGCAGAAGAGGAGAGTGGAATTCCATGTGTAGCGGTGAAATGCGTAGATATATGGAGGAACACCAGTGGCGAAGGCGACTCTCTGGTCTGTAACTGACGCTGAGGCTCGAAAGCGTGGGGAGCAAACAGGATTAGATACCCTGGTAGTCCACGCCGTAAACGATGAGTGCTAAGTGTTGGAGGGTTTCCGCCCTTCAGTGCTGCAGCTAACGCATTAAGCACTCCGCCTGGGGAGTACGACCGCAAGGTTGAAACTCAAAGGAATTGACGGGGGCCCGCACAAGCGGTGGAGCATGTGGTTTAATTCGAAGCAACGCGAAGAACCTTACCAGGTCTTGACATCCTTTGACCACTCTAGAGATAGAGCTTTCCCTTCGGGGACAAAGTGACAGGTGGTGCATGGTTGTCGTCAGCTCGTGTCGTGAGATGTTGGGTTAAGTCCCGCAACGAGCGCAACCCTTATTGTTAGTTGCCATCATTCAGTTGGGCACTCTAGCGAGACTGCCGGTGACAAACCGGAGGAAGGTGGGGATGACGTCAAATCATCATGCCCCTTATGACCTGGGCTACACACGTGCTACAATGGGAAGTACAACGAGTCGCTAGGCCGCGAGGTCATGCAAATCTCTTAAAGCTTCTCTCAGTTCGGATTGTAGGCTGCAACTCGCCTACATGAAGCCGGAATCGCTAGTAATCGCGGATCAGCACGCCGCGGTGAATACGTTCCCGGGCCTTGTACACACCGCCCGTCACACCACGAAAGTTTGTAACACCCGAAGTCGGTGAGGTAACCCTTGTGGAGCCAGCCGCCTAAGGTGGGATAGATGATTGGGGTGAAGTCGTAACAAGGTAGCCGTATCGGAAGGTGCGGCTGGATCACCTCCTTTCTAAGGAATATTACGGAAACTTACACATTCGTCGACACTTTGTTCAGTTTTGAGAGGTTTACTCTCAAATTAATAAGCATCAAGGGGCCTTAGCTCAGATGGGAGAGCGCCTGCTTTGCACGCAGGAGGTCAGCGGTTCGATCCCGCTAGGCTCCATAGTAACCTAATGGTTACTAACGAATTGTTCATTGAAAACTGGATATTGAAGTAAAAAAGTAATCAAAACAAACCGAGAACACCGCGTTGAAGAGTTAATTAACTGTTCGAAGCTTATTTTATTGGTCACGCCTCTATCGCTAGAGAAACGAACCAAACAAAACCGATCGTAAGATCGTAAGGTTAAGTGAATAAGGGCGCACGGTGGATGCCTTGGCATTAGGAGCCGATGAAGGACGGGACTAACACCGATATGCTTTGGGGAGCTGTAAGTGAGCTATGATCCAGAGATTTCCGAATGGGGAAACCCAGCATCTTTTATAGGATGTTACTTTCCAGTGAATACATAGCTGGTTAGAGGTAGACGCAGAGAACTGAAACATCTAAGTACCTGCAGGAAGAGAAAGAAAATTCGATTCCCTGAGTAGCGGCGAGCGAAACGGGAAGAGCCCAAACCAACAAGCTTGCTTGTTGGGGTTGTAGGACTCCGTTGTGGTAGTCTGTCAAGATAGTCGAAGAACCTGGAAAGGTTCGCCAAAGTGGGTAATAGCCCCGTAGACGAAATGTTGGCAACACCTAGGAGGATCCTGAGTACGGCGGAACACGAGAAATTCCGTCGGAATCCGCGGGGACCATCCCGCAAGGCTAAATACTCCCTAATGACCGATAGTGAACCAGTACCGTGAGGGAAAGGTGAAAAGCACCCCGGAAGGGGAGTGAAATAGATCCTGAAACCGTGTGCCTACAACAAGTCAAAGCCCGTTAATGGGTGATGGCGTGCCTTTTGTAGAATGAACCGGCGAGTTACGATTGCATGCGAGGTTAAGGTGAAGAGCCGGAGCCGCAGCGAAAGCGAGTCTGAATAGGGCGAATGAGTATGTAGTCGTAGACCCGAAACCATGTGATCTACCCATGGCCAGGTTGAAGGTGTGGTAAAACGCACTGGAGGACCGAACCCACGTACGTTGAAAAGTGCGGGGATGAGCTGTGGGTAGCGGAGAAATTCCAAACGAACTTGGAGATAGCTGGTTCTCTCCGAAATAGCTTTAGGGCTAGCGTCGAAGTTAAGAATGATGGAGGTAGAGCACTGTTTGGACTAGGGGCCCATCTCGGGTTACCGAATTCAGATAAACTCCGAATGCCATTCATTCATATTCGGCAGTCAGACTGCGAGTGATAAGATCCGTAGTCGAAAGGGAAACAGCCCAGACCACCAGCTAAGGTCCCAAAATATATGTTAAGTGGAAAAGGATGTGGGGTTGCACAGACAACTAGGATGTTGGCTCAGAAGCAGCCACCATTTAAAGAGTGCGTAATAGCTCACTAGTCGAGTGACCCTGCGCCGAAAATGTACCGGGGCTAAACATATTACCGAAGCTGTGGATCACACCTCTGGTGTGATGGTAGGAGAGCGTTCTAAGGGCGTTGAAGGTCGATCGTGAGGACGGCTGGAGCGCTTAGAAGTGAGAATGCCGGTATGAGTAGCGAAAGACGGGTGAGAATCCCGTCCACCGTATGACTAAGGTTTCCTGGGGAAGGCTCGTCCGCCCAGGGTTAGTCGGGACCTAAGCCGAGGCCGATAGGCGTAGGCGATGGACAACAGGTTGATATTCCTGTACCAGTTGTTTTTGTTTGAGCAATGGAGGGACGCAGGAGGCTAAGGAATGCATGCGACTGGAAGTGCATGTCCAAGCAGTAAGTCTTGAGTAGAGTCAAATGCTTTACTCTATACGGACAAGCTGTGATGGGGAGGGAAATAATAGTACCGAAGTTCCTGATGTCACACTGTCAAGAAAAGCTTCTAGTGAGAAAACAACTGCCCGTACCGTAAACCGACACAGGTAGTCGAGGAGAGTATCCTAAGGTGAGCGAGCGAACTCTCGTTAAGGAACTCGGCAAAATGACCCCGTAACTTCGGGAGAAGGGGTGCTGACTTCGGTCAGCCGCAGTGAATAGGCCCAAGCGACTGTTTATCAAAAACACAGGTCTCTGCAAAATCGAAAGATGAAGTATAGGGGCTGACGCCTGCCCGGTGCTGGAAGGTTAAGAGGATGGGTTAGCTTCGGCGAAGCTCAGAATTGAAGCCCCAGTAAACGGCGGCCGTAACTATAACGGTCCTAAGGTAGCGAAATTCCTTGTCGGGTAAGTTCCGACCCGCACGAAAGGCGTAACGATTTGGGCACTGTCTCAACGAGAGACTCGGTGAAATTTTAGTACCTGTGAAGATGCAGGTTACCCGCGACAGGACGGAAAGACCCCATGGAGCTTTACTGTAGCTTGATATTGAGTGTTTGTACCACATGTACAGGATAGGTAGGAGCCGATGAACCCGGAACGCTAGTTTCGGTGGAGGCGCTGGTGGGATACTACCCTTGTGTTATGAACCCTCTAACCCGCACCACTTATCGTGGTGGGAGACAGTGTCAGGTGGGCAGTTTGACTGGGGCGGTCGCCTCCTAAAAGGTAACGGAGGCGCCCAAAGGTTCCCTCAGAATGGTTGGAAATCATTCGCAGAGTGTAAAGGCAGAAGGGAGCTTGACTGCGAGACTTACAAGTCGAGCAGGGACGAAAGTCGGGCTTAGTGATCCGGTGGTTCCGCATGGAAGGGCCATCGCTCAACGGATAAAAGCTACCCTGGGGATAACAGGCTTATCTCCCCCAAGAGTCCACATCGACGGGGAGGTTTGGCACCTCGATGTCGGCTCGTCGCATCCTGGGGCTGTAGTCGGTCCCAAGGGTTGGGCTGTTCGCCCATTAAAGCGGCACGCGAGCTGGGTTCAGAACGTCGTGAGACAGTTCGGTCCCTATCCGTCGCGGGCGTTGGAAATTTGAGAGGAGCTGTCCTTAGTACGAGAGGACCGGGATGGACTTACCGCTGGTGTACCAGTTGTTCTGCCAAGGGCATTGCTGGGTAGCTATGTAGGGAAGGGATAAACGCTGAAAGCATCTAAGTGTGAAGCCCACCTCAAGATGAGATTTCCCATTTCTTTAAGAAAGTAAGACCCCTGAGAGATGATCAGGTAGATAGGTTGGAAGTGGAAGTGCAGTGATGTACGGAGCGGACCAATACTAATCGGTCGAGGACTTAACCAAAGAAACGAAATAAAAAAGTTTTTCGGAATGTTTGATTACTACTTCAATCCAGTTTTGAGTGAATAATCACTCAACTTAATAGCAACAACACCCAGTGTGGTGGCGATAGCGAGAAGGATACACCTGTTCCCATGCCGAACACAGAAGTTAAGCTTCTTAGCGCCGATTGTAGTGAAGGGTTTCCCTTTGTGAGAGTAGGACGTCGCCACGCTAGTTGTTATTCCGGCATAGCTCAGTTGGTAGTAGCGCATGACTGTTAATCATGATGTCGTAGGTTCGAGTCCTACTGCCGGAGTAAAAGAACGAAGACTGAATAAGTTTTCGTTCTTTTTTTATTTTATAGTAAAATAAACATTATTATTTGATAGAATAAGCAAAAGATGAAATAATGGCAATAATGAGTAAAAACCATTATCGTGAACTAACAGTTTTGTCATGTGAAGAATCTATTTTACAGAAAAATGGCTTTCCTACGCTGTTTTTTGATATAATACTTGTAGGATATATTGAACTAGGAATTTAGATTGAGTTAGGACTATTTAACCTATGTTATAATAGTTTAAAGAAGTTAGGAGTGGCAACGTGAAGGTTTTATTATATTTTGAAGGTGAAAAAATATTAGCAAAGTCTGGAATAGGGCGAGCATTAGACCATCAGAAGCGGGCACTCTCTGAAGTAGGGATAGAATATACATTAGATGCTGATTGTAAAGACTACGATATTTTACATATTAATACTTATGGAATCAATAGTCATAGTATGGTAAACAAAGCAAAAAAGATGGGAAAAAAAGTGATTTACCATGCACATTCAACTGAAGAAGATTTTAGAAATTCATTTATTGGATCAAATCAACTCTCTCCTTTAGTTAAAAAATACTTAGTTAGTCTATATTCTAAAGCAGATTTTTTAATTACACCTACGCCGTATTCAAAGGAACTATTAGTGGGGTATGGTATCACCGTTCCGATTGCTTCAATTTCAAACGGAATCGATTTGAATCGTTTTAAACGATCTGAAGAAAAAGAGACAAAGTTTATGAAATATTTTAAAATAAAAGAGAATCAAAAAGTTATTATCTGTGTAGGGCTTTACTTTGAAAGAAAAGGTATTATTGATTTTGTTGAACTCGCTAGAAAATTTCCGGATTATCGTTTTATCTGGTTTGGGCATACACCGATGTATTCTATTCCAAAGGCAATTAGGACAATCGTAAAAGACGATCATCCTTCAAATGTTGAATTTCCTGGTTATATAAAAGGAGACATTATTGAAGGGGCATATTCAGCTGCGGATCTATTTTTCTTTCCTTCATATGAAGAAACAGAAGGAATAGTCATTTTAGAAGCTTTGGCTAGTAAACAGCAAGTTTTGGTTAGGGATATCCCAGTCTATAAAGGATGGCTTGAAGATAAAGTAAATTGTTATATGGGACAAACGAATGAAGAGTTTGCTCATTTACTCGAGTCACTTGTCGAAGGGGAAATCCCAGATACGTGCCAACAAGGTTATAACGTTGCCAAAGAGAAAAGCATTGGACACATTGGTCACGAACTAAAAGATGTCTATGAAAAAGTGCTAGGAACTAAAATCATATAAGAATCAAAAATAATGCATCAGGAAATTTAAATTAATGGAGGGGAACAAAGTGAAATTTGGTTTCTTTACAGATACATATTTTCCCCAAGTTAGTGGGGTTGCAACATCAATTAAAACACTCAAAGAAGAATTAGAACAAAAAGGTCATGAGGTATATATATTTACGACCACTGATCCAAATGCAAAAGAATTTGAAGAAGATGTTATTCGGATGCCTAGCGTTCCATTCGTTTCTTTTAAAGACCGTCGGATCGTTGTACGAGGAATGTGGTATGCATATTTAATTGCCAAAGAACTTGAATTAGATCTGATTCACACGCATACAGAGTTTGGTGCAGGATTATTAGGTAAAATGGTAGGGAAAAAGCTTAAAATCCCTGTCATTCATACGTACCATACTATGTATGAGGATTATTTACATTATATTGCAAAAGGAAAAGTTGTACGGCCCACGCACGTTAAATATTTTTCTCGTTTCTTTGCAAATCATACGACAGGGGTAGTTTGTCTCAGTGAACGAGTAATTGATAAATTAAAAGAATATGGCGTAACGTCACCGATGAGAATTATTCCAACAGGGATCGATATTAAGAAGTTTGAAAGGCCAGATATTACTGTGGAGATGAAGAAAGCACTTCGAGATCAATTAGGATTAGACGATGATAGTATCATGTTATTATCTTTAAGTCGCATTTCATATGAGAAAAATATCCAAGCGATAATTAGAGGGTTACCAACTATTTTTGAAAAGTTTCCCAATGCTAGTTTAGTGATTGTCGGAGATGGACCTTATGTTGATAAGCTTCGTTGCTTAGGCGAAGAGTTAGGAATAAGTGATAAAATTCAATTTATCGGTGAAGTTCCAAATGATCAAGTTGCGATTTATTACAAAGCTGCTGATTATTTTGTCAGTGCTTCAACTTCAGAAACGCAAGGACTGACCTATACTGAAGCGATGGCATCTGGAGTTCCATGTGTAGTTGAAGGAAATGCTTACTTAAATAATTTATTCGATCATGAAAGTTTAGGTAGAACCTTTAAAACAGATGCGGATTTTGCCTCAACCTTTATTGACTATGTTGATTCAGGAATTAAACCAGACGAAGCTATCTTAAAGGAAAAACTTTATGAAATATCAGCCACTCATTTTGGAAATGTCATGCTTGAATTTTATGAAGATATGATTCGATATTACGATCAACTTATTATAGAAAAAGAAGCAGCGGACTCTATTGAACGAATTAAAGTCAAATTTACTTCTTTAAGAAAATAAATGTTAAAACTTCTATTCTTGGTTTATACTAAGAATAGAAGTTTTTTTATTTAAACATAATAGGGGGATTAAGACTATGCCACAAATTGGATTCATTGGAACTGGAGTTATGGGTGCAGCAATTGTCAGAAATATGATGAAACAAGGATTGAACGTCAATGTCTATAATCGAACTAAAAGTAAAACAGATGACCTAGTTAAAGAAGGTGCAGTTTGGCAAGATACTCCAGCTGCAATTACTGCAAGTAGCGATATTATCTTTACTATGGTTGGCTTTCCTAGCGATGTTGAGACGATTTATTTTGAAGAAAATGGTATTTTTACAGAAGATATTAAAAATAAAATAGTTGTTGATTTAACTACTAGTACGCCAACATTGGCAGAAAAAATAGCAATTAAGGCAACTGAGCTTGGTGGAGTCTCTTTAGATGCTCCTGTATCAGGAGGCGACTTAGGGGCCAAGAATGGGACGCTGACAATCATGGTAGGCGGAAATCAGAAAGCATACGACCAAGTATTCCCTATATTTGAAACCTTTGGTAAAACGTTTAGCTTGCATGGTGGTGCAGGAAAAGGGCAGCATACCAAAATGGCAAATCAAATCATGATTGCTGGAACAATGACAGGTATGACAGAAATGATGGTCTATGCGAATAAAGCTGGTTTAGACTTGGATAAAGTTATTGAGACATTATCAGGTGGCAGTGCGGCAAATTGGTCTTTAAGCAACTACAGCCCAAGAATATTAAAAGAGGACTATTCTCCAGGCTTTTTCGTAAAACACTTTATAAAAGATTTAAAGATTGCCTTAGATGAAGCTGAGAAAATGAATCTTGAATTACCATCAACAGAATTAGCAACAAAGCTCTATGAAAAGCTTGCGGATAAAGGGTTTGAGAACGATGGCACACAAGCCTTGATCAAACTTTGGTGGCCAAGTGGGAAACTACCAGATAGTAAAAATTAAAGAACAGCAAAAAAATTAAAAAAAATGACGAAAAATCATGCAAGAAAGACAATGTTTTGATACAATGGTACAGAACTAGTTTTTAAAGGGAGGCCCATTTATGAAACATTCACAACTTGTGGCGATTATCAAGCGACTTGAAGCGATGACTGAAGCAACAGACAATGAAATTCAGGTTCGTCGTTTTGAACGTGAAGGTGCTGAAAAATGCATCGTAACTTATGATAAATCAACTGAAACATTTGAATTAACAGAAACTGATTCTCAACAAAGTTATCAATTTGATAATATTGATATTGTTGCGATGGAGATTTATGATTTAATTCAATAATTAGTAAAATTTAAGTAAGTATTTAACAAAATCAATGACAATAATCAAAAATCCTGTGGCGTACATTTTTTGTACGCCACAGGATTTTTTTATTTGTTAGCTATTGATACATCAAAAATAGCTTTAATAGTCTTTTAGCGATGCTATTCGCTTTCAAAGGTCATCGTTAAAAAAATTCTTCTTGGAAGCTAACTAGTACAGTTGACAAAGTCCTGATATCACTTTTCATTCAACCTTGAGTGATTGGAACTTGTGCTACAAAAGTATCTATTGTTAGCGGTCCCAAAGGCATGTTCGGCCTTTTCTTAAAAGTAGAAAATATTTTGAGCGTCAAACTAAAATAAATGATAGTAAATATGTTGATAACAGTCAAAAGTTTTTTTTAAAGGACATGAAATTACAAATTTAAAATTATTTTTTAACTCGCTTAATTAAAGGATTTTCACCATTTTTTTGATTAAGAAAAATTAAAAATAGAATATTTTGCTTGCAATCTTTTTTTATATACGATATAGTTTGAACATCAAATGATTTGATAATCAAAGTATATGGATGGTGCACACAAATGGAACCTAATTTAGAAACAGTCAACGATTATCTTGTCAGTGTCTTTAATGATATTTTGACAATTGAAGAATCCGAATTGAAAAAATCACAATTCAATGACTTATCCATTACTGAAATGCACACAATTGAAGCAATTGGGATGTATAAGAAAAAGACTTCGACAGAAGTAGCGAAAGAATTGTCGATTACAGTCGGAACATTGACCGTGGCGATCAATAACCTTGTAAAAAAAGGGTATGTGGAACGTATACGAAGTGAAGACGATCGTCGAGTAGTTAAGTTAGGATTGACCAAAAAGGGCAAATTACTTTTTCGTGTTCATCAGCATTTCCATAGAGAAATGGTCAAAAGAATCTTAAATGGAATGGATAAAGCGGAAGAACAGGCTTTATTGAAGGCATTGAAGAATCTTCATGATTTCTTAAAGGAATATAAATAAAAGTGAGGACCAAGATGAATCAACATGCAAAAATAACATGTACAAGCCGTTATGTTCCTAAAAATGCAGTATCTAATGAGCAACTTTCCAAAATGATGGATACATCTGATGAGTGGATTTCTAGTAGAACAGGCATACGTTCAAGAAATATTGTGACGAATGAAAATACATCAGATTTATGTATAAAAGTGGCTGAAAGACTACTAGAGAAATCTGGAAAAAAGGCGGAAGACTTGGATTTTATCCTTGTTGCAACGATGACACCAGATTATGGCACGCCCTCAGTTGCATGCCTTGTTCAAGGACATATTTCGGCTACTCGTGCATTTGCTTTTGATATCAGCGCTGCTTGTTCTGGTTTTGTCTATGGACTAAGTATGGGAGAAAAATTGATCCGTACAGGGAAAAAATTAGGCATGGTTATTGGTGGAGAAACATTATCTAAAGTTCTTGACTGGAATGATCGCAGTACGGCTGTATTATTTGGTGATGGGGCGGCTGGTGTGTTGTTAGAAGTAGATAAAGAGGAACATTTTTTAAACGAAAAACTACAGGCAGATGGACAAAGGGCTTTGTCACTCACTTCTGGTTATGTCGAAAATAAAAGTCCTTTTTATATAGAGGAATCGGAACATTCTTCTTATCTAAGCATGACAGGTAGAGATATTTACGATTTTTCGTTGAATGATGTCACAAAAAATATTCAAGAAATCATTGAAGACGATGTAGATTATCTTTTATTGCATCAAGCAAATAAACGCATCATTGAAAAAATATCGAAAAAGCTTAAAGTTCCTAGAGAAAAGTTTCTCACAAATATGGAACACAACGGTAACACCTCTGCTGCAAGCATCCCGCTATTACTTGATGAAGCAGTAGAAAAAGGAGTGCTTCAATTAGGCTCTAATCAAAAAATTGTGTTAACAGGCTACGGCGGCGGTTTAACGTGGGGATCAATCCTCTTAACGCTGTAAAACTGTAACTATATAAACTAAAAAAGAAAATTATTGGAGGAATATACACATGGTATTCGAGAAAATTCAAGCAATTATTGTAGAAGAATTAGGTAAAGATCCTGAGGAAGTAAAATTAACAACAAACATTCAAGAAGAATTAGATGCGGATAGCTTAGACTTATTCCAAATCATCAATGAAATCGAAGATGCTTTCGATATAAAAATTGAATCAGAAGATGGTATTGCTACTGTTCAAGATTTAGTAACATACGTAGAAAAACAAAAAGCATAATAAATAAAGCGATTAGGTAAATAAAAAAGTTGGATGAGCAAGGTTCTATGTGATTCTCAACAATTGCTAAGAGCCTTGCTTTTGTTCACACCGCTCGTTGGAATTAGAAAGGCTGGTACTAAACTTATAGAGTTTTGTTCCAGCTCTTTTTTGATTAATGATTTTATAAATTGAAGGATGTAGTTTATGCAGTCAAAGATATGTGATTTGCTTGGAATTGAATACCCTATTCTTCAGGGTGGCATGGCTTGGATTGCAGATGCTTCTTTAGCAGGAGCAGTTTCTGAAGCTGGTGGTCTTGGAATCATCGGAGGAGGCAATGCGCCGAAAGAAGTAGTTCTAGCTGAAATCAAGAAAATCAAAGAAATTACAGATAAACCATTTGGCGTCAATATCATGTTACTTTCGCCTTTTGCGCAAGATATCGTGGATTTAGTTTGTGAAGAACAGGTTCCTGTGGTTACCACAGGTGCAGGGAATCCCAGTAAATATATGGCTCGTTTTAAAGAACATAACATAAAAGTGATTCCAGTAATTCCTTCTGTGGCATTAGGGGCTCGAATGGAGAAAATTGGAGCGGATGCAGTAGTTGTTGAAGGAATGGAGGCTGGAGGACATATTGGCAAGCTGACAACAATGAGTATTGTGCCACAAGTTGTAGATGCGTTGAAAATCCCTGTGATTGCGGCTGGTGGTATTGGAGATGGTCGTGGAATGGCGGCAGCTTTAATGTTAGGTGCAGAAGGTGTTCAAATAGGCACACGATTTTTGGTTGCTAAAGAGTGTACTGTACATGAAAATTATAAAGCTAGAATCATTAAAGCAAGAGATGTTGATACAACGGTTACTTGTCAACATTTTGGGCATCCAGTGAGAGCTATTAAAAATAAATTGACTAATGAATATGATCGGTTAGAAAAAATAGAATTGAAAAAAGCTGATCCAGATCTTGTGAAATTCGATGAATTAGGACAAGGAGCTTTAAAAAAAGCGGTTGTAGAAGGTGATGTTGATCATGGATCGATCATGGCTGGACAAATCGCAGGCCTTGTAAAAAAAGAAGAGACAGTGAAAGAAATTATTGATTCTTATATTAGTGAGACAAATGAAGTGATAGCAGCGAAGTGTAGTCGCTGGCTTTAAATAGAAATAATGTTCGAATTGAATTGTAAATAAAGTGAGGTTCAGTTTTTTTTTGAAAAAACAAAACTTGAATGGGAAAAAATTTATCTTAATCCTGTTTTTTGTTTTTTACTCAAGTTTGAGCTGCCTAATCAGTGATTAAATCTATCTAGCTTTGAATGCTAGCCTAAAATAAAGGAGTAAGGTAATGAAAACAGCTTTTGTATTTAGCGGACAAGGTGCTCAGTATAGTGGCATGGGAAAAGAATTGTTTGACCAAGAGGAAATTGTTCAACAAACATTTAAAGAAGCAAGTGATGCTTTGGGATATGATATGGCAGAACTCTGTTTTACAGAAAATGACCAGCTAAATGAGACTATGTATACACAACCTGCTATTTTAACAGTCAGTATTGCTTTTTATCGTCTTTTACAGTCAAAAGGTTATCAGCCAGATGTAGTAGCAGGATTAAGCTTAGGAGAGTACAGTGCGCTTGTAGCAAGTGGCGCGATTTCATTTAAAGAAGCCGTTCAATTAGTTGCTAAAAGAGGCAAGTATATGACGGAAGCTGCACCCAGTGGAACAGGGAAAATGGTCGCAGTAATGAACGCTGATCGTTCATTGATCGAAAAATGTTGCCAAGAGGCAAGTGTTCTGGGAATTGTTTCGCCTGCAAACTATAATACGCCTCAGCAAGTTGTTATCGGTGGAGAAATACCTGCTGTTGATAAAGCGGTGGAATTGCTAAAAGAGGCTGGTGTGAAACGAACTGTTTCTTTAAAAGTTAGTGGTCCTTTTCATACGGCATTATTAAAACCTGCTTCTGAAAGGTTAGCAAGTGAGTTAGAAAAAATAAATTTTGCAGAAATGACGATTCCTGTAATCAGTAATACTACAGCGCACGTAATGGAACAATCAGAGATCAAAGAATTATTAGAAAAACAAGTGATGTCTGCTGTTCGTTTTGCTGATAGTATCGAAACAATCAAAAAAATGAATGTTGATGTAATGATAGAAGTTGGACCAGGTAAAACATTAACTGGTTTTATCAAGAAAATCGATAAAGAAATCGAAACGGCTCGTGTGGAAGATGAAAAAACACTGTGTGAAACACAAGCTTTGTTGGACGGGAGGTAACGAATGGATTTAAAAGGAAAAAACGTATTTGTTACAGGTAGTACAAGAGGCATCGGAAAAGAAATTGCTTTAACTTTTGCAAAAGAAGGCGCAAATGTTGCTTTGAATGGGCGTGGTGAAATCAGCTCAGAATTAGTGAAAGAAATTGAAGCTTTTGGGGTTAAATGTATCGGGGTTTCAGGAGATATTGCTAATTTTGACTCAGCAGGAGAAATGATACAGGCTGTTGTTGATGGTTTAGGATCAGTAGACATTCTAGTGAACAACGCTGGCATTACAAACGATAAATTATTATTGAGAATGTCAGAAGAAGATTTTACACGATGCATTCAAATCAATTTAACCGGAACATTCAATATGACACAACATACAATCAAAAAAATGATGAAACAACGTAGTGGAAGAATTATTAATATGTCTAGTGTCGTTGGGTTGATGGGAAATATCGGCCAAGCCAATTATGCGGCAAGTAAAGCTGGGGTTATTGGTTTAACTAAATCAGTAGCAAGAGAAGTTGCGGCTCGCGGCATTACGTGTAACGCTATTGCACCAGGCTTTATTGAAACTGAAATGACAGAAGTTTTATCCGATAAAGTAAAAGAACAAATGAGTCAACAAATTCCATTACAATCATTTGGACAAGTAGAAGACGTCGCCAATGCGGCAATCTTTTTAGCGAAAAGTCCATATATTACAGGGCAAGTCCTAAATGTAGATGGTGGTTTAGTCATGCACGGCTAATCAACAAGCTTGAAAGGAGCGATTGAATGAATCGCGTAGTGATTACAGGTTATGGTGTGGCATCTCCAATTGGGAATGATGCAGAAACCTTTTTAGAAAGTTTACAAACTGGAAAAAATGGAATTGGACCTATTACAAAGTTTGATGCCAGCGAAACGGGTATTACATTAGCAGCAGAAGTAAAGGACTTTCCTTTTGACAAGTATTTTGCAAAAAAAGATGCTAAACGTATGGATCTTTTTTCCTTATTCGGTATTTATGCAGCGTTAGAAGCGATGGAAATGAGTCAATTAGATATAGAACAGATTGATGTTGATCGTTTTGGGGTCATGGTGGGTTCTGGTATTGGTGGACTACAAACTATTCAGGATCAAGTGACAAGAATGCGTGAAAAAGGGCCTAAACGTGTGGCGCCTTTATTTATACCAATGGCTATTGGAAACATGGCGGCAGGGAATATCGCGTTACGCGTTGGAGCAAGAGGGACATGTACGGCAACAGTCACGGCTTGTGCTACAGCGAATAATTCGATCGGAGAAGCTTTTAGAAATATCAAACATGGTTATTCAGATGTATTATTAGCAGGCGGAACGGAAGCTTCGATCACTGAAATAGGAATTGCTGGTTTCGCTTCCTTAACAGCTGTAACTTCTGAGGAAGATCCAAATAGAGGATCAATTCCATTTGATAAAAATCGTAGTGGATTTGTAATGGGTGAAGGTGCTGGAATTTTAGTTTTGGAATCTTTAGAGCATGCTCAAAAAAGAGGAGTTAAAATTTTAGGGGAAATCGTTGGGTATGGTTCAAATTGTGATGCCTATCATATGACATCGCCTAGGCCAGATGGAAGTGGTGCTGCCAAAGCGATGAAATTAGCGATCGAAGAAGCCAATATTGATTCTGACAAAGTGGGCTATATCAATGCTCACGGTACAAGTACACCGTCCAATGATGTTGCAGAAACTAAAGCAATTCAAACTGCTTTAGGAGAAGCCTCTAAAAATGTTCGTGTTAGTAGCACGAAAAGTATGACTGGGCATTCATTAGGTGCTACAGGTGGGATTGAAGCAATTGCGACATTGAACGCTTTACAGCATCAATTTATTCCGCCAACGATCAATATTGAGCAGTTAGATGAAGCCATCGAAATTAATATTGTTACAAATGAAAGTCAAAAACATGAATTTGAGTATGCTTTGACAAATTCATTTGGCTTTGGTGGTCATAATGCAGTACTTTGTTTAAAACGTTGGGAGGATTAAAATGAATATCAATGAAGTGAAGGAATTATTAACACAATTTGACCAATCAACACTAACGGAATTTGATCTTAGAGAAGGTTCGTTTGGTCTTTATATGAATAAAAATAAAGTAACACAAAAATCGTCGTCGGATGAAGTAAAATATACTGCTGACAATAATACAATGACTCAGGAATCATCTGAAGTTACAAGCCAACAAATGGAAGTAAAAGAAACGATCAAAGAAACTGTAAAACCTGAAGCGAAACCAGAAAATACAGAAGAAATCATTTCTCCAATCGTAGGCGTTGTGTATTTAAAACCAGCACCTGATAAAGAAAACTTTAAACAAGTTGGTGATTCAGTGAAAAAAGGCGACATCGTGTGTATTGTTGAAGCGATGAAACTTATGAATGAAATTACCGCTACTGTAGATGGTGTGATTACAGAAGTTTTAGTAGAGAATGAAGATGTTGTTGAATTTAATCAACCTCTTTTCCGTGTCGCTAAGGGAGTGGAATGATGAATATAGAAGAAATCAAAGAAATTATTCCTCATCGATATCCTTTTTTACTGTTAGATACAGTGGAAGAAATCGTTGTTGGTGAAAAAGTTATCGCAAAGAAAAATGTAACGATCAATGAACCTTTTTTTCAAGGACATTTTCCAGGAGAACCTGTGATGCCAGGTGTATTGATTCTTGAAGCATTAGCACAAGCAGGTGCTGTAGCATTATTGTCTATGCCTGATTTTAAAGGGAAGACAGCCTATTTTGGTGGTATTGATAAAGCCAAATTTAGACAAAAAGTTGTTCCAGGTGATACGTTGATGTTAGAAGTAGAAATTATGAAAGTAAAATCAATAGCCGGCATCGGCAAAGGAACTGCAACTGTGAATGGGAAAAAAGTAGCGGAAGCAGAATTGACCTTTATGATTGGATAGGTGAGCTATGTTTTCAAAAGTTTTAATTGCAAATAGAGGAGAAATCGCAGTTCGGATCATTCGGGCATGTCGTGAATTAGGTGTGCAGACTGTCGCGGTATATTCAGAGGCAGATAAAGATGCCTTACACACACAATTAGCAGATGAAGCAATTTGTATTGGACCTGCAAAAGCGGCAGATTCTTATTTAAATGTTCAAAGCGTATTAAGTGCGGCGATTGTTACCAATTCAGAAGCAATCCATCCAGGATTTGGTTTTTTATCAGAAAATAGCCAATTTGCAGCGATGTGTGAAGAGTGTAATATTACGTTTATTGGTCCAAAAGCTGCGACAATTGATGCAATGGGAAATAAGATAAACGCCCGTGAATTGATGCAAAAAGCGAATGTTCCAGTTATTCCTGGAAGTACCGGTGTGATCAATTCTGTTGAAGAAGCCTTGCAGATTGCGGATAGTATTGGTTATCCAGTTATGCTGAAAGCTGCAGCAGGCGGTGGCGGCAAAGGAATTCGTAAAGTAATGAGTAAAGAAGAATTGCCACAACATTTTGCTTCAGCACAGCAAGAAGCAAAAGCGGCTTTTGGTAATGATGATATGTACTTAGAAAAAATTATTTATCCAGCGCGTCATATCGAAGTACAAATTTTAGGTGATCAGTATGGACATGTAATTCACTTAGGTGAGCGGGATTGTTCTTTACAAAGAAATAATCAAAAAGTGATGGAAGAATCCCCGTCAATTGCGATTACAGCTGAAAAACGTCAGCTTTTAGGTGAAACAGCTGTCCGTGCAGCTAAAGCTGTTCATTATGAAAATGCTGGAACGATTGAATTTTTAATGGATAAATCGGGTGAGTTTTATTTTATGGAAATGAATACTCGAATCCAAGTTGAGCATCCTGTTACAGAGATGGTTACAGGAATCGATCTTGTGAAAGCTCAATTAAAAGTAGCTTCTGGGGAAGAATTACCTTATAGCCAAGAAGATATAACAATTACAGGTCATGCAATCGAATGTCGAATCAATGCTGAAAATCCTGCTTTTAATTTTGCACCTTCACCTGGGAAAATCAATAATTTGTTATTACCAAGTGGCGGAATGGGATTAAGAGTAGACAGTGCGATGTATTCAGGTTATACGATTCCACCTTTTTATGATTCAATGATCGCTAAAGTGATCGTTCATGGAAATGATCGAATGGACGCATTAATGAAAATGCAACGTGCATTAAACGAAATCGTAACAGATGGTATCATCACAAATTCAGAATTTCAGTTAGACTTGATTACACATAAAAATGTATTAGCTGGTGATTATGATACAAGCTTTTTACAAGAAACATTTTTACCAAATTGGGAACCAGAAAGCGATAATTAAAAAGGAGCAGGTGTATGGCTTTATTTAAAAAGAAAAACTACATTCGAATCAATCCGAATCGCGCGGGAGACCAATCTTCTATAAAAAAACCTGCAGTTCCAGATAACATGTGGGCGAAATGTCCTTGTTGCAAACGCACGCTATATACAAAAGATATGGGGGCAGAAAAAGTCTGCCCTTATTGCGATTATAGCTTTAGAATTGGTGCTTGGGAACGTCTAGCTTTGACGGTAGATGAGAAAAGTTTTGAAGAGTGGGACACAGACTTGATCACGAAAGATCCATTAGACTTTCCTGATTATTTAGATAAAATCGCCAAGATGCAAGAAAAAACGGAATTGCATGAAGCTGTTTTAACCGGAAAGGCTAAAATTGATGGTCAAGAGATTGGTATTGGTGTCATGGATGCTAATTTTATTATGGGGAGCATGGGAACTGTTGTCGGAGAAAAAATCACTCGTTTATTTGAACGGGCTACAGAACAACGTTTACCAGTGATTATTTATACGGCTTCAGGTGGCGCAAGAATGCAAGAGGGCATTTTTTCTCTAATGCAAATGGCAAAAATTTCAAGTGCACTTAAACGACACAGTAATGCTGGTCTGCTTTATATCACGGTACTAACTGATCCAACAACGGGCGGTGTCACAGCTAGTTTTGCTATGGATGGTGATATTATTTTAGCAGAACCACAAAGTCTGATTGGCTTTGCTGGACGTAGAGTGATCGAGCAAACAATCCGTCAAGAGTTACCTGATGATTTTCAAAAAGCCGAGTTTTTACTGGATCATGGATTTGTTGACAAAATCGTTCCTAGAAATCAGCTACGAGAAACACTTAGTGACTTACTAAAGATTCATACGATGAAAGGGTGGAAATAGCGATGGAAAAAACGGCCAATGATATTGTCACCTTAGCTCGTGCGCAAGATCGCTATACTACATTAGAGTATATTGATGCAGTTTTCGATGATTTTATGGAGTTTCATGGAGATCGTTATTTTGGAGATGATTTAGCTGTTGTTGGCGGAATTGCGACATTAGAAGAGAAACCTGTAACAGTTGTAGGAATCCAAAAAGGGCGTAACTTACCTGAAAATATCGAACGAAATTTTGGTGCACCTCACCCAGAAGGCTACCGTAAGGCTTTACGCTTAATGAAGCAAGCAGAAAAATTTGGTCGTCCAATCGTTACGTTTATCAATACAGCAGGAGCTTATTGCGGTATTGAGGCAGAAGAACGTGGTGAAGGTGAAGCAATCGCCAAAAATTTGATAGAAATGTCTGATTTAAGTGTACCAATCATTGCAATTATTATTGGCGAGGGTGGAAGCGGCGGCGCATTAGCCCTTGCTTTAGCCGATGAAGTTTGGATGCTAGAGCATACTATTTATGCTGTACTTTCACCAGAAGGATTTGCATCGATTTTATGGAAAGATGGAAGTCGTGCCAAAGAAGCAGCAGAATTAATGAAAATTACAGCAACAGAATTAAAAGAATTAACGATTATTGATCGAGTGATTCCAGAAGAGATGAATGGTGAAGCATTGGAACAATCGAAAATCAATCGAATGATTCAAAAGGCACTGATTGGTAAGTTTTCTGAGCTATCCCAACTTGAAACGGATACATTATTGGAAAATCGTTATCAACGTTTCCGTAAATATTGATCAAAAATGGAACAAGTTTATTTTAGCTTGTTCCATTTTTTTATTATCAATCGGTGTAAACTTCTGAAATTGACCAAACAAAGCCAAAAGGGTCTTTGATATTTGCAACTTTAAATTTAGTTGGTACAACGGTAATAGGCATTTCTAACGTACAACCAGCAAGTAATGTTTTTTCTACAAGTTCTTCTACATTATTACAAATTAGTTGGATACAAAGAGGTGCTCCTTGTAATGTCAAGGCTGATTTAGCACCATTTTCTGGTTGTTCATCGGCTAAAGCGAAAAGACTCTCACCAATACTAAAACGTGCAGATTTTACTTCATCGTTCTTATTTAATTCAATTGTTTTTGCGTCAAATATCTTTTCATAAAGAGCCATAGCTATTTCTGTATCAGGGACAAAAAGATTGATTGAAGCCTTTTTTATTGTGACGGTCATTGTTTTCCCTCATTTCACTTGTTTACAAAAGTTTAGCATAGAAATAATCAAAGAAACAAATCTTTGTTTTAATGGTCATATTATTGTCATTGAATCTTATGAAAACTTATGATGAGCATTTATAGAATTTTTCACCAAAATGCAGTATAATACAAATTGGAGGAGTGCTAGCTTAGTACTCCTTTCACTATGAGAAAGTTCATCGTGGAGATGAGAGGAGTTACTATGTTTTTAAAATTTAAACCAACTTGGATGGTCGATGCGATTTATAAAATCACACCGAACCAATTAAAAAAATTAGGAATTAAAGCTGTACTGACTGATTTAGACAATACGTTGATTGCCTGGGACAATCCAGACGGAACTGAAGAGTTATTGACGTGGATTCTAGAAATGAAAAATGCTGGGATACCTGTTGTAGTTGTTTCAAATAATAAATCTAGCCGTATTAAACGAGCAGTTGAAAAATTTGATTTAGAGTATGTATCGAGAGCTTTAAAGCCTTCAACTAGAGGCTTTCGTGAAGCAGAAAAAAAGCTGAATTTAAAGCCAGAAGAATTAGTGATGGTAGGCGATCAAATTATGACGGATATCCGAGGTGCAAATGCGGCTGGAATCAGAAATATTTTAGTACGTCCCATTGTTGACACAGACGGATGGAATACACGAATAAATCGTTTCTTTGAACGTAAAATTATGAAACACTTAGGGAAGAAACATCCAGATATGATATGGAAAGGCGGACTAGAATGAGCGAGCAAGAAGCAATCCAATGCATCGGATGTGGTGCAGTCATTCAAACAGAACAGCCGAATGAATTAGGCTATACACCAAAGGCTGCTTTTGAAAAAGGTATGGAGACAGGGGAAGTGTATTGTCAACGTTGCTTCCGTTTAAGACATTATAATGACATTCAAGATGTTCAATTAACAGATGATGATTTTCTACGTTTGTTAAATGGATTAGGTAAAGAAGATGCACTGATCGTGAATGTAGTTGATATTTTTGATTTTAATGGTTCGCTGATTCCTGGGTTACATCGTTTTATTGGGGATAATCCAGTATTGATGGTAGGAAACAAAGTCGATATTTTACCTAAATCGTTAAAGAAACCAAAAATGATTCAATGGATGAGAGAGCGTGCTCATGAAGAAGGGCTACGTCCAGTCGATGTTTTACTGACAAGTGCGAAGAAACCTCAAGAAATGGAAAATTTATTGGAGACGATCGAAAAATATCGTGAGGGCAAGGATGTCTATGTGGTTGGCGTGACCAATGTTGGAAAATCAACATTGATCAATCAAATCATCAAGCAGACCGCGGGCGTTCAAGACGTGATCACAACATCGCAATTTCCAGGAACGACATTAGATAAGATTGAAATACCATTGGATGACGGTCATTTCTTGATCGATACGCCAGGAATCATTCATCGTCATCAAATGGCGCATTACTTAGGGAAAAAAGATTTAAAAATCATTGCGCCACAAAAAGAAATCAAACCAAAAGTATACCAATTGAATCCAGAGCAAACATTATTTTTAGGTGGCTTAGCTCGATTTGACTTTATTCAAGGGGAACGTAGTTCATTTATAGCTTATGTGTCAAATGATTTAGCAATCCACCGCACTAAGTTAGTGACAGCTGATGCATTTTATGAAAAACACGTAGGTGGTTTACTACAACCGCCTCGTCCTGATGAAGTAGCTGGGTTTCCAGAGTTGGTTCGCTTTGAATTTTCGATCAAAGAGAAAACAGATATCGTATTTGCTGGTCTAGGGTGGATTACTATAACAGAACCTTGTGTGGTTGCTGGTTGGGCTCCTAAAGGTGTCGATGTATTGAGAAGAAAAGCGTTGATTTAATCATAAGTGAGAACAGAGAGAAGGAAATTTAGTGGATTTAAGAGGAAAACAAAAGCGTTATTTACGTAGTCAAGCGCACCATCTACAACCGATTTTTCAAATTGGAAAAGGTGGCTTGAATTCTGCGATGGTGGTACAAATCAATGAAGCGTTGGAAAAAAGAGAACTGATTAAAGTAACATTATTACAAAATACTGATGAGATTGCAGAAGATGTAGCTGCGGCATTGAAAGCAGACATTCACTGTGATATCGTTCAAATCATCGGTCGTGTACTAGTACTGTTCAAACCATCATCTAAAGAAAAATATCAAAAAATCTCTAAAGAAGTTAAAGCAATTTAAAACTTGGAGGTAAGAAAAATGGGGACAAATACGAATGCTGCATTAAAAGCGGAAGTAATTGTGGAAGAAGCAGAGCTTTTTCAAAAGCGTAAACAGGTAGGAATATTAGGCGGGAATTTTAATCCAGTTCATTTGGCTCATTTAGTGATGGCTGACCAAGTGCAACAACAACTTGGGTTGGACAAAGTCTATTTGATGCCTACTTATTTACCGCCTCATGTAGATGAAAAAAAGACAATTGATAGTAAACACCGATTAGCCATGCTGGAGCTAGCAATTGCTGATAATCCAAATTTGGCTGTAGAGCCTATTGAGTTGTTCCGTAAAGGCAAAAGTTATACCTATGACACAATGAAGGCTTTAACGCAAAATAATCCAGATACAGATTATTATTTTATCATTGGCGGAGATATGGTAGAATACTTACCAAAATGGTATAAAATTGATGAATTGCTGACGTTGACTAATTTTGTCGGTATTCGTCGACCACACTATGGGACCGTTACATCATATCCAATCATTTGGGTAGATGTTCCTCAAATGGATATTAGCTCAACATTGATTCGAGAGAAAATTAAAAATGGTTGTTCTACGCGCTACTTATTGCCTGATAGTGTGATACACTATATAGAAGAAAAGGGGCTGTATGTAGATGGATTTTAGCGGAGAATATACGACGTTTAAGCGAGAAGAATTGATGCAAAAAGTCCAAATGCACATGAGTGAACGCCGATTTAAGCACGTTTTAGGTGTTGAAGAAACGGCTATTGCCTTAGCAGCTAAATATGGTGCGTCTGAGGAGAAGGCTAGCATTGCCGCCTTGACCCATGATTATGCTAAAGAACGTCCGAATGAAGAGTTTGAAATGATCATTTTGCGTGACGGATATGATCAAGACTTACTCAATTATGGAAATGCGATTTGGCACGGACTTGTTGGAGCTAGCATGGTTCAAAGAGAACTAGGAATCAATGACGAAGAGATTTTAGAAGCGATTCGTCTGCATACAACTGGTGGCGCTAAAATGAGTTTATTAGATAAAATTATTTATGTTGCTGATTATATCGAACCAGGTCGTGATTTTCCTGGGGTGAAAGAAGCTCGTGAATTGGCTTTAGTCGATTTAGACGAAGCCGTTGCCTATGAAACCAAACATACATTGCAACATCTTATTGAAAAAGAACAAAAAATTTATCCCAAAACAATTGAAACATATAATTATTGGGTAGTAGGAAAAGCTGCACAAATCAATCCTTAGAAAAATAGATAAATTGTCAGTGAAACAAAGAACGTTTCAATACCAATTTCCTAATTTTCTAAAGGATTAACCGATTTGTTCCGCTTTAAAATTAGGAGGAAACCATCATAGAAAGTCAACAGATTTTAGAAATCGCTGTAAAAGCAGCAGATTCAAAAAGAGCAGAGGAAATTGTCGCTTTAGATGTACATGAGATATCACTTTTAGCAGATTATTTTATGATTTGCCAAGCAACAAGTGAACGTCAAATCAATGCAATTGTAGAAGAAATCATTGAAAAAGAAGAAGAAGCACAAGTTGAAGTTAAACGAATTGAAGGAAAAGATGGCGGCAAATGGGTCTTGATCGATTTAGGAGATATCATCGTTCATGTATTCCAATCAGCAGAACGCGGATTTTACAACCTAGAAAAACTTTGGTCAGATGCACCAATGGTCGACCTTCACGCTTGGGTCGAGTAATATGGCATATGAAACATTTGCTTTTGTTTACGACGAAGTAATGGATGATAGTCTCTATGATCAGTGGCTTGCATTTTCAAAACGTCACTTACCAGAAGGGAAAATGGATGTTTTAGAAATGGCTTGCGGTACGGGGGCATTGGCTGTGAATTTTGCTAAGGCTGGATTTACTGTCACTGCGTTGGATTTATCGGAAGAAATGTTGATGATGGCGAGTAAACGTGCCGCAGAAGAGGATGTTCAAATCCAATTTGTTCAAGGGAATATGATGGATTTATCCGAGATGGGTCAATATCATGCCATCACTTGTTTTTCTGACTCGTTATGTTATATGGCAAATCGCCAAGAGGTTCAACAAGTATTTGATGATGTTTATCAAGCGTTGGAAGAAGAGGGTGTCTTTATTTTTGATGTTCACTCTATCCATCAGGTAGACAACGTATTTCCAGAGTATAGCTATCACTATCAAACGGAAGAATTTGCTTTTTTATGGGATAGTTATCCTGGTGAAAAAGAACATAGTATTGAGCACTTTCTAACCTTCTTTGTAAAAGAACATGGAAATGATGAAGTGTTTATTCGACAAGATGAATTGCATCAAGAACGAACATACACAATGGAAAATTATTTGATGATGCTAGAAAGTGCGGGCTTTATGAATGTTAAAGTATTTGCAGACTTTACGGATGAGGCACCTACAGAAGAAAGCAGTCGTTGGTTTTTTGTGTGTGAAAAGTAGTTGGGAAAATGAGTAGGGCGAAACTTTTTGAAGTTTAGGCTGCTCATTTTTTCTTTTGTTTCAGTCCTAAAATAAACATGTTATGATAGAATTCTAATAGACGCGAGTGCGATAAGAAGGAGAAGAAACATGAAAAGTTGCGGCATTATTGTTGAATACAATCCTTTTCACAATGGTCATCAGTATCATGCTAAAATGGCAAGAGAATTGAGTGAAGCACAAGTAGTGATTGCTGTGATGAGTGGTAACTTTTTGCAACGAGGTGAACCAGCTATTATTGATAAATGGACACGTGCCAAAGAAGCTTTGAGCCATGGTGTTGATTTAGTGATAGAGTTACCGTTTGCCTATGCGGTACAGTCGGCTGATTATTTTGCTGCAGGTGGAATAAAGTTACTGCAAGCATTACAATGTGATGCGTTATGCTTTGGTACAGATAATCAAGTAGAGATGAATTATGAGCAATTTGGGTCTTTTGTTAACGAACATCAAACAGAAATCAATCACGCTTACCAAGAAATAAAAAATAATGGGATGAGTTATCCACAGCAAATGACAGAGGTATTTCGTAAGCTGTATCCAAATGGTACGTTAGATTTCTCATCACCCAATCATATTTTAGGATTAAGCTATGCGAAAGAGAATGCTACCTATGAAAAACCAATGCTTTTGTATCCGTTAAAGCGGGAACAGGCAGGATATCATGATACCAAAATATATCAACAGTTTGCGAGTGCAACTGCAATTAGAAAAGCAGTTTTCTCAGGTGAATTAAGCCAAATTAAACAAGTGCTACCAATGCGAGTCATGAAAGATTTGGAAGAGTCACCAACCGTTTCTTGGGAAGCGTATTGGCCATTATTAAAATATAAACTACTTAGCAGCTCTCTACCAGAACTCAGAGAGATCTATCAAATGAAAGAAGGCATCGAGTATCGTTTACAAGAAGCCGCAAAAGTATCTGATTCTTTTCAGCAATTTATGGAAAAAGCTAAGACAAAACGTTACACATGGACACGATTGCAACGATTGGCGACCTATATTTTAGTCAATGTGAAACAATATGAAATAGAGAATGTCAGGCAAAATAGTTACATACAAGTGCTTGGTTTTACAGAGCAAGGGCAACGTTTTTTAAAAGAAAAGAAAAAAAATCTAAAGTTACCGCTTATCACTAAAATCTCTAAGAATGTGAGTACTCAATTAGCTTTAGATATTCGTAGTAATCAACTATATCAGTTAGGGAGTGATCGTATTTTAGAGCAGAGCTTTGGTCGTTTTCCGATCCGTGTCTCTTAAAAGCAAAAAACACTTAACAAAAGTCCAATTGGCAAGTATAATGATAAGGGCACTATAATCAAAAAAATAATACTAATTGAAAGCGAAGTGAGAATATGGGTCGTAAGTGGGCAAATATTAAAGAGAAAAAAGCTGCCAAAGACGCAAATAACAGCCGAGTTTATGCAAAATTCGGAATTGAAATTTACGTAGCAGCGAAATCGGGTGATCCTGACCCTCAAGCAAATCAGAAGTTACGGTTTGTTATCGAGCGCGCAAAAACATATAATGTACCAAAACATATCATCGATCGAGCAATCGAAAAGGCAAAAGGCTCTGGCGATGAACAATATTCTGAATTACGTTATGAAGGATTTGGACCAAATGGCTCAATGGTTATTGTTGATGCTTTGACAAACAATGTTAATCGAACAGCTTCAGATGTTCGTGCGGCTTTTGGTAAAAATGGCGGAAATATGGGTGTCAGCGGTGCTGTAGCTTATATGTTCGACCATACTGGTGTTATTGGCTTTGCCGGTGATGATGCAGATGAAATCCTTGAGTATTTAATGGAAAAAGATATTGATGTACGCGATGTAACAGAAGAAGAAGGCCAAATCATCGTCTACACAGAACCAGAGGACTTGCACGCAGTACAAGAAACTCTAAAAGAAAAAGGCATTGAAGAATTTTCAGTAGCTGAATTAGAAATGATTGCACAAAATGATGTAGAATTAGCAGGAGAAGATTTAGAACAATTTGAACGAATGATCGATGTTTTAGAAGATCTTGATGATGTTCAAAAGGTTTATCATAATGTTGATTTAGGTGAATAATAGACTGGAAGAATCCTTATTTCATAAGGATTCTTTTTTTTAGCTTACTCCAGAGGACAAAAATAAACCCTTCATACACACACTATATGAAGGGAAACACAATATGAAAAAACTAAGAACAAGACTATAATAGCATTATTTTGAAAAATTCTCAAATATTTCGACGTTAAACGAAATTTTTGAGAAAAAATCTAAATGTTGAATGATTGAGGTGTAAGAAATCTATGAGCTATACGTTGTTCAGGCGTTAAAAATAGGATAATAACAGAATTTAAATAAGTCGATCAATCCCAAATATTTTACTTTATTTTGCGAGCAGTATAAAATCAATATAACGAATTGAACGGTTTCTTTTTTTAACACGAAATAATTTTTGTATGATATTTTTTTATTATTTTAAAATATTGTCTGTTGAATCTAGTAAATAATTTGCTTGTGAATGGGGAGGAGGGGTCAGTGTGAAAAAAAAGTGGGTACTTTTTCTTTTGTTAGGGGGCGTGCTCAGTATTTTACAGATTGCGGGTTATCAAGTATTTGCAGAAGAAGAGCTAGAAAATGAATTGGTTGAAGCACAGACTCAAGAAATAAACACGACAGAAGAATTACAAGAACGCTTAGTTAGTGTGGGATCGGGCTCACTTAGTGGGACCTATACAACTGGAACAACAGGTCAGTCCGTTATTACGATGACCTATACTTATACCCCAGCTTTAGATTTATCATTAGGTGGTCAGCCGAGGATTATTCTCCAGTTACCACCTGAAATAGCCAATCAAATTAATGGAAGTACAGCGAAACAGCAAAGTTTCTTGTCATTGCTTACCGGGACTGTAGTCCTTCCAAACGGAGCGATTGGCAATAAATCATACGATATTCATGATACAGCGCATGAAATCGTATTAGCGTATAGTAGTGCCTATAATTCAGTATATGTCACTTTTCCATCAAATATTTTAGGTCTATTAGGACTAAGTCGCTGGTCAGTTTCATTTACTTTTGATGTCGCAACATTGTATCAAAATGGGATCACGATTCCTCCAGCAAGTAATGGCGTAAACTATCCAATCAAGGGAACATTTGGTTCATCAACGGATGGTTTAGATATTATAAATTTGGTTCTAGGTAATGTGTCAAAATCAGGTGTGATTGCGTTACCATCGATGTCGATTGGGACGAGTGTACCCAATGTAACTGCACCAATTATAAATAGTCCAATCTTAAATTTACAAACGACTGTAGGGGGAAAAATCCAACAAGTGCAAAATAGCGGTTATACCTATACCGTTCAATTGACTATCACTCGTTCTGATGGCACGTCAGCTCCTATTGTTATCAGTAATATACCAGTTGATGCTGCTGGTAATTTCACTACAAATGTAGCGTCAGCACTACAATATGGGGATACTCTTTCAGCGACGATACTTGCACAATCAAAAACTAGCAGTAATTACATCCAAAGTCTACCTTCCAATATACAATCTGTTACTTGGCCAATCCAACCGGTGACATCCAGTTCTGCAACACCAGGAACTACTCAGCTTTCAGGTAACGCAGTACAAACGAGTGGTGGGACCTATCAAGTAGCATTACAGATCAATTCAGGAACGATTTATACCACTCCTTTGAATGCCAATGGTAGTTTTCAATTTACCAATTTACCAATGTTTAATGGTGGGGAAACAGTCACTTTATCAGTTCGGGGATTGAGTAATCGAACGGGAGCAATTTTAGTTACAAGTACGAATTACAGTCAAATAGTTCCTTACTTATCACCAGCCATTTCAGTTGTCCAAATAATTGAAAGACTAAACGCACAAGGCAATTGGGAAGTAGCCCCCTCAGTTGTAACAGGCCAAACAGTACGCTATACCCTGACAACAACATTGACGAATCAGCCTGCAACCTGGAGTCAGCAAATGTTGAAAGCATATATCCCAAATGGTATAACGCAATTAAGTCCTGTAACACTTATTAGAACATCAAACACAGGTGTACAAACCCCTGTGTTAGGAACACAGCTTTTAACGGATTCCAATATGAACATGCAGTATTGGTATTATCAAAACCCTCTTGCTATAAATAATTTTATACAGCCAAATACAAGTTTTACACTTCAATATACAGGTACTGTTGCTCAAAATATGACAGGTAAAATATTACCGTTTTCTAGTATTGTTTCAGGAGCTGACGGTGGTGGGACCGCCATCACGCCACAAAATAAGTTGAATTCGATTTCAGTAGGAGATGGGACATTGCGCTTTGTTCAATCACCAAATCAAATTTCGTTTAAAAGCATACCTGTACCTACGAAAAAAACGACTTATGGTCCGACTATAGTGGATACATCATTGATTGTTGCGGATGGTCGAGTAGCAAAAAATCAATGGCACTTACTGGTTAGAGAAAGTCAACCGATGAAGTCCACGACTACGAATAAGACAATCAATCAAGCTTTTGTTTATCGAAAAAATGGCCAAGATACCTCAATCACAACAATTGCTTCTGAGGCGTATGCGTATACTTCGCCAGATAACAATAATGTCGTCATTTCATGGAATCAGCAAAATGGGGTGTTCTTAAACCTTAGTCCTAGTGTGAATATCAACGTAAATGAGTCTTATACGGCTCAATTACAATGGATTTTATCAGATACGCCTATATAACTTAGGTTTGACTTCTTATTAAAATGAGAGGTTAAAATAAAAAAGATTCTAGGTTCTTTATCTACTGTTTCTGTACTTATTTTTTTTAGTTTTGTTGGTGGAACGATTGGAGAAGCAGTTGCGGTAAGCTCAATGACATCAAATGCAGATATTAGTTTCTCTCAAGATACAACAATAACACCGCCTGTCGATCCAACAGACCCAACTTCACCCGTTACCCCAAATCCTAATGATCCTCATCAACCAGGAACCGGTGGTCCGCTTAGTTTAGATTATGTATCGAATTTCCACTTTGGAACAAAAGTGATTCAAACAGTCAATGCGACCTATTATGCACAATTGGATCAAGTTCAAAACTCACTTTCTACGCTTATCAGTGTGCCTAACTATGCTCAAGTTACAGATAAACGAGGATTGAATCTTGGATGGAAATTGACTGTTAAACAAAATGGCCAATTCCAAACTAGTGGGTGTACACCAGCTGTTTTAACAAATGCTCAAATGAGTTTTGTAGCAGCAACACCAAATTCTACGGAATTAATTGCGTTAGCACCTATAACAGTACCTGTAACTTTAGATCCAACAGGGGCAGCATCTTCTCCAGTAGCTACAGCAGCACTTTCTACAGGAATGGGAACATGGACACTTGCCTTTGGCTCAGGAGCAGGAGCAGCGCAAGGCGTTAAATTGACCGTACCTAATACTACGACTAAAGTGACTAATGACCAATATAAAACGACACTTACTTGGACCTTAAACGACAGTCCCTTGTAAGTGGTAGAGGATTTGGTTTAAGATTCAATTTTTTTAATATCTATGTTTCTACACTGAAAAGAACCTATTTGGCTAATGAATAGCGTTCTTTTCAGTGCTATTATGGGATGCTATAAAGGAGTTTTAACTATGAAAAAGAAACGATCTAAATTTGTATGTGCCATTATTTTATTATTATTGGCTATGAGTGTAGGACCGATTAGTCAAGCAAGTGAAATTGATTTCAGTATTAAGGCGGTTTTACCAGAAAATCAACGAAGTAAGGAAATCAGTTACTTTGATTTGAGGGTAACTCCAGGTGAAAAACAGACATTGAGCGTGGAACTTACAAATGATACAGAAAAAGATATCACAGTATATGCTTCAGCGAATTCGGCTATCACAAATGATAATGGTGTTGTAGATTATTCTTATAGTGATACTAAAAAAGATTCATCTGCAAAATTCACGTTTAGTGAAATCGCATCGAGTCCAAAAGAAATTGTCTTACCAAAACAATCAATCAAGACAGTTGAGTGTGTGATCGACATTCCTACTGAACCATTTGATGGGTATGTATTAGGCGGTCTATATTTTGAACAAAAAGAGGACAAAGCAGAAAAGAGTCAAGGTGCTTTAGCAGTTGGTAATCGTTTCTCTTATGTTGTGGGTGTGTTACTGAGTGAGACCGATCAAGAAGTAAAACCAGAACTAGCCTTAAATCAAGTCAAAACGACACAAATAAACGGAAATAATGCAGTAACGATGAATATTCAAAATAAACAAGCAGCAATGATCAAAAAACTACAACTAGATGCGAAACTTTATTATGAAAATGAAACAAAGCCACGTTATGAAAATCATCAAAAATCCTTAACAATGGCGCCCAATACGAATTTTAACTATAAAATAGAATTAAATGAACAACCTTTTGTTGCAGGAAACTATACAGTTAAACTAAAGGCAAATGATGGATTTAGAGAGTGGGACTGGGAAAGAAAGTTTGAAATAAAAGAAAAAGAAGCAAAGAAATATAATGCAACAGCAATCAATTTACCTCCCAATCAGAAAAAACAATTTCCTTGGACTCTTGTTATCAGCGGTAGTGTAGGTGTTTTAGCAGTGATTTTAGGAATTATTTATTATTTCAATCAAAAAATGAAAAAGGAACAAAAAAGGCAAGAAGAAAAATATGAAGCTTTAAAAAAGAATCTAGAGCAATAAAATAGTGAGTCGACAGATAACGGATAGCCCATCCTCTCAATAGGACGGGCTATCCGTTATCTGATTGCTACGTTACATTAAAAAGTAAAGAATAGCGCTATAGATAGAACTTAGAGAAAGTTAAACTCAATGGTCAAAAAGCAAGCCATATCCTAAAGCGATGATTTCTCTCATATACGTTTTAAAAGTCGCTGAGGATTTAGAGACGGAAGGAAGTCCGCTGATTTCGGAAATACCCAGTCGTTTTGCTAACAATTTGGAGCGGAACATATGAAAATCACTTGTAACGATGACTGTGTTTCCAAGATTTTGTTTCTTTTGAGCATTTTGGATGTTTTCTTTTGTTCGTGTGGATTTGTCTTCTATTAGTAGTTGCTTTTCTGAAACACCGTTAGCTTTTAAATATTCAGCCATAACATTCGCTTCACTATCAGGCTCATCGGATCCTTGGCCACCACATACAATAGCCATTGCCTCAGAATGCTCTTTTAGATAAGGTATAGCAGCATCTAACCGCTCTTTTAAAACAGTACTTGGATAAGCAGTTTCTTTTGAAGCTCCTTTTACTTGTGCACCTAAAATAAGTACAGTATCTGGCGTTTTTGTTGGTTGATCTTTTGTTCCACTTAAAATTAGAAATAAAATAAGACCAGCATACATAACCCCTAAACTTATGATAATCACCATAATTCGTTTCACCCATTTCATCACAACACACCCTTTCATTTATAGTTTAGTAGATAAACTGAGAAAATAGTGTTTATAAATTTCTTTTTAAGTTTTTTTTAACGATTTTAAGCGAAAGTATAACAGGATGTGTTAACTTATCGTATACTTTATATAAAGTGAATAATGGAGGGTAATATGCGAACAGAAGAAGAGATGTTTCACCTGATTTTAGATACAGCGAAAAATGATTCCAGAGTATTGGCTGTTGGGTTGACTGGGTCTCGGACAAATCAACGTGTGCCTAAAGATGGATTTCAAGATTATGATATTGTCTATATTGTAGAGTCTGTCGATGAATTTGTTAGTGACCAGAATTGGATCGATCAGTTTGGTTTACGCTTAATTATGCAAACACCAGAAAATATGGTTCTATTTCCACCAACTGGAAATGGGAAATTTACCTATTTAATGCTATTTGAAGATGGTAATCGAATCGATTTGACCCTTTGTCCTAAAGAGCTGGCAGATACTTGGAATGAAGGCGATGGCCTAGCAGAAATTTTGTTAGATAAACAGCAATTATTGCCTGTGTTAGCAAAGGCTACGGATCAAGAGTATTGGATCAAATGCCCTACGCAGGAAGAATTTTCAGATTGCTGTAATGAATTTTGGTGGGTCAGTACTTATGTTGTGAAAGGTTTATGTCGTAATGAATTATTTTATGCAGCAGATCATTTAAATGAAATCTGTCGAAAAGAATTGTTGCGTCTATTATCTTGGCAAGTGGGTTCAGATCATGGTTATCATTTCAGTGTTGGAAAAAATTATAAATATTTACCAAATTATTTAGACAAAGAGCACTATCAGGCTCTCTTAAAAACATTAGATCTTTCTAGTATTTCATCCGCTTGGGAAGCATTAGTTTCATTACAGGAACAGTTTGATGACTATGCTCAAGTATTTTCTAAGTGCAGTAACTTGATTTACGATCACCAGACTGCTAAAAAGGTCATGCACTATACAACGGATTTTTGTTAAGAAAAATTGTATGAAAAAAGTGACGTTTTACCAATAGTTTAAAGTTTGTTGTAAATAAATTAGAATTTTGTCAAAGATATTATCAAATGGTCTTTTTTCCTCTATCTGATATGTGGTAGAATGGTAGGTACACTGTATCAATTTTTGATAGTTGCTACTTCCTGTTTATTGGAAAAAATGAAAATCTAGCATTTATACATAAAAACATGAATTTTTTCTCATATGTAAGCAAATTAATTGAAGATTAGAGCAAATTTAACTAAACTAGCTTTAAAATGTAGTTGTTGAGAGGCACTAATAAGAAAACTATAATATGAAATAAAAATCAAAATTCTTTTCTTTATTTTTATTTCTAAAACAGGAATAAGCGTTAAATCAAAGAGAGCAGATAAATCATAAAAAAGGAAGATAGCACAATGGAAAATGAAGAATCAGTTAGTCGCTCAGCAAAGAATGCACGGGCATCCAAAAATAATAGTGATCCAAATAAGAAAAAGAAAAAATGGCTAGTCCCTTTAGTGGGTGTGTTAATTTGTTTAGCACTTGTGTTTACGGGTGGATTTGTTTATTTCCAATCACATTTCTTTATCACAGCAAAGGCAAACGGTGTTGATATCAGTTTATTAAACACAAAAGCTGCAAAAAAGAAACTTGAAGAGCTGAATAAAGCTGAAGATGTTGTGATCAAGGTAAATGATAAAGAAGAAAAAATTGAATTACCTGAAAAATATGAAATCACAGAAGAATATTTGAAACAAAATATTGGCGATCGTTCAATTAATCTACCCATCAATGAAGAGTATAAAACAGAATTGAAAAATAGATTGAATGAACTTACCTTTGAAGAAGGAACTCCGAGCCAAGATGCTAAGATTGAGAAAGTCGATGGAGTGTATCAAATCGTACCTGAACAAGTTGGGACATCTGTTGATAAAGAAGCTTTAATGAATCAAGTATTAAAAGATGTTGATGAGAACAAAGGAAATTATGTTTACGATGTGAAGGAATTTTATCAAAAACCAACTGTTACTAAAGAAGATAAAGGACTGCAAGAAAAATTAGCTGTCTTGTCGAAAAAAGAAAATAAATCAATTACACTTGATATCAATGGTGAAAAGTTAACTCTTACAAAAGAAGAACTACAATCATTTATGGATGAATCAGGAAATGTTGATACCAATAAAGTTTATGCTTGGGTAGAACAAACGAACCAAAAATATGGGTCGATTTTTAAACCAATTATTTTTACAAACGTTCATGGTGTGACAACAAAATATAAAAATAATGGTAGCTATGGTTGGGATATAAATATGCCGCAAACAAGAGATTTACTTGTTCAAGCAATCAATAGTGATAAAGATGCTGAAACAATCACTGTACCAATCGATGGCGATGTAAACCAATCACCAACCGTTAATAAGGATTACGTAGAGATTGATCTTAACGATCAAAAAATGTACTTCTTTAAAGATGGCGTAAAAGTAGTTGAAACAGATGTCATTACTGGTCGCTACAATAAAGGGACAGCAACTGTTCCTGGATTCCACACTATTTTGTACAAAGACACAGACACAAAATTAGAAGGCGAAATGCTAGATGGCTCAAAATATAGTGTACCTGTAAAATATTGGATGCCATTGAAGAGTTTCGGTGGTGTGGTAACACAAATTGGTATTCATGATGCTGATTATAAAGCAGAGTATTTTGGAAACAAAGAAGCGTATAAAACTAATTTTGGTAGTAATGGTTGTATCAATACACCTGGAGAAGCTGTTGCTCAAATATTCAATGGAGCTTATGCAGGAATGCCAGTCATTGTTTATGGACATATCTATGATGATGCACCTGGTGAATTTGACAAACCAGTCGATTATGGTGAACCAGCTTAACAGATAACTAAAAGAAGTCCAATTGGGCTTCTTTTTTACTCATTCAGAAATAGAATCAAGAATAGAAACCATGAGGAGGAACCGTCGATGAATGTTTTTGACAAAATCGCACACCACTATGATTCACCTAAACAATTAGAGTTGGCAAATAGTATCACAAATGAAATCAAGACGCATGTAGGAGAGACATCGAATAAACTAGTATTAGATTATGGTTGTGGTACTGGATTGATTGGCTTGCAAATTGTTAATGATGTTAAAGAGATGTATTTTGTTGATCCATCACAGGAAATGATCCATATTGTTGATCAAAAAATTGCAGAACTGAACCAAACGAATGTGAAGACTGTGATCGGACGTTTTTCAAAAAATCACACCTTGAACATCAAAGCGGACTTGATCATCGTATCCTTAGTTCTTCTGCATGTTCCAGATACGTTGGATTTACTAGAATCTTTGTATCAAGCGCTGAATCTTGGAGGACAGTTAATCATTATCGATTTTGATAAAAATGAAAAAATCTATCATGAGAAAGTTCATAATGGGTTTGTACAAGAGGAATTAAAAAAACAAATGGCTGAAATCGGGTTTAACTCAGTGTCTAGTCAAACATTTCATCATGGTAAAAACTTATTTATGAAACAAGATGCGTCAATGTTTAGTTTGATTGCTGAAAAATAAATAAAGGCTTGCTAAAAGTGGTATTATTAATAATATAAAAACAAACGAACGGAGGAAATGTCATGCCATTTATTCATGTAGAACTAGTGGAAGGTCGTAGTGAGGAACAACTTACAAATATGGTCAAAGAAATAACAGAAGTTGTCTCTAAAAATACAGGAGCGCCGCAAGAAAATATTCATGTGATTGTAAATGAAATGAAAAAAGACCGATATGCGCAAGGTGGTCAATGGAAAAAATAAGCATTTTAAAGAAACACTTGCTTTTTATTTCAAGAAGTGTTTAAATTAACACATAAATGATTGATGAGAAAGACAACTGAACTTGCAAGCAGTCTTTTAGAGAGGAAAATCTTGGCTGAAAATTTTCCAGACCCGCACAAGGAATGACCACTTTTTCCAACCTTTGTTGAAACAAAGGCGGCCGTACCGTTAACACGCTTGAGGAACATGGCTGTTTGCTGTGTTTAAAAATAGGTGGAACCACGAACTTTTCGTCCTAGTATCTGATTAACTATCGGATACTAGGACTTTTTGCTGTGAATCACCACGACTGGCTCTGCCAGAGTGAACGATGAACAGTACTTGGCGAGCGGAGTCGAGCGAAGTATCTATACTAGTGAATCTTCACCTACAAGCAAGTAGAAGTTTCTTTTCAATCATAATTTACTAAAGGAGGCAACAAAAATGTCAATCAATATTACTTTTCCAGATGGCGCAGTCAAAGAATTTGAGACTGGTTCATCAACATTAGACATCGCTAAAAGTATCAGCAATAGTTTAGCTAAAAAAGCATTAGCTGGGAAATTCAATGGTACATTAATAGATCTAGTTCGTCCGATCGAAGAAGATGGAACAATTGAAATCGTAACACCAGATCATGAGGATGCCCTAGGAATTTTACGTCATTCATCTGCCCACTTGATGGCGAATGCATTACGTCGTCTATTTCCAAAAATCAAATTTGGGGTAGGACCAGCAATCGATTCAGGTTTTTATTATGATACAGACAATGGTGAAAATCCTATAACAGCAGAAGATTTACCAGCTATTGAAGCTGAAATGATGAAAATCGTCAAAGAAAATAATCCAATCGTTCGTAAAGTGGTTTCTAAAAATGAAGCGTTAGAATTATTTGCAGATGATCCATATAAAGTTGAATTGATTTCAGAGCTTCCAGAAGAGGAAGTCATCACGGTTTACGATCAAGGTGATTTCGTTGATTTATGTCGTGGTGTTCATGTACCTTCAACTGGACGTATTCAAGTATTCCAATTATTATCAGTTGCGGGTGCGTATTGGAGAGGAAATTCCAACAACCAAATGATGCAACGTATTTACGGAACAGCTTTCTTTGACAAAAAAGATTTGAAAGAATTTATTAAAATGCGTGAAGAAGCCAAAGAACGTGACCATCGTAAATTAGGAAAAGAGCTAGATTTATTTATGCTTAATCCAGATGTTGGTTCAGGTTTGCCATTCTGGTTGCCAAAAGGCGCAACAATTCGTCGCACAATTGAACGTTATATTACAGATAAAGAAATCAGCTTAGGGTATCAACATGTGTATACACCAATCATGGCCAACGTTGAATTTTATAAACGATCAGGTCACTGGGATCACTACCATGAAGATATGTTCCCACCAATGGATATGGGTGATGGCGAAATGTTAGTTCTTCGCCCAATGAACTGTCCACATCACATGATGGTGTATAAAAATGATATCCACAGCTACCGTGAACTACCAATTAGAATCGCAGAATTGGGTATGATGCATCGCTATGAAAAATCTGGTGCATTATCTGGTTTGCAACGTGTTCGTGAAATGACATTGAACGATGGTCATACATTTGTTCGTCCAGATCAAATCAAAGAAGAATTCTTGCGTACATTGAAATTAATGGTAGAAGTCTATGCTGATTTTGACGTGACAGACTATCGCTTCCGTTTGAGTTTAAGAGACCCTAATAATAAAGAGAAATACTTTGATGATGATGCAATGTGGGAAAGATCTCAAACAATGATCAAAGAGGCAGCGGATGAAGCTGGAATCGATTATTTTGAAGCAGAAGGTGAAGCAGCCTTTTACGGACCTAAGCTGGATGTTCAAGTAAAAACTGCATTAGGAATGGAAGAAACACTGTCTACAATTCAAATCGATGCATTATTACCAGAACGTTTTGATTTGACTTATGTAGGAGAAGATGGTGAAAATACACACCGTCCATTAGTTATCCACAGAGGAATCGTTTCAACAATGGAACGTTTTGTAGCATACCTTACAGAAGTTTACAAAGGCGCGTTCCCAACTTGGTTAGCACCAATCCAAGCAACAATTATTCCAGTATCTGCTGAAGCGCATTCGGATTATGCTTATGAAGTGAAACAACGTCTACAAGAGCAAGGGTTACGAATCGAAGTGGATGATCGCAATGAAAAAATGGGTTACAAGATTCGTGCTTCTCAAACACAAAAAATTCCATATCAAATCGTTGTCGGCGATAAAGAGATGGATGATGCAACTGTCAATATTCGTCGTTATGGCAGTAAAGAAACAGAAGTCATCGATTTAAATATTTTTGTGGATAGCATGGTTGCTGATGTAGCAAATTATAGTAGAAAATAATTGGAAAATCAGGTTGGGACAGAAACGTTTAACTCCGAGAAATAAGAAGGAGCTGCTTCTGCCTCTAAGGTTCTCGTTTCACTCCGATCCTCGAAGCATCGAGGACCATTTGCTCCCACCGTTTATTCGGATACTAGGTGTCTGGGATATAACTCGCAGAGTTATGTCTCAGACACATTTTTGTTCAGTAAAAATTAAATATTTTCTTAGTAAGTAGATTCCCTCTATGTTTTTTTGTGTTTTTTCGTTACAATAGAGAAGCGAGACTTTTCTCATATGGAGGATTAATAATAAATGAAAAAAATGAGCTTTTTAGATAAATTAAAAAAAGATAATGAAGAACCAATGACACAAAAAAGTAAGAAATCACATATTCCGTTTCGATTGAACTTATTGTTCTTCGTGATTTTTGGTTTATTTGTAGCATTAATTGTTCGCTTAGGTTATTTACAGATTGCGGAGGGACAGGAGTATGCACAAAAAGCAGAAGAAAATTCCACTTTAAAGATCAAAAGTAGTGCACCCAGAGGTCAGATCTATGATGCAAAAGGGAACTTACTAGCTGGCAATAAAGCAAACCTAGCGATCACATACACACGGGGCAAAAAGGTCCAAACAAAAGATCTAGTACCGATCGCAAACAAAGTGAATGATTTGATTCATGTTCCAGCAGATGAGTTAACAGAACGTGATAAGAAGGATTACTGGTTAGCTGACCCAGAAAATCTGAAAACTGCTCAAAAACGTTTGACTGATAAAGACAAGCAAGATGAAAAAGGCAATAAAATTACAGACGAAGGTACGTTATACACAAAGACAGTAGAAAAAGTAAAACCGGAAGAAATCAACTTTGATGAACATACATTACAAGCTGCAACTATTTTTAAACGGATGAATTCGGTTGGAGAATTAAATACCGCGTTTATCAAAAATGAAGGTGTTACTCAGGATGAAATTGCGATAATCGGTGAACATACTTCAGAGATTTCCGGTGTTTCAACAGGAATGGATTGGGACCGTGAGTATCCAAACGATACAGATTTGACAAGTCTATTAGGGAAAGTATCCTCTCAAAAGGCTGGACTACCTGCAGAAGAAGCAGATGAGTATATTGCAAAAGGGTACGAATTAAATGATCGAGTAGGAACGAGTTATCTAGAAAAACAATATGAAGATATTCTTCAAGGTCACAAAGCAATTTCAGAAGTAACGTTGGATAGCAAAGGAAAAATCGTGACACAAACACCTGTATCAGAAGGCAAAAAAGGTGAGAATTTAAAATTAACGATCGACATGGCTTTTCAGGCGAAAATCGAACAGGTAGTTCGAGAACAATACCAACAACTATTAGGAACAGGAAATGCAAACTATTCCGATGGTGCTTACGTTGTAGTGATGAATCCTAAGACAGGTGCGGTGATGGCAATGGTTGGGCTAAACCGTGATGCTGCGACAAATGAATTGACATCTGATCCAATATATACCATCAATAAAGCTTTTGAACCTGGTTCGGTCGTAAAAGGTGCTACGATTTCTGCAGGTTATGAGCAAGGTGTGATTTCAGGAAATGATGTACTGATTGATGAACCTATTCAAATTTATGGGAGTAAACAAAAAGCCTCTGTTTTTAATAATACGATTGTAGGAAATCAAATTCCACTTAGTGCAGAACAAGCATTAGAGTACTCATCCAATGCTTATATGATGAAATTAGTATTAAAAATGATGAAGATAGATTATCAATACAATATGCAGTTGCCTTACCAAACGGGTGATCCGACTTTATTTAATGTTTTACGTAAAACCTTTGGTGAATATGGTATGGGGGTTTCTACGGGAATCGATTTACCTGGGGAGGGAACTGGGTATACAAATACGGCGTTTGATGATCCTGAGAATGCGCCAATGCCAGGGCATTTACTCGATTTATCTTTTGGTCAGTATGACACATACACCGCAATGCAATTAGCACAATATGCTGCAACAGTAGCAAATGGTGGTACTCGTTATGCGCCACATGTTGTTGAAGGAATTTATGATAACAAATCAGACGGCTCAATAGGTGAATTAAAAGAGCAAATAAAACCGAATGAATTAAATAAAGTCGATATCAGTACTGAACAAATGCAAATCATTCAAAATGGTTTTTATGATGTTGTACACGGAAATGGTGTCTTTACTACAGGGAAGTATATGCAAGGAGCGGCACTTGATATTGCAGCTAAAACAGGTACAGCTGAAACCAACGTAGGAGAACATATTACAGTGAATAGTAACGTAGTAGCTTATGCTCCCTACAATGACCCAGAAATTGCGGTTAGCGTCATTTTACCTCATTTAACTAGTGAAAGTACAAGACCGAACCAATCAATGGTTACAGCAATTGTTAATGCGTATGCTGAATACAAGGCACAATAAGATTTGTAAAGTAGTTTTCCTTTACAAATTTCGTTAAAAGGGTAGAAATTCTTTAATAAACATGATATGATATTTGAGGCTAAGAAATATCTTAGAATTATGAATATAGATATAGGAGGGAAAAGACATGCGCGTAAACATTACTTTAGAATGTACTTCTTGTAAAGAACGTAACTACCTAACAAGCAAAAATAAACGTAACAATCCTGATCGTTTGGAAAAACAAAAATATTGCCCACGTGAAAGAAAAGTTACTTTACACCGTGAAACAAAATAAGGTTTAACTTAAAGCTATGAATCTTTGTCAAACAAAGGAGCATAGCTTTTTTGCTATCGTTAGATAAAAGAAGAGTGGGGCTTGTATTGTAACTAAATTTATTTATAGTGTGGAAAAGAAGAATATTGTTCAAGAATCAAAATTAAGAAAATTTAAAAAAGAATCTTGAAGGTTTCTAATTGATTTCATTTGTGTTACAATTTGGTTACGAAATTGTTGGAGGAGTTATAAAATGAAAAAGTGTTTAGTGGGTATTGGTTTGTTTTTATTCTTTTTTCCTTTAATTTGTTATGCAGAAAACATCGAGGATTCTGCCACTAATTCAAGCTTTGATGCATCAAACGATTTAATGAGTAGATATGCACGTAAGCAAATATTGAATGGAGAAACAACAAGTATTAAGAAGAAGAAAAAACAAATATATTTGGAATTTCCTTTTGATAGTGAACCCTATATGAGCTTTTCAAATTTTGTTTTAGATGGTCCGACTCATGTGTACAGTGGATTTATTGAAACTATTTATTATAGGGATAAAATCAAGATCAAAGATATGTATTACGAAAATAATCCAGTTAAAACAGATAAATTAGGGATTTATTCAACAGATCTTTGCTTTACTTCTGATGATGGGGTCATCTATCATTATAAAAATGTTCCGTATTTAGTTAGTAGCAATCAGTCGACAATATTTTTTTCAGAAGTAAATTTTGATAAGGAAAGTAAAACAATCAATGGTGAAATTAAGATACCAGCATCAAAAAGTCCTTGCCAAATCGACCTTTTTTATACAGATAATGATGAGTACCACTATCAGGGGAGTTCAGTCAATAAAAAGGGTAGATTTAAAATTGAGTTAAACAGAGAAGGTATCGAGGGAAAGATGTACCTTAGAGCAAGTGATGGTCTAGGGAATTATGCCGATGCTTATGATATTAGTAAACAAGGAAGTACACGTTATTCTATTCCAAAAGAATCGTTAAAGGCAATAGAAGAAAGCTATAAGACATCTAAAGATAAGACGAATAAAGATAAGACTGATCGACCGTTGATTCTAAATATCAGTAGCTTGATTATAATTTTAATTCTCATTATTCTGCTATTCTTACGTTTAAGAGTGATTAGAAAAAGACGCAAAAGAAAATAAACTGGTGAACTCAACATATCGGGAGTAAGAATTGATTCTATATGCCAATAGAGTACTGAATAACATTATTTATAAATAGATGGAACGTGTTTATGTTATTGACAAAGTCTATAGATCATCACGAAGTTCAATCAGAAACGACCTTTTAAGGAGAGAATGAAATGAAAATCAGTATTCGCCATAGATATATCAAAAAAATTCCAGTGCTGGAAGTTGTATTAGAAGAAAATAAAAACAGTGTTTTACCTTTAGTTATTTACTATCATGGCTGGCAATCGACAAAAGAATTGTCGCTAACCCAAGCTAGAAAATTAGCTAAAAAAGGAATGAGAGTGATTTTACCTGATGCAATGAATCATGGTGAACGAAAAACTGGTCCAATCTCGCCTATTCCTTCAATCACTTTTTGGTCTAGTATTCAGTACAATATTATTGAATTTACACAGTTAGTACGTCACTTTGATAAACAAAAACTGATTGAAGCTGGAAAAATCGGTGTGGGTGGAGTGTCTATGGGAGGGATTACGACCTGTGCGTTGTTGACTCAACATCCAGAAATTAAAGCAGCAGTTTGTATGATGGGGACACCTGCTCCACAAAAATACATTGAGCGAGTAATGGAGCGAGCAGCTGAAATGAATTTTTTTGTTCCTGAAGATTTACCGTTATTATTAAGTTGGGTAGCTAATTATGATCTTTCTAAGGTTCCTGAAACATTAGGGATGCGTCCTGTTTTATTTTGGCATGGAACAGAAGATCCTAAAATTCCTTATGAGGACATGGCTGACTTTTATCACATGATTGAAGATAAACCTTATGCTGAAAACAGTAAGTTTATTACAGGTGAAGGGGATGGACATTTAGTCAAGGGTGATATGATGGATGTTGTGAGTGAATTTTTTGAAAATGAATTAACCTGATAAATACAATAAATAAGAGAAGCAATCAAATGGAAGAGACTGTTTGATTGCTTATTTGTTTATTCTTTATGTTGGCTAATAATTTTATCAGATTTTGCAGTGACAGAAGCGGTATCAGTTTTTGCTTTTTCCAATTTTTTTACATAGTCTTGCAGGCTTTCTATTTGAGTCGTTGCATCAACTAACTTGCGTTGTGAATCATTGTATTGAACTTGAAGTGTGTTTTTTTCATTGGTTATACTGCTAATTTTTTGGTTTAATAATGCGATTTCTTTATTTTTTGCGTCAACTTCTAATTGCTTAGCGACTTCTTTTTGGTTTCCTTCTTCGATTTTTTGCTGAATCTGAACATCTTTTTGCTGTAGTTCAGTAATTTTTTGTTGAATCTCACCATTTTTACTTGTAACTTGTGATTGTAGTGACGCGATTGTTCCTAGGATTTGGTTTTTATCATTGGTCAGATTGGTTACTTGTGTTCTTAAACTTGCTAATTCAGTCTCGTTTTGGCTTAATTGTCCACTTCTTTGATTAAGTTGTGATTCAAGATCTGTAATTTTTTTCTCTTTTAAGTTTAGCATGTTGTCTAATTGGTCTAGGTTGTTATTGATTTTTTCAATATTTTCTTCACCGCCCCATACGATAACTTTATCTGCAACAGATTTTAAACTAAACAAGGTACACGTGCCAATCAATAAAACGATCCCAATTGTTAATAACGGCTTATTCTTGAATTTGTTTTTCAATTTTTATCTTCTTTCTGTATTCATTATTTGAATTTCTTATAAATAATATGTTTTATTTATAATGTAGTCAAGCTTTTTTTCACTTGAATTGGTCTATTTCATAGTTTGAGTTATATTAATAACAAGACCAGATTATTGCTTGAAATACGTTAGTTTGGAAGTCCACGTTAGGGATAGTTGCTTTATGATTTATTTGTTGAATTTTGTAAGATGATTTTTTAGCAATTAGTAAGATTACATAGCATATTTTAAAAATGATTTATTTTTTTGGGATTGATTTTCTAATGTGTTTTGTAAATAAAATAACTTTAGAATAGGACTAAAAGATTTCTGTGAAATAGATAAAACTGGATTCAGTTGGGTTTGTATCAAATCAAAATAGAAGGAAGACATGACCATTAGTGGGACTTGAGACATTTTTATATAAAAAAGAACAGCAACCGCTGTTCTTTGATTAAAAGGATTAGCATGTCAGAAAGACGATCCTGGTTCTTTTAAAAAGGCAAGCTCTTCAGGTGTTGAAGTTCTTCCTAATAGTTTATTTCGATGTGGATAACGACCGAATCTAACGAGAATATCACGATGTTTTTTTTCAAAAGCTAGATTATTCTCCATGCCTTCTTCATCAAAACATTTTAACGCCTCATCGTGAATGACTAAGGATTCTGAATGCATTAAGGGCATATAAAGAAATGCTCGTTGTTGAGTTGTTAGTTGATCTAAGTCACCGGTTGTCATTGCTTCTTGTGTTAAAACTAACGCCATCCCATCATATGCAAAAGACTGCGGTGTATCTCTAAATAAATTTCGAGAAAATTGATCTAACACAATAATTTCCGCTAACCGCCCCTTGATAGTTGTCCTCCATGCCCATTTTTCTCCTTGTGATACTTGGGTGTGAAGGGTTAAAAACCTCTCTTTAATAAGTGTATCAAATGCTAAATCTTTTTTGAACCACTGGCTAGGGTCACATTCATCAAACCAAAATGCCAATATTTCTTGATATTCCATGGTATACCCTCCAATTTAGAAGTATAATCTCTTCCTTCTATTTTATCATAAGTGTTGACTGAAGGATAAATACACGACAAGAATATTACTTAGGAGATAAAAGTGAAGTGTTATTTTATTTGTAGAAAAAAGAATATTGCCGATTATAAATAAACAAGGTTTAAAATAATCTGGTTCTATTTTGACGAATAAATACAGAATATCCACACCAAAAGTAGGAAATGACCTATTTGATTTTATAAATAAAAAACAAGTGTTTTAATTTCATTATTCAACTGTAAAATAGATCGTGTAATTTTAATCATTTTACGCTATTTTTTAATTCGAATTACAATTCAATTGTTTGAAATAAAATTATTTAGATAGTATTCTTTACACATCGATCATGCATTCTATCGTCATTTTTTTTGTATGGTGCGAAGGGAGGTATTAATATTATAAGAATAACCCCTTTTATAATAATATTAAGGAGGTAATTATGAAAAAGAGTTATCGTTCTACAATTTCGTTAGTAGGGGCTGCGATTTTGTTATCAAGTGCAATCACACCAAGTACACTTTTTTATTTTGGCGAGAAAGGCCAATATGAAGTGAGTGCTTCAGAATCGGCGCAAGCTGCTGATTTAGCCGATGTCAGTATCTTAAAAGGAACGCAGTTGTCGTCAAATAATGGTACTGCCGTAAGTGACGGTGTTAAATTGGAAAAAAATGCAGATTCTACATATAATTTAGACCTTTCATTTAAAGGAACCGCTATTGCTGATGTTGGTCTAGCATCGCCAAAAGTTATCGTTTTTGCACTACCAGAAGAATTACGAGGTAAGATTGATGGACCGATGATGATCAATGCCCATGCTAAATTACTTCCAATCGTGCCAGGGGATGTACCAGTCGTAAAAGATCTAATTTTAAATGTGGGTACTCTTGTAACGAGATTATTAAGTTTAGCAAAACCATTGGGATTAGAATTGGATTCATTGGAAAATGCGTTTAAAGGATTAAATACGCTTCAGGATTTAGGGAGTTATGAAGCAACATTTGAAGGGAAATTATCACCTGATGGCAAGTATGTGATGGTTGATTTCACTGATGGACTAGGGCAATATGTTCGAACAACGTATGCAAAATTGTTTGACCCATTGAAAGAAGCTGTAGATGGGTTAAAATTTTCCGGACTACTGGCTATATTAAATCCAGTACTTAATTTATTGAAACCAGCTGTCAATGGTTTGTTAGATCTTGTAGGTCAAATCGCCAATGGCACATCTGATGTATTGACTCAAGCCTTGCAAGCAAATGTTCTTGGAGATGTGACATTTGATTTTACTGCTAAAGTGTCTGATATTACAGCTGAAAAAGCAAAAATTACTGCAATGGCTGTTAATAAACCAGTTATTGACTTAGCGTTACTCAATACAATCCATGCAAATGGTGATGCAATCAATTTGTATTTCGACAACATTGAAGAAGACCCATTAGCTAAATATTCAGTTTCAAAACCTATTGTTAAAGACATCATAGAAGGCGTAACAAGCCTGAGTGGGAATGTAGAGATTATCCAACCTATTCCGACAGGCGTGACATTTCAAGCAAAAGTCATGTTGCCAGATGGAACAACATTGTCTGGCGTTGTAACGGAAGATGGCACTTTTGTGATTCCATTTAATCACTATGAGCCTAAAGAAAATGATCTATTACAAATAGTGGTAGAAGCCAGTGTGGATAACTATACGAAAAAGAGCGAACCAACAATCAAGCAAGTTATTGCAGATCCATTTTTACGGTATGTTGTTGCAAAACCTGTGGTTAGCGATATTTTAGACGGGATGCCAAGTCTGGATGGACAGGTTAAGCTCAATCAGCCTATTCCACATAATGTCACTTTTACAGCGAAAGTAGAACTGCCAGATGGGACCACTTTGACAGGCGCAGTTGATGACGCTGGGTATTTTATCATTCCATTTGAACGTTATCAACCTCAAGGAAACGATGAGTTAAAGGTAAGAATTGAGGCCAGTGACGGTGAGCGAAGGAAAGTTAGTGATTTGGAAACGAAGCAAGTGATCGTTGATCCTTTGAAATATTATCAGGTTCCGATCCCACAATTTAAAAATGTGAATGAAGGAAGTCAGTATCTTACAGGTTCAATCGAATTAGGAAATATACCAGATGAAACGAAATTATTTGTACAAGTGCAATTTCCTGATGGTTCATTACGGAAAGTCTCAATCGAAAAGGATGGAACTTTTTCAATTTTTGTAGCAGATAAAAATTTAAAAGAAGGTAATCCATTGCGATTAGTTACGCTCGCAGAACATATCCAGTCTTATAAAGGTAAAAACAGTGACAATGTAGTCTTTGCCGTTGGAAAAATTCCATCCTTAGATGGATATGTTGTTCCAACTCCTGTCGTTGTTCCGATTTTTGTTGGTGATACTGCAATCAATGGAACTGTCAAAATCACAAATCCTCCAGAAGGAACGCAATTTATTGTTAGAGTGAGATTTCCAGGGAATATCTATGAAGAGGCACCTGTTAATGGAGATGGCACGTTTACCTTAGACATTTCTAAACGACAATTGGCAGCAGGTACGTCGATTACATTCAATACAACGGCAACACTTGGCAATGAAACAGCAGCAAGCGGGAGAGTAATTGTTTCTGTTGGAGCCAAATAAATAGAAGATTTACCAATAAAGAGAGGGTGTATAAAAATGAAGAGTTCAATGTTTGTTACTACTCGTTCCAAAGTTCTATTATTATCTGTTATTTTTGGTGTCTTATTTGTGGGACAAGCTGCATCGGCTGCGGATATTAATAAGGCAACTGATTTAGATGTTACCTTTACGCCAGGTGCATTAACGTTAGAAGCTGTTTCTACGATTAGTTATGCTTCACAAACTATTTCGGTCAATGATGCGTCTTACATCCCAACAAATCCTGCAGCGATCAATGTTGTTGTTTCAGATGCTAGAGGGACGAATGCTGGTTGGAAACTTAGTGGAAAATTGAATGGGTTTAAAGATAACGCAGCGGCAGCATCTTTACCAAATGCCAGCTTGAATTTTAAAAATACACAAGCAGAAACGAATAGTGATGCAGAAGCTCCTACACCAGTAAATACAGTAAAATTAACTAGCGGAGCTGCTACAGCAACGCCTTTTGCAACAGCTGCAGCAGGTGCTGGCGCTGGTACTTGGACGTTTACTTGGCCAGATGCTGAAAGCAAAGGTGTGACGCTAGATGTACCAGCAGCAATGGCAACACTTGGCAAACATACTTCCACAATTGATTGGACGTTAGCTGATGCGCCGTAGCAACAAAATGTGAGGAGACTGTAGGGCAATGTGCATCAATCAGTGTTGTTCCACACGTTTCATTTGAATTATTAGCGAGAAAAAAGACTTCTTTGGGAGGATTTTTTCTCAGCTTCTTTTTTTTAATAATAAAGGAGTGAGTGAAATGGATGGTTGGCTTAGGTCAAAAAATATGAAGTTATTCTTTTCGATTGGGTTTATTTTTAGTCTATTGATCGCAAAACCAGTTTTAGCACAAGAAAAAAATAATGAAACAAACAGTTTTTACGTACAAGCTATTATTCCGGAAAACCAATTAGATAGGACAAAGTCTTATTTTGAATTGAAAATGTTGCCAGAAGCAGAACAAGAATTGCAAGTGAAACTAGTAAATCCAGAAGCTACACCCATTACTATTTCAATCAACGCAATAAATGCGACGACAACAGAAGAGGGGATGATCGACTATACGTTAAAAGGAATCAAGGATAAAAGTTTGAGCTATCCATTTGAATCGTTGGTCGATGTTATTGAAACAACAATTTCGTTACAACCTTATGAAACAAAAATTGCACGTTTTCACGTAAATATGCCAAAAGAAAAATATGACGGTGTAGTAGTTGGAGGATTGAGATTTACTAAGAATTTACCTGATAATGAGCTAAACAGTAAAGAAGTAACCGTTCAGCAACGATTCCACTATGTTATCGGTGTTGTATTAAACGAAACGGATGAAGCTATCTTACCAGATTATGAGATGGATTCAGTAAATGTAGCAAAATCTAAACAAAGCAATAAAATGGCAGTGATTCATTCGATTCGCAACAAACATTCAGCGATTTCAAAGAAAATGGATGTAAAAATGTCTATTCAAAAAAAGGGAGAGAAGTCTCCGGTGATCAAATTTGAAAAAGAGTCATTGGAAATGGCGCCAAATTCAATGATGGATTTTTCAGTACCGATAAAAAGACAATTACAACCTGGAAGATATAGCAGCATCACTCAAATTGAGCAGGAAGATAAAAAATGGGAATTCACAAATGAATTTGAAATTACAAGAGAGCAATCAAAGTTGATCAATGAAGAAAACAAAGGAGATAAAGTGGCAAGTACCATTCCTTTATGGCTGATCATGATACTAATTTTATTAATTTTGTTAGTTCTAGTTCAAGGGTATATTTTATGGAGAAAGAAACAACAACGTAAATAAAAAGGTCTAAGAAATAACTCAGAATGTTATTTCTTAGACCTTTTAAAATTGACTTAATAGTTTGTTTAGTCCGAATGACGGACTGTTTTGCTACTATTTTAATTTGATTTTAACTTGTGTATTATCGTTAAATTGCGCTTGATATTGGAATTGTTTGTAGCTTGAGCCGCGACCTAATTTATTTAAAATATGAGAGGTGATTGTTTTTTCACTTGCATGTTTTAAATCTAAACCAGCAGTGATACCTTCGATTTTTTCAGCAGCTGCAGTATCTTGTAGTTGTACTTTATTTGATTTATCTTGATATTGTGCCTTGATTGTTCCGTTACTTTTTACTTGATATTCTAATTGAATTTGTTGTCCAGTAGTGTAAGTAACTTGGATCTCTAATTTTTTAAGATCAGATTGTTCCGATATTTCTGGAACTTCAGGTTTTTCAGGTGTTACTGGAACTTCTGGTTCTTTAGGTTCTTCTGGTAATACAGGCGTTCCAGGAACATAGTATGATTGTAAACCAAATTCCGCTTTAACATATCCTTTAGTGATCAAAATAACTTTAAGATGTAAATCATTTTGGTAAGTCATTTTTTGCAATAAGCTGATTGATTTTGAATAATTTCTGCCAAAATCTCTTGCGATCACTACTGCTTGTGATGAAGAATAACCAGCAGCTTCCCATGTACTTGCTTTAACTAGTTTATTGTAAACAGATGATACGTTTGAACTTGTTAATGATAAACCAGTGTACGCTAAGATATCTGCTTTATTAAATAAAGTGATTGTCTTATTGTAGTTTGATTCAACTAGTGTTGCTGCCTCTGCTGAGCTTGACACTACTGACAAGCTAGCTGAACATAAACTGATTGCCAATCCTGCGATCATCATACCTTTAAAAACTTTCATAAAAATACCTCCTCTTTTTTAGCTACTATTTTATGAATAATAAATGACTATATTTTTGTCCAAAAGGAATGAAAAGTAAATGTATATGAGTGATTTATCATAATGTTTGAAATACATATCTTTAAAGTGGTATGTATGAATAAAACTTTAAATAAAAAAAGATTTTAACGATTGAAGTAGAACTAACCCAGTAATTCAATTTAAGAACTAAAGGCTTCTCTCATTTTTTACTTCATTCAGAGAAGCCTTTTTTAAAGCGATGCACTCGTTAAAGAGAGTAGTGTTTAACAAAATTTGTTATCGATATTCATTGTATTTTTGTTATAATAAGGAAGTCGAGATAGCGTAAGAAAGGATCTGTATAAATGAAAAAAGCAAAGATCACTAAAACGGTCAACTTATTAGAAGGCGGTTGTAACGTGTGTGGAATCATTGAAGATGAGAATTATACGTTACTGTTAGATGAACAGGCTATGGCATTAGAAGAATTGACAGTGAATGCTTTAATAACAGCAATCGTATTAAAAAACGGCTATAAGCGCGAGTATGAAATGGATGTTATTGACGATTATACGTTATATAAAAAAGCAGACTATCACGTTACACTTAAAGAAGAGTATAACTTCCTAACGTATTCAAATGATGAAACAAAAATCGAAACAAAAGATCAAATTTTAGATAAAGTGGAATTAACAAAAACAGTAAATGAAATTTTGATTACTCTATTTAAGTTGGAAGAGTTATCGTTTGAGTTCTAGTTGTTTGAATGTAAAAAAGTGGCAAGGACAATAACGCACAGCGCTATGTCCTTACCACTTTTTTGTTAGTCTATTTGAAAAAAAGCTGACATTGAGATTTTTTCAAAACGTTCTTGTGATCCAAAAGCATCTTCATTACGATCATAAACGAGTAACTTGAATTCTTCTGTTTTAGGTATTCGCTCAAATGTTTCAGTTTCTAAGAACAAAACAAATTGTTGGCAAAGCCATTCAAGAACGGTTTCGATGTCATCTGGATCTTCAACCCAGTCATCAAATAAATGAAGCGATGCAAACCGTTGATTTTCGTCCCAATCACGCGCATTGTATTTCATCTCTTCTAATTGAGAAGTGGTGTAGCCTTTCGTTGTATAATACTCGGTTGTTTCTTGCCAAAGATCAATGGTATTGAGGCAAAAGTTTATTTCACCTTCTTCATAAATGTTGCAATCCAAAGCAATTGCATAAAATGTTTCTTCTGTTTGCTCTAATAAAAAATTATCGATGCTATCTGTCAAAAAATTAAAAAAGTATTCCTGTTGTTTTTCTAAAAAGTTATCCATTGTTTTCCTCCAACTACACTATCTTTTAAATATTGAAACAGATAATAAGAGGAATGTCTATCTAAAGTTAAGATTTAAAGTAAAACAGACAATTTTTAAGAAAATGTAAAGATTTATTAGGAAAAAAAGAGTATTATCACGTAAACATTGGGTTAGGAACGATAAATTAAGTAGATACTTGTATAAGTAGTTTCCTTATATAAAATTTAATTTGACTTTGTGATTGGATACGCTTATAGTTTAAACTGAATTAAATACTTGTTAGGTGAGGCTCCTATATAAACACAGGCTGCTGCTCAGAAATGTCGAAAGACAGGTACGGGTAGGACAAATTTCGTCGAATTAAGGCGTTTTTCAAAGTAGCTAAAAGCAATGCTTTTTACGTTATATAGTGCTAAAACTCAACGAAGAGAAGAGTTAGCTAAGTTGAAGATCTATGGCAAGTGTCAGAAATTTAACGAGCAATCTAGTCACTTCGCTGAGTACCCTTGGTGAAGTTTTTTATTATATCCAGAGGAGTAGCTGAGCTGTAGAAAGGAATAACTCATGAAAAAATCTGTAAAAATAGTAATCATTACCGTGTTATCAATTCTTCTTGTGGTTGTAAGTGCTGGTTGTTATGCAGCAATTTCATTCCAAACAGCAAAAGAAGAGAGTGAATCAAAACTCCCCAAAAAGAACCAAAATTTCACGGGTGATGAGCAGACAAGCGATAAAGAATTGACCGTAATGGTTGTTGGAAATGATTCTAGAGATGACGATGAAGATCAAGGCCGTTCAGACACGCTGATGGTCGCCCACTATGATGGCAAAACGAAACAACCCAAATTGATCTCGATCATGAGAGACAGTTATGTAACCTTTCCTGATGGCAGTCAAGACAAGATAAATGCGGCTTATGCATATGGTGGCGCACAAATGACAAAAGACGTTTTAAAGACGAATTTTGATTTACCGATCAATTATTATGTTGTTATGGACTTCAAAGAATTTAGTGACATTATTGATGAACTTTATCCCAAAGGGGTTACAATTGATGCTGAGAAGGATATCAATTTGGATGGTGTAGATATCTTAAAAAGAAAACAAACCTTGCATGGCAATAGTCTATTACAATATGCTCGTTTTAGAATGGATGAAGAAGGTGATTTTGGCCGGATCAGACGTCAGCAACAAGTGATGGATGCGTTAGTTGAACAATCTAAAGATTTGATTCCTGTTTGGGAATTACCTCAGGTAGCGGGAAAAATGGTTGGAAAAATCGATACAAATGTCCCAACGAGTTTATTGATTGATTTAGCAAAAGATTTTCTTTCTGGAAAAGTGAAACCGTTAGAGTCACTTTCAGTTCCCGTAGAAGGAACATGGAACTTCAACGATTATACTGAATCTGGGAGTGTGATTGAACTAGATGAACCCAAAAATGCTGAAGCAATCAAAGCATTTATGAAAGATAAATAAAACCTGATTTATGATCTGTCTGTTCAGTTTATACTGAGCAAGCAGATCTTTTTTTATAAAGTACAGATAAATCAGCTTATTTGTATGCGTTAAGATCAGGCTTGTGCTATCCTTTAAGAAAACGGTTTTTTAGAAGGAAGGTCTTAGCTTGAAAGTCGTGATCATTGGTGCTTCATTTGCTGGGGTATCCGCTGCATTTGCTATCAGAAAGAAACACCCGACAGCTGAAATTCATTTAATTGATAAACAACAAACAATTGGCTATTTACCAGGTGGTATCAACCTTTATTTCGATAAAACAATCGGTCCAATCGACACAGCCCAGTTTGTCTCAGAACAACAACTGGCCGACAAGAATATTTCATTATTATTAAATGCCAAAGTGATCGGTATGGATTCAAAACAACACGTCATCAAATATGAGAAGCAAAAAGGTGAGTTCTTACTCTCGTTTGATAAATTGATTTTAGCGACGGGATCTAGCCAATGGTCACAAAAAATCACTGGTAGTGATTCCGAAAAAGTACTAAAATACAAGTTTTTACCAGGAGTCAAGGAAGCAATCAAACGCATAGAAGATAGTGAGAAAGTCGCGTTGATTGGCGGAGGACAGATTGGTGGAGAAGCAGCAGAAACGTTATTGAAAATGAACAAGGAAGTGCATCTTTTTGAGCGCATGGATTATTTATTATTCAAGTATTTTGATGAAGAAATGATTCGACCAGTGCAAGAGGAGATGAGTGCTCGTGGCGTTATCTTTCACTTTGATGAAACGGTAGAAAAAATCACCGATATGGATGAGGGCCTTTTAATTGAAACCAAGCAATCTAACTTGTTATGTGATAGTGCTATTTTTGCAATGAATGTTCGACCAAATTTACAGTATCTTGATGAACATATTCGAAGACATACAGACCAAACTGTTTTGGTGGATCAGTATTTGCAAACATCCCAAAAAGATATTTTTGCTATTGGGGATTGTATACAAGTGCCTTATAGTTTGTCAAAGGAATCATTTTATATTCCTTTAGTGAATAATGCCGTCAGAACGGGATTGGTCGTAGCGCAAAATCTTGTAGAACCAACAACACCATTTGCTGGTTCGATTCGTACGATCGGCACTCGACTTGTCGATCACTATATAGCGAGTACAGGTTTGACTGAAGCGGAAGGGCTATTTTATGATCAGCCAATTTCTGTTGCTCATGTTCAGCAACAAAGCTCACTATTTTCTCGTGGAGAAAAAATTCATGGAAAAATTATTTTTGAAAAAGAGAGCCACAAACTACTGGGTGCACAATTAGTTTCAAAAGCGGATATTCTTGAAAAAATCAATACTTTAGCACTAGGGATTCAAACGGGTCAAACATTAGAGGAATTTTATCAAAAAGATTTTTTATACCATCCTTATTATTCCAACGTGATAGATATCACGAACCAGTTAGGTTTTGAAGGTTTGTGGAGTGAAGCGTATGAAGATTGAGGGATTGTTAGATAAAAAAGAAGCAAGAGAAGTTGGCATTTTAAAGAAAGTAATCTTGGCAGGCGGTCGAATCAATGATACTGAATTATTAGATTATTTAGGTGTTTCAAAGGCTTCATTTGAAAGTGATTTAAAAGAATTAGGCTATTATTTAAAGCCGTATGAAAAAGACTGCTCGCTTTTTTATGATGGACAATGGGTCGCGATCCATATGTCTGATCAGTTTTCTATTAATAAGGTTTTAGATGACTATGTTCGCGCGTCAGTTAAGTTTCAATTGATTGATTATTTGTTTCACTACAGAGATTTTACAATCGCTCAGTTGACAACAAAATTTATGATCAGCGAGTCATCTTTATTTCGGAAAATCAAAGAGCTGAATGTATTATTGAAAGAGTTTGATCTTAAAATTCGGAATGGTCAATTAAAAGGTGAAGAGCTGCAAATTCGCTATTTTTACTTTCAAATATATTGGTTTTTAACGCCGTATGAAACCCATCAGGAAAAAACAATGACACTTCAAAATTCGCGAATCATCGACGCATTGGAAAAAGCGCTGTCTCTTTCTTTTGAGGAACATGCGAAATTGAAAATCAGTTTATGGCTGACCATCAGCAAAAAAAGAATCGTCATTCAGCCAAAGCAGTTTAAAGGATTGTACAATAAGAGCCAAGTGTATGAACAAGATCCTCTTTTTAAAACATTACGTTCTTTTGTTATCCGATTTTTAAGCCGTTACCCTCTTGAAATTGATGAAGAAGAGAGTTTTCTACATTTTATTTTTTTAACAAGCATGTCTGTTTTAACAGAGGTGGATTTTGCTAGTTATAACTTGATACGAGGTCGACGCACACCAACGTCTTTGGCAGACACTTTTGTGTTAGAACATGTCATTTTATATTATCGTCCACAGAAATTTTTCCCAGATTTGGAGAAAAAAATCCTCTATTATTTTTCCCAAATTCATAGTCGACTGTATTTTTTCAAAGGGGAGTTAGAATTATTTGACCGAGAGAATATTTGGCAAAAAGAACAAAATCTGTCCAGTCATCAGTTGGCTGATTTTTCTCGTGTTCTTTTAGATAGAAGCTTAGAATGTTTCGCTGAATGCTATGAAGTGGGGAATAGCTTGCATGAATGGTCTTTAGTAAAGTATCTAAGCGTATTGGCGATTATTGATTTTGAAATCGTTGGTGAGACACGAATCGGTATCGATTTGAAGATGGATCATTTATATAAAGAAGTAATGACACAAGTGTTAGTTTTAAGTTTAAAAAATCTGAATGGTTTAACGATTGAAACGTATGATCCAAAAAAGAACTATGATTTGATGATCACAAATATCATGAAGCCAACTGTTTATCGTTCTGTAAAAGAAGTTTATGTATTGTCAGAGTTAGGGTCAACGTATGATATCAATCAAATTAGGCTGAAGATTAGAACGTTATATAAAAAAAGATGAAGTGAACAGAAAAGGATGAGAACAAAACGATTTATATTGTTTTGTTCTTAGCCTTTTCCTTGATGTAGCAAGGGATTTGTTAAAAACTTTCAATTATTTTTGAAAATAAAAAAAAGATGACGTTTTTAGAAAACAATTTACGATTATTATAAATACATAAAATATAAAGCGTTTTCAAAGAGGTGCTTTGTCACTATGTATTATCTAGCTTCGCTGGCTAGCTCTTCGGAAAAAAGATAAATTCTAAATGAGGCAAAAAGCACCTCAGTTAGAATTTCCTATTTTTCTGTCAGAGCTGGACGAGCCCGCTACGCTTTTAATGTTATCTAGCTACGCTTTTAAAATAAGGAGGAAACAACAATGACAGAACAAAAGTACATCATGGCAATCGATCAAGGAACAACAAGCTCTAGAGCAATTATTTTTGATAAGAAAGGGAATAATATCGGGAGTTCGCAAAAAGAGTTTACACAAATTTTTCCAAAAGCTGGTTGGGTAGAACATAATGCAAATGAGATTTGGAATTCAGTGCAATCTGTTATTGCAGGTGCTTTGATCGAATCTGGCGTTAAACCTTCAGACATTGCTGGGATCGGGATTACCAATCAACGTGAAACAACAGTTGTTTGGGATAAACAAACAGGCTTACCAATTTATAACGCAATTGTTTGGCAGTCTCGTCAATCCTCTCCAATCGCTGATCAATTAAAAGAAGATGGATATGGGGAAAAGATCCACGAAAAAACAGGTTTAATTGTTGATGCATACTTTTCAGCAACGAAGATTCGTTGGATATTAGATCATGTGGAAGGTGCACAAGAACGTGCTGAAAAAGGTGAATTGTTGTTTGGTACGATTGATTCTTGGCTAGTTTGGAAATTAACGGGTGGAGAAACCCATGTAACGGATTATTCTAATGCAAGCCGTACTATGTTATTCAATATTCATGAGTTAGATTGGGATCAAGATATCTTAGATATTTTAAATATACCGCGTGTGATGTTACCAAAAGCAACGTCTAATTCAGAAGTATATGGATTAACGAAAAATTATCATTTTTACGGCAGTGAAATCCCGATTTCAGGTATGGCAGGTGACCAACAAGCCGCATTATTTGGACAAATGGCCTTTGAACCCGGTATGGTCAAAAATACCTATGGCACAGGTTCATTTATTGTGATGAATACAGGGGAAAAACCGCAACTTTCTGATAATAACCTACTAACAACGATTGGGTACGGGATCAATGGAAAAGTATACTATGCGTTGGAAGGAAGTATTTTTGTTGCTGGTTCAGCGATTCAATGGTTACGTGACGGTTTGAAGATGATTCAAACAGCAGCAGAATCAGAGGCTGTAGCAAACGAATCGCATAATAAAAATGAAGTGTATGTTGTGCCTGCTTTTACGGGTCTAGGTGCACCATATTGGGATTCTGATGCACGAGGTGCTGTATTTGGTTTAACGAGAGGAACAACAAGAGAAGATTTTGTAAAAGCAACATTACAATCAGTGGCTTATCAAGTGCGGGATATCATTGACACAATGCAAAAAGATACGGGGATCGATATCCCAATCTTAAAAGTAGATGGCGGAGCGGCTAACAATGATTTATTGATGCAATTCCAAGCAGATATTTTAAATACCTCTGTTCAAAAAGCGCAAAACTTGGAAACAACAGCCTTAGGTGCAGCCTTTTTAGCAGGATTAGCAGTTGGTTTTTGGAAAGATTTAGATGAGCTAAAAGAGTTTTACGAAGATGGGCAAGTGTTTGAAGCAAAAATGTCTGATGAAGAACGTGATGATTTATATGAAGGCTGGCAACAAGCAGTCGCTGCCACACAAATGTTCAAACATAAATCAAAATAAAGGAAGAAGTGAGTGGTATGTCATTTTCAATTAAAACGAGACAAGCATCAATTGAAAAGATGAAGTCTGAAGAATTAGATTTATTGATCATTGGCGGTGGTATTACAGGTGCTGGTGTTGCTCTGCAAGCAAGTGCTACAGGCATGAAAACAGGCTTGATCGAAATGCAGGATTTTGCTGAAGGAACATCTTCTCGGTCAACCAAATTAGTGCATGGTGGTATTCGCTATTTGAAAAATTTTGATGTGGAAGTTGTAGCGGACACTGTACAAGAACGCGCAGTGGTCCAAGCAATTGCACCTCATATTCCAAAACCAGACCCAATGCTTTTACCAATTTATGACGATCCAAAAGCAACGTTCAATATGTTTTCTGTCAAAGTAGCGATGGATCTATATGATCGTTTAGCAAATGTGATCGGAACAAAATATGAAAATTATACACTAACAAAAGAAGAAGTGTTAACAAGAGAACCACAATTAAAAAGTGAAGGGTTACAAGGCGGCGGTGTATATTTAGATTTTAGAAATAACGATGCTCGTCTTGTTATTGAAAATATCAAACGTGCTGATTCTGATGGTGGTTTGATGGTCAGCAAAGTGAAAGCTGTCGGATTTATGCAAGCTGAAAATGGTAAAATTATTGGAGTAAAGGCAGAAGATGTATTAACTGGTGAACAATTTGAAATTAAAGCCAAAGTCGTGATCAATACGACAGGTCCATGGTCAGATAAAGTTCGTGGATTGGATACCAACGAAAATCTAATCCCACAAATGCGCCCAACTAAAGGTGTTCATCTTGTTGTAGATAGCAGCAAATTGTTTGTACCTCAGCCAACGTATTTTGACACAGGGAAACATGATGGGCGGATGGTTTTCGTAGTTCCTAGAGAGAAAAAAACCTATTTTGGTACAACAGATACAGATTACACTGGTGATTTTGAACATCCTACGGTTACCCAAGAAGATGTTGATTATTTGTTGGAAATCGTCAACAGCCACTATCCTAAAGCGAATGTGACGATCGATGATATCGAAGCAAGTTGGGCTGGACTTAGACCACTAATTTCTGAAAATGGTGGTTCAGATTATAACGGTGGCAATAATGGCAAAGTATCTGATGAAAGTTTTGATAAAGTCATTGATGTTGTTGATAAGTATAAAAATCAGCAAGCAACACGTTTTGATGTTGAAAATGTCTTGAATCATTTGGAAGACTCACTAGCTGAAAGCAAAGAAAATCCCTCTGCTGTTTCTCGTGGTAGTTTGTTAGAGCGTTCAGAAGATGGTTTGTTAACATTATCAGGTGGTAAAATTACAGATTATCGTAAAATGGCAGAAGGTGCTTTGAAGGAAATTCAACGTATTTTAAAAGAAGAGTTTAATTGTGAATTTGAGTTGATCGACTCTAAAACGTATTCTGTTTCTGGGGGAGATCTTGATGCTGCCAATGTAGAAGCAGCATTAAATGATCTTGCAAAAATGGGTGTAGAAAAAGGATTAAGCCAAGAAGAGGCAGAATACCTTACACATTTATATGGATCAAATGTAACAAAACTTTTTGAAAAAATCACCACAACTGAACCGGTGACAGGATTAAGTTTAGCAGAAACATTGGCATTGCATTATGCCTTAGAAAACGAAATGGTTTTGACACCAGCAGATTATCTAGTACGTAGAACAAATCATTTACTTTTCATGAGAGATACGTTGGATGAAGTCAAACAAGGTGTAATTGCAGAATTGAGTCACTATCACAACTGGAGCAACGAGAAAAAAGAAGACTACACAAACGATCTAAATCAATTAATTGCGGAATCTGACTTGAGTACATTGAAAGAAGGGACGAAGTAAAATGGATACTTCAAATATGACACAGATTTTCAGTGAGTTTTTAGGAACAATGATTTTGATTCTTTTAGGGGATGGCGTATGTGCGGCAGTTAATTTAAAGAAAAGTAAAGCTGAAGCATCTGGTTGGATCGTGATTGCCTTTGGTTGGGCGATGGCTGTAACCATTGCGGTTTATGTTGCAGGCTACATGGGACCAGCTCATTTGAATCCTGCGGTGACGATTGCTATGGCGATGACTGGAAGTTTTGAATGGAGCTTGGTTGTACTATTTATTGTAGCACAAGTACTAGGTGCCGTTGTTGGTGGGGTTCTAGTTTGGTTGGCTTATTTACCACATTGGGAAGTGACAGAAGATCAAGGCGCGATTTTAGGGACATTTGCCACAGGTCCAGCAATTCGCAATTATCCAGCAAATATGATTACAGAAGTTATTGGAACATTTGTTTTAGTTTTAGGCCTACTCTCATTTTCACAACATAGTTTTACAGATGGCTTAAATCCACTAGTTGTCGGTGCATTGATTTTATCCATTGGGTTATCTTTAGGTGGACCTACTGGATATGCAATCAATCCAGCTCGTGATTTTGGTCCTCGTTTAGCACATCAGTTACTACCAATTTCAACTAAAGGTGACTCTGATTGGAGCTATTCATGGGTACCGGTCGTTGGGCCTGTTATCGGTGCGGCAGTAGCAGCTGGTGTTTATATGATGATGGTTTGAGTTTGATATATAGGGATGGGGTATGACTCTAAGAGTCATGTCCCACTCCTTTTTTTTGTTTATCCATGATCAACGGTTATAAAAAAACTAGGAATTGATTGTTTCAAGGGATAAAATTGGACGTTTAGAGTGGGGTCAAAGAAAATGAACATTTGACTACTTCATGTGCTAAGAATACTCTATAATAGAATGTATCAATTGAGAAGAGGGAAGAATATGAAACACAATACTTTTTTGTCTGCAGATAAAAATACGACCAGCCACTTTGTCTGTTGGGAGCCGGAATGTGAGCCAATTGGAACGGTCCAAATCATTCATGGAATGGCGGAATACATTGAACGTTATGAAGACTTTGCCAAGTATTTAAATGGAATAGGCTTTATCGTTATTGGACATGATCATTTGGGACATGGTAAATCTGTAATGAAGGATGAGCCTAAACATGGGTATTTTGGTTTGGGTGAACCTTTAACATTTGTCTTAGAAGATATTCAGTATGTCAAAGAATGGACAGAAATGAATTATCCTGATTTACCACACGTTATGTTAGGTCATAGTATGGGGTCTTTTGCATTGCGCAATTATTTACAATTATACAAGTCTGAAATCAGTGGCGCTATTTTTATGGGAACAGGTAAAAATGCAGCTCTCATGTCACTGGGTCTATCGTTAACAAAAGGGTTAAATCGAACAGCCCCAGATAAACCAAATAATTGGCTGGATCACATGACTTTTGGCTCTTTCAGTAAGCAATTTCCAGAAGATGGTAGATTCAATTGGCTAAGTAAAAACCAAGAGAATGTGACACAATATGAAAATGATCCGTTAACAGGATTCACCTTCACGAACAATGGTTTTTATACGCTGTTTCGTTTAGTAGAAGGAGCGAACCGTAATGGATGGGCGCAAAATATCGATCAGGATTTGCCGATTTTAGTTATCAGTGGTGAACAAGATCCAGTAGGGGATTTTGGCAAGGGACCAAGAAAGGTCGCAAAGGAATTAGATGAGGCAGGCATCAAAGATGTGTCACTCGTTTTGTTTGCAGAATTACGTCATGAGATTTTATTTGAATTTGAAAAAAATGAAGTATATAAAGCAATTGGTAACTGGCTACAAAAAAGAATCGATATTACTTTTGAAGGGTAGAAATCTGTTTGCTATTTGGACTGTTTTTCTATAAACTACAAGGTAAGGTTAAAAGAAAAAGGATTAAAAAATTATTCAGGAAAAAGCAAAAATAAATGCGATGTAAGCATGATAAGTAGTTTTTCCTATCAAAGCTGTATAATTGAGTTCAGCTTCTAGGTTAGGAGGGGTGGATGTGGAAAAAGCAAAACTAAGAAAGCTAGGTTTAGCAAACTTAAACTGGCTTCACGAACATCCAATAGTAAAAGAACAAAAAGAGCTAGAAATCAGTCGAAGATTATTTAATGATCCAATTTGGCAAAAAGCGCAAACCATTGCGATCACTAAACCATTAGATTTTGAATTTGATACCCATATTTTGCTTGAAAAAGGGTGGCAGGAAGGAAAACAAATGCTGATGCCTGTCGCAGAGAAACAACGACAGCTAACATTCCATCACGTCACACCAGAGACTCGCTTTAAAAAAACGACCTTTGGCGTAGAAGAACCTGTAGCTTCACAAAATGTATCGATGGAAATGATTGATTTATTAGTTGTACCTGGGATTGTGTTTACAACTGGGGGATTTCGAATTGGTTTTGGTGGAGGATTCTATGATCGATTCCTTCAACAGTATCAAGGGGAAACATGTAGTTTGGTATTTAGTGAACAGATTCAAGAAAGTTGGCAGGTGGAATCTTTTGACCTACCTGTGAAACAATTATTTATCAACTAGGAGGAATACATGGATTATCAAACGCAAATGAAAATAAAACGATTATGGAAACAACCCTTGGTTACGTATATTTTATTAGGGATAACAACTCTTGTTTTTCTAGGATTAGAAGTTAGTGGAGGCTCCACTGTTCAACAAGTCCTGATTGAGTGGGGAGCAATGTCTCGCAAAGAAATTGTGGATTATCATGAATACTGGCGTTTGTTTACACCGATGTTTTTACATATTGGATGGTTACATTTTGCGGTAAACATGGTGACGCTCTACTATGTGGGCACTCAAGTTGAGAGTATTTATGGTCACTGGCGCTATCTTTTGATTTATCTATTAAGTGGCATTTCAGGAAATATTCTTAGTTTCGCATTGGGCTCTCAAGGTAGTATTTCAGCGGGTGCAAGTACATCGTTATTTGGCTTATTTGGTGCTTTTATTATTTTAGGTCGACATTTTAGAAATAATCCGGCGATTTCATTTATGGTTCAACGATATGCAACCTTCATTGGAATCAACTTGATTTTCAATTTGTTTAGCAGCTCTGTTGATATAATGGGACATATTGGCGGATTGATTGGTGGACTCTTAGTGGCTACTGTTTTAGCTGTGCCAGACCGCTCAGAAGAATTCAATATCCATGAACGAATCATCTCTGGGATCTTTTTTATATTTTTATTAGGTGTTTGCTTAGTCTTGGGTTTTAAAAAATTCGGTTTACTTGTATAATGAGGAAGTGCATTTAATGGAAACGCTATATGATGTGCAGCAGTTATTTAAACAATTCGGCATTTACATCTATGTTGGTGCTAGAATTTATGATATCGAGTTGATGATGATTGAATTGAAAAATATTTACGAAGGTCACTTGATTGATAGAGACACTTACCTCCATGCGAGAAGTGTTTTGCAAAGAGAACATCGAATTGAAGAAAGCAGAGCGGCTGAGAAAGGAACCGAGTAAATGGACAAGAAACTGATTGGGATTGATTTAGGCGGAACAACGATTAAGTTTGCGATTTTAACAACTGATGGAGATGTTCAGCAAAAATGGAGTATTGAAACGAATATTTTAGATGAGGGTAGCCATATTGTGCCTGATATCATTGAATCAATCAATCACAGAATTTCTCTTTATGAGATGAAACATGAAGATTTTATCGGCATCGGTATGGGGACACCTGGTAGTGTCGATATTGAAAAAGGGACAGTGGTTGGTGCATACAATCTGAATTGGACAAAAAAACAAGCTGTAAAAACGAAAATCGAAGAGGCAACAGGGATTCCTTTTGTTTTAGATAATGATGCCAATGTAGCAGCCTTAGGTGAACGTTGGAAAGGTGCTGGAGAGAACAATCCAGATGTAGTGTTCATCACGCTTGGAACAGGTGTAGGTGGCGGAATTATCGCAGAAGGCAATTTACTGCATGGGATAAATGGCTGTGCGGGCGAAATTGGTCACGTAACGGTGGATCCTGGTGGTTTTGAATGTACTTGTGGCAAACGCGGGTGTTTAGAAACAGTTTCTAGTGCAACAGGTGTTGTTCGAGTGGCTCGCCATATGTCAGAAGAATATGCGGGCGATTCTCAGTTGAAACAAGCTATCGATGATGGACAAGATGTTTCAAGTAAAGATGTCTTTGATTATGCTCAAGCAGATGATCCGTTTGCTTTGATGGTAGTAGATCGAGTATGCTATTTCTTAGGGCTTGCAATCGGTAACCTAGGAAATACCTTAAATCCGTCTAGTGTGGTAATCGGCGGTGGTGTGTCTGCAGCTGGTGAATTTTTACGCAGTCGTGTTCAAACATATTTTGAAGAATTTACTTTCCCAGAAGTTCGCACTAGTACGCAAGTTAAGCTTGCACAATTAGGCAATGAAGCGGGTGTTATCGGAGCTGCTTCACTTGCATTGCAATTCATGGAGAAAGAGTAAGAAAGGGATTTTGGAATGAACGTTTTATGGATTATTAATGGTGTTTTATTAACAATTTTATTAGCAATGGGGATCAACGAATTATATCTTAGAATCATGGCAAAACGCTCTGCTAAAACAATTACAGAAGAAGAATTTAAAGAAGGCATGAGAAAAGCTCAAATCATTGATGTTCGTGAAAAAGACTCATTTGATGCAGGGCATATTCTTGGTGCTCGTAGCATGCCTTATACAACAATCAAAACAACATTGAATTCAATTCGTAAAGACCAACCTGTCTATATTTATGATCAAAAAAAATCATTAAGTATTCGGACAGCGAATCAATTACGTAAAAATGGCTATAAAGATCTTTATATTTTAAAAGGCGGCTATGAAGGCTGGACTGGCAAAACGAAAAAGAAAAATGCGTAAACAATAAAGCACAGAGAGAAACGGGTGTTCAAGAAAGAACACCGTTTACTTCTCTGTGTTTTTTTCTGAAATAAAATGATAACTCGTTTCTTTTTTTATTCATTGCGGTAAAATAAAGAAGAGGTGGTAACTATGATTCAATTAAAAAGAGCCTATGAAAGTTCTGAAGCAGCTGACGGTTATCGAGTGTTGGTTGATCGTTTATGGCCTAGAGGAATGTCCAAGGAAAAAGAACAGCTAGATTTGTGGTTGAAAGAAATTGCTCCAAGTAACGAACTGAGAAAATGGTTTAATCATGAAGCAATTAAGTTTCCTTTATTCAAAGAGAAATATTTAATTGAACTACAGTCAGGAGAAGCAAAATCAGCCTTCCAAAAGTTAGTGCAGATTATAGAAAAGTATCCTGTAACGACACTGATTTATAGTGCCAAAGATGAAAAATATAATAATGCGATTATTTTAAAAGAAGCATTAGAAAAAAGAGCTCAGTAGCGACGAAAACGAATAAGGTTTTGAAAGGGGGAAGAAAATGAAAATTGCGATTGTCGGTGGAGGTCCTCGAGGTCTTTCAATTTTGGAAAGAATAGTTGAATGGTCAAGAGAAGAGCAGGTAATCCAAATTACAATGTTCGATCCCTATGGTCCTGGAGGAAAAGTGTGGCGAGAAGATCAACCGTTATCATTGCTCATGAATTCTGTGGCAGCTCAGGTCACGTTATTTACGGATGAAACGTTGAGTACAAAAGGTCCTGTGGCAAAAGGCCCAAATCTACATGAATGGGCGAAAACCGAAGCAACCACATTTATAAAAACACATAATGTTGCAAACAGAACCGCCTTACTGGAAGAGTGCGAAAAACTTGGGCCAAATGATCATTGCTCACGCGTTTTTTATGGTCTATATCAAAAATGGTTCTATGAATATGTTCAGACACGTATGACAGAGCAGACTTCGGTAAAATTTTTTAAAGATACCGTTCGTGCGGCTAAAATACAAGAGGATCATTTTTTGGTGTATACAAAAGCAGTTGAAACGACTGTAGATACAGTTATTTTAGCTTTAGGGCATCAAGAAAATGAACTGATAGGGCAAGAAAAAGAATTGGCGGCTTATGCAAGTGAACATCGTTTATTTTATTCTTCACCTAAAAATGCAGCAGATGCTTATCTTGAAGCCATCACAGATAAAACACCTGTCTTGATTCAGGGATTAGGGCTCGTTTTTTATGACTATCTGACTTTGTTGACCCGTGATCGAGGAGGCCTATTTAAAGAAATAGAAGGGGAGCTAATTTATCTTCCGTCGGGGAAAGAACCAAAAATTATCGCTGGGTCTGGTAGAGGAATTCCATATCATGCTAGAGGGGCTAATCAAAAGGGATATGGGGAAGAGTATCAGCCACGATTTCTAAAAGAAAAAAGTTTAAATAAGTTTAAACGAAAAAATACTTTTCCTGCTGAGCAATTTTTTGAGCTTCTAAAAAAAGAAGTAGAGTTTGTTTACTATTTAGCATTAATCGAAACAAATTATCCTAATGTGAATCAAGGTCGCTTTAGCGAGGATTTCGTTCGAACAAAAGGAGCAAATTCGGTTTTACAAAAGTATGGAATCTCTCAAAAAGATATTTGGGACTGGTCTGTTGTTCAACATCCTGATAAAACAGAAGGTGAGACCGGTTCGTTTCAGGCATTTGTTCTAGATTATTTGTCATGGGATTTTGAAGAAGCAAAAAAAGGGACAATAGCGGGACCATTTGCAGCAGCATTGGATTGTTTGAAAGATTTGCGAGATGAAGTCCGTTTTATGCAAGAACATGAACTATTTTCTACTGATGATTATAAGCGATGGTTGTGGGACTGGTTTACGCCGTTGAATTCGTTTTTATCGATTGGGCCTCCTTTAGAAAGAATAGCTGAATTAAAAGCGTTGATCAAAGCCGGTGTTGTAACACTTCTTGAACCAGGAATGGAAGTTGAGACAGAGAATGGCTGGTTTGTAGGGTATTCAAGAAAAGACCCAAACCTCAAATTTGAAACGCATTTTTTGATTGAAGCTAGATTGCCAAAGACAAGGAATCAATTTAGTCTAAATCCGTTAGTACAACAACTTTTACGAGATGAGATCGCTAGCTTGCACCAAATGAAATTAGCCTCAGGCAAACTTTATCAAACTGGGGCACTTTCAGTTGAACGAAAAACGAATCAAATACAGTCAAAATCGGGCAAACTTATTAAGGGCTTATATTGTTATGGAATTCCAACTGAGGGCGTTCATTGGTTGACGGCGGCAACATCTAGACCTGGAACGGATCCCTGGAACTTGAGGGAAGCAGATTTGATTGCGAGACGTATTTTTGAAGAGAATAAAAGTTAGAAAGAATAGGTTGGGACCTAAGTGTCTAACTCGAAGAAATAAGCAGGAATTCACGAAATCTGTTTTTTAAATTTTTGTGAATTTCAGCTTGTTTTGTAAAATAAAATACCTATCTTAGAAAAAAAGATAACCCCAGCATGTGATAAAAGGCATCACAAGCAAGGGTTTCTATTTTTCTGCCAGAGTAAAACGGGTTTATTTCGCTTTTCTGTGATCCAGCTGCATAAACCAACTCTTCGGAAAAAAGATAACCCCAGCATGTGATAAAAAGCCTCACACGCTGGGGTTTCTATTTTTCTGTCAGAGTAAAACGGGTTTATTTCGCTTTTCTGTTTATCGAGAAATGCGTTTACGCATTGCTTTTTTACGGTTTTCCTCGATCATATCTTCTTTTTCTTCGATTGGATCAAGAACAGTTTTTTTGATTGTAGCTGCAAAGCCGACAACAGCAGCGCAAGTTACAGCTGTTCCTACAAGCATACCTGAAATAAATTTTTTCATATATATTCTCCTCTCAGTTATTTAGATACCTCTATTATGAACTAAAGTAAGAAAAAAATCCAATAGATTGTAATGAATCTTTTTAAAATTGCTTTATTCTTATAGTAAAATCAATGTTGTAATCGCTTTAGTAAAAAGTGTTGCAAAAATTTAGTAAATGTTTTATTATTAATTTACTAAAAAGAAGCAAGGGGTGGCAATTGTGGAAAATGAATTGAAAGAGCTCTTTTATTCTGTATTTGGAGTAGCTTCTAAGGAAATCTATTTTGCTCCAGGAAGAATCAATTTGATTGGGGAACATACAGATTATAATGGCGGTCATGTCTTTCCAGCAGCGATTACGATTGGGACTTATGGCGTAGTTAGGAAACGCGAAGATCAAATGATACGCTTTTATTCAGAAAATTTTTCGGAGTTGGGGATTATTGAAGTATCATTAACTGATTTAGCTTATAAGGAGGAGGATAACTGGACGAATTATCCTAAAGGCATGATTCACTATTTAATCGAACAAGGTTATGCAATGAATCATGGCTTTGATATTCTTTTTTACGGCACAATTCCAAATGGGGCTGGACTTTCTTCTTCAGCTTCAATCGAGTTACTAACAGGAGTTGTTCTAAATGATTTGTTTCAATTAAATGTTAAGATGATAGATTTAGTACTGACTGGTAAGCGTGTAGAAAATCAATTTATCGGGGTGAATTCTGGGATCATGGATCAGTTTGCCATCGGGATGGGGAAACGTGATCATGCAATCTTATTGGATACGAACACATTGGATTTCGAGTTAGTACCGGCAGAATTTGGAGATTATGTGATTGCCATTATGAATACAAACAAACGCAGAGAATTAGCTGACTCAAAATATAATGAACGTCGAGCGGAATGTGAATTGGCTCTAAAACTTCTCCAAACTTCTTTATCCATAGAATCTTTAGGCGAATTAACAGAAGAACGCTTCAATGAAAACAAAGATCTTATTGCCGATGAACGATTAATTCGACGAGTGAAACATGCGGTAACAGAGAATCAGCGGACGATCTTGGCTAAGAGAGCACTGGTAGAAAATGATTTACAACGATTCGGTCAATTATTGAACGAATCACATGCTTCTTTAAAAGATGATTATGAAGTGACTGGCTTTGAATTAGACACTTTAGTAGAAGCAGCGCAGCAACAACCCGGTGTTTTAGGGGCGCGGATGACTGGAGCGGGTTTTGGAGGATGTGCAATTGCCTTGGTAAAAGAATCCGAACTAGAGCATTTTACCAAACAAGTTGGATCAATTTATTTAGATAAAATAGGGTATCCAGCTGATTTCTATAGTGCAAATGTTGATGACGGAGCTAGAAAGCTGTAGAATAAAGAAGATGTAAAAAAATGATTTTAACAGATGTTTTATTCAAATAAGGAGGCAGTCACATGTCAATTTTAGTATTAGGAGGAGCAGGCTACATTGGCTCTCATGCAGTTGATCAATTGATTAATAAAGGATATAACGTAGTTGTAGTGGATAACCTTCAAACGGGGCATAAACAATCGCTTCACGAAAAGGCTGTATTTTATTTAGGAGATATTCGAGACAAAGCATTTTTACAGAATGTCTTTAAGAGGGAAGACATTGAGGGTGTAATCCATTTTGCTGCAAGTTCGTTAGTAGGAGAATCAGTAGAAAAACCATTAGTTTATTTTAATAATAATGTTCATGGTACACAAATTGTATTAGAAGTAATGGAAGAATTCGGGGTTAAACATATCGTATTTTCTTCTACTGCGGCTACATACGGAGAGCCTAAAGAGATGCCGATCATAGAATCAACGCCGACCAATCCGGAAAATCCATATGGTGAAAGCAAATTAATGATGGAAAAAATGATGAAATGGTGTGATAAAGCGTATGGTATGCGTTATGTTGCACTTCGTTACTTCAACGTTGCAGGAGCAAAAGCAGATGCGTCTATTGGCGAAGATCATGATCCAGAAACGCATTTAATTCCAATTATTTTACAAACAGCGTTAGGTCAAAGAGAGTATTTAGGGATTTATGGGGATGATTATGATACACCAGATGGTACTTGTATTCGTGATTATGTGTATATTGAAGACTTGATCGAAGCTCACATTGCGGCATTGAAATATTTACAAAACGGGAATGAGAGTAATATTTTCAATTTAGGAAGTAATACTGGTTATTCAGTCAAAGAAATGCTGGAAGCAGCTCGACAAGTAACAGGTAAAGAAATTCCAGCAAAAATCCTACCACGTAGAGCTGGTGATCCTAGTAAATTAGTTGCCTCAAGTGAAAAAGCAAAAATGATTTTAGGTTGGCAACCTCAAGTGACAGAAATCAATCAGATCATTAAAACTGCTTGGGATTGGCATGTTAGTCATCCAAACGGATATAAATAACTTTGTAGAGCGGTATAGGTTAAATGAGCCTGTTCAGCTTTTAACATTATCTAGCGTAACAGGCTAACCTTTCGGGAAAAAGATAGAAAAGTGAATGAGATAAAAAACATCTCAGTCATTTTTCCTATTTTCCTGTCAAGGTTAAACGAGCCTGTTCAGCTTTTAACATTATCTAGCGTAACAGGCTAACCTTTCGGGAAAAAGATAAAAAAGTGAATGAGATAAAAAACATCTCAGTCATTTTTTCCTATTTTCCTGTCAAGGTTAAACGAGCCTGTTCAGCTTTTAACATTATCTAGCGTAACAGGCTAACCTTTCGGGAAAAAGATAAAAAAGTGAATGAGATAAAAAACATCTCAGTCATTTTTTCCTATTTTCCTGTCAAGGCTAAATGAGCCTGTTCAGCTTTCAAATTTAGGAGGAAACATTGTGTCAATTAGTCAAACTATTACTGATTTTGTCACATTAGCGATTCAAGCTGGTGGATGGATGGAGCTAGATCGTCTTTATTTACAAAATCGTGTACTCGCAATGATCGGTGAAGAATCGTTAGAATCTATTTCTCCAAGACTAGTGACAAAGACATCATTGGAATTGCTAGATGAATTAGTAGTCCAAGCTAAAAAAAATGGAGTAGTTCAAGAAGATGGAATGGCGTTGGAGGTTTTTGAAGCGCAATTGATGGATTTTCTTACCCCGCCACCATCAGTGGTTAATGCTCTTTTTGCTCAATATTATGAAAAAGATCCAGCAGATGCGACGGATTACTTCTATAAATTAAGTCAAAATAATGACTATATTAAAACAAGAGCAATTGCTCAAAATAGTGTGTTTCCAGCTGAAACAGAGTATGGTCAGCTCGAAATCACAATCAATTTATCTAAGCCAGAAAAAGAATCAAAACAAATAGCCGCACAACGACAAGTAGTGCAAACTGATTACCCTAAGTGTGCTTTATGCATGGAAAATGAAGGGTACAAAGGTGGAAACAATCATCCTGCTAGAACTAATCATCGGATCATTCGAATGAATTTAGATGGGGAAAGTTGGGGATTTCAGTACTCGCCTTACGCCTACTATAATGAACATTCGATTATTTTATCAGAAGAACATCGCCCAATGGTTATTTCGAAAGAGACTTTTCGTAGATTGACAAGAATCATCGAAGTGTTACCTCATTATTTTGTAGGGTCTAATGCAGACTTACCAATCGTAGGTGGTTCGATCTTGACACATGATCATTATCAAGCTGGACGCCATGTTTTTCCAATGGAGAAAGCAGAGATTGAACAATACTTCGAGTTGAAAGAGTTTCCTCTGATGAACGCTGGAATTGTTAAGTGGCCAATGTCTGTGATACGCCTGCAAAGTCCAAATTCGGAGGACATAGTTGAAGCGGCAGCATTGATTTTAGATAAATGGCAGGAGTATTCTGATGAGAAAGTATCAATTCGAGCTTTTTCAGCAGATGGAACACCTCATCATACCATTACACCGATCGCCCGACGTAAAGGGAAACTCTTTGAACTGGATTTAGTTTTACGTGACAATAACGTTTCCGAAGAACATCCAGATGGGATTTTTCATCCTCATAAAGATGTTCAGCATATTAAAAAGGAAAATATCGGTTTGATCGAGGTAATGGGATTGGCTGTATTGCCACCTCGTTTGAAAAATGAACTGCATGAAGTGAAAAGCTATGTCCTAGAGCAAGAAAATCATATAGCAGAACACCACAAAAAGTGGGCTGATCAAATGAAAGAACGCTATGATTTTAATGATGAAAATGCAAAAGAAATTATTCAAAAAGAGGTAGGTCAAATTTTTGCTAAGGTTTTAGCAGATGCAGGAGTATACAAACGGACCCCAGAAGGTCAAGCTGCGTTTAAACGATTTATTGACAGTTTATAATGAAGGCAGGTGAAAAGATGGCAACAATCAAAGATATAGCAAAAATGGCAGGAGTTTCACCAGCTACAGTTTCTAGAGTGCTAAATTATGATCCTGATCTTTCTGTAGGTATTGACACAAAACAAAAAGTGTTTGAAGCGGCAGAAGAATTAAATTATACAAAATACAAAAAGAATGCTAAAAATGCTAAAGCTAAAATTTTATTAATTCAATGGTACGACGAGTTAGAAGAATTAGAAGATATTTATTATTTATCGATTCGTTTAGGCATTGAAAAAAAGATGGAAGAACTGGGGTTTGATTTGATCAAGCGTTCTTTAGAAGACGTAAGTGATGAGTCTGTGGATGGAATACTTGCATTAGGGAAATTCACTAAAGAACAGGCAGATTTATTATTTAACTTAAATGAAAATCTTTTATTTGTTGACTTTGATGCACTGGATTTAGGCTATAATTCCTTAGTCATCGATTTTCACCAGAGTGTTTCTAGTGTTTTGACTTATTTGACACAACGTGGACATCAAGAAATTGGGATGATTGCAGGTGAAGAGTATACTCGTGGCACTCATGAATTACTTGAAGATAAGCGGTTGACGATTTTTAAAGAGATACTAGAACAAAAAAAGATATTAAATGAATCATTTATTTTAAAAGCACCCTTTACGGTTGAAAGTGGCTATGAAGTAATGAAACAATTTCTAATACAACATCCAAAGGAATTTCCAAGTGCGTTTTTTGCTTCAAGTGATGCATTGGCTGTGGGTGCATTAAAAGCAATCCAAGAACTAGGCTTTAAGATACCAGAAGATATTTCTGTCATCGGTTTTAATGATATCAGTGTAGCAAAATATGTCAGCCCACCGTTGACGACAATAAAAATCCATACGGAATGGATGGGAGAATTAGCTGTCGAAACACTTTTTTCCGTGATTCATGAACAAGCGCCTGTAGCAAGAAAAATAACGATAGCTACAGAATTAATAGAAAGAGCATCGACGAGGTGACCTCATCGTTGCTCTTTTGATTATTTATATGCAATGGCAAATAAATTAATATCATCGTTGACACAACTTTGTAAGGTGATACGCTCGCCACCAGCTGTGCCTACAGTAAGATCCCAATAGTTTGTCCCAGTACCGACTTCTGTACCATAATCGTCTAACTGAAGTAAGGTTTGCACAGTGTAAGTTGTGGGGGTTCCATTTGCGTCAGTTACAACGATTTGACTACCTACACCTAACGAGAAGACAGTTGAGAAAACGCCAGGGTTATGTCCGATAAAATGAGTGTTTTGTCCATCATCACCTGATTGAACAGCTGCACCTCCCCACGTAGAAGCAATGCCGCCAGGATTTGAGTCGATTATACTTTGTCCAGCGCCTTGTCCACCATTTTGGTAAGGAATAGTTTGACCATTCATAGTAAGGGTCATGGGTCCATAAGCAGGTTCAGTTGGAATTACTGGCGCATCGATTGCCTTATCAGCAGTAGGTTCAGTTACAGTAGGCGATACTTCTTCTTGAGTAGACTGTGCGATTGGCGCTTCTTCTACGGGTTCATTACTAGCGATGATGTTAAATGTTCTATCAGTAGAGCCCGTATTTCCGCTTGCATCAGTTACCGTAAAATGAATAAGCTGCTGGCCTATAACGGTAGTGTCTAAGTCTCGATCGGCCACTACTTTTTCTGTAATATCTCCGTCGTGGTCGTCGGTTGCGGTAATTTCCTCATAAATATTGACCTGTGTATTTTGTATCACTGTTTCTTCAGGAGCGCTGATCGATGGAGCGGTGGTATCTGTAGCAACATTTAATGCCAGCGCCTTCGCTTCTGTTTGTTTTTTCTCAGGAATAGTCGCTAGATTAGTCAATTTTTTGCCAGTTGGAACATTTTTTATAAAGGTAACCTTTGTCTTTTGCGGCTCGCGTTCTAAGCTGTTTGCTCTACTAGATACATCGGTGAAAATGTAACCAGCAAGAAACAAAACAACCCCTAGGATACTGATGAATCCAGCAATAATGGTCTGTTTGATTGTGTTTTTTTTCATGTAGAATCCCTCCAAAAATGTGGTGAGATTTTCCATTTATCGATAAACTTTAAATCCGCTTTTTTACAGTTTTATAATAAAACGTGTGCTCAAATAAACCAATAGAGTTGCGCTTTTGGAGGATACAAAAATAGAGGATAAAATGCTATAATTAGTGTTAAATAAGGTTTTGTTCAAAATAGTCATAACTACTGGAAATTTTTGAATAAAGGATATAGAAATAAGAAAAGAGGAGAGAAAATGGAACGTTTGTTATCACCTGCTATGCATCGAAGAGTGTTGTTGTTGAACCTATTGAATGAGCCAAATGGTTGGATCACGTCAGAAGAATTAGCTGATAAAATCAATTGCTCAAAAAAAACGTTGATGTTGGATTGCCAATACATAGAAGATCGATGGTCAGACTATCTAATGATAGAGACCTCAAGAAAATATGGCATCCGACTTACCGTATCTCCTTATCAGTCACTTCATGAGATATACGTTGAAGTCATTAAGGAATCTAATGCTTTTTCTTTATTAGAATCTATTTTTTTTGAACCAAATGAAACCGCTACGTTTTGGGAGAAAAAATATTTTTTAAGCAGTTCAAGCCTTTATAGGTTGTCTAATTTGATTTTATCTGCACTAAAAGATCGGAAAATCGAAATGAGTCGTTCTCCCTATTTTGTTTATGGAAAAGACGAACGAAAAGTTCGTTACTTTTTTTCCTCTTATTTTATGGAGGTTTATGGTGTGAGAGAGTGGCCTTTTCCTTTAGAGCGAGAAAGTGTTTTCTCACTAACCAATAAGATCAATGAGAAGTTTGAATTAAAGTTAAATGATAGCCAAATCGTTCATTTAGCAAACTCGATTGCCGTTACAATCATTAGAGAAAAACAAGGATTTTTGATCAATAAAAAACGAGATCCAATCCATAACTTCGTTAAAAAATCGATCGACATGAAAAATTACCAAGAAGATGTTGAAAAAATCATTGAACCGTTGAATATTGAACTGCCTAAAAATTGGTATGAGGATTTTTGCTATTCAATATTTTGGTGGGATTTTGGTTGGGATAATAAGCAAGAGAAAGAAAATGTGATGATTCAAGCAGATCATTTAGTTACGACTATTAAAGAGGCATTAACGATTTCAATTTCGGATCAAAGTCGTGAAAGTATTGTTCGGCTGATCGAACATATCTATGCAAAACATAAAATGTTTCCGTATAAAAAATACATGGTTTATGATCGATTCTTATATTCTAGTAAAACGATCCAACAAAACTTTGTAGTGTTTAGTGCGGTTGTTGAAAAAGCACTTGCTGATTTGGAAGCCAAAACAAAATTTCCTTGGAAAAGTATGTACCTTAGTGAAATCCTACATGAAATGGCGATTCGATGGGAACATCTTACTGAGCAATCAGATGAACTACGCTATCAGGTATCTATTTTAGTGTTGAGTGATCTGGGAAAAGAGCATGCTAAATTATTACAGTCCATTTTATACGAAAATTTTAGAGAAAAAATTTCGATGACTATTCAAGAATATCATTATTATGAGAAAATAAAAGAATCCATCGAACAACCTTACGATCTGTATGTTTCAAATTATGCAATTGATGATTTAGAACAAGAGGTCAATATTATAGTAGAAGATATTCCATCATTTAAAAATATTACTGATTTAGGGAGTTTCATTAATAAAAAGAGGTTGGTTTTACCAGAAGAGGTTCGTTATCTCAACTCGTGAGCAGTTACAGCAAAATACATTTAAAGTGAAAAATGGATATCCAAATAATGTATGTCATTTCATTTATTTTAATGATATACTAATAAAGTAACAATTTTCTTTAAAGGAGAGTACTATGAAAAAAAAAGCGTATAGAAATACACCAGCTTTCGTATTTTTAAGTTGGGGATCATTTGCCTTTTTCGTGGCATTGATGTTGATTGGGTTGTACACATTAAAAGAGCCATTAATGGTTAAAGGTTATTATTTAATGGGTTCCGTTGGATTGATTTCGTCATCTTTTACATTGTCAAAAGTAATCAGAGACAATCAAGAAGATGAAGAACGATACAATCAAATGTTCCGTGCAAACGACGGATTAGTAAAAACAGAAGATACTGAGACACACCTTTAATAAACGAATAGAAGAAAGTTCTGACGATAGTTGGGGCTTTTTTTATTATTTTTAAATGAGTTTAGCTTTTTTTAATGCCTTATCCATAAAAATCACGTATAATAGACCATAGTGAAATTTCGAGGGAGGGGTAAATTATGGCGTATCAAGCTTTGTATCGCGTCTGGCGTTCACAGCGTTTTGAGGATGTTGTCGGACAAAAAGCAATTACACAGACATTAAAAAATGCAATCATCCAAAAGAAAACCTCGCATGCCTATTTGTTTACCGGCCCAAGAGGAACAGGGAAAACAAGTGCGGCAAAAATTTTTGCTAAAGCAATCAACTGTAAACATAGTGTCGATGGAGAACCGTGTAATGAATGTGAAACCTGTGTTGCAATCACTGAAGGCCGTTTGAATGATGTGATTGAAATCGATGCAGCTAGTAATAATGGTGTGGAAGAAATTCGAGACATTCGGGATAAAGCCAAATATGCACCCACACAAGCTGAATTTAAAGTCTATATCATTGATGAAGTACATATGTTATCGACAGGGGCATTCAATGCGTTATTAAAAACGTTAGAAGAACCACCACAAAATGTTATTTTTATCTTGGCGACAACTGAACCGCATAAGATTCCATTGACGATTATTTCAAGAACACAGCGCTTTGATTTTAAGCGAATCAGTACACAAGATATTGTTGATCATTTGGGCTATATTTTAAAACAGATTAATGTCGAGTTTGAAGAGCAGGCGTTATATGTGATCGGTAGAGCGGCAGAAGGTGGAATGCGAGATGCTTTAAGTATTCTAGATCAAACAATTTCGTTTAGCGATGAAAAAGTAACGTTGACAGATGCGATGCAAGTAACAGGTAGCTTAACGTATGAAATGATGGATCAGTATATTTCTAACTGTGTAACAGGGGATGTTGAGCAGGCATTAGAAGCCTTGGAGAATATCCTTAGTTCTGGTAAAGAAGCAAGAAGATTCCTAGAAGACCTGTTATTATATTGCCGAGACCTGTTAATGTTTCAGCAAGCACCGAATCTATTAACAGAAAAAGTCGGCAATCTAACCGAGAACTTCAAAGCGCTCGCTGGAAAAACGGCAGCAGAAAAAATTTACCAGATGATTCAGATTTTAAGTGATACTCAAAATGATATTCGATTTACGAATAATGCGAATATTTATCTTGAAGTTGCAACAGTCAAGTTGGCAAAATCTGTTAAGCAACCCGTTGTGAATTCCAGTGAGTCACAAGCAGTCCCAACTGAAGAAATTGCTACATTACAACAACAAATCGAGCAACTAAAAAAAGAATTAACAGAGTTGAAAAAAAATGGTGTTGTCGCTAAAGAAGCTGAGCCAGTTAAGGCAACACGAGCAACAAGTAGCAAAAATACATTACGAATTCCCACTGAACTAGTATATAAGGTCTTAAACGAAGCGACTAAAGACCATTTACTGAATGTGAAAAATGTTTGGGATGACCTGTTACAAATGATGTCAGTAACACAACGAGCGATGCTAAAAGCGAGTGAACCTGTTGCTGCAGGGCCAAACGGTTTAGTTATTGCATTTGAGTATGAAATTGTTTGTGGTAGAGCGATGGAAGACGAAGAAATGCAGCTGGCAGTTCATAACAATTTAAGCCGCTTAGTGAACAATTATTCACCAGACATGATTTGTATCACAAAAGAAAGCTGGCCGAAACTGCGTCAGTCATTTATCAGCCAAAATAAAGATACCCCAAGTGATCAAAGCAATGAAACACAAGGTGCGACTAGTGACACGAACCACCTATTAGCCAACGAAGAACCGGCAGAAGAAGTCAATAATCAAGTAGTAGACGAAGCGATTGCTATGTTTGGCGAAGCGCTTGTTGAAGTAATAAACGATTAAGAGGAGAAGATAGTTATGATGCGAGGCATGGGAAATATGCAAGGAATGATGAAACAAGTCCAAAAAATGCAAAAAGATATGGAAAAGGCACAAGCTGAATTAAACGTACGTGAATTTGTTGGTGAGTCAACCAATCAATTCGTTACGGCAACTTTTACTGGCGATCGTAAAATGAAAGACATTTCGATCAAAGAAGACATCGTAGATCCAGAAGATGTTGAAATGTTGCAAGATCTTGTCATCATGGCAGTAAATGATGCACTGACAAAAGTAGAAAAAGAAACAGAAGCAACTATGGGCAAATATGCTAAAGGAATGCCAGGATTTTAATCAAGAATAAGCTTAAAGAAAAAGAGCCAAAGGATAAATGAATAAACATTTATTCTTTGGCTCTTTTCTTCATTCTATATTCAGCAAACAGAGGGAAATCCTCTGTAGATTTAATGATTATTTTACTAGTGACAACTATGCGATAGGGCAAGAGTTAATGGAATATCAACATAGTTATCAGGCAAATAAATCAAAAAAAGTTAGCTGGTTATTTATCTAATTGTTTTTTTTCTAAAGATGTAAGCTCCTGCAATCAAGATTACGCCAGCTGAAGCAATCGTCATACCATTGTTTACTTCACCTGTTACAGGTAATTGTTTTGCTTTTGTTTGAGCTGAGGTAATCGATTTTTGATTTTTAGTAGAAACAGGATTTGCTACTGGTGAAAAAACATTATTAGCTGGTGCTTTAGGATTTTTGTCTTTTTCAATTGGTGTAACCTGATTTAATGGGTTTTCACTTTCTGAAAGAATCGTTAAAGTAATTGTTTTTTCAGCAACAACATTTGTAGCCATACGTGTTAATTGACTGATATAATATCTAATTTTGTATGTTCCAACTTCAATTAGCGTGTTGCCGGTAGCTGTAACTTTAATAGGCGATTCAAGGATTTCAAACCCTACTTCATAGCCATCTGCATTGTGAAACGTTGCCCAACTTAAAATCATTTCTTCTGTTAATGTTTGACCTACGTACATTGTTTGGTCGGTAATTTCAATCGTTGGTTTAGCTTCATCCGTTGAACTAGGTGTAGTTGAACTAAGATCTGTAGAGGTAGACACAGCAGCATCAGAATCAGTCGAACTAGGAACGGTCGAACTAGAGTCAGTCGAGCTAGGTATAGTAGAACTAGAATCAGTAGAACTAGGTGCAGTAGAACTAGAATCGGTCGAGCTAGGTATTGTGGAACTAGAATCAGTAGATTCAGGCATAGTAGAACTAGAATCAGTCGTGCTAGGCTCTGGTTCAGAAGAACTAGGTTCAGTTGGAGGATTAACTAATGTTCCTAATTTAGCTTTCAATGTTTCAAGAAGAGAAGCAAAATCATCTTTAAGATTATTGTCTAAAGCATTTTGAGCATCAGCTATTGTAAGTCTTATGCTTGCAATGTCAGCTTCAGAGTATGTTGTATCAGGCGTTGATATAGTTGAATTTGCTTGTTTGATTAAATCTTGTAATTGAGCACGTAGTAAACTATCATCTTCGCTGTCATCAACTGTTGTTTCCCCTATTTCTTCAGCATGAACAACAGCATTGACTGCTGGTGTTGAAAAGATAGCAGAACTGAACAGTAATGATATTGTTAATATTTTTAAACCCTTTTTCATAAAAACTCCCCTTTTGTATTTCCATCTTTTTATTTTCTCACCCGCTATTTAATATATAACACTTGTAATAAATGTCAAGATTTATTTAGTAAAAGAGTAAAATGTTAGAGTAAATTATAGATTTATTAACCCTTTTAAATTAGACGTTTTTGACAAAATACGTATCTTATTAGTCATCAATTTAAGTATTTTTTCTGATTTTTAACATAACAAAGAGAAAGTAGAATGGCTGTAAAGCTTTTACTCTGTAAAAACATGCATAAAAAATGGTATAATATATGTTAGCTCTACAATGAATACATAATTTACAACCAATCGTCCATCGTTTGTGTTTGAAAGGATTTGTTGAAATGCATTACCCAGAACCTATCGCAAAATTAGTTGAAAGTTACATGAAACTACCTGGTATCGGTCAAAAAACGGCCGTTCGTTTAGCCTTTTATACATTAGATATGAAAGAAGAAGATGTGAATGCTTTTGCGAAATCTTTGATCAGTGTGAAACGTGATTTACATTTTTGTAGTATTTGCGGAAATATTACAGAAGAAGATCCTTGTGAAATTTGTCAAGATAAAACAAGAGACCGCAGTATCATTTTAGTCGTAGAAGAGTCAAAAGATGTGATGGCTATGGAAAAAATGCGTGAATACCATGGCTTGTATCATGTTTTGCATGGGGTATTATCTCCAATGGAAGGGACTGGACCAGAAGATATTAATATTGCATCGTTGATCCAACGATTACATGACGATGAGGTCAAAGAAGTCATTATCGCGACAAATGCTACGACTGAAGGAGAAGCTACTGCAATGTATCTTTCTCGTTTGATCAAACCAGCTGGAATCATCGTTACACGATTAGCACATGGTTTATCTGTCGGCAGTGATATCGAGTATGCGGATGAAGTAACTTTATTAAAAGCCGTAGAAGGACGTCGCGAACTTTAAAAATAGAAAAAGGTTGGAATATAACTCGTAGAGTTATATTCCAACCTTTTTGATTTACTTTTCAACAATACTGATCGTGAATCCGTCATAGCCTTTCACACCAACTGTTTCAATTGCTGTAGAAGTTAATTTTGCTGAAGTCGATAAATCATCTATAAAAGAGCGCACGCCAATCACTCTTCCATCAGTACTTTGTGCATCAAGAACCGCTCCATCACGAACAACATTATCTCCAATAATAATGGTTCCCGGCATTGAAAGCTGTAACGCGTAATGAAGATAAACTGAGTTATTTTCCTTATCTGCATCAATAAATATTAAATCAAAAGGTGAAACCTGCTCTTGAACCATTTGTTCTAAATGCGTAGAAGCAGGGCCAACTAAAATCGTCGTTTTATCAGAAACGTTTGCTAGCATCAGATTTTCTATTGCAACGTCTGCATGTTTTTTATTGTATTCAAGAGAAATAACTTGTCCATCAGCATCCAGTGCCTTAGCAAACCAAACAGTACTGTAGCCACCGAGTGTGCCAATTTCTAGAATTCGTTTTGCACCTTTTATTTTTGCTAAAAGATACAGAAATTTCCCTTGTGAAGGTGAGACATCGTGAGGTGGTAAATGGTGTTTTTGGTTGTTGGAAAGAATTTGGTCAAAGATAGAATCCTTTTCTACTAATTTCTCAATAAAATAATTATCAACCGCTGCAAATAAATTTTCCAAAAAATCACGTCCAATCAATATTGATTTGTTTAAATTAATTATACTGCGATTGTTAATGAATCGAAAGACCTATGTATCTAGCTTTCTTATAATTATGTTTTTATAATTTTTTTATTATTAAAAATAAATACAGTTTAAATGTGTGGATATTGTATAATTTAGGAGATAAAAAACAAATAGAGGTGAAGGAATGCAAGAGAAAATGTATAAGCCAATTCAAGTATTCGTATTAAGTATCATGTTTATTGGTATTTTGATTAGCTCTATGGTGTTAGTTGAAATGAAATCTGAAGCAAAAGAACTAAATGATGTGATTCAAAATGTGAAAGTCACCAATGAAAAAGGAGAAGATCAACCCTCATTTCAATCATGGGATATCATCCAAGTTCATATGGATTGGAGTATTCCAAACGGAAGTGCTCAAAAAGGGGATACGACATTGATCGAATTGCCTGATGAACTAGATTTAGTGAATAGTTTGACCTTTGATGTATTGGACGAAAGTGGAGCAGTTGTGGCTACTGCAGTTGCAGATAAAGAGTCAAAAACAGTGTTGCTGACGTATACGGATTATGTTGAAACACATTCAAATGTTAAAGGGACATTGCAGTTTTTCACTCGATTTGATACACAAGTCATTAATGAATATGGCGAAATCAAGTTGGTATTTCCAATCAATAAAACAACCGAAGTATCTACAGAAGTCGAAGTTGAAAAAGCCACAGATGATCCAAATGAAGTAATCAATAAATGGTCATGGTTCTCATCTGACTCTCGTACGCTTTATTGGGAAGTACGAGTAAATGCTAGCGGGCAAGAGTTTCCTAATGCTGTGGTCACAGACACTTTTCAAACGGATAACTACACGTTAGTTCCCGGCTCGATCAAGGTGACTTCAGCAGAATTCCCAGATGGAGACAAAGGCATTTTTGATAATCCAATCAATAAAGTCGATATTACGAATCAAGTAGCCATTAACTATTTACCAAATGGTTTTACGGTCGATTTCGGGGATATGCCAAAAGGGATCGGCTATCTTATTTCTTATGACACGACGATCGATCATCAACCAAAAGACCAAGAAGTATTTTCAAATATTGCTACATTAGAAAGCAATCAGATCACAATCGATTCAAAAGAAGCGAAAACACAATACTCTGATGGGAATGGTTCTGGAACAGGGGATATATTCTCTATTCAGATAATGAAAACATCAGAAGAGGGTACTGAATTAGCTGGCGCAGAATTCGATGTGTACAGAGATTCAACAAACGAGCGAATTGGGCAAATTATCACAAATGATCAAGGATTAGGTGAAATAAATAATTTGCTACAAGAAAGCTACACTTTAATAGAAACCAAAGCACCAACGGGATATGTTTTAGATGCTACTCCGATAAAAATAACAACCAATGAGTTTCAAAATAAAATTGCATTTAGGCAAGTTACCAATAAAGCTGAACAGACACTGGGCTCGATCCGATTGCTTAAACTGGATCAAGAATCAAAAGAAACATTAGCAGACGTTGTATTTGAACTTCAAGATGATTTAGGGAATGTTCTTCAAACTGGACTCACAACAGATGAAGATGGCCAACTATTCATCCAAGGTTTGGCACCAAGAAAGTATCAATTTGTTGAAACTAAAGCATTACCAGGCTATCTATTAAATGCAAAACCAATTCCATTTGAAATCAGACAAACTCAAACGGAACCATTAGAATTAATTGTTGAAAATCAAAAAGAAAAGACACCACAACCATTACAGGACAGTAGTAATGAACAACCGATAAAGAAAAAAGAGGACAGCCAGACTAAAAGTAAAATGCTCCCTAAGGCTGGAGAAAAATCTATGCATAACCTGATCGTGTTTGGAAGTTTGTGTCTAGTAACAGGTGTGATGATCATTCTAGCAAGAAAGAAAAGAATTTAAATGATTTTAATAACCTAAAAGAATAAAACTGGTCTGAAGTCAATGAGACTTTTTAGGCCGGTTTTATTCTTTTATCAGGAAAATTTTAATAATAAGGAATTCAATTAGACTGATTGTGGCAGATAAAGTATAATAGATAAAAGGAATCAAAGTAAGTAAGGGGATTAGTGAAGTGCAAGGGATTTTTATAACGATCGAAGGACCAGATGGTGCAGGAAAGACAAGCGTATTAAATGAGTTATATCCAAGATTAGATCTAGCAGCAGAAAGAAGTATCATTAAAACAAGAGAACCTGGCGGCATTCCTATTGCTGAGAAAATTCGTCAAATCATTTTAGATCCAAGAAATCAGGAGATGGATGAGCGAACAGAGGCTCTCCTTTATGCGGCAGCTAGACGTCAGCATTTGATGGAGAAGGTTTTGCCTGCATTAGAAGAAGGTAAAATCGTTTTATGTGATCGTTTTGTAGACAGTTCATTAGCCTACCAAGGTGCTGGCCGCCGTATTGGCGTTGAAGCGATTGCGACAATCAATGAATTTGCGATCGAAGGAACAGTACCTGATTTTACAATTTACCTAGACGTAGACTCTGATACTGGATTGAACCGCATCAAAAATAATCGTCAAGAACAAATCGATCGTTTAGATTCAGAAGGTCTTGAGTTCCATCAAAGAGTTCGTCATGAATATTTAAAATTAGTAGAAGAAAATCCAGAAAGAATCACGAAAATCGATGCGAGAATGAGTTTGGAAAATGTTGTAGAAGCAACGTATCAAGCCATTGTAAATCGTTATCCAGAATATTTTAGAAACTAGGAAGGTGACCGAATATGAAAATTATTTTAGCGATTGTCCAAGATAAAGATAGTAACCGTTTAGCCAATGAATTTATTGATGCCAATATCCGTGCAACAAAACTTTCATCAACTGGTGGATTTTTAAAAGCTGGCAATAGCACATTTATCGTTGGTATTGATGATGAGCGTGTGGAAGAAGCGTTAGAATTAATCAAAAAAACGTGTCAATCTCGTAAACAATATGTGTCAACTCCTGTAACACTAGATATTACGATGGATGGACAAGTGCCTTATCCTGTCGAGGTTGAGGTGGGCGGCGCAACTGTGTTTGTTCTTCCTGTAGAAGGATTCCACCAATATTAAGATGGATGAAGCGCGCGTTTTAAAAGAACAGCAACCGTTGCTTTACCAGCAACTTCAAAAAAGTTTTGAGCATGGTCGTCTTGCCCATGCTTATCTTTTTGAAGGCGATACAGGAACTGGTAAAAAGGAATTTGGTTTATGGATGGCAAAACATGTTTTTTGTTCGAACCTGATAGAGAATAATCCTTGTAATCAGTGCAACAATTGTTTACGGATCAATGACAATGAGCATCCAGATGTCTTGCGTGTCGTGCCAGATGGTCAGACAATAAAAGTTGACCAAATCAGAGGACTAAAAGCAGAATTCAGCAAAAGTGGTGTTGAAACTGCTCAAAAAGTTTTTCTGATTGAGCAAGCAGATAAAATGAGTATAGGTGCTGCAAATAGTTTATTAAAATTTTTAGAAGAACCTGAAGGAAAAGTTTTGGCTATTTTAGAAACGACATCGTTGGCAAAGATTTTACCAACCATTCAATCACGTTGCCAAGTTCTTCATTTTCAGCCTTTAGTTAAGGCGAAATTGGTCAATGCTTTGGTAGAATCAGGAATCAACAAAAATACTGCCAGCCTTTTAGCAGAACTGACAAATAGTTTTGACAAAGCAGTTGAAATCTCTCAAGATGAATGGTTTAATGAAGCTAGGGAAATTACTCAACAATGGTTCGATTATATGATAAAAGATGATTTGCAGGCTTTTGTCTATGTTCAAAAAAAGATGGTAAAAGTCTTTAAAGAAAAGGATCAACAAGCGTTGAGTTTTGATTTATTACTTGCTTATTACCGTAAACAACTCACAGAAAGCGTTGCGAAAGAACAGCTCAAACGTGTGGTAGAACGACAAGCACAGCGAGTTGAATTGATTTTACAAGCACGTCAAAAGTGGGAAGCCAATGTCGGTTGGCAGAGTGTTTGCGAGCAATTAGTAATACGAATGATTCACCCTAAAACATAAATAGGAGGATGAAAATGGTAGAAGTAGTAGGAGTTCGCTTCCGTGAAGCAGGTCATATCTATTATTTTGCTCCTGGAAAATCAGAGTATTTTTACAATGATAAAGTACTTGTGGAATCACAGCAATCTAAACAGCTTGCCACAGTTGCGATACCGAAAAAATCTATTGATCCAGAAGATTTACCTGAGGATTTAAAACCCATTTTAAATAAAGCATCAGAGACTGATTTAGAGAAAGAACAAAAAAACGTAGATGATGCCCAAGCTGCATTAAGTGTGGCCAAAGAAAAAATCCGAGCACATGAGTTAGAAATGAAATTGATTCGTGTTGAATATACATTTGATCGCAGCAAAATGGTCTTTTATTTTACTGCAGATGGTCGAATTGACTTTCGTGAACTTGTTAAAGATTTAGCGGCGATTTTTCGTACAAGGATTGAATTACGCCAAATCGGAGTTCGAGATGAAGCAAAAATTTTAGGCGGAATCGGACCGTGTGGTAGACAATTATGTTGTTCGACATTCTTAGGTGACTTTATGCCTGTTTCAATCAAAATGGCAAAAGATCAAGGGTTATCTTTAAATCCAGTAAAAATTTCTGGCTTATGTGGACGCTTGATGTGTTGCTTAAAATACGAAAATGATGAATACGAAGCAGCGAAAAAAGAACTACCTGATTATGGTAAAGACGTGATCACACCAGATGGTAAAGGCCGTGTGGTTGGCTTGAATTTATTGAGTCGCATCATCAAAGTCCGTTTAGTTGGACGCGAAACAGCCGTAGAATATGATTATGAAGAAATAAAAGAAGCAACAGAAAAAGCTCAAGCCGAAAAAGGTGATCACAATGGATAAACGTTCTTTATACGATGGTCTGAGTTCATTAGAGACGGATCTACAAGGAACTTTGGGACAATTGTCAGAGATTAAAGAAGCTCTTCATGAGTTAGTGGAAAAAAACACCACTCTTGAAATCGAAAATCAACGCTTACGTGAACATTTACAAGAATTGACTAAATTAGCCAGTGATTCAAATGATCCAGCGAAGCAAGAGTTATCTAAATCTCGTATGAATTTAGAAAAACTTTATGAAGAAGGATTTCATGTCTGTAACATTTTGTATGGCTCACGTCGTGAAAATGATGAAGAATGTGCATTTTGTTTAGATGTCATTTATGGTGAACGATACAAATAATACTATGTAATTCAAATTTAGAGGCTGTGACATAATTTGTCTCAGCCTTTTTACATTAACCTAAACCTATGTGTTGAAAAGGAGCAGTTATGCAAAAACAAAAAAGTTTCGATTCATCCAATATTGGACAACTCTACTTGGTTCCAACACCAATCGGAAACTTGGAAGATATGAGCTTTCGCTGTATTAATAGTTTAAAGGAAGCAACGATCATCGCGAGTGAGGATACCCGGAATACTCAAAAATTACTGAATCATTTTGAAATCACGACGCCGCAAATTAGCTTTCATGAGCATAATTATAAAGAGCGTATTCCGCAATTTATTGCTCGTTTAGAAGCGGGTGAAATGATTGCACAAGTTAGTGATGCTGGGATGCCGTCAATCAGTGATCCTGGTCATGAGTTAGTTGAAGCGTGTATTGAAGCGGGGATTAAGGTTGTTGCCCTACCAGGCCCAACAGCTGGAATCACTGCACTGATCGCATCAGGATTAGTTCCACAACCATTCACTTTTTATGGGTTTTTACCTCGAAAGAAAAAAGAACAAGTTGAGACGTTGGAACAGCTGAAAACCGCAATTCCAACTCAGATTTTTTATGAGTCGCCACATCGAATTGCAACAACAGTAAAGCATTTTTCGGAAGTCTTCGGGGAAGAACGAAAAGCTGTGGTTTGTCGGGAATTAACGAAGTTACATGAAGAGTATTTACGAGGAACATTGGCTGAGCTTCGAGATTATTTAGCTGAACACACGTTAAAAGGTGAGTGCTGTCTTTTAGTTGAAGGGGCTGATGAATCGGAGTTAAAAGATAATACAGAGTTGGAACTTTCGATTAAGGAGCATATCGATGTGTTGATGAATACAGGAAGTTCCTCTAAAGAAGCCATCAAAGAAGTAGCAAAACTACGTGGATTGAAGAAACAGGATGTATACAAAGAGTATCATGTAGATTAAAGTGAGAATGAGGCCGAGATAAAAGCGTTTAGCTCCTTATTTACGAAGGAGCTGCTTTTTCCTCGCCGTTTATTCTCGCTTTTTTTGTGTGAAATTGGTAGTGCAAATAAAGCCAATAATTCAGTCGAAACCGCTTCATTGGTATAGATGTTATTTTTTATAACGCGAATTGTCAGAAAAATCAAATTATTTTTCGCGATTGAGAGATTTTTACTAGGAGAATTAAAAAAACGATGCTAAAATAACCGACAAAGCTAAAGTGAAGGTTGGCTTAACTTGGGAATTGGAGGGATTTTATGGAAACAGGAAATATCGCATTTATTCTGATTTGTTCTGCAATGGTTTTTTTAATGACTCCGGCACTGGCATTTTTTTACGGTGGATTGGAACGAAGGAAAAATATTCTCAACACAATGATGATGGTGATTTGTGTAATGGGGCTTGCATCAGTTCTTTGGGTCATTATTGGTTATTCAATGTCGTTTAGCGGTGAAAATTTATTCGTTGGAAACTTTGATAAGCTGTTTTTTGAACATGTCTCAATGACAGACGGAGAGAAAATTCCAGAAGGACTATTTGCAGGTTTTCAAATGATGTTCGCCTTGATTACAACGGCGATCATTACAGGTGCTGTTGTTGGACGAATGCGTTTTTCAGCAATCTTTTTATTTATTGGTATCTGGTCGATCGTTGTTTATTATCCAATGGCTCACATGGTTTGGGGTGGGGGCTTTTTAGATAAAATAGGATCGATCGATTTTGCTGGTGGAAATGTTGTCCATATTAGCTCAGGGATTTCGGGTCTGGTATTGGCAGTTGTTTTAGGTCAACGTCGAGAATATCGCCAAACGGAGTATCGTCCACATAATATTCCTTTTGTCGTTTTGGGTGCTGGCTTACTTTGGTTCGGATGGTTCGGATTTAACGCAGGTTCAGCATTGGCAGCAGATGGTTTGGCAATCCATGCTATGCTGACGACTAATACAGCAGCGGCCAGCGGGATGCTTTCTTGGATGTTAATTGAAAAATTAGCAATCGGTAAGCCGACGGTTGTAGGTGCTTGTACAGGAGCTGTGGTTGGTTTAGTAGCCATTACTCCGGGAGCAGGATTCGTTTCTCTTTGGAGTTCATTTGTTCTGGGCGCTTTAGTTAGCCCATTTTGTTATTACTTTATTTCGTTTGTTAAACATAAATTTGGCTATGATGATGCATTAGATGCGTTTGGTTGTCATGGTGTTGGCGGGATTTTTGGTGGAATCATGACTGGGGTTTTTGCCGATCCAGCGGTAGGGGGAAAAACTGGTTTACTTTATGGTGGTACGGAATTGTTTATAGCGCAAGTTGAGAGTATTGCTTTTACGATTCTATTTGCTGGTATGGCTAGTTTTCTTATTATTAAAGGGATTCAATTGTTTATGCCGATTCGTGTTTCGGCAAAAGAAGAAGCGTTGGGATTAGATCGCATCGAGCATGATGAAACAGCCTATCCAACATTTATGGGATTAGATTCTTAGGAGGAAGATAAATGAAAAAAGTAGAAGCAATTATTCAGCAAGAAAAATTAGAAGAGCTGAAAGTAGAAATGGCTGATAGTTTTGAAATGCTAGGAATGACCGTAAGCCAAGTGCTGGGATTTGGAAATCAAAAGGGTCTAAAAGAATATGTACGTGGACAGGAAGTGATCACTACATTATTACCAAAAGTCAAAGTCAGCTGTGTTGTATTAGATGAAAAAGTAGAAGAAATTATCTCTTTGATTCTCGCTATTTGCCAGACAGGCGAAGTAGGTGATGGTAAAATTTTTGTTTATGATATAGAAGAAGCAATTCGAATTAGAACAGGTGAAAGAGGAGCAAATGCAATTTAAAAAGAGAAAAAGAAGAAATCCAGCAGATTTTTAACCGCGGGATTTCTTCTTTTTCTATAAATTAAGTTTACTCAATAGAAACTACAAAAAACAAATTTAGTTGTGAAAGAACAAGCGTTCGTGTATAATGTAAGTAAAATAAGGTGTCTTTAAAGGAGAAAAAATGATCGTTGAGGATATTTTGTATGGCTCATTTGAAGTAGAAGAAGTTCTAGCAGTATTGATTTCATCACAAGAAGTCCAACGTTTAAAAGATGTTCATATGGCTGGACCAGCATTTTTGATCAATCCATCTTGGAATGAAACGAGATATGAACATTCTATTGGTGTTATGTTGCTAGTCAAGAAACTAGGAGGGACAGTAGAGGAACAAATTGCAGGTTTACTACATGATGTGTCACACACGGCATTTTCACATGTGATCGATTTGGTCCTATCGAATAAAGCGGATGACTATCATGAGCAAATCAAAAAAGAGTTTATCGAACAATCAACAATTCCTGAGTTATTAGAGCAATATGGTTTTGATTATCAGCAAATTTTATTTGATGACGAACAATGGAGATTATTGGAGCAAAAAGCGCCATTATTATGTTGTGATCGGATTGATTATACATTGCGAGAAGTTCATCGCTACTTTTCCGTTCCATTACAAGAGATTCATGATTTTTTGAAAGCCATCAAAATCATGAACGATCAAATTGTGTTAGAATCAGTTGCTTGGGCGGTTTGGTTTGTAGATCAGTATCAAAAAGTAGTGCTTGATTTTTTTTATGATCCTCGAAATATCTGTAGCTATGAATGGATGGCAAAAGCAATCCAACTTGGACTGTCAAATGGGGAAATCACTATGACGGATTTGTTATTGACAGATGCACCATTTCTTCAAAAGCTGCGTTCAACTCGTTCAACTGAAATCAATTTTTTGTTGGCTAAAATACAGAATCCACCCAAATATAGTGTCTGTTCCAGTGAGGATGAGTATGATATAGAGCAAAAGAAAAAAATAAGATTTGTAGATCCACTAGTACGCTTATCTGACGAGATCGTTTCTGTTTCAGCCATTTCAAAATCCGCTCAACTGAAGATTGACAGAGTGCTTGAGGAGAGCCAAAAAGGAATTTATATCAAGTATGATTGAAGAATGAGCTATAGACGATATCTAGTTGGAAGGAGGGGGTGAGTATGATCAGTGAGTTGCGTTTTCCCTTAAAGAAAGATACTTCCCGAAAAATTATTCATATTGATATGGATGCTTTCTTTGCTTCGGTCGAAGAACGAGACCATCCTGAGCTGGTGGGACATCCATTAGTAATTGCCCGCCATCCTAGTGATACTGGAGGGAAAGGTGTAGTCACCACTGCAAACTATGAAGCGCGTAAATTTGGTATCCATTCTGCAATGAGTGCTCAAAAAGCGTATGAATTATGTCCCGATGCCATTTTCAAGCCAGGGAATTACGAAAAATATTCGGAAATTTCTCAACAGATCAGGGAAATATTTCGTCGTTACACTGACATCATTGAACCTGTTTCGATCGATGAAGCTTATTTGGATGTAACCACAAATAAAATCAATAGTAAATCGGCAATCAAGATTGCCAAATTGATTCAATATGATGTTTGGAATGAATTGCATTTAACTTGTTCTGCAGGTGTAAGTTATAATAAATTTTTAGCTAAATTGGCTTCTGACTTTGAAAAACCTAAAGGTATGACAGTAGTAATGCCAGCAGAAGCTGAAGATTTTTTGAAGGCTTTGCCAATTGAAAAATTTCATGGAGTAGGCAAAAAGACTGTGCCTAAAATGCATGACTTAGGTATCTTTACTGGGGCAGACTTGTATAACAAGGACGAAATGGAATTGATTCGTAATTTTGGTAAAATGGGGTACTCACTTTATCGAAAGGTTCGTGGAATCCACGATTCTCCTGTAAATATTACAAGAGACCGTAAATCAGTAGGGAAAGAGCATACATATGGTACGCCATTAACGACTCAAGCACAAGTAACAGCCCAGTTAAGGCAGTTAGCTGAGCGTGTAGAAGACTCGTTAGAACGAGTTCAAAAGCATGGAAAAACGGTCGTGTTAAAAGTTCGTTATGCAGATTATACAACAGTTACAAAACGTCAAACACTTCCAGAATATATTTCAAAAAAAGAAGAATTATATTATCAAGCAAATTTGATTTGGGAAGAAATACTTGGTCTTGAACAAGGCATTCGATTATTAGGAATCACTTTGACGAATCTTGATCCAATGGCCTATGAGAACATGGTTTTACCTTTGTGGGAAAAACAGCCAATACAAGAAAAAGAATAAACAACATTTTAAATTTTAGTGATAATTTAGTATCTATGCTACTATCTATGTATTATTCATAATCACGAAAGGAAAGTGACAATGAGCAAAACAATCATGTGGTTTCGCAAAGATCTTCGCTTAGATGATAATACAGCTTTTGATAAGATGCTGGAAGATAGTCAAGATACGGATGAACTTATCTGCCTTTTTCAATTAAATCCAGTGCAATTTTTAGAAGATAGTTATAATCATAATGCTTTTTTTTACAGTCTAGCTACATTTTGTGAACATGGAAAAGCGAACGGTGTTCCGATTCATTTTTTGTATGGAGAGGTCGAAGAAAACTTCACTGAACTGAAAAAGGTTTATGAGGACTGGGATGCTATCTATTTTAATGCGGATGAACGTGGCTTTGGTAGAGAACGAGATCAAAAAATGATGGCGTTTTTTGTGAATAACAAGATTCAAGTCCACGCTTATCAAGATAGTCATATACATGGTGTACAAGACATTAAAAAGCCCACAGGAGAAAGTTATAAGGTCTTTACTCCTTACTTTAAAAAATGGGTGACAATGCCTAAAAGAGCCTATAAAAAATCGATTAAACACAATCGGACTTTAAGAAAATATGAGCACCCACTGTTTAGCGAAGGAGAACGTCACTTTAAACAACTAATTAAAAAAATTGATTTACCTTTTGATTATGAATGTGGAGAAGTGGTAGCTGAAAATCACTTAAAGGATTTTATAGAAAATCATTTACATGATTATCAAAAAGGGCGAGATTATCCTTTTTTTGATCAAACTAGTAAACTTTCAAGTTTTTTAAGAAACGGGGAATTATCGATTCGTAAAGTTTGGCATGCGCTTAATGCAGAACCTGATTCTAATGGCCGTCAAACGTTTATTTCTGAATTATGTTGGCGGGATTTTTATAATATGATTTATTTTGAAAATCCTAAACAAAAAACACAAGAAATCAAAGAGCAGTATCGTCAGTTGCATTGGAACTATAATCAAAATATGTTTGAATTATGGAAGAACGGCGAGACAGGTTTCCCTATTGTAGATGCTGGAATGAGACAGCTTAATCAAACCGGGTGGATGCATAATCGCTTGAGAATGATTGTGGCTTCATTTCTGACGAAAGACTTAATGATTGATTGGCGTTTGGGTGAAGAATACTTTCAGCAAAAACTAATTGATTATGATTCAGCAAGTAATATTGGCGGCTGGCAATGGGCAGCCTCTACAGGCACAGATGCTGTTCCATATTTCAGAATCTTTAATCCTACGACACAGGGAGAAAGATTTGATCACAACGGTGATTTCATTCGACGGTTCATTCCAGAATTGAAGGATGTGCCAAATGAATACATTCATGAGCCAAGTAAAATGCCAGCAAAACTTCAAAAATCTATTGGCATTGAGATTGGAAAGGATTATCCTAATCAAATTGTTGATCACAAGAAAGTCCGCTCTGAGATACTTGAATTTTTTAAAGTAACGATTACTTAATAAAAATAGATCCGGATACAGCAATAATAAAGTGCTGAGTCCGGATCTATTTTATTGGGTATCAACGTTTGATTAGTATATCGAACAAGAAAGTTAAATCAACTTTCCTTTTTTTATTTGTTCATACGAAGTTTCAGCATCATGACATTTGTCCCAGATCACTGCTTGACCACAAGCCAATGATTTTTTGACATCAAGAATTCTTTGATTACTGCTGCCTCTGAATTGAAGATTCAAGTTTCTTTTTGATAATTCAAAACGTCCATCCACTAAGATATCGATTTTATTTAACAGTTCCAGTTTATCGTCAGATTCTAATAATAATTCCTCAAATGTATAACCTGACCATGACCAGATATCTTTTTTTGTACCAAACTCCTGATGAACGCGATCCACAACAGTCAAGCATACTTCAGTATTTAAAAAGGGTTCTCCACCTAATAAGGTAAGCCCTTGAACATAATCATGAGACAAATCCTCGATTATTTTATCTTCTAATTCTTTTGTAAATGGTTTGCCGTAGCGGAAATTTTGAACAGCCTGATTAAAACACCCTTCACAGGCAAATAAACAGCCACTGACATAAAGACTATTTCGTACGCCTTCACCATCCACAAAGTTAAATGCTTTATAGTCACCAACATAATTTTGGCTAAGATTTTCAGACAGCCATTCTTGTGGTTTAGGATTTCTCATTTTTAGTCATCCTTTCAAATAAAACCGATACCCGCATGGTGCTGCACGGAGCATCGGTTTTAATGCTATTCAATTGATCATGCTTCCTTTTCTGTAAAAACGAATCTAGTCTAATTAAACAGGTTGCTATTTCATATGTTTCACTCGAGATGAGATTTCTTTATGACGTCCGTGAACCATTGGTCGAGCCTGTGGATTACCAAGATATCCACACGTTCTTTTGACTACATCACATGATTTTGGATCATGGTTGCCACATTGTGGACATTCAAATCCGCGTTCTGTAGGGTTGAAATCTCCTTCAAATCCGCACTCATAACAGTGGTCGATTGGTGTATTCGTACCTAGGTAACCAACGCGATCATAAGCATAGTCCCAAACTGACTCTAACGCTTTGGGATTTTGTTGTAAGACTGGATATTCACAATAATGGATGAAACCACCAGAACAATATTGTGGATAATCTTTCTCAAAATCTAGTTTCTCAAATGGTGTAGGATTTTTACGTACATCATAGTGGAAACTGTTTGTATAATATTCTTTATCTGTAATATTTTCCACTACACCAAATTTTTCAGTATCCAAACGACAGAAGCGATCAGTTAAACTTTCACTTGGTGTTGAGTAAACACTAAAGTGATAGCCGTATTCATTGCCCCAGTCATCAGCGTGTGCTTTTAAATCTTTTAAAATAGCGATCGTAAATTCTTTTGCTTTAGGGTCCGTTTCCCAGTTTCCACCGTAAAAGGCTGAAGCCACTTCGTATAACCCAATATAACCTAGTGAAACAGTCGCACGTTTGTTTTTGAATAATTCATTGACAGATTCTTTTCTAGATAACCGTTTCCCAAAAGCACCATACATATAAAGAATTGGCGCATTTGCAGGCGTTGCTTCTTTACAACGTTCAACACGATAGACTAATGCATCTTTCATTGTCTCAAGGCGCTCAGCTAAAAGTATCCAGAATTTGTCCACATCACCATGGGCTTCCATAGCGATTCTAGGAAGGTTTAAGGTAACAACGCCTAAATTCATGCGGCCTACATTGATTTCTTCACCATGTTCATTTTTCCAACCTTGTAAGAATGAACGACAGCCCATTGGAACTTTGAAGCTACCAGTCAAATCGACCAGTTTATCATAATTTAAAACATCAGGATACATCCGTTTTGTTGCACATTCTAGGGCAAGTTGTTTTACATCGTAGTTTGGATCAGTTTCATTTAAATTAACACCGCGTTTTAACGTAAAGATCAATTTAGGGAAGATTGCTGTCCGATGTTCACTACCTAAGCCATTGATTCGAATTTGTAAGATAGCTTTTTGAATTTCACGTTCAAACCAATTTAAGCCTAAACCAAATCCTAAAGACGTGAACGGTGTTTGACCATTTGAGGTGAACAATGTATTGATTTCATATTCTAAGCTTTGCATTGCATCATAAATATCTTTTTTTGTTTTGCTTTTAGCATAAGCTTCTTGGCGATCAGATCCGTCGATCCATTCTCTAGCATCAGCTAGATGTTTTTGATAGTTTAATTCAGCAAATGGTGCTAGTAATTCATCCACACGATCGGCTGAACAACCTCCGTATTGACTAGAGGCTACGTTCGCTATAATTTGTGAGATTTGGGCAGTGGCTGTTTGAATTGATTTCGGCGCTTCAACTTCAGCATTCCCAATTTTAAAGCCATTATTTAACATGCCTTTAAAGTCGATCAAACAGCAGTTTGTCATCGGTGTGTATGGATGATAATCTAAATCATGATAATGGATGTCTCCTTTTTGATGTGCATTGGCAACATGTGGAGGCAACATTTTAAGTCCAATCGACTTACCAACGATCCCAGCAGTCAAATCACGTTGTGTATTGAATACGTCACTATCTTTGTTTGCATTTTCATTGACAACCGATTGGTCTTTATTGATTAATTTACTAATGGTAAAGTTGATATCAGTAGCTTTACTACGTTCAAAATCACGGCGAGTACGGTAATTTATATATTCTTCGGCCAACTCATATTCATTTTTTGCTAACAAAATATGCTCGACGATATTTTGGATTTCATAGATTTTTACATTTTCGGCGAAACGATCTAAAATTTCTTGATCGATTCTTTCAACGATTTCTTGAATTCGTTCATGGGCAAGTGGGTCCAAAGTTCCACGGATTTTTTGTTCAGCTTTGATCAAAGCGTCATAAATTTTTCGATCATCAAAATCAACTAGCCGTCCATCTCTTTTTACGATTTTAATCGTTTGTAAGGCTGTATCAGTAGAACTCACTTCATTATCAACTTGTTTAATCTCTATCATTTTCTACCCATCTCCTCATAGATTTTATCCTTACTTATCATAAATCAATTTCAGCAATCTTTCAACTATATATAGTGTGAAATTTAATTTTTTATCCTTTGAATCAACTATATGTAGTGTTTATGAGAAATGAAAAAAGGGTGAAAACAACTAGCTAAAAGATTTGTGGAAATTGTCACAACATTCTTTGTTAGAAAAATAAATGATTGATAAAAATTTTTTTATTATTACTTAATTGTAAGAGGAAACGATGTTAAGTTGTCCAAAATATTGGTAGAATAAGGATAATGAATAAACTGGAGCGAAATATATGAAAAAAATTTTAGAAGTAAATCATTTAAGTAAATCATATGGCTATCGAAACAATAAAGTACAAGTATTGAATAATATTTCTTTTTCTGTAGATCAAGGTGAATTTATAGGAATAATGGGACCAAGTGGTGCAGGTAAATCGACACTATTAAGTACGATTTCAACGATTGCTTTACCAACTACTGGAACAGTCCAAATAGATGGACAAGATATTTTGAAAATGAGAAACAATCAAATCAGTGATTTTCGCCGCAAAGAATTAGGATTTATTTTTCAAGATTTTAACTTAATGGACACACTGACTGTAAGAGATAATATCTTGTTGCCGTTGGCGGTTGATCGAATACCATTAGAAAATATGGAGCAACGCTTGTCCCACGTTACAAATGTCTTAGGGATCAATCAATTATTGAATGATTATCCTAATGCAATCTCAGTTGGGCAAAAGCAACGAGTGGCGGCTGCTCGTGCCTTGATTACTAAACCAAAAATCATCTTTGCCGATGAACCTACAGGAGCTTTGGATTCTAAGTCTGCCGCTGAATTGCTGCAGTATATGACAAACATGAATTTGCAAGACGATGCGACAATCATGATGGTGACACATGATCCTTATACAGCAAGTTATTGTAATCGTATTTTGTTCATAAAAGATGGGGTGATTTTTTCAGAAGTTGTTCGCCAAGGTTCTAGAAAAGAATTCTTTAATCGCGTGATCGATATGCAAGCAACCATTGGTGGAGGTGGTCGAGCGAATGATTTTTAATTTGTCTTGGAAAAATTTCAAGGGCCAATTTCTTAATTACTTAGTTTATTTTGTAAGTATGACGTTTGCAGTAGTTGTGTATTATTGTTTTAGCGCGATTACATACAACAGAACATTAGCCAATCGAGTTGGACAAGAGGTTCACATCAATGGTGCGATGAACTTAGGCGGAATTTTAGTAGTGGTCATGATTTTAGGGTTTATGCTTTCTGCGAATCATTTCTTCTTATTAAAAAGAGGGAAAGAAATAGGCTTATATCATTTGATTGGGATGCGGAAAGGGCAAATATCTTTTCTTTTTTTTGTGGAAACACTCATTTTAGGGGCAGTATCTTTAGTTACCGGAATATTTTTAGGGGTTATCTTCTCTAAATTATTTTCGATGATTTTGGCAAAGGCGATGTTTTTACAAGTAGAGAGTCTGTTTTTTGTTTCGATTCCATCGATGATCCAAACGGGTTTAGTCTTTGTTTTCATGTTAATAATGGTTTCCCTTCGAAGTACATGGTTGATTTATCGGTACCAAGTAACCAATTTGCTTAAAACAGTGGAAAAAAATGCAGTGAGCTCAAATAATTTATCTGTAGTTAAAATATGCTTAGGTGTTATCGGTGTTGTTTTTATTTGTATAGGTTATTTTTTATCATACAATGTCATTCGTTTTGGGACTGCTTTGACTCATACAAGGTTGGGTTTTGCAGGGTTTTTAGTCGCTCCTTTGGTGTTTATGTTTATTTGTATAGTAGGAACTTATTTGTTTTTTAAATACACCATGTCGTTGATTGCTTATTTGTTTGGAAAAAACAAACAAAATTATTATCGAAATATGAATATGCTTGCACTAGGAAATACCAAATTGCATATCAAAAGGGGCGGAAATACATTATCTGCAGTCACTATTTTTATCGCAATTGCACTAGGGATGATTGGTGGTGCTGCTTCTATCTATACTATAGGAATGAATTCAGTGAATGTAACAACACCAACTGATTTTATTGTTGTTGAAGACAATTTTAAGGAAATTGAAAAAATAATTAAAAAGGAACCGGATACAAAGATCGAAAGACTGGTTAAATTGAATTATAAGTTGACTGGCAGTCAATTTCATCTTAAAATTGGACAAGATGAACAAGAAAATACAATAGGTCCTATTAATATATTAGGATTATCTAATTATCGAGAATATCAAAAACTAAATCCTTATTTAAAAAATATCGAATTGAAAGAAAAGCAAGATATTGTTGTTTTTGATAGTATCCAAAATATGTTAGGTGGATTTGTTCATTTTGATTCTAATTTTACATTGCCTGATGGAATCGAGCTTGATAAAGTTGAAATACGTCCTGATTATTTAGGTCAAGATTTGATGCGGTACACGTTTCCTACTATTGTTGTGTCGGATGAACAGTATGATGAAATCAATTCAGGGATTTCTTATACATTAATGGCTTTTGATGTTAAGTCTAAAGATGAAGAAGCTTTGTCTGATAAAATAACTGAAATGGTCAAACCAGAGTGGGAAAAACCTGTGTATTATAAATATCAGTGGGTTGATAATCAGTTAGAAGGCTATGTCTCAAAAACGAGCCGACAACCCGAGAAAAAAGAACTGGCAGAGATTTCTGAAAAAGACGAACAAGAATATTGGCAGTTAAACTACACAAATCGCTTCTCGGAGTTAAGATATCAGAGAAGAGTAATGGGATTATTTATTTATGTCGCAATGTTTTTAGGAATATTAGCATTGATTATTACAGGCAGTATCTTAATGCTTCAACAATTTTCAGAAGCAGAACGGGAAAAGGATAGCTATAATCTCTTGAAAAAAATTGGTATTCCTGATAAGGAAATCACCAAACTCGTTTATCAACAGAATAGTATTATTTTCTTTCCACCAATGATTATTGGTGTTTTACATGCGTCGTTTGCGATTTATGTTTTTAGTAAATATATCTCAAGTTCTGGTTATTGGTTAGCGTATCTTTCTTGTGGTATGTTGATTATTATTTATTTAGCATACTATTTCTTGACATCAGCGATTTATTCGCGAATCATCCATGAGAAAGACCGGAAATAGATTAATTTTTTTTTAAGTGAGCCAACACATCTTTTACCAGAAAAATAAGTAGAAAAAATAAAATTTCTTGTATTTTCTTTTATATAGAGAGGGTGGAACAATAGGTTTGATTTTTGTCCCACGCTCTTTTTTATGCAAAAGTGACAAAACTGTTAGTAGAAAAAAGAGATTTATTCGTGAATTACGTTTCTTTTCTTGAAGGTTTTGATTACAATAACAGTACAAAAATGTGGCTAGATGTATTTTGGGAGGCATGAACTAAGATGAAACAATTTCTTGATAACCCTAATGTACAATATTGGGGAAGATTTATTGGAAAAACGATATTTTATTTTGGCATATTGTTAATGCTGATTTATTTGTATCATTATAAAAATATTGATGGTGGCTCATTTATCTATAATGAGTTTTAGGGAGGGAATACTTCATGACGATTTTAACTATTATTGATGCAATCGATCGTTGGGGGATGAAGGAGCCAGACCGGCCCGTTTATATTGAAAACAATCGAACATATACTTATGGAGAATTAAAGAGAGACTCTGATGCAATTGCTGCATACTTACACAAAAACATAGAACAGAGTCGTCCAGTTGTTGTTTATGGAGAATTAGAATTTGAAATGCTAGCGTGTTTTTTAGGTGCTTCAAAAGCAGGACATGCGTATATACCAATCGAAGCACACACGCCTCAAGAAAGAGTCGAGATGATCTTAGAGGTGGCTGATCCTGCAGTCATTTTTGCAGTGAAAGAATGGCCGAAAATGAAAACAACAGCTACAATCGTTTCACTTGAAGAAATGGCGGAGATTTGTAAAACATCGTCTACATTAGAGACACCCTTAAAACCAGTTATTGGTTCACAGACCTATTATATTATTTTTACGTCGGGCACAACTGGGGTACCAAAAGGGGTTCAAATCAGTCATGACAACCTTTTAAGCTTTGTGAATTGGGAATTGACAGATTTTGGAGTTACTGAAGGCATGCGCTTTTTATCGCAGGCGCCGTACTCGTTTGACTTATCAGTGATGGATGTTTATCCAGCGTTAGCTTCAGGCGGTTCGTTGACGCCAATGCGCAAAGAGGTCATTAATGACTTTAAGCAACTGTTTACTGTATTACCAAATCTAGAAATAGAAGTTTGGGTTTCAACACCGTCATTTATGGATATTTGCTTGATGGAGCCTACATTTGATGGAGAACATGTTGAAAGTTTAAAGATTTTTCTGTTTTGTGGAGAAGAATTGCCTAAAGCCACGGCGCAGAAATTACTTGAGCGTTTCCCTAAAGCACATATTTTTAATACGTATGGCCCAACTGAAGCCACTGTAGCTGTTTCTGGCGTGGAAATTACACAAGAAATTTTAGATGGATATGATCGTGTACCAATTGGTCAAGTTAAAAAAGATACGAATATTTACATTATGAATGATGAGCAAGAAGTTCCAGCAGGAGAAGTCGGTGAAATCGTGATCGCAGGACCGAGTGTTTCCAAAGGATATTTGCATAATCCAGAAAAAACAGCGGAAGCCTTTTTTGAATACAAGGGTCAACCAGCTTATCGTACAGGAGATGCTGGAAAACTAAAAGAGGGTATGTTGGTTTATGACGGACGAATCGATTTTCAGGTAAAACTTCATGGTTATAGAATCGAACTTGAAGATATAGATCATCATTTAGCGGGGGTTTCTTATGTAAAACAAGCAGCCGTCGTACCAAAATATCAGCAGCATAAAGTGCAACAATTAGTCGCCTTTGTTGTAGCTAATCCTCATGAGTTTGAAAAAGAATTCAAGTTGACCAAAGCGATCAAAGAAGAACTCAGCGCAACGGTGATGGATTACATGATTCCACAAAAATTCATTTATGTTGAACAATTGCCATTGACTGCTAATGGAAAGATTGACCGTAAAGGGTTGATGAATGAGGTGAACCCAACATGATCGATTTTCCACATATGATTCCATATGCGAATCCGATTTATTTTATTTACTTACTACTTGCACTTTTACCAATGATTCTTACGTTGTTGATTAAAGGGAAACGTTGGGCTTGGTACCAAGTCTTAGTAACAGTGTTATTCTTGTACATGAGTTTTGGCGGTGAAGATTGGAAACAAGGAATAGCACTTATTGTGTACGTTGTTTGGCAGACGATCTTAGTCTGGTTTTATTTCCATTATCGTCAAAAGAAAAATACAAGTTCGGTCTTTTATTTAGCTGTCTTTTTGGCTATTTTACCTCTAGTCTTAGTTAAAGTGGTTCCGTTTGTTTCAGGACATGCTTCATTACTAGGCTTCCTAGGAATATCGTATTTGACGTTTAAGTCTGTGCAAATCATCATGGAAATGCGCGATGGTTCGATTAAGGAATATAACATTTTTCGCTATGTTCAATTTCTATTATTCTTTCCAACCATTTCCTCAGGACCAATTGATCGTTATCGCCGTTTTGAAAAAGATGTTGCGACTCCGCCAACTCCTGAAAAGTATATTGATTTTTTAGGGAAAGGAATTCATAACTTTTTCTTGGGCTTCTTATATAAATTTATTATTGGGTATTATTTTGGTCAAGTGTTGATGCCAGTTGTAAGCAAGTTAGCCTTGAAAACAGGGGGCTTTTCTTGGGAACTCGTTGCCTATATGTATATTTATAGTATGTACTTATTCTTTGATTTTGCAGGTTACAGTTTGTTTGCTGTTGGGACGAGCTATTTGATGGGCTATGAAACACCAGTCAACTTCAATAAGCCGTTTTTGAGCTGGAATATCAAAGAGTTTTGGAATCGTTGGCATATGACCTTATCATTTTGGTTCCGTGATTACGTCTATATGCGTTTGATGTTTACCTTGATTAAGAAAAAAGTGTTTAAAAGTAGAATCGTGGCTTCAAATGTGGGCTACTTTGCTTTATTCTTATTGATGGGCGTTTGGCATGGCCTTACCTGGTATTATCTAGCCTATGGCGTGTATCACGCCGCGTTGATTTGTTTGACGGATGCTTGGTTGAGATTTAAGAAAAAACATAAAGAGCAGATTCCATCCAATAAATTTACACATGCGTTTGCGATTTTCTTAACATTTAATGCAGTTTGCTTTAGTTTCTTGATTTTTTCAGGATTTTTAGATACATTATTCTTTAAATAAAAACAAAAATAAACCACAGTTGAAGACTGTACAATAGAGGAGAACTAGACATGAATTTAGAAGAAACAGTTTTAGATATTTTAGAAGAAATTTCCGGAACAGACGAAGTGAAAGAAAATAGAGATGTCGATTTATTTGAAGAAGGCTTGATGGATTCATTAGCAACAGTTCAATTGTTAGTTGAAATCGATGGGCAATTAGGAGTACAAGTGCCAGTTTCAGAATTCGACCGCGATTTATGGAACACACCAAATAAAGTTATTGAACAAGTGAAAGCATTACAATAATGAGCATGAAGAAAAAACTCTTTGGAATCTTTGGACCGATTCTGATTTCCGCGGTTCTACTAGTTGCTTTTTTCTTTGCACCATTTAAAATAGATTTGGATAGCAAACGTGTACTAGCTGATGCATCTACTTCTATGGCGACTAATGTGCTTAGAGGCAATGCAATCAAAAACAAAGCAATCGGTTCAAAGGAGTATATTCCTTTTTTTGGCTCTTCTGAATTAAGCAGAATTAGTCCATTCCATCCTTCTGTGTTAGCTGAAAAATATGATCGAAACTATCGTCCATTTTTATTAGGGGCTCCAGGGACGCAATCGTTAACACAGGCGTTGATGATGCAGTCAATGGGAAAAAATCTTTCACACAAAAAAGTGGTCTTTATTATTTCACCACAATGGTTTGTGAAAGACGGTGTAACGAATGATTATTTTAATGCGTATTATTCTGAGCTTCAAACATATCAATGGGTCAGCGACTTAAAAAAAGTCACTGAAGATGATGTTTATCTGGCGACTCGTTTAATGGAGTTTCCAAAAGTGAAAGAAGACAAACGCTTAGATCGCGCGTTGGAAGCCATTATTTCTGGTGAATTACCGAATCAATCAGATAAGCGTTATATTGATTTAATGATCAATATGTTTTCACGTGAAGATGAATTATTTGGTAAAATCGGCATGATAAGTAAAGGCAAAGAAATTAAAAAAGCAGAAAAAAAATTACCTAATACCTATAATGAAAAAGAGTTAGATCATTTGGCGGCCGAAATTGGCCAAAAAGCGACGAGTAATAATTCATTTGAAATTTCCAATTCATTTTATACGAAACGTTTGAAGAAAAAATTGAATCACTTGGAAAATTCGCAGACAGAATTGGATTACCGTTTCTCTCCTGAATTTTCTGATTTACAATTAGTGCTGACTCAATTAGCGCAGGATAATGCGGAGGTACTCTTTATTATTCCGCCAGTCAACAAGCACTGGTCGGACTTTACAGGACTTTCTCAAGAGATGTTGCAGGACTTTTCCAAAAAGATTAAGTATCAACTAACAAGCCAAGGGTTCACTAATATTGCAGACTTTACGAAAGAATGTAATACGCAGTACTTTATGGCGGATACAATTCATCTAGGCTGGCGCGGTTGGCTAGCTGCTGATCAACGAATTCAGCCTTTTCTTGAAGAAAATACAAGTAAAAGACCAACTTATAAATTAGACGGATCATTTTACTCAAAAGAATGGCAAGAAAAAAATCCTAAAGATATTAAAAATTAACCATGGATTGAAGCGTTCAAAAGTAAGGCAAGACTAAAAATTAGTTTTGTCTTGCTTTTTTTTATTTTTAATAGCAGATGAATGGTATAATAAGTGGGAATCTATATTTGAAGGAGGCTTTATATTTTGGATCATAACGAAGAAAAAATGCTGATTGAATTGACGAATGCTAAAGGGGTACCTGGCAATGAGGGAGAAGTCAGAGACCTATTTAAGAAATACGCGGAACCTTTTGCAGATAAAATCATATACGATGGACTAGGTAGTATTATTGCTAAGCGTGTTGGGGATAAAGAAGGACCTAAAATTTTCTTTTCTGGTCATTTGGATGAAGTCGGTTTTATGGTAACACAAATCACTGAAAAAGGCTTTATCAAATTCCAGACACTTGGTGGTTGGTGGGGACAAGTTATGTTGGCTCAACAAGTGCAAATTAAAACTGGTAAAGGGGATCTATTTCATGGTGTGATTGGATCAAAACCACCTCATGTTTTAACAGCAGAGGCGAGAAAACAACCATATGATGTCGCAGATATGTTTATTGATATTGGTGCATCTAGTGATAAACAAGTAGCTGAATGGGGTATTAAACCAGGGGATATGATCACACCTTATATTGAATATCGTCGGATGAATGATACTAAATTTATGTTAGCTAAGGCTTGGGATAATCGTATTGGTACAGCTGTTTCCCTAAAAGTCTTAGAAAACCTAGCAACTGATGGACATCCAAATATCTTATTTGCTGGAAGTGATGTACAAGAAGAAGTTGGATTACGTGGTGCTCAAACTAGTACTCATTTGGTTGATCCAGACATTGCTTTTGCACTAGATACAGGCACTGCAGGAGATACACCGGGGATGACACCTAAGGAAGCTGATTCTGAATTAGGAAAAGGTCCGCAAATCCTGATTTTTGATGCGTCAATGATCCCACATAAAAAGTTACGTGATTTTGTGATCCAAGTTGCAGAGGAAAATAATATTCCTTTCCAATATACAGTGATCACAGGTGGTGGGACAGATGCTGGTAGAATGCATTTAACTAGAAATGGTGTACCGTCACTTGCAATTACAGTTCCTGTTCGTTATTTACATTCTCATACATCAATGATTCATGAAGATGATTATTTAAATACTGTAAAATTAGTGACAGAAGTTGTGAAGCGATTAGATAAAGAAACAGTAGAAAAGCTTCGCAGTTATTAAACAAAAAGGAGAGACATTACATGAAAAGTCAAATTACAAACGGAATGCATCGTGAGCAAGCGCGAATATCATTGAAAAATCAATGGGGAACAATGGCTTGGATCACATTCTTAGCCGTATTTATCCGATTGATCATTAGTTCAGTGTTGAGCAGCATTGCCAATTTACCTGAGGATAGTGCTGGAAACAATTTTATGTCATTTTTACTGAATAATTTCCTCTTTTTTGCTATTACTTATGGGACTTATTTTTGTGCGTTGCAAGTATTACGAGGAAAAAGAGTACAAGTCGGAATGTTAACAACCATTTTTCAAGGCAAATTTTATTTTCCAATGTTATTGATCAATCTTATCCAATATCTAGTTGAGTTAGTGCTTAATTTAGTTGTATTATTGCCAGTATTTCTATCATATGGTGCTGCTTTGTACTTCGGCTTGATGTTCAATACAGTGTCTGTTGCCCAATTTCAAGCTCAATTGAGCGGAGATATCTTTTTAGCCTTATTATTGATTGTTTTTGGATTATTAATGATATTTGTCGGTATTTTTGTCAGTGGAGTATTCCAATTTGCTGTATGGGTAAAAATTGACGATCCTGAATTATCTGTAGTAGATGCAATCAAATATGCGTTATTCTTAATGAAAGATCGTTTTGGTCAATATTTACTTTTACAACTTTCATTTATTGGATGGTTTATCATTGGGATATTAGTATTCTTCATCGGTTTATTATGGGTGGTTCCATATCACGATGTTGCGATTGCCAGTTTCTATGACACAGCTCGTGAAGAAAAAGGTGCACCAACAATAGTTGAATAAAAATAGAAAAAGAACAATCTTTTGATACGATTGTTCTTTTTTTTGTGTATAAGTACAAATAATTGTCTCCAATTTCCTATTGTGTGTTACCATTAAGTGAAGAATAATCATGGAGGTCGATGAAGTTGAAAATAACCGTTTTAGGATGTTTAGGTGCTTATCCTTATAAAGGCGAAGGAACTAGTTCTTATTTGCTGGAATCCGATGGTTTCAAACTATTATTAGATGCTGGAAGTACGACATTAGTTAATCTAGAAGAGCATCTCGATCCGTTAACATTGGATGCTGTGATCTTGTCTCATTATCATTACGATCATATCGCAGATCTTGGAGTGTTGCAGTATTATCGTCAACTATATCCAGTGATGGAACCAACACCTGTGTTACCGATTTATGGTCATACCGAGGATTCTATTCATTTTGAAGCGTTAAATATGCCAGGAGTATCTAAAGCCGTGCCTTATTTTGAAGCAGAAGAATTAAAATTGGGTCCGTTTCTTGTGACATTTATGAAAACAATTCATCCAGTTCCTTGTTATGCGATGCGTTTTGTAGAAGAAAAAACAGGGAAAGTTTTTGTTTTCACGGGTGACTCTGGTTACATGGCGAGTTTTGTCGACTTTGCTAGAGAGGCCGATGTCTTCTTAGCAGATACGTATTTGTTTGAAGGAAATGAAAACCACCATGCTCATTTTACCTCAAAAGAATCAGGGGAAATTGCGCAAGCAGCCAATGTTAAAAAACTGATATTAACGCACCTGCCACAACATGGCTCACTAAAAGAGTTACAACAACAAGCACAAAAAGCGGCAGGTAACCAAGTGTCTGTTTGTTTAGCAGAGAAAAATTTAGTCATCGAAATTTAAGGAGTGGTGAAAAGTGATATTTGTACCAAATGAAAATAATGACCCAAGAGTAAATTTAGCGATCGAAACGTATTTATTAAAAGAAAAGCCATTAGATGAGCCAATTTTATTATTTTATATCAACGACCCATCGATCATTATTGGTCGTAATCAAAATACGATTGAAGAAATCAACAAAGAGTATGTAGATGAACATGGGATTCATGTAGTTCGTCGTTTAAGCGGCGGTGGCGCTGTGTATCATGACCATGGGAATTTGAATTTTAGTTTTATCATGCCAGATGATGGCAATTCTTTCCGCGACTTTGCAAAAGTAACACAACCAATCATCCAAGCATTACACGAACTAGGTGTTTCTGGTGCAGAATTAAAAGGTCGAAACGACTTAGTTATTGAGGGTATGAAGTTCTCTGGAAATGCGATGTACGCAACGGCTGGAAGAATGTTTGCTCATGGGACATTGATGTTTGACAGTAATATCGATGAAGTTGTCAATACATTAAAAGTCCGTAAAGATAAAATCGAATCAAAAGGAATTAAATCTGTTCGTTCACGCGTAACCAATATCAAACCGTTTTTACCAGCGGATAAGCAAGATATGACTACAGAGGAATTTCGTGAAGATATTTTATTGAAAATTTTTGGTGTTGATTCTGTTGATCAAGTAAAAACATACGAACTGACCGATGAAGACTGGGAAAAAATCAATAAGATCTCTGATGAATATTATCGTAATTGGGATTGGAATTATGGAAAATCACCAGCCTTTAATTTGGAACGTCATCAACGTTTTCCAATCGGATCCATCGATGCGCAGATGAACGTAGAAGAGGGTGAAATCAAGGAAATCAAAATCTTTGGTGATTTCTTTGGTTTAGGTGAAATAAAAGATGTCGAAGATATTTTAACTGGCACAAAATATGAAAAATCAGCAATCCAAGAAGCTGTCGATCAGATTGATATCAAAAAATATTTTGGGAACATTGAAAAAGATGATTTAGTTGGTTTGCTTTATTAAGTAAAATAAAAAAATGCAGTAAAACGAGAGAATCGTTTTACTGCATTTTTTTAATCGTCGGCTACTTAGTGAAACAAAGTAGTTGACATTTCCACTACTGAGTTTTACTATATACTAGTACTTAATAATACTAGGTAGAAGAGGTTAGATTAACAGTATAAAGAGTAGGCGGTGGGAACTATGAACGGAACGACAGAAATGCTAAAGGGAGTTTTAGAAGGTGTTATTCTAGAAATCATCAATCGACATGAAACATATGGATATGAAATAACGAGTAATTTACAAAAGTATGGATTTGAAGATATCGTGGAAGGAACAGTTTATACCATTCTTTTACGCTTAGAAAAAAAGCAATTCGTTACGATTGCAAAGAAAAAATCAACAGTGGGGCCAATGCGCAAATTTTATTCGTTAAATGAAGCTGGACAAAAAGAACTCGCTTTGTTTTGGCAACGTTGGTCATTTATTTCAGGACAGATTGATCGATTGAAGGAGGGACAAGAGGATGAAAAATAAAAATGTGATTAACTATTTCAAACAAGTTCATGCCGATAAGGTAGAATACAATAAACAAATGGCACGATTAAAAGAATTGCCGGCGGACTATCAAGTCGTTTATAAAGAAGTTCAAAAATTTTTATGGGAGTTTACAGCAGGCGATGGAATGGATATGCTTCCGCCGATGTTAGAATTGTTGGATTTCTTTGAAGAAGGTGCGACAAATAATATACCTGTCTTACAATTAGTTGGTGAAGATGTAGGGTCGTTTGCAGAAAATACATTACATGAAATGCAGGCTAAAACACGAATCAATGAACTAAAGCGGAAGATGAACGAACGAATTGTTAAAAAAATTAATAACTAATCAAGAAGCATTAGTATAAAGGATGAAAATTCTTTTTTGACATCATATCTTTCTATTCGTATAATAAAGAAGTAAATTTTATCAATAGTAAATCTGATGTAGAAAAAAGATTAAGATAGTAAAAGGACCAAGGAATCAGATGTGTTCCTTGTACTGTTCAACATCAGCTCATAAAAATATTCGCTGTGTTTCACAGTAAAAGGAGCAATAATATGCGTAACGAAATGATGCATCGACCAGTTGTGAAACAAGAACTTGTTGATTTTATGCGAAATAAACAAAAGAAAGTTCAAGGAGAGCTTGGGGTAATCGAAGAAGAAGCTCATGAAGCTGGAGTACCGATCATTCCTCATGAAACAGTCGTGTTCTTACAATTTTTCTTAGATCAAATCAAACCCAAGAATATTCTCGAAATAGGTACGGCAATTGGTTTTTCTTCAAGCCTAATGGCACAATACGTCGGAGAAGACGGACATGTCACGACGATTGATCGGTTTGATGTAATGATTAGAAAAGCGAAAGTTACATATGAACGTTTAGGATTAACAGATAAAGTGACGTTATTAGAAGGACAAGCAGCAGAAGTATTACCGACATTAACTGGACCATATGACTTTATTTTTATGGACAGCGCTAAATCCAAATATATTGAATTTTTGCCGGAATGTTTGCGTTTATTACGTGTTGGTGGCGTATTGATGGTAGATGATGTATTCCAAGCAGGAACGATTTTAGATCCTATCGAGGACATCCCACGCAGTCAAAGAACGATCCATAGAAAGTTGAATCAATTTTTAGATACAGTCATGACCCATCCTGATTTGACGTCAACTTTGTTGCCGTTAGGTGATGGTGTGATCATGATCACAAAAGAACGAGAAATAACTGAATAATGATTTTACGGCTTGGATCAGGATTTAATTATTTTGATCTAAGTTTTTTTTATGTGATAATAAAGGAGTGAATATTGATGAGGTCAGATAAAGAGAAAGTTCAAGTGTTAAATAATTTAGTAGCACATTATGGTTATCAACATTGGTGGGAAGATGAAAATCGAATTTCTGATTGGGTATCGATGATTTTGATCCAACAAACGACTGAAAAAAATGCACATAAAGCGTTAGAAAATTTAGCTCCTTATTTGACTGTAGAAAGCTTGCAGACAATAGAGTTGGAAACTTTACAAGAACTGATTCGTCCAGCAGGATTTTTTACCCAAAAAAGTAACTATATCAAAGCCTTGATCAATTGGTTTATGTCGCATGGCAGTGATTTTGATAAATTTAAAGCCTATTCTACTGATGAGCTTAGAAAAGAACTTTTGACGATTAAAGGCGTTGGGTCAGAAACAGCGGATGCGATGCTACTTTATATCTTTGAACGAAATGTTTTTATCTCGGATCAATATGCGATTCGTCTATTTAATCGTTTAGGTTTTGGACCCTATAAAAACTATGAGGAAATGCGTAAGGAGTTTATTCATTTAACAGAATCGATTTCTCATAAGTTGTGCAAAGAGTGGCATGCTACGATAGATGTTCATGGAAAGCATTTTAATAAAGACAAGATGATGGATGAATCATTTTTGATTTCTTAAACTAGTTTATTTTCTTTATTTGGTGTTTAATCTTCATTTAAGTTTCAGGGCGTACACTTTCTTTATCGGAGGGAGAGAACGTCATGAAGAATGAACAAAACATAAAAAGAAAAGGGCCGAAAATACTTTTGATTGTAGGTGTTGTTCTAGTGTTCTTTCTATTATTTCAAAAAAGTTTAACGGCATTTGCTGAAAAATTTACACCGTCAAGTGAACCTGTAACTATTCAAACACCAACGATTTTAGTTCCAGGGACAAATGGAACTGTAAATCGCTTCAATGGGTTGATCAAAACAATAGATAAAACAGCTGATGTACTCAAAGTGACGGTAGCAACAGATGGAACGGTTACTTCTAAAGGAAAACTAACAAGTTCGACCGAACACCCTATGATTGTGATTGCTTTTGAAGACAGCAGTGATGACACATTACCGATTCAAGGAAAATGGTACCAATCAGCATTGCGTTATATACAAGAAAAGTATTTCTTTGAAACCTATAATTACCTAGGACATTCTAATGGTGGCTTAGTTATCACCTCTTATCTAGAAGCGTTCCAGCAAGCAAGTGATCCAAAAATAGCGAAGCTGATAACAGTAGGTACACCATACAATGATACGTCAAAAAAATATAATGAGGCAGTGACTTCATTTACGCATATAAAAGAAACAAGTGAACTTTTAAACGGCTATTTAAAAGGATCGGAAAATATACCTAATACGATCAAGATGTTGAATATAGCTGGAGAGGTCGGAGACTCTGCTTCAGACAATACAGTTCCTGTTAAAAGTGTTTTTTCAGGACGGTATATTTATCAGGAAAACGTAGCGGAATATCAAGAAGTACTGATTCAAGGCATTGATACTAGCCATAGTGAACTAGTTGAAAACGAAGAAGTTATTAACATACTAACAAATTTCTTCTGGTAAAAAAAAGAGGAGACCCAAAAAGCATTAATTTTTGGTGTCTCCTCTTTTTAGCTATTTTTCTAAAGAAGCTAAAGCCGCTTGGACAGCGTGGATTTTCGTCGTATCAAAAAGAGGAACGGTCGTATCTACTTGCTTGATTAGCATCCCGATTTCTGTGCAACCTAAAATAATGCCTTGTGCTCCTTGTTGATGTAAATTGTGGATAACGTCCAAATAAAACTTTTTGGACTGAGGTGTTATTTGACCTAAGCATAGCTCTTCATAAATAATGCTACTAATTCGCTCACGCTCCGAAGAATTTGGAATGATGACATCTATGTCATGATCTTGAATGATTTGTTTATAAAAATCTTCTTCCATTGTAAATTTTGTTCCTAATAGTCCAACTCTTTTAATCGTATGTTGTTTTAATTCAGTGGCAGTTACCTTAGCAATATGAAGAATTGGAATAGAGATTCTTGCTTGGATTTCATTGGCTACTTTGTGCATCGTATTTGTACAAATAACGATATAATCTGCACCTGCTTTTTCTAAAGAAAGGCAAGCTTGTGCTAAAAGGTCAGCGCTTTTATCCCACTGATTTGAAAATTGACAAGCTTCGATCTCTTGAAAATCAACACTAAATAAAATACATTTTGCAGAATGCAAACCACCTAATTTAGTTTTGATTGTTTCGTTTATCAGTCTATAATAATCAGCGGAACTTTCCCAGCTCATCCCACCTAATAACCCAATTGTTTTCATTTTGGTTTCCTCCACTTATTATTTTTGTTAAGTATACCAAAAAATAAAGGAAATGTTGATGACTTTATTTAAGGTAGTTTAAAGAGAAATTTTTTCATGGTATTGAGAATGAAAGAGCTATTTTCTCAAAGAAAAGACAAAAATAGCAAAAATAAAATAACTAAACTATAATAATTCTATTGACATAATAATTTTAAATTGATACGCTAAGAGTGTAGAAAAATGTCTAGCTAAACGAGCCCGTTATGCTTTTAAAAATTAGGAGGAATATGTAGATGAACTTAATTAACACAAAACTATTAGATTTCGAATGTGACGCATATCAAGATGGAGACTTCATCAAAGTATCAACAGCAGATGTATTAGGTAAATGGAGTATTTTCTTCTTCTATCCAGCTGACTTTTCATTTGTTTGTCCAACAGAATTAGGGGACATGCAAGATCATTATGATCACTTAAAAGAGTTGAATTGTGAAGTTTACTCAGTATCAGAAGATAGTCACTTTGTTCATAAAGCATGGGCAGATGCGACAGATACGATCGGTAAAATCAAATACCCAATGTTAGCTGACCCAAATGGAAAAATTGCTCGCTTCTTTGGCGTTTTAAACGAAGACTTAGGTCAAGCGTACCGTGGAACATTTATCGTTAGCCCAGAAGGCGAAATCAAGTCATACGAAATCAATGATATGGGAATCGGCCGTAATGCAGATGAATTAGTACGTAAATTAGAAGCGTCTCAATTTGTAGCAAAACACGGCGACAAAGTTTGTCCAGCAAACTGGAAACCAGGCGAAGAAACAATCGCACCAAGTTTAGACTTAGTTGGTAAAATCTAAACATTTAAATAGACGACAATAAGACTTCCTTTTATAGGGGAGTCTTTCTTAAAATGTATTAATCAAAATAATCAGATAGACAAAAAAGGAGAACATACATGAGTCAAGAAATATATGATTTGATCGTGATTGGTGGCGGATCAGCGGCATTATCAGCAGGGATTTATGCTGGTCGTGCGATGTTAGACACATTAATCATCGAAAAAGACAAAATCGGTGGACAAGTAACAACAACATCTGAAATCGTGAATTATCCAGCGATTCGTGCAACAACTGGCCCTGAATTAATGGAAGATATGCGTTTACAAGCGCTAGATTTCGGTGTTGAATTTACAACAGATGAAATTATTGATGTCGATTTAAGTCAAACAGTCAAAACAGTCAAATCCGCAACAAAAACGTATCAAGCTTATGCTGTAATCATCGCAACAGGTGCTTCAGCACGCAAAATCGGTTTCCCAGGTGAAGTTGAATTTACAGGACGCGGCATTGCGTACTGTTCTACTTGTGATGGTGAATTCTTCCAAGGCTTAGATATTTTTGTACTTGGTGGTGGATATGCTGCAGCAGAAGAAGCCGTTTATTTAACTCGTTACGGAAAATCTGTCACAATGATCATTCGTGAACCAGATTTTACTTGTGCAAAATTAACAGCAGAAGCAGCCAAACAACATCCAGATATTAAAATCGTCTACAATACAGAAGTCAAAGAAATTACGGGTGATGACTTTGTTCGTAAAGCTGTATTTGTCAATAATGAAACAGGCGAAGAAACAACCTACGAAGCACCAGCTGATAGTACGTTTGGGATGTTTGTTTTCGCTGGAAATAAACCAAGCACAGAAATTTTTGAAGGAAAAGTCGAATTAGATCGTGGGTATGTTCCAACGAATGAAAATATGGAAACCAATGTACCAGGAGTTTATGCTGCGGGAGACCTACGTATCAAAGAATTACGTCAAATCGTAACTGCTGTTGCAGATGGCGCGATCGCGGCAACGAATGCGCAAAAATATATCACAGAAGAAAAAACAAAAGCTGGCTTACCGATTGTCAATGAACGGATGGAAAAACGTTTAGCGAAGCAACATGCCGAAACGAAAGAAACACAACCAAAAGCAGAGAAGAAAACTGCTAAAGCAACTACTGGAAATAACACATGGTTCCCAGATGCAATGAGAGAACAACTTGGTGGTATTTTTGGTAAATTAACAAAAAATGTAACCTTATTACAAGTCATGGATAGCAGTGAAGAGAAATCCCTTGAATTAAATTCTTTCCTAACTGAATTTGCATCATTAAGTGATAAAATTCTTTTAGAAACAGTTCAAAAAGGTGCAGACTCCGAATTAGAAGCGAAATATGGCATTGATAAATTACCAAGTGTTGTTGTCTTAAATGACCAAGGCGAGTACACAGGAATCAAATTTAGCGGTATTCCAAGTGGGCATGAAGTCAATTCAATCGTGTTAGCTGTTTATAATGTTGGAAGTGCTGGACAACCAATTGAAGAGCCAGTCGTAAATAAAATAAAAGAATTACCGAAAAAGAAAGTTCAGATTTTTGTTTCATTGACATGTCATTATTGTCCCGACGTTGTAGCAGCTTGTCAACGAATCGCGTCAATCAATCATAACGTTGAAGCTGAAATGATCGATATCGGGGTTTTCCCAGAGTTGAAAACAGAAAAGAAAATCATGAGCGTCCCTGCGATGATTATCGATGATCAGGAGATTGTTTTTGGCTCTAAAAATATGGATGAGATCGTTGAGATTTTAGAAAAATAAAATTAAAGAACATGAAAAATATTGAATCACTGATATCTTGTGAACAACAAGGAATTAGTGATTCAATTTTCACTCTAAAATAAAAGAGGTTTCGACAACGCAAATAAATAACGTTTTTTGTTTGTTATATAGGTTTTAAAGCTACTTAAAAAGAGTATAATATGAAGAGGGTATAACGTAGTTGTTTTAAGGAGTAAGGGTGAATAAAATGAAAAGAGGTAGACAGTCAAATTTTGAGTTATTTCGCATACTTAGTGCATTTTTAATTATTATGCATCACTATGCTATCCACTCAACTTGGCATTTTGAAGAAGGGACAATCAACAAGCAAATATTTCTTGATATTGTTGGCTCAGCAGGAAAATTTGGAGTGAATTGTTTTTTACTCATTAGTGGGTATTTTTTAGTTAAAACGAGCTTTAAACCAAAAAAAATATTTTTGTTATGGTTTGAAGTTTTTTTTTATTCGGTTGGTATTTTTTTAGTAATGGTGTTTTATTCGAAAGAGGCTCCGATTTTAGATTGGAAAAATCTAATTACAGTAGGAATGCCGATAACATTTAATCAGTATTGGTTTGTCAGTTACTATGTATTATTTTATTGTTTAGCGCCTATCATGAACATTTTAGTTAAACATATGGTTAGAAGGCAACATATCTTTATCTTACTAATATTATTTGTCTTTTTATCGATTAAACCCGTGATCATGACGCTAAACGGTATGCATAGTAATACTGAAAATGGCCTTTGGTTTCTTTTTGTATACCTAATTGCTGCGTATATCAGAGAGTATCCAGAATATTTTTCGAAAAGTGCAAAGAATTACTTTCTAAAAAGTTTTGTTATCGTGAGTGTAATTTTTTTGCTGATTATTGAGCTTGATAAGTACAATTTAGAAGCAAAAAATACTCTTTCCAAAAGTTTGATTTTTGATATTAGTAGTCCTATTTATCTCGTGTTAGCTGTGTTTCTTTTTTGTGGATTCAAAAACTGGAGAGTGCGGACTATTCCAGTGATAAATTTAGTAGGTTCAGCAACTTTAGGTGTTTATCTTATACATGATAATAAATTTGTCCGTCCCTATTTATGGAAAGAATTGACAGCTTACAAAGAGTCATATAATGATTCAAATTTGGTAGTAGAAACAATTATTATTGTGGTATCTGTTTACTTTATTTGTTCGTTTATTGATATTTTTAGGCAAAAAATATTTAAAATAGTACACATTGCTTAATTAAAAGAAAAACTAGTTGGCGGTTTAGACATTCCGCACAACTAGTTTTTTTTGCAAGATTTATTTTATCGTAACGAGTTTCTTCAAAGGCTCCACACCAAAATGTTTTTCTTGATAGAGTAAAATTTCGGCACAAGCTCGACTATCTTCCAGTGCATCATGGTGATTATTCAACTGGATATCTAGCGTATCACAAATCGTGTTCAATTTGTGATTTGGAAGTTCAGGAAATAACTTACGACTCGTTTTGACAGTACACAATGAAAGATAATTCGGCTGATTGATTCCGTAATAATCCAAGCATCCAGATAAAACGCCACAGTCAAAGGGAGCATTATGAGCAACCACTAAACTATTTGGTTTGAAACAAGATTGGATTTGCTGCCAAACATCAGGAAACTTTGGTGCATCAACGACATCTTCTGGTTTAATACCATGGATCTGAATATTTTTCCAGAAAAAATCTGTTTCTGGCTTAATGAGAGAATAGTATTCATCAACGATTTTATTATTTTCTACCTTTACTAATGCGACAGAACAAGCGCTATGCTTAGCATAACTGGCTGTTTCAAAGTCTATGGAATAAAAATTCATGTTCATTATCCCTTTCAGTTCTAAATTAATTCATACATGCAGTATAACAAAATAAATAGCAGATAGTAAGCCTAATTCTAAAATATTAACAGAAATTAAATGAAAAACGAGAGAAGCGTCCTCTCGTTAAGCAATCGTTAAATCAACCTCAACTGGACAATGATCACTACCAGTAATTTCAGTGTGGATCTTTGCACTTGTCAAAGTCTCTTTTAAACCATCAGAAACGACAAAATAATCGATTCTCCATCCAGCATTATTTTTCCGAGCATTAAAACGGTAGCTCCACCAAGAATAAACGCCTTCTTTATCAGGATAGAAATAGCGGTATGTATCAATAAAACCACTATCCAATAATTCTGTAAATTTTCCACGTTCTTCTGGCGTAAAACCAGCATTTTTTTGGTTGGTTTTCCAGTTTTTCAAATCGATATTTTGATGAGCAACATTTAAGTCACCACATAAAATCACTGGTTTTACTTTGCTCAATTCGTTTAAATAGTCACGAAAAGCATCTTCCCAAGTCATGCGGTAATCCAAACGTTTCAATTCATTTTGTGAGTTTGGGGTATAGCATGTGATCATAAAGAAGTTTGGATATTCTAAAGTAATCAAGCGTCCTTCTTGGTCATGTTCTTCAAGTCCCATGCCATAACGCACATTGAGTGCTTCTTCTTTAGCAAAAATTGCTGTTCCAGAGTAGCCTTTTTTCTCAGCGTAATTCCAATACTGATGATAGCCAGGTAGATCCAGATCGATTTGACCTTCTTGTAATTTTGTTTCTTGTAAACAGAAAAAGTCTGCATCTAATTCGTTAAATACTTCCATGAAGTTCTTTTTAACAACAGCACGTAAGCCGTTGACATTCCATGATATACATTTCATATTTGGACCTCCTAAAAATTACATGATCTATTCTTTATTGTGAATAAGACTTTAGAATAGTTTACCATACATAATCTAGATTTTGGTATTCTTTGCTAATTTTCTGAATCCGAGTGGATCATATCATTTTTGTATTCAGGTATTTAGATTTGTGATAAAGTTATAGGGAAAGAAGTAGGATTCTGCTTAAATTTTTTAGAGTGAAAGGGTTTATTAAATTGACTATTAAAGAGACGGGTTTATTGATATACGGAATTGTATTAAGTAGTATTATTGGTGTGATAGCATTTATCTTTTTAAGATTAGAAGGAATAGGATCGGAAGCACTTTGGAATTTAGTAACACCAGATAATCATTTTCGAGTGTTGTATATTTTGGGCATTACTTTAATCGGTGGTTTTTTATTAGGATTTTATCGAAAAAAATGGGGAAATTTACCTCATACGGTTCATGATTCAGTGGCAGAATTAAAACAAACAAAAACATTAGATCATAGTAGTGTTTTTCGTAGCCTGTTGATTGCTCTTATTGTGTTGGTTTTTGGTGCAGGCGTTGGTCCAGAGGCGGGATTACTAAGTGCAGTTATTTATTTATCTGTTTGGCAAGCGGATAAAATGCGTTATTATTATTTTAATTATGATGAGCTAAAAGACGCAGCTATGTCAAAAAGAATAGTACGCTTAATGGATCCCAAAAGATATTTGTTGTCATACGACGAAAAAAGAGCTGTAGAAGAACAACAAAAAATGAAAAAAAAGCTCTTTTATCTATTATTTATTGTTAATGGGTTAGTCACGTTTGTTCTTCTGATGAAAATGACTGGGCAGCCTTCCTTTGTTTCGAAAATGGGTGAATCCAATTGGGTATGGAAAAATCTGTGGATAGGATTGCCTTTGATCGTTTTTGGGGTCTTATTTGGAAAATGTTACAGTCTGTTTACTCTTTTTCTGAAGAAACGCTTCGATTTTTGGCAAGAGTTTCCGATTCGGAAGGCATTGATTGGCTCAGTAGCAATTTTTCTAATAGGTATTTTTTTCCCTAACTTACTCTTTTCTGGACAACTATCGCTGTCACTTGCTCCATTTGTAGGAAGCGAAGCTTCATTTTTAGTATTGACGATGATTGCGTTGCTCAAATTGTTATTCCTACAAATCTGTCTGAATACAGGTTGGATTGGTGGAGATATTTTCCCTATCGTATTTGCGGCAATCATTCAAGGATTTGCTGTATCACAATTAATTCCACAAACGGACCGCTTATTGATTGTTGCTGTTGTGAGTACCAGTATTGCAATTGCGATTATCAAAGCACCCTTTCCAGTAGGACTATTTATGATGTTATTTTTCCCAATCAATTTAAGCCCAATTATTTTAGCGGTAGCAACTATTTTATTTCTTGCGAAAAAAGGGTCAAATCGATTCATCCAAAAGAAAACAGTGAATCAAAAAATAGAATAAAATATCATGTATCGGACTAAGAATATTTTTATGTGAATAGGCGTTGTTGTCTTAGAACTATCGAGTAAAAAAGTATTTTTACTCGATACTAAGCGACCAAAGCATCCTTCATGCTTGTTATTCATAATGAACCAAGAAATACAGTTCACTTTCTTAACGCCCATCTGAAAATAAGCTACTGATTATGTTACTCTATCTTAGTTCAACCTAAGGTGTATCATTAATGGCTATCTAAAACTTTTTTGTAGTCATAACCTATTTCTTTTTGTAGATTAGAATTAGTATTGTGTTGATATCGTGTTATTTGATTTTTAATTAATGATTTGAAAAAAGGCCCATTTGGTGAATAACTTGTGTTGTATAATGGCACTGTTATTGTAGACTCAATCTTTTTAGTCGCTTTTGTATACTTTGAATTACTAGTAGAGTATTTAACAGAATAAATAATTTTACTGCTCTGATTTGGCACTATAAATAAATTAATCTGTTCGGTGGAATTAGCAGCAATCTTTTTATTTACAGGTACAGAATATTTATTAGATGCATTGTTGACATCTAGTAAAAGAACAGCTGTTTTATCTCGACCACCTGCACCCATACCACCAAATGTAAAACTTTTAGCTGATCTATTATAGTAGATGGGATGTATTTCAAATTTTTTATTAGATACTAACTCAGTTATTTCAAATTTAATAGCATGATATTTTTCGTTCTTTTCAAATAGTTTATGTAGTTCATCTGAAAGGTTCAATTCAAAAGATTTTAAAATATCACCAGAATATAGTAAATCCTTTCTTTTTGTTTTAGTCAAGAATAAGTTTTCGACATCTTTAGATGATAATTTGTTTTGTACTTGGTCAATATCTTCAAATGTAACTAACAGCTCGAACTCTGAATTTTTCGAATTTTCTAAACCGTTGTTGATAATAAAAATTATTAATTTATTATCCTCCAAACCGTAACTAACTTCTAAGTCAGCTTCTTTTATCGGCTGAATGTCGTCTATTTCAATAGTTGCATCAGAAACTATTAAATTTTTTGAGGTACTATTTTGTAGAGTAGATACATTCGTAAGAAAGAAATAAGAATCATTTGATTCTTGAATCTCCGTTGGTTTTGCTATGACATATGAGTTATTTAACGATTCAGGATTATAGACTGGTTCAGTCTTATTCTGAGTGACTTCTATAGTACCTAGAAATGGAATAATTACTTTTTCTGTGATGGTAATTATAGAAAGAATAGCCGGAATAATAGATATAAATAGCATAATTCGGCCGTTCCTTTGTTTTTGAGTAGTTTTCAATCTTTTTTCTTTTCTGGGAATAATAAACACCTCCATTAACAATTATACCATTAAACTATATAATAAGAAATAAGTTACTTTTTGATAATAAGGTCATTTTAATTATAGTGAAAGTTATTTATAGAATTAGGCGAAGAGGAGATGTCAATAATGAGACATCTCCTCGTTTTTACTTGTTCATAAAATGAGTGGTTACTTTTCTTTCACGATCTAATTTATGAATTTTGATTTGTTCAGCTTCCACCAAACGGATAAATTCTGTGAAAAAAGCGTGGAACAAATGACCACAAGCATAATATTCTTTGATGACTTTTTTCTTGTTTATCGGACCTGTTCGGAATTGGAAGAAATGATCTAATATGGCAAGAGGTTCTTGCCAAGAGTCAAAATGATCTAGTAAATCTTGTAAATCAGTAATGTCTTGATAAGGGATTGCTTTTAGATTATGTAACTCGTTTTTCATAACGGTTCTCTCCTTTTTTTAGCACTGAATTTCGTACTTCAGCGCTTCTTAATGTATGCATTGACTTAGGCAACTTATTAAATTAGCGGTAGAAATGACTAGTGAATGCTCATTGTCAGTCTGGTAGAATTTCTATCGCCTTTTTTGGGATAAAACAAAAAACGTTATTGGAGCAGTTAGTGAGAAAAAGTCACTTTTTCAAAAACTCCCTAAAAATGCCTCAATCCGAAAAGTGCATTGATTCCTTTTTTAGTTCAGTTGCTCAAAACTTAACGACTTTTTATCATCCTAAAACTACCAATACCGCCATCAATTATCTAGAAAAAGTATGCAAACTTTATTAAGTACATGATTTTAACAAAAAGTTTCCAGACAGACTAGAAAATTCCAGTAAAATTAGGTACAATAAAGAATGCTAGGACTTTGTGCTAGCAATTGGCAACTTGTATAGATAGATACCACTGTCTATGCAAGGCTTCATCAGTTGGTTGTCGCCAAGTGATGAAGTGCCTTTTTTGTTTTAATTTGAAGCGAACCTCCTTTACTTGAATTTGTAGAATAGAAAAAACGATATCAGGAAATTTCCCAATATCGTCAGCAATAGTCTCTAAAAATCATCTACCACTTCCTCTGAAATAGTCCAAAAGTTAACAAACCTATGGCAAAATAGGTAAACTTTAGGTATAAGAAAAGAAGCTAGTACATGTTTCTAGCACTATTGGCAACTTGTTTGGGCAGATACCACTGTCGTTACAAGGCTTCAATTATTTGGTTGTCGCCAAATAATGAAGTGCCAATTTATTTTATATTCTGATTTGAACAGCTTGTTTACAGATGGGCTGTTTTCTTTGTTCTATTCTACCTCCTAAGTATATACGAAAAGAAGGCGAACACGCAACCAAATTTTCCTCTTAAACGCTATTAAATAACACGAAAAATCATTCCCTATATATAAGATAAAATAACAGAAAAAATAGTTTTATTTTCCAAATTGGAAGTCATTGACTTCCAATTTTTTGTTTGATAAAGAAATTCATGTTAGAGATAGATAGAAATATGTGATTTAATTCGATATTTTATTAAGATATACTTGATATTAGGGTTGAAAAAAATATTAAGGAGTATGAAAAATGATTGATGTTAACAGTGCAGAAGCTCAGAATCAGGCGACCAAGATTGGTCAAGCTAACGATAAATTAACAATCTCCCAAACCGTAACCTTTTCTTCTGGGACAACGGTGCCAGGAAATTCCACAGCAACTACTACTTTTGAAGAATTTAAATCCTCTTCCACAACAATCCAACAACTGTTAAGCCGTGATGTAGCGAATATTCACAGCGCTGTAGCAACGTTTGAACGAGCGGACTCCCAGACAAAACAGTTATTTGATAGACCCTTTACAGGTTTGATGAAATAGCGAGGGATTGAAGTGTTTAAATTAAGGAGTGGGTGCTATGAAAGAGAATGAGCTTAGAAAGAAGCGAATTGAAAACGAAGAAAAGCAAGAAAAAACTGTTCAGATTAGCCTGTTACTAGAACGTAAAATGGAAGAATATAGACAGCTGGCTGCGAAGGAACGGATACAAAATGAACGGATATTAGCCTATTTTCACGGACAAGATGAATTTTCTTTTTTTGAAGATATTATTGAAGAAACTCGTATAGAAGAACGCCGATTTTTTGATGAAATGAATGAGGGACAGGAAATAGTAAACAAGGAAAAACGCCAATTAGAAGAGTATTCCGAAACCTTGTATGAAGCAGAATTACAAGCACTCAGAGAGGAGGATGATGCCGATGGTTAAGATGGTGATTGGTGAAGTCCAAACTCAAACAGAACAAATAAAGTCTTATGCTAAAACGTATAGTCAGGCATTGGAATCTGTTTCAACCGCAACGCAAGGGATTCAGTTTGCAGTAGGAATGAGCGGAGATGGAATGGACGCCATAAAATCTTATCTTTCAAGCGTTTATCCAGCCCTGTGTAAAGCAGCGATTCTTCATAGTGAGGCAGTTGTACAAGCGAATGAACACTATTTAGAATCCTATACCTCTCAATGTGGTAGCGAAGATTTAGATTCAGAAGAATTACAAGAGCAAATCAATGAAGCGGATAATTTGATTCAAGAGTTTCAATCCTCAAAAGATAGCTATGCTCAAGCCAAACGAAATTTATCGGACGATAAAGACAAACTGCTTGGAATGATTTTTCAAGCTGCAATCAATAGCATGGATGCAGGCATAACCCGTAATCAAGCCAAAAAAGCCAAGATAGAAGAAAAACTTCAAAAGTTTCTTGCGTTCTGTGATCAGTCTACAAGCCATTTTGATGGTTTGAATGATACAGGAAACCTGTTAGCAAAAGGAATGCAAGCATTAGGGATGAATGGTGATGGCAGTATTGGTCCTGGGAGTTGGAACGGCAAAGGCTTCTCATTAAAAGATACCTCTTGGATCAAAGACGTGAATCTAAGATGGACAGAGCGAGAATTCAAGAATACGAACTATGAAGTAAAAATTCGGATGGACGAATTTGGAAATCCTATTTACGAAGTATATAAAAATGGTAAACTTGATTCTGAGGCAACCATAGAGTATATCGCATTGATGGCAGAGCTTCGTTTAAGAGAGTTAGATAATTTCTTGAATAGCCCTATTGGAAAAGTCTATACAACTGTTGTAGGGATGTCGTTTCTTTATGGTGGAGCCAAAATTATCGTTAAAGGGATTGTAGAGTTAGGGAATGGTCTAGCCATGGCATATGGAATGGATGCAGCAACTGGGCAAATGATTCCTGTGCTTGTTAGAACGGATGGATTGGTTATTTCTGAAGTGATTCAATCTGTGTCGGCGGGGGTAGCACAAGCGATTACAGGGATATGAATTAGTGCTATTGGTGGTGGTGACTCACTGCTTGGTGCCAATGGGACGCAAACTGATAGCAAGACACTATGGCAGAATGGAAAAACTGAACGTGTGGATGTTGAGAATTTTGATCCTGGAAAACAATCTGGAGACGTGCATTATCATGAACCAAACAATACTAAATGGCGTTATGATGTTGAGTTAAAAAAGTTTATTGATCCAGATACAGGTGATCTTGCCCCAAAAAAGATTCAGAAACTTTTAAACAATCCAAAAATACAAAGAGCAATTGAGAAAGCCTTAAAAATATTAGGAGTGTAGAAGGAGTATACAATGATAACAAACGAAAATATGGAAAAACTAATTAAAAATGTCAGTATGAGTAACGTTGATGAAAAGATATGTATATCTATCAAAGAAATACAAGAAGCTTTTAATATTTCCATAAAAAGAATGTATGATTGTTTAATATTATCTAGTAAAGAAACTTCTATATCAAAAGAGCAATTTTTGAGAGTTGTTTCTTCATATGGAAGTCTGGCAGGATATGAATTTGCTAATACTGAATGTCGAATGATTGATTTCTTTGATAGTCCTTTGAATGTAATTGAACAGTATAAAATCGGACTACTATATGTTCAATGCTTAAATAACAGATTATTGACTTTAACAAACTACAAAATCGCCTATTTATTTAGTTATAATGACGATATTCTAACTATTCGTTTCCATCAAAAAAGAGAAGATGAGGAAGTATTTTTTTGCACAGATATCAATAAATTTACAGAACCTGTTGGAATTTTAATGAGTGATGAACTATCTCTTAATATAATTGAGAACAAAGAAATTAATTAGAATCGCATTTGAGAGAGATTTTTTATTTTGATGGTTTGTTTGAATGATACAAGGAGTGCTTTCTGATATGCAAAATAGTAAATTAAAACAAATTCAACAAGAATCAGAAAAAATAAAAAAGTTACCAATTCATACAGATTATATTAGTGTTCAGAATTTTTTTAATGTTAGAATTCAAAAAGTCTATGACTGTCTTATTCTTGAAAAGGAAGAACTAAATGTAATTAAGAAAAATTTTGCTAATTTATTAACTAATTATGGAGATAAAACTGGATATGAAGCTTCAAATACTGGAATTCGTATCATTGATTTTTTTCCTTACCAACACTCAACTACTGCTGAGCAGTTTTATATCGCCAAATCATGGATGCAGAACGTATTAGAAAGGATTAAAAACCTATCTGATAAAAGTATCGTATTCATTTTTAGCTATGATAATCAAACTTTAACAGTACGTTTTCATCAAAAAAGGGACGGTGAATTCTGGCTAGCTGATCCCAATTCATAAGAAGAACCAGTGGGGGTACTTTATTAGTAATGAAACTTAGTTCGGTTGAGAGACTATTCTTTGAATTGAGTACAAAAAACAATTTTATAGTTATCGTATTTTTTTAGCTGTTTTTTTAATTCTATTTCGATGAGTTATTTAAAGAAACACTATCCAGCATCATATAACTTCATTAGGAGTCTTGAAGAAAGCCAAAATAATTATCAAAATTATGTAAAGTAAAGGAAATTGATGGGTGAAACAAAAAAGAATCTGGTTAGTGTTTACTGTAATTTTATGTATTCTTATAATTGTCCCTGTATATTTTAGGATCAGTCAATATTTAACAATAAAAAAATGTTTATGATGAACGTGGAGCAATTAATACGTCTTTTTTGGGTAGAGGAAATGTTTCCTTAGGGAAAGTTGATGGTATAGAGAACTGGAATAGAGCAGATACTTTTGACGAGGAATTTCCTGTTAGTGAAAAATATGATAAAAAGTCATTGCCAGCTAACATGACAAATATGTCTCTTAGTTTTTTTTCTGAAAAAAGAATGAATATTAGTTTTGGTTATGTCTTATCCGAGTCTGTTTCTATTAGATTCTACAATCGCTATTGTGTGGGGAAAAGTGAATTAGTTAGAAGTATATATTTTGTAGTTGGACTCTAAATAGAGATGGGACATGGGGACATAATTCAAGTGGAAAACCATCTAAACTTACGAGTGACATTATGAAATGGTTGAAAAAAATAGGCTGGGGAATTCCAAAAAAGTAAGTAGAAAGGGGATGGGCATTTGGATAAAATTGAAGGATTTGTTGAAGAATGGTTAATTGATAATAATACTGTGATTTCTGAACATTTAGACTTTTTTATCAATAAAGAATTATTTACTTATTTTGATTGCGTTTCAATTATGAATGAGATTGAAGATTCTCTTAGAAAAAGAAATCTTAGTGCAAAAATTTTTATAAGAATAAACTGCGGTACTTCTAAAAAGTTTCAAAAATGGGGAGAACAATTTTGGAATTTGGTAGACAATAGTCTAGAACCTCCATTAGTGGTTTTGAGTGAATCAACTGTCTTTGATCCTAATGATCCAAACAACGTGATGTATCAATTAACTCCTAGAGAAAGTTATGATAACTATGTTGTTTTCAATGAGGATGAAGATGTTTGGTCTCGTTATCTATACATTTGTGAAAGCGGGGGAAGTCATGAATAGTTGGAAACATTATTTGAAAAAAGTTGAAGTAGATCATGTAGTCAATATTTCATTGGAGGATGTACTAAACGAGAAGCCTTTTACTTATAAGAAAGTAATTGAAGAAATGAATCTATTGGCTACTCAATTAGAAGATGAAACTTTTTTTATATGTTCAATGGAATCAGAAGACAAATTAGATTTTATGCATGTAGATCAAGCTTTAAATTCTATAGTAGATGAAGAATGGTCTACTCCGCAAGTGGAAATAGGAAGAAAACTGTCATGGCATATCCAAGAAAATGAACGAATAATTGAGCTTGAGTTATTATCTGATAAGTTGATAGCTGTTTATTATGATACATGGGACGAAGCACATTGTTTTTGTATTTTAACTAAACAGTTGTATTTCGAAAGAAAAATAGCAACTTCCATACAATATTTTTTGGTTGATATTCATTCAGGTGATATTGATTTGACTATGGCTATAGAGGAATATGGGAAAGAAAATGTAGAAAAAGCCGTAAAGTTTTTAATGGATTCAGATTATATTATAGCAGTTAAAAAGATACCAAAGGATGATTATGAAATTATTGAATTAATAGATGATATTGAGTGGGAGAACTTAGCTGAAAATAGCATAGAATTCACCGATTTAGGACGGAAAGTTTATTTTGAAAATACATTAGGAATTAGTCTGACAAAGCGAATAGAAAACTAGATTTTGGAGAATAAAATGAAAGCAAACAAAGCAATGATGAAAATAATAGAAAATGTAAACGAGAAAAGTAATGATGAAAAGATTAGTATATCGATAAAGGAAATGCAAGAATTCCTTACTATCTCAATAGAGAAACTATATGATTGTTTAATACTTTCTAATGAAAAAACTAATATAACAGAGGAACAGTTTTTAAGAGGTGTCTCTTCATCGGGAAGTCTGGCAGGATATGAATTTGTTAATACTGAATGTCGAATGATTGATTTCTTTGATAGTCCTTTGAATGTAATTGAACAGTATAAAATCGGACTACTATATGTGCAATGCTTAAATAACAGATTATTGACTTTAACAAACTACAAAATCGCCTATTTATTTAGTTATAATGACGATATTCTAACTATTCGTTTCCATCAAAAAAGAGAAGATGAGGAAGTATTTTTTTGCACAGATATCAATAAATTCACAGAACCTGTTGGAATTTTAATGAGTGATGAACTATCTCTTAATATAATTGAGAACAAAGAAATTAATCTTTAAATGGAACTAGGGGAGTGCAGAAATAGAATCGTAATCTCAAGTTGGTTTTATCATAAAGTGCTTTAATTTCAGACAATTCCTCACAATCAATAGTATAATAATTTTATCAACTATTGATTGTGAGGGAATCATATGAAAATCGGAATCATCGGCTTAGGAAATATCGCACAAAAAGCATATCTACCTGTATACTCTCAATTAAGAGACCAAGCAACGTTTCTATTATCCACCCGAAATGAACAAACACGCAAAGAAATCAGTGAGAAATATGGCTTTAATGAGATGGTGTCCTCTACAGAAGAATTGATTCAAGCCGGAATATCAGCTTGTTTTGTCCATGCGGCAACCAAAGTGCATGGTCAACTAGTCAAACAACTATTAACAGCGGGCATCCACGTTTTCGTCGATAAACCGTTAAGCGAAGAGTTATCAGAAGTTAAAGAAATTCAAAAGCTAGCAGCTGAAAAAAACCTACTTTTAATGGTAGGATTCAATCGACGTTTTGCGCCATTTGTAGACGAATTAAAAGCAGTTGAAAATAAAAATATGTTGTTGATACAAAAAAACAGAATAGCATCAGAATCTACAGTTAATTTTGTGATCTACGATTTATTTTTACATGTTGCAGATACACTTGTTTATCTTTTAGATGACGACATTCGACACGTTCAAACGAAAATCATTGAGGAAAATGGTGTTTTAAAGAGAGCAATTCTTCAAGTAGAAACAGAAACCACAACAGCAATTGCCTCAATGAATCTCTACGCTGGGGCAAATACAGAAACGTATCAACTAACAAGTCCAGAAGGAACATTAGTATTAGAAAACTTAACGGATTTAACAATTCAAAATCAGATATCAACCCAACAAAAAAGCTTTGGTGATTGGACAACTACACTTGAAAAACGTGGCTTTGAACAAATGGTGAAAAAATTTATTCAAGCAGTTCAAACAAATGATGGAACGCAATTAAGACAAGAAAAGATTTTCACTAGTCATGAATTATGTGCACAGATGATACGCAAACATCAAGAGCATATTTTATAGAGTCGGACTAGAAAGTTTCTCTTTGACATGCTAGAATAAAAAGGATGTTTGAAAGAAAGGAACGACTTTCGATGAATAAAATTGAAATGATGAATGAATTAACGGATATAACCTTACTGTTTGATGAACCTTTGATGAATTTTACTTTTACTAAAACGGGGGGACCTGCAGATGTTTTAGCTTTTCCAAAATCGAAGGCTGAAGTGACTATTTTGGTCGAATACTGTAGAAGCCACGATATCCCTTGGCTTGTTTTAGGTAATGCCAGTAATTTAATTGTACGTGATGGAGGAATCAGGGGAATGGTGATCATGTTGGAAAACATGAAGCAAATTTCTGTATCTAAAACGCAAATCGTTGTTGAAGCTGGAGCGAAATTGATCGACACAACTTATGTGGCTTTGGATCATGATTTGACAGGCTTTGAATTTGCTTGTGGCATTCCAGGAAGTATCGGTGGAGCAGTTTATATGAATGCTGGAGCTTACGGTGGAGAAATCAAAGACGTCTTTACAAGTGTAGAAGTTTTGCTAGAAGATGGAACCATCAAAACCTTGAAGAATGAAGAGATGCAGTTTTCATACCGTCATAGCGCAATTCAGAGCATGCATTGTATTGTGTTAGAAGCGACTTTCTCTCTAAAAAAGGGAGAACATAGTGTAATTAAGAGCCAAATGGACGAATTAACAGAACTTAGAGAATCCAAACAACCTTTAGAGTATCCATCTTGTGGTAGTGTCTTTAAACGACCAGAAGGTCATTTTACCGGTAAGTTGATCCAGGATGCTGGTTTACAAGGGTTGAAATGGGGCGGCGCTCAAATCTCAGAAAAACATGCGGGATTTATCGTGAATATCGATCACGCTACGGCGACTGATTATGTGGAACTAATTGCCCATATTCAACAAGTTATTAAAGAAAAATTTGATGTTGTATTGGAGACAGAAGTACGCATTATTGGGGAAGAAAAAAAATAAGTATTAAAACAACCAAGCTAGGCATTTAAACCTAGCTTGGTTTTTTTGATGGGTTGATCATTATTTATTGTTGGAGATCCTGTTGTTGCAGGGAATTATATAGCGAAATAAACAAAAGAGATAATACGCATTGCGTATTATCTCTTTTGTTTATTTTTATTCAGCCGTTGCTTGTAAGTCTTCAATCTCAACTACTTTAAGATTTTTACGTTCTAAATTTTCAACGATAACTGCACAAGTTTCCTCTGTTGTTTCAGCAGGTAAAGTGATCAAAGTGCGACGGATAAATTCGTCCTCACCGATATCCAGTGTAATACAACTGGCGATACTACTGTGTTTTGCAATGATCTTCGTCATAGCAGCTAAATCCCCTTGTTTACCTGTTGTAGCGATTGTCAAAACATAGCTACCACGCTGAATATTCCAAGATTGGGCAAGGATATTCAATAACGTACTATGAGTTAAAATCCCATAAAAATAATTATTTTCATCCAACACAGCAATGTAAGGTAGTTCCTTGATCGTAAAGAAAACTTTGAAGAATGAAGTGTTTACGAAAATGAATTTTGTTGCATTTTTTAGTAAATAAGTAACCGGTAAAGTCATGTCTCCACCATTCGCTTTATGGCGGTAGATATGCATTTTATAAATATTTCCTCTAAAAATCTTTTCCGATTCATCTAAGATCGGTACACAACGATACCCGGAATCTTCAAGGATTGTCAACGCCTCTTCCAAAGTACAAGATTCATTAACAGTTGTAAGATTTTTCTTTTTGATAACAACGGATTTTAATAACATATTTTGACCTCCCGTAGGTTAAATTCGTCTGACAAGGTAATGATAACATAATTTGAAAGAAAACCATAGTTTATTGAGTATCCATTGACATTTTGCCAAAAGAATGATAATGTTATTGAGTAAATTTGTGAATAGAGGAGGTTGAACAATGGCAACAAAAAAATCAGCACTTGCTTGTTCAGATTGTGGCTCCAGAAACTATTCTAAAGCCGTCAGTGAAGGAAAACGTGGAGAGCGGTTAGAAATCAAAAAATTCTGTAAATACTGTCAAAAATACACGTTACATAAAGAGACGAAATAGATATTGGAGGAGTTTATATGAAATTTTTACGTAGTGTTAAAGATGAGATGAAACAAGTTTCTTGGCCATCAAAAAAACAATTACGCAAAGACACGTTGGTAGTTATCGAAACATCAATTCTTTTTGCAGCATTATTCTTTGTAATGGATACTGTGATCCAAACAGCATTTGGATGGATTCTTAAATAATTCAAACTAGTATTTCAATACAAATAGTGCTATAATAGCAAGTGAGGAAAAACTTCGGGGAACTGAGGTTTTTTTATTTTCACATAAAAAAGAAAACAAACGACAAGTCAAAAATTGTTGTTTTTAATTAATCGTTTTATTAACTATAAAACCCAAAGGAGCCGAATCAAAAATGGAATCATTTGAAAAAAATTGGTATGTATTACATACATACTCAGGTTACGAAAACAAAGTAAAGGCGAACATCGAATCACGCGCACAAAGCATGGGCATGGGAGATTTTATTTTTCGTGTAGTTGTTCCAGAAGAAACAGAAACAGAAGTAAAAAATGGTAAATCAAAAGAAATCGTTCATAAAACATTCCCAGGTTACGTGTTAGTGGAGATGACGATGACAGATGATTCTTGGTATGTAGTACGTAATACACCAGGCGTTACAGGATTTGTTGGTTCACACGGTGCTGGAAGCAAGCCTGCTCCATTACTACAAGAGGAGATTAATCATATCTTGCGTTCAATCGGCATGAGTACACGCCAATCTGATTTAGATGTCGCACTTGGCGATACAGTTCGTATTATTGAAGGTGCGTTTTCTGGTCTTGAAGGTGAAGTAACGGAAGTGGATGAAGAACGTCAAAAATTAAAAGTTAATATCGACATGTTTGGTCGCGAAACAAGTACAGAGCTAGATTTTGAACAAGTAGATTCAATTCAATAGAAGTTGGAAGAATGAGAGCGTGGAACAAAACTAACCATAGTTTTGTCCTGCTCTCTTCTTACTATAAGGATAATTGAAGAGGTGTTAAAATGAAAAATAGAACGTATTATTTGCTGGTAACGGTCTGTATCTTGTTGTTTTTAGCGGCTTGTACTAGTAAAAAAGTAGCACAAAACGAAAGTCAACAAACTACTACAAACTCAGTAATAAGTGAAATAACGCAAAAATCATCCGTTCCGACATTGTTTATTCATGGTTATGGTGGTGGTAGCTATTCTTTTGGTCGGATGATCGATAGACTGTCAGAAAATGATCAGACTCAGAAAGAATTAGTTCTAACTGTCAATGCTAAGGGAGAAGTCAAAGCAGACGGAGAACTGACAGGAAAAGAAGATAATCCAAGTATTCAGATTATTTTTGAAGATAATAAAAATACTGAATGGAATCAAGCACAATGGCTCAAAAATTGTTTGGTTTATATTCAAGATAAATATGACATAACAGAAGTGAATTTGGTAGGACATTCAATGGGTGGTGTGAGCTCTTTACGCTATATGACTTCATTTGGAGAGGATGAACGTTTACCAAAAATCAATAAATTTATTAGCATAGCAGCACCGTTTAATAATTTCATGGAATTATCGGACGGAGAGACGATCGACGATGTTCTTAATGATGGACCTGATGTTCAAAGTGAACGTTACACTGAGTATGTCAACGGAATGAATAAAGTATCCAAAGACATGGATGTCCTGATTATTGCTGGGGATGTAGAAGACGGTAGTTCAAGTGACAAAACAGTTTCTGTGGCAGACGCTTTAAGTGTTGTCTCTTTACTGAAAAAACATGGCAATCAGGTACAAGATAAAATCTTTTACGGAAAATTAGCTCAACACAGCCAACTACACGAAAATAAAGACGTCGATCAACTTGTCGCAGATTTTTTATGGGAATAAGCAACTAAAAAAAGCATATTGATAAGGAGAAAGTCATGAAAATCAGAATGAAAGACATTGCTAAAATGGCCAATGTATCTGAAGCGGCGGTTTCGTTGGTTTTAAATGATAAACCATCTAGAATTTCTGAAAAAAAGAAGCAAGAAATAAAAGCAATCGCAAAAGAATTAAACTATGTTCCTAATATTGCGGCTCAAAGTCTTGCTAAAAATGCTTCCCAGACTATTGGTATTGTGATTCCTGACATTGAAAATCCATTCTTTTCAAAACTTTGTAAACAATTAGAAGAACAATTTAGAGCGTTGGGTTATTTAACTATTATCGTTAATTCCAATGATGATTTTACGGTGGAAAAAAATCTAATTCAAATGCTGCTAAATCGCGGTGTTGACGGTTTGGTCATCGCTTTATCGAATGAGTCATTTTCATCCAAAGAAGAGCAAGAGCATTTCTTGAGAGAAATTGATGCACCGTTTGTTTTGGTTGATCGACATGTTTCTTTTTCCGATATCAATCAAGTATACTTTGACAGTCAAGCAGGGGGGCGACTTTCAACAGAGTATCTTCTTGAAAATGGCCACCGAAATATCGCTTTTATGACGGGGGATTTTAAAGTCCCAAGCACGCTAGATCGAATCAAAGGATACCAACAAGCCCTTCAAAAATACGACATAGAATATAGAGAAGAGTATATCATTGAGACAGGTTATCGTTTTCAATATGGCATGGAGAAGGCAAAAGAACTTTTTTCGCTAAACGGTGTGACAGCGGTACTCACATCAAATGATATGGTTGCTTTTGGTGTTTTGAAGCAAGCTGCAATCAGTGGAAAGTCAATTCCAAAAGAACTTTCGATCATTGGATATGACCATTTGGAAATAGCAGATATTTTAGAAGTTTCCTTAGCAACTGTTGAACAAGACAGTTCCTCTTTAACAGATCAAGCTGTGGCTTTGCTAAAGAGCATGCTTACAATGAAAAAGAAAAAAACAGAAACGATTGTTTTAAAACCAATCCTAATCGAAGGTGAAAGTGTTAAAAAATTAAAATAGGTGTTGACTAAACAGGAGTAAAGCGCTATCATAATAAACAGATAGGTTAAGCGATTAATCTTAAAATACTTTTTTCATTAATGAAAAGGTATTTTTTTATATCCTTTTGGTAATGCGCTTAACCTTAAAAGGAGGAAGAACTTATGTTAAAAGAAAAACGAGCCATTATTATCGACACAGACCCTGGTATTGACGATGCAGTAGCGTTATCTATCGCCCTTAATCACCCTGCGTTAGAAGTTAGGTTATTAACAACAGTAGCAGGTAATGTAAACGTAAACAAAACGACGGATAACACCTTGAAATTGGTAGCTTTTTTTGGGAAACAAGTCCCAGTTGCTAAAGGGTGTGACAAACCATTGTTGATCCAGCTTGAAGATTCAGCAGAAATTCATGGTGAAAGCGGAATGGACGGTTATGATTTTCCAAAAACTTCGTTGAAAGCGCTTGATATCCATGCTGTAGAAGCAATGAAAGAATGTATTCTTTCTAGTTCAGAGCCAATAACACTGGTGCCTATCGCAGCTTTAACGAATATTGCGTTACTTTTAAGCCTGTATCCAGAAACAAAGCAAAATATTCAAGAAATCGTTATGATGGGTGGTTCGCTATCTAGAGGAAATACAAATACAAGTGCTGAATTTAACACATATGTCGATCCACATGCTGCCCAAATTGTTTTTCAATCAGGTATTCCAATCGTAATGGTTGGTCTGGATGTGACGAGTACTGCAGTGCTGACAAAAAATGAAACAGAAAAAATCAAAGAGTTTGGAGAAGTCGGCAACATGTTTTATTCTTTATTCCAACATTATCGAGGTGGTAGTTTACAGACTGGATTAAAAATGCATGATGTTTGTGCTATTGCCTACTTGACAGATCCTTCACTATTTACGGTTCAAGAAACATTTGTTGAAGTCGCATTAGATGGACCGGCAGCAGGCGCAACAGTTGCTGATCTAAAAATGAAATATCATGACTCTACGAATGCAAAAGTTTGTTTAGATATCGATATTCCAGAGTTCCAAAATTGGGTTGTTTCAAATTTACAAAAAATAAATTAAAAAAAGGAGCATACTATGATTGAGTCATTATTAGTATTAGTTGTTTTAGCACTTGTTGCCTATTTGATTATTAAAAATTATCACCCAGCTCTTAGTTTGATCAGTGGAGCACTGATTTTGTTACTATTTGCGGTTTTATTAGGACATCCACTTTATCCTGATGGTGAGGGAACTGGTTTAGCTTTCTTTGATATTTTCTTGAAATTTAAAGATACGATCATTGCTCAAGTGAGCTCGGCCGGAATCGTGATTATGATTTTATTTGGTTACTCAGGGTATATGAATGTAATTGGTGCAAATCAAGTAGCGGTAAATATATTGGTAAAACCTTTGCAAAAAATCAAATCAAAAGCACTATTTGTTCCGCTAGTTTTCTTAGTAGGTAACTTAATGTCTTTAGTTGTACCGAGTGCATCTAGTTTGGCAATTATTTTGATGGCGATTTTATATCCCATGTTATCAAGCATGGGCATTTCGTCATTAACAGCTGCTGGAGTGATAGCCATGACAGCAACGATCATGCCAACTCCACTTGGAGCCGATAATGTGATTGCAGCAGAAACTTTAGGATATGATCTTTTGACATATGTTGCATGGAACGCCCGTATTTCTATTCCAACATTATTGATCATGGCGTTAGCGCACTACTTTTGGCAAAAATATTGTGACAAAAAAGAAGGAGCTTCAGCTTTTGTTACAATTGAAGATGATGGTTTAGTAAAAAAAGAAGAATCGGATACACCAAAAATATATGCATTATTACCATTGTTGCCATTGGTTTTAATTTTAATCGTTGGTATCACAGGGATATTTGTTAAAGGAATCCAAATGGATATTTTTGTACTGACCTTTATATCATTTTTCGTTGCAGTTGCATTTGAAACGATTCGCTATAAATCATACAAGAAAATTCAAGATTCAGCAGCGGAAATGTTTAAAGGGATGGGACAAGGCTTTAGCCAAGTTGTTATGTTGGTAGTTGGTGGTTCCTTGTTCACAACAGCTATTCAGTCTTTAGGAATCATTGATAATATCATGGCTTCAGTTGAATCATCTGTTTCTGCTGGGTTAGTAACAACTTTGATTTTCAGTGGCGCAACGACAGTCTTTGGTATTTTAAGTGGCGGTGGGCTAGCGATGTTTTACGCAGTAATTGAGTTGATTCCTGATATAGCTACTAAGGCTGGAATTGATGGTATTTTGATATCTTTACCAATGCAAATGATTGCAAACTTGGCTAGAACTATTTCACCTGTAGCAGCGGTTGTAATGATTGTAGCTTCAACGGTTGGGGTAAGCCCAGTTCGAATTTTAAAAAGAACCAGTGTTCCAACTATCATAGGAATTATTTGTGTGGTCGTTTTATCTATTCTTTTACTACCGTATTAACAAATGTTGCAAGAGGCAATTTGTACTTTCGGAGATGATTGTATATGGAAATAATGTTAGCGGAATTAAAAGACGATAAAGAGATCAATGACTTGTTTGAAGCAGCCAAAAAATTTATGAATCAAACGAATGTTTATCAATGGACACCGACGTATCCAACTATCCAAATCGTTCGACAAGATATTTATGCACAACACTTGTATAAATTGGTTGCTGACCATACCATAGTAGCCGTCGCAACTGTCGAGAGGAAAGCACAAGATAGTTATGTATTAAGGCGTATTGCTACAAATCCAAATTATTTATCTAATGGTTATGCATCAAACTTATTGAATGATATAATAAATAATATAAAAGAAAAAAATGGAAAACATATTTATTCAAGTACCAGTCACTCCAATGTCAAAATGCAGCATTTTTTTAAAAAGCATGGTTTTGAAAAAATTTCAGAGTACATTGAAATTGAAAGAGAACATCTGGGTTCTTTCTATACGTATTTGAAGAAAATATAAATAAGGAGAGTCCGCGATGAAAAAAGTAATAGTTTTAGGAAGTATCAATATGGATATGGTTATGGAAACCAATCGATTACCAAAAGTTGGAGAAACACTGTTGGGTGAGACAATCGATTATTATGTTGGCGGCAAGGGTGCTAATCAAGCGGTGGCTGCTTCAAGAGTCGGTGCTACAGTTTCTTTGATTGGAAAAATCGGTGATGATACGTTTGGCTCAAAAGTGTATAAGCACTTAGAAAATGAACAAATCGATGTCAGTGCAGTAACCACTGAAAAAAATATTTTTACAGGTGTCGCTTCGATTTTTAAGTTAAAAGAAGATAATGCAATCGTTGTTTTACCAGGAGCAAATATGTTATTGGACAATGCAGATAATGATTTAAATAATAAACTTACTACAAAAGATGTTCTATTGACACAACTGGAAATTCCGACAGAAACTGTAAAAAATGGGCTGGAACGTGCAAAAAAAAATGGTGCAACCACTATTTTAAATCCTGCTCCATACAATGAAAAAGTGATTGATATGTTGCCATTCGTCGATATCATTACACCAAATGAAACAGAATTTGAAGGGTTATTGGGCCATTCGATTGGTGAAGCTGGTCAATTTGAAAAGGAAATGCTGGATTGGTCTAAAGCGAATGACACACAGCTAATAGTAACCCGTGGTGGTGATGGGATATCTTATACAACAGAGGATAAAGTCGTTACCATTCCAGCAAAAAAAGTAACAATCGTTGACACGACTGGAGCGGGCGATACATTTAATGGGATTTTGGCTGCTTGTTTAGCAAAAGGAATGACTGTTTCAGAGGCAATCGAGTTTGCTGGAAAAGGAGCAACCCTTTCGATCACAAAACTAGGTGCGCAAACTGGAATGCCTACTTTGGAAGAAATCAACGCTTTTTGATAGAACAAGGGACAGGGACATAGCTCTAGGGTTATGTTCTTGTCCCTTTCTATTTGAATAAGGTGAGATAAAAAAGGGGTAGAGGCAATTCTTACATTGTCTCAATCCTTGCTAACAATTATAATGAGTATCTAACGACCATAAAACGAATTACTAGAAATGAGGAAGCAAAACATGGATGAAGCCATTTTAATTTTTGATACTTTTAAATCATTGCTCTATTCTATCGCATATCGAATATGCCTTTCACGGGAAGAAGCAGAAGATATTTTACAAGAGGTTCAACTAAAATGGTTAGAACAAAAGCATGAGTCCATAAAGAATCCTAAAGCATTTCTATCAAAACTAGTTGTCAATCGTTCAATTAACTATCTAAACTCTGCTCAAGTTAGACGCATAGAGTATTATGGCCCATTTATTCCAGAACCAGAAATAGAAAAGTCAGAAGATCCATTAATCGGTAAAGAAAAAATTACATATGCTTTATTAGTTGTATTAGAACAATTAACGCCGAAAGAACGAGTCGTTTTTCTGATGAAAGAAGTTTTCGACTATTCTCATAAAGAAATAAGCGAGTTGTTGGGTATCACACCTGAAAATAGCAGGAAATTATTAAGTCGAGCAAAAAAAGCCATCCAAGATACAGATATTTCGGTGGAGGCTTCAAGCAATGTAGAAAACCAAAAATTCATTGCTCTTTTCAATAGAAGTATCGAAAAAGGTGATCTGACCCCGCTTCTGAGTTTTATGACAGATGATGCGAAAATGTCGATAGATGGAGGTCAAAAACGTCGTGCTCCATTGAGAACGTTGATCAGACCAACTCGCATCTTTGCCTTTTTGAAAGGGGTTATGCCACACGATTTTTTGGCGACGAACGTATCGTGTCTGAACTCTATCAACAACCTTGCTTGTTTATCAAAGAAAAAAATCAATTGAAAAGTATTTTATTTTTTGGACTAAACCGAGAAAAAGATAAGGTTCAGCACATTTTCATTATCAATAATCCGGATAAATTAAAAAATATTTCATGAAAGCTGTCACGTTTTGTCAGGCTGACTGGTCTTAATAAGTGTAACAACAAATAGTAATCAAAGGAGATAGTTTAATGACAAAAACACGATTTTTATTACCAAAAGAAAATAAGGACGCGTATCAAAAAATTGCAGAATTAGATCAAATTGGTAAGTCAGGCAGCATTAGTGAGCAGTTGCAAGAATTGATCAAGATTTATGCTTCTCAATTAAACGGGTGTGTGTTTTGCATTGATATGCATTCTAAAGATGCTCTAGCAAAAGGCGAAAAAATGCAAAGAATCATCGGATTGACCGCATGGGAAGAAGCTGCTTTTTATACTGTACAAGAACGTGCAGTACTTGCATTTACAAAGGAAGTTACCCTAATTCATCAAGGTGGAGTAAGTGATCAAACTTACCAAGAATTACAAAAGTATTATAGTGAAAAAGAAATTGGTGAGCTTTTAGTACTCATCGGTACTATCAATTTTTATAACCGCATCGGAGTTACGACATTATTACAACCGAAAGTGGATTAATAAAAAACAAGCGTGAAACACGATCGTGTTTCACGCTTGTTTTTATGGTTTAGTAGGGTGTTCCGTTTGGTTTTCTAAAAGTTCTTTTGCTAAATGCTGAGCAGTAGGTGTTACAGCTAGCCCGCCTTCAGCAGTTTCCTTAAATATTTGTGGCATTTGACGACCAACTTGATACATGGCAGCAACAACTTCATCAGGTGGTATCACACTGCGGATACCAGCTAAGGCCATATCTGCAGAAATAAACGCCTGTGAAGAACCTAATGCATTCCGTTTGACACAAGGAACTTCAACAAGTCCAGCTACAGGATCGCAAATCAAGCCCATCATATTTTTGAGAGTAATCGCAATTGCTTGTGCAGCTTGATCAGGGGAACCGCCAGCTGCACAGACAAGGGCTGCGCTAGCCATAGCACTAGCCGAGCCAACTTCCGCCTGACAGCCGCCTTCAGCACCACTTATGGAGGAATTATTCGCAATCACTAAACCGAAAGCACCAGCAGTAAATAAGAAATCAAGTTGTTGTGCGTGTGTCAGTTTCAACTTTTCAATTGCCGCCATCAAAACGCCTGGAACTACACCCGCGCTTCCTGCGGTAGGTGTTGCACAAATCAAGCCCATATTTGCATTGACTTCATTAACGGCTACCGCATTTCTAACCGCAGTTAAAATAGTTTCTCCACTTAAAAAATTGCCAGTTTTAATATAGTCATCAAGACGTGTTGCATCGCCACCAGTGATCCCTGTCACAGAAGTCACACCATCAACGCCTTCTTCAATGGATTGCTTCATTACGGCAAGATTTCGTTCCATCGTTTCAATGATTCGTTCACGGCTATGACCATGGTTTTCAATTTCTGTTGCAATCATCAATTCAGAAACGGATGGGAAATCAGCGGCCTGTTGCACTAATTCTTCTATTGATAGAAACATAATAAATTTGCTCCTTTAATTTAGATTAATCAAAATAATTCACACTATAGATATGGGGGATTTGAACTAATTTCATTGTAATATCACCGATATCAGCATGATCAATCTCAATGATCATGATGGCTTTTTCTCCCTTAGATTCACGGGTAACCGTCATTGTTCCAATATTGATATTTGTATCAGATAGTAGGTTCGTCACTTTAGCGATCATTCCAGGCACATCTTGATGTACGATAATAAATGTTGGGGTGCCCATCGTCAAAGAAATCTTAAACCCATTTAATTCAGAAATTTGAATATTACCACCGCCAATTGAGATTCCTGTAACAGAAAGCTTTCGATCCCCCTTAGACACAAGTAATTTAACTGAGTTTGGATGCTCAGCTTTTTCTTTAAGTGGGACAAATAACACTTCCATATTCTGTTCATAAGCGATTTTTAAAGAATCCGCAAGGCGTTCATCGTCTGGTTCCATGTCTAAAAGACCACCTACTAAGGCAATATCAGTTCCATGTCCGCGATATGTTTTGGCAAAAGATTCATATAAGTAAATATCGACTGTATCTGGTTGCTCACCAAAGATACTTCGGACAATTTTACCAATGCGCGCAGCACCAGCAGTATGTGAACTACTTGGTCCGATCATGACAGGTCCGATGATGTCAAAAACACTTTTATAACGTAAATTTTCCATTCTGTATTCACCTATCCCTTTAATTTGAAGCAGGATTTTTTCTAACGAAAGTCTATCATAAATAAAGGGAAGAAACTAGAATTGCAATAAAAATGCGAGAAAAATTTATCTTTTTCTCATTTCAAAGCGAAAATCCACATAGAAAGGTATTGAAATTTCGCAAGAAGCAGAGTATACTGTTTAAGTGTGCATTTTTGCATACAGATTTTCTTTGATTCTTCAAAGAATGACGTGGGAGGAGAAATCTTCATCTCCAATTAACCACATCACGGACCCAAGGAGGTATGTCTCGTGGCAAAAAAAGTAGAAAAATTAGTTAAATTGCAAATTCCTGCAGGTAAAGCAACACCAGCTCCACCAGTAGGTCCAGCATTAGGTCAAGCGGGTATCAACATTATGGGATTCACTAAAGAATTCAACGCTCGTACAGCTGATCAAGCTGGTTTAATCATTCCAGTTGTAATCTCTGTATATGAAGACCGTTCATTTACATTTATTACAAAAACACCACCAGCTGCAGTATTACTTAAAAAAGCTGCAAAAATCGAAAAAGGTTCTGGTGAGCCAAACAAAACTAAAGTAGCGAATGTTACTAAAGATCAAGTGAAAGAAATCGCTGAACTTAAAATGGCAGACCTAAACGCAGCAGACGTTGAAGCGGCTATGCGCATGGTTGAAGGAACTGCAAGAAGCATGGGAATCACTGTAGGATAATTTTTATTCTCAGACCCCAAAGAAGTAGCTTCTCAGTTTATTTCATATTCAAAGATATGAATTACGTGGGAGGTTCGACCGTTATAACCACAATCAAGGAGGAAACAAAATGGCTAAAAAAAGCAAAAAAATGCAAGATGCATTAAAAAAAGTTGAAGCAACAAAAGTTTACCCAGTAGCAGAAGCAATCGCTTTGGCTAAAGAAACAAATATTGCAAAATTCGACGCAACTGTTGAAGTTGCTTACCGTTTAAATGTAGACCCTAAAAAAGCAGACCAACAAATCCGTGGTGCAGTAGTATTACCTAACGGAACTGGTAAAACACAAAGCGTTTTAGTTTTCGCTAAAGGCGAAAAAGCAAAAGAAGCTGAAGCAGCTGGTGCTGATTTCGTAGGCGACGCTGACATGGTTAACAAAATTCAACAAGGCTGGTTTGGGTTTGACGTAGTAGTTGCAACTCCAGACATGATGGCTGAAGTTGGTAAATTAGGTCGTGTTTTAGGTCCTAAAGGTCTAATGCCTAACCCTAAAACTGGTACTGTAACAATGGACGTAACAAAAGCTGTTAACGAAGTAAAAGCTGGTAAAGTAACTTACCGCGTTGACAAAGCTGGAAACATCCATGTACCAATCGGTAAAGTTTCATTTGATAATGAAAAATTACTAGAAAACTTCAATACAATCAACGATGTATTGTTAAAAGCTAAACCATCAGCAGCAAAAGGTCAATATATCAAAAACATTTCAGTAACAACAACATTTGGACCTGGAATCCACGTTGACCAAGCTTCTTTTTAATTAGAAAAGCTGAATAAGTAAAAAAATTATTGACTCAACTACCTTTCCCATGGTAAGGTAGTTGAGGTTAATAATTAACTGTACCGAAGACAGTAGGTGACGCAAGTCTTAATTTCCTACCGAGGACAATTGTTGATACATACAATTACGTCCCTCTATGTCAACGGTGGCATGGAGTTTTGTTGTTTTACACGACTTTTTGAAAAAAGACGATGTAAAACAATACTTGGCGAACGAAGTGAGCGAAGTTTCTTTAGAAGCTTCTAACTAACTTATAGTAACCCAAGCTCTACCCATCAATCATCAGGAGGTGAAAATAAATGAGTGAAGCAGCAATCGCTAAAAAAGAAACCCTAGTCGAAGAAGCAACAGCTAAGTTTCAAGCAGCAGCTTCTGTAGTCATCGTTGACTACCGTGGTTTAACTGTAGAAGAAGTGACTAACTTACGTAAACAATTGCGTGATGCAAATGTTGAAATGAAAGTTATCAAAAACTCTATCCTTTCACGTGCAGCTAAAAAAGCTGGACTAGAAGGCTTGGACGAAGTATTTACAGGCCCTACAGCAGTCGCTTTCAGTAACGACGATGTAGTAGCACCTGCTAAAATCATCGACGAATTTGCAAGTACTGCCAAAGCATTGGAAATTAAAGGTGGCGTTATTGAAGGTAAAGTATCTTCAGTAGAAGAAATGACATCTTTAGCAAAACTTCCAAGTCGCGATGGACTACTTTCTATGCTATTATCTGTATTACAAGCGCCAGTCAGACAAGTGGCTTACGCTGTCAAAGCAGTGGCAGAAAAAGAAGAAGAAGTTGCATAATTGCAGCCTAGTAACAAACTAAACTAAAAAATAATGAATTATTAAAACGGAGGAAACCATAATGGCATTGAACATTGAAAACATTGTTGCAGAATTAGAAGGCGCAACTATTTTAGAATTAAACGACTTAGTAAAAGCTATTGAAGAAAAATTTGACGTATCTGCAGCAGCTCCTGTAGCAGCAGCAGGCCCTGCAGCAGCAGCTGGCGAAGAACAAACTGAATTCACTGTAGAATTAACTTCTGCAGGCGATCAAAAAGTTAAAGTTATCAAAGCAGTTCGTGAAGCAACTGGTCTTGGCTTGAAAGAAGCTAAAGCTGTAGTTGATGGCGCTCCTGCACCAATCAAAGAAGGCGTTTCTAAAGATGAAGCAGAAGCTTTAAAAGCTGCTTTAGAAGAAGTTGGCGCTTCAATCACTGTAAAATAATCTTTTCAAGATTAAATTTCAAGCTAGAATCCATTTGGATTCTAGCTTTTTTTTGTTTAAATAGTTTCTTTAAAGCATATCAATCGAATTTTTCTCTGATGGCGTTTAATATTAACAGTATACATACTTATTGAGGACAATAAGAGGGAGAGATAATAATGGAAAGAGAGATCAGCGTTGAAGTTATATGCAAACAATGTGAAAATGAAATGACTGGAAAGTTCTTGTTAAATACAAGAACAGATAAGGCGAATCATCAAAGAGTGAATATTCCTTTAGGAGAATTAACTATTTCAGATAATGAAATCGGACTAATCTGTGACGATGTTTTAGTGGATAATGAGATAAATCTACATTATTTATGTAAAAATTGTGGGATTGAGAATCATATTACAATTCAATTAACAGATGATATGAGATGAAAATGATAAAAAAATGATATAAAGCAAACGGAAAATGCATTTCTTTCGCATGAAAATAGATAATCTGTTAGCATTATTAAGTAATAATTATTACATTATTCTATTTAGTTTTGCAAGAAAGCATGCAAAACATCTAATTTGAGGAGGTCATATTATGCATTGGTTATGGGTTTTAATCGTAGGTGGCGTTATCGGAGCAATTGCTGGAGCGATCACAAGTAAAGGAAAATCAATGGGCTGGATCTTCAATATTATTGCAGGTCTTGTAGGTTCATCGATTGGTCAATCACTTCTAGGAAGCTGGGGACCGCAAGTTGCCGGTATGGCACTATTTCCTTCAATTATTGGTGCTGTGATTTTAGTTGCAGTTGTATCATTCTTTGTTGGTAAAAATTAAAATGAGAAAAGCCGCTAGAAGCTTCTAGCGGCTTTTTTTTTATGTTTTCAAGTAAATCAAATCATAGCTAATGAAATAATTCATCGATGAACGCTTCATAATTTTTAACGCTTAAAAGCCTATCAAGTTTCTCTTTATTTGAAAATGTTTCAATCATAAAATCAAAAAGTTGTCGAAATTTTTTTATATCATCTTGGTTCATAACAATCATAATAATAACTTGGACGTAATGATTTCCCCATTTTACAGGGTGATCATTTAAAATAATCGAAATACCTGTCTTTTGTGCACTCATTTCAATGGCATGAGGCAAAGCAACAGAGTTATTAAACGATGTTGCAGACATTTTCTCCCTTTCTTTGATCAATTCAATGAAGTGAGCGGGAATGTAGCTTCCTTCAACTAATTGTGTTCCTAAATAGTCAATATATTGAGTTGGATTTTCTAGATATATATTTCGTTTAAAACGTTTTGGTGTTAAGTAAGTTTGGATACTTTTCTTTAATTCTTCCAGTTGTTTTTCTTGTTTTACTAGTTGGATAGACTGTTGGATTTTTTCGATATCTTTTGCGGATACAAAAGGTGATATTTGTACAAAATGGGTCAGTTCATTCATTTCGATAGTCGATAAAACGAGATCAGCTTGTTCCATTTCTTTCATATTTGCACGATCTAATTGGTGAAACGTTCCGATAATATTTAAACTGGATTTGAAAGTATCTCCTATTTTATAAATCAGGCGCTTATGCATCTCGTAATATTCAGGCGTATAAATCATGCAGCTAATTTTATTTTCTGTTTCAAACTTCTCCTCAAAATAAGAACCAATATGAAGTGCGATGAAAGTAATTTCATCGTCGGATATCGGAATGTTGATCTTTTTTTGGATCTGCTTGGCAATAAAAACAGCAACTTCGTAAATGAACGCATAGGATTGTTTGATTTCTTCAGATAAAGGATTATGAACTTGTTTGCCATTCTTTGCTCGTGAAATCAAGTTAGAGACGTGTAACGCTAAATTCAAAATTAATTCATCTGAAATTTGTGTAATAAAGTATTTTTCGGAAACTGTCTCCATCAGCTTGGCAATGAAGTTATACACAGAAGTCTCCATATAATCTTTTAGAAAAGCGTCGTTTGACGGTGAAATTTTAGTCATTAGTAAGAGAGTCAAATTGTCTATTTCATACAGATCCATTTTCACATTGAAAGTCTGATCAATATCTTTTCCAATCTGCTTAGCAAGTTGATATTCGATCTGCTCATTAGAAAAGCGTTCAGGGATAAAATCTATCTCAGAGCGCTGGTGGTGAAATAGACGATTGATTGCTATGGCAATATGAAGTAACAAACTGTTGATTGCGTAACCATTAATATAAAGATGTTGACTACTTAAACGATCGATCACAATTTTTTGAATCAACTCAATTGAGATATCCGGAAAGATGGTTTGAATATAATCTAAGGACTGAAAATTTTGTACAGCTTCATCTTGCAGCATATCACTAGCAAGTTTTCTGAAGTTTGATTCATCACCTTCCATACTTAGAAAGTGTCCATGTTTCACGATTTTTAAGTGATACGTGGTCATTTTTTTGCGTAATCTAATGGTGTCTTTTTCTATAGTTGGAATACTGACAAATAAGGTATCTGCTACATCAAAGTAATCGACATTTTTATGCTTTATCAATAAATTTATTAGGTAATTCATGCGATCGATAGGTGTGTTTAGTTCAGATTTATTGTTTGAAACGACATCATCGATTCGAACAGCACTGTCGATCATATAACCTTGTCTAGAAGACTGAATCAATTCAAGTGTGGCGTTTTGATTGATTCGAGTTACATAGTTACGGATCGTTCTAGTCGATGTCGATAACGCTTCAGCCAAAAAAGTTGCGGGTAACCAGTTGTGATGCTGGACCAAAAGTTTCACTAGTGCAGCTTCTTTTTTATTTAAGGACACGATAGTCGCCCCCTTCCTTCTTTTTATATCTTTTATTATTCGTTCTTTTAAATACCAAATCAAGTATAGTTGTTTCCGCCAAAATGGTAGTAGTAGGAAAAAATCTTATTTGATAGTGGTGGTCAAAATGTAGATGATAAGAGTGTAGTTAATGAATGAGCCCATTCAGCTTTATTGTCTAGCTTCTTGGGCTAGTCTCTCGGGAAAAAGATAAAAATGGAGTGAGATAAAAAGCATCTCAATCAATTTTTCCTATTTTCCATTCGAGACTGAATGAGCCCATTCAGCTTTATTATTAAGTTTTCAAAAATTAGGAGGAGAAGAAGATGAGTGAATTAAATGTATTGTTAGTTTGTGGATCAGGTGCTAGTAGTGGGTTTATGGCGGCGAATATGCGTAAGGCGGCTAAAGCGAAAAAGTTAGATATGAGTATTGTAGCAAGAAGTGAATCGGAAATTGAAAACTATATTGAGGAGATCGACGCGTTAATGGTGGGACCGCATCTTGAGTATATCATTGACGAAATAGACGAAATTATCCATGGATTTCCTGTTAAAGTAATTCTGATGAAAAAAGAGTACTATGCAACACTAGATGGAGATGCGGCGGTGGAACATTTAGTAGATTCATTAAAAGAAGACGAGTAAGACAAAAGAAGGAGAGGTAAATATGAATAAGTTGATCTTTTGGTTAGAAAACAGTTTCTCCCCGAAAATGAATAAAGTAAATAATAATCCTTGGATCGTTAGTATTAAAGATTCAATCATGCAGACATTACCTTTTATTTTCCTCGGTTCAATATTTTCAATGCTAGCGATTCTAAATGAATATTTTCCAGCATTGCCGAGTTTTTGGGTCCCATTTGGTTGGACGATGGGGAAAATTTCACTATTCGTTGCTTTTTTGATTCCGTTTAATTTAATGGAGAAAAAAAGATTGCGTAAACAACGAATCGTTGCTGGAATGAGTGGTTTGGTTTTATTCTTGATGATCATTTCACCACAAATCGAAAAAGATGGTGTGGTCGGTTTTGGGCATGATGCTTTAGGAGCTGGTGGGATGTTTGTAGCAATCGTTGCTGGTTTGATTGCTGGATTTGTTTTAGTTACCTTAGGGAAATTTACATTCTTTAAAGAAGAATCCGTAATTCCTGACTTTGTCAGAGCTTGGTTTGATTCTATGTTGCCGATCGGGCTCATTATTATTTTTGGTTGGGTCGTTGTTTTGATCATGAAAGTGGATTTATACAATATAGTTTTAAGTATCTTTATGCCATTATCCAGCTTTATGGAGTCGCCTGGCGGTTTTGTTGGCATGATGTTTTTGATTTGTTTTCTTTATTCGATGGGGATTTCGACTTGGGTATTAACACCTGTTGTTCAGCCTGTGCTATTAAAGGCGATTGCTGAAAATATTGCTCTTGTTCAAAATGGTACAGCTTCTGTTGAAACGTTAAACTTGGTGACAAGTAGTACATTATATTCAGCCTATTTATGGATTGGTGGAATTGGTTGTACGATGCCGCTTGTGTTAATGATGATGCGCGCTCGTTCTAAGAAGATTAGTGCGTTAGGAAAGGCTTGTATTGTACCATCGATTTTTAATATCAACGAACCCGTGATTTTTGGTGCTGTTGCTTGGAATCCACTGTTGATGATTCCGATGTGGTTACAGGGAATTATTTTACCGATTGTGATCTATGTATTTACAAAAGTGATTCCTTTTGCACCGATTCCTAAAGTTCAATTTGAATTATGGTATTGTCCATTTCCATTTGCTACTTGGTTTACGACAGGGACAATTACTGGCATTATTTTGATGGTAGCGATTTTTGAAATCTCCACCGCCATCTGGTATCCATTTTTTAAAGCATATGATGAACAAGAAACAAAAGCTGAAAATCAACTGTTGAAGGAGGCTTCATGATATGGACGATTTATTGTCACAAGAAGCTATGAAAATTATTTTATTTGCTGGAGATGCTAGAGTTAATTGTAAGAATGCACTAGTTGCAACGGAAAAAAACGATTTTGATACTGCTACTAAGGAAATGAAAGCTGCTAAAACAAATATAACGGAAGCACATAAAATTCAAACACAAGCGATTCAAAGTGAAATGGGTGAAGACGTAAGTCCACATGAACATTCGTTATTATTTACGCATGCTCAAGATACGTTGATGACTATCTATAGTGAAATCAATATGGCCAATCACTTGATCAAAATCACGAGACAACTCAACGAACGTTTACGATTACTTGAAAAAAAATAAAGAAAAGAGGGCAAACATATGTATCAAGTACCAACTGGTTTTCCAAAAGATTTTTTGTGGGGTGGCGCTGTGGCGGCTAATCAATGTGAAGGCGCATTTGAGTACGAAGGAAAAGGAACAAGTGTGGCAGACATCAATGAATTTAGAGCAGATCTGCCCTTAGAAAAAAGATCGAATGCTGAGATTTCAACGAGCTATATTGAAGAAGCACTTAATAGTAAAACAGGAGTCTTTCCAAAAAGATGGGGAATCAATTTTAAAGAGACCTATCCAGCTGACTTAAAATTACTAAGCGATATGGGATTAAAATTGTTTAGAACATCCATCGATTGGTCGCGGATTTTTCCGAATGGGGATGAACTTGAACCAAACGAAGCGGGTTTATTGTTTTATGATAAACTGATTGATGAAATTATTGCAAATGGGATGGAACCTATGATCACATTGTCGCATTATGAAATGCCACTAAATCTTACGTTAAATTATAAAGGCTGGTATTCAAGGGAAGTAGTTGATTTCTTTGTTCGTTATTGTAAAGTGATTTTTGACCGCTATCAGGGGAAAGTGAAATATTGGATCGTGATCAACCAAATCAATTTGATTGGACATGAGTCGTTTAACCATTTGGGAATCGCTGAAGACAAAGTGGATAATCTTTTAGAGGCTAAATATCAAGGCGTCCATCATATGATGGTTGCTTCTGCATTAGCAACCGAGTATGCTCATCAAGTTGATGAAGAGTATGAAGTTGGAATGATGCTTTGTGGAGGTCCGGAGTATGCAGCAACGTGTGAGCCAGAAGATGTTTTGGCAACATTGAAACTTAATCAAATGCAGTATTTCTTTTCTGACGTGCTACTAAGAGGACACTATCCTGGTTACGCGTTTCGCTATTTTGAAGAACAGGGGATCAAACTTAAATTTGCTGAAGAGGATGAAGCAATTCTTAAAAATACAGCGGATTACCTATCATTTTCTTATTACTATACACAAATTTGTGATGCCAAACATGATGAACCTTATCGAAATAAAGCTCTGCCAGCAAATCCTTGGGGCTGGACAATCGATCATTTGGGATTAAGAACCTTATTGAATTCTTTTTACGATCGCTATCAATGTCCGCTGTATATTACTGAAAATGGTATAGGCTGCTATGACAAATTAGAAGCTGACGGAAGAATTCGTGATGACTATCGGATCGAGTATTACAAAGCTCATATCGAACAAATGAAAGAAGCAATCAAAGATGGTGTTGATCTTAGAGGTTATTGCGCCTGGGGGCCAATCGATATCATTAGTTGTTCTTCTTCTGAAATGAGTAAGCGTTATGGCTTTATTTATGTCGACCAAGATGATTATGGAAAAGGGAGTCAAAAGCGCTATTTGAAAGATAGCTACGCTTGGATGAAGCAAGTGATCGAAAGTAACGGAGCAGTACTTTAAATAAACAGTTTGAGGTTGGGACAGAAGTGTTTAACTCCAAGAAATAAGAAGGAGTTACTTCTGATCCCACCGTTTATTCGGATACTAAGAGCCTGAATATAACTTTTTTAGTTATGTTCCAGGCTCTTTTTTACAATACAATTGGATTCAAACGTATTAAATCAAGTTAAAGGACCAACTAATACCAAATTTGTCTGTTAGCTGACCAAACAAGTCGGACCAGTCTGTTTTTTGTAAAGGCATAACATGAGTAGCCTCTTTTGAGAGTTTTGCGAAGTATTTTGTTAATTTATCCGAATCAGTGAGTTCTATAACTAATCCAACATTTCTGCCATAAGGAATTTTATTCATAAAACTTAGGGTGTCAGAAAACATGATCGTATGTCCTTCAATCTCAATACTAGCATTCATCACTAATTTTTGACTTTTTTCATCTAAATCAGGCATACCCAAAGTTCCATAAGTGATTAAATCGCGACAGCTTGTTTCAAACGTTTCTTCATAAAAAGCAATAGCCTCTTTCGATTGGTCTTCAAACATTAAATAGGTTGCGATTGGCATGAGAAATTCCTCCATTTTATTTTTAGTATAGCATATTCATTTTTTATAAAAATGTCTTTAGGCATGAAATAAATTATGATAAAATGTTGATAACAGACATTAAGATAAATAATGGTTATCAAATGTTTGCGGAAAAACAATAAGGAGAGTATATAATGAAAAAAATGTTAGGAAAAGCACTTTTATTCAGTGCGGTTGGTTGTATGGGGTTAATTTTGAGTACAAATACTTCTGAAGCAGCTTCATATGAAAGTATGAAAAAGAATGTTGAAGAGGGAACGGGCTTAATTTTTAATCCAGAGATAGACGGAATAATGACTCAAGAAAGTTCACTTGAAATAATTGAAGCAATTGAAGAAGAAATACAGGATTTAAATATTGAAGAACCTACACAGGAAATCTATGATGAAGTCTTCAGATCCATAAAAGATCTAGAGGTAGTAGATACCACTGAAAAAAACTTGCCTCCATTTATGCCATTTGCTGCAGCAGCTCCAAGAGATGATCAAACTGCATGGATTCCACATAACTCAAATGAGTTTTCCGGTTCAGGTTGGAGATATAGTGGTGCTCAATTTAAGTTTAAAGATTACAATGCAAACCCTAAATTTGGTGTAAGAGCTACAAAAGATTCTTTCTATTTTTATACTGTGATACCAAGAAATAATAGTTTTATACGTAAACATACAGTTAACGCAAATATGGACTGGGTATATTTTCCTTCAAAAGTTGGGTCAGCAAAATTACAAGGATATTTTGCAACATACAATCCTGTTAAAGGAAGTCGATACTATATATACTAATTATGCTCATTTCTAGTACATGAGAAGTAATCTAAATTATTAATATAGAGGATCAGAATATTTCATAATATATATTCCGGTCTTTTTTTAATGTAAAAAGTACATATGAATAAAAAAACATTTTCGGTGAAACTTTTAAGGGGGATGTACAGTCTTATATTATGAAGGGGGAATATTCGTGCAAAAAAATGTAGATGTACACTTAGTTAGAAAAGCTAAAAAAGGAAATTCACAAGCTTTTATTGAGCTATGTACAGCCTATCAGGATATTTTATATAATTCAGCATATAAAATACTTTTGAATGATGAAGATGTGGCTGATTGTATGCAAGAAACAGAGATACGCGCATGGACGAAAATAACTAAATTAAAAAGTGAAGAAGCGTTTAATTCTTGGATTTTTCAAATAATGACTAATATTGCAAAAGATATTTTGAAGAGAAAAACAGCAAATGCAGAATCTGAAGAAAGGTATATGTCCGATAAAGTAGAGCAGCACAAAGCCTTTGATATAGAACAAGAATTGAATGGATTGGAAGAAATTTATAAAATCCCGCTTATACTATATTATTATGCAGGATTTAGTATCAAAGAAATATCTGAACAATTGAAGATATCTGTAAATACTGTAAAGACAAGATTAGCCAGAGGAAAAATGAAATTGAAAATTTTATTGGAGGAATCAAATGATGGATAAAAAAATAATCGATAAAATTAAGAATGAAAGAAAAATCCCAGATGAAGTATTAACTAAGTTAGAATCCAACAGAGAAAATATCCTAAATAAAAAAATCAAACAAGAGAAAAATTTTAGAGTTCTTTCTAGAAATAGTATCATTGCAGTGTTTGTTGCTGCTATAGCACTTTTATTAATAATAACCAAAACACCAGTAGGGGTAGCAATAGAGAATGTATTGGGGATCGGAAGAGATTCTGGAGTGGAGATAGTAGAGAAAAATGCAATACCTACTGAACTCGATTTAACAAGTACTCAAAATGATCGAGAGATAAAGTTGACTAAATTTGTTTCCACAAAGAAAAAATTTGCTTTTGATTATCAGTTTAAAATAGACGATGAAAAGTTAGGAACGTTACTAAAAAAAGATATAAAAGCTAAATCAGATCATCAAGATATTCAACTTGGCTTCTTTGTTAAAGGGGAAACTAAAGATTTATTTCAAGGTGTACAGTCGTATTCAACCTTTAGATTAGATGGAGATACTTTTTATGGATCAGTGATATCGACTTTCGATAAAGAGAGTATTCCTGAGAATGCAGAATTAAGTCTTCACATTTATAGATTAGCTTGGATGGATCGTGACGAATATGAAGCAGCAGAATCTAAGGCATTTGCTGATCCTGACAATCCTCAACCATTTAGTGTTCCTACATCTTTAGAATATACTGGAGATTGGAGCTTTGATATTGCTTATCTACCACTCAATCAAACAGCTGAAACAAAGGTTCTTGATTCAAATAATGTTACAAACATTGTATCTAAAAGCGATGCACTACAAACAACAATTACATTTAATGCTCCAGTAAGGTATCCTTATTTTCCTGAGATTACAGTATACAAGAATGGTGTAGAGATTTCTAATTCAACTATTAATTTCAAGCAATTTGATCAGGAAAAGTTCGAAATTGAGCTGGACTTAAGCGCTTTAGACAAAATATCAACTTATAAAGTAAAGATTGAAGAGTCAGATATATATGATACGATTGTCAAAGAAGTCGGCTTTTTTGAGGTGCAAAATAAATAAAATATGTCGGTGTATAATGGTAAATTTTGAACATTATTCTCGTTTGAAATGCCTGTACGCTAAGTAATGGTTGATAATGATTGCAAAAATACCGAATATTAACAACTAGGAAAAGAACTGTAAATACTTTTGGTAGATTGAAAGGTGTGATGTACTGAAACTGAAGGGAGATGTATTAATAATCGAAAATATTGTCATTTGTGTTATGAAAAAGGAAATACAAAAAGGCGAAGCGGTGGTTTTGTCAAATTCTTTTTATCAGTGTTTTATCCATTTCAATAAAAAAATAGAGTAGCCTTTTAGTCATTTAAAGAAAAAAACAAGAAGTGGGTGGGTGCTCACTTCTCGTTCTTTTGATTGTCTATCTTTTAGTTAATTTCACAACAACTTCACAGCGTGCAGTTTGTGGAAACATATCGACAGATTGTAAGTACTGGACATCGAAAGCTTTTGCCAAATCGACTAAATCTTTCGCAAGTGTTGATACATTACATGAAATATAAACCATCTTCTTAGGAGGTTGTTTTAAAATCGCTCTTAATAGCTTTTGATCTAAGCCAGTTCTTGGTGGGTCAACAATGATCGCATCTGGTTTAAAGCCGCTTTGAAGCCACTTAGGTAGTAATTCTTCAGCAGTACCTACTTCGTAATGTGTATTTTTAACACCCAACCGATCAGCATTCTTTTTAGCATCTTCGATCGCTGCTAGAATGATATCCATTCCTCGAACCTCTTTTGCTTGTTTTGCGATACTTAAACCAATTGTTCCTACTCCGCAATAAGCATCAACAACCGTCTCATTTGGCTGTAAGTCTAAGGCTTTCAATGCTTCATCGTATAAAACCTCAGTTTGTTCAGGATTAAGTTGGAAGAAAGCTCTTGGCGATAAATCAAATGTGACTTCATTGATTTGTTCTTCAATACTTTCTTTGCCCCAAACGTGAATCGTTTCATCCCCCATGACAATTGACGTTCTTTTGTTTTGAACGTTCTGCATAATCGAAACCACTTCTGGTAAAAGTTGAGTGATTTCCTCGATCAATGCTTTTTTTTGTGGAAATTTCATTGATTGTGTGATAAAAACTACCTGAACTTCATTTGTTTTGATACCGACACGGACCATGAGCGTTCTGAAAATACCACTATTTTTACGTTCATTATAGATAGGTAGTTGGTATTTATTCAATAATTCTACTAAGGTGTTCATAACTTTTGTGGTTGCTGGTTGTTGAACCAGACAATCATCGATAGGAACTAAGCGATGAGAATCCGCTTGATAAAGACCAGCTTCAACTTCGCCATCGATTTTACGTAGTTGGAATTGTGCTTTGTTCCGATAATTCCAAGGATTTTTCATACCGATAGTCTTTGGCAAGTGGTATTTTTCATAATTTCTTGGTCTAAATTTATTCAGTGATTGCTTCAATAAATCTTTTTTGAAAAGCAACTGAGCTGGATAAGCCAAATGTTGCAATTGACAGCCACCACATGCTTCATAGACTGGACAAGGTGGTAGGACTCGTTCAGGAGCGGCTTTAACGATTTTTTTTAGTTGGCCTTCAACAAAGCGTGGAGCAACTTTAGTGATTTCTACTGAAATATCTTCTTTTGGCAAAGCGCCCGGCACAAAAACAATCGTTTTTTTGTAATAGCCAATGCCTTCACCGTTGATCCCTAAACGTTTTATTTTTAAAGGGATCGTTTGTCCCTCTTTTAAAAGTTGTGTGGTCATAATTCCATCCTTTTGATCCGTAGATCTCTTAATCAAATATAACGATATTTCTTATTTTATCACAATTCAGTCGGTTTAGCTTCTGCCAAATGTATGTTATAGTAGAATATACGTTCTCACTAGAAAGGTGGAGAAAGATGGAGACAATTACGAAAATCACCAAGGACAAAGGTCAGTTTTATCTTATCTGGCTCACTTCAGGAGAAAAATTACGTGTTTCTGAGGATACCTTAGTTCGCCAGCGGTTATTAAAAGGACAAGAGCTATCTGAAGAAATGGTTGAAAAAATAAAAAAAGCTGGCTCATATGATGTTGGCTTACAGATGTCTCTGAATTATTTAAGCTATCAGTTACGTTCAAAAAAAGAGATAGTCGATTACTTGAAGGAAAAAGAAATTTTGCCTGAAGATCGAAAAACAATCGTGATTCGATTAGAAGAAATGAACCTTTTAGACGATAAAATATTTAGCGAAAGTTACGTCCGCACCTTAATGCGAACAAGTGATAAAGGACCCAAAATGATCGAACAACAACTAAAACGAAAAGGCTTGAATGAAGAAGACATTCAACATGGGTTAACTTTTTATACTATGGATGATCAAGTAGAAGTAGCAAAAGCAACAGCTGAAAAAGCGATGAGACGTTATCGAACCAAGAGTTTTAAAGATGCTGTGCAAAAAGTTCAAATGCATTTGATGCAAAAAGGGTTTAATCGTGAAGTGATTGATTTGGCTTTAGAGGAGCTTTCATTTGAAAAAGATGAAGAACAAGAATTAGATGTGATCAGAAAAGAAGGCGACAAATTATGGGAAAAACACCGTAAATTAGATCCTTACAAACGTGTGATGAAAGTCAAACAAGGACTTTTTCAAAAACGTTTTGACTCAGATTTGATCCAGCAATATTTTGATGAGAAGGAATTAGAGAATGAAGAATGAGAAGTATTGGGAAACTTGGAGTGATAATGAGCTGCAAGCTTTTCAAGAAGCGTTTATTACTTGGTATGAAAAAGAAAAGCGAAATTTACCTTGGCGTGTTAATTTAGATCCATATCGTATTTGGATCTCAGAAATCATGTTACAACAAACTCGTGTGGATACGGTGATCGATTATTATTATCGTTTTATGGAGTGGTTTCCGACAATCAAAGATTTAGCTGAAGCACCAGATGACCGTTTATTAAAAGCATGGGAAGGGTTAGGCTATTATTCAAGAGCAAGAAATTTAAAAGTAGCCGCGCAACAGATCATGACAGAATTTGATGGTCAGATGCCTAAAACGATTGAAGAAATTCGTCAATTAAAAGGAATAGGGCCGTACACTGCAGGTGCAATTGGCAGTATTGCCTTTCAAATTCCGGAACCTGCAATCGATGGTAACGTAATGCGAGTGGTCAGTCGTTTGTTTGAAATCAGTGATGACATTGCCAAACCGAGTAGTCGAAAGGTTTTTGAAGCAGCGATGTATAAAATCATCGATCAATATCGTCCCGGAGACTTTAATCAAGCGATGATGGATCTAGGCTCTTCGATTTGTACGCCAACCTCTCCAAAATGTGAAGAGTGTCCAATCCAATCTTATTGCTTGAGTTACAAAAATAATACGATGACAAATTTTCCAGTTAAATCAAAAAAAATGAAACCAAAAGATGTTTATTACATCGGAGGAATCATTGAAAATAATCAACAAGAATTTTTATTAGAACAGCGTGATCCCAAAGGCTTACTAGCAAATATGTGGTTGTTTCCAATTGCAGAAGTCAGTAAAGACCGTTTTGAATTTCTACAGAAAATGTTGATAAAAGATGATCAGCAACTATCACTTGATTTTGAAGAACCACTGCTAGTTGCAGAAGAAAACCCAGAAATTTTCGAAGATTACTCACAAGTTGTTTGGCAAAAGCGAACCTTAGGAGAAGTAACACATATTTTCAGTCATTTAAAATGGCATATTTTAGTTTTCTACGGGCGTCAAACAGGATTAACAGCTAAGAATGAAAACCAAGCTTGGGCAACAAAAGAAACATTTTCAAACTATGTTTTTCCAAAACCCCAGCAAAAGATGTTAGATCTGTACAAACAAGAATTTAGAAAAAAAGAATAATTTCTTGGTGCGAACCATAAGTGCACATAAAATTATTAGGAGATTCGCACCTGAATTTTGCTGAAAATAGCGGTAGAAATAGACTTTTTCTCATTTTAATTTAATGTTACACTAGTTTTAGTGGTGAAATAGTAGGGATATGACATGTATTCTGAACAATTTCACGGTCTAGCTCTGTTTAGAGCTAGTGGATTGAAATTTTTTATTTATCACATGATGGGTCTATAGAAAATTGTCTAGCTCTGTTTAGAGCTAGTGGATTGAAATCAAAAGAAGTTTTAAGAAATGAAATAGGTTCAATAAAGTCTAGCTCTGTTTAGAGCTAGTGGATTGAAATCTTTTTTAAATAATGAATATTATTATTTGTATACGTCTAGCTCTGTTTAGAGCTAGTGGATTGAAATCGTGATGTATAAGTATTTAAGTTGTACCTTCTTGGTCTAGCTCTGTTTAGAGCTAGTGGATTGAAATCTCTAAGCCAAAGCCTAGTGAAGTAAACTGAGAAGGTCTAGCTCTGTTTAGAGCTAGTGGATTGAAATTACGTGCCTATAAAATGATGACTCCGACATATTCAGTCTAGCTCTGTTTAGAGCTAGTGGATTGAAATCCCTATCTCGTTTGCTGGAATGTCTAACGCGTTAGGTCTAGCTCTGTTTAGAGCTAGTGGATTGAAATAGGGTTTATCTTTGCCGATAAAGTCCCGCTCAAAGTCTAGCTCTGTTTAGAGCTAGTGGATTGAAATAAGCCTTGCAGATTAAAAACTATGATGGACAGTCTGTCTAGCTCTGTTTAGAGCTAGTGGATTGAAATACGAAGCGCCTTGCAAGCATCGATAAATCCAGTTTGTCTAGCTCTGTTTAGAGCTAGTGGATTGAAATATTGTTTTCTACCTCCTGCAGTGCTTGCCATGGTCGTCTAGCTCTGTTTAGAGCTAGTGGATTGAAATTCTTTGTTGTCTACAATCGCAATGTCGACTAAAAGTCTAGCTCTGTTTAGAGCTAGTGGATTGAAATCCATCCTATGATTATGCTAAGGTGAATCGTTTACGTCTAGCTCTGTTTAGAGCTAGTGGATTGAAATTATGTCAGAAAGCTTTTTAGAATTTGAATCTTATGTCTAGCTCTGTTTAGAGCTAGTGGATTGAAATTCAATTTGACTTGGTGTAAATTTATAGTCATCCGGGTGTCTAGCTCTGTTTAGAGCTAGTGGATTGAAATCTGTTATATTTAAATATGTTATAGTAAGTGGTAAAAGTCTAGCTCTATTTAGAACTAGACTTTTTTTAATCACCTCAAGTTTAACCTCAAAAAAACTAAAATAATCCTTTATATTTCAAAAGATAATCCTGATTGCTGTGAGAAACCAAACTACTTAGTATGCAAAGCTGAAAATTATGATATAATTATAGTGATATCGGTGTAATGAACACCCAAACGAAGAGCAATCAGCTTTTAGAAGTGATTTTTCGTACTAGGGAAAGTTGGGGGACTATGGCAATTCCAAAAGAAGGTGAATTTGTAACGATCCAAAGTTACAAACACGATGGGCATTTGCATCGAACATGGCGAGATACGATGGTATTAAAAACAAGCGAGTATTCGTTGATTGGTGTCAACGACCATACTTTGGTAACAGAGTCTGATGGTCGTCGATGGGTTACTCGAGAACCAGCTATCGTTTATTTCCATAAGAAATACTGGTTCAACATAATAGCGATGATTAGAGAAAAGGGGGTTTCTTATTACTGCAATCTAGCGTCACCTTATCTTTTAGATGATGAAGCATTAAAGTATATCGATTACGATTTGGATATTAAAGTTTTTCCTGATGGTGAAAAACGATTATTGGATGTGGATGAATATGAATTTCACAGTAAGATTATGGATTATCCAGAAGATATTGATTTTATTCTAAAAGAAAATGTCAAGACGTTGGTCGATTGGATTAATAATGAAAAAGGCCCATTCTCTGAAGCGTATGTAGATATCTGGTATAAACGATACCAAGAGCTAACGAAGAAATAGCCATTGTAAGATGTTAAGTGAAGAAAACAGTAACAAAACTCATTAAAGTTTTGTTACTGTTTTCTTATTATTTATTTGTTTTTAAAATGTACATAGCTCACATTTTTTGAGATCTTCGTTCCATGTAAGGGGATAAAAATATGATTTAAAGAGAACATAATTATAAATGGTTAAAGAGTTTTATTCATTTTATAATGTTCGATATTTGCATCAAGAAACAGTTCGCCCTCTTTGATATAGCCCATTCTTTCATAAAAACCAAGAGCAGTGATTTGAGCACCTAAAGTGATAGTATTGTATCCTTGCTCCTTAGAAAATAGCTCTGCACCTTCTACGATCAGACGTCCATAATCTTTACCTCTGAATTCTTTCTGAACGGCCATACGCTGTAATTTTATCAAGCCATCTTCAAGTGGCAAAAGACGGCAAGTTGCGATTACTTCATTTTTTTCACCATATAAAACAAAATGGATACAAGCAGCTTCGTATTTGTCAATCTCGATCTCACCAGGAACCCCTTGTTCTAACATGAACACTTGACGGCGAATTTTAACAGCATCTAGGTATATATCACTCATAGTATCTTTAGTATGTACGATTTTCATTTAGCACCTCTGTAATGATTATTTCATCCATTATACATCAAAAATGCAGACAATAGAATGTTGAAATAAGTGGAAGTTTATCTTTTGTAAAAATGCGATGGCTAGTGTACATTATAGATAAAAATTGGAAGGTTGTGACGAGAATGAATACGGATGAAGTTGTACAAAAAGTCAAAGAGTTGATTGGTGAAGGAAATTTTGAAAAAGCCAAACAGTTTCTTGAAGAACACAAAGATGAGATTGGTGAGCAATATGAAAAAATCAAAGGGATGATTCCAGACGTTGACACGGGTGGTTTTACGGATAAAGTAAAAGGTTTCTTTAAAAAGTAAACATCTATATGATTTAAGAAAACATCCGTATATTTAGATGAACGGATGTTTTTTACTGGCCTTTAATTGACTCAAAAATAGGTACAAAGAAGTATTGCTATCTTAATTAAGAAAGGGTATGCTAAAATCTACTAACAAGCAATTATTTTTTTATAGATAAAGGAGGATCATCTTTGTTTGAAAAATTAAGACAATCAAAATTATTTTTTTGGTCAGCAGAATTATTAGTCATTGCAACGCTGATTTTTGTATCATCGAAGATCAATTTCATCTTTACGCCGATCGGAACGTTTTTCTCAACATTATTTGCCCCTGTTTTAGTAGCTGGGTTTTTGTATTACATTTTAAATCCAATCGTCAATTTATTGATGAAAACGAATATGAAAAGAATCTTTGCGATCTTGATTGTGTTTTTACTTTTGATCATAGCGCTCGTGTTGATCTTGGTTAGTGTGATTCCTAGTCTGGTGTCACAATTATCTAGTTTGGCGTCTAATATGCCAGATGTTTTTAAGAGCGTAGAAGCATGGGTTTATCAAATGGCTGAGTTGCCTATTTTTAAAGATTTTGACTTACCCAAATATATTGATCAACTAGATATTTCATATGGCAATATTATTCAACAGTTCATTAGTGGATTATCAAGTAGTTTAGGTTCGATTGTTTCCACTGTTGCATCAACAACCATCATTATTGTCACTGCTCCATTTATTTTATTTTATATGCTAAAAGATGGAGATCGCATGATTCCAGGAGTGAAACGATTTTTACCTGAAAAACGACAAGATGATATTGTTGATTTATTAGGTAAGTTAAATAAAACATTATCAAGTTACATTAGTGGTCAAGCGATTGAATGTCTATTCGTTGCAACATTCACGGTTATCGGCTATTCATTGATTGGTGTTCGATACGCATTTTTATTTGGTGTTATTGCTGGTGTGACGAACTTAATTCCTTACTTAGGACCTTATATTGGTCTTGCCCCAGCGGTTTTTGTAACAGTATTCGACGAACCATTTAAAGCGTTGCTATGCTGTCTAGTTGTGTTGATCGTCCAACAAATCGATGGAAATATCATTTATCCAAACGTGATTGGTAAATCACTACAGATTCATCCGTTGACAATTATTCTTATTTTGTTAGTAGCTGGAAATATTGCTGGACTGTTAGGAATATTCCTTGCTGTGCCATTTTATGCAGTGTGTAAAACAATCGTTGTGCATGTCTTTTCAATGATTCGAAAAGAGAAAGTAGTCAAAGAACCTGAACTTGAAATAGCCGGCGAACTAAATTCTCCATCAAGTAAGGAAAAATAGTCGGTGAATATTGAAATTGAATGACATTTGTGATACGATTTTAGCGTGACGCCATCAGGTAGTCACGTTTTTTAAAACGAAGGAAGTCGTACTTCCGAGTCTTGGGAATTGTTTGTTCTTGTGAGGTATTCGAGTATTTGAAAAAAAACGAATAAGATAACAAAAATTTTATTCAGTAGGCTTCTTTTTTAGAATAGTCAAGTTCACTCACACATTCCCACAAACATTTAAGGAGAGAAAACATTATGAATAATGCTGACCCCGAGAGTCAGTCGCTTATCGCGCAAATTTTACTATTGGTTGTGTTAACATTGATCAACGCTTTTCTTGCAGCATCAGAAATTGCGGTAGTTTCTGTAAATAAGAATCGTGTCGAACAAAAAGCAGATGAAGGCGATGCAAAAGCGAAGAAGTTACTAAAAGTTTTGCAAGATCCTACAAGCTTTTTGTCAACGATCCAAGTTGGTATTACGTTAGTTAATATTTTATCAGGTGCCTCATTAGCTGATTCTTTATCAGCAAAATTAGCTCCTGTACTAGGCGGCGGTGCTGCTGCAAAAAATATTGCAAATATTATTATTTTAGCTTTATTGACTTATGTATCGATCGTTTTTGGTGAGTTGTATCCAAAACGAATTGCAATGAATAAATCAGAAGAAGTAGCTCAAGCAACTTCAGGATTTGTGCGTATAATAGGTGTTGTTGCGAAACCATTCGTTTGGTTATTATCCGCTTCAACAGATTTACTTTCAAAGATTACACCTATGAAATTTGATGATGCTGATTCCAAAATGACACGTGATGAAATGCGTTATATGTTAGAATCAGAGGGTGTTTTAGATAATGACGAACTGGAAATGCTGCAAGGTGTCTTTTCTTTAGATACTAAAGTTGCCCGTGAAGTAATGGTTCCACGGACAGATGCATTCATGATCGATATACAAGATGACATTCAAAAAAATATCGATGCTGTTTTATCAGAAAACTATTCTAGAATCCCAGTTTACAATGAAGACAAAGACAAAATCGTTGGAGTTCTCCATACTAAAAATTTACTAAAAGCAGCGCATAAACTTGGCTTTGATAAAATCCAATTAAAAAGTATCATACAAGAACCATTATTTGTTCCAGAAACGATTTTTATTGATGATCTGTTATATGAATTAAAAAGAACCCAAAACCAAATGGCTATTTTACTTGATGAATATGGCGGTGTTGTTGGTTTAGCGACTTTAGAAGATTTATTAGAAGAGATTGTTGGAGAAATCGATGATGAAACAGATGAGGTAGAAAATTTATATGCTAAGATCAATGATCATGAGTACTTAGTTCAAGGCAGAATGTTGATTGATGAATTCAATGAAGTATTCGAAACAGATCTACACATGAGTGATGTAGATACGATGGCGGGATACTTGATAACAGCATTAGGTACGATTCCTGATGAAGGTGAGAAACTTTCATTTGATGTTGGTAATCTTACATTGACTTCAGAGGAAATGGAAGGAACGCGTGTATTGGCGCTTAAAGTTGTTTTCCATGATGAGGAAGTCGTTGATGAAGAACCAGAAGAATACCGTCGTTTCTTCCGCAAAGAAATGGAAGATGACGAACCAAGAAGGTAAAGAGATAAAGGAAGGGATAAAAGCAGAGCAGATGCTTTTATTCCTTCTTTTTTGTATCGCTATTTTTTATTGTGAACAGCTCTAATAGCTTGATAAAGTCTGATATATTGTGCATCATTATCAGCAGAAAAACGGAAAACAAATGAAGGTAAGTTACACTCGCTTGGTATTAAAGAAGATGAGGTTGCCACAATAAAATCAAAATTTGAAAAATCACTGTACTCATAGGCAACCAACTTAACGAAATGGAGTTCTTCAATAAATTGTGATAAAGGTTGGACAAGCAGATAGTTAGATTCGGCAATTAAGGCAATTCTAACTATATTATCAGTTTGGAACGTTTCATAAAGTGGAACGAGCAAAGCGGCCAGTGAATCGGATAATTGATCAATACTATTTTTGAGCCAGCTGAAGTTTTTTCTTTTGGCTATTTTTTGAAAGAATATTTTGAAATTTGTAAACAATAAATAATAATGCTCATTTTTTGAATAGGAAGAATGATTGATCATATGAAATAATGTGGGAAAAGGCTTTTCAATAATTGCTGTAGAGAAAAGAATGTTGACAACATTCCCAAATAAAATGGGTTCATCTTCCCAAGAAAAGCATTCAACTAAAAATTTTTCACTAAAGAAATTCGTAAATTCCTCTAATAGTTTCGTTGCATTATTTTTTTGATTTTTTAAATAACGATTGAGAGAAGTGAGTCTGTCATCATTAGCTCTAAAAAAATTTGGAGTAGCAATCAATAAGTATCCCGCAAATTGTATTTCTGCTTCTAACATAGTTGTGTCTTTTATCCAATCTTTAAAGCAGTATTCTCCACGGGTTTTATTTAAAGGAATATAAGAGTTAATCGTTACTTTGTCGATCAAACCATTACCAGATTGTATGCGAAGATAAATGATATCAAGCATCAAAGTAATTTGTTTTTGAGCTGAATAGCTGTGGCTGTCTGGAAAATAAGGACTGATTGTTTCGATAATGCCTTCATAATTGATTGGTCTTTCTTTGGTTTTAGGCAAGTTTGTTCCTTGGGAGGACATCCAGATCAAAGCGTACAAGGCTATTCGAATTACGCGCTCGTCACCATAAAGAGTTAATTGAGAAGTATTTATTTTGATATTAAATTGTTTAAGGTAACGAATGAGTAACTTAGATTTTCGCACAACGGTCGTCCGGCTTTGATAGTTTTTTTTGCAAAATGCATCAAGGTTGTCTTTGGGGTAAAACAAAATTGAAATTAGTAACTGATAAGGGATACTTTGAGTGATCAAGTATTGATAGTAGGTATCGTAGGAGACTGTTTGTTTATAGTGAATACCATTTGCATGGATGATTTCTGTTTTTTCTCCAGCAAGTTCTGTGATATCTTGCTGGATCAATTCCAGAAGATAGACGACACGACTATAAGAGTAATCAAGTCTTTTTTCAAAAAAATTGACACTATGCAACTCATTAGAAAAGCTACTAAGCAAGCCAAAAAGAATCAGTTTACGTTTCGCGGTGTCTTCTAACATCATTGATTCTAGCATTGTTTGTCCTCCTTCAAAGTAAATTTATCAATAAAGTGAAAAGTATGGAACTAATTTGAATAATTTATAAAAAAACAATCATTTAATAACGATGAGAAATAAAGGGATCTAGTATTTTTAGACATATTTTTTGTATAAATAACATAAGGAAGAGGTGATTTGATGATTGGACTGGAATTCTCTTGAGTTTGCACTATTTAATGGAGAACTTTATACTTAATTTGTAAGTGTAAAATAATTCTTAGTAACTGTGCTGATGTTCAACAGGATGATTATTAGGATACATATCTTCCCTAATTAATGAGATCAGAACAAAATTCTATGGATTTTGTTTTGGTCTCTTCTATTTTTTTGAAAATTCACTAAAGGCTTTGAAAACTTAGGTAATTCCATGATATACTACATTAGTTGAAGAATAAAGAGTAGGGAGAATTTTCCAATGTAGAAATCCTTTAAATAAATCATAAAAATAAATGAAGTCTTTTTCAAGAATAAAATGATAGATAGAATGGAGTAACGAATGAATAATCCACATTTAAAAGAACAAGTAGATAGCCGTCGTACCTTTGCGATTATTTCCCATCCGGATGCTGGTAAAACAACGATCACAGAACAGCTTTTACTTTTTGGTGGAGCGATCCGTCAAGCTGGAACGGTTAAAGGAAAAAAAACAGGAAATTTTGCGAAATCTGACTGGATGGAAATTGAAAAGCAAAGAGGAATTTCTGTAACCAGTTCTGTGATGCAGTTTGATTACGATGGAAAACGTGTCAATATTTTGGATACGCCTGGGCACGAAGATTTTTCTGAAGATACTTATCGAACATTAATGGCTGTAGATAGTGCTGTCATGGTAATCGATAGCGCAAAAGGGATCGAAGCCCAAACAAAGAAATTATTCCAAGTTGTTAAAAAACGAGGAATCCCAATTTTTACGTTTATCAATAAATTAGATAGAGATGGCCGTGAGCCGTTAGAGTTACTTGAAGAATTAGAAGAGTTATTAGATATTGAATCTTACCCAATGAATTGGCCAATCGGTATGGGAAAAGGGTTACATGGGTTATATGATATCTATAACAAACGTGTAGAAGTGTATCGACCTGAAAACAATAATGGTGAACGTTTTATTCCATTAGTGGATGGTGATATTCCAAGTGATTTGCCATTACACCAAGATAGTGTCTATAGACAAGTATTGGAAGAAGTTGAGCTATTAGTTGAAGCAGGCGATGAATTTGATACGGATAAAATCGCACGTGGGGATCAAACACCAGTCTTCTTTGGTTCAGCCTTAACCAATTTTGGGGTACAAACTATGTTAGAAACATTCTTACAATTTGCACCATCCCCATATGGTCATAAGACAGAAGATGGACAAGAAGTCAGTCCTTATGAAGAAGAATTTTCAGGATTTGTGTTCAAGATCCAAGCCAATATGAATCCAGCTCACCGAGATCGCATTGCTTTTGTCCGCATTTGTTCAGGAACTTTTGAACGTGGCATGGATGTTATTCTTGGCAGAACAGGTAAGAAAATCAAGTTAAGCAATGTGACACAATTTATGGCAGATGCTAGGGAAAACGTAGAAGAAGCCGTAGCCGGAGATATTATTGGGATTTACGACACGGGGAATTACCAAATCGGCGATACCTTATACGAAGGAAAATTAAAAGTTCAGTATGAGGAACTACCATCATTTACGCCAGAGTTATTTATGAAAGTCAGTGCTAAAAATGTGATGAAACAAAAATCATTCCATAAAGGCATTTACCAATTGGTTCAAGAAGGTGCGATCCAATTGTACAAAACCTATTTAACCGAAGAATATATCATCGGAGCCGTTGGACAATTACAATTTGAAGTGTTCCAACACCGTATGCTGAATGAATATAACGCTGAAGTGATCATGACACCAATGGGTTCAAAAATCGCACGTTGGATCGATCCTGCTGATTTGGATGAACGCATGAGTTCTAGTCGTAATATTTTAGCACGAGATCGTTTTGATCAACCGCTATTCTTATTTGAAAATCAGTTTGCGATGCGTTGGTTTGCAGATAAATATCCTGAGGTTGAATTGAAGAGTTTGATGTAAGCGAATAGTAGTGAACGTTCTTATCAATGTAAAATTGATGGGAACGTTCTTTTTAGTATTTGACATTAAAGAGACATAACCGTATAATCAATTGCATTATTGGAGTGATAAATATGAGTCGTCGTTTAAGACAATTAAAAAATGTTTCAGTGGTAGTAAGCTTCTAAGTCATAATAAAAATCAAACTTAGAAGCGAGGAAGAAAAAATGACAAATAATCACAATTTTGAAAAGTGGTCAGACACAATGTTCTTAAAAGATTTGGTGACAAATCCGTTGATTGAAGTAGGTGAATTTTCATATTACTCTGGTTATTATGATAGCCAGGAGTTCGAGAATGGCTGTGTGCGCTATCTATGGGGAGATCCATTGACAAGGGCAGCCTTTGATCCAGTAAAAGATATGGGCTGGCATTTAGATAAATTGATTATTGGAAATTATGTATGTATTGCAGCAGGTGCCACGATTTTGATGGGTGGTAATCACAATCATCATCCAGACTGGATCACTGTATATCCTTTTGCTAGCCATGTAGAGAAATCTTATGAACCAAAAGGGGACACAGTTATTAAGAGTGATGCATGGATCGGGATGAATGCGATGATCATGCCGGGAGTCACGATTGGTGAGGGAGCTGTGATTGCAGCGGGTTCTATGGTTGTTAAAGATGTTCCACCGTATACGATCGTGGGTGGGAATCCAGCGAGAGTGATCAAACAGAGATTCTCAACTGAAGAGATCAGCATGCTTTTAGAGCTGAGATGGTTTGATTGGACAAAAGAACAAATCGAAGCAGCAAAAGATAGTCTGATGAGTAATAACATTGATGCCTTGTATGCACATTATAAAAAATATATTTTGAATTAGGAACTGAGATTAAACCTGTTCAGCTTTCAGAATAACTCATAGGGTTATTCTGAAAGCTCTTTTTTTGATCTCTTTGAAAGTTTTTTGGGAAAATAGAATCATTCTAAACTACACTGTTCTAAGACTAAGATAAGACGAACGACCTAGTCAATACAAGACTTTAGACTGAGTATTCTACTAAAACTTAATGGTAAACTTGGGTATCAGAGCATTTATGCCCTGATAAAATAAGGTAGATAGGGAGAAAAAATGATTGGGAAAGTGAATAAAAATATTTTGTATTTGATATTAGGGCAGGTTATATCAGTGTTTGGTGGCGCAATTTTACGATTTGCTTTATCGCTTTATGTATTGGATAAAACAGGAAGAGCGGATATATTTGCGACGATTCTCGCCATTTCCAGTATTCCAGTCTTGTTTGCTCCGATTGGTGGAGCAATCGCAGATCGATTTGATCGTCGTTTGTTAATGGTTTTAATGGATGTCACGAATGCAGTTTTAGCTGTAGTATTATTTTTTATTTTAGGTTTGACTGATTCAATCGCTATGATTGGTTTACTGTTATTTTTACTATCAATTGTTGGTAGCTTCGATACGCCAGTAGTAACGGCCAGTATCCCTTTATTAGTAAAAAAAGATCAGTTGGAGCAAATAAATGGATTAGTTAATGCTGTTTTATCCATGTCAAATGTAGTTGCGCCTATTATTGGCGGTATTTTATATAGTATACTAGGTGCTCAAAAATTGATTGTAGGAAGTGCTGTATTTTTTATTCTAGCGGCAATTATAGAATCTTTTTTGCGGATTCCTTTTGAAAAACGACCAATGGAGTCTGGAGTTTTAAGTACATTGACAGCTGATTTAAAGGATGGTTTTAGAGAGGTTCGCAATAATCGAATTATTTTCAATTCTATTTTGATTGCGGCACTTATCAACTTTACGTTGGCCGCCTTTTTTATTGTAGGAGTTCCCGTTGTATTAAGAGTTGTGTTGCAGGCAAGTGATACGATTTATGGGATTGGGTTGTCAGTAATCAGTTTATCAACAATTCTTGGAGCGATTTTTACTGGTGTTTTCACAAAGAAATTACGAATAAATAATCTCTATAAATTGTTTACGTTATCTGGTCTATTATTGATTTTAATGAATGTTGGTTTAATGTTTGCTGGAAGTCCTATGGGAAATACGATTGGCTTTATAGCATTTATCATAACTGGAATTCCAATTGGAATGATAATGAGCTTGATTTCTATTTACTTGATTTCCATGGTTCAAAGAATAACACCAAAAGAAAATATTGGTAAAATAATGGCTACGATTATGGCTGTTTCACAATGTGCAGTTCCAGTTGGTCAAATCATAATTGGTTTTCTATTTAAAACGACTACGACGAATGTATTTTTTCAGGTGATGATTGTTGCAGTGTCAGTGTTACTAGTTTCAGGACTTTGTTGGTATCTATTTAAAAATTCAACAGATGATGAAATCGGTGAGGTAGGTTATAATAAAGAGTAAAAAGAAGATAGAAGTGTTTAACAACAAGAAATAAGAGGAGCGAAATAAAACGAATCGTCCGTTTTATTTCACTCTTCTTTATTGAATTTATTTAACTTTCAACAAGAGTAGAAGTCATTGGAATCGAAATTTCAATAACATCTTTTAGTTCAATGATCGAAATCTGATTACGATCGTATTTTTCTTTTGGTATCCGTTTTAAAACATAAGTCAGAATTTCATTGATTTCTGTTTTACGAACAGCCCGTTTTTTATTTACAATCAATACTTCAACGTGTTGAGCAGCTTCTGTATAAACGACGGTCGTGTTACCCGCTGAATAAACTTTAACAAAGTATGCATCGGTATTTTCTAGTTGTTTATTGACTAACTGTTTGTAGCTGTTGGTTACATTGACTAATTTCATTTTTTTCACCTCAATTTAAGTAGTTATTTTTTATGATAATAATAAAAAGCAGAGTATTCGCAGGTTCGCTAGAACTGGAATAATCTTTCTTAAAATTTGATATAAATTTCACTCACTCTTATTATAAATTTTTTTAACCGAAATAAAAAGAAATTTGTCTCAAAAAACACAAAAAAGTCAATCAGTTTGCCTGATTGACTTCACTTTTTATTCTTTTTCTGGAGTTGCTTCGCTGGTATCACTAGGATCTGTCGTTATTTTTCCTGTAACAATGATTTTTCCATCATCATCTAGCTTGGCAACTAATTGATGTTCTTCTGGATGATCTAAGAAGTATTCAGCAATGCCATCTTCAATTTGTTCTTGAATCGTACGGCGTAATGGGCGAGCACCCATTGAAGGATCATAGCCTAGATCAACTAATTTTTCTTTTACGTCTGTCCCTACTTCAATATGAATTTTTTGGTGAGCAAGTAAGTCATTGACTTCATCTAGCATCAAGCTGACGATATTCATCAAGTTTTCTTTACTCAACGCTTTAAATTCAATGATTCCGTCAAAACGGTTCAAGAATTCAGGTGTGAAGAAATTATTTAATTGCCCTAAGACTGATTTTGTAAGACCGGCTCTAGCAGCGCCAAAACCAACATTTGCTTCTACGTTACCCGTTCCAGCATTACTTGTCATGATAATGATCGTATCTTTGAAGCTAACGGTTCTACCTTGTGCATCGGTTAAACGACCATCATCAAGAATTTGTAAGAACATATGCAAGACATCAGGATGCGCTTTTTCGATTTCATCTAATAGAATCAAACTGTATGGATTACGACGTACTTTCTCTGTTAATTGTCCAGCCTCATCATAGCCTACATAACCAGGAGGAGAACCAATCAATTTAGATACACTGTGTTTTTCCATGTATTCACTCATGTCAAAACGAATCATAGAGTCCTCAGAACCAAATAATTCGTAAGCCAATTGTTTGGCTAATTCTGTTTTACCGACACCAGTAGGTCCTACGAATAAAAATGAACCGATTGGGCGATTTTGTTTGCCTAAGCCAACACGATTGCGGCGAATGGCTTTTGATACTTTATCGACGGCATCATCTTGCCCCACAACATGGGCTTTCAAATCGATTGCCAAGTTTTTTAATTGTGTTTGTTCTTTTTCTTTTAAATCACCGACAGGAATATTTGTTTTTTGCTCGACGATTGCTTCGATATTTTTTTCATCGATTACGGGTGTTTCTTCATCACTGATTTGTTTTTCTTTCATTGATTGTAATTTATTAATTTGATCGCGGTAATAAGCCGCTTTTTCAAAATCTTCCTCTGCAGATGCTTGTTGTTTTTGTTGTTCAGCATCTTCAAGTTTCTTTTCGATTGTTTTTGGATCGACGATTTGAATCGTCAAGTTCATTTTAGAACCAGACTCGTCTAATAAATCAATAGCTTTGTCAGGTAAAAAACGATCTTGGATGTAACGATTGGATAAAGTTGCAGCCGCTTTGATTGCTTCATCAGTGTATTTTACATGATGATAGTCTTCATAACGTTTTTGCAAACCTTTAAGGATCGCAATCGTTTCATCTACAGTTGGTTCATCTACACGGACTGGTTGCATCCGACGTTCTAAAGCAGCATCTTTTTCGATGATACGGTATTCATTTAAAGTTGTTGCACCGACCATTTGTAGCTCACCACGAGCGAGTGCTGGTTTTAAAATATTTCCTGCATCCATGTTGCCGTCACCAGCAGCACCTGCACCAACGATTTCATGGACTTCATCTATGAATAGGATGATATTTTCAGCTTGTTTGATTTCCTCAATTAATTTTTGCATCCGTTCTTCAAATTGACCACGAATTCCTGTACCTTGAACTAAAGAAACCACATCTAATCGGATGACTTCTTTATCCAATAATTTTTGTGGTACATCACCGTCTACGATTTTTTGTGCTAAACCTTCGACAACAGCTGTCTTACCAACACCGGGCTCACCAATCAAGACAGGATTATTTTTAGTACGACGATTTAAAATTTCAATCACGCGTTTGATTTCTTCGTCACGGCCAACAACGGGATCGACATCGCCATTTCTGGCAGCTTCTGTAATATTGATGCCATATTCACCTAGTAAACCATTTCCTTGTCCAGCGCCACCTCTAGGAGGTTGGCCGCCGTTAAAGCCATTTCCATCACCGAATTGAGTTGGTGGAGTTTGACCGTTAGGATTTCCCTGTTGTTCTTGCATTTGACGAGAGAGAGAACGGTATAGATCATCTAAACTTCCAAAACCAAATGGATCTTGTTGAGACATTGTTGGTTGATTATCGTTTGCTTGTGCTTTTAATTTTTGATAGCAACTTTGGCAATAGTCTAATTGTTTTCTTTGACCATTAACATTTGCATATAAGTGGATCGTTGCTGGATTTTGTTGACAATTTTGACAAACCATAGGATAAAACACGTCCTTTCAAAATAAGACTAATTTTTTATCAAAGTCCTTTAAGTAAAGTCAAATAGTCCGCTGACCATTTTTGACCTTTGAGAATATTATAGCATCTTTTTAGCAAGAATCAAGCAATTGAACTCTAGATTTGCTTATTATACTTCTGGAAAATTGAACTATTAGAGGAATAAATTAAACAAACTAATCGAATCATCTTATTTTTTTAAATAAGAAAATCATATTTATAGAACCTACGTGAATAATTTAGACAAATATCTATTTTTGTCATACAATATCTTCAGTTTAAAAATAAAAGTGAAAGCTGTGATCGAATCATGTTTGAAAATCCATTTGAGAAACAAATTAATGAGTTGAAAGAAGGGACTATTTCTGAACTTATTATAGAACCAAAAGATTTTACAGCATTTAGAGAGGTTTGGAAAAATTTACCAGATCGAATGTCAATTGTTGGAGAAGCCGGATTAAATGGACGAATTATATATCGTTATATAAAAGAAGAAGAATAATTGATCCTTTCATTTGATAAAAAATAGGTGAAAAGTGTTGTAAGTACTCACAAAAAATGGTAATCTTAAAAATTGAAAGGGTATTTTCTCGATTCTAGTTTCGCATGGAACGTGTCAAGAAAGGAAAACCCTAACATAAAAAATTATTTTACTTACGAAGGAGACCGATTCATATGGAAAAGAAAGATTTTCACATCGTAGCAGAAACAGGGATTCACGCTCGTCCAGCTACATTATTAGTACAAACTGCAAGTAAATTCAACTCAGATATCAACTTAGAATACAAAGGTAAATCTGTTAACCTTAAATCAATCATGGGCGTTATGTCTCTAGGCGTTGGCCAAGGTTCAGACGTAACTATCTCAGTTGACGGTGTTGACGAAGCTGATGCATTAGCAGCAATCGTAGACACAATGAAAAAAGAAGGATTGTCAGAATAATGTCTGAAATGCTAAAAGGAATTGCCGCAAGTGATGGTGTCGCTATCGCTAAAGCTTACCTGTTAGTTCAACCTGATTTGTCTTTCGACAAAAAATCTGTAGATGATTCATCTGCTGAAGAAAGTCGTTTGGATGATGCTTTAGCAAAATCTACGACTGAGTTGCAAGCAATCAGAGAAAAAGCAGCGCAAAGCCTTGGTGAAGAAGAAGCGCAAGTATTTGACGCACATTTAATGGTTTTAGCTGACCCAGAAATGATCGGTCAAATCAAACAAAACATTCAAGATAACAAAGTAAATGCTGAATCAGCATTAAAAGAAGTAACTGATATGTATATCGGTATGTTCGAAGCAATGGATGATAATGCCTACATGCAAGAACGTGCAGCAGATATTCGTGATGTTGCAAAACGTATTTTAGCTCATTTACTAGGTGTTACTCTTCCAAATCCTTCAATGATCAACGAAGAAGTTGTTGTGGTTGCCCATGACTTAACACCAAGTGATACCGCTCAATTAGACCGTACTTATGTTAAAGCATTCGTAACAGATATTGGCGGACGCACTTCGCATTCAGCGATTATGGCTCGTTCTCTTGAAATTCCTGCAATTGTAGGAACAAAAGAAATCACTGCCAAAGTAAAAGAAGGCGACATTTTAGCAGTTAATGGGATCGATGGCGATGTTATCGTTCACCCAACTGATGCTGAAAAAGCTGACTTTGAAGCAAAAGGCAAAGAATACGCTGACCTTAAAGTTGAATGGGAAAAATTAAAAAATGCTGAAACAGTAACTGCTGATGGCAAACACATCGAGTTAGCTGCAAACATTGGTACGCCTAAAGATTTAGAAGGTGTACACAACAATGGTGCTGAAGCTGTTGGTTTATATCGTACTGAATTCCTTTACATGGATTCACCAGATTTCCCAACAGAAGATGAACAATATACAGCTTACACTGCAGTACTTGAAGGCATGAACGGCAAACCTGTTGTGGTTCGTACAATGGATATCGGTGGAGATAAAGAATTACCTTATCTTCAATTACCGCATGAAATGAACCCATTCTTAGGGTACCGTGCATTACGTATCAGCTTATCTGAACGTGGTGACGAAATGTTCCGTACGCAAATGCGCGCATTATTACGTGCTTCTGTTCACGGTAACTTACGTATCATGTTCCCGATGGTTGCAACGTTAAAAGAATTTAGAGCAGCGAAGAAAATCTTTGAAGAAGAAAAAGCAAAATTAGTTTCTGAAGGAACAAAAGTTTCTGATACGATTCAAGTCGGTATCATGATCGAAATTCCTGCAGCAGCTGTAATTGCAGATAAATTCGCCAAAGAAGTTGATTTCTTCAGTATTGGAACAAATGATTTGATTCAATACACAATGGCAGCAGACCGTATGAACGAACGCGTTTCTTACTTGTACCAACCATATAACCCATCAATCTTACGTTTGATTAAAAACGTTATTGATGCTTCACATGCTGAAGGTAAATGGACTGGTATGTGTGGAGAAATGGGTGGCGATCAAATGGCTGTACCTTTATTGGTAGGAATGGGCTTAGATGAGTTCTCAATGAGCGCGACATCTATTCTTCAAACTCGTAGCTTGATGAAACGTCTAGACACTAAGAAAATGGCTGAACTTGCGGATCGTGCGTTGAATGACTGCGATACAATGGAAGAAGTTATTGACTTGGTTAAAGATTATACAAAATAAAGCATAAATAAAAATGTTCGCTAGTCAGAATTTGTTCTGACTTAGTGGACATTTTTTTTAGTAATCAAATTCAATAAAATTTCCTTAAAACTGAGCATACTTAAAGAATAACTAAAACTATTGTTGTATAGTAATGGACAAGTAATTATTTAGGAGGTTACTATGAAACATAAACAAAAAAAACTCACTGTAGCAATGACAGTGCTTTTGATTTCTACAGGTTTATATGCTGGAAATGCAGCATTTGCGACGCAAGAGAGTACAGATGCAAGTACTAGTTTAAGTTCTAGCAATACTGAAACAACCCAAAGTTCTGAGCAAGTACTACAAATCAATGCAGTCGCGTTAGGGAACGCACTGACACAAGAACAAAAAGAGTATACACTAAAAGAATTAGGGATAAAAGGTGAAACACCACAATATACGACAACAGGACAAGACTTGATGAGTTTTATCCCAGATGGCGGTTTTACACCAGAATGGGCAGTCTATAGTTCTGTTCGTATGGAAACTCAGAAAAAAGGAACAGGGATTTCTGTCGATATTGCTACACCTAAAAATATTACGAAAATTACAGAAGCCCAATATCAAAATGCAGCATTGACAGCAGGTATATCAGATGCAAAATTGACTGTCGCTTCGGCTGTGCCAATTGATGGTTCTGGCGCTTTGGCAGGGGTTTATAAGATTGTCGAAGAGTCTGGTGGGATCATCAATCGAGAGCGCGTAGGCGTTGCACAAGATGAAATGGATGTATTATCCAAGATTACGGAAGAAAACAAAGAAAAAGATGGCTATTCCGATAAAGCATTGAATGCTGCACAAGAACAAGCAAAAAAAGAACTAGCAGCAAAAACGGCTGATGGGAAAAAATTAACCCAAGAAGATATTCAACAAACGGTTGAAAGTGCGCTTCAAAGTCAAGGGATCAAAGATGTGATGACATCAGATCAGGTTAAAGAACTAACGACATTAATGAGTGATATGAAAGATAAAAATATTTTTGAAGATTTTGTAAATCAACTCGATTTGTCTAAAACGAAAGAACAAATTCAAGAGAAATCTAAAGGGCTTTGGGAGAATATTAAAGGTTTCTTTAGTGGACTTTGGGATTCGGTTACTGGAAAATAAGTATTAGCGTATGCTTAGGCTTTATAGGTCTGGAAAATAACTCTTAGAGTTATTTTCCAGACCTATTTGAATAGCAAGAAAGTGCCAACAATAGTTAGTTTAAGGCTCTTAATTTCTACTAAAACAGTAGACGGAATACAAGTAACCCATACGTCTTTGGTTGAAACAGATAAAAAATACTAACAAGGGAAGCCTTTTTTAAAGGAGTGAGCAAAAGTCAGCATCATTGAACGAATGTTCTCTTTTTTTTCTTGTGCTTTCCTGTAAACTTAATCTGTACCAAAAATTTAAAGAGAAATAAGGGAGAAACTACGAGTGAAAGTGAAAAAAGGGGTAATTATAGGTGGGTGTATTTGTCTGGTATTTAGTGTGTTATTGTACCTTGTTACAAGGCCAGCAGCTAAAGTAGACACAAAGGCAATGAGTGATTACGAGTATTGTATGGTTTACTATGATAAAGTCAGATTATTAAATAAAATCGTGCCAGATTTGGAAAAAGAATTTACGAAGGAATTTGGAAAACCTAATCTAGATTCTAGAACGTCTTCAATGAGACCCTCTAAGGTTAAAACTTTACGATGGGAAATCACCCGTGGTAAGAAAAAGCTGGCTCAGTTATCGTTTGTATATACAAAAAATAAAATAACGTCTAAGGATATTAATTTTAATGAACCAACTATCTATAAAGAGAAAACAATCCTTGAACGAGCTGAAAAAATGTCACTTGACGAAAAGGTTTCGGAAGAAATGTTAGCAAATATTGGTGTTCCTTCATTCATACAGACATCAAAAGAGTCTCTATTCGACGATGAATCAACGAAATATGAGTATCGAGTGGACGGAGCTAGCAACAGGCATTTATTTTTCTATTTACATGATGGGAAGTTATTTGTTGAACCACAAGTTGGGGAATAAAAGGAATGAACGAAGTGAGGGAGAAAAGGGAAAGTAAATGAAATTCTTTTAGAAACTGATTTTAACTATTGTAAATATACACTTGTAAAGAAAATAACTATACTCTTATTTGTGGTATGTTACGCTAGTATAATACTTACCATTGGAATTTTCGCAGCTACCATTTTTGTAGGCACAGCGTATGAGGCAGTTGCATTTACTGTAAGTCTTATGGGAAGTGGGCTTCTTTTTGATTTTCTATTTAGAAAACTATACAAAAAAATCTTTTCTAAGCGAGTCAAAATTTTTCGAGGAAAAACTGCTATAAAACTCTGGATAGGTGGAAAAGAGATCGTTATTCAAAAAGCTCAAATAAAAAAAATCAAAGCGAAGGCTGTATCTAATAGATTGCGTCATGGAGGTAGAATGGAAAGCACAAAGCTAATTATTTATACCACTGCGGGAACCTTTCATTTTACAAATGATCAAGCAATATATAATGTGCATAAACTTCTGAAATTTGCACCTATTAAAAAATAAAAGTTAAAGGATAAAGGAGTACTAAATAGATGAATTTAGGGAAGTATGTAGTCGTTTTATTGATTGATTTTTTAAGTCAGTTGATTCTATTTCCATTATGTTGGCGGATTGTTGGAGATCAAAATTTCTTTTTAGCGGTGATCCTGACTGCGATTGTTGTAGTGGGAGTGAAGCTGTTTTTTATTAATTTAATTGAAGTAAAATCCTATCGTTTTTCTATATCTAGAAGGCCGCTTTATATTTATTATGGAGTCAGTGGTGTAGCATCGATTTTTATTATGCCAATCGCTTTTATGTCAGGTACTATGGCTGCAGGTGGAGGGCTATTGTTTTTTTTAATTGGTTTTACTTTTGTTTGGATTATTCCAAATGGTATTATGTGGCTATTTTATTTAGTTGGTTCAATGAAATATGAAGAAAAATAAGCTAAGAGATTATCCAATAGAAATCGCTAACTTAAAAATTTCTTCACTATCTATTTGACACCTGTCGTCTCATCTGATATCATGATTAAAAATAAATAAAAAAACACGTAGAAAAAGAAAGTAAAATTCTGTGGAATTTCTAAAAGAGAGCCTTGGTAGCTGAGAAGGGGCGAAAGAAAACGAATTTGAAAATGGCTTTTGAGTGGGCATTTCGAAAAAATTATTTTAGAGGTGCACGGTTATTCCCGTTAGCAAGAATCCTAATATCAAGCAGTCGCAGCGTATTAGAGTAGAGGCAAAAATCACACGATTTTTGTGAATTAAGGTGGTACCATGTATGTTTATTACATCCTTAGAAAAGTCATTTGACTTTTCTGAGGATTTTTTTGTTTTCTATTTAAAAAATGAGGGGGAAATTAATTATGTGTCAAAATTCAGTACATCATTATGAAATCGTAGGAAGTTTTTTACGGCCAGAATCGTTGAAAAAAGCGCGGGAAGAGTATGCAGCGGGTACGATTTCAGAGGATGAATTAAAAGTAGTAGAAGATCAAGCAATTCGGGAATTGGTTGCAAAACAAAAAGAAATCGGGTTAAACGTTATCAGTGATGGTGAATTTCGTCGTAGTTATTGGCATCTCGATTTTTTCTGGGGTTTCAATGGAGTCGAGCATAATGTAATGGATCAAGGGTATTTGTTTCATGGAGAAGAGACACGAGCTGATTCAGCGCGTTTAACAGGGAAAATCAGTTTTAATCCACACCATCCAGTATTTGAAGAGTATAAATTTTTAACGGAAATTGCTGATAGGACACCCGTTCGTCAAAGTATTCCAGCGCCAGCACAATTGTTAGCTGAGTTGATTCGTAGCGACAATGAAGAAAAAGTTGATGCATTTTATCCAGATCGGGAATTGTTATATCAAGATATTGCGAAAGCGTATCGGGAAACAATTTTGGCTTTACATGCATTAGGCTGTCGAGATATTAAGTTGGATGATTGTACATGGGGCATGTTAGTGGATAAGAATTTTTGGACAACGATGACTAATGGCGAATATGACACCCAGGCGTTGCAAGATTTATATTTGCGTTTGAATAATGATGCAATCGTTGATTTACCTGAAGATTTACATGTAACAACCCATGTCTGTCGAGGCAATTATCATTCAACTTGGGCAACTTCTGGTGGTTATGAACCTGTCGCAAATACGTTGTTAGGCAATCAAAATGTCGAAGCCTTTTTCTTAGAATTTGATGACGAACGCTCAGGTGATTTTGAACCATTACGTTTTGTTCCAAAAGAAAAACAAGTAGTTTTAGGTTTGGTTACAAGTAAAGATGGCAAATTAGAGGAAAAAGAATCTCTAATAAAAAGAATCAAAGAAGCAAGTAAATATGTTCCTTTAGAACGCTTGAGTTTAAGCCCACAATGCGGTTTTGCTTCTACGGAAGAAGGGAATATTTTGACTGAGGAAGATCAGTGGAAAAAGCTATCATTAGTTATTGATGTGGCGAATGAGGTTTGGGGTTCAACAAATTAATGAAGTAAGAAGGTGAGTGAGATCATGGCAGAAGTTGAAAGTTTTACATTAGATCACAATCAAGTGATTGCACCGTATGTTCGTACGATTACGACAGAAGTAGGAAAAAAAGGAGATAAACTTACGAACTACGATTTACGTTTGGCTCAGCCGAACCAAGCGGAGATTCCTACCGCAGCTATTCATACATTAGAACACTTATTAGCTGATTTACTGCGAGATCGTTTGGATGGAATCATTGATATCTCTCCATTTGGGTGCCGAACAGGATTTCATTTAATCGTTTGGGATAATTATTCAGTGCAAGAAGTGGCAAAAGCGCTAAAGGAAACGTTGATTCAAATTGTAGAAGAAATTCAATGGTCAGATGTCCAAGGTACAGAGGCGAAAAGCTGTGGGAATTATAAAGATCATTCTCTTTTTTCCGCAAAAGAATGGGCAAAATTAGTGCTAGATCAAGGAATCAGTATTTCTGCATTTGAGCGAGAAATAATTTAAGTTAACTCAAAGTCAATAGTTGAAGGAGACTGTTATGAAAAAGTGGATTGGACTGAGTATCTTAACGGCCGTATTTTTAGTAACAGCATGTAGCAATCAAAATAAAAAAGAGGCGAGCAAAGAACAGCAACAAACAACTAAAATTATTTTAGGATCAGTAGATAGTGATGCAGAAATCTGGCGCTTCATTGCAAAATCGGATCTGACAAAAAAAGCAGGTTTAACAATAGAAGTGAAAGAAATCAATGGCGGTCCGCAGTTAAATAATGCTACGGTTGAAGAGCAAGTGGATGTAAATGCTTTTCAATCGTTAGGTTATTTACGAAGTTTCAATCAAGATAGTGAACAAGAATTAGTCCCGATTGCAACAACTTATATGGAACCGATGGGAATCTATTCTGAAAAATATCAATCGATTGAAGAAATAAAAGAGGGGGCACTCGTAGCAATAGCAGATAATCCAGCAAATGCTGCACGTGGATTAAGATTGATGGAGACTGCAGGGTTGATCAAATTAGCCAAAGATTTTGATAATGGAACGGGAACACCTTCTGATATCATTGAAAATCCTAAGCATTTAGAGATTAAAATGATCGACGACACTACTGGTCCAAGAGTGTTGCAGGATGTGGATCTAGCGCTAATCAGTAATACGATTGCATTTGAAGGGGGTCTAAATGTTTTAAAGGATGCTTTGTTTAAAGAAGAAATTGATGGAAATACACAGCAAAGTATTAACGTTTTAGTAACGAAAAAAGAGCGGCAACAAGATCAAACGTTAAAAAAATTAGCAGATCTGTATCATAGTGATGAAGTCAAAGACTACATTAAAAATAACTTTGGTGGAACGAAAGTTGATGTGCAAGAAGATATTCAAAAGTTATGGGAGACTAACAAATGAAACTCGTTATAGCAGCAGCAATGCAAGAAGAATTAGCACCATTTCATGGATCATACAATGTAAAACAGCTTTTGAAACGTGGAAAAACAGTGATCGAAGAAGTTTTAGACCAAAACGGATACGCATTGTATTTAGTCGAAACAGGTATTGGGAAAGCCAATGCCGCTGCATCAGCTAGTATCCTTTGTGAAACAATTAAACCCGATGTAATCATTAATACTGGTTCAGCTGGCGGTTTTTTGAACGAGGTTGAGATTGGTGATGTTGTTTACGGAAGTAGGCTATCTTACAGTGATGTTGATGCGACTGGATTTGATTACATTTTTGGACAAGTTCCCCAAATGCCGAGTGAGTATTCGTTAAATCAAGATTGGTTGACACTTTTTGACTCATTGGACTCTTCAAAAGATTATAGTATTCATAAAGGGTTGATCGTAACGTCGGATTCATTTATGAGTCAGTTAGACTTGGTAAAACGAGTAAAGGACCTTTTTCCAAATGCTTTAGCTTCTGATATGGAGAGTACAGCAATCGCCCAAGTTGCAAGCTTTTACGCTATTCCTGTAGTGAATATTCGTGGGATTTCAGATATTGCAGGAGTTGGAGCTGCGACATCGTTTGATACACATTTAGGAAAAGCAGCAGCACATGCGTTTCAAGAGACGAAACGATTTATTGGTATATTGGTAGAAAATCAGGAAATCAAGTGATTGTAAAGATGTTCGAGCTTTAAAAAGCTGGACATCTTTTTTGATGTCGAATGAAGAGAGGTGTGGTAGTTGTCTATTCAATCACAACCAAGCTTTTTTATAGCAGAGTAGAATAGCTCACTTTTTGACGGGAATGCCGACGTATCGTTAGAATAAAAAAATCTTTTTTTCGTATATTCAATAAAGAGATATATTTTTCTTGAAACATTCGCTATGATAATGGCAGGAGGGATCATATGTTAAAAGAAAAACTGTTAGAATACTTAAAAAATCAAACTTCTTTTTTCAATCCTAAAAATGTAAGCGATATTTTTTCGGCATCTGATATCGCTGATAAATTTGCGATAAAAAGAAATACAGCGAGTCATTATTTAAATCAACTGGCAGACGAAGGGGTTTTAGTCAAAGTCAATACACGTCCAGTCTATTTCTTTCATAAAAAAACATTTGAACTGCAAAATTATTCATTAACAAACTCTTTCTACCATAATTTAATGGAAATTGAAAAAGAGAAGCCAATCTTTGATAAAAAGATAGATTTTTTTCAAAATGTAATTGGCAATCATGGAAGTTTAGCACAAACGATTGAGCAATTGAAAATGGCAGCGCTATATCCTAAAGGTGGGCTACCTTTGCTTTTAACAGGAGAAAGTGGAACTGGGAAAAGTTTTTTAGTTCAATTACTTCATCAATTTTGTTTAGCGAATGATTTGTTAACGAGCGATGCCCCCTTTATCACAGTGAATTGTGCACAGTATGCAGATAATCCTGAGCTATTAACTAGCCATCTATTTGGGCATGTGACAGGTGCATTTACAGGAGCAGATACGGATAAAATGGGTGCGTTTGAAGCGGCGGCAGATGGTTTTTTATTCTTAGATGAAGTTCATCGTTTAAGTGCAGAGGGACAAGAAAAGCTATTCACCTTTTTAGATCAAGGCATTATATATCGAATGGGCGAAAGTAATAATCCAATTGCAGTGAATTGTCGACTAGCTTTTGCCACAACAGAAGAAGTAGGCAGTACATTTTTGACAACTTTTTTAAGACGAATCCCAGTTCAAATAAAAATCCCCGCTTTAAATGAACGAACTCAGGCAGAGCGAAAACAATTGATTATCCGTTCTTTCTTTGAAGAACAGCAAACCATTCTAAAAACTTTGGTTGTTTCACCGCAAGTCATCAACATTTTAGAGAATCGTTCATACAAAGGAAATGTGGGAGAGTTGAAGAATCTGATTAAGATCATCACTGCAAAAAGCTTTACCGCCAATCAAGATAAACCACAAATTCCGATTACACTCCATTCTTTACCTAACTATTTATTAGCAGAAAATCAGGACAGTACGTTATCAGAAGCCGAAACATTTTTAAGAATCGACGGTCAGAATAGTTTAGACTACTTACTTGAAGAAAGTGAACCCGAACAAAAAAGAATCATCCAAAGCTATGAAAAAATTTTGCTGACTTATGTTAATAAGGAATCAGATATTAATACTTCTGTAGGATTGATTTCTAGAGAAATCGATTATCTTTTTGATTATTTATTGTTTGAAACAAAAAGAGAGCAAAAGCATGACATGCTGCTATTTATTACACAACATGTGCGGCAGATGTTAGAAAAGATTGAATCAGCCTATCAAATTAGTTTTAATGGTAGTTTGGTTTATGCAGTCAGTCATTATTTATTTCAAAGACGTTATGTGGAGTGGCTTCCAGAAGTTGAAATGGTCCAGCTGATCGAAACACTTTTATTGGATGTCAAAGCAAAATTGCCAAATAGTTACCGTTATGCGGAACAAATTTTGAGTTTAGTTAAAACGTCACTCGACATTGAAGTTTCTAGTATGGATCGTATTATTTTATCTGTGTATATTGATAATTTGGGGTATACCAAAGAAACTGCCTATCCAAAAGCGGTAATTGTGGCGCACGGCTATGCTACTGCTAGCAGTATTGCGAATGTGGCAAACCGAATGTTGAATGAACTTCTATTCCAGTCTTTTGATATGCCACTGGATGTTACACCTAAAAAAATTGCTGAGAAGATGATGCAATATATTGAACGAAATGATACGTCGAATGGATTGATTATTTTATTTGATATGGGCTCTTTAAAGGAAATCCATCGTTATTTTTCCAAAGAGACAGCAGCACCGATAATTCTTATGAATAATGTAACGACTAGTTTAGCCATTGCTGTAGGAGAAGGGATTCAGAGAAAACAACAATTATCAGAAATTCCAGAAAAGGCGATCAATGCGCATCACTATCAGTGGGAAATTATCAAACCGCAAACCAAAAAAGAAAAAATCATCATCACGACTTGTGCTACGGGGATTGGAACGGCTGTTCAAATAAGCAATCTACTTGAAAAGAGTTTACCGAATGATAGTATCGTAAAAATGGTTCCTTGTGAATTCCGCCAGTTACGAGACCCAGTTGAATTTGAGAAAGCTTTTTCGTTATATGATGTACTTGGTATAGTGGGAACAGCAAATCCTGTTGTAGAAAATATACCGTTTATTTCATTAGAAGATCTGATTGCGGGAATTGGGATTGAAAGCTTGTTAGAGTGGTTAAAAAATGTTTTAGTACTGAATTCTCAAGAAGAATTCAGTAATCAGTTGATTCGTAATTTCTCATTAGATCGTGTGATTCAATCTGTCACAATTTTAGACACAGAAAAGATCATTGTACAGATCGAAGGTTTTATGAAACAGTTGGAAGAACGTTTAGGGCAGCGAATTACGAATGATCGGAAATTGGCCTTATATGTTCATGTTAGTTGTTTGGTGGAACGCTTGATTCGGAATGTACCAATCGAAGTATATAGTGGTTTTGACACATTAAAAGAGTGTCACAAAAAAGAGTTGAAGCATATCAAAGAAACATTTAGTGTCATAGAGAAAGTTTATAGTGTCAATATCCCAGGTTCAGAACTTTCATATGTGCATGATGTTTTGTTTGAGAACACTGAATATGTCAGTGATGAAAGTGATTTTTAATAAGAAAAGAGGGGGTGCCACTAAAGTTGGCACCCTTTTTGCTATTAATAAAGTGTAAGTGAGGTGAGTAGGATGGCAAGAAAAATTATTTTGGCAACGCATGGAAACTTTGCAGAAGGAATCAGAACATCTTTAGAATTGATTTGCGGAAAATCTGTGAATGTAGAAGTTATTTGTGCCTACATGAAAGAAGATTTTGATTTAAGTCAAACGATTGAAACGATTATTTTTGAAAATCAAAAAAATGAATTATTGGTTATCACCGATATTTTTGGTGGTAGTGTGAATAATGAATTTTTTAAGTATGTTGAACAACCGAATGTCCATTTAGTTTCAGGATTGAATTTGTCTTTATTGATTGAACTTTATACTCAATTGGAAACGACTAGTGACTTGGAGAAATTAATCAGACAAGCAATAAGTACTTCTAAAGAAACGATTCAGTATTGTAACGCACTGAAAGCAAAAGAAGAGGAAGAGGAATTTTAAAGTAGAAAGGAAGTTAATCATGATCAAATTAGTACGAGTGGATCACCGTTTATTACATGGACAAGTTGCTTTTTCTTGGACGCAAAGTCTAGGAGTGGATTGTATTTTGATTGCCAATGATGATGTACCACAAAATGATATTCGCAAAACAACAATCAAATTAGCAAAACCTGCAGGTGTTAAATTGGTGATCAAAAATATTGCCGATTCAATAAGCGCTTTGCAAAGTGGTGTAACGGACAAATATAAGTTATTTATTGTTGTTGAAAGTGTGGCAGATGCTTATAAATTAGCGAAGGCTTGTCCTGAAATAAAGCATATAAATCTTGGTGGAATGAAAGTAAGAGAAGGGACTAGAAACATTTCTAAAGCGGTGAATATAACATCAGAAGAAGAAGTGTTGGTTAAAGAATTAGTCGCTGAAGGAGTGGATATTGAAATCAGACAAGTCCCTAATGATAAAAAAGTTGCTGCATTAGATGCATTTTAGAAAGGAAGATCAAAAATGATTGTACAAGCAATTTTGTTAGGCGTAATCGCATTTATTGCTCAGTCTGAGTATGCGTTAGGTACGTCACTTTTATCCCGACCTATCGTGACGGGATTGTTTACAGGGATCGTTTTAGGAGATATTAAAACAGGTATTATTATGGGAGCAACATTGGAATTAGCATTTATTGGTTCTTTTTCTGTAGGAGCATCGATTCCCCCAGACGTAGTAACAGGTGGGATTTTAGGAACGGCATTTGCAATCACTGCAGGCGCTGGAACTGAAACGGCATTAGTTTTAGGGCTGCCAATTGCAACATTGACGCTGATTTTGAAAAATGTTTATCTAGGTTTAGTGATTCCGACAATGAGTCAAAAAGCAGATAATTATGCCGATGATGGAAATTACAAAGGGGTAGAGCGAATGCATTTAGCAGCTGGGTTCGGCTTATCACTGATGTTAGCATTAATTGTTTCCGTTTCGTTTGCTGTAGGAAGTAACACAATCAAAGGATTATTAGATATGATTCCTGAGTTTGTTCAACATGGCTTATCTGTTGCAACAGGTATTATTCCGGCACTAGGTTTTGCAATGTTGGCGCGATTATTGATCAACAAGCAAGTAGCACCGTATTTCTTTTTAGGGTTTGCTTTGATGGCTTATTTAGAACTTCCAGTTACAGGAATTGCGATTTTGGGCGCAATCACAGCTGTGATCGTGGTCAATATCATGAACCACAATAAAGGAAAAGAAATGATTCAAACATCAAACGGGGAGGTTATTGACGATGACGAAGATTTCTAAAGAACAAACTGAAAAGTTGATCACTAAAAAAGAATTGAACAGTGTTTTCTGGCGATCTTTCCAAATGGAATTTTCTTGGAACTATGAGCGTCAAATGAATATGGCATATGTGTTTGCGATGATCCCTATTTTGAAAAAGTTATATCCTAAAAAAGCGGATATGGCCCATGCATTAAAACGTCATTTAGCCTTTTTTAATACAACTCCCCATATCGTGACCTTGATTTTAGGAATCAATACGGCAATGGAAGAAGAAAATGTCTTAGACGATCAATTTGATGAAAGTACGATCGATAGTATCAAAACATCATTGATGGGACCTTTAGCAGGATTAGGAGATTCGTTTTTCTGGGGTACATTACGTTTGATTGCCACAGGAGTTGGAACATCACTGGCTTTACAAGGAAATATTTTAGGCCCCATTTTATTTTTACTGATTTTCAATGTACCGCATATTATTTTACGCTATCTATTTACTGGATGGGGATACAAATTAGGGACTGGATTTCTGAAAAAGATTCAAGCAAACGGCATGATGGAAAGCTTGACTCTAGGCGCTTCAATCATTGGATTGATGGTAGTTGGAGCGATGACGGCTTCAATGATTGATATTACGATCCCAGTTACAATCAGTGGCAGCGGTGAAACGGCAGTAACAGTGCAAAGTATTTTTGATGATATTATGCCTAAATTATTGCCTTTAGCGACATTTGGAGCAGTTTTCTATCTATTGAAAAAAGAAATAAAACCTTTGGCAATCCTGGGGGGAATGGCAGTGGTCGGGATTTTAGGTTCCTTGATTGGCATTTTTTAAACAAATTCATAGTGAGGTGAAATTTAGTGAAAACCATGTTGGATTATATCAATGAAGAACAAGAAGCATTGGAGAATATTCTACACTGTTTCGATGTCACAAAAATCGATGTGAAGCATGTTAAACACTGCTTGATTTTAGCCACAGGTTCTTCTTATAATGCCTGTTTATCCGCTAAATATTATTTAGAACAAACAGCACCTGTATATATTGAGATAGAGGAACCATTTAACTTTTTGCATTATGGGAAGGTCGATTCGAAAATTGATTTGATCATCGCAGTTTCACAGAGCGGTAAAAGTGCTTCTACTATTCAGGCAGTAGAAAAAATGAGACAAACAAAAGACATTAAAACGATAGCCTTAACAAGTGATATGAAAAGCCCAATCACTAAAGTGGTGGATGAAGTACTAGATTTAAATATGGGAATTGAGACAGTCGGTTTTGTTACAAAAGGGTATTCAGCAACTGTGTTGAATTTAATGTTGTTAGGCTTGTCTATGGCTTATCAAAATAAAGAAATCGGTACTGAAACATTGCAAAATGAGCTACTGGAACTAAACAATGCTATCGAGCAAATAAAGAGTGTTATCAAAAAAACAAGTGATTTTTGGGTGGAAAATCAAGTTGATTTAACAACAGGTTCACGTTTTATTGCGATTGGATATGGACCAAATGTGGGAACGGCAAAAGAATTTGAAACAAAATTTACAGAAACGGTTCGTTTACCCTCACAAGGGTTTGAACTTGAAGCGTATATGCATGGTCCTTATCTAGAAGCTGACAGAACACACTCACTATTTTTTTTAGAAAATGACAATGTACTAAATAAAAGAAGCCAAGCGTTAAAGAATTATTTAGAGGAATATATTGCTGCAGGTTATACGATTACAACAAGGGCAAAATCAGAACCAAAAACACTTAGTCTATCTATTGAAACACCTGAAAAAATCAGTCCGCTTTTATTGGTGATTCCATTCCAATACTTAGCCTATCAAATTGCAACAGCTAAAGGAATTGATTTGAGTGAACGTATTTTTGATGATTTTGATCAAGTATTAAAAAGTAAAATTTAAGGAGCGTAAACAATGTTAAAATTTAACGAAACAAAGCAAATCGAAGATATTAAAGGGGCTTTAGCATTACGTCCAGAGGTTGAAAGAATTGTTGACGAAGTTTGGGAAAAAGGATTTGACTCTATCTATTACCTAGGTATTGGTGGAACTTACGCTTCAGCGATGCAAGCAGTTACGTATATCAATGGAAAAAGTGATTTACCAGTATATGTACAACATGCCGCTGAATACTATACAACAGGGAATCGTCGCTTAACGAAAGATTCGATTGTTATATTGTCTTCTGTAACGGGAACAACCCAAGAAGTTGTCAAAGCGGTAGAAGAAATCAAAACAGTTGGTGCGACATTGATAGGTTTCATTGATGCAAACGGAAGTATTTTAGCGGAAAAATGTGATTATGTTGTAACGTATCCTGCGCCAGGTACGGAACAAATCAAGTTCTTTATGATAGCAGATCGATTAATGAAAAATAATGCTGAATTTGCTGATTATGAAGAATATTATAAAGAACTAGAAGAGCATCTTCCAGTTGGCTTAGTTGAAGCAGAGAAAAAAGCGGATGATTTTGGATTGAAATTTGCCCAAGCGCATCGTCATGATGACATGCATTATTTCATCGGTGCGGGTAATCAATGGGGGGCAGTCTATTCTTATGCCATGTGTTATTGGGAAGAACAAAGTTGGTTGCGGTCAAAATCGATTCATGCTGCTGAATTTTTACATGGAACGTTAGAAATCGTAGATGAAACAACACCTGTAACAGTATTTATTGGTGAGGACGAACAACGTACATTATCCGAACGAGTAGCGAAGTTGTTGCCGCGTATTTGTGCGAACTATACGCTTATTGATTCCAAAGATTATTCAGTTGCAGGAATCAGTGAAAAACATCGCGGACGAGTGTTGTCATTTTTATTGATGCATTGTGTGACACAGCGCATCGATGCCCATGTTGAACAACTGAATTGTCACCCGTTAGATATCAGACGTTATTATCGTCAGTTTGACTATTAAAAAGGAATTAATTTCAGAAAGGAATTGATTTCAGATAGGAAAAGATCCTATTATAACGTGAGATTACAGTGATAATTTGTTAAACGAAAGAGTTTGAATAAATAGGAATAAAGCATCGTTTTATGGTCAGATTTCATCTATTGAAAGACCTTGAAACGATGCTTCATTCTTTTATTTTATAGTTATCTTTCCAAACTTATTTTTTTGATAATCCCAACTGTAGGGATTAGGTGAACCTGTTTTCTTAGCTTCAATATAAAGAGTCAGCCAAATTTCATAAGGATCATTTATCAAATTATACTTAAATTTTTGTTCAATTAAATCGGTAGAGCGATGCGAGATGTTTTCATAGCTAACAGTATAACCTTTGTATTTATAGTATTCAGGAATGACCAAATCAACATTAATTAGATTACCAGCAGAGACATGTTTAAAATCAATCGTGCTCGTTGTATAAGCAGGATCGTTTTTCTCGCTATCGGAAGTAGAAGTTATATTTATTTCATTATTGCCATAACTTAAACGTAAGTAGCCGTTTTTTGGTATAGGAAGTTCACCTAAGTCATCTAAAATAACTTGTCTAGTGTGAAGTAAAAGTTCTGCATAAAGAGTGACATCAGGGAGTGTATACGAGGTACCTTTGTCCCAAGTGTAATAGATTTTAGGGGTAACAACACTAGGCTCTTGTGCATCCGTAATGACTTCTAAAGTTTCCGTACTTAGTCCTTCTGTATCATGACTATCAGCAATGGTAGGCAAGGGGGAAACTGTTTCATGATTAGTATCATAATAATCATAGACTTTCACATTCCCATGTTCATATAAATTCTTTAACGTTTCGCTTTTTGCTGACTGCAGTGGTAATGTGTAATCATCTGCATAGATTACAAGACTGGTATTTGGATCAACTGTCGTATTTTTTGTAGTGACGAATACCCAAACTCGGTTTGTGACTGTGACTAGATTATTCTCAATACCACCGGGATCTAAGTCTATTGTTATCGTAACATCTACAGGATAGGGTTTGGCCTCTTTGGCATTTTGTAATTCTTTGAGTTGATTTTGATCAACAGTTACATTATCTGAGAAGGTCAGATTTTTTCCGTCTTCGTAGATTTCATGTGTGACTTGGTTCCAACTCATTGTCTGAGCTAATTCTTTAAATTTTTCTTTGGTAGGAATGCTTTGCTTCACGTCTTTTAAAGGGATACTAAAATTTGTAGCATCGAGATAGAGTTCTTTCTCCGCTACAGTTTGGTCAGTAATGGCATTAACCCACCTTGAAGAAGAGGTTAGTTGTTTTTGACTGTCACTGACAAAATAAGTGACTGATTGAGGTCCCGAACGTGTTAAATCAAACCCTAAGGCAGGCCAATCAATTGCCCGATTTGGCTGTTCGAAGTTTCTATTGATTCGTTGATTTAGCCAAACTTGACGTTCTTGAACTGTGTCACCTAGCACAGGATTTTTTAAGTCAATGGTATCTGTTACTTTAATAGCTAATGGATCTGAAGGAGTTCCATTTTTCGAACCTGTTAATAGCCAATTATCAAGAACTTTTTGGTCGCTTAAATCGGAATCTTTAATATTCAGAGTAACGTTTCCACTGGCAAAAATAGCAGGGGAAAAATCTTCTTTATGAATAACACTGCCGTATAGCCCCATAAAATAGGGACTGTAATTAGGACTAGATGGTAGTGTAGGGATACCAAAATTAGTTGCTGTTGTAGAACCAGATATAAAATACTTATCTCTATCTACTCGATCAACATAATTGATCAATACATTCTTATTGACTGGATTTGGTGTTAAATTTTCAATTTTGAAACTTTCATCTGAGTTTATTCCTTTCATTACGCCGAAGACGATGAAGTTCCCTGCTACATCATAAAAACCTTTAAAATCATCTTCTAATAATGATGAAGCATATCCATAGAAACTGACTGAATTATCCTCATTAATAGCTATTTTCAAATAAGTTTCTTTTGGGAAAGTTCGAATTGTTTTAGTAGTTTGAGTATCAAAATTATATTGTTTTATGTAACTTTTGGCGCCATCTTTTATAAAATAATAAACAAAAGAATCTTCCACTTTAATGACATACCCTTCATCATATCCAGTTGAGTTTCCTTTTGCAATTTCATCAGGTAATATCGTTTTTTTTCTGGCTCCATTAGCATCAAATATTTGAACAGTACTGACTAAAGAGGTGTCAATATTAACGAAATGATCGTAGTAATTGATGATTGAAAAGTAGTCTCCGTTAGCGAGTTTTATAATATCCATCGGGATAATGTGAGATAAGTTAGTTAATGATACTCCTTTTTCTTTGTAATAATCTTTGATTTCTTTTGGCGTATTATTATTTAAAGACAGATCGTAAGTTGCTATTCTGTCTTCAATATTAAATGTCCCTATTGGTATTTTAAAGGGTGAAAGAGTACCGGGCTTTGTATCACTGACAAAGCCTCCAATGAAAATGTCTCCATTATCACCATCTTTACCAAAAAATCTGATTTCATGTGGTGTACCAAATTCTTTTACGAGTTGAGTAGCCGGATGACTGGTCACGGATAACTGACCATCAACAGTTTTGGTTAAATCTATTTCAAAAAAAAGTTCAGCTCTAGGAGCATTGCGCGGTGTTTTAAAACCATAGGAAAGGTAAGTACCAGTTGTGGTTTTTTCTAACATACCATTCAATCTGCTATAGCCTTGTAGACCAGGATCTATTTCATCATAAGAATTCTGAACGGATCCATTTTCATCTACTTCTACAAACGTAATTGAACCTCCTCTTGATTTTTGTGTGCCGCGTAGTGCAATTAGATAATTCCCATTATCTAATTTTTGAGTTGCTATAGGTGTGATTGCCCGATCTCTATTCGACCATAAATTGATATCTCCTTTATTCAAAGTTCTAGTGGCCAAATTATTTTGAACAAAATCATGATAATTTAAATTATTTTTTAATTCTCCTTCGTATAAGCGAGTAGAATTTTTCGGTATACTTAATGGTGTATCAGTATCTTTATCAATAATAATACGACTGTTATCCTCTGTCTTCTTTGCTTCAATAGTAGTATTATTATTGAAAATCGTGATGATTGTGCCACTAACAATTCCAACAATAATTCCTGCAAAGAGATAGCCCCATCTTAACTTTTTCACCAATGAACGACTCCTATCTGTCTTTAAAATCATGAAGACCAGTCACTAAATTGAATAGTCAATATCCGAATGCAGATTTTAGAGAAACTACGAACCTGAATTAAGTGAAAAATAGCGGAATAGAACGTTATCTCTTGTTGAGGAATACGAGAAATTCGAATAGCTTTTATAGCGTATTTAGTTAGTTGTATCTTCATAGTTTTAGTATAAAGAATCCAATCGTTTAAAGTCAACTAAAATATTTTTTATTTATTACTTTTAGTAATCAATATTATATAAATAGAAAATAATTGAAATTACAATGACGTGTAAAAATTAAAAAACAAGAAATTTCATTTCGTAATACTTTATAGGAACGATCGTTGCTGGAAATGTTTTTTTAAAAGCTTAACGTATGGTAACCTCGCAAATTTATTTTTTATTTCGCTTCTTATCACCTAAAATGTTTACATTTATTCAGTGATAGTGTACTATTTAAAGGTATGCATAACATAAATTCATGTATAAAATTAAGTTATTCGGAGGGAAACAAATGTCTGCGAAATTTGAAAAAAAAGGCACCAATGATGGTGTGTTAACTTTTTCAGTTGATCAAACTCTAATTGAAAAAGGCTTGAAACAAGCATTCGATAAAGTCAAAAAAAATCTTAACGTACCAGGATTCCGTAAAGGAAAAGTGTCACGTCAAGTATTTAACCGTATGTACGGCGAAGAAGCATTGTATGAAGATGCTTTGAACGCAGTTTTACCAGAAGTATATGAAGCAGCTGTTAAAGAAGCTGGAATCGATCCTGTATCTCAACCTAAAATTGATGTTGAAAGCATGAACAAAGGTGAAGATTGGGTAGTAACTGCTGAAGTGACTGTAAAACCTGAAGTTAAATTAGGCGAATACAAAAACTTAACAGTTGAAAAACAAGACCGTGAAGTAACAGACGAAGACGTTGATGCACGCATCCAACGTGAATTAGAAGCTCAAGCTGAATTAGTAATCAAAGAAGATGAAGCAGCTGTTGATGGCGACACTGTAGTTATCGACTTTGAAGGATTCAAAGACGGAGAAGCTTTTGAAGGCGGAAAAGGCGAGAACTATTCTCTTGAATTAGGTTCTAACTCTTTCATCCCAGGCTTTGAAGAACAATTAGTTGGCAAAAAAGCTGGCGAAGACGTTGAAGTAAAAGTAACTTTCCCAGAAGATTACCAAGCAGAAGACTTAGCGGGTAAAGAAGCTGTTTTCCAAGTAAAAGTTCACGAAGTGAAAGCAAAAGAATTACCAACATTGGATGATGAATTTGCAAAAGACGTTGATGATTCAGTAGAATCATTAGACGAATTAAAAGAAAAATACCGTAAAGAATTAACAGAATCTAAAGAAGCGGCTGCAACAGAAGCAAAAGACGAAGCTGCTATCCGTCAAGCTGTTGATAACGCTGAAATCGTTGACCTTCCACATGTAATGGTTCACGATGAAGTTCACCGTTCAATGGATGAATTCTTAAATAACATGCAACGTCAAGGAATCGCTCCAGATATGTACTACCAATTAACTGGAACAACAGAAGCAGACTTGCATAAACAATTTGAAGCAGAAGCAGAAGTTCGTACGAAAACAAATCTTGTGATCGAAGAAATCGCTAAAGCTGAAAACATTGAAGTATCTCAAGAAGATATGGATAATGAAATCAAGGAATTGTCTGAACAATACAACATGCCAATCGAGCAAGTTAAAAAAGTCTTAACAGAAGACATGTTGAAACATGATATCCGTATGAAACGTGCAGTAGAAGTTATTACAGAAACTGCAACTGAAAAATAAGAGCAATTTTAAAAGACATTCCTGATTATTCAGGAATGTCTTTTTTACTTTAGTAATAGAAGAGGTCAATTATGGTAAAATCAAGAAGTAGCTAATGTTTTATCAAGCCATACAATTAAAGCTTGATAAACTTGAAGCCCTTCACTTTTAGTAATATCACCATCAAAATCATGCGGAAGCTTCTCAACTTCTTCATAGGTAACATCAGGAATTTTAGTATTCGCAATACGAGAAGTTTCAACGGGCACATCTTGATCGGCTGAACTATGAGCCAAAAATGTAGGCGGAAGTGCAGTAAGTTCTGTATCAGTGAGACTAAAAGTTTCCTTTTCGCTAGGAGTACTGACAAGATAACTTAGCCAGTTGCCAAATTGTCGACCAGACAAATAAAGTGAAAAACGTTCGTTGATAGAAACTTCTGCGGTCGGTTTTGGACAAATCAGCGCCTGAGCAGTTAGAGGTGCAATTTTAGGAAATTGATTATAGTAAGTACTAGGCTGATTGAATGATGGATTGGTCAAATCATAATAGCCATAAAAACTAATCAATCCTTTTTGCTCTGGCAAAAGATGGCGAGCAGATAATAAGTAGGATAAAAAACCACCGGCTGAACGTCCAAATAAAAAATAATCCGGCTTTTTCAGACCTAAAGTGGTTTGATAATTTTTCAAAAACCAATCAATGGCTTCCGTTAAACAAGAAATAATAGTTGGGAGTTTAACTTCAGGTGCTAAAGGATAATCAACAGCTAACAAGTTGTAGCCGTTCTCTACCAATAGTTCACAGTACACTTCCGGTAAATCATTTCTAGTTCCATAAAGAAGACCGCCACCATGAAAATAAAGTAAAGTAGCTTTAGTAGATGAGTTATTTTCATTTGAGTAAAAGGTCATAGATAAATCTAAATCTTCTAGTGTGCTGTAAAGAAATGTTTGTTTTCTCATTAATGGTCCTCCTAAATTAAAAGCGTAGCGGGCTCGTCCAATTCTGACAGGAAAATAGAAAAAATCGATTGTGGTGCTTTTCGCCACAAACTATTTTTATCTTTTTCCCGAAGAGTTAGCCCGCGTAGCTAGATAACATATGGTAACAACGTTTCGCTAAGCTACACCTTGTACCATTCAACATCTTAATAACAGAAGGAAGCAACGTTCCTTTCAGTCACCTTGTACCAATCAATATCAACTCATAACTTCGTTGTATTTCTTGGCATGTTTCAAGGCAAAAGCGTAGCGAGCTTGTTTAGCTTCGACAGAAAAATAGAAAAAATAATCGAGATGTCTTTAACACCATCTGTATTCTATCACTTTTTCAAAAAGTAAATCTATAAATCTAAATAATTTCACTAACTTATTTCCATTTTAACCCAAATAGCCTCAGTCTTTATGTTTAATGCGCACAAAGATAGGAGTTAATTTGTGAAATGTGGATAGTGTATGAAAACGGGCAACCGCTTACAATGATTATGATAATAAAAGAGGGAGATGTATCAAATGGATTTAAAAAAAGTTTTACAAGAAAATATCGATCACTTATCTAGTATTGGCAACGACCCAACCGGTGGGATGACACGTTTATTGTATTCGGATTCATGGTTGGAAGCACAAAAATCTGTAAAAGAAAAATTAGAAGCAATTGGTATGACCGCTTCATTTGATGAAATCGGGAACCTCTTTGGTAGAGTTGAAGGTACAGAACATCCAGAAGAAACAGTTTTATCAGGCTCTCACATCGATACTGTTGTAAATGGTGGGAACTTAGATGGTCAATTTGGGGTCATTGCAGCGTATGTTGCGATCCAATATTTATTAGAAACACACGGCAAACCAAAACGTTCATTAGAAGTTATTTCAATGGCCGAAGAAGAAGGTAGCCGTTTTCCTACAGTATTCTGGGGTAGTAAAAACTTTGTTGGTGAAGCGAAGAAAGAAGATGTTCTTGAGATCGCTGACTTTGAAGGATTGAAATTTGTCGAAGAAATGCGACGCCATGGCTTTGACTTTAGAGATGAAAGTAAAGCAACTAGAGATGACATCAAAGCGTTTGTAGAAATCCATATCGAGCAAGGGACTGTGCTTGAAAAAGAGCAATTACAAATCGGTGTGGTCAACAATATTGCAGGACAAAGACGTTATACAATTGTGTTAAAAGGCGAAGCAAACCATGCTGGAACCACTCCAATGGGCTATCGTAAAGATGCGGTTTACGGATTTGCTAAAATTTGTTCACAAGCAATCGATCGAGCGTTAGAAGTTGGTGATCCATTAGTATTAACGTTTGGTAAAGTTGAACCTAAACCAAATACAGTAAACGTTGTTCCAGGAGAAGTGCTATTTACAATGGATTGCCGTCATACAGACAGCGGTGAGTTACATGCATTTACAAAAGAAATCGAGCAATTGATGAGAGATATCGCAGCAGAACATGGCTTAGAAATCGATATCGATTTATGGATGGATGAAGCGCCAGTTCCAATGAATGAAGAAATCGTAACAGCAATCGAAACAGCGGCTAAAGCTGAAAATATGAAATACAAAGTAATGCATAGTGGCGCAGGTCATGATTCTCAAATCATTGCACCAAACTTCCCAACAGCAATGATTTTTGTCCCAAGTATTAACGGTATCAGCCATAATCCAGCAGAAGCAACAGATATTGATGATTTAGTGAATGGGGTAAAAGTACTAGCTAGCACATTATATGAATTAGCTTATAAATAAAAGAAAGTAGGAGAAATAAACATGGGTTATAAAAATAATCAAACTGGCTATCTGGATGGCTTATTATCATCTAGAGCTGTAATCAAAAAAAATAATTATGCGTTGATTCCACATGACGGTTTAGTAAATAATGTGATTCCTGGCTTTGAAAATTGTGATTGTTCTATTCTAGGTTCAAAACAATTAGGTGCAAATTTTGTTGATTATATTATCACAATGCATAAAGATGGCAAAAACCAACGCGGTTTTGGTGGCGAAGGTGTTGAAACAATCGTTTATGTGATTGATGGCGTTTTAAACGTAAATGACGGTACTGAAACACACAAACTAACTAAAGGCGGCTATGCTTATTTACCAGCTAGTACGTTGATGTATTTAGAAAATGGTCAAGATGCTGACACAGAAATCTTCTTATACAAAAAACGTTATCAACCACTAGAAGGCTATGAAGCACACAAAGTGGTTGGGAATGTAAACGATATGGAACCAATTGAGTATGAAGGTATGAAAGATGTTCTTCTATGGGACTTTTTACCTAAAGATTTAGGTTTTGACATGAATTTCCATATTCTGTCATTTGAACCTGGAGCAAGTCATGGTTATATCGAAACACATTATCAAGAACATGGTGCATATTTACTTTCTGGACAAGGCATGTACAACTTAGACAATGAATGGATGCCAGTCGAAAAAGGAGACTACATTTTTATGAGTTCTTATGTGCAACAAGCAGCTTATGCTGTAGGACGCGATGAACCATTGATGTATGTGTATTCGAAAGATTGCAACCGAGATCCAGAAATTTAATTTAATGAAGAGGAAGTTTAAGAATGAATGAAACTGTTGTAGTGAAACCAGAAGAATTGCATGAATTGATCGAAAAAAAATTAACGACAGCTGGTTTAAAATCAGAACATGCAAATGAAGTGGCGACACATTTGGTATTTGCGGATGCATGTGGTATCCACTCGCATGGAGCTGTTAGAGTGGAATACTATGCGGAACAAATCGATAAAGGCGGCGTAACACTTGATCCAAAAATAGAATTTGAAGAGACTGGACCAAGTTCAGGAATTGTTCACGGGAAAAATGGAGCAGGGCAATTCGTTGCAGATGTAGGGTTAGGTTATGCCATTGATATGGCAAAAAAATCAGGTGTAGCGGCTGTTGGAATCTCTAAAATAAGCCACAGCGGAGCATTATCCTATTATGTTAAAAAAGCTGCGCAACAAGATTTAATTGCAATTGCAATGTGTCAATCAGATCCGATGGTTGTACCATTTGGTGGAAAAGAAAACTATTTTGGAACAAATCCAATCGCATTTGCGGCTCCTAGAAAAGACCACGAGCCTGTAGTTTTTGATATGGCAACAACAGTTCAAGCGTGGGGCAAAGTACTAGATGCCCGTTCTAAAAATAAAGATATACCTAATACATGGGCAGTTGATAAAGACGGAAAGCCTACAACTGATCCTCATAAAGTCAACGGATTATTACCGATAGCAGGACCAAAAGGGTATGGTTTGATGATGATGGTAGATATTTTATCTGGTATGCTTCTAGGATTACCATTTGGAAAACACGTTTCTTCAATGTATGACGATATAAGCAAAGGCCGTAATGTTGGTCAAATGTACATTTTGATCGATCCAAAACGTTTTACTGATTTAGATATGTTTAAAGAATCAGTAGATGGTATGGTGGATGAGTTACATGAGATTCCAGCAGCCGATGGATTTGAACAAGTATATTATCCAGGAGAAATCAATCAAATCAATTATGAAAAATCAATGACTGATGGTATCGACATCGTCAAAGATATTTATGATTATTTAAAGAGTGATACTCTACATTTTGATCGATATGAGAATACAAATGCCTTTGGTGAGAAAAAATAAATTTTTTCAAATAAAGGGGAGTGCTCTACAATGAGAGTAAAAAAAGCAGATTTACATCAATTAATCCAAAACAAAATACAAAAAGCTGGTTTGTCAGAAGAACATGCAGGAATCGTAAGTGATGTTTTAACATTTGCAGATGCAAGAGGAATTCATTCTCATGGTGCAATGCGTGTAGAATATTATTCAGAAAGAATTGCAAAAGGCGGTATCACAAATGAGCCTACGTTTTCATTTGACCAAACAGCTCCTAGTTGTGGTATGTTTGAAGGGGATAATGGTTCTGGTTTTGTTGCGGCAAAAAAGGCGATGGATCTTGCAATTGAAATGGCAAAGAAAAATGGTGTAGCAGTTGTTGGTGTACGGAACATCTCTCATAGTGGGGCACTTGCCTACTATGTTGAAAGAGCTGCAGAACAAAATATGGTTGCTCTTTCGGTGTGTCAATCGGATCCAATGGTTGTGCCATTTGGTGGAAGTGAACCATACTTTGGTACGAATCCAATTGCATTTGCGGCACCGAGTAATGATGACCGTGTGATTACGTTTGATATGGCCACAACCGTTCAAGCGTGGGGCAAAATATTACATGCTCGTTCTAAAAAAGAAGCGATACCAGATACATGGGCAGTGGATGCTCAAGGAAATCCAACAACAGATTCTACTGCTGTTAATGCGTTATTACCAATAGCAGGACCAAAAGGGTATGGTTTGATGATGATGGTAGATATCTTATCCGGTGTTTTACTAGGCGTGCCATTTGGCAAACACGTTTCTTCCATGTATCATGATTTATCTAAAGGTCGTGAATTAGGCCAACTTCATATTGTGATCAATCCAGAATTTTTTATTGGACTAGATACTTTTAAAAAGAGTATTTCAACAATGCTCGATGAATTGAAAGAAATCAGCCCAAGTCCTGGATTCACTGAAGTAAATTATCCGGGTGAACGAGGAAGAGCTCGTGAAAAAAATTATGAAGAAAATGGTATTGAAATTGTTGATGATATCTATGAGTACTTAATCAGTGATGATATCCATTACGATCGTTATGATCATAAAAATAAGTTTGCAGAATAAATTTTAATAAATAAAATTTCTAGTTTTGCAAGTTAGTACTACACTCTGTTCCAGTTCAATTTATCTGGCAGAGTTGAACGAGCGCACTACACATTTGCTTTCATTAGTTGTTAAACGATTGAAAAATGCAAAATGTAGTAAGGCGAGCCGTTGTTACCTATAATTCAAGGAGGAATTTCAATGCTGCATACAATTATTAAAGCAAATAGCTATCAAGATTCTATTGTACTGATGCTATTAACGAACAAACTAAATACAATCGATGGTGTTCACAATGTTTCTGTAATGATGGGAACACCAGCCAATAAAGACATCTTCAAAACAGGTGGGTTGTACACGGAAGAGCTAGAAAAAGCTTCTTCTAATGATATGGTAATCGTATTAGACATTGAAGATGACTCATTGATTGATCAAGTATTGACAGAAATTGATGTATTTTTAGAAGAACAAACAAAAGGCGGCAGAGATGCTTCGGGCGAAGAAGTCGTAAAAACGTGGGATAAAGCTTTTGAGCTTGGGAAAGATGCTGGCGTAGTTGTTTTCTCTATTCCTGGTACCCATGCAGCACTTGAAATTGAAAAAGCGTTAGATGAAGGCAAACATGTTTTCTGTTTTAGCGATAATGTTGCAATTGAAGATGAAAAACGCTTAAAAGAAAAAGCGCATGATGCAGGTTTGCTATTAATGGGACCAGACTGCGGAACAGGTATTATCAATGGTATTCCTGTGGCATTCACAAATGCTGTTCGTAAAGGTAAAATCGGCGTTGTTGGTGCTTCTGGTACAGGGATTCAAGAAGTAACGACGATCATCCACAAATTAGGTGGCGGCGTGACGAATGCAATCGGGACTGGCGGACGTGATTTAAAAGCTGAAATCGGCGGAATCACTTTAAAAGACAGCATCATGACATTAGAGAAAGACCCTAACACAGAAGTGGTTGTAGTAATCTCTAAACCACCTGCACCAGAAGTTCGTGATGAAGTCTTAAATCTTTTAAGAAGTATTTCAAAACCTGCTGTAACGATTTTCCTAGGCGAAAAACCAACGTCTCATGAAGAAAATCTTTATCGTGCTTATACTTTAGAAGAAGCAGCTCAAACGGCTGTTCAATTATTGAATAAAGAAAATGTTCAAGCTGTGAAAGAAACATTAACAGTTCCTGCTCATTCTTTTAAACCAAAACAAAAATTTGTTAAAGGTTTATACTCTGGTGGAACTCTTGCTTATGAAGCAGCAATGTTGATCAAAGAAGGTTTAGCATTAACAGGTGACGAACATGCGCCAGAAGGCTTTATCTTAAAAAATCAAGGACATGAGATTATTGACTTAGGAGACGATGTTTATACACAAGGGAAACCTCATCCAATGATCGATCCATCAAAACGTAAAGAAATGTTGGAAGAATCTGGAAAAGATCCTGAAACAGCAATCATTTTATTAGATGTTGTATTAGGGTACGGCTCTCATGCAAATATGGCACAAGAATTGGCACCAACTATCAAAGAAATCAAAGCAAATGCGAAAGCTGAAGGCAGAGAATTATTTGTGATCAGTACGATTGTGGGAACGGACGAAGATCCTCAAAACATTCATGAGCAAGAAACAATCATGAAAGAGGCGGGTGTTATTCTTTGTGATAGTAACGCACAAGCAGTACGTTTAGCATTGGCTATTTTAGATCATCCATTGACACAAACAGATAAAGCAATCGAAGCTGCACCAGCAGTAAATCCAGTTACAATTGAGCCAACAGAAGCAATGTTAGCATTATTGACAAACCAAGGATTTATCAACGTTGGTTTACGTAGTTTCTCAGAAGCAATCATTAACCATGGTGGTAAAGTAGTCCAGTATGACTGGCAACCAGTTGCAGGCGGAAACATTACACTGCAAAAAGCATTACAGTTCTTAAATAAAGTAGCATTAGCTAAATAGGGGAGAATAAATCAAATGGCATATAAAACAATCGATGAAGCAAACCAAGCGGTAGCAGCAAAAATCGTTGCTGGTTCTCCTTTCTTATTAGATGTAGTCCCAGCAAATTCAGTAATCGAAGAATTGAATGAAGGAAAAGTCTTATTACATGCAGGACCACCAATCACTTACGATAAAATGGTCGATCCTATTCAAGGCGCTTGTGTAGGTGCAGTTTTATTTGAAGAATGGTGTGAAACAGAAGAAGAAGCTAGAAAATTGCTAGAATCTGGTGAAGTAAAATTAATTCCATGTCATCACGTAAATGCAGTTGGACCAATGGGTGGTATCACTTCAGGAAACATGGCAGTCTTAGTTGTTGAAAATAAAACAGATGGCAACCGTGCATTTTGTACGATGAACGAAGGTATTGGAGCAGTATTACGCTTTGGTGCTTATTCTGACGAAGTAATTACTCGTTTAAGATGGATGAGAGATACTTTGGCACCTGTTTTAAGTGCAGCATTAAAAACAAAAGAAGACGGCTTAAACATCAATGTATTGGTTGCTAAAGCAATTGCTATGGGGGATGAATTCCACCAACGTAATATTGCAGCATCATTAGCATTTTTAAAAGAAATGGCTCCAATCATCGTTGGCCTAACTGAAATCGATCAAACAAAACGTGAAGAAGTGGTTCAATTCTTAGCGGATACAGATCAATTTTTCTTGAATATCATGATGGCTTCTGCAAAAGCTGTTATGGATGGTGCAAGACAAATACAAGAAGGAACAATCGTTACAGCAATGTGCCGAAATGGTTATGAATTTGGTATTCGGATTGCTGGAATGGGAGACGAATGGTTTACAGGACCAGTCAACACACCTCAAGGACTTTATTTTTCAGGATTTAGTGAAGCAGATGCCGCTCCAGATATGGGTGACAGTGCTATTACTGAAACGTTCGGTGTTGGTGGTATGGCAATGATCGCGGCTCCTGCAGTAACCCGTTTCGTCGGCTCAGGCGGTTTTTATGACGCGTTGAATACAAGTAATGAAATGACGGAAATCTGTATTGACACAAACCCGAATTTCCCAGTTCCAACTTGGGACTTTAAAGGCATTTGTTTAGGTATCGATGCAAGAAAAGTTGTAGAAACAGGAATTCTTCCGGTAATTAACACAGGAATTGCAAACAAAAAAGCTGGGTTGGGTCAAATCGGTGCAGGTACTGTGACACCTCCAATCGATTGCTTTGAAAAAGCCGTTTTAGCGTATGCAAAAAAATTAGGTTTTACAGAATAAAAGGGGAAAATAGTGTTTGTTAATGCTTGTTTTATAGATCAAAATCTTTTGATAGATAATAGTGAAGAAACAAATTGGCATGTTCATAGCAAATATAAAAATAGCTTTAATATTCAAGATGAAAGGAAACAAACGTTAGTGGTCGTTACGACCACTAACTATCCTTTTATGCCAAACGGTATTTATTTGGAAGCAGTTGATTTCTCACGATTATTAGGAACAGTTGAAATCGGAGAGACAATAACTTGGAAACAAAATAGCTTACATTTTTCTAAGAATCATCTATTTTTGATGCATGGAAAGACGTATTCATCAGTTGTAGAAATAACACAGAAGATATGTAAAGCGAGTCAAGAAAAGCTATTTTCGTATACAAATACAATACTCAAAGAAACTGGCAGTCAGAATACTCTAGCTCAATTTATCGAAGCAAGACATCCGTTTAGTGAAGCCATTCAATTATTATGTCAAGAAGAGAGTATACAGCAAAAAAAGGGTCTGAATTTTCTTTTAGGCAGAGGGGCAGGACTAACGCCGTCTGGTGATGATATGATCGTGGGGCATCTCGCTGCACGGTTCTTATTAAAAAAGGAACACCCAATATTAACGAACTTACTTACTGAACTGTTAACAGAGCAGTCTTTAACGACAGATATCAGCAAGCATTATTTGTTGTGCGCAATATCAGGTCGTTTTAGTGAGCCAGTCCTAAGATTGGTAGCGGTATTAATGTCAGAAAGTAAAGAAGAACAAATTGAAAGTATTGTAAAATCGGTCATTGCTGTAGGTCATACATCAGGTGTTGATTTATTAGCAGGTTTTTTAACAACAATCAAAGTACTTAGCGCTAGCTGAAGGAGGATTTTTATGGCAAATCGTGTCGTAATCGCATTGGGAGGCAATGCAATTTTAAAACCAAATCAAGAAGCAACACTAGAGGTACAATTAGAAAATGTTAAAGTCAGTGCAGAACTGGTTGCGAAAATAGAAGAAATCGATTATGAAATCGTTTTAACTCACGGGAATGGTCCGCAAGTTGGAAATATTTTAAGACAAAATGAGGAAGCAAAAGATGTTGTTCCGCCATTTCCTTTAGATGTTTGTAATGCAGAATCTCAAGGGTTTATTGGATATATGTTGGAACAAAGTTTGAAAAATTCATTAGAAACAAAAGGATTGACGAGCAATGTAATCACGTTATTGACTCAAACTGAAGTGTCGGCTGATGATGAAGCATTCAATCATCCAAACAAACCAATCGGAATTTTTTATTCTGAAGAAGAAGCTAAAAAAATGGAACAAGAAAAAAATTGGGTGATGATGGAAGATGCTGGCCGTGGTTACCGCCGCGTTGTTCCGTCTCCACAACCAAAAGCTATTCATGGTGTAGATGCAATTGTTAATTTACTAAACAGAAATACAATCGTAATCGCAGGCGGAGGCGGGGGAATTCCAGTTGTCCGTGATCAAGATGGGTTATTAAAAGGAATCGAAGCAGTGATTGACAAAGACCGTACGGGTAAAAAACTTGCAGAACAAATCGATGCGAATGTCTTTATGATGCTGACAGATGTAAGCAATGTTTATATCAATTATGGTAAAGAAAATCAAGAGAAACTAGAAACAATTTCCGTAAAACAAGCGCAACAATATATGGATGAAGGTCATTTTGCAGATGGTAGTATGGGACCTAAGATGGAAGCGGCAATCGGATTTGCATCACAAGGTAAAACAGCCATTATTTGTTCTTTAGAAGAAGCTGATCAAGCTTTATTAGGAAGAGCAGGAACAAGAATTACAGGTTAAATAGTTGTAAAAAGAAGTTGAAAGAAACGATTTAAGTTTCTTTCAACTTCTTCTTTTATTGATGTTGGTTCGAACGTTCAGACAGCTCCAAAGCTAAACGTAAATTTAGACTATTTGTTGGGTCTTGAATATTTTTACCAAGTAATTTTGCACAATGATCGATTCTATATTTGATTGTATTTCGGTGCAAATACATTTCCTTTGCAGTTTTTGATATTTCACATTGAAAACTTAAATAACATTGCAACGTTTTACGAAGTTCAATGAACGAATCTTCAACAGGATAAGCGAGCTCTTTTAAAGTCGTTTCACAGAAATAGTGAATATCCTCAAGACTCATTTTTTCAAATAGACTTTTCATTCCTTTCGGGTGATAACGATGGGTTAATGGTACATTCGTCATCGTCAACATTTCTTCATACGCAGTTTTGGCTTCAATGAAAGAGCTGGCGATTTGTTCGATTGTTTCATATAAATTACCTAAAGCAAATGTTAAAGTTATTGGAAGTTTTTCAGATAATTCTAAAGATAGTTCACTTAAAATTTTTTCTAAGTCTTCTACTCTACTTTGGATCAAAATCGCTAAATGATTTGTATTCTTTACCTTGAAGATACTAATATGTTTAATTCTAGGTGGCAATGTTTCTGACAGCCATTGAAAAGCAACGTCACTTTCTTCTTGTTGGTATTTAATCTTGGTCGCAGTTGTTATAGTTTGATTGCAAACGGCGTAGACAACTTGATACTGTGTGCTTTTCTTTAAGCCGTAGTTTGTACCTAAATCAAGCCAATCACGTCTAGACTGATGAGGCGTTTGTTGATATTCAATTAGTTGACTCAAAAAGTCACTTTTGAGAAAATCAAGAGACTCCTGAACTTTTTGATTTTTATACAACATAAATGATAAAACTAAACAAGCCTGTTCAACAGCAAATTCTGACATCGGATATGGAACTTGTTGTGGGTTTAAAATCAGCAAGTAATGTGGGAAATAGCTGTTTACAGTAACTGAGAATCCAGCAATTTGTAAAGGTTCTTGATTTAAATCTTTGATCATAAAGGATGCATGACTATCTTCGTTCCAATTAGAATACTTACTGACAAGCTGTTCAACATAATACTCTGCTGGTTTTGACGTTTGGGTAAAATGTTTGGAATGAGCAATTACTTTACGATACGGACTTAATAAAATGACAGGTGTGTTAATCATTTTGCCAAAATCAGCAATGAATCGAGCGATGCTAACATCATGGATCAGTAAATTAGAAAAACGTTTTTGAATGTCTAAAGCATAGCTGAGTTGTTCTGTTTTGGTATCCCATAAATAATTTAGTAGTTGATGTAATAATGCACCTAATGGTTGAGTACTCGGAACTTGTACAACTGGAAAATCGATCTTATTTGCATAAGCTACTACTTCAGGATCAATCGTTTCGATGAATCGGCCGACTTTTATCCCAATACCTGCTGCTTCTTGTTCCTTTAAAGAATCAATTAAACGGATCAACTCCTCTTGGTTATCTTTATAAACCATTGCAGTTGTTAAAAGGAAAATCTTTTTTGGAACAAAATTAGCTACATCGGGTGTTTCAGAAATTTCAATACTTTCAACAATCGTATTGGCTTTTGATGGATGAGTTAGTAATTTTAAATCAGAAAATCTTGGTATTTTTAATAAATCTTCTAAAGTAGTCAAATGGATTTCCTCCTAATAGTAAAAGCTGAATAAGCTTGTGTAGGTTTAATAAAAAATAAGCAAGTGGTATTCTATTACAAGTATGGCTTATTTTATCTTAAGATGGTAAAGAGTCATACCAAATACATCTTGCTTTGTTGGAAACTTATTTCATTTTTATGCCAAATGATGATCATGTTGGTATTGGTTATCTCTATTCTAAATGATAGCGTATGCAGATTCAAGAAAGGTTTGTATAAAGTAACTGAAAATTCTATTTTTTTATTCAAAAGTGACAATGACTTTTTTGGATATAAGGGTAGGATGAAATTAAAACGGAAAAGAGGAGATAGTTATGTTTTCAGAAATATCAGTACCGAGTAGAACAATCATGACACCAGGACCAGTTGAGGCTCATCCTGTAGCCTTAAGAGCGATGTCAGCTTCAATTTTAGGCCAGTTTGATCCAGCTTTTCTAACAATTATGGATGAAGTAAAGGAAATGATCAAGATTCCTTTTGGAACCAAAAATGAACAAGCTTTTGCAATCGACGGAACATCACGTTCTGGATTAGAGGCTGCTTTGATAGCGTTGATTGAGCCGGGCGATAAAGTTTTAATTCCGGTATATGGGCGTTTTGCGTACCTTCTAGGAGAAATTTGTGAACGTGCAAAAGCGGAGATCCATTATTTGGAAAAAGAATGGGACGCGCCTTTTGAACAAGAAACTGTAATCGAAGCTATTGAAAAAGTACAACCGAAAATTGTAGCAATGGTTCATGGAGAAACCGCTAACGGTCAAATGCAAGCTATGGAAAAAATCGGTAAACACTGTAAAGAAAATGATGTTTTCTTTGTTGTAGATATGGTAGCAACATATGGTGGTGTGCCACTAGAAGTTGATGCGTGGGGAGTCGATATTGCAATTGCAGGAACGCAAAAATGTGTGAGTGTTCCTTCTGGTTTATCTTTGATCACATATAATGACCGAGTAGAAAAAGTTTTAACGAGTCGTTATCAAAAAGAATTAGGTTTAAGTAAAGATATTCGTAATGAGAATCATATTAGCAGTAATTACCTTGATTTAAGCCAATTACAACGTTATTGGAGTGAAGAACGAATCAACCATCATACTGAAGCAACAAGCATGATCTATGGCTTGCATGAGGGGCTTAGAATGATGATTACCGAAGGAATGGATAAGGTTTATGCTAGACATGCACAAAACGATCAAGCCATCGTTGCGGGGATAAAAGCGATGGGACTTGGATTTTATGGCGATTTAACGACAAAAATGCCGACTGTTACACCAATTATGATTCCAGCTGGAATTGATGGGGAAAAAGTTCGTGCACTTATGTTGGATGAGTTCGGTGTTGAAATCGCATCTTCTTTTGGAGCACTTCAAGGAAAAGTTTGGCGTATCGGAAATATGGGGTACAGCAGTAGAAAATCAAATGTACTTCACGTATTGTCTGCATTAGAAGGGGCACTTAATTATTATGGGGCAGAGATTGTGAAAGGTGAGGCTGTGAAAGCTGCACTAAATATTTACAAAAAATAAGAACATGCAAATTGTTTGTGTGAAAGAACAAGTGATTGTTCGTTTTGCACAAACTTTTTGACAAGTTTGTGAAAAATAATGATGCGTGAAAATTTGCCACCGCTTACAATTGATAATGAATAAGAAGTTATTTGATATAGGTTTGAGAGAAAATTGCACAAACATTTTTTTGATCCTATCTATAAAAAATAACATATGGAGGAAAAGACATGGATGCAAAAAGTAAGGGTTCAGGAATGGATTATTGGAAAAAAATTGTTATTTTGTTATGTGCTGGTTGGGTAACGATCTGGGTTTATCGTTCAGCTTTGTCACCTGCTTATCCGCAAATCAATGCTTCACTTGGCGGAAATATCACAGATACAGCATTAGGCTTTATTTCTACTTGTTACTTCTTTGGATATGTAGCAATGCAGATTCCAGCAGGATTTTTAGTTGATAAAATCGGAAAGAAAAAAGTACTGATTCCTGGTTTTATCGTTTTTGGTCTAGCTGCGTTATTGATTTCTCAAGCAACAAATATTCAAATGATTTACGTTGGTAGTGTTTTAGCTGGTTTAGGCTGTGGCTCTTTTTATGGCTCAGCATATTCATTAACTTCTCAAAATATTCCACGCGAAAAAAGAAGTTTTTCTACAGCTATCGTAAATAGTGGATCAGCTGTTGGTTCTGGTCTAGGCTTGATTTTATCTAGTTTCTTAGTTGTTCAATTGAAATTTCCATGGCAAACAATGATGTACATTTCTGTAGCATTGATTGCTGTAATGTTGGTAGCATTTGTTGCAATTATTCGTAATAATAAAGAAGATGCTGAATTCTTAGCACAAACTGAAGCGGCAGAGGCAGCTGAAGCAGCAGCGGCTGCACCAGAAGCCACAGTTGTGGAAAAAGAAAAGGTTTCAATCAAAAAATTATTCTCACCAAAAATGTTATTTGCTTATATTTTATATTTTGCTACTTGTTATGCGTACTATATGACGGTAACTTGGTTACCAAACTTCTTAGGAACAGAACGTGGCTTTGAAGGTGCAGCAATTGGGTTCTCAGCTTCTCTTGTAGCATTTGCTTCAATTCCAGGTGCGTTATTCTTCAGTCGTTTAGCAGATAAGTTTATGCACAAAAAAGTACAATTTATCGTTATTTTAGAATTTTTAGCTGCAGCAATGTTATTACTGACTGTACAAGCAACAAACTCAACATTATTATTAATTGGTTTGATCTTATACGGCTTCTTAGGAAAACTTGCTGTTGAGCCAATTATTATTTCTTGGTTAGGTGAAAATGCGCCTAAAGTTGGTATTGGTACTACATTGGGTGTATTCAATTTCTTCGGAATGATGTCTTCAGTGATTGCACCAACATTAACTGGTTCAATCTCAGATGCCACAGGTTCAAAAGAAATGGGCTTTTACATTTCGGTAATTTTATTAGTAGTAGGTACTGCGCTATTCTTATTAGCGAACTTGAATAAAAAGAAAACAGTCGCTGAATAGGCATCTGTTTTCGTAAAGCAATAAATAATGATGTGTTTAGCTTCTGAGACTAAATATAGTGGATAGAACTTAAACACATCATATTTTTTAGATAAAAGCTATGTATAAAAAAAATAGAATTTTTGGAATTTTAGTGTATGTAAGCGCTTAAAAGGAGGCGAAATGATGGAAAACCAAGATTATCAAATCACAGAAGATGAACTTCAACGTTATCGAGAGCGTGGTTATAATGAAGATATGCTTCCAAAACCCTTATCTAAAAGGACGATGGGAAAAATGAACTATTTTACGTTGTGGATGGGTTCAGTACATAACATACCGAATTACACTGCTGTAGGAGGATTTCTCTTTTTAGGACTTTCTCCGATCAATATAATGCTGGCTTTAGTCCTTAGTGCATTGGCAGTTGCGCTATTTATGACCTATAATGGTCGTGCAGGTTCAAAATATGGCATTCCATTTGCGATTCATCTAAGATCGACCTATGGGGATATTGGTGCAAAACTGCCAGGATTTCTAAGAGGGTGTGTCGCGGCAATTGCTTGGTTTGGGTTGCAAAACTATACGGGGTCACTAGCACTATTGATTTTGATTGGGAAAATCTGGCCAGGGTTTTTATCTCTAGGTGGTGATACAGTGATCTTGGGGATTTCTATTCCTGGGTTGATTGCTTTTACGATTTTTTGGCTCGTAAACATGCTGATTGGTTTTGGCGGAGGAAAAATTCTTAATAAATTCACTGCTATTTTGAGTCCGCTGATTTACATTGTATTCGGCGGTATGGCAATTTGGGCAATCGTTGCAGCAGGCGGTTTAGGCCCGATTTTATCTTATGATGTCACAGGGGCGACACATAATATTTCACCCGTATTTGTTTATTTCATGATTATTAATTCAGTTTTGGCTGTTTGGGCAGCACCAGGTGCAAGTGTTTCAGACTTTACGCAAAATGCAAAATCAACCAAAGATCAAACTGTTGGACAGACAGCTAGTTTTCTAGTTGGATATGGGATATTTGCTTTTTCAAGTGTTGTGATTTTAATTGGTGGTTCTATCCGTTATGGCATTCAGGAATGGAATATTCTCAATATTGTAGATCGTTGGGATAATTCTTTTGCTATTATTGTTGCGATGTTAGTATTTTTATTAACAACTGTATCGACAAATGCAACAGGAAATATTATTCCGGCTGCATATCAACTGTGTGCTTTATTTCCTAAGAAAATCGATTATAAAAAAGGTGTATTACTTGCTAGCATAATCAGCTTTTTGATTATGCCATGGAAATTAATGGAAAATGCTGATAGCATTTTTATCTTCTTGAATACGATTGGTGCAGTATTAGGACCAGTTGCAGGAACAATGATTGCCAGTTACTATTTTGTCCAAAAACAAAAAATCGATTTGAATCAGTTGTATATGGATCAAAATGCAGACAATCGTAACAATTTATATAAAGGTTTGAATAAACCGGCATATGTTGCAACTGTAGTCGCGTTAGTTATTTGCTTGAGTGGTAATTTTATTCCCGCTTTAAAAGTAGTATCAGATATCTCTTGGATTTCTGGCTTTGTATCAGCTTTTGTTTTATATTTGCTATTAAGAAAAATTTTTGATAAAAAATAATAAGCTTTTGGCTCAATTTCTTAGAGAGGCTGAAATATGTCAGATTTTACATATTTTGTTCTATCCAAGCGAAGAGGTCCATGATGCTTTTAAATTTAGGAGGAAAATAAATGTGTTATGATTTAGTCATCAAAAACGGTTTAGTGATTCTGGAGTCGGGAGAAGTCAAAACAGATGTTGCTGTAAAAAATGGAGTCATCGCTGCAATTGGGAATGATCTTGGTACGGCAGATAAAGTCATTGATGCAACTGGTTTAGTTGTAAGCCCAGGTATGGTGGATGCACATGTCCACATTACAGATCCTGGTGGTGGTTACCGTGATCAGTGGGAAGGCTACATTACTGGGACAGCTTCTTGTGCCAAAGGTGGCGTTACTTCATTTATGGAGATGCCATTAAATCAAGTACCAGCAACAGTAGATGGTGAATCATTGGAGATTAAGTATACTGCTGGAAAAGGGAAATTAAAGTCGGATGTAGGTTCCTTCGGTGGCTTAGTTCCATTTAATCTTACTGGTGGGATTCAAGAATTAGATGATGGTGGAGTAGCTGCCTACAAATGCTTTATGGCCACTTGCGGTGATCGTAGTATTGATGGTGACTTTATGAATGTGGATGATTATTCACTTTACGAAGGAATGAAACAAGTTGCTAAAACTGGGAAAGTTTTGGCGATTCATGCGGAAAATGCAGCAATCACAGATAAACTAGGAGAAATTGCGTATAAAAATGGCGAAACGACACTAAAAGCTTATGTGGCTAGCCGTCCGGTGTTCACTGAAGTTGAACCAATCCGTAGAGCGATTTTATTTGCAAAAGAAACTGGATGTCGGATCCATATTTGTCATATTGCTTGTCCAGAAGGTGTGGAAGAAGTAACTAAAGCTAGAAGAGCAGGCGTTGATGTTACGTGTGAAACGTGTACACATTATCTTTACTTTGATACAGATGAATTAGATGCGATTGGACCTGTTGTAAAATGTTCACCGCCAATCCGTGATAAGAAAAACCAAAATGGTATGTGGGAAAAAGTTTTAGCGGGAGAAATCGATTTTGTAACATCTGATCACTCACCATGTACGCCAGACTTAAAAGAGAAAGAAAATGCCTTTGAAGCATGGGGTGGGATTTCTGGTGTTCAAAATAATGTAGATGTTCTCTTTGATGAAGGGGTTCAAAAGCGAGGTATGTCATTAAAACAATTTGCGGATATCATTGCTGCAAATCCAGCTGATCGTTATGATTTAGATCAAAAAGGTAGAATCAGTGTTGGGAAAGATGCTGACTTTGTTTTGATTAAACCAAATGCACCTTACACATTAAAAGCAGAAGATTTAGAATACCGCAACAAGATCAGTCCATATATTGGGCGTGAAATTGGGGCGCAAGCTGTGCAAACCGTTTTAAGAGGTCACGTTATCTATACAAAAGAGGAAGGTGTTTCTTCTGATTTTGTCGGGGCATTTATCAAAAAGTAAGTAAATAAAGGAAGAAGGTCAGACATGAAAATGCTCATTTTTATTGTCTGATCATTCTTGCCGTTGTGAAAATTAATCAGGGATGCGATTCATTTGGTGATTTGACGTAATAAAGGAGAGCGTGAATGATGGATGAAGAGAAAAGACTAAGTGGGCGGACGCCTTATTGGAAACAGATTATTTATATTTTAACGATTGGTTGGATCGTTATTTGGATCTATCGAACAGTCTTGACCCCGATTTATCCAATCATTAGTGATTATTTTGGTGGTGCGACAGATGCACAGTTAGGCCACATTTCAAGTTTCTATTTTTTAGGTTATGTCTGTATGCAAATTCCTTCAGGTTTGCTAGTTGATAGGTTAGGGAAAAAGCAGATTTTGATTCCTGGTTTTTTATTGTTTGGGATAGGTGCGCTAATTGTTGGTTTAGCACAAAATATTGGCATTGTATTTATTGGGAGTGTTTTAGCAGGTCTCGGTTGTGGGACGTATTATGGAGTTGCTTATTCATTGACTGCGGAATATGTGCCTGTGTCGAAACGAAGTTTGTCCACTGCGGTGATCAATAGTGGGACAGCAATAGGGAGTGGGTTAGGGTTGATTTCCTCTAGTTATTTAGTGGGAACAGGGGTGTTACCTTGGCAAGCGTTGATTTTTGCTACAATCCTGTTGATTTTATTATCGATTTTGATGTTTTCCCGCTATATTCGTTTAGAGAAACCAAAAAAGAAAAAGCTCGTTAGCGAAGCAACAGAAGTAAAAGAGCGAACGTCGATCAAGGCATTGTTTAAACCGCGAATGATTTCAGCTTATATCCTTTACTTCTCCACGTTGTACACCTACTATTTGATTGACACATGGCTGCCTAATTTTTTAGAAACAGAGAAAGGATTTTCTGGAACGTCAGTTGGTCTTGCGTCGTCTCTGGTATTTTTTACTGCGATACCCGGTGCTTTGATTTTCAGTAGGATTGCTGATGGAATTCCTAAGAAAAAAGTGCAGCTTATTATTTTACTTGAAGTATTAGCAGCCAGTGTATTATTTTTAACTGTTACAACAACAAACCAAACAATTTTAGTGATCGGGATTATGGCGTATGGTTTTTTTGGAAAGCTAGCGGTTGAACCCATTATTATATCTTGGTTAGGCGAAGGAGCGCCAAGAGGAAGTGTTGCCACTATGTATGGTTTTTTTAATTTTTTTGGTATGTCTGCATCAGTGATTGTACCATCACTCACAGGAAAAATTTCTGATATTACGGGTTCAAAAATTTATGCATTTTATTTAGCGATTTTGATTATAGGAGTGGGAACGTTACTATTTTATTTGATTAATCGCATTATTGTAGATGAAAATCGATCTATCGACAATCGATGAAAAACAGCTCACTTCTTTCAATTCAGAAAAATTAAAAGAAGTGAGCTGTTTTTTGTTGTTTAAATTGAACTTTATATTTTAAAAGTATATTAGATGAAGTCTGCCTCTATTTTCGTTATACTTATCTAAAGGAGCGAGGTGAGGCAATTGAAAAAAACAAAGAAAATATATATGGTATCGTATCAGGCTGGTTTTTCTTTAGAAGAGTTGAAACAGACTATTTTTGATTGGTTAAGCTTTTTGCGGATTGTCTCGATACCTGAAAGTTATCGTTTCAATGATGAAGAAGCACTGTTATTTGAACTTCAGCCCATCATCAAGAGAATTCAGCAACTCACAGAAGAAGAAAATTTATGGATTAAGATAAACAGTCGGGATGGAGAATTTCAACTTCATATTTCTGCGTTAAGTCTTCATGAACGAACGATACTAGATGGAGCAATCTATTTTGCGAATCAAGGAATGATTGAAGATTATTGTGACACTCGAATGATTAAAAATGGGGTTTACGGTTCAATTCGTCCATTAGATGAATTCCTATACAATAATGTAGAGAAACTTGAAAAAAGAACCTTTGAGACTGCGAATGAAATTGCCAAACTGCCTAAACGATATAATAGTGAAAAGGCTGTGATAGTTGACTGTAATCAACTAGCTGGCTACGATATTTATTATAAAGGTTTATGTCTGACGTCATGTTGGAAAATGTATTATTCAAGTTTGTACTTTCATCTTATCCCAGAATCTATTTTTCTAGAAATCCAGCAAGTAGAATCTGTTGAAACATTGGACAATCAAGTGATCAAAGTGACACTTTTTAAACATCCATTTAATTGGGATATGCCTGTTAATCAAAAATATCAGCGATTATTTAGAGATCAGATGGGCTTTGATCAATTAGCGTGGAACAATGGAACGGGAGTATTACGACAACCGTACATCGAATATGCTTTCGTGGCAGATACAATTCAAACCGTTCAATATCAAAATGGTTATTATCAGCCGGTTGAAAAGAAAAATGCAACGTATTTTGTCACAAGAAGTTATGATAAACTGCATCAAAAATATAGGGTAAATCGCACTAGAGGAGTCTTGAATGCCCAAGCTTATTTTCCTTGGATCGATGAGAAGAGCCGGAAGATGATGAATTATCGAGTGTTAGATCCTAAAATGGCTATTGATGATGGGCTTTCGGCCTATGAATTTTATATCCGACAATTTCTAGAAATCGATGTTTTGGACAAAAAATATGATGATTTTGTTTCAGTTTTGCGCTTTTATTTACCAAAAGAAGCAATCTCACAAATTCCGTTAGAAGCTTTATGGGAAAAATTGTTTGATGTAAATATTAGCAATCTAAAACAGAAAGAAGCATCGACTCGTTTTGACTTGAACAAAGCTAAGAATCATTTAAGGGTAGTATTTTTGGATTCAAGCAATTTGGCTACAATTAGTCAAACGATGGATATAAGTGAATAATGAAGTGATAACATACAGTTTGAAGGGGCCAAGAAGAACTCAAAGAGTTGTTTCTCAGCCCCTTCACTATATTCAATTCGTTATTCTGTCGCCATCGATAACGAGTTTTGCGCCTGTTACAAAGCTGGATTCGTCACAAGAGAGATAAATAATACCATTTACGATATCTTCTGGTTTTCCTAAATAAGGGAACTGAATCGACTTTTTATAATCAGGTCTGATTTTTGGAAAAGTGGTTTCTATAATGGGAGTATCAATAATACCAGGACAAATTGAATTGACACGGATATTATGGTTGGCATACTCAAAGGCAACATCTAGTGACAGAGAGCGAATAACATCTTGGACAGCTGCATAAGGACTGGAAGTAGGGAGATCCACCAATCCTTCAACGGTTGAAACATTGATAATCGAACCACCACCATTTTTTATCATAGAAGGGATGACCTCATTTAGACCATATACAAAACTGTTTATATCGATACCTTGAATTTTTTTACAATCGTCAAGTGACAACTCTAAACTCATTTTTGGAGAAGAAATACCAGCAGTATTGACTAAAATGTCGATTTTACCATAGGAAGCTATCACGTCAGAGATGACATTTTTCCAACTAACTCTAGAACTGACATCGTGTTGATAGGCAGATATGATTCCACCAGTTTGAGTTACAGCAGAAATGAGAGGGGAAAGTTTATCCAACTGTTTTCCTGTACAAACAATAATTGCGCCTTCTTCAGCTGCTGATTTGGCAGTTGTGCTACCAATACGGCTATGAGCTTCTGTAATCAACATTACTTTACCTAATAATCTATTCATAAAAAAACCGCTATAATGAACTGTCATTATAGTTATCCTTTCTGATTATTCTAAACAATCGTTGCCTTTTCTACTAAAGAAATTTTAACTTGTAAAGTATGTCTATTTCTCATGCTTTAGTTTAATATAAATTTTTTTATTACGCCAATGATATAGACGAAATAATGTCCTATATTAAAAACCTCAAATGAAAGAGAACGAAGTCTCTAACATTTGAGGTTTAGCAAACAGATTATTTAAAAGAAAATTATTAAGCAACTGGTTTTTTAACGATACCTAGAATTACAGCAGAAACAATTGCGCCAATTGCGATAAATACTAGGTATAGAAGTGGGTGACTTAGTAATAATGCTACGAACACACCACCGTGAGGAGCCAATAAACGGATACCAAAACCACCAACTAATCCTCCAGCTAATGCTGAACCTACGACGAAACTTGGAATAACACGTAAAGGATCGGCTGCTGCAAAAGGAATTGCACCTTCTGTAACGAAGGATAATCCCATTACTAAGTTAGTCAAACCAGCATCTTTTTGATCTTTCGTAAATTTATTTTTGAAAATCAATGTTGCAATGAAAATGGCTAACGGAGGAACCATCCCACCGGCCATAACAGAGGCCATAATAATACTACCGCCTTCTGTAACCGTTGCAGCGATTGAAGCAGTCCCAAATACGTAAGCCGCTTTATTGATCGGACCACCTAAGTCAATTGCCATCATACCACCAAGCAATGCACCTAAAAGTGCAGCATTAGTTCCATCTAAACTTAATAAGAAACCATTTAAACCATCATTGATGACCTTCATTGGTACATTGACTAAAAGCATCAAGCCACCTGTAATCAATAAACCAAAAACTGGATAAAATAAAATTGTTTTGATCCCATCAAGTGATTTAGGTAACCCTTTGAAGAGTTTTTTCAAGAAAAGAATGACGTATCCAGCCAAGAACCCGCCGATCAATGCGCCTAGGAAACCAGCACCACCAGTGTTTGCTAATGCACCAGCTGCGAAGCCGACAATCAATCCTGGTCGATCTGCAATACTTGAAGCGATAAATCCTGCTAAAACAGGTAACATAAAGCCGAATGCAGCACCACCAATTTGATTGAACCAAGAAGCTGCCTCATTATAATTACCAAGCATACTTAATTGATCTTGAGGGACCCCGATAAATTGATCGATCATAAATGAAAGAGCTATGGCAATTCCGCCACCGATAACGAATGGCAACATATGGGATACACCATTCATCAAGTCTTTGTAAATTCTTGAACCGATAGAACCTTCTGCAGAACTAGATTCTTCATTACTATCTGACTCAGAACTGTGGAAAGTTGGTGCGGTACCGCTAGTTGCTAGAGTAATCAATTCTTCTGTTTTACGAATCCCATCACTAACAGGGCGGTTTACTAATTCCTTGCCATCGAAACGATTCATCTCAACTTTTTTATCAGCTGCTACGATGACGCCATCAGCACGAGCAATATCTTCGGCTGTCAATCGATTTTTAATTCCCTCAGAACCATTTGTTTCGACTTTGATCTCAACGCCCATTTCCTTTGCTTTTTTCTTTAAAGCATCTTCAGCCATATAAGTGTGGGCGATACCAGTTGGGCACGCTGTAACAGCAACGACAAATTTACGGTTTGTATCGTGTGTATTTTTAGTCGCTTCGTCCAGTTTTTCTTGTTTCTCTTCGGCTTCTTTAGCTTCTTCCGCAGATTGAAATAGATTTTGAACGTCTTCTGGTGTTTTTGTATCTTTTAATTTTGCTACAAAATCAGGATCAATCAGTAGGCGAGATAAGGCAGCTAAGGCTTGTAAATGAGTATCATTAGCGCCTTCTGGAGCTGCAATCATGAAGAACAAGTATGTTGGTTGTCCGTCTAATGCTTCATACTCAACACCAGAATGGCTTTTTGCAAATAGAACAGTTGCTTCTTTAACTGCACTATTCTTAGCATGTGGCATAGCGATGCCATCGCCAAGGCCAGTGGAAGTTTGTGCTTCACGAGCAAGAATACCTTCTTTGTATGTTTCGATATCAGAAATTCTACCACCATCGTACATTTTTTGGACCATTTCATCGATTGCGCCTTTTTTGTCAGTCGCTTGCAAATCCATGATCATCACGTCTTTGACTAATAAGTCTTTGATGTTCATTGTTTTTCCTCCTAATTTTAAAAGCTGGTTCATGTCATTCGATAATGTCTAATAAGGTTACCTTATTTGTTCAATTTCAACTTCTGAAATCAACTCGTCGATTAAATCGATTGAAGCCAAATCATCTGAAAAAGCTGTAGCACTGCCACATGCAATGCCCCATTTAAAGGCTTCAACAGGATCATTATTTTTAGCAAACGTTCCTACAAAGCCAGCGATCATTGAGTCGCCAGCGCCAACCGAATTTTTTAAAGGTCTTTTTAGTACATTTGACTGATAAATCCCATCTTTGGTGAATAATAACGCACCATCACCGGCCATTGAGATGATCACATGTTTCGCACCATCTTCTAACAAACGTTCTCCAAAGGGTAAGATGTCCTCTGTCGATTGAAACTCGACATCAAACAATTCAGCTAATTCATGATTGTTTGGTTTGATAAGTAAAGGTTTTTGCGGTAATGCATTTAGTAAGTCTTTGCCAGTTGTATCAATAACAAACTCTGCTTTTTTATCTTTAATGATTTGAATCAGTTCTTCGTAAAAACCTGCACGTAAGGTTGCAGGTGTGCTTCCTGATAAAACAACAATATCACCAGCTGAAATCATACTTAGTGTTTCTTTCAAGCTTTGCATTTCTTCGTTGCAGATATTTGGACCTAAGCCATTGATTTCCGTTTCTGTTTCTGATTTTAGTTTGATATTGATTCGTGTATCTTCTTGAACGGTTGTAAAGTGTGTCTTAATTTGTTCTTTTGCCAACCAATCTGAAATAAAAGTTCCCGTAAAGCCGCCTAAAAATCCAAGTGCCGTCGATTCCGCATGGATTCTTTTCAAAATTCTGGAAACATTGATGCCTTTACCACCAGGTAATTTAAAATCATTCGTCATTCGATTTAAATCACCAAGTTTAAGACCTTCAACATGAACGATAAAATCAATTGAAGGGTTTAATGTTACTGTGTAGATCATTTTACAGCCTCCTTGATTGTTGTTTTTTTCTGAAATTGTTCAAGTAACTCTGTTGAACATTCATCTGTGAGTATAATGACATCCTCAAGTTCAGTTACCTTTGTAAAGGTTACTTTATTCAATTTTGTTTGATCTATCAAAACATATGCTTCTTCTGCTTGCGTGATAGCTAAACGTTTTAGAGCGGCCTCCTCAGGGTCTGGTGTTGTTAAACCAAATTCAAGATGGACGCCGTTCATTCCCATAAAGACTTTATTGAAACGAAAATGACTAAGCTGTTCCATGCCAGTAGAACCTACGATTGCTTTTGTCGAAAGCTTTAGCAAGCCGCCAAGAATAATAGTATTGATATTTAAATCACCTAATTTTGCAGCATGGTGGACAGAATTCGTCACGACTGTGATGTTTTTACCTATTAAAAAAGGAAGCATTTCTAAAGTGGTCGATCCTGCATCCAAATAAATAACGTCACCATCATGAACATAAGTTGTTGCTAGTTTAGCAATTGCTTGTTTTTTTTGAGTGTTTTTGACTGATTTTTCAGTCATATCTTGTTCGAAGCCTAAATTTAAAATTCGTTTGGCACCACCATGAACACGTTCTAATAAATCCGCATCTTCTAATTCTTGTAAATCCCGACGTATCGTTGATTCTGAAGCGTTTAGTAGTGTGGATAGTTCCTGAGACTTAACGACTGATTGTTGATCCAATAAACGTAAAATTGCTTGATGTCTTTCTTCTGTAAGCATTTTCAACCCTCTTTTCATTGATTATAATAGCACATATGAAATACAGATGCAATCAAAAACGGTCAGAAACATTCAAAATCAGTTTAAAACAATCATGACAGGAGTAAAATAGCGAGAATTCTATTAGTTGACAAAGATGTTTGATCTTTGGCTTAATGAAGTAAGGGGAAATCGGAGGGATAAGTATGAACAATCGTACAATATTGCAAGGATTTGAATGGTATCTACCTGCTGATGGTAAACATTGGCGACGTTTAACTGAATTAGCCGAGGAAATACATAGTAAAGGAATCAATGGTATTTGGCTGCCACCAGCGTACAAAGGGGCGAACGGGGTAGAAGATGTTGGCTATGCTCCTTATGATTTGTATGATTTAGGTGAGTTTGATCAAAAAGGGACGATTCCAACTAAATATGGAACAAAAACGGAGTATTTAGAGTGTATCAAATGGTTAAAAGAAAATAGACTAGAGGTTTATGGAGATATTGTGTTTGACCATTTTATGGGAGCTGATGAGGAAGAAAATGTTTCAGCTGTGAAATATCATCCAGATAATCGGAATGAAATAGTAAGTGGGGAAGAAGAAATTTCTGCATGGACGAAATTCACTTTTCCAGGGAGAAAAAAGAAATACAATGATTATACTTGGACGTGGAAAAATTTTTCTGGCGTTGATTATGATGATCGTAGACAAGACCATGGAATTTTCAACTTTGAAGGAAAAGGGTGGGAACAAGATGTTGATAATGAAAATGGTAATTATGACTATTTAATGGGGTGTAATTTGGATATGGAGTACTCTGAGACCGTTGCTCAGTTAAATAAGTGGGGAAAATGGTATCAAGAATTGACGAATCTCGATGGGTATCGTTTAGATGCGGTAAAACACATTCAGTTTAATTACTTTGTTGATTGGTTATTAAATAGAAGAAAAGAGAAGGGGCAGGATTTATTTGTTGTCGGGGAGTATTGGAATGGAGAACTGGAGAAACTTACCAATTATATTGATAGTTCAGGAACGTTGATTTCATTATTTGATGTCCCTTTACATTATCGTTTTTATGATGCAGCAAGCTCAAATGGGCAATATGATATGCGAAAAATTTTTGAAGGAACATTGGCTAAAGAACGTCCAGACTGGGCGGTAACCTTTGTTGATAATCACGATACTCAAAAAGGACAAAGCTTAGAATCGTGGATCAATGGTTGGTTTAAAGTGCACGCGTATGCACTGATTTTACTTCGAAAAGCTGGAACACCAGTTGTTTTTTGGGGTGATTTATTTGGAATTCCTTCTCAAGGGATAGAGGCTGTAGGAAGACCGTTAGAAGTATTGTTAAAAATTCGTGAATGTTTCGCTTACGGCAGTGAAATAGATTATTTTGATGATCCTGATGTCGTCGGCTGGATTAGAACAGGAACCTTTGAACGAGAAGAATCTGGCTTTGCAGTGATAATGACGAATGCTGATGCAGGCGAAAAAAAAATGACAATCAGTGCGATTCATGCAGGAAAAGTATTTGTTGATATATTAGGAAATAATGATGCAAGAGTAACGTTGGATGAAACGGGAGGCGGAACATTTCCTGTGAATGGTGGACAAATTTCTGTTTACGTAACGGAAGAAATTGTCGAAAAAGTGAACCGAGACATCAAACGCTCTGTTTTTGAGACAGATTAGGTGAGAAAGTTAAAAAATAAACGTGACTTCTATTAAAAGAATAATTATACTTAGGAGAGTGTTTAAGTGGTATAAACTACGTAAGCTAGGTGCGAACCCTAAGTGCACATAAAAACACTGAGAGACTCGCACCAATTTTTTGGTGAAATATGGAAGAAAATAACGTTTTTCTCATCTAATTCACATTTTTACCGGAAATTATGGTTGAAAAATGACAGATATGTAAACAGTTTGTCACTTTTCACAGTCTCACTCTTTATTGAGTGAGTGGATTGAAATCAAAAGAAGTTTTAAGAAATGAAATAGGTTCAATAGTCTCACTCTTTATTGAGTGAGTGGATTGAAATGATATAGATAAAATGACTTTATCAAGCAATATTTTGTCTCACTCTTTATTGAGTGAGTGGATTGAAATTTTATTAGGTGCAGATATTTTTAAGGTTATACCGTGTCTCACTCTTTATTGAGTGAGTGGATTGAAATCACACTAATAAAGAATCAAATAATCCTGAGGGGTGGGTCTCACTCTTTATTGAGTGAGTGGATTGAAATCAATAATGCTACTAGTGGTCACTTTATCTCCTTGCGTCTCACTCTTTATTGAGTGAGTGGATTGAAATAAAAATGGCAAGCAAGAAATGGTCGTTGAAAACCGTCTCACTCTTTATTGAGTGAGTGGATTGAAATATTCGTGATGATATTTTCAGGATATACTTTCCCCGCGTCTCACTCTTTATTGAGTGAGTGGATTGAAATAGGCGAACCTGGAGTTACTGCAAAAATACGACTTCGTCTCACTCTTTATTGAGTGAGTGGATTGAAATGAAATACACTTTAGCTATGATCAATTATTTACGTCTCACTCTTTATTGAGTGAGTGGATTGAAATCGATGGTATTCAATATGTTAAGAACTTAATGAAAGTCTCACTCTTTATTGAGTGAGTGGATTGAAATAGATATTTCAACTTGTTGCTTATCAATAAACGCAGCGTCTCACTCTTTATTGAGTGAGTGGATTGAAATTAAAATACTTAGATTTTGATCCATTGTTTTTCCTGTCTCACTCTTTATTGAGTGAGTGGATTGAAATTGTTAAAGGGCATGCAAACTACGCTCCGCATGGGCGTCTCACTCTTTATTGAGTGAGTGGATTGAAATTTTAACCCATCCGAAATTCCCGTTATCCAATTGTTGGTCTCACTCTTTATTGAGTGAGTGGATTGAAATAAGGTGATGTTGACATTATAGGGAAACTGACTGTGTCTCACTCTTTATTGAGTGAGTGGATTGAAATGGAGCATAATATTTAATTGTACACCTGTGCCTGATGTCTCACTCTTTATTGAGTGAGTGGATTGAAATCGGTTTAACTCTGGCGAACCTGGAGTTACTGCTAAGTCTCACTCTTTATTGAGTGAGTTTTTTTATATACTCAATCCCCAAAAAATCAAAAATACAATGCAAAAAATCTATAATAAAACACTATTACTTGTTTTATCCATCGTCCTTAATATAGGATGATTTGTTTAGCATCATCTGAAAATCAAGCGATTAAAAACAAATGGAAGATAAAAGATACGTGGCAAAACAAAAGGAAATTTTGTTCTATAAAATTCCATCATTATTAAAGAATTTTCTTCCTATTTTTGGTATAATGTATAAGATTGAAAAAAGAGAGAGGACGTTGATGATGGCACAAGAAAACGCCTTGATCCAAGGTATGAACCCGAGACAAAAAGAAGCCGTTCTACATACAGAAGGGCCTTTATTAGTTATGGCGGGAGCGGGCAGCGGAAAGACGAGAGTTTTAACTCACCGCATAGCCTATTTAATTGAAGAAAAAGATGTGAATCCGTGGAATATTTTAGCAATCACATTTACGAATAAAGCTGCGAAAGAAATGAGAGAGCGTGTTGGTAAACTATTAGAGGTAGGCGGAAACGATGTTTGGGTATCAACATTTCACTCAATGTGTGTGCGAATTTTACGTCGAGATGTTGACCATATCGGCTATAATCGTAATTTTACGATCATCGATACTTCTGAACAGCGAACGTTGATGAAGCGTATTCTAAATGAGTTGAATATCGATGTGAAAAAATATGATCCTCGCTCAATTTTGGGGACGATCAGTAATGCAAAAAATGAGTTACAGACTCCTGAAAAAGTGGAAGAATTACAAGGAACACCTTATGAAGAGGTCGTTGCAAAATGCTATAAAATGTATCAAAAAGAATTAAGAAATAACCAATGTATGGATTTTGATGATTTGATCATGAATACGATACGTTTGTTTAATGAGCATCCAGATTCGTTGAATTATTATCAAAATAAATTTCATTATATTCATGTAGATGAGTATCAAGATACCAACCATGCTCAGTATACATTAGTCAATATGTTGGCGGAACGTTTCAAAAACCTATGTGTTGTGGGAGATGCTGACCAAAGTATTTATGGGTGGCGTGGAGCAGATATGCAGAATATCTTGGATTTTGAAAAAGATTATCCAAATGCGTCTGTTATCATGTTGGAACAAAATTATCGCTCAACGAAGAAAATTTTAGATGCAGCGAATAATGTAATCAAAAATAATCGCAATCGACGAGACAAACAGTTATGGACGGAAAACAACGATGGTGAAAAAATTGTTTATTACCGAGGCGATAATGAACGCGATGAAACACAATTTATCGTAGGGCAAATTCAAAAAGAAATCAGGGAAAATGACCGTATCTATGGAGATTTCGCTGTCTTATATCGTACAAATGCTCAATCACGGGTAATGGAAGAAATGTTACTAAAATCAAATATTCCATATACAATGGTTGGAGGGCACAAGTTCTACGATCGTAAAGAAATCAAAGATATCTTAGGCTATTTAAACATTATTTCAAATCCGATGGACTCACTTAGTTTTGAGCGTGTAGTGAACGAACCAAAAAGAGGTATTGGTAAAAGCTCAGTCGAGAAATTAAGAAGCTTTTCTCAGATGCATGGCTGGTCGTTACTTGAAGCGTCTCAAAATGTAGATTTGGCTAATATCTCTGGAAAAGCTGGAAAAGAATTAGGCAGTTTTGGCATGATGATTCAAGATTTAACACAGATGATTCCGTATTTAACCATTACTGAATTAGTAAAAGAAGTACTTGAGCGCAGTGGTTATCGTGAAGAATTAGTGAGACAAAACAATTTAGAATCCCAAGCACGTCTAGAAAATTTAGATGAATTTTTAACGGTTACTCAAGAATTTGATAAACGTTATGAACGTCAAGACGAAGAGGAAGCCGATGCACCAGAGGAAAAACTAGCTGTATTTTTAAATGATTTAGCTCTTGTTTCAGATCTAGATAATTTAGAAGAAGGTACGACCCAAGTAACATTGATGACACTCCATGCAGCAAAAGGACTGGAGTTTCCTGTTGTCTTTTTAATTGGACTAGAAGAAGGGGTTTTCCCGTTGTCTCGTGCAATGTTAGAAGAAAGTGAATTAGAAGAAGAAAGACGTTTGGCGTATGTTGGTATTACACGCGCGGAAGAAACGTTATTTATTACCAATGCCTTCTCTAGAACCTTATATGGAAAAACACAATATAATCGACCAAGTCGTTTTTTAGATGAAATCGATGAAGAACTTTTAGATTTACAAGGATCGATTGCCGCACCAAAAGCACCCTCAAGAACGTTTGAACCTAAAGTCCTTAAGCCTGCTTATTCACAGCCAACCAAGCAGCCTGTAACAGATAAAGTTGCGAGTGGTGGAGAATCAGTGGCATGGCAAGCTGGAGATAAAGTTAAACATAAAGCCTGGGGAACAGGGACTGTTGTTCGAGTTGGCGGTACTGCCAAAGATTTAGAACTAGATGTTGCGTTCCCGGAAAAAGGAATCAAACGCTTATTAGCAGCATTTGCTCCGATTGAGAAAATTTAAATGTGGAACAGCCTCTTTCAGCTTTTGAGAGGAATCACTACTTGTAGCAATAAGAGGAATAAACTTCAAGGTTGAACGAGCTTGCTACATGTTTTAATTTTCTAGCGACACAAACTATTTTTATGAAACTAGTTAAATTAGCAGTGGAACAAAGCACGTTTCAAGGCTAATTTCCTAATTTCTGTAGGGTTAACCGATTTGTTCTACTTTTAATAGGAGGAGGGGCCATTATGGCAGAAATACCGTTAACATTAGCTGAAGCGACAGATAAAGCAAAAGAATTACGGGCACAGTTAAATCAATACGCCCATGAGTATTATGTAGCGGATAAACCGACCGTAGAGGATTATGTATATGATCGCTTGTACAAAGAATTATCAGACATAGAAACCGAATATCCTGATTTAATTACATCTGATTCACCTACACAACGTGTTGGTGGAAAGATTTTGCAAGGATTTGAAAAAGTAACGCATGAAGTCCAAATGTATAGTTTGAATGATGGATTCAGTAAAGAAGATATTTATGATTTTGACGAACGTGTCCAAAAATTAGCAGGAAAACAAGTTGGTTATTGTTGCGAGCTGAAAATCGATGGACTAGCGATTTCATTGAAATATGAAAATGGTAAATTTGTTCTAGGGGCAACGCGTGGTGATGGCACAGTCGGTGAAAATATTACTGAAAATCTAAAAACAGTGAAATCAATTCCATTAGAATTGAAAAAGCCTATTTCAGTTGAGGTTCGTGGTGAATGTTATATGCCAAAACAATCATTCGTCAATTTGAATAAAGAACGTGAAGAAGCTGGCCAAGACGTTTTTGCAAATCCTAGAAACGCCGCAGCTGGAAGTTTGCGTCAATTAGACACAAGCATGGTTGCGAAAAGAAATCTAAGCACGTTTTTATATACAGTGGCGGATTTTGGACCAATGACGGCACAAACTCAATTTGATGCACTGAATGAGTTGTCAGAAATCGGATTTAGAACAAACCCAGAAAAGAAACTTTGTCAAAATATTGATGAAGTCTGGGAATATATAGAAGAATATCATGAAAAACGATCAGAATTACCGTACGAAATTGATGGGATCGTAATCAAAACAAATGAATTCACGATTCAAGATGAGTTAGGTTTCACAGTCAAAGCCCCACGCTGGGCAATTGCCTATAAATTCCCGCCAGAAGAAGCACAAACTATTGTGGAAGAAATCGAATGGACGATCGGACGTACGGGTGTTGTTACACCAACGGCTGTGATGCAACCGGTTCGTGTAGCGGGGACAACGGTTAGTCGAGCAAGTTTGCATAATGCTGATTTCATTGCAATGAAAGATATTCGTTTGAATGATGAGGTGATCATTTATAAAGCTGGGGATATCATTCCAGAAGTTGCGCAAGTGTTGACTGAAAAACGAGATGAGAACAGTCAACCTTATGAAATTCCAACGCATTGTCCAGTTTGTAACAGTGATTTAGTTCATTTGGATGAAGAAGTTGCATTACGTTGTATCAATCCAAAATGTCCTGCTCAAATCAAAGAAGGCTTGAATCATTTTGTTTCTAGAAATGCGATGAATATTGATGGGTTAGGTCCTAGAGTATTAGAGCAAATGTATGACAATGAGTTAGTCGCTGATGTAGCGGATCTTTACTTTTTAACACAGGAACAATTGATGACTTTGGAAAAAATCAAAGAAAAATCAGCGAACAATATTTATAATGCGATTGCTGCAAGTCGTGATAATTCGGTTGAACGTTTGATTTTTGGCTTGGGTATTCGTCATGTAGGGGCAAAAGCAGCTAAAGTTTTAGCTGAACATTTCGGTGATCTGCGGGCGATCAGTAAAGCATCAAAAGAAGAGGTCGTATCTTTAGATTCAATGGGTGAAACGATAGCAGACAGTTTAGTCACTTATTTTGAAAATGAAGAAGTCCATGAATTGATGGATGAATTAACAAAAGCGGGCGTGAACTTCGAGTATAAAGGGATTCGGACCTCTCAATTAGAAGCGGTAGAATCACCTTTCAAAGAGAAAACAGTCGTTTTAACAGGTAAACTTACCCATTATAGTAGAGAAGAAGCAAAAGAGAAAATCGAAAATCTAGGCGGAAAAGTGACGGGTAGCGTTTCTAAGAAGACAGATATCGTTGTTGCAGGTGAGGATGCTGGAAGCAAATTAACGAAGGCACAAGACCTTGGCATTGAGATTTGGGATGAACAGCAAATGGTCACTGCATTAGATAATAGCTATACGAAAGATGAAGTAGAATAGTATGAAAGCAAAACAAATCGAATTTTCAGCGTTATTTTTACATTTTCAGGCTATTTCTTTGATCTCGTTCAAAAATTCTAAGAATTTTATGATAGAATAAGAAAAAAGCTGTTTTTTAGCGCGAAATATCGTGTAACAGTATAAAAATGAACTAGTGAACTCAGAATAGAGTTTTTCTAAAGGAAAGAAGGGTACCCATGGCAATTAGTGAAGAACAAGCAAAACATGTGGCCAAGTTATCAAAACTGTCTTTTTCAAGTGATGAATTAAAAGACTTTACCGATCAATTAGGCAAAATCATCGACATGGTAGAATTATTAGAAGAAGTAGATACAGAGGGCGTTCCGTTTACCTCTAATGTTGCACGATCAATCAATGTGATGAGAGAAGACGTGGCAACACCAGGAATGGATCGTAAAGAATTAATGAAAAACGTACCTGAATCAGAACATGGCTATATCAAAGTGCCAGCAATTATTGATAATGGGGAGGCTGGTGCATAATGGAGAAATTATATGATAAGTCATTAACAGAGTTGCATGATTTACTTGTTTCAAAAGAAATCACTGCAACAGATTTAACACATGCTACGTTAAATCGTATCCATGAGACAGAAAAAGACGTGGATTCGTTTATTACGATCAGCGATGAAAAAGCTTTAGAGTTAGCAAAAGCAATCGACCTAAAAGGCATCACTGAATCAAATCCTTTAGCGGGTATCCCGATTGGAATCAAAGACAATATCGTAACCAAAGACATTTTAACAACAGCAGCATCAAAAATGCTGCACAACTTTAATCCTATATATGATGCAACAGTGATGGATAAAGTCTATCAATCAGATATGATCCCTGTTGGTAAATTGAACATGGATGAATTTGCGATGGGCGGAAGTACTGAAACATCATACTTTAAGAAAACGAAAAACGCTTGGGATCATTCAAAAGTTCCTGGTGGTTCTTCTGGTGGTTCGGCAGCGGCTGTTGCAGCTGGTCAAATCCCCGTTTCTTTAGGAACAGATACAGGTGGTAGTATCCGCCAACCCGCATCATTTAACGGAATCGTGGGAATGAAACCGACTTACGGACGTGTTTCACGTTTTGGTTTGATCGCATTTTCTTCAAGTTTAGATCAAATTGGTCCATTGACAAGAAATGTTAAAGATAATGCTTTGGCGCTAAATGCCATTAGTGGGTTTGATGAAAAAGACGGCACATCAGCCGGTGCTTCAGTTCCTGATTTTACTGCTGGTTTAACAGGTGATATCAAAGGAATGAAAGTAGCGTTACCAAAAGAATATCTTGGTGAAGGTGTGGATGCTGGTGTCCGTGAAGCGGTTCTAAAAGCATCTGAAACATTTAAAGCCTTAGGTGCAACCGTAGAAGAAGTGAGTCTACCTCATTCTAAATATGGTGTTGCAGTGTATTATATCATCGCTTCATCAGAAGCAAGTTCAAACTTACAACGTTTCGATGGTATTCGCTATGGTTACCGTTCAGAAAACGTAAAAAATCTTGAAGATGTCTATGTGAATTCGCGATCTGAAGGATTCGGTATCGAAGTAAAACGTCGTATCATGTTAGGGACTTTCTCTTTAAGTGCTGGCTATTACGATGCCTACTTCAAAAAAGCTGGACAAGTTAGAACCTTGATCAAACAAGATTTTGATAATGTATTTGAAAAATACGATATCATCATTGGTCCTGCTTCACCGACTGTAGCATTTGGTTTAGGGGAAAATATCAATGATCCAATTACCATGTACATGAATGACTTATTGACGATTCCAGTTAACTTAGCCGGCTTACCAGGTATGTCAATACCAGCAGGATTTTCAGAAGGCTTGCCAGTTGGGTTACAAATCATCGGAAAACCATTCGATGAAAGTACGATGTATAAAGCAGCGTATGCATTTGAACAAGCAACTGATTTCCATACGAAAAAACCTGTGATCTTAGGGGGGAATGACTAATGAATTTTGAAACTGTCATCGGACTTGAGGTCCACGTAGAATTAAAGACAAATTCTAAAATCTTTTCACCTGCGCCTGCTCATTTTGGTGCAGAACCAAACAGCAATACAAATGTGATCGACTGGGGTTACCCAGGCGTATTACCTGTTATGAATAAACAAGCACTTGAGTTTGGGATGAAAGCAGCGCTTGCGTTAAATTGTGAGATTTCAAAAGACACTCATTTTGACCGTAAAAACTATTTCTACCCAGATAATCCCAAAGCATACCAAATTTCTCAATTCGATCAACCAATCGGTCATGATGGTTGGATCGACATCGAAGTGGAAGGCAAAACAAAACGTATTCGTATTGAACGTGTCCATTTAGAAGAAGATGCTGGTAAAAATATTCACGGTGACGGCGGTTATTCTTATGTTGATTTAAACCGTCAAGGGACACCACTGATCGAAATCGTTTCAGAAGCTGACATGCGTTCACCGGAAGAAGCTTATGCGTATTTAGAAGCTATCCGTTCAATTATTCTATTTACAGGCGTTTCCGATGTAAAAATGGAAGAAGGGTCAATGCGTTGTGATGCGAACATTTCTTTACGTCCATATGGCCAAGAAGAATTCGGTACAAAAGCAGAACTTAAAAACCTAAACTCAATGAGTTTCGTTAAAAAAGGTCTTGCTTTTGAAGAAAAACGCCAAGCAAAAGTGTTACTATCTGGAGGAGAAATCCAACAAGAAACACGTCGCTTCGATGAAACAACCAATAAAACATTGTTGATGCGTGTTAAAGAAGGATCAAGTGACTATCGTTACTTCCCAGAGCCAGATGTTCCTCGCTTTGCGATCGATGATGAATGGATTGAACAGGTTCGCCATAGTTTACCTGAAATGCCAGCCTCACGTCGTGCTCGTTACATCAAAGAATTAGGCTTACCAGAATACGATGCAATGGTTCTGACACTGACAAAAGAAATGTCTGATTTCTTTGAGGCAGCATTAACGGAAGGTGCAGATGCGAAACAAGTATCTAACTGGTTGATGGGTGAAGTTTCAGCATATTTGAATAGTGAAAAAATCGAATTACCAGATACAAAATTAACACCTGCAAACTTAGCTGGGATGATTACGTTGATTGAAGACGGAACAATCAGTTCTAAAATCGCTAAAAAAGTCTTTAAAGAGTTGATCGAAAATGGTGGAGATGCGAAAGAAGTCGTTGAAGCAAAAGGTTTAGTTCAATTATCAGATCCTTCACAATTACTACCGATCATCAATGAAGTATTGGATAACAACCAACAATCTGTAGATGATTTCAAAAATGGTAAGGACCGTGCAGTTGGCTTCTTGGTGGGTCAAATCATGAAAGCGACTAAAGGACAAGCAAACCCAGGTGTTGTGAATAAATTATTACAAGAAGAATTGGCAAAACGCTAGAAAGCGGCAGATGATTATGAAAAAAGCAAGAGTGATTTATAATCCAACTTCAGGTAAAGAGCTAGTAAAAAAAAATCTAGCTGACATTCTTTCCATAGTGGAAGAATGCGGATATGAAGCTAGTGCTTTTGCTACAACTCCAGATGAAAATTCCGCTAAGAATGAAGCACGTCGTGTTGCAGAATTAGGGTTTGACCTAATTGTTGCAGCAGGCGGAGACGGAACGATCAATGAAGTCGTAAATGGTATTGCTCCGTTAGAAAAACGACCGTCTATGGCGATCATTCCTGCTGGAACAACCAATGACTACGCAAGAGCATTAAAAATTCCGAGAGATAATATTGTAAAAGCAGCAGAAGTTATCAAAAAAAATCAAACAGTCAAAATGGATATCGGAAAAGCAAAAGATAGTTATTTTATCAATATTGCAGCTGGTGGACATTTAACTGAATTAACGTATGAAGTTCCCTCAGAGTTAAAAAGTATTTTTGGTTATTTAGCTTATTTAGCCAAAGGGGCAGAAATGTTGCCTCGTGTAAAACCAATCAAGATGCGTATGGAATATGATGAGGGTGTATATGAAGGCAATGCATCTATGTTTTTCTTAGGATTGACGAATTCAGTCGGAGGCTTTGAAAAAATCGCACCGGATGCAAAACTTGATGATGGGAAATTTTCACTCATCATTGTAAAAACTGCAAATGTATTCGAGATTCTACATCTAGCAGCATTAATGCTCAATGGTGGGAAACATATAGAAGACAATCGCTTGATTTATACTAAGACCAGTCGTTTATATGCTGAAACGCTTGAACCAAATAGTAGTATGATGATTAATTTGGATGGTGAGTATGGTGGAGACGCACCAATGGAATTCACGAACTTACATCAACATATCGAAATGTTTGCCAATGCGGATGCAATTCCATCAAATGCGATTATGGGCTCAGTTCTAGAAGATTATGATGACGATTCGGAGAACGAAGACGAATATCTTGAAACGAGTAAAGAATTTGTAAAAGAAGTCGAACGTTTAACGGAAGAAGACATTGATAATAACGGAAAAATTGGTTAATCTGTCACACTTAAAAAAGTAGCTAGCTTTGAGAAATAAGAAGAAAGGCACAAAAACGTTGAAAGAAGTTTTTGTGCCTTTTAGCTTATCTTGAAGCAGCTGCTTTTTAATGCCGTCAAAACAAATTTAGAGAACAAAACAAAACGAATCATTGGTTTTGTCGTGCACTCTTTTTTTGGTTAAGCTATTCCGTAACAATATGAAAAAACACTATATATGGATTGGTTAAAATTAGAAACACAATATATTGTATAAAAAATGTCTCATAATTGATAATTGAGAAGAATTCTCATTGACTTGTGATCAAAACAGAGGTAAATTAAATAAGTCGTCATTTCTGCAGAAAATGATAAATAAGTGTAAGTGAAAGGTTTGTTTGAGATGCGGTCAAATTTTATTATAAACGATTTTAAAGGGTGGGAGAGAAAGAATTATCTTTTTTTATTCTTGATGATCATCGTACAAATAGTGGCGTTTTTCTTTAATCCATCAAGTTGTATTACTTTAATTGGTGGTTTATCTGGTATTATCTGTGTGAATTTAATTGCACAGGGGAAAGCCAGTAATTATATATTTGGATTTATAAGTGCGCTTATTATAGGGTATTTTGGGTTGAAAACGAGAGTATACGCTGAAGTTTTGCTTCAAACATTTTATATTGTGATGGACATTACAGGGTTGTATACTTGGTTAAAGGTTAGTGAAGATGGATCGGGTAGCGTAACGGATGTCAAGATATTGGCAGGAATTCAATGGCTTTACGCTGGATTAGTTTGGTTAGGAATTGGTGTTGTTGCCTATTATCTTTTGGGATTTGTTAATGATGCACAGCAAATGCTCGATGCAGTGACCTTTAGTGTGTCTGCAACAGGAATGTTATTGATGATCAAAAGATACCAATCGCAATTTGTTTTTTGGCTTTTAGGTAACTGTTTCTCACTAGTTTTATGGTTTAGGGCTGGAACCCACGCTGGTGGAGATTATGCATTGTTTGTTATGTATTGTATGTATACATTTAACTCGATTTATGGCATGATACATTGGTTGAAAATTAAAAAAAATAATAATTAATAGGTAGGGAGTTCGATGGCAGTGATCGTTTTAGCAGGTACAATTGGTGCAGGGAAATCAAGTTTAACAGAAATTATTTCAGAACATTTAGGGTCAGATGCGTTTTACGAATCCGTTGAGGATAATGAAGTATTGCCTTTATTTTATGCAGATCCTAAAAAATATGCCTTTCTTTTACAAATTTATTTTTTGAATAAACGATTTGATAGTATCAAACAGGCACTCTCCCATGAAAATAATGTATTAGATCGTTCTATATATGAAGATTCTTTATTATTTCATTTAAATGCTGATCTGGGTAGAGCTAACGCGACTGAAGTAAAAGTATATGATTCTTTATTAGAGAACATGTTACAAGAATTACCCTATGCAGCGCATAAAAAACGTCCGGATTTATTAGTTCACATTAAAATATCGTTTCCAAAGATGCTGGAACGAATTCAAAGACGTGGACGCGCTTATGAACAGATAGAGCAAGACCCATCATTATATGACTACTACAAAGAATTAAATAATCGTTATGAAAAATGGTTTGAAGAATACAATGAGAGTCCGAAAATTCAAATAGATGGAGACGAATACGATTTTGTAGAGAGTGAAGAAGCAAAAAAACAAGTGATTCAACTTATCGAGAATAAGTTAGCTGAAATCGATTAATGGGTTATCATAATGGAAGAGAGATCTGCTTGATGCTTTTTTTCATTCTTTTAGCCGTATAAAGAAACTCTCTATTGCTTTTCTAGCATTTTTTCATTAGAATGGGAGAAGCGCATTAAAGAAGGAGCGACTTATGAATAATTTTCCAGTAAACAAAAATGAAACAATCGAAGTTGATATTATTGATCTGACACATGAAGGAATGGGTGTTGCCAAAGTTGATGGTTACCCGCTTTTTATAGAAAATGCTTTGCCAGGTGAAAAAATCGAAATCAAAGTTTTGAAAGTCGGCAAAAGTTTCGGCTACGGAAAAGTAGTGACGATTTTAAAATCAAGCGAAGACCGTGTACCAGTTAAAGATGCGAATTTTACAAAAGTAGGTATCAGCCCATTACAGCATTTAGCGTATGGTGCTCAATTAACATTTAAAACTGACCAAGTAAAAAATGTAATGCAACGTGTTGCAAAATTACCGGATGTTCCTGTTTTAGATACGTTAGGTATGAACAATCCTTGGGGCTACCGCAATAAAGCGCAAATTCCAGTTAGAAAAATTGAAGATAAATTACAAACAGGTTTTTTCAGAAAAAATAGTCATGATCTTATTCCGTTAGAACATTTCTATATTCAAGATCCTAAGATTGATGAAGCAGTCATCAAAATTCGTGATATTATGAGACGTTACAGTATCAAACCTTATAATGAATCTGATAATACTGGTAATTTACGCCATATCGTAGTTCGCCGTGGCTATAACACGGGTGAAATGATGATTGTTTTAATTACTAGAACAGCGAAATTATTCCCAACAAGCAAGATTATTCCAGATATTTTAGAAGCATTACCAGAAGTTGTGAGTATAGTTCAAAATGTGAATTCTAAAAAAACAAACGTGATTTTCGGTGACGAAACGATTCTGTTACACGGTGAAGATAAAATGATCGACACGATTTTTGATTTGAAATTTGAAATTTCGTCTCGTTCATTCTACCAAGTAAATCCTCAACAAACAGAAGTAATGTACAATAAAGTGAAAGAATACGCTGCCTTGACGGGTGAAGAAATCGTTGTGGATGCGTATTGTGGAATCGGTACGATCGGATTAACATTAGCCAAAGATGCCAAACATGTTTATGGTGTGGAAGTTATTGAGGAAGCAGCAAAAAATGCTGAAAGTAATGCAAAATTAAATAATATCACCAATGCAACATTTACAGCTGGATTAGTAGAAGAAGCATTACCAAGAATGATCGAAAATGATATCAAGCCAGATGTTGTGATCGTTGATCCACCACGTAAAGGGTTAGAAACAAGTTTAGTTGAGACTTTGATTGAAACAAAACCAAAACGCATTGTTTATGTTAGCTGTAATCCAGCAACATTGGCACGTGATTTGGCCTTACTTGTTGAAGGCGGCTTTGAAGTAAAAGAAGTCCAACCAGTGGATAACTTCCCGCAAACGACTCATATAGAGTCAGTGACTTTGTTAACAAGAAAGGTGTAAAAAATGGACACAAAAAAGAAAATGCTAGAATTGATTAAAAAGAAACAAAGTGGCGGCAGATCGAAACAAATGGAAACGCCAAAAAATGATCGTAAAAACATGAGAAAAGGACCTAAAATTTATAATAAATAAATTGATCCTTTCTGATTTGATGTATCTAAAAGAGCAAAAGAAAACGAATTTCCGTTTTCTGTTGCTCTTTTTATTTTGTTATGAATAGAAAAGCGCATCAATTCTTTCTAGAACGTGCTTCATATGATTAATTGTTATTTCATATTAAAAACCTTGCGAAAACATTTTAAAAGTATTTCCTGCTTTTATTTTATATGGTAATATTGTAGTGTGAAATATTATATAAATAGTAAAAAATACAAAAAATGGAAGTGGGAAGAATTCGCTTTAGAGTAATCTAAGCGATATTCCTCTATTTTAGTGGGTAGTGAGATATAACTGGGAGGGTATTTAGTGTGGTAAAGAGTCAAATAGTAGAAATACACATAAGTAATCATAGAGAAGCAAAGGAAATGTCTCAAGCTGATCTTGCAAATAGAGTTGGTGTTGTTAAGCAAACGATTATTAATCTAGAAAAAAATAAACATAATCCTTCATTGATGTTGATGTATGCTATTTCAAAAGAACTAGAAACTACGATAGAGGAGCTAGTAACGTTTGAACGCATAAAAAATGAGTGATTACGTAGGAGTATCATAATGATAGAAACTAGAAGATTGATTATTAGAGAGATAGAAGAAACGGAATCGGACTTGAATGCGATACACAAAATCTTATCAGACGATGAGGTGAATCAATATCTTCCGTGGTATCCTATGAAGAGTATTGAGGACACAAAAAGATTTTATAAAAACAATATTGAACGGAACTATAAACGAAATAAAGGATATTATTTCCTGGTTTGCCTCAAAGAAAATACTCTTCCAATTGGATATATAGCAGTGAATGGAGCACAAGGACATGACTTTGGCTATGGTTTACAAAAAGAATATTGGGGCAAAGGGATAATGACAGAAGCCGGTAAGGAATTGATTGCCTTTTTAAAAGAACAAGGATGGACATATATTACGGGGACGCATGATATTCATAATGTAACGAGTGGCAGAGTAATGGAAAAACTTGGATTAAGTTACAATTATTCCTACGAAGAACAATGGCAACCTAAAGATATAACCGTAACATTTAGACTATATCAATTAAATCTTGATGGAAATAAAAAAAGAGTGTACAAAAAATATTGGGATGACTATCCTAGGCACTTTATAGAAGATCTATAAATCAAAGATAGTTTATAACATCAGGCACTTAAAACGCAAAGAAAATAGTTATTCCTACTAAATCAAAGTTAAATGGAATCAAAAAATAAGTAACGATCACCGCTACAGAGAATCTGGAAATACGTAAAAAACAAACAGCTGCTTATCCTTATGTTCATAAATGGTTGGGTTGGTAATTTACAAAAAAGGAATAGCATGTGGATAAACAACTGTTTGAAATCAGGCTCTGCATACCTGTTTTTTTGAAAAACATTAGTATCTATCTTCCGCCAGGTAGATACTAATGAATACTGACGTACTGAGAATTATTCAATGCATGTGCTATTTAGTCCAGTAAATTCAGAAAAATATTTGTTTGCATGTTTATTTTCTTGACTCATATATAGTATACGCATTGATTTGGAAATCATTTTAGACTAAAGAGACGTACATGGTGAATAAATAATTCTAGTAATGTCAGCTCGTAAATACCAAGAGATGAATAGGAAATTCGGTAAGAAAAAAGGAGATCTTGGTAGTTACTATTTATAAAAAGAGCGAAAAAATACAGTATTGGTCACCAACCAATACTGTGCAAGAGTTCAATGAATAACCATTGATTATCCGAATTACACAAATTTTGTAAAAAAACACTAGTATTTCTTACAAAAGTTAGGTAAAATGAATAAGTCAATGCGCATTGACTGGGCAACTTGTATTGTCAGTTTGTGCTGACGATACAGGGCTCTGTAAGAGGATTTGCGGTCTTCTTTCAGAGTGCCTGTTTATTTTGTTTTTCGCTCTAATTATCCTGTAATAAATTCAAAAACAAAAAAATGGTATTAGCCAACAACTAATACCATGAAGCATTCGATAAATAAGCATCGACTAAAATTCATTGAATAAGTAAAAAGAACTGGTAATTATTACTTACTTTTAGTACAATGAATAGAGTCAATAATATATTGACGAGGCAACTTGTATTATTAGTTTGTGCTGATAATACAGGGCTCAGCGGGATGATTTGCGGTCCTCCTGCTGAGCGCCTTTTTTATTTTGTTTTGTAATGTTATCTTAACTTAAAGATAGGAGTTTAGTCAATACGATTTTCTGAAATAGTAAAAAATTGGGGTATATGAGTAAAAAAAATGTTTGGATTATTGGGATAAATATCTATCTCTAGAGTGATTCTTAACTTTTTGTTCGTATGTTATAGTCGAATAAATAGTACGAAAATAGAAACAAAAAAATCCCATCTTAGAAAAGACAGGATCGATTCTTATTTTATCTTTGGGGAAGATAATTAAGTAACTCTCTATGTTTAAATAATAATAGATTTCAACAAATTTAGCTACTTCAATAAATTCTCATCGATAAAACTTTTTTGAATAAAGCACGTTTTATAAAAATTATTCTCGCCAAAATTTTGTATAATCGATTTTTTCCTGTACATTGTAATCAATGATGTTTTTCAGTAACGTGAAGTCAATAGGCTGATCCCAAGTGATTTTGATGATATTATCTGTGTGTGCATAATCGGATTTCTCTATGTCTTTTTTGAATGTCGCAATCGTAACTGTTTCTGGTGCAATGGAAAGATGCTTTTTAGAAGGACTATACGAGATAATGAATGTTCCGTGATCAGTAAACATTGGCTGATTCCATTTGATTACGACACTAAATTGCGGATAAGTTTTCATCGTCCATTCAAATAGTTCTTCTAAACGTTTCCGATGATCAGGTTCACTAATAGTTGAAAAAAATTCCTGTATATCTTTCATGGTAGACCCTCTTTTCTTTCTGATTCTTATTTTCTTTATTATAATATAGGAACACCATCGAAGAAACTATTTGCTTTGATGAGGCTAATTTAGTAAATGGAGGATTGGAGCATGACAAGATATATCGCGTTACTACGTGGGGTTAATGTCGGTGGGAAAAATCGTGTTGTCATGGCAACATTAAAAGCACGCTTTGAACAACACGGGTTTAAGGATGTCAGTACTTACTTAAATAGTGGCAATGTTATTTTTTCTAGTGAAGGACGAGATGTTTTACAACTGACAGAGGATTGCGAGAAATTGATTGAAGCAGAGTTTGGTCTTAAAATCATAGTGACGATTGTTTCAGCCAAAGAGCTGCTTGAAGCATTAGAGCAAATGCCAGAATGGTGGAATGTGGACAAAGAATCAAAACACAATGTCATTTTTGTGATCCCCCCAACAACGACCGAAGAAGTAATCAATTCAGTTGGCGAGGCCAAAATAGAGTACGAGAAAGTTGCACATCATGAAAGAGTAATTTTCTGGTCAGCGCCAATCAAAACTTTTTCAAGAAGTCGTTGGTCAAAAATCGTCGGCACTAAGATGTACAGTCGAATTACGATTAGGAATGCGAATACTGTCAATAAACTGGCTGAACTTGTGCAAAAAAATAATTAAAAAAGAACTTGTCTTGGAGGTACCTCCAAGGTTTATACTTTCCTTGTTGATCGATCAAACAACAAAAAGAGAGGAAGTATAGAGATGAGTAAAAAGGTCTGGTTCGTAACAGGAGGTTCAAAAGGGTTAGGATTAATTTTAACAAAAGCGTTGCTAAATAATGGGCATCAAGTTGTCACAACAAGTCGAAATAAAGAAAGTTTAATTCAAAAGGTGGGACCTGAAAGTCCAGCGTTTTTACCTGTTAGCATGTCGCTGACAGATGAAACAGATATCAAACGTGTAATTGCGTTAGCCGTTGAAAAGTTTGGGAGGATCGATGTCTTAGTAAACAATGCAGGATTTATGGTAGCAGGAGCTGCGGAGGATTTAACGGATGAGGAAGTTCGTGCCTGTTTTGATGTCAATGTGTTTGGGACATTGAATACGATGAGAGCTATTATACCGATCATGCGAAGTCAAAAATCTGGCTATATCATCAATACATCATCGATTTCTGGCCTTTATGCTGGCGCATTTGAATCAACCTATGCCGGAACAAAATTTGCAATCAATGGAATTTGCCAAGCTGTTGCAGAAGAAGTCAAACCGTTTGGAATCCACGTCATCAATGCAGCACCAGGGTATTTGCGAACAGAATTTCTATCAGAAAATTCCTATGCGATGTCTCATACAATCAGTGAGCCATACAAAAAATCAGTAGAAGAACGTTTAGGTTTTGTTGCTACGATGAATGGGAATCAAGCTGGAGACCCTGAAAAAGTTGCTGCACTTTATATGGATATAGTTGAAATGGCACAACCACCTTTAGAATTAATGGTAGGTAGTGATGCATACGAGTTAGCTTTAAATATGGCAAATCAGAAAATACAAATGACTGAGCAATATAAAGAATTGTCAGAGTCGATTGATTTTATACAAAAGGAGAAATAGATGACGATCAAAGAAATGGCAGAGCTAGTAGGCATTTCTGCGGATACATTAAGATACTACGAACGAATCAGTGTAATCCCAGCTGTTACAAGAACAGTTCATGGCGTTCGCGATTATGATGAGATTCACCTTGAGTGGATTCAGTCGATCTTAAAATTAAAAGCGTCTGGCATGACATTGGAAATGATCATTGAATACGTTCGTTTAGCAAATGTAGGTGATTCTACGATTGAAGCAAGAAAACAATTGCTGGAAGAAGAACAGGAACGTATTACAGCGAAAATCGAAGAGCTGCAGGATAGACTGGCGACAATAAATCTTAAAATTGCTGATTATTATGAAGACTTATTACCTAAGACGACTGCGATGATCAATAAGATGAAACCTAAGATAGACTAAGTGACATAAAAAATAAGAAAAGTGGAAAGCCCTGTGAAAAGGTTTTTCTGCTTTTTTAACCTATATTGAAACTAACTCATTTTACGCTTATAATGAATATTACGTTAAAAAGATGGAAATGTGTTGGGGGAAAAGAAGAATGTGGCAGTTTATAAAAGATAATCTATTTATGATCAAAAGAGCTGGGTTGTTGTATAATATGAAACCTAGAAATACGTTTTTACTTACTTTAATACTTGGGGCAACGGGGATTCCAAGGATTTTAAATAGAAATTTTATTTCAGGTGGTATTTTACTCTTTGTATTTATCGTTACGAGTGATTGGGATAACGACATACTTATTTGGATTGGGGTGTTTGATGCTGTTACGAGCCTTTTTTATCGAGAACCAGAACCCAAAAAGCAAACGGTTGAAGATAGACATAAGGTAACGAGAGCTGCAGTAACAAAGGATGTCTCAAAAGAAAAGTCTAACGAACCCCCAAAAGAGCGTATTAAGATAAGACCCAATCAGGAAAATACGATCAAAGTAGGAAATAAAATCTGTCATTTTTGCGGTGCACCGATGCCGACAAACGAAAGTGTTTGTTCTTATTGTAAAATGGAAAGTACACAGTAGAAAGTTGAGAAAATCATGAATTTAAGGAAAAGTATTAAAGTATTTTTAAGTGTTCTATCCATTTTTATCGCCATCATTCTAGTTTATGTCGGCTATGTTTATTTCAGTTATGGAAGAATTGCGGATAACGAGCCTGTTGAAATCACTCAAAAGGCTAAAATGAACCAAGCGGCAACTAATAAAGAATACAAAATTTCAACGTTTAACATAGGCTATGGCTCTTACACGCCAGATTACACCTTTTTCATGGATGGCGGTAAACAATCTAAAGCAGTCAGTGAAGCAAGTGTTGTCAAAAATATCTCTGGTGTGATCGATACGATTAAAAAAATCGATCCGGATTTTGCTTTGTTCCAAGAAGTTGATGAAAAAGCTACCCGTAGTCGCGGTGTAGATGAAGTGACACAAATCAATCAGCAATTTTCTGATTATACTAGTGTGTTTGCTACAAATTATGATTCAGCCTTTTTAATGTACCCCATTCTAGACCCAATCGGAAAATCCAAATCGGGTATTCTTACATTGAGTAACACAACGATTGAAGAGAGTACACGTTATAGTTTACCAATCGAAACGAATTTTAATAAATTTTTTGATTTAGATCGTGCGTTCACGGTCTCAAAAATTCCAGTTGAAAATGGCAAATATTTGATGCTGTATAATGTTCATTTATCGGCCTATATCAAGGATCAAAAAATCCAAAAAGAACAAGTGCATAAATTATTCGATCATATGGAAAATGAATACAAAAAAGGGAATTATGTCGTTGGTGGTGGCGATTTTAATCATGATCTACTGGATTCTTCGACTGAAATATTTAAAAACGACCCAACAGAAGAATATACATGGTTACAACCTTTTCCAAAAGAAGAGCTACCGAAAAATTTACAAGTTGCAACATTGAGTGAAACGAAAATTCCAGTTCCTTCAGTGCGTAATTTAGATAAACCATATACAAAAGGGGAGTCCTTTGTAGCATTAATAGATGGATTTATTGTTTCTGATAATGTTGAGAATGTCAGTGGAAAAGTGAGTGATGCTGAGTTTGAAAATTCAGATCATAATCCAGTTGAAATGACCTTTAAGTTAAAACCATAAAAAGAATAGCCTGAAACATCCTTTTTTGAGTGATGTTTCAGGCTATTCTTTTTTTGATTATTCTTCTATTTTTACGACAGTTTCTTTCCCGTCATTCATGATCAATGCTGTTTGGCTGGCAACATGAACACCATCTGAATTGTAATCAGTCTTAGAGAAATTAGCAATTACAGATAATGTTTCACCGAATTCAGTTTTTTGAACTAAACGATCATCTGTCAATACTTGAAAGTTAGTCATTTCATGTTGCAAAGCTTTCTTTTGGAAAGGACTCCAAATTTTAGCATTTTCGGAAATATCCTGTTTATGTTCTTCCCAGCTATTTTTATCGAGATGCATCATTGGTGGCGTGTTGTACAAATACTCTTTCATGCGACGCTCACCGACTTGGTCTTTGATTTTATAACTATCCCATTCCCATTGATGAGAGGTAATCACAGAACGGTTGTAAACAAGTTTATAAAGCGGAAGAGAATAAACAGGGTCAGTGTAAATTGCTTTGTATTCTTCTTTTATTGGTACGACTTTTTTATATTTCGTAGGGATACCGCCATCTAGTGCAGCATAGCTTCCTACATAATAGTCACTATCTTTGTTTTCCCGCATATCAGGATCAGACCACATAATAACAGGTGTTTCAATTCCATGAGCAAAGACCATTTCTTTTGAGGCAAAGTCATTCCCACCTTCAGAACCAACAACTAAACCTTTTTGATTGAAATAGGCCATGCGTTTTAAACGTCCTGCAACATCTTCAGTTTGAGTAGTCAAATGATCAGGACTATAATCGTTATAAATTTCACCAGCAGCATCTGTATCTAAGAACCAAGAATTAAAGGGAATTCCGTTTTGAGTGATTCCTTTAAACCGTTCTTCTACATCAGGGAAAACGAGCGTTGGGTTCAATTTACGCCCTTTTCCTAAGAAACCAGCTACTTTTTCACCATTTTTCTTGGTGACTGTGGCATTCTCATAGAGATCAGAGTTAGGAAAAGAAGCGGTGTTCCAATCAATACTGGCATTTTCTTGAATCGATTGATACGAATCATAAGGACCAATCAAATAGCCTTCATCCGCAGCGGTTTTCACCATTGAAGGATTCATCAAGCCATTTGCCCAATTGGGTAAGCCAATCCACGCATTTTCTATTCCTGCTTTTTTCATCTCTTTAAAAACGTCAGATGAAGTTACTTGTCCCCATTGTTCAAGTGGGGGAGTTAAGTCAGCAGTAACACCAGCTAATAGATGTTTATTTAAAGTATATCGTTCTTGTTCACTTAGCTGATCAAGCCCTTTTTCAATTAGATTTTTAGCTTCTGCATCCGGATTTTTAAAAATATCTTTATTGTAAAATTGTGGATAGAGCAACACATAGTTAAGCGAGGTCAAAAAGGTGTTTTTCTCATATTTGTACCCTTCATTCCGTTTAAACGCTTCTAGGGCGTTCAAATATTCTTCAGAGCCATCTTCGCCATATTGATTTAGTAGTTCACCGATCCATTGGAAGATAGGTTGATCGATCATTTTTGGTAATTTACGCCAGTTGATATCTTCTGTATTTAAAATGCGACTGTTCCAATAATAAACCTGGATTGCACCACGCATTTCTTTGATTTCGGGATTTTCTTTTTCTTTTTCATCTAGCGTTTTGAATGCACCTAATTTAATGCGATCCATTTGGTAGGTTTTAGCAATCGCTACTGGATCATTGTCGGTAATGTAAAGACGATAATGCACTGTTTTATTTTTGTCGAAACCAATAAAATGGTGACTTGCTTCTAAGGTAAGGTGAGGCTCAGTTTTCGTTAAAAGATCATTGTTAAATGTGTTGTCCGTAACAAAAGTTGCAGCAAATGTTTCATGGTTCGTCGTGAAAAAGCTCATTGAGAAAGCTTCACTCATAGATAATTCTTCATTTTGATTAAAATAGGCAAGCCACTCTTTCTGGTCATTAGGAATCGTTTTTCCTTCTGCAATTGGTAATATATAATTTTTAGCATCTAGTTTTGGCCAAGTAACTGTGTTATCTTCATCCGATAAACTTGTAAGAGTAACCGCAAGATGATTTGTTTCTTTTTTCAATGTGACCTTGAGTTGTTCATTAGGATAAGTCCAACTGACCTCTTCATTCTTCTTTTTTAAATCGGTCACTTCTTTTGCTTCTTGTGGTTTGGATACTTCTGCTTTTTCTCCATTTTCGGTAATCGAGACGGCAAATGTTGTTGGATCGACATCAAAGGAAAAATCAGTTTTGGCATAGGTTTTATTTTTTTCCACTTCTTTGTTGGCAATCAGTTCTTCCGATTTGTCAGTTGCATTGGTTTTGTTGATATTACAAGCAGATAAAGATAATGCAATGGCGGTTAGACTTAGATAAATCGTACATTTTTTCATAGGTTCCTCCTCGTATAGGATCATAATTTTTTTCCACTTTTGTTTGATAAAAAGCTGATTCAATAGATAAGCAGACTCGCATGACTCAATAACATAAACTCAGTCTAACAAGCCAATGTTACAGAAAAATGCCAAACGCAAGTAAAAAAAGGTGTCTGGGACAGAACTCTGCGAGTCATATCCCAGACACCTAGTATCCGAATAAACGATGGGAGCAAATGGTCCTCGATGCTTCGAGGATCAGAGTGAAACGAGAACCGTAGAGGCAGAAGCAACCCCTTCGGAAATAAGCTGACATTCACAAAAATCGGAAGTCCAATTTTCGTGAATGTCAGCTTATTTCTCGGGGCTAAACACTCCTGTCTAAACCTCGTTCCCCAGATTTATAAAAATGTAAAATAAAAATCAATGTCTGATGAACTAATTTTGCTTCAACCGTAAAACCATGTTCATTCATGATTGACTGAACGATCGACAACCCAAGACCTGTTCCGGAAAGGTTTTTATTTCGTGATTTCTCATGAACGTAAAAGGCTTCCCAAAGCTTATTGACATCAAATGCTGAAGTTAAAGAAGTTTGATTACTAATCGTAAATTCAATAAACGCATCTGTTTCTCGCCAGCTGGCTTGGATTTCCTTATCTGTGGTGTATTTAATACTGTTAGTTAATAAATTATCAAACACTCTTTTCATCAAAAGCGGATCAGCGTCAATCAATGAAAGAGGTGTATCTGTATTTGCTTCGAGTAATAAAATAGCTTCTTTATCCATTGAAGGCCCAAGTTCCGTTACGGTTTGACGCCAGCTATCGGACAATTGTAATGGTACTTTATGGATTGGTTGCTGCTGTTCTAATTTTGCATAGTCTAATAGTTGATCTACAATATCATTTAATCGCTGGGTTTGTTGTAAAATGACTTCCAGATAAGTTCCATCATCTAAATCGTCTTCAATTCCAGAGTCATATGCTTTGATCAAAGCGATGGGCGTTTTTAATTCATGAGTCAGATCTGCTGTAAATTGTTTTAACTGCTCATTTTTAGCAAGTAAATTTTTCTGGTAAGTGGCTAAAGCATAACTCATCTTGTTGATACTAAGTGCTAATTCACCAATTTCATTTGCTGGGATATCCGTAGTTGTTACAAAAGTCAACGCCGTGATTTCTTCTGCTACTTGTTTTAATTTAACCAAAGGATCTGTTATTCTCCGAACGGAAATATAAATCAGAACAATAATCAATAGTAAGGTGACACTTAGTGAAATAAAATTAAATGTGTTGATCAAGTTTGCTGTTTCTGAAAAATTTACGGTCGAGACACCGACTAAATAAAACGTACCCTCAATAATTTTCATCTCAACTAAGAAACTGGACTTTTGTTTTCCTTGATCGAAATTTCGTTGGATAGCCTGATCATTTGCTTGTAGCTGGTCTAATGTTTCTTGGGTGATCCAAAAACGATTTAACGCTACTTGTTTTCGATTCAACGCAATATTTAAGGCTTCATTAAAATCATCAAGTGAGCTCCCGTCTACATCTTGTGTGATGATTGTGACTTGATTGTTGTTTTCTAATTCAGTCAAGTGTTGTTCTGACTGGTCATTATGATGAAGCTCGGACATGACCGAGGTAACTTTTTGTTCCATTTTAGAAAAATAGTAGTGGGGAACAATCAAGCTATTCAAAATAAACATAATAACAAAGCTACCAATAATGATCAGTGTAAATGTCAACGTAAGCGTGGTACTGATTTTTCTAGGTTTCTTTTTCAATGAGATAGCCCACTCCTCTTTTGGTGGTGATGATCTCATCGCCAACTTTTTCTCTAAGTCTTCTAATATGAGTATCCACAGTGCGTGCAACCCCGTCATAGTCCATTCCCCAAATACCGATCAAAAGCTGTTCTCTAGTCAAAATTGCGCCTTGATTTTTGGCTAGCATCATTAGTAAATCAAATTCCTTTTTTGTCAAATCCAATGGCTGATCTTTTTTCCAAACTTTTAAATTAGCTGGTTCGACCAACAAATCTTTGATGTAGAACGAATGAGCTAAATTAAGTAATTTTTTTACGCGCAACAATAGTACTTGAGGATGAAAAGGTTTGGTAATATAGTCATCTGCACCACTGGATAAAGAAAGAAATTCATCTTCACCTGTTGATTTTGCTGTTAACATCAAGACCTTTAACGAGCTTTCAGCTTTGATCGTTTTAATGACCTCAATGCCATCAATTTTAGGCATCATCCAATCAATAATAGCTAAATCCACTTTTTCTTGATAAAAAATATCTAATGCTGCCTCACCATCCAGTACAGTGTAGACAGTAAATCCGTCTTTTTTTAAATAAGCACTAACGATTTGAACCATTTCGGGACTATCATCGGCAACTAAAATATTCATGAGCAAAAACTCCTTTTAAAGATTCGTTAGTAACAGGGTCTACACTAAACTTTTTCAGAAATAAGCATAGTAAATCTGGATCAGAATATTTGCTGAGATGCTTTGTTTATTTATCATACTTATATAATTTAAATTCATCAATCAATTGAATCAATTTTTCTGCATAGTCTGGGTCTGTTGCATAACCGCCATTTTGCAAAGCAACTGCTGCTTCTCGATAATTTTTACTTGTTTTGATACTTTCATAAGTGCCGCCTTTTAAAAATTCCATATGATCGGCCATTGATTCTTGGATCGTTTCGTATTTTTTAAAGGAATCATCAATTGTAATTCGTTCTCCATTGATAAACTCATCCGTCGGCATAATGCTGGATTGCTCATTAAAGGCCCCTTTGATCCCAAACAAATTTTTTGCTTCTATAGCTAAATCGCTGCGACCCCAGTCAGATTCTAAAATCGCTTGGGCAATTGTAATACTGGCAAATAAGTGAGTTTGTTTTTGTAAAAGTTTTGCTTCAGATGCTATTTCGTCAATAAAAATCTGCTGATACGCAGTGGCTTCATCTTGAATGGGTTGTTCTTCTTTATTAAAAATAAGGAAAAGACTAGCAAATGAAAGAAGTAGAATCAATAGTAAAGGTAAAATATTTTGTCTTTTTAGAATTCCTTGATTCATATAATAACCTCTTTTCTTTAAGTGTTGTATTCAGTATAGAGGTTAAATGTTACGAAAATGTGCCAAATAAGTTAATATTTCCCTAGCTTTCTTACTAAATAATTCAGACAAACATTTTTATGTTACGAAAAAATAATAAATAAAGTTCTTTACAATACAAAATAAATCATTTATGATTGTTTTGTCAATACCCCTATGGGTATGAAGGAGGAGCCTATGTTTTCATTTTTCAATGTAAATTCAATTAGTACAACTGAACTTCAACTAAAATTATCAACACAAATTGAAGTGCTAGACGTCAGAGAAAAGACAGAATTCGCTGCGGGACATATACCTAGAGCCAAAAATATACCCCTCAGTAAAATAGACTCTTATACAAAAAAAGACAAAGAGCTAGTCTATGTGATTTGCCAGTCAGGTATGAGAAGTCGTCAGGCAGTCAAAAAATTAAAAGCTAAAGGAATAGAAGCCATCAATGTTAAAGGCGGAATGAATGCTTGGCGTGGTGCAATCAGAGGAGGGAAAGTCTAATGCGTGTAGTCATTATAGGTGGAGTTGCGGGCGGAATGTCTGCTGCTACAAGATTAAGAAGATTATCAGAAGAAATCGAGATTATTGTTTTAGAAAAAGGGCCGTATGTTTCTTTTGCAAACTGTGGATTACCCTATTATGTATCGGGAGAAATTAGTGAACGCTCAGAATTGATTTTGCAAACACCGGAGCAACTGAAAAAAAGATTCAATATTGACGTTTATCCAGAAACAGAAGCAATTGAAATTGATCGTGAAAATAAAACAATTTCAACCTGTGCAAACAGGAAAGAGGATATCATCCGTTATGATAAATTGATTCTTTCACCAGGAGCACAACCTGTTATTCCAACGATTGCTGGGTTAGACGAAGCGACAAATGTTTACACATTGCGGAATGTTCCAGATGTTGATAAAATCGTAGCAACAGTCAAAAATGAACAACCTAAGCGTGCTGTCGTGATCGGTGCAGGGTTTATTGGGTTGGAAATGGCAGAGAACCTTAGTCAGTTAGGAATAGACGTTACAATCGTAGAAGCAGCGCCACAAATTTTACCACCTTTAGATGAAGAAATGGCAGCATTTATTGAAAAAGAATTAAAGCAAAAAGGCATCACAGTATACACAGGAGCGGCTGCAACTGCATTTAAAGAGTCTGGCAAAAAAATCGAATTAAGCTCAGGTGAAACGATTATAAGTGACTTTACTGTTTTATCGATTGGGGTTAAACCATCTAGTGACTTAGCGGTTAAAGCAGGTTTAACAACAGGTTTACGAGGGGGTATTCTGGTGGATCAAAGCTATCAAACCAATGATCCAGAGATTTATGCCGTAGGGGATGCCATCGTAGTCAAACAACAAATCACAGATGAAGATGCCTTGATTTCACTAGCTTCACCAGCTAACCGTCAAGGGCGTCAGGTAGCAGATGTCATTGCTGGAGTAGCTCGCAAAAATCAGGGGAGTATCGGAACGGCAATTGTTCGAGTATTTGATCTTGCAGCGGCTAGTACAGGATTAAGTGAACGTCAATTGCGAAATAGCCAGTTAGAATATAAAGCTGTTCATACAACATCAAAAAGCCATGCAGGGTATTTTCCAGGTAGTCATCCAATCGTGATGAAACTATTATTCCACCCTGTCACAGGTAAAATCTATGGTGCCCAAGCAATCGGTCAGGATGGTGTTGATAAACGTATCGATATTATTGCGACAGCGATCAAAGCCGGTTTAACGGTGATGGATCTGCCAGAATTAGAATTCACGTATGCACCGCCTTTTGGTTCAGCGAAAGATCCTGTAAACATGATCGGTTATGCTGCAGCCAATATTATCGAAGGTTTTTCTGAAAATATTCAATACTACGAATTAAAAGAAGCAATCCAAAATGGCGCCTTTCTTCTTGATGTGAGAAATCCTGGAGAGCTAAAAAATAATGGTGCACTACCGCATGCTGAAAATATTCCTTTAGATGAGTTAAGAGATCGTTTAGCGGAGCTACCAAAAGACCAAGAGATCATTGTCAGCTGTCAAAGCGGTCAACGTAGCTATTTAGCAGAACGAATTCTGAAAAATAATGGTTTCAATGTTAAAAATTTAGATGGTGCTTTCCAAATATATAGTGCAATTTACCCTCAGGAGGTTATAAAATAATGTATAAATCAATGATGATCGACGAATTTGAACAACTAGAAAAAAGAAATGAATTGGCAATTGTCGATGTGCGTGAAGTAGATGAATATGTTTCAGGACATATTAAAGGGGCAAAAAACATGCCATTAAGTATGTTGCAAGAAACAGCTACATCATTAGAGAAAACAAAACCTTACTATATTATTTGCCATTCAGGTGGACGCTCACAAATGGCTAGTGAATATTTTGCCTCGTTAGGATATGATGTAACGAATGTAATGGGCGGTATGTCCGCTTGGAGAGGAGATGTTGTGGATGGCATGTGATCCTAAATTAGCAAATCGCTTAAAACGTTCAGAAGGACAAATTCGTGGGATTCTAAAAATGATGGATGAAGAAAAAGATTGCCGGGAAGTGGTGACCCAATTGATGGCTGTTCGATCTAGTATCGATAAAGTCATTGGGTTGGTCGTAACTGAAAATCTGAAACAATGTATAGAAGACAAAAACATCGACTTAACAAGTGAAGATTTAGTCAAGGCATTAGAAATGATCGTAAAAACGAGATAAATAAAAAAATCAGACATCAGCATGAGACTGATGTCTGATTTTTTAGTTTAGAGTGATAGGTACTTTCTTCTTGAGCAGCCATCCCGTTTTCTGCAGCTCATTTAAAGAAATAGAAATCCTAGATTGAGAAGTACGACAGAACTTTGACAAAATTTCCTGCGTGATAAATTTGGGAAGTTCCAATTGGTCTGTTACCGTTAAAATACCGATATGATCGCTTAAATAAATTAAAGCTTGTTTGATTCGTTCAGTTGATGGTAAGTGTAAAAAATTGAAATAACTATAATGGCGCTGGAAGATATCTGCAAAATTAGTCAGCAGTAACTCATAATAGTGAGGGACTTTATTTAATGAATGAAGCAGCATCTCTTTTGATATAGAAAAAATCGTAGCCTGTTCACTAATCACCCGAATACTATGTTCTTTTTGTTTAAAAGTGGAAAAACTGTCTAAACCAAAGAAGTCATTTTGTAAAATAAAAGAAGAAATATAACGTTTGCCTTCGTTGAGAATTTCAACCGAAATAACCCCATCCACAACATAATAAAGAGTAGTAGTTTTTTCATATTCGTCAATGATCAGACTATTTTTATCATATTTTTTTTCGATACAATCATGAGGCGCATTTTGCTTTAAGTACTCAATCAACGCAGCATTATCTTTATATAATTCGATGTTAACCGTCTCCTTTCAAATGCAGCTTGCATTATTCTAAGTGTAAAAAGTATAACATAACTAGATTTTTTTTGAGTTTAAGTCTATAAAATTAGAAAGCGACAATTTATATCATTGATATAAATTGTTTTTTTTATTTCCTCTAAAATAAGGTTTATCAGCTGAGTGTGTGACGTAAGCAGTACAGTGAGTAACTAGGAAAGGGAGGATGCTTGTGAATTATGACGGGAATAGACCTATCTATCAACAAATCATCGAACAAGTTGAGCATTGGATCGCAAGTGATCATTGGCAACAAAATGAAAAAGTTCCATCTGTTAGACAATTAGCCGAAGACATGGAAGTAAACCCAACCACGATTCAAAGAGCTTACAGTGTTTTAGAAAAAGAAGAAATGTTGATCAGCCAGAGAGGAATTGGAAAGTTCGTGACAAACAAAACCGAAAGAATAAGCGATTTACGTTTACGCTTGATTGAAGCACATTTGGCAGCCTTTATCACACAATTAAGAAAATTAGAACTAACGCAAAATGAAAGAGAGCATATCATTGAACGGATTGTGAGGAGTACAAATGAATAAATTACAAATAATAAATAGTGGGAAGCACTATCGGAAAAACGTTTTTCAAGAGCTATCGTTTAATTTATACGAAGGTCAGATTCTAGGGATTTTAGGGAAAAATGGGACAGGAAAAACAACACTATTGGACTGTATTTCAGGACAAAAACAAGTCAATACTGGAATGATCAACTACAATGATCAACCACAAAGTAGCTTGGGGTTCAAAGCAAATATTGCGTATGTTTCGACGAAAAATTATTTTGAAGAAAACGAAACGGTGCGACAAATAGTAGTGGAATACGCTCTTTTGTTCCCAGCATTTCAGTTGGAAACAGCAGTAGCTCAATTAGAACTATGGCATATCTCGTTAAAACAAAAATGGCAAGAACTATCAGAGGGGACCAAAATCAAAGTCAAAATAGCTTGTGAGTATGCAAAAGCTACAACCATTTTTTTATTAGATGAGCCTTTTGCCTATTTGGATTATCCCTCCCGTATTCAAGTAAAAAAGATGTTGAGAAAAGCCAGTGGAGAAAACAAAATGATTATTGTTTCTACTAATTTTATTGAGGAGATGGACACCTTATTTACAGATGTTTTGTTTATGAATCCTTTTAGATATTGTGAAGTAATCAATCTAGAAGAGTTACGAGAGCAAAAAGGAATGTCTCTAAAAGAAATCTATGAGGAGGAAGCCGATGATACATTTATTTAATTTTTATCATGAAAAAACCAAGAAGTTCTTTTTTAGTAATTTACTGTTGATTTTAACAAGCTATTTTGCCAAATATGTTTTTCAATTAATCATGCCTGAATCACGGTGGGAACGTCTGCCGATTCTTATTTCATTTATTACAGCAGTTGTGCTGTCTTGGCGTATCAATCGGCTAGATGTTCAATCGACCCAGCAAACGCTAGCAAGTACAGCAAATCAGTCGACTTTTAAAAAAATCACAGCAAAATATTTACTTTCTTACATTCAAGTGGTCGTGATTGCAGCAATCAATCTAGTGTTTAATTTTACGACTATTTCATTAAGTCTTTTACAGATACTCATCATAGCAATAGAACTAGCCGTTTATTTAGCTGGTATGATCAGTTATTTGATTTTGTTTAGAGCTGTGATTGCGAAACTCTGGTTACCCAATCTATCAAAAGGAGCTGTTGTTGCAATCGGCTGGTTTGTAATTCTTCTTTTGAATGATGTAGCTCGTCATTACTTTCCTCTTAACATAGATGGAAGCTTAACGCTCAATCATGGTGGATTTTACCCGAGCACATTTATTTTAAATGCCTGTTTGTCTGCAATAATCGTGTTTGTTTATCTTTGGCTGGAAAAAAATCAACGAAAGGAGGAATAGAATGTATCAACTACAGAAAGTGTCGAAAAGCTTTACGATCGATAATAAAAAAGAACCAGTCTTACATGAAATCACGACCCATTTTAAAGCGGGTGATTTTGCTTTGATATTAGGCGCCAGTGGAAGCGGTAAGACTACATTGCTAAATATCATTAGTGGGCTCGATACTGCTTATGAGGGGGAAATTCTCTATGAAGGACAAAACTTAAAATCAGAAAATATGGATGACTTTCATAAAAATGAGATTGGGTTTGTTTTCCAAAATTTCAATTTACTCTCGCATTTATCAGTGTGTGAAAATGTCAAAAGTGCTCTTTACTTAGAGAAAACACTGAGTCCTGATGAGCGTACAAATCGAGCAATACAGCTTTTGACCAGAGTTGGTTTGGCAGATCATGCGAATAAGTATCCTAGCCAACTTTCTGGCGGTCAAAAACAACGTGTGGCGATTGCTCGAGCCCTTGCCAATGATCCTAAGGTAATCATAGCAGATGAACCTACAGGGGCGTTAGATTTAGTCACCGCAGCATCAATTATTGAATTATTGAAACAATTAAGTAATGAGGGGACACTTGTGATTACGGTCACTCATGATGAAAGCTTAATGCGTTTTGCTACAAAGACAGTAAGAGTAAAAGATGGTCGAATTCTTAGTGACGATCGAATCAAAGAACCTGATTTTAACCCAAACCAATCTCAAAACAAAACGGTTTCCAGCGTTGCACTTTCTTTAGGTGCCACTTTGAAGCTTGTCAGTAAAAATTTTTTCAGCCGGATTTTGCGAAATTTATTAGTAGCTTTTGGGACCTCGATCGGTATAACTGCGATTTTATTAGCTTTAGGTATCGGCAATGGTATCACTGATGTACTGGGGGGATTTTTTCAAACAGCTTATTCTCCAAATCAAATAACTTCTTATTATCAAGACCCAGAACGAGGGGGACCGCCTAGGCCCTCAGAATTATTGAAAGTGGAAGAAATAAAAAAACTAAAAAAATTGTATGAAAGTGAAGGGATTACAGAAGTATACGAGCGGTCCCATATTACAGGAATCCGTTTTAAATATCAGGAGCAACTTATTGAAAATCTCCCGCCAACACAAATGGATGAGGCAAATCTCAGTAAAGAAAGATACAAAACTAATACAGTGTCAGACGGTTATTTATTGGCTGGTAGCTTTATAACTGCTGAAAAAACAGGAATTGTTTTACCAGCCTCTGTTGCGAGAGAATTATTAGGATTGAAAAATTCAGAATTGACTAAAGAAAAAGTAGAGCAATTAATCTCCAAACCAATTACTTTAGTTTATCAAGGGCGCGAACAGAGACGTGAGCAATCACAAAATGATGGACCTATTGAAGTTGAAACAGTGATTCTAGGTGTTATTTCACCAGATGAGGAAGGGTTTGTTCAAGGGGTTATGGCATCACCAAAACTCTTTGAGGAAATGATCAAAACTATCGGGATCGATAGACCGATTTATACAATCGATGCCTTTGCTAAAAATCCGGAAGCTGCTGAAGTGTTCATTGAAAAATACAAAGAAGATCCAGCATATGAAAATTATGCAATCACAAATGCTTCATCATTTTTAGATACCTTTAAACAATTTACAGATATTATTGTTTATTTATTGGCCTTCATTGCAGGACTTTCTCTAATTGTAGCAGGCGTGATGATTGCGGTTGTTTTATATATCGGTGTTGTCGAGCGAACCAAAGAAATAGGTGTATTGCGTTCTATTGGATATAAAAAAGGCTATATCAAGCGTCTGTTTAGAATGGAAGCTATCTACATTATGCTTTTATCGAATATAATCTCAGTCACGTTTGCTTATTTGATTCAATTTATAGCGAATCCACTGATAGAATCTAGCATAGGATTTAACCAAATTGTTCAAATAGCACCACTCAATGCATTAGCAACTTTAGGAATAACGGGTATATTAGGAGTGATATTCGCTTTATATCCAGCAGCAAAAGCAGCAAAATTAGATCCAATTACAGCATTACGTTACGAATAAAAAAGAAAGTAGGAAAACAAAATGAAAAAATTATGGAAAAATAAAATGTTTAAATACGGATTGATTGGAATTATACTGCTCGTATTAGGAGCGGCTGGATTTTTAGGCTACTATCGTTTAGCTAGAGCACAAGGCGTCATTTCAAGTTATGAAATAAATGAGGAACTAAAGGATAAACCAAATGTCTACAAAGCCGTAATCTATACTCAAGATCGTGCATTTAAAAATGAGGTGATCGATGAAGTTAAACGTAATTTAGTAGATGAAAATATTTATTTGAAAGTAGAACCAGTTGAAGAAATCGCAGAAAATAAAGTCGAAGACTGGGATAAAATAATCATCTTGTCCACTGTCCAATCAAGTGACCCTCCAAAACCAGCATTAGACTATATCAATAAGCATAAAGGTGAAGAGAAATTAAGTGTTTATCTAACGGCTGATTCAGGTGTATGGTCTAAGGACCCTGGATACCTAGATGTGACAACTGCTGCTTCTAAATCAGAAAATGTTACGGTTTTTAGCAGAAAAATCAAAGAGTTTTTATTGAATTAAGGGTTCGTTCTTTAAGTGCAACAATTTTTAATACTTTTACAGAGAACAAATCTAAATAACTATCTTAAATAGTTCTATCTCTTCAAGTGTTATTGTTTTCGATTATCCTTAAAAAATACAGCTATCTGTAAGTGTTAGTAGTTCAACAGAAAATGATACAGTTGAGATCATAGATTTGAATAGATTTAGTGAAGAAATAAAGAGACAAACAGTTTTTATTGAAAAAGAAGTATTTCAACAATTTTTTTAACAATCCTGACTATCAAAAATTAAAAGTATCAATCAAAGAAAATTGAGTACCGACAATCAGAATACTAGGCGATCAAAAGGAAAGATCTTATGATTGAGTAATAAAAGAGCTGACACAGTTTTCATGTGTCAGCTCTTTTTAAATGTTCAACTCCCAAAAACAGCATTTTTTTGAATAATCAAATAATTATTGATTTTCCTTGGTATTTTTTATTGTTATACTGTCAAGGCTGCTCTTTTGATGTGACTATTTTTTTAAATACTGCGCGAAGAACTTGTATATCGCTTGAAGATAGCTCATTACTTATGTAAGTGGCTTGAGAACGTTCTAAATAGTTGAATAGGTCTGGAATAACAGATGTTGAAATACTAATATCTGCTTGAGCAGTATCTGAAGCGGATAAGAAAATAAGGTTAAATTCATGTGAAAAAATGGAATTAATTTTCGAACTCACTAAAGTTTGAACTATCATTGATTGATCTGTAACGAACTTTACATAAATTGGTGGCTCAAAAAAGACTTGCTTTTCCACTATACTAAATAATAAGACATAGCGATAAAGAAGGTATTTTCCATTGTCAAAATTTTTTTCAGGATGCATGGTTTGTAGATGTTTAATAAAATTAGTCATTTCTTTATACAAGTTAGGATAATCACTTGAACTAATAATAGCTGAATCATACCCGCCTAAAGTGCCACCAAAACCTTTATACAGGCTAGCGTGTATATGGCTAGCTAAGGAGTATGAATCGAATAATTTAACATTTTCTATAGGTAGGCGAAGTGAATAAAAGTTTAATAGTTCTTCTTTATAAATGGCAGATGAACAAAAAGGAGTAGAATCTATAGACCGATGGTGTTCAGTAAAAAAATCGCCTAAAGTAGTTGCATAAATAAAGGCTTCTGCCTGAAGTTGACTTAAAAAGAAAACAGCCTCATTTTCGGTCCAATTTAAAGGACGCAAAAAAGATGTGCTCTTTATAGTTTCAAGGTACTTTTTAGAAATAGTGTGACAAATAATCAGATTCATATTTTTTGCTGTGGGGGTGTGACCCAGCTTCCATCGATGATAGTTAACAGCTAATAAATAACATAATTTTTTTTGATAAGGAGGATCCAACGAAAGAAAGTTATCACCAAGTAAGTGCGTAAGAGTAGTTCGTATTTTTGGTTCAGAAATAGGAAAAGGCCAAGAAACTCTTTGGTAAGTTGCCCAAAAAGCAAGGTAAGCATAGAAACGAACGTGTAATTCATCACCAATTAAATAGTAGTAACGCTGTTTGCTTTTTAATTGTATATCAAATGGAGTGATTTGTTTTCTAAAGGAATGAATAGTTCTTCTGAATGTGGATTCACTAATATAATGTTCAATTGAAAACTTGATACGACTTAATTTTTCATTAAAAAAAAGGCTTCTTAATAATTGTACAGAAATACTTTGTTCAACAATAAATGTAATAAACATAACTAGCTGAGATTCGTCCTTAAATGAGCAGTAAACTTTACTCTTTTTGATTAATTGGATTAATTCTTGGCTACTATCAAACTTCTCAGCTTGTTCCTGTGTATATAAAAAAATGGAAATCACAAATAGAGTAGTCAATCAATCGATAGGCAGCCCGTTTGATGGCAAGGACTACAAGAAAAGAACCCCAAATAGTACCAAGCATCTGTTACCTAAAACAGGAGAAATGAAAAACTCAGCTTATATTTTAGTTGGATTTAGTATTTTAAGCATAGTTTGTTTTGTGATCGGTTATGAGCGGTATCTCAAAAAAAAGATGTAGTTTGATAAATGAACCAGGGACGTCGTGGTTTCACCATAAAAGATAGAGTCTAATATAGAAATCTATAGTGATAAAGTAAAAATAAGTCTGCGAGTAAAAAAGTGGACGGGAATAAGTGTACAGAAATCAGATCAGAAGAGCTTCTTAATAATGATAGTAGTCAATTATCATATTATTAACCTACTACATGGATTGTAAGATTACTTAAAAAGACAAAAAATAACCGTCTTATCTTTAGTAGGATAACGGTTATTTTTTAGTAACAGATATTTTCTATATATTCTTTTTACGTTTGTAATAATGATAGTCAAACGTTTTACATACTCTCTAAATAGAGGGTTCTTTTTTTCTGTTTTTTCTCGATCATAACCCTGTGTGGATTCCCTCAAAAAAGAAATACGTCTCTTTTGGTATACAATGCACTATTATAGTTATATTTTAGCATAATAACATATTTGGAGCTATTAGAAATAAAAATCCTGTCACATTAAAAGATAAATTACGCAGTTTTTAAAGGTTATTTTGCACCACTAAAACAAACTTCCAACCTAGAACAACTAAGTAAGAAGTATATTTATTCGATTCATATTACTAATCTTGTTATTTTTAAGAATTTTTATGATAATTTGAGCGGATTTTATCTCTACAAATGCTGAAAATAATGAATTATTTAATATTTTTTTTAAACATTATGAAGGTCATTCAACCTATTTTTTATTTCAATCATATTCTCAGGGATTTGACTAGATTCAATTAAGTCGTAAATAGAACAAGTCCCTAAATCGTTGGCTGTTTCATAATACCAACGTTTGTATTTGACTACGTTTAGAACATCTTGTAACTCATTAATTTGTTTTTCGAGTTCTTTCTGTCTCTCCTTAAACATTGTCAGTCGCTTGTTAATTGTAGAATCACCTTCCATAGTCCAATCTACAAAGGATTTTATATCTTTAATAGACATTCCTGTACTTTTTAAGCATTGAATAATATGGATGAATTCTAAATCAGCTGGCTTAAACATTCTTGTACCTACGCTATTAGAACTACGTTCTACAAAATCAAATAGTCCTTCTTTTGCGTAATATCGTAGAGTGTACGGTGTCAAACCAGTTTTTTTTGAAATATCATTAATTGTTAGATACATTCTTATCCTCCTAAATTAAAAAAAATACTTGACTGATAGTTGACTATTAAGTGTAAACTTAATATAAAGTTGGCGAAGAAATTTGTCAATAACTAATTCAAATTGAGTACTGAAAAATTGTATATATATTAATTTGACTGTTGCGCTTAATATATGTAAAAAACAAGGAGGAATTTTAATGATTTCAAAAAAATAAAATTTTCATTATAATTGAAGTTAAAGACGTAATTGGGAGGAAAGCGGCCTAACTATCAACTAAAGAAGGAACTAGCTTTATTTTAGTTGATAGAAATAAAAAAATGAAGTTCAGATTTAGGAGATTTATATTATAAAGTAATTGCTATCCAATATGATCTTTCTTATGGGAACTTCGTTCAAGCAATTGCAGTTAGTACAGGCTATACAAGTTCAAGAGGAATGGTTACTATTTATTTGAATTAAGTAAAAATATTAGTTAATATATTAAAGTTGAAAGGAAAAGAATTCCGAATAATTTAGCGTTTATGTGCATTCGGTAGTTCAAGGTACTATTAATATGAAATCTACAATTTTTGAAAAAGCTGGTCTAGTAACAGTTCAAGAAGTGGACAAACCACATTTACAAGCTGATGATGATGTTATTATCAAAGTTGTCCGTGCGTGTGTTTGTGGCTCTGATTTATGGTCATATTCTCATGGTGACAACAAAGAAGCACACTCAATCAACGATGGACACGAAGCTCTTGGGATAGTTGAAGAAATTGGTTCTGCCATCACTTCTGTAAAACCTGGAGATTTTGTTATTGTGCCATTTACTCACGGCTGTGGTGAATGTGATGCTTGCCGCGCAGGATTTGACGGTACATGCGATCGTCATCAAGGTTTTACTAACTGGTCTAATGGTTTTCAATCGGAATATATACGATTCCATTATGCAAATTGGGCTTTGATCAAAATTCCTGGTCAACCATCAGATTATACAGAAGGTATGATTAAGTCGTTATTAACTTTAGCAGATGTGATGCCGACAGGCTATCATGCAGCGCGTTGTGCTAATGTTAAAAAAGGTGATAAAGTTGTTGTTATCGGTGATGGTGCTGTAGGTCAGTGTGCAGTGATTGCTGCGAAAATGCGTGGTGCTTCTCAAATTGTTCTTATGAGCCGACACAAAGATCGCCAGAACATGGCACTTGATTCAGGAGCTACTTCTGTCGTAGCCGAACGTGGTGAAGAGGGAATTAACAAAGTCCGTGAGATTCTTAGTGGTGGTGCAGATGCTGCTCTCGAATGCGTGGGAACAGAATCTGCTATTGAACAAGCCATTGGAGTTCTTCGCAATGGGGGTAGAATTGGTTATGTAGGAGTACCACATTACAATAATCGACCACTAGGTTCAACATTCGCACAAAATATTTCAATAGCTGGTGGTTCTGCGTCTGTAACGACGTATAACAAACAATTTCTTTTAAAAGAAGTTTTAGATGGCAATATCAATCCTGGTCGTGTTTTCACCCAAATGTATAACTTAGATAACATTAATCAAGCCTATCAAGACATGCAAGACCGTAAAACAATTAAATCAATGGTTGTTGTATCTAAATAAGATTATAAGTTTTAAAAAAGTAACTAAATTGGATGAATCTTCAACACAATGATATATTAATTCTCTAAAGAGCTTGGGAGGTAAGTCCCAAGAACCTTATAATAGAAGACTGAAAATCATTTTTTACGATTTTCGGTCTTCTATTTTTTAGATTATTGGGAGAATCCTTCTTATTTTCTGGCTTACTTAGCCTATATTTCCTTAAATTTACTGCCATTAACACGAATCCAATTTCATTGTGTGTCTACTGTTTTCCTCGAACAGAGAAACGAGTGAACCCTAAACCAGCCTTCAGATGTCCAAAAGCTGGTTCGACGTCAATTTTTGTTGGCGATAGAGTTTACCTGTTTCTTCTTCTGAAAGCAGCTGTTGAATTTTCGCTTTAAAGTATTACCAGTTCATGTTCTTTTGAATCTCATGATTCTTGTCACTCCTCGCTTTTGTACATTGGCTTCGAAGAGGACAATTTTTGCTCCTACTATAACGATAGAAAATGTTCAATAGAATTGCTCAAAAATGGTTTAGGATGAAGTTGATATCTATATTATTTACTTATGCCCAAAACATTCGTTTTTGGTAGTGGTTATTTTGTCGAATTAGAAAGATATTGTTTTTGTCTTTTTATATGATATAATTGTCGATATGAAACTTAAAAAAATTATGAAAGGATTAACAGTGAAAAAATTTGTTTTGTTAAGTTTGCTCATAGTATTAATGGTAGGGTGTTCAAAAGTTGATAGAAGAACGAAAGAAGTTCCTAAAAAAGAAGAACCTATTGGCTTGAAATTTGATGGGACGAAATTACAAATTGAGAATCATACTAATGAGGATATCATGATTTTAGATTCTGAGACTGAGTATTCAATAAAGAAAGATGGTAAGTGGGAATTAGTTGATAGTATTCATGGTGACTTGATGCTAACTAGTTCAGTTCTTAGTAAAGAAAAATCAGAATTGGACTTAGCGATTAAGCTTTCTGAAATACAGTCAAATGAAATAAAAGTGACAGTCTATTATTCAAATGGACATAACTCAGATGAATATGAAGTAAAAAGTATTATATACAACAAAAAGGGAGAGTAAAAAATGAGAAAAAAGGGCCTATTACTGACTACGTTATTAACGATTCTGCTAAGTTCTGTACTTTTTTGGGGGAAAGCCGAAGCAACGCAAGTAGAGACAGATATTCAAACAAAAGAAGCTGAGTCTATTGATTTCAGTGCTAGCATGACAAAAAAAATGACTAGAAGTGGAGCGCAAGAAATTACTATTGACGGTGATAAGTGGGATCAAATTGTTAAAGAAGCATATAGAAAAAAATTTCCTGATTACACTGGGGAAATTAGAATAACGGACATAAATTCTGGAGAAGAGATAACATTTGAGGAATCTTTTGGTGAATTAGATAATCCACTAACTAGAGCAAGAGTTTCTGCCCCCGTTACTGGAAACCCAAATAGCAGTATTGGTAAAGTAAAGTTATACTATTTTTTAAGTGATGGAAGAGTGGAACATGGTTCAGCTACAGCTTTTAAGATTGCCAATGATAGATTTGCAACTGCTGGTCATGTATTTTATGATAAAGAGCATGGTTATGGTTGGGCTGGATCTGGCAGCATATTATTAGGATGTACACGATCAAAGACAGGTGGTATCAATACAACAGCTCTTTACGGGATCACGCAACAAGTTACCAATATGGATTGGATTCAAACCCCATTACAGGATGCTTGGAGATCAGATTTTGGACATTTGAAAGTAAAGTTTTATGCTGGTAAAGCCCCAGCTAATTTGAGCATTTTGAAAGATCCACCAAGTCGAGGTTATGGTATGCTCTATGGATACAATGGGAAAGTTAATGACGTTACTTTTTCCAAAAGTTCGGGTAACTTAGTGACCGCCACCCACAATAAATGGTTTGGTTGGTTATATGAATCTTCGGGAATTCAATCTGCACCAGGGATGAGCGGTGGTCCAGTAATGAATGCATCAAATCAGGTTATTGGAATACATTCTAATTCTGGGAACGGAGTATCAAGATCTGTAAAAATGAGTTCAACAGTAGTGAATGCATTATTTAAATAATTAAAAATGTAAAAAAGAAATAAATTAAGTTAAGAAATCGGATTATATCCTATCGATTTCTTAACTTTTTTATCATTTAAGGTTCCGACTATCAAAACTTAAAAGTATTGATGGTATAAAAACAAATAACAGCAATCAGGATATTAGGTTATCAAAAGTCATGATCATAATTTGAACAGCAACAGAGCTGACACAAAAAATAGTATCAGCTTTTCTTAATTGTAGTATTCCCGAAAACATTCATTTTTAGGATAAGGACATTACAGAAAAATGTTCAAATAGAAAAACAGCTACTCTCACCGGTTAAGTGTCAGTAGCTGTTTTTTAGAATATATATTCAGTGGTTTCTTTTTCTGCGCCATAATAGTTTCTTTCTATAGATCCTAATCTATTTACTTCAGACTTAATGAAGTCCGTATCAAGTGAAAGTTCATCAATAATATCTTTATAAAGTTCCAAAATATAATAAGGTGAAAACTCTTGATAAGGGAGTCCTAGACAAGCCAAATAAAATTTTTCTTGTGACCAGTCATTAATGTCGTTTCCAAGGTATTTGATCATATTTGAGAAAACAGTTCCATTAATGTTTGTTCGGATATTATACACATAAACACTGAGTAAGTATTCTTTAAATCGATCACTATTCACGTAATCATTTCTATTGTAATATTCTTTCATGCTATTGAAAATAATAATTGTGTAGAGAATTTCAAATACTTTTTTCGTCAGTGTTTGATTGTAACCTGAGTCAAGAGCAACAGAGCGTACTAATTGCATTTCTAAAGTAGAATAACCACGAAAAAACTGTGGAATATTACCATATATTTTTAGTGTACCTTTGAACCCTACACTTCTAATTGATTTCCAAAAATTTTTTGTTTTAGAAGAGAGTAGTTCAAAGGAAATAGCATGGCCAATTTTTTTTCTAGAAAGATAAGTTTTATCCTCCATACGAACCAAAATCTCAAAGTATTTTTCATATGGATCTAAGTCACTTTCATTTATTGGTGGAATGAATACTTCAGTGAGTAACGCATGAAAACTTTTGATCTTAAATTTTTCTTGTGACATTCTAAATATTGCTATGAAAAAAAAGATTATCGATAACAATTGAACTAATGAATTACTTAGATTAGAAGGGAAAAAATTCATATAAGAAATATAAGTTTGAAACCTGGTACTAGCGAAGACAAAGGAAATTAACAAGAGTATGAACTGATACTGAAAGACCATTAAAAAAAAGAAATCCAGAAGCTTGTATCGAAGCTTTGTAATAAATTTAATTTTTTCCGAATCCTCAGTTAAAAATTCAAGATAGAGAAATGAAACAATAAATAAAAATAATAGACTCTCATTGATACTTATGATTTTTAGTATGGCTAAGCCAAATGTCATTAAATAAAACAAAATCATTTTTTGAGTTTCAGACATTCTAGAATAATTCATTATCGTTATGCAAGCAAAAAGAAAAAGAAAGAAAATATTATCACCAAATAATCCATTCATTAAGTTCGACCTCCTTAATAGTCTTTGTATATTATATCACCCAATTTATTTTATTTGTTAAAATCGGTGAAAATAGAAAGTTATTTGGGAGAAAGATGAAAGTAAGTGGATAATGAACTTTAATATTATGCTATCAAAACTTAAAAGTATCGATTGAATAAATATTAGATGGAAGAATCAAGATAATAGGCTATCAAAAGTCACAATCATAAATATTACTTTTAAATAATCTGACAAGCTTATCTGGTTTCAATCCATTTAAAAGTGTCTATGCCAAAAACATTCATTTTTATCGTATACAAAATCTTACATAAAACATGGAAAATATTCTTTTGATTGAAATAATGTACACATAGCTACTAATATTGTATAATTGAATTGTATAAATTACAAAAAGACAAGAAACTAATAAAGGAGGTTTTTTAATGAAGAGTATCAAAAATAATATAGAATCATTTTTGATTGAATCTATTGAAGATCCAATGGATAATGTTGTTAAAGAAGAATTTGATCCTTTTTTTTCTGCTGATATTGTTGAAACTTTGCAAGGAAAAGCTAGTTTAGAAATTCAAGATAATAATAATTATATTACCAAAGATGTTAAACTGATTGATGTAGAATATGAAATTAACAATTCAAACTCTGGTATTGTGTACAGATTTATACTTGAAAACGAATTTGATAATAAGAAAATTTTAACAATATCTATTAGCAAAATAGAAAATCCTCAAGGCACTCAATCTTTTTCAAAATATTATATTTATGAAAAAGATAGTTTGAGAATCAGTTATAAATTTGTCTTTAAATATAATAAATAGATTGTATATTAATTTGCATACTTCTGTAATCTTAATTGCAATCGATAATTCACTAATCAGATGGATTAGTGAATTTTTTATAACTACACTATCAAAAACTTAAAGTATTGATTTATTAGAAACGAAGGATCTATATCAAGATACCAGGTATTAAAATTTACAATCCTAAGTAATAAAAATAGTAGAAAGTTTAACATGAATAATTCAGACACAATCCGATTGTGTCCGATTCTCTTAAAAGTGTGTTTCCCAAAAACATTCGTTTATGGGGCAAGATAAAAAATAATTTATGAAGGCGTGTATTATGCTATAATTTAATAGTAGAGAAGTTGAGGCGGTGGCTATCTTTGAGGAGGTGGTGCATATGATTGTATGTACTAAATCTACGAAAGGAGAAGCCTTTTGTCAGCATTGGAAACAATACAACTGATTATAAGCTTTGGTATGTTTACTATTGCTTTGATCAAGTTGGTTGTAGACTTGCTTAAAAAAGACAAAAAAAAATAACCGTCTTATCTTTAGCTGGATAACGGTTATTTTTTAACTAATTTAAACCATGCTGCCGTCTTAAACGGTTCTACACTGAGGGCGTATGTCGAGTACGTCCTCTTTACATATACATAATAACACTTTTGTTATTGGAATTCCAGTCAGCGATCTATTGAGTTGTTACTTGGTGTAATGATTGTTCGTTACATTTAGAAGCCTAGACGGAAATTTTTAAGAGAATCGCTTATTTCGTCTTGTGTGATCCCAATGTATCGCTTAGTGATTTGTTGATTTGAGTGACCGAATATTTCCATTAAAAAGACAATATCTTTTGTACGTTTGTAATAGTGATAGCCAAATGTTTTACGAAGAGTGTGTGTTCCGATGTCATTTCTATCTAAGCCAGCTGCAACCTTTTGAAAAATTTTGTAAACAGCTTTTGGCTGAAGGTGATCAGATCCTTTTCGACTAGGAAATAACCAATCATTATCGTCCATGTCTTTTATATAGTCTTCAATCTGACTTTGCATACTCTCTAAATAGAGGGTTCTTTTTTTTCCCGTTTTTTTCTCAATAATTTGGGGAGTACTGGAATATTTAATGTCACTTACTTTACGACAAACAATATCTGACATTCGCAATCCTGTGTTGATTCCGAACAAAAAAAGAAATACGTCTCTTTTGGCATATCGATGCCGACGTAGGAAAAAAAGAAAGTCATTAATTTCGTCATTTGATCGTAATGGCTGCACGTTGTAACTCATGATTTTACCCCCTGATAGAATGTGTTATTATATCTATATTTTAGCATAATAACGCATTGAGAGCTATCGGAAATACAAACCTTGTTACTTTTAGAGGTAAATTGCACATATTTTAATCGATTTTTTTCTCTATATTTAGTTAGAAATAATTTCTAATTTATGTTAGAATATATGTGCCTGTCATGTAATAGGTGACAGAATATAGTGTTTCAGACTTGCAAGCACGAACTGCTTGAAATGTTCAGGTAAGTGTAGCTTTGAGTTAATATCAAGAATTATTAATACTTCTTGAATTAACGTGATTGATAAGTTGAGAACAAGTGATACAGATATGTTCATTTGAATTTCTCCTTTCATGAACCAGTCAATAATACTATAACAGATTAGTTGAATCTGTCGATTTGCTGCTTATAAAAAATGGCCGATAAAGCAGTCCATACGGCTCTGCGCAGGAAGGAATATTTGTCAGAAATCAAGTCTGCCGTTCCTTCCAGCTCCAAAAATGAGGTGTAGATATGTTAAGTTCTAATAAATATCAAACAAAAACATATTTGCATTTTGATCATAGAGTGAAGATTGAAAATGCAGAAAACTATGTTACTAATCCTAAAAAGATTGCTGGACATAGTTTTTTGCCTTTTATTCATTATGTAGATTCTTTTGATAAATATACTGGTAAAAACGACTTAGAAAGAAATAATCGACCGATCAAAGAAAAAACTCGGAAGATAATGTATGCGGGACACTGGGATAATTTTATTTATAAGTACTATGCTGATGAACTATTAAATCCAAAATACAATGAATTTTGCTTAAATAGGAGTATTGATGATTGTGTAACAGCCTATAGAAATAACAAAAAAGGAAAATCTAATATTGATTTTGCAGCAGAGGTAATAAATAGTATCGTAAAATATGAAGAAGCATTTATTTTAGTTGGTGATTTTACCCATTTTTTTGATAGCTTACAGCATTCATTATTAAAGCAGAGATTGGCAACCGTATTGGATGTAAAAATATTGAGTAAAGATTGGTTCAATGTATTTAATTCTGTAACTAAATATGGTTATTATGAAAAAAATTTACTTGTTGATCTATTCGGAACGGATAAACAAATAAAGAAATCAGGAAGAAAAAGCTACTTTAATCAATTGAGTGATTTCAGAAAATTTCAAAAAGTGTACACGACTAAAACAAATCCTGATTTAATTAAAGGAATACCTCAGGGAACAGCAATAAGTGCTGTGTTAGCAAATATTTATACAATTGATTTTGACTTAGCGTTACAAAAAACAGCGAACAAGTACTTAGGAATTTACAGAAGATATTCTGACGATTTCATTTTGATTATTCCGAAACAGAGTTTTAAAAAGGAAGAATTCAAATCAATTGAACAGCAAGTTAGGACCTTGGCTGAAGATAATAAAATTAATCTTCATGAGAGTAAGACCGAAATGTACTTCTATGCAGACAACAAAATCAAACTATTAGAAAACAATAAAAAAAGTAGTTTAGACTATTTAGGATTTACCTTCGATGGAAAAACTGTACAAATGCGCGGGAAAAGTACCTACAAATTTTATCGGAATGCAAAAAAGCTGATTAATAAGGCTCATAGGACAAAAAGAAAAAAAGGATTAGATAAGATTCCTTATCGAAAAAAAATATACGAACTTTACACAGATATTGGCGATAAAAAAGGGAAACATAGTAATTTTATTTCATATTCTAAACAGGCACAAATCAAATTTGATAGTATATCTCCAAACACTAATAATATAATGATGAATCAAATAAAAAATCGAAAAAAATATGTAGAAAAACGTTTAGGCTTCAAAATTCATACGAACATAAGAACTAGAGATATTTAATTCTCCAGTTCTTTTTTTATTCTATAGACGGTTTGTCTGGTGATTCCCAACTCTTTAGATATTTCTGAAATAGAAATGCCCATTACTAGTTTTTCGACAATTTGATGATAAATTGCCCTTTTTTGAAGATCTCTTGCTGTTTCTGAATATAATTTCGGACGCCCTTTATAAATTCCTCGCTCTTTTGCAATCTTAATTCCTTGGGCTTGTCGTCTTTTAGATTCCGTTCGTTCTTGCTCTGCAATCATAGCTAAAATCTGAATGATTAAATCTTTAATAAAGCGGTCGAGTAATGGATTACCAATTGCTTCAGCCATAATAGGAAGACTAGTTATTATCAATTGAACATTTTTGTTTTTCAGTTGATTGACGGTCAGAATAATTTCATCGTAATTTCTACCTAGTCGATCGATTGCCTCTACCATAAAAATATCAGACTCTCTCTCAAAATCCAATGCTTCTTTAAAAATTGGACGTTGCTCAACAGTCGCTCCAGATTTTTTCTCTATAAATATTTTTTCTGCACCTAATTTTTCAAATTCTTGAATTTGTCTTTCCAAACTTTGATCGATCGATGAAACTCTTGCATATGCAACCTTCAAAAAAACTCCTCTTTTCTTGCTATTTATCACACACCCTAATCATACAATTAGAAAACAGTAAAATCAACTACCCATACTTGTATGATTATCGTGTACCCTAATTAGACATTTTTTTCTACCTATGAAAAAATGATCTTAAGAGAGGAGGTGAGAACATGGAACAGAAAAAATACTTGATTTATTATTCTGAAGACAAACGATTTGCAGCAATGAAAAAATATAAAATTATAGAACCCTACTTGTCGAAGCAATGTTCGTTAAGTGAAGTTGCAACTAATTCCAACTATTGCATTCGAACGTTAAGGACCTGGATATCTAATTATAAGAAAAATGGATTAGTCGGACTTATTACAAAAGAGCGTTGTGATAAAGGGAAAATAGAAATATCTAACGAAGTTGAACAAATGATTAAAAAATATACTCTAATGAATAAAAATATATCAATTGCTTCAATACAAAGAAAGATAGCTGTGTGGTGTAATGAAAATCAAATTACAGAACCGTCATATTATCAAGTTAGAAAAATTATTGCTAATATTCCCAAAAACTTAACAGTGTTAGCTCAGGAGGGAGCTAAAAAATATTCTAATAAATTCGATTTGATATATTTGAGGGAAGCAGATTATCCAAATCAGATCTGGCAGGCTGATCATACGTTACTTGACATAAATATATTAAATTCAAAAGGGAGTTCAGTGCGGCCGTGGTTAACTATTATTTTAGACGATTACAGTAGAGCTGTGGTTGGCTATTATATAGATTTTGAAGCACCTAACTCTTTAAAAACAGCTTTGACTTTGAGGCAAGCGATTTGGAAGAAAAAAAATCCTAACTGGCCTGTTTGTGGTATACCTGAAACATTTTATACGGATCATGGTAGTGATTTCACTTCTATACATTTAGAGCAAGTGGCTCTAGATTTGAAAATGTCACTACTTTTTTCTAAGGTAGGGGTGCCACGTGGTAGAGGTAAAATTGAACGTTTTTTTAATACAGTCAATACTATGTTTCTAGAATCATTACCAGGATATACAAAAAATAATAGTACAAAAAAATTGCTAACTGAAGAAGAACTTTTGATAGCATTTAATGATTGGTTACTGAATACTTATCACTATAGAATTCATGGAACAACTAAACAAAGGCCAATTGACATGTGGAATAGATCGGATTTTTTACCAAATATGCCAGATTCTTTGGAAAATCTCGACTTATTATTATTAGAAGTAAAAAAAGAACGTGTTGTACATTCTGACGGAATTCATTTATTTGGCTTGAAGTATATTCAACCCAATTTATCAGCATTTGTCGGGGAATCTGTAGAAATAAGGTATGATCCTAGAGACATTAGTGATATCCGTGTATTTTATAATAGAGAATTTTTGTGTACAGCTGTCTCGACAACATTAGAAAACTATTCAATCAGCTTAAATGATATAAGAAAAGAAAGGAATAGCGTGCGCCGAAACCTCTCTAATAATCTTCAAGTAACGACAGAAACAGTGATAGAGCATATGCAAGAGAATAGACGGGTTGAAACAAATAGTCAGAGTAAACATAAAAAATCAACTCTAAGGAGCTATAAAAATGACTAGTACTTTTCAGTTTATTGAAACAAAGGAATATCATAAATTTGTTGAATTTTGCGATTCGTGCGCTAAGTACAAATACATTGGTGTTTGTCATGGTCTACCAGGAGTTGGTAAAACAGTAGCTGCTAAAAATTACAGTAAATGGGAGACAATAAGTCCCACTGTTACAAAAGTACGATCATTAAATCAACGGAAAAATGATAAAATACCTATAGAAATAGCACAGGCGACTACAATATTTACTACAGCACCGCCTGTAAAATCTGCAAATTTATATAATGAACTTAGAAATTTAGCTATAAACCTTAGGTATTCTAAAAAATCTTTAGCTATCCAGGAAAATAAAATATCTGAAGAAGAAGCTCAAGAAATGTCTAAACATCTAATATATGCAGAGGATAATGAACCCTACAAATCAGTTGAATTAGTAATTATTGATGAAGTAGACAGATTAAAATTACAAACTCTTGAAATTTTAAGAGACATATATGACCAAAATAATATTGGCATGGTTTTAATTGGTATGAACGGGCTAGAAAAAAAGCTATCTAGATACCCTCAACTTTATTCACGTATCGGTTTTTCACATGAATTTAAAAAAATAGCTAAAACTGAACTTCAGCATATACTGGAATATAAGTGGCAGGAGGTTGGTCTTACAATATCTTATGAGGATTTTGAAGATTATGAAGCAATTAATAGTATTCTAAAGTTGAGCAATGGGAATCTTAGATTACTTCAACGGTTGTTCACACAAATTGATCGCGTTATGGAAATAAACAATCTTCAAAAAATTACTACTGAAGTAATTGAGGTAGCTAGAAAATTATTAATAATTGGTACTGTTTAATAGAAGATACGCACACTGTTTTTTCAAACGGTGTGTTTATCTTTTTCGTGCAGAATAAATCTCAAAAAGTGTGCAGTTTATCTTTAAAAGTGACATAAAAATCCTTATTTTAAAAGGGATTGAATGGGTAAAAATGAATATATTTATGTATTCAAAAAGAAATGAATTCTACTTATTAATACTTTTCATAACGAATTCTCATTTTAGTGTTGAATAGCGTATTTTAGTGCGCTATTCTATGTTTAAGATAATGAAATTGAAAATAAATAGTTGGCAGGAGTTTGATATACGACTTGAAGATCTTATCAATCGTTTGAATAAGCGTCATAAGGTCATGAACTCATTAGATTATAGAAAGCTGGTAGCAGATATAGAATTGTTTTCAATGACATTTAGTGATATTTCGGAAGAACTACGATTAAAAGGATCAGTAAAAGAAATTTTATCTACATTAGAACAGTTATTACAAAAAGGATGTGTTAAATTTGTCTTCAATAAAATTAGTAGACATTGATAAAAAATTGGGCTATATTTTGTTCCATGTATCCAGGAGATGAAGGTGTAAACTTTGTATCCTCAAATGCATATTCTCTCGTACAGTCTCATTTTGAAGAGAGTTGGATTACTAAAGGTATTATATATGATGGAGAATCTGTTGGTTTTGCGATGTATGGGCTCGACAAAGAAAATGATCGCTATGAACTCTGTCGTCTTATGGTTGATTATCGCTATCTAGGTAAAGGAATAGGTAAGAAAGTTATTCCTCTTATTATATCTGAAATGGTTGATTGTTTTAATTGTCAAAAGATTTTTCTCAGTACTGGATCTGAAAATAAAAAGGCTATTACCTTATATGAATCGTTCAACTTTTTTTAAACTGGAGAGATACTAGAAAATGAACTTGTTTTTTGTCTGGAAGTTTAAATTTAGAATCATTCTGTTTTAGGTTAAGTCTATGTGAAAGTGTTTTTTTGTATTATCAAAATGGATTAATTGGATAGTTAGACGAAAAAACAACAAAAGCAATTCTAATAAGTATAGCGTTAGCAGCTATATTTTTTTTGAGTAGCTGTCGCAAAGTGAGAAAGTAAAATAGTTAGAAGAAACTTGGTATGGTGGAGAATTAAGCGAGTGATCAATTGTTGAAAGCGATCAGTAAAGCTTAAAAGATGTATTAAAATTATCTAATATGTACTCAAAAAAAGGAAAAATCTTTTCAATAGTAGGAAAAAGAATGAACGAAGCAATGAAGTTAGATAATATTATGGAGTTTATAAAGGGAACGAATATAGAAACTATCGATCTTGTGTTTTTTACAGAAAATATTTCTTATCTGGATCATAAAGATATTACTGATTTTAGATCTAAAAAAGGGTTAATGCAAACAAAAATTATTTTTAAATATAATGATGCTAAAGTAACAATCAAGACACCACAAGTAGTCTTGACCTCTAAGTGGCAAATGACCAATCTTCTGTATTTAAAAGAAAAGAATTTTTTTATGCAATAAGCTTTCCAAAAAAAGATTGTTATTAGGGAGTTACAAATGAAAAAATATAGTTTTTTTGGTGGTATTTTCATATTACTTAGTTTGCTTTGTCTGATTATTTTTAATTTAAAAAGTAATCAAACAAATATAAATAATTTTGAAGGTGTAAAAGTTCGGAAAATCTTAGTATCAATTACTGATACAGAAAATCAAGAAAATAGTTTTTTACTTGATATTCAAAATGCGAAGGATATAGAAAAAATAAGCGCTTTGTTAATTGATATAGACAATTCTAATTTAAAAGAAATAAATGATTGGGGTTTATATACAGATTCTAAAACTTATAGAATTAGTGTACTTGAAGACTATCCCAAAGAAAGATTTTATTCTATTACAGGAAATAATATTTCTATAGGTACGGAATCGGAATCCTCCTTTTACTCTGTGACAAGCATAGGAAAAAGAAAGATAGAAAAACTTTTGAAATATGTATCCTCTATAGAAAAAAATGACGGAAACGATAAGAGTTATTATTGAAAAATCTTAATGTAAAAACTACTTTGTGTCCTAAAAACGATCAGTAGGAGAGATTCAATATAATGATAATATATGGAAATTTTTTTTAGTATGGTACCTGTACATTGTTTACTATATAAAATAGTTGAAAAAACGACAAAATTATCAAAACAATTTATCTTGAATTTAACAGGAGTGCTTAGTGTGCTTTTATGGGCAATCGGAAGTTTTATATTAGATGTTTTGCCAAAAAGTTTAAGAGGAGATTATGAAACAATGTGGGGAAATTTAACAATATTTCCGATAGTGATTATCGTACTTCAGGCATTCATATTTATGTCGATATATGTTATAGCAATTAATCTTATTTTGTTCTATCAAAAACATAAGATATGTCCCAAAAAGAATCGATAACTGCATGCATGAGATTCAAAAACAATTGATAGGAGAATGATATGGAAGATATTTTGATTTTTTCTATAATACCAGCAATATTCTGGATGATTATCTTACTAATTTATATGAGTAAAAAAAGCCTTAAAAAAAAAGCTACTGAAATGACAATAGGAACTGTTGTAAAAAATAGTCTTGGAAAGAGAGTAAGTAGTGAATCGACTCATTATTATAGGAAATTATTGATTGAATACCAGATAAAAGGAAAAATTTACAAATCAGAAATCCAGGTAAACCAATTAATATATTTCAAAAAAATTCCAATAGGACAAAAAACAGGTTTACCAGTTGGAACTAAAGTTGAATTACTCTACAATCCTAAAAATATATCTCAAATTTATTCGAAGATTGATGATCAATTTAATAAAAAATTTCTTATGTTTTTCTTTTCTTGCTTTGCAGTATTTTTAAGTATATTTCCAATTTTGCTATTTTTACAAGAAATAGGAATATATATTTTTTAACAAAAAAATTTTATTAAAAAAGAATCACTAAAGTAAGGAGATTAATAATGATTATTCCATACATTCCTTTTCTTGTATTTGTAGAAATAGGAATAATTCACGTTTTGGTCTATTACTTATTTAATTGATTATGGAAAAATTTAAAGTTTGGACCAAGGTTATATTTAACAGGTTTGATATCAGGGGTGATTAGTTATGTGGTAGATTGGTATTGTATTTCCCCATTCCTATTTGTTAGAGCAACAGAGGGAGTTATGATAGGAATCGGAGTATTTTTGTATATTTCTTGGGTGATAGTCCCTGTATGCTATTTGATATTTTTGAGTATTTTCTATCTAATCCAGAAAAGGCGAAAAAAGCATAACTAAAGGAGGTAAATGAAAAAAATGAAAAAAATTTTTTTTGCAAGTCAAATTTTATTAGCGATTAATCTATTTATACTTATTGTTCCACCGGCTGTTTTTCTAATTGCTTTTAAACTCTTTCCGAGCATAAATCCAACTGAAAATGGATTCGGAGCCTATCCATTGCTTTTCATAGTATGCGGGATTGCAGGTTTATTTGTAACTATTCCATTCTCAGCCATAATGATTATATTATACTTGTTATATAAATATAAATTCTCAAAAAACAGACAGTAGGAGGTAAAATGAGTAAAAAAGAAGAGTTGCCAGTTGGCAAAATGATTGTTGGTCTAGTCATGCTGATCTTTAGTCCAATAATTATAGGTCTTGTAGTTGGTATTTTTTGGTCAATATTGGCTATATTAAGTACAAGGTGGTAATTCCCAAAAAAGGTCAGTAAAAGATTGGCAAAAAAATATAGCATGCTCGTGCATGTTTAGGAGAAAAGTGGAGTGAAATTTTTATACAAATTATCAATGATACTTTCGGGTATAAGTGCGGCATTAATTATAGTACCTCTTATAATTGCTTTAATATTTCCTAATAGTGAGTTTATGAAAGTTGGCTATATTTTTCCAATGTTGGGTATAATGATGGCCCCTTTTATTATTCTGTTCGTTATAATAATCCTTTTGATTAATTGGTTTATTAACAGAAAAGTTTAAAATAATTAATTAGAACGTCAAAAAGAGCCAACATCCATTTTAATCAATACGCGGTTTAAACTTGTAAAAAGAACGTACGTTTGGTATCCTGTTATTCATAAGGAGGGATAAGCATGAGTGCAACATTCAGCGTAACAAAATGGGATGAACAACCAGTGAGTGAAGAAATGATCGATTTTCCAATCAACCGAGTTCAAGCAGAGTATGAACTTGAAGGTGATTTGAAAGGAAAAGCTTGGGTTGAGTATCTTCTCTATTATTTAGAAAGCAACAAAGAAGACGGTCATCTTGCAACTGCAAGAATTACTGGATTTCTTCACTTTGAAGGCCAATATAAAGGAAAAACAGGAACCTTTACAGCAGCTGAAAAAGGAATTTTTGACAAAGGATCACTTGATTCTCCAGGAATGATCATTAAAGGAACGGGAGAGTTGCATTCACTGGTTGGCTCTTATCAGTATGATTTTGTTGGTGACAATAGTAAATTGATTTTGGATTTTAAGGACAATGAATAGCTTATCCAGATTGTTTTATATCATGCATTATCTAACGATGCATAATAAAGTCAAGGCAACCATATTGGCAGAACAATTGGAAGTTTCTATCCGCACGATTTATCGAGATGTTGATACATTATCTTCATTAGGATTTCCAGTATACGCTCAAAGTGGGCGAGATGGTGGTATACGATTATTAGATACTCACCAGCTGTCGGCTACTTTTGTTGATGATGATGAGCAGGATCAAATTATGTTCGCTTTGCAAAATTTAGCCGCAACCGATTTAAAAAGTGTCACACCATTAGTCAATAAGCTATCCTCCTTATTCAACAAAGAAGTGGAACCATGGATCGATATTGATTTTTCAACTTGGGGTCGTGAAGATGAGGCAGCAGCGATTGAACATATCACTAAAGCCAAAAATCAAAAAAAATGTATTATTTTTTCCTACACTAACGGTAAAGGGAGAAAGACTACACGAGAAGTCATGCCCAATAAATTGATTTTTAAACAAAATGCTTGGTACTTAGCTGGCTATTGTTGTGTTAGAAATACAACTCGACTGTTTAAAATCAGGCGTATGACTGGATTGATCTTATCTGAACAAGATATTGATGAAGCCTATTTGACCAAAGACTATCAGCCAAAGTTTTCAAAAATATATATTGAGTTTAAAATCAAAACGGACCTACTCTATCAAGTACAGGAAGATTTATTGGATATTGAAATAGAGCAAGGTACAGAAGTTACGACAGTAAAAACATGGCAAGTTGAGGGGACGTGGTTGTCCTCTTATCTATTATCTTTTGGTGCTGCTGTAGAAGTGGTGAAACCACTCGAACTAAAAGAGAAAATCAAAGAAGAAATCATGAAAAGCACCCAAATCTATTTTTGATGCTTTCGTTTAATTTTTTATTTTTCCTCTTGAAAGAATGTTTATTGATTGAGATAATAGCAGGGAAAAGAGGGATCATATGGGACAAATTTGGCTGGAACGATTGCTTCGCTGGAATGCAAAGATTCAAAAATTATTGGTGGGAAGATATGCACGGATGGATCAGTTGAATAATACACTGATGAAAATCAGTTTAATCTTACTATTACTTAATTTATTTCTACCGACATCAATTGCTTTTTGGTTAGCTGTGGTATTACTAATTTGGATCAATTATCGCTTTTTCTCAAAAAGAATTTATCCACGCTCAAATGAAAATACTCGTTATGTAGCAAACATGCAGCAGTTAAAAAAGAAGTTCAATAATATAAAACAGAGAGTATATGCACGCAAAACCTATACTTTTTTCAAGTGTCCGAATTGCAAACAACAATTACGAGCGCCAAAAGGTAAAGGGAAGATTAAAGTAAATTGCTCCACTTGCAAGGAGCAATTTACGAAAACGGTCTAAGAGAAGCTTCTGAGATAGGATTATATCTCAGAAGCTTTTTGCGTTATTTCAAAAACGAACAATGCTGCTTTTTTTAAGATGTTCGTTCTGATTTTTTGTTAATAGTTGAACAAATTATGATATAATAGGAAAAACTTATTTTGTATTGAAGAGTAGATAGTTTATTTAGCTTTTTTAAATTAGGAGGAATTGTTATGCGTGCGGTATTAACTGTAATTGGTAAAGACAAAGTAGGGATCATTGCAGGTGTTAGTCAGAAATTAGCTGAACTTAACATGAACATTTTGGATGTTTCTCAAACGATCATGGATAGCTATTTTACAATGATGATGGTTTTGGAAATCTCTAAGGACAAAAATGATTTTGAAGAGATTCGGGCTGAATTAAACGCTCTAGGTGAAAAATTAGGCGTGACGATTAGTATTCAAAATGAAGAAATCTTCAATGTTATGCACAAACTATAATAACGAAAATAGTTGAATCAGTTAAGTAGGGATACAAAAGGAAAATAATTGAGGCAAAGAAAACCACAACTATTTTTCTAAGGGCCTACTGCGCTTTAAAATGAGGAGGAATCACTTTGGAAACAAATCAAATTTTGGAAACGATCCGTATGATCGAGGAAGAAAATTTAGATATTAGAACAATCACAATGGGAATTTCATTGTTGGATTGTATTGATAGTGACAGCGATCGTGCCTGTCAAAAAATTTATGACAAAATTACTCGTCTAGCTAAAAATTTAGTTAAAGTTGGCGAACAAATTGAATCTGAGTATGGCATTCCAATTATCAACAAGCGGATTTCTGTAACACCAATTAGTATCATTGCAGCAGCTAGCTCAGAGTCTAACTATGTAAAATATGCAAAAGCTTTAGATAAAGCGGCACAGGCAGTGGGAGTGAATTTTATTGGTGGATTTAGTGCTTTAGTTGAAAAAGGCTATCAACATGGAGATGAAATCTTGATCAATTCAATTCCCCAAGCATTAGCAGAAACAGAATTTGTTTGTTCCTCAGTGAATATTGGTTCAACAAAAGCCGGTATTAATATGGATGCGGTTCGACATATGGGCTATGTAATCAAAGAAACAGCAGCTCGGTCTGATATGGGCTGTGCTAAATTAGTTGTATTTGCAAATGCTGTAGAAGACAATCCTTTTATGGCGGGGGCTTTTCATGGTGTTGGTGAGGCTGATTGCGTGATCAATGTCGGTGTTAGTGGACCAGGAGTTGTCAAACGAGCGTTGGAAAAAGTAAAAGGAGAACCATTCGACGTTGTGGCAGAAGTTGTCAAACAAACGGCGTTTAAAATTACTAGAATGGGGCAATTAGTTGGTAAAATTGCTTCAGAACGTTTAGACGTACCTTTTGGAATCGTTGACTTATCCTTAGCGCCAACACCAGCAGTTGGGGATAGTGTTGCGTATATCCTTGAAGAAATGGGGTTAGAAAGCGTTGGAACCCATGGAACAACAGCTGCTTTAGCTTTGCTGAATGATGCAGTGAAAAAAGGTGGCGTAATGGCGTGTAATCATGTAGGTGGACTATCAGGTGCCTTTATTCCTGTTTCAGAAGATGCTGGAATGATCGATGCTGTTACTAATGGTGCGCTTAATTTAGAGAAATTAGAAGCGATGACCGCAATTTGCTCCGTTGGTTTAGATATGGTTGCTATACCTGGAGAGACGTCTGCTGAAACAATTGCTGCGATGATTGCAGATGAAGCAGCAATTGGTGTGATCAATCATAAGACAACCGCTGTTCGAATTATCCCAGCAAAAGGAACAAAAGTTGGTGACATGGTGGAATTTGGTGGATTATTAGGCCGAGCACCCGTTATGAAAGTAAATGAGTATGCTTCGACTGACTTTATTTTACGTGGTGGACGAATTCCGGCCCCAATTCACTCCTTTAAAAATTAGATTAAGAAAAATGTGTATATGTATTTGCGAAAAAATGATGTATGGTATAATAAATTATAAATATACTCTGTTTCATTCAGCAATCACTGGATAAAACGAAAAGGTATTGAACTTAAAAAAGGGGATTTTAATTCATGGAAATAAAACGTCAACAAGAAGTTGTAGAAGGATTTCACTATGACATGCGCACACAGGATATGGAAGAAGTTGAAACAGATCTTAGAGTAGGATTTTCTCCGATTGAATCAACAGATGAAAATTATCCAAAAGAAAATTCAATCATTGCAGCTCGTTTAGAGTTTCGCTTAGTATTTGAGGAATATGTTTTATCAGGTTCTGTTAGCCAAATCAATCATATAATCAATCACAAAATTGAAAAACAAGAAGACATTTCTCAAGAAGAAGTGGACGAATTAGTTAGTCCGTTATTCAATATTGTACAACGTATGGCTTACGAAATTACTGAAATTGCATTGGACAAACCAGGAATCCAATTGAATTTCCAATCAACATCTGAAGAAGAATAACAGTAGCGATATATAATCTAAAAGGTTTGTGATAGTTTTAAACTATCACAAACCTTTTTTTCTATCATTATAGAAACAAAATAGTACCCATCGGCCTTTTAAATCAGGTACAATAGGTGTATCACTGAAAATGATGTACTTTATTTTTAGGGCGGATCATTGAAGAATGATCCCCGGGAACCTTTACTTCCTTTGATGTACTTGTCATTTCAATTGTGTCTGTTAGCTTCATTAGTTAGGACTGTTGAAAAAGATGAAATGTATCTGTGGCGAAAAGTGCTACAAACCTAGATTTCAAATTTTTGTCAGAGCTAAATGAACTTGCTGCGCATTCAAATTTAGGAGGGAAAAAAATGACAACACTCATCACTGTTTTAGTGGTCCTTGCATTTCTTGCTGTGTTATACGTCTTTTATCGGATGCAAGCAAAACACTACAAATTTTCAACACGTGTTTTTGCAGCATTAGGTGTTGGTATTGTATTAGGTGCAATTATTCAATTCGCATTCGGTACACAAGACAAAGTCACAACCCAAGCAATGGAATGGATCGGTATTGTAGGTAATGGATATGTAGCATTTTTACAAATGCTCGTAATCCCTTTAGTTTTTGTTTCTATCGTAGGAGCATTTACTAAAATGAAAGAATCCAAACAACTAGGTAAAATCAGCTTTAATGTACTAGCAACATTGCTAGGCACAACGGCTGTGGCTGCGTTGATTGGAATCGGAACAACATTATTATTTGGACTACAAGGTGCACAATTTACACAAGGAACGGCAGAGACGGCACGAATTGCAGAACTTGCAACGAGACAGGAAACCGTTGAAAATCTATCGATTCCACAACAAATTTTAGCCTTTATTCCTAGAAATGTTTTTGCAGATTTTGCAGGTACACGTCCAACAAGTACGATTGGTGTCGTAATATTTGCTGCATTTGTTGGTGTTGCATACCTAGGTGTGAAAAGAAAAGCACCAAAAGAAGCAGAATTTTTTGCCAATCTAATTGACAGTCTTTATAAAATCACGATGCGTATCGTGACCTTGGTTTTACGCTTAACACCTTATGGGGTATTAGCGTTAATGACTAATGTAGTGGCTACAAGTGACTTCGAAGCAATCCTTAATTTAGGGAAATTTGTTTTAGCTTCCTATGCTGCGTTGATTATTGTAATGCTGGTTCACTTGTTGATTTTAGTTGCAGTAAAAGTAAACCCAGTGAATTATTTGAAAAAATCATTCCCTGTTTTAAGTTTTTCATTTACTTCTAGATCAAGTGCTGGAGCATTACCTTTAAATATTGAAACACAAACAAAAGCGTTAGGCGTTGATGATGCAACTGCTAACTTTGCAGCTAGTTTTGGTTTGTCTATTGGCCAAAATGGTTGTGCTGGTGTTTATCCTGCTATGTTAGCAACAATCGTTGCACCAACTGTGGGAATCAATGTATTTAGTTTAGAATTTATTTTAATGTTAGTTGCGATCGTGACAATCAGCTCATTTGGTGTTGCTGGTGTCGGTGGTGGCGCAACGTTTGCTTCATTGATTGTGTTAGGTTCAATGAACTTGCCAGTCGCAATCGTTGGTTTAGTAATCTCTGTAGAGCCATTGATTGATATGGCTAGAACAGCTGTTAATGTTAGTGACAGTATGGTAGCTGGTATTGTGACTAGTTCACGGATCAATGAGTTAGATCGTGATGTACTAAATGATAGTAGTTTGGTTATCGAAGAAAATGCATAAAATGTGAGCACTTCTCTTCCCCAAGAGAGTTAAAAACGAAAAACAGGTAAGATCCGTTAAGGATCTTACCTGTTTTTTTTATTGCCATACCAACTGCATACCAACGCCAACTTCTTTAATAGGAATTCGAGAATGAATTTTTGCCTTAGCTTGAAAGGAAACACAATGACAAGGATACAAAGTAGTGATTTGATTGTTTTCAAAATAGTCAATTGTTTTATCTAACTGTAAATCATCTTCAAACAAATGAAAACCACCAATAACGCCTTTAATTGTTTGAATACCTGTTACTTGTTTTGCGTATTCACAAATAGTGCTAATCCCACTGTGAGAACATCCTGTGATAATATAGAGCCCATCTTGGCCTTCTAAAACTAAAGCTGTATCATCTAAAACATAGTCTGGAGTGAAAACCTCAGATAGTTTTGTTTCTCCTACTTGTTTACGAGGTTCGAAATCTATAAGCTCAGGAATTTCTCCTAGGAATGTGATCTTAGGCGAAAGTTTAATTGGTTGTTTCGAAAGAAGTAAATCGTATGTCGATTGTAATTCTTCTTTTGTTATAGTGGATCCAATGATCAAATCGTCTTCTTTTTTAGGAAAGAAGGTTAGCGGATGCGCAATGATTTGTGGTTTTTCTTTTGTAAAAATATTGGAGAGGAAGGCTAGTCCACCAGTATGATCATTATGACCGTGAGATAGGACTAATTTTGTAATTTGGCTTAAATCAATATTCAAAGCTGCTGCATTTTTTATAAAGACGTCACTGTATCCTGTGTCGAAAAGAATTTTTTCATCGCCATCTTCTAGATAAAAGGATAACGCTGGTTCGCCTAAGTAATAATGATCGATATAGACATTATTATCTACTAAAACAGTTAATTTCATTTTTTCTCCTTTTTGAAGCAAAATTATTTTCATAAAGCTTACCATAGGCTATGATAAAAAGTATATAATGATAAAGCATTTAGTTTAAAATGAGAAAAAAAGATGAGGAGTTTAAAACATGTTTACGAATCAAATAAAAATAATGTTATATGTAACAGATGTAGAGGAATCAAGTAAATTTTGGCAAAAAATTGGTTTTGTTGAAAAGGAAAGAGATGCTGTTGATGGTACTCTTGTTGTAGAAATTGCCCCAAGTGAAACAGCAGAAACAATGATTGTTTTGTATGACCTAGCATTTATTCAACAACATTCACCAGAAGTTGCTGGAAATACGCCATCATTGATGTTTTTTGCTGAGGATGTCATTAATTTATATAAAAAAATGAAAGATGCTGGTGTGCGTGTTGGTGAATTAGTTCAATTACCAACTGGACTAGTCTTCAATTTTGCGGATAATGATGAGAATTATTTTGCAGTATCTGGACAAGAATAAGGCATATTAGACTGACAGGCTACGCTTTTCAAAAGAAAAGCGTAGTTTTTTTGAATTATATCCTGTGCATTTTTACACAAGCAAATAGCTCGCTTTTCCTATTTCTTTTTTTATATACTAAATACGTATGATTAGAAAATAAGAACTGTACGGTTATTTTGGAGATAGCTAGGCAGTTTCGAAGAAAAAGGAGCAAGATAAAATGGATTACCGCGTATTACTTTATTATAAATATACGACGATCGAAAACCCAGAAGAATTTGCAAAGGAGCACCTCGCTTTTTGTAAATCTTTAAACTTAAAAGGTAGAATTTTAGTCGCAACTGAAGGGATCAACGGTACACTTTCAGGTACGATTGCTGAAACTGAAGCATACATGGAAGCAATGTTGACCGATGACCGATTTAAAGATACGTATTTCAAAATAGATGAAGTGCCAGAAAATGCCTTCCATAAAATGTTTGTCCGCCCTAGAAAAGAACTCGTTTCTTTAAGCCTAGAAGAGGATGTTAATCCTCTTGAACTAACTGGAAAATATTTAGAACCAACTGAATTTAAACAAGCGTTGCTTGATGAAGATACAGTTGTGATCGATGCTAGAAATGATTATGAATATGATTTAGGTCACTTTAGAGGCGCTGTTAGACCTGATATTCGTAACTTTAGAGAATTACCACAATGGATCAGAGACAATAAAGAACAATTTATGGATAAAAAAGTTGTTACCTACTGTACGGGTGGCATCCGTTGTGAGAAGTTTTCTGGTTGGTTGATCAAAGAAGGTTTTGAAGATGTTGCGCAATTGCATGGTGGTATCGCTGTTTATGGAAAAGATCCTGAGACAAGAGGCGAGTTATGGGATGGCAAAATGTATGTCTTTGATGAACGAATCAGTGTTGAAATCAATCATGTTGATAAAAAAATCATCGGCAAAGATTGGTTTGATGGGACACCTTGCGAACGTTACATCAATTGTGCAAATCCATTCTGTAATAAACAAATTCTAGCTTCAGAAGAAAATGAAGCGAAATATCTTGGCAGTTGCTCAGATGAATGTCGTCATCATCCAGCGAATCGTTATGTGATGAGAAATGAACTTTCAGAACAAGATGTAAAAGCTAGACTCGAAGCGATTGCACAGTAATTAAAAAGATTCGAAACAAAACGATACGTCGGTTTGTTTCGAATCTTTTTTTATACTATAAAAGTAAAAAATAAGATAAAGCAGAGTAAAAAAACAAAGTTTACAGCAGTAAATTGTAAAAGAAATGCGTTTGATTGCTTAGGATAATACTCTTTATATAATTTAAAACCTATTAAATTTGCTAATGAAGCAATAATAGTTCCCAAACCTCCCACGTTAAGCCCCCAAAAAAGCGCCTGAGACTGTTCTGTAAATGGTGCAATCAAAATAGCAGCAGGAACATTACTGATGAATTGGCTGACAAAAATACTACCAAAAAAAGTACGTGTACTGGTCGTAAATTGCTCTTTTATGAAACTGGAAAGTACTTCTACTTGAGCAAAATTTCCAACGGCAATAAAGAAAAAAATAAACGTCCATAATAATTTATAATCGATTTGTGTAAGCATATCTCTATCATAAATGGTTAGAAGAACGACAGCGGTTGGAATGACGAAATAATAAGGGATGACATTAAAAACGCCTAAAAGAATGAAGCTACCAACCATGCTTAAAAAAAATAGTTTCTTTTTGTTGATTGCTGGAACGAAATTATGTTGTGGAGGAAGTGGTCTTTTTTTTATGAACAAAAAAGAAAACATTAAAATCAGTGTTGAAGCCAAAAGTAGAACAATCGACCACTTGAAAAAAGACAAAGTAGAAAGAGAATAATAGGAAAATAAAAACAAGTTTTGTGGATTGCCAAAAGGGAAGAAGCTACTCCCTAAGTTTGCTGCAATAATCAGTAAGACAGCACCTAAAATCTTGTTCTCCATTTTTGAAAATTTTTTGATGATCGTTAAGTAAATTGGCATCAACGTAAGAATCGCAACATCATTGGTCAAAACCATAGAACTGAAAAATGACAAGATGGTTATGTTTCGAATTAGGCTACGAGTAGTGGCAGAAAAATCAATCATCTTATCAGCTAGATAGGTTAAAATCCCTAATTTCTCCAGATTTTTTACAAAAAGCATCAAACCCAATAAACAAAAAATAACTTTAAAATCAATTGAACCAAATGAAAATTTACCAAATGCAAAACTAATCATAGCAATCACAAAGGACAGTGAAAATAATACATCCTCTGCAAAAAAAGTGTAAACTCGTTTCATTTCACAACGCTCCTTTTGTAGTCTGTTCAAATTTACTTTAAATAGACTAAATTATCAAGTGTAAAGTAAAAAAAGATAGATTGCTCTGTAACAGAGACAATCCATCTTTTTTAATCAAATATTGAGTACTTTATCCAAGAAATCTTTCGTCCGTTCATTTTGCGGATTTTCAAAGATTTGCTGTGGTGAACCGTCTTCCAAGAAATTACCACCATCGATAAACATGACACGATTTGCTACTTCTTTAGCAAATCCCATTTCATGGGTTACGATGACCATTGTCATGCCTTGTTTTGCTAGTTTTTTCATAACGTTCAGTACATCACCGACCATTTCTGGATCGAGTGCAGAAGTTGGTTCGTCGAACAACATGATGTCTGGATTCATTGCTAAGGCGCGAGCGATTGCCACGCGCTGTTTTTGTCCACCAGATAATGATTCTGGATAACTATCTTTTTTATCAGCTAAACCAACTGTATCTAAAAGTTGAATTGCTTTTTCTTCGGCTTCCTTTTTTGAAAGGCGGCCTAAATCAGTTGGTGCTAAAGTAATATTTTCCATGATTGACAAGTGAGGGAACAAATTAAAATGTTGAAATACCATGCCAATATGCTGACGCACTTTGTTGATGTTCGTGTTTTTATCAGTTAAGTTTGCACCATCGATGATGATATCACCGCTTGTTGCTTCTTCCAGTTGGTTTAGACAACGCAGAAAGGTACTTTTACCAGAACCTGAAGGGCCGATGACACAAACAACATCGCCTTCTTGAATGGATACATTGATATCATTAAGAACGGTATTATCACCATATTTTTTTACTAGATGTTCTACTAGAATTTTTTCAGCCATATTATTTCACCTTCTTTTCCAAAACTTTAGCTAATTTCGTCAAGGCTGTAATCAAGATCAGGTACATCATTGCGATAACAAAGTAAACCATTGTACTTTGTAAGTTTCTAGCAACGATGATTTTCCCTGTTTGCAATAACTCGATCAAACCGATTGCAGAAAGAATCGTTGTATCTTTTAAAGAAATAACAAATTGATTGACGAATGATGGAATCATGATTTTGATTGCTTGTGGTAAAATGATTTTTTGCATTGTACGGTTATACGAAAGACCCAAGCTACGTGAGGCTTCCATTTGGCCAACAGGTACAGCCTTGATCCCACCTCGGACAATTTCAGAAATATACGCACTTGCATTTAAAGTCAGCGTAATGATCCCCGCTAGGAAAACAGGAATGTTGAAACCTAAGATTCCTGGTAAACCGAAGTAGATAAAGAATGCTAAAACCATTAAAGGAATACCACGGATGATATCCACATAAATCGTTGAAATTACACGTAATGTTTTTGATGGAGAAGCACTAAATAATCCGAAAAGTACACCAACGATTAATGCTAAAATAAAGGAAATCAGCGTTAATTGAATCGTCATCCATAAGCCGTTCAATAGACGTTTCCAGTTGTTTTGGATCATACCAACAAACGTTGATTCGTCTACTTTGTTTTCAGTAGAGCCGTCTTTTACATACTTTCCGATGATTTCATCGTATTCACCAGTTCGTTTTAATTCTGCTAATCCTTCATTGAACATTTGAATCAACTCTGGATTTTTTCCTTTTTTCACTGCAAAACCATATTTTCCGCCTTCTTCACGAGGAATCGGAGTAATTAATGGTTGTTTTTGAGCAACGCCGTAACCAATAACTGGATAGTCATCCATCATTGCATCGATCTCATTGATTTCAAGAGCGCTGTATAGTGCATCTGTCGTATCTAGATATTTGATGGAGTAACCATACTTATCTTTATTCGCTTCAAGGAAATCAGCACTTTCCGTACCAATTTTAGCGCCCACTTTTTTGTCTTTTAAGTCTTTATAAGAATGAATGTTATCATTGCCTTTTTTGACAGCAATTTGAATACCGCTATTAAAATAAGGAGTAGAGAAGTCAAATGATTTCTCACGTTCATCAGTAATCGTCATTCCAGCAATCATTGCATCCGCTTGACCTGACTCAACCGCTTGAACGGCAGAACTAAAGCCGATAAATTTAAATTCAATAGTGAAATCTTGTAATTCTGCGATTCGATTAACTAAATCAACATCAATACCTTCATATTTACCATCAGAATTTTGAAATTCAAATGGAGCAAATGTTGAGTCACTTGCAATTACATATGTGTCTTTTTTAGGTTGAATCTTTTTCATTTTAGAATCAGTATCAGTTGTTTCAGTTCCAGTGGAAATATACTTACTGATAATTTCATCATACTTACCTGAACTTTTTAATTCTTTCAATCCAGCGTTGAATTTTTCGATCAATTCTTTGTTTTGCCCTTTTTTAACAGCAAACCCATAAGAACTACCTGTTTCTTTTTTACCCACTAATTGAAGTTTTTGCCCATTTGTAATGGCATAACCCAAAACGGGGTAGTCATCGAAGATCGCATCAGCTTCGCCATTTTCTAGTGCTTGATAAAGACCTGTTGCGTCATCAAAGTTTTTGATAGTAAAGCCATATTTTTCTTGATTTTTCTCTAAGAAAGTAGCACTTTCTGTCCCAACTTTTGCTGCTACTGTTTTTCCTTTTAAATCTTCATAACCTTTGATTTTATCATTGCCTTTTTTGACAGCCATTTGTAACCCACTATCGAAATAAGGTTCTGAGAAATCAAATGACTTCTTGCGTTCATCGGTGATACTCATACCAGCGATCATACCATCCACTTGTTTTGACTGCACAGCTTGTATCGCGCTGTCAAAGCCCAGTGGTTTAAGATTTACTTTAAAATCTTGATCTTTTGCGATTGCTTGAAGCAAATCTACATCGATACCAACATACTCGCCTTTAGAATCTTGGAATTCAAAAGGGGCGAAAGTCAAATCTGTTCCTATATTATATGTTTTTTCCTCAGCTTGAGCAGTCTGCCCAAGAGTAAATGTCAGTAGACTTGCCATCATCACAATGAATGAAAGTAAAAAGTGTTTCCTTTTCATAAAATACCTCCTATATTTGCATATTGAATAATTATATAGTAAGAAAAGGCAAAAACACAAGTCATTCACAATGATAAACGTAAAAAAAACTCATTTCCTTACATCTTATGTTAGGAAACATTACATGTTAAGAATGGAATAAAGAAGTGATGAACAAAAAATGAAACGAATTTTACCTCTATCATAGGCAAACAAAAAATTAAATAAAATATAAATTAGTCAAAATTGCGTATACGTAAACCATTCTAAAACTAGCGAAAATATGTTCGGTATGATAAAATAATGACAAGAGATTCTTTTAAACAAATAGATGTAAAAATTGTTGATATTGAATTGAATCCACAATTAAATGAAGTAAGAGGAGGATGTTGAATGATAGAAAGAGAGACCTCCAATACATTTGACTTAGTATCAAAATATAAGCCTGATGGAGACCAACCAGAAGCAATCAAACGATTAGTTGAAGGAATCGAAGGCGGAGAAAAAGCCCAAATTTTGCTTGGTGCAACAGGAACAGGGAAGACCTTCACGATTTCTAATGTCATAAAAGAAGTCAATAAGCCAACATTGGTTATTGCTCATAATAAAACATTAGCTGGACAGCTTTATGGAGAATTTAAAGAATTCTTCCCTAATAACGCGGTCGAGTATTTTGTTAGTTATTATGATTATTATCAACCAGAAGCATATGTCCCATCCAGTGATACATATATAGAAAAAGATGCAAGTATCAATGACGAAATTGATAAACTACGACATTCAGCGACGAGTTCATTATTAGAACGTAATGATGTTATTGTGATCGCTTCGGTGTCATGTATTTTTGGTTTAGGAGATCCTAAAGAGTACAGCGAACAAGTTGTGTCTATTCGTGTAGGGATGGAAATGGATCGTAGTAGATTATTGACCGATTTAGTAAATATTCAGTTTGAACGGAATGACATTGATTTTCAGCGTGGCCGTTTTCGTGTACGAGGAGATGTTGTGGAAATTTTCCCAGCTTCCCGAGACGATCATGCATTAAGGGTCGAGTTTTTTGGTGATGAAATCGAGCGTATAAGAGAAGTCGATGCGCTAACTGGCGAAGTAATCGGCGAAACAGAACATGTGGCCATTTTTCCAGCAACTCACTTTGTGACCAATGAAGATCATATGGAACATGCGATTTCGCAAATACAAGAAGAATTGGACGCACGTTTAACCGTTTTACGTAGCGAAAATAAATTATTAGAAGCGCAACGCCTCGAACAACGGACAAATTATGATATCGAAATGATGCGAGAGATGGGCTATACATCTGGTATTGAAAATTATTCACGTCATATGGATGGTCGTTCTGAAGGAGAACCACCGTATACCTTGATTGATTTTTTTCCAGATGATTTTTTACTTGTGATTGATGAGTCCCATGTCTCAATGCCACAAATACGTGGTATGTACAACGGTGACCGTGCTAGAAAACAAATGTTGGTAGATTATGGATTCCGTTTGCCAAGCGCTTTAGACAATCGTCCATTACGTCTTGAAGAATTTGAAGAGCATGTCCATCAAGTAGTTTATGTTTCAGCAACACCTGGACCATATGAACATGAACAAACGGATACGGTAATTCCACAAATCATTCGACCTACAGGATTGTTAGATCCATTGATCGAGGTACGTCCGATTATGGGTCAAATTGATGATTTAGTTGGCGAAATTCATGATCGTGTAGAAAAAGATCAACGCGTATTTATTACGACCTTAACTAAAAAGATGTCTGAAGATTTAACAGACTATCTCAAAGAGTTAGGAATAAAAGTGAAATATCTCCATAGTGACATCAAAACATTAGAGCGAACAGAGATTATTCGCGATTTACGTTTAGGTGAGTTCGATGTATTGATTGGAATCAATTTACTTCGTGAAGGGCTAGATGTGCCAGAGGTATCATTGATTGCGATTTTAGATGCAGATAAAGAAGGATTCTTGAGAAGTGAACGTTCATTGATCCAAACGATTGGACGTGCCGCTCGTAATTCAGACGGAAGAGTTATTATGTATGCTGATAAAATCACAGATTCAATGCAAAAAGCAATGGACGAAACCGCTCGACGTCGTTCAATCCAAGAAAAATACAATGAAGAACATGGCATCACACCAAAAACTATCATTAAAGAAATTCGTGAATTGATTTCAATTTCTAAAACCAATGAAAAAGGTGAAACAATCAAAATTGATAAATCTTATCATGAATTGAGTCGTCAAGAAAAAGCTGATTTATTGATGAAACTAGAAAAAGAAATGCGAGATGCAGCTAAAGCATTGGACTTTGAAACAGCAGCTACACTTAGAGATACGATTTTGGAATTAAAAGCTGCAGAATAAAAGCTGTGTTTCACAGCAAAGGAGATAAATAATGGCAAATGATAAAATCGTCATTCATGGCGCGCGCGCACATAATTTAAAAGATATAGATGTTACCATACCTCGTGACAAAATGGTTGTGGTTACTGGATTATCAGGTTCTGGAAAAAGCTCGTTAGCATTTGATACCTTATATGCAGAAGGCCAACGACGTTATGTCGAAAGTCTTTCAGCATATGCTAGACAATTTTTAGGTCAAATGGATAAACCTGACGTGGACAGTATTGATGGATTGAGTCCAGCTATTTCTATCGATCAAAAAACAACAAGTAAAAATCCACGTTCAACAGTAGGTACGGTAACGGAAATCAATGATTATTTGAGACTTTTGTTCGCTCGGGTAGGCCATCCTATTTGTCCTAACGATGGTACTGAAATCACAAGTCAATCTGTTGAACAAATGGTAGATAAAGTATTAGAGTTACCAGAAAAATCAAAACTTCAAGTTTTAGCACCTGTAATCGTTAAGAAAAAAGGGCAGCATAAAAAAGTTTTTGAGATGATTCAAAGAGAAGGCTACGTAAGGATGCGTGTGGATGGTGAAACTTATGATGTAACTGAAGCACCTGAACTTGAAAAAAATAAAAAGCATGATATTGCGATCGTTATTGACCGAATTGTGGTAAAAGAAGGCATTCGTTCTCGTTTATTCGATTCATTTGAAGCTGCCTTACGTTTAGCGGATGGTTATGCTTTGGTTGATGTAATTGGCGAAGAAGAAATGTTATTCAGTGAGCATTATGCGTGTCCGTACTGTGGGTTTACTGTAGGTGAGCTAGAGCCAAGATTATTCTCTTTTAATGCGCCGTTTGGAGCATGTCCTGATTGTGACGGACTTGGAATTAAATTAGAGGTCGATCGTGACTTAGTAATTCCTGATTCAACAAAGACATTACGGGAAGGTGCAATCGCACCTTGGAACCCAATTAGCTCTCAATACTATCCTCAAATGTTGGAACAAGCAGCTGAAAGCTTCAATATTGATATGGATACACCATTCATAGATCTACCAGAAGAACATCAAGAAATTATTTTAAATGGTTCAAACGGAGAACCATTCCATTTTCATTATGAAAATGATTTCGGTGGTGTTCGTGATGTTGAGGTACCTTTTGAAGGTGTTATAACCAATATCAAACGTCGCTACCATGAAACCAATAGTGATTTCACACGTGACCAAATGCGTTTATATATGACAGAATTAACTTGTCAAACCTGTAAAGGCTATCGTTTGAATCCCCAAGCATTGTCCGTTAAAATCGACAATACGAATATTGGGCAAGTCAGTGAACTCGCGATTAAAAATGCAGTGAAGTTTTTCGAGACTGTCACATTATCGGAACAAGAACAAATCATTGCCAAACCCATTTTGAAAGAAGTAGAAGATCGTTTAAACTTTTTAAAAAATGTAGGGCTGGATTATCTAACACTTAGTCGGGCGGCCGGAACATTATCAGGTGGAGAAGCACAGAGAATTCGTTTGGCTACTCAAATTGGATCAAACTTATCTGGTGTATTGTACATTTTAGATGAGCCGTCGATTGGATTACATCAACGAGATAATGATCGTCTGATCGAATCACTGAAAAAAATGCGTGATTTAGGCAATACATTGATTGTGGTTGAACATGATGAAGATACGATGCGAGCTTCTGATTATCTGATTGATGTTGGACCTGGTGCTGGTCATTTAGGTGGGGAAATCGTTGCATCAGGAACACCAGATGAAGTAGCAAAAAATCCTAACTCGTTAACGGGTCAATATCTTTCTGGTAAAAAAGTGATTCCTGTGCCTAAAGAACGCCGTACGGGCAATGGTAAAAAAATCAAAGTTACAGGTGCGACTGAAAATAATTTAAAGAATGTCACCGTTGAATTTCCATTGGGGGAATTTGTGGCAGTTACTGGAGTTTCAGGATCGGGGAAAAGTACCCTAGTTAATCAAATCTTGAAAAAAGCCTTAGCACAAAAAATCAATCGTAATTCTAATAAACCTGGTAAACATAAGAGTATTACTGGATACAAGCATATTGAAAAAATTATCGATATCGATCAAAGCCCAATCGGTCGTACTCCAAGAAGTAACCCAGCAACCTATACAAGTGTCTTTGATGACATTCGTGACTTATTTGCAAAGACTAACGAAGCAAAAGTACGTGGATACAAAAAAGGTCGTTTTAGCTTTAACGTAAAAGGTGGTCGATGTGAAGCTTGTCGTGGAGATGGGATTATTAAAATCGAGATGCACTTTTTGCCTGATGTTTATGTTCCATGTGAAGTTTGTCATGGTAAACGATACAATTCTGAAACACTAGAAGTTCACTATAAAGGAAAGAATATTTCTGATATCTTGGATTTAACAGTGGAAGATGCAGTAGAATTCTTTAAACATATTCCAAAAATCCATCGTAAATTAAAAACAATCGTTGATGTAGGGTTGGGGTATGTAACGTTAGGTCAGCCAGCTACTACGTTATCAGGTGGGGAAGCCCAACGGATGAAATTAGCGAGCGAGCTCCATAAAAATTCAAACGGTAAAAATTTCTACATTTTAGATGAACCAACAACTGGCTTGCATACTGATGATATTGCGCGATTACTACTCGTGTTAGAACGATTAGTTGAAGCTGGTAATACGGTTCTTGTTATTGAACATAACTTGGATGTGATTAAATCAGCAGATCATGTCATTGATTTAGGGCCAGAAGGTGGAGATGGTGGCGGAACGATTGTCGCAACAGGGACTCCAGAAGAAATTGCTAAAGTGAAAGAGAGTTATACAGGTAAATATCTGTCGCGTGTTTTATAAATTGGTATACTCCATTTTTGAAAGTAATTTCATTGTTTTTAAAGAAAATATGAAGTTTAAGACAAAAATGTCTAACGGCATTGATTTATTCAGATACTTGAAGTAAAATCACAATCAGATAGATATATTGTTCAACCTAATTGGTATATATCTTTCCTTCTATAAATAATCCGTTCAAAAAAGAAATGCACGTCCTTCTATTTAAAGGGACGTGTCTTTCTTTTTTTTGTGTAAAAAAAGTATTTTTAATTGAAAAAAAATATAGTAAATTATATAATAAATAAAAATGAGAAAAAAATAATAAAAAATGCTAAAACATATGTTTTTTAATCACTTTATTTTAAAAATAGTCAAAAAAAGGAAGTATCTATACGTAAGTTGAGTGATTTTTTTTTTGAAATCATGATATTCTATACTTAACAAAAAAGTACGAAAGGATGATTTTTTCTTGGAAAAGAGAGAAGTTAGAATTGGCGCCTATTATGTTTGCCATGGATCAAATTTTTCTTGGTTTTTTGTAGGAGAAGCTATCTCTAAAAAAGAAGATGATGTACAAGTTAGAGTTGTTAAATGCCATCCATCAGATCGTCCAGCTATAAATTGTGATGATCCGATTTTGAGTTTAGATTATTTTGATGTTATTGAAGACGCATAATTTACCCATTATATAGAAGTAATTTAATCAGCCTATTAAAAGACAAAAGCTGACTAATGTGAAATAAGAGACTAGCGTGAACAACGCTAGTCTCTTATTTTAGTATCAAAATGGTATCTATAAATTTATTTATTTGAAATATCGTTTTTATTGCGTTTTTTGTATGTTTAACCAGTTATATATCAATTAAATTGGATTAATATCGTGTTATTGTAATTTTGTTCAAATATTTGGTTGACTTCCAGTACTATAGAATGTATATTACTGTTGTAAGTTAGTTATTGAGAAATAACAACTACAAAAAAAAGGAAATGAAATAGGAAAGAAAGATCATAATGAAAATGACACACTTAACAAAATCATTATTAGTAGCAGGAGTAGCTTTATCAATAGGAGCAGCACCATTTGTAGGAGCAGTGTCAGCAAGTGCAGCAACTGTAATTTCTGAAACTACATATGAAAAAATCGTTAGTTTCACAAAAGATGATTTGAAACAAGCAACAAATGTACAATTAAATGCAACTACTGTAAACAAAATGTATACTGCACTAAAACAAGCAAAAGCTTGGGAAAAATTAGGCTACAATGCAGCTGATGCTAATAAAATCGCTAAACGTTTTGCTGATAGCCAATACCAAGCAGTTGGTATTTTAACTGATATTGCACACAACGAAGCATTATCTTTAAAAGTAGTAACAATCAATAAACCTTACTTCAGTTCTGTAAATATCGGCACAACTGGTGAAGTAACAAATCCTGGAACAGGCGAATCTTCAACAGAAGAACCAAATACTGGAGAAACTGGCGATACAGATGAGTCAACTTCAGAATCAAATGAAGAAAGCAACAAAGGAACTCTAAGCAAATTAGTTAAAGAAATCGATGTTGATGTTGAATACAAAAACAAAGATATTGAATTCAAATATGAAGTAAAATCAAATGGAACTGTAAAAGCTAAATATGTTAACGAATTTACAGGTGAAAAAACTGAAGGCGCTAAAGCTCAAAAAACAATCGAAGCTGTTTTTGAAGGATTAGATGCTAAAAACAGTAGCCAAGCTCAAATCAAAAACCATGTAATCAATAAATTGGGTGCATCTCAAAACTTCAAAAAATTTGACTTTAAAGTGAAATTTGCTGACAAATCAAAAGTTGATTTTAAAATCAAATAATTAAGTTCAAGGGATACTTTAATTTTAGAAATTAAAGTAAACAATGCATCTTGTATGGCATATCATCAAAAGTAATGAGAATACAATTCAGTCTAGTCAAAAATATAGCGTTATATTTTTGATGAAATCTTAGTGGATGATACAAAACAGTTTACGTTTTGTATCATCCACTTTTTCGTATAAGTAACTAGAAAAAAGTGACGTTCATTCGATAGAAGTTTGAAAATACTTGCTAATAAAGTACGATCTAAGCAACTCTCTTTCTTTTATAGAATATAAGCTCTTTCACTTATAATAAAAATAAGTTAAACTAAGCAGTAGAGTTCAAAAAGAAATCGTAACATTGGGAAGGCGGCAATCTGAGTTGGGGAAAACTAATCAGTTTAAAAAAGGTGTTTTAGAGCTGTGTGTGCTGTACCTATTACAGAATAGAGATCGTTATGGCTATGAGTTAACACAAAAAGTGGATAAATATATTTCATTGACAGAAGGTGCATTGTATCCAATTTTAAGAAGGTTGGTCAAAGAAGGATACTGTGAAACCTATTTAAAAGAGTCTTCCAATGGCCCCGCAAGAAAATACTATAAAATCACAAGTGAGGGTAGGGAATATTTAACTGATTTAGAGTCAGAGTGGACTATTTTTGTGAAAAATGTATCGTTGATAAAAATGGAGGAAGATAATGAAGAGGATTGAGAATTTCTTTGAGGAAATGAAATCTCATTTTTTAGAGAGTGATATAGATTCTTTTAATGAAATAAAAGAAGACTTATTAGAACAAATAGAGATTCAGTTGGAAGAAGGGAAAACAGAGCAAGAAATCTTGACAGGTTTAGGTGCGCCAGAAACAATTGCGGCTTCCTTCTATGAAGATAAAAGATTAGATAAAGCCTTGAAAGCAGAAACTGACATTATTGCAGTTGAAGATGTAAAAAAAGTGTATAAAAAGGATCGGAAACTAAAGAGAAAAAAGCAATTAAAGAAAGTGAAAACAGTTTTATATGTTCTCTTGACGGCTTTGACTTCAATCTTAGTAATCTATTTAGTTGGATTTGCTCTGATTTATGCTGTTCAAGAAAAGTTTTTTGCTATTGGACCTATTAGTTTAGCTATTTTTTTCATATGTATTTTATATTATCTGATTAACTCTCTCAAGGGGAAGCAGGTCATACATATTCAAGGAATTTACCTACTTAGTATCATTAGTTTAGTTTTGAGTGGCGGTATTTTCCTAAGTGGTCATTGGTATTATGAAGGAAAATACTATGAAGAAGTATTTGAACTGAACGATTTAGAAAAAAATGAAATGAGCTTACTTTCTGAATATCCTGTTGAGATCAGTACAATCCCTATAGGTGAAGGTGAAGTACCTAAAGTTGAGATTGAAGCATACTTGAAAAAAACGGATCAAAAAAATTTAGTCGATCGTTCAGACAACAAAACGACACTTCTAATTGGGAAAAAGGATGGATTTTCTCCTTTAAAAAAAATGAAGAAAAATGAAGTGATTTTTTATTTACCACAAAATGCTGAATTTAATGATTTTTCATTTACCATCAACCATGGAACGGTAATGCTAAGTCACATACAAGCGGGTAAATTATCTGTTGAAATTGACAATGGTGAGATAAATCTAAATGATATTTATAGTGACAATATCGAGATTCAAAGTGAAAAGGCAGATACTATGCTTAGTGGTTTTTATGCTGATATAAAGATCGATAACAAACATGGTAAGTCTATTTTAAAAGAAGGTCAAGGGACAATAGACGTGACCTCTAAAACAGGCTTAATCAACTTAAATGATCTGACAAGTAAAGAATTGAAAGTTAGCAATGAAAAAGGTAAAAATATCGTCAGCTCAAGCATGCTAGATTTATTGACGGTTTCAAATATAGAAGGTATTTCAGTAATTGAAAAACAAATTGGTGATACGACTATCAAAAATATTAATGGAAAGCTTGTTTTAACAGATATTCAAGGAAGCCTCAAACTAGAAAATAAAAAGGGACAAGTTATTATCTCTGAAAAAGATCCACTAGATGCGACAATTATTAGTGACACTGGGATTGTTAAATGGGTTCAAAATTATAATTCAACTGTTGCGTTTAATGTATCAAGTAAATCAGGTAAAGTTAGTAATGATTTTGAAAATAAAAAAGATGCATCTCATAAAGTTTCAATTAAAACGGAATCTGGAGACATTCGGATTATTCAAAAAAATGGAAAATATGAACAATAAATGAATCGAATTTGAAAGAGCAAAGTCCATTAGTAAACTTTGCTCCTTTTTTGAACGAATAATAAGCGTAAATTCCTAAGAATGTTTGAATGAGGTCTTAGAATTAGCTGAAAAGCTTTCTTTGATACGCCCGGGGTGATATAATTAATAAAATGTTTCCGAAGGAGCGCTAAAAAATGGCTGATAATTTACAATTAGTTATAATCACTGGAATGAGCGGAGCAGGCAAAACTGTGGCCATTCAAAGTTTTGAAGATATGGGGTATTTTTGTATCGATAACATGCCCCCAAGTTTGATTCCTAAATTTTGGGAATTAATCAAGGAATCAGGAAAAGTAACCAAAATTGCGTTAGTAATCGATTTACGCTCACGTAATTTCTTTAGAGAGATTCAAGATATGTTGGTAGAACTTGAAAATACGAATTTAATCGATACAACGATTATGTTCTTAGATGCTACGGATGAAGAGCTTGTCTCTCGCTATAAAGAAACACGCCGTGCGCATCCTTTAGCAATGGATGGACTAATCACAGAAGGCATTAGAAAAGAACGGGCAATTCTTGAAGAAATCAAAGGGGATGCCCAAGTCGTTATCGATACGACAGAGTTGTCACCTAGACAATTAAGAGAAAGAATCAATGAAGAATTTAAATCAAGAGATACGCATGAATTTCGTGTAGAATTAGTTTCATTTGGATTTAAATATGGATTGCCGATCGATGCAGATATCGTTATGGACGTTCGTTTTTTACCAAACCCTCATTATATTCCAGAATTAAGACCATTAACGGGCCAAGATCCATCTGTTTATGATTATGTAATGAGTTTTCCTGAGACTGAAAGCTTTTATACACGTTTTATTGACCTACTAAAAAATGTGATGCCCGGTTATGAAAAAGAAGGAAAATCAAGTATTACGATCGCAATCGGCTGTACAGGTGGTCAACATCGTTCTGTTGCCTTAACAGAACGTGTAGGGCAAGAACTTGAACAAGCGTACCATGTAAATATTACACATCGCGATAAAGGAAAACGCAAAGAGACGGTGAATCGCTCATGAAAATGAAAACATACCGTATCAGAAAACCTAAAATTGTTGTGGTAGGTGGTGGAACAGGTCTACCCGTTATTCTTAAAAGTTTACGCAATCAGAGTGCAGATATCACTGCAGTAGTGACTGTTGCGGATGATGGGGGAAGTAGTGGTGAAATTAGAGAATCAATGAATATGACACCACCAGGAGACCTACGTAATGTATTGGTCGCGTTATCTGACATGCCACAATTATACGAAGATATATTCCAATATCGATTTGATAAATCGGATAAATATTTTGCCAATCATGCCATTGGAAACTTAATTATTGCAGCAGTCTCAGAGATGCGCGGCAGTACGTATGAAGCAATCCAGCTGCTTTCAAAAATGATGCATGTCGATGGGCATGTCTATCCTTCATCAGAAAGACCACTGACTCTTCATGCCGTGTTTAAAGATGGAACGGTTGCTGTTGGTGAATCGAATATTGCGGTTGATCGAAAAACAATTGACCACGTTTTTGTCACAAATACCAATGACGATGAACAACCAAAAGCTGCTAGAAAAGTAGTTAAAGCGATTGAAGAAGCCGATATGATCGTTTTAGGACCAGGTAGCATGTTTACAAGCATTTTACCCAACTTAGTCATTAGTGAAATTGGAGACGCGATCATTAATGCTGAAGGGGAAGTCGTTTATATCTGCAATATTATGACGCAAAAAGGAGAAACAGAACATTTTTCAGATGCTGATCATGTTTGTGTGTTACATGAACATCTTAATAGTAAGTTTGTGGATACTGTTTTAGTGAATACTGAAAATGTACCAGATGGTTATATGGATCCGGAAATTTACGATGAATATCTTGTTCAAGTAGAGCATGATTTTAAAAAATTAAGGGATGAAGGCTGTCGTGTGATTTCAACAGATTTTTTGAAATTGCGAGACGGTGGCGTTTTTCATGACGGAGATAAAGTTGTAGATGAACTATTCCGTATCGTATTTGGCGCAAGATACTAAAGAGTAAGAGAGGAGGCGATGAGAGTGTCTTTTGCATCGGATGTAAAAAAAGAGCTGACTACTTTAGAAGTACATCGAGAACATGCTCGAGCGGAACTAGCTGCTTTAATTCGAATGAATGGATCATTAAGTATTGTGAATCAGCAGTTTGTATTGAACGTTCAAACAGAAAATGCAGCAATCGCTAGACGAATCTATTCTCTTTTAAAAGATCATTACGATGTTCGCTCAGAACTGTTAGTTCGAAAGAAAATGAAGTTAAAAAAGAATAATGTCTATATTGTAAGATTAAAACAAGGAACGAAAAATGTGCTTGCTGACTTAGATATTTTAGATGGAATGATGTTCAATACGCATGTTTCTGATGATATTATGGGGAATGCACAAAAAATGAGATCGTATTTAAGGGGCGCATTCATGGCTTCAGGATCAGTTAATAATCCAGAAACAAGCCGTTATCATTTGGAAATATTTTCGATTTATGAAGAGCACAATGATGATATTTGTCAGATGCTGAACTATTATGATTTAAATGCAAGAACCTTGGAGCGTAGAAATGGATACATTTCCTATCTAAAAGGGGCAGAACGAATTGCTGATTTTCTGACGTTGATCGGCGCAACGAATTCAATGTTAAAATTTGAAGATGTCAGAATTGTCCGTGATATGCGTAATTCAGTGAACCGTTTGGTCAATTGTGAGACAGCTAATCTAAACAAAACAATCGATGCGGCATCAAAGCAAATCGAAAATATTCAATATATCGAAAGTATGGTAGGTTTGACAGCTTTGCCTGGCAAATTGCAGGAAATTGCAGAGTTGCGTTTAGAATATCCCGAAGTAAGCCTCAAAGAATTAGGTGAAATGATTCCATCAGGAGCTATTTCAAAATCTGGAATCAATCATCGAATTCGGAAAATCAATGAATTTGCGGATAAACTAAGAGAAAAAAGTGCGTAGTCGTTTGGGATTGCTATGATGACATAGCTGAAAGTTTGGTGAGAAATGATGGGCGTAGAAGACAAAGATTTTATTATGAGACAAATCAAGCAACTTGGAGAAGGGCTAGGAACGTTTCTAGGTAAAGAAGATGTAGATAAAATTTTAAGTTTTGGAGAAGATGCTGGAAAAGAATTAGAAGATTCTTCTGCCAAAGAAAAAGCCAATCCAAATCATTTAAAAAATAAAAATGAGGATGGGGCAGAAAGGTTTGACTCCGAGAAATAAGTAGGAGTTGCTTCTGCATTCACCGTTTATTCGGATACTAAAAGCCTGAAACACAACTTTTTTAGTTATGTTTCAGGCTCATTTCTTTATTTTCCTTCTAAATAGCGAATCAATTCATCTTTTGTAATAGATTCATCGAAGATATGTTCACCAATCACGATCGTTGGAACGAATTTGATATTCGCAGCTTGCGCTTCCTCAATGACAGCTTGAACAATCGTAGGTTCTTCTTTTTTAGGTAATTGTAGATTATCTTCTGCAAATACGGCAACATCTTCTAATGAAAGGTGTCCCCATTGATCTTGTGTATCATACATTTGTTTTAGATCGGTTAGCCCTTTTTCAGGCAAATCATAATTGATATGATGATGCATTACATTACCACGTTGCAAACTTTCTTTTTCTTTATCCAACAGTTTGATGATTCGTTGAACTTTTCCCGCTTTAACATATTCATTCAATAAATCAAAAGACTCTTCAAACCATTTTTTGCAATAGGGACAGCGAACATTCATAAATTCTACCATTTTAATAGGAGCAGAGTCTTTACCAATTGCTAGACCGTTTTTTGTTGTAACTTTTGTTGCATCAATAACTGAAATATCCATTTTTGTAACATCCTTTCATTTCTTCTACCTTTAGTGTAGCGCTTTTTGACTTCCGTTTAAATAAAAATGCCCAAAAATCTCTAAAGAAATTTTGGGCATAAATGTTTGGATTAGCTCAAAGAACTGCTATTTTCCATTACTTCATCAATCAAACCGTATTCTTTCGCTTGTTGAGCCGTCATAAAGTTATCACGATCTGTATCGCGTTCAATCACTTCAAGTGGTTGCCCAGTACGTTCAGCTAAGATTTTATTCAAGCGATCACGAGTATCAAGAATATGTTTAGCTGCAATTTCAATCTCAGTTGCTTGACCTTGAGCACCACCAAGTGGTTGATGAATCATGATTTCAGCATTGGGTAAAGCAAAACGTTTGCCTTTTGTACCTGCTGTTAATAAGAAGCTTCCCATAGAAGCTGCCATGCCAAGAACAATTGTCTGTACATCCGCTTTAACGAAATTCATTGTATCGAAAATAGCTAATCCAGCAGAAACACTTCCACCTGGAGAATTGATATAAATGTAGATATCTTTTTCAGAGTCTTGCGCATCTAAAAATAATAATTGAGCAATGACTGAGTTCGCTACATTATCATCGATTGGACCACTTAGCATAATGATTCTATCTTTTAATAGTCGTGAATAAATATCATAAGCTCTTTCTCCACGAGATGACTGTTCAATGACTGTTGGTATTAAATTCATAGTATATTCCTCCTATATAAAAACTCTTCAAATCATTTTATCACAAAGCATACCTTAATGCTTAAAAAAAGTATACTTTATTGGTCAAAAAAGGTCAACGTTAATGCACTATAATTTCAATGATAAAGGTGTTTTTTTTACAAAAAAATGAAGCAAAAACGAAATTCGTTTTGCTCCACTATTTAAAACTAATTATAGAAAAGAATTAGTTCTGTTAACTCAAAAAATAGATAGTTTGTCTAGCGTCTATTATGACGTTACAACGATATTCCCATTTTGGTCTGCTGGTTTTAATAAAGTCATGATTGATGTGAAAAAAGCAATAATAGCAGGAATTAAAGTCCAAGAGAATACAAGATACATGATCCCTTTTCCAGAAAAACCAGAATAGAATTTATGAACACCAATTCCACCCAAGAAAAGTGCTAAAATGAAATAAACCCATTTGTTGACTACTCGACCCTGTTGTACGTATCCACCAACAGATTGTGTATTGTTATTTTCATTAACGATGTTGATATTGATCTTGTCTTGTAAATTATCTGTCGCACTCGCAACTTTTTCAGCTTTGTGGATGATCAATTCGTCACCATCTTCAAACACGTCAACAAGATCCCCAACTTCTGGTTTAAAATTAAACCATTCATATACTGCGCGTGTCGTACTCCCATCTTCATTTGCGATAACAACATCATCAAAATCCAACTTAATAATTTTTTTCCCCATAAGAATCTTCCCCATTCAGATATAAAATATTAATACGGATATATTATATCATCAAATCACATGGTAATCTATACTTCTCAAAGAGATTGCAACGCTTAAAAAAACAAAAATTGAAAAAAAAAATAAAAAAATTGAGTAATTCTCTAACGTTTTTTTTTGTCCTCATAAAAGAGTATGTTATACTGAAAAAAGATGAATGAAAAGAGTGAGGTAATTCTATGGTTGTTTTTATTGCAGGTATAACGGGCGTTTTGATCGGTGCAGTCATTGTATCGGTTGGTGTTGCTTTACGAGTAACCTATGAAGAAAGAAAAGCAGTACGTTATCGAGAACTAGAAAACTTTGTCAAAGAAATAGAGACGCTGAATCTTTTAAACAAAAAAATTAATGAGATTTTACAAAAAAGAGATATTTATGTAGATAAGACGATAAACTTTATGTCGATGGACGATTGCTACATCAGTATCGATGACTTTATTTACTTAGAATCGTTCTCGGCGCAAAATAATTTCTATTTACCAACCTATTTAATTGAAGAGTTTTTCAAAAAAATTGCGCATAGAAAAGTAATTTTAACTCCTGATGAAGTGATTTCAATGGGGGGAAGTACTTACAAAGGTGGTCGCATTATTTTAGAAAGTTTCTCAGAAGAATTACTTACTATTATTGAAGATAAAAAAAGACAAATGAAACGTTTAACGCATAAACCGTTATATTACTTCCAAAGAGGATAAACAAAAAAACAGAGTCGCCAAACGAATAGTCTGGCGACTCTGTTTTTTTATAGTTTCTTTTAAGGATAATTAGAGGAATTTCGTTTTAAATAGACAGTAAGTAAGAAAAGAAGAACTGATGTAGTTTGAATTTTCTGAATCTTTTTATCAAATTTTATTGACATTCTCATTTAATAGGTTTATAGTTAATAAAAGATTTGATTTATCACATGCCATTTTAATCTTTATAGATTTTTTTTAAAAGAGGAGACCATTACCATGAAGAAGACAGACAACAATCACGTATTAGTCATTATTTTATCGTGTAGGACTTAGAACTCTGAGAAATTTCGCAGAAGTTAGAGTCCTGTTTGTCTTTGGTAAATGGGGGTCTTACTAGAGCATCCCATTCAATTGATGGGATGCTCTTTTTTATAGAAATTTTTATAAACTGGCAAAAGGATTAATTAAGAAAATGAATCAGGAAAATCATTAGTAATTTTTCTGTAAACAATTGAATTGGAGTGGATGAAAAATGCGTAGTGACCAAATAAAAAAAGGAATCGAAGCTGCACCTGCAAGAAGCTTATTATATGCGACAGGTCAGGTAAAAAATGCTAAAGATATGCAGAAGCCATTTATCGCAATTTGTAATTCTTATATTGATATTGTACCAGGTCATGTGCATTTAAGAGAATTGGCGGATGTTGCTAAAGAAGCAATACGTGAAGCAGGTGGAATTCCTTTTGAGTTTAATACGATTGGGGTAGACGACGGTATTGCCATGGGGCATATCGGGATGCGTTATTCGCTACCTAGTCGAGAAATCATTGCTGATGCGGCTGAAACAGTGATCAACGCCCATTGGTTTGATGGGGTTTTCTATATTCCAAACTGTGACAAAATCACTCCAGGTATGTTAATGGCAAGTGTTAGGACAAATGTTCCAGCAATTTTTTGCTCTGGAGGACCAATGAAAGCAGGCGTTGATCCAAGAGGTCATACGACAACACTTTCTAATATGTTCGAAGCTGTGGGAACCTTTAAAGAAGGGAAAATGACTGAAGAAGAATTTAACTTTATGGAACAAAATGCTTGTCCGACGTGTGGTTCATGTGCGGGAATGTTTACAGCAAATTCAATGAACTGCTTGATGGAAGTTTTAGGAATGGCGTTACCAGGAAATGGAACAATTTTGGCTGTATCAGATGAGCGCCGAGAACTCGTGAGAAAATCAGCTTTTCATTTGATGGACTTAGTCAAAAATCAAGTGAAACCAAGAGACATCATCACAAAAGAAGCCATTGACGATGCTTTTGCTCTAGATATGGCGATGGGTGGCTCAACTAATACTGTTTTGCACACACTAGCAATAGCGAATGAAGCTGAGATCGATTACAACTTAGAAGAAGTCAATGCTATAGCAGAACGTGTTCCATATCTATCCAAAATCGCACCATCCTCTGCTTATTCAATGCATGATGTTCATGAAGCGGGTGGGGTTCCAGCTATCATGAAAGAGTTAGTCGATTTAGGCAATGCGATTCATCCAGATCGTATTACGGTTACTGGGAAAACGATTCGTGAAAATGTTCAGGATGCTGTGATTAAAAACGAAGAAGTTATTCATCCAAAAGAAAATCCATACAGTCCAGTAGGTGGTTTGTCGATATTATATGGAAATATTGCACCAAAAGGAAGTGTGATCAAGGTTGGTGGTGTAGACCCATCAATTAAAAAATTCGTAGGAAAAGCGATTTGTTTTAGTTCACATGATGAAGCTGTAGCCGCAATCGATGATCATACAGTAACAAAAGGCCATGTTGTTGTGATTCGTTACGAAGGGCCAAAAGGTGGTCCTGGAATGCCAGAGATGCTAGCACCAACATCAAGTATTGTCGGACGTGGACTTGGAAAAGATGTGGCGTTGATTACAGACGGACGTTTTTCAGGAGCAACTCGTGGAATCGCCGTGGGACATATTTCTCCAGAGGCTGCTGCTGGTGGTCCGATTGCGTTAGTTGAAGATGGGGATGAAATCTCAATAGATTTAGTAAATCGAACACTGGAATTACACGTTTCAGATGAAGAATTAGCGAAACGAAATGACCAATTACCAAAATTTAAGGCGAAGGTAAAAACAGGATACCTAGCCCGATATACAGCATTGGTGACGTCTGCACATACTGGCGGAATCATGCAGATTCCAGAAGATTTGCTAGACTAGAGGAGGGAAGCTCATGGTAGAAGAACAGAAAAAAATGAAAAATGGATCAAAACTTTTGATTGATGCGTTGTTGAAACAGAAGGTAGAAATGATTTTTGGCTATCCCGGTGGAGCAGTTCTTCCTCTATATGATGCATTATATGATGGAGATATTCCACATATTTTGACAAGGCATGAACAAGGAGCAGTTCATGCTGCTGAAGGATATGCTAAAGCTACAGGAAAACCTGGTGTTGTGATTGTGACAAGTGGACCTGGAGCGACAAATGCGATTACAGGTATTGCAGATGCAATGAGCGATTCAATTCCACTTGTTGTTTTTACAGGACAAGTTCTAACGGATGGTATTGGAAAAGATGCATTTCAAGAAGCCGATGTGATTGGGCTAACGATGCCGATCACCAAAAATAATTACCAGGTTCGAGAAACAAAAGAATTGCCGAGAATCATCGAAGAAGCCTTTCATATTGCTACGACAGGTCGGAAAGGGCCTGTGGTGATCGATTTACCAAAAGATATAACGATAATGGAAGCTGCGGCAGACATTGAAGTCAAGTTGAATTTACCAAGTTATCAACCAACGATAAAACCGAATAAACTTCAAGTGAAAAAACTGATGAACGCTTTAGCTGTAGCGAAGAAGCCATTAGTTTTGGTAGGAGCAGGTGTTTTACATGCAGATGCTGGCAAAGAATTAGTGGAATTCATCACTAAATATCAAATACCTGCATTAAGTTCTTTATTAGGCTTGGGTGCAGTGCCGACCAAAAATGAATTATTTTTGGGAATGGGCGGTATGCATGGTTCGTTTGCAGCAAATATGGCTTTAACAGATTGCGATTTGCTTATTAATATTGGTTCCCGTTTTGACGACCGCTTGGCCAGCGCGCCAAAAGAATTTGCACCAAATGCGACAATTGCCCATGTGGATATCGATCCAGCAGAAATTGGTAAAATTATAGATACCCAAATTCCAATTGTGGCGGATGCCAAAGAAACGTTAAAAGAAATGCTGAAAATTGAAACAAAATGTATTGATACAACGGATTGGAAAAAACTGAACCTTTCAAGAAAAAAATTACACCCATTTAAATATGATAAAGAGCAAAAAGAAGAAATCAAGCCACAAAAAGTCATCGAATTTATTGGTGAGTTGACGAATGGTGAAGCCATTGTTGCAACTGATGTGGGGCAACACCAAATGTGGGCTGCACAATTTTATCCTTTTAAAAACGAGAAGCAACTTGTTACAAGCGGAGGACTAGGCACAATGGGCTATGGTGTGCCAGCCGCAATTGGTGCTAAACTCGGTTGCCCAGATAAAGAGGTGGTTCTATTTGTTGGGGATGGTGGCTTCCAAATGACCAATCAAGAATTAGCAATTTTAAATATCTATAATATTCCAATCAAAATTGTGATTTTAAATAATCAATCGCTAGGAATGGTTCGCCAGTGGCAGGAAAGTTTCTTCAACGGTCGTCGTTCAGAATCAGTTTTCGAGACTCAGCCAGATTTTGTGAAAATGGCAGAAGCCTACCATATCAAAGGAATCAGAATAGATGATCCAGAAACAGTGGAATTAGCGTTGACGGAAGCCTTTAAAGAAAAAGGTCCTTTGTTGATCGAAGTCATGGTATCCCCAACGGAACATGTATTACCAATGGTTCCAGCGGGCAAAGCAAACTATCAGATGCTGGGGGTGGACTAATAATGAGACGTATCATTACTGCAACAGTGAATAATAATTCGGGTGTCTTAAATCGTTTTAGTGGTGTATTAACACGCAGACAAGTGAATATTGACAGTATTTCGGTGGGACCGACAGAGTTAGAAAATGTCTCAAGAATCACAATCATTGTACAAGTAGCTGACCTAAATGAAAGTGAACAGGTCACCAAGCAATTAAATAAACAAATCGATGTGATCAAAGTTTCTGATATTACAGATGAACCGCATTTGGAAAGAGAATTAGCGTTGGTAAAAGTCAATGCACCGGCAGCAGTTCGAGCTGAATTATTCTCAGTGATCGATCCGTTTAGAGCTAATGTGATCGATGTTGGTACTCGTTCTGTTGTGATCCAAGTTACAGGAACGAGTGAAAAAATCAGTGCATTTGTCGATGTTGTCGCACCTTATGGCATTAAACAATTAGCACGAACAGGTGTTACAGGCTTTACTAGAGGAAACAACTAAAAAAAGGACTTAAAGCATACGCTTATAAGCATAAAAAATTTGGAGGGTTTAACAATGGCAAAAGTATATTATGATAATTCAGTAGAAAACAATCAATTAGAGGGAAAAACAATCGCAATCATCGGTTATGGCTCACAGGGTCATGCTCACGCTCAAAACTTACGAGACAATGGCAATCAAGTAATCATCGGAATTCGTGAAGGAAAATCAGCAGAAGTTGCTCGTAACGATGGTTTTGATGTATTAACGGTTGAAGAAGCATCTAAAAAAGCAGATGTAGTCATGATTTTAGCTCCTGACGAAATCCAAGGAGATCTTTATGACAAAGAGATTGCACCAAATCTAGAAGCAGGAAACGCATTAGCTTTCGGTCACGGCTTCAATATCCATTTTGATGTAATCAACCCACCAAAAGATGTGGATGTTTTCTTAGTTGCTCCTAAAGGACCAGGACATCTTGTACGACGCACCTTTACAGAGGGATTTGCCGTGCCAGCATTATATGCGGTTTATCAAGATGCAACAGGGAAAGCGAGCGATGTTGCTTTGTCTTATGCTAAAGGTATTGGCGCAACTCGTGTTGGGGTATTGGAAACAACGTTTAAAGAGGAAACTGAAACAGATCTTTTCGGTGAACAAGCTGTATTATGTGGTGGGTTAACTAGTTTGATCGAAGCGGGATTTGAAACATTAACAGAGGCTGGTTACCAACCAGAATTAGCTTACTTTGAAGTATGTCACGAATTGAAATTGATCGTTGACCTTATTTATGAAGGAGGATTTGAGAAAATGCGTAATTCTATCTCAAATACTGCTGAGTATGGGGATTACGTTTCAGGGCCTCGTGTTGTAACAGACGTAGCCAAAGCAAATATGAAAGATGTTTTAACTGATATTCAAAATGGTAAATTTGCGAAGGGCTTCATTGATGACAATAAAAATGGGTTCAAAGAATTCAAGCAAATGCGTAAAGAGAATGCGGGACATCCAATTGAAAAAGTTGGAGCAGAGTTGCGTAAAATGATGCCTTTTGTATCAAGAGAAGACTAGAATAAATAATTAAAAAAGAGGCTGAGAAAATAGCTAAATGCTTCTATCTCAGCCTCTTTTATTTATCTAATAAAGGTGGGGAGAATTTGTTGGAACTAACAAAAGAAAAAGTTGAACAAGCGTATGATACGTTGAAAGATGTTGTAACCAAAACACCATTGCAATACGATATGTATTTGTCGCAAAAATATCAATGTAATATTTATTTGAAAAGAGAAGATTTACAAAAGGTTCGTTCATTCAAATTAAGAGGAGCGTATTATGCAATTAAGCAAACACCTCCTGATAAACTTAAAAATGGCGTTGTCTGTGCAAGTGCTGGAAATCATGCCCAAGGAGTCGCTTATACTTGTCATGAAATGCACGTAACAGCCACAATTTTTATGCCAACAACCACGCCACAACAAAAAATCTCCCAAGTAAAGTTCTTTGGTGGGGATGAAGTGACGATCAAGCTGATTGGAGATACGTTTGATGCTTCAGCACAAGCAGCAAAAGAGTATGCAAAAGAGTACAATCAAGCTTTTATCGATCCGTTCAATGATTTAAATATCATGGCCGGACAAGGGACTGTGGCTGTTGAAATATTTCAAGAGGCAAAAGAGTCTGCATTTCAAGTTGATTATTTGCTAGCAGCGATTGGTGGAGGCGGATTGATAAGCGGTGTTTCAACCTATACAAAAGGGGTTAGTCCCACTACGGCTGTTATTGGTGTAGAACCTTTAGGCGCTCAATCAATGCGAGCGGCGTTTGACGAAGGTAAACCAGTAATGTTAGATAGTGTTGAAAAATTTGTAGATGGAGCTGCTGTGAAACAAGTTGGTGCTTTAACGTATGAACATGCGCTGAAATATGTGGATGATCTTATAGCAGTTGATGAAGGACAAGTTTGTTCAACTATTTTAGAGTTATATACAAAACAAGCAATTGTTGTTGAACCGGCGGGAGCATTAAGTGTTTCGGCTTTAGAATTAATGAAAGACGATATAAAAGGAAAAAATGTTGTATGTATTATTAGTGGTGGTAATAATGATATCAACCGTATGGAAGAAATCGAAGAACGTTCATTGATTTTTGAAGGGTTAAAGCATTATTTTGTTATTAATTTTCCTCAACGTCCAGGAGCACTTAGAGAGTTTGTAACGGATATTTTGGGACCGAATGATGATATCACTCGTTTTGAATATACAAAAAAAGTCAATCGTGGAACTGGACCTGTTGTTTTAGGTATTTTGTTGAAAGACAAATCGGAGTTACCTAATTTATTGGAAAAAATGGCCGTGTTTGATCCTAAATATATTGATCTTAGTGATAACCCGTCATTATATGCATTACTAGTATAAGGTTATGTTGAATTTTTTTTGATACTCTTTTTTAATTTTTTTAAAATAAGATGTAAACAATATTTAAGTTACAATCAATACTGTTTACACAGTAAACAAGATAGTTATAAATAACAATAAAAAAATTTAATTTAATTGAACAAAATAGCAGAATTCCCTCTGTTATTTTGTCCAATTTTTTTTTGAAAAAAAATATCTAAAATTTACTTAAAATGACCAAAATTGAAGAGAGAGTTCTTGCCATTTACATAGAAAGAACGTATATTTAAGTTACTACATTAAATCGGTCAAAAAAACAACGACCGTCAAAAATCATGAGCTAGATAGAAATCTTTTTACACTTCAACAGACCACCTTTTTTGGTCAAACGCGACTTATTATTTCTATCATCTGTCAATTTTAAAATCATGATTCCATTGTTAAAAAATACTCGAAATACAAAAAAGAATACTAGTAAAGTTGGAAATTATAAATGAATAATAAAAAAAGGTTAGAAAATCGCCGTTATATTACCGGGTTCGATGGGATACGAACTATTGCGGTCATTGGCGTGATTCTGTATCATTTGTTCCCTAATATAATGCGTGGGGGCTATTTAGGTGTCCCTATTTTTTTTGCTGTCTCAGGTTATTTAATTACTGATTTGTTGAGGCAAGAGTGGCTTCAAACTGAAACAATCGATGTAAAGGGTTTTTATATTCGCCGAATGAAAAGGCTATACCCTGGCTTAGTCACGATGCTAGTCGCTTCATCGGCTTATATTGTACTTTTTCAAAGAGACCTATTAAACAATTTACGAAGCGTTGTTGCCAGTAGCGTACTTTATTATAATAACTGGTGGCAAATTTTTAGAGGATTTTCTTATTTTGATCGATTTACTACACAATCTCCATTTACACATATTTGGTCACTTGCTGTTGAAGCACAAAATTATTTGATTTGGCCATTGTTATTTATTGTACTAAAAAGGTATGTTAAACATAGTGGGAAAATTTTTGGTTTGATTATGGGACTCGCTGTTGGTTCTGGTATTTTAATGGCCGCTTTGTACACTCCAGGTGCGGATCCGACAAGAGTATATTATGGAACCGATACTCGGCTATTTTCTATCTTGATGGGAAGCGGCTTGGCTTTTGTTTGGCCTAGTTTTCGTTTGAAAGAAGAAATACCAGATAAGGCGAAGAATTTACTGAATGGTGTTGGCATTGCTTCGCTAGTCGCCTTAATGATCTCCTTTTTATTTTTGGCGGATCATTTTGCGTTTGTCTATTATGGTGGAATGTTTATCGTTAGTATTTTTGCAACGCTTTTGGTTGCGGTCACAGCACACCCAGGTGCGGATTTAAATCGCTGGTTGACTAATCCTGTATTTACTTGGTTTGGAAAAAGAAGTTATGGTATTTATTTGTATCAATTCCCAGTGATGATTTTTTATGAAGCAAAAATCAAAAATCTAAGTGATCACGTATTTTTACACTCGCTGATTGAAATCGCCTTGATTTTAGGAATCAGCGAACTGTCTTATCGATTCATTGAAAAACCATTAGGTAAATTTTATTATCAATATACCTGGTTTGCAATCAAAGATTTTTTCAAAAAACCATGGATTACAATTCCTAAGATTACTACGTTGATTAGTCTGATAGTCTCTTGTTTTGCACTTTTCGCTCTGGCTGTTGCCCCTTCAAATCAAGTTACAGCTGAACAAGAACAATTACAAAAAAATATTGAAACAAACAAAAAGAAAGCAGAGCAAAGAAAAGCAGAAGAAAAAGCTAAAAACGAAGGGAAAACAACAGATTCGACTAAACCATCGAATTCAGTACCAGAAGCGAATTTTAATTTGACTGCAGAAGAAGTCAAAAAAGCACAAGGAATGGACATTACGGCTTTTGGCGATTCAGTTATTTTAGATGCTGCAGCTGGCTTACAGGAGATTTTTCCTAAAATGATTGTCGATGGTGAAGTGGGGAGACAGCTGTATACAAGTACACCACTTATTCAAAAATTAGATAAAGACAAGCTTTTGAAGAATAATGTTTTAGTTGGTCTTGGAACGAATGGGTCATTTACTGAGGCACAATTTGATGAATTTATGGCGGCAATCGGTCCAAAACGTACTGTTTATTGGATCAATGTACGCGTACCAACACGAAGATGGCAAAACGAAGTCAATGACATGTTAAACGCAATGAAGAAGAAATATAAGAATTTAGTTGTTATAGATTGGTATGGATACAGTAATGATCATGAAGAGTGGTTTTATGAAGATCGTGTTCATCCAAATGTTGATGGTCAAGTCAAATATTCAAGTTTTATTGCAAAACAACTGGTAAAATAGTCTAGGCACGTATTAAATAAGAAGATAAAAAAGCACTAAAACAAACAGCTCATAAAGAGAGTGGTTTGTTTTAGTGCTTTTTTAGGATAAAACTAATTGATATGCCACGCGTTCTCCATCAGCTACGGGTAATAGAATATCGCCTTGATAGGAAAAGCCTGCTCGTGTGATCAGTTGCTGCATTGCTTTATTTTTGGGATGGGTATCAATACGAATATCTAAAAAGTTAGACAATCTAGCTGTAGTGATCAGGAGATTCATCAATAACAATGCCAAGCCTCTTCCTTGATAAGCAGGGTCTAGAGCAACACGATGAATCACTGCATAATGTCCACGGGTTTTGATCCACTTGCCATTCTTTAGTTGTTCATAGGGTGGCTCACTATCTGATGAAATAATGCCAAGACCGGCGATAGTGTCATCAACAATCAACACATAGCATTGTTGCATAGAAATATCATGTTTTAATTGCGTTTCATTAGGCCCTTCGCCATTTTGCCATTGTGGAATATTTTTCTCTTGTAAAAGGGTGCGAGCAGACTGAATGATTTCCATGATTCGATCTAAGTCAGTGGGAATGGCTTTTCTTAAATAGACAACCATAACATCACCCTTTCTTTTTAGTTAGTTGATAAATCTTTGAAGGGCGTCCGATACCGACGGGTCGTTCACCGATTTCTTCAAAATGATGGAGCATGGCTTTTTTAAAGTTTGAGTGATCGATTGTTTTATAATCAATTCCAGAAAATTTAGCAAATACTTTACGTGCTTCTGTAATTGTGAAGTCCTTGCCTAAAACCTGAAGTACTTGGGGATCATGCTCCATTTTATTAGCTACCCGATTGAAAGCCTTTAGAATAATCTCACTATGGTCAAATGCTAGTGTATCTTTTCCTGTAGAAGCACCTGTATTCAAATCTAAAATAATTTCGACATCGCCATTTATAAGTGAAAGAGTGCTGTCTTTGCGTTCCATCGTAAACCACCGAACTTCTTTTGCATCATCACCAGCAATCAACGGTTCTTCTCCAATAAAGGCTAAATAACTAACCGTAACGACCCAACCACGTGGATCTCGATCTGGTCTACTAAAACTGTGAAGTTGTTCAATATTATCTTTAGAAATGATCACGCCAGTTTCTTCTTTTGTTTCTCTTAATACACTCTCGCCTGTAGATTCATTTCTATTGACGAAACCACCTGGTAAAGCCCAAGAATTTCTGTAAGGATGGCTTCTTCTTTTAATCAATAAAATTTTCAATTGATCTTCTTCTTTGTTATAGCACATCAAAACAATATCTACAGTCAGAGAAGGTTTTTCATATTCAGGAAGTTCTTGCTGATGGTACCAGTTTAAAAACTCAGTTTCGCTAGCTACTTGTTCATAATATTGTTTTTCTGCTTCCTTTGAACTAAAGTCGGTCAATTTGCTCATCCTCTCTAAATTAGATAAAAGTACTTTTTACTTTATTGTATCATTATCAACAAGAAAAACAACTAAAGACTTATTTCTCTTTAAAGAAATGTCTTGTATAAAAAAGATTGTTAACCGATTATTATTAATGGTTGACAAAAATAATTAAAAATAGTATTTTTAAATGTATAAACTACTATTTTTAGTCTGGAGAGAAAAAATGAAAACCAAAGACATTACTAAAATTGCTATTATGATCAGTATTATTATTGTATTAGGCTTTTTTCCACCGATACCAATTAGTCTTTTACCAGTTCCTATCGTTATTCAAAATGCAGGATTTATGTTAGCCGGCTTGTTACTAGGCAAGAAGAATGGTACGATTGCGACCTTGCTTTTTCTACTTCTCGTTGCAATTGGTTTCCCGATATTAGCCGGTGGTCGAGGTGGAATGACGGTCTTTTTCAGTATCACAGCAGGTTATCTGTACGCATATCCATTTGCTACGTTTCTTATAGGTTGGCTGAGTGAAAAGTTCAATCCGAATAATCAAAATACCGCCTATGCATTTGGTATCACATTTCTTTTCGGTGCATTATTTATCGATTTTTGTGGTGCAGTTGGCGTAAGCATTTTATCGGATGTATCGTTGTCTAAAAGTTTGATTGCCAGTTTAGCTTTTATTCCAGGAGATACCATAAAAGCCTTTTTAACAGCCGTTATCGCAAAAAGAATTTCAAAATCTCTCGGGAAAAGGAGAGAGTAGTTTGACAAAAATAGTTGGTGCTACGGTTGATAAGGAAGGCCGTTGTCGGCATTATGATTCTTCTGTTGATGTTGTTGCAAATAAATGTTATTTCTGCAAAAAATATTATGCTTGTTTTCAGTGTCATGATGAAAATGAGACTCATCAATTCTTAGCTTGGCCAATTTCAAAAAATCCAAATGAAAAAGTTGTTCTGTGTGGTGCTTGCCAAACGGAATTAACGGCAATGGAGTATCAAAAACATTCCAGTTGTTTGAATTGTGGTCATTTATTCAATCAAAACTGTTCCTTGCATAGTCAAATTTATTTTAATTAGAATAGGTAATCATTTTTAATGATGAAAGCAATGGAAACAAAAGGAATTCTGTTCGAGAAAGTCTTTTTTAGCAACGATTCAATGCAACTTTAAGGTACTGAGACGCAAAGTCTCAGTACCTTTTTAATTCGCTTAAAAACGACGTAGCATCGATTTTTGGCATTTGACGATAATCTATTTCATTTTTTGTCCAAATGGTTTGGACAAAACTGTGCTTTCATCTTCTTGTATCCTTATTAGTGAGCGTTTACAATGTAGTAGACAACAAGGGTTGTCTGAGAGCTGATTTGCGCAAATCGAAGACTCAACATTTTTCTTGTTTAAAAGAAGGAGGAAGAAAATGGAACAAACACAAAGCAATTTAAAAGTGAAAGTTCAACAATTCGGAAGTTTTCTTAGCGGAATGATCATGCCGAATATTGGTGCATTTATAGCATGGGGAATTCTAACAGCTTTATTTATCCCCACTGGATGGTTTCCAAATGAACAACTAAATGAAATAACAGGTCCGACTATTACGTATTTATTGCCAATTTTGATTGGCTTTACCGGCGGACGTTTAGTATATGATATTCGAGGTGGTGTCGTTGGTGCAATGGTAACGATGGGCGTAATCACAGGAGCAGAAATTCCGATGTTCCTTGGTGCAATGATCGTAGGACCTGCAGGCGCTTATTGTATTAAGAAATTTGATGAATTGGTTGATGGGAAAATAAAACCTGGTTTTGAGATGCTGGTCAATAATTTTTCATCAGGGATTCTAGCATCCATTTTAGCTATTATTGCTTATTTAATCGTAGGACCAGCAGTTGAGACATTAAATAATGTTTTGGCAACTGGAGTAGGATTTTTAGTAGAAAATTCATTATTGCCACTAGCTAGTATTTTTGTTGAACCTGCGAAAGTATTATTTTTGAATAATGCCATCAATCATGGTGTCATCAGTCCAATTGCCATTGAACAAGCAGCTGAAACAGGACGTTCAGTTCTATTCTTATTAGAGTCTAACCCAGGACCTGGACTAGGTATTTTGTTAGCATATACTATATTTGGTCGAGGTAGTGCAAAACAGACGGCTCCAGGCGCTATCATTATTCATTTTTTAGGTGGAATTCATGAAATATATTTTCCGTATATCTTGATGAAACCTATTTTGATTCTGTCAGCAATCGGTGGAGGTATGGCAGGTGTGATGACATTTTCACTATTTAACGCTGGATTAGTGGCACCGGCTTCGCCAGGAAGTATTTTTGCTATATTGGCAATGACCCCACGTGATGGTTATGTAGGTGTATTTGCAGGAATTATCGTAGCAACAGCAGTTTCTTTTGCTATCTCAGCAGTTGTTTTAAAAACATCGAAAGTAACAGACACTACAATTGAGGCAGCTTCGGAAAAAGCGAGTGCGTTAAAAGGACGTAAAACTATAACACCAGAAGTTCAAACGAACTTTTCGACAGCAGAAAAGATGAGCGATACAGTTGAAACACTGGCGAATACGAAAAAAATTATTTTTGCATGTGATGCTGGAATGGGGTCAAGTGCGATGGGTGCATCTGTTTTAAGAAATAAAGTAAAAAAAGCAGGATTACCGATTGAAGTAGTCAACTCTGCTATAGCGCAGTTACCCGATGATGCAGACATTGTTGTGACGCATAAAGATTTAACCACTCGAGCAAAAGAAAAATTACCAAAGGCTTATCATGTATCTGTTGATAATTTTTTAAGCAGTGATAAATATGACGAATTAGTTGAAAAATTAACGATTGTTAAACCATCTGTATAAATAAAAAATTTTTTCTAAAGAGGGGAATTTCATGTATCTTTCAGCACGTGCTAGGTTGATTATGGAGCAGCTGTTAAACAATAATCAATCTGTGTCAATCAGTGAATTAGCAAATGATTTAAGCGTTAGCCCACGGACGATTCGCCGTGATTTAAAGGAAGTTGAAAGCATTGTTGCTTCTTATAAACTTAAATTGACGAAAGACCATGGAATCCTAGCTTTAGCAGGCCTTGATTCTGATAAACAACGATTTCGTTGGCAGTTGATGGATTTATCTTACAACGAATATAGTCCAGAGGAGAGGCAACAAAAAATACTTAAAGTACTTTTAAAGGAAGAAGGCGTCAAATTAGTTGGACTTGCCAATGATTTGAATGTCACGATTTCAACAATCAGTAACGATCTTACTAAAATCGAAGAACGACTGCCGCAAACAGTTGTGATTAAACGAAGAAGAGGGTTTGGTGTATCATTGCAAGCTGATGAAGCCCAAAAAAGAAGCTTAATGAGCGAACTTTTTGGGCAGCAATTTCCAGATTATCGGTTATTAAAATTCTTTCAAGAGAAGTCTCGAGCTCTGGCCACAAATGATTGGGTGGAAGGGCGGTTATTAGATTTAGTTAGTGAACCGTTATTAAAAAAAGTAGAACAACGTGTAAAAATATGGCGTAACAATAACATCGAAGAAATTAGTGATGAAGCGTATGCAAACTTGATTGTACACATTTCAATTTCAATAGAACGAATGATTGCAGGAAACTTTATTAAAAATGCTGCAGCTTTAGAGGATATGACAAATTATCCAGAATTTGATGTGGCACGGGAAATGCTAGCAGATATCTTAGAAATGGAGCCAGAGTTTGTTCCAATTGGCGAATCAATGTATGTTACAACTCATCTTAGAGGGGTAAAAACGACCGAAAGTACGATTCACTTTATGGAAAATGAAGAATTGGAAGTTTTAGTTTTAGTGAAAAATTTGATTACAAAAGTTGAAGAAAAACTAGGACAACAATTGCCAAAAGAACTTTTGACAAAAGGATTGATTGCACATTTAAAACCCACATTACGACGGTTACAGCAAGGGATGAGAATCTACAATCCATTGATTCACTCTATCAAACAAGATTATGCAGAATTATTTAAAGTCGTAAGAGAATCTTTCAGTCAAGTGTACCCAAACAAACGAGTTCCGGATGAGGAAATTGGTTATCTAGTTTTACATTTTGGTGCAGTCCTATTGCAAGTAGAAAGCGAAAATAGTTTTTCTGGATTAGTCGTATGTGCAAGTGGCATTGGGACGTCAAGGATGTTAGTAACTAGATTACGGCAACGAATTCCTCAATTAAAAAAACTAGAGACTGTTTCGCTTTTTGAATTAGGAAAAAAGAAGGCAGAGGGCAACTACAATGTGATTATCTCAACGATTGATCTAGGACAAGTAGATTTTGATTATTTCTTAGTGTCTCCAATTTTGACTGAAAAAGAACTTTCTCAAATTAGTGTTTTTTTGAAAAGTTTACACAGTGGGTATCATAAAAAAATTGCACAAGAAGAACAAGCGGTACAATTGACTTTGCTCGAAGCAACCCATTTTTTAGAAGAACAGCAACTCTTTACATCCATTGTGCTGGCTATTTTGAAGAATTTTAACTATTCCAAATTAGATGAAAACTTAGGAACAATGGAAGATACGATTCGTACCATTTGTACACAACTTTTAGAAAAAGCTCCAGAATTAAATGTTGAAGCACTAGTCAGAATTTTTTTATCCGATGGAAATTGGAGAGCATTTGGTATTCCACAGACAAAAATTGGGATGTTTCATGCTCGAAATGAAGTAATCAACGAGCCATTTTTTCAATTATTTTCATTAGAGCAACCTATTTTTATTGAAGCAATGGACCGCACAAAAATGCCTGTAAATCGGATTGTGCTCCTTTTGATCCCAGAGAAATTTTCACAGGAAGGGTTGGAAGTCATAAGTTATATCAGCACGTTATTCGTGGACAATCAGCAAATGGTTCAACTTTTAGAGACGGGTGCAAATGAGGAAGTTACAACGTACTTTGTTCGACAATTATTAACTTATTTAGAATCGAGGAAAAAATAATATGATTTCATTAAAAAAAGAAGATATTTTATTAAATCAACAGTTTGCCAATAAAAAGGAAGCAATTCAGGCTACAGGAAAACATTTATCCGATTTAGGCTATGTATCTGTTGATTATATTGAAAAAATGATTGAACGAGATAACTTAACCACAACTTATATTGGGAATACAGTAGCAATTCCACATGGAACAGATGATTCAAGACATTTGATCAATCAATCAGGCATCGTTATTTTACAAGTTCCAGAAGGTGTTACGTTTGATGGTAATGAAGTACGATTGATTATTGGGATTGCAGGTTTAGGGGATGAACACTTAGAGTTATTGTCCAGTATTGCTTTAGTTTGTGCTGAAATGACGAATGTTGAACAACTGATAGACACTGATTCTAAAGAAGCGATCATCGAATTATTTAAAGAAGAGGTGGTCTTATGAAAAAGGTAGCAGTGCATTTTGGAGCAGGGAACATTGGGCGTGGATTTATTGGTTTGTTGTTGATTCAAGCAGGATATGATGTCATTTTTGCCGATGTGAATGAAACAATCGTAGACCAAATCAATAGAGAAAAACAATACGATGTGATTTTAGCAAATGCTGAACAGGAAAAATTTACGGTCAAAGGCATCAAGGCGATCAATAGTAAAACAGAAACTGACAAATTAGTAAAATACATCAGTGAAGCGGAAATTATTACAACAGCAGTCGGACCAACCATTTTGCCAAGACTAGCCGAAAGCATTGCGGAAGGAATTGAATCAAGAGTGAGCTCACAGCGATATTTGACTGTTATTGCTTGCGAAAATATGATTGGTGGCTCTGAAATTCTGCGATCTACTGTATTTCCACTACTATCCGATAAAGCCAAAGAGTATGCCGAAGAATTCATTGTTTTTCCAAACTCAGCAGTAGACAGAATTGTTCCAAATCAAAAACATGAAAATCCTTTGACCGTAACGGTGGAGCCTTTTTACGAATGGGTTGTAGAGGAACCAGAAGATGCAAAGTTTATGCTTGAAATTGCAGGTTTAACGTATGTCCCAGACCTGACTCCTTATATTGAGCGGAAATTATTTACGGTGAACACAGGACATGCTGTAACAGCTTATTTTGGTCATATCCGAAATATAGAATCGATAGAAGATGCGATTCATAATGAAAAAGTTCTTTTTATCGTGCGAAGTGCACTGGAAGAAACAGGAGCCTTATTAGAGAAAAAATTTCAATTTTCTCACCAAGAGCATCAAGCGTATATCGATAAAATCATCGAACGGTTTAAAAATCCTTATGTTTCTGATTTTGTGACTCGTGTTGGACGTTCCCCAATCAGAAAAATTGGAGAAAATGATCGATTTATCCAGCCAGCCAGACAATTTGTTGAAGCGTTCAATGAAACACCGAAAGCGCTATCTATTGCAATCGCAGCAGCTATGAAATTTAAAGAACCAACAGATGAAGAAGCCTGTGCGCTACAAGAAGCGATTAAAGAGCAAGGGATAGACCAAACAATTGAACAATATACAGGGCTTAAACCGTATACGAAATTATTTGAAAAAATCCGTACATCGTATCATGAATTAGTTTAAAAAAATACTTAACCAAGTAAGCTCTACTTGGTTAAGTATTTTTTATTATTATTGAGTTAATTCCAATAATTTGCTCTTTAAATCTTCTTCCATATGTCCTAATTCGATCTCAGCAGCACGGCGTTTTTCTTTTCCTTCTTGCTGAATTCTTAGGGTTTCTTGGATTGTTTCAACTAAATCATTTTGTGTTTTTTGTAATGTGTCAATATCCACGATACCACGTTCATTTTCTTTCGCTGTTTCAATTGCAGAGATTTTAAGCATTTCAGAATTTTTCTTCAATAAATCGTTTGTTGTTTCTGAAACTTGGCGCTGAGCCGTAACGGCATCTTTTTGACGTAAAAGAGTCAAAGCGATTACTACTTGGTTCTTCCATAGAGGAATCGCAGTGTTGATAGATGCTTGGATTTTCTCAGCCAACGCTTGGTTTGTATTTTGAATCAAACGGATTTGAGGTGCTTGTTGGATCGTGATTTGGCGTGCTAAACGTAAATCATGCGTTCGTTTGTCAAGACGATCTAAAAATTGCGTATAATCATTGGCGATTTGAACATCCATCTGATCACCTGATTGTTTCGCTTTTTCCATTGCTTCAGGAATGATAGTTGTTTGTAACTCTTCCATCTTCAATTCACCAGCTGCAATATAAATGTTCAATGCATCAAAATAGTCTTTGTTTTTATTATATAATTGATCCAGCATTAGATTATCTTTCAATAGACCATTTTTTTCATGGTCCAATTTGATAGAAATTTTGTCGATTTGAGCACCAATTTTTTGGTATTTTGCCGTGATCTCGAAAACAGATTGTTTTACTTTTCCAAGCATTTTAGAAAAGAAATTACCTTCACCAGCTCTAAGCTGGTCAGGATTAGCTTCGCTTAATCGGAACATCAAGTCCGTTAATGAATCACCAACAGGTCCGATATCTTGCGCTTGGACGTGGTTTAACATCGATTGAGAAAATTCACTTAATTTAGTTTGTGCTGCAGATCCATATGTAATAACTGCTTGTGAATCTTGCACATCGATTTTAGAAGCTAGCTCTCTTGCTTGAGCTTGTCGATCGGCGGGTAGCTTATCAACAAGGCGTTCTGCAACTTGTTTATCTTGCAAAGCAGAAATTTCACTTTGCTGAGTGGTTGTCAGTGAATCTATCGGTGTTGAAAAGGGATTATTTAATAAATCATCCAGTGTGTCATTGACTGGTGTAATATCTTTTGGATCATTTTCCATTTTGATTCCTCCTAAATTTAAAAGCCTGATAATGTAAATCTTTAGTAGCTTGTTCAGCCTCAAAAGAAAAATAGGAAAATAAGAAGGAGCATTGGCTGCTACGGTCATATTTTACCTTTTTTTCATGAGCGTGATTTTTTAAAACTAAGTGAATAATGTGATCAAGCTAAACAAAAATCGCTATTTATTAATCTCACTATCATTATCTCTTTTTAAGCTATTTTTAGCAACAGAAATCTCAACATCTAAGTCTTCTAAATCTTCTGCTACAAATTGCTCATAATCTTTTTTGATCAATTTTGAAACTTGATCGATAATTTGAGCACTTTCTTCTAATTTTTCATAGGTTTGTTTGTTTTTGATCTCGTGTGCATCAATTTCTAAATATTTACCTGTTAAATCTACTAAGTTAGGCAAGTGAGTATAAAGAAAATGATTTGCTAGATGTAACTTTTTGGGATCTTTCACCAACTCTTTGAATAACGCTTTTGAAACACGTAGTGTATCATTACGTAAGTCAATCGCTCTTAATTTAGTTGAAGTATTCATATTTTCCTGTAATTGAACAATTTGTTTTTTCGTAATGTTCATTGTATCTCGGAAAAAGTCGATTTCTTGATCTGTCATACCGATAGTTTCGTAATGTTCCTCTTTAGACTTGGTAAGATTAGGTAACGGAGTGTCTTTTTTCCGAGCCTTGTTCTTTTTTCCTGTAAAAAGTAGAACCATTAGAATTAAAAGCACCACGATAACCACTGGTAAGTGAATACCTGTAATAAAACGCAGAACGAAACCTGCTAAAATTAAATAAGCAATTATTTGGATAAACTTTCCTTTTCTCATTTAAATTCCCTCCAATCATTCATTTCCTCGAAAGTTACGACCTTTCGCTATATAAGTTATTTTAGCACATTACAGCGGAGAAAGAATATCAGTCCAAAGGTTGATTTTGATATTTAGGGAAAATGTAAGAAATGACAGCGGAAAATCATGTTTTGTTACTACTTTAGATGTAGAGTGAATGAAACTGTTCACAAAAAAGTCAAAAAGAAATAAGGGAAAATTTAAGGGACGTGAGGTATAATAGAACATAATGATCTGAATAAAAGGAGAAACAGTGTGAAAAAAATAAAAATCATTACATTGTTGTTAGTGGGATTAGTGATCACAGGCTGCTCTGGACGACAAGAAGTTGAAGAAGAAGTTGAAGATGCGTACATAGAAGATACAAGTTCTAGTGTTGAGGAATCAATGTCTTATGGAGATAATGAGGTATTTTATGAACCTAGAGACAAGTCTGAAACAACAAACACAATAGATGAAAATAAAACTGCAACTGAAGAAACGAAAGAGACAACAAGTGATACAAAAGGAAAAGTCGAAGTAATCAAGACTAAAAATGGTAACTTCAAAGTAGAACTAACAGAGGGTTGGCAATCAGTTGAAGCAAAAGAGCTAAGTGATAATGCCGATATTAGTTTAAAGAATACGACCAATGAAGAATACTACATGGTTTTAAGTGAAGCAAAAAAAGATTTTGATAGTTTTGCTGCTTTCAAAAGTTCAATCGATTTGTCAGATTTAGGCGAAAGAACAGATGAAAAGAAAGAATCAATCAAATACAATGAACTAAAAGGAGAACGACGTATCTTCACTGCAACAAAAGACGGTGTAGAAGTGTATTATATTTATGATTTAGTTGAAAGCAAGGATTATTATTTACAATGTATCAGTTGGACGTTAGCTACTAAAAAAGACAACAATAAAAAAGATATGATCAAAATAATGAATTCTTTAACTGAACTAGAAAAATAAGGCAATTGCTGCAAATCGAAACACTTTTTATGTAAGACTCAAAGGAGAAGTGAAACTAGTTTTCTAGTTTTATTTCTCCTTATTTTTAAGTTCCAACGAGATTGGCTGTTTCAATTTTTATTTACTGGTATAATCAAATAGATAAACAACGTATTAAAAAGCTTAAATATGTGTTAATAAACAAAGAAGATAAGCTAAAAATATCGATTTCCGTTAAAGAAAGGATTCACAAAAAGAGGTATAAGTGATAAAATTTCGAAATTAAGGTATTATATCCATAGAAAGATTGGTGAAATGCATGATGAACTTTGAAGAGTTTGAGGAAAAGACACTTTCCAGAAAAGAGATATTTAAAGGACAGATCATTGATGTTGTTGTAGACGAAGTTCGTTTGCCTAATGGACAGACGAGCACCCGTGAACTAGTTTTCCATCCAGGAGCTGTCGCGGTCATTCCGATTACAGCAGATAACAAAATGATCATGGTCAAACAATTTAGAAAGCCAATGGAAAAAGTTCTTTTAGAGATCCCTGCTGGCAAAATTGATCCTGGCGAACAGGATCATCCGAAAGAAACGGCGGAAAGAGAATTGGAAGAAGAGACAGGCTACCGCGCGAACACGTTTACCTTTGTGACGTCTATGTATGTTTCTCCTGGTTTTGCGAATGAACGCCTTCATATTTATTATGCAGAAAACTTAGAAAAAGTGCCCAATCCTCGACCTCAAGATGATGATGAAGTATTGGAATTATATACGTTGACTTTAGACGAAGCAAAAGCAGAAATTGCAAGTGGCTTGATTTGTGATGCGAAAACGATTTTCGCTGTACAATATTGGGAATTACAGCAACTAAAAAGGCTGCTGAAGGAGGATAAATAATGAGTAAAGGTCCGCTGGTCACTCGGACGGAATTACGGAGACGAAAAGAAGAAGCTGACAAAGAAGCACAGAGATTATTTGAGCAAGAACAAAGAGAAGCTGACAAAGAGTACCGTAAGAAAGAGAAAGAAATATCTAATTTCTACCGAAAAGAGCATAAAAAACAAAAAGAAGTTACTAAATCACGTTCAAATGAGCAAACAAAAATTCGTGAACGCAGTAATACGCTAACGAAAGCGATTATTGTTGTGGCAATTTTGTTGGCTATTGTAATATTTATCGTATTGAATTTATAGAAAAGAGGAAGGCATTATGAAAATTGGAATTATTGGTGCTATGGACCAAGAAGTAAAAATCTTGAAAGAAACATTATCAGATACTCGATCTTGGGAAAGAGCGGGCGCATTGTTTGTTTCAGGCTCATTAGGACGCCATGAAGTGATTGTTGTCCGATCAGGCATTGGTAAAGTTTTATCGGCTGTGACAACAACCTTATTAATTCATCAGTATGGAGTAAATATGGTGATCAACACAGGATCTGCTGGCGGAATCGGTCAAGGATTAGCTGTGGGAGATTTAGTGATTGCGGATAAATTAGCCTACTTTGATGTGGATGTTACAGGATTTGGTTATCAGCCAGGGCAATTACCAGGCATGCCATTATATTATGAAACAAGTGATTACTTAAAATTAGAAATGAAAAAAGCTGCGGAAAATACAGGTATGTCAGTTCATCATGGCTTGATCGTAACGGGAGATTCTTTTGTTAATGATCAGAAAAAAGTCAAAGAGATTATTGCGGAATTTCCAGAGGCATTGGCCTGTGAAATGGAAGGAGCATCCATTGCTCAAGCAGCGGCTCAATTCAATATTCCATTTTTAGTTGTCAGAGCGATCAGTGATACGGCAGATCATGAAGCTTCTCAGACTTTTGATGAATTTATCGAAGAGGCTGGAGAAAAATCAGCACAAATGGTGATTAATTTTGTAGAGCATCTTGTTTAATTTGTCAGATTCTTGATATGGAGGACCTAAAATGAAAGCTTTGATTTCAATCGACTATACGAACGATTTTGTTGCAACAACAGGTGCTTTGACAACGGGTGAGGCAGGTCAAGCAATTGAGAAAGCTTTGGTAGATGTAACTAAATCATTTATTCAAAACAATGATTTTGTCGTGTTTGCTATTGATCGTCATGATAAAAATGATCCTTATCATCCAGAAAATGCGCTATTTCCACCCCATAATATTGTGGATACAAGTGGTCGTGATCTTTACGGAGAGCTTGAAACAGTTTATGAGAACAACCGTGAACGTGCAACTGTTTATTGGATCGATAAGCGTCATTACTCGGCTTTTAGCGGAACTGATTTGGACATTCGGTTGAGGGAACGAGGGATTTCAGAACTTCATTTGGTTGGTGTGTGTACGGATATCTGCGTATTACATACAGCTGTGGATGCGTATAATTTAGGATATAAAATCGTGATTCATAAAAAGGCTGTCGCAAGTTTTGATCCTGTAGGCCATGAATGGGCGTTGAACCATTTTGAAAAAAGCTTAGGAGCCACGATTGTAGAATAAAGAAAAATGCAACCGCTGGTGAGTGTAATGCCCCCAAAAAGTTAGACTTTTTGGGGGCATTACACTTTTCTCAGAACTATGAGGATTTATTAGATGATTTTTTTTTTAGATAAGCCATTTTCTGTTTTCTTGTTAATTTTTTAAAGGCATATTCTGCTTTTGTCGCATCACTTCGACTGCTGAATTTTTCGATGTGGATCATTTCTGCAGGTAATCTGGAAGAGAGTCGAGTATATTTTGCTCCCGTACCACTATTGTGTTCTTTTAAACGTCGAGCGGGGTCTGTTGTATAGCCACCATAAAAAGTATCGTCTTTACAATGGAGAACATAAAAATAGTGATCAGTTTCCATATAACATCGCCTTCATTTCTGGTAAATAATTATTCTGTTCATCGTAAGTAAATAGTGGGGATAAAACACGAAAACCATCCTTTTTTCCTTGTTTGATTCCTTCGATCAATAAGGTATTCGCTTCTTTTCCAACTTTAGGATAAATAAAACGAACTCGTTTAGGCGCAATATTGGCAATCTCCATTGCATGTAATATGTCTAGAAAGCGATCTGGGCGATGAACCATAGCTAAGCGGCCGTTTGTTTTTAATAGCTTAGCAGAAACATCAACGACTTCTGTTAAGTTTGTATGAATTTCATGCCGCGCAATCGCTAAATGAGGATTAGGATTCTTTTGACTGGTTGGCAACTCTTTAAAGTAAGGCGGGTTGCATAAAACTAAATCTACTGAATCAGGTTTAACAACTGTAGTTGTTTGTTTTAAATCTAATTCAAACATCCTCATTTGTTCTTCTAAATGATTTAATTGGATACTTCTTTTTCCCATATCCGCTAAACGTTCTTGTAATTCGATCTGTATGATTTTAGAGTGGGTCTTGCGGCTAGCGAATAACCCGACCGCTCCATTTCCAGCACAAAGATCAACGATTGTCCCATTTTTTGGAAATGAAGGGAAATTTGCTAATAAGACAGCATCGATTGAGAAAGAAAAAACTTCTTTGCTTTGAATGATTTGAATATCATCTGCGAATAACTGGTCGATTCGTTCACCGGGCAATAACATGTTAGATTCAGTCCTTTATCTGTTGTGATTTATATGTGTTTCACTAAATAATACTTTGTAGTTCCACTAAATGGCGTATCCTCTAATTGTCCAAATACTTGATACCCATATTGTTCATAAAAACTTTTTGCTTGATAATCTTGTGTGTGAATCGTGATTAATTTTGAACCAGATTCACTAGCAAATGTTTCTGCCTTTTTTAGTAATTCAGTACCATATCCTTTGCCACGATAAGCTTTGTTTACGGCTAATAAAGAAATATGAGTCGCATTCATCCACTTATTTGCTGTGATTCCGCCAATATAAAGGTCAGCATCGTATAAGGCTAATGAAAAATGTGTATTTTTTTCTGCTGGAACCTTTTTTTCTTCTTCTTGATTTTCAGAAAGAAGAGCAATTAAATTTGCTTCATTTTGTTCTGTAGTTATGGGTTTGTATTCGAGCATTGGCAATGACCTCCTTATTATACAGTAAAGCTGTTTTATGGAACATAAGATATCCTTATATTATACTACAATTAAGTTTAGAAGAAACCTGTGAAAAAGACTTGTCAAAAGCAACAGTTTTCGGCATACTTATAGCTAGTGAAAAGAAAGGAAGAAAAACATGTTTTTTACATTTATGCGTGGCGTTGTCCGGGTTGTTTTATTTATTATCAACGGCAATGCGCACTATGAAAAGAAAGACCGCATTCCTCAAAACGAAAATTATATTTTAGTTGCGCCTCATAGAACGTGGTGGGAGCCTTTATACCTAGCTGTTGGTGGATCACCAAAAAAGTTTAGTTTTATGGCGAAAAAAGAATTATTTAAAAATCCATTTTTAAGTTTTATTTTAAAACATGCCAATGCCTTTCCTGTCGATCGGGAAAAACCAGGACCTAGTGCTATTAAGACACCTGTAAAAACGCTGAAGAATACCGATTTAAGTTTGGTTATGTTTCCTAGTGGAACACGTCATTCATCAGAGCTAAAAGGTGGCGTGGCATTGATTGCTAAAATGGCTAAAGTTAAAGTCGTTCCAGCAGTATACCAAGGTCCGTTGACTTTAAAAGAGTTATTCAAACGTCGCCGTGTGACTGTTCGGTTTGGTGAGCCAATCGATGTTAGCGATATTGCTAAGATGGATAAAGAGGGCATTGCCGAAGTTGAACGTAGACTACAGGATTCATTTGATCGTTTAGATAAAGAAATCGATCCTAGTTTTAAATATGAAGTGAAAGAATGATAAAACGAGCCTGGAACATAACTAAAAAAGTTATGTTTCAGGCTCTTGATGTTCGAATAAACGGTGGGTGCAGAAGTAACTCCTTCTTATTTCTCGGAGGTAAACACTTCTGTCCCAGCTTCATCTTGTATTATAGTGATTTTTGTTTTTTTCTTCTGAAAAAAAATGGTCCAATTAGTAGAAGCAAGCCGATGATCTGTAAAATAGTTGACGACGTACGTTCTCCTGTTTCTGGCAGATTCTTTTTAGGATTGTTGTTATATTGTTTTTGCTGTGATGGTTTTGAAACACTTGAATTGCTTGAAGAGTCCTTAGAACTAGAAAATGAGTTCTCGTGGGTACTAGATTCTTCAGTTATTGTTTCTGAACTTTGGGTATCGCTTGTGCTACTAAGATCTGTAGTGCTACTTGTGCTTGGATCCGTAGAAGAAGAATCTGTCACGGCATTAACCGTTAATTCAAGAGGTAGGCTACGATTTCCTGCTTTGTCAATTAACGTAATAGTTAATTTATCTGCTGCATTAGGCGCTTGACTGTTATATTCCATGCCGATTGCGTAGTTACCATCCCAATATTTCCAATCAAACTGATTGCTCTTTACAAGAATATTCGAAAGTTCACCGACTTTTTCATAGCGGTCACTTAAACCATATTCAGCTGTATCATAAAGAATTAAACCGCTATTGCAAAAATAATTATTTAAAACTGAAACATTTCGACCAGATTTAAATTTTAGACCACCAGCCGTTCCATTTTGGGAACCACGAATATGATTTCCAGCAAATACAATATCTTGTGCCCCTCTTAAATAGACGACGTGATCTTGTTCAATTCCGCCAGTGTCTTGATTGTCGCGGTTGCTGTAAAAAATATTTTTTATGAATGTCGCTTTTTTTTAAGTACTGTAAGAATTGACAAAAGTTGTAAAATTATTTTGTTCGTTACTTTGTAAGCTATTTTTGATTTGATCGTTCTCTTGTAAAGCTGTTTGTAATAATTCAATTGTTTCAGTTAGCTCAGGTACTTTATGAATTGATTTCAAGGCATCCAACTCATTTAATTTTGCACCAAAAAGATTTTCATTGATTGAAGTATTTGTCTGATGCTCATATTTCGAGGATGTAGAATAACCACCAATATAAATAGATCGATTCCAACGAGCATTGCCAGAAACAGCTTTTGTATGGGCAACATCTCTTAAAAAGATATTGTGTTCAATCGTCACATCTGTTCCACGACTTGTTTGAATTTGAAAGTCAGTTTCAGGATTATAGAAAATAGAATTTTTAATGCTTATATCACTAAAGGATTCAGTATTGATCGTAAGATTATCAAAAAATAAGTATTTTAAATGCAAACCAGTTTTAGCGGTATAATTTTTCGAATTACCAAGGAAAACTTCGTTAGCACTGCTGTTTTTTTAAATAGTAGCGCCATTTTTATCACCGATAATATGTACGTGGTTGGGTAATACATGAGAATTATTGATCAAGTAGGTGCCAGATGGTATGTATAATGGTTGGGGACTACTTTCCAATTGTGTAAGAATGGCATTTAGTTTAGCGCTTTGATCATTTGGGTCATTTGGAATCAAGGCTTGGTCAACAAAGAATTGAGTGTCAGTTGCGTTAACTGTATCGCTAAATACGGATTCCGCAGATACGACGTGTGTGTTTAAAAAGGGTGGAATATAAATAGTTGAAATGACTAGGACACTGAGTATCAAGAGGTGTTTCAGTTTAATTAAAGCCTTTTTCATTGTGTATTGGAACTCCTTTGTTCTTAGATTAAATGTTATAATAACCTGATTTCATAAATAAGTAAATTTAATTTACGAGAAGAAATATAAATGAAAAACAAATATTTTTTTGATTTTAAATTATTTTATTCTGTGGAAATAAAAAAAAAGTAGTTCAGAAAAAAGGGGAGAGTTTTTCCTTTTTCATGAGCTACTTTACATTGGCGTTCTATGGGTAAAATTTAATATCTAAAGTTTTTTTTCAAAACCTTCCATTGGAGCTAGAGAATCACTATAATTTTGAATTGCGTTTGAATCAGTTGTAAAATGCATCACACGACTGAAAGCTTCTTTAAGGTAAACTTGCATAACGGTTGGAATTGCTAGTTCATCCATATCAAAGGGACTTAGTTTTGTCCGAATACTTTCAACGTCACCCGCTTCAATTTTTTGTACCCAATGAGGTTCACGAATCAACTCGCGCCCAACTGCTACCAAATCTGCTCCGTCTGCCAAGACATTTTCTGCATCTTCGGGGAGTTCTACTGATCCTACTCCAATCAAGGGAACTACACCTTTTGTTATAGCTGCAAATTGTGAAATTAGAGTAGCGTTATTGTCCTTTTCATTTAAAGAAGTCCGTTTGTAACTACCGATTGATAGATGGATATAATCTACTTCATTTTTGATTTTATCAACTAAATAGAGTGAATCTTTTAGACGGATGCCAGGTGTTTCGATTTCTTCTGGTGAGAGACGATAGCCGACAATAAAAGGTTTATCAGCATACTTTTTAACAGTTTCATTAACGGTGTCGATTACACATAGGATAAATTTGAGACGTTTTTCTAATGAGCCACCCCAATCATCTAATCGTTGATTTGAATTTTCTGAGAAAAATTGCTGCAATAGATACGTATTGGCGCCGTGTAGCTCCACACCATCAAAGCCAGCTAAAATAGCTCGTCTAGTTGCTTCACCAAAATCATCTATTATTTGTAAGAGTTCGTTTTCGCTTAAAGCTCTAGGGACTTCTGAATCTTCTGGGTAAACGGCCTTTAATGCACTTGAACTAACAGGCTGTGTACCTCTAAGAATTTTAGTCGACGATTTTCTTCCAGCATGAAAAATTTGTAAAATAGCTTTTGTTCCATCTTGTTTGATGGATTTAGATAGTTTTGTTAAACCTGGGATCATAGAATCTGTTGTAGCGGATAACTCCCCTTCAAAACCTTTGCCATTTTCACTAACATTTGCAACACCCGTAATAATCATACCTGGTCCACCTGCGCGCATTTCATAATAAGCAAGTTCATCAGATGTGACCATGCCGTTGTGAAAACTAGCCATTGTCGTCATAGGAGACATGACAACACGATTTTTAAGGGTTAAGCCATTCGGAAAAGAATAATTAGATAAAAAATTTTGTACCATACGATTCGCTCCATTCATAAAATAATAGTTTTGTTTTTCTGCTTTGTAAGTGTTAGTATAAATCATAAATCAAAAGGAACAAGTACCTACTTTTAAGTGTTATAGTCACTAAAAAGTAACAATTGTAAGCCTAATAGAGTTGAAAGGTTTGAGAAAATGAAAAAAATTTATCATTTAGCAATTGAAGCAACATTGGATGTAATTGGTGGTAAATGGAAGCCAATTATTCTTTGTCACTTAGGGAATGGTCCGATGAGAACGGGTGCATTGAAAAAACAAATTCCTTCTATTACACAAAAGATGCTAGTGCAACAATTACGTGAATTAGAAGCTGATAAAATCATTACACGAAAAGTTTACGGAGAAGTGCCCCCGAAAGTGGAATACTCATTGACTGAGCAAGGGAAATCGTTGAGAGAAATTTTGATTGCAATGTCTGTTTGGGGAGAAAAACGAGTGCATGATATGGTAGATAGCGGAAAAGATGTAGAGCTTTTGAATGACAATTATTCTGGTTTTTTAAATTATTAAATTAAAATAGGATACAATGAGAGGACAGCTACCAATAGAGGCTGTCTTTGTTTTTATTTTACTGCTGCAATCACATGATTAAAAAAAGTAACGATAATTTGAAGCAGCAAAGAACGCAGAATAAAAATTTGATACGTTTGAACAATATATTTTTCCATAAATTTGGTATAATAGTAAGAAGGACTTTTTTAGGTGGTGGAAACATGCGTTTTTTACATACAGCCGATTGGCATATTGGCAAGAAATTACATGGTTATGATTTATTAGAAGAACAAGTCGATGCGTTTCAACAAATTTTGGCAATTGCAAAGAATGAAGAAGTAGATGCAATTGTTGTTGCAGGTGATTTGTATGATCGGTCAGTTCCGTCTGTTGAAGCAATTGAGGTATTCAATCAGATGATCGTAGAAATGAATTTGCAAGAAAAATTTCCTGTTTTAGCGATTTCAGGTAATCATGACAGTAGTACTCGATTAGAAACTGGAGGACCGTGGTTTGTTCAATCGGATTTTCATTTGAATACTCGTTTGGATCAAGCTTTCCAACCAGTGGAAATGGGCAATACACAATTTTTCCTATTGCCTTATTTTGAACCGATTTCCGCTCGTTTATTCTTTGATAATGAAGAAATTCGTACAATTGAGCAGGCAATGCAAGAGGTCATCAAGAAGATGAAAGAGCAATTTAAACCCGATATGGCCCATGTGTTAGTCAGTCATTTTTTTGTGGCGGGCAGTGAAAAGTCTGATTCGGAAACAAAGTTGATGGTCGGTGGTTTAGATACTGTCCCATTATCTTTGCTAGAATCATTCGACTATGTAGCATTAGGACATCTACATGGAAAAAATGCACTACAGGCCGAAAATGCACGTTATAGTGGTTCGCCGTTGAAATTCTCATTGTCCGAAATGAATCAAAAAAAAGGGGTTTGGATCGTTGATACTCAACCCTCTGAAACAACTTTTGAATTTAAAGAACTAACACCGCTTAGAGATGTGAAGCAAATCGAAGGTGGATTTAAAGAATTAACATCACAAACTTTTTACGACTCAATTAATCGTGAAAATTATTTACATATTCAACTAACGGATCGTGCGGTGATTCCGAACATGATGAATCAGTTGCGCAAAATTTATCCACGAGTGATCGGAGTTGAACGGTTATTTGGCAGAGAAGAACGTCAAAAACAGACTGAAACAAAAAAAGAAGTAAAAACCTTAGCACCAGTAGAATTAGTGGATCAATTTTTTTCAGAAGTAACTGGAGAAAGTCTGACGCAACAACAACAACGATGGATCGAAGAAAATCTAGGAGCTATTCACCAAGCAGAAAGAGGGAAATAAGTTGAAACCATTAACTCTAACTTTGAAAAACTTTGGACCTTATATTGCTGAAACGATTGATTTTACAAAATTTGAGGACTCTTCTCTATTTTTGATCAGTGGAAAGACTGGTTCTGGTAAAACAACCATCTTTGATGGCATGAGCTACGCTTTATTTGGTGAAAGTTCAGGGAAACTACGTCAAGGAAAAGAAATGCGGTCGACCTTTGCTGATCCATCAGAACCTACAGAGGTTCATTTATCTTTTTCACATGGGGATTACTTTTATGAGATCACAAGAAAACCAGAACAAGAACTATATAAAAAACGTGGTGATGGCACGCGTACCCAAAGTGCGAAGATTTCATTGATCGTTAAGGATCATTTAGGAAAAGAGCTTAGAGAGTATACTAAGCGCCGAGAAGTTGATCAATTTATACAAGAACTGCTCCATTTGGATGCAACTCAATTTGCACAGATCGTGCTTTTACCTCAAGGAGAATTCCGAACGTTTTTGATTGCCAATAGCACTGATAAGGAAAAAGTCTTACGAAACTTGTTTGGTACGCAATTGTATCAAACTCTGAATGAGCAGTTAAAGGATCAATTAAAGACGGTAAATAAAGAGATTGAGGCAACACAACAAACGATTCAGGCAAAAATGGATCAGGTATATTGGCAAGAACAGATAACAGCTGAGGAGACAACGGAACAGCGATTAGCGTTAGTCGATCAACAGCAAAAAGCAATGATCACACAACAAGAAACAGAAAAGAATGCGTTATCTGTCTTACAAAAACAAAAACAGCAAAAAGAACAAGAAAAATTCGCCTTAGAGGAGTTGGCGAATGCTTTCACGAAGCAAAGTCAACTCAAGCAACAAAAAGAAGAATTAGATCAAGCAAAAGAGAGGATCAAAAAATTAAGAACGGAAGAACAACAACTTCAATGGGTGAAAAATCATCAAGGATTAATTGAGAAAATCGATGAGAAAACCAAATTGATTTCTATGTATGATCACCAATTAAAAAGCAATCGAATAGAACAGGAAACACAAGTAAACTTGATACAGCAACTAGAGAAAATAAAAAAAGAAACACTCGATCAAGTGGCCGAAATGACGATTTTAAAAGAAAAAGTCTCAACTTTACAATTCCAAATCCCTTTGTACGAAGAAAAGGAAAAAGTGGCGAGCATGATTGAAAAAAATCAAGCGAAGTTAAAAACGTCAGCAATACAACTTTCGGAATTAAAAGCAATACAAGCAAGTACTGAAGAAGCGTATCAAAAAGAACGAATGATTATAGATGGCAAAGCCAAAATTGAGAAAGAACAAGTAGAATTAGAACGACAACAAGATCAATGGTTTGCTTTTATAGAAAATTGGGATAAACAGCAACAACTTGAATCAAAAAAAGTGAGTCTCGTAGAACAGCTGGAATTGATAGAAACCGAACTAAAACAAGAAAAAGCCGAAAAAGAGACGATTTATAAAAACGTTGCAGATCAAAAAAGTAGATGGGCTAAGATGCAAATCAGCCGCTTGAGTTTATTTTTAGTGGAGGGAGAACCATGTCCTGTGTGTGGATCAGTGGAGCACCCAAATCAAAAAGAGCATCAGGAATTTACTCTAGAAGAAATTCAATCCATCGAAGATGAGCTAAATGAAACCGAAAAAACAGCTCAAAAACAAGAAGCAATTGTTGCGAAACTACAAGCGCAAGTCACACAAATAAAACAGCGTCAAAAGGAACTACAGAGCGAATTAGAAAAACAAACAAACAAAGTCAATTCTTTCGTTGAACAGCTACAAGAAAAACAAAATATTCTGTTAGCTACTCCATTGACTTCTACGGGAATCGATCAAGTCACAACTGATTTTAAAACAAAATCTACTAAGTTTGAATTTGAATTAGAACGAATAAAAATGGCTGAGAAAAACATTTCTGAACTCGAAAAAACGCTTGAAGAACAACAACTAACAGTACTCGAACACGAAAAAATCGTTCAGGAAAATCAACAAAAACAAGAGGCAAATCAAACCAAACTAAACACAATCTCAGAACAGTTGAGTGATGGGCAACTTTCATTAGCTGAAGTAACCACTCAAAAACAACAACTTGAACAACAAGTAACACAATGGGAAGTACAAAAGCAAGAAAATGAAGAACAATTAGCAAAAGTAAAAGAGAATCATTTGTTATTGAAAAACAGTGAGACACATTTGGTAAACGAACAACAATCAAATCTTTCAGAAAAAAATACATTAGAGCAACAATTATCAAAAGCCATAGAGCAATCGTCATTCGGCTTAGATGAAAACGTTGTGCGAGTTTTACTGAGAGAAGTGCCAAAATTGGATGAAATTAAAGACGAATTAGTGACTTTTGACAAGAAACAAGATCAACTCACATTCCAATTACTTGAACTTGAAAAAAAATTAGAAAATAAAGAGCAACCAGAACTTGCTAGTTTGATAGAGGAGATAGAACAATTGACTATTTCAATTCAAACAAAAGAAGCAAATTATTATCAACAGCAAGAAAAAATTCAAGCGAATGAAAAAATCCAGAAGCAAGTCAAAGAATTGATTGCTTCAATTGAAGAGCAGTGGGAAGAAGTGACTGCATTGCATCAATTAGCTGCAACTGTAAATGGCGACAATCCAAGAAAAACAAGTTTGGAAAGATACGTTTTACAAACCTATTTGGAAGAAGTCTTAAAAGTAGCAAATCAACGGTTAGGTTTATTGACGAATAATCGTTATCAATTTGAATTAAATCAAGACTCTGGGAGTTATAAAAATCAAACAGGTCTGGAAATTAATGTATATGATGATAATGCTGGAAGCACTCGTAGCGCCCATACCTTATCTGGGGGAGAAAGTTTTATTGCGGCACTCGCTTTAGCGTTATCGTTAGCTGAAGTGATCCAACAACAAGCAGGCGGTGTTTTGATTGAAGCATTGTTCATTGATGAGGGCTTTGGGTCTTTAGATGAAGAGGCTTTGGAAATGGCAATGGAGGCCTTAGAAACAATCGAAAACGAAGGAAGAATGATCGGTATTATCAGTCATGTTAGTGAACTTAAAGCAAGGATTCCACAGCAATTACAAATAAAAACAAATGGAAATGGTCAAAGTCAAGTGACCTATCAAACGGCATAGTTAGCCTAGGAGGTGAGAACATGAAGTGGAGTATTCCAGAACGAATCGTTGAACGTGGAAGAGATTATATGAAAGAAGGCAGAGTTATATCTGTTGATCAAGATGCGGAGCGAAAAGTGTGGCATGCCGAGGTTTTAGGGAATGAATTATACCGTATCCAATTAGATGGAACTGCTAAAGAAAATGATATTTGCGAATGTCCTTATTGGAAGGACCATGGGTATTGTAAGCATACGGTCGCAGTTGAATTATATTTACGGCAAAAAGGGATGTCAAGAATCATAAAAGCAGATCAGCCAGTGGTATTTGAAAAACGCTCTCTGTCAATTTCAGAAATGTTTACTAAAGGTTTTGCGAAATTAAATCAGTCAGAAGAGAAAAGAAAAATCACGCCACTAACTGTTGAATATATTGTAGATGTGATTGAAACGAATAATTACTATCCAGAGTTAGCTGTATTAGGTGTCTCTTTGCGACTTGGACATCAAGGGGTAAAGCCAAAAACGTATATTATTAAAAATATCGGCGAATTTTTTCAGTCATTTCAAAAAGAAGGAACTTTTTTAATCAATAAACAACATCATTTTGATTTGATCAAAGAAGCGTTCTCAATTGAACATCAAGAATTATTAGCGCAATTGGCTGCAATTTATCAAACAAGCCAATTACTAGGCGCAAATGGGATCCAAGTCAAAGGGAAAATCGATAAACGTTATCTTGTTTTGCCAATCGATCAAGGTCAGCAACTCCTTGAAAAAATGAGCAAGTTACCACACTTCCAATTAAACGATGATGAAATAAAATACCGTCATCTTTCATTTACTAACGGAAAGTTACCGATTCTATTTGATCTAAGCAAACAACCAGACGGCACATATAAATTGGTTATAGATGATCAGATAACGACTTTTTTATCTCACTACCAGTGGGGCTTTAGTAAAGATCGGGTGTATCTCTTTACACAAGAACAAGAAGCAATCTATACGACACTTTTACAGCTCTTGAAGCGAGTTGAAAAACCCGAAATCATTTATGAAAAGGCGGAACTGTCCGATTTATTTGGTAGTGTAATTCCTCTATTGAAGAAACTGGGAACTGTCTCAGTCAGTGAAGAAGTGACTCAGGAAGTCGTATATCATCCATTAGAAGCAATCTTTATTTTTCGAAAAATAAAAGGGATGATCAAAGTCCGCGTTGACTTTACTTATGGAGGAGTAGTTTTTTCAACCGATGAGAAGCATTCTGTAGCATCGGGAGAGAATCAGGAAGTTGTTCGTGAAGGAAAAAAAGAACAAGAAATTTTAGATCAGTTAGCGACATTTGGTTATCAGAAAGTGGCAGATGGGTATGAAAAGAATTTACCAGCGGGTGAGCGTCTATATTATTTCTTTAAAGCAGAAGTTCCAACTTTCCGTCGTTTGGGCGAGGTTCGGATGGGGAAAAAATTACGTGAATTGTATTTGGATGCAGCACATCACCAACCATTGATCGAAGTTTCTGATTCTGATTCATGGCTAGATGTTCGCTTTGATATTACTGGCATAGCGGAACAAGAGATAGATGCTGTTTTAGCTAGTTTGTTACGTAATGACCGTTTTTATACATTGGAAACAGGCGAAATTTTATCCTTAGATTCAGAAGAATTTCAACAAACAAGTGAAGTATTGACAATGCTGAGAATGAACATGAAAAATGTTCAAGGAACAATTCAAGTGCCAAGAAATCAAGGCTTGATAATTGAAAATATGTTGGAAAACAATAGCCAAGCACATTTCTCTGATTCATTTAAAGAAATGGTAACGAATTTAACACATCCAGAGAAATTTGAAGCCGTGTTACCTGAAAAAATTCAGGCTACTTTGAGAACGTATCAAATCGACGGCTTTAAATGGTTAAAAATGTTAAGTTATTATCAATTTGGTGGGATTTTAGCGGATGAAATGGGTCTTGGAAAGACCCTGCAAACAATCACCTACTTATTATCTGAAAAAGAAGAGAAAAAGCAAACAGGGGCTGCGTTGATCGTTGCACCAGCGAGTTTGATTTATAACTGGGTGGCAGAACTTAAAAAATTCGCTCCAGATTTGCAAGCGGAAGTTGTCGCTGGTAACAAAATGGAACGGGAAAAACTAGCCAACCAAGAAGGACTAGATGTATTGATTACATCTTATGCTAGTCTTAGACAAGATATTGATATGTATCAACGATTGAATTTAGGTTATTTGATTTTAGATGAAGCTCAAATGGTAAAAAATAGTGGAACAAAAACAGCACAAGCATTAAAAAGTCTGACTGTACCACAACGATTTGCATTAAGTGGGACACCAATTGAAAATAATTTGGATGAGTTATGGTCGATTTTCCAAATGATCATACCTGGATTGTTCCCATCAAAAACGTTATTTAGATCAATGAAGCCAGAAGAAATTGCAAAAATGATTCAGCCGTTTATTTTAAGACGAGATAAGAAAACGGTATTGGCAGATCTTCCTGATAAAATCGAAAGTAATCTTTATAGTGTTCTTACAGAAGAACAAAAGACAGTTTACCTAGCTTATTTGAAGCAAATGCAAGAAGATGTTAGTCAGATGGACCAAGATGCCTTTAAAAAGAATCGCCTGAGCATTCTAGCTGGGTTGACTCGCTTACGTCAAATTTGTTGTGACCCTAGTTTGTTTATTGATGACTATACTGGTGGTTCTGGTAAACTAGAGCAAGTCAAAGACTTATTAGTAGCTGCCAAAGAAAATAATAGACGTGTGTTGTTATTTTCACAGTTTACAAGCATGCTGTCGATCATCGAAAAAGAACTCGATGCGTTAGGTTTATCAACATTCTATTTAAGAGGAAGCACGAAACCGAAAGAACGTATGACGATGGCAGATTCCTTTAACGCTGGAGAGAAGGATGTCTTTTTGATTTCATTGAAAGCGGGAGGAACTGGATTAAACTTAACGGGTGCTGACACAGTGATTCTTTATGATTTATGGTGGAATCCAGCCGTGGAAGAACAAGCTGCTGGACGTGCACACAGGATTGGTCAAAAAAATGTCGTAGAAGTTTGGCGAATGATCGCTGAAGGAACAGTTGAAGAGAAAATGGATTCTTTACAACAAGAAAAACGTGAATTGTTCCAAAAAGTAATTCAAGGAAACGAAGAACAATTAGCCAAAATGACCGAAGATGATATTCGAATGATTTTAAGTATTGGTGAATAAGTAAAAGTACAGTGCGTATTTAGAGAGTCTAAATACGCACTGTACTTTTTATATTATTATGAAAATAAAGATTGGATCGTTGGAAACAGGTCTTCAAATGATCGCACTTCTTTTAGATGATAAGCTTCTTCATCTGTAGGCATTTCACGTAAACGATGATTAAACCATAAAGAGTTCCAGCCACCATTTTTAGCGCCAGCAATATCGTTTTCGAAACTGTCTCCTACGTATAAAGTACGTTCGCAATCCATGCCAAATTCTTTTGCGGCAAGATCAAAAATCTCACGTTCCGGTTTTTGAAACCCAGTACTTTGAGAGATAATAATGTTATCAGTCGGAACCCAGTTCTCAAGTTGTAGTTGTTTTACTTTCTTAAACTGATGATCTGTAGGTCCATTTGTGATGATCCCCATCGGGATATTTTTCTCTTTTAAGAAATCAAATACTTTTTTAACCTCTGGATGCATAACGATATTATCCAGTTCGTCTTCATATGTTTTTTGGAAAGTGAGTCCATCTTCTTGTGAAACGCTTGGATAACCCAGGTCTTGTAATGATTGATCGATACGATAAAAGCGCATGTATTCTAGTGTCCATTCATTAGACATAACTTTCGGAAAAGTTTCATCACTATGGACACGAAAGCGAATATACAATGCGTGCATATCCTCAGCTTTTACAAGTGGAAAAACTGAATTGATCGCATTTCTAAATGGTTGTTGCTGGTCATAAATTGTATCATCCACATCAAAAACAATGGTTTTCATTTAAACAATTGCACCCCTTAATAATTTTCAGAAAAAATTTCATAATCCTCTTTCATTGTAGCGAACTTTTTCACAAAAGAACAGAAAGAAAAATTCTAATTTAGATTAGAATGATGATAGGATTGAAATAATCAAAGGCAAAAAAAAGAAGCAATAGCGTTATTTTTGTTTGATCAAAAACGCATAAAAAAACATCATTTGATCAATCAGTAGTCAAAAAAGTCGTTTCGATACCACATTTTTGAAATAGAAAAAAATTCCAACATTAAGTATAATAAAAGACAGAAACACCGATCAGGCCCATCTTCCCCAAGACATAAGCGACTCACCGGTGTTTTTTATGATGTACATGTATACCTATAATTTAACAAATTCCATTTTTATTTTCAAGTGATTGACATAACAGTATTACGGTGTTCTCAAAATGTATAAAAAACCTGAGAGAATGTCTTCTTGTTTCGGTGAACATTCATACTTATGAGTCTGAATGGTTGTATTTTCGTATGATCACGAACAAAATTTACACTAAAAAAAGATTCGCATTGCCAGTTACTTACAAATATAACGTTGCAATCCAATGGATAACTGTCTAAGTTAAATAACGCTTTTCAATATGACATTCTATTTACTTTAGAAAAAAATGTCTAAAACTATAAAATGAAAATAGAATTATTCTCCCACATAATCAATGACGTTCAAACTTTGCATACTATTCTTTCTTTGCGTATAATAGTTATAGTGTCAGAAGAAAGGGGAGTTTATGTTAAAACGTTTTTTTAGTTATTATCGTCCATATAAGCACTTATTTATTCTAGATTTTGGTTGTGCTGTATTAGCTGGTTTGTTGGAGTTATCATTTCCAGTTGTTGTGAATCAAGTTATTGATAAAATCATGCCTAAAGGAAATTTCAGACTGATTGGATTAGCTTGTATAGGGTTGCTTTTATTTTATATACTCAACACTTTTTTACAATATATCGTGGTATTTTTTGGTCACAAATTGGGGGTAAATATTGAAACAGATATGCGTCGAGAATTGTATGGGCATTTACAGACGCAACCGTTTGAATATTATGACAATCAAAAAACCGGAAAATTGATGAGTCGATTGACAACAGATTTATTTGAAATTTCTGAGGTTGCCCATCATGGACCAGAGGATGTTTTCATTACGATCATGACGTTAGCTGGGTCGTTTTATTTAATGCTTCGGATCCATGTACAGCTTGCGTTAGCTACGTTTATCGTTTTGCCCTTCATTACGGTTGCATTGGTGTTTTTCAATAAGAAGATGACTAAGGTAAACACTAAAATTTACGATAATTTGGGTGACTTTAATGCAGGTGTTGAAGCCTCAGTGAGCGGAATTCGTGTGACTCAGTCTTTTGCGAATGAGCCATTTGAGCGTCATCGTTTTGAGGGATTGAACCAAGCTTATCGCCAATCAAAAATCACATTTTATAAAGTAATGGGGATCAGTTCAGCATATAATTACTTTTTAATTCGCTTAATTAATCTATTTGCATTGATTTTTGGTGCTTATTATACGATCAAAGGGGAGATTACAGATGGACAATTCGTTGGATTCATTTTGTTATCTAACGTTTTCGTTCGTCCAATAGAAAAAGTCAATAACATGATCGAAAGCTATCCAAAAGGAATTGCTGGTTTTAAGCGATTTACTGAAGAAATTGATAAGAAACCTGCGATTCAGGATAAACCGGATGCTATAACAGTTGATCATTTATTGGGTACTATCCATTACGAGGATGTTTCATTTTCATATGCTGATTCTACAAAGGTATTAAATCACATAGATTTGCAGATTGTGCCTGGTGAGACAGTCGCATTCGTTGGCCAAAGTGGTTCAGGTAAAACGACTCTATGTAACTTACTGCCTAGATTTTATGACGTAACAGAAGGACAAATCACAATTGATGGTATCAATATTCAAGACATGACACTAGCTTCATTGAGAAATCAAATTGGAATTGTTCAACAAGATGTCTTCTTATTCCCAGGAACGATTCGGGAGAATATTGCCTATGGAAAACTAGATGCAACAGAGGAAGAAATCCAAACAGCTGTTAAGTTAGCACATTTAGAAAAAGTAGTCGATCAAATGTCTGATGGTTTAGATACTATGATCGGTGAAAGAGGTGTTAAGCTTTCTGGAGGTCAAAAACAACGTGTGGCAATCGCTAGAATGTTTCTGAAGAATCCGCCAATCTTAATTTTGGATGAAGCAACATCTGCACTAGATACTGAAACAGAGCAAGTGATTCAAGAATCCTTGAATTCTTTAGCAGAAGGTAGAACAACGATGATAATTGCACATCGTCTTGCAACAATCAAACATGCAACACGGATTATTGTTGTAAGCGATAAAGGGATTTTAGAAGAAGGAACACATGAGGAACTACTAGCAAAAGGTGGACATTATCGTCGATTGCATGACGCGCAATTTAGAGCGTAGAGGCGAGTTTGTGACTACTAGGAAATAGCTAGAGATATAACTTATTTGCGAAGAAGTTACCTGTAATTAGTTTATGTTTAAATTTTAAGGGTCTGAGCTTAACTCAAAAAGTTAAAGCTCAGACCCTTTTTCTTACTTTCTTTTACGTGGTTTTCTGCCTAAACCGATGGCATTTTTCATTCTTTGTAAAGTCTTGTTCGCAACAAGACGAGCTTGTTCGGCACCTCTATCAAGAATTTCATCTAATTCATCAGAAGCTAATAAAGCGTGATAACGCTCTTGAATTGGCGCTAGTAAATCAACAACAGCTTCTGCTAAATCTGTTTTAAATTCACCATAGCCCTCACCTTCATAAGCAGCAGCTAGTTCATCAATAGAGCGACCTGTAACAGATGAGAAGATACTTAATAGATTGGAAATACCAGGTTTATTTTCTGGATCATATTCAATGATGCCAGTTGAATCTGTTACAGCTGATTTGATTTTTTTGCGAATAATAGTTGGTTCGTCTAACATAGAGATGAAACCCTTAGCATTCGCATCAGATTTACTCATTTTACTAGTTGGATCTTGTAAACTCATCACACGTCCACCTTGTTCAGGAATTTTCACTTCTGGAAGAACAAGAATTTCTTGGTTTGCTTGAGCATAACGATTGTTGAAGCGTTCAACAAAATCTCGTGTTAATTCTAGATGTTGTTTTTGATCATCACCAACTGGAACTAAATTAGCATTATATAAAACAATATCGCCCACCATTAGCGGAGGATACGTCAAAAGGCCAGCGCTAACGCCTGTACGACCATTCTTTTGAGATTTATCTTTGAATTGAGTCATACGCTCTAATTCACCGATCGTTGTATTACACTGAATGATCCAAGCAGCTTCGGCATGAGCAGAAACTTCAGATTGAATAAAGATTGTTGCTTTTTCAGGATCAAGACCGACCGCTAAATACAATGCTGCTAATCCACGAATTTGTTGACGAAGTTTTATCGGGTCTTGTGGAACAGTAATAGCATGTTCATCCACAATACAAAAATAACAAGTATAATTATTTTGTAGTTCAATAAATTGTTTCATTGCACCAATATAATTTCCAATAGTTGGAATTCCACTAGGCTGAATGCCAGAAAATATAGTTTCCATTAAAAAACCACCTTAATCATTTAATAATAAGTCATTGCTATCATTATACAGGTAAAAGAAAAAAAAAACAGGGTTACAAGAAAAAAATAAAATGTCAGAATTTTTAGACTAGTACAGTTTTGATACATTGTACGAACTGTACTAGTTTTTTTAGTTTTGAAAACGTTACAATTTTATGTTAAAAAAAGACGGACTTTATTTCAATATTTAAAAAAAACACGTAAAATAACGAAAAATTATGTTTTTTATTGGAAAAAGAGCTAGTATTTTCATTAGAAATTGGGTATACTAACATTAAATAGGAAAACAGATAGATTTCCTGTTTCAAAAAAGTGATGAGAGTCACAAAAAGGAGTGATGCACATGTTGACACTTTATACTTCCCCAAGTTGTACGTCTTGCCGTAAGGCTCGTGCATGGTTGCAAGAACACGAGATTCCATTCAAGGAAAGAAATATCTTCTCAGAACCATTGAATATTTCTGAATTGAAAGCAATTTTGCGAATGACAGAAGATGGAACTGAGGAGATTATTTCTACTCGTTCTAAAGTTTTCCAAAAACTTAATATGGATTTGGATGAACTTCCGTTGCAGGACTTGCTAGAGTTAGTAAAAGAGAATCCTGGATTGTTGCGTCGACCAATAATGATTGATGAAAAAAGATTACAGGTTGGTTTTAATGAAGATGAAATTCGACGTTTCTTGCCAAGAGGAGTTAGGCAGTTGGAATTACGTCAAGCGCAATTGATGGCAGGTTTATAATGTAAAGGAGAACCTTTGTCCTTGAGACGAAGGTTTTCTTTTTCTATTATTTTTTTACATAGTAGTTGCTTTAACACTTTTTTTAAATATTTATAAAAAAAGTACATATAGGTATATTGAACAAGTTTTTAGGATTATACTAAGACAGCATTTTATTTAGGAATATTATTACTTTTCCCTTTACATTTGGCGTGATTCCGCTACAATGTACGTAAGAATAAGTTTCCTGATTAGCAAAAGTGAGGTGTAGCAACATGGAAATGGAACATATCAATGAAAATACCATACGAGTATTGATTGGCAATGAAGATCTAGCAGATAGAGGAATCACCTTTTTAGACTTACTTGGTAATCATAAGGAAGTGGAAAATTTTTTCTACAGTATTCTAGAAGAAGTCGACGTGGAAGATGAATTTCAAGGCAGTGAAGCTGTTACATTTCAGGTTCTGCCAAAAAGTGATGGTTTAGAGCTATTTATTAGTAAAAATGCATCAATCGATGAAGTATCTAATTTTGAAGGATTCAATGACTTGAACTCAGAAGAAGTAAGTAATATAATTCGTAAGCAGATTGAAGAAGATTTTGCTGATGAGACACAGGAATTTTCTGATAGTACAGTAAAAAATTTAGTGTTTGAGCTTAATGACTTTGATACAATGGTGCAGTTAGCCAACGAAGTATTTTTACAGTCTGTAATAGCAAATTTATATACATTTAAGGGCACATATTACCTACAAGTTATTTTCTTATTGGATGAGTTAGGGAAGAACGACGTGGAAAATGAATTGGCTCAATTATTGGAATTCGCTAATTTATCTGCAGTTACACCTGAAACATTGAATGAGTATGGAACATGTATCATGGAACGAAATGCATTAGAATTAACAAGATATTACTTTGAATAAATGAAACTGAAATGAAGCTTAGTTGCTTTATTTCAGTTTTTTTGATGAATCAGAAGTTTTTTTGCGTACCTTAACATTGAGGTGAGATAAATGTTGAAGGCTTATTCAGAAACGAAAGAAATTAGCACGTTACTAAATTTATCAAGAAAAGAAATTGAGGAGCAAAAAAAGAAAAAGTATTATTGCCCGTTATGCAATCAACTCGTTAGAATCAAGAATGGACAAGTAAAAATCCCCCATTTTGCTCATTATAATAAAAGTAATTGCCGTATCGACTCGGAAAATGAAACGGCAGAACACTTGACTTTGAAAAGCATTTTTGCAATGTGGTGTGAGAAAGAAAAGATTGAATATGAATTAGAAAAATACCTCCCGGAGTTGAATCAAAGACCGGATCTTTTAATCGGCAATATCGCATTGGAGATTCAATGCAGCACACTGAGTACAAAACGATTGGTCGAAAGAACTGAAAACTATCGAAAACATGGCTATCTTCCTATTTGGGTTTGTGGCAAAAAGTTGTTTTCAAATGACAAAAATTTAAGTGAGTTAACAAAAAATTTATGTTATTACTCAACTAAATTAGGATTTTATTTGTGGACAGCTGATTGGGAAAAAGGCGAGGTTTGCTTGTGTTTTAACATTGAAGAAACCTGGAAAAAAGAAGTACATGTTTCTAGAAAGGCATGGTCTTTTTATAGTCATTCGTTATTGAAAATCTTTGATTATCCAAATAAGTCGAAGCTTTATTGCCAAAGAAAATACAGAGTAGATGAACTAATTCAGGGATACTATGCTGAGTTGAATAGAAAATTATATAAGCGAGATGAGAAGATTCGCTTGCTACAAGGCATATTATATAACAATGGTTTTCATCTTCTTGAATTGCCAAATTGGTTCTATTATCCTGGTCTTCATATTTTCTGTTGTAGAGGATCTGATCTATTTTTGAGAATGCAAATTTGGAAATGGGTACAGTTTTTTGATCAGAATGTTTTTGAGAATTTAGAAGTAATACATGTTTTAAAAACAGAATTAGAAAAGTCATCGGACTTGTTTTATGAGTTGCCAAATGTCCCAATTGATTCTCTAAGAGAGGAGTGTTTGAATCAGATCGTGACGTATCTGATTGAATGTAATCATTTAGTTAGAGTGACAAACGGCTGGAAAGTTGAACTTGGAATTGCAGAACATAGGATGATGGATGTCAGACGATGGCTAAAAAGAATCGAAAATAAGTATCTAATAACTGCTACTCCGCATAAAAATGTGATAAGATAAATCTATGTTAGAATAATTTGAAAAGGGGCTAATAGAATGAGTGAAGCAAAACAATTACCAGAACGTTCGAGTTTACCAATAGAAATGACTTGGGACTTAACTAAGATTTTTGTAGATGATAGCGCTTTTGATGAGGCATATCAAGCATTAACTGATGAATTAAAAACAGTACAACACTTTAAAGGGACTTTAGAAAAAGGAAATGAAGCATTTCTTGACAGTATCGAAATGTTATTGAGTATTTATCGTAAAATCGAAGTGATTTATGTTTATGCTCATTTAAAAAACGATCAAGATACAACGAATACAACTTATCAAGCATTATATGCTAGAGCAAGCTCGCTGTTAGCTCAAGCTAGTGAAGCTGTATCTTGGTTTGAACCAGAAGTATTATCGTTAAGTGATGAAAAGATTTGGCGCTATTTCGATGAAAATTCTAGATTACAACAATATCGTCATTTCATTGAAAATATTTTGAGTGATCGTCCACATATTTTGTCGGCTGATCAAGAAGCCTTATTAGCAGGAGCTGGAGAGATTTTTGAAGCATCTAGTAATACTTTTTCAATTTTAAATAATGCCGATTTGAAATTCCCTGTAATTGAAGATGAGAATGGTGAAAAAATCCAACTAACTCACGGCGTATATGGTCAATTAATGGAAAATACACATCGTAGTGTTCGTGAAGAAGCATTTAAAGGACTATATAAAGTGTATGCTCAATTTAAAAATACATTTGCTCAAACGTTAAGTTCACATGTTAAAGCGCATAACTATAAGGCGAAAGTACGCAACTATTCGTCAGCAAGAGAAGCAGCTTTGAGCAACAATCATATTCCAGAAAGTGTTTATGATACATTGATCGATGTAGTAAACCAAAATCTCTCTTTACTCCATCGCTATGTTTCTTTACGAAAGCGATTGTTGAAAGTAGATGAACTTCACATGTATGATATGTATACACCGATTTTGGGAGAAGCATCTATCAAATATACGTATGAAGAGGCGAGAGAAAAAGCAATCACCGCATTGAATCCGATGGGAGAAGAGTATCTAGATGTTGTAAAAACGGCCTTTAATGATCGATGGATCGATGTTGTTGAAAACCAGGGCAAGCGTAGTGGTGCCTATTCATCTGGCGCTTATGATACTGCACCGTATATTTTAATGAACTGGCACGATAGCTTGGATCAGCTTTATACATTAGTACATGAAATGGGGCACAGTGTCCATAGTTACTTCACACGTACGAATCAGCCTTATGTTTATGGAGATTATTCAATTTTCTTGGCTGAGATTGCGTCAACAACAAATGAAAATCTTTTGACAGAATATTTATTAGAAACAGAAACAGACCCTCGAATTCGTGCCTATGTATTGAATCATTATTTAGATGGGTTTAAAGGAACGATCTTCCGTCAAACACAATTTGCAGAATTCGAACATTTTATTCATACAGAAGATGCATCTGGAACGCCATTAACTAGTGAGTATTTAGGCGATTATTATGAAAAATTAAACCAAAAATATTACGGACCTGAAGTGATGAAAGATTCAGAGATTTCACTTGAATGGTCAAGAATTCCACATTTTTATTATAATTATTATGTATATCAATACGCTACTGGTTTTTCTGCAGCGTCAGCATTAGCGAATAAAATCTTGGCAGAGGAACCTAAAGCTTTAGAAAATTATTTAACTTATTTGAAGTCTGGTAGTAGTGATTATCCAATAGAAGTTATGAAAAAAGCAGGAGTGGATATGACAAAACCGCAATATATCGAAGATGCTATGCACGTTTTTGAAACGAGATTAACTGAACTTGAAGAACTTGTAGAAACGTTAGAGCAATAAAAAAATACCCCTAAATGACTTTCTTAGTAAAAAGTCATTTGGGGGTATTGTCTACTATTAAAGTAAATGCAAGTGTCCATGTGGAACACGAGTTTCGTTGTAGTGATTTAATTCAAACTTCTCATGGAAATACTGGAGATTATCTTCAGAAGTTTCACACAGTTGTTTAATCTCATCCATTGAATCACAGTCTTCTACAAGAACTCCGAAATCGCGATCACATGTATAATTGTAAACTACTGCAGATGGGTGTTTAGCAATCCCCATCTCACGTGCAATTTGTTGATCCGTTTGAAAAGACTCTTTTACAAAATCAGATTGACGATCGGCTTTAAACATGTCTAAGTCACCGCCAGCTTCGACTACTAGTTTTTCAGCTAGTTCTAAAGAGTAAGGAATATGATTTACAGCTACTGCTTGTTGCAAGCCTAGAAGTAAATGACGTCCTTTTTTCTTACCTTGTAGTTGGGCTGCTTTATAATCTAACGCAGCTGAATAAATATCTTCAAACAATTGATTGCGTTGCTCAATATCATGCGATGGAATATCAAACAATTTGATAAGGTGGTTGATAGTTCGCATATTAACCAGCGGAATGAAACGAAATTGAATTTTTTTATTTTCAGTTTCAACCAATTTTAAAATATCCTTTTCCACGTTGAGACAAATGCCCCCCAAAGGATTAACGAACAGATAGATTTCAATCATTCATACTTCCTCCAATTTGACCCTTTTGCGACTAGACATCATTTCTCAACTAAGTGTTCCTAATTTATCAGAAAATCTAGGAAAAATGAAATGATATGTTTTCACTATAATAACTTCTTAATCTTTCTCTTTTGAGCTTAGCATCATTCGTTGGATTTTGTTAGGTGACGGGGATTCTTTGATATTCAAAGTATCCAATAAGACAAGAAAATCGTTCTTTCCTGTAACCGCATCGTTAACTTCTAATTCCAATTCAAAATCATGTTGCTCATTGTACCAACTTTCATCTAGCGCGAGTAAACCTTGGGGAAGTTTTATTTCTGCTCGTTTAGTTGTTAAGCTGCCGATTAAACGTAAATCATTTTTGTCGATTCCTAGATTAGTCAACTTGTTAAAAACATTTCCAAAATCTGGAAGTGTTGCCAAATCAACGAGTTGTTGCGCCTCTTCAATGGAAAGTGCATCGTTGATTTCAAGTAAGCCAACTTTATCAGGGATTTTTAAAGTGATTTCTGCATTATTAGATAGTATACGAACTCTTAGACCCATATGCCTTTTCTTTAACTTAAAATCGGCAGAGTCAAAATAATAATTTGTTTGTGTAAAAAAATGTTGTTCTTTTACCTGAAAGTAGTGAACGGCGTGTGCGAACTCTTCAATAGATAATAAGGTTTTAAATTCTATTTCTAAATTCTCACTCACTATTTTTGGCCCACTTTCTTTAATTTAATTCAATTTTTGCATACTTTACCTATTTACGTCAAGAAAAGTGAACTAGAAGTTAAAAAGTTCCGTATTGTTGAAAAAATTTATACAATTTCTCAAATTACCCTATTTTTCCCGGCTCTATGGTAAAATAAGCTGTGAATCAAATTCAAAGAAATAGAGGGATTAGGATGGAGAAAGAGTGGGAGCTTTTTCTGGCACCGTATGAACAGGCTGTTGGAGAAATGAAAGTTAAGCTGCGCGGAATCCGCAAGCAGTTTCGAGAGCAAAATAAACATACACCTATTGAGTTTGTAACAGGGCGCGTGAAACCTGTAGATAGTATTTTGACGAAAGCCGCATTGCGCAATATCCCTGTTGATCGTTTAGAAGAAGAAATGCAGGATATTGCAGGACTTAGGATTATGTGCCAATTTGTTGAGGACATTCGTCAAGTGGTGGATATCATTCGCAATCGTAAAGATTTACAAATCATTCAAGAACGAGATTATATTACAAATAAAAAAGAGAGTGGCTACCGCTCTTATCATTTAGTGATCGAATACCCAGTTCAGTTGATCACTGGAGAAAAGAAGATTTTAGCAGAAATTCAAATTCGAACGCTCGCTATGAATTTTTGGGCAACGATTGAACATTCATTGAACTATAAATACCAAGGATCGTTTCCAGAAGAAATGAAGGAACGGTTGCAAAGAGCGGCTGAAGCGGCTTATCAACTGGATGAGGAAATGTCAACGATCCGTGAAGAAATTCAAGAAGCACAGCATCTGTTTTCACACGGTCGCGGGAAGTCGAAAGATAATTACTATCAAAAATTCAATGATAGCAAGGAAATAGTTGATAAAGAATAGGAGGAGTAAAATGAAAGTGGCAATCGTTCATAATCATGAACGCAAATCAAATGACGTTACACGTAATTTACTCCAACTTCTAAAAGAGAATGCCATCGAAATCGATGATCATCAACCAGATCTTGTGATTTCTGTCGGTGGGGATGGGACGTTATTATCTGCATTTCACCGATTTAGTCATCGCTTGGACCAAGTTAGTTTTTTAGGGGTTCATACAGGACATCTAGGCTTTTATACGGATTGGCGGGATTATGAATTAGAAGAACTTGTACAAAGTTTGCTTGTTCATCAGGAGCAAAGTATTAGTTATCCCTTATTGGACGTGAAAATCAGTTTTCATGGAAATAAGCCTGACAAGCATTTTTTGGCATTGAATGAATCAACAATTAAGCGGGCAAATCGCACCATGGTCGCAGATGTTTTTATTAAAGATGAATTATTTGAACGATTCCGTGGAGACGGTTTGTCTGTGTCGACGCCAACTGGCTCAACGGCGTATAATAAAAGTATTGGTGGTGCAGTGTTGCATCCAAGTATCAACGCATTTCAGCTTGCTGAGATTGCGTCATTAAACAATCGTGTGTTTAGAACGCTCGGTTCACCGATTGTAATTGCTCATACGGAGTGGGTAGAAATCAAGTTACAGGAAAGTAATGATTATTTGATTACTGTAGATCAATTAGACATTTATCAAGACGATATCAAATCGATTTATTATCGAATTGCAGATGAACGCATTCATTTTGCATCATATCGACATATGCATTTTTGGCATCGAGTAAAAGATGCCTTTATTAGTGAGGATTAATAACTTAATGGAATTTAGTTGGATAGTAGAAAAAAAAGAACCGCAGCAAGTAAAAAGTTTTCTAAAAGAGCAAGGTGTATCCAAAGGTCTTTTAGCAAAAGTAAAATTTCAAGGCGGCAAGATAGAAGTTAATCAATCCGTTGAAAATGCATTGTTCAAGCTATCTTTTGGAGATCAAGTGAAAATCACGATTCCAGATGAAAAAGAGCATGAGACATTGCTTGTAGATGATGTACCTATCGATATCGTATTTGAAGATGAGCATTACTTAGTCGTCAATAAACCAGCAGGTGTGGCATCAATACCTGCTCAATATCATCCTAATGGCACGATGGCCAATCGGGTAAAAGCGTATTACAAGAAACAACAATATAAAAATCAAGTGATTCACGTTGTGACACGATTAGATAGAGATACGACTGGTTTGATGCTGTTTGCAAAACATGGTTTTGCTCATGCTATGCTGGATCAGGAACTACGAAAAAAAGAAGTAGTCAAGATTTATCAGGCTTTAGTAGGCGGCGTTACGTCTGAGTTAAAAGAACATACGATGATTCAACTTCCAATCGGTCGAGATTTATCTTCTATTTTAAAAAGGACGATAGTTGAATCTGGTCAACAAGCAGAAACGGAATATTGGCTGATGAAACGTAAAGGGGATCAAGCGTTAGTAAATATCCAACTTCATACAGGACGAACCCATCAAATCAGAGTTCATTTTGAAGCCATTGGTTGCCCGTTGTTAGGTGATGACATGTACGGTGGTAAAATGAATAACGGAATGGACCGCCAGGCGTTACACTGCTGTCATTTACGTTTTAACCATCCTTTTACGAAGAAACGCTTAGAATTAACTTCTCCTTTAGCAGAAGATATGAGAAAAATTGTAGATCAACTTTAGATTGAAAGGAGCGGTTTGGGTGAACGAAGGCCAAGAAATGGAAGAACATTTTTCTTTGCTACTTGAAAAATTGAAAGAACAACAAATGACTGAATTTCGTGAGTTGTTCTTAGCTCTTCATATATATGAACAAGGACAATTTTACCAATCAATCGATGAAGAAGATAGAAAGCAAATTTATAGTTACTTATCACCGAAAGAATTAGCAGATATGTTTGACGTTATCGAAGAAGACAACGAGAATATGAAAGATTATATTGCTGAAATGCGTCCAAGCTATGCTGCTGAAATGTTGTCAGAAATGTATACAGATAACGCAGTTGATTTACTGAATCGGTTAGAGAAAAGTCAAAAGGCGAAATATTTAAGTTTGATGAGTACCGAAGATGCTGGTGAAATCAAAGAATTGCTTCATTATGAAGATGATACAGCTGGTTCGATCATGACAACAGAATTTGTCTCAATTGTAGCTAATCAAACGGTTCGTTCAGCAATGTATGTATTGAAAAATCAAGCAGATGTTGCTGAAACGATTTATTATGTATATGTTGTCGACCAAGAAAATCACTTAGTTGGTGTTATTTCTTTACGAGACTTGATTGTAAATGATGATGATACAATGATTTCAGATGTCTTGAGTGAGCGCGTTATTTCTGTTCATGTAGGAGATGACCAAGAAGATGTAGCGCAAACAATTCGAGACTATGACTTCCTTGCATTGCCGGTTACGGATTATGACGACCATCTTTTAGGGATTGTCACAGTCGACGATATCATTGATGTTATTGATGATGAGGCAGCTAGCGATTATTCTGGGTTGGCTGGGGTAAACGTTGAAGAGGTGAGTGAGAATCCATTTAAGGCTGCATCAAAAAGGTTGCCGTGGTTGATTACCCTCTTATTTTTAGGAATGTCCACCGCTACACTAATTAGCCATTATGAAGAGTTAGTAAGCGAAGCGAGCATTTTAGCTGTATTTATTTCGTTGATCACTGGGACTGCTGGGAACGCTGGAACACAGTCGTTAGCGGTTGCGGTTAGAAGGCTTGCTATATCTGATGAAAAAGATAATAATTTTAGCCGTTTGATCATTAGTGAAGTTTTAACAGGTCTAGTTACAGGGGCTGTAACAGGTGTGGCGATTTTTATCGTAGTTGGTGTTTGGCAACATAATTTTCCATTAGGATTTGTCATAGGTATGGCAATGTTATGCGCTATTACAGTTGCAAATCTAGCAGGTAGTTTAATCCCGATGTTGATGGATAAATTAGGGTTTGATCCAGCCGTTGCAAGTGGACCGTTCATTACAACTTTAAGTGATTTAACAAGTGTTTTGATTTATTTCAATATCGCAAGTTTGTTTATGCAATATTTTGTTTAATAAAAAAAGTACTCTCCCCAGTCGCAAGATAGGGGATTTTTTTATTTGGCACATAAAAAAGGAAATAATCAAACAGTAGTGCTTACCGCGATTATTTCCTTTATCAAATGTTTATCCGACGATTTTTGTGCCATGTAGTTCGTTGACTTGCAGAGCAGTTGCTACTGTATCGACATTTTTATCAGAAATGCCACCACCTGGTAAAATAATGATTCGATCTTGTGCGTACTCAATCAACTCTTTTAAGTGACTCACATTATCTTCTATCGGAGTTCCAGAAGGACCTCCATGAGTCAAAATACGATGTACGTCATGTTCAGCCAACCAATCAATTGCTTTAAACTGATTTTCTTTACTTAATACATCGAAAGCCATATGAAATGTGATCTGTAATCCTTCGGCAGTTTCAATCAATAATTCTAACGCTTCTTCATCTAGCCAGCCTTCTTTTGTTAAACAACCTAAAACAACACCGTCAGTTCCAATTTTTTTGGCTTCAATCAAATCGGTATGCATGATTTTAAGTTCAATATCGTTATACACAAAATCTCCGCCACGAGGTCTAATGATCGTCATTACGGGAATTGATTTTTCTCCAGCGTAAGATACAACTTCTTCGATAACACCTGTGCTAGGTGTTGTGCCACCAACAGCTAGATTATCACATAACTCGATACGTCCAGCGCCATTGCGGATAGCTGTAGGGATATTGGTGAAATTTTCTGCACAAAATTCTTTGATCATTCGTTCCACTCCTTGTTTTTTCTTCACAGGCATTGTACCACAATTCTTGCTGTTGCCAAAGTTATCTTCTCGTTGTAAGATAAATAGCGACAAGTTTGTTGGCTCGGACCAGAATTTATAGTGAATAGGAAGTAACCATATGTTGAAAAAAATTGATTTTGCTCGTAACTATTTGGAAACACATCATGAACAATTTCGTTGCCCAGTATGTAACAAGGCGTTTCAGTTACAGGGATATAGCTTGATATGTAAAGATAATCATCAATTTGATTTATCAAAAAAGGGAACAATCTATTTCCTTTCTCATAGTATTCAAACGGAATATAATAAAAAAATGTTACATCATAGAGGAAGATTGATTCAAGCAGGCATGTATCAGCCGCTATTAGAAAAAATCAGTACTACAATGGACTTAACAGGAGCTACATTGGATGTTGGCTGTGGGGAAGGAAGCTTCTTACTAGAGTTGTCTAAATTAGGGCTGAGTGGATCAAAAATTGGATTTGATATTTCAAAAGATGGGATCTATCTAGCAAGCAATCAAGCAGTTGAAGCATTTTGGTGTGTAGCAGATCTGACTAATTTACCCTTTTCAAACCAATCAATGGACACTGTTTTGAATATCTTTTCACCTTCTCATTATCAAGAATTTAAACGTGTTCTAAAAAAGGATGGAACAGTGATCAAGGTGATTCCAGAAGCAGATTACTTAAAAGAGTTACGGGCTGCATTTTATCCTGATGATGAGACGAAACAAACATACTCAAATGAGAAAGTTTTAACAAAATTTTCTAAAGAAATGGACGTTTTGGTTGATGAACGAGTGACATTTACTTTTGCAATTCCTGAAGAATATCGTTTAGATTTACTAGAAATGTCTCCGCTTGAATGGGGTGTTGCGGAAGAAGTAAAAGAAGCAATTCAAAAAAATCCATTATCTGAAATAACAATTGACGTTCGCATGTTAAAAGGAAAGATTAGATAGCGCTTACATTTGGTTAATTTGCTAAAAGGTATTGCAAAGCTCTGATAATGGTGTTATATTACATACAAGTTGTTTTTTCGTTGGTTTTTATCAGGTTCCTGTTCTGATAAAAGTTAGTGAAAAGAGCTTCACTAACGTAGCGACTCGCAGTGATTGACACCGAGGCGATACGTTTTTTTTTATGTTGATTTTAAGTACTGAACTATAAATAATGAGTCCTCAATTGAAAGGAAACTGTAATCATGACAAATCATATTGTATTATTTGAACCTCAAATTCCAGCAAATACAGGAAATATTGCCCGCACTTGTGCAGCAACAAATTCTCCCTTACATCTCATCGAGCCGTTAGGTTTCTCAACAGATGACAAGCACTTGAAACGTGCAGGTTTAGATTATTGGAACGATGTGAATATTATGTATCATAAGGATTTAGGCGCTTTTCTAACCTATTTAGAAGATCGGCCATTACATTTGATTACAAAATTTGCGAATCAAACATATAGTGAGATGGATTACACAGACAATCAAGATCATTATTTCATGTTTGGAAAAGAGACGACAGGCTTACCAGAAGAATTTATGCGTGAAAATGAAGAAAAATGTTTGCGAATTCCGATGAATGATGAACATGTTCGTTCATTAAACTTGTCAAATACAGTTGCTTTAGTTGTTTATGAAGCATTACGTCAGCAAAATTTTCCCAATTTAGAATTAAAACATCATTATGAGAATGATAAATTAGATTAATAGTAGTCGAAAAAACTGTTTCCTCACCAGTGAAGGAAACAGTTTTTTTTTACTCATGCAATTCCAACGGCAATCCATCAGGATCAAAGAAAAAGGTCATCTTCTCTCCGGTAAATGTATCTGTTCGGATCGGTTCGCAGTCAATTTCTTTCGTATTTAAAAAGGCGATAACTTCCTCGATATTATCAACTTTAAAGGCTAAGTGACGTAGGCCTAAAGCTTCTGGGTAAGAGGGGCGTTTCGGGGCATCTGGAGAGATAAATAGCTCCAATTCGTAGTTACCTAATTTCAAATCAAGTTTAATGTCATTTTTATCTTTACGTTGGTTTTCTCGAATAATATCAAAACCAAGTTTTTCGACATAAAATTCTTTAGTTTTATCATAATTAGAACAGTTGATTGCAATGTGATGAATCTGGTTAAAGAACAAAGGGATTTCCTCCTTGGCTGATTTACTTGCTAGTTTCACTTTCTTATTATAACGTACTTCTTTTTTTATACACAATCATACTGTTTCCATCCTATAAACCGCTTCGTTCGATGGAATTTTAACAGCTAAAATGATACACTAGTTAAGATAAATAAGTATACATCGAGAATAAAACGATCAATAAATAAGAATCAAGGGAGTAGAAACATGAAATTATATTTTACACGTCACGGTAAAACTGAATGGAATCAGGAACTTAGGTTTCAAGGTATGAGTGGAGATTCACCGTTGCTTCCTACAAGTTTTGACGAAATAAAATTATTGGGTCAAACGATTAAAGATGTGCCGTTTGAAAAAATTTTTTCTAGCACATCCTTGCGCGCTAGGAAAACAGCAGAAAGTATTAATCAAGAATTAGAAAAACCTGTAGAAATTATTTATACGGATGAGCTAAAAGAATTAGGACTAGGAAAATTAGAAGGTCAATCCATTGCGGACATGCGAGAGTTATACAGTGAAGAACTAGACCATATGCGTTATCAATTGGATAAATATAATCCAGAAGTATTTCAAGGAGAACCCATTGAAAAAGCCATTTCGCGCATTTCTAGTGTGGTTAATGATGCAGTTGATGAAGGGGAAGGTCCTTATCTTTTTGTAGGACATGGTGCGTCATTGACAGCTGCAATTCAGTCACTTTCAGGTAAAGGGCTAAGTGAATTGCGTAGTATGGGCGGGCTTACCAATAATAGTCTGTCAATTTTGGAAACAAAAGAGGACGAAACGAAATCAGGCTATACATTAAAGTTATGGAATGATGATTCTTTTTTACAATAAATAGTTTTTTTTGAATAAAGCGAGGTGAAATCGATGGACACATTATTTGGCGAAGGGGAAAAAGAATATGTTGTCGGACAAGTTCAGGCAATCTTTTTCCAAAATCCCAGTAATTTTTATAAAGTTTTATTAGTGAAAATAACGGATACGAATACAGATTATTTGGAAAAAGAAATCGTGACAACAGGAAGTTTCGGCCAAATCCAAGAAGAAGAAATCTACCGTTTTTTTGGGCATTTCGTTGATCATCCTCGTTATGGCAAACAATTTCAAGTTGATAGCTATCAACAAGAACGTCCAACTTCAGCAAGTGGTGTTGTAAATTACCTTTCAAGTGAAAAGTTTCCAGGGATTGGAAAACGAACCGCTGAAAAAATCGTTGAGATTTTAGGAGAAGATGCCATCGATCGGATTATTGAAACACCTGATGTTTTGGAACAAGTACCTCAATTAAATGAAAAAAAACGTCAAACGATCATTGAAACGATTCGGTTAAATCACGGAATGGAACAAGTGATTGTGGGCTTGAATCGTTATGGATTTGGTAGTCAACTTTCATTTGCGATCTATCAAACATACAAAGAAGAAACACTGGATATCATTCATGAAAATCCATATCAATTAGTAGAAGATATTGAAGGAATTGGCTTTAAGCGAGCTGACAATATAGCTGAACAATTAGGAATCGGTGCAGATTCAGATAAACGCGTTCGTGCTGCGATCACTCATGAGATTTTTCAACATTCAGTACGTTCAGGAAATACCTATGTTGAAGCCGAAATGTTGCTTCGAGAAACAATCAATACTTTAGAAGCAAGTCGTCCAGTTGAAATTTCGCTAGATCAAGTGGCCGAACAAATAATTCATTTAGTGGAAGAAAACAAGATCCAACAAGAAGGCACAAAGCTTTTTGAAAATAGCTTATATTTTTCGGAATGGGGAATTGGCACGTCAATTCAACGTTTACTTACTCGCAAAAAGGAAATCAAATACGACAAAAAAGACATTGAAAAAAATATTCGTGGCATTGAAAAACGTTTGGGGATTGTATATGGAGATTCTCAACAAGCGGCAATTGAAGAAGCAATCAAGGCACCTCTGTTCATTTTAACTGGTGGACCTGGGACAGGGAAGACGACCGTTATCAATGGCATTGTTTCTCTATTTGCTGAACTAAATGGTCTTTCACTAGATATTAAAGATTATACACAAGACATGTTTCCAATCTTGTTAGCTGCTCCAACGGGACGTGCGGCCAAACGAATGAATGAAACAACAGGACTGCCAGCGAGCACGATTCATCGTTTATTAGGATTAACAGGTCGAGAGAAAAATCCTAGTATGACGGCAAAGGAACTTGAAGGTGGGCTATTGATTGTTGACGAAATGTCTATGGTGGATACGTGGTTAGCAAATACTTTATTCAAAGCGATCCCCACAAATATGCAAGTTATTTTTGTTGGTGATAAAGATCAATTGCCTTCAGTTGGACCAGGTCAAGTACTGCACGATCTACTGCAAATCAATGAAATACCTCAAAGAGAATTGACCGAAATTTATCGGCAAGGGGATGGCTCCAGTATTATTCCTTTGGCCCATGAAATCAAGCAAGGCAGATTGCCGCAAGATTTTACAACAAATCAAAAAGATCGTTCTTTTTTCCCGAGTGATGTTTACCATATCGAAAGTTACGTCCGTCAAATCGTGACGAAAGCAAAAGCAAAAGGTTTCTCACCTCAAGATATTCAACTGTTAGCGCCGATGTATCGAGGGGCAGCAGGGATCGATGCTTTAAATAAAATGATGCAAGAGATTTTCAATCCCAATGATGGGACAAAAAAAGAAGTAAAGTGGAATGAATCAGTTTATCGTATTGGGGATAAAGTCTTGCATCTAGTCAATACTCCCGAATTAAATGTTTTCAACGGGGATATGGGAGAAATCGTTGGGATTATTTTGGCGAAAGATTCAGAAGATAAAGTGGATGAATTAGTAATTCAATTTGATAATAATGAAGTCAGCTATAAACGAAATGAATGGAATAAAATCACACTTTCTTATTGCTGTTCAATCCACAAGGCGCAAGGTAGCGAATTTAAGATGGTTATTTTACCGATGGTTCATCAGTATCATCGCATGCTACAACGTAATTTACTTTATACCGCTGTGACGAGAAGTAAGGACATGTTAATTTTATTAGGGGAAACGCAAGCATTTAATACTTGTGTGGCGAATGAATCTGCTAGTCGTTTAACGATGTTGAAAGAACGAATCACGAGCGCTGATGATATGACCTTGACGACTAGAATGCAGTTAGAAGCTTATGAAGAAGGACTAAACAAAGACCAACCATTTTCCGATACTACAGAAAATAAGCCGATTATGTATGAAGCTGCCAAAGAAAATAAGGCAGCTATAATAGAAGAAACGGCAGAGCCTATAAAAGAAAATGAAGCCCCTAAAACAGAAGCCATATCGTTATTTAGTGAACCGGCAGAAGAAGTCATTGAACAAGTTGAAGAAGAGCTGGATCGATTGTTGACCGCAAGTTTAGTTAGTGGGGAAAGTATTGATCCAATGATTGGAATGAATCAAACGACACCATATGATTTTATGAAATAATAGAGAAACTAGGAGAAACGGTTAGACGTTGTCCTAGTTTTTTCTTGCTTTGAGCCAAAGTAAGTGTATATAATGAAAAGCAACACATGAACGTGTTAGGGATAAATGAAGGTCACTATTTTGGTAGAAATGAGGGAAGTGAATGGAAAAAAAAGCGCAATCCGAAAAGATCCAAACAGATACATTTTTGGCACAAATCGGTAATCATCAAAATCCAGTTACTGGATCAATCAATACGCCAATTTATTTTTCAACGACGTATGAACATCCAACGCTAGGTGAGTCGACGGGCTATGATTACACTCGCACCAAAAATCCAACCAGAGAAGTTGTTGAATCCGCACTTGCAGTATTAGAAAACGGTGCAGTTGGTTTAGCGACAAGTTCTGGAATGAGTGCAGTTCAATTAGTATTTAGTCAATTCCCAGTAGGGAGTCAGATTGTCGCATCTAGAGATTTATATGGCGGGAGCTACCGCTATTTTAAAGAGTTAGAAAAACAAGGGATTTATCAGTTTGTTTATGTGGATGATGAAGCTGATTTTGAAAGAGCAATTACAAATAAAACAGCAGCTGTCTTTATTGAAACCCCAACGAATCCTTTAATGAGTGAAGTTTCGATAGAGAAGATCGCCATTTTCACGAAGCGCCATAATGTTCAGTTGATTGTGGATAATACTTTTTATACTCCGCTGATTCAAAGACCATTAGAGTTAGGGGCGGATATTGTTTTGCATAGTGCTACTAAGTATTTAGGTGGGCATAATGATTTACTAGCAGGAGTGGTCATTACGCGTTCAAAAGAGGTTGGAGAACGTTTAGCGTACAATCTAAATACAACGGGAGCCGTTTTATCACCATTTGATAGTTGGTTATTGATCAGAGGGATGAAGACGTTATCTTTACGGATGGAAAGACATGAAAAAAATGCGCAAGCAGTCGTTAGCTATTTGAAAACAAGCCCCTATGTCAAGGATGTGATGTATCCAGGCCGCGGAGGTATGTTAAGTTTTAAAATCAAAGATCAAAAAATGATCAAAGAATTTCTGAGAAACTTATCTATCTTTACATTTGCTGAAAGTCTTGGTGGTGTTGAAAGTTTGATCACATATCCAACCACTCAAACGCATGCAGATATTCCAAAAGAATTAAGAGAATCCTATGGCTTAACACCCGATGTATTGAGAATTTCGACAGGAATTGAAGCAGGAGCTGATTTGATAGCTGATTTAAAACAGGCATTTGAATCATTAAAATAAAAAGGAAGAGGAAAAAACAAATGCTGTTTTTTCCTCTTCTTTTACTGGCATTAAAACCAAAATAATCTTGTTTCTGTTCCGAAAGAAAGATCAGTACTTCTTTTACCCAAAATTTCACCATCTGCATGAACGTATTGTGGTACGGTGGAAACAATACGAAGTTTACTAGATTGAAAATGATGAAGGTATTTCGATTTCATATGTTTTTTTTGAATTAATAATAGAATTAACCAAAAAATTTTGAACAGGTTAATGCGTTCAACTAGCACAAAATCAAGCACTGGTTTTCTTGGATCAGCAACAGGTGCAATAGGGACACCACCACCAAAATAAGGATGCTTTGTCACTGTACATAAAAAAGCACGATCAAATTCAAGGATTTTTCCATTAATTTCAACAAGAATCGGGAAGCCTTTTTGAGAGAATAATACCTTTAAAATAGAAAAAATATAAGACAAAGACCCCATATTGAACTTGTTCAATGCATTTTTTGATGCAGAAGTATTTGCTGCATTAACAATTGCTGCATCTAAGCCAATACCGATATTATTGACCGCAAGCCCATCTTCTTCTTGAATGGACTCAGCAAAGGTGATGACCTGGATTTCTTGTGGCATTTCTGCTTTAAGCAACTGAAAAAAGGCTTTTTCCGCTTGTTTGGCAATCCCAACGCCACGAGCAAAATCATTACCAGAACCACAAGGAATATATCCGATTGGAATAGCAGCATTGAACGTGTGCAGTGCATTGATAACGCTATGCAATGTGCCATCTCCACCTAAAACAACTAAAAGCGGGAACACGTCGACATCAAGTTCAGCTTGCCAAGGAATCAGCGTGTCTGTAGCTAATTGTTGAACAATCTCTATTTCATGTCCAGCATGATCTGTATAAAAAGTCGTATAATCAATGTTCGCGGTTTGTAATTGCTTAATGATTTTTTCGGCTGTTTTACGACCGGTTCCGCTACCCGCATTTTCATTGATGACGAGATAAAAATGTTTCTTCATTTGTTTCCTCCTTGTACAAAGTCTTATTATAACAGACAAGTGAAAATATAAGAATAACGGATGCTCGAAAAATAGAAATAAGGAATGGACCGCTGCAAGAATGCCCCAATGAAGATAACCATTGTGAAATGCTCTGTTTTGAGATATAATGCCTAGGTATCATTTTTTGAGGAACGATTCCTCGACAAGGTTCATCAACCATCCCTTGTAAAAAAACTAGGAGAAAGAAGGGGAAACTATGCAAAAAACTGTTCTATCAAACAGTGAAGTAAAAGCAATTACAATGAACGGTATTGTGATGGCACTGTATCTTGGCTTAACGATTCTAGTGGCTCCTGTTTCGTCAGGACCGATCCAATTCAGAATTTCTGAAAGTCTAAATCACTTAGTCGTTTTCAATCGAAAATTGATGTGGGGTGTTTTAGGAGGGGTCGTCGTTTATAATTTTTTCTTTGGCTTCGGGGCTATTGATGCATTATATGGCGGACTACAATCCTTTATTTCGTTAGGGTTAACTGCGTTATTACACAAAAAGGTACCGAATGTTATTGCACGTTTAGCGCTGAATACGATATTTTTCACCGCAACAATGTGTATAATAGCTTTCATGTTGGCACCAAATGGTGGAGCCGCATTTTGGGGTAATTATGCAACATTAGCTCTCAGTGAATTCGCAACAATGGCAGTAGCTGCACCAGTGATGTACTGGATCAATAAATCTGTTCATTTTGAAAAACGACTTTGATCATTAAAGAAATGAGTTAGAATATTGTCTGAAAGAGATGGAGTCAAAACTGATCTGGTTTTGACTCCATCTCTTAAATTTTTTTAACCAATTTCATGAAAAACTTTACTGTTCCTGCTGGATAAATTATGATATGGTAATACAGAAGCTAAAATGTAGAGGAGTTTTTTTATAATGTTTGAATTTAAAATTGGCGTTGATGCCAAAGAACACGATAAATTTGTGGAAAGCCATCCCTTATGCAATTTATTACAATCATCTGCATGGGCAAAAGTAAAAGATAATTGGGGCTCTGAAATTGTGGGAGTTTATGAAAATGGTACCCTAGTTGCCTCTAGCTTGGTATTGATCAGACCACTACCAATGAAATTTTCGATGCTTTATACACCCCGTGGACCAATCATGGATTATACAAATTCAGAACTTGTTGCATTCTTTTTAAAAGAGTTAAAGCGATTCGGTAAGCAAAAACAAGCGTTATTTGTAAAAATGGATCCAACGGTTCATTATAAAGATTTCCACCTTGGAGCAGAACAAATCATTGATCCAATGGCACAAACAGTTATTGATAATATCGTTGCAAGTGGCGCGAAACATCAAGGTTTGACGATGGCGATGGATGCGACGATCCAACCCCGTTTTCAAGCAAATATATACAAAGAAGATTTCAGCGAAGACCAACTATCAAAAAGTACAAAAAAAATGATGAAACAAGCCCTGAAAAAAGGTGTTACGGTTAAAAAGGGGCATACTGAATTAGTTGATGATTTTGCTAAAGTGATTGAATTGACGACGGAACGTCAAAATATTTCATTGAGAAATAGCGACTATTTTGAAAAACTATTAACGATCTATCCAGAAAATTCATTTATCATGTTAGCAGAAGTAAATTTAAAAGAACGTTTTGAAGAAACTAAAAAACGCTTTGATAAAAACAAAGAAGATCTAGCGAATTTAAAAGAAAATCAAGTCAAGAAACGTCATAATTTAGAAGAACTTGATTTTTCTCTAACGCGTGAAATGACAGAATTGGAAGAAAATATCGCCCATTCCGGTGATGTTGCAGTGGTTGCTGGAGCCTTAGCAATTACCTTTGGATCAACTAGTGAGATTTTGTATGCAGGAATGGACGATCGCTACAAGCGCTATATGCCTGCATATCTAACTTGGTTTGACGCAATCAATGAATGTTTTGAAAGAGGCTGCACATCTTGCAATATGGGTGGCTTAGAAGGTAGCTTGAGTGATGGATTGATTAAGTTTAAAGCGAACTTTAACCCAACCGTAAATGAATTTATCGGTGAATTTGATTTGCCAGTCAATGGGTTATTATTTAAGGCAAGTGAATATGCGTATAAATTAAAGAAACAGAAAAAATAAAAAGATTGGGGCAGAGAATACTGTCCCAATCTTTTTTTATAGTTTTTGTGTGGCATTTTTTTTGACTAAGCGTAATAATACTGAGGCAACCCCGACAGTCGCAACTGCGGCAACGATTGCTTCTACAACACCGCTAGTAAAAATAACGGTTAAAATACCAGTATAAATAGCATTACCGCTAACACCAATACTTTGTGCATATGAATCTTTAAATAAAAAGTAAATCAAATTCATCACAAGAATCGTATTCGTTACGGAGCCAAGAAACCCCGCAATAAACAGACTAACTGTTTGAGATGTCGTTTTATTATTTGTTACCTTTTTAAGTCCCATAAAGACAAAATAAGGAACGATTCCAATAAGAATTCGAGGAACCAGAGCCACAATGATGGCTTTCCAACTACCTTGGTCAGTCCCAATCACAGGAATAAATGGGGAGAAAACAAATGAAAGTGGTGATAGAACAATCGTACTGCGAATCATACTGATGATTCCGAAAACACCGCCTAAAAATGCACCAATCTTGGGACCTAAAACAATGGATGCAATAATTACAGGGATATGCATTGTCGTTGCATTGATTGGACCAATCGGAATAAAACCTAAAAATGGAACCGCAGATAATAACAGCAAGATCGCTAAAAACATAGCTGTTAACGTAAATGTTTTTGTATTTTTCATAAATGACTCCTCAAACTTATTTGGCTAAAAATTCATTGATCGTAGTTACGATCTCCTCAACAGTAGCAAGTGCGCCACGACCAAAATCGCCACAAGCCAATAACGCTTCGCGTGGATCGATTTCATGGTATCCAAATTCTTTTAATGTCACAAGATTTCTTTGTGTAATTGGATTTTGGTACATATAAGTATTCATTGCTGGTGCGATAAATTTTGGAACATCTTCCTTTAAAGCCAACGCAACAGTTGAAAGCATATCATCGGCAATTCCATTGGCTAATTTTGCCAAAATATTAGCAGAAGCTGGAGCAACTAAAAAGAGGTCCGCTTTTTTTGCTAATTCAATGTGATTGATTTTATCTGGTGAGATCTCTTCCATAACGTCTGTATGAACCGGATTTTTTGATAATGATTGTAGTGTCAACGGTGTGATAAATTTTGTGCTGTTCGTTGTCATAATGACTTCTACATTGTACCCTAATTTAGTCAACTGACTTGTTATATCTGCCGCCTTATAAGCGGAAATACTACCAGAAATACCTAATAGTATTGTTTTCATCACTATTTCCTCCATTTTTCTTCAACTTTTTTTACAATCAGTTGGGCAATCTCATTTTTTGTCTCGGCTGTTTCAGTTTGGCCTTGCGCATCGATCAAAATTCCTTCATGTTGGTTGCCGTGAATCTTCTCAAGATCATTAGCGAAGACAAAGTCACATTTATTCTTCGTTAAAATAGCCTGTCCCACTTGTAACAATTCCTCTGTAGAAACACCAACCAATAATTTGAAACCAACAAGAATTGCTTGTGGTTGTTCGTCTTTCAACATTGAAATTATTTTAGGGTTTTTTTTCAAAAAAAGCAAGAGACGATCTGTTCCAGATGGGATTTTTTTTTCTTGTTGAATCGTTTCCCCAATTTCATCTAAGCTGTGGTAAAGTTCTTCAGTTAACTTGGCTAAATCTGTTAAGTTCCCTTTTTTTGTCAATGATTCTGCAAGTTTTTCAATAAAAAGATCTTCTGATAAAGTAGTTTCTGTTGTGAAATCACTAACCGCCATGCTGTGAATGATGCTATCAAAAGAGTGCAGCTTAAATTGAGCACGTAATGCGGATTCTAAGTCTTTTGTCGTTTCGATCTCAACCACCGTTAAATTATCTTCGCTTTTTGGGCGAAGTGCTTGAGGCGTAGTGACATACGTTACGAAGTGCCCATTTGCTAAAAAAGTTTCGCCAATCGCTTTTCCTAGTCGTCCAGTTGAGTGGTTGGTGATGGAACGAACGTTGTCGATTTTTTCAGAAGTTCCACCAGCTGTGATTAAAATATTCATATAAGAGTTGCTCCTTTTAGCTCATTTTAACGATCGTGCGACCAATATGCGTTCCTGCTTGTAATTGATTTAGAGTTTCTGAAAGTTCTTGTAAAGAAATTTCATTTGTTAATTCATAAGGGGTAACATTTAAATCAGTGGCTAAACGTTGCCAAATCACTAAACGCTCTTTCATTGGAACATTGACTGAATCAATACCTAGAAGGGTAGCGTTGCGTAAAATAAATGGCAAGACAGTTGTGTTCAAGTTGATTCCAGCTGCATTTCCACAGATTGCAATGCTTCCATCGTAACGAAGTTGTGATAACAACGCACTCGTCACATCACCACCAACAGTATCGATAGCAAAATCGATTGTTTGTTTTGATAATGGTTTGATTTTTTCTGGCATGAATTCATCTAAGAGAAGGACATCTGTTGCACCTATTTTTTTCAATGAGTCGATTGCTGATTTTTTTCGGCTTAATGCCAAGATATTTTTATACCCTAATTTTTTTAACATGGCAATAGCTAAACTTCCCACACCACCTGTTGCGCCTGTGACTAAAATCGTAGCGTCTTTATTTTGAGTTAAACCATTTTTTTCGAGTGCCTGAACAGATAATGCCGCGGTAAATCCTGCAGTACCAAAAACCATGGCCTCTTTTAAGTTTAATTCATCAGGCAAAGGAACAATCCAATCACCAGGTACGCGGGCAATCTCAGCAAATCCTCCCATATGAGTTACCCCTAAACCATATCCGGTTACTAATACTTTTTGTCCTTCAGTAAAGCGTTCATCATTAGAAGTCAAAACGGTTCCACTTAGGTCAATACCTGGAATCATAGGATAAGAGCGAATCACACCACCATTCTTTTTAACAGCTAAAGAATCTTTATAATTTACGGAAGAGTAAGCAACTTGAATCGTTACATCCCCTTGGTCTAGTGTTTCAATCGGTGTTTCTTCTGTACTTAAAGTGATTGTTTCATTGGTCTCGTTAATGATCAGAGCAGATAACTTCACAATCGTTAACCTCCTTTAGTTTGGGTTTAGTTGATTGTTACTATCATAACATATTCTGTTTTTTTTCATTGGTAAAATCGTCTTAATTTAATGTTTTAAATAGAAAAAAGTTCAGTAAACCGCCAATCACTTGAGAAGTGAAGTAAATCAGTGAATAGAGAGGTTGATAAAAGAATGTTTCCATACTAAACTAGCGTTCCAATCCAAATTATTGCGCTGGAGCTTTCGCTATTTAATAGAAAGTAGAAAAGTTAAGATTTTATAGAGTAAATGCTGAAATCTTTGCCATTTTGGGATGCGACTTAGTCAAAAATAGGTTAGAATAGGGAAGACAGCTTATATTTAGTTGCGTTCAACTAAGTAAAACGCCAAGACCTATTGTGTTGATGATAAAGTTTGAAAGGAATTCGGTTTGTTGAAGTTTAAGATTGGAATGCGAACATTTAAAACAGGTCTAAGTGTCTTTTTTTGTATCCTAGTCAGTATTTTGTTAAAACGAGAAACCTATGTTGTTGCAGCCATCACAACGGTCTTTACATTGAGAGAAGACATGGAAAATACCTTAAAATATGGTAAGCATCGTATTATTGGGAATGTAATGGGTGCATTGATGTCGGTAGTAGTGATTGCGGTATTTAATGTTTTAGGTAGAACGGAATTAGTGCAGTTGATTTTTATTCCCGTAATCATTACGTTAATGATCGCTTTATTAGCAGGTCTAGGTTATCACGAAGGAACGGTAGGTGCATGTGCCACATTACTGACGATCGTATTTATGATCCCTGCAAATCAATCATATGGTTATGCATTTGCCAGAGTTGTAGATAGTTTTATCGGTATGGGCATAGCGCTATTGGTAAATTACCTTATCCCAATGAAGATTACTAAAAAAAGATTTATAAAGCCTGTAAAAAAGAAAGAAGTGTCTGAATAGCAGACGCTTTTTTATTTTGTCAAAATTCTGTCATCAATGCTAGTATAAAGTATGAGATGATACTAAAAAAATACAAAAATATTGTAAAAATTTGTTGCTATTTTTTGAAAAATTCGTATACTAGAAAAGGTAAAATTAAACTTGTAGTTTAGTATTAGCAAACTTTTAGTTGCTTTTTCATAAAAAGAAATGAGGTGGTCTGATGGATATTGGTGAGAAGTTACGCAATTTACGCGTACAAAAAAACTTAACACAAGAAGAACTAGGCGAACGAACCGATTTGACAAAAGGGTATATTTCTCAACTTGAACGTGATTTAAGTTCACCCTCAATGGAAACATTCTTTAATATTTTAGAAGTGTTAGGTGTTACGCCCGAACAATTTTTTAGTGAACGGACATTAGAACAAAAAATTGTTTATAAAGATGAAGATAGTACTCTTTATTATGATGAAGAAAACGGCTATGAACTAAAATGGTTGATTCCAGAATCGAATGAAAAAGAGATGGAACCTATCTTGTTGACTTTTGAGAAGGATGGTCAATATAAAACGTTTGAACCTTCCTTATCAGAAACGTTTATTTATGTGATCGATGGCTCTGTTTCACTGATACTAGGTGAAGCGACATACTCTGCAAAAAAAGGACAAGCCATGTACTATCAGGCCACAGAACCTCATCAACTGATCAACCATTCAAAAGGAAAAAGTCGAGTGTTGATCGTCGCTACCGAATCGTATTTATAATCGTTATTTTAGAGAAATTAATCGAGCCCATTACACTTTTATTATAGGAGGCATCACTGATTGAAAAAAAATATTATTACGTTTGAAAATGTCGTGAAACAATATGATGATGAGAAAGTACTGAAAAATGTCAGTTTTGAAATTGAGCAAGGGAAATTTTATACTTTACTTGGTCCTTCTGGTTGTGGAAAAACAACAATATTACGGATCTTAGCTGGTTTTGCGGATGCAACGGAAGGAGATGTTTACTTTGATGGACAAAGAATCAATGATGTACCAGCAAATAAACGTCAAGTGAATACCGTCTTTCAAGATTACGCTTTGTTTCCTCATATGAATGTTTTTGACAATGTAGCATTTGGCTTGAAAATTAAAAAAATATCAAAAAAAGAGATTGAAAAAAAAGTCAAGGATGCTTTGCGCATGGTGCAATTACCTGGTTACGAGACAAGAGAAATAAGTGAAATGTCAGGTGGTCAACGCCAACGTGTAGCAATCGCTCGAGCGATTGTGAATGAACCGAAGGTATTGTTATTAGATGAACCATTATCTGCCTTAGATTTGAAATTGCGGACAGATATGCAGTATGAGTTGCGAGAACTGCAACAGCGATTAGGAATTACTTTCATTTTTGTTACTCATGATCAAGAAGAGGCCTTAGCAATGAGTGATGAAATCTTTGTCATGAACAAAGGACACATCGTGCAAAGTGGTACGCCCGTGGATATTTATGATGAACCAATCAATCATTTTGTCGCTGATTTTGTTGGTGAAAGTAATATTGTTAACGGGACAATGATCGAAGATAATTTAGTGGAATTTGTTGGAAAACGTTTTGAATGTGTGGATGGCGGTATGCGCCAAGCGGAACCAGTTGAAATCATGCTTCGTCCAGAAGATTTGACAATCACAACTGCAGATAAGGGGAAATTAGTGGTAACGGTCGACACGCAATTATTCCGTGGCGTACATTATGAAATTATTTGTCACGATGATGATCACAATGAGTGGATGGTCCATTCAACTAAAAAAGCAATTGAAGGTGCTAAAGTCGGACTGTTTTTTGAACCAGAAGATATTCATGTGATGCGTTTCAACGAGTCTGAAGAAGATTTTGATGCTCGTCTAGAAAGCTACGAAGAATAGGAGGAGTAAGAATGAAAACAATGCGTCGGATTTATTCGATCCCTTATATGATGTGGCTATTATTATTTGTGATTGCACCTGTTTTGATGATCATCTACCAATCTTTTTTTGACATGAATGGACATTTTACCTTAGAGAATTATCAAACTTATTTTACTTCGGGTACCTATTTGAGTATGACGCTGAATTCTGTATGGTATGCTTTTTTGATCACGTTATTTACATTTTTGATCAGTTATCCGACAGCTTATTTTTTAACAAAGTTAAAGCATAAACAACTATGGTTGATGTTAGTGATTTTACCGACGTGGGTGAATCTCCTGCTGAAAGCTTATGCATTTATTGGCATTTTTAGTATTCATGGAAATATCAATCAGTTTTTAGGGTTTATCGGCATCGGACCACAGCAAATATTGTTTACAGATTTTAGCTTTTTATTTGTAGCGACGTATATTGAAATTCCATTTATGATCTTACCTATTTTTAATGCACTAGAAGAATTGAACCCATCGCTGATCAGTGCAAGTCGTGATTTAGGTGCTAATAGTGTTGAAACATTTCAACGAGTAATTTTTCCACTTTCTCTAAACGGTGTGAAAAGTGGAGTTCAAGCGGTTTTTATTCCGTCACTTTCTTTATTCATGTTGACTCGTTTGATTGGTGGAAATCGGGTAATCACGTTAGGAACAGCTATAGAAGAGCATTTTATGGTCACTCAAAACTGGGGAATGGGATCAACGATCGGTGTGATTTTGATTGTGGCGATGTTTATCGTGATGCTATTGACGGGTGAGAAGAAGAAAAAGGGGCGGGTGAAATGATAAAGAAAAAATTCAAGTGGTCTTACCTATACTTAATCATCGTTTTTGCTTTATTGTATGCACCTATTTTTTATCTGATTTTTTATTCATTCAATGACACGGATACGATGAATAAATTTACTGGGTTCACCTTAGCAAATTATACCGCTGTTTTTGAAGATACTCGTCTTTTGATCATTGTGTTGAATACCTTTTTACTAGCATTTCTATCTGCACTATTAGCAACGATCATCGGTACGTTTGGTGCGATGGGAATCTATTACACGAGACGCAGAAAAACAAGAACGACTTTAATGAGTTTTAATAATATATTACTTGTATCACCTGATGTTATCATCGGGGCTAGCTTTTTGATTTTCTTTACAGCAGTTGGGTTTATCAGCTTAGGATTTACTAGTGTTTTATTATCACATATTGCATTTAGTATCCCGATCGTAGTTTTGATGGTACTGCCCAAACTACAAGAGATGAATGATTCAATGGTCGATGCCGCTCGTGACCTTGGGGCAAATAATGTGCAAGTAATCAAAAATATTATTTTACCTTTTTTATCACCAGGAATCATAGCAGGCTATTTTATGGCTTTTACGTATTCGTTAGATGACTTTGCAGTGACTTTTTTTGTTACAGGAAATGGTTTTTCAACACTTTCAGTGGAGATTTACTCTCGTGCAAGACAAGGAATTAGTTTAGAAATCAACGCTCTAAGTGCATTAGTATTTATTTTTTCTATGATTTTAGTGATTGGTTATTATTTCATCAGCCAAGACAATACATCAAAACGCGTGAAGAAAATGCGCCGAGAACAAAGTGAGGTGGCTAATCTGAAATGAAAAAACTACAATCATTACTCATTGGTATTCTAGCAATCATTTTGATTCTATTTTTGGGTGTTCATCAATTGGAGAAAGCCAGTGGAATGGCTGGTGCTGATACCTTGACGATATACAATTGGGGCGATTATATCGATCCAGATTTATTGCGTAAATTTGAAAAAGAGTCAGGCTATAAAGTAAACTATGAAACGTTTGATTCAAATGAAGCGATGTTTACAAAAATCCAGCAAGGTGGAACAGCGTATGATATCACGATTCCTTCTGAATATATGATTCAAAAAATGATGAAGGAAAAAATGCTGTTGCCAATAGACCAAAAAAAGCTGAAAGGATTAGAAAACCTCGATGAACGTTTTTTGAATTTAGATTTCGATCCGCAAAACCACTACTCGATTCCTTATTTTTGGGGGACGTTAGGGATTATTTACAATGACAAATTTATAGGCGAAGATGAAATCAAGCATTGGGATGATTTGTGGAAACCTAAATTGAAAGATAATGTCATGTTGATTGATGGTGCTCGTGAAGTATTAGGCTTATCTTTAAATAGCTTAGGATACTCTTTAAATAGTAAAAATAATCAAGAGTTGCGTCAAGCAACCGACAAATTAAATAATCTTACGACAAACGTCAAGGCAATCGTTGCTGATGAAATCAAGATGTATATGATAAATGAAGAGAGTGCCGCCGCTGTAACGTTCTCTGGTGAAGCAGCTGAAATGCTTGATGGCAATGAGCATCTGCATTATGTCATTCCTTCAGAAGGCTCAAATCTTTGGTTTGATAATATTGTGATTCCAAAGACAGCAAAAAATATTAAAGGCTCATATGATTTTATCAATTTCATGCTCAGACCTGATAATGCAGCACAAAATGCAGAATATATTGGCTATTCCACCCCAAACAAAGCGGCAAAAAAATTATTACCTGCGGAAATTTCAAGTGATGAACAGTTTTACCCAAATGATGAAGTAATCAAAAATTTAGAAGTTTATGAAGATCTAGGGGCAAAATATTTGGGCATCTATAATGACCTATTTCTTGAGTTTAAAATGTATCGAAAATAATGACTATTAAAATCTCTTATTTGATCAGTATTAATTCGCTGATCAAATAAGAGATTTTTTTAAAAGTGTGGCAAATCGTTATAAAAGGGACATTATTTGTCCGAAACATGAATTTTTTTCGAAACTTTCCAATCTTTTGAGTTAAGTACAAGATTTTCCCCTATACTTATGGTAAAATAAACTCAACTTATAGAAGGTTAAAAAAGATTTTTAGAGTTAAAAGGTAGGTGGATATATGGAAGAACATCCAAAGAAATCGTGTAACAATAGGGATTTCATGTTATTCTCACACTCAAAAAGTTTTAAAAGCTGTAATGGTTAAATCAATATTCAGTGCTTTAAAAATTTTAAAAAGTTAGCTACCTACCTAACAGCAAAAAAGAATCAACCTAAACGATGCGTGATCGATTCTAACCATAATTGAAACCATCAGAATCTTTAATACATGTGAGAGGAACTAAATTGAATGAAAAGAAAATTATTATCATTACAGATGATTTGTGTATTACTCAGTGTTAACGTAATACCAGTTATCGGACATGCTGATGAATTATCACAGTCAGAGTCGAGTACTATTGAAGAAGGAACGTCGGAAACAACAACTGAAACTTCTTCAACAGAAGAGACGGAGACTACAGAGTCATCTATTCCTGAATCAGAAACTGGTACAACGGAAACAACCGTTACGACCACAGACCCTTCAGAAGAAGCTCAACCTCCTACAAGCAGTCAAGAGGAGGTGCCTGTTGAGCCACAACCAAGCACTCCGATTGAAACACCAGTAGTGCCAGAAGAATCTGTTCAGCCAATCACGGATCATGCACCGACTGAAGAGCAATTGGATCAAATAATTAAAATCGTAAAAAATGAACCAACAGAAACGTTTATTCGCCGTATTGGTGAAAAAGCGCGTGCTGTCGGTCAAAAAAACGACTTGTATGCTTCTGTCATGATTGCTCAAGCCATTTTAGAAACAGGTTCTGGTAATAGTGATTTAAGCCAGCAACCGTATCATAATCTTTTTGGGATCAAAGGGGAGTACAAAGGAGAAAAAGTTGTCTTTTCTACACAAGAAGACGACGGATCAGGCAATTGGTATACAATTGATGCTTCTTTCAAAAAGTATCCTGGATACAAAGAATCATTTGAAGATTATGCTAAGTTGATGAAAAAAGGCATTGATTCAAACAAAACAATTTATTCAGGAACTTGGAAATCAAATGCTGTAAGCTATCGCGAAGCAACAAAATCTCTAACAGGTGTTTATGCTACGGATACTAGTTATGATCAAAAACTGAATGCTTTTATCGAAGAATATGATTTGACTGAATACGATAAAGAAAAACCATCTACTTCAACAAGTGGAATCATCGTTACAGACAGTCATCCAGATAGTGACTTCAAAGAATATACAGGAGAAACCTATTCTGGTTCAGAAGCATATGCAGCAGGTAACTGTACGCAATATGTCTACAATCGTATTGTTCAATTAGAAGGTTATGTTGAAACAACAATGGGTAACGGAATGGATTGGGCTGCAACAGGAAAAGCGAATGGTTATGAAGTATCTAACAAACCAAAAGCTGGAACAGCCGTAAGCTTCCAACCAACAGTAGCTGGTGCTGATGGAACATATGGACATGTTGCGTTTGTTGAACATGTTTATGAGGATGGTTCTATTTTAATTTCAGAGATGAATGTTGCTGGTTTAGGAATGGTTTCATTTAGAGTAATCGATAAAGACACAGCGAATACACTAGCTTATGTAACCCCTAAATAAATAGAGATAAGTCAATAATGATGTCAAACATAAAAAGTTTGATATTGTTATTGGCTTTTTTTTAAGGATTTACATTTTCTTAATCATTCTAAATAAAACCTAAATGATTTAGGCATAGTTTCTTCAAATCTTCGGGCTATTATTAGTACATACCCAATAACAAACCCAAACAAAACACTTTTTCATTTTTACTCCTCAAGTAAAAAGAACTCCTTTCCGCTCGGTCACCCAGCCGAGCGGTATTTTTTTGTTCAAAAATCATTTTTAAGGTTTTTATTGTATGTTTTGGTGATTTTATAGTACGATTATTTAGAAAGAATCGTGTAAGGAGTGAGAAAAGGTGCAGTTTTATACATACGATTATTTACTACAACAAACCCATACGGTAAATAAGATACAATGGGCAATCATGGCAGGATTATTTGTAATTTTACTTGTAATGGGGTTCTTTTGGATTCGTAGGCGATTGGATTACAAATTTAAAGAAGTCGGTATTTTGATCATTGTACTTTTATTATTATTAGCAGGTATTCAATTAAATACATACTATAATGACGAGGCCAGTGATAATCAATATGCACAAATGATAGGAACCTTGCAAACTGTGGCTAAATCAATGAAGATTGAACCAAACAAATTAAAAATGAATCGTACAGATTTAAATGTGGACCCTATTGTCGAAGTCGAGGGAGAATTTTATTTGATTCATATGTCAGATGACAAAAGTTCCTATCTTATAGAAAAAATTGAGGTAAAAAATCAAGAAGAATTTCAAACGGTTGATACAGGAGGTACAACATAATGTTTCCTTATTTTGATGTGGGTTTAAAGTTAACGATAGGTTTATTATGTCTGATTATTTTTATTAATATTTCTGGAAAAGGAAATCTAGCACCAAAAAGTGCTGCAGATCAAATTCAAAACTATGTATTGGGGGGAATTATCGGTGGTGTGATTTACAATTCGCAAATTACGGTCTTACAATTTTTGATTGTATTATTGATTTGGGGGACATTAGTTACTGTTTTAAGAATAGCTAAGTTAAGGAATCCAGAAATTAAAAAAATAGTTGATGGACAGCCAATTATCTTGATCGATAAAGGACAAATGATTCCTGAAAATTTTAAGCAGGCGAATCTATCCGCTCATGATTTTGGTACAATGCTTAGGCTACATGATATTAATACAATAACAGAAGTTAAACGTGTACAGTTAGAGCAAAATGGTGATTTAACAATTGTTCGTAAAGGGGATCCAAATCGAGGATTGTATCTTATTACAGATGGCTTGATCATAGAAGATGCGTTAGAGGATATCAATAAAGACAAAAATTGGCTTATGGAAGAGTTAGCAAAACAAAATTATACAGAAGCTTCAACTATCTTCGTCGCAGAATACTTTCAAGGAACGCTTAGAATCGTTCCTTATAAATGAAAAAACTGACCACATTCAATGTGGTCAGTTTTTTCATTTATTTTTTCCACTCAGCAACTTCTTTTGAATGACTGTCGATCCAATCTCTAGCGGCTTGCGTAGGATCTGTTCCATTGTTGATTTCTAACATCACAGATTCCATGTCTTCTTTTGTCCAATGAAAGTTTTTCAAAATAGTGTAAGCTTCAGGATTTTCTTTTTCTAATCCTTTTTTGGCCATCGTGTGAATGGCTTCTTCACTACCCATTGTTCCTTTTGGATCTTCTAAGTATTTAAGATCGTATTTAGCAAACATCCAATGAGGAGACCAACCGGTAATAACAATTTCTTGCTTATTTTTGATTGCTTGTCCAAGAGCAACGGTCATTGCACCAGAAGAAGAGGTTTCAACTGACCAATCTGATAAGTTATTATACGCTTTTTGCGTTTTTTCAGCGGCAGCAACAACACCTGCACCAGGTTCGATCCCAGTGATTTTTTTACCAGCTTGATTGGTTAAGTCTTCAATGGAATTGACATCCATATATTGTGGAACAACGATACCAAGTTTAGCACCTTTTAGATTTTCACCTAAATCATCCACTTTATCTTTATACTGTTTGTATTGTTCACCATGCGTTCCAGGAAGCCAAGCGGCAACCATTGCATCTGTTTCTCCTTTAGAGATTGACTCCCACATAATGGCATTATCTAAAGGAGTTAATGAAACATTATAGCCAACATCTTTTAAAACTTCACCAATAACATGAGTAGATGCAACTTCTGTATCCCATTCTACATAAGCAAGAGAAATATTTTTCTCTTCATTTTTAGCAGAAGAGAAAAGAGTAGAGCCGCCAATCAAAGCAATGATTGCGATAACAGCAAGTACACTTCCACCAATTTTTTGATTTTTAGTGAGTTTTGATTTAGCTGGCGCAGTTTTTTTCTTATTCAAATTTTGAGTAAAACGATCGATGATAATGGCTAGAATAACCAATGCAACACCGTTAACAAAACCATTTCCGACTTGGGCACGTTGTAAAGCAGAAAGAACGCCACGACCAAGACCAGGTGCACCAATCATTGATGCGATAACGACCATAGAAAGGGCCAACATTGTTGTTTGGTTGACACCAGCCATGATTGTATTCTTAGCTAATGGTAATTCAAGTTTGAATAATTTTTGCCAACCTGTGCTACCAAATGAATCAGAAGCTTCCACCAATTCTTTTGGTACTTGACGAATCCCAAGATTCGTAAAACGAACGGTAGGTGGTAAAGCAAAGATAACTGAGGCGAATACCCCAGGAACCATACCGATTCCGAAAAAGGCAACTGCAGGAATCAAATAAACGAATCCAGGCATTGTTTGCATGAAATCTAAAATAGGTGTAATAATACTTTGCGCTTTATTACTTTTTGCCATTAAGATACCAAGAGGAACACCGATAACAATAGAAACCACACTAGAGAGTAAAACTAATGTTACGGTACTCATCAAATCGGTCCATAAATTTTGGTTATAAATGAAAAGTAAACCAATTAGTGTAAATAAACTTAATCCAATTTTCTTATTCGAAATAAAAAATGCAATGGCAGTTAAAATGATAATAAATAGTACTGGAGGAATCGCAACTAATAGAGAGGTAATTCCATCCATTAAACTTTGTCCTGTTGTTTGGAAGAAACTAAAGACACCAGAGAACGTATTTGTCATCCATTCTGTGATCGTTTCGACCCAATTTGCTACTGGTAATTGATAATTATTCATTGATGTTCACCTCTGTTTCTGCTAGTGCTTCAAGAACGCTGCCTCGAATAACAACACCAAGCAATTTATTGTTGTCTGTTACGGCAACTGGTGTAGGTGAATCATAGATGATCGGGAAGATATCATTGACTAGCATATCTTTGTCGATAGAAGTGATATCTGTGTCTACATAGTCCGTTAAAGGTTTGCCAGCTTTACGAGCCTCTAACGCACGTTCAGCTCTTACTACGCCTTTTAATTGACGTTTTTTATCAACGGCCAAAAGCATACTTACTTCTTCTTGACGCATACGGGTTAATGCAACGGTTGGACCATCGATTTCAATATTTGTTGTTAATGCTGGCACCATAATATTTTGAGCTGTTAAAACTTTAGAACGATCAACATCTTCAACGAAGGTACGAACGTAATCATTAGCAGGATTTGTTAAAATTTCTTCACCAGTTCCGATTTGCATGATTTGACCGTCTTTCATTAGAGCAATTCGATCACCAATGCGTAAAGCTTCATTCAAATCATGTGTGATAAAGATAATGGTCTTCTTCACGTTTTCCTGTAAATCGACCAATTCATCTTGCATTTCCCGACGAATCAACGGATCAAGTGCTGAAAAGGCTTCGTCCATCAATAAGATTTCTGGATCATTTGCTAAGGCACGAGCCAAGCCGACGCGTTGTTGCATCCCACCAGATAATTGATTAGGAAACTGATCTTTAAACGCTAATAAACTTGAGTTTTCTAATGCTTGCTCAGCTTTAGCTGTCCGCTCTTCTTTTGGTACACCGCGAACTTCCAAACCATATTCTGTGTTTTCTAAGATTGTACGGTGAGGGAAAAGACCAAAGTTTTGGAAGACCATACTCATTTTATTCCGACGAACTTCTCTAAGACCTTCTTTATCCAATTTTGAGATATCTTGATTATCGATAAAAATATTCCCAGAAGTTGGCTCAATCAGACGGTTCAAAAGGCGAATCAACGTGGATTTCCCACTACCTGAAAGACCCATTATCACGAAAATCTCTCCTGCTTCTACTTCGAAATTGACATCATAAACACCGACAGTAGCACCAGTCTTTTTCAAGATTTCCGTTTTGTCTTTGTTTTCTTTGATCATATCCAGTGCTTGTTTTGATTTTTTACCGAATATTTTTGTTAAATGCGATACTTTTACTTTGGGCAAAACAAAATTCCTCCTTATTTTAAAAGCTGAGCAGGCTCGTCCAGCTCTGACAGGAAAATAGGAAAATCAGAATGTGGCGTTTTTTGCCACAATCAGATTTTATCTTTTTCCCGAAGAGCTAGCCTGCGAAGCCAAACAATCCATTTCTTTTTTACAAAAGAATGAAAAGAAAAACAATTTCTTTTCTGTAAAAAAGTGACCATTCTAGATTAACATCGGCTAGTCACTTTGTCAAATTGCTTGCTTTTATTGAGAAAACAAATAAGCGATCAACCTTTTTTAAAGGTTGATCGCTTATTTTACATTATGAATTTGGATAGAAAAAGTTTTGAACACGTTGTAACGTTGATTCATGTCCAACAAAATAAATCGTATCACCGGAAGTAAGCTTTGCATAAGGCCCAGGGGATACCAATAATTCATCACCGTGTTTAATTGCGATTAACGTAGCAGAAGTGCTTTGCCATAAGTTTAATTCACTGATTGTCATTTCGAGATGTGATGCATCATCAGTAAGTGTAAACGTAACTGGATTCAACGGGTTAAAGGAATCAAAACGTTTTGTTTGGTCTACCAATTTATCTAATATTTCTGAGAAATGGCTCAATTCCTCTTTTTGTTTTTTGACACTGTCTATAAGATCTTCTTTTAAATCATGAATGGATTGAACATCTTGATATTGATCAACGAAGAGCTTAGCTTTTTCCATCGAATGTACATAAAAACCACTGCCATGTTTGGCTTGGACGATTTCTAAATCAACTAATACGCTAATTGCTTTACGGGCAGTTTCAGGCGATACGCTGTATTTATTAGCAAGAGTAGAACGTGCGTGAATTTTATCGCCGACGGTAAACGTTTTATCAGCGATTTTGGTTGCGACGTCTACTGCGATTTGTTGATATTTTGGTTTTGTCACATTCATTCGTTTTGAAGTCATGTTTGACCACCTTTCGTCAGTTCGTTTCTTCTAATTCTTCAAGCTCTAAACTAAGATCTTCCCATTCAGAGAGTAACTGCTCTTGCTGTTTTTGTTGCGTTTCTAATTCTTCATTTAAGGCCATTAGTTTCATGTGGTCATCAACAAGGGATGGATCACTCATTGAGCGTTCTAAGTCTGCAATTGTAGTGTCCAATAATGTTAGATTTTCTTCAATTTGCGTGATTTTTCGATTCAAATTACGCAAGATTTTTTGCTGTTCTTTATTCTGATAAAAGTCATTTTTAGGTTTGGTTGTTTCCGTTTGTGTAAGACTGGATTGTTCAGCTAATAAAGCAGCTAATTCTTCCTCTTCTTTTTTCTTTTCTAAGTAATAATCATAATCGCCTAAATAAAGTTTACTGCCAGACTCTGAAAGTTCGATTACTTTTGTAGCGATTCTGTTAATGAAGTAACGGTCATGTGATACAAATAAAAGTGTCCCTTCATAATCAATCAAGGCATTTTCTAAAACTTCTTTATTGTCGATATCCAAATGATTGGTTGGTTCATCGAGAATCAAAAAGTTTTGTTTATCCATTGATAATTTGGCTAATGCGACACGTGCTTTTTCACCACCACTTAGGAGAGGAATTGTTTTTTCAACATCATTTCCACTAAATAAGAAACTACCTAAAATGTTACGGATGTCTTTTTCAGGTGTGGTTGGATGTTCATCCCAAAGCTCTGCTAAAACAGTTTTTGTTCCGTGTAAGTTTGCTTGTTCTTGATCGTAATAACCAATCTGAACATTAGTGCCAAGTGTAGCATGTCCTTTAACGAAAGGCAGTTTGCCAATAATCGATTTTAATAAAGTTGATTTCCCGATACCATTTGGTCCAACTAAAGCAATTGCTTCTTGCCGGCGAATATCCAAAGAAACTGGTTCCGATAGGACATGATTATTATAACCGATTGCGGCGTCTTCAACTTGTAAGACAACATTTCCAGAAACTTTTTCGATTCCAAAAAGGAAGTTTGCAGATTTTTCATCCCCTTGCGGACGGTCTAAGCGTTCCATTTTCTCTAAGGTTTTTCGCCGACTTTGAGCGCGCTTGGTTGTCGAGGCTCTAACTAAGTTACGTGCAACAAAATCTTCTAATTTATTGATTTCAGTTTGTTGTTTTTCATACGCCTTCCACTCACTCGTCAATTGTTCAGCCTTTAATTCTAAATATTTTGAGTAGTTGCCTTTGTAATAGCGCATTTTATGACGGCTGATCTCATAGACTTCGGAAACGACTTTATCTAAAAAGTAACGGTCATGTGAGACAATCAAAAGGGCACCTGAATAACTGGGTAAATAATTTTCTAACCAAGACAAAGTGTCGATATCTAAGTGGTTAGTCGGTTCATCGAGAATTAGTATATCTGGTTTTTGCAAAAGCATGCGAGCTAAAGCTAAACGTGTTTTTTGACCACCCGATAATGTATGAATGTCTTTTGAATAAAAGTCCTCCTTAAATCCAAAACCATGTAAAACAGAACGGATTTCATTCTCATAGCCGTATCCATTTTTTTCTGAAAACTCATGTTGTAAACGATCGTATTCTTTCATAACGGATTCATAATTTGCTGCATCCGGTAGCAATTCACTAATGATCAACTCAAGTTCACGCATCCGAGTTTCCATTGTAATGACTTCGACAAACGCTTCAAGCATTTCATCCCAAACCGTTTTATTAGAATCAAGCCCAGTATCTTGAGCTAAATAACCAAGACTAGCTGTTTTATTTTTTGCAATCGTACCAGCATCAGGAGCATCGATTCCGGCGATTATTTTTAAAAGAGTTGATTTACCAGCGCCGTTTCGGCCGACTAAAGCGATTCGACTGTTTGTGCTGATCTCCATTTGTATATTTTCAAACAAAGTGTCTGCGCCAAAATACCGGGCGATTTGATTTGCTTGGAGTAAAATCATGGGGCATCCTCATTTCTATTTCAATGCCTTTAGTGTAGCATAAATTGATTCAAAAAAGCACCTATACAACAGCTAGAGATAAAAATTATCAGAACAATTTTAAGAAAGTTTGAAAAATGTTTCTTTTTTTGAGCTGTAAGATTGCTTTTTAACTGGAACAACTGCTATGATGAGAAATGGATATTTGTCTATATTTAGAGTATTGGAGGTACGATTGTGAAAGACCAAATTATTCCAAAAGCAACGGCAAGACGCCTTCCCCTATATTATCGTTATTTGAGAATTCTGCATGATGCAGGCAAAAATAAAGTTTCTTCTACTGAATTAAGTGAAGCTGTACAAGTTGATAGTGCTACTATTCGACGAGATTTTTCTTACTTTGGTGAGCTAGGTAAACGTGGTTATGGCTACGATGTAGAGAACCTAATGAATTTCTTTGCGAAGACCTTGAATGATGATGAACTAACAAACGTAGCATTGATCGGTGTGGGTAACTTAGGTAGTGCCTTACTGAAGTATAAATTCCACCAAAGTAACAGCATTCGTGTTAGCTGCGCCTTTGATGTCAATGATGACATAGTTGGACGAATCGTTGATGGCATTCCAGTATACCCGATGACGGATATGATGGAACAAATTCGTGTTCAGCAAATAGAAGTCGCTATTTTGACTTTACCTGCTAGAAAAGCACAGGAGGTTGTCAGTCAGTTAGCAGATGCTGGCGTAAAAGGAATTTTAAACTTTACTGCGGCTAGATTAGTAGCACCAGCAGATGTTTTGATTCAAAACGTTGATTTAACGAATGAATTACAGACACTGATTTACTTCCTACATCATGATAACGAATTGATCGAGACAGAGATCGAAGAAGACAAAGAATAATAAAAAAACTTATGATCCTATTCCTTAAACAGAATATGGACCATAAGTTTTTTTCTTATTTAGGCAATTCAATATTACTATAGTGCATGATAAGTTGAGCGATTACAACAAGTGTATTCATTCCACAGTGAGCGATAATCGATGTCCAAATTTTTCCAGTCATCTTATAAAGTAAAGCAAAAAAGAAACCCATAAAGAAATAAACAAAGAAATGACCATCTTGATGAATAACAGAAAATAATGTAGAACTAATAATAGCAGAAAGCCAAAAACCAACATAAGATTCAGTCAAACCAATCAAAGAACGACGAAAAACAAATTCTTCCATGATAGGTCCGCCAATCGTTGTTGCTAAAATAAACAAAGGATTGGCTAAAATAACGGCAATGATATTTTGAGTATTTGCAGAACTAGGTGTTTCTCCTGTAATAGCAGTTTCAATACTAAAAACAATTGCTTGAATGATCATTGCTAAAAAAATACCACTAATACCAAGTAAAAAGATGAACACAGGGGAGGTTAGTTTAGCATTTTTCTCAACAGAAGTGGTCGCTATTTGTTTATTTTTGATGTAAAGCCAAATCATTAATCCTGCACCTAAAATATAAGTAAATGTTGTACCACCAATTACGATGTCAGGTGAAAAAGGTCGGAAAATAAAAGGTGAAAAAAATACGAGTCCATATAAAAGAATCGTCACAGTGCTTAATTGCTTAATCGACATATTTTTTGGCATGAAGATAAAAAACTCCTTTCAGTTTATGTAGAATATAAAAAGTATACCACAGTCTGATAGCCCTATTTTTTGTGATTATTGCGATAACCTAATAATAGAAAGATAAATACGAAGAAAAATGCGGCTTCCCACAAGGTAGTAGTCCAGTCGAATCGTCTACTTACACCAAAAAAGAAGTTTCCGACATTTGCAATAATTAAATAGAGTCCAGTAATTGTTAAAGCTCCGGTGATTCGTTGTTTCATTTCAATCGCCTCTCTTTCTCTACCTATTTTACCACGAAATGAACGAGAGCATAGAAATATACCAAATTAAGGTAAGCAACTTCAGGGATTTCGTTCAAAAAGATGTGAATTACTTAAAAGTATGGAAACAATTATTAAATAAAATTAGTCAAAAGACTTGCAAAATGTAAGGGAAATGAGTATTATAAATAGTGTGAGTTAGCACTCGATAACCTAGAGTGCTAAAAAGATAAATAATTTATATGGAGGGATTTATTGTGTTAAAACCATTAAGCGATCGCGTCGTTATCGAAGTCGCAAAAGAAGAAGAAAAAACAGTTGGAGGCATCGTCTTAGCATCAGCCGCTCAAGAAAAGCCTCAAACAGGAAACGTTATCGCAGTAGGTGAAGGCCGTGTTTTAGATAACGGTACAAAAGTTCCTGCGGATGTTAAAGTAGGCGACACAGTAATGTTTGAAAAATATTCAGGAACAGAAGTAAAGTATGAAGGAAATGATTACTTGATCGTTTCTGGTAAAGACATTATTGCGATTGTTGAATAAGCTATTCTTATAATACAAACAACCATATTAAATAGAAAAAAATAAAAATTTTGAGGTGAAGGAATTATGGCAAAAGAAATCAAATTTGCAGAAGATGCACGTGCAGCAATGCTTCGTGGAGTAGATATTTTAGCTGATACAGTAAAAGTAACATTAGGCCCTAAAGGTCGTAACGTAGTTTTAGAAAAATCTTTTGGTTCACCATTGATCACAAATGATGGTGTGACGATTGCTAAAGAAATCGAATTAGAAGATCATTTTGAAAACATGGGTGCAAAATTAGTATCTGAAGTTGCTTCTAAAACAAATGATATCGCAGGGGATGGTACAACAACTGCGACAGTACTGACACAAGCAATCGTTCGAGAAGGCTTGAAGAATGTTACTGCTGGTGCTAATCCATTAGGAATCCGCCGTGGGATTGAATTAGCAACAAAAGCAGCTGTTGAAGAATTGCATAATATCTCAACGGTTGTTGATTCTAAAGAAGCAATCGCACAAGTTGCAGCTGTTTCTTCTGGTTCTGATCGTGTAGGTCAATTAATTGCGGATGCAATGGAAAAAGTTGGCAATGACGGTGTTATTACAATCGAAGAATCAAAAGGGATCGAAACAGAATTAGACGTCGTTGAAGGGATGCAATTTGATCGTGGTTACTTATCTCAATATATGGTGACAGATAATGATAAAATGGAAGCCATTTTAGAAAATCCGTATATTTTGATCACTGACAAAAAAATCTCTAACATTCAAGATATCTTACCTTTATTGGAACAAATCTTGCAACAAAGCCGACCATTATTGATCATTGCAGATGATGTTGATGGAGAAGCGTTGCCAACACTAGTTTTAAATAAAATTCGTGGAACATTCAACGTTGTTGCAGTTAAAGCACCAGGTTTTGGTGACCGTCGTAAAGCAATGCTTGAAGATATCGCTATTTTAACTGGCGGAACTGTGATCACTGATGATTTAGGACTTGAATTAAAAGACACAACAATCGATAACCTTGGTAATGCAAGTAAAGTTGTTGTAGATAAAGATAATACAACAATCGTTGAAGGTGCTGGCGATAAAGCTGGAATTGATGCACGTGTTCAATTGATCAAAAATCAAATTGCAGAAACAACATCTGATTTTGACCGCGAAAAACTACAGGAACGTCTAGCGAAATTAGCTGGCGGGGTTGCCGTTGTTAAAGTGGGTGCTGCTACAGAAACAGAATTAAAAGAATTAAAATTACGTATTGAAGATGCCTTGAATGCTACTCGTGCCGCTGTTGAAGAAGGTATGGTTTCAGGTGGTGGTACAGCTCTAGTGAACGTTATCGGTAAGGTAACTGGATTAGATGCAGAAGGAGACGTGGCAACGGGTGTGAAAATCGTTGTACGTGCGTTAGAAGAACCAATTCGTCAAATCGCAGAAAATGCTGGATATGAAGGATCAGTCATCGTGGATAAATTAAAAAATATTGATCTAGGTATCGGTTTTAACGCTGCAAATGGTGAATGGGTAAACATGGTAGAAGCAGGAATCGTTGACCCAACAAAAGTAACGCGTTCAGCTTTACAAAATGCAGCTTCAGTTGCAGCTTTGTTATTAACAACAGAAGCAGTAGTTGCAGACAAACCAGAGCCAGCTGGTTCAGCAATGCCTCCAATGGACCCTTCAATGGGAATGGGCGGCATGATGTAATCAAGTTTTTACTAAATAATAACCGTTTAACATGTAAAATGTTAAACGGTTATTTTATTATAAATGATTACATGTTACTCAAAATAAGGCACGATCACAAATTGTTGAATTGCAAATAACACGATTAAGTGAACTGGATAAAACCAATAAAAAAAGTATTTCCACTGTTTCCCACGTTTCCCATTATAAAAATAGATTGGTATAATGGCAATTAGCCCAAATAGACTATTTTGAAGAAGAACCAGTGCTCCAATAATACATTTTAACAAGGGCAAGTCTTTAAATAAATACAAAGTAATAATCAATAAAATACCAATCCATCCTCCGTAATCTACACATAAAAATTCTGCTAAAAAAATACCGATCCCAACTATTATGATTGAACACATGACATTACGTATGGAGAACGCCTTAAATTTTTCTAACCCGATAATAACAATTAAACCAATGAATAGTGTGAAAAATACATTTTGACTTTCAAAATCAATTAAACGATGTGAAAATGCTAAATCAAAGGGGATTTCTGAAATCAATGCAAACAGAAATAAGCGTGTGGCATATCTTTTTTTATTAGACGTATGAGTAAAGCCCTCTACAAGCAAAAAACAAAACAGTGGAAAAGCTAATCTTCCGATTATTATGAATAGTGGAAAAATTTGTTGGCTGAATCCAATAATTGGATGTTCTTCCACTCCAAATGGAACAGATTGCATCATAACTGGCTGGAAAGAGATGATCTTTGCAGTATGATCAAGTAGCATGGCGAAAATGGCAATCCATTTTAATTGGCTACCAGAGAAAAAGGATTTCGTTTCCAATGATAATGACTCCTTTTTAGATAAATTAGGTTGATATATTATTTTACCATAGATAATTGATAGTTTAATCAGAACGTGAAAAAGAAGTGTAGTTAACAACAAGGAAGTTTGACGAGGTTTTGGAGTCTAAAGTTAAAAAAATCGATAATAGAGTATGTTAGGATGGATAATCAATAATTGGAGGAGAATTAGAAAGGTAAGGAAAAGCTTTAGAGGAGTATTTTTAATACGTAGAGATTTTCTTTCTATTATTATATAAAAACGAGAAGTTTTTGATAAAAAGCAGTGAAAAATATAATATATATTGTTATAATGAAATTATGTTAGGTTTGGTATAAATCTTTCTTGAATGTAGCAGTTATAAGAAGATAATGAATCTAAGAAACACACAATTTTATTCCGATTTCCGCTACTATTCAATTCTATCTCAAAATTATAGACCAGTCTATAAGTAAAAGTTCATTTTTTTATCATATTTTTGATGAATTTTATAAAAAAATGAGAATAGTTATGCATATAATTTTTATTTTTGATGGAAATGGATAGGATTATTTTTGGAATATATTATTTTTTATTCAGTGTGAAATTAAAACTTACGCATTTTAAAGGGCTCTATATTTATAAGCCGTCAAATAAGCCGTCAATTTTTTTTGGAAAGGGTGTCGTAAAATGAGTAGAAAAGGTGAAAACATTTATAAAAGAAAAGATGGGCGATGGGAAGGTCGATATATGAAAGCAAGAAATGAAGAAGGTAAAATCATCTATGGTTATATTTATGGGAAACGATATAAACATGTTAAAGAGCGATTAGCTGAATTAAAAGTTCGATATTCGTTTACTCATAATAATGTTAATTTATATAAAGGAACAGTTCAAGACTGGCTAGTTCACTGGCTAAATGTTGTGATGCGTAAAAACATCAAACTGTCTACTTATTCAAGTTATCAACTACGTATGGAAAAATATATCATTCCATTTCTCGGAAAGAAGCAGTTAACTCAAGTAAAAAGTCAGGATATTGAAAATTTTGTTAACTATCTAACCAGCTTAAACTTATCAGCTTCGACAATACATTCAATTGTAACTGTGTTGAAGAGCGCAATGAACAAAGCGTTCGTTGAAAATCATATTGTATCTAATCCGTGTAACAATTTATCATTGTCGAGAGTTACAATGAAAGAAATTTCAGCACTAAGCTTAAAAGAACAAGAAAAACTTGAACAAGTTTCTTTAAAAGAGAATGATTGCTCCGCTGTGATTTTAGCATTATATACTGGTTTAAGAATTGGCGAAATTAGTGGATTGAAATGGACAGATATTGATTTTGTAAAGAATATTATTCATGTGAGAAGAACATTATATAGAATTTCTAGTTCTGAAAAAAGTGGAAAAACAGAGATCATTATGGCCGAGCCAAAGACCAAAAGCTCTAAACGATCTATTCCTTTAGCTAAAAATTTAAAGAGCTATTTAATGGAAAAACAAAAAAGTACATCCTCAGAATACGTTATCTCTTGTAGGTCTAGCTATACTGAACCAAGAGTTATAAGTTATCGTTTTAGAAAAAATATTGAACAGGCCGGGATTGGACACATTCATTTTCATGTTTTACGTCATACCTTTGCTACAAGGTGTGTAGAGCAGGGAATTGATATTGCTACACTTAGTAAGTTACTGGGACATTCTTCTATAAAGTTGACATTAGACACATACACAGATTCTCTTTGGGAAAGTAGAAAAGCTGCCGTTTCAGTAATTGATGATAAACTTGGAACTACATCTGTTTCAGTTTAAGGACAAAAAAACGTATAAAAACTAGTATTAGTTTTTATACGTTTTTTTGTCTTCATTTTTTAACCGTCATAGAATGGTCAACTCTATAGAAAAATGTATGTATATATATTGTAAAAGGAGCTTTTTCTTATAACTGCTACATTCAAGAAAAAGCCAGACAAAGTATCTGTTGCTTAGATACACCGACGTACACTATTCATTAAGCCCTTAAATTAATGAATAGATGTACATCTATTATAGTCGTAATTTAAATATTTCTAAACTTAAAAGTCTTGAAAATAAGTAGAATTTTAAAGGAATACGAATACTTATAAAAATGATGATAGGGGGAGGGCATCAAAAATGTACACAATCGGCTATATCTCACTTAATAATGAGATAAGTGAGCAATACAAGGAGGTTTTTAACGCACTGCAATGTAACATTCAAATTGTAAAAAAAGAAAAAATAAATCAACTGTTTAATAGTAATAATAATTTATTAGATGTGTTAGATACCTTGATAATTGAAGATACAGATTTAAACAATATTAATTGGGTATGTGAATTGATTATGACGGTACGGAAACAAACGACTTTACCACTTTGGATTTTTACGACATTAAAAAATGAAAACAGAACAAATCGAATTGTCTATTTACAATTAGGTGCGGATGGCATTGTTGATCAGGGAATCGAATTGGATGAATCATTATTGATGATGAGAAACTTAATGAAACGTTTCAAACAAAGAGCAACTCTCCCAGCGAAATCTGAGCAATCAATATTCAATGAAACTGCTGATTTTAAATTGATACCTCAAAATTTGAGTGTTTGTTTAGAAGACGGAAAAGAAGTTAATCTAACAAAATTAGAATTTCTTACGATTGAATATTTACATAAACACGCACGTAAAACTATGACATATGAAGAAATTTATAAAAATGTTTGGAAGGATAATTATTGCGATAGAAAATATCGAGTGTCTAATTTAGTTTTCCATTTAAGGCAAAAGCTTGAAATAGATATTGAAAAACCCAAATATATCAAAACGATTCGCTCAAAAGGATATATGCTAAATATTTAATTTTTACCACTGAAAAGAATGAACCAACAAAACTTAGAAACGTATAGTGAAAACAGGTTCAGGAGAGTTATAACGCACTTGATTTTATAAAGTTGGGAGGCAAAATTTATGTTTATTGAAGTGATTCCAAACCAAAGCGTAATTTGCGAAACTGGTTAGAAATAACGAGTGAAGTAAAGAATTACTCGTTTTTCTGGAAAGGAGGAGGAGTAAGAAAAGTTTCGACAATAACAAACATCATAGGAGGAAAAAAAATTGAAAAACACACAAGTTTTTAAAAGAGGACTATTAACATTAGCTGCAACTGCTGCATTAGGAGTAGCTGTTTTGTCAGTACCAACACCATTTACAGGAGAATCAGTCGTTGCTTATGCAACAGAAGGAACAGCTGAAGTATCAACGATCGAAGAATTTGATGCAGCGTTGAAAAATCCAACAATCACTGTAATCAATGTTAATCAAAGTATCCAATTCAAGAAAAATATTACAAATATTCCGAACCGTGATTTAACAATCAATGGTAATGCAGATAAAGGCGTAGTGATCAACTCAGCACACAACTCTATCTATGGAAAACAAAACACTAAAGGTAAAAATACGATTTCAATCAAAAATGTCAATATCGTAGGTGCTGATGGCGATGGACGTTTCTTCACTGGTGGTTCTGGTAATGGCCCTTCAAGTTATGGATGGGATGTCTATGCAGAAAATGTTGAGTACACAGGTGCTCGCTTTGTTCACCTTAGTGAAGGTAAATTAACATTTGCTGGTACAAATAACATCAATACTCGTGCTGAAAATGCTTGGGTTCATGACTTAGAGTTTTTACCTGGAACAATTTATAACGGAATTGCAGCGAACAAAGACCATGGTCAATTCTCAGCATTTTACTTTAATGGTGCTTTGATCAAAGGGAAAGCAACTGGTGAAGTAAAAATCGGTTCTAATGCAAATGTTAATGTAAAAATCGGTCCACAAAGTAATGTCAATCATTACTATCCAGTATTTTATGACAAAGTACAAAAAGTTGATATTGATTCAGGTGCAACGTTAGATGTTGACGCTGCAGGTGTAGCATTCGAATTTATTCCACGTGCTGACTATGTTAACAAATTCCCATCATTAAACTTAGCAAGTGGAGCAAAAGCATATTTCAACGGCCGTGGTGGTGGAGATTACCCAGCAATGTATCTTCAATATTATGGTGCACAAGTAAACTTAAGCCGTAATTCTGAACTTGTTGTGACAGGTGATAGTAAAAAAGGTGCAGTGAGAAGTGAATATAAAGGTGCACAAATCAATCTTGATTCTCCTAGAAACTTTGAAATTACAAACAAAAAAGCGGGAGCACAACTATTTTATAGTACAAATACAACCATTAATGCTAAAAATGTAGGTCGTTTGTCAACATGGGGTAGAACAGGTGGAGATTACTTAGATCCAGCTACAAACCTTTTCAATGCTCGTAATTTTACTGTGAATTTTGGGAAAATTTGTAACAGTAAAACATTATCAGTGACTGGTCTTCCAGAAGATTTCCGCATGGAAGATTACGGAAAAATTTCATTAAAAGGTGGAGGAATCTAATATAGTTTCACTTTAGAAAAAGGTTTAAAAGATGCTGAAGGAAAGGAGGTGTCTTTTATTGAAAAATAAAAGGAAAAAGTATTTATTCGGTTTAGCAAGTATAGTGTGTTTAATTGTTTTATTGGGTATGCATATTGTTAACAGTTCAGAATCAAAAGTCTCTGCAGCAACACCAATAGAGCCAGATTATAAAATGATGATCGAAGCCCCAGGAATTAATAAAGTATCTACAGGACCAGCTACTACTGAAATTGGTGGGAACTACGCATTTGTTCTTAAGCTAACTGATGCAGTTACTTATGAACCAATTGGAAATCCCAAAGTTAGAGACGGATATCAAGGAAGTCCAACAAAAGTATATTACTTTAATAAAGATGATGTAGCAAAGCCAAATGAATATGGTTTATGGGTAAGAAATGCTGGATTATATAACGGACGTAGTGTAGATGTGAAATTTGTTATGGATACAATGAATGTTGCTCCAAGTAATGAAAATGCTACCCCATATCCTGAATTTCCCTTTTTTGCTGTAGATCCAAAAGATAGAGAAAAAATGAGTAATTATGAGGCAGAGAAACAAAATGGTGACGATGCACCATGGAACGATCTTTATTTTATGACGGGTTCGTCACTAGGTAATCACAGAGTTTATTATAATCGTGGAGATAAAATTGAGTATCATTATGAGTTTTACTACCATGATACTCAAAAAGAACTGAAGCTTATGGGTTCTTGGAACTTTAATAATATAAATGTACAGAAAAAAACTGGTATCTCATTTGATGAGTCAGATTTTAAGAATTTTTATGTTATGAATAACTCGGTAATTTCATATAAAGCAGAAAGTGGTCAGCTAAATATGTCTAGTTCTGAAACTACTATGAATGATCCTTCAGTTCAAGTTACGGAATTGTTCAACAAAGAACAATTTCCAATGTCTATGACTTATTATGGAGAAGATGGATATTCTGGAATGATGGCATTAATGTACTCCACTGAATCACTAACACGTATCGCTCCAGCTCAACCTATTGTCTATGGTAAAAGAAATTCTGCAGATCACAATGCCCAAACATATACAGAGTTAAAATACTCTATCTTACAAGGGGTAGCAGATAACAGAAAAGAAAATAGAAATGATCAAGTTGTCATCGAAACCGAAGTACCTGAGTTTTATGATATTACTGATGTAAAAGTGACTGAATATGGGACAACAACTGATAAAACAAATCTATTTTTGACAAGTAAAACTGGTTCAAAATTATTGCTGACTTCAATAGATTCAACATCCGATGCATTTAATGGTAGTCTGTTTGATATTCAAATTACAGCAAAGCCAAATAGTAAATTTAACTTTAATCTTACTGACTATGGCTACGTAAACGATGCAAGCAATGTTACTGACAATGGTTTTATGCTTTTTGAAATGGGGGGACCCAAGACAAAAACTACCTATACCTATAAGGGGTTAGCAAAACCAACTAATACATTGGATTCTGAAGTTGTAAAGGATCAATCGATAACACAAGTTCGTTACGATGGTAAACCGATTGGAACAGCCAAAGAAGGTTTGAAAATCCCAATGGGTGGTAATATTGCCACAACTTATCCAAATGCTGAGGACTTACTTGTCTCATATGATGTTGATACAGAAAATGCAATTGATCGTCCAGTTAGTGTTTCATATGTTGGAACACCACCAGATATCAGTACTAAAAAACCTGGGGATATTGTAGAAGTACCTTTAATGTTAACTTCTGCTAAAGGCGTTGAAACGCCGATTACAGTCAAAATTGAGATAACTCAAACAATATTTGACTTAGATATTGAACATCTTGATGCCGAAACAGGGACAGTAATTGCCACAACAAGTCCATTACCAAGTGGTGAAGAAGGAGTAGAATATACAGCCACTTCTCAACAAATCGAAGGGTATATTCCAACGGCAGTACTTGTAGATGGCGTAGATAAAACACCATCACCAATAACAGATCCGTTATCGGTTACAGTTAAGTTTGTCACAAATAAAAAAGTAACATTCAAATACACCAAATTAAGAACACCTGTGATTAAGGCGGAATTTGATGTTAGCCCAACTACGGTTCCAATAGGCGGAAAAGCCACTTATACAGCTACTGTCAAAAATACAGCAGAAGCACCGACTACTTGGAGTAATGTTTCGTTTAAAATCGATACACCATTCCCTGACAAAATCACGCCAGATGTGAGTACTGTTAAGGTCAATGGAGTAGCACTTGAAGCAAGTAAAGTGGATTTCGATCCATTGACTAAAGAATTTAAAATCGATCTAAGTGATTTGGATTTAGACGAGAACGAGGCAGTGATTAAATATGACGTTATTGTTGCGGCAGATGCTGCCGTTCAGGTTGTAAATCAAACGTATACTGTGTCGGGATCAGCTGGAGACGGTTCCAAAGCTTCTCAACAATCTAATTCAACTAGTTTGAACGTAATACGTGGTGAAAGCCAGTTAAATGTTCTTTATAGGAAAAAAGATGAAAATAATAATGATGTGAAAATGGATCCAGATCGTGATGCAATCACTACTCAAAAGGATGGTACAGCGTTTGATGTCACACCTGAAACGTTTGATGGATATGTTTTAGATAAAATTATTGTTGATGGTCAAGCATTACCCGAACCATTGCCAACATCTGTCAAAGGGAAATACGGAGAGATTTCAACGATTGAATTCCACTATAAAGGAACATTATTGATCACATCTGCACCAACGCTGCTTGATTTTGAGATGAACGAAGCAAGCGCAAAAAATCTTCGCGTAGAAAGTGCTAAAACGGACAAGGATTTAGTCGTTACTGATACACGTTCAACAAAACAGCGTTGGTATTTATACGCCAAAGTAACGGAAGATTTTAAAACAACTGATGGATCGAATAAGACTCTTTCAGGAATTTTACGGTATAACGATGGCGGAACAACTGAAAAGAATTTCCCAGTAGACCAAAATCAATTGTTGACATCACCTGATAATTTTTCAGATACGAAGTATAACATTAGTCAAACATGGTCTGCTAAAGGGAAAGGGTTTAAAGTTGAAATTCCAGGAGATTATGTCAAAAAGTTAGGCGAGTATCGAGCAAAAATTGTTTATACATTAAGTGAAGTACCAAATCTTCCTTAAAGCGAAGGAGAAAATGTCAATGATGAAAAAAAGAAATTCTTTATATATTGGCCTAATTTTACTCGCTTTAACGGGAGGAATATTGGGTATGTTCACTACGTCTGTTTATGGGGAAGAGGCTGCGGTGCAAACGAATGGTGAGATTGTTTTTTCTACGGAGAGTAGTGGACCAAGTCCAAGTACATCACCTTCAGAAACGACAACATCTAGTAGTGGACCGATTAAAAAGCCAGCTGGAAAATATCCTTCAACGGGTGAACTTGTAATGAAAAGCCTAACGATTAGTGGATTAGTTTTAGCAGCTTTTGTAGTCATCTTTTATCTTATTAAAAGAAAAAAAGATGCAAGTGAAAAGGAGGGATAAGCAATTGAAGAAAAAGACATTTTTAACAGTTATTTTTCTTGGATCCCTGTTACTTGCGTTTTTATATGCGAAGCCTACTTACGCTAAAGAATCTTCATTATCTGGAGTTGGAGAAGTTGAGTTAAAAGGATACAAAGAAGATCATTCGATTATCCGAGATCCTGAAAATCCTAAAGTAGAAGTTGATCCAGGTGAATCACCACAAACTCAAGGAGACTTACGGATTGATTTTGTACCAAAACTTAATTTTAGTACGGTAATGATTTCAGATGAAAATGCTACTTTTCCTGTAAATGCGCAGTTATTTCATGGCAGTACCTCTGCTCGTGGAAATTTTGTTCAAGTATCAGATTATCGAGATGATGCAACAGGTTGGACTCTGCAAGTGAGACAGGAAAATCAATTTAAGCATGCCACTAAAGTTGGGGCAGAATTGAAAGGTGCAGTAATTTCATTTGATCAAACTTGGGCTAACTCTTCCAGAGATTTAGCGAAAGCACCAACGGTATCAAAAGAAGTTATTCGTATGAGTAATGTTGGTGAAACTTATAACCTAGCTGTTGCACAATCGGGCAAAGGGTCGGGAACTTGGAGTATTGTGTTTGGAGCATCAAAAGAAAATCATAATGAACGTCCAAATACATTGAAAATTAGAAAAGACGGTTCTGGTAAAGAAATAATAGATCCGATTTTTAAGAAACCTGTGTACACAAATGGAGCCGTTACGCTCTCTGTGCCAGGAGCGACTGAAAAAGAATCAGGCGCATATTCAACGGTGCTAACTTGGGTATTAGCTGAGTTACCATAAATAGAAACAAAAAACTAGGAGGAAACACAAATGAAATTAACACACAAATTATGTGGTGCGGCGTTATTAGCTGTACTAGGTGTAGCAGTAGCAGCACCAGGAGCAACAAAAGCAGCACCAGATCATTCAAAAGCAGGCGAAGGTGAAATCCAATTCACTAAAGCTACTTATGGTTCATATGATTCTACAGGTGGGGTAGTACCACCAGATACAAGTTCTCAATCAACAACGGATACTGATCCAACTAAACTATTAGATGGTGAATTCGTTGTTCAAGGGATGTCAAAATTAGTCTTTAACGAACAACAAGCAACAACAGGTGCTATCAAGTCTTGGGCAAAACCAACAACTGCCAATTCAGTTGGAGCGAATGACCATGTAGGAAGACGTGCAAACTGGGTTCAATTCAAAGATGACCGCCTTGTAGATGATCGTACGTATGAATTGTCAGCTACACTTGTAGATTCAGATGGTAAAGGTGCATTCAAATTTGAAGATACTGCAAATAATAAAACAAGAAGTATCGCTGGGGCAACGATTGATTACAAAAATACAAGATTAGAAGCACATGAAGATAATCTTGCACTTGCACCAAGCACAAGTGGTCTACAACCTACACTTCATTTAGCTGAAAATACGAAAGCTAAATTGCTTACAGTTAACGAAAACAACACTGGTAAAGGCCGTGGAAAATACGCTGTTTACTTTGGTGATGTCATCAATCCAGCAGATTCTGACAAAGAATCAATCGAATTAAGTATTCCTGCAAACCAAGCGGAAGATATTCGTGATGGTAAATACGTAGCAACAATTCTTTGGACACTTTCAGAAACACCAATGTAATCTGAGTAAAACGAGAATTGGATAGGTATTATAAAAAAAGATTCACCGGTGATCTACCGGTGAATTCTTTCATGATGGAAGAGAGGACAACGAAATACATGAAAAAAAGAATTTTATTAGGTCTCTTTTTATGTTTATACATAGTTTCACTTTTTGGGTTTTCAAGAGATGCATATGCTGAATTGCAATTTGCGTATGAAACTGTGCTACCAGAAAATCAAAAAGGGGACGGGCGTTATTTTGACTTACGTATGACATCTGGACAAGAACAAAAAGTCCAAATCATGTTAACGAATCGTGCAGATCAAGAACAAACAATAGAAGTTTCATTAAATGGCGTGAAAACAAATTCAAATGGTGTTTTAGAATATGGACCAAGTGCATTAAAAAATGATGCCTCTTTAAAATATGATTTTAAAGATATTGTGAAAGGACCAACAGAAGTAACGTTGGCTCCAAATGAAACAAAGCCTCTAGAACTAACAATTAAAATGCCAGAAACTAGTTTTAATGGCAAGATTGTTGGTGGGATTTATTTAAAGTCTAAGCCAACAAAAGAAGAGGAAGAAGAAAATAAAAAAGCCAAAGGGGTAGTCAATGAGTATGCCTTCTTAGTAGCGATGGTCTTACAGGAAACAGAAGAGAAAGTGCAACCTGAACTTAAATTAAATAAAGTTTATGCAGGACTCTCTAATTACCGAAATAGTGTATTTGCCAATTTTTCAAATATAAAACCAGAATTTTTAAATAACATGACCGTAGAAATGGAAGTTATGGCAAAAGATTCAGATGCTGTTTTGTATGATACGAAAAAAGCGGATATGAAAATGGCACCCAATTCTATGATTGAATTCCCACTAGAAATGAATGGGGATAAAATGGTAGCCGGTGATTATAAAGCCCATATGTTGGTCACAAGTGATGACAAAAAATGGGAATGGACAGAAAACTTCACAATCACAAATGAAGAAGCAGATAAATATAATGCACAGGACGTTTCTTTGATTCAGGAACCAGGAATTAATTGGAAATTAGTGGCCTTAATTGGGGCGGGGATTTTCTTAGCATTTCTACTTATTTTCTTTGGTATTCGAGCATACAATAAGAAGAATAAAAAAAGGAATAAGAAGAAAAAAAAGAAAAAATAGAGTGAAGGAGGTTATTATACCGTGAGTCTACTAGACTGGCTTTTCATTGGGCAACTTTCCTTTGCAACTCTTTGTTTTTTGTTTATCTTTTTTTTCGGTTTCTATTCTATGACAATTAGCAAAGAACTAAAAAAAAGAAAATGGCGGAAGCGACCTAAAAATAAAGTAAAACGAAAACACTGGATAAAAGCGCGAAAACAGTTAGAAAACAGGCGCAAACGTTTTAACAGAATCAGCGTTATTTCTCTGTTATTGGTTGTAATAATGTCTGGAAGTGCTTTTTACTCTCGTTATTATCAGATGACTCATTTGACTGCCGATGATGCAAAAGGCGTCGTTCAAGGTTATTTTATGACGGAAGATATCGAAAAAAAGTTGGAGACGATGAGAGACGGTGGCAGTATTGAAAAAGAATATCCAGCATATCAAGAAATCAGTTCTTTATTAGTAACCTACAGCAATCGATCTGTTTCGGATGGATTATCTGAAGAAGGAAAGAGATTATTGACGCGTTACAATGTTGGGATGAAAAACTTAGGCATGAATCTGCATAGTTTATCCGAACAACAGTTAGAAAATAAAGAAACAATCGATGGTTATTTAAAAGATATTCAAAAAATGAAAAAACAGCAGAAAGAAGTTTTCAAATATTTTAGGGTAAATGAGTCAGCATTAAAAAGAAAAAGTTAATTGATTGCTGAGGGAAACAACATGAAACAGACAAAAAAAACTAGAAAAAAAAAGCAGCCTCTCAAAAAATCAACAGATAGCAAAAGAACAAATCAATCGAAAAAAAAATCAAAGAATCTAGCTGTACAGACAAAAAATAGAAGTAAACAATCGAATAATCGTACAAAAAAGCCCTCTTTAGGAAAGAAAAAGCACAAAAAAGTGCATATCAATCGAAAAAAAGAAAAACAACGGCAACTTATAAAAGAAATTATTGTCAGCCTAATACTTTTAGTAGGATTGCTCACGATCGTTCAGTCATTGTTTTTTACATTCCCAACGGTTGAAGGGTACGGAATGACACCATTATTAAATGATGGCGAACGAGTAATTGTCAGAAAAACAAAGAGGATTGAACGATTCGACCTAGTTTATATCAGAGACCCAAAAACAAAAAGAACAATGATTCGTAGAGTGATTGGTTTACCAGAAGAAGAAATCGCCTACCAAGAGGATCAGTTATTTGTTGACCAAAAACCTATTATAGAACGGTTTTTGAAGAAAGAATTAAATGAAGCTAAAGTTGAGAAACGATTATTGACAGATGATTTCAGCTTGAGAACTGTCACGGATGAAAGCCGTTTACCAAAAGATAGTTATTTTGTTTTGGGTGATAATCGGCATTATGCTGCAGATAGTCGTAATTTTGGTTGGGTTGAGAAAAAAGATATTTTAGGTGTTGTAAAAGTTAGGATCGCACCATTGCATCAACTAAAACAATTTTAAAGAAGCGATAGGAGGAATGAATATGACAAGAGGTCTTCATTTCTCAAAGAGAAAAAAAACACGACGAACGACGTTAAGTCCAACTAAACGAAGAGAACAACGACCAGTCCTCCCAAAAAAGAAAAGTGAAAAGAAGGCAATAGAGCGTAGAAGAAATTGGCTAAAAGAAGGCTTACTGCTATTTACTTTTATACTGGTTATTCTTTTTTTAGCTGTCTTTAAAACGCATCGTGTTTCAGGGAAATCAATGGCACCAACGTTTGAAAATAATGACCGTATTATCGTACAAAAGAATGTATCACCAAAGAGATATGATATTGTGACGTTCGATCCTGAGATTCCAAATGATCCAAGTTATGTCAAACGAATAGTTGGCCTTCCAGGAGACCAAATTTGGACAGAATCAAATGCGGTGTATATTCGTCCGTCTACTGCTGCACCGTGGCAACAAGAGGAAGTACCACAATTTATTATCAGTATGTTACCTGATAGTACGCTCAAAGTAATCGTTCATGAAGAAGTTGCTCTCCATTTAGCGGGGATGACAACGATTCCTAAAGGAAGTTATTTTGTGTTAGGAGATAATCGAGCTGAATCCAAAGATAGTAGAGCTCTTGGACTAATTGAAGAAAATCAAATGGAAGGAGTAGTAGTATTTCGCTACTTTCCATTCAACAAGATAGGAGTAGTCCACTAATAAAGGATTAAAGTAAGGCTTACAAAGCAACAGCGCGTAACAGGTGAGCAATAAAGAACGTTCTATGTAGGAGGAGAAATGGCATGAAGATAAAAAAATGGCTTAAAAGTAAAGGTTGGGCATTTCTTTTAAGTGTACTTATTCCCATCGGAATAATGGCAGTGGTTTACTTAACGATGGACATTTATCCAACTAGTCAGAGAACAGTTTTAGCGAGTGATGCGTTATCTCAAACATCCAATTTTTTCGCAAGTTTCAATAATACTTTACATGGAAAACAGAGTTTTTTTTATACCTGGTATGGTTCCTTGGGATTGAATTACTGGTCATTTATGGCCTATTACATAAACGGAATTTTTAGTTTTATCGTTGCATTTTTTGATAATCAACATATTCCTGATGCACTGTATTTGATTTTGTTACTAAAGTTTGGCGCTATTGGTGGTACATTTTGGGTCATGAGTGATCGCTTATTTAAGGTGCCACAAATCGTGAAAATAATGTTAAGTGTTAGTTTTGCTTTATGTGGTTTTAGTATTGCTTATTCACCGCAGCAAATGTGGTTAGATGGGCTGATCTATTTACCTTTAGTTATTTTAGGAATCCATCTTCTGATGGATAAACGAAAACCTGCACTATTATTTATTAGTTACTTATTATTATTTTTATCTAATTTCTATATGGCATTTATGGTTGGCGTATTTTCATTTTTATATGTATTTTGCCGATTTTTAACAAATCCTAAGCGCTTCAAAACAAGCTTGGTTCCATACTTAATAACCTCATTACTCGCAGGTGGCGCTTCAATGGTTACGATCTTGCCTACATTATTGGATTTAAAAAATAATGGTGAGGGGTTAACACCAATTTATAGTTTTTTAACAAGAGGAACGGATGTCTGGGATATTCCAGCAAAAACAATGGTAGGTTCCTACGATACGAGTAAATATGGGAGCGCACCATTTATTTATTTTGGCATGCTTGGTTTGATTTTTTGTCTTTTTTATTTTGTAAGCCGGAACGTACCGCTGAAAAATAAACTGATCTATGGCAGTTTGTTTCTTGTATTGATTGCAAGTGTGTATATCGAACCGATGAATCTATTTTGGCATGGGATGCATTCGCCTTATATGTTTTTATTTCGATTTAGCTTCTTGTTTTCTTTTTTAGGCCTTTTATTGGCAGGCTTTGGAATGGAAAATGTAACGAAAGATGATTTTAATCATATCGTAAATTGTGTGTTGGGTTTGATTTTTCTTTATGTTTTGATCAGTTTTGTAGCAAACCGTAAAAGATATGAGTATTTGGATCAGAAAACATTACTCATTACTCTGACTGTTGCATTGCTTTATGTACTGTTAGGCGTTCTACTTCAAAAATGGCCTAAGCGTTTGGTATTGATCGGATGTTTATTTTCCATTGTTTTCATCGGTGAACAATTTATGAATGCGCAAAGCATTGTCAAAGGGATTGCAGGAGAATGGAATTATCCAGATCGCAGAGCCTACGATGATCACTTTTCTGATATTGAGACCTTGATAGAGGAAACAAAAAAAGAGAATACGAGTCTATACCGGGTAGGAAATGTAGATGCAACTTCGCGAAATGAGAGCTTTATTCATGGATATAGCGGTGTTACCATGTTTTCTTCTATTCGAAATCGTCACTCTTCACAGTATTTAGATCAGTTAGGATTTCGTTCAGCGGGAACTAATTTGACGATCCAATACGAAAATAACACGTTGATCATGGATGCGTTATTAGGGATAAAATACAATCTAGCAAAAGAGGATTTAAGAAAATATGGCTATAAAGTAGTGAAAACAGCAGGAGATTACACCTTATATGAAAATCAGTTTGCAATGCCTCTAGGTATTTTAACAGACAAGGGAATCTACAAAAAAGATGCCGTGAAAAATCAAACAGAATTAATGCAATATCTATCAGGTGAGAAATCAAATATCTTTTCCTTTGCTGAAGTTGAAACGGTGAAAGAAAATAATGTCAAAGTGGAAGAACAAGAAGGCGGCGTTTATTATTCAAGAACAGCCAATGCCAATCGAGAATTAACGTATTCAATTGACGTTCCAGCCCATTCCCAAGCCTATTTAAGTCTATATGGAAAAGGAACCGAAGTGGATATCATTACGAAAGTGAATGGAATACAACGCCATGGTAGTTTGGATTCTAGCGGCCAGTATTATGATTTAGGGTATTACAAGGAAGCTAAAACAATTGAGGTTCAGGTGGTATTCACGGGTGAAAATGTTGTGCAACTTGTAAAACCAAAAGCGATGTTCTTAAATAGTGATCAGTTTGAGAATATGATGAACACTATCAAAAAAAAGGGTGTTTCTTTTGAAACGAGTGGTCGAACTTCAGAAGCAGAAGTTGATTTGCCTAAAGACCAAGTGATATTGACAACGATCCCATTTGACAAAGGCTGGATAGCATACATTGATGGGAAACAAGTAGAAATTCCCACATTTAAAGATGCTTTCTTAGCATTGCCTGTGCCAAAAGGGAAACATAACGTGAAATTGGTATTTTTACCTGAAGGCTTTAGAATCGGCCTTTCACTTTTCGTTAGTTGTATCCTGCTTTTTATAGTGTACAGCTGGTGGCTAAGGAAAGAAATGAAACAACAGATCCATATACAAAAGGAGAAAGAGGAATGAAAAAAGCAATAGGGTATTTATCAATCTTAGTTCTTAGTTTACTCGTCATCAGTGGCTGTTCCGCAAAATTATCGGATGAAAAACAATCCTTTGAAGCAGATGGTATTGAATATCAATTTCAACTGCCGAGTACTTGGGAAGTTACCAAAGATTACAAAGCAACGTATAACAAGTCAGCTGTTTTTGGAGCCAAAGATAAAAAGAGTAATTCTTCTTTATTTGTTTTAGCTTCTCGTAAAGAGAATGTTGATTTAGATAATTTTGGTGAACGAACACGTAAAGAGTTGGCAAAGCTGTATAACTATAAAGCGAAAGATATTTATATGAAAGAATCCAAGGTTGGGCAGTATAAAGCCTACAAATTTACATTAAACACTACATTTGATAAGCGTTCTATGTGGCTTCATCTCTATTATATAGAGACAGAACACGGGTTGGTTCAATTTGATTTTTATTCTGCTGACGACGGAAAATATGAAAAACGGGTTGATATTATTGATTCCTCCGCCTATTCCGTCAAAGAAAAAGAGGATCAAGGCCCAGTTGAGGAGGAGGATGATATTGCCTTCGATTCAAGCGAATTAAATGTAAAAGTGACGGGTGTAATGAGTTTAGCTGGTGAGAATGATACGTCTGTTTATGCGATTCGTTATATGGTTACAAACAAAGGGAAGCAAGAGGAGATCACACCAAAGAAATGGCAAGAGTTGATTCAAGTAATGCAAGATGATCAGGTCTTACAAGAAGGAACAGTAAAAAAAGATGATCAAGTAGTGGATATCACGAAGCTATTAAACCAGCAAAATCAAAAAATTCCTGCTGGAAAAACACTTGAATCCGTTGCTGTATACACATTGAAAGACAAGACAAAAGATCTAGTGCTTACCCCCTCTAAAGAAGTATTTAAAGAGGCTGAACCTGTACATTTAACACTCGAAACAGATAGTGGAAAGGATGGCGAAAAATAATGCGAAAACAGCGCATACTGTTTTTTTGTGTGGCAACGGCTTTGGTTCTTATAGTCAGTGCCTGTTCAGTAAATAAAAAAACAGCGGCTATAGAACACGAACAACTTCTGTGGCACGAAACCAGAGAAAAGCCTTTTGGCCGATTTGATTATCCAAAGATCAGTAAAAAAGAAGGGCTGTCCTTACTTAAAAATAAATTTAACGTAAAAGTACCTGATATGATCACCCAAGCAGAGACATTGATGGAAAAAGAAGTAGTAACAGATGAAGTAAAGGCTGATGATCCCGAATATACGCTTTACGCTGAAGGGGATGAGTTAAGAATTCAAGGCTATTATCCATTTTCTAAAGAGAATCAGTTAGAAACAGTTGCTATGGTAGAATTTACGTATTTGTATACGCGGGAAGAAAAAGATGTTCGACTAAGAACGCAGAGTTTTTCTATTGTGAAAGCTGGAGAAAAAGAGCTGTTTACAAAAGAAAAATTTCATACGCTGTTAGAAGAAACCGCTAAAATAATTGATTTGCCTAAAACAATAACGGATCGTTCGATTGAAAATTTTGAAAAAAAATATGCACAACTAGAAGATCGTCCGGCATCACAACGAGTGAAAGTTTATAGTAATGATGAAGAAATGACTGAAAAGAAACGAATCACCCAGTCGATAATAGCCGAATTCGATCCACAAAAAGAATTGAAAGGAGTGCAAGCGGCTATTGTGGACCGTACAGAATAAATGAATAAAAGGGAGAAAATAAATGGCAGTTGTTGTACTATATGCAGTTATGCTAGGATTTGTTGGCGTTGGAGCTGCTTTTCTTAGTCGAGTATGGAAGCAAGGTGAACAGAATAAAAAACAAAAGGAGTTTCTACAACTTCTTTTCTTTCTGTTTGTTGTTGGAATCATCACGCGTTATATCAATATCGATCAACTGCCTGGTCTCCAAATTGATGAAGCGATGTCAGGCTATGATACATGGGCATTAGCAAATTATGGGACAGATAGTGCGTTGAATTCATGGCCAATTTATCTGATAGGCTATGGAACAGGCCCATCAGCTTTTTACACCTATTTATCCTTACCTTTCGTTAAAGTGTTAGGCTTGTCACTTGTTAGCACCCGTTTAGCGATGTTGTTTCTATCTTCTGTGACCATTCTTGTCGTGTTATGGATGTTGCTGAAGCTCAATTTATCTGAAAAATTAACGCTATCTATCTTCTTTATGTTGATCATCAGTCCATGGCACCTGTTGATCAGTCGGATTGGACTTGATGCAAATGTAGCCCCTCATTTGCTACTCATTGCAGTTTGTCTAATTCTGGTTGGGATGAATGAAAGAGGAAAAAGACAGACAATTTTTTACAGTAGTGCCATTTGTCTAATTGGCTTAACTTCGTATGCATATTTGGCAACATGGTATTTTTTACCCTTGTTCTTGTTGTTTCTTTTAGGATATTTCTTAAAAAATCGTTTGCTGAGAAGCAAACAAGTGATTTGTTTAATGAGTGTTTTATTCATTACAATTATCCCAATTGTGATTTTTGCATATGTCCAATATGTACGTCATGAAACCCTTACTATTTTCGGCATAACATTTGCAAAAATGATTGGTAGTCAAAGTGAAGGGCAAACTATTTTGTTTCAAAAAGATATCTGGGGTGCTTTTTTAGGCAATCTTCAAAGGATTCTTGGTTTTCTTTTAAGCGGTAGAGATGGTTTGATTTTTAGTTCAATACAAGGATTTGGCTTTATGTATAATTTAGCTGGATTACTTCTAGCTAGCTTAGGATGGAGCAAGATGCGTCAAGAGAAAAGCCCGCTAACGCAATTAACGATTGGTTGGTTTTTATGTAGTCTACCATTAATATTGATTATTGTTCCTGTTGTGCATCATTGGAATGTGATGATGTTCCCTATAATTATTATGATGGGATATGGCCTTTCAAGTTTGTGGTCAACAGAAACTAAGCGAGTGTTTCAGACTGCTTTTGCGTTTTTCTCAGTGTTATTTGTGTTTTATGTCTACACGTACAATAGTGTGTACAAGGAAGAACAACAAGATAGTACCTATATGGCACCCATCACACTTGAAGAAACACTGGCTGTTGGAAATGAAAAAAAACTTGAGAGAATCTATATCGACCGGACTAGTTTGAAACAGTTACAGGACTTAACATTTATATTCATCCGTTTCTTTGACCCGATTTCACCGGAAAGTTACCAGGCTAGTCGAGATGCTCCATATGATAAAAATAGTAATATGACTTATCGCTATTATGGAAAATACACTTTTTTAGAAGAGGACGAGAAGATTGAAACGGATAAAGCAAGTGTAGGCTATCTTTACCACAAAGGCACTGATTTATCGAAAAAAACATTTTTAAAGGATTTTGCAGTGTTTGAAAATGCTGATTTTTTCCTTTTTTATAAAGAATAGCTAGACGTTAGGAGGAAATCTAAATGAAACGAATTACTGTAATTATTCCATTTCTAAATGAAGAATCTGTATTAGAAAAAATGTATGAGCGGTTGACGTTATTAGCCGATAGTTGCTGTGACTATCGGTTTGATTTCCTATTTGTAAACGATGGTAGCACGGATCAAAGTTTACCGATTATCTTGGGATTAAAAGCGTTTGATGACAGAATATCAGTTGTTGATTTGTCACGGAATTATGGCAAAGAGATTGCGATGTTAGCAGGTTTTGACCATGCTCAAGGAGATGCAGCAGTAGTCATTGATTCAGATTTACAGCAACCACCAGAGCTAATTAAAGAAATGATTGTTTGGTGGGAAAAAGGCTATGAAGATGTGTATGCTGTCAGAAAGGAAAGAAAAGGAGAGCGTTTCTTAAAAAAGTGGACATCTGCTTTTTATTATAGAATTTTACAAAAAGCAAGTAAGACGAACATTTATCCAAATGCAGGTGATTTTCGTTTATTAGATCGCAAAGCGGTAGAGGCATTGAAAACGATACGAGAACAAGAACGCTATACTAAAGGATTATATAGCTGGATAGGATTTAAGAAAAAAGAACTTTTCTATAACGCAGATGAACGCGCAGGAGGAACAACAAAATGGCGTTTTTCTTCGTTGTTTCATTTGGCCATGAATGGGGTCACTTCGTATACAACGTTACCCTTGAAAATCACCACGATTATTGGAGGGATTGTTTCAATTGCAGCATTTCTATATATGATGATCGTGTTAGTTCAAACATTGCTTTTAGGCGCTGATGTTTCAGGGTATCCTTCACTGATGATCGGTATCTTGTTTCTTGGCGGCCTTCAATTGATATCCCTTGGTATCATCGGGGAGTATTTAGGACGTGTATTTAATGAAACCAAAAAGCGACCATTGTATTTTATTGATACGTATTATGAATCAAAATCACCTCTATCAAAAAAGGAAAAGGTAGAGGAGAATCCGATTATTTCATTGCTGGAAGAAGAAAAAAGTATCAGAAAGGAGCAGCGGAACTAGTGAAAAGGCATTTAGGCATCGAATTATTAAGAATGGTGTCCATGTTCATGATTTTGATTTTACATATTTTAGGAAATGGTGGAATTTTAGAGAATGTCCAAAGTGGAAGCCTCAATTATTATTTTTTTTGGGGACTAGAAGTTCTCTGTTTTGTTGCGGTAAATTGTTTTGCGTTAATAACAGGTTACTTTATGATCGAAGGAAAGTGGCGGATCGAAAAATTCGTTCAGTTATGGCTTGAAGTATTCTTTTATTCGGTTACATTAAGTTTAATTGCTTACTATATTCTTGGAGACGTTGTTCCAATTTCGATGTATACGGATTCGTTATTTCCATTATTCAAAAAAAGTTATTGGTTCTTTTCGGCGTATGCAGGTCTTTTTGTCTTCATGCCGTTATTAAATAAGGCAATAAAAAGTTTTTCAAAAAAAGAAATGGTGTATGGCCTAGCTGTAATCGTCCTGTTGGGTTTTGCTTCCATTTTTGTACAATCAGATCCATTTAGTTTAATGGAAGGCTACAGTATGATTTGGTTGATATTCATGTATTTTATTGGTGCGTTTATTCGTTTACATGTGGCCATTGAATCACTCGATAAAAATAAAATGATTCGGTATTATTTGGGGATAAACGCTATTTTGATGGGGCTGATTTTGATTGGAACAATGACAGGTAGCTTAGAAGCGTCAAAAAAAAACATTTGGTTTATTGAATATGTATCGCCATTTATTTTAATAAGCTCTGTTTTGCTCTTTCTTTTATGCTTAAAAATACCTATCAAGAATAAATACGGTGTCTTTTTGATTGAGAAGCTTGCGCCGTTGTCTTTTGCAGTGTATCTTATCCATACTCATCCGATTATTTTCTATTTTATCCTAAAAGATCGTTTTATCTTTTTGACGAATGAACCGATTGGAAGAGCAGTGATTTTAGTTTTACTATGGGCGTTCTTGATTTATGCAATCTGTCTTTTGATTGACTTCATCCGAACAATGCTATTTCAAGTAATGCAAATCAAAAGCATAACGAAAAAAATTGGAGAAAAGGTTCATCAGTGGATTCCTTACTAAGAGAAGTTGAGATATAACGTGAAGCGTTGTGTCTCAGCTTTTTTTGAAAAATTCTTTAAAAATTATAATGATTTGTAACAAGAAGAAGTCTGTTATGCTATACTCAAAGTTACGAATTGAATTTTTCAAAACCAAAATTTATCTTTGTTTGATCAACAATAATAGCGTATGAATAAAAGAGTAGTGAATCATTCAATGGAAAAAAACATATAGAACTAAAAAAGGAGTTTAACCAATGAATATTGTTTTTTGTGATATAGATGGAACGTTCCAAGATCTTGCAGGTGAAGTGCCACAAGTCAACTACGATGCAATAACTGCCTTACAAAAACAAGGGGATCATTTTGTTTTTATTAGTGGACGTGGGTACGAGCAGTTGAATGAATTAATGAATGAATTAGATAGTGAATGTGATGTCATTTTCAGCAATGGTGGCGGATATAAGCTTGTAGGACAGCCTGTTCAATATAATCATTGTCTTTCTATAGAAGAATCTGAAAAGGCGATTGCTATTTTAGAAGCACGAAATATTTTCTATCATATTCATACAAATAAAGGGATCATCTTAAAATCAGTAGATCACTATGAAAGCAATATCTTAGCATTAAGACAGAAACTTGAACCTATGGGAAAAGCAGGGCAACAAATCATGGACTTTAAAGAATCATTCTTTAAAGAACAATGCCAGCATGTTGAAGATCCTTATCATTATTTGGTTGAACATCCAGAGCTGAAAGTGATGAAAATCGAGTTGATGGAAGCGAGTGATGAGGAACATGTATTACTACGTGAATTATTGGCTAGTGAATCTGTAGATGTTTTTTCTTCTTTTACGCAATGCTTAGAAATCGTCAATTCAAAAAGCAGTAAAGGAAATGCTATCAACGAGTTTATGAAAGACTTTCCAGATGCCCGCAGTTATGGAATTGGTGATGGAGAAAATGATTTGCCGATGTTAGAAGTTGTCGATATTCCAGTCGCTGTGGGAAATGCAAAAGAGAGTGTAAAAGAGAAGTGCCAACGAATTATTGGTGATTGTTTAGATGGCGGTGTTGGAAAGTTTATTTTTGAAGAAATCATCAAATAAACGAGTTTATTTAATGAAGGAAGTTTGTAGTGTAGAAGAAATATACTATTACGAAGTGACAAAGTTTTGATTTGGGAGAGTGACAATGAACGAAACAAAAGAGAATATCAAACATGATTTAGACTATTATCAACCAGGGATCAGGCAGTTGTATTTAAAATATTATCAAAAGTATTTAATTCTACTACTTGCAGGAATGATGCTGACTGTCAGTGGGATCGGTTTGTCGGAATCATTTTTAAGATGGTTGTTGGTGTTATTATTTTTAATTGAAGTTGGTTCAGTTATTTATTTGCTGCGTTATATCCGTGGGGAAGCGTTTGATGTGTATTTTCAACAAATCAAGAAGCAGTTACCTAATGAATTTCAGGAGATTAAGTCTCTTGACGTTCAGGAAGACGATCAGGCCTATTATTTTATAGGTGAGCAAGAATTATTTGTAAAGTTAAAAAAGAAAAATACGAGAAACTTTCCATCAAAAATCAGACAATATACTCTTTTAGTTGGTTCTTCAGACGATGTAAATAAAAAGATGTTAGAAGAACCACTGCAATTTTTTTATTACGATATTACACAAATAAAATATTCATCTAACTATAAAAAAGAGCTATTAAAAAATACTGATTTTATTGCCAAACGTAATAAAAGAAGACTTAAATCAGTGCTGATACTGATTTTGTTTCTTACAGTTGTTGGGGCTGTTATCTACCTTGGCGCAAAAAAATATTTAAATAATGAGACTAAAGCCATTTTTGAAGGGCAAGTCGAAAATGAGTATAAGGATACTATCGATCAAAAAATGCAAGTAAGTATAAAAGAATTAGCCGTTACAAATGAAAACGAAACGATTACAATACAAGTGCCAAAGTACTACAGTGAAGAAAAGGGGGAGTTGATTTCTGTAGATGATATAGAGGGAAACTCGAGCAAAGCCTTTGCTTGTGATACATTTTATGTGTCGATTTTTATGAGTAAATCGACCAATGCTGCTAGTTTATCTGAATTTATGGACCAAGTTTTAGAAGATGGTGAGAAGGGGTATCGAAAGGAAAAAATACATCCTGATCTATTCAAGAATGAGTATGTCATTACAACAAAAACGAATCAAGTGGATCAACTTGAAACAAGTAATTATACGACCTATTTTTTCGAAACAGATAAAAATTATGGTTGGATCATATGTGAGCTTGAAGGGCCAACTAAACAGGCTGAGTTTGATTTAGAGCAACAAGTGAATGAAATATTGCAATCAGTCGTGTTGGATACAAAACAGTCAGTAATCTGACGTTGAAAATAGGACAGAACCAAAGTATTTATTGGTGAAACTGTTCCATTTAGCGTGTCGTTTCAAATAGAGAGCCTAGGACAAAACGGATGTTTAGTTTTGTCCTAGGCTTTTTTACTATAAAAAATTGAATAGCTTTAGTTCGCAAATAGTTGAATAATTTGATTTAAGGTTTGGGCAGCGGATTCTCCAGCGCGTTCATTATAGTATGCAGCAAATCGTTCATCGCCCACATACATTTGTCCAAGACCTTTGTGCAATTCAATTGAGTAGTTTGGCGTAGTATACTGTAACCACTCCTGATGTTTTAAGAAAACAGTCTTGGCTTCTTGGGACTTATAGTCTTGTGTTTTTAGAACGATTTTTAAGGAATCAATCAATTCTTTTTCAGCCATTTCCATATGTTTAAATTCTTCTTCACTTAAATTCAACCAGTTTTTATTAGATGCACCCACTCGTTCTTCTCCATATTTTTCACGTATTTCATTTCCAAATTTTTGTTCATTTTCTTTTAACATATCTTGTTTGAATCCTATAAATTTTTCTTGTTCAGTCATGGTTATTTCTCCTTTTTGATACCGGATTGTTTTTTCTACAGTGAGGATAAGATGATCGATTTGCTGACGTTTTTTCAGCAATTGCTGATAGTGATCTTGTAACGCAGATTGGGCATCATAATTTGGTGTGTCTAATAATAGTTGAATGTCCTCTAGTTTCATATCCAAAGAACGGTAAAAGAGAATCTGCTGCAGTCTGTCGATTTCTTTTGTTTCATAAATACGATAACCAGAAGAGTTGATACGCGCTGGTTTCAATAGATCGATCTCATCATAATAACGTAAAGTGCGAGTACTGATTCCTGATAATTCAGCAATTTTTTTGATTGTATAGGCCATCTATTTCCCTCCTGTATGAAACTAGCATAAACCTTTACTTAACGTGAAGGTCAAGTCTTTTATATAGAATAACACAATTTTTATTTTAGAAACTCCTTTTTTTGATTTACAAAGGGTCAATGAAAGAGTAAAATTTTTAGGTAGAGCTATCAGGACAAGTAAAATAAGTAAAGGAGCTGAGCTAATGAAACTAATTGAAACACCAATCAAAAAAAACTTGGATTTAGAATACTTTTATCCTAATATTACTAAGTTTGTTTTTGGGACAAAAGCAATCAAATTCTTTAAATTATATGCATTAGACCGTACTCAAATTGTCTACGCTGATGCATTTGATAAAATCGATATCATTATGATCAATACCAAAAAGAAAATCAATAAAAGGGAAATCGATTTTGTAATCAAAAAATTGTTAAATGCCACGCGAGATGAGGTCACTGTTCATATTGGGATAAAAAACGAAATGCAGCAAAAAGGCTATTCTTTTAGTGCGCCCAGAAAAGATATCATCGTGATCCAAAAAGAGGTAGAACCATCATAAAAAACGAAACTCTTGAGCAAACCGCATAGTTGGTTTCCTCAAGAGTTTTTTTAAAAGAAGAGCCAAAAATCATTAGAAGAAACGAGAAAATCAGTATGATTTCTATTCTAACTTTGATAGAATGAAAAGAGGAATGAAAGGAAGCGTGAATAGTGAAAGAATTGTTTCATAAATATAAAGAAGTCATTTCATATTTAGTCTTTGGTGTCGCAACAACAATCGTTAATATCGTTATTTTCTTCGTCTGTAAAGATATTTTAGGGATTGATTATAAGGTAAGTAATGCAATCGGTTGGTTTTTATCTGTCCTCTTTGCATTTTTTACAAATAAGTATTTTGTTTTTGCTAGTAATCATGAGGATTTCGGTTCTTTTATCAAAGAAATGCTTTTATTTTACTGGTATCGAATTTTGTCATTTGTCGTAGATATGGCTTTGATGGTATTAATGATAGAAGTGATGCAGATATCTGATTTCTGGGCAAAAATGGTTACGCAAGTCGCGGTTGTTGTATTGAATTACTTTTTCAGTAAATTTTTTATCTTTAAGAAAAAAGCATAATAGAATCAGTTCATAGTTAAAAAAACAGTTTTTTGCTATAATAGATAGTAAAATTCTAGAAAAAATAAAGGATGGCACAGTCAAATGAAAAAAGTTTACGATGATGATAGCTTAACATTACATACAGATCTATATCAAATCAACATGATGCAAACGTATTGGAAATTAGGTAGAGCAGATTTACATTCTGTCTTTGAATGTTATTTTCGAGAAATGCCTTTTAATCATGGTTATGCTATTTTTGCTGGTTTAGAGCGATTAGTTGATTATTTAGAGAATCTAACCTTTACAGAAAACGATATTGCGTATCTTAGAGAAGTAGAAGAGTATCCAGAAGATTTTTTAACCTATTTAAAAGAATTTGAATTCAAATGTACGGTTCGTTCGGCACTTGAAGGTGATTTGGTGTTCAATAATGAACCATTGATCCAAGTAGAAGGACCGTTAGCTCAATGTCAATTGATAGAAACAGCCTTATTGAATATGGTTAACTTCCAAACACTGATTGCAACAAAAGCAGCAAGAATCAAGTCAGTCATTGGTGATGATCCGTTGATGGAATTTGGAACGCGTCGTGCACAAGAATTAGATGCGGCTGTTTGGGGCACGCGGGCGGCGTTTATTGGAGGTGCTGATGCGACAAGTAATGTTCGTGCAGGGAAAATTTTCGGGATACCTGTCAGTGGTACGCATGCACACTCGTTGGTACAGTCTTACGGAAATGATTATGATGCGTTTTCAGCTTACGCACAAACACATAAAGATTGTGTCTTTTTAGTCGATACGTATGATACATTGAAGTCAGGTGTACCAAGTGCGATCCAAGTAGCCAAAGAAATGGGCGATAAAATCAACTTCCTTGGTGTTCGCTTGGACAGTGGCGATATGGCTTATATTTCTAAAAGAGTGCGTGAACAATTGGATGAAGCTGGTTATACAGAGGCTAAAATATATGCATCGAATGATTTGGATGAAAGTACTATTTTAAGTTTAAAAATGCAAAAAGCAAAAATCGATGTTTGGGGCGTTGGAACAAAATTGATCACAGCGTATGACCAACCAGCTTTAGGTGCAGTATTCAAACTAGTTTCAATTGAAGACAAAGAGGGTCGGATGAAAGATACAATCAAACTTTCTAGTAACGCAGAAAAAGTAACCACCCCTGGAAAAAAACAAGTTTGGCGCATTACCCGTAAATCAGATCAAAAATCTGAAGGAGACTATGTGACATTGTGGGATGAAGATCCTCGTGAGCAAGAAGAAATCTATATGTTCCATCCTGTGCATACATTCATTAACAAAACCGTTCGAGATTTTGAAGCAAGAGCTGTTTTACAAGAAATATTTGTTGATGGAAAACGCGTGTATGATATGCCAACTTTAGAAGAAATCAAAAGTTATGCAAAAGATAACCTTGATTCCTTATGGGAAGAGTATAAACGGGATTTAAATCCGCAAAAGTATCCTGTAGATCTATCTACAGAATGTTGGAATCATAAAATGCGTTTGCTTGAAAAAGTACGTGTAGATGTAAAAGCATTGACTGAAAGCAAATAAAGAACAACGAGCGATATTGATTTTTAGAAAAGGGAAACAAGAATCGTGGCAAAGAATGCCACCTTCGATTTTTCGTATTGCCCTTTCAAGGCTGGATGAGTCCGTTTCACTTTTAAAATAGGAGGAATGTTCTATGGTGTCACTACAAAAAGCAATTATTGAAGAATTAGGTGTAAAATCTCAGATTGATCCACAAGAAGAAATCCGCAAAAGTATCGAGTTTATGAAGAGCTACTTATATAAGTATCCTTTTTTAAAAACCTTTGTCTTAGGAATAAGTGGAGGACAAGATTCGACATTAGCAGGTCGTCTAGCTCAATTGACAATGGAAGAAATGCGCGCGGAAACAAAAGATGAACACTATCAATTTGTTGCTGTTCGACTGCCGTATGGTGAGCAAGCAGACGAGGCGGATGCAAAAAAAGCATTGGATTTTATCCAACCAGATGTTTCATTGCGGGTGAATATCAAACCTGCAATTGACGCTGGTGTTTTATCTCTTGATGAATCAGGTATTTCAATTAGTGATTTTAATAAAGGAAATATGAAAGCACGCCAAAGAATGATTGTTCAATATGCAATTGCTGGAGAAAAAGCTGGAGCTGTCATTGGAACAGATCATGCAGCTGAAAATATTACTGGTTTTTATACAAAATATGGTGACGGTGGAGCAGATATTTTACCTTTATTCCGTTTGAACAAACGTCAAGGAAAAGCATTATTAAAGGAATTGGGTGCACCATCAGAGTTATATATGAAAGTCCCAACGGCAGATTTAGAAGATGATAAGCCTTTGGTAGCGGACGAAGTAGCTTTAGGTGTAACGTATGATGATATCGATGATTACTTAGAGGGAAAAAAGGTATCAGAGAAAGCAAAAAACACAATTGAAGGTTGGTATCAAAAAACACAACATAAACGACATATGCCAATTTCAATTTTTGATGATTTTTGGAAATAAGGGATAAAGATCTAAAAGATATTGTTAGTGCGAACCTCAAGTGCCCATAAAATTACTAGAGGATCCGCACCAATAATCGAAAGAAAAATGAGCTGATTTCGTTGTTTTTTCTCATTTTTTTTTAATGTTATGTAGATTTACGTGGAAAATTAGTTGTTGGAATCGATTATAAGAGATACTATCGACTTTTTCACGGTCTCACTCTGTTATGGAGTGAGTGGATTGAAATCTAGTTGGTTTGGTCAAACGTTTTTTGGCTTAGAGTCTCACTCTGTTATGGAGTGAGTGGATTGAAATTAAGGTTCGTCAACTCCAAAGCTAATTCCGGATGTCTCACTCTGTTATGGAGTGAGTGGATTGAAATTGATGATGACCTACCCTTTTAAGGAGAGAAAACGTCTCACTCTGTTATGGAGTGAGTGGATTGAAATAAAACTTGTATTAAGTCTGAAAATCTGTGAATGGGTGTCTCACTCTGTTATGGAGTGAGTGGATTGAAATTAAATACCCATGTAATTCACGGCCACTTACTAATGTCTCACTCTGTTATGGAGTGAGTGGATTGAAATCATGTATGTCTCACTCTAACATGAAGTGAGACTACTCGAAGTACACACAAGTCCTTATGCAATGATAAGCCCATCCACTATTAAACCGAACTATATTTTACGATTCAAGCGAATATCATGAGATAAAAAGAAAGACTAAATACTTAGTCTTTCTTTTTTTACAGCGACTATTTTGATAAAACACCTTCATTTTGTTCAAATGGTTAAAAAAAGTGTAAAATTGAACTAGTTATCTGAAATGATTGATAAATTACTCTACAATTAATCTAACTATAGTAATTAAGAAGGTGAATGAAATCGTGAAAAAAGTGTTTAGGAAGAAAAGAGATATCGATAAAGAAGAATTTCTTTCATCAGAAAAAAAGGGTCAAGAAATAATGAATAGTGACATTCGAATTCCGAATAATATCAAAGGTTTATCTGATAGAGAAGTGCAACAACGGTATGCTGAAGGAAAATACAACAAAGAAGTTGAGGATCTATCTAGAACAACCAAACAGATCATCATGGATAACGCATTGACGTTATTCAACTTTATCAACTTATTTTTAGCTGTGGCAGTCTTTGCCGTAGGTTACCCCAAAAATGCATTATTTTTCTGGATCATTATTATTAATACAGCAATTGGTGTAATCCAAGAAATTCATGCCAAAAAAACCATTGATAAACTCTCTATTGTAAATAAAACAGAAGTAATCGCACTAAGGGAAGGTCAATTGACAAAAATAGTTCAAGATGAAATTGTTTTGGGTGATGTATTAGTCTTAACATTAGGCAACCAAGTTCCGTCAGATGGTATTGTGCTTCATGGTGAAGGAATGGAAGTTGATGAATCTTTATTAACAGGAGAATCAGATAAAATCACAAAGCAAGATGGTGACAAAATCATGAGCGGAAGTTTTATAACTTCAGGATTAGGTTTTGTTGAAATTACTGCAGTTGGTGAAGATAACTTTGTTTCCAAGCTTTCAAAAGAAGCAAAAACAGAGAAACCATCGACTTCAGAGCTTATGAACTCTTTAAATCTTTTGATCAAAGGTCTAACATTTGCAATTGTTCCTATTGGATTACTGTTGTTTTGGTCACAATATCAGTCGACACAATCATTTCCTAAAACAGTGCTAGGTGTGTCAGGTGCATTGATCAGCATGATTCCAGAAGGATTGATGTTACTAACTAGTGTAGCTTTCGCTGTAGGTGCAGCAAATTTAGCTAGAAAGCAAACGCTGATTCAGCGCTTATCCTGCATTGAAACGCTTGCTCGTGTGGATACTATTTGTTTAGATAAGACAGGAACGATTACTGACGGTAGTTTAACTTTCAAAGAATTGATTCCGCAAGCTGGTTTTCCAGCAAGTGAAATTGAACGTGCGATGAGTGAAATGATGGCCGGTTTATCCGATCAAAATGCAACAGCTAAAGTTTTACGTTCTAGATTTCCACTCACCCAAACTGCCTGGAAAGTCAAAGAAGTGGTCCCATTTTCTTCTGACCGTAAATGGAGTGGTGTGACATTTGAAGAAAAAGGATCTTTTGTTATGGGGGCACCAGAATTTATCTATTCTGAAGTGCCAAAAGACTTGCGTGAAAAATTAGCGCCATATAACGAACAGGGAGACCGAGTGTTGATTTTGGTTCATTTTATGGATGAACTAACAAGTCCAGTATTGCCTCAACAGAAAGAAACCGTCGCTATTTTTATCATTGCGGATACGATTCGTGAAAATGCAGTGGATACATTCTCATATTTTTCAAAGCAAGATGTAACCTTAAAAGTTATTTCAGGTGATAATCCAATCACAGTATCTCAAATAGCAAAGCAGGCGGGAATAGCTGGAGCAGAGAACTTTGTAGATATGAGTACTATTTCAAGTTCAGAAAATTTCAACGAATTGGTGGAGAATACGACCGTTTTTGGTCGAGTGACACCGTATCAAAAACGAGAATTAATTCAAGCGTTGAAACAAAATGGTCATACAACGTGTATGACAGGTGATGGCGTCAACGATATTTTATCATTAAGAGAAGCAGATGTCAGTGTAGCGATGGCTAGTGGAAGTGATGCTGCTCGTGCAGTGTCCGATGTCGTTTTATTAAATTCTGATTTTAGTTCGATGATTCAAGTATTGAATGAAGGTCGTAGAGTAATCAATAATATAGAGCGCGTTGCATCAATGTATATGGTAAAAACAATTTATTCAGCGATTCTTGCAGTGACGTTTATCTTTTTATTTTTACCCTACCCATTTGCACCATTACAATTAACGCCAATCAATACTTTGACTGTGGGAATTCCATCATTTATTTTAGCTTTAGAACCAAATTATCAACGGATAAAAGGACATTTTTTAACGAATATACTACGCATTTCAGTTCCAGGAGCATTGACAGTTGTGTTCAATATTTTAGTCTTACAACTTGCTGGTATTTGGTTTGATTTATCTCACCAAGATGTCTCTACAATGTGTGTTCTATTAACAGGTTGTGTAGGATTTCAGGTGTTGTTAAGAGCTGCACGTCCACTGGATTTGAAAAAGAAAATCATGTTTGGTTTGTTACTTGTGACCTTTCTGATTTGTTTCCTATTTTTCGGTGATTTCTTTATGTTGACATCACTATTTACACGGAATGTGCTATTCTACTTGCCACTTATTCTTGGCAGCAGATCGATTTTCAACTATATCTCTTTATTCATGACAAGAGCAATCTATGAAGTTGAAAAGAGAAAAGAAAATAGACAGATCAAAAAGAAAAAAAGAGTGATTTAACTCTTGGAAAGAACCTGTGTCAAAACGTATCGTTTTGGTGCTGGTTCTTTTTTGTAGTAGAAAAAAGCAACAAAGAATGACAATCATCTTCATTTTTAAAAGCAAAAAATGATTAAGAAAGAGACCATAATTAACCTCTAGAGAAAAACGGATAGTTGCAAAGATCAATGTAAATTGTTAAAATCAATATATAAAAAACGAACGTAATAAAAATAGTTGAGGAGGAGAGTTTAATGGATGGAAGTAAAATTAATGAGAAACCTGTGAATGAATCGATGTTATTAGAACAAGGATATCGTAAATATTCTGGAGAAAATTTAGATATTTATTACAGTAAGGACATTTGTGCACATATTGGCAATTGTGTTCGTGGGAACGCTGATGTTTTTGAAGTAGGTAGACGCCCGTGGATCATTGCTGATAACGGTTCTGTGGAAGAGGATATACGAGTGATCGATTCTTGTCCAAGCGGTGCTTTAAAATACATTCGAAAGGATGGAAAATAGTGATGGAAATTAAAGAAGAGAAAGATCGTTTTGTATTGTTAAATGATGAAAATCAAGAAATTGGTGAAATGACTTGGTCCAATGCTGGAGATAAAATGATGATAATCGATCATACCTTTGTAGACCCAGCCTATAGAGGACAAAAACTAGCTGAAAAACTAGTGATGAATGGGGTAGAAAAAGCCCGTCGCGAAGAGAAAAAAATTATTCCTTTATGTCCATTTGCCAAGAAAGAATTTGATAGAAAGCCTGAATATGGGGATGTTCTAAGAAAATAGTCTAGGAATTTACACGCATTTAGATCCATGAAACCCAATTTTAGATCTATTCAGTCAAGCTTATGTAAATACAGCTAGTATTTGTACAAAAAATATGATAAAGTATAATAGATGTATTTTGTGAATAAGGGAGAATTAGACTATGTATAATTTTATTTTAACACTTGTAATCATCCTTTCAGTAGTGATGGTTATTGCCGTAATGATGCAACCAAGTAAACAAAACAGTGCAGCAAGTGCATTTACAGGTGGCGCAGATAAACTTTTCGGTAAACAAAAAGCACGCGGATTCGAAGCTGTTATGCAACGCGCAACAGCAATTATTGGTGCTGTTTGGATGTTACTATTATTTATTTTAGTATTATTATCATCAAAGTAAGACCTTTGAAGTCCCTCATCTACTGAGGGACTTTTTTCTTTCCCAAAAAAATTGAATCCAAGCGCTGAAAACTTCGTGGAAGAACTTTCTTTTCACAAGGTTTTCAACGAATAATGTGCTAAAATGAGAATGAGGTGAATCAGATAGTGAAAACAATAAGTCTACCTAAACCATTATTTACGCAGAATGGTTCTCGTGCAGTGTTACTGTTGCACGCTTATTCAGGAAGTAGTAACGATGTACGGATGTTGAGCCGTTATTTAGAGAAAGAAAATTATACCGTATATTCCCCAAATTTTTCGGGACATGCAACAGTTTCGCCAGAAGATATTTTAGAAAAAACAACAAATGATTGGTGGCAAGATACACTTGATGCCGTTCAGTTTTTAAAAGAACAAGGCTATCAAGAAATAGCTATTTTTGGACTTTCAATGGGTGGTATTTTTACAATGCGTGCTCTAACAAGCCAATTAGAAGGCGTGATCGGTGGCGGCTTCTTTTGCTCTCCCATTTTTCCAGTAAAAAATAAGGTTCCAGAAAATTTCCTTTTGTACGCTGAAAAAGTCTTGAAAACTGCTGGGGTTTCTGCCGAAGAACGAGGAGAACGCTTGAAAAAAATCAAAGAAGCATCCTATGATCAATTAAAGGATATTGAAGCTTTTTCAGAGCAAACGGCGAATGCCCTTGGACAAATCAAGATGCCAGTTTTTATGGCACAAGCTGGACAAGATGCCATGATCGATCCGATGGGGATTTATCAGACTGCTCAAGCATTGACCCAAACACGATTTACATTAAACTGGTATCCAAATAGCGGCCATGTGTTGACGATTGGACCAGATCACAAACAATTAGAACAAGATGTATTAGCTTTTTTAAATACACTGTCTTGGAATGAGGAGAAAGAATGACAAAACAAACAATTAAGGAGAAAATCCTATTTTTCATAGAAAATCATACAAAGAAAAGTTTTTCTATGGAAGAAATCGCGGAAGGCTTGCAACTACAAAAAAGTTCAGATTTTAAACTGCTTGTTCAAACCATTGCAACAATGGAACGCGAAAAATTAGTAGAATTCACTAAAAAAGGCAAGATTCGTTTGCCACAAAAAATGGGGGATATAGAAGGAACGTTTCGTGCAAATGAGCGAGGCTTTGGCTTTGTGACGATCGACCCTGAAGAGGCAGATGTCTATATCCCAAAAGAAGCGGTTAATTTCGCAATGGATGGAGACACCGTATTGATCGAGATTGTTCAGCCAGCAGATGCTTTTTCAGATCGTGGTGCTGAAGGTAAAATAGTAGAGATCAAAACCCGTGCAATCACTCAAGTGGTTGGTGAATTTATTGCCTATGATGAAAAAGAAGTGAGTGAAACAGACCTATATGGTTACGCAGTTCCAAAAGATAAAAAGATGACTGGTCTAACGTTCAATATTGCAGCGCAAGGAATCAAACCCGTAGATGGCAGTATTGTAATCGTAGAAGTAACCCATTATCCAGAAAAAGAATACCCAAAAAGTTTAGAAGGAATCGTGAAAAAAGTTGTTGGGCATAAAAATGATCCTGGCATGGATATCTTATCTATCGTTGTGGCACATGGTATTCCAACTAGTTTTCCAGATGAGGTAATCGTTGAAGCGGATCAAGTACCAGATACCATCACTGAAGCAGATATTGAAGGACGTAGAGATTTACGTGATCAATTGATCGTAACGATCGATGGAGAAGATGCTAAAGATTTGGATGATGCTGTAACTGTACGCAAGTTAGAGAATGGCAACTATTTTTTAGGGGTGCATATTGCAGATGTTTCTTATTACGTCACTGAAGGTAGTGAGTTAGACCAAGAAGCCTATGAACGTGGCACAAGTGTCTATTTAACAGATCGAGTGGTACCAATGATTCCTCAACGATTGTCGAATGGAATATGCTCGTTGAACCCTAACGTGCCTAGACTTACAATGAGCTGTGAGATGGAAATCACACCTGAAGGACATATTGTGAAACATGATATTTTTCAAAGTGTGATTCAAACTACTGAACGTATGACCTACACAGCAGTTAATGAAATGTTAGAGGAACAAAAACCAGAAACGATGAAACGCTACAAAAAATTAATAACGATGTTTAAAGAAATGGGAGAACTTCATCACATTCTTGAACAAATGCGAGAAAAACGTGGGGCCATCTCTTTTGAAGATCGCGAAGCGAAAGTTCTGGTAGATCCTGAAGGCCATCCTCACGACATTTTACTTCGAACTCGTGGTGTGGGTGAACGATTGATTGAATCGTTTATGTTAGCCGCCAACGAAACAGTTGCAAAACATTTCAATGACTTGAAATTGCCATTTATCTATCGAATTCACGAACAACCAAAAGAGGAAAAAATGCAACGTTTCTTTGACTTTGCAGCTGTCTTAGGTATTTTAGTCAAAGGCACAAAAGCGGATATTACACCAAAAGACTTGCAAAGAGTTCTGGAACAAGTAGCAGATAAACCAGAAGAAGCTGTAATCAACACGATGTTACTACGTAGTATGCAACAAGCACGTTATTCTGAAGACAACTATGGACACTATGGTTTAGCAGCAGAATACTATACACACTTTACTTCGCCGATCCGTCGTTATCCTGATTTGATCGTACACCGATTGATTCGTAGCTATGCAGGAAACATTTCAGAAAAGCTGAAAGAAAAGTGGGAACAGGACTTACCAGATATCGCGGATCATAGTTCAAGAATGGAACGCCGAGCAGTTGAAACTGAACGAGAAGTTGACTCAATGAAAAAAGCTGAGTTTATGGCTGACAAAATTGGTGAAGAATACGATGGTATTATTAGTTCCGTCACTCGTTTTGGCCTTTTCGTAGAATTACCGAATACTATCGAAGGCTTGATCCATGTCAATAATTTGAAGCAAGATTATTTCCATTTTATTGAAAATCATATGGCACTAGTTGGCGAGCGAACAGGTATGACACTGAAAATTGGACAAAAAATCAAAGTCAAAGTAGAAAAGGCAGATCCGGAAACGAGAGAAATTGATTTTGAATTCCTTGAAGCAGAAGAAGTTGAAAGGATCGAAGCACCCAAACAAAAGAAACGTCAGGATAGCCGTCGAAAACGTGGTTCGGATCGAAAAGAGATGGATAAAAAGCCATTCTCACAAAAGAAAAATAAGAAAAAAGGCAAAAAGCCATTCTATAAAGAAGTAGCCAAGAAGAAAAAACCTAAGAAACAAAAGAAAAAATAGAAAACGGAGGAATGGGTATGCCAAAAGGGGAAGGTAAGCTGATTGCCCAAAATCGTAAAGCAAGGCATGACTATACTGTTGTTGATACGATGGAAGCAGGAATTGTGTTACAAGGAACGGAAATCAAATCGATTCGTAATGGACGAATCAATTTAAAAGATGGTTTTGCTAGAATTAGAAATGGAGAAGCCTACCTGCTCAATGTGCATATCAGTCCTTATGAGCAGGGAAATATCTTTAATCATGATCCTTTAAGAACAAGAAAATTATTACTTCATAAAAAACAAATTGCAAAACTAATCGCTGAAACTAAAAATACTGGAATCACAATCGTCCCGTTAAAAGTATATATTCGCAATGGATATGCCAAAGTCTTGATAGGGCTTGCCAAAGGGAAAAAACAATACGATAAACGGGAAGATCTTAAACGCAAAGAAATCAATCGAGAAATTAGTCGAACACTAAAAAATAATTTGCGTTGATTTAGTAAAAATTATGTAATTTTTGAATGAAATAACCTCATTTTATTCTTGAATTTATTCTTTTTCGCATATTTGTTTTCTTTGCTTTATCTTATGTGAAAAATTTGGTAGAGTGTAAGGAAACTGATGAGTTTTCATCGTTTTTTCAGTAACCAATCTTCGTACTACCAAATACTAACTGGACCCCTTTCTTTTACTATTTTGTCAGATTAAAAGAAGTGTCCAATTTTCATGAAATTCTTTTGAAATTATTCATCGTTGGTGGTATGATACGTGTGGTTAAGAAATAGAAGCCTTTTTAAGCTTCTTGCAAGTTTGTTGGAAAAGAGGTGAATTAATTTGGAAGAGAAGACACTGCTCTTCAATATTGGGCCAATTTGGTTTGATGGAACGATTTGTTTAATGGTTCTGTTAACATGTGTCATTGTCTTTGGGATAGTATATTTCTGCACAAGGAATATTCAAATGAAACCAAAAGGCAAACAAAATGTCATTGAGTATCTCATTGATTTTGTTCGGAGTATCATTACCGACAATATGCCAAGTAAAGAAGTAACAAATTTTCACCTACTAGCATTCACGATGTTTATGTTCGTTTTAGTTGCTAATATTATTGGTTTAGTAACAAAAGTGGCAATCGGGGATTATACGTATTGGAAGAGCCCAACAGCCGATCCAATGGTTACCTTGACATTAGCATTGATCATGATTGCTTTAACACATTTCTTCAGTGTTAGTCGTTTTGGCTTAAAAGGATATTTCAAAAACAGCTTTTTAAGTCCAGTATCTTTCCTAATGCCGATTAAGTTGATGGAAGAATTTACGAACTTGCTTACATTGGCACTACGTTTATACGGAAATATTTTTGCCGGTGAAGTTTTACTTGGACTGATTGCAGGACTTGTATCAAGTGTAGGACTTTGGACGATTCCACTCGCAATACCGCTAGAAATGATTTGGCTAGCCTTTTCATTGTTTATCGGTGCAATTCAAGCATTTATTTTTGTAACATTATCAATGGTTTACATGGCTCATAAAGTTGAAGTCGAAGAATAAACAATATATACAAACAACTATTTCTTAGGAGGAAAACAATAATGAATTATATCGCAGCAGCAATCGCAGTTTTCGGAGCAGCAATCGGAGCAGCATACGGTAACGGAAAAGTTATTTCAAAAACAATCGAATCAATGACACGCCAACCAGAAATGGCTGGACAACTTAGAACAACAATGTTTATCGGGGTAGCCTTGATCGAAGCGGTTCCTATTCTAGGTGTAGTTATTGCATTGTTATTAGTGCTTAAATAATCCCTTTAGAAGGCAGGACGCTGAGTTTTTAAAACGCCACGCGTTACTGCTTTCTTTGCTGCGAATCACAGCGACTGCCTCCGGCAGAGCTGATGATGAGCAGTACTTGGCGAACAAAGAGAGCGAAGTAACCTATTAAAAGAACCACCAAGCTTATTCAAAAAAAGTAATGGAACCATAATCAACACAGAGAATTGCAGAGAAAGGAAGTTGAAACTTCATGCTAGATTATTTAGTAATCGGTGAAGCAGGACCTAGTACAACAATCGGGACAATGATTGTTGTAAGTGGCGCTTTTCTAATTTTGATGCTTCTAATCAAGAAATTCGCTTGGGAAGCAATCACTGATATGTTAAAAAAACGTGAAGATAAAATTGCCAACGATTTAGATTCTGCAGAACAATCTCGAATCGCAGCTGCTAAGTTGCAAGAAGAACGCCAACAAAAATTGCTTTCTTCTAAATCAGAAGCAGCAGACATTATCAAAAATGCGAAAGAGAGTGGAGACCAAAACCGCCAAAAAATCTTATCAGAAACCAATGATGAAGTGTCCCGTTTACGAGAAAAAGCACGTCAAGACATCTCTCAGGAACATGAAGAAGCGTTGGCATCTGTTAAAGATGAAGTAGCAAGTTTGTCTCTACAAATTGCGGAGAAAATTTTAAATAAGGAATTGACGCCGGATGCACATGATTCATTGATCAATTCTTATATTGAAGGCTTAGGTAAGTCAAATGAAGTTAGATAAGTATACAGTAGGTAAACGCTATGGCAAAGCTTTGTTTGAGTTGGCGATTGAAAAGCAAGAAGCTGATAGCATCTATCAAGACTTATTAAAACTTAGAGAAATCTACCAAGAAGTTCCAGATTTAGGCGATATTTTAAGTGATGTCCGTCTTGAACCTTATGAAAAAGATGAAATCATGAAACAGTTAGTTAGTGGTTTTACAGGGACAACAGAAAATTTCTTATATGTGGTGTATAACTACTCACGTATGAATGATCTATTATTGATGATCGACGAATACGAACGACGTTACGATGAACACAAAAGTTTACTTTTAGGAACAGCGTTGACTGCCGTTCCATTAACGAAAGAGCAACATCAATTAATGGAAGAAAAAGCTGCAAAACTTTTAGGCTATGAACAAGCAAATCTAATTAATTTGATCGATCCTGAAATTGTTGGCGGCGTAATCATTGAAGCCAATTACAAAGTAATCGACGGTAGTATCCACAAACAGTTAGAACGAATCCAAGAATTGTTATTAAAATAACGTTCAGCACAATAAAGAGGTGAATTGAATGGCTATCAAAGCAGAAGAAATCAGTGCCTTGATTAAGGAACAAATCAAAAATTATCAACAAGAATTAGCAGTCGAAGAAATTGGGACTGTCACATATGTTGGGGATGGAATTGCTCGTGCCCATGGATTAGAAAACGCGATGAGTGGAGAACTACTTGAATTTTCTAATGGTTCATATGGAATGGCACAAAACTTAGAAACAAATGATGTCGGTATCATCATCTTAGGTGATTTTGAAACCATTCGAGAAGGCGACAAAGTAAAACGGACTGGTAAAATCATGGAAGTTCCAGTTGGTGAAGCAATGATCGGGCGTGTCGTTAATCCATTAGGCCAACCAATCGATGGATTAGGTGAAATCAAAACAGACAAAACACGTCCCGTTGAAGCAGCAGCACCAGGCGTTATGCAAAGAAAATCAGTTGACCAACCTATGCAAACAGGTCTAAAAGCAATCGACGCACTTGTGCCAATTGGTCGTGGACAACGTGAGTTAGTAATCGGTGACCGTAAAACAGGTAAAACATCAATTGCAATTGACACAATCATCAACCAAAAAGGTCAAGATGTGATTTGTATCTATGTTGCGATTGGTCAAAAAGAATCAACGGTTCGTAACCAAGTTGAAACGCTAAGAGCATATGGTGCCCTTGATTATACAATTATTGTAAATGCTGGAGCGTCTCAACCAGCGCCATTACTTTACATTGCCCCTTATGCAGGAGCTGCGATGGGTGAAGAATTCATGTATAACGGCAAACACGTTTTGATCATCTTTGATGACTTATCAAAACAAGCAGTTGCTTATCGTGAACTTTCATTACTATTACGCCGTCCTCCAGGTCGGGAAGCTTATCCTGGTGATGTGTTCTATCTACATTCTCGTTTATTAGAACGTGCAGCAAAATTAAGTGATGAATTAGGTGGAGGATCAATGACGGCCCTACCATTTGTTGAAACACAAGCTGGAGATATTTCTGCTTATATTCCAACAAACGTTATTTCAATCACAGATGGACAAATTTTCTTAGAAAGTGATTTGTTCTATGCAGGTACTCGCCCAGCCGTTGATGCAGGTCTTTCAGTATCACGTGTTGGTGGTTCAGCTCAAATCAAAGCAATGAAAAAAGTTGCAGGTACACTTCGTTTAGATTTAGCTAGTTATCGTGAATTAGAAGCCTTTACTCAATTTGGTTCTGACTTAGATGCGGCAACACAAGCTAAATTAAATCGTGGTCGTCGTACCGTTGAAATTTTAAAACAAAAATTACATTCACCATTAGCAGTAGAAAAACAAGTTGTGATTTTATATGCATTGACACATGGCTTCTTAGACAGTATCAGTGTGGCGAAAATTCTAGATTTTGAATCAGAGTTATTTGACTTTTTAGATGGTAAACATCCTGAATTATTTGAAACGATCCGTACAACGAAAGATTTACCAAAATCAGAGGATCTTGACGCGGCAATCAATGAATTTAAAGAAATTTTTGGAGCTACCAACTCAGAAGGTTCTACCGCTAAAGATACACTTGATTCAATTCAAAATGCGTAAGAGAGGTGACAAGAATTGGGTGCTTCATTAAATGAAATAAAACAACGCATTGCTTCAACAAAAAAAACCAGTCAAATCACCAATGCTATGCAGATGGTTTCTGGTGCCAAACTGACAAAATCAGAAGCGGCTTCTAGAAGTTTTCAAGAATATGCGTCAAAAATCCGTTCTATCGTTACACATCTTGTGGCAGCGCAATTAAGTGATCTAGAAGAATTAGATTCATATGATAATGAAGATGCATCTGAATCAGGCAACTATCATATGATGTTGACATCACGTCCAGTGAAAAAAACAGGTTATATCGTGATCACGTCTGATAAAGGATTGGTCGGCGGATATAATAGTTCTATTTTAAAACAGACGATGAAAATGATGACAGATGATCATGACTCGCAAGATGAATTTGTCCTGATCGCCATTGGTGGAACGGGAGCGGATTTCTTTAAAGCGCGTGGAATAAATGTAGCCTATGAACTTCGTGGCCTAACAGATCAACCTAGTTTTGATGAAGTTAGAAAAATTGTTTCAACAGCGACTACAATGTATGAGAATGAAGTGTTTGATGAATTGTATGTTTGTTACAATCACCATATCAATTCACTAACAAGTCAATTTCGTGTTGAAAAAATGCTGCCAATTTCAGACCTAGATCCAGATGAAGCGACAACATATGAGCAAGAATATATTTTAGAACCTTCGGAAGAAGCAATTTTAGATAATTTATTACCTCAATATGCTGAAAGCTTGATCTATGGGGCTATTATTGATGCCAAAACAGCTGAACATGCTGCTGGAATGACTGCGATGAAAACAGCCACTGATAATGCACAAAATATTATTAGTGATTTGACGATTTCATACAATCGAGCTCGTCAAGGCGCGATTACACAAGAAATCACCGAAATCGTTGCAGGTGCTGCAGCATTAGAGTAAATAATTAGAATTTGAGCCTTATTGGCTCAAACTTCTTAATACAAAAGACAGGTTTTTATCATAACCTCGTTAGGGGATAAAACTGTCGAGCCTTCGATATTTTTATGACCTCTTTAACGGTATAAAAATGCCAAGAGTTCTGCAGTTTCACAAAAGTCTGAATAGCCAAAATGTGGAAAGTCAGATTGTGCTCCAACTGCATGCACTTTAACACTATTTTTATGACCTTTTTCAAACGAAACGGAGGAAAGACACATGAGTTCAGGAAAGATTGTTGAAGTAATCGGTCCCGTTGTTGACGTGGAATTTTCACTAGATCAATCCTTACCAGATATAAACAATGCATTAGTCGTTTATAAAAACGGCGAAGAAAAACAAAAAGTCGTTTTAGAAGTAGCTTTAGAATTAGGGGACGGTGTCATCCGTTCGATCGCAATGGAATCGACAGATGGATTACAACGCGGAATGGAAGTTATTGATACAGGCAAACCAATTTCTGTCCCTGTTGGGAAAGAAACATTGGGTCGTGTTTTCAACGTTTTAGGTGATACTATCGACTTGGAAGAACCATTTCCAGAAGATGCAACACGTAGCGGTATTCATAAAAAAGCGCCAGATTTTGCAGATTTAAGTACAAGTAACGAAATTTTAGAAACTGGGATCAAAGTTATCGACTTATTAGCTCCTTATTTAAAAGGTGGTAAAGTTGGTTTGTTCGGTGGTGCCGGTGTTGGTAAAACTGTTTTGATCCAAGAATTGATTCACAACATTGCCCAAGAACATGGTGGTATCTCTGTGTTTACTGGTGTTGGTGAACGTACTCGTGAAGGGAATGACCTTTATTTTGAAATGAAAGACTCTGGCGTTATCGAAAAAACAGCCATGGTTTTTGGTCAAATGAACGAACCTCCTGGTGCGCGTATGCGTGTAGCCTTAACTGGTTTAACGATTGCGGAATATTTCCGTGATGTTGAAGGACAAGACGTATTATTGTTCATTGATAATATTTTCCGTTTCACTCAAGCAGGTTCTGAAGTGTCTGCCTTATTAGGTCGGATGCCATCAGCCGTTGGGTACCAACCAACACTTGCGACTGAAATGGGTCAATTGCAAGAACGTATTACGTCTACTAAAAAAGGGTCTATCACATCGATCCAAGCAATCTATGTGCCAGCCGATGACTATACTGACCCGGCTCCGGCAACAGCATTCGCCCATCTAGATGCAACAACGAACTTAGAACGTCGTTTAACTGAAATGGGTATCTATCCAGCCGTTGATCCGTTAGCTTCATCATCAAGTGCTTTAGCACCAGAAGTCGTAGGTGACGAGCATTATGCTGTAGCAACAGAAGTGCAACATGTATTACAGCGTTACCGTGAGTTACAAGATATCATCGCCATCTTAGGGATGGATGAGTTATCTGATCAAGAAAAAATCTTGGTTGGTCGTGCTCGCCGTATTCAATTCTTCTTATCTCAAAACTTTAATGTGGCTGAACAATTTACAGGACAACCTGGTTCATATGTTCCTGTTGCTGAAACTGTTAGAGGATTTAGAGAAATTCTTGACGGAAAATACGATGATCTACCAGAAGAAGCTTTCCGTAGCGTTGGTAGAATCGAAGATGTTATAGAAAAAGCGAAAACATTGAACTACTAAAAGGAGGAGACACAGAAATGGATTGTTTAACTGTCAATGTGGTGACTCCTGATGGATTGGTTTATGATCATCATGCAATGATCGTTGTTGCAAAAACAACAGATGGTGAAATTGGGATCTTGCCTAAACATGCACCAATCATTGTTCCTTTAGCGATCGATGAAGTTCGTGTAAAAAGAACAGACTCTGATACACACGTAGATTGGATTGCGGTCAATGGTGGCATTATGGAAGTTCGTGATAATGTAGTGTCAATCATTGCTGATAGTGCAGAACGTGAAAGAGATATTGATGTAAGCCGTGCAGAACGTGCAAAACAACGAGCTGAACGTATGATTGAAAAAGCGAAAGAAAATGCAAATACGGATGAACTACGCCGTGCAACAGTTGCTCTTCATCGTGCAATCAATCGAATCAATGTGTCAAAACATACGTAAAAAAATAAAAGGAACTGAGGCAGATTTTAAAGTCTCAGTTCGCTTTTTCTTTATAAAAGTTATACATACATATATTCTTTTGAAAAAATTAAGAATCTTTATTTTTTGTTTTCAGTTATTTGTGATAAACTAATTTTATGTACTTAGTGGAGCTGCGACAGCTTTGCCAAAAATAAACTGTAACGGTTAGCAAAAAAACAGGGATAGTTGTTTTTATCGAAGTGAAACATGCCTATTATCGTTTTGAGGTTAACTAGTTTCATGAGTTACGCTTTAAATAAAGGAGAGTATCTATGCAATTTTTTGGTCTTGATGCAGTGATTCGAATCATCTGCCACATGATGTTTATTTATGTGAGCTTTTGGGCGATGCAATCAATTAGAATAGAACAGTTCTTCAAGGCTCATCAAACCTCTCAAGTACGGTTACTGATCGTTCTGTTTTCAATCGTTATCGGATACACGGTAAGCTCGTTTTTCTTAGAGTTTCTTGCGCTATGTCGCAACTTATTTATTGTTATTTTTCCATAAGGATCGATGAATAAAAAGAAAAGGTACTAATTGTTGACAAATAGTGGTATAATAGAAAAGATTTTGGATCGAAGCATCCAATTCTAACTTTTTTGGGGGGAACAAAATGGAACAGATTATTGTTCATGGTGGTAACCAATTAAAAGGAACTGTGAAAATTGAAGGGGCTAAGAATGCAGTATTACCAATTTTAGCAGCGACCCTTTTAGCAGAAGAAGGAACAACAACATTAAATAATGTACCGATCCTGTCTGATGTCTTTACAATGAATCAAGTAATCAAACATTTAAACGTAGATATTGAATTTAATGAAGAAGAAAACCAAGTCACAATAGATGCAACGCAACCGTTAGGTATCGAGGCTAATTATGAGTATGTTAGTCAAATGAGAGCCTCAATCGTTGTTATGGGTCCTTTATTGGCTCGTAACGGTCATGCAAAGGTTGCTATGCCAGGTGGATGTGCGATTGGTAAAAGACCGATTGATCTACACTTAAAAGGTTTCCAAGCGCTTGGCGCAAAAATCATCCAAAAAAATGGCTATATTGAAGCCATTGCAGATGAATTGATTGGAAATACGATTTATTTGGATTTCCCAAGTGTAGGTGCCACTCAAAATATTATGATGGCGGCTGTCAAAGCAAAAGGCATGACAGTGATCGAAAATGTTGCTAGAGAACCTGAAATCGTCGACTTAGCGAATATCCTGAATAAAATGGGCGCTAAAATCGTTGGTGCTGGTACTGAAATGATGCGTATCGAAGGTGTGGACAAACTTCATGCAGTTGAACATTCGATTGTTCAAGATCGTATCGAAGCAGGTACATTCATGGTTGCAGCTGCGATGACTGAAGGTGATGTGTTGATCGAAGAAGCGATTCCTGAGCACAATCGTCCACTTATCTCTAAATTGACTGAAATGGGTGCTGTCATCCGTGAAGAACGTGGTGGTTTACGTGTTATTGGTCCTAAAGTAATTAAACCAACTGATATCAAAACATTACCACATCCTGGTTTCCCAACAGATATGCAGGCCCAAATGACTGCAATGCAAATGGTAGCGGACGGTTCAAGTGTAGTAACTGAAACTGTTTTTGAAAATCGTTTCCAACACCTAGAAGAAATGCAACGCATGAATGCTGATGTAAAAATAGACGGAAATATCGCTATTATTAATGGTACTCAAGCATTACAAGGTGCAGCTGTAGAAGCTACAGATTTACGTGCCGCTGCTGCTTTGATTTTAGTAGGATTACGTGCGGAAGGTATTACTCGTGTATCACATTTAGAATATTTAGATCGCGGTTACTATAAATTCCATGAAAAACTTCAAAAATTAGGAGCTAAAGTGGAACGAGTAAACGACGAAAAAGTGACAGAAAATAAACTGTCGCCAGTTAGCTAAAAGGGGAAATAGATATGAGTTCGACACGCTATATCATAGTGACTTTGTTGAAAGTTTTAGTAGTGATTGCCTTAGTGATTATTTTATTTGTTGCCGGTACAATGATCGGTTATGGAGTAGTCGGTGGAGGAAATCCAAAAGATGTGTTCAAAGAAGAAATTTGGGCTCATATTCTAGACTTTTTTTAATACGTATTCATACAGTATAAATCCAAACGAATTTTTCGTTTGGATTTTTTTGCTAAAAATAACTGTAGTTATATCGCTATATTTCCTGGTTTTTTCGTAAAGATACTGTAATATAAGGTTTTTTCAACCATTTATTTGTACGTTTATTTAGATTATTGGGTAAAAATATAACATAAAGAGGCAGCATGTACTTTTTTTATTTTTCTAATGTAAAAAAATAAGAAGCTGATTTGATGGGCGTAAGCAAAGGTGTATTTGCTAAAATTACTAATAAAAATATGAGAATATTTCCAATGTAACAAAGAGTAAAACGCTTTCTAAGATGCTGTAACGTACGTTTAATTAAATAGTAACCATCTTCGTTATATCACGTGCTATCATAGCTTTCGTACGAATTTTAGGGAGGAAACTTTTCAATGAAGAAAAGATGGTTACCAATTTTATTTATCATTTCTTGCTTTGTTACGGGATCAGTAATTCCAGTTTATGCAGCAGAAAATAAAAATAATGAGATCAAAGGGTTAACGAATTATACAGTTGTGTCGGAAGAGGCAGCTCAAGAGTTGTCTAGCACAATGATCCATTCATTGACAGATGGCAAAGCGTTTAATTTAGTTAAGACAGACATTGTAAATAAAGAAAAAATCAAAAAAGAAAAAGCTGCAAAAGCGAAAGCAGAAAAAGTAAAGAAAGAACAAGCAGCAAGGGCAAAAGCTGAAGCGGAAAATAAACAAGCTGCGAATGATAAACCTCAGGGCCAAACTATGATGATGGAAGCTACGGCATACTCTTGTAACGAAGGCTTCATTGGTGGTGGGAATCTGACCGCAATGGGACAAGATTTACGCGTAGATCCTATGGCAATAGCTGTGGATCCAAGTGTGATTCCCTTAGGGACAAAATTATATGTCGAAGGGTACGGAGAAGCAATTGCTAGTGATACTGGTGGGGCAATTAAAGGAAACATCATCGACCTTCATTTTTCTGATGTTGCGGCCTGTATCAACTGGGGTAGAAGACAAGTCGCAGTCACGATCTTATCTTAATAATGATTAATAGTTAAAACAAAAAGCTGAACGAGACAAATAAAGTCTGGTTCGGCTTTTCATTTTGCAAAGACCAAATTATCAACTAAGAAAAAAAGTTATATGTTATAATGAAGAGTGATTAAGTGGAGAAGGAGCGATACGCGGATGAAAGCAATAGTTACTGAAATTGGTGTTCGAGCACTAGATGAAAAAGAGCCGATGATCATACTTTTTGGTGAAAGTGCCACAGAAGGTTTAAAAGAATATTCGGTGATCCAAACGTTTCAAGAAACACACACTTTGGAATTAAAAAAAGGGGATTTATTAAAGATCGATAAACAAGAATATACGATCGATTATGTGGGTCCTTTTGCTAATGATAACTTAAATAGTATTGCCCACGTGACTTTGGTTTTTGCTGATGCGCCCAATGATGATGCCATTGTGAATGGGTTGTATCTTACGCCTGATGCGTTTCCAACAATCAAAGTCGGAACGACGATAGAATATGTTTCTCGTGGAGTGTGATTGAATGGAAAAAGAAAAAGATAAACGCTTTTCTTGGTTTTGGCGTTGGTTTTTAAATAACCAAGTAGTAACAGCCTTATTGATTGTACTTTTGATTTTACTGATCTTATTGGTTTTCACAAAGGTATCTTATTTATTTAAACCAGTTTGGCAGTTTATCGGAGTTGTAGGACTACCCTTGATCATGGCTGGGATTTTGTATTATTTAATGAACCCAGTTGTTGATTACTTAGAGAAAAAACAAGTACCTCGTATTTGGAGTATAGTTGGACTATTTATTATCGTGATTGCTTTGATTATTTGGGGACTTGTTGTGATTGTTCCAAAAATTCAAGAACAGACCATAAGTTTTGGTAATCATTTTCCTCAATACATCGATACGATCGATAAGAAAATGCAAGAGATTTTAGGAGATCCTTTCTTTGCTCAGTTCCGTAGTCAACTCGAAGATATGGGAGATAAACTGATCAGCTCATTAGGAGATATCATCCGTAATATTTCTACGTTTACGGTTCAAGGTTTAGGGAGTTTTGTTGGTGCGGTGGCTACAGTTGTTGTGGCGATCATTACAATGCCGTTTATTTTATTTTATCTATTGAAAGATGGCAAACAACTAGCGCCTTACTTGATGAAATTCTTACCGAATAAAATGCGCAAACCTACATTAAAAGTCTTAGGAGAGGTCAATTCACAAGTCTCTTCTTATATTCGAGGTCAGTTGACAGTCGCTTTTGCAGTAGCGGTAATGTTTATTATAGGTTTTTCATTTATCGGACTAGATTATGCAATTACTTTAGGGATAACAGCTGGGTTTCTTAATTTGATTCCTTATCTTGGTTCGTTTTTGGCAATGGTTCCAGCAATCTTTTTAGGAATTGTTGGCGGTCCTGTGTTGCTCGTTAAAGTGTTGATTGTTTTCGTGATTGAGCAGACAATTGAAGGACGGGTTATTTCTCCATTAGTATTAGGGAGTCAGCTAGATATTCATCCTGTAACGATTTTAGTGGTGCTGTTGACATCTGGAAAGTTATTTGGTGTTGTGGGTGTTATCTTGGGTATACCCGTTTACGCTGCAGCTAAGGTCATAATTACGCATATATTTGAATGGTATAAAGATGTTTCAAGTTTGTATCATGAAGAAGAAGTAAACAAACTAGAATAAAAAAGGGATAAGCTTTATAACGCTTAGCGTTATAGCTTATCCTTTTTTGTATGATTAAAATGTTTTACCTAAAGCTGTAGCTTGGTCCATTGCAGCACCTAATAATTCTTCAGCTTTTTCTGGATGGTGGTCGATTCCTTCGATGAATAATTGATCAACGTCAGAAACACCAATAAAATTCAAGATTCCTTTTACATATTGAGAAGCAAAATCTTGTCCTTCATAAAAGCCACCATTTGATTGGATGTGTAATGCTTTTTTACCATTCGTTAAAGGTTTAGGACCTTCTTCTGTATATTTGAACGTTTTACCAGCTACATTGATTGTATCAACCCATGCTTTTAAACGAGTAGGTACATTTAAATTCCATAAAGCATTAGCAATCACTACTTTATCTGCTCCAAGAAATTGGTCTGTTAATTCGTTAAAACGTGCAACTTTTGTTTGTTGGCTTTCGTTTAAAGCTGTAAATTCAGTACCAGTGCGTAAGGCACCCCAGCCAGAAAGTAATTCTTCGTCGATTTCTGGAACGAAGTCAGCGTAGACATCCAGAACATCGATCTCGTCAGTTGGATTTTGAGCTTGATAGCTTTCTAAAAATGTTTCTAACGCGCGTACAGAACGTGATTCTTCTTTAGTAAGTGGGTGCGCTTTAACTACAAGTAATTTTGACATGTAAAATCTCCTTTGAATACCGAGGTATCATTATTTATGAACAAAAACTATTTTACTAATAAAAAGTAAGAAAATCAATGTTTTTGGGTAAAATTCTTTAAAAAACAAGTATCTAATGATTGAATAGTTGTTTTAATAATAAAGAAAGCATAGATAGCTATTGATTTAAATCGTGCGTCTCTTCTTAATGATTGTTAAAACATTTTTTTACTTGTTTATTGAAAAGGGTTGCAAATAAATAAAAATAATGTTATGCTTTGCATGTAATGAGGATTGTTACTGTTCGGCAGGCAAAACCTGAATCTTCCATAGTAGTTTATTTGGGCGGATTCTAGGTTTTTTTCATTTGTATTTGTAAAAGTGAGGGTCATCATGAATATTGAAAAAATTTTAAACAATAATGTCGTCATGACAAAAAATGAATCAGGTGAAGAAATTGTCTGTATGGGCCGAGGACTGGCATTTCAGAAAAAAATTGGAGATGTGATCGATCCAACTTTTGTTGAAAAAGAGTTTGTCCTTAAAGATTCTATCACCTCAGGACAGTTTCAACAGTTATTTGCAGATATTCCGTTAGAAGAAGTAGAAATCGTAAAAAAAATCGTAGATATAGCTGAGGAAGATCTTGGGATCGAGCTATCCTCTAATATTTACTTAACATTAACGGATCACGTACACTATGCGATCTTGAGAGCGAAAGAAGGCCTTGAGATGCCTAATCCTTTGATGTTTGAAACAAAAAAGTTTTACCCAAAAGAATTTGCGATTGCTAGAAAAGGTGTAGCCTTGATCAAGGACAAATTGAACATCGATTTTTCTGAAAGCGAAGCAGGTTTTATTGCATTTCATATCGTCAACAGTGAACAAGCCAATGGAAATATGGAAGTAACAATGTCAGCGACTGAAATGGTACGAGACATTTTAACAATCATTAGCCGTTATTTTGGTAAACCATTTGATGAGGATTCATTAAATTATCAACGGATCGTGACGCACTTACAATATTTTGCGCAACGTTACTTGCAAAATGAAGCACACGATGAGGAAGATGACTTCTTATATGAGTTGATCCAAAGTAAATACCCAAAAGCTTTTCAGTCAGTACAAAGAATCAACGATTATCTTGTAAAAAAATACCAAAAGCCAATCGACAAAGCAGAACAAATTTATTTGACCATTCATATTCAACGAGTGGTCGGCGAAAAAAAGGCTTAGTATTTCACTTTTTGTTATTAAAATTTAGCTTTCAATCGAAGCGGATTGTTACTGTTTAGCAGGCAAAACCTAGATTGAAAAAACAAATGATTCACTGTTACCTTTTTTGGTACGTGGAGAAAATCATTGTTTTTTCAGTTTAGGTTTTTTTATATAAAAAATTAAGGAAAAGAGGCATATAAAATGAGTAAAAATCAAGAAATTGCAGAACGTGTCTTAGGACTCGTTGGCGGAGAAGAAAATGTGAATAGTGTTGTCCACTGCGCGACACGCTTACGTTTTAAATTAAAAGATGAGGAAAAAGCGAACACGGAACAATTAAATCAAGATCCTGATGTGATCCAAGTGGTTCGTAGTGGTGGGCAATATCAAGTTGTAATCGGAAGCCATGTCAGTGATGTTTATAAAGAGTTAATGGCACATAGTGGTTTAGGTGATGATGATACTGAAAGAGACGAAGGACCAAAAGGCAATATTTTTAATCAATTGATTGATATTATTTCTTCTATCTTTACGCCTTTCCTTGGTGCGATGGCTGGAGCTGGGGTTTTAAAAGGCTTCTTGACACTTGCTGTGACATTGAATTGGTTGACTGTTGAATCTGGTGTTTATGTTGTTCTTTTTGCAATAGCAGATGGGATTTTTACATTCTTACCAATTCTACTAGCATTTACTGCAGCAAAAAAATTCAAAACAAATCAGTTTTTGGCTGTCTGTCTAGCAATGGCGCTTGTTCATCCTAGCATTACTGCTTTAGCAGGACAACCTCTGACTTTTGCTGGTATTCCTGTAATTATTGGGGCAAGTGCCTATACATCTTCTGTTATCCCAATTATTTTAGCAGTTTATGTTCAAAGTTATGTTGAGCGTTTCTTTAAGAAAGTCATTCCTTCTTTCTTGCAAATTATTTGTGTTCCTTTAGCGGTATTCTTAGTAATGGCGCCAGTTACGTTTATTGCAATTGGTCCAATCGGTACAGTTTTAGGTGACTTATTAGGAAAAGGGTACAATGGTATTTATGGCTTTAGTCCAATTATTGCTGGAGCTGTAATGGGTGGTTTATGGCAAGTATTTGTTATGTTTGGAATGCACTGGGGCTTTGTGCCAATCATGATGCTTAACCTATCACAAGCAGGTGGTGGAGTTGACACAATGGCACCAATGTTATTACCAGCTGTTTTAGCTCAAGGTGGGGCAGCATTAGCAGTCTTCTTTATGACAAAAAACGTAAAATTAAAAGGATTGGCTCTTTCATCTGCAATGACATCTGTATTTGGGATTACTGAACCAACTGTTTATGGTGTAACATTACCACTTAAAAAACCATTTATCGCAGCATGTATCGGTGGTGCTGTTGGTGGAGCATTTATCGGGTTCAGTCATGTTCAAAATTATGTGTTTGGTTTGATTAGCTTATTAAGCTTACCAGGCTTTATTCCGCAAGATACAAAAGATACATCTGGTTTGATCGCAGCAGTTATCGGAACAGCAATTGCATTTGTGATTGCATTTGTATTAACGTTTATTTTAAAATTTGATGATAAAACAGAAGCTAGTAATGAAACAGTTAAGAAAGAAAACAATACTAGTTTAGAAGCGCAAAATGGGAACAAAGGTGATAAAATTGTTTTAACAAGCCCAATTACTGGTACAATCGTTCCTTTAGATAAAGTCGAAGATCAAGTATTTTCATCTGGAGCATTAGGTAAAGGAATTGCAATTGAACCAACATTAGGTGAGCTTTATGCACCTGCTAATGGAGAAATCACAACCCTATTTCCAACTGGTCATGCCGTTGGGATCACTACAGAAGACGGTGCGGAAGTATTGATGCATATCGGTATGGACACAGTTGAGATGGATGGGAACGGATTTGAAATACTAGTCAAACAAGGCGATAAAGTGAAACAAGGAGATTTATTAGTTAAATTTGATATTGAAAAAATCAAAGCAGCTGGTCATCCTATTGTGACACCAGTTGTGGTTACAAATAGCGGAGATTATTTAGATGTGTTGGATATGGATCAAACTGACGTATTGCATGGTGAGGATTTCTTAGCAATTGTCCGTTAATTAACGTTAAGTTTACACATGACACTAGTAAGATTAGCTAACAGAACGTGCTTAATCAGCTTTTAAAATGAGGAGGAATATATATGTCAACAAAAACAACTGCATTTCCAAATGGATTTTTATGGGGTGGGGCAACTGCAGCCAATCAATTAGAAGGTGCTTATCGTTCAGACGGTAAAGGACTTTCTGTAGCAGATGCAATGCCTGGTGGCAAACAACGCTTCCAAATTTTAGGTAGTGAGACATTTAATTGGGAAATTGATGAAGATAAATTTATTTATCCAAATCATCGCGGTATTGATCATTATAACCGATTTAAAGAAGACATTGCGCTATTTGCAAAAATGGGGTTCAAATGTTACCGTTTTTCAATTGCTTGGACTAGAATCTTTCCTAAAGGTGATGAAGCAACTCCAAACGAAGCTGGATTAGCTTTTTATGATCAAGTGATTGACGAGTGTTTGAAGCATGGTATTGAACCTGTTATCACTATTTCTCACTATGAAATGCCGTTACATTTAGCGAAAGAATATGGTGGTTGGAAAAATCGTAAAATGATCGATTTCTTCGAAAAATATGCAACTGTTGTGTTAACACGTTATGGAAAAAAAGTGAAGTATTGGATGACATTCAACGAAATCAATTCTGCTTTCCATTTTCCAGCACTAAGCCAAGGAATGGTCAAAGCGACTGGTGCAGGCGATTATCAAAATGTTTTCCAAGCATGGCATAATCAATTTGTTGCTAGTGCTAAAGCAGTGAAAATCGGTCATGAAATCAATCCAGAAATGCAAATTGGTTGTATGATCATTTACGCGACAACTTACAGCATTGATGCAAATCCAATCAATCAAATGGCAACGTTAGAACAGAATCAAGAATTTAATTTTTACTGTACAGATGCTCAAGTTCGCGGAGAATACCCAGCATATCAACAACGGATGTTTGATAAATATGGTGTATCTGACTTAGAAATTGGTGCAGATGATTTAGAATTAATGAAAAAATATGCAGTAGATTATATCGGTTTTAGTTACTACATGTCTTCAGCAGTCAATGAAACAGCTGTAGAAGAAGATACAGTCGTAGGAAACTTATTAGGCGGTGTACGCAATCCATTCTTAGAAGCAAGCGAATGGGGCTGGCAAATTGATCCAGAAGGATTGAGAATTGCATTGAATGAATTGTATGATCGTTACCAAAAACCATTATTTATCGTAGAAAATGGTCTAGGTGCAATCGACAAAGTGGACGAAAACTTTTATGTAGAAGATGACTATCGTATTGATTACTTACGTCGTCACATCGAAGCGATGTCAGATGCAATCAAAGATGGCGTTGATTTAATGGGCTACACACCTTGGGGCTGTATCGATTTAGTGAGTGCATCAACAGGTGAAATGAGTAAACGTTATGGTTTTATCTATGTTGATTTAGACGATAATGGTGAAGGTACGATGAATCGTTATGAGAAAAAATCATTTAATTGGTATAAACAAGTGATTGCAACCAATGGCCAAAATCTAAAGTAAAAGTAAATAATGAAATCAGAGTTAAGATGTAACTATTCTAGTTATGTCTTAGCTCTATTTTTTAGTAGAAAATAATACTTCATCATTCTTTAAAGAGAAAAGCAAATGAGGCGTGTATAATCAATACCTCATTTCTTTACAATTGAAGACGAGTTCTCATTGTTGTATAGTAAGTTAATAAGGGGGAATGAATAATGAAGGTCAAAAAACTAAACCATCCTTTCTTTGTCATTATTGGTCCTAGTGGTTCTGGAAAGACGAAAGTAGCAGAGGCGGTTTTTCCAATAGCCTATAAAGTGATCTCCCATACTACCCGACCCATACGAAAAGAGGAAATTGCGGGTGTAGATTATTATTTTGAAACAAAAGCCCAATTTGAGCGTTTATTAAATTCTGAAGCATTAGCAGAACATGATATTTATCATAAAAATCAATATGGTGTAGGAGTCGCTGAGCTGATCAATAAAACCAGAGATCATTATGCCTATGATGTTCTAACAATCAAAGGGTTTCAGGCGATAGAAAAACAATTTGGAAAGATGGTAATTCCGATTTTTTTAGAAGTTTCTAAAAAAAATGTATTATTACGATTACAAACGAGAGAAGATGATGAAACCATCATTGCTCAGCGAGCGGCATTATATGATAGAGAATCTAAAAATAAAAAAATAGTAACTAGCTATACACCTCATTTCATAATTGATGGAAACCAATCATTTGAAGAGGTTGTGAACGATGTAAAAAAAGTTGTAAATGAAGTGATTAAAGAAAACTAGCGAAAATCATCGTATCGTTTAGTAGCGCTTAGCGACTAAGAGTTTAAAGAGAATTGTACGGAATTTGGTTGCTTTTTCATTTTAGGATGCTATAATGACATAGTTTTATATGACGGAGTGTCATACTTGGGAAAGGAATGCATTAAATGCCAAAAAAGACTTTTTTTCATTTGCCTGAAGAGAAACAGCTTAGGCTATTGGATGCTGCTTCAATCGAATTTTCTAGAACCTCTTTGAAAGAAGCCTCAATCGCTAATATTGTGAAGCTAGCAGAAATACCAAGAGGCAGTTTTTATCAGTACTTTGAAGATAAAGAAGATCTTTATTACTATTATTTTGATCTATTGAGACAAGATAGTAAAAAGAATATTGAACAAGCTATCAAAGAAGCAGAAGGCGATTTATTTGAAGGAATCGATAATTATTTTTCAAAAATGATTTTTGAAGTGTTAATAGGGCAACATTCACGCTTTTATCAAAATCTTTTTATGAATCTGGATTATTACGCAACGAATCGAGTTTCTCCCCATGTTACACCAAATGATAGAAAGAGTGAGACATGCCAAGAAAAACGGGATGAATACTCAATTTATAGACAAATCGACCTTACCAAATTGACGGTTTACGATGAGCAAGAATTTAAAATGTTGATGCAAATGCTCATGAATATTGTTTTTTCTTCAATAACGGAAGGGTATCGTAAACTTGAAGAAAATTCTGAATATGACATTGAAGAAATCATTCGTCATTTTAAGACAAAGTTAAATTGGTTGAAAAAGGGTGCTTGTAAATAGTAAAAAAATTAAATATAAAAAAGACTAGAATGGAAATTAAAGAATTAATTTCATTCTAGTTTTTAATTGTTTTAAAAGTCAGAATAGATGCACAATTACAAAAATGTCACTTGTAACGCATAGAGAATAGTGTTTAAATGAAAGAATAGGATCTAAAAATATAACAAAGCAAAGTGAAAAGGAGATGAGTGGAAGACTTATGAAAAAGAAAACAATGATTATTGTAGGGATAGTTTTATTGGTACTGATTGGTGTTTTTCTAGTGCCAACTCTATTCGGTGGCGGGAAAGAAAGTAAGGAAGAAATGAAAACGATTGCCGAAGATTTTGGAATTGATTATTTTGAAGTCCCTGATATTGAACAGGTATACATCAATGGTATTGTTCAGCCAGAACAATCAGAATCATTTTCAAAAGATACAAAAATGACTAGTATTCCGGAAATAAAAGTGAAAAATGGGGATGTTGTTGAGCCAGAAACAGAACTATTTACGTATGAGGATAAAGAGGTTACAAAAGAAATCGAAGCCCAAAACAATACGTTAAGTAAGCTGGCTACAAAAAAACAGAATATATACAATAAATGGAATCGAGCAATTGATAATTTTAATAAAACGAAAGAAGAAGATCGAACGACAACAGGAGCTGCGATTGAAGAGCAACATCAAGCGGAAATCGATGGAGTAGATGAAGAAATTTTTTTCTCCAACGAAACGATTGCTGACTTGTCAACAAAACAATTTATTTCAACGAAAGCAAAATTTAAAGGTCGAGTATCAATTCCAGAAGTCAAGGATGAGAATGCACCAGTTCTTCGTTTAACCTCAGATGGCTTATATGTTGCTGGAAAAGTAAACGAAAAAGATTTAATGAAAATAGCTGTCGATCAAAAAGCGAATCTTTCGGTGGTTTCAAGTGGAACAACCGTTACAGGTAAGATTTCATATATTGATGATAATCCACCAGAAGCACAAGGAAATCAAGCACAAAGTGAAAATGCAAATGCAGAAGCTTCAATGTCGACTTATGATGTAAAATTAGCACTTGATAGTTTAGAGGGCATCAAAAATGGCTATCATATGCAAGCGACGATCAATATAGGGGAAAATAAGCCGATTGAAGTTCCTAAAAAAGCAATTCATGATCAAGATGGGAAAAAATATGTTTTAGTAAATGACTTTGGTTCGGTTATTCGTCGCGATATTCAAGTAGGCGAAGAAAAAGGGGAAAATATGGTGGTCCATTCAGGCTTAGAATCAGCGGATCGGATTATTGTTTCATCGAAGAAACAAGTCAAAGAAGGCGATCTAATCGGAGAAGCTAGTGAAGAAAATGGCGAAGCAACATCCGCTGCTAAAGAATAGGAGGAGCATATATGATGCAACAAGAGCGAAAACCGCAACCTCTCATTCAAATGCAAGGGATCAATAAATATTTTCCTGTTGGGAAAGAAAAATTGCATGTATTAAAATCATTGGATTTGACGATCAATGAAGGTGAATTCATTATGATCATGGGAAAATCTGGAAGCGGGAAAACGACTTTGATGAATATCATTGGCTTTTTAGATCGTGTATCTGATGGCAATTATATGTTTAAAGGAGAAGATGTTTCTAAGCTGTCTGAGAATAAGAAATCTGAGTTTCGAAATGAATATCTTGGCTTTATTTTTCAACAATTTTTTCTGATCAATTCTTTGAATGTTAGTCAAAACGTGCAGTTGCCCTGTGTTTATGAAGGGAAAAAAAGCAATGAAGAAAAACGTAAAGTCGCTGAAAAATATTTAGAGTTAGTTGGTTTAGGTGAAAAGACAAAAGCAAAGGTCAATGAACTATCAGGTGGACAACAACAACGTGTAGCAATTGCCCGTTCTTTGGTCAACGATCCTCTTTTGATCATGGCAGATGAGCCGACAGGTGCGCTGGATAGTGAGACTGGAACGGAAATCATGGAGTTGTTGACAAAGCTAAATCGACAGGGGAAAACGATTGTAATGGTTACACATGATAGTGATATGAAAAAGTATGCTACTAGAGTGATCCATATGAAAGACGGTCGTTTTCTTGAAGAAGAGGTGATTCAATGATCTCAAATTTACTGATTAGTACATTGTTGAGTTTGCGAGCGCATAAACTTCGAGTTTTTCTAACGATGATCGGAATTATCATTGGAATTACCTCCGTTGTAACGATTTCGACCCTTGGAGAAGGAATGAAAAAACAAGTAATGTCAGCAACAAGTACTAATACGAATCTAGTCAAACTTCATTACACAATGCAAGAAGAGAGCACCGATGGCATGATGACGTATGAAGAACCCGACTATAGTTTTTCCAGAGTTGACCTAAAAAAAGTAAGAGATATCGAAGGTGTGGAAGCAATTTACCCTCAATATGGGGATGGTTTGATGGGTGATAACCTGGATACTCAATTGGACTATTTTGGCGCTAAAGCGAATTTAATGGTTACGTCTAATAGGGGTCAAAATAAAGTGAAATATGGACGAGATTTTGATGAACGAGATAGCAATAAAGACGTAATCATATTGAATCATGATGTTTTTGATATGAGTTTGAAGATGGGTGACCCAGGCGAATTGATTGGCAAAGCGGTATCCATCAATGGCTATATGTATAAGGTGATTGGAATTTTAGAACCATTTGATTATGGGGCATTAGACAACACTGAAGCGATGTCTTTAGATTGGAATATTGTTTATAGTAGTTTTGTTTCAAGAAGTTCATACAATAAACTAGCTATGTCAAAATCAATTAGTGGCATCAACTTTAAGTTGAAAGATGGAGCAGACAAGCAAGCAGTGATTACACAAGCTGTGACGACTTTAAATGAAAATCATCCAGATGTTAAAGGGATTTTTAAAGAAAATGATTTAGATCAAAAAAATCAACAACAAATGGAAGAAGCAATTGGCGGGATTACTATGTTCTTAATGGCGGTCACAGCGATCTCTTTGCTGGTTGGTGGAATCGGTGTAATGAATATCATGTATGTCTCCGTTACAGAAAGAAAACGTGAAATTGGTATTCGCAGAGCAATTGGAGCAAAACCAAGGATGATTTTAATGCAGTTTTTACTGGAAGCGGCGTTTATTACGTTACTTGGAGGATTAGTCGGAGTTGGGTTGGGCTATCTTCTTTCAAATTTAGTAGGTGGCTTTGTGGATATTGTTCCAGTTATGACACCAGCGATTTTTGTAGTATCAACAGTCGTGTCTATTCTTACAGGGGTTGTATTCGGAATCATTCCGGCCATTAGTGCATCAAGAATGGATCCAATCAAAGCAATTTATAATTAAACATTTGACTAAATAATGGGCAATAAAAGATGATTGAATTGGATATTCAGCATCTTTTATTGTTTTATTATTTTCGAATGGTCTACCTTAAAGTAGCACAGACTTCTGCATTTATATTTTTTAATTGGTCTAGCGTGAAAATATTTTTTTCTCAAAAATTTCCTATATTTGTTATTATTTTGAAAAGAGCATTTGCTTGCTGAATTTACAGGACATGTTTAGAATAATTATAGGGAGACATTCGGAGGGGGAAGACGAATGGAAAAGTTTCAATTATCAGAAGATGTATATGTGAAAACGGTTGCGATTCTGGTGAAAGATGTAGAGGAAATGGTTAACTTTTATAAAAATGTTTTGGGGTTTATTTTAAAGTTAGAAGAAAACAATTTATCTATATTCGGTTCGCAAAAAAAAGATAGTCGGTTACTAATATTAGAAGAGGTAGAATCTGAGCAAGAACAACTAGATTTTTCAAGCAGTGTTGTTTGCTTTTCTTTACTGATTCCAACGGAGGAAGAGTTTGGGAGTCTTTTAAGGCGAATCACAGCGCATAACTATCCAATTAAAGCATCGATTAGAAAAGGTCAGCGACAAAGTATTTTGTTAGAGGATCCAGAGGGCAATGAATTAGAAGTTAGCTATCAAGGAGAGTCAACACGATGCAAAGATGTATCAGAGATTCTTGATATAGAACCTTTGATAGAACAAAGTAATGTTTTATATTCAAGTCTTTCAGCGGATGTTCGCTTTGATCGAATCAAATTGCGGGTAGTAGATAAAGCAACACATGCTTTTTTTTATAATCATATTTTAGGAATGAGCTCTGAAGAACAAGTAAAAGATAAACTATCGATGAATGAGGGGAAATTTGAAATTCATTTAGACGATTCAAAAAACGCGCAAAAACATAGTGTTGCAGTTGAAAAGTCTTTGGGAGTGGACTTTTTTGTTTTAACAGTCAATCATGAAGAAGAAATAAAACGGTTAAAACAGCATTTAGAAAAACAAAAACAAGACTTCTTTGTGGATAAAAAATTAACGATTTTAACTATTTATGATCCGAGTCAAATCGAGTGGTGGTTTGTTAGAAATTAGAAAAGATATTGAGGAAAATAATCTATGTATAAAAAGACAAAACAAAAAATCAAAGAATTGATGGATGACGGGATTTTTCCTGGGGCCAGTTTTTCATTCATGACGCAATATGAGACTGAGGATCATACATGGGGAATGGCGCAAATTGTGCCGGCTGAGGAACCATTGTTGCCATCGATGCTTTTCGATGTAGCTTCTTTAACGAAAGTCATTTGTACAACCACTGTTGTATTACAATTGATGGAATCAGAAGTGATTGATATTGATAAGCCTTTTCAAACCTATTACACTACTTTTGAGGACGAAAAAATCACAATCCGTCATCTGTTGACACACACGTCTGACATTCAAAGCTACATTGAAAATAGAGACGCATTGACAAAAAATGAGCTACAAGAGGCATACAACCATGTTCGTTCAGGAAAGGAATTAGGAAAGAAAGTTGCCTATACTGATACTGGAACGATTTTACTTGGATTTATGTTGGAAGCATTATTGGATAAAGAAGTGATTGAAATTTTTAGGGAAAGAGTTTTAGCGCCTTTAGAGATGACCGAAACGACATTTTTACCTGAAGATCCGACTAAAATCGTCCCAACAGAAAATCATCCAGTGAGAGGACTTATTCGAGGACAGACTCATGATCCAAAAGCGTTTGTTTTAGCAGAACATGCTGGGAATGCAGGCTTATTTACTAATTTGACAGATTTGAAAAAATTTATATCAATGTACTTAAATAATGGACAGTTTCAAGGAAATAAAGTATTAGAACGTCATACGCTTTATTCATTATTGCTTGATCAAACTCCTGATAAATGTGGTCGTCGTTCTTTAGGGTGGGATTTAAAAAAGGATCTGGCTGGAAATGAGCTTTTATTTCATACTGGTTATACAGGAACTTTTGTGTTGATCGATCTTAAAGAAAAAGAAGGGTTTGCTTTTCTTTCCAATCGTGTTCACCCAGTGGATAATCGAAAAGAGTATATCGAAAAAAGAGATGAACTTATTGATATTTATTTAAAAGAAAAAATAACATTCAAAGATGAATCGCTTTCTTTTTAGTGGTATAATTGACGAGTATAAATGGAAGGGAGTCTCTAAACTATGCAGGAACCTTTATTTTTAAAACCAGTTTTTCAAGAAAAAATTTGGGGAGGAGATCGTTTACACACTGTATTCGGTTTTGATCTACCAAGTAATAAGATTGGAGAAGACTGGGCGATCAGTGCGCATCCACATGGTGTAAGTACCGTAGAAAATGGTGTGTTTTCTGGTCAAAAACTAGATGAACTTTGGACGAATCATCGTGAATTATTTGGTAATGTTAAGGGCGATGTGTTTCCTTTATTGACGAAAATTTTAGATGCTGAAGATGATTTATCTGTACAAGTACATCCAGATGATACTTATGGATTGGCTCATGAGGGTGAATTAGGAAAAACGGAGTGTTGGTACATTATCGACGCTGAACCAGGCTCAACGATCATTTATGGACATAATGCTAAGAGTAAAGAAGAGCTTGAAGCGATGATCAAAGAAGAGCGCTGGGATGATTTACTAAAAAAAGTTCCAGTGAAAAAAGGAGACTTTTTCTATGTGCCAAGTGGCACGATCCATGCAATTGGCAAAGGGATCATGATTTTAGAAACCCAACAAAGTAGTGATACGACTTATCGCGTCTATGATTACGATCGTAAAGATGATCAAGGACAAACAAGAGAGCTGCATGTCCAACAATCAGTAGATGTAACAACAGTTCCCGCAAAAGATGCTCAATTGTCGATTCAACAACAAAATCAAGGTCAATCAAGCATTATTACGTACTTGAAAACACCATTTTTCAACGTTTATGAATGGCAAGTCAAAGGTATATTGAATTTGAAGAAAAATGCACCGTATACATTAGCAACAGTGATTGATGGTATTGGTCATTTGGTCATTGAAGAGGTAGAGTCGGCAAAAACGGAACGCTATGAATTAGCTAAAGGAACAAGTTTTATTTTGCCAAATGATATTACGAAATGGCGTGTTGAAGGTGAATTAACGATCATTGCTTCAGAGCCAGGAGTAGAGGCATAAAGTGTTAGAAAAAAAGTGTTAGGAAATTTTCCTAACACTTTTTTTTATGTTGTTGGAACCATTTCTTGTGGGACATCAAATGGTTCGTTGTATTTTTTTTCTAAAGCAGTTTTGATTAGGCGGATTCCTAAATTTTCATTACGTGCTAGAATCGGTCCGTGGAAATAAGAGCCAAAGACATTTTTATAAATCACACCTTCAGAACCATCTTCGCTATTGTTTCCTTTTCCTTTAATTACATTGCCTAATGGGCGTTCTCCTTTACCTAAAAAGGTTCGGCCGTTGTGATTCTCAAAGCCATAATAGGTTTCATTAAATTCTTCATTATGGATCACGATATCACCAATATAACGGTTATTATCTTGACTTAATGTATAATGATCCAATGCACCGATCCCGTGGATTTTTTCTCCTTTAGCTCCCATGTAATAGTGGCCTAATAGTTGAAAACCACCACAAATAGCAAGCATAACGCCATCGTTTTCAATATATTCAGTTAAAGACTCTTTTTTTGTTTGGATGTCGTCTGAAATGATCAACTGCTCGAAGTCTTGACCACCACCAACAAAAACGAGATCATATTTATTAGGGTCGAATGGTTCATAAATACTAACGATTTCAGAGCGGAAAGTAACATTCATTTTTTCGGCAAGGTATTTTAGCATAAGTAAATTACCATTATCGCCATACGTATTCAGTAAATTCCCATATAAATGACATACAACTAATTCTTTAGGCATTTTTTTACCTCATTCCTAATTTATCTTTTTTCAAAAGGCTAGCTGTTAATATACCCTTTTGCAGCAAGTGATTTACGTAATTGTAAAACTGCTGTATACGTAGCTAAAATATAAACATGTTCAGTCGGTAATTCTTTGATAGCTGTAATTACATCGTCTAAGTTAGGGATTTCTTTTAATTTATCTTCTGAAATTCCTGCAACTTTCATACGTAAAGCCATATCTTGATGGCGATCACCACCAGCGATCACTTCTGGAATGTCCATTTGAGCGAATGCTTCATGGTCCCCATCCCAAATCCAGCTAACATCGATACCGTCTGCGTAATTCGCATTTAGTAATGAGACGAGAGAGAATGAATAAGGAGCCAGTCTCATCATGTCGATTACTTGGTTTAACCCAACAGGATTTTTAACTAAAATTAATGTACATAATTTGCCTTCGATGTTGATTGTTTCCTGACGACCAAAAACTTTTTCATCATAGCTTAGACCAGCTTTGATTTTTTCAGGGGCAACACCATAATGTTCTGCTACAGAGGTTGCAGCCAAAGCGTTATATACATTATACATACCGCCAACGGCAATGCTATACTCGCCGCCATCGATCACAAATTTAGCTGACGTATTATCCATTTCAACCATTTCGGTCAATTGGACATCTAATTCAGGGCGGTGGAAGCCACAATTAGGACAATAGTATTTACCTAAATTTGCGTAAGTAATCATTTTATAATGTAAAATATGATGACAGTTTGGACAAAGTAGCCCGTCTGTATTGTAATGAGCCATTTGTTCTTTATCAGGCATATGATTAAAACCATAATATTTTCTTGGATTCACCGTCTCAACCGAATTAAAAATCGGCGAGTCACCATTACAGAGAATCGGTGCATTTGGTGCTGCAGATGCACCGTCAACAATTAATTTATAAGTGGTATAAATTTCACCATAGCGATCCATTTGGTCACGGAAAATATTTGTAAATAAAAATAGTTTTGGTTCAATATATTTTGTGACACGGCTCAAACTAGCTTCATCGATTTCTAGAACGGCGAATTTCTTCTTAGCACCTTTATTTTTTGCAGATAAAAAAGTTGAAACAATTCCTTGTTCCATATTCGCACCAGTTGGATTGGTCAGCACATGATCAAATTCTTGTTTTAAGATATTTACTGTTAAAGCAGTCGTCAACGTTTTCCCATTGGTTCCTGTAACAACAATGATTTCATAATCTTTTGCTAAAGTATCCAAAATTTTCGGATCGATTTTTAATGCTAATTTTCCAGGGTAGCTACTACCTCCCTTGAAGAAAGTTTGTAAAACCCATTGTGAAGTTTTTCCAGCGGCAATCGCTACATGACTTCTGATTCCCATAAAGTGCCCTCCAATTTATATCAACTATCGTTGTTAAATTCAACAATAAACTCAATCTATAATACCACAATTAAAATAAAAAATTAATTCCTTTTACTCTTTCTTACTATATTAGGGAGAATAAAAATTAGGCAACTGTATTCATAAAGAGAACACAACTGCCTAATAGAAGAAACTATGTTATTTAGCATCGATGTAGCTGTATAACGTATATTTAGAAATATTAAAGAATCCAGCTACTTTATCGCCAGACTTTGTCACAAGAAATGCTCCTTTGCTATTCAAAAATTGAATGCATTTGATCTTATCATCTTTTGTCATCAAAGGAACTGGTTTGCCGACTAATTTAACGGATTCTTCGATCAAATCATCTAAAAGTTCATTGATGTCTTGCGGAATATAGTCAGGTTCTTTATCATCTTCTTGTTCATCGATCGCAACAAGAGATTTTAAAGTAGATTCAGCTGCAATCAATGATGTGATATCATGGTTGATTGCAAAAATACCATCAAGGCTACCCGACTTATCTTTGAAATAAACGGTACTTGATTTCAATATTCGACCGTCATGAGTACGTGTCAAGTAATTGACATGGTCAATCAAATCTGCTGGATCTTTTTTTAAAGCTTCTAAAACTACTTGAGAAGGTCCATCTCCAAGTTGACGAGAGGAAACGTGACCGTTTTCAATTGAAACGATGGTATTGTTGATATTGTTTTCATTGATTTTATGAATAACAATTTCACAATTCTCACCAAACTGAGCGGCCAAAGCTTTCGCAACTTGTGTTAGAAAATTTAATTTTTCATCTGAGAGCATGATTTCGCTCCTTTCTAATTAAGAAATTACACATACTTTACTAAGATGATGCACGTTGTTCTTTTAACGGACTCTTTATAAAAAGACCAAAAGAACAGATGTATAGGAACAAAATGTAGAGCAATAAGTATCTGCAACCATCTTCGTGTGTAATGATATCATGCGATAAATCAGAATACAAGACAATGGGCACAATGAACTAAAAAATATTTTTTAGGTAGCATTGTTTTTTTTTAGGTTAGGTGGTATAATTTACTCGAGTTAGAGGAAATAGTTCATTATGAGTATGATTGCAAGCGCTTTTTTTAAAAAAGACAAAGTAACATAATTTTTTTCAGTTAATTAAAGAAACATTCGTGAATATTTGAACTATCGGATTTGTAAGCGATTTCTATTTTATGGAAAATAAAATGAAACTATAGGAGGGCAATGATGTTATTAGTAGGAAATGGACGGTTGATCACCAGAGATGAAGAAGGCACCTTTTTTGATGATGGTTGTGTAGCGATTGAGGGTGAAAAAATCAAAGCAGTTGGCACAACAACAGAAATTAAAAAGCAATTTCCAGAAGCAGAATTTATTGACGCTAAAGGTGGAGTGATCATGCCTGGTTTTATAAATATGCATAATCATATTTATAGTACCTTTGCTAGAGGATTGAGTATCAATGGGTATCATCCTAAAAATTTTATGGATATTTTAGAAGGTCAGTGGTGGCGTATCGATCGAACCTTGAATTTAGAGGATTCTTATCACAGTGCTAAAATTGCTTACTTGGACAGTATCAAAAATGGCGTAACAACTGTTTTCGATCATCATGCTAGTTATGGAGCAATCGAAGGTAGCTTAACACAACTATCAACTGCAGCAGATGAATTAGGCGTACGTACTTGCTTATGTTATGAAGTCTCAGATCGAGATGGAGAAGAAAAAATGAAAGCAGCTGTAAAAGAAAATGCTGATTTTATTAAAGCAACGGCTGCACGAACAGATGATAAGCAAAAAGCGATGATGGGGATGCATGCAGCGTTCACTTTATCCGATAAGTCATTAGAACATTGCGCAGCTTATACGCCAGAAGGTGTGGGCTATCATATCCACATCGCAGAAGATATTGCCGATGTCTATGATTCGCTTAGAAAATATGGCAAACCTATCGTTAATCGCTTATATGATTTAGGTATTTTAGGCAAACAAACTATGGCAGGTCATTGTATTCATATTAATCCTCATGAAATGGAGTTATTACGAGATACAAACACAATGGTTGTAACCAATCCAGAATCAAATATGGGAAATGCAGTGGGTTGTCCGCCAGCGATGCGTATGTTTAATGAATATGGCATTTTAATGGGTCTTGGAACAGATGGCTATACAAATGATATTACAGAATCTTACAAGGTCGGCAATATTATTCATAAACATCATCTAGCAGATCCAAATGCAGCTTGGGCAGAAATTCCTCAGATGTTGTTCAATAATAATCCACAAATGGCAAATCGTTATTTTGAAAAGAAATTGGGAGCATTAGAAGTTGACGCAGCCGCAGATGTGATTGTATTAGATTATAAGGGGCCAACTCCAATGACAAAAGAGAATTACAATTCTCATATCCTGTTTGGGATGAACGGTGGAGCTGTTACAGATACAATCATCAACGGGGACATTCGTATGAGAAATCGTGAAGTGCAAGGTGTTGATGAAGAAAAAATTTGGCATGATGCACAAGCTCAAGCTCAATCACTTTGGCACAGAATCAACAGTTAAAGAACGCTAGTTAGAAAAATAAAAAAGGAGTGACAAACATGAGCGACATCATGCACCCGATTTCGATCGATGGGTTATTGAACTGGATCTTAAACGAGTACAAAAACGAATCAACTATTTTTGGTGTTAGAAAGTTTTATAAAGCTGATCCAAGTAAAACCCTATCTCTATTTGGTGAAAAAATGGAAACCCCATGTGGCCCTGCAGCAGGACCACACACTCAATTATCTCAAAATATCATTGCCTCTTACTTAACAGGTTCTCGTTTTTTTGAAGTTAAGACAGTTCAAATCATTGATGGAGAAGATTTACCAGTAAGTAAGCCTTGTATTACAGCAGCAGATGAGTGTTATAACGTAGAATGGTCAACGGAGTTACGAGTGCCGCAAGCATATGATGAATATGTCAAAGGTTGGTTTGTTTTAAAACTGCTTAGTAAAGAACTCGATCTAGGCGATCCAGACGGATTTATTTTCAATATGAGTGTTGGTTATGATCTAGTTGGGATTCAATCACCAAAAGTAGATAAATATATCACCGATATGCAAGATGCTGAAAAAACGCCGATTTGGCAAGAATGTCTGGCAGCTGCTTATAAATATTTACCTCAATTTAAAAAGGTCGATAAAGCCTATATTGAGTCGATCAGTCCTAAAGTTTGCCGTTCAATTACATTGTCTACTTTACATGGTTGTCCGTCAGATGAAATAGAGCGAATCACAACTTATTTGTTAGAAGAAAAAAGCCTAAATTCATTTATTAAGTGTAATCCAACAATGCTTGGTTATGACTATACACGTCAAACAATGGATGAATTAGGGTTTGATTATATGGTATTTGACGACCATCATTTTGTAGAAGATTTACAATTTGAAGATGCAGTTCCGATGCTGACACGTTTACAAAATTTAGCGGATACCAAGGGTCTTAACTTTGGTGTGAAAATTACGAATACATTTCCGGTTGGAATTGCTGAAGATGAATTGCCTGGTGATGAGATGTACATGTCAGGACGCTCACTATTTCCGCTAAGTATTTCATTAGCTAAAAAATTATCGGATGCTTTTAACGGAAAACTGCAAATTTCTTATTCAGGTGGAGCCGATATTTTTAATATCAAAGACATTTTTGATGTGGGGATTTGGCCGATCACAATGGCTACTACATTATTAAAACCAGGCGGCTATCAACGCATGAATCAAGTGGCCAATTTATTAGGTGAGTCACCGTATCCTAAGCAAGTCCAAGTGGATTTAGAAAAATTGACCCATGTTGTTGAAAAAGCAAAAATACAAGCACGCTATAAAAAATCAATCAAACTATCAGAAAGTCCTAAATTAAGAACGACTGTTCCATTGACTAACTGTTATACAGCTCCTTGTCGCAGTGATGGTGGTTGTCCGATCAATCAGGATATTCCAGCATATCTTCGTTACGTGAGCGAAGGCAATTATTTAGAAGCATTAAAAGTGATTGTGGATAAAAACCCATTGCCATTTATCACAGGAACGATTTGTGCTCATCCTTGTATGACAAAATGTACACGCCAGTTTTATGAAGGGTCGATCAAAATTCGTGAAGCAAAATTAGAAGCCGCTGAACACGCATATGACGAATTAATGGCTGAAATGGAAAAACCAGTTCGTAAAGAAAATGCACCTAAGACGGCAGTAGTCGGTGGTGGCCCAGCAGGAATTTCAGCAGGTTACTTACTTGCACGAGAAGGAATGCCAGTTACGGTATTTGAAAAAGCAGATACGATCGGTGGCGTCTGCAGTCAAATCGTACCAAAATTTAGAATTTCAATGAAATCTGTGCAAAATGATGTAGAGATGGCTAAATTTATGGGTGCTGAATTCAAGACGGGTCAACCTGCTCCAGATATTAAAACGTTGCGGGAACAAGGCTACACCAATATTATCTATGCAATTGGTGCGTGGAAGCATGGAAAATTAAGATTAGAATCAGGAAAAACATTAAACTCGTTAGAATTTTTAAAAGCCAATCGAAAAAATCCGCAAATGAATCCATATGGGGAACAAATTGTAGTGGTTGGTGGCGGAAATACTGCGATGGATTGTGCTAGAGCTGCAACTACATTACCAAGTGTAAAAAAAGTTTCCGTTGTCTACCGTCGTGACAAACGAAACATGCCGGCAGATGAGGAAGAATTGTATCTTGCTTTAGAAGATGGTGTAGAATTTTTAGAATTACTATCACCGATCAAATTAGAAAATGGTCTATTAACTTGTGAAAAAATGCGCTTAGGGGAACGAGATAGCTCTGGTCGTCGTAAACCAGTTGCTACGGGCGAGTTCACTCAAGTTCCAGCTGATACTGTGATTGCAGCAGTTGGTGAGAAAGTGGATACAGACTTTTATCAATCGATCGGGATCACAACGGATCAATATGGAAAAGTGGTGTCCAATCAAGAGACACTAGAAACGAATTTGAAAGATGTCTATGTGATTGGTGATGCAAATCTCGGTCCTGCAACAATTGTTGAAGCAATTGCCGATGCAACAAAAGCGGCTGGAAATATTTGCCAAATCCATAATAATCACTATGAACAAACTAATCTTAATGAAAATGTGGCATTTGTTCGCAACAAACGCGGCATTTTAGAGACAAGTGAAGCACTTTGTGGTCAAGCGAGTAATTGTTTAGAATGTTCAACGATCTGTGAATCTTGTATGGATGTTTGCCCGAATAGAGCGAATATTGTTGTAAATGTAAAAGGGCAGCCGCAAATCGTGCATGTTGATCGGATGTGTAATGAATGTGGTAACTGTGAAACGTTCTGTCCTTATGCAAGTGCACCCTATAAAGATAAATTCACGTTGTTTAACACAGAAGCAGATTTTGAAAATAGTACCAATTCAGGTTTCTATGTGATCGATCCAAGAGGAAAAACGTGTCTTGTTCGTCTATGGGGCAATACCTCAACGATTCGTTTAAATGGGCAAGGATTAGATATTCCAACAGATATCATCGATTTAATGACTACGATGATCGAAAATTATGAATACTGCATGCAGATGTAAAAAAAGACATGAGTTGCGCAAAAAACAACTTCTGAATGATGGAGGTTAAAAAAATGTCGATTCTTTTAAAGGGCGGAACTGTAGTATCCGCCAAAGGACGTCGTCAAGTAGATGTAAGAATTACTGGCGAAAAAATCGTTGAAATGGGAACGAATTTAGATGTTGCAGATTCCACGGTAACAGATGTTTCAGGGGCCTTCTTACTGCCAGGATTTATCGATGCTCATACTCATTTAGAGCTCAACAATGGAAAAGGTTCGATGGGAACAGCAGATAATTTTGATACGGGAAGTAAAGCAGCCGTGGCTAAAGGAACGACTACTGTGATCGATATGGCAACACCAAGCAAAGGCAGTTCGCTAAAAGACTGCCTGAACGCTTGGAACCATTTGGCTCAGGGAAACAGCTCTTGTGATTATACCTATCATATGTCGATCATAGAATGGAATCCCAGTATTAAAGCCGAAGTAAAAGAAATGGTCGATGCTGGAATCACCTCATTTAAAATGTACATGGCCTATGACAATTTAAGAACCAAAGATGGTGAAATTTTTGAAGCAATGAGAGAAATTCGTAAGTACCAAGGGATGCTGGGAATTCATTGTGAAAACGGAGATATGGTCAATGAAATGATTGCCCAATTTGTAGCTGAAGGGAAATTATCACCTCATTATCATCCTTTAACAAGACCTGATTCAGTTGAAGCAGAAGCGGTAGAACGGTACTTAATGATTGCAGATTTAGCAAATTTGCCCGTTAATATTGTTCATTTAAGCACAAAGCGATCTCTAGAAGCTGTAAAACAAGCGAGAGCACGAAATCAAAAAGTCTATGTGGAAACATGTCCGCAATATTTAGTATTGGATGAACATTTATATGATGGTCCTGACTTTGAAGGAGCGAAGTATGTCTGTTCACCACCGCTACGTAGTATTGGCGATCAACAGGCTTTATGGGAGGGTGTGATCGACGGGCAAGTCAATACGATTTCAACGGATCATTGCAGTTTTAATTTTGAGGGACAAAAGACGATTGGCAAAGAAGATTTCAGTAAAATTCCTAATGGGATGCCAGGTGTCGAAACTCGTCCTGAGTTGATCTATACGTATGGTGTAACGACTGGAAAAATCAGTTTAGAGCGGATGGTTGGTCTGATTTCAGAAGACATTGCCAAACAATTTGCGTTATATCCACAAAAAGGCATTATCCAAGTTGGCAGCGATGCAGATATTGTCATTTGGGATCCTAAAACCACAGGCGTTATTTCAGCTACAACTCAATTGCAAAATGTAGATTACACTCCTTATGATGGGATGCAAACAAAAGGCAGCGCGAGAGCCGTTTATCTAAGAGGGAAAAAAGTGGCTGAAAATGGTCAAGTGATTGCAGAAAAACAAGGGGAGTTTATTTTCCGCAAGAGTAGAGAAAAATAATTAAGGGAATCAATCAACTTGTGTTGATTTAAATAAATAGACGGAGGGGAAAATTTTTTGGAAAAAATAAAATGGACGGCAAATGAAATGCCTAAAACAGATGATCAGTATCTATCACTGATGTCAAAGGAAGCAATCGAAAAAGCCTTAGCTTTTCATCGTAGTTTCCCTCAATACAATCAGACGCCATTAGCTGAATTAAAAAATATGGCGCAGCATTTAGGGTTAAAGGACTTTTTTGTCAAGGATGAATCCTATCGTTTTGGTTTAAATGCCTTCAAAGTGCTCGGTGGCTCGTTTGCTATGGCAAACTATATTGCAGAAAAACTGGGAAAAGACGTAGCTGACTTAACTTATGATGTGTTAACGTCTGATAAACTTCGAGATGAATTTGGACAGGCAACATTTTTCACAGCGACTGATGGAAATCATGGTCGAGGTGTAGCATGGGCAGCCAATAAATTAGGACAAAAATCAGTAGTCTTGATGCCTAAAGGTTCTACACAAACCCGGAAAGAAAACATCGAAAAAGAAGGCGCAACAGTAACCATTGAAGAAGTCAATTACGACGAGTGTGTACGGATGGCTAACAAAATGGCTGAAGAAACTGAAAACGGTGTCATGGTACAAGATACCGCTTGGGATGGTTATGAAAAAATTCCAACTTGGATCATGCAAGGATATGGCACGATGGCATTAGAAGCTTCTAAACAATTAGAAGAAGCTGGAAACAGGCGCCCAACACATGTGTTTGTTCAGGCAGGTGTTGGTAGTTTAGCCGGAGCAGTTGTTGGCTATTTTGCGAATCTTTATCCTGATAATCCACCCAAAATGGTCGTTGTAGAGGCACAAGTTGCAGATTGTCTTTACAAATCAGCAATCGAAAAAGATGGCAAGATCCGTTTTGTTGAAGGTGATCTTCAAACAATCATGGCGGGACTTGCTTGTGGTGAGCCAAACACGATTTCATTTGATATTTTAGAAAATCATACATCAGTCTTTGTTTCAGCACCAGACTGGGTTTCAGAAAAAGGCATGAGGATGCTAGGCGCTCCGCTAAAAGGAGATCCTCAAGTCATTTCAGGAGAATCAGGAGCAGTTGCGATGGGACTAGTGGCAACAGCAATGCAAGATCCTGAATATAAAGAATTACGTGATACATTAGAACTTGACGAAAATTCAAGCGTGTTAATGTTCTCAACAGAAGGCGACACAGATCCAGATAACTATAAAAAAATCTTATGGAGGTAATATAAATGGATTTCAAAGCAATCAATAACGCAGCAGAAGGATACAGAGAGGACATGATCAAGTTTTTACGTGATTTAGTCAAAATTCCAGGAGAAAGTGCTGAAGAAGGCGCTAAAATGGATCGTGCTAAAGCCGAAATGACAAAGCTAGGTTTTGACAAAATCGAAGTAGATCCTCAAGGAAACTTATTAGGTTATATGGGAACAGGTAAAAAATTGATCGCATTTGACGGTCATATGGATACTGTTGGTATAGGTGAAATGAGTAACTGGGAATTTGATCCATATGATGGCTATGAAACAGATACTGAAATCGGTGGACGTGGTACGTCTGACCAAGAAGGCGGAATTGTTTCAGCTATTTATGGTGCCAAAATTATGAAAGATTTGGGATTATTAAACGAAAAATATACAGCATTAGTAACCGTTACTGTTCAAGAAGAAGATTGTGACGGCTTGTGCTGGCAATATATCATCAAAGAAGATGGCATTCGTCCAGAATTCGTTGTGTCAACTGAACCAACTGATGGTGGGATTTATCGCGGTCAACGTGGTCGGATGGAAATTAAAGTTGAAGTTAAAGGTGTTTCTTGTCATGGGTCTGCGCCAGAACGTGGCGATAATGCGATCTATAAAATGGCGGACATTTTACAAGACGTGCGTGCCTTAAACAACAATGGGGATACTGAAAGCACTGTTATCAGAGGCTTAGTTCGTATGCTTGATGAAAAATATAACCCAGAATGGAAAGAAGCTCGTTTCTTAGGAAAAGGAACGGTTACCGCTTCTCAAATCTTCCATTCATCACCAAGTCGTTGTGCGGTAGCTGACGGTTGTACGGTGTCATTAGACCGTCGAATGACAGCTGGAGAAACATGGGAAAGTTGTCTAGATGAAATCCGCAATTTACCTGCTGTTAAAAAATATGGCGAAGATGTAGTTGTGTCAATGTATGACTATGATCGTCCTTCATACACTGGATTGACTTATCCAATCGAATGTTACTTCCCAACATGGGTGATCCCAGAAGAACACGTTGTAACAAAAGCCTTGATGGAAACTCATAGAAACTTATACGGAGAAGAACGTGAAGGCTCGAAAGAAACGATCGACATGCGTAAAGCTCGTCCACTATTAGACAAATGGACATTCTCAACAAATGGTGTATCAATCATGGGACGTAACGGTATTCCTTGTATTGGTTTTGGACCAGGAGCAGAAGCACAAGCACATGCGCCAAATGAAAAAACATGGAAAGATGACTTAGTCCGTTGTGCTGCAGTATATGCGGCATTGCCAACAGTATATTGTGAAAACAACTAAAGAATCGACTATAAAATCTAGTGTACAAACGATCCACTATTCTAATGAGTAAAGGGCATTAGAATAGTCCGTAATCGTATCAGACTAACTAACTTAGAGGAGAAATAACATGGAAACTTTTAACGACTATATTGCAAAATTGGACAAATTAGAATTTGATAAAATGTACGAAAACGACTTCTTCTTAACATGGGAAAAAACTCGTGATGAATTGGAAGCAGTGTTTACAGTAGCAGATACATTGCGCTATTTGCGTGAAAATAATATTTCAACGAAAATTTTCGATAGCGGTTTGGGAATTTCATTATTCCGCGATAACTCAACAAGAACTCGCTTTAGTTTTGCTTCTGCTTGTAACCTTTTAGGATTAGAAGTACAAGATCTTGATGAAGGAAAAAGCCAAATTTCTCATGGTGAAACCGTTCGTGAAACAGCGAACATGATTTCATTCATGGCAGACATTATCGGAATTCGTGATGATATGTATATCGGTAAAGGAAACACCTACATGCGCGAAGTGTCAGAATCTGTGCAAGAAGGACATAAAGATGGCGTGTTAGAACAACGTCCAACCTTAGTTAACTTACAATGTGATATCGATCATCCAACGCAAGCGATGGCAGATGCTTTGCATTTGATCCATGAATTCGGCGGCGTTGAAAACTTGAAAGGTAAAAAAGTTGCGATGACTTGGGCTTACTCACCTTCATATGGTAAACCATTATCTGTTCCTCAAGGAATCGTAGGTTTGATGACACGTCTTGGTATGGATGTTGTTTTAGCTCATCCAGAAGGCTATGAAATCATGCCAGAAGTAGAAGAAGTTGCGAAGAAAAATGCAGCGGAAGCTGGCGGTTCATTTACCAAAACAAATAGTATGGCAGAAGCATTCAAAGATGCAGATGTTGTATATCCTAAGAGTTGGGCGCCATTTGCAGCGATGGAAAAACGCACACAATTATACGGTGAAGGTGATCAAGCCGGTATCGATAAACTAGAAAAAGAATTACTTGCTCAAAATACCAACCATAAAGATTGGGAATGTACAGAAGAATTAATGAAAACAACAAAAGATGGCAAAGCGTTGTATATGCACTGCTTACCTGCTGATATCACAGGCGTAAGCTGTGAAGAGGGAGAAGTTGAAGCATCTGTCTTTGACCGTTATCGTGTTGAACTATACAAAGAAGCAAGCTACAAACCATATATCATTGCAGCGATGATTTTCTTGAGTAAAGTGAAAAGTCCGCAAGCAACATTAAAAGAGCTTGAAAAGAAAGCAACACCTAGAGAAGTAAAATAAGCTCTACTCAATCACTGGCATGAAGTGAGATGCTTTCTCTATTGATGAGGATAACCATAAGTAAACTAATTTGCTCTCTTTAGAAAACTAGCAATAAGAATAAGACCTTTCCAAGTCCATTTATGAAAACAATCAGATAAGGATAAAACAAGCTTGAAAGAATCTGCTGTCTACAGATTCCGACCACTTCATGCAAGGCTTTGTTTTTCCTTATCCATCATCGATATGATTTATTGAGAGAAAGCATCTTACTTTTAAAATAATCGATAAATAAAAATAACAATAAAATAAAAATGAGGTGAATAGCTGAATGGTAAAACGTGTAGTAGTTGCGTTGGGTGGAAATGCGCTTGGCGACAATTTAACAGAACAAATGACTGCAGTGAAAGATACATCGAAAGCTATTGCAGATTTGATCGAGGCAGGATATGAAGTAATCTTGTCTCATGGAAATGGACCACAAGTTGGGATGATCCAACTAGCAATGGAAGAACTTTCATTGAGTAATCCTAGTAAATATCCAACAATTCCATTATCAGTATGTGTAGCAATGAGTCAAAGTTATATTGGCTATGATCTACAAAATGCCTTACGAGAAGAATTATTGAGTCGTAATTTAGAACAAGCAGTGGGAACGGTGATTACACAAGTAGCCGTTGATCCAAAAGACCCTGCATTTGACCATCCAGCCAAACCAATCGGTCGCTTTATGACCAAAGAAGAAGCGGATGCGCTTGTGAAAGAAAAACAAATAACGGTGGTTGAAGATTCTGGTCGTGGGTATCGTCAAGTTGTGGCCTCACCAAAACCAAAAGAAATTATTGAAATCCAAACGATCACTTCTCTGATCAACGCAGGTCAATCGGTGATTGCCTGTGGCGGCGGTGGCATTCCAGTAGTTAAAGAAGGCAATCATTTAAGCGGCGCAGCAGCGGTAATTGATAAAGATTTCTGTAGCGAGCTATTAGCGGAATTGGTTGATGCAGACTTACTGATCATTTTGACAGCGGTAGAAAAAGTTTGTGTAGACTTTGGTAAACCAACGCAAAAGGAATTAAGTCATGTTTCGACAAGTGAAATGAAAAAACACGCAGCAGATGGTCAGTTTGCACCAGGCTCAATGTTGCCAAAAGTGGAAGCCGCAATTCAATTTGCTGAATCAAAACCAGGACGCAAAACATTGATCACATTATTAGAAAAAGCAAAAGATGGCATCGAAGGCAAAACAGGTACGATCATTGAACAACAAACGAAATAAGTAAGAGAAGGAGTGAGTCGATGACAAACCAAATGGTCAACTCAACAAATGCTCCAGCCGCTGTAGGACCTTATTCTCATTCAGTATTAGCTGGACAAACACAATACATTTCTGGTCAATTAGGGTTAGATCCAGTTAGCGGAGAAATGAAAGAAACTGTGGAACAACAAGCAGAACAAGCCTTGATCAATTTAGGAGCTATTTTAAAAGAAACGGATATGACGTATGACAATGTTGTAAAGACAACAGTATTTTTAAAAAATATGTCGGATTTTGGTAAAATCAATGCTATTTATGGTAAATACTTTTTGAAGACACTTCCAGCTCGTTCTTGTATTGAAGTATGTGAATTGCCTAAGAATGGACTTTTTGAAGTAGAAGCAGTCGCAGTCAAAAATTAATTTTTGAGAATTTCCTGATCAAAGAAAAGGGTTGCGGATTTTTAAACTCGGATAAGTGCAGTCCTTTTTAAAATAAAAAGCGAAGAAGGAAACTTGCCTATGAGTGAAAAACAAGAAAAGGCCTTGTTTAATTACGATGCCAAGTTATCAATCAAAGAAGCTGTTCCGATGGGCTTACAGCACGTAGTAGCAGCAGTAGTTGGGATCGTTACGCCAGGAATCATGATTGCAAAAGTTTGTAATCTGAGTTCAGGTGACACAACGATCATGATTCAAACGTCACTGATTTTCTCTGCCGTAGCAACCTTTGTTCAACTTTTTCCGATTTTTGGAAAAGTAGGCTCAAGGTTACCAGTTATGATGGGCGCAAGTTTTGCTTATGTTCCAATTTTAATGGCTATTGGGGGAGATTTTGGAATTGCCGCAATTTTTGGTGCACAACTAGTTGGGAGTATTTTAGTCATCTTAGTGGGACTATCCATAAAAAAAATTCGAGTTTTATTTCCGCCACTTGTTACTGGTACAGTTATCTTGAGTATCGGCCTATCTCTTTTCCCAGTTGCAATCAAATATATGGCGGGAGGTGCTGGTAGTCCTGATTTTGGTTCTGTTCAAAATTGGTTAGTAGCATTACTAACGTTTGGTGTGGTATTTTACTTTAATTATTTTTCAAAAGGGTTTCTTAAACTATCGTCTATTTTAAATGGAATGATCATTGGTTATGTTGTTTCGTTGTTTCTAGGGATGGTTAATTTTACACCAGTCAAAGAAGCTTCTGTTTTCCAAGTGATCACACCACTTTACTTTGGATTAGATTTTCAAATCGTACCGATTTTGACATTAGTTGTAATGTTTATTGTTGATGCAGTGCAAGCCATTGGTCAATTTACTGCAACAACTGTTGGTGCAATGGATCGGGAACCAACTGATAAAGAGCTTTCTGGCGGTATTATGGGAAGTGGTTTCTCTAATTTTATTGGGAGCTTCTTTGGGTCGGTCCCTGTTGCGACATTTGGTCAAAATGTTGGATTAGTGACTGTAACAAGAGTAATCAATAAATATGTCATGGTTTTTGCTTCAGTTATTTTACTGGTAGCAGGTTTTGTACCTAAAGTGGCATCTATTTTAACCACGATTCCCTATGCAGTGATTGGTGGGGCAACCGTATCGGTTTTTGCATCGATTTCGATGACAGGTGTACGAATGATATCCTCTCAAGCGCTAACGCCTAGAAACACCGGTGTAGTGGGCATCTCATTAGCTTTTGGAATAGGTGTCACGTTATCAGTTGGCTGTTTAAGCGGATTTCCACCTTGGGTCACCACTATTTTTGGTAATTCAGAAGTAATATTGACTACAATCGTGGCAGTTCTATTAAATGTCGTACTAAAAGAAGAACCACAAGTGGCACTTGAATAACTGAAAGGATGTTCTTTTTAAAAAAGATGCAAAAGATAAATGAATAGACTGATTTGTCTTTTGCATTATTTTTATGAAGAACTAATTTGATTGAAGGAAAATAGCGAATGAATAATTTTTTTCTAGAAGGAAACAAATTTATCGGAAAGTCTACTTTATTACGAGAAGCAATTCGTGCAACAAATAGTTCCGTTAGTGGTTTTTATGTGGAACGTAACGTCAATAGCAAAGGTCAAATCATTGGGTTTGAATTAAGAGATGCGAAAGAATTGATTCAGGAGAAACCGAATAAAACACCTAATTTGGATCATCTATTTATCCAAACAAAAAATGGAAAACAAACGAGAAACTTAAATGTGTTCGACACATTTGGTAAGAGATTAGTAGAAGAAGCAAAGAATAGCCAGGCAGATGTTATCTTGTTGGATGAAATTGGTGGGATTGAGTTATTATCAAAACCATTTACAACAGCACTTTCACTATTGATCCAACAACCGAGAAAGGTTATAGGTGTCTATAAATCAGAATCCAATTATCAAAAACAACATATGCGTCAATCATTTGAAGTGGAACATCAGAGAAAAGTACTAAGACAAACAATTCTAAAAGATGAAGGACAGCTAGTAGCGCTTAATCGGGAAAATTATTTTTCTGTCAAAAAACAGCTGATTGAATTTTTGAAGAAATGATTTTTTTTAGCATACGTTATCTTTTCTGAGTATAACGAAAGGAGGTTTTAGTATGAAGGGGCAAGAAGCATTTAATTACACACTTAATTTAAAATTACGGACAAATCGAATCTTTTTTGGACCAGGAGTTGTTGAATTACTTCAACGTATTACTCAAACAGGTTCACTAAATACAGCGGCAAAACAGATGCGTATGTCTTACAACAAGGCGTGGCGGATGATCAAAAAAGCGGAAGAAGAGCTAGGGTATCCACTGGTCAACAAAAGTGTAGGAGGTAGCAATGGCGGCGGCTCGACTGTTACAGAACAAGGCAAACAGTTAACAGCGAAATTTCTGCTTTTTCAAAAAAAGACCTATCAAATCACCAACCACTATTTTTCAGAAATTTTTAGTGATGAATTAAATTCAAAGGACACAAAGTTGGAGGAAAGAGAATGAAAGAACTTTTTCTACAAATCATTAAAGCAATCAGACAAAAAGAAGATACCGTTTTAGTTACCGTCATCGAAAGTTCAGGGTCAACACCCAGAGGTGCAGGTGCACAAATGCTAGTTGGAAAATCAGGGCGAATCAATGGCACAATTGGCGGTGGTGCAGTTGAGTTTCGTGGAGAAAAAATTGCAAAAGAAATCGTAAAAAGTCACCTATCTAGAACCGAAAAATTTATTTTAGCGCCAAATGATGTAGCAGATTTGGGCATGATTTGTGGTGGAGATGTAGAACTTTTTTTTCAATACCTATCTTGGCAAGATGCCAATGTTCAGGAAATTTGTGGCGAAATCATTCGACATTTTGAATGCAATCAGCAATGTTGGCTGATCATGGAAGTCAATGCTGAAGGAGTTAATGATTTTGGTTTATACAGCCAAAAAAACGGATTACTTGGAGATATACCAGCTGAACTAGAAAAGATGCAATTTAAGACAGGCTTGTCAAAAGCAGTTGTTGATGGAAAAGTTTATTCAATAGCGTCATTGCTGCAAACAGGAAAAGTTTTTGTATTTGGCGGCGGTCATGTTGCCCAAGCCGTGATTCCTATTTTGAAAACGTTGGATTTTTACTGTGTTGTTTTAGATGATCGTGAACATTTTCTAACAGAATCTATTTTTCCAGATGCAGATCAGCGGATGGTCATTGATTTGGGGAATATTGATGCCTCAATCCAAATAACCGAAGCAGATTATGCAATTGTGATGACGCGTGGACATCAGTTTGATTTTCTTTTGGCCAAGCAACTATTGAACACACCTGCCCACTACATTGGGGTAATGGGAAGTAAACAAAAGATAGCGACACAGATCAGGAAGTTGAAAGAGTGCAGCTTTTCAATGTCGGATATAGCACGTATCAACATGCCGATCGGCTTAAAAATAAAAGCAGAAACACCAGCAGAACTTGCCATCAGTGTTGCTGGAGAGTTAATTGAAAAACGAGCAACAGCAAAATAGGAGTGGAGTTAATGAGGGACAGACAGTGGGTGAATAAACGGAAGAAAATGATTGTGTTAGGATCGATTTTCTTGTTTTTGCTTGTTTTTATCATCTCCTTCTTTTTAGGCAAGTTTCCAATTACGAGTGGAGAGTTCTTTCGAGCGATTCTAAATAAGATCATTCCATTGGAGCAAACCTGGAGTAGTCAAGTTGAGACCATTTTGTTTAAGATTCGTTTTCCACGAATCGTTATGGCGGCAGTGATTGGTGGTGGCATATCTGTGGCCGGTGCAACGTATCAAGCACTTTTTCAAAACCCCATGATTTCACAAGATATTTTGGGTGCTTCACAAGGTGCTGCTTTTGGTGCTGCAATTGGATTGTTTTTCGCTTTTACCTATGAACAAGTGATTGCATTATCCTTTATTTTTGGTTTATTAGCAGTGGGAGCAGTCCTTTTACTGAGTAAGTTTTTACGAACAGACTCTGTTTTGAATATGGTTTTGATTGGAATGATGGTGGGTTCGCTCTTTTCTTCGGCGGTTTCCTTTTTGAAATTAGTCGGAGATCCAACGAATACACTGCCAGCAATCACCTATTGGCTAATGGGAAGCTTGTCCTCAATAAAAATGCAAAACGTTGTGTTTGCGGCCCCATTGATTTTAGTTGGAATGATCCCAATATTTCTGTTGCGGTGGCGATTGAACGTTCTTTCTTTAGGTGAAGAAGAAGCCCAGAGTTTAGGTGTGAATAGTCGTGTTTTACGAGTGATTTTAATTATGGCGGCGACGCTGATTACAGCAAGTGCGGTATCAGTCAGTGGCTTGATTGGTTGGGTGGGATTAGTTGTACCACATTTTTCAAGACTGTTAGTTGGAAATGACTACCGCTATAGTATTCCAGTAACCGCACTATTAGGCGGGACTTTTCTATTATTTGTAGATGATTTTTCCCGGCTGATTTCTACGAGTGAGATACCGATAGGGATTTTGACCTCATTTATTGGTGCGCCAATATTTTTGTTATTGATTGCTAAAAATAATCGCTCGAGTCGAGAATGAGGAGGAGTTTCAATGTTGGAAGTAGCCGATTTAACGTTTGCTTATAAACAACAAAATATACTACAAAATATCTCATTCAAACTAGGATATGGACAATCTGTTTTTGTATTGGGGAAAAACGGTGTAGGGAAAAGCACGCTATTTAAATGTTTATTACGGCTGCTGAAGCCACGCACAGGAAGCATTAAAATCAATGACCAATCAATTCAAATGTGTTCACGAAATGAACTGTCTCAGTTGATTTCCTATATTCCGCAAAATCAGCGGGGGACCTTTCATTTCACTGTTTTTGAAATGGTTCTAATGGGAACTACAGCTAGATTAAAAAACTATCAACAACCTGGCAAAATTGAAAATGAACTAGCAGAATCAGCATTAAAGGCACTAAATATTTCTCATTTAAAGAATCGCTCGTATTCAGAAATAAGCGGTGGAGAGCAACAGCTTGTCATTATTGCGCGATCGGTAGCCCAGCAAAGTAAAATCATTATCATGGATGAACCTTGCGCAAATCTTGATTATGGTAATCAAATTATGGTTTTGGAAATGATTCAAAAACTTGCAGAAGAAGGCTATTTGATTATTCAAGCGACCCATGATCCAAACCATGCTTTACAGTACGCTGATTATGTTTTGATTTTACAAGAAGGATGCTTGTTACAAGGTGAGCCGAAAAAAATCTTAACAAGTCAACAATTAGAGGCCATCTATCATGTGCCGATTACTGTGCATCAACTGAATTCATCTGAACAAAGCATCTGTTTACCAAAAAAAAAAGTTTATTAAACTAGAAAGGATGAAACAAAATGAAAAGAAAACCAAGTTTGGTTTTGCTAGTAGGAATAATGATTCTAACGCTAGTTGGGTGTTCAAACAATCCTAAAAAAACAAACGAAACAGGACAAACACAAATCACAGTCGATTCGATAAAAAAACAGGAGGCAGAGAAACGGACATTTATTGATTCAGCTGGACGTGAAGTCCTAGTCCCAAACCAAATCAAAAAAATTGCACCGTCAGGTCCGTTGGCACAAATCGTTTTGTATACGAGCTCTCCAAATCTATTAGTTGGTTTAGCAAGTCCATTTTCAACTGAAGCAAAGGAATATATCGATAAAAAATATCAAGATTTACCAGAATTTGGCCAGTTCTACGGCAAAAATGCTAGTTTAAACATGGAGGCACTCAGTGCAGCTGAACCCGACGTGATTATCGATATTGGTGAAGCTAAAAAAACAGTTAAAGAAGATATGGATAAATTGCAAGATCAAATCGATATTCCAACCATTTTCATTGAAGCCAATTTAAAAAACATGCCTGAAACCTATAAAAAATTAGGGGAGTTACTAGGAAATACTAAAGAAACCGAAAAACTTGCTGAATATTGTCAAAATGTACTAACACAAGCAGATAACGTTCGTTCGTCACTCAAAGAATCTGAACAAAAAAGTATCTACTATGCATCAGGCAACGCAGGGTTAAATACAAATGCTGAAGGCTCATTTCATGCCCAAGTGATTGATGAAATTGGTGCTAAAAATGCGGCTACAGGAGTGGATAGTGTATCAAAAGGAGGCGGCACGGTTATTTCAATGGAACAATTAGTCCAATGGCAACCAGATTATATTCTAGCCGAATCAAAAGATGTTTATGAACAAATCAAAACAGATGAATCCTGGCAAGAACTTACGGCTGTTAAAGAAGGGCATGTTTATCAAGTGCCGACAGTTCCCTACAATTTTATGGGATCACCGCCATCCGTAAACAGAATCATAGGCATTCAGTGGCTAGGCCAATTGGTTTACCCAGATCACTACAAGCTAAGTAGCGAAGAAGCAATCAAAGAATTTTACACCCTGTTCTATCATATAGAACCAACAGCAGCTCAAATGAAAGAAATTCTAACAAATGCAGGCTAAATCAAACCACTATTGGGAGGTATTTTATGAAAATCAAAACAGAACTACCAGAGATATTTACAGAATTTGACGAAGCTAGACGTCAGGGGTTTATTCAAGTCAAAGAATTAAAAGAGCAAGGTGTACCCGTTGTGGGCGTGTATTGCACGTTTATGCCAGAAGAAATCGTATTAGCAGCCGAGGCAGTTCAAATCAGCCTTTGTTCTACATCAGATGAAACCATTTCAGCAGCTGAAGAAGATCTGCCCAGAAATCTTTGTCCATTGATCAAATCAAGTTATGGGTTTGGAAAAACAGATAAATGTCCTTTTTTCTATTTTTCTGATTTAGTGGTAGGGGAAACCACATGTGATGGCAAGAAAAAAATGTACGAATATATGGAAGAATTCAAACCACTGTATCTAATGAACTTACCTAATGCACGAAATTCAAACGCGGCATTCGGGTTATGGAAAGATGAAATTCTTCGTTTTAAAGAAAAACTAGAAACATTTCTGGACGTAACGATTACTGAAGAAGGAATCAAAAAAGCCATTCATTTAAAGAATCGAGAAAGAACTGCTAGGAAAAACTTTTATGGGTTAGGCAAATTGAATCCACCAGCAATCGAAGGTTCAGAAATCTTCAAAGTCATGTATGGTGCTAATTATACCTTTGATAAAGAAAGTTTGATTCAAAGACTAGACGAAACAACGGAAAAAATCCTTGCTCGATATCCTGAAAAACAGGAGCTAGCTGGCAAACCTAGAATTTTGATTACAGGTTCACCAACGGGTGGGGTAACTGAAAAAGTGATTCGGGCAATCGAAGAAAATGGAGGTACAATTGTTGGATTTGAAAATTGTACAGTCGCGAAAGCTGTTGAACGTTTAGTGGATGAAGAAAATGAAGATGTTTATGAAGCCTTAGCGGAAAAATATATCGATATCGGTTGCGCATGCATGTCGAATAACACAAGTCGTTTTGATTTATTGGGCCAAATGATTGAAGACTATCAGGTAGATGGCGTGTTAGACATGGTGTTACAATCATGCCATCCCTATTCGATCGAAGCATTGAAAGTTAGACGATTTTGTCAGACAGAAAAAAATATTCCTTATTTATATTTAGAAACGGATTATTCTACCGCTGACATTGAGCAGATCAATACACGAGTGACCGCTTTTATTGAAATGTTGGAGGATCGATCATCATGAACGTCATTGGACTTGATAGTGGCTCAACGACAACGAAAGGCATTCTTTTAGAACAAGGACAGCTTACAAAAAAATCGTTGGTATTGACATCAGGTGATCCAAGACGAGCGGCGGAACAAGTGATAATGGAATTAAGCGATGGCCAAAAACACAAAATCATTGCAACAGGTTATGGTCGGAAAATAGTAAATGCAGATAAAGCTGTTACAGAAATAACGTGCCATGCAAAAGGCGCATCATATCTTAGTCCTGGTATTCAAAATGTACTTGATATTGGTGGTCAAGATAGTAAAGTGATCAAAATGAATGGGAAAGGGCATGTTTTGGATTTTAATATGAATGACAAATGTGCTGCCGGGACTGGGCGATTTGTTGAAGTGCTGATGCGAACCTTAGGAGAAGAAATCGAGTATATTGATGAGTTTGTTGCATCAGCTGAGCCTATAAAAATCAACAGCATGTGTACTGTATTTGCAGAATCAGAAGTCATCAGCCTAATTGGAAAAGGAGAAAAAAGAGAAAATATTGCCTTAGGTGTGCTGCATTCCATTGCTGCTCGTATCGGCAATCAACATAGACAAATCAATCCTGATCAAGGCCCAATTTTTTTTTCAGGTGGTCTATCTCACAGTAAGAAAATGGCAGAACTAGTTGCTGACTATACAAAAAAAGAAGTATACTATGATCAAATACTTTCTCAATATGCAGGTGCAATTGGAGCAGCATTGATTGGTCGTCAATAAAAATAAACAAAAAATATTTTTTTGCTAAATAATAATTTTTAGACTGAAATTTTATGGTATAATCATAGTGATTAAAAGCTATACTTATAACAGAAATTGAGGTGTAAAGAAAAATGTATTCATTAGTAGTAAATGGTAAGACAGAAACCTGCAATGCAAATAAGAAATTGATGGATTTTTTAAGGGAAGATTTAAGGTTGACAGGAACAAAAGATGGTTGCAATCAGGGCTCTTGTGGTGCTTGTTCGGTGTTGGTAAATGGAAGGGTTTCCAAAGCGTGTTTATTTAATTTAGAGAAGTTAGAGGGAAAAGAAATTGTTACGATTGAAGGGTTAGATTCGCGTCAAAAAGACGTTTTTGCGTATGCGTTTGCTAAAACAGGTGCGGTTCAATGTGGGTATTGTATTCCAGGGATCGTTATTTCGGCGTATGGATTACTGAATAAAAAGGCAGAACCAAGCGATGAAGAGGTAAGAAAAGCAATCCGTGGTAATATCTGTCGTTGTACAGGCTATGTAAAAATTGTGGAAGCAATTCAATTAGCTGCTAAAATGTTTCGTGAAGAGTTGAGCATTCCAGAGGAACGGTCAAACGGAAAATTAGGCGAAGATTTTAAACGAGTTGACGCAGTTGAAAAAACGTTGGGAACTGGTTTATATGTTGATGATATCACTGTGGAAGGAATGCTTCATGCTTCAGCGGTTCGTAGTGAGTACCCAAGAGCAAAAGTGCTAAAAATCGATACAAGTAAAGCCATAGCACATCCAGAATGTGTTGCTGTATTAACCTCTAAAGATGTTCCAGGAAATAATAAAATCGGTCATTTAGAATTCATCTCTGATTGGGATGTCATGATACCAGAAGGGGAAATCACACGTTATGTTGGTGATGCCATTGCTTTAGTTGTATCAAATGACAAAGAAGCATTGACAGAAATCAAAGAATTAGTAGAAGTCACGTATGAAGAATTGACACCAATGACTTCATGTGAGGCGGCTTTAGTAGCGGATGCGCCACTAATTCATGAGAAAGGAAATATTTTATCTCACGAACATCTTATTCGTGGTAATGCAGATGAGCAGTTAGCTGCATCTGAGCATATCGTAACCCAACACTATTCGGTTCCAATCAACGAACATGCTTTTATGGAACCAGAGTGTGCTATTGCGATGCCAGAAGGTGAGTCAGGAATTTTACTTTATAGCGCAGGGCAAAGTATTTATGATGAACAACGTGAAGTGGCTCGTATGTTAGGGGTTGAAAAGGAACAGGTACATGTTCAAGCCAAATTAGTTGGTGGTGGTTTTGGTGGAAAAGAAGATATGAGTGTGCAACATCATGCAGCCCTTGCCGCTTGGTGTTTACAAAAACCAGTAAAAGTGTTGCTTAGTCGTCAAGAAAGCTTGATGATTCATCCGAAACGACATGGTATGGAAATGGACTTCACGACAGGTTGCGATGCTGAAGGCAATTTAACCGCTATGAAAGCTGTGATTTATGCTGATACGGGAGCATACGCTTCTTTAGGTGGACCTGTTCTTCAAAGAGCTTGTACACACGCAGCGGGGCCATACAAGTATCAACATATTGATGTAGAAGGATTTGCTGTTTATACGAACAATCCACCATCAGGGGCATTTAGAGGATTTGGTGTGTGTCAAACTGCCTTTGCCATTGAAAGCAACCTGAACTTATTAGCAGAAAAAGTCGGTATCTCACAATGGGATATCCGTTATAAAAACGCCGTTGGTCCAGGTGATTCATTGCCGAATGGCCAATTAGTCTCAAAAAATGCTGCATTGAAAGAAACACTTCTTGCTGTTAAAGAGGCCTATGAAGCAGCCGAAATTGCAGGTATCTCTTGTTTCTTTAAAAACAGCGGGATTGGTGTGGGGTTATCTGATGTTGGTCGCTGTATTGTTTCAGTTGAAGAAGGAAAAGTGCATGTTAGAACCAGTGCGGCTTGTATTGGGCAAGGAATGGCGACGGTTACGACTCAAGTTGCCTGTGAAACGTTAGATTTACCACCAGAAATGATTATTGCTGAGGCACCAGATACTCGTAGAACGCCTGATTCTGGTACAACAACAGCTTCTAGGCAGTCTTTATTTACAGGGGAAGCAACAAGAAGAGCCGCAATGCAATTACGTTATGAACTGGATATGGGACGGGCTTTATCTGATTTAGAAGGGCAAGAATTTTATGGAGAGTATTCTGCTAAAACAGATCCTTTGATCAACGATAAAAAAAGTCCAGTCAGTCATGCTGGCTATGGTTACGCCTCAGAAGTTGCGATTTTAGATGAAAAAGGGAAAGTCGAAAAATTTGTAGCAGCCTATGATATGGGGCAAGTCGTTAATCCCAAAGCCGCTGAAGGACAAATTGAAGGCGGAATCGTTATGGGAATGGGCTATGCTTTAACAGAGAAGTTTGTTTTAGAAGAGGGCTATGTGAAAGCAAAATATGCAACATTAGGGTTACTCAATGCAGCGCAAGTACCACCAATCGAAACGATTTTAGTACAAGCTGAAAATATTCATGATGGCCTTGCTTATGGGATTAAAGGTGTGGGTGAATTAGCAACGATCCCAACGGCACCAGCATTAGCAGGCGCCTACTATGCATTAGATGGAAAACTTAGACCGACATTACCAATGGAAGATACGTTCTACCAAAAAAAGAAAAAATAATTAAATGATTTTATAAGGTACTTGAAAAGACGACACACAATGGCGAAAGAAAAGGTTGGGACAGAAGCTTATTTCTAAAGGCGTTACTTCTACCCCGCCGTTTATTCGGATTTCTTGAGACTGGGGTGTGACTCGTAGAGTTATATCCCAGTCTTTTTATTTAATGATCGAATAGAACAAAAGGAGCACACAAATGATAAAAATAAGTGCAATCATTATGGCTTCAGGCTCTTCTTCAAGAATGGGGAAGAATAAACTATTTTTAGACTATCAAGGAATTACTTTTCTTGAACATATAGTAACTCTCACAGAAAAAATCGCTTTTTTTGAACGAATCTTAGTCATCTCACCTGAAAATTTACAGGGATTAAAATTACCTAGAGAAGTGAAAATTATTCAGAATACGGAAGCTGCAAAAGGTCAAAGCACAAGTGTGCGCTTAGGCACAAAAGCTGCAAGCGGTGAGGGCTATCTGTATCTTACTGTTGATCAACCTTTACTGAATCAAGCATTACTTGAATCCCTTTTTTTGGCCTATTCAAAAGAGACGATTGCTTTTCCAGTCAATCAATTGGGAGAACCCTGTAGCCCAATATTCTTTGGTAACACATTTCGATCAGAATTATTAAAGGTCACTGGGGAAAGCGGAGGTCGCGCAGTACGCAATAAACATCCTGAAGCTTGGCGAGAAATTAGAGTGAAAGATCCTGAATGTTTGATCGATATTGATACGCCAAAGGAATACAAACAATTGATCAATCAAGGCTTTTTAGACACATAAGAAAGGACTAAGAAATGAAACAGCCAGTCTATTTGAATCATGCTGCAACCTCAAATCATAAATTTAAAAAAACGGTTCAAACGTTGTGTCAGTATTTAGAAGAAAATAATACGATAAACGCAAATCGCGGGTTTCAAAATAGGGACGAACTTAATTTGATTTTTGAAGCACGCCAAGCGTTAGCAGATTTTTTCCATGGACCAGATGCTGCACATGTTCTATTTACAGCAAATGCGACAACATCACTTAATATGATCTTAAATGGACTATTGAGAGCAGGGGATCATGTGTTGACGACAGAAGTAGAACATAATGCGGTTGCAAGACCGCTTCATCTATTGGAAACTCAACAGAATGTTTCAGTAACCTATTTACACTGCGAACCAGATGGAACCCTTGACCCTAAACAAATAGATGCACTCATTCGACCAGAAACAAAAGTACTTGTGATGTCCCATGCTTCCAATGTATTAGGCACGATTTTACCTGTAAGAGAATGTTTCCAGTTAGCGAAATCTTATGGAATCATTACTGTTTTAGATAGTGCGCAAACAGCGGGTTTTTTACCCATTGATATGGAGGCAATGTCGATTGACGTTTTGGCTTTTACAGGACACAAAAGTTTAATGGGACTGGCTGGAATTGGCGGCTTCGTGTTAGCAAAAAATATGGAAAAGAAAATCAGCCCTTGGATGAGTGGTGGAACAGGAAGTGCCTCACTATCTTTTGAGCAACCGACTTTTTTGCCCGATAAATTTGAACCAGGTACGATGAATACAATGGGGATTCTAAGCTTGAAGAGCTCACTGAACTCTATAAATCAACTTGGATTAGAAAAGATAAGGACACATGAACGTGCCTTGACGAAACGTTTTTTAAAGGGTCTAGAAGAACTACCTGTAAGAGTTTTAGGATGTAGGGAGGCAATAGAAAGAGTACCAGTCGTTTCTATTACAGCAACAGCGTTTGATTCAGGGGAACTTGCTCAGCAATTATTTGACGAGTATCAAATCATTACACGCTCTGGACTGCATTGTTCACCACTCGCACATCAAACGGCAGGAACAGTAAAATCAGGTGCTGTTCGGTTTAGTTTTGGCTGGAATACAACAATGGATGAAATCGATTATACCTTGAAAGCATTGAAAGAAGTTTTGTCGGAATAGATGTGAAGGAGAAAATCAATGGGCTTTTTATCACAATGTACATCTGGCGGTTGCGGAGCCAAGATTGGTCCAAACGAATTAGCTGGATTTTTAACCAATTTACCCAAATTTTCTGATGAAAAACTAGTAGTAGATTTCGAGGCATCTGATGATGCAGCGGTTTATCAATTATCAGAAGAACTTGCTTTGATTTCAACAGTAGATTTTTTTTCGCCAATGGTAGAAGATCCTCGTACTTTTGGTCGAATCGCTGCTGCAAATGCAATGAGCGATGTTTATGCAATGGGAGGAAAAGTGTTGTTTGCACTAAATTTAGTTTGTTTTCCAGAAAAAATGGAGAAACAAAAGCTTTCCGAGATTTTGGTTGGCGGAGCAGAAAAACTGAAAGAAGCAAATGCTTCATTGGCTGGCGGTCATTCGATCTATGATCATGAGCCTAAATATGGTTTAGCAGTAACTGGACAAGTGGATCCGCAAAAAATCATTCATAACAATACGCCAAAAGTTGGGGATGTCTTGATTCTTACGAAAGCACTAGGCGTCGGACTTATTCAATCAGCTGTTAGAGGTGGACTCTCAAGTAAAAAAGCAGAAAGTGCTGCAGTTGCATCTATGGAACGTCTAAATAAATATGCTGCCGAAAAGATGGCGTATTTCCCAGTCCACGCGTGCACCGATGTTACAGGGTTTGGCTTATTGGTTCATGCGTTAGAGATGGCAGGAGAAAACGTAACACTGATCATTGGTACAGAACAATTACCGCTATTACCTGAAGCATATCATTATGCAGAGGAGTTTTTAGCCACTGCTGCGGGTCAACGAAATCGTCAATTTATCGATCAAAAAATCGATTTAACGTCTACAACACCTGCATTTCAAGAAATTCTTTTTGATCCACAAACTTCTGGCGGTCTGTTGATCAGTGTTGCAGCAGAAAAAGCGCTGGCTTGTCTTGAAGCAATTCAAAAGGATGACCCAGTTGCAGCAATTATTGGAGAGGTATGTGTAAAAGAATCAGATCAGTCAATTATTCTTGTTTAAGAAAGAAGGAACTGTCATGAAAAAAATCAATGCGTTAGGAAAACCCTGTCCAATTCCAGTTATCGAGGCAAAAAAAGCGATTCGTGAATTAAAAAATGCTGGAGGAACGGTTGAAATAATCGTTGATAATGAAGTATCAGTGAAAAATATCGAAAAAATGGCTGTAGGTCTTGGGCTGAAAACATCGAGTAAAAAAGGTGGAAAAGAGGAATTTTTTGTTGAAATCATTGTTCCAGAAAACCATAATCAACAAACCTCGGCTACACCAGATAGCGAATTAGTCGTGGCCTTTGGCAGAAAAACGATGGGCGATGGTGATCCTGATCTAGGTGCAATATTATTGAAAAGTTACATTTATTCTTTGACAGAACTAGATACACCTCCTGAACATCTTTTGTTTTTCAATAGTGGGGCATTTTTAACCAATCAAGCATCTAACGCATTAAATGATTTACAAATTCTACTAGAAAAAGGAACACAAATCAGTACGTGTGGTGCATGTTTGGATTTTTATCAAATCAAAGAAACGTTAGCAATCGGTGAAATCACAAATATGTATGGAATCACAGAGGTAATGGCGCAAGCGAAAAAGGTCATTAATTTCTAAAAATGAGGTGATAGTGTGGAGTATCTGTTTACGTTTCAAAATACCCATTATGCAGTTCAAAGTGAAAAATTATTACTTGCCAAAGAAATACCTGTCTCTGTAATGGCATTGCCAACTAGCATAGGGGATTTTTGCGGAATTTGTTTAAGAGTAACAAAAGAAGAGTTTGAAAGTGGGCGAAAGTCTTTAGTAGAAGCGCAAATACCGATTGAAGGAATCTTCCGAATTGAAGGCAATCATTCTGAAAGGAAGTATGTCCCATGGACTCTTTGATCGATTGTTTTGATTTTCAAGGAAAGCAAGTGATATCACTGATCGGAAGTGGTGGTAAAACAAGTTTGATGTGGTATCTTGCGGACTTTTATCACGATCAAAATGTATTGATCAGTACCACCACGAAAATTGGCTACCCTATTGATCGTCCATATGATTTTTTTTATAGTAATGATTTTTCAACTTTAGGTAGAGATGGGCAAGGAATCACGTTAGCTGGATGTCTTGCTGCTGACGGGCACAAGTTAAGTTCGTTGCCGCTTTCTGTTTTTGAAGAATCACTTCATTATTTTGATAAAGCATTTATAGAAGCAGATGGTTCCAAGCAATTACCGTTAAAAGGCTGGGAAACATTTGAGCCTGTTATTTTACCAGAAACGACCGCTACGATTGGCTTGATTCCAATCTCAGTTATAGGAAAATACATCGATCAGATGACGGTTCATCGGCTACCACTTTTTATACGAGCTACTGGTGCGGTTCAAGGCGAACAAATTCAAGAGAAAACGCTCGCTGAAATTATTTCCAGTCCAACAGGATTATGGTCAAAAAGTCATGGTCAACGGATATTGTGTATCAATCAAGTCCAAACGACAGACCAATTAAGACAGGCAAAAAAAGTGTTGTCTTTACTACCACATATGTTGTTAAAACGGTTAAGTAAAGTCATTGCTTGTAATATTCAAACGGAGGAAGGAATCGTCTTATGGGAAAAATAAAACAACCGATTTCTGAGACAATCATAGCTGTACGAGGCGGAGGGGATCTGGCTACAGGAGTGATTCAGAAGTTAGTTCATGCAGGATTTAAAGTCGTTATTTTAGAAACGGCTAAACCATTGGCAATTCGCCGAACTGTGGCCTTATGTTCTGCTATTTTTCAAGGAACACAACAAGTGGAGGACTTAAAAGCAGTCTTAGTTTCCTCTGTAGCAGATTGTGACACATGTTGGGAAGATAACCAGATTCCTGTATTGATCGATGCTGAGGCAAAATCATTATCTGAATTGAATCCCACCGTTCTAGTTGATGCTATTTTAGCCAAAAAAAACAAAGGGACAAACAAAGAAATGGCGCCAATTACGATTGCTTTGGGACCCGGTTTTACTGCACCTAAAGATGTCAATGCAGTAGTTGAAACAATGAGAGGACATTATTTGGGTCGACTATATTTTGATGGATCTGCTATCCCAAATACAGGAATACCAGGAGAAATTGGTGGGAAAAGTGCTGAACGGGTGATTCATTCCCCTGCATTTGGAAAGGTTCAGCATATAAAAAAAATCGGGGATGTCGTAAAAAAAGGAGAAATCCTCTTTTATGTGGGAGAAACGGCTGTAAAATCACCATTAGATGGCGTCTTGAGAGGCATGATTTCAGATAAAGTTGTATGTCAAGAAGGCTTGAAATGTGGAGATGTTGATCCTCGACCTGTTGAACAAGTCGATTGTTATACAATATCTGATAAAGCTAGAGCTTTAGGAGGAGCAGTGTTAGAAGCTGTTCTTTGGTTAGGTCGAGAAAAAGAGAAATTTTAACGGAAGTAAAACAAGTGGCTAAAAATTATTTTTTTTACCTAAAAAATATTGTTTTAGAGGTTGAGGTTATGGTATAGTATAAGGGAAGAAATTGCATGATTCTGATTTAAAAAAAGAAAGCGTTTTAGTCATTTTTTGTAATATGTGAAAAAGGTAATTTGAACAAGATATCTTTAACAGGTACTACAGCTACATAGTTTTGTTTATATTAAGTATAAAAAGATGAAAAGGGTTACAACCTAACTTTTTAGACTTTAAAATATTTTATAAAAAAGCTGAGAGGATGAGTAAATATGGCACTAGTAAAAATCATTTATGCAAGTATGACAGGAAACACAGAGGAAATTTCAGAAATAATAGAAAGTACCGTTCAAGAAGCTGGTTTTGATGTAGAAAGAGAAGAGTGTTCAGAAGTTGATATTGACTTTTTTGATGATGCAGATGCGTGTGTGATCGCCACCTATACTTATGGTGATGGTGAACTACCATTTGAATTTGAAGATTTCTATGATGAACTAGAAGACAAAGATCTAACTGGTAAAATTTTTGGTGTTGTAGGTTCTGGCGATCGTGAATACGGCGACCTTTTCTGTAAATCTGCACACGACTTTGTGGAAGCTTTAGAAAAATCAGGGGCTAAAAAAGTTGCCGAAACCGTAGAAATTGAAAATAACGCTGAAGATGAAGATGTGGAAGCATTGAAAAAATTTGTGAAAGAATTAACGGCTGGTTTATAACGTTAAGCTAAGATCATATGAAAGAAGGAAAGATGAATGAACCCATTCATTAACGGTACTCCATATGTATAAGATAACGAAAAATGAGCAACTCTCCGAAAATGAATATGATTTTTGGATCGAAGCGCCTCGAATCGCAGCGAAAGCAAAGCCGGGACAATTTGTAATTTTGCGGATAAATGAAATTGGTGAACGAATCCCACTAACGATTGCAGATGCTGACTCATCTAGCGGTAAGATTCGCTTAGTTTTTCAAGTCATTGGGAAAACAACAGCTGAACTTGGAAGACTAACTGCTGGAGATTCTATCTTAGATCTAACTGGACCGCTCGGTATGCCAACAGAAATAAAAAATTACGGTACAGTAATGATTGTAGGTGGTGGCGTAGGAATTGCTGCAATACTTCCGATTGTTAAAGGTTTAAAATTGGCTGGCAATCGAGTCATTACAATTCTTGGAGCCAAAACTGCGGAACTTGTGATTCTTCAAGAAGAATGTCGTAACTATTCTGATGAACTGATTATCACAACCGATGATGGCTCACTGGGGATGAAAGGACTTGTAACGGAAGCTATGGAACAAGTCATTGCAAAAGAGACAATAAACTGTAGTTGGGCGATCGGCCCAAGTATGATGATGAAATTTTGTACCTTGACTGCAACGAAACATGAACTACCGATTTATGTTTCATTGAATCCTATCATGATCGATGGAACAGGAATGTGTGGCGGCTGTCGTGTAACAATTGATGGCAGTATGAAATTTGCTTGTGTCGATGGTCCTGAATTTAAAGGAACAGAGGTCAATTGGGATGAATTTATTAGTCGCATGAGACAATATAAGACAGAAGAGGAAAACTGTTTAACGGATTATCAAAAAGCGCAGGTGAAAAATCATGGTTAGAAGAAGTAGAACCAAAACCCCTATCGCTGAACAAAATCCAGCAATCCGTAAGTCTAATTTTGACGAAGTATGTTTGGGCTATACGATTGAAGAAGGACAAGCAGAAGCAACTCGTTGTCTCCAATGTAAAGATGCACCTTGTATTGCCAGCTGTCCTGTGATGATCGATATTCCTGGATTTATCCTTTCAATTAAAGAAGGAAATATGCAAGAAGCAGCGGATATTTTAGGGAAATACACGAATCTTCCTGCGATTTGTGGTAGAGTTTGTCCGCAAGAAAAGCAGTGTGAACAAGTTTGTAAACTAGGGATGGCTAAAAATTTTGAGCCAGTGGCAATTGGAAAATTAGAACGACTAGTTGCTGATTGGGCTTTAGAAAATCAAGACTTTTCTAAACTACGTCAACCTAATACACCTAAAATCGGTCGAATCGCTGTCATTGGTTCAGGACCTTCTGGTTTAACGGTAGCGGGTGATTTAGCGAAAATGAATTATGACGTTATCGTATATGAAGCACTCCATGATTCAGGTGGCGTATTAACCTATGGTATTCCAGAATTTAGATTACCTAAACGAATCGTAAAAAAGGAAATCGAAAGCATCGAAGCCTTAGGTGTCAAAATCGAGACGAACGTAGTGATTGGGAAAACGATCACTATGGATGAGATCATAGAAGAATTTGATGCCTGTTATATTTCTGTCGGAGCAGGAGCACCTAATTTTATGGGGATTCCTGGAACAGCATTGAACGGTGTTTATTCTTCTAGTGAATATTTAACACGAATCAATTTGATGCATAGCTATGAGTTTCCTAAATACGATACACCGATCAAGCAATCGAAACATGTAGTTGTCATTGGTGGCGGAAATGTTGCAATGGATGCAGCACGATCTGCTAAACGTTTAGGTGCTGAGCATGTCAGTATTGTTTATCGCAGGTCACTAGAAGAGTTACCAGCACGAATCGAGGAGTACCACCATTCTGTTGAAGAAGATATTGCCTATCATTGGTTAACAAATCCAATCGAATATATAAGCAATGATACAGGTGATTTAACTGGTGTGAAATGTGTCAAAATGGCACTTGGTGAACAAGACGAATCTGGAAGACGTCGCCCAGTCCCAATCAAAAACAGTGAATTTATTATCGAAGCTGACACAGTGATCGAAGCAATCGGTCAAGGGTCCAATAAAGTGTTGCTATCCACTTTCCCAGAACTTAAATTAACCAAATGGGGTTACATTGAGGCGGATCCAAAAACGGGAGAAACGTCAATTCCCGGCGTCTTTGCCGGCGGAGATATCGTTACAGGCGCAGCAACAGTGATTTTGGCAATGGGTGCCGGAAAAGTCGCTGCTGTGGAAATCGACAAGTATGTGCGAGAAAAGAGCCAAACGCCCGTAACAACAAAAGTCTGAGGAAAGATAAAAGGTGAGAAAAATGAAAACAACAAAGACAATGGACGGAAATACAGCAGCAGCATATATTTCCTATGCATTTACAGAAGTAGCAGCAATTTATCCTATCACACCAAGCTCAACAATGGCCGAGTTAGTGGATGAATGGGCTGAAAATGGACTAAAAAATATTTATGGACAAAAAGTTCAAGTAATTGAAATGCAATCAGAAGCAGGCGCGGCTGGTGTTGTCCATGGGTCATTAAAAACAGGCGCATTAACAACGACCTATACAGCATCACAAGGGTTGTTATTAATGATTCCAAATATGTACAAAATCGCTGGTGAATTATTGCCAGGCGTTTTCCATGTAGCAGCTAGAGCAATCACGACAAGTGCTTTGAGTATTTTCGGAGATCATGGAGATGTTATGGCTACCCGTCAAACAGGTTTTTGTATGTTGGCAGAATCCAGTGTTCAAGAAGTAATGGATCTTTCTGCAGTGGCACATTTAGCCAGTGTCGAAGGAAGTTTACCTTTCGTCAACTTTTTTGATGGGTTTAGAACCAGTCATGAACTGCAAAAAATCGAAGTACTTGATTATGCTGATTTAAAAGGAATGCTTGATCAAGACGCAGTAGATCGGTTTAGAAATAGAGGGATGAATCCAAATCATCCAACTGTCTCTGGAACAGCTCAAAACCCAGATATCCATTTCCAACAAAGAGAAACAGTCAATGCAAATTACGAAGCGATGCCAAGAATTGTGCAAAAATATATGAATCAAATCAATGAAATACGCGGAACTAATTATGATTTGACGGATTATTATGGTGCAGAAGATGCAACAGAAGTCATTATCTCGATGGGGTCAGCGTCACCCGTTATTCAACAAACGGTGGATTTTTTAACTAAACAAGGTCGAAAAGTTGGGTTGATCAATATTCATTTGTACCGCCCTTTCCCAACAGAAAATCTACTTGAAAAATTACCAAAAACGGTAGAAAAAGTCGCTGTTTTAGACAGAACTAAAGAAGCAGGAGCAGATGGAGAACCATTGCTTTTAGATGTTCAAAGTGCCTTATATCAACATGAAAATCGCCCAATCGTAATTGGTGGTCGTTATGGTTTAGGTTCAAAAGATGTGACACCTAATCAAATTAAAGCAGTCTATGATCATCTATTATTACCCTTTGCTGATTTGAAACAACGTTTTACAATTGGGATTGTGGATGATGTAACCTATCGTTCGTTACCTCAAGGAGAAGTATTAGATTTAACGCCAAACGCAACTTTCCAAGCCAAATTCTGGGGCTTTGGATCAGACGGAACCGTTGGTGCGAATAAACAAGCAATTAAAATCATCGGTGATAACACTGATTTATACGCTCAAGCATACTTTAGCTATGATTCAAAAAAATCAGGTGGTTTGACTCTTTCTCACTTACGATTTGGAGAAGAACCAATCACCTCCACCTATCTAGTGGAACAAGCAGACTTGATTGCCTGTCATAATGCATCATATATTCATAATTATGATTTATTAAAGGGACTAAAAGATGGTGGCACGTTCTTACTGAATACTATTTGGGATAAAGAAAAAGTCTATCGCTTACTCCCTGCAAAGCTAAAAAAATACATTGCGGAACATAAGATCCAATTTTATATCATCAATGCCGTTGAACTAGCACGAGAAGTTGGATTAGGTCGCAGGATCAATACTGTCATGTCGACCGCATTCTTTGAAGTAACGGATATCATGACTCGTGAAGAGTATATGCCACTGTTAAAAGCTGAAGTTCAAAAAACGTATGGCAGAAAATCAAAGGAAATCGTAGAGAAAAACTTCCAAGCCATTGATCGAACATTTGATTCTCTTCAAAAAATCGAAGTTCCATCCGAATGGGCAAGTATCGTTATTGAACCAGATAAAAAGGATGAATCATTACCAAAATATGTTACCAATATTCTACAACCAATCAATCGCCAAGAAGGAAATGAGTTGACTGTGGGCGATTTGATTGATAATGGAATGAAAACTGGCGAAATGCCAATGGGGACAGCGGCCTATGAAAAACGTGGAATCGCGCTAGAAGTTCCGGAATGGCAGATGGATAAATGTACTATGTGTAATGAATGTGCATTTGTTTGTCCGCATGCTGCGATTCGTCCATTCTTAGCAGATGAAACTGAAATGGAAGAAGCACCAGAAGGGTTTGTCGCTAGAGAAATGCGTGGTGCAGATGGGTTAATGTATCGTATTCAAGTCTCTTTAGAAGACTGTACAGGTTGTGGTTTATGTGTTCAAGCTTGTCCAGTGAAAGAAAAAGCTATTTTGATGAAGCCATACGAAGAACAAAAAGAACAAGCCATCAACTGGGCTTTTGCAATGACATTACAACAAAAAGAAAACCCAGTCAGAAAATTATCTGTAAAAGGCTCACAGTTCAACCAACCATTAATGGAATTCTCAGGAGCATGTGAAGGCTGTGGCGAAACACCGTATATCAAGTTACTGACACAATTATTTGGTGATCGAATGATGATGGCAAATGCTACTGGATGTTCTTCTATTTGGGGAGGCTCTTCTCCTGTAACACCTTACACTACAAATGAATGTGGACAAGGTCCAGCCTGGAGTAATTCACTATTTGAAGATAATGCTGAATATGGCTATGGTATGTATGTTGCAAATAAAACAAAACGTCAATATTTAGCCGATCAAGTGCAAGAATCTGTGGCTAAAAACCTAGGGTCCAACGAACTTCAAGCATTGTTACAGGATTGGTTGGAGCACTACCTAGAAGGGGATGGAACACAACAGCGGGCAACCAAATTAGCGGCTGCTTTGAGCGAAGAATATCAAACAGATCCACTGTTGGAGCAAATTTATAAACAAAGTGATTTATTGGTAAAAACAAGTCAATGGATCGTTGGCGGTGACGGTTGGGCATATGATATTGGCTTTAGCGGAATCGACCATGTTTTAGCAAGTGGTGAAGATGTGAACATTTTTGTTATGGATAATGAGGTCTACGCCAATACTGGTGGCCAAACATCTAAAGCAACACCTGCTGCGGCTATTGCAAAATTCTCTGCCGGAGGGAAACAAACCTCTAAAAAAGATTTAGGAATGATGGCGATGACTTATGGCAATGTTTATGTGGCTCAAATCGCTTTAGGTGCTAATTCAATGCAAACGATCAAAGCAATCGATGAAGCGGAACGTTATCCTGGACCATCATTGATCATTGGTTATACGCCTTGTATCAATCATGGTGTTAAAGGTGGGATGATTGAAACACTGTCCTTAGCGAAAGAAGCCGTAGAGTCTGGTTATTGGCAGCTGTATCGCTATAATCCGCAATTGATTGAAAAAGGCAAAGATCCAATGGTTATCGACTATAAAAAAGCTGATTTCTCTAAAATGCGTGATTTCCTTGAAAAACAAACCCGTTTCTCTGCACTTCATACAATTAAAGACGATCAAGAAGTCGTTGAAGATCTTTTAACGAAAACAAAAGATGATGCAGAAGACCGTTCAGAAAATTATGTGAAATTAGTGAGTCAAATCAAAAAATAGTACACAAAAAAGAAGAGGTTGGCAAAACGGATTTTTCGTTTTGTCCAACCCTTTTCTTTTTTATTCGAAGTTAGCAATCATTGAACAAAAAAATTACATTGAATGATTGAATAAAAACTGCTAAGCTTTTTGAAAGACCAATTTTTACTATAGTGTAGTTGGAAAGGAAATAAAATGAATCATAAGATAATTGTTGTTGAAGATGAAAAAGATATCCAAATATTGATCAAAGAAACGATGGAACAACAAGGATATAAAGTATTAACTGCTGATGATGGAGAACAAGCGAGCATATTAATGGATGACCTTGCTGCAATTGATTTAATCATACTTGATCTGATGTTGCCAAAAATTGATGGGCTGACAGTATTAAAAAAAATCAGAAGTCTTAGTAGCATCCCTGTTTTGATTTTGTCAGCAAAAGATGGTGAGTATGAGAAAATTTTAGGCCTAGAGTTTGGTGCAGATGATTATTTAACAAAACCATTTTCTTTGTTGGAATTACAAGCACGAGTAAAAGCCTTGTTGAGAAGAAACAACGAATACCAAACACAAGGAAAAACAGAAGAAACGGAAAAAATAATCACAGTTGGTGAATTGACGATTGAGCCAGATAATTTTTTGGTGAAAAAGAATAACTTAATCGTGAACCTAACATCAAAAGAATTTCAAATATTAAATTTGTTTGTTTCTAATCCGAAAAAAGTGTATACAAAAGTTCAACTGTACCAAGAAATCTGGAATGATGAATTTATTCATGATGAAAATGTTATGAATGTTCATATTCGTAGATTAAGAAAGAAAATTGAAGATGCCCCTTCAAATCCAATCTATATAAAAACTGTTTGGGGAATAGGCTATAAATTAGGAGTTGAACCTCAAGAATGCAGCAAATAATAGGATTGTTTTTAATTTGTCTAGTTGGTTTAGTCTGCTTTTTTTTATTTTTGAAAAATAGGGCATTAAGGCAACAGGTGAGACAAATTACGAATGCGTTGTCTAGTCAATTAGACGATGATAAAAAAAAGAAGATTCAACTTTTTTCAAATGAGATAGCTATTCAAGAATTATTAGTACAAATCAATCAAGTAATTGATGAGCAACAATCACTAATGATCAATCAATCCAATCAAAATAGAAGTAGCAAAAAAATGTTATCCAATATCTCACATGATTTAAAAACACCCTTGACTGTTATTTTAGGCTATTCAGAAATGCTTTTATCAGATGAGCAACTAACAAAAAATAGTTTAGTAAAGGAACGAATCGAGCGAATCAAAAAACAAGCCGAGAGTGTATTGAATACAATCAATGAGTTTTTTGATTTAGCTAAGCTAGAATCTAATGAATATCTATTGAAAAAAGAAAAAATAGATTTGGCTGAACTCTGTCGAAATGAAATCCTTACCTATTTTGACACATTAGAAAGCGCTCAAACAGAAGTTGTAGTGGATATTAGTGAGACACCAATACATATAGTGGGTGATCAGGAAGCCCTTAAAAGGATTCTTTCGAATTTACTAAGTAATGCGATACGATATGGTAATGAAGGACACTATTTGAAATTGAATGTTTGGGCTGAAAGTCAAACTGGATATTTAGAAGTTACTGACAAAGGACGAGGAATTCTAGAAGAAAATAAAGAAAAAATTTTTGAACGACTATTTACGTTGAATGACTCCAGAAATAAAAATTATCAAGGTAGTGGATTAGGCTTGACGATTACAAAGCAACTAGTAAACGCGATGTCTGGTACAATCAATCTTTATAGTAAGCCATATCAAAAAACAACTTTTACCGTTACTTTTCCCTTAGAAAAAGAACGAAAAAGCAATTAAGAAAGCAAAATTTAGTTTCATGAACAATTAAGAGTTCCCTTGAATAGATTATTTATGAGAAAAGCAAGATCTGAAAAGGTTTTGTTTTACTCATTTTTTTATTTGTACAGTAAAAATTTATAAAGTAAGATTTTATTTCGATAAAAGTAAGAAAAAAGTCATAAACAATCTGAAAAGTTCAGTAGAATAAGGATATAACATAAAAGGAAAGAGGTTTAAAGATGGAAAAAGCAATAGAGTTGAGAGAGGTTAGCAAGTCAATAGGCAATCAAGAAATTTTGCATAATGTTTCAATGACTATAAAAAAAGGAAGTATCTATGGTTTTTTAGGACCGAATGGTTCAGGGAAAACGACAGTGATGAAGACGATCTTAAATTTAATCAAATCAGATTCTGGCGTTGTAAAAATTTTGGATCAAGTAATTGAGTTAACTTCATATAAATACTTGCAATCAATTGGCAGCATCATTGAATATCCAGTATTTTATGACAATTTATCGGCTTGGAAAAATTTAGAATTACACTGTGAATATAGTGGTTACTATGACAAAGAACAAATTCATAAAGTACTTAAAATCGTTGGGTTAAAAGACATTGAAAAAAAGAAAGTAAAAGAGTTTTCTCTAGGAATGAAACAACGTTTAGGAATCGCTCGTGCGCTAATAACTGAACCTCAAATATTAATATTAGATGAGCCTATAAATGGGTTAGATCCTTTTGGAATTCGTGAAGTTAGAGAGCTATTGGTGAAAATCAATAAAGAATTAGGGATAACGATCTTGATATCCAGCCACATCATTTCGGAAATAGAATCAATCTCAGATACGATTGGATTTATCAAAGAGGGACGAATGGTAAGAGAAGTTGAAAGAACGTTATTAGAACAAGAAAATCTTCAATATACTGAACTGACAGTCAGCGATGTAAAAGGAGCAGCTCAGGTATTAGATGAAAAATTGTCTATAAAAAACTTTAAAGTAATTTCAGAATCTCAGATTAGAATATATGAGCAAAAATTTGATGCAAAAGATATCAATAGAGAGTTAATTCTACACGGTGTAGATATTTTGGCGGTTGATCAACAGTCCAATACACTAGAAGAATACTTTATGGAATTAATGAGCGAGGGGGAAAAGTCATGATTAAATTAATGAAATTGGAAAAAGTAAAGGTAAACTTTATGAAGTATATATTAAGTTCAGTTATTATTACTGCATTTATTATCATAATGATCGCAACGATGGGGATTTTTGTAGAGGATGGAGAAGCTGCATTTAAAAATGTTGCAGAATTACTTCTGGCGGGCGATTTATTTATTCGAGTGTCGTTTACTATTTTAGCGGGCATTTTATTAGCACAAGTCATTATCAAAGAATTTGAAAGAGATACAATTAAAATTCTATTCTCCTATCCGATTTCTAGAAAAAAAATTATGTTGGCAAAATTGCTGGTAGTATTTGTTTTGACATTGGTTTTAACATTATTTTCGGAAGTGTTATTTATTAGCGTGATTACACTGTTAAATAATCACCTTCAGATTACGGAAGACATCATCACTTTTTCTATGATTAAAAGCTATCTAATCAAAACTGCTTTGTTTAGCGGCGTGACAACAGCTTGCATTGGACTCATTCCATTGTACTTTGGAATGTTGAAAAAGTCTGTGATTGTAACCATTACTTCGTCTGTAGTTATTAGTCTGTTTTTAAACGGTAATGTTGGTGGAGACGGTATTAGCTCAAATGCTTTTTCAATCCCTTTGGTTCCAATTATTTTATGTATTATCAGCATTTTAATGGCTTACCTTTCCTTTTTTAAGATTGATCGAAAAGATATTCTTTAAATAGATCTATTAGTCAAAGTCTTAATCAATAACGCTCTATAAAAAGAATGGTTGTTTAAGGCTTTTTTGTTTTTTATATGTGAATAGTAGCAGATTTTTTGATAGTTGTGAATGTTAGCGTTTTCTGATAACATGACAGTAGCATCGTATAAAGATTTTTTGAAATGAAAATAAAAAAAATATAATAAGAACGGAAGAATTCCTAAAGAAACAAGGACGTATTTTACTTAACCAAGGAGGATGTACATGTTTCGTCGGCAAAAGCTTATTAAAGGCGATATTAAACGAGAAATACTAGCAGGAACCACTTCATTTTTTGCCATTTCATATATTATTATGGTAAATACAGTCATCTTAGCTGAAGCAGGGATGCCAAAAGAGTTAACGATTTTTGGAACAATTTTTATTTCCATTATTGGCTCAATTTTAATGGGGATTGTTGCGGATGCGCCAATCGTGTTAACAACAGGAATGGGTGTTAATTCATTTTTTACTTATACGTTAGTTTTATCATTAGGATTGACGTGGCAACAGGCTTTAGCAGTTAGTTTTTGTTCCGGGATTGTTTATTTACTAGTTGCCTTTACGAAGCTGAGTAAATTATTTGCGGAAGTTGTGCCAGAAACGTTAAAGACTGGAATCACGGTGGGAATCGGATTTTTTCTTGTATTGATTGGTTTGGAAAAAGGACACTTGATTATAAGCGGTGAGCATACTTTTTTGCAGCTAGCTTCGTTAGATAATCCTTTAACATTATTAACCTTATTTTCATTGATTTTGACTGTTTTTTTGTTTATTAAAGGGATTCAAGGGAGTTTTTTTATTGGAATTGTGGTTGTAACAGCTGTTGCAAATATTTTTGGTATGGTAACGCCAACAGAACATTTTTCTTTAAGTGGATTAGGCAATTATAATCAAATCTTTTTTAAACTAGACTTCAGTACATTTTTCTCTAAAAGTTTTTTGCTAGGAGTCTTTGCATTATCGATGATTTTAATATTTGAATCAATGGGGTTACTTAAAGGCCTAATGCCAGAAGCAGAGGAAAAAAAATATTTAAGCGCCTATCGTGTAACTGGTTTTATTACACTGCTGTCTAGTATTTTCGGAACAAGTCCAACTGTAGCAGCTGCTGAAAGTGCAACAGGAATTGAAGAAGGGGGAAAAACGGGGATTACGTCGATTACCAGCGGAGTCTGTTTCTTTTTGGCGTTGTTAGCATTACCGTTGCTTTCATATATTCCCGATTCAGCATTAGCACCAGCAATTATTATTACAGGTTTCTTGATGATCCAACAAATCAAAGCAGTGAATTTTGATGATTTTAGCGACTACTTTCCTATGATACTGATGATTGTCTTGATTCCGTTTACGATGAATATTTCTGATGGAATGGCATTTGGGTTTGTCGCCTATCCCTTAGCAAAATTATTCGCTGGGAAACGATCAGAACTGTCATTCCCAATGTGGCTGATTTCAGGATTATTCTTGATTTATTTGATTGTTAATGTCTTAATTTAATAAAAAAATGGACTAAACACATTTTTTAAGAAGTGTTTAGTCCGTTTTTTTAACCAATAATAATTTTTTCTGACGGATATTCATAACCAATATCGCGTGTTTCTTTTGGTACGAATAACATCAACGTATATAACATACCGATACGTCCAATAAACATCAATAGTGCAATCATCAATTTCCCAACAGTTGTTAAATCAGAAGTGATACCTAAAGATAAACCAGTCGTACCAAACGCGGAAGCCACTTCAACAATAATAGCAATCAACGGATGGTCTTCTGTTGCGGTCAAAAATAAGACTGCAAAAAAACACATGATCAGTGAAAGCATGAAGACTACAATTGATTTCTTAACATCATCATCATCGATTCGACGGCCAAACACATTGATTTTATCTTCGCTTTTTAAAAATGCAAACAAGTATAATCCAATGATTGCTACGGTTGTAGTCCGAATACCACCACCAACAGAGCTTGGACTACATCCGATGAACATCAATAAAGAAAATACGATCAATGTTGTAACTTGAAAATCGCCCAAATCATTTATCTGCAAACCAGCGTTGCGCGTCGTCATAGAATAAAACATAGACGTGATCCAGCGCTGCAGTTCCCCCATTCCAACAAATAAATGATCTTTCTCCAAGAGATAAATCAAAAGAGTTCCGCCGACAAACAATATGACAAATGCCAATACCGCAATCTTACTGAATAACGAAAAACGGAATGGAAGACCGCGTTTTTTCTTTTTAAAGAATAGCCATTCACGAAACTCCATCAAAACAGGAAAACCAATTCCACCAACAAAAATCAGAAACATGATCACGATCAAAAAGATATAGTCATTGGCAAACGGGATAATCGAATCCCCTGTCACATCAAATCCAGAGTTCGTAACGGCCGAAATAGACTGATAAAAGCCAAAGAAGATTGCTTTTGGCCAAGTTTTAAAATAGCCAGAAAAATAAAAGTAGATAGAGAAAAAAGTGCCAAAGATAAGTTGAAACCACAAAAGAATCGTAAATGTAATTCGAATCAGTCGAACAATACCACTTAATTTTGGTTGATTCATATCTGTCATGATCAATTGGCGCTGTTTCAGAGAAATCCTACGTTTAGACAAGATAATAAACGCAGTAGAAATCATCATGATTCCTAACCCACCGATTTGAAAGAGTATTTCCAATAAAATAACTCCACGATCATTAAAAACAGAGTTGATATCAAAAGTAGACAAGCCTGTAACACTGACCGTACTGATTGCCATAAAAAGCATATCAATGAAGCCCACGTGAGAACCAGGTTCTCTAAAAAAAGGGAGACAAAATAATAAGTAAGAAATAATCGTCATAATAATATAATAAGAAACAATAATTTGTATAGATGATAGATTATTCGAAATAAAACGCCTTCCTTTGCGTTGTGCCAGCCATAAAAGCCGAAATCGATTCATACACGGACCTCCTGAACATCGTTAAAACAAGTATAGCAGAAAATAAATGATGGGCAAACAAAGAATAAATGCTTAGAAGAAATAAGAAATTGATTAAAAAAAAGCAGAATCTGTCACAAACTAAACAGAACGTGCTATTTTATTCAGAGAAGAATGAGAATGTCTGACGATCTGTTTGTGAAATATCGTTTGGCTAAAAGCGTTAGAATCAAACAGGTGACACAGAAATTGTATGAAGGAGCTCATTTTTTTAGTTTCTAATGTGATTATTTTCACATGGAGGACTAGTGACAATGAAAAATAATAGGGTTGGGGAAAGTAAACTATATACGAGGTGGGGAAAAGATGAAAAAAGTCATCATGAGTTTAGTATCATTAAGTTTATTTGCCGGAATTGCGGTAGGTTGTACGAGTGATCAAGAAAAAGCATCAAAAGGAAGCAAAGAATCTAAAGAAAGTTCGGAAGTTACTTCAGGGGCTTCAGCAAATGGCTATACCGATTTAAGTGAATTAGAAGATCAATATGACATCGTGATCATTGGTGCTGGGGGTGCTGGTATGACAGCGGCATTACAAGCCAAAGAAGCAGGAATGAATCCAGCTATTCTAGAAAAAATGCCTGTTGCAGGTGGGAATACAATCAAATCTTCTTCTGGAATGAACGCTTCTGAAACAAAATATCAAAAAGAAGAAGGTATTACAGACAGCAACGATAAATTCTTTGAAGAAACATTAAAAGGCGGAAAAGGCACGAATGATAAAGAACTATTACGCTTTTTCGTAGATCATTCAGCAGATGCAATCGATTGGTTAGATACAAAAGGAATCGAACTAAGCAACTTAACGATCACTGGCGGAATGAGCGAAAAACGGACACATCGTCCAGCAGATGGTTCGGCAATTGGTGGCTACTTAGTAGACGGACTTGTTCGGAATGTCAAAGAAGAAAAAATTCCGTTATTCGTTAATGCTAATGTCACTGAAATCACTGAAAAAGACGGTCAAGTGAACGGTGTCAAAGTTAAACTAAATGACAAAGAAACAAAAGAAATCAAATCAAATGCTGTCATTGTGACAACAGGTGGTTTTGGTGCTAATAAAGAGATGTTAGAAAAATACGATCCAAAATTAAAAGATTATGTTACAACAAACCAAGAAGGTACAACAGGTGACGGTATCAAGATGATCGAAAAACTTGGTGGCGCTACTGTAGATATGAAAGAAATTCAAATTCACCCAACGGTTCAACAAGACAAATCATTCTTGATCGGTGAAGTTGTTCGTGGTGAGGGGGCTATTTTAGCTTCACAAGAGGGGACACGTTTTGTCAATGAAATGGACACTCGTGATAAAGTTTCTGCCGCAATCACTGCTTTGCCAGAAAAATCAGCCTACTTAGTTTTCGATCAAGGTGTTCGTGATCGTGCGAAAGCAATCGATTTCTATGATGAACAAGGTTTTGTTGTAGAAGGTGCAACAATCGAAGAACTTGCTAAAAAGATCGATATGCCAGAAGCTGCATTAAAAGATACTGTAGAGCAATGGAACAAAGAAGTTCAAGCAAAATCTGATACTCAATTTAATCGCGCAACAGGTATGGATCACGATTTATCAACTGGTCCTTACTACGCAATCAAAATCGCACCAGGAATCCATCATACAATGGGTGGTGTGAAAATCAATACCAAAACAGAAGTATTGAAAGAAGACGGAACAGCAATCAAAGGCTTGTATGCCGCTGGTGAAGTAACCGGAGGACTACATGGTGCAAACCGTATCGGCGGAAACGCTGTGGCGGATATTATCATCTTTGGTCGCCAATCTGGAACAGAAGCTTCAAACTTTGCTTCAGCTCAAAAATAAGTAAGTCTAAGAAAACCAATAGATCGAACGTTCGCGTTTGTCTATTGGTTTTCTTTTTTAGGGATTCAATGAGATTAGGAGAGATAGTCAGTTGCAAAACGGACTATCTCTTTTCATCTATAAATCAGTAGCATTATCTAAGATTGAATAACGAAAATGTCATATATCTATTTCATTTTACTTTTGGTAAAATAAATAGTGATTAAGGTGTGAATAAATTTCATCCTAGAAAAAGGAGACGATATTTTGAAAAAATTATATTTATTTATAGGAGGACTAATGATAATGAGTGGATTAGCTGGCTGTGAAACAAAAAACAAAGCAGAAATTGAACAAAGTTTTGATAAAGTATTAGCAATGTATCCAACACCAAATCTGGAGAGTTTCTATGATATGGAAGGCTACAGAGATGACGAGTTTGAGAAAGATGATAAGGGCGTTTGGGTATTAAATTCTGATTTTTCAATGAGTAAAACAGAAGAAGGAGATTTACTTACAGAGGGGATGCGACTAAGAATTAACAGGAACACACGAAAAATGAAAGGTTATTATTATGTTTCTATTACGCCAAATGCTTTTGGAAAAAGCAGTAAAACTACAAAGTATCCAGTAGTTTATACTGGTAAAGGTTTTCAATCAAAAGAAAAAATTTCTGATAAAGAATTTCAGAGAAAAATAGAAGGATTCCAATTCTTTGTGCAATATGGAAAATTTGACAAACTAGATTCATATAAGAATTTAAAAAAAATGTACAATCCAGAGGTTCCTATGTATGAATTAGAATATCAATTAACAAATGATGATTCAAATGTTCAAGTTTTGAGAAGTAAGTATGATATTGTCACCGATAAAGCGCCTACTTTACTGTTGAAAGGGACTGGGGACATAGAAGGTAACTCAGTTGGCTATAAACAGTTAGAAGTTAGATTTGATAAGAAATTAAGCATATATTTCACAGATTCTATTGATTTTCAACCTCTTTCTGAGGAGGATTTAGCAAGTGAGTAAGTATGAAGTAAAAGATAAAAAAGATAGGGAAGCAACTAGTTGGGTAACAACAATTTCTTATGGAATAGAAAATTCCCTTTTAATATTAAGCAAGTAGATCCATTTTATGATCCTAAACAAGTTCAAGTGGCGCAACATTTTTAGATAATAATACAGGTTAATAAAACTAACTTTTAGAGGTGCACAATGGTGATTTAGGATTAGACGACTCAACCGACAGTGAACATTGATAATGCTACACTAATATTAAATTAGTAGCATTATATATAAATAAACAACGAAAATGTCAAGTATAACTATCTATTTTATTTCTCTTTTGATAAAATAAACAGTGATCATGACGTAAATAAATTTCATCCTGTAAAAAAGGAGACGATATTTTGAAAAAATTATATTTATTTTTAGGAGGATTAATGATATTGAGTGGATTAGGTGGCTGTGAAACAAAAAACAAAGCAGAAATTGAACAAAGTTTTGATAAAGTATTAGCTATGTATCCAACACCAAATCTGGAAAGTTTTTACGATATGGAAGGCTACCGAGATGATGAGTTTAATAAGGATGATAAGGGCGTTTGGTTACTGCATTCCAGTATGTCTATTAGTGAATCGGAAGATTCAGGATTAGTTACAGAAGGAATGGTTTTACGAATGAATCGCAATACTAAAACAGCGAAGGGATATTATTATACCGATACAACATGGAATGAGTTAAGTAAAAATACAGAAGAAAAAAGATATCCAGTTATGTATGATGGACGAGGTTTCCATCTAGTAAAAGATACTAATGATGCCAATTTAAAAGAAAAAATTCATAATTTTCAATTCTTTGTTCAATATGGAAATTTTTCTAAGTTAGATACTTATAAAAATCTGCGGAAAATGTATAATTCGGAAGTACCAATGTACGAATTAGAATATCAATTAACAAATACTGATAAAAATGTTGAATCATTACGAGAAAAATATGATATTTCAACAGAAAAAGCTCCAACTCTATTATTAAAGGGAAGAGGAGATTTAGACGGAAGTTCTGTAGGATATAAGGAAATAGAGTTCACTTTTGATAAGAAAATTGGGATATTTTTTAGTGATTCCATTGATTTTCAACCGCTATCACAGGAGGACATCATAAATGGATAGTTATGAATTTAATAAGGATAAAATAGAAAAGTTAAATAGTAATAGTGAAAATACTAGTGCGATATCCACGATAGCTTATGAAGTTGAGAATGCACATTTTCATAAAGTGCCACCTAAAACAATTAACACGCAAATTAATAATTTAAAAAAGAAAGGTAAATTCCCAACAAATTTAGACTATATAGATTCTTTCTACGACCCTAAAACAAGTTCAAGTGGTGTAGCATTTTTAGACAACAATACTGGAAAGGTAGTTGTAGGTTTTGCAGGAACGAACGGGGATAATGGAAAAAAAGATGAAAACAAAGATAGAGCACAGTGGATTAATATTGCTTTAGAGGGTGATGGTCCTTCTTCTTCCTATTTTAATGCCAGTCATACATTTATGAATGACTTAAAAGCAGCTGGGTATGATATAGGTACAGTTACAGGTCATTCTCTAGGTGGTCGAAATGGAGCAATTATGGGCATGTCTCACGGAATACCCAATATTGTCCTTTATAATTCTGCTCCTCTAATGAATATGTTAGTAGGATTACCTACACCAAGGGCATTTACTAATGTAAATGAGTTAGATGGTTTATTAAAAGGGTATAAGGGAGAAATTATTTATTTTGTTTCAGAAAAAGATATTTTAAATAATGTTGCCGGGATAGGAAAAGCCAGTTTGTATCCTGGAAAAATTTATGTATTAAAAAATGGAAAACCACATGATATTACAGGTTTTTTAACAACAGAAGAGCAGAATTTTATTAGACAGCATACACCTGATTTAAATAAAATCTATGTAGCGCAACAAAAAGTTCAAACAGATACAAGGAGTAAATTAAAAGCATTAGATGTTTTGCGAGCAAAGCTTTTGAAAAGCGGGGGAGGATTGTCTGCCTCAGAAGAAATTTATTTAGATGCATCTGAAGCACTGATTTTAACACAAGGAATGAGTAAAACTCTTCAAATTGAAATAGAGGATATCAAAAAAATGTATCAAGAAGCGAAGAAAGATTCCGATACGTTATGGACAGACACGGTAAAAATGGGAGATTCTATAGGTTCCACATTAGTTCAAGGCGAAGTAGTCGATTCTTTAAATGCGGGGGGAGCAACTGAACCAATTGTTCGAATAGAACCAAAAACAGAGTATGAACAAAAAATATCAGAACTATCTTCGATACAACAAGACTATTATGAATTAATTGGGCAAATACAAACATCTATCAACAAACAAGTAGAGACAGACCAAGCGCTAGCCCAACAAATAAGAGGATAAATATTTATGGAAAGAACATATATAAATAAATTAGCAGATTTAGAGTCAGAGTATGAAAAGAACCAAAGAAAGATTGAAGAAGAATTAGAAGAAGTCTTTTATGAAAAGCAAAAATTTAGTCGTGAGTTAGAAAATCTTTCAGAAAATTATCGATATCATTATCAGCAAGCAGAGTATAGTGAACCAGTAAATATGAGTAGAGTATACCATCTGTTAGAACAATGTAAAGAGGATGGGGATAGGGTTGTGAATCAAACCATGAAAGAATTAGAAAATAAACAAGAAGAAAATACGATTCATTATAAGAAACAAACACGATTAATAGAAGATGAACTTACTCTTTTAAAAGAGAAGGAGATAAAAAAAGAAAATGAGTAGTGAAAAAATGAAATTGGAGTTAAAGAGATTACGAAAAGAGCTAGAAAAAGCTTTGATACGTGGTATGGTTGCTCCGCCATGTGTTCAAACGGCCGAAACGAAAAAGCAACTAGTCAAAAGCATGGGACAAGCTCGAGTGGAACGATTAAAAAGTAGTAGTGCAAACTATATTTCAAATTTTCAATCTTCTGCAAAAGGGGCGTGGGTAACAAAAGCAAAAACAACGTTTGAAAATACGTCGAATAAACTAACAACTATTACAGAAGATGGAAAATGATGAGCTTCCAAAGTTCATCATTTTTTTGTATGATCTGTTAACCTATGAAGCGTTTTAAACGTTCGGGTAATTAACTTTTAAAACCCTAAAAACTAAGCTAATAGCGTTCAGGTTGGTTTAAAATAGCAGGACGAATAATTTAGGATGCTATTAAAAATGGAAATTTCTTAACAAAAGAAACCCCTTGATCCATAAGCCTTAAATTTACTACTGTAAAAAACTTCGGTTTTATAGTAAAATACGAGAGGAACTAAACGAGGGGTGACGACGAAGTAATGGCACAATTATTTTTTAAATATGGCGCAATGAATAGCGGAAAAACTATTGAGATATTAAAAGTGGCACACAACTATGAAGAACAAGACAAGCCTGTTGTGATCATGACAAGCGGACTTGATACTAGAGATGGTGTTGGTGTCGTTTCAAGCCGTATTGGTCTTAGAAGAGAAGCGACGCCCATTTTTAAAGAAACAAATGTCTATGAATTAATTCGAAAATTGGATTATAAACCATACTGTATCTTAGTAGATGAATCGCAATTTTTAGGAAAACAACATGTGATTGATTTTGCCCGAATCGTGGACGAACTGAACATTCCTGTTATGGCATTTGGATTGAAAAACGATTTTCGTAACGAACTATTTGAAGGATCAAAATACTTGATGTTATATGCAGACAAATTAGAAGAACTAAAAACAATCTGTTGGTTCTGCCACAAAAAAGCCACAATGAATTTACATTACATCGACGGTCAACCCGTTTACGAAGGAACGCAAGTCCAAATTGGCGGTAATGAAGCCTATTATCCAGTGTGTCGAAATCACTATTTTCACCCACCGATCGATGGTGAACAAGTAGCGAATAATTAACGCAGTAGCAAAGATGGAAGAATAAAACACATTTATTTAACTAAAAAGGAGCAACTAACTATGTACGATCAGTTACAATCAATCGAAGATCGCTATGAAGAACTGGGCGAATTATTAAGTGATCCAGAAGTCATTAGTGATACGAAACGTTTTATGCAATTATCTAAAGAGGAAGCCAATACTCGCGAAACAGTAGATGTTTATCGCCGCTATAAACAAGTAGTAGAAGGAATCAGTGATACCGAAGAATTATTAGGCGAAAAATTAGATGCTGAAATGGCTGAAATGGCGAAAGAAGAACTATCAGAATTAAAAAAAGAAAAAGACGTTTTAGAAGAACGAATCAAAATTTTACTATTACCAACAGATCCAAATGATGATAAAAACATCATTATGGAGATTCGTGGTGCAGCAGGCGGGGACGAAGCGGCGTTATTTGCAGGAGACCTATTTGGTATGTACCAAAAATATGCTGAATCTCAAGGCTGGAAGACAGATGTCATGGAAGCTAGCATCACTGGAATTGGTGGCTATAAAGAAGTGATCATGATGATTTCAGGAGACAACGTTTTTTCTAAATTAAAATACGAAAGCGGCGCGCACCGCGTGCAACGTGTTCCTTCAACAGAATCTCAAGGTCGTATTCACACCTCTACTGCAACAGTCGTTGTATTACCAGAAGCAGAAGAAGTTGAATTAGATCTTGCAGATAAAGATATCCGTACCGATATTTACCATGCAAGTGGCGCCGGTGGTCAGCACGTCAATAAAACAGCATCTGCGGTTCGTTTAACACATATTCCGACAGGGATTGCTGTTGCGATGCAAGATGAACGTTCACAAATCAAAAACCGTGAAAAAGCGATGAAAATTTTACGTGCGAGAGTTTATGACCAAATGCAACAAGAAGCACAAAGCGAGTACGATGCAAATCGTAAATCTGCTGTTGGTACAGGAGATCGTTCCGAACGAATCCGCACCTATAACTTCCCACAAAATCGTGTGACAGATCACCGTATTGGGTTAACAATCCAAAAACTTGATCAAATTTTAGCTGGGAAATTAGATGAAATCGTTGATGCTTTAGTGTTATACGATCAAACATCAAAATTAGAAGAGATGCAAAATGGGTAACCGTTATTTTGAAGTCCTTGAACGGGCTTCTTCTTTTTTAGAAAAACAGGGGAAAGAAGGATATAGTATCCTCTTTGTTTTTTTAGAAAGAAAAGGATGGACGAAGACGGATTGGCTGCTCCATTTAAAAGAAGAAATGCCGTTAACAGACGAACAGCAAATCAATGAAGATTTAAAACGACTGGCCGATAACTATCCACCGCAGTACTTGTTAGGGTACAGTGATTTTTATGAACAGCGTTTTTTGGTTAATGAACATACTTTGATTCCTAGACCCGAAACAGAAGAATTAGTAGACCGTTGTTTAAAAGAAAATCCCAATCAACAACTGACGGTTGTTGATGTTGGAACTGGGACGGGTGCGATTGCCCTTAGTTTGAAATTAGCTCGTCCAAACTGGCAAGTGACAGCGATTGATATTTCTGAAGAAGCCTTGAAAGTCGCGAAGCAAAATGCACAACAATTAGAGGCTGAAGTTGAGTTTATCCATGGGGATGGATTAAAACCGATACAGGATAAAAAAATCGATATCTTGATTTCAAATCCTCCTTATATCGGTGAGGCTGAATGGGCGCTGATGGATGAAAGTGTTCGGACATTCGAACCAAAATCAGCGCTATTTGCAGACAATGATGGGTTAGCGATTTATCAGCAATTAGCTCAAGAAGCAAAACAGACACTAAACCCAGATGGTAAAATTTACTTAGAGATCGGTTTTCAGCAAGGTGAAGCTGTTAAACACCTGTTTCAGCAAGTATTTCCAAAAAAACAAGTACAAGTTGCCCAAGACTTATCAGGAAATGATCGTATGGTAATCGTTTCATCTAAAAAAGAGGAGGGATAGAAAATTGGAAACAAAACTATTTAAAGCGTATGAAGTAACCAAAGCGGCAGAGTTGATCCGTCAAGGGGAACTGATTGCCTTCCCCACTGAAACAGTATATGGGCTTGGCGCAAACGCCTTAGATGAGCAAGCAGTAAAGCAAGTATACACTGTAAAAGGACGACCTAGCGATAATCCTTTGATTGTCCACGTCAGTGATTTTGAAATGGTCACACACTATGTCTCTGATTTTCCTAAACATACAAAGGCCCTTGTGGATGCTTTTTGGCCTGGACCGTTGACCTTGATTTTTGACGTGAAACCTAATACATTTTCTACTACGGTTACAGGTGGTTTAAATACGGTTGCGTTTCGGATGCCTAATAATCTGAAAACAATCGAATTGATAAAAAAAGCAAACGTTCCTTTAGTTGGCCCAAGTGCGAATACTTCTGGAAAACCTAGCCCAACTACAGCAGAGCATGTCTATCATGATTTACATGGTAAAATTGCTGGTATTTTAGATGACGGACCAACTCAAATTGGAGTAGAATCAACCGTTTTAGATTTGACCACAGAGAATGAGGTTCCTGTCATATTAAGACCAGGTGCTATTACGAAAGAACAGTTGGAACACGTTGTAGGTAAAGTGACGGTGGATCAGCATTTAATTAGCGAAAAAGAAGCCCCTAAGGCGCCAGGGATGAAATATAAGCATTATTCTCCTGATGTTCCAGTCTGGATCGTAGACGGCGATAAAGACGTATTTGACAAAGCGATTCATTGGGCCAAAAGTAAAAATCAACGCATTGGGTTATTTGCAAGTGAACGTCTCACATCAGCATTTTCAACGGATGTAACAGCCACTTTTTCTTTTGGGGAAGATTCAGTGGAACAAGGGACCAAGTTCCTATTTGCAGGTCTTAGAAGTTTGGATGAACAGAATATCGATGTTATTTTTGCCCAAGCTTTCCCAGAAGCAAAGTTAGGGATCGCTTATATGAATCGTCTAAAAAAAGCAGCAAATCAAAATATTTTAAAAATTGATTCGATTTTTGAGTAGTGAGCATTTAATTATGATACAATCGGTACAAACAAATGAAATGGAGGCTTGTTTAATGGATTATAAAACATTTGATCCTGATTTATGGGAAGCAATTGCAAAAGAGAATGAACGTCAAGAAAACAATTTGGAGCTGATTGCATCAGAGAATGTTGTTTCAAAAGGTGTTATGGCAGCACAAGGAAGTATTCTTACAAATAAATATGCAGAAGGGTATCCAGGCAAACGGTATTATGGCGGGTGTGAGTTTATTGATATCGTTGAAGATCTAGCAATTAATCGTGCTAAAGAATTATTTGGTGCGAAATTTGCGAATGTTCAACCTCATTCAGGTTCACAAGCAAATACTGCTGCTTATCTTTCATTGATCGAACCAGGAGATACTGTTTTAGGGATGGATTTGTCTGCGGGAGGACATTTGACCCACGGTTCACCTGTAAATTTTAGTGGTAAAACATATAACTTCGTAAGTTATGGTGTGGATCCGACCACTGAAGTGATCGATTACAATGTCGTACGTATTTTGGCTCGGGAACATCAACCAAAATTGATCGTAGCTGGGGCAAGTGCCTATTCTCGTACGATCGACTTTGAAAAATTCCGTGAGATAGCAGATGAAGTTGGTGCAAAATTGATGGTGGATATGGCGCATATCGCAGGTCTTGTTGCGGCTGGGTTGCATCCTAATCCAGTACCATATGCTGATATCACAACTTCAACAACACATAAAACATTACGCGGACCACGTGGTGGCCTTATTTTAACCAATGATGAAGACTTAGCAAAAAAAATCAATAGCAATATTTTCCCTGGTATTCAGGGTGGACCATTAGAGCATGTCATTGCTGGTAAAGCAGTTGCTTTTAAAGAAGCATTGGATATTTCCTTTAAAGAATACAGTGAACAAGTTATCGAGAACGCCAGAGCGATGACAAAAGTGTTCAATCAAACACCTGAAGCTCGCCTAGTGAGTGGCTCGACGGATAACCATTTACTATTGATCGACGTTAGTGGATTTGGTTTGAATGGGAAAGAAGCAGAAGCGATTTTGGATAGTGTGAATATCACAGCGAATAAAAATTCAATTCCGTTTGAACAACTTAGCCCGTTTAAAACTAGCGGTATTCGAATCGGAACGCCAGCCATCACAACAAGAGGATTTAAAGAAGACGATTGTGTGGAAGTTGCGAAATTAATCGTAAAAGTCTTAAATGACCACGAAAATGAAGCAACTCTTTCTGAAGTTCGGGCATCTGTTAGCGAGCTTACAAAAAAATATCCACTTTATAAGTAAAAGATTCGAGTGATTGACTAGTCAATCGCTCGATTTTGTTTTACAATAGGAAGGAATAAATTATTGAAGGAGAATGAGCATGGGAAAATTCCAAGTTATTGATCATCCACTGATCCAACACAAATTAACAATCATTAGAGATAAGGATTGTGGAACAAAGGTTTTTCGTGAAGTCGTGAATGAGATTGCGATGCTTATGGCATATGAAGTTTCAAGAGATATGCCTTTAGAAGACGTTGTTATCGAAACACCAATTTGTGAATCAACACAAAAAACATTATCTGGTAAAAAGGTTGCAATCGTGCCAATTTTACGTGCAGGTATTGGAATGGTAGATGGTATTTTGGAATTGATTCCAGCAGCAAAAGTTGGACATATCGGTTTATACCGTGATCACGATACATTAGAACCAGTTGAATATTTCGTAAAAATGCCAGAAGATATTGACGCACGTCAATTATTCGTAGTAGATCCAATGCTTGCTACAGGCGGATCTGCAATCATGGCGATCGATGCCTTAAAAGCACGCGGCGGCAGCAACATTAAATTTGTTTGTCTAGTAGCAGCGCCAGAAGGTGTGAAGGCGTTACAAGAAGCACATCCAGATATTGATATCTATACAGCAGCATTGGATGAAAAATTAGATGAAAATGGCTACATCGTTCCTGGTTTAGGAGATGCTGGCGACCGTTTATTCGGTACTAAGTAATTAAGTGTAAAATAGCTGATCGAAACGAGAACGTTTCGATCAGCTATTTTTATAAAAAAAAAATCCATCCAATAATAATGGATGGAAGAATCTATATTTTTTTTAATTTTTTATAATTGATGACAATGACACCATTACTTTTGACCATTAGATCAGTATTGTCAGAGTTTTCATCAATTTCCACAACTGCAGAGTTATTTAATTGCTTGGTAATAATCCCAGTTTGTGGCTGACCATGCATCAAGAAAGTGACCTGAGTATCAACAGTGAATAAATCCCCTTCAGCAGAAGGCTCAACAGGACGATTAAAGTTACCGAAATTAGACATTCTAAAAAACTTCCCTTCTTAACTCTTTTCATTATACCATAAATGAAGAAAAATTTCAGAAAACTAATTTTGCTCTAAAAAATCAACGTTTCATCCTTTACAAAAGGTAGGTTTAGTTTTATAATTTTGTTTATATTGCCAGCTTAGCTCAGTCGGTAGAGCAACGCACTCGTAACGCGTAGGTCGTAGGTTCGATCCCTATAGCTGGCATACCTTGAACCCTTGATATACAAGGGTTCTTTTGTTTGTCCAGAAAAAACTTGAGAATAAAATTGCCTAAAGTTGTCTACTTACTAAAAGTTAGTTGAAAAGAGCATGTTATATTATATCGTCAAGTTTATCACTCATTGATTTTTGAGCATTAGGGTATAAATGACCATAAGTGTCTATAGTAGTCGTTATAGAAGCATGTCCTAGTCGTTGCTTTATCTTTGTAGGCTCTTCATTGTTGTGAATCAATAAAGCAACATGAGAGTGTCTAAAGTCATGAAGTCTAATAGGTTTTATGTCTAGCTCGTTTTGAGAAATAACTTTTTTGATCTGTTTACTAAAGAAGCCGCTAGACGGGTTTTTTTCGCTATATTGAAATACAAGCAGTTTTTCACTATCGAAATTTTGAAAATGATCAATAAGGTATTGCTGTTGTTGATTCTTCCATTCATTTAGTGCGGTTAGAAGATTTTTGTTAATGTTTATATATCTATTGCTGTTTTTTGTTTTTGGCTCTGTAGTAACATATTCGCCTTTAATCTGAGTTGCGCTTTTATTTACTCTAATTTCTGATCTGGCGAAATCAATATCATTCCATGTTAATGCGATCATTTCGCCCGCTCGCATACCTGTAAGAAAAGCTACCTGATAAAATAAAGATAAATATGGCTTATCCTCTTTATCAATTCCTGACAAGAAGATTTTAAACTCCTCTACTGTCCAAAAATTCATCTCTTTTTTTTGTATTTTTAACTTTTCGATTCTTTGACAAGGATTGTCATTTGTGAATCCTTCTTTAATAGCTATCTGAAACAATTTATTTACGTGTAAAAGTATCATGTTGATTGTGTTGTGAGAAAGCTTCTCTTTTTTTTCTCCCTTTAGGTTCAATAAGTGATTTTGAAAATCTCTTATCTGCGTGAATTTAATCTTTGAGATTACCGTATCTTTGAAATAGGGCTCAACATATATCTTGAAAATTCGTTCCTGACTTTTGATGTAAGAGGGCTTAAGATTTTTAGTGTATCTTTCTTCATATACTTCATAAATATCTGTTAGCGATAGATTTGAAGGAGTATCAAGCTTGTTCTCATGATGTAATCTTAGATACTTTGCCTCTAACTTTTTTGCCTGAAATTCTAATTCTACGTTGTTTTTTTGTTATTGGATCAATTCCTAAAGAGACATCAATTTTATAATGATTACCGTCTTTTTTTATTGCCAAAATATTCACTCCTTAAAACGGGAACATATGTTCTTTTTGGATTAAAAAAAATGAGCTGTCATACTATGATAGTATTTTAAGCTTGTTATAAGTGTAGGGTTGCTATCTTATGACTTGATTTTAGATTTGAAAAATGAAATCAGTATGTCTAAAAGGATTGAACGTGATAAACAACATAGTCAAAGAGAGATAGATGTACAACGAAAAAAGAGGTTGGGTATTAGTATTAACGAATAATTATGATATATATACAGTCAGAAAAAAGAAAATCAAGAAAAGGCTTTAATTAATCTTAAACAAAGTATATAATTAAATTGTTAAATTGGAGAAAATACTAATTGAATAGATGGATTTTTTGAAAAGATAAAACTAGGATAAAACATTCATACTCGTTCATATTTTGTGAAAGTTTTTTCAATTTTATAATAAATGTATCGTTAAGTTGTAATTTGGAGGGATAGATTGAATGAAAGAGTTATTTAGAGAGTTTTATTTTAAGCCGTCAATTGATTTTGAAAATCTAGATTCTAAAACATTAGTTGTCCTAGATACAAATGTATTATTAAATATTTTTAGATATTCTATAGAAAGTAGGAAGTTACTTATTTCTTCTATAGAAAAAATTGCAAACAATCTCTGGGTACCGTATCTAGTTGCGTTAGAATATAATCTTCATCGACAGAGTATAGTACATACGATGAGGAACCAAAAAGAGAAATTTGAAAATGAGCAAAATCAAGTATCAAACCAATTTTTGGAATCTTTGAATACCGCTTTGGATGATGTTGGACAAAATATAAAAAGTACTGATGAAAATGATGTTCGTCAAAATATTAAAGAAGAAATTGCTAAAATTTTTGATCCTTTTTTGAAAAATACAATTGCTCCTATATTAAATAAAGAGTTTGACCTTATAGGTGAAGTAGAGGATCAAAGCGACATTCTTGCGGATATCCTAGAAAATAAAATTGGAAAGTCACCTTCTCAAGACTGGATAGATGAAATTCAAAAAGAAGGAAAAATTAGGTACGAGCTTCTTTGTCCTCCAGGGTATAAAGACGATAAAGATAAAGATGGAAAGATAAGAAAATATGGAAACTTTTCTTATGAAACGAAATATGCGGACTTGCTGATTTGGAATAGCATTTTAGAACATGCTAAAGAAGGTAAGTATGAAACGCTAATTTTTGTTTCGGACGACGTAAAAGAGGACTGGATTTTTAAAGTAAATGGTAAAACTATTGGTGCAAGAGTTGAGCTGAAAAAAGAAGCGATTGAAGTAGCCGATGTTGATTTAATTATTCATAACACTAATAGTTTTGTTTATAAAGTTGGATTGAGTAAAACAAAGGAAGAAATTGCTAAAACCAGTAATAAAGATAAAACGAATAATAATGATATTTTTATTGTCAATGAAGTAAAGCCAAAAGAAAGATGGATACGAAAGTCGGGAGAAATGAACTCTATAGATTATTTAGATCATGCATTGCGTATGGCAAATAGAGAAAAGGCTAAAATGCTTAGTCTTAAATTTGAAACAGATAAAGTTATCTCTGATGAAAAAGATGCAACTGTGAGATCTATGAATAAAATGTCTTTTTATTTATCAAGAGTAGAAATGCCTTTTTTAAATAGAATAATTGCCGATATAAATTATTTGTCAATTAATGTAGATAACATTGAAGCAATAGATAAGTATATTTTTTTATTGGACAAAGCAATCCATTATATGCGAAATTATATGGAGAGAGAAAGTTATAGACTTGATATGAATGAAAAATGGTAAGAAGTGCAAGAATGTTTTTAGTAATAAAATGTCTAGCTTGTCTTGTTGTTTGATTAAAAAATAGGTTCAATGTTAAGACAAATTATTGTCTAAAATGTAGTTTAAAAATCAATAATAGGAATAAACGAAATATAATGGATACTGGTTTAATGGCATTTATAGAAATGCTACTAGATGAAAGCGACTCGTAATAAATCTAAGTCTGCAAATTTTATATGCGTGTTAAATTTCAATGCTTCCAAAATGGAATCGATTGTAAAGAGACTAATTGGGTATAACATTGTATTGACATTTTTCAAGTACAAGTTGATTTAAGGACTAAATAAGCATGAGCCTAATTTTTAGGCTTTTTTTTGTGACAAAATATATTGAAAAGGTGCAATGATAAGAGAAAAAAATGGAAGCAGCAGCTATCGGACTATTTAAGTAAGAAAACAAATTTAAAATAAAGAGGGATAAAAAAATGACTATATCACAATTGAAAAAAGAAGATGAATTGGAATGTCTTCAAAGAGTTATAAATTCTGGAAAAAAGCTGCGAGGAAAAACAAAACAGATAGTTAAAATGTTAGACGGCGAGGATATCTATAGAGAGGATAATGAGCGACCAGATTTTGTGAGGTTACTTCCAGCTAAATCAAAAAAACAAAAAGACATGATTATCGGAATAGAACATTTTCGCGTGGATCACTTATCTGTAAAGAAAAAAGACGGTAATATTGCATCAACTGGAATTGTCTTTCGGAAAGAAATTGGGGGAGTGTATGATAGATGGCATAGCGTGGTAAAAGAAGAGGACACCATTTCTGAAAAAGCCATTGAGGATATGATGAAAACAATTTCAAACCAGGTTTTACGTGTAAAGCAAGCTAATTATCATACATTTCTGGAGTCTTTTAAATATTCATTAAACAAACATTTGAAAAATGTAGACGCTTATAAAAAAAATCTCAGTAAAATTGATGAGGAAAAAACAAATTTAGTTTTTTTGATTGAAGTTCATACAGAGTTCACCAATTTATATCTTAGTAATAAAAAGAGAACAAAAAAGAATGTATCAGGTTTTATGCCACTATTTCGAGATGTTGTTGATTTGTTGGAATCAATTGATAAAAAAGTTCTAGATTATATTGTATTATGTTTGGGAGGGACAATACATGATGAAAATGTAGAGATTCTCGCTTTTCATACTGGTGACATAGAAAAGCAATGTGAAAGACAACATATTCCGATTTATGAATATGCAGGGGTGGATTGTCTTCTTACTGATTTTCAGTTTATGAACAACGATATTCAAAGTGAACAATCATTTTCTATTAATGATGAGAAAATAGATATGGAATTTAAATATTCTCAAAAAACTATATCTGATGAACAAAAGTTAGATTTGCTATTTTTTGCAATTGCAAGAGCTTACTATGCAAAAAAAAATAATTTGAATTATGTTACAACGAATGGTGTATTATATTATTTAGATGTTTTTGGCGATGCCATAATTGGGTGGGAGAATCCAGAAGGAGAAACAGAAAGCTGGAAAATTAGACCTATTCAGCAACGAATAGATCCTCAAATTATTTTTGAAAGGACAAAAGAGTTTGAGGAAAGATGGAAACTAGATGAAGATGTAAGTTATTTATCTTAAATAAGAAATGCCTAAAAAATGCCTAAAGTAGCTGTAAAAGCTTACAAAATTAATAAAATAAATAAAAACTTTATTAATTTGATAAGGTTTATAAGTTTTGAAAACTCTTCAAGTCACTCGTAACGCGTAGGTCGTAGGTTCGATTCCTACAGCTGGCATTTATCAAAAATAGGCATACCGACTCGGTGTGCCTATTTTATTTTTGTCTTGCAATCAGTTTAGTAGCTAAATGACTGGTAAAAATCTAATTACTGCGCAAAATCAATCAGACCGCTTAAATGTGTTTTATTCTTTCATCTTACCAAAATAAAAAAGCATAAGCGCTAGAAATCCTGTGTTAGTATTTCATTGGTAAAATAATTAAAAGTGAGAGGTTACGGATGAAAAAAATTTTGTGTTATGCAGGGTTTCTATTTTTGGTTTTTTTGATGATTTATTCTTCGGAGGCATTTGCGCAAGGGAATGTTTCTAGTTCGGGGATAACAACTTCCGATGACGGAACGGATTATGTTACTGTTGGAAGTAAGTTTCATAATATATTTTCAGAACCCACCGAGATTGAGTTGAATCAAAATAAAGTAGTCTATTTTCGACAAGAATTAACAGTTAATAATGGAACAATGACAAAATATTTAGCAAAATTTTTCAATCAAGATAATATAGGGAATTCGTGGTTTCAGTTTACATCGTATCCAACCGTCACTAAAGGAAGTGCCCAAATAACGTATACGACAGATGGAATAAATTTTACTGAAACGCCTCCAGAGCTAAATGATTTAATTGGCTACAAGATGGAACTGACCCAAAATATTGTTCATGCAGATAATGAAAATAATAGAGAAGCTGATTTGCTTATTTCATTTACTATGGCACCAAGAGCTGATTTCATTATACAAAATAATGGGCTGGATAAAGAGATTGTACCTTTTAGTGGAGGATATGATTCTGGCGGATATGGAACTTATTATGATTGGCGTTTTAGAAGAGGAGTAAAATTTACAAATAGTCCTGTATTAGGTGAAGATGTTGAGGTTTCTTATGAAGATGATAATGGCTTAGAAATCCATGATCCTCTATTAATCAAAGGGAACATAGGCGATAGCTATGATGCTACAACTGAGGAGTATCAGTTGACCATTCCAGGATATACGTTAAATCAAGAAAAAATACCACTCAATACTGTTGGAACGATCACCGACACAAAACAATTCGTAAACTATGTTTATAGCAAAAATCCAGTCCAAGCATCAGATATAACGGTAAAATACCAAGATGACAATGGCAATAAACTAGCTGATGACGTAGTAAAAACAGGAATGATAGGGGAGGCATATGCCACAGAACAAAAAGAAATGGATGGCTACATTTTTAAAGAAGTCTTAGGGAACGCTACAGGATTCTTTACAGATCAACCTCAGACTGTAACGTACGTTTATTCCAAAGTTCAAATGGCAAATGTAACAGCAAAATATCAAGATGATTTAGGGAATAAGTTAGCAGATGACGTTATAAAAACAGGAACAATTGGTGAACGGTATCATACAGAACAAAAAGAAATCGAGGGGTATAGCTTCAAAGAAGTACAAGGAGATAGTACAGGTCTATTTACGAGCACCTCGCAAACAGTAACCTATGTCTATACAAAAATGCCAATCAAGATGTCAAACGTAATCGTACATTATGAAGACAGTGCTGGAAATAAACTATCAGAGGATGTCACAAAATTAGGGTTATTTGGTGAAAAATTTACAACAGAGTTAAAAACGATCGTTGGGTATACATTTAAAAAAGTCCATGGAGATATGACAGGTACATTTACTGATGCAACACAAGTGGTTACGTATATTTATGAGAAAAATCACACTAATATTCCTGCTAAGAGTGAGCCTAGTGAAGGCAGTAAGCAATCAGCGGAATTATTGCCGCGAACAGGTGAAACAAAGAGCTATTTACAATCTGTCGTATTGCTAGGCTATGTATTAATTAGTATTGTTGTTGCAATTTGGTTGTTGGCCCATATGGAGCAACAAAAAAGAAAGTAAACATGGATTCTCCTCATAACTCAAGTCTCAAAACACAATCTTTGTAAAGTTATAAAAAAAAGCCTAAACTAGACTTATAACGAAGTATATAGGAGGAATGCACCATGTCAGAAAAAATTGATAAAATCAATAGATTAGCCAATGAAGCAAAAAAAGAAGTTGAACGCTTAGAAGATAAACGTCAAGAAAATCTTGGAAACTCTATCAATTATATTGAAAATGAATTGCAAATCCAACGGCTATATGCTCAAATAGAAGCGTACGAAAAAGTATTAGATGTTGTAAAATAATTCAATACTAACAGGCTAGGCAAAACGATTTTAGTTTTGCCTAGCCTGTTGTTATCATTAAGACTTGGTGGAAAAGAGAATTTCCTTATCAGAACACATTTAATAGTCAGCTTCATCGTAAAGAAGAAATTTTCTTCGGTTGATTAAATCAGTAGCACCTAAAAATTCATTCGTTTTTTCATATTGAAATGTGATATAAGGAATCTGTTCTTTGTTTGGGTACAACGTACTGGCTGTTTTGTCTTGAATTAGAAAACCGATCGTATCCATATATTTTTTCTTCACACTATTACGTTCATACTTTACATCTAAGGGCACTATTACGCGTAAGCTTCGGTAACTATGATATTTTTTCTCGATTTTGATAATCATATTTTCAGATGAAGCAACGATTTCTTCTAAAAGTGCGGGCATTGCATTGTTGATTTCTTCTTCTACTAACTGATCTTCTTCCTTTTTGGCCACGAATTTACTGTAATCAACATTCACTTGATATTGAATCTTTTCTTTTTCTTTGTAAGATGAAAAAGAAACGTCAGTAGTAGGTTCTTTCCCATCTATAAAAATATTTCTCCAAATAAATGTCCCGTCTTTATCGATTTTGAGAATACCTCGTGTTCCTTGAGTACTGATGCCGTTTTTAGTTTGGAGGACATTAGCAGAAAAACTACTATGCTTGGCTTTTCCTGTAATCTGAAATTGTCCATTTTCATCAGATTCAATCGTATCCGTATCGAGTGTGACCCAGGGCTCTGTTGAGACTTGCGACTCTTTTTCGACATTGTTTTCTTTCCCACATCCCCCAAGTGATAAAAGAAATAAACTAATTACTAACAAATACATCTTCTTCAACCATATTCATCTCCTTCAACGTGTATTATATATTCTTTTAAAGTAACAAAGCAATGCAAAATTAAATGAGCGCCACAAAGTTTGATGAAAAGACGCTAAAATGAGTAGCCAAATTTAACAATTAGGGTTGTACTTTAAAGTTTTTCCAAAATCATCAAGACTATACTTTCTTTTCTTCTTGTAGAAAGTTATAATAAAAAGCGTATGATTTAAGGAAAAGGGATGACGAATGAATAAAAATAAACTAATGCGTAACTTAGATAATAGAATTGATTATGGTGTGATCTTACCTGTGTTTCTTCTTTCGATCATCGGGATACTGTCACTTTATGTAGCATTAAGTAATGATCCAAATCGACCAGAAATAGGCAATATGTTGATGAAACAAGGCTTATGGTATTTAGTCGGCGGGGTCAGTATTGTGATCGTCATGCATTTCAGTTCGAAGCTCCTCTGGCGATTGACGCCTGTGTTTTATGTAATTGGGTTGATCATGATGGGCTTGCTTTTAAAATTCTATGACCCATTTTTAGAATCACAAACAGGTTCTAAAAACTGGATCAGCATAGGTGGAACAACTTTTCAGCCTTCAGAATTGATGAAAGTCGCGTTCATTTTGATGCTGGCATACGTTGTGACCATGCATAATGTGAAGAATGTGAATCGAACGATAAAATCCGATTTTTGGCTGATTGGTAAGATGTTATTAGTTACAATGCCTGTTATTATTTTGATTTTACTACAAGATGACTTTGGAACAATGTTGGTTTTCTTAGCAATTTTTGGCGGAGTATTCTTGATGTCAGGGATTTCTTGGAAAATCATTCTACCCGCATTTTTAGCGGCCATTGTATTGGGAGCTGGAACAATTTATTTAGTAACAACCGATACTGGACGGGAATTTCTTTATTCAGTTGGCTTCAAGCCGTATCAGTTTGATCGGATCGATTTATGGATGAACCCATTCCATCATGATCCAGACCGGTCATTCCAACCAGCTTTAGCGATCACTGCTATCGGTTCTGGCGGATTGCTTGGAAAAGGATTTAATGTCAGTGATGTGTATGTACCAGTTAGAGAATCAGATATGATTTTCACTGTTGTCGGTGAGAATTTTGGCTTTATTGGCGGATGTTTTATTATTTTGCTATACTTTATTTTGATTTACCGTATGATTCGTGTATGTTTCGAGACGAACAATGAATTTTATGCGTATATCGCAACAGGGATCATTATGATGATTCTTTTCCACGTATTCGAAAATATTGGAGCGAATATTGGCCTTCTACCGTTAACAGGGATTCCATTACCGTTTATCAGTCAAGGTGGTTCCTCTATTTTAGGCAATATGTTAGGCGTAGGCTTGATCATGTCGATGAAATATCAAAAAGAAGCAACGATTGAAGACTATTAATTGAAAGAAGGCGTTAAAATGTACACATTTTTCTGGTATCCAAAATGTTCGACTTGTAAGAAAGCAAAGGTTTGGTTAGATGAGCATCAAGTGAAATACGAAACGATTGATATGATTGAAAATCCACCAACAGCAAAACAACTAGCAAGTTGGATGGAACAAAGTGATTTGCCAGTCCGCCGTTTCTTTAATACAAGCGGTATACGTTATAGAGAACAAGGCTTGAAAGATAAAGTCAATGACTTTTCTATAAAAGAAGCAAGTGAATTATTAGCAACGGATGGTATGTTGATCAAACGCCCTATTTTTGTCAAAGGGGACCAATTTTTAGCAAATGGATTTAAAGAATCTGATTATGAAGGAGCTATTCAATAATGGCTGAAGAATTGAAAATAATCGATAATTTATGGGTTTTAAAAACAAACGAAGGCTATAAAATCGGCCTAACAAATGAAACTCAAGAAGATTTGGGAACCATCACATTTGCAACAATGCCTAAAGTTGGGCAAACAGTTAAAAAAGGTGATTCCTTGATCGAATTGGAAGCTGAAAAAGCTGTAAGTGAATTTAGTACACCAATCAGCGGGTTGATTGTCGCAATTAATGAAGCGGTTGAACAAGATACGAGTGTACTAGACGATCCCGATCAAAAAAACGCTTGGATTGCTGTTTTAACAGATGTTGACGAAGCAGAATTAAATCAAGCATAATAATAATTGACAAGCTATATAGATATTGCTATAATTTCATCAATAAAAGTAAAAGCTTTGAAAAGAAGAGTACATGTCAAAAGTGTTAGAAGAGAGCCTTGTTCGCTGAAAATGGGCAACATGATTGAGATGGAAGATGGTCTTTGAGCGGAATGAGTGAGCAGAAGTGAACTTATTACGGGAGTGCCCGTTACAGCACAACAGTATGCGAGTTCAAGTACTGTATAAGGCTATTATTGTGAAATAATGGTAAATCAAGGTGGTAACACGAAAGACAAGCTTTCGTCCTTATGTCAGATCAATGACAAGGGGGCGGAAGCTTTTTGCATGTTCAACACCCGTTTACAAAGTAAAGTGATGTTGAACAATACTGAGCGAACGAAGTGAGAGAAGCTTCCTTATTAGTGAATGACATTCCAAGCAGTAGAGTGATCAAACTGGAGTATAAAAAAATAATCTACCAGCTATTTCACAACGCAAAGCAAATCATGTAGTATAATAAAAAGAAGCAAAACCAGAGAAAGTGGAGGGGAAAAAATGCCTCTAATTGAATTGCAACACGTACAGAAACAATTTTCCGGAAAAAGTGGACACGTAACAGCTGTTAACGATGTTTCACTAACAGTCGAACAAGGTGATATTTATGGAATCGTTGGGTATTCAGGTGCTGGTAAAAGTACTTTAGTCCGCTTGTTGAATGGATTAGAATTGCCAACACAAGGTGAAGTCATTATTCAAGGGCAGAATGTAGCACAGATGGCAAATCGTGAGTTACGCCAATTCCGTAAAAAAATCGGTATGATTTTTCAACATTTCAACTTATTATGGTCTAGAACGATTTTAGAAAATATCATGTTGCCTTTAGAATTAGCGAATGTTCCTAAAAACGTGAGAAAAAATCGCGCTCAGGAACTGCTAAGTTTAGTTGGTTTAGAAGGGCGTGGAGATGCTTACCCAAGTCAATTATCAGGTGGGCAAAAACAACGAGTAGGTATTGCTAGAGCATTAGCTAATAATCCTGAAATCTTACTCTGTGATGAAGCGACGAGCGCTTTAGATCCGCAAACAACAGATGAAGTGTTGGATTTACTACTAGAAATCAATAAAACATTGAACTTAACAATCGTGTTGATCACCCATGAAATGCATGTGATTCGCAAAATTTGTAATAAAGTTGCTGTAATGGAGTTGGGACAAATCGTTGAAGAAGGCGATGTATTAGAAGTCTTTAAACATCCTAAACAGGCGGTTACAAAACGTTTCGTTCAACAAGAATTGGAACCGAAAGAAGATACTGAAGAGTTATTGCAAGAATTGATCAAAGAGAATCCAGCAGGATTAGTAGCAACCCTTCAATTTAGTGGGGATAATGCGAATGAACCAGTTATTTCACAAGCTATCCGTAAATTTGCTGTAGACATCAATGTTGTACAAGGACAAGTCCAACAAGCCAAAGAAGGCGCATTTGGAACATTAACAGTGATGGTAACGGGAACAGCAAGTGAAGTAGAAAAAACGTTGCTATTCTTTAAAGAAAAAGAAGTTGGTTTGGAGGTGATTCACCATGGCGAATGAGACATTTGTTGAAAAGTACTTGGATTTTAGTCGGGTGAATCCAGAATCAATGAAGCAGGCGGCAATTGATACGTTATTTATGACAGTTGTTGCGATGATTTTTGTTATTATTATTGGCTTTTTGTTAGGCCTATTACTTTATAGCTTGAGCCGTAATAAATCGCCTTATGCAAAAGTTTGTTATAGCATTTTATCGGTTATCAGCAATATTTTCCGCTCGATTCCTTATATCGTATTGATCATTTTACTGATGGATTTCTCAAGAAAATTAGTTGGAACTGGGATTGGAGCAACAGCAGCCATTCCGTCGTTGATCGTATCAGCAGCACCATTTTATGCACGACTTGTTGAAATCGCGTTCCGTGAAGTAGACAGTGGTGTTTTAGAAGCGGCAGATGCGATGGGGGCCTCTAAAATGCAAAAGATTTTTAAAGTATTGATTCCTGAAAGTATGCCAGCGTTACTATCGGGTGTGACGCTTACGACAATTACAATGATTGGATTTACTGCAATGGCAGGAATCATTGGTGGCGGTGGTCTTGGTGGATTAGCGTATCAAGAGGGGTTTAGCCGTAACAATAATACTGTTACATTAGTTGCAACAGTTTTAATCTTGGTTATTGTGTTTATTATTCAATTTGTCGGTGATCAATTAGTAAAACGATCTGACAAACGATAAACAATCAAAATAGAAAAACAATTGGAGGAAATAAATATGAAAAAGAAATTATTCGGTTTAGCAGCATTGGCAGTGGTCACGCTTGGACTAGTTGCTTGTGGTGGGGCAAAAGATAAAACAGATGACAGTAAATCTGCAGGATCAGACAAAGAATCTTCTGTCTTAAAAGTCGGTGCGTCTGCTTCGCCCCATGCAGAAATTTTAGAACAGGTAAAACCAATTCTTAAAAAAGAAGGGATCGATTTGGAAATCGTTCAATTCGATGACTATATTTTACCAAATAAGAACTTAGCTGAAGGGGATATCGACGCAAATTACTTCCAACATATTCCGTACTTTAATTTACAAGTTAAAGAAAACAAGTATGATTTCGCAAATGCTGGTGGTATTCACATCGAGCCAATGGGCTTATACTCAAAACGTATCAAAGATATCAAAGACCTAAAAGATGGTGCAACGATCATTACATCAAATTCAGAATCTGACTGGGGTCGTATTATTACAATTTTACAAGATGCTGATTTAGTAACGGTTAAAGATGGTGTTGATTTAGAAACAGCAACATTTGAAGATATTGATAAAAATCCTAAGAACTTGAAGTTTGTCCATAATATCAATCCAGAAGTATTGACAACAACGTATAATAACGACGAAGCAGATCTAGTAGCAATCAATGCAAACTTTGCGTACAGTGCAGGTTTGAATCCTTTGAAAGATTCACTTTTACTAGAAAAAGACAATTCTCCATATGTAAACATTGTAGCTGTTCGTTCAGAAGATAAAGATAGCGACAAAATCAAAAAATTAGTGGATGCATTACACAGCAAAGACGTACAAGACTGGATTCTTGAAAAATGGGATGGATCAGTTAAACCAGTCGAAAAATAAATATTTTTATTATCATTTAACGGAAATTTAAAGAGCTGAGAAATAACCATTGAGTTATTTCTCAACTCTTTTTTAATGATTTTGAACAATTTTTTCCAAAATATCAATTAATTCAGGATCTTCATTAAATGGATGGATGTAACGGAAATAGTCACCACCATTTTCAATAAAATAGCCACAGTTCTCTTTTTCAATTTCTTCTACGGTTTCCAAACAATCTGAAACAAATCCTGGAGTGAGGATCAAAATATTTTTGACGCCTGTTTTTGGTAGTTCTTTTAATGTCTGGTCTGTGGCTGGAGTCAGCCATTCTGCAGGTCCAAATTTTGATTGAAATGTACTGATAAAAGGAACATCCCCTACTCGATCCATCACCGCTTGGGTCGTTTGTTGGCAGTGTTCCAAATAAGGATCTCCTTTTTTTACATACGAAACTGGAATACCATGATAAGAAAAGATAATCTTATCCACTTTTTTTTCGGATAACGCCTGCTTAATTTGATTTGCTAAAGCATCAATATATAATGGCTCATCATAAAATGATTGAATAAAATGCAAACTGGGGATCGCTTCAGCATTTAAATAAAATTTCGCCACTTCGTCGAAAATCGGTGCTGTGGTGGTTGTTGAATACTGTGGATACAATGGAATAACGGTTAAATCGGTCACGCCTAGAGTATGCATTTCTTGTAGAACTTCTGGAATTAGCGGCTTACTATAAGACATAGCATAACGAACGACTTGATCAGGAAAACGTGCTTGCAATTGTTCAGCTTGAGATTTCGTATAAATCAATAAAGGAGAACCAGCTTCTTCCCATATTTTTTGATAGAGCGCCGCAGACTTCTTTGGTCTAGTTCGTAAAATAATACCGTGTAAAATAGGCAACCAAATAAAACGATTTGTATCAATTACCCGTTTATCTCCTAAAAAACGTTTTAGATACGCACGAACTTCTTTTGTTTCTGGTTTATCTGGCGTGCCAAGATTGACGATCATGATCCCTTTTTTCGACATAAAATACCTCTCTTTAAATGGCTGGGACAAAATGTTTTTTGTTCTAGTCAAAATTTTTCTAAAATCGTTGTAAATTATCTCACAAAGATAGAAGGAAATCAAAATGTTTAGGATGATATTTAACGATATATGATGAGTAAAACATACAAAAAAGAGAAAAAGAGAATGCAATCCATTTTAGAAAGATTCTAATTAAGTCCATTTTTTCACAAAGAAAACCTAGACTAAATAAGAATTATTCTAGTAAAGAGATTGCTTATCATTCTCAATTAGGATAAAATGAATGAGAACGATAAAATAATTATTTTAAGTTGGAGGGAATTGTACATGTCCGTTTTAGAAATTAAAAATTTACACGTATCAATCGAAGATAAAAAGATTTTAAAAGGGGTTAACCTGACGATGAAAACAGGTGAAATCCACGCAATCATGGGGCCAAACGGAACAGGTAAATCAACCTTATCTGCGGCCATCATGGGAAATCCTAATTACGAAGTCACAGAAGGCGAAATCTTGTTTGATGGCGAAAATGTCTTAGAACTTGAAGTGGACGAACGTGCCCGTTTAGGTTTATTCCTTGCAATGCAATACCCAAGTGAAATTCCAGGAATCACGAATGCTGAATTCATGCGTGCGGCAATCAATGCCAAACGTGACGAAGATAACAAAATTTCAGTGATGGAATTCATCAAAAAATTAGACAAAAAAATGGATCTACTAAATATGCCGGAAGAAATGGCTGAACGTTACTTAAACGAAGGCTTCTCTGGTGGAGAAAAGAAACGTAATGAAATCTTACAATTATTGATGTTAGAACCAACATTTGCAATCTTAGATGAAATCGATTCTGGTTTAGATATCGATGCCTTAAAAGTTGTTTCAAAAGGCGTAAACGAAATGCGCGGTGAAAACTTTGGTGCCTTGATCATTACTCACTATCAACGCCTATTAAACTACATCACACCAGATGTGGTGCATATCATGATGGAAGGCCGTGTGGTGAAAACTGGCGGTGCTGAACTTGCGAAACGTTTGGAAGCAGAAGGCTATGCAGGCATCAGCCAAGAATTAGGTATCGAATACAAAGAAGAAGCATAAGGAGGACAAGATAAATGAAGGAAATAACAACAGCGAATTATCTTGACGACATCAACGCTTTTTCAGCCCGTAACGAAGAACCTACTTGGATGACCGACTTACGTGTAGCGGCTTTAGAAAAAGCTGAAAACTTAGAATTACCAAAGATCGAACGCGTGAAATTTCACCGTTGGCCTTTGTTTAACGTGAATACTGAAGAGTATGCACCTGAAACGATGAACATCCCAAGCTTTGACGCAATGAAAGACAATCCCGTGATCGTGCAACAAGGATCGATCACAGCATTTGAACAGCTTTCAGCGAAATTAGCCGATCAAGGGGTGATTTTCACTGATATGTTTACAGCCTTGCAAGAACATGGCGATTTAGTCAAAGAATATTATATGAATAAAGCAGTTGAAATGGATGAAGATAAATTAACAGCATTCCATACAGCCTTTATGAATAGTGGTGTGTTCTTATACGTACCGAAAAATGTTGTTATCGAAGAACCGATCGAAGCAATCTTTATTCAAGATTCAGCGAGTGAAGAATCGTTCTTCAAACATGTCTTGATCGTAGCGGACGAACATAGTGAGTTTAGCTATTTAGAACGATTCCAAACAATTGGCGATCAAAAAGTTAAAGTGTCAGCGAATATCGTGGTTGAAGTGATTGCAAAAGCTGGTGCAAAAGTGAAATATTCAGCTGTCGATCAATTAGGCGAAAATGTTTCAACGTACATGAATCGTCGTGGACATATCATGCGTGATGCATCAGTTGATTGGGCCTTAGGTGTAATGAATGATGGGGACGTGGTTGCTGATTTTGATTCTGACTTAGTAGGCGAAGGCTCTCATTCAGAAGTCAAAGTTGTGGCAATTAGTGCTGGCAAACAAACACAAGGAATTGACACTCGTGTAACCAATAAAGCCTCTCACTCAGTGGGCCATATTTTACAACATGGGGTTATTCGTGAACGTGGTACTCTAACATTTAACGGAATCGGTCATATCCTAAAAGGAGCTAAAGGGGCAGATGCCCAACAAGAAAGTCGTGTCTTAATGCTTTCTGATAAAGCCCGTGGTGATGCGAACCCGATTTTATTGATTGATGAAAATGAAGTAACCGCAGGACATGCAGCCAGTGTTGGTCGTGTTGATCCAGAAGAAATGTACTACTTAATGAGTCGTGGGTTACGTAAAGATGATGCGGAACGTTTGGTTATCCGTGGATTCTTAGGTTCAGTCATCACAGCGATTCCTGTAAAAGAAGTACAAAAAGAATTTGTAGACGTAATTGAAGGGAAGTTGAATGCATGATAAACGCAGATAAGATTCGGCAGCAGTTTCCCATCTTGTTTCAAGAAGTAAATGACGAGCCGCTTGTTTATCTGGATAATGCAGCAACAACTCAAAAGCCTAAAGCAGTTTTAGATAGACTGACTTATTATTACGAACACGATAATGCTAATGTCCACCGTGGTGTGCATACGTTGGCAGAACGTGCCACGAAAGATTATGAAGCCGCTCGTGAAAAAGTTAGAGCCTTTATCAATGCCAAAGAAACAGCAGAAACGCTCTTTACCCGAGGCACAACGACGAGTTTAAACTGGGTTGCAAAAAGCTACGGCGATTTAGCGGTTGAAGCAGGGGATGAAATCGTGATTTCCTATATGGAACATCACTCTAATATTATTCCTTGGCAACAACTAGCGGAACGCAAAGGCGCAACCTTAAAATATATCGAGATCACAGCAGATGGCTTTTTAGATATGGAAAGTGCGAAACAACAAATCACGGATAAAACCAAGATTGTTTCGATCGCGCATGTATCCAATGTTTTAGGCGTGATCAATCCAGTGGCAGAGTTGGCAGAGTTAGCTCATAGTCACGATGCTGTCTTAGTTGTCGATGGTGCTCAAGCTGTACCACATATGCCAGTGGATGTGCAAGCAATCGATGCCGATTTTTATGCGTTCAGTGGGCATAAAATGTGTGGTCCAACTGGAATTGGTGTTTTATATGGAAAACGTGAATTACTAGATCAAATGGAACCCGTGGAATACGGTGGTGAAATGATCGATTTCGTGAATTTGTATGATAGCACGTGGAAAGAACTGCCTTGGAAATTTGAGGCAGGAACACCAAATATTGCTGGAGCAATCGCTCTAGGTGCGGCAATTGATTTTCTAACAGAGATTGGTTTAGAAAAAATTCATCAACATGAAGCTGAATTAGTAGCTTATGTGTTGCCAAAACTATTGGCGATTGAAGGTCTGACGGTTTATGGACCGCAAGATCCAGCTCATCATACAGGGGTTTTGGCATTTAATTTAGATGGCTTACACCCGCATGACACAGCGACGGCTTTGGATATGGAAGGAGTGGCAGTTCGTGCAGGACATCATTGCGCGCAGCCATTACTAAAATATTTAAATATTCCAGCGACAGCTCGTGCAAGCTTCTATCTTTATAATACCAAAGCAGATGCTGATCGATTGATCGAAGCAATTTTAGCGACAAAGGAGTTTTTCCAACATGGCTCTATCTAGATTAGATAATTTATACCGTCAAGTGATCTTGGATCATTCAAGTCATCCTCATCATCATGGAACATTGGCAGAATCAAGCAAGAAAATCGAAATGAATAACCCAACTTGTGGCGATGTAATCGAATTGCAAGTGGCTATTGTAGACAATGTTATTAAAGATATTGCCTTTAGCGGAAGTGGGTGTTCGATTAGTACGGCGAGTGCTAGTATGATGACAGATGCGGTGATTGGGAAGACATTAGTCGAAGCAGAACAGTTGGCTGAAGATTTTTCTCAGTTGGTACAAGGAAATGAAGTGCCCGAAGAAGAAAAACTTGGCGACGCAGCGATGCTTAGCGGCGTAGCAAAATTCCCAGCACGAATCAAATGCGCAACACTTGCTTGGAAAGCGTTAGAACAAGCAGTTGAAAATGACGGACAAGGAACCGCAGGACAATTACACTGCGAAGAATAGAAAATTAGTGAGAAATCAAATAACTCGAAACTAAACGTTTGATTCTCAACCTAAATTAATCAGTGAGAAGTCAAGCAGGTTCTCGGCTGTTTCCTAAAATAATCAAAATCCAAAAAGCGGATTGTGCTTATTTTAGTCCAACAGCTCGAACCTAAACGCTTGATTCTCAACCTAAGAAAGTGAGCGTGAGATAATTTGAGTACTGTACCTGAGTTAGAAGAATATCAATTTGGTTTTCATGATGATGTGAAACCGATTTTCAGTACGGGAAATGGACTAACAGAGGAAGTTGTTAGAGAAATTTCACGTAAAAAAGAAGAACCAGAATGGATGTTGGAGTTCCGTTTGAAATCATTGGAGCAATTCAACAAAATGGCTATGCAAGAATGGGGACCAGATTTATCTGATATCGATTTTGAAAAAATCAAATATTTCCAAAGAGCCAGCGACAAACCTGCTCGTGACTGGGATGATGTACCAGATAAAATCAAAGAAACCTTTGAAAAAATCGGGATTCCAGAAGCAGAACGTGCCTATCTAGCTGGAGCTTCAGCGCAATATGAATCAGAAGTTGTCTACCACAACATGAAAGAAGAATTCCAAAAATTAGGAATCATCTTTACAGATACCGATTCAGCGTTGAAAGAATATCCTGATATATTCAAAAAATATTTCGCAAAATTAGTCCCACCAACAGATAACAAATTAGCAGCACTAAACTCAGCAGTTTGGTCTGGTGGAACGTTTATCTATGTGCCGAAAGGCGTTCGTGTGGATGTGCCATTACAAACCTACTTCCGAATCAATGCGGAAAACACAGGACAATTTGAACGTACGCTGATTATTGTAGATGAAGGCGCAAGTGTTCATTACGTAGAAGGCTGTACAGCACCGACGTATACAAGCAATAGTTTACATGCAGCGATTGTTGAGATCTTTACTCATAAAGATGCCTATACACGTTATACAACCATCCAAAACTGGTCTGATAACGTTTATAACTTGGTAACAAAACGTGCCAAAGCTTATGAAGGCGCAACAGTTGAGTGGATCGATGGAAACTTAGGTGCTAAAACAACGATGAAATACCCAAGTGTTTATCTTGATGGAAAAGGTGCTCGTGGTACAATGCTTTCAATTGCATTTGCTGGCGAAAACCAAATCCAAGATACAGGGGCGAAAATGATTCATAATGCACCAAACACATCAAGTTCGATCGTTTCTAAATCAATTGCCAAAGACGGCGGTGAAGTGAATTACCGTGGTCAAGTAACGTTTGGTAAAGACAGTGCTGGCTCGATTTCGCATATTGAGTGTGATACGATCATTATGGATGATAAATCGAAATCTGATACGATTCCGTTTAATGAGATTCATAACAGTCAAGTGGCGTTAGAGCATGAAGCGAAGGTTTCGAAAATTTCGGAAGAGCAGCTTTATTACTTGATGAGTCGTGGGTTGACTGAGGTTGAGGCGACTGAGATGATCGTTATGGGATTTGTGGAGCCGTTTACGAAGGAATTGCCGATGGAGTATGCGGTTGAACTTAATAGACTGATTTCTTATGAGATGGAAGGGTCTGTGGGTTAACCTTTTAATATGTGCTAGGAACACTGATATATCAGTGTTCCTAGCCTTTTTAATTTTAGGCGAATCATTAAAGGGTATGTATTTTCACTCATTTAATATTTTATGTGCATTATTATTTATAATTTCTTTATATTTATATATAAGTATTCATTTATAGTTCCTTTTTAATCCATTTTTCATATTTATAGTTTGTCTATTATATGATAAACTAAATTATACAATATGATAATTAAGGAGGAACAAAATGGCTATTAATAGTAATTCAAGTATTGCCGGTGGTATTTCGGCTTCTTTTAGTCAGTCTGCTAGCGCATTAAATAGTATAAGTGTTTCTGTATCAGCTTCTAGCACCAATGTTTCTGGCAATGCACCAGCTGTACAATCAATTAATAACTACCAACAAGGATTAGCAGCATTATCTACTAGTGTTGTTTCTGCGGGCGATAATATTCATTCCGTTGCGAAAGAATTTGAACGAATCGATCAGAATATTGCGCAATTGACAAAATTTAATTTTCCAGGAGGGTTGTCATGAGTCAAGTCCAGAAACAACAAGAATTTGATCAAAAAAATTATCAGTTCAGGATTCGTTTGGAACAACTCCAAGAGGATCAGTTAGATATTAGAAAAGAGCAACGCTACATAGAAGAGCAACAAGAAGAATTTTTTCAACTACAACAACAAGAACAGGCTGTTTATGATTTTGTCTTAGGAAACTGTGAAGCAGACGAGCGAGCTTTCTTTGAAGAAAGAGGAGATGAGGGCCTTCATCTCGCTAAAAAAGCCCAACGAGAATTTGATGAACAACTCCTTCAGCTAAAAAAAGATGAACGTACATTGTTTGATCAAGAAGAAAATCTAATGGCAGAACAACAAGCTTTTTGGAAGAAGCCGGAGGCCAAAGAAAATGGGTCTTAAATTTTACGTGAGTGAAGCACAAGCACGATCATCACAAGCTTCTCAATTGACTAATCAAGCAAATCAGGCTATTACATCATTACAAGCAAGCATTCAACTGTTTTTATCTGCACCACTTTCTAGTAAGGCCTACGATTCAGCGAAAAGCTATTTTATGGTTGCTTATACACCGTTATGTCAATCTGCTATAATGACAGGTGAAGCGTTGGAAAGTGCGCATAAAAAGTTTCTTAGTGAATATCAAGGAACAGTAAGTGGGATTGATACAGATGAAGATTTGATTTTAGAAGAGATCAATCAGTTTGAGCAGTTAAAGCAGCGTATAGATCACCAAATGAGTACAGCTAAAACACCACGACCAGACTTAGAACGGAGATATATCAATGCCTGTGAAAGTATTGATAAACGTCGAGAAAAATTAGAAAAGTTTCATGCCTACGATGATCAATCAGCAAGTTTCTTTTCAGATTATGAAGCGAGTCAACAAGAATTTAATACAGGTTTGGCGCAGGTAGCCAATTCTAAAGCGTGGAATCCAGCAACAGGGACTTTTGATTTGAAACGTTTAGACATGATATGGGCAAAACCTATTCATACACGTTGGAAGCAACGTGAAAAAATGAAACAACAAGTGAAAGATGCACGAGTAAAACAAGCAATTGGTCAATTAGATGGATATGAAATCGTTAAAAATGAATTAGGTCATTGGTATCTAATGAAAAATGGTAAAATTGTTTCACCAGATAAATATCCAGAACTATATGCACAATTGGAAATATGTAAGGATTCTTTAAATGAAGATCAGTACAGAATCCAACAAATAAAAATAATGAGAAATGAAATGCCCCTTGCTCCTGGATTTGGCGGCATATTAGGGAATTTAGGAAAAGCTGGAAAAATAGCGGATGCTATTAAAAAAGGGACTGGAGTGCTTAAAGCAGGGCAGTCTATTTCGGATATAATAAATAATGCACCTAGCATTTCATTGAGTGGTTCTAGTACTGATGAAGTAGAGATTGAAATACCTAAAAATGTGCAAAGAAAAATTAAAAAGCTTTCTCCAGAACAAAAAAAAGCATTAGATGATGCTTTAGATAAATTGAAAAAGGGAGAACTTGATGGTTCTGGTTTGAATGATCACGCTTTAGGACACAACAGAAGTGGTGAAAGAGCTATTGATTTAAAAGGTGTGGGGAAAGGAAGAGGTCAAGGCAGAATAACATACGAACGAGATAGCAATGGAAATATTAAAATTACTGATATTACGACGAAACATGATTATAAAAAATAAGGATGGATTATAAAATGAAGATGGAACATATATTAATAGAACTCTTTTTGGACGATGATGTGGACTTGAATCAAGATTTGGAAAAAGGCGCAAAACTTAAAGATCTAATTGAATCAAGTAAAGGATGCACTATTGTAGAACATGAAATAGCATACGCTGGAAGAAATGGCTTTGTCCATGGTGTGGAAGATTGTATAGGATTTGGAGGAGAGATGGATATCGATTCAAATGTTGAGAATGCTAGTGAAAAGAGGAAATTCTTAGTCAGCTTATGGGAGAAAATATGTAAAGAAAAAATAGATGAAGCTTATGAAGAATATATGGATTTGAAAAGTAAGTATCTTAAGGAAAATTGATTTTGCAAGGGATGTTTTTTATTATTTTATCATTAAATTTATTAATGACTCTGAGCATGAAATTACAATTTTGAATAAATAATGAAAGTTAACCAAGCTAAAATAGAAAAAAACAGAAATCTTAAGTTAACAAGATTTCTGGTTTTTACATATATGGCGTTAAGTATTCAGATTTGTATTAGATACGATAATGTGTGTTCAAAAGTGAGCCCTAAAGCAACGGAGATTTGAGCTTGTTAAGCAGGGAATAAGGTATCAGACAGACAAATTGAAAGAACAGTTCTAAGAAAATAGATATTTTATAAAAAATCAATATAGCTATTTTTTCTTACGCTTGGTATGATTAGGTAAAAAGGAGAATTAAAATTGATTGAACCCATTTTAACTGCAATTAGCGCAATCATAACGTTAGTTACAACAATTTTAGGCGTTTTTGAAGAAAAGAAAGCTATAGAAAAGACAGAAAAATCAATAAATAATCAAGATCAAAAGTTTAACAATATAACAACGCAAGGTGATAATTCAGCTATAAATATTAATGCAACTCAAATTCAACAATCAGTAGTTGTAAAAAATCATCAAGAATATAAAATAAAAGATGAAAAATTTAAGGAAAACCTTACAAGATTAAAAGGGTATAACAAATTCTTTTTAATAATGTTTCCGGTAGTGATGTTTGGTTTAGCTTATCTTAAGAAAATTGAATCAATTGATTATGCTATTCGTATCAGTATAATAGTTGTTTGCTCGTATTCAATTTCACTTTATTTGAGATATGTATACCAAAGATATGTAAGAAAAATAAAAAATAGAGGTCATGAGGAAGATGTTTTAAGTAAGATAATAAGAGGGATTGAATTCTTTTTGTTTCCTTTAGCTATTTTTGTGATATCTGTAATAAATGTAGGAGGCTCTATACTCCAAAGTTCTACAGAGACAAGTAATTTGGATTCTATTTATATTTTCATAATTTTGTATTTAATTTCAGCTTATGTGGAATCTTTAATATTTCAATTTGTAATAGGCAATAATATTTGGAAAATTTCATTTTTTATAAGAAAAATGCTTGTGCTCGTATTACTATTATTTTTTAGTTTTTTAATGTTGCTTCAACTGCTAATACAGGTTCTTTGTTGTGTAATTTTACCTCAACATTATATCTACTTACATGGCGTTTTGTCTGTATTAGTAAATGAAACTATCTAGGTTTATTACTATATCTTTGAATTGTAAAACTATATTTCTCTAGTAAAAAGAACCTAATTCAACCTATATAAAAGTAATATTTTTAATGGAAGGGTCAGTGGGATAAAATTTTAGACTTGAAACGTTATTATGTGACGTTTTAAGTCTTTTAATTTATCTATTTTTCATTAAAAAACTCAAAATGTAAAAAAAAACAATTTATTTGGACTTTATTATTATTTTTATGATATTATAGTATTGCATATTATGAATCGGAGGGATAATTATAATGTCAGTTAATATTAGTGATATAAAAAAAATGAATATTTCAAGTAATGCTTTGAGATGGGCCGCAGAGACCAGTTTAATGAAATTACCATATACATATAATGGATTTGTTTCACGTTCAAAAAATGAAATTATTGATAATTTGTTTCGCGGTGACTTGGCTAAGTCAGCAGTAATTGAATACCTTGTAAGTATAGGAAAAAATATATCAGATGAATACGATTCTGTAAGAACTGATAATTTTCGATATCCAATGAGTAATGTGGGGAGAAAACATCATTTTATGATGGATACTTTTAAAGTAGAATTAAATTCTTCCAAATTACCACCACAAATATCTTATATCAATGATAATAGACTATTAGAAAAAGATATCAAGATTACTCATAATACTAATGATCATATAGAACCAATTTTTTTAGGTTATGATATAGTTATGCAATTATACTACAACTTAGACAATCAAAATTATATCTTTAATTTAAATCCTTTTGATATTAGTTTTATTGAAAACCCAGATAATAACCTAAGTTTAAGAGTGGACAGACTTTTGAAGAATATTTCAGTTGATTCACTGGATTTATATTTTTTCGCATTTGTTACAGAACAGCAATTACGAGGATTGTCATATTTCGGAAATTTATGGGGCTTTAATAATGCAAACAGACAATTTTATTGTTGTAAGATTAAAGATTGTAGTCCATGCTCTATGCTATAATAAGGCTGATATTTCTTTCAGCCTTTTTTTTAGGATCAAAACTAGGTTTCTATCTAGCTTTCAGAGAGATTTAAGAAGCTTTGTTTATTTTTTTATGGATTATTGTTACAATTAATATTTGTATAGTAGATAGAGGAGGAGTTTATTTGAGTAATTCATTTTTTTGTGAAGATATTGACATTGATGAGAATACAATTCTTCGTAGTTCTCCTAATCTTTTTAAAATATTACTTCGTGATCGAACTACGAGAAAAAATATTATCTGGGCAACTAAAACATATGAATTATTAGGTAAAGAATTTGGATCAAAAGAATCGATAAAAATAACATCAATTACAGGTGAAAAATCGTCTCTCATAAGGCCTAGAATTGAAAAATTTAAATATGAACAATTAGAACGCACAAAAGGTAAAGCAGAAGTTTTCACGCCATTATGGATAGTAAAAAAGCAAAATGATATTATCGACCAAGAGTTTAGTCGTTTATCAGTTGAAGAATATGTATCTAAAATTTGGATGGAAATTACTTGTGGGGAAGGTCCTTATATGGTTAGTAGGTATGATTCTGTGACAGGAGAAATTGTTCCTATTGAGACCCGTGTTGGCTTTGTTGACAGAAAATTAAGAAGGATTAATCAAGAAGTTGCTGATGAAAAAAAGTGGTTTGAGTATGTAAAAAAGGCTTATCAAACAAGTTTCGGCTATGAATTCCAAGGTGATTCTTTATTGATAGCTCGTGAGAATTTACTATATACATTTATTGATTATTATTTGGAAAAATTCGATCGACATCCTGATATTAAGCTACAGAAAGAAATTGCTAAAATAATTAGTTACAATGTATTTCAAATGGATGGGTTAAATTATACGATCCCATATTCGGGTGAAAGTTTTCAACTAGAGTATTTGGAGCAACTTAATTTATTTGGAGAGGAAATTACGCAAAAAACAACAAAATTGGAAAAAGAAAATTCAGGTGTTTATGTAAAAATAAGGAATTGGAAAAATCAACAAATGAATGAGTTTAAATCATTTGTCAATAAGGAGGAAAGTAGGATGAAATTTGATGTGGTTGTTGGGAATCCTCCCTATCAAGAGGAAATTGAGGGAAATAATCGACAGTCCAGACCAATATATAATTTATTTATGGACGAGGTTCAAAATATTTCCGAGCGCTCTATATTAATTACCCCTGCTAGATTTTTAGCTAATACTGGAGCTACTCCAAAAAAGTGGAATAATAAAATGCTGAGCTCAACTAATTTAAAAATAGAGTTTTTTGAACAAAAAAGTTCTAAAGTTTTTCCAAATACTGATATTAAAGGAGGAGTAGTTGTTACTTATTATGATAGGAGTAAATATTTTGAATCTATAGATACATTTATTCCACTAAAAGAACTAAACTCCATTTTTCATAAAGTTAAAAATGAAAATAAGGACAATCTAGGTTCTATAGTTTATAGTCCGGATAGCTATAGATTTACGGACTCAATGTTCAATGATTACCCTGAATTTAAAAATCGAACTGATACTTCACACCTGAAAGCAGTCTCATCAAATGTTTTTGAACGTTATCCAGAAGTTTTTTTATCAGATGAAGAATTTGCTGGTGATACTGTTAAAATTTACGGAAGAAAAGACGGAAGGAGAGTTTTCAAAAAAATAAATAAAGCTTACTTGATTAAACACCCAAATATAGATAAGTGGAAAGTTTTTATTCCTGGTGCGAATGGAAGTGGAACTTATGGAGAAGCTTTGAGTACTCCTATTTTAGGAGAACCATTTATGGCACATAATCAAACTTTTATAAGTATTGGAGCATTTGATACTAAATTTGAAGCTGAAAGTCTTTTAAAGTATGTAAAAGGAAAATTTTCAAGAGCTATGTTGGGAATTATGAAAACAACTCAAAATAATCAATCAAAAGTAACGTGGTCTAAGGTTCCCATGCAAGATTTCACTTCAAATTCAGATATCGACTGGTCAAAAACAATCCCTGAAATAGATCAACAACTCTACAAAAAATACAATCTTAACGAAGAAGAAATTAATTTCATTGAAACGAAAGTCAAGGAGATGGAATAATGGACATGAATGTTGTTATTGAACCCAAAAAGTCTATAAAACCAACAATTTATGCTTATGTTACTCCCACTAATACTGCTAAAAATGGCTGGATTAAAATTGGTTATACTGATCGTGATGCAGATAAGCGTATTTGGGAACAAACGCATACAGTTGGGATTGAACCGAAGAAACTTTGGGATCATGAAGCTCGTTTCAATGGTGGCGGTTATTTCTCAGACCGTGACTTTCATGCATTTTTAACTAAAAATGGTATTCGACGAAATAAGGGAACAGAATGGTTCTTCTTCAATGGAAATCCAGATGAAGCAGAGTCACTGTATCGTGAGTTCGTTTTTAAGGACTATTCAAAAGTCCAAAAAGAGCAAAAGTTAGATTATCAATTACGCACTGAACAAGAAGCAGCAGTTGAAAAAACTCTTGTATACGCTAAAAATCATCCAAATGGAGAATTTTTGTGGAATGCAAAACCTCGTTTTGGTAAAACATTGACTTCTTATGATCTAGTTCGTAAGTTGGATTCAATGAATGTGTTAATTGTAACGAATAGACCAGCTATTGCTAATTCTTGGTATGATGATTTTATTAAATTCATCGCTTGGCAGACTGATTTTAAGTTTATCAGTGAATCTGACTCACTAAAAGACCGTTCACCAATGACTCGGCAAGATTTTGTTGACTATACTGTTACACATGATGATGCTAAACAAGTAGCCTTCTTGAGTTTACAAGATTTAAAAGGATCAAAATACTTTCGAGGTGATGGTGGTGGCTTTGATAAGCTTAAATGGGTAGCGGACACAAATTGGGATGTTCTGATTATAGATGAAGCGCATGAAGGAGTAGACACCTTTAAAACAGATGTTGCTTTTCGTTATATAGATCGACAATTTACTTTGCACCTTTCTGGAACACCTTTTAAAGCAATAGCTAAAGGTTCATTCAATGATGAACAAATATTTAATTGGTCATACGAAGATGAACAAGCAGCTAAAGACAACTGGACTGAGGAAGAAAATAATCCCTATGAACCCTTACCACAACTGAACATGTTTACTTATCAAATGTCGAAAATGATTACGAATGAAGTAAATCAAGGGATTGAACTTGAAAATGAGAATAATGTTGATTTTGCTTTTGATTTAAATGAATTTTTTGCAACGAAAGAAGATGGACGGTTTGTTCATGAAGCTGATGTAAAAAAATGGTTGGATACATTGACTCACAATGAAAAATATCCTTTTTCAACATCTAAATTACGTAATGAATTAAAACATACTTTTTGGATCTTGAACCGTGTTGCAAGTGCAAAAGCTTTGAAGAAGTTGTTAGATGCGCACCCAGTTTTTGAAAATTATGAAGTTATTCTAGCTGCTGGGAATGGTAAGTCTGAAGCAGAGGATTTATTGGCTAATGAAAGTTCATTCAAAAGAGTACGTGATGCCATACAATCAAATGACAAGACAATTACACTTTCGGTTGGTCAATTAACTACAGGAATTACAATTCCTGAATGGACAGCGGTAATGATGTTAAGCAATATGAAATCGCCCGCACTTTATATGCAAGCTGCTTTTCGAGCACAGAATCCTAATGTTTGGACGGAACAAGTAAGTGGTGAGGAAGTTCGATATCAAAAACAAAATGCGTATGTTTTTGATTTTGCACCGGAAAGAACGCTAATTATCTTTGATGAATTTGCTAATAATTTGTCTACCCATACTGCATCAGGCGGTGGAACATCTGGTGATCGTGAAAAGAATATCAAGAAATTATTAAATTTCTTTCCTGTGATTGGTGAGGACAAAGAAGGGAAAATGGTTGAACTTGACGCCGCTCAAGTGTTAACAATTCCAAAAGCAATTAAAGCAACTGAAGTTGTTAAAAGAGGATTCATGAGCAACTTATTGTTCGCAAATATTTCAGGTATTTTTCAAGCTCCTCAAGCAGCACTTAGCATTTTAGATAATATGGATTATGCTTCACAAGGTAAAGTGAAAAAACCTGATGATCAGCCAACAATCGACACAAAAAATATTGAAGTGGATGATGATGGACAAGCAATTGCAGACAATGAAATTGTCATCACGAAAACAAAGGCTATCTTTGGAAGTAAAGTATATCAAATAGAAGAAAAAATAGAAGAGACGATTGGAAAAATCGATTCTGACAGCGTCCGTGATTCTTTGGCTAAAGATATTGGGAAAACAGTTGTAGAGAATTTTAAACCACAATTAGAAATTGTTAAACCAGATTATGAACTTACAAAAAAAGGTTCAGAAAAAATTGAGAAAAAAATCCAGACTGAAGTAGAATTAACCATTAAGAAAAAAAATGCAGATTTTAATAATCAACAAGCACATATAGAAAGTAATTTAGAAAAAGATATAAAACAAGTGAATACTGTTGAGGAGAAAGTTCAAATTGAAAAGCAATATGCTGAAAAACTAGAAGAAGCTTTTGAAACATATCAACAAGAAGTGAAAAAAGAAGTTTCTCAAAAAATTGAAACGTTAAGTAAAGAGATTGTTGAAGAGCAAGAACAAAAGCAAAAAACAAAAGAAAAAACGATGATTGAAGAGGATATTCGAGGGCGTTTGCGTGGGTTTGCTCGTACAATTCCAAGTTTTATTATGGCTTATGGTGATGATTCACTGACATTAAAAAACTTTGATCACTATACTCCTGAAGAGGTGTTTTTGGAAGTCACTGGAATCACTGTTGAGCAATTCAAGTTCTTGCGTGATGGTGGAGACTATCAAGAAGATGGTAAGACACACCATTTTAGAGGTATGCTATTTGATGATGTAGTATTTAATGAATCTGTACAAGAATTTTTAAGAAAGAAAGATGAATTATCTAATTATTTTGAAGATAATGAAGAAGATATATTCGATTATATTCCACCACAAAAAACCAATCAGATCTATACTCCTAAGTGGGTTGCAAAAATGATGGTTGAAGATTTAGAAAAAGAGAATTCAAATATTTATGATGATTCTAGTAAAACATTTGCTGACCTTTATATGAAATCGGGGCTTTATATCACAGAAATTGTTAAAAAGCTTTACAATAGTCCGGTCATAAAAACGGAATATCCAAATGATAAAGAACGAATCAAACATATTTTGGAAAATCAAGTTTATGGGTTGGCTCCAACAGAAATTATCTATAAAATTTCAACTAATTTTATTTTCGGTAATTTAGATAATGATATTAGTCGGAAGAATTTCCTAATGGAAGATGCAACACCTTATGCGAAAAATGGTATGCTACAAGATTTGATAAATTCATCGTTTGGTGATTAGGATTAAGGAGAATTAAATTTGAAAGCAGATACAATTAAATTTTTTGAGTTTTTAGAACAAAAAAAGACTATTTTTAATATTCCTGTTTATCAACGTAATTATGAATGGTCAAATGAGCAATGTGTTCAGTTATTCAATGATGTTGAAAAAATTATTCAAGATGATTTCTCAGCCAAACACTTTCTTGGAACAATCGTTTATGTGGACGAACGTGGACCAAAGCTAAGTAAATATTTTAATATTATCGATGGACAGCAACGGATTACTAGCTTTATGCTATTTATGAAAGCAATTGCTGATTTATCTGACGATGAAAGTCTTTATGATGAAATTTTAGATGACTACTTGCTAAATCCTCGTAGTGAAGAAAATAATAAAATCAAACTACGTTCTGTTGAAAAAGATCGTCTTGTATTTCGTAAAATTATTGAGAAGCATGAAGTGGAAGAAACATCTAAGGTTTCTGAAAACTTCAATCTCTTTCTAACTAGAATTGAGGAATCGGAATATGAGCCTAAAGAATTTTTTGATGCGTTAGGAATGATAGAAATTGTTTACATTGAATTGAATGGTAATGATGAATCAGAAAATCCACAAGTAATCTTTGAAAGCATTAATTCAACTGGACTCTCTCTAACAGCATCTGATCTGATTAGAAATTTCCTGCTAATGGGCATTGATCATGAAACGCAAAATCGTTTATATAAAGATTATTGGACAAAAATTGAGGAACGAATTCCAACAAACCAAATATCTACTTTCATTAGGTTCTATCTAACGTTAAAATTTGGTGCTACTGTGACTGAAAGACGAGTGTATGAAGAATACAAACGATTCTTCAATAATAATCATTACACACCTGAGACAGCAATTAAAGAACTGGAAAATTACTCTAAATATTATTTCTGGTTAAACAATGAAATTATTCCAAAATCAACAGTAAATGAACGAATTAAAAGAGTTAATCTGATGAAAGCTACAATTGTTTACCCGTACTTAATGCAGATTTTAAAATTAGGTGATGATGGAATCTATACATGGGACAATGTTGATGAAATTTTCGGAACAGTCGAATCTTATCTGTTTAGACGCTCAATTACTGATAAGAGAACCAATGTATTGAATAAGATGTTTGCAGCGTTATCTCGTGAGATTTCAATAGATAATGAGAAAGATCGTCTAATTATTGAACTAACCAATAAAAAAGGAACGCAAATTTTTCCAAGAGACGCAGAATTTGTAAATAGTTTTCAAACAGTCGCTTTATATAATAGAAAAAACAATCTCGCTAAGTTAGTTTTGATGATGCTTGAACTTTATCGGACAAAGGAACCAATTAGCTTTGAATCGATTCAAGTGGAGCATATTATGCCACAAACTTTAACGAATGATTGGAAGGTTTCAGTCAAAAATGCTAATGACGTTCAAATTAAATATGGTGATACAATCGGTAATTTGACCTTAACAGGATATAATTCAGAACTATCGAACAAGTTATTTAGCGAAAAAAGTAAAATGTATCAACAATCAAATATTACTTTAACTCGAGAACTAGCTAATGAATATGATAAATGGGATGCTTATACAATTGAAGATAGAGCAAAAAAATTAAGTGAAGAAGCGTTGAAAATCTGGAAATTTCCTATCCAAGTACAAGCTGAAGAACAGTCTTCTGTAAGCGGAGAACACTTTTTAGATGAAGACGTTAATATTACAGGAAGTAAACCGAAGTTATTATCTATTGAAGATAAAGACTACAAAGTTGATAGTTGGAAAAAAGTACTTATTTCATTTTTAGATTTTGTTTGGGAATTTGACAGTCAAACATTTGCTAATTTAAAGAGAAGAGAAGTACTTAAAAGACTATTTAGTCCAGCAGATGAAGTTAGAAATCCTGGCAAGCTATCCAACGGTGAAATTGTAGAAACAAACTTTAGTTCGGAAACGATTCTTTCTATCATCAAAATAATCGCCACTGAATATAATATTTTTGATGATATAAGTTATACTATTTAATATACGAATAAAATATAATTATTCAAAATAAGTATATACTCTTTTCTGTTTAAGAAAGTGAAGAGTATATACTTGTTTTTATTAAACTAAACTTTGTTTCGCTGAATCATCCTCGCTACAATCTCTTCACTCTCCTTCAAAACCTCTTCAAAATCCCCAGAAAAAACCTGATACAACTGCTGACAAGAATAATACCGCATCCGCATATCCTTCTTATTCCTCGTAACCTTCCCATCAAAAAACTCATCCAAATAAACCAACGACTTCTGCCAAGACCGAAGCTTGATCAACTCACTCCGCACATCCAAAATATCCTGATAAGGTACTGCCTTCAAATTCTGTTCTTTACTCATCACTACACATCCATTCCTATTTTTTTGAAAAAACAACAGGAAAATAAAAAACGATCAGACCTATCTGCGCCTCATCGTGTGCAATAGTTCGCCAAAGAACACATGAAATCGCCAAAAAGATGAAAGAATCCAGCAAAGAGACTAGTAAAATCAATCAAAATTAAGTACAATAAAACATGCGAGTACTTCGGTACGCGCTATCGGCAACTCGGATAAGCAGTTTGTGGCTGTTTATTCGGGGCCTTGCAACATGATTCCAGTCAGGTTGTAAGGTGCCGTTTTTTATTTTTCTATTTTTTAACTTGTACATCGTTACGTTTCATTATCACCACCATCAATAAAAGTCAGACATAGAATAGAAACAAAAAAGGCATTGGCGCAATGTCCAATACCTGAATAAGTCAATAGTAGCTTAAAGAAACCTAGCAATCCTTTCTAGTGGTAGCTCAAAAAGAGACACAACAAAAAAGCTAGTGATTCGTTTACTATTGGCAAACTGATGTGGACAGTTTTTGAAGATTTCAATACCATTTCCGTTAGGTTCCAGCCAAACAAAAAGGTGCCAAGGATTAAATTGTCATAAAGTTGAGTGATGTTCTGAATCAGGACTTACTCAGCTTTTTTATTTCCATTCTATACACTAAGTATAAATAAATCGACAACGAGAATCAAGGCGAACAAGGAAGAAAAACGAACAAAAATTCGGAATTATTGAATGATGCCATTAATTTTTAATTAATCTTGAAGATAAAAAAACTATGTTAGCATGAAATAATAAGATTCATTTACTGAAAGTTCACTCAAAATCTAGTATGATAATAGTTAAATACGAATCAAAGGATGTGCGTGCTATGTCATTAAACATAGATAAATCAAATCTAACAATCATGGGTGTACAATTTGATTCCCAAAAAGACTTTAAAGACGTCTGGTATGCTTTGAGTACGAATATGATTGAAGGCTGGGAGCCTGAAAAGCACGATGTAGAAGAGATGAAACAATACATTATCAGAAAAACTAAAGAGCAACTCCATGGATAATTTCGCTGTATATGATACGTATTCCTATGTTGATCCTGATAATGAGTATACGTATCTTGATTCTTCTGTTCTAAAAAATAAGTTGAATATGTAAAACATTGGTTAGCAAATATCTTGGATAATCTCAATTATATGTATACATTCAGAGAAAGGAATGGAAGAACACAGTGTGAAGTCATTCGGGTTTTAGCGTTGATTAATATTGATGGTCAAGATGAGGTTTATAAGCAATATATGGATGGAGCAGTTTATTCAGATGTGAAGCTCTTGGATAGTTTAATCAGTTCCTTAATGGAGAAAATAGTTGAATAATAAATTTTGTTTTGATGGTTATTCTAAGTTAGAAATACCTATCAAACGTTCGCCCACGAAAGTCAAATTTTTATACACCGAAACTTACACCGATTGACTTCAAAATCGATGAAAACCATTGAAATATTTAATTTCCCCAACACCCAAACCCCTTGATATGACTGATATTTCAATCTATCTCAATCAAAAATCGGTAGTGGAAGGGTCAGTCGGCTAATAACAAAATACAAGCTAGGAACGCTGTTATATAGGCATTCCTAGCTTTTTCTAATGCTCGAAAATAAAAGTAGCATCAATGACATTTTTTTAGAACAAATCATTTTCTGTTTCGATGAATCTTAGAAAACTTCTAAAGTATGACATACTTTTTTTAACCAGAACAATCAATTCTGATTTATTGACATCTTTATAAATAATTGCTAATATAAGAACGATCATTCTAGAATGGGGGAAAGGGGGACTGGGGCAATGGCAAGAACAAAAGAATTCAATGAATCAGTTGTGTTGGATAAAGCAATGCTGACCTTCTGGGAACAAGGGTATGAAAAGACGTCTATGCAAGATTTAGTCGATAACATGGGGATTCATCGCCGTAGTATTTATGATACATTTGGGGATAAACATGCACTTTTCATGAAAGCTCTTGACCAATACGAAACTGAGTTAGAGCAAGAAATTTCCCAACGTTTAAAGCCGACAATGTCAACAAAAGAAAAGCTTGAGGAATTATTTTCAATTGTTATACAAGAAAATTCTGATCATCCAAAAGGTTGTTTGATTGTTAATACAGCTACTGAGCTAGCTTTACTGGATTCGGAAGTGACAGAAAAGGTTCAGGGGGCATTTTCTAAGAGTGAGAATTATATTTATCGACTGCTAAAGGAAGGACAAAAGAACGACATAACTTTAAAAAAGCAAAATTTACACGAATTGGCTAGTTACTTACATAATGCGTGGGTAGGGATTAGAGTTTTAGCGAAAACGACCAATGATCAGAAAAAGCTGCGTTCAATTGTTAAAGTAACGTTGTCCATTTTATAAAAAAGAGAGTAGGAATAGAAATGAAGAAAAAATATACAGTAATTACAGGAGCCAGTTCTGGTATCGGCTATGAAACAGCGTTTGCTTTTGCTAAGAAAGAAAAAAATCTTATTTTAGTTGCAAGAAGAGAAGATCGGTTGAATTCCTTGAAAAAAAGGATTCAAAAGGAGTATCCTGATTTAGATATTGTATTAAGAAAAAGTGATTTGTCAGATCGAAAAGCAGTTTATGAATTGTATCACTCCTTGACCAATTACAACATTGAAACATGGATTAACAATGCTGGTTTAGGGACATCGGGAGTGTTGATGAATGCAGATTTAGAAAAAATTGAACAACTTATCCATGTAAATGTAGAAGCAACAACAATCCTATCGACCCTCTATGTCAAAGATTATGCGAATGTAAAAGGAACACAGCTCATCAATGTATCTTCTGCAATGGGGTATGTTATTGCTTTAGGAAATGTGGCTTATTCAGCTTCAAAGTTTTTTGTTAGTGTTTTAACTGAAGGTCTTGCAGGGGAGCTAAAAAACGCTGAGTTAAAGGCAAAAGTATTAGCTCCTGCACTCACAGCTACAGATTTTATTAAACAAGCTAGTAACGATGGTATGAACGATCAAAAGCTACAGTTGCGGACACCAACAGAAGTGGCTAATTTCCTGATAAGATTGTATGAAAGTGAGAAGACAGTTGGACTTGTAAATGAACACAACGAATTTTTACTAAAGGACTCAATTTTTCCGACGTTTTCACTATAAATTTTTTTGAACAAAACTAGAATGAACGTTCTAAAAAGAAATTAATAAATGAAGGAGACTATAAACATGAAGGCTGCACAAATAGAAAAGTATTCCAAAGAATTGATGGCAAAAATAGTAGATATTCCTATCCCAGAGATATCGGCTGATCAGGTATTGATCAAAGTGAAGGTTGCTGCGGTGAATCCTCTTGAAATCTTAAATATAACAGGAGCTGTAAAGCTGATCCAAGATTATAAAATGCCATTAACTTTGGGAAATGAACTAACTGGAATCATCGAAAAAGTTGGGGAAAATGTTCAAGGCTTTAAAGTAGGAGAAGCAGTATATTGTAGATTGCCAGTGAATAGTATCGGTGCTTTTGCAGAATATGCTGCTGTTGATGCTGATGCTATAGGGCATTTACCTAAGAATTTGGATTTTACAACGGGAGCGGCTGTTCCGTTAACGGGCTTAACTGCGTATCAAGCCTTACATGAAGAGCTGGAAGCAAAAGCAGGTCAAACAGTTTTTATCCCTGGAGGTTCAGGTAGCTTTGGTCAAATGGCGATTCCGATTGCAAAAGCGATGGGACTAAAGGTGATTGTTTCAGGGAGCCCAGAAGCGAAAGAGAGAACCTTAGCAGCAGGTGTGGATCGTTACATTAATTATAAAAAAGAGAACTATTGGGAAACACTTGAGCCGGTAGATTTTGTCATTGATACGTTAGGTCCGGATGAATTTGAACATGAATTGTCAGTCATTAAGTCAGGTGGACGCTTATTGAGCTTGCGGACAAGTCCAAATAAGCAATTTGCAGTAGATAAAAAGCTGGCAAAGTGGAAACAGATTCTATTTGGCTTAGCGGGCTCAAAATATGATAAAAAAGCGAAAGAAAAAGGAATTGACTATCGGTTTATATTTGTACGTGCCGATGGAAAACAGTTAAGTCAGATTACGGATCTTGTTGAAAGAAATAATATTGTACCTGCAATTGACCCAACTGAATTTAAGCTAGAAGATATTAATAAGGCTTTAGCTCTGGTTGCATCAGGCCATCCCAAAGGGAAAGTGCTGATTAAGCTTGATTGAATATCTGTGAAAAAGTGATTTATCCAAATATAAAGTGCGACTGGAAAATGATTGGAACCAAATAAACTAAAAGCTAAGAACGCTGTTGTATAGGCATTCCTAGCTTTTTCTAATGCTCGAAAATAAAAGTAGCACCAATACTAGCACCAATGGGTATTTTTAGAACAAATCTTTTTCTGTTTCAATAAATTGTGCGAATTTTTCGGCGCTACATTAGGGATGGATATTGAAACTGATGTCTATTCATATATCGAAAAATTAGCTATTGCGTTAAATGTTCATTCTTTTATTTCAGAATATTAGTTCTCTATGTATTCATATAATCATTAGATACCAGATATATCAACGAGCGCGAGTAACAGCATAATTAATAGTGCATGTATTGCTCGCGCTTTTTAGTAGTTAAATTTTTTTGGTTTGTATCATCTTACCCAAAACTTCCTCACTCTCCTTCAAAACCCCCTCAAAATCCCCAGAAAAAACCTGATACAACTGCTGACAAGAATAATACCGCATCCGCATATCCTTCTTATTCCTCGTAATCTTGCCATCAAAAAACTCATCCAAATAAACCAACGACTTCTGCCAAGACCGAAGCTTGATCAACTCACTCCGCACATCCAAAATATCCTGATAAGGTACCGCCTTCAAATTCTGTTCTTTACTCATCACTACACATCCATTCCTATTTTTTTGAAAAACCAACAGGAAAATAAAAAACGATCAGACCTATCTGTGCCTCATCGTGTGCAATAGTTCGCCAAAGAACACATGAAATCGCCAAAAAGATGAAAGAATCCAGCAAAGAGACTAGTAAAATCAATCAAAATTAAGTACAATAAAACATGCGAGTACTTCGGTACGCGCTATCGGCAACTCGGATAAGCAGTCGTTGCTGTTTATTCGGGGCCTTGCAACATGATTCCAGTCAGGTTGTAAGGTGCCGTTTTTTATTTTTCTATTTTTTAACTTGTACATCGTTACGTTTTATTATCACCACCATCAATAAAAATCAGACCTAGAATAGAAACAAAAAAGGCATTGGCGCAATGTCCAATACCTGAATAAGTCAATAGTACCTTAAAGAAACCTAGCAATCCTTTCTAGTGGTAGCTCAAAAAGAGACACGACAAAAAAGCTAGTGATTCATTTACTATTGGCATACTTGTGCGGACAGTCGTTGCTGTTTTCAAGACCATTTCCGTTCGGTTCCAGCCAAACAAAAAGGTGCCAAGGATTAAATTGTCATAAAGTTGAGTGATGTTCTGAATCAGGACTTACTCAGCTTTTTCATTTCCATTCTATACACTAAGTATAAATAAATCGACAGCGAGAATCAAGGCGAACAGAGAAAAAAGCGAACAAAATTTCCATAATAAATAAATGGAGCTGAGTTGAAGTATTTTACTAATAAAAAAACTCTTTTAACTAAAACCTAGGAATAAACTATATTTTTCATTTAACCTATATTAATTTCTTTCAATATGTTATATGATTTAATTGGAATTGAATAATCTGACAAGATGTTAATATCTTTCGATAGGATGAGAATAAAAAATGAAAAAAATTATCGACTATTATAAAACGAGTTTAGAGCAAGCCTCTTTATCAGAAGTAAAACCAACAAAAAATAAGTCACTCCAGATTTCTTTTCAAGACTATCTTACAGGAGTTGTCAAAGATCTAAATGAAGAGACAATAGATCGCTTATTTGAAGAAAATGAGGAAGAGATTGACGTTTTTCTGTTTCCAATTCAATTGCAATCTGGATCGGGAAAATCTGAAAAGCGATTATATCCTTTAATTATCCCAGCAAGTCTAACCAAAAATGGTGAGTTGAAACATATAACCTATGGTGTTCCTTGGATTCCAAGAATGCTGCTTGCACCAGTGGAGAATTCAAAATTATCTGTCATCGGAGAAAATGATGATTATCTTCAATTTATAGAAAGTCATTCTTTTCGGGAACTATCTTGGAACGAATATACTCAATTGACAACTGAGTTATTTGAGTATGTATGTAAACAAAAGATAACTGATTTAACTGAAATCTCTTGGTTTAAGAAAGTGGATGAAGATATTTTAATATTTAAAGGAGCATCCAATGGCGGAGCTGCTCAACGAATTGTAAAACTATATGACTCGATAACAAAACACAATGGAGAGTTACCATTATTAAACAATTTTTTAGGTAATAAGAATAGTTCAACAGATCCCAATTTACTATCAGAAACAAAGCAAATAGAAATGGACAAATTTCATTTAGGCCAAATGAAACCAACTTTCGGACTTTCTCTTAGCCAACGAGAAGTAGTTCGCCATATGAATACACTGGATAACGGGGAAATCATAGGAGTAACGGGTCCGCCTGGAACAGGAAAAACCACTTTAGTGCAAAGTATCATCGCTTCAAACTGGATTAAAGCCGCTATTGATCAAAAACAACCGCCAATTTGTGTTGTTTCCTCAACCAATAATCAAGCTGTAACGAATGTCATTGAAAGCTTTCAAATAGATAACAGCCAAGGAACTAGTTTTGATTTAAATCACTTTCCCGATTTTTCAGAATTATATTCACTAAAGAAAAACTTCGATTTATTTGAAGACCGCTGGATTCCAGAGCTAGACAGTTATGGTCTGTATATTGTGAATAAAAAGAAATATTCTGAGGCATCTTTAGCAGCGATGAAAGCAAAAATTAGCAGTGATAATAGTGAATATTTAGAAAGAATGGAATCAATTGAGTTTTTAGAACAAGCAAAAGTGTATTTTTTATCAAATTTTGAACAAACTTTTAATAAAAAAGACTGTACTATTAAACAAGCTAAAAAAGAAATTCATCGTTGGTTAATGATGCTATCTAGAGACTTGCATGAGCTTATTGAATTTCACTCAAACGAAAAAAACTATAAAGCAATGATAGCAGAAATGAATAATCTGTTGAATGAGATTAACAATTCGATAGACGAAAATCAATTAAAAGTCACAATGTTAAAAACAACCTGTTTTGAGTGGGAAACATTTAATTCCAAAGCAAGTAATATTTTAGATATTATTCCACACCTAAAACAAAAACGTGAACAAGAAAGAAAACAGAAATTCTGTCAACTCAATGAGCTTTCCTCAATTGAGGAGTTAGAAAGCTTATTAGAAAAAGAAAGACAAATAACTCAAGCTTTATCAGCTAAAAAAGAGCAATTAGCAACGAGTTATAAAAATATAAAGAATGAAGAAAAGCGCTACCAACTACTCTTAAAAAGATATCATCTAGATCAAGCTCTAAGTTATGATTACCTCAATGAACACTTAGATAAAACGATTAGGTATTTATTATTTTTATTTGCAACGCATTATTGGGAAGCAGAGTGGCTCATTTCCATCGACGAAATGAACGAAAAAGAGCAACTACCTAATTCTGTTAAAACAATAAAAGAATATCAACAAAGATGGATCAGAAGTGCTATGTTGACACCATGTATTGTTGGAACACTTTACCAAGTACCAGTATTTTTCTCTTATGAAAATAAGCCGATGTTTAATTTTATTGATTTATTAATTACGGATGAATCAGGGCAAGTTAGTCCTGAAATAAGCACAGCTAGCCTGTCGCTTGCAAAAAAATATTTAGCAGTTGGTGATACAAAGCAAATTGAGCCCATTTGGAATATGGCAACAGAAGTAGATAAAGGAAATATTCTTAAACTACTTACAACGAATCAAGACGAAATGTCGCTATTCATGAATACTGGACTATCAGCATCTTGCGGTAATTTGATGAAAGTTGCTCAGATTAGGAGTAAATTCCATAAATATTCTCATTTAAGCGGTGGTTTATTTCTGAGTGAACATCGCAGATGTCTGCCAGAAATTATCACTTATTGTAATAATTTAGCCTACGATGGTAAATTAGAAGCAAAACGAAAAGAAGAAGAGAGTTATTATAAAGATAAACTACCACCTATGGGCTATGGACATATTATCGGGAAAATGATGCGAAAAGATAATAGTATGGCAAATGTAATGGAAGCTAGAACGATAGTAAATTGGATCAATGATCAAAAAGATAGATTATTGAAAATGTATAACAAGAAAACAATTGGAGAAGTTATCGCAGTAGTTACACCTTTTAAAGCGCAAAAAATTGTGATAAACAACGAATTAAAAAAATTAGGTTTTAAAGAAAATGAGATTGTTGTCGGTACAGTACATGCATTGCAAGGTGCTGAAAAATCTGTAGTAATTTTTTCAACTGTTTATGATTTTTCTTATAAAGGTACTTACTTTTTTGATAAAAGTGTTCACATGTTAAATGTTGCTGTATCTAGAGCTAAAGATAGTTTTTTAGTTTTTGGAGATACAAATATTTTTAGTTTAGATGGGAAATCACCTTCTGCGCAGCTGGCAAAAATTATTTTTGCGTCAGAACACAATGCCATTCATGGGTTAGAAAAATACAATAGAGTATCAGAGGGAAATGTCCAAAGAATAGAAGGTGTTCCAGATCATGATGACTATTTAAAAAAACTGATTAATCGAACAGAGAAATGTATTCATATTGTTTCACCATATGTATCTTATTATACTTTAAAAAATTATTGTCCGGAATTATTGAATTTGATACAACAAAAAGTGATAGAAGGAAAAGAGATTTTTATCTATACTTCTCCTTCAATCAATCAAAGTAGGAAAGCAAGTTATGAAGATGGTAGAAAACTGTTAGAGCAGACAGGTGCCAAGTTGATTGATTTAAATCGTGTTCATAGCAAAATGATTATTGTAGACAAGCTTGCTTTAGTAGACGGATCATTCAATTGGTTTTCAGCCAGTAGAGAAAAAGATTATGCATACTATAATTGGGATACTTCTATCGTTTTTTATGGTAAAGACGCTAGTGAAATGATTGATAGTCGATTGGAATTATTGGAGGAAAGAGTAATGAAGTGAAATTAATATATTATTTAAAGAACAATTTCAATATTTATTGGAACTTAGGATAAAATTAAGTGAAGAATTACAAGGACTTGTTGAAGAAGCTGAAGGGTTGGCGGGAATATAATATTCTTGATCCTAATATTATATGGTAAAAAGTAGAGTGACTAAAATAATAATAGAGTATAATTACACGGATGCAAGATTTATTATTAAAGAAATTTTAGTCGAAAACTAGGAACTCTTATATATGTGTTCCTAGTTTTTTGTTGTTAACATGTTGCTAAAATGTTGTTAATTGGTATAATATAGAAAAAGAATCGAAAAGAGGGATAAAGAATGCCGACAGTTAAAAAAAACCAATTCATATTTCAGTTGATGAAGATTTGAAAGAACAAGCAGAACAACTTTTTAATGAATTAGGCTTGAATATGACAAGTGCTATCAATGTATTTTTAAAACAAGCAGTGACAGAGCAAGCAATTCCTTTTGAAATTCGAAAAGCGAACAAAGATACCTTAGAAGCCTTAAACGATGTGAAAAGCAATAAGTTACACGGAGGATTTGCTTCTGTTAAGGATTTAATGGAGGATTTGAATGCTTGAGATTTTTTATACATCAAGATTTAAAAAAGATTATAAGAAAATTGTGAAACAAAGGAAACTGATTTCTGAATTTGAAAAAGTTGTTACATTACTTCAAAATCAAAAATCACTTCCTGAAAGATATAAAGATCATAAATTGACTGGAAATTATGTAGGGTTTCGAGAATGTCTTATTACGCCAGATTGGTTGTTAATTTATCAAATAGATCACAATCAACTTGTATTAGTTTTGACAAGAACTGGATCTCATAGTGATCTATGTTAGATCGATGTAAAGCTAAAAGGATTTCTCATTGAGAAATCCTTTTTCAAATATTTTTTCTACATAAAGTATAAAAGGTATGTACAAATAAATTTTTTTATTGTAATATATAATAAATGGTATTCATTTAGTTGTGGGAGGTGTTCGATTGGTTGATTATTATCATAATATGCAAAATGTAGAAAATGATTGTGGATCTGCAGTTGTGAAAACTATTTTACAAAAATACAGGAACAATAATTGTTTTAACTATCTATTTTCAGATATTGAGTTAACTTCTGACGGCTATTCTATTTTTGATGTGGAGAGTGAACTAAAGAAATTCAATATCGAAGCGGAGTCATACTTCATAGAAAAAATAAACGAATTAAAAACGATTAAAAATGAATGTATTTTAGTAGTAGAGAACGAAGGCTTGAATCACTATATTGTTTGCCATGAAATCAAGAAAAATTCTGCAATCATTTCAGATCCCAAATTACCTGATATTTGTGAACTATCATTAGAAGAATTGGAAAAGATATTCCTTGGTTATGTGATTTGTATTGAAAATGTAGGCGTTTTCGAATCTGAAAAAAATGAGAAGCAACAAAGCCTCTATCGGATTCTCCTTCAGAATATTCCTAAAAAAATGAGGGTAGAAGTTTGTTTTATCACAGGAATTCAATTAGTTATACCGTTAATATATTATTTCATTATCCAACAATTATTTAATAATAATTTCCACATGGATGGGTTTATGAATCTAATCTATTTACTCTTTTTTGTTTCATTCTCAGTAACCTCCTATATGTTGATACAAAGGAACAATGAACTGCGTATAAAAATGGATAATATGACGCAACAGATCATGATTAATAGATATTTTGATGCTAATTTTGGGTTTGATCTACAAAATAACTATAACAATGCTATAGGTTATTTATGGAATCTTTTAGAAAGTACCAACGGTGTTTTGTCTAGGTTGTTTTTATTCGTAGATAGTGCGTATGTTATTGTCTTGTTTACTGTATTAACTTTTGTTTCACTCCCCTTGTCCATTTTATTTTTGATTTTATTTGGTTCAACATTTGTGATTATGAACACAAAGATACGTCAATTAAGCAACAATGAAAAATATTACATTTCAAAATTTAATGCATTGACAAAAACGATTGAAGAATACATTCAATCATCTAATGATATTATTCTATTTAATAATGAGACGCGTGCAAAAAAGAAATTAAATGATTTATTTGATGAATATGCAACAGCAAAATTAAACACTGGAATGTTTGAAAGTAAGTTAGCAGGGATCTCAAAAACTATGGGTAGTTTGATGATTCTAGTTTTGTTAACGATTACGTATTTTATGATCATTGAGGAAAAAAATATTTATATGATCGCAGCCGGTTTTTATGTCTTTTTCATTATCGTTTCTAGTTTTGAAGAAATCATCAATAGCTGGTTGTATTACAAGCGTTCTGTAATAGGCACTGATTATATCAAAGAAATGACCAATTTAGTCATCGATGCTTCTATCACGTCTGCGAAGTCAGAAAAAGCGCAATTGCCTAAAATTCAAAAATTAGAATACAAACATATCTATTTTGCCTACGAAAAAAATAGAGAGATTTTCAAAGATTTTTCTTTTACGTTGAATAAAGGTGAAATTACAGGTATTTTTGGTGAAAATGGTTCGGGAAAATCTACCTTAGCAGAAATTATTGCTGGTGTTAGAGATTTTGACCAAGGATCTTTGCTCATAAATGAGCAAATTAATCTGACGAGTGTTGAGCAGATTAATGTAAGCGAACAAGCAAGCGTTTATTCGCCTAATCAACATCTATACACAGGTAGCCTAGGGAATAATATTACTTTTAATACTGTATTCCACAATGAAAAAATTGAGGCAAAACGGTTCTTTGATAGTGCTCTGAGCGATAATCAGCTAGTTTTGTTTAATGGACAGAACCTTTCAATTGGCGAACGGCAAAAGCTCCTCTTAGAACGCTGTTTAAATAAGCAAGCGAATATTTACATTTTTGATGAACCAACTGGAAATTTAGATAGAGAGTCTAGGCGAATATTGTACGATACATTGATTTCTTTAAAAGAAGAAAATAAAATCATTGTGCTCATTTCACATGATCCTAAACTTTTTGATATTTGTGATAAACAAATTAACTTATAGGAGAGACGCTATGAAAAAAAAGACCGCTTTTTTATATCTTTCTGTTGTTATTATGTTTGTAGCAATGACTATTTGTCTGACAGACTTACTGCTTCCTCATGAGCATGAAGCTAATTCTTCAGAAGTAGGGATGGCTTACTTTGATGAGCTGAGTTTTGAAAGTATTCAAAAGAAAAATGAAAATAAAGAAGTTTATTTTGCTTACTTTGGTTTTGATGATTGTTCTGGTTGCAAAGAATTTACACCTTTGTTAATTGCTGCAAGTAAAGATATTGACTATCCCAGAATATTCCATACTGATACATCAATCAAAAGTAATAAAAAAGTAATTACTGAATTTGGAATAGAAGTGGTACCAACATTACTTTTATTTGAAGATGGGAAAATTAGTAAAAGATTCGTATTTTCTGGAGAATCTGAAAAAAAAATCAAAGATTTCCTGCTCAAAAATCAATAAAAACTGTTATTCCACATGTTTAACATGTTTGAATAAAAAGACTTTTTATGCAATAAAAAAATAGGAGGAATGTACAATGAAAAAATTATCAATTGAAGAAAAGAAAGAAGTAGTAGCTGGTTTACGTTGTGGAACTTGCGGATTAAACTGGAGTGGTTGTAACCAAAAAGGTGCTAAAATCATTCATAAATCTAAAAAAAATCATATATGTCAAGTAGCACCATAGTCTAGGAATAAAGGTATACTTATTTAAAATGCATAAAAAGTCCACAATTAAGAGTAATGAGATTTTAAACTTATTCAAATGTTATTATTCTTTAATTGAGCATAAATGTAAGATTATTTAAGATTCTTACATTTGTGCTTATAATTCTTAAAGGAGCCAACAATGAATATATCCCAAGTTAAAGTTTTGAATTTTTGGAGAGATAAGAAAAACATAGCTATTATCTGTATTTACATCGTAATGATTTTTTCTTTTTTCGTATATAACGATAAAAAAATCGAGCAAGAACACGAATTAGTAACACAAGAAATGGAGGAAAAACTATATATCGGTAACATCCATGCAGAAAAAACGATTATTGAAGAACAGTTTTCTGGTGATTCCGTAAATACGCTGGCTGCTTTTAGATTACGAAATGATTATTTACAAAATTGGAGAGACCGTAAGATAGGAGACTTTCAGCTTATCGAGAAAAAAACGGCTTCAAATTATCTCACATATTTAGCTGCCTTACCAGTTGAAATAAAAGATACTTTAGATGAAGATGAATTCCCGCCAACTATCTATGCTGATAATAAGGTAAAACAAATCGAGCAATTAAATAAACAAAATCTTTTACTTGAATCTTCACGCTATGGGAATGATGGGAGTAGTTTTTTAACCTCAATTCTCTATTTTTTAACCTCTTTTTTAGGCATTTTTCTATTTCTATTTTTATTTGGTGATTTCCTTTCATCTGATTATGAAAGACAAACTATCCGCTTGATGTTTACTACAATTACGGATAAACGCTCTTATCTTTTGCATAGTTTAAACGTGACAATGATCCATGTCATAGTATTTTTTTGTGGAAGCATATTCTTTTCATTTGGATTGGCAACAATTGTTGGAGGAGTAGGACAGCTAAATTATCCATTGATCTCACCAATGCATTCTAGTTTTTTTCTACCTGCTTCGAGCTACTGGCTGCAAGTTTCTTTTTTATTTATCTGTGTCTTATTGTTTGTTTTTTTATGTTATGGAGTTTTCACTTTGTTTATGAAACGTTCGTTGCTTTCCTTAATTTGTACTTGTTCCTTTTTATTTGCTATGAATAAACTCAGTCTTTTACCATATTTTCGGCAATTAGCACCGTTTAATCCTTTTGTTTATTTAGAAGCCTCGAACATTTTTGTTGGGAAAGATTTTACGCCAGCATATTTTAGCACAGAAGCATATGTTAATGTAGAATACGAAATGGTTGTTGAAAATCTAAACTATTATTTAGGAAATAATGTAGCTACTGTACTTGAAAATCCGACAATAAATTTCACTACAGGACTGATTGTACTGTTGATATCAAGTTTTCTCTTATTTATAGGTTTAAATCTATTACTCAAACGAAAAAGTATCATTTAATAGTTTTATAGGAGGGAGAGCATATGATTCTTCAATTAATACAAGTGTCAAAATCATTTGGTGACCATCAAGTTTTAGATGATATTGATTTTGAATTAAAAGAACCGCAAATTATTGGCCTTGTTGCACCGAATGGATATGGAAAAACAACATTATTTAATATAATTTCAAATTTAGAAAAACCTGATCACGGTGAGATAATGATTTTTTCAGAAAAAAATACGAATGAAAAAATTTTTGAGCATCTAGCATATTTACAAGACAATCGTGTACTGTATGATAATTTAACAGCTAGAGAACATTTAGCGTTTGTCGCAGCTTGTCATAATGTTGAACAACAAGAAATAATAGAAATCTGTGATCGTCTAGGAATGAGTCACTATCTTGATAAACGAGTTAAAAAGTATTCTCTAGGTATGAAGCAACATTTGTTATTGGCAATCGCATTAATCAGTCAACCTCAGTTACTATTGTTGGATGAGCCTTTAAATGGATTGGATCCAAGTAGTGTCAAGCTTTTTAGAGAAATTATGACGGAATTGTTTAATAAGGGAGTAAGCATAATTATTTCCTCGCATAATTTATATGAAATTGAAAAATTGACTAGTAATATTCTTTTTTTACATGACCAAAAATTAATTAGAAATACCGAAATAGATGTTCCTGTTGATTATTTTTATTTCCTAAGCGATATACGAAAAATAGAGACTGAATTAACTAAAAACGGCTTTTTTTGGCAATCAAAAAATTCTGTGGAATTTCTTTTTACATTAAATGAATGTCAAAAAGAGAAACTTGAGGAAATTTGCCAGTCTAACGATGTGCTTATTTATGATTGTATCCAGAAAATAAGTAAAACCGAAGCAGCTTATTTTAGTTTATTTACTTAATTAATGGAGATTGACGATGAATAAAAAACTATTTATTTTTGAGCTTAAAAAATTTTTAAAAGAAAAGAAGAATCTTTTTATTTTTTCCTTGATCGTGTTTTTTTTAGGAGCAACTTTTTTCCAAACCATCATTCGGCAAAATGAATTAAGGAAAAAAGATATTCGACAGACCGTTTCATTTTACAATGTTGCGACACAGAATATTTTGACTTTATCGGATGGTCAAGGACTTGGTAAGGAGGAAACAAAACAGCTTAATTTATTAAGTGACATTGCAGACAACTTAAACATAGTAGTTACGTTAAAAAAAAATAATCAGTATATAAAAAGTTATCCCTATCAAATCATTTTATTCAAACAGATGCTGTCTCTGGAAAAAGAACATGGTATTGCGTTATGGGAAAACAAGGCGATCATTACACAATTGAAACGACTCAAAATATTACAATCACAGAACATAGATGAGTCCTTTGATGAGAAAGGGACTACTGGCTTTTTATTTCTACTAACGTTCTTGAAAAATAGCTTTAGTTTTTTAGGAATGGGTGTAATTATCTTGCTGTTTATGGATTTATGGAGTGGTGAAAAAAATAGTGGAATAAGTTTATTGTATACCTTACCTATCAAAAGAAAGGCGATTGAATACTCAAAATTGTATCTAGCAATCAGTATAAGTTGCGTCATACTACTTACTTCGAGTATCATTGCTTTTTTAGTGGGTACAATCTATTCTGGAATGGGAAGTGCTGATTTTCCTATCGTTGTTGTTTCCAATAATCAGTATCTAGTTATTCCTTTAAAAGTGTATTTGACTAAAGGAATTTTCTTGGGTATTTTAGGAATAATTGTATTTATATGCTGTATAAAATTGGCAGATACACTTTTTTCACAGCCGTCAATTATTTTAAGTGTGCTATTGCTTTTATTAGGTATTTCATTTGGCATCGCTCAAATAATCCCAGATAATTATTTCCCATTAAATCTTATTGAGAGTTGGCATTACTTTTCATTTCATGGCAAATTTACCAAATTTATCGTAGCCATCATTATACAACTGACTACTATTGTTTGTTTACTAAAACTATCAGATACATTAAAAAAAAGAACCTAATATTATGAAGGAGATAAAGAATGAAAAAGTGGTTGTATCTAAGTGTAATATGTATCACATCGATGTCAGTATTTATTTTAGGTAATATATATAATACGAACAATCAAAAAACAATGGATAAAAAAATCGCTAAACTAAAAAAAGAAAAAAAGACAGCGTACCCTGAGATTTATGATTATTTAGACAGCATTACTGTGGATAATTTTCAGAGTTACTCAAATGAAAATGAGTTGGTTGTTTATATTGGTCGCCCGACCTGCAGTGACTGCAATTTGTTTGAACCTAGACTAATTGATTTAATAGTGGAGGAAAAGTTAGAAGCAAAAGTGAAGTATTTAAATGTTGCAAAGTTGAGAAAAGATGAAAAGGAATGGGATAATTTCAAACAGTTGTATAATGTCAATTATACACCAACAATCGCTAAGTTTGTTGAGGGGGAATTGGTTTCTAAAATTGAGTGGACACCTGAAAAAGGGATTTCAATAGACAAAGTAGAAACATGGATCAATCAGAATGTATCTTAATGAAGATGAAAAATATAAATCAGAGTCAATTGTGATTCTGATTTTTTTTGTTTAAAAGATGTATGGGTGCTGATACGTAAGAATTTATGTAAGGCAGATCTCATCTTCTCAGCTTTTTCTTAGCCGCTAAAACAATTACAAAGTAGCATTTTTAATTGATACTGACGAATCTAACAAAGAGGTATTCTGATTTAGAAATCATTGGACATTTGATTTCTCTATTTTGTTAAAAAAACTTGTAAAAATAGATAGATTGAAAAGAATTTGCTTTGTTCAATAAGCCATAATACAATTTAAATGAGTACCATCTATCCACTTAGTTGCAGAGGACAAAGTAACTTTTATTAAGGAATAAGTTGTGTTCTAAAAAGAGGAGTTGCTAATTAAAAACTAGGGAGAGGGACAAAAAAATGACACAAAATGACCATAAAAATACGTTATTCATTGAGAAAAAAGCGGATACTGACATTCGATTACCTTTGGAACTTTCTAAACGTTTTGATCTTTACCCAGAAAATAAACGACGTTCAGTGAATAAAATAGTGTTTAAAAATGAGTACTTCCAATTAACCTATAACATGAAAGCAAATTCGTTAAACATATCCTCTAGAGGCGATCTTGTTTATTCAGCCATTCCATATGATACAGCTAGAAACTACATACAACGCGCGGCTATCCAATATTTACTTTATCCAGAAGCAGCACGTCAGTACATAGAGTCTCATAAATTAAATTTAGAAACCTATCTGAAGCTAAGTATTTTCCAAGTAACGAACAAAAAGATGGATGAGAGTGCTCCTCAAGTGATTGAGGCGTATAATACCATATTCGAAAATCCTTTATTCGAGATTCAAATTTTAGGACGATTATTGCAACATGATGAAACAGGTGCTCTTTCAGCTAATCTTGCAGGGAAATTTTTATTTAGTGAAAATCAAAAAACAGGAATCGCAGGCTATATTTCAGAATACCTGAAGTTTGTCATTCAACTGACTCAAGCATTACCTATAATAACTGACGGAAACAGTGTTCAACTATTGAAACCAGCTAATCAAGAAAGGGTTGTTTCAGATAGATATTTAACCTTAGAAACAGATATGAAACCTGCATTAGCTTTACTTCCCCAAGATATTAAACAAACAATAGAAGAATCAATTGTTGCAAATAAACACGTTGCACAGACCAATAATAAGGTACTTTTACGATCAGAATTTGGTAAAGAACTATCAGAAGTTCGGAAAAACTATGTTGCTCATAGCGTGGATCCTAGAGAACTAGAACATTATTTTGAAAATGTTCTTCCAATAGAAAATAAAAACTTAATAAATGTTGTTTCTGATATTCATACTACTGACAGAGAACTTGCTTTTACGAATGATCATTTTAATATTTTGGTTGGTGATATTTCGGATGCTTCTGTTCTCAATGAAGACATTAAGGGACTGTATGTTATTGGCAATCATGATTTAGCAGATGTATTACCAAAAAATCAGAATATGGAAAATGAGGAATGGGAAAAATGGCACCCATTTTTCAAAAATAAGTGGTTCCAAGATATTATGCAAAATCCAGATGAGACTTGGCCAAAATTACCTACAGGAGGTCATATCTATTATGAAAGTGTAACAGTCGAAATTCAAAAACGATTTCCGAAAATGAATGTGTTAAATAATAGTAGTGTTCTTCATAACGGCATTCGTTATATTGGACTGACGATTCCAGTTGTATTAGTGAGGCGAAAAAAGACACAACAAAAATTTATCTTCAAAGCATTAACACAGCTACTAAACAATGAATACGATAGACCAACTGTAATTGTTTCACATGCGCCATTGTTCAATGAACTAAGTATGCTTTCATCGGATAGCACAGCTTATAATAAAGAATATCATTGCTCAGAACCGAAAATTGAAAAGCTATTTGAAGAGTACAATATAATTGGTGCTATTCATGGTCATCATCATATACCAGCATCTTCGGGACGGTACAGGATGGTGAAGTTTGCAGGGAAAGAACTTTTTGTTGTTTGTTCGATTTATTCTAAAATGAATACAGGATTTGAACTGACAAATTTACTAAACAGTGAATAATAGAGGATAAGATAGTTGACATTGATTACGATGAGATAGACATGTCAACTTTTTCTTTTTGAATGATTTATTCAGTGTTGGTTAGAAGACTAGGTGATGATCAAAGTAAAAAAAGTCTATCCATTCAAGAAAAATTCACTTACTTATTGTAAGTTAACTTGTTGCATGATATAATAAACCATCAATTAAAGGAGGTTACAAATTAATGCAGCTAAAAAATGCAACAAGCACTAGTATTTTATTAATCAGAATAATGTTAGGTGCTACAATGCTCTTACATGGAATTGCTAAATTTTCAGATATGAACGGTACAACAGAATTCTTCGTTGGGTTAGGACTACCAGCGTTTATGCCCGTAATTATTGCATTGATTGAAGTAATAGGTGGTATTTTTATGATTATCGGTTTATTAGTTCCTTTAGTTTCGTTAGGCTTTGTTGCGATACTAGGTTCAGCTATTTTTATGTTGAAATCTGGAACTGGTTTCGTTGGTGGGTTTGAATTAGAATTATTACTAATCGTTATGGCGATTGCATGTGGCTATTCTCATTTTAATAAAAAAATTATCCAATTTATACCTCCAGCTTAGTTTTAAAAAGTTGACTATGAAATAAAGGGATAATAAAAATAAACAACAAATGTAGTGACCTAAAAGGTAGACGTTTGTTGTTTTTTTCTTATGCGAGTTAAGCAATTAAAAAAATGAAAATACAACTTTTTTTGTGGTTGCGTTTTCAAAAAATCTGTGCTAACATAAAGACAATTAATAACAGGCATGTGACTGGTAATGCAGGCAGGACCTAAATAAAGCATTTTTCAACTGATAGAGTTTGATTCTGTTGAGTGTTTTATTTAGTTTCTGTCTGTTTTTTTGCGTAGAATTTGGCCAATTTGCGTAACTAATTATAAAGGAGAATAAGTGATGAACTACAAAGAAACTGCTGTGTCGATCTTAAAATGGATTGGCGGAAAAGAAAATGTCTCTCATCTTGAACATTGCTCAACACGTTTACGTTTTACCTTAAAGGATGATTCTCTTGTTGATGTTGAAAAACTCGAAAAAGTCGAGGGAGTGATCGGTGTACGTCAAAATGTTCAATGTCAAGTGATTATCGGGAATGATGTTGTAGAAGTTTATGATGAAATGAAGTCTCTTCTTGGAGAATTGTCAGCAAGTGATAGCCAAAAGGGAAAACAAAAAATAGGAGCTGTCATACTTGATTTTATTATTTCTATTTTTCAACCCTTAGTTCCTGCCATCGCAGGTGGCGGTGTTCTGAAATCATTATTATTACTTGCGTCTGTAACGGGATTGATGAGTGATCAAAGCCAAACATATCAGATTCTTAATTTGATAGGCGGGGCGCCATTATATTTTCTCCCTATTTTAGTCGCAATGACAACAGCAAATAAATTGAAAGTGAATCAATTGGTAGCTGTCTCGGCAGTAGGTGCTTTGATTTTGCCAGATATGTCTACGATGTTAGCTGAAGGTGCCAATTTACTAGGCTTTGGTGTAACGAATATTGCGTATGCATCACAAGTTTTTCCAGCAATTTTAACAGTGTTGTTTTATGCGCAAATTGAAAAAGTATTTACAAAATATTCACCAAAACCGATTCGAATATTCTTTGTTCCAATGATGAGTTTATTGATTACAGTTCCAATCGCATTACTCATTTTAGGACCATTAGGATACAATGTAGGGACTGTTTTTTCAACAGTGATTATTTGGTTGTATACTCATTTCGGCTGGGTAGCGACAGGGGTATTGGCAGCCGTTTTACCATTCATGGTTGTGACAGGCATGCACAAGGCGATGATTCCCTATGCTGTCTCTTCAATGAGCGAAATTGGTGCTGAATTACTCTATTTGCCAGCATCTTTGGCACATAATATTGCTGAATCAGGGGCTTGTTTTGCCGTGAGTATCAAGACGAAGGATCAAAAATTACGTTCCACTGCAGTATCGGCTGGAATATCAGCGTTGTTTGGTATTACGGAACCTGCATTGTATGGTGTAACGATCTTAAATAAACGCGTATTGTATAGTGTGATGTTTGCCAGTTTAGTTGGTGGTGGTTTTGCTGGAATCATGGCAATCAAAGGATTTGCGTTAGTTGGTCCGGGATTGGCAAGTATTACATTGTTTGTAGACAAAGCAAATCCAATGAATTTAATTTGGGCGTTTGTTACGTTGGGAATTTCATTTGTCGTTGGATTCTTATCGGTATTGTTTAGTTATAAGGATGAGGTGGCTCTAGAAAAAGCTGATGGGATGGAAATCGTGTCTGAAGCAGATACGGAACAGCTAATTAGCCCTGTTTCTGGCAAGGTAATTTCTTTATCGGAAGTGAAAGATGATGTTTTTTCGAGTGGTTTGATCGGAGAGGGACTTGCGATTATTCCAGAAGATAATTGTTTAGTCGCACCAGAATCAGGTGAGATCACAATGGTATTTGAAACAAAACATGCATTAGGCTTAAAAACGAATAATGGAGCAGAAATTCTATTTCATATTGGTTTAAACACAGTGCAGTTAAGCGGTGATGGTTTCGAAACGTTTGTCAATGTTGGGGATAAGGTAGTCAAAGGACAGAAGTTAATTACATTTGATTTAGATAAAATCAAGGATGCTGGACTTGATCCGACGATCGTGTGTGTGGTAACGAACAAAGAAGCTTATCATGTACAACCATCGCATCATTTAGAAAGGGTGACAAATCAGACAGATGTATTGTCTATTGCCCCAATTAGGTAGATAAACAGCGATTTAGTCGAAGCTAAATGAGTGCTTTCAACTCAAAATTAGGAGGATATTATGCAAAATACGAAGACATTTCCAAACGATTTTTTATGGGGCGGTGCAATCGCTGCAAATCAGGTAGAAGGAGGCTGGAACCTTGATGGTAAGGGCTTATCTGTAGCGGATATCGCAAGTTATAAGCCAGATGTTGATAATAAAGATTATGCCGCTCACATGGATATTTCTACAGAAACGATAAAAGCTGCGATAGCAGATAAAACGGATAAATGGTATCCTAAACGTCGAGGCATTGATTTTTACCACCGTTATAAAGAAGATTTGGCTTTATTTAGTGAACTAGGTTTTAAGACATTACGCTTATCGATTGCTTGGACTAGACTTTTCCCTACTGGTGAGGAAGAATACCCAAATGAAAAAGGAATTGCGTTTTATAAAGAAGTATTCAAAGAGATGAAACGTCTTGGGATCAAACCAATCGTCACATTGTCACACTATGAGATGCCATTAGCTCTTAGTTTAAAGTATAATGGCTGGGTCAACCGTCGAGTAATTGATGACTTTGTTCGATTTGCAACTGTTTGTTTTGAAGAATTTGGAGAGTACGTAGAGTATTGGTTAACATTTAACGAGATCGACAGTATTCACCGACACCCTTTTACAACAGCTGGAATCGTACCAGATAAGTGTACACCTGGAAAAGAAGAACAAGAGATTTATCAGGCATTACATCATCAATTTGTTGCCAGTGCGTTGGTTACAAAAGTGGCACATGAAAAAAATTCTAACAATAAAGTTGGGTGTATGCTAACAAAATTAATGACATATCCTTTAACGTGTGCACCAATCGATGTAGAATTAACCTTAAAGAAAAACCTTGAAAATAATTTTTATGCAGATGTACAAGTTAAGGGTGAATACCCTAAAATGATTGAAGCAACATTAAAAAACAAAGGAATCACTATCGAAATAACAGCTGAAGAACGGCAAATTTTAAGAGAAAATACAGTTGATTTTCTATCCTTTAGTTATTATATGTCGATGGCAGAATCTGGTGATCCAAATGCGGAACGAACACCAGGAAATACGGTTTTAGGCGTAAAAAATCCGTATTTACCATCAACTGATTGGGGCTGGCAAATCGATCCCAAAGGACTGAAAATCGCATTGATCGAATTATATGATCGTTATAATGTACCATTAATGATTGTGGAAAATGGCATGGGATCAGTCGATGTCGTGGAAGATGGCGCAATTCATGATCCGTATCGAGTAGAATATTTTAAAGAACACTTTAAGCAAATGAAAGAAGCAATCGATGAAGGGGTCGATTTAATTGGCTACACGAGCTGGGCACCAATCGATTTAGTAAGTGCAGGGACGTCACAAATGTCAAAACGTTATGGCTTTATTTATGTGGACGCAGATGATGAAGGGAATGGCACTTATGACCGTTCAAAAAAAGATTCTTTTGATTGGTACCAAGAAGTGATTGCAACAAATGGTGCCAGTTTACTGGAGTAGGAAGCAAGGAGTTGATCTTGATGATTGTGGTGAAAAAAGTATTGAATTCAAGTGTTGTCCTTGTTGAAAAAGAAGGGCAAGAGATGATTACGTTGGGTAAAGGGATTGGATATGACAAGAAAATCGGTGACATTATTTCTGATTCTTCTGTTGATAAGATTTTTTTACCGATAGAAGCGAAAAAGTCTTCTCAATTTGCTGAGCTAGTGGCTGAAATTCCAATGGAATTTTTTGAAATAACGAAAGAAATTGTCACAATTGCAGAGGAAGAACTGTCTTATAAATTGAATACTAGCATCTATTTAACGCTGTCAGATCACTTGCATTTTGCTGTTGAACGGAGTGAAAAAGGATTAAACATTTCAAATCGTTTATATTGGGAGATCAAGAATTATTATCCAAAAGAATTTCATATCGGTGAGGTTGCGCTGGAACAAATGAAGACAAAACATCAAATTGAACTGCCAAATGAAGAGGCATCTAATATTGCTTTTCACTTAATCAATGCGCAATCAGGTAATCTGGAAGATCAAGATGGCTTAAAAAAGGCCAAATTAGTTGGAACAATCGTTAATATGGTAAGATATTCGCTAGGACAAGAAATCGATACAAATTCAGTTCATTATTCACGTTTTATTACCCATGTTCGCTTTTTTGTGGATCGTTTTTTTACCAACGCACTTCTTCAAGAAAAAGAAGATGAATTGTATCGCCAAATGTGGTCGCTCTATCCGGTTGCAATGGAGAGTGCAACCAAAGTAAAAAACTATATTGATCAAACCTACCATACACAAATACCAGAAAATGAAATTGTCTATTTAGGGGTTCATATCAATCGGTTGATGAATCATTCAGCAATCGACACGAATTGATGTTATTTTAAAAGTAAATTATAAATACTAAAAAAATAAAAAAAGTTTTAGAAAAGAGTGTCTATTTTCAAAGAAACTGTTTTATGATAGCTATTTATTAAGATTTGAAGAGCGGAACAAAACTGTTTTTTAGTTTTGTTCCGCTCTTCAAATCTGTTAACCCAATAGTCTTGTGTTATGAATGAAATCAGGAAAATATAAAACAAGAATAGTCGTAGCATTATATAGCGGATGTTATTTTATAAAAAAATAAAACAAAGATAAGTTGGAAATTCACTTGACAATTGTGCAGATATTCTCAATAATATAAGTGGCTGCGAGTAATGGAGATGTCTAATGAATAATACGAAACTATCGAAAAAGACGAATCAAATGTACTCTATTGGTGAAGTTGCGAAAGTATGTAATGTTTCCCGCAAAACGTTACGTTTTTATGAGCAATTGGGATTATTGAAACCGGATCATGTATGTTTGGAAAATGGCTATCGGTATTATACGGAAGAAACAATGAACAGCATTCCAGTAATTAAATACTATAAACAAATGGGCTTTAAATTACAGGAAATGAAAGGGGTTCAACACTCTGGGGACTACTTTTACCATGAAACGATGTTTTTGACGAAGCTTGAAGAACTAAAGATTGAAGAGCAAAGAATTTATGATAGTTTTACGGCTGTTTCCGATTGGCTAGGTTTGATCAGAGAAGGAACTCTAGCTAGCGAAAATAGAATACAAAGTGTAAATGTCAAATATTTTGAGCAAGAAAGCTATGTATTTTTAGAGCAAAAATTTAGTCAAAACTATATGGATGCAGTAATCAATATTCCTTGGGTAAATTATTTAGAAGAACAGAATTGCACAATTACGGGGCCAGTTATTTTACGTTTTGAGGATTGTGGTGAAGATGATTTTCATTGTTCAAAAATGATGATCATGCAAAAGCCGATCAGCGCACAAAATACGAATATGCCAAAGCGGACGATTGGCGGACAAATGTTTCTATCTAGCTATCATATCGGTGACCTGGCCAACATTGGTCAACAGTACAAGAAAATGAAAGCGTGGGCAAAAGAGAACCATTACCAATGTAAAAATGAAGTTTTTCAACGGTACGTCATTGATTATTGGTCAACAATGAATGTTGATAATTTTGTTGTTGAACTATTGATACCAACTGAAAAGATTCAGCATTGAATGAGATAGGAGTAATAATCTAGTCAGATTGTTACTTCTTTTTCTATGTAAACTCCTTCAAAGCTTCCCCTATAGGGGAAGCTTTTTTTATGTTATTAAACGCCAGTTAATATATTGTTTTATATAGCTTATGTTAATAGATGACGTTATTATTGGCAAAATGATGCAGTCAATAGAGACAAAAAATAAACAACTGGAGAATTGCAAGTACTTCTTTATGTGAATAATTGATCATGACGTGTACTACTTGAAAAATGGTATTAAAAGAAAGAATTAGAATGAGAATAATTATCAAGCTGAATTAGAGATAAAATATAGTGCAGTTTTAAGCGTTGATTCTCAATTAGACAGTCCAATTAAGAATTAGTATTGTATTAGTACAGATGATTCTGTGTTATATACACAAAAAAAAATAAAAAATAGATTGACTACGCCCTTAGGGTCATCCAATATGATGATTTTGTCAAAAAGAAAGCGTTTTTTAAATTAGAAGTGAGAGGAAGAAAAACATGAAACATGATGCATTGGGAATGGTAGAAACAAGAGGAATGATCGGATCGATCGAAGCAGCAGATGCGATGGTAAAAGCGGCAAATGTTTCACTAATTGGAAAAGAGTTTGTTGGTGGCGGTATTGTGACTGTAATGGTTAGAGGAGATGTTGGTGCAGTTAAAGCAGCAACAGACGCAGGTGCAGCGGCGGCAGAACGTGTCGGCGAACTATTGTCAGTCCATGTTATTCCACGACCACATAGTGAAGTTGAAACAATTCTACCAAATAGATAATTAAAAATAACGAGTAAGGGGAACGAAACATGGAAACTGGAAAAAATATTTCTTGTGTGAGTGCGGACGTTAAGATGGAAGACGCTAAAAAGGGATTCCGAGTAAAAGGGATCAGTAATGGTATTATTTCAGGGATCACATATGGTATTTATTCGACACTCGTTGTTGTTGCGAGTGGTTATGACCCATTAATAAGTGCAGCAGGATTTCTAGCAGCACCATTTGTCTGCTCTGGCTTGAATGATTTGTTTGCCGGGATATTTCTGTTGTTTTATAACGCAAAACAAGGCAGATTAAAAGAATTAACGAGAACCCTTCATACGAAGCCTGGTAAATTATTAGTGATTGGTTTTCTTTTAGGTGGACCAATTGCAAATGGTGCTTATCTAGTTGGTTTAGCCATGGCTGGAGCATATGCGATTCCTATTTCCGCTACATGTAGTTTGTTTGGTGCTTTATTTTCTTGGATATTTCTAAAGCAAAAACCAACTGCACGTATTGTATTGGGAATGGTCGTTGTCGTAGCAGGAGCTATCACGATCAACTTAGTGAAACCAGAAGGAGCGCCTAATTTTACACTAGGAATTATCTGCGCTCTTATTGCAGCGATTGCTTGGGGCTTAGAAGGAGTCTTTTCAAGTTTCGGTGGTGCGATGATCGATACAGATGTTGCCGTTAATTTACGTCAATTGATCTCAGGTCTTGTTGTGTTGATCTTCATTGTGCCAGCTGTCGGTGCCTTTAATTTACTATTTGGTACTTTAGCTGCGGTAACGCCAGTCTTATGGTTAGTTTTATCAGGATTAAGTGCTGCTGTGTCATTTTTATCATGGTACAAAGCCAATGCAATGGTGGGTACAGCAATCGGCATGTCATTGAATGTAACGTATGCATTTTGGGGTGTACTGTTTAGTGTTATTTTCCTAGGACAGGCATTAACGCCAACGATGGTGATTGGTTCAATTATTATTGTGATCGGTGCAATTTTAGTAACAATGAATCCGTTAGATTTATTTAAAAAGGGGGAAGGATAATATGCTTTTGCCTAGTAGAACAGCTGTTTTAAATCAAATGTATGATCAAAAAGAGACAGATGTTGTTCAAATCATGGAGAAATTAGAGCCACAGTATGGGTCAGAAAAACAGTTTAACGAGAAATTGTATTTAGAACATATGATGGCACTTGAGGCCAATGGATTAGTGGAATTGACGACCTATGATTTAGATGACAATGACAAATTAGTTATTTACTACAAAATTACAAGTGATGGTATTGCAACCGTCGATAAATATATTGATAAAAAATATCGTTTAGTGTAAGGGGGAAACGCTTTGAGGTATCGTGGCGAAGAAGCTTTAGGATTAGTAGAAACAATTGGACTTGTTCCAGCATTAAAAGCTGCGGATGAAATGTTAAAGGCTGCCAATGTCGAACTGATTTCTTACGAAAATATAGGCTCTACTTTAGTAACAGTCATGATCAAAGGGGATATTGCGGCGGTTGAAGCGTCAGTTGCAGCAGGCGCTAAAGCAGCAGAGGAAATCGGTAATTTGACAGCACATAATGTGATGCCACGACCAATTTCTTATGTGGGTGATATTGTCTCGGTTCATGATATTGATGGTTAGTATAAGGAGGAAGAGAAGTGAAGACGTATGAAGCAATAGGCGCAATTGAGACTTTTGGCTTAGTCTTTGTTCTGGAGGCTTGTGATGCAATGTGCAAGGCTGCGAATGTTGAGTTGGTCGGGTATGAGAATGTTGCCTCAGGATATATTTCTGTCATCGTACAAGGAGACGTTGCGGCATGTCAGTCCGCTGTTGAAGCGGGCATTTCAGCTGTGGAGAAATTAGGTGCAAAAGTCTACAGCTCAGTTGTAATCGCAAGTCCTCATGGGGATTTAAATAAAATGATCGATCGTTATCAATTAAGTAATCTTTTACCTGTTGAGGAGGGAGATGCAGTATAGATGCAATATGTAGATGAAGATCTATTATCAATTCAAGAGGCACGTATTTTAGTTGAAACGGCACGAGATGCCCAACATTTATTGAAAGAATATGAGCAAAAGAATCTTGATAAAATTGTCAATCAGCTCTTTAAAGAGATTGAGCCTGAAATTAGTCGATTTTTGGCAAGTGAAATAGAAGAAACAAATATGGGAAAGTACAACGATAAACAACAATTGATTGTTGAATTAATGAAAGCGTTATCCGAAGAGCTGGATCAGCAGGTTTGTGTTGGAAATAGTGTAGAAGATTCAGCGGGGAATATTCTACAAGTCGGGGTTCCATTAGGCGTGATCCCAGTTTTATTACCAGCCGAAAACGCGACCTTAAATACTCTTTATAGTTTAACGATCGGAATAAAATCAGGAAATGCAATGGTACTTATTCCACATGGGAAGTCTCAAAAAACAACACAGCTCGTTTTTCAAAAAGTCAAAGAGATTTGTGAACGAAATGGGTTACCAAAAGGATGTCTAGCATGCATCCGTTCTGTCACAGAAAATGGAGTAAAGGAAATAGTAACGAGTCCGCATAGTTCAATGATTTTAGCTATTGGTAATCAAAATTATATCAACGCAGCCAATTACCAACAGCCAGTCATTTATGGCGGATCTGGTGCCACACCTGTTTTTATTGAACGTTCAGCAGAGGTTAAAAAAGCTGTGAAGGCAATCGTGGATAGTCGTTCGTATGATTGTGGTTTACTTCCAGCTGCAGAACAGTACCTAATTGTTGAAGACGTCATCGCTTCTGAAGTTAGAACATTGTTGCAGGAATACGGGGCACATTTTTTATCAAAAGAAGAAGAAGAAAACTTACTAGCACTTTTGCAGCCTAAAAATAACCAAATCAATCCAACTTGTGTAGGGAAAGATGCCAAATGGCTGGCCAAAGAGGCAAATATATGTGTTACTTCAACAACTAAAGTGCTCGTTTCAGAACAGGCTTATATGCACGACGAAGACCCATTTGCCAATGAAATGAAGTGTCCGGTATTAGCCTTTTATTTAGAACCTGATTGGATGCATGCTTGCGAAAAATCGATTCGGTTATTAAAGGAAAAAAATAATGGGCATACGTTAGCGATCCATTCTCATAATAAGTCAGTATTGAGAGAATTTGCCTTAAAGAAACCTGTTGGACGGATGATAGTGAATGCTCCAGCGACTAGAGCAAGTATAGGATTGGAATCGACTTTACCTGTATCCGTTATTCTGGGTGGTTTTACAGCGGGGAAAGGGATCAGTGCCAAAAATATTACGGCTAAAGATTTAACGTATATTCGAGAAATCAGCTATCCACTCGATGGAATTATTGAAGATAGAACAAATGAACCAGACGTAAACATAGAAACAGCCGCTTTAGAAAAAATCTTACAAAAAATAATGGAAAAATAAATTGTTGTAAAGTGAGGGAATAAAATGGACATTAAAGAATTTTCGGCAAAATTAGCTGAAGCGACAAAAGAGTTAAGTTCAGAAGAACGCACAGCCTTGATGAAGATGTTTGCAACCGTTGCAGAGGATACAACAAGTACTAACTCAACGAGTGGCGGGTTTGCAGCAGACAATGATTCTACCATTCCAAATGGGATCACCACTCGTTTAGATGCGTTAAAGAAAAATTACCTAACGCAAAAACCTACGATCACAACACATCGTGCGAGAGTGATCACTGAATTTGCAAAAGAAAATCCAGGAATGCCTAAAAATGTTTTACGTGCAAAATCATTTAAACGATGTTGCGAAACAGCACCACTAGTTATTCAAGAGAATGAATTGATCGTAGGAGCACCGAACGGAGCGCCACGTGCGGGTGCATTCTCCCCTGATATCGCTTGGCGCTGGATGGAAGAGGAAATCGAAACCATTTCAAGTCGTCCCCAAGATCCATTCTATATTTCAGATGAAGATAAAAAAATCATGCGTGAAGAACTGTTTCCGTTTTGGAAAGGGAGATCGATCGATGAATATTGTGAAGATCAATTCCGTGAAGCAGGTGTTTGGGAATTATCAGGAGAGTCTTTTGTTTCAGACTGTTCGTATCATCAGCTAAATGGTGGTGGCGACTCCAATCCAGGGTACGATGTCATTTTGATGAAAAAAGGGATGCTGGATATTCAAAAAGAAGCCAAAGAACATTTAGAAAAACTGAACTATGAAAATCCTGATGATATTCAAAAAATCTACTTTTATAAATCATTAATCGATACTACTGAGGGTGTGATGATTTACGCACGTCGGATGTCTGAATATGCTGCTCAATTAGCCCAAAAAGAAACAAATCCAAAACGAAAAGCAGAATTACAAAAAATCTCTGAAATAAATGCAAAAGTACCAGCAAATAAACCAGAAACATTCTGGGAAGCAATCCAAGCAGTATGGACGATTGAGTCATTGCTTGTGGTGGAAGAAAACCAAACAGGCATGTCAATTGGACGGGTGGATCAATACATGTATCCATTTTTCAAAAATGATTTAGAAAAAGGGAAAATGAATGAATTTGAAGCCTTTGAATTAGCAGGTTGTATGCTGATCAAAATGTCTGAAATGATGTGGATCACAAGTGAAGGTGGTTCTAAATTCTTTGCTGGTTACCAACCATTCGTAAATATGTGTGTGGGTGGTGTGACTCGTGAAGGGCATGATGCTACTAACGAATTAACGTATCTATTGATGGATGCAGTTCGACATGTAAAAGTTTATCAACCATCATTAGCTTGTCGTATCCATAATCGCTCACCACGTGAATACTTGAAAAAAATAGTAGACGTTGTACGGGCGGGAATTGGTTTCCCTGCTTGTCACTTTGATGATACGCATATCAAAATGATGTTGGCAAAAGGCGTATCGATCGAGGATGCTCGTGATTATTGTTTAATGGGGTGTGTTGAGCCGCAAAAATCAGGTCGTTTATATCAATGGACGTCAACTGCCTATACACAATGGCCAATCTGTATTGAACTAGCTTTAAATCGTGGTGTTCCTTTATGGTATGGCAAAGAAGTTTGTCCAGATTTAGGTGATATTTCTCAATATCAGACCTATGAACAATTTGAAGAAGCCGTTAAAGAGCAGATCAAATATGTTACGAAATGGTCATCGGTTGCAACAGTCATTACACAAAGAGTGCATCGTGACTTAGCACCGAAACCATTAATGTCCTTGATGTATGAAGGCTGTATGGAAAGTGGTAAAGATGTTGCAGAAGGCGGGGCGATGTATAATTTTGGACCAGGAGTTGTTTGGTCTGGTTTAGCTACGTATGCAGACTCAATGGCAGCAATCAAAAAACTCGTTTTCGATGAAAAAAAATACACATTAGAAGAATTAAATCGTGCGTTAAAAGCTGATTTTGTTGGCTATGACCAAATTCGTACAGATTGCCTGAACGCACCAAAATACGGTAATGACGATGACTACGCTGATTTAATTGCAGCAGAGTTGATCCACTTTACAGAAGCAGAACACCGTCAATACAAAACATTATATTCAGAACTATGTCATGGAACATTATCGATTTCAAATAATACACCACTTGGTCAAATGACAGGTGCTTCGGCAAATGGACGAAAAGCGTGGATTCCATTATCGGATGGTATTAGCCCGTCACAAGGTGCTGACTTTAAAGGCCCAACTGCTATTGTGAAATCTATTTCCAAAATGGCAAATGATACGATGAATATGGGAATGGTGCATAACTTTAAGATCATGTCAGGCTTATTGGATACACCTGAAGGCGAAGAAAGTTTGATTACGCTATTAAAAACAGCAAGTATTTTGGGAAATGGCGAAATGCAATTTAACTATTTAGATAATGAAACATTGTTAGAAGCGCAAAGACACCCTGAGCAGTACCGTGATTTAATCGTTAGAGTAGCAGGCTATAGTGCCTTTTTCGTTGAATTATGTCAGGATGTTCAAGATGAAATCATCAGCCGAACAATGTTAACGAAGTTTTAAGAGCAGGAGATGGAAAAATGACGACTCAAAACACAACGACAATCGAACGGCAAGCGATGATCTTTAATGTACAAAAATATAGTCTATACGATGGTCCAGGTATTCGTACAATCGTATTTTTCAAGGGCTGTCCACTGCGTTGTCAATGGTGTGCAAATCCAGAAGGGCTTGAGCGCAAATTTGAAGTAATGTATAAAGAGAGCGTCTGTAGTGATTGTCGTGCGTGTGTGGAAGTCTGTCCGATGGGAATTCATTATATGGACGAGAATGATCAGCATCAAGTACGCCGCGACATTGCCTGTAATGGCTGTCGCGCGTGCGTGGACGTTTGCCCAATGGCCGCTCTAAATATTACGGGTGAGATCAAGACGATTTCTGAATTGATGGAAGTGATTCATGAAGATGATGCGTTTTATGAACAGTCTGGTGGCGGCGTTACGCTTAGTGGTGGTGAATGTACAGCGCAACCAGAAGCAGCCTTAGCTTTATTACAGGCTTGTCGGGCGGATGGGATCAATACCGCGATTGAAACCTGTGGTCATTCCAGAATGGATCGATTAATGAAAATAGCCGAATATGTCAACTTGTTTTTGTTTGATTTAAAACATATGAATTCTGTTCGCCATAATGAATTAACAGGTATTAGTAACGAAAAAATTCTAAAAAACCTAAAAGAGGTTTTAGAAACCGGACATCAAGTTCAAATCCGGATGCCAATGTTGAAAATGATTAATGATAGCCGTGAAGAGATTCAACAGATTATTGATTTTTTACTTCCATATAAAGACTATCCAAACTTTTTAGGAATTGATTTACTTCCTTATCATAAACTAGGGGTGAATAAATACGGGCAGTTAGGCATGGAATATCCAGTAGCTGGTGATCCTTCATTATCTGAGGAAGAGTTAGATCGGATTGAAGGTTGGATCAAAGAATATGCGTTCCCTGTTCGAGTTGTTCGTCATTAGAAAGGATGTGTCATGAAAATGGAAGAAGACGCTCCAAGACGAGTTATTGAAGAATCTGTTCCCGGCAAACAAGTGACACTAGCACATGTTATTGCATCACCAATTCCAGAGGTTTATGAATCATTAGGGATCGAAGCGCAAGGAGCAATCGGGATTTTAACGATTTCGCCTGTGGAAGCAGCAATTATTGCCGCTGATGTTGCTGGGAAAAGTGCTGGTGTTGACGTTGGATTTTTAGATCGATTTACGGGATCTGTTTTGCTTAGTGGAGATGTTCAAAGTGTGGAAGTCGCATTAAAAGCCGTTGTCACAATTTTAAAAGAAAAGTTGAATTATGACATTGTTCCAGTGAGTAAAACATGAAAAAACGGATTCTAATTGTTGGGCCTAATCAAAAACACAATATTCTGATTGCTGAAGCAATTGAACATACCAATCGACCGATTCGAAAAGTCGCGAATATCTCTTATACGGATGAAACAATTATTGTTCCAAGTGCGTATCTTGAAAGTCCATGGATGCACAAACACATTATTTCATTACAACAAAACGCAAGCAAAGTGCTCTTTTTAGTACCAATTCCAAGTAGCAAAAAGACATATCCTCCGAACTTTGCACATGTGCTTCGAGTTCCTGTGATAGGTGTAGCAATTTATGAAACAAAAGAAAACAGAATAGCGCAACAACAAATGGCAAAAAAGATACTAGAAGAAATTGGCTGTACAACACAGCAGGTTTTTCTCGATTTAGATAATGAAGAAATAAGGGTGTTTGCTGAAAAAATTAGGTGAAAGGAGGAATTTAAATGTTGAAACAGTTTAAAATGGGAACAAAAATTATTACAGGAGCAAACGCATTGTCGACTATCCAGTCTCTCTCTCTTAAAAGAGTTTTGATCATCTGTGATCCATTTATGGTCAAAAATGGAACTGCTAGACAAGTCGAACAGTTAGTCCATGATAGCGACAGTTGCTGTAGTATTTTTTCAGAGATTATCCCTGATCCAACAATTGATGTTGTGACAAATGGACTGCTAGCAGCCATTGATTTTACTCCTGACGGAATCATTGCGTTAGGTGGCGGTTCTGCAATGGATGCGGCTAAAGTCATTCGTCATATGTATACGACAGCTGAAAAAAATAGATCGATTCAACTTATCTGTATCCCAACAACAAGTGGTACAGGCAGTGAAGTAACGTCGTTTGCCGTAATTTCTGACCCGAAAAACGAAAGTAAATATGCTTTAGTGGATGAGCAGATGGTTCCAGATTTAGCCATTTTGGATCCTGTATTAACGGTTAGTGTACCTAAAAATGTGACAGCCGATACTGGTTTTGATGTATTTACTCACTGTATGGAAGCTTTGGCGTCAACAAATGCAACTGATTTTACAGATGCACTTAGTGAAAAAGCCATGAAGATTATTTGGAAAGACTTAGTTTCAGTCGTTCATGATGGCGAAAATATAACACTTCGAGAAGAAGTCCACAATGCTTCTTGTTTGGCTGGTATGGCTTTTAGTGAAGCTTCACTAGGAATTTGTCATAGTTTAGCACATGCGTTAGGTGGGAAATTTCATATACCGCATGGTAGAGCCAATGCACTGCTGTTACCGCATGTTATTCGCTATAACGCTGGTTTGGAACTAGAAAAGGAAATTCCAAGTTTAGCCACATATCAAAGCATTGCTACTAGTTTAGGATTTCAATCAGGAACGCCAAAAGCAACGGTTCATGCGATGATCAACGGAGTGAATCGTCAATTGAAACAATTAGAAATCTCGCCATTGATCACAGATCATGGAATAAAAGAAGAAGCATTTTTAGTAGCAATCCCAGAAATGGCAGCAAAAGCAATGGAAGATAAATGTACGGTCACAAATCCTAGAAAACCAAGTTTGGAAGAGTTAGAACAACTATATAAGAGGTTGTTAAGAGGTGGTTTTTAATGCATTTTGTGACGGAAAACGAACTCAGAATGAATTTTCAAAAAAAAGCATTTAAGGAATTTTGTTTAAAAGATCATGTACGGCTCACACCTGGAGCAAAGCAATTTCTTTTAGATAAAAAAATTCAAATACTGTCAGAAACAGAGTTGCAGGAGAAAACGAACGCAACGAAACAGGCACTTACTTCATTAGATGGTTACAAAGAAGTGTTATCAGCAGAACTGCTAGAAGCAGCGCTATTCGCTATGAAGCAGCAACTGAGCATCAGTCAAAAAATCATCGATTTAGAAAAAATGCTGATGCACTCTTTAGGGAATGAACCAATGGATAATGAGACTCCTTTAAATGAAGTAGAAGAATTTCGATTAGAAACGGTCCATATTTTTAGTGAGCAAGGGGTATTGCTAATCAAGTTAAAGAAAATCTATGGCATCATACGTTTAATTCAAAGCGAGTATCCTCAGTATGGTCCCCTACTAGTAAAGGCCAGTCGATCGATTCTTGAACTAAAGAAACAATTACTAGGAGAAACAGATGAAAAGACAATCAATGAAAGACTGTAATGAATTTGTTGCAGCGTTCGAAAAAGTCATAAAAAAACCAAAAAGACAAGAGTCAAAAATCTACTATACGGGTATTGATTTAGGAACGGCTTGTGTTGTTTTAGCGGTGTTAGATGAAAATCGTAAACCTGTAGCAGGTGCCTACCGATATGCAGATGTTGTTCGTGACGGTATGGTTGTTGATTATATTGGGGCAGTTGAACTGGTTCGAGAGCTAAAAGAAGAATTAGAACAAACATTAAAGACAGAGTTAGTTTATGCTGCGGCTTCTTTACCGCCTGGGACAGATGAATTAGATGGTGGCGCAATTAAAAATGTGGTACAAAGCGCAGGGTTTGAATTGACCAATCTACTGGATGAACCAACTGCTGCGAATCAATTATTGAATATAACAGATGGCGCAGTTGTCGATATTGGCGGTGGAACGACTGGAATTTCTATTGTGGAAAATGGACATGTAGTCAAAGTTGCAGATGAAGCGACAGGCGGTACACATTTATCTTTAGTGATTGCCGGGGCGTATAAATTCCCATTTGAAGCAGCTGAAACCTATAAACGAAATGGAAAGAATCATGAGGAGCTTTTGCCTACTTTAAAACCAGTCATCGAGAAAATTTCTTCGATCATCATTCAACAAACACAAGGATATAATGTTGAAGGGATTTATTTAGTAGGTGGCACCGCTTGTCTCAAAAATATTGAAACAATTATTGAAAAAGCGACAGGAATTCCAACGTACAAACCAACGAATCCAATGTTTGTGACGCCTTTAGGAATTGCCATAAGCTGTACCGATAAAGTCTTAACATAGCGAACTACACAAATTAATCCTTATGAAAATAGACAAATCGTCAGTGAAACAAAAAACGTTTCAATGCTAATTTCCTAATTTTTTACAGGATTAAGCGATTTGTTTTGCTTTGAAACACAGTGAACGAAAAGAACTGATGTTGAAAAGTACAAGGTGAAGCGAAGCGGAACGTTGTTACCATATCTAGCTACGCAGGCTAGCTTCTCGGAAAAAAGATAAAAACTAAATGAGGTAAAAAGCACCTCAGTTAGTTTTTCCTATTTTTCAGTCGAAGCTAAACGAGCCTGCTACGCTTTTATATTAAGGAGGAATCAAAATGGATTGTCGTATTATCAAGACGCCTGGCGAAGGAACATTGGCTATTTTAAACCGTCGAAGAGGATCTAAAGATAATCTAGGAATTCCTGACGCCGTAGGATTAGTTCAAGGAAAATTAATCGAAATGGTTTGTGCAGCAGATATTGCTGAAAAGGCCGTTGGAGTCACTGTGGAAGATATACGAGGTAGTTGCCCACAAAATATGATTTTGTTAGCTATCTTTGGGGATACCGCTTCAGTTATTGCTGCAATGGAAGAGATTAAAAAAAAGGAAAATGATCGCTTATGGTAACCGCAAAATTGATGGATACAATCTGGGCGACACGAAAATCAGAAAGGTTAAATGGACTCAAATTAATGCTTGCAGAGATTTCTGGAGGGTCTAGAGATGGCGAACGAATGATTGTCTGTGATGTGATCGGTGCAGGCATAGGAGATCGAGTGATCATTACCACAGGATCAGCAGCCAGACGTATGTTAGAAGATGATGCTATTCCTGTAGACGCTGCAGTAATCGGGATCATTGATGAAAGTTGTGAATCTGTCTAAAGAAAGTGTGACAAAATGAAAAAACTGATTTGTGCAAAAGATATTGAAATACTTCATAACAAAGGAAACCAAATGATTTTGATCGATAACCAAACGATCATCACACCTTCTGCCAAAGATTTAGCAGAAGACTATCACATGACCTTTCAAGAAAAACTGTCCAAACGGCAAGATACTTTGTCTGATACACAGAAAATCACAAAAGAACAATTAGTGTCTTTGTTAAAAAATCTGTTGAGTGAAGCTGGGATGAGCGAGTTCGACGATTGTCCATTTGACTATCAAGAACATTCAAGTGGGGTAAAAATAATCCGGGGCTCTACGATAAAACTTTCACCTGTCAATAATACAGATGATGGCGTTCATTATCAGGAAATTTTAACGTCAGAAGGAGGACATTTTAATCTTGGAATCTTAGAAATAGAAGCGAGTCAGCTCTATGAAAAAGAGACGGTTGAGACAATCAATTATGTGATAGAAGGTGATCTTCAGGTGACAATTGATGATACGATTTTTGATGTCAATAAAGGAGATATCGTTTATGTCCCACAATATTCTGCTGTTAAATGGTCTACTTCAAACAAAGTAACGATTTTATCTGGAAAATTAAAAAGTGGGGTGTAGAAAATGAATCAAGCAATCGGCATGATTGAAACGAAAGGATTATTGGCGTTGATCGAAGCCACAGATGCTATGTTGAAGTCTTCCGAAGTTCATTGTTTAGGTAAAAAGCAAGTTGGTGGTGGTCTAAATACGGTGCTGATCACAGGTGATGTCGCAGCAGTCGAAACAGCTATACAAGCTGCAATCGCTAGCGTTCAGCATTTAGGGGAAGGACTTTTAGCTGGTTCTCATGTCATTGCGCGTCCAGACGTTGATGCACGTTCTTTCGTGGAAGAAGTCACTAAAATAGAAGAGAGAAAAGCACCTGAATCGAAAGAAGAGCACATAGAAATAATAGAAGTAACAGAAATGATTGAACAAGAGCCTAAAGAGAAATTACTGGATGAATTGCAGCAAATGAAAGTAACTGAACTTAGAAAATTAGCAAAAGAGCAGCCAACTTTTAGCATCCCACAAAAAAATATCCATCGTGCAAACAAAGAAAAATTGATCAAAGCGCTAATGGATAGTTTAATAATTAACGAATAGAGGAATACAAATGGAAATGTTCGATAAAGATTTACGTTCTGTTCAAGAAGCCCGCGATTTGACACGTAAAGGGAAAGAAGCCGCAGATAAAATCGCAGCTTTTTCAGAAGAACAAATTGATCAAATTTTACAAAGTATGAAGACAGCGGCGAGTAAATATGCTGTTGGTTTGGCTGAACGAGCGGTCGAAGAAACAGGTTTTGGTAAAGTAATGGATAAAACATACAAAAACCATGCGGCATCACACTTACTATATGAAGAAATCAAAAACGAGAAAACAATTGGCATCATAGCAGAAAACCCTGAAAAAGGCACATTTGATGTGGCAGAACCAGTTGGCTTAGTTTTAGGGATCATTCCTTCCACTAATCCGACCTCAACGGTTATTTTTAAAGCGATGATCGCATTAAAATCAAGAAATGCCATTGTTTTGTCACCACATCCGACAGCGGTTGGGTGTACCAAAAAAGCGGCCGACTTATTAAACCGTGCTGCTGTAGCAGCAGGAGCACCAGATGACATCATTAGTTGCTTGTCTATTCCAACAATGGCTGGCACTAACGAATTACTCCATGCTAAAGAAGTGAGCCTGATCATCGCAACAGGTGGTCCTGGAATGGTGAAAGCCGCATATAGTTCAGGAAAACCAGCCTTAGGCGTAGGTGCGGGGAATTCACCAGCCTATATCGAGCGAACAGCTGATGTAAAAAGTGCAGTAGCAAAAATCATAGCCTCTAAAACATTCGATAATGGGACTATTTGCGCATCTGAGCAATCGATTATCTGCGAAGAAGTCAATAAAGACTCTGTCATTAGAGAGTTAAAAGCGCAAGGTGGCTATTTTATGTCAGAAGTAGAAACAGATAAAGTCTGTAAATTACTCTTCAAAAATGGCTATGCTATGAATGCAAAATTTGTGGGAAGAGCTGCAACAGTCATCGCTGAAGCGGCAGGAATTAGCGTTCCAGCAGAAACGAAAGTCTTGATTGGTCCACAAGGCGGTGTTGGACAAGGCTATCCTTTATCCTTTGAAAAACTTACAACAGTTTTAGCCTTTTATGTTGTTAATAATTGGGAAGAAGCCTGTGATCTAAGTATTCAATTATTGCAAAATGGGATTGGGCATACGATGAGTTTACACACCAATGACCGTGATATCGTACTAAAATTTGCCGCTAAACCTGCTTCACGAATTTTAGTCAACACAGGAGGTAGCCAAGGTGGAACAGGAATCAGTACAGGATTACCGATTTCGTTTACCTTAGGTTGTGGCACTTTTGGTGGTAGTTCAGTCTCAGAAAACGTTGGACCAAAACATCTATTAAACATCAAAAAAGTGGCATATGGATTAAAAGAAGTCACTACATTAGTACAAGACGATCCAACTTTTACTTACGGAAAAACAGAAGCAACTATAACGACATCATTGCCGACAGAGAACAAGACAATCAATGATACGGATGTAGAAAAATTAGCGAATGTCGTTCGCCAAGTCTTAGCAAGTATGAATTAACTGGAAAAGGAATGATGAAGTTGGATAATTATGAAGAGTTACTGGGGAAATTGCTAGAGAAATTGGCTGAACCAAACCAAACTCAAACAACAACAGTGTCGAAACCTCGACGAATTCCAGTAGGTATCTCAAATCGCCATATCCACTTATCTCAAAAAGAGGTGGAAAAATTATTTGGTCACGATTATCAATTAACAAAATTGAAGGATCTGTCTCAACCAGGACAATTTGCCTGTAAAGAAACAGTGATGATTTGCGGACCAAAAGGTGCAATAGAAAAAGTACGCATTCTAGGTCCTGTGAGAAAACAAACTCAAGTAGAAATTTTACAAAGTGATTCTTTTAAACTAGGCGTCAAAGCTCCTTTGCGTTTGTCTGGCGATTTAACTGGATCAGGGAGCGTAACGCTGATTGGTCCTAAAGGATCTGCCGAAATCATTGAAGGCGTGATTGTCGCAAAACGTCATATTCATATGTTGCCAAACGAGGCAAGTCAATTTGGTGTACATGACGGTGAGTCTGTCACAATTGAATTACCAGGTGAACGAGGCGGCAGTTTAGCGAATGTTATTATTCGAGCGGTCAAAAATTCGGGGTTAGAATGCCACATTGATACAGAAGAAGCAAATGCACTTGGGTTAACACCCAATACTGAAATTGTGATCAAAAAAAATAATATATAGAATCTTAGGAGGAAATTATAATGAAATCAGATGCACTAGGAATGGTCGAAACAAAAGGATTAATCGGTTCAATTGAGGCGGCAGACGCAATGGTCAAAGCGGCTAACGTATCATTAGTAGGAAAAGAGTTAGTTGGTGGCGGAATCGTAACGGTTATGGTACGTGGAGATGTTGGTGCTGTAAAAGCAGCAACAGATGCAGGAGCTGCAGCGGCACAACGAGTGGGTGAACTATTATCTGTTCATGTCATCCCACGTCCACATTCAGAAGTTGAAACTATTTTACCGATGACACAAGCACAATAACGAAAATCTAAAAGAGGCGAAACACTGATAACCGTTATGTGTTTCGTCTTTTTTACTCAATAAACTGGAGGGACAAAATGAGACGAACAATTATTATTGGTTCAAACCATGCCGGGATCGCAGCTGCCAATACATTACTTGCGCATTATCCAGATCAAGAAGTCACGATGATCGAGCAAAATTCAAACCTAAGCTATTTAGGTTGTGGAACAGCACTTTGGGTCGGCAGACAAATTGAATCATCAGATCAGCTCTTTTACGCTACTAAGGAAGAATTTGAAGCGAAAGGTGCAAGCATTTATTTAGAAACAGCAGTTGAAAGAATTGATTTTTACGCTAAAAAGGTCTTTTGTAAAGACAGTAACGGAACAACCTTTTATAAGGAATATGACAAGTTGATTTTAGCGACAGGTTCTATTCCAATAGCGCCCCAAATACCAGGCAATACCTTAGAAAACATTCATTTTTTAAAGAAATTTCAAGACGGACAAGCCGTGGATAAGTTAGTAGGATTGACTTCAATCAGAAAAGTAGCAGTTATCGGCGCGGGTTATATTGGGGGTGAAATCGCTGAAGCGATCAAGCGTCGTGGAAAGGATGTACTTCTGTTTGATGGTGCACCACGCTCACTGTCAAACTACTATGACCCAGAGTTTACAGATGAAATGGATCGTAATTTATCTGTAAACGGTATTGAACTACATTTTGATGAAATCGCCACTGCTTATAAAGGCTCAAACAAAGTGGAAAAAATCGTAACGAATAAAGGGGAATATGCAGTTGATTTAGTAATTAACGCGATAGGCTTCTTACCCAATAATAGCTTAGGGAAAAGCAACTTAGAATTATTTGAAAATGGTGCTTATCTTGTGGATGAAAATCAGCAAACTAGTGATCCTTCTGTTTATGCGGTAGGAGATTGCGCAACTCTTTACTCTAACGCATTAAGAAAAATGACATATATTGCATTGGCAACGAACGCTGTACGCTCTGGGATCGTCGCAGGTCATAATGTTGGTGGAACGCCACTGGCATCAAGCGGCGTACAAGGATCAAATGGGATCTCTATTTTTGGTTTAAATATGGTTTCAACAGGTCTGTCAGTAGAAGCAGCCAAAAAGCATCAGCTTGAGGTGTTATATACAGATTACACCGATTTGCAAAAACCAGCGTTTATGACGGAGAATCATTCGGTTGCAATTCGTATTGTTTATGAAAAAGAGACACGACGTATAGTCGGTGCACAAATGTCATCACGTGCAGATATTTCTATGGCGATCCATCTATTTTCCCTTGCAATACAAAAAAATCTTACTATTGATGAACTAAAACTGCTCGATTTGTTCTTTTTACCCCATTTTAATCAACCATATAATTATATTACGATGGCTGCCTTGAATGCTGAATAGATGGTGGTATTCGTATAATATAAAAATCTTCCAATCAGCAGAAAAAATAGAAAATCTAGTCGCGTTGTACTGACCCCCAAAAGTTAGACCTGAAAATCTAACTTTTGGAGGTTTTTTATTTATCATTTCATCCAAAAATACAATAGAATAGAGAACACTTTTTTAACTTTTTTAAATAAAACCGTATTCATTTATTTTTTTGAATCAATCCTATTGACATCAAAAGCTATTTGCGTTAATATCAAACAGCATTAGTTACTAATACTGTTAGCTATTAATGGTGGAAGTAATTATTTTGAAAAAAGGAGGAGTCATATGTCATACGCAGAAGAAGCCGAACAAGAGCTGATGCGACTAATGGTTCAAAATCGGCATAGTGCTTTTAGTAGACTAGAAAAAAGCAATCAGGGTGAAAGTATCGTGATCAAATTTCTCGCGCGGTATGGTGAACCTACTAGTCCAAAACACCTAGCTGAATCACTGAACTTATCTAGCGCGCGTATTGCTGTAGTTTTAGGTAGTTTAGAAAAAAAAGGGCAAATCGAACGTAAGATGGATCCGGATGATCGCCGCCGTATCAATGTTACCTTGACCGATTGCGGAAAAAAAGCAGCAAAGCTACAAAAGAAAGAAATGCGTGATAAGATTGTGCAGATTTTTAAACTAATGGGAGAAACAGAGACGAAACAGTTCATCGAGCTGACTGCGAAATTCGTAGACTACTCCCAACAAATTTCCCAGAAAGAGGAAGGTGACCAATAGTGAAGATTTTCAAATATCTCGGCAAATACTGGTATGCGGTCATCGCAGTTCTTGTGCTTTTAGTTGTACAGGCAAATAGTGATTTAAGCTTACCAAAATTAACATCGGGTATCGTCGATGTCGGTATTCAACAAGGAGGGCTTGAATATTCCACACCTGAAAAAATCAGGAAAACAACTCTTCAGGGAATCGAAATGTTCATGACAGATGATGAGAAAAAAACAATTGAAGACAATTACAAACTGTCGACTGAAAAAATCGATGGAAAAGAAGTTGAAGTGTATAAACTAAACCTTCAAGAAGATATGACAGAAGCAAAATTAGCAGACATCTTTAATCTACCAATGATGATGCTGGCTTCATCTCAATCAAAAGACTCATCAAGCGCAGGTGAAGCAAAAGGAATCATCGAGGACTATAAAAAAATCGGTGAAGACGCTACTAAAGCAAAAAAACTTGGTGAAGAAGCCACAACTTTAGGGGAGCAAGCTAAAGAAGCTGGTACGGCGGCTGCTTCTGCGACAGATGCAGCAACAGCAATGGAACAAGGACAAGAAGCGCAAGAATTGGCTACCCAAGCGCAAGCCAAAGGTGCTGAAGCCAAACAGCTAGCTGATTCAATTAAAACAACGACAGATGCAATGCCAGCTAAAGTTGAATCTGCACGTAAGGAAACAAAAAAAAGCTTAGGTGATCTAGGTGAAGATTCAATGAAAACGGTTGGTATTCAACTAACACTTGCTGAATATAAAGCATTAGATATGAATACGCAACAAATCCAAACAGATTATATGGTCAAAACAGGAACGAAAATGGTTCTTTTAACGCTTGTCTCAGCGGTTGCTGCGATAATTGTTGGATTGATTGCCTCTCTCGTGGCCGCATCTGTTGGTAGAAATTTGCGCGTTGGTCAATATGAAAAGACCTTGCAATTTTCAAATACTGAAATGGAAAAATTTTCTCCTGCCTCATTGATCACACGTAATACAAATGATATCCAACAAATGCAAATGGGAATTGTGATGATCATGCGTATCGTTTTATACGCACCGATCTTAGGTATTGGTGGAATCTATAATGTTTACCAAACAGGAACAGGCATGGGCTGGATCGTTGGAGTTGCAGTAGCTGCAGTTCTAGTTTTAGTATTGAGCTTGTTATTAACAACAATGCCTAAATTCAAGGCTTTACAAAATTTAGTGGATAGAGTGAACTTAGTTTCTCGTGAAATTATCACAGGTTTGCCTGTCATTCGTGCCTTTTCTCGTGAAAAATTTGAAGAAAAACGTTTTGACCGTGCCAACACAGATTTAATGAAAACTCAATTATTCGTTAACCGTGCAATGTCGATCATGATGCCAGTAATGATGCTATTAATGAATGGTATTTCCGTATTGATTGTTTGGGTCGGTGGACATAACATGAACAACGGTCAACTTCAAGTTGGGGATATGATGGCGTTTATCACGTATACGATGCAAATCGTTATGGCCTTTATGATGTTGTCTATGGTTTCGATCATTCTACCTCGTGCCAATGTTGCAGCTGGTCGTGTTGAAGAAGTCCTTGAAACAGAACCAACAATCAAAGATCCTGAACATCCTAAAGATGATCATGACTTTAAAGGTGAAGTGAAATTTGAAGGCGTAGAATTCCGCTATGGTGATGCAGATGAAGATGTTTTACATCACATCAATTTTACGGCTAAACCAGGGCAAACAACGGCCTTGATTGGTTCAACTGGTTCAGGAAAATCAACAATCGTAAACTTGATTCCACGTTTATTTGATGTAACGGGTGGAAGAATCACGATCGATGGAATTGATATACGCGAAATGAGTTTGCATAAATTACATGAAATTATTGGGTTTGTGCCACAAAAAGGAATTTTATTCTCAGGTGATATTGCGTCTAATATCAAATTTGGGGATGCTGCTATCACGGATGCTCAAATGAAAAAAGCGGCTGAAATTGCCCAAGCTGAAGAATTTATCGATTCTAACGAAAAAGGCTATGATCGTGAAATTTCTCAAGGCGGAACAAATGTTTCTGGTGGACAAAAACAACGTTTATCTATTGCTCGAGCTTTGGCGAAAAACCCTAAGATCTTAATCTTTGATGACTCATTTTCAGCACTTGACAATAAAACAGATGTGGCTTTGCGTAAAGCATTATCTGAAAACATCAAAGGTGCGACACAAATCATTGTTGCTCAAAAAATCTCAACGATTCTTCACGCAGATAATATTATCGTTCTAAATGAAGGCCGTGTTGTCGATCATGGAACACACGACGAATTAATGAAAACATCCACTGTCTATCAAGAAATTGCCCAATCACAATTGAGCAATGCTGAATTAGGCATAGAAGAAGCTGAGTAGGGAGGAGCGAAGAATAATGGCAGAACAAACAAAAAATCGCCCTCGTGGCGGCCGCGGACCTGGACAAGGCGCTCCAGTAGAAAAAGCCAAAGACTTTAAAGGAACACTAAAAAAATTAATCTCCTATATTGGTGCTTATAAAATACCCGTTTTCTTTGTAATGATCTTTGCAATTGCTTCAACCGTATTTAATATCTGGGGTCCTAAAATTTTATCACAAGCGATCACAGAATTATTCAACGGCTTAATCAAAAAATACCAAGGAACCGGTGGCATTGATTTTGATAAAATCGGCGGTATTCTATTATTCATGCTAGGTTTATACCTAGTGGCATCTGCTTTTGGTATTATCCAAGGGTGGATCATGTCAACGATTTCGCAAAAAATCACATATCGCATGCGGAAAGAAATTTCAGAAAAAATCAATCGTATGCCAATGAATTATTTTGAAAGTCGTACAACTGGTGAAGTACTTTCACGTATCACAAACGACGTAGATACACTAGGCCAATCATTAAATCAGTCAATTACACAATTGATCACATCTGTCTTTACCATTATTGGGGTTATCGTTATGATGTTATCAATCTCTGTAAAAATGACAGGAATTGCAATTTTGATCGTACCGATTTCAATGATCTTGATCCTAATCGTTGTAAAAAATTCACAAAAATACTTTAAGACACAACAAGAATATCTTGGTGTAATCAATGGTAAAGTGGAAGAAACAATCGGTGGATACAATATTGTACGTTTATTCAATGATGAAGAAAACTCTCTTGAAGAATTTAAAACACAAAATGATGTCTTGTTTAAATCAGCTTGGAAATCTCAGTTTCTATCTGGTTTGATGCAACCAATCATGAACTTTGTCGGAAACTTAGGCTATGTTGCAGTAGCAATTTTTGGTGGGATCTTAGCGTATAATGGTACGATCACTGTCGGAGATATTCAAGCATTTATCCAATATGTCCGCAACTTAACACAACCAATCGCGCAATTGGCTCAAGTATCAAATCTACTTCAATCAATGGCTGCAGCAGCGGAACGTGTTTTTGAATTTCTTGAAGAAGATGAAGAAGCACAAACTGTACCAAATCCAGTTAAAATCGATAAAGCGAAAGGGATGGTCGATTTTGACCATGTTCGTTTCGGTTATACGCCAGATAAAATCATTATCAATGATTTCAGTTCACATGTTGATCCAGGTCAAACGGTAGCAATCGTTGGACCAACTGGAGCTGGTAAAACGACGATGGTCAAATTATTGATGCGTTTTTACGATGTAACTTCTGGCGCCATTAAAATCGATGGGCACAATATCAAAGACTTTAATCGTGCAGATTTACGAAAAAATATCGGGATGGTTCTACAAGATACGTGGTTATTTAAAGGAACTATCATGGAAAATCTTCGTTACGGCCGGTTAGATGCAACAGATGAAGAAGTCTATGAAGCAGCAAAAGCTGCCCATGTTCATCACTTTATCCAAACATTACCTGGCGGATACAACATGGAATTAAATGAAGAATCTTCAAATATTTCCCAAGGTCAAAAACAATTACTAACAATTGCTCGTGCAATTTTAGCAGACAAACCGATCTTGATCCTTGATGAAGCCACATCTTCTGTTGATACAAGAACAGAAGGCTTGATCCAAGGGGCAATGAACAACTTAATGGCTGGTCGTACGTCATTTGTTATCGCTCACCGTTTATCAACGATCAAAGATGCAGATAAAATTCTTTATATGCAAGACGGTGATATCAAAGAACAAGGAACGCACGAAGAATTACTAGCACAAGGTGGTTATTATGCATCACTTTATAACTCACAATTTGAAGAGTTAGACGAGTAAAAACGACTGAAAAAGAAGCACTTATCAAAATCATTTTGATAAGTGCTTCTTTTCTTTACTCAAAAAATACGCTGTGAAGTTTGTTTGTTTTAAATTAAGAAAACATAAAGAGGCTTAAAATAGCTTGAAAAAAACAATTTTCAGCGTTATTATTTAAAAAAATAAATAGATAAATAACCTTGTTAGGTGAGGCTCCTATACAAACATAGGCTATTGCGCAGAAACGTCGAAAGACGCCAATGTGTAAAACAGGAATTGTCGAATTAAGGCTTTTCATAAAATAGCTAAGAATAGTTCTTTACGTTGTATAGTGCTAAAACTCAGACGATGAGATTGATTAAAAGTCAAACGTCATAGGGAAACATGTTTGGCTTTTTTATATTGGTAAATAGGCTGTCTATTTGCTGATTTTTTTAACGTCTAGGTACCTGCTTGTGTTTTTTAGGAGTGTAACTCGACGGAGAAATCCACCGCTGAATGTTTCACTTCTGATTGTTAGGAGTGTAAGTTCAAGCGGTTTTTCTTTGGAATCATTTGGATAGTTAGAAAAACCAGCATTGCGCTTACGCTCATATTGAATATGAGAAATGAAGGGATTTATTACATGAATACGTTAAAAGAAAAAAAATTTACGCCAGCTTTAGTTAGTATCGTGCTGTTTTCAGTGCTCACAGTTTTAGTTGTAAACCAGGTTTCGTGGTTTACTTATGTAGATTCGATGATTTATCAATTTGATTGGGAGGCAAATGCTGTTATAACCAGTATTGTAACTGTATTTGCTAAAACGGCGACGATCATTCCAACTTTTATCATTAGTTTGATCGTTTCAGTTATCTTATGGCGAAATAAACATAAGTTAGTAGCGATTTGGATGAGTAGCAACATATTGGTTGTCAGCGCATTAGGCTATATACTCAAGATCACAGTTGCACGACCTCGCCCCGATGTCACTCAATTAGTTGAAAAGACTTCTTACAGTTTTCCAAGTGGTCATTCACTGTTGGCGATGTGTTTAGCTTGTTCAATTCTATTGAGTGTCCAAACGATCTATTCAAAGCAAAACAAAAAGGGTTTATTACTAAAAAAAATAGTGATTGCTTATGTTCTTTTGATTGGATTAAGTCGAATCTATTTAAGGGTTCATTTTCCAAGTGATGTTATGGCAGGTTTTCTATTGAGTTTTGCTTGGGTGAATCTTTCTTATGTTTGCCTGCAAAGAATATATCTAAATAGAACATTTCAAACAGCTCTTTCGAAAAAAAGATTTATACAAAAAACAATTTTAAGTGTGTTAACGCTGCTTCTATTAGTAGTTGCTAGTGCGTCAGTTTATGGTGCTACAGTTTTTAAAAATGTTCAAAAAACCGCAGATAAAATCTATCAACCATTGAATCGTAAAACGAAATCAGTTGAGTTGACGAATAGTGAGCCAGTTAGTTTTTTACTTTTAGGGATTGCCAATGATTCAAAACGTAAAACGGATCTTCGAGCAAATACGATAATGGTCGTAACGGTTAATAATCAGTTGAAGAAAACAACGATCACCAGTATCCCAAGAGATGCTTATGTTGAAATCATCGGAAAAGATGGGGTTTATGACAAGATCAATCATGCTCATTCATTTGGTGGTGATGAGATGATGATTGAAACAGTCGAACATTATTTAGAGATTCCCATCAATCATTATTTTGTGATTAATATGGACGGTTTGGCGGCATTAAGCGATGCTGTTGGCGGTGTAACGGTCAATAATGATTTTGAATTTGATGCTGAGGGGATTCACTATCCAAAAGGAGAACAACATCTAGGCGGCTGGGAAACACTTCAATATGCGAGAATGCGTTATGAAGATCCCCTGGGTGATTATGGTAGACAAAAAAGACAACGTGAAGTTACAATTCAGCTTACCAAAGAATTGACCTCAATGAAAAGCGTCCTTCGCTACCAAGAATTACTGGATGTTATTGGAGAAAATGGTCAGACGGATATGACACTGGATCAAATGATGTTATTGATGAAAAATTATCAAAAGGCTTTGGAGAATATTGAAAGTTATCAAATGCAAGGCGAAGGGTTTACGGGTGATGGGTATACTGGTGAAGAAGGGATTTCATATCAAGGGATCTCCGAAGAAGAACGAGATAAGGTCATAACAGCACTAAAACAACAATTAAATTTAAACTAGTTCAGTTGTATCAATCCAATGATTTGAACTTCCAATTGTCAGACCACTTTCTCTTTTGCTATAATTTGAGTTATAGAAGTGGAGGAATGTAAGTATGATAAAAGTAGCAATCATCGGGTACGGGAACCTGGGTCGTGGCGTTGAACGTTCCCTAAAACAACAAAAAGATATGGAATTAGTAGGTGTTTATACAAGAAGAGCTCCTGAATCAGTTCAAACAGAAGGCGCTCAAGCGTTTACGATGGATCAGCTCGAAGATAAAAAAGGGGAGATAGACGTTTGTATTTTGTGCGGTGGTTCAGCAACTGATTTACCAACACAAACCCCTGAATGGACACATTTATTTAATACCATTGATAGTTTTGATACACATGCAAAAATTCCAGAGCATTTTGCTAAAGTGGATCATGTAGCAAAAGAAAATCAAACAACCTCAATTATCTCAACGGGATGGGATCCAGGTTTATTCAGTTTGAATCGGTTGTATGCGCAAAGTATTTTGCCGGTGGGGCAGACGAATACATTTTGGGGCAAAGGTGTTAGTCAAGGTCATTCTGATGCCTTACGACGAATTGAAGGTGTAGTTGATGCAGTTCAATATACTATTCCAAATAGTGAAGTCATTGAAAAACTTAAAGCAGGTGAAGAACTAGCGTTAGCAATTAGGGACAAACATTTTAGAGAGTGTTTTGTAGTTCTTGGTGAAGGGGTAGACGAAGAAGCAATTCGCAATGAAATTATTACGATGCCTAATTATTTTGCTGACTATGATACAGAAGTTCACTTTATTTCTCAAAACGAACTGAATGAAAATCATAAAGCAATGCCTCATGGCGGAACCGTGATTCACACTGGAACAACACACGAAAAGACCAAACAAGTGATTGAATACAAGTTGCAATTAGAAAGTAATCCTGAATTTACTGCCAGTGTTTTAGTTGCTTATGCTAGAGCTTGCGTTCGGTTAGCAAAAGAAAAACATTTTGGAGCGTACACAGTTTTAGATATTGCCCCTAAATATTTATCTGATCGAACAGATGAAGAATTAAGAAAAGAATTACTATAAGATAAAACCAGAAAATAAGAGGGGCTTAAAAAGCACCCTCTTATTTTCTTAGGTTAAATGAAATCATTTATTGATTAACTCAGCTAAAATTCTACAAACACGTTCCAAATCTTCTTGTGTTCCTCTGAGTTCATAATCTGCTAAAAAAGGAAAATTAAATTTTTGTGCATACTGTTTTGCTGTTAAGCAATACTGATGATTAAAATTTTTATTGCCACTCCCAACCACACCTAAACAATAGCGATAGTTATCATGATGCTCCAAATAGTCCCGCATCGCTTCAGTAAGAATCTCTGTATCGCCATTATCCACACCATTTCCGCCATCTAAGTAAGTTGGAACAAAGGTAACAAAAGGAGTTGTTTCATCTTCAAAAGCTGAGTTCTCATGAATCTCTTTGATTTCGATTTTCATGTTATATTTATCACAAGCATATGTTGCCAAACGTTGGACAAATGATCGCGTGTTGCCAGATATCGAAATATATAAAATTTTCACTTTCATACCTCCTAATTCATTCTGATACAATTCTACACCTTTTTCCAAAAAAATTGAATAGTGAAATGCTAGTCTTTATTATTTGTCACTAGCTCATTCATCCCCTATAATACTTCTATACATATAAGAAAAGAGGAGTAAAAATGGGATATAAAGTAGATTTTAAGAAGGTTTCAACAATTGGGTTGGAAACGTCTCCAGTTGCTGAGACATTGGCTGGATTACGTGCAAATGAAGCGCGTTACTACTGGAATAAATACAAACACGAATTCATAACAGTCCCAGTTAGTGAAGAGCCAGAAACACTCGCTTGGATTGAAAAGATTTTGGCTGAACGAGAGATGAAATTTCCATATAAAGCACTTGAAGTCTCAACGTTTGAAGTTGAGGGGATTAAGATGGCCTACGTTTTTTACGAAAATGGTTTAGTCGTTAATGTGATGTATACGCTTGAAGAAGGCGGAAAACGTGCAGTTGGGTTTAAATTATCGGATGGAATGGATATTCCAAAAGAGTTTGAAGGTAAATTCAAATTTGCTCGTCAAAAATCCAAGTTAGCTGGAACGATTCGTGGCTCGTTTTTTGTTATAAAAGGTGAATACTAGGTTATAGAGATAAAATATATTTTAAGTTAAACAAAGTAAGGCTGAATAGATGATACAGTTTCTGCTCCCACCGTTTATTTGGACACTTTGAATCATGGGGAGCTTATCTTGTAAGAACTTAGCATCGCCAATAGTGGGGATGTATCAGCTAATGTACCGATTTTTTTAATACTCTTTTTATTTTATTCTATAAAGCGGACCAAATGCTATACTGTTCTTATCAGAAAAATATCTTTCTCGTAAGTAGATTCTTTACTTTTAGCAGATAGCATGTTAATCTTTTAGTGTTGTCATTGATTATGACACAATAAAAACTAAATAGAACCCATCACAAAGGGGAGCCATGGCTGAGAATGAGTAGCAACTCTAAACCCTTCGAACCTGTTCGTTAGTACGAGCGTAGGAATTGTGATGGAGTAAATAGAAACTTTTACTCCTCCTTTGTGAATTGGCTGTTCTACAAGGAGGATTTTTTTATGCAAAGAAAAGTAGAATTACAAATTTGGATTGAAGGTACGATTATTGCCGCAATCGCGATGGTCTTGTCCTTTATTCCGACGAATATTGGAAGTAGTTTTTCAATATCATTAGGCATGATCCCAATTACACTTTATGCTTTACGAAGAGGAACGAAGGCAGGATTTTTTTCGGCGTTTATTTGGGGATTGTTGCATTTTCCATTAGCCCAAGTCTATTATTTAATGCCAGCACAGGTCATTATTGAGTATATTTTAGCGTTTGGATTTGCTGGTTTTGCAGGAGTGTACAGCGAAAAGTTACAACAAGCAATACGAGATAAAGAGTATGCAAAAAGTAGCCGAATAATTATGTATGCTTCATTTTTTGGCACACTTATGCGTTATTTTTGGCATTTCGTCGCGGGTGTCATGTTTTGGGGAAGTTTTGCTCTTTGGGGCATGAATCCGTGGCTGTTTTCTTTTGTGATGAACGGATTAAGTGGTTTAGCGACAGCAATCACAACGACTATTGTATTGATGTTACTGCTAAAAATTGATCCTCAGCTGTTTATCCCAGTAAATAAGGCAAGAATCAACCAACGCAAAAAAGAACTTGAAAAATAAAGCAGTGCTTCATTGATTTTAAATTGATCTGAGGTTGGAACAGAAGTGTTTAACTCCGAGAAATAAATAAGAAGCCTTCAAATCGTAGTGCTTTAGTACTTAGAATTTGATGTGATCGAAGCGAAGCGTAGTAGTTGCTTCTGCCTCTACAGTTCTCGTTTCACTTCGATCCTCGAAGCATTGAGGACCATTTGCTCCCACCGTTTATACGGATGCCAGGTGTCTGGGATATAACTCGCAGAGTTATGTCCCAGACACCTTTTTTAGTTATAAAAATAAAGAGAAATTTAGTGAAACCTAAAGACAAAATTTTGACACTATTAGGGTGAGGAGGTGATAAAATGGGGAAGTTTAGTTACTCAGAGAATTTGTTGATTAAAAAAGCAATCAAAGGAGACCATAATGCACTAGGGAAAATACTAAGAAAAAACCATGCGTATATCTATAAAATGGCATACATTTATATTGGTAACAAAGATGATGCTCTAGACATCATGCAAGAAGCAACGATTCAATCAATGAAATCGATCCATACGTTGAAAGAACCAGATTATTTTTTGACTTGGTTTTGTACGATAATGGCCCGACAAGCAAGTAAAGTAATCAACCAAAAAATCAAAATTCGTGCATTGCAAAACACCTCTGAGTTTGAAGAGCCAGCAGATTTATCCAAAAATACAAATCAAACAATCGACGTATTGGAAGCTGTGACATCTTTAGAAGATAAATACCGTTTAACGTTACAACTCTATTATTATCAAGATTTTTCAGTGAAAGAAATTAGTGAACTGTTGACGGTGCCAGAAGGAACAGTCAAAACGAATTTAAAACGTGGACGTGACGCACTAAAAAGAGCATTAGGGGAGGATTACTATGTCTAACAATGAAAAAAAGATCTTAGAGAACGCAATGAAAAAAATCGACGTGCCAGAAGAAGCGTTAACAGCATTAGAAACTGGATCACGGCAACGAAACACGTGGTTTCGTAAGTCACAATACAAATGGGGCGAAATCATTATTTCTAGTGTTGTTGTCGTATGTTTACTGTTTGTAGGAACGTTGGTTTGGCCAAAGGGTGAAGGGAAAAATAAGGTAAATATGTCAAATGCTTCCAGTGCAGCGTCGGGTTCTGCAGCAGGTCAAAACGAACAAACAACCACTAATTTACACTCAACGAAATATTGGAAAGTTCAAAATGAAGAAAAATATTTCAGTTTTAGTGAAGACAAAGTTCGTGTGATCATTCACTATTTTACGCAAGGGACGCCTAGATATACCTTTAAAGAGAATCAATTAGATTTGTTTTATGAAACAATTGACGATAACGATCAAACAATCGAAGAAGTTCATTCTTATCAAGTGAAAAAAGAAGGAAACAACTTGGTTTTAGAGCCTACAACAGCGAGAGAAAAACGAGTGGTATTAGAACCGCACCATGAAGAAATTTTCCCATACACAGAGGAAACTATCAAAAAACTAAAACCTGCCATAAATCCTAATTTAGCAGGTCAGTCTTCATGGACATCGATTATCAAAGGGAATAATGGTGAAAACAGTACAGTGATTTTTGATGGAACTCTTTGTAAAGAAAAAATAGATGGTGAAGAGAGATGGCTGACTGCAACCTACGAGGTAGAAGGGAATCACTTGTTGATTAACTATGGTTCATATACAGTAGGTAAAGATATGTATTGGGATGGAGAAAACATAGTTTTATGGCCAGTATCGACGACGCTTCCAGAATCAAATATAGAAGAATTTAAAGAAGAAAGCGTGACAATATTACAACCAACAAAATAAGCAAACAAGTTGAAACCTGTCTGCCAATTATTGACACTTTTCTATGATAGGAAGGCTGTTGAATGTCCAGAATTGAATGAATTGATGACACCGAATTTGAAATGTTTACCAGAACATCTTCCAAAGGAATTTATTTGCAAACCGTTGAAAGGACTAAACGGAAGCAAAACAGGGCAGATAGAGGTGTTAAACTTAGTTTGTTTTAGAAGCATTCAATTCTTAGTGCCTTCTCACGTAGAAAGTGACATAATCGAAGTGTAACGCTGTAATTACAGCTTTTCCCGCCATTTATAGAGGCTGAGATAGGACTCGTAGAGTTCCTGTCTCAGCCTCTTTTTGAAATGAAGTTAATTGAGAGGAATTGATTATCCGCGTAACACACTTAAAGCTGAATAGGATATTTTACATCTTCATCCAATTAGGTTCCAAAATATTTCCATCTGGATCTAACACTTCTAATCCAAACATGATGTCTTCTGGGATTCCCATGTCTACTTTGTAAAAATCGCCGCCATTTGCTTTAGCTGTTTCAGCAAATTTTTTCACAGCATCAGCACTTTCCATACTGAACGCGATTAAAACACCACTTTCTGTCTCCGCATTTGCAATTTTTTTATCCTTGATAAATTGACTATAAAATGTATGATCTAACAACATGATCCAAAAATGATCATCCCAAACCATCGAACTAGTTTGTTCATTAGAAAATTCTTGATTCTTTTTAAACCCTAATTTTTCATAAAATTCTGTTGAGCGTGCTACGTCAGTGACTGGAAAATTTACAAAAACCATTGTTGCCATAAAAATCCAACCTTCTCTCTTTTTTGTAGTTTGATACAGTGAAAGCATCTCATGTCAACAATTTTTTGTCAAAAATATCAGGCGCAAATAGGTGAAAAAATTGACTGATTTGGTCCAACATAATTATAATATAGTGACACTGTTAAAATGAGAGCGGTGAAGCAAGGAGGAAATACCATCAAAAATAAAACAATGATAATGAGCGCAGTGGCCATCTTGTTATTGATATTTGGAATCAGTTTTAGTGTTATTTGGTTCGTAAATAAAAGTGATCATGCTGTATCAACAAAAGAGACACATGAGACAAACGCAAGAAGCATTTCAGCAGAAAACAATTCTACCCAAAGTGAGGAAGACGTGACGGTGGAAAATCAAGAAAAAAGAATTCAAGAGCTACTTGATTCAATGAGTTTAGAAGAAAAAGTCGGGCAATTATTTTTAGCTCGAGTACCGATTGAAGGGCAACAAGAGAGTATTCAAGCGAACCATTTAGGCGGTTATATATTATTTGGTCGTGACATTGAAGGTGAATCACCAGCTAGCCTAAAGCAAAAAATTGCTTCGTACCAATCAGTGAGTAAGTTGCCACTGTTTATCGCTTCAGACGAAGAAGGCGGACTTGTGACACGTTTAAGTGGGGGAAATGGCTTGGTAGCTGAGCCGTTTAAATCACCTATGGAAATTTATCAACAGTCGGGTCTTAATGGAATACGTTCTGATATTCAGAAAAAATCAGAAATTCTACGTTCTTATGGAATTCAAGGTGGATTATTTCCAGATGCAGATGTTGCTACTGATCCAGAGGCCTTTATTTATGATCGAACGTTAGGCTTAGATGCGAAAAAAACAAGTGAGTATATTAAAATCAGCGTAGAGGAATTAAAAAAACAAAAAATTGCCTCTACGTTAAAACATTTTCCTGGTTATGGCGATAACCGTGATTCTCATGTAGAAATCGTTTACGACAATAGAAGTTTAGACACATTAAGACAAAATGATTTCTTACCGTTTAAAGCAGGTATTACTGCGGGTGCAGATAGTATCATGATTTCACATAATATAGTAACAAGTATTGATGATACCGTACCAGCGTCCATTTCTAAACCGGTACATGATGTATTGAGAAATGAATTAGGGTTTCAAGGGGTTATTATGACAGATGATATGGATATGGCTGGATTAGCTAATTTTATTTCGCAAGAAGAAGCGGGCTTAGAAGCCTTGATTGCGGGAAACGATATGATTTTGTCATCATCTTTTCAAGAGCAAATCCCCTATGTTCTACAAGGAATTGAGCAAGGGGCATACTCCGAGGCAGAGTTAAATCAATCTGTCTATCGTGTATTAAAAATGAAAAGTGACTTAGGACTTTTACAATAAGATAAAACAAAAATCGTTCAGACAAATAGTGACTGGACGATTTTTTTGTTTTGTATAGATCCTTAAACTAAATTAGGGTTCATTTTCTGATAATTTTCTAGCTTATACGCCAAGTTTCGTTCATAATCATGATTGAAAAAACTAAGATATAAACGATCAAATAGGTACATTAACGACATTCTTGTTGAAAAAGAAGAAATTTTGTTATAATGGTTCTCCAAGGATGAAAAAAGTAAAATACCATCTACTTCCTCGTTTAAAAGTGGACTGTTTTTCGATGTGATCAATAGAATCTTGCTGTTGTTTTTCTTTAACGTTTGCAGGATTTTTTTAACACTGGAACCGCGTCCTTCGTAAGATACGACAATAGCTAAATGATCAGGTGTGCTGTTTGCGGCAGATAAATTTTGGATATAATCATCAATTGGGACATGAATTCTTTTTCCTATTTCCTGCATTTGAAATTGAAAATTTTGAGCAAAATATATGTTTGCAGAGGAAGCATAAACGTCTACAAACTTGGCATTTTCAAGTAGTACATTTGTAAACGCCATGATTTCCACATTGTTTGCATCGATTGTGGATTGAACCGTTTGTTCATAGACTGTTTTTAGTTTTTTAGTCATAGCGTAATGATTATCTTCAGATGAGATGGGATAATCAATATCGATAATCTGGTCACTTGTATGCTCATTTAAATAATTTACCAGAGCAAATTTAAGGTCATTTAAGCCATCAAGATCAAGCTTATTTATCAAACGGTAAATGGTTGAGATCGAAACAAATGAATGCTCGGCTAATTCTTTTGGAGAAAAATGGATGACTTTTTCTGGAAATTCGAGAATATATTCAACAAGTGCTTTTTCACTTGTAGTAAGTTTATCTAAGTTTTTTAATTTAAGGATCAAATTCATCACATAAACCACCTTTCAGCTCAACTCGTATAAATGAATTATAACTGATTATGATCGATGTGTGTGAAAAAAGATCAGGAAAATAATCCTGATCTTTTGACTTATAGTAATTCAGCCAATGCTTTGGCAATACCATCTTCATTATTGGATGATGTAATTTTATCTGCTGCTTTTTTTAGATCATCTACAGCATTTCCCATTGCTACACCCATCCCAGCATAGTTGATCAAGGACAGATCATTATGACCATCGCCAAATGATATAATATGTTCTTCATGAATGCCAAGTGGTTTTAAGGTTTGTTCTAACGCGTTGGCTTTGTCGATTCCCTTATCAGTAAACTCAAAATAAACAGGTGCAGAAAACATACCGCTGACTGATTGTTCAAATGGTGCAAGAATGGCTTGCCAATTTTCTTGTAAATAATCAGGTTGACCAGCTACGAGAATTTTATGCAAAGGAAAATCAACAAAAGCCGCGAGATCTTCTTTTTCACATAATTGGAAGTTTCCACCACGTGACTCATACTTAATAATATTGAACAACCCATCAGGATCTCCTAAATCCAACATCCCATCAAAGACGTCATTGACATACATATATTCGTCTTTTGCAATCATCGGTTTTACATCGAATTGTTTCAAATGTTCTAATATGTTTTTACTGCTTTCAATCGAAAGTGGTTGGCTGAATAATTCTTTTTGTGTAGAGACATCTAAGACATGAGCGCCGTTATAGGAAACGATCATGCCATTGTATTTCGCCATCTCCAATTCCTCAACATATTTCAGCATGCCAGGTGTCGGTCTACCAGAAGCAAGAATAACTTTGATCCCATTTTTTTGAGCGTTGATCAGCGCTTCTTTTGTTAACGTCGTTAGTTTTTTTTCATCATTTAAAAGAGTGCCATCAATATCTAACACAATTGCTTTTACATCCATCATAATTCCTCCATTTGTCATCAAATTTAAACCGTTAACTCGATACGATTGCCCTCTGGATCTGCAATAACAGACTCATAATAACCATCACCTGTTGTTCGAAGTGGGTTTAATAATGTATAACCTTCCATCACTAAAATGTTGGTAAGCGTGTCAACATTGCTTTTATTGCCTAAAGAGATCGCCAAATGTGCAAAACCAAGACTCTCTTCTTTATGATTGCGCTCAGTGACGTCATCTCGTTGCATAAGTTCAAGTCTTGCCCCATCATTGAAAGTTAAAAAATAAGAATGGAAGCTTGTTTTTTTATTGTGGTAAAGCTCAGAGGCAGTTGCATTGAAATACGTTTCATAAAAGATCCGCATTTTTTCTAAGTCTGTTACCCATAAACCAATGTGTTCAATTTTCATTGTATAATCTCCTTATCATTTGATTCCGTTCAGGTAGTCTCTATTTAGTCTTAGTATAGAGGAAAAACAGGTGACAAAGTGAGGAATCATAGAGATTGACAGTCTTTTTTCAAAAATAATAAGAATCAATATGAAAAGCTGAAAATTTATATTCAATAAATAAAAGTAGTTGTATCGTAATTTTTCTGTCCATCAAGGTTGGACATGCATTTTGTCCATTATTTTTGAGAATTATAGACATGTGGAGTTGACAAAACTAAAAACAACATGATATATTGAATGAAATAAAATCGAAGTGAGGGATCCGTGCGTTGAAAAATTAAGTCAATTTGTTGAAGCTGCATTCAGACTGTACCTTGAAGAATCATCAAGGGAGCAGTGTGCAGATTTTCAGGATTGGCATTGATTTTTCAGCGTATGGATCTTTTTGTGTACGCTCAAATGTATGACCGATTCTGAAAAGAACAGAAGGAATAAGAAAGATTCCTTCCGCTTTTCTTAATGAGGTGAGACGATGTCAAAAATTGAACTAAAAAATATAACCTTTGGCTATGATACTCAAGGAACGTTACTTTTTGATCAAGCAAATCTAAACTTTGATACACAGTGGAAACTAGGCTTGATTGGGAGAAATGGTCGTGGTAAAACCACACTGCTAAATATCTTACAAAATAAATTAGCCTATAACGGGCAAATTATCCATCAATTGGACTTTCTGTATTTTCCACAACCAATTGAAAACAAACAACAATTAACCTATTACGTGTTGCAAGAAATCAGTGAGTTTGAACAATGGGAAATTGAGCGAGAACTGAATTTGTTGCAAGTCGATCCAGAGATTTTATGGCGTGATTTTGAGACACTTTCTGGTGGAGAACAGACGAAAGTCTTATTGGCACTGTTGTTTATCGATGAGTATCATTTTCCCTTGATCGATGAGCCAACCAATCACTTGGATATTGTAGGACGTAAACAAGTAGCTGAATATTTAAAAAAGAAACGCCAAGGTTTTATCGTAGTCAGCCACGATCGTAGTTTTGTAGATGAAGTGGTCGATCATGTTTTATCTATCGAGAAAAGCCAATTAGAGCTGTATCAAGGGAATTTTTCAGTTTATGAAGAGCAAAAGAAAATCAAAGATGAATTCGAATTGGCTCAAAATGAAAAGTTGAAAAAAGAAGTTAGCCGTTTGAAGAAAACAGCGGCAGAAAAGGCTGAATGGTCCCGCTCTAAAGAGCAAGATAAATATGGTAAAGCATCAGAAAAAGGCAGTGGCGCAATCTATGATACTGGAGCGATTGGTGCACGAGCTGCCCGCACAATGAAGCGTGCAAAAACGATTGAGCATCGAATGGAGTCTCAACTATCTGAAAAAGAAGCACTGTTAAAAGATATCGAATATATCGATCCATTAACAATGAATTATCAGCCAGCCCATCACAAACGATTATTAGCAGTCGAAAATCTAGTATTGGGGTATGCAGGGCAAACGTTGTTTCAGCCGATTTCTTTTGAAGTAAATCAGGGCCAACGAATTGCTTTAGCTGGACGAAATGGTTCTGGAAAATCATCGATCATCCGTTTTTTACTTGGCCAATTTGATGGGGAAAGTTCAGGAGATGTTATTCGACCAACCAACTTAAAAATAAGTTATGTTCGTCAAAATTATGAAGATAATCATGGAACCTTACTTGAGTTCTCCGAAAAAAAAGGATTGGATCATCAAGCGTTTCTTAATAATTTGCATAAATTAGGGATGGAAAGAGAAGTCTTTCAAAACCGTATCGAACAAATGAGTATGGGCCAACGAAAAAAAGTCGAATTAGCAAAATCTTTAGCACAACCAGCAGAATTATACATTTGGGATGAACCTCTAAATTATCTGGATGTGTTTAATCAAGAACAATTAAAAGCACTGATTTTATCAGTCAAACCAGCTATGCTTTTGGTTGAACATGACCAAGTTTTTTTAGAGGAAGTTGCGAGTAAAGTCATTACGTTAACTGAACATGAATAAAATAGAAACTGTCAAATGGCGAATAAGAATACGTCACTTGGCAGTTTTTTTGTCATCATATTCTTTGACTAGAGTATAAATAAAGTGTATTCTATAAAAAAACATTCATCCGGTATGTTTTTCGAAAGGAGAATAAAATTGACGAAACGATACGACACCGAAGCAACGGTTCAAGATATTTTAGATGCGGCAACTCGATTATTTGTAGAAAAAGGCTATGAAAAAACAACGATTCAAGATATTGTCAATGCGTTAGATGGATTATCTCGTGGGGCGATTTATCATCATTTTCGGTCTAAGGAGGCTATTATTGACGGAGTTGTTAGACGTTTGATTCCAGATACAGCTTATCTTAATGACATCAGCAATCGTACAGACCTTAATGGATTAGAGAAGATGCAACATTTATTATTAGAAACACTATTCAATAAAGAAGTAGGGGCATCCTTTCAATTAGCCTATTCCCTATTTGATAATCCTAAATTTTTTATGATGTATATCATGAACACTAACGAAGTTTTAGCACCACAAATCGAACGGTTTATCAACGAAGGAAACAACGATAAATCTTTACAGATCGAATACCCAAAGCAAGTGTCAGAAATCATCGTTTTACTTTTAGGGACCTGGTTTATTGTGGCCCTTTTTCCAAATACGATCGAAACGTTTTGGGATAAACTCTATGCAACAAAATATGTATTAGAGGGAATCAAACTTAATTTATTAAGTGATGAAATAATGGAAAAAATCATAAATGGAATAAAAGAGGCTGAAAATGAAAAAAAATAAAAAACGTGGATTTAAACGTGTGTTACATGTTCTTATGATTGTTTTGTTAGCATTTTTAGGCTTGATAACTGTGACTATGGCTGGTATTTATGGTGTAAATCAGGTTAGTTTACGAAAAGAAGCGAGCCAAATAAAAGAGTATGGTAAAAAAATCAAAGTATTTGACGGAACAATGAATGTACTCGATGAAGGCCAAGGCAAAGAAACGATTGTACTGCTTCCAGGATATGGAACAGCTAGTCCAGGATTAGATTTCAAACCATTAACAAATGAATTGACAAACGATTATCGAGTCGTGACGATTGAACCTTTTGGGTATGGACTAAGTAGTCAAACGAAACGAGAGCGTAGTGCGAAGAATATGGTGGAAGAAATCCATGCAGTGTTGGAGAAGTTAGGCATCGATCGCTTTATTTTGATGGGGCATTCAATTGCAGGAATTTATGGATTGAATTACGTAGATACGTATCCTCAAACGGTTAAAGCTTTCGTTGGTATTGATACAAGTTTACCTGATCAACCTTGGACGGGTTTTGATGATACCTTACCTAATTTTATTCAAAAGTCTGGATTGATGCGTGTACTTGTTAAATTAAGCCCAGAAAGTTTCAAAGTTGAAGGAATGGACGATGAGACGTACAATCAGCTGCGCATGCTTAACTTGAAAAACCTAAGTAATGACACCGTGAGAAGAGAAGGCAAAGCGTTAGATAACACTTTTAAAGACGCAAAAAAACTATCTTTTCCGAGAAATCTTCCCGTGTTGTTATTTGTAGCAAAAGAAAATGATGCAACATTAGATAATTGGCTTGAACTTCATAAAGAGCAAGCAGCAAGTGTGACTAGAGGAGAGGTAATTGAGCTTCCCGGAACGCATTATCTGCATCACAACCAATCAAAAACAATTGCAGAAGATGTAAAAAAATTTATGAGTGAAAATAATGACTAGAGAAGAAAAGAAAGTACAAATCGTCGGTTCAAAAACGTCGATTTGTACTTTTTTTATTTATGAGGGAAAGCCAAATGCTTCTACTATTGTCATTCTTAGTCATCTTTGCCATAATAATAATAGAAAACAAAAAGAGAATGGAATGTCTTTGGAGAAATGAGAAAGTGAGATGGGGTCATGAATTGTTGGGAAATGCTGGGGTTAGAGCCAACTTCAAATAAGAAGGAAATCAAAAAGGCTTATGCAGTAAAGTTAAAAAAGATCAATATCGACGAGGAACCTTTAGCTTTTCAAAAATTAAAAGAAGCGTATGATTCTGCTACTTTTCTATCTGGTACAATCATCGAAAGTAATCGTCCGAAAGAATCCAGCCTTGTCTTAGATAAAGTAGAACAAGAAAGGGACCAAGACGATTTACCAGATAAAATGAAGCAGGCACTAACAGAACAGGAAAAAGAGGCCCTAACAAAAAATCAAAATGAGCCTCAGGAGTCTTATTTTGAACACAAGCAAGAAATCGATAATAGGCCGATCGATGTTCTGACTCGTTTTAATCAAGACTTGCAGAGCCTTTACGAAAGAATGGATTTTTTTTCAGCTATCGACAATTGGGCACCTTTATTTTCAAATGAGTTAGACTGGTCAATTGACGAACATAACAATATAAGTAAAGTGATGCAACATTTTTTACTAGTGAATTATCGTGTATTATCAAGAGAAGTTATTGATTATCTAGGAGGTTTATTTGATTTTGATTCAATGGCTAAAGATTATAACTCAGCCGAGTATTTCGCTTCTAAATGGTCTGACATTAAAAATGTACCACTATTTTCATTTGATATGTATCAATCCCTACCAAAAGAAGAACGTGTTCCCTATTTTACTAGTCGATACGAATTAGCTGAAATAATAAATAAGGCAGTCTTGAATTCGGCTTTGTGGGAGGAACACTTAGCGCTATGTCAAAAAGAAACAATCAAAGATCGTGATGTAATCATTTTGCAGATGGCCTACCTTTTGCTACATGATTTTAGACTCGAAAACAAGCAAACCATTAAATCGTTTCAGACATTATTGGGTGAAGCGCAATCGCTTAAAAATGATTTAAACACTGCCTTTTTTAGTAAATATTATGAGTGGGCTAAGCATAATGGCGCGGCTAATGATGTCCTTTATTACAATAAAAGTGAATTAATGATTCCTCAAACTGCCGTCGAGTTATTGAGGGGATACGTTTATTTCAAATTAAAGAAATACCCGCAAGTGAACGAATGTTGGGAGGGCATTTGGAAAAAGAATCCTTCTATGTTCAGACCAAATGAAGTAGCTGCCTTTCAAGTCGAAAAACCATTTAACGTTCCTCAAAAGAAACAAAAAAGTAGCTGGAACTATATGTGGTTCGTTTTTATTGTGATTATTGGACTTGTTAAATTAGGTAGCTCGTATTCTAGATTGAATGAACATTCTTCTTATACCACTACACCAGACTTTACAACTTTATTAAGCGGCGAGAATGATTCGCAGGATAATTATTTTTCAAATGAGCTGTCCGAATTAAAAGAGAGCGAGAATCTTTATGACCAATTTGTTTATTATTTTTACGTTGACCGAGAAGATGAAGAACGGGAAACTTTTATAGAGACAAAATTAGTTGGTCATGCTAAAGAGATGGCTCAAAACATGTCATTAGAGAACTTACCAGAAGTCACAATCGACTCTAGATATGCTTTTCATTCGTCTCCAGATACTGTCTCAGAGTACGGGTATGTAACAGCACTGACTCTGTTAGAGGAAGACGAACCGTTTATCATTCTTCAAGAGGATAAAGACGACAAAATCTCTAATATCTATGGAGAGGGTTGGGAAGTATTACCGAAAGAGAAGTTTGACGCGCTATGGACGGATATTCAAGTACGTCCATTAATGTCTCAAAAGTTCTTTGTTGTTTATTATTTGTTGTCAGATGAACGTAAAGAAAACATAAAAGATAATCCTGAATATGTAACGGAAAATGTAAAAAAACTGCTTGAAAAGAATAGTGATGAGCCGATTGCAAACGAGTTTGAAGCAGGCACTTGGCAAATCAGTCAAGATGAAGAAGATAAACTATACACGGTAGTAAATGATAAAGAGGGTGAACATCGATTTATTTTGTCTTATGATCGTTATGGTCGTTTAGAACATATTTATGGAGATAAATGGGAAAAGATCGAAGAAACAAGAAAACAAACGATCTATGATAATGCCGAAGAAAAAATCGGTATGTTTTAAGGGAATACGTTTGCGTTTAGCTTCTATCTTGATAATTGATGGGATTTTGCATTTGAATATATAAGGAGGTCAGTGAGAATGAAGGTTTTAATCACAGGTTTTGATCCATTTGGGGGAGATTCAGTGAATCCCGCGTATGAGGCAGTAAAACAGCTTCCAAATGAAGTGGCTGGAGCACAAATCATTAAATTAGAAATACCAACTGTTTTTAGGGAGAGTGCTAGAATACTTGAAGCAGCAATGAAAGAGCATGCGCCAGACATTGTGATTTGTGTTGGACAAGCAGGCGGCCGCAGTGCCGTTTCATTTGAACGAGTAGCAATCAATTTAGCAGAAGCAAGAATACCAGATAATCAAGGCAATCAACCGATTGGAACAAAAGTGGAAGAAAATGGCGAGACGGCCTATTTTACTTCGTTACCGATTAAAGCAATGATGAAAAATGTTCAAGCACATAATTTGCCAGCCTATATTTCATATACAGCTGGAACCTTTGTTTGTAACGATATCATGTATCGACTCTTGTATATGATTGATAAAGAATTTGTAGGGATTAAAGGTGGTTTTGTGCATGTTCCATTTGTACCAGAACAAGTAATCAATCGACCTATAGGAACACCCTCAATGTCGCTTCAACACATTACAGAATCACTTATTTATGCAATTGAAGCGGCAGTAAGAACCGAAGTAGATAGTGAAGTAAATGCAGGAACGACACATTAGAATCAGTTCAATTTAAAGAGGAACAATAGTGTACCTAACGTGTGTATTTTTTGAGACTAGAATATAGCTCGTAGAGTTATATTCCAGCCTCTTTTGTTTTATTCAATGAATTGAAAAGAAGATAAGATTATATTTTACTGATAATGATTCTCATTATCATGTCGTTGTGATATACTAACCCAATAAGGAAAGGAGCGCTTCAATGAATGAAATTAAAATAAATGATAACATAATAGCATATGATACTGTAGCGACAGAACGTTGCTCTGTTAAGATCAACGATCAATTATATATTGAAGATAAAGTATACCCACGTTATTTTATCGGTGAAACAACAATGACATTTTTTGATTTTTATCGAGCGGATTGCCCAAATGTTCAAGAAACTGATTATCACTTATCAGAAACATTTCAACAAATCATCGGTAGATTTCCTCATACAAACCAACAAAAAATCATGGTAAATGAGAACAAGTATAGTATGAAACACGTTCCTATTTACGTCACTGGAAAAGACTATATTGTAGCCCAAATCAAACAAGAAGCTTATCCTGAATTCAAAGAGAAATTTAAAAAAATTCAGTCTTTGGTACCTGTATTGGAAGAGGATACTGTATCGATTACGGGCTATAAAAGGAAACGTCTATTTTTAGATGGTACATATGGTTCTAGAGTGTTACTTGAAGAAAAAATTGGGCAAAATGTCCATCCCATTCAGGATAAGCTAGAATATGTGAACGAACTATATTCTTTTGCACATTATAGTTATGCAGCGATGGTTCAATTTCTACCGGAATATGAAATCAACACCTATGATCAGTTTCATGAAGCATATGGGAAATTCGTCTATAGTTTTACTGTGACCAAAAATGGACAGACGATTCCGCTTCTTTGGCCGGATTATTTATACCACAAACCTGAAAATCATTTAGAATTTGGTCTTTTGGCGAATACGAAAGAACCTAGATATCAATTGTTTGATCATTGGGAAACCAATGAAATTGTTAAGATCGACATCTTGGCAGAAGGATTTGAAGATGTTCAGTTTGAAACACACTTAAAACAGCCAATGAGTTTTCCTCCTAAGCTATCAAAATCGGAGTATACTTTTGGGGAAGTCATTTGTTTGTCGCTTGATCCTAGACTAGTGAAAGAATTAGCGGAAGAAAAAGCTGACTTTGAATTATTCAAAACGAAAAAAACATCTGAAAATGGGTATTCATTAGCGTTTGAATTGGAAGATGAACGATTATTGTTGCCAAGCGCACAATTTGAAAAACCAGGACGCTTTCAGTTGAGAATTACTAGTGAGTCATTTGGACAGCTATTATTTTTATTTATGATTAAACAAGAAGGGTAATTATAAGCATGAAAAAGTTAAAAATTCAAGATTTTATTTCAATTGGCATTTACACAGCTATTTATTTTTTAGTTGTTACGATTGCTATGGTCTTATTACGCTTTACGATACCGGCTTTTAATTCAATATTAATTCCAAGTGCTACGGCACTTTTTGCGGGAATCGTTTATTTATTAGTTATTCATCGTATTCCACGATTTGGTGCAATTACGATCATGGGAAGCGTAATGGGGTTGTTCTTTTTAGTATCAGGTCATTTTCCACTCTCGTTTTTACCTAATATCCTTTGTGCTATTTTAGCTGATTGGATTCAATATCGAACAAAATTATCGGAAAAATTACGGACAATGGTTAGTTATACAGTCTTTAGCTTTGGCTTGATGGGTCCTGTATTGCCATTATGGTTTATGAAAAATGCGTATATTGATTCATTGATAGCACGTGGCAAAGATTCAGTTTATATTGATAAAGTTTTCGCCCCGATAACGACAACAACTTTTTATGTTTGTGTTGTAGCTGTGATCGTCTGTAGTATTGTAGGAATCATGATCGGACAAAAAGTGTATGAGAAACATTTTGATAAAGCCAAAGGAAAAAATTATGGAAAAAACATACGTAACATTTGATCCCAGAAGTAAATTATGCACGATTTTATTTGCCAGTTTTATGTTAATGTTTCCTTTGCCATTTAATGTGGAAATTTTGTTTGTTACTGTGCTATATTTTTTGTTTAGCTTAAATGGTGGGTTTAAAAAAGGAACGATCTTTTATGGTATTTTTTGGCTACTTGTTTTAGGAGATTATTTATTGTTTCCACATATTGATAATGGGGTGGCAGCATTTTTTGATTTTCTGTTTGTTGGAAATCGTCGGATGTTACCTACGATCATGGCAGCCACTTTTGCGATGAATCGGACGAAAATCAGTGAGTGGATCGCCGCGTTAAAAAAATGCCATGTGCCTTTTGGGCTAATCATTCCTCTTACTGTCTTATTTCGATTTTTCCCTACACTTTTTCAAGATTTCAAGAGTATTCGCAATGCCATGAAGTATCGTGGAATTGCAGTTTCTACGGTAGAATTGTTTATTCATCCTATTCAGACGATGGAATACATCATCGTTCCCATTTTGATGTCAGCAGAAAATACCTCACTTGATCTATCTTCAGCAGCATTAGTGCGCGGGTTAGCTAATCCTAAGGCTCATACAAGTGTTTATGAAATTCGATTGAAAATACAAGATTATTTACTAATAGGGATGCTGATTTTATGTGGGATTGTTGGGAGGCTGATTGGATGATCGAGTTACATGATGTGGCATTTGCATATGAAGGGCATGAAAAAATCATTCAGGGAGTAGACTTGGAGGTTCTAGCAGGAGAGTTTATTGTGTTGTGTGGTAAGAGTGGTTGTGGTAAATCTACTTTACTCAGAATCTTAAATGGTTTGATTCCTGAATTATATACTGGAGAAATAACTGGCTCGGGAACTGTTTTAAATCAAGCGTTGTTGACGAAAGAATTTAATGACTATGTTCGCGATATTGGGGTTGTGTTTCAAAATCCTAAAACACAATTTTTTACAAGTGATGTATACTCTGAATTGGCTTTTGCAATGGAAAATTATGGTGTACCAAGAAAAGATATGATTGATAGAATCAAAGAAATTACGCGCTTATTTTCTTTAGAAGAATTCTTAGAACGAAGTATGTTTCATTTATCTGGCGGTCAAAAACAATTGATTGCATTTGCATCTGCCAGTATGTTGCAACACCAACTGTTTTTGTTAGATGAACCCTCAAGTAATTTAGATGAAATGACCATTGAGCGATTAAAAGACTATTTAAAAGTATTGAAAAATCAAGGCATGACAATCATCGTTTCTGAACATCGATTATATTACTTGACGGACCTTGCTGATCGCTATGTGGTCATGGAAAATGGCGAAATCATTGGGAATTACACTAAGCAACAAATGAAAGCTAAATCTGCTTCTGAAATTCAGAACCTGGGATTACGTTCTCTCGAACAAACACATTTTACAAAGGTCGCTGAAAAAAAGAAAGATACCGAAAAAGTAAGTGTAACGTTTACGAATCTAGCTTTTCATTATCGGAAACAGGCATCCATGTTGAACATTCCGTCATTGACACTGACTAGCTCTTACATTACTGGGATTGTAGGCCACAATGGTGCAGGGAAATCAACATTTTCAAAACTTTTATCTGGATTACTAAAACCAAATAAAGGCGTTATTCAGTTAAACGGTCAAGAGATGAGACCAAAAGCATTGATAAAAGAAAGTTTTGTTGTTATGCAAGACGTTAATTTACAATTGTTTTTTGAAACAGTGGAGAAAGAAATTAGTTTGAATGTAAAACATACAGATGAGTTTGAAAAAATCGTTGCGATGCTAAATCTAACGCCGCTATTAATGCGCCACCCTCAAACCTTATCTGGGGGGGAAAAACAACGTGTAGCAATTGCTAGTGCGTTATTATCTGGGAAGAAAATCATCATTTTTGACGAACCTACAAGTGGGTTAGATTTAGTGCATATGGAAGAAGTCAGTAATACGATTCGTTGGCTGCACCAAGAAAATATATTAGTCGTAGTCATCACACACGATAAAGAATTTCTTAGCAGAACCTGTCAACGAGTGTTACATTTTGATCAAGGCGAAATAATTGAAGATTACTTTATAGAATCACCAAAATAAAATAAATGGAGGAAAAATATGTATATTGTAACGAATACGATCCAAACAGAAACAGCACATTCTCAAAAGATTATTCAGCAGTTCACTGCAGGTCATACGAAAGAAAGCATGGAAGCCGTGGAAGGATTCTTAAATTTCCAACTAATGCATCGTCAATTGCCAGATGATCCCGACGTAACAGAATTGGTTGTTTTAAGCCGTTGGACTTCAAAAGAACATCAAAAAAATTGGGTGAAAAGCCAATCGTTCAAAAAAATGCATCAAAGAAAAGAAACAAAACAAGAAGCAACAGGAGAACCAAAACGATCAGGAATTATTTCAAGTACTATAGCAGAGTATGAAGTATTAACATAAATAACAGCAAAGAAGAAGCTTACCAATCATGATTGGTAAGCTTCTTCTTTTAGAATTTTAAAGCCGCGTAAAAAGAAACTATTTTCATAAATTATCATTTATTTAGAAAATAGTTGAAAATATTACCGAAATCGTTTTCTTTTTGACCAAAGCAAAGTATATTAAATAAGAACAGTGATGGAAGGAGACAATAAAATGAAGAAGATACATGTCGTTGCACATACCCACTGGGATCGTGAGTGGTATTTTAGTGATAACGAAGCATTTATCCAATTTTCTTATCATATGGATGAGGTGATTTATGCATTAGAAAATAACGAACTGGATTATTATTATTTGGATGGTCAACTGAGTATCATCGACGATTATTTAAAAGTTTACCCAGAAAAAGAAACGAAAATCAAAACGTTAGTAGAAGCAAACAAATTATTTATCGGCCCTTGGTATACGCAAATGGATGAATTTGTGGTAGCGGGAGAATCAGTCGTGAAAAATTTACAAATCGGGATCGACATGTCAAAACGTTTAGGTGGACATACATCATTAGGCTATTTACCTGATTCGTTTGGGCAAGGGAAAGATATGCCTAAAATTTACAATGGTTTTGGTATAACGGATGCTGTTTTTTGGCGCGGCATGCCAAATGAAGTAACGAAAAGTCGTGAGTTTTATTGGACAGCCGAAGATGGTTCTAAAGTTCTAACAATCAATATCCGCAATGGCTATTATGCAGGAGTCGCATTGGTTGAAGGGGAGCTTTATCAGAAAAAAAATGTGCTGGATCTTGTTTCTGAAGATAGTGCGACAGAAATTGTGACATTGCCTGTTGGAGGAGACCAACGAGCAGTAGATCGTGATTTAAAAACAATCATTCAAAACGTGAACGAAGAATTTGGTACCGAATACAAAATTGAAGAAAGCAATTATCCGCATATTTTTAATTTATTAAGAGAAAAAGCCGCAGAACTGCCGACTGTTCAAGGTGAGTTTATGAGCGGAAGTGTATCGAAGATCCATCGCTCTATTTATTCATCAAGATATGATTTAAAAAAATTAAATGACACGATCGAGAATCGTTTGATTTTTCAGTTGGAGCCATTGATGGTGATGGCTGATGATTTAGGGATTCCATTTAAACGGGAGTTACTTGACTATATTTGGAAATTATTGCTGAAAAATCATGCTCACGATAGTATTGGTGGCTGTAATACCGATAAAACGAATGAAATGATTTTGGCTAGATATAAAGAAGCGGATCAACTGTCTTATTCAACAATTGATTATCTTGTAAGAAAAATTTCTGAATCTATCAAGGATATCCAAGAAAATGATTTGGTGCTATTTAATACATTACCATACACAAGAACAGATCCATATATTGTCGAAGTGAGCACAAAACAAGCAGATATCAAGCTGTTCGATGAAAGTAATAATGAATTAGAGTATCAAATTTTATCAACAAAAAAAGTCTATGCAGGAGAAGTGAGACGCTCGGAAAGTGAATACGATGAAGCAAAATACTACTATATTCACAACGTAAGTTTCGTTCAAGAAACAAAGCCTCTTAGTTATACGATTGTTACAGTAAAAGAGCAACCCAGTAAATCAGATAACAACAAGACTTCTCTTATAAAAGAAACAGTCATTGAAAATGAGACGTACAAAATTTCATATTCAAAAGGTGATTTTTCAATTTTAGTAAAAGACCAAGGCAAGACCTATGAGAATTGTCTTTATATGGAAGAATCTGGCGATGAAGGGGATACATACGATTACTCACCAGCGTATTATGATCAAATTCATCAATTATCTTTTGACACGACGGATATAACTGTACAAACAGGTAAATTTTTATCCAAGATGACGTTAAAAGGAAGCTGGTTGCTACCAAAAGATTTACAAGCAAGAAAATTAGGTGAATTAAATGCTGAAATCAACTATACCTTTACAATAACGCTTCACAAAGATTCAAAGCGGATCGATATGACGATTCAAGTCAACAATCAAGCATTAGATCATCGTATGCGTCTTGTTGTAAAAACACCGGTTGAAAGTACTGTCAGTTATGCCGATACCTTATTTGGAATTGTTGAAAGAAACAATCAAGATCCTCATATTCATGATTGGCAAGCGCTTGGTTGGAAAGAAGAGCCTACAGAAATCTATCCAATGATCCACTGTGCAACAATCCATGATAACGATACTAGTTGGACCCTGATGAGCAAAGGGATTAAAGAGTATCAAGTGATGAATAGTCGCTTGTATCTGACATTGTTTAGAGGTGTAGGGTTCTTAGGCAGACCAGAGTTATTGAGAAGACCTGGTGATGCTTCTGGGAATCAATACCGCTACATTCCTACTCCAGATAGTCAATTACTGGGAGAGTTAGAGATGTCGTTATCCTTGATGATCGCGGATGTTTTTGATCCAGCAAATGTTCAAAAAGAATACCAACTATATTCTGTCACTAGTCCATATTATCAAGTTCAAACGCTGAATCGTTTTACAAATCCAATTCAATATTTCCAAAGTAATAAAGTAGACCAATTGCTTCCATTAAAAGAGTTTTTTGAGGTCAACTGTTCAAATTTAGTATTCAGTGCCATGGAGTTAAGTCGTGATAGCCAATGGCTTAATATTCGTTTGTATAATCCGTCGTTAGATGAACCAGTTTCAAATGAAAAAATCACCTTAGCAACGGAACGCAATGTTCGTTTTGTAGCGTTGAATGGTGATCTACTGGAATCCGTAGGAAAAGTAAAAGACGTTTCGTTAGGTACGTTTAAACCAGGAGAAATTAAAACTGTTTCAATAGAAAGATAACATGGGAAAGGTCGATTTAAGATGAAAATAGATATCGAGAAAATTCAAGATCCATTATTAAAAATTGCCAATAAAGTGGATAACAACAGTGTCTTGCAAGCCATTAAAAATGCGTTTATTAGTAGTATTCCATTTACAGTTGTAGGGTCATTTTCCAACTTGATCAAAATGCAGATCGATGCTTTCTTTGGCGAAACCGCAATCGGTCAGACAGCCTCTGCAATATTTGGAAATGTGTATCAAGGTACGTTAGGAATCGTAGCGTTATTGATTGTATTTTCTACTGCTTATAATTACGCAAAAGAATTAATGAAAAAACATCCTGAAGCAAATATCAATCCATTATTGGCAACTCTCTTAGCTTTTGCTGCTTATTTTGTAATGGTACCAAATAATGTGAACTTTGCTGATGGTTCTGCTGATATCATTCAAGGTTATGCAAACAATTTCTTCAGTTATGAAGGGATGTTTACCGCATTAATTGTTGGATTACTTGCAGTGTTTCTTTATTCGATTTTGGCAAAACATAAAATTGCAATCAAACTGCCAGGAAATGTTCCACCAAATGTTTTTGATTCATTCTTTGCGTTGATTCCAATTTCAATTGTGCTCTTGATTTGTTCTGTAATGAAAGTGGTCATCGAAGCGTTTGATTTTAATTCCTTTATGGATCTAGTCAGTCAATTATTCGTTCAACCACTAACATCAGTTGGAACTGGTTTACCTGCAATTATCGTAGTTATTTTATTAGAACAAATTTTATGGTTCTTAGGGTTGCATGGCTTTAATATTGTTTGGGGCGTTGTTTCTGCTTTATGGTTGCCGATTTTCTTAGAAAATGTTGCGAAATTTGCTGAAACAAAAAGCTTTGCGGACATTTCAGTTGCGCCTAATACAATGACAAATGTTTATGCAATGATCGGTGGTTCAGGTGCGACCTTCGGCTTGATCTTGGCTATCTTGATTTTTACACCGAAAACATATAGTGGTCGTGAAGTAGCAAAACTTTCTTTTATACCCGGTCTATTTGGGATCAATGAACCCATTATTTTCGGATTCCCGATTGTCCTAAATCCATTGATGTTTATCCTGTTTGTATTTGTTCCTGTTTTTAATGCAATTGTCGCATATATCGTCACTAAAATAGGGTGGGTCGTACCACTAGTTGTGTTAAATTCAGGGAATGAACCAATCTTTATCAGTACGTGGATATTGGGTGCGTTCCATTTAAGTCCAGTGATTTTAACAGCGGTTTTAGTCGTTTTAGACGTATTCATTTATGCACCATTTGTTCGTATGAATATGAAATTTGATGAAAGTCAGTTGTTGAACGCACAAGATTAGTTGTTAAATATGAGAGAAACTGGGCTCTGTATAGTGGAGTCCAGTCTCTTGTTTTTTACTAAGTGAAAGGAGTGTTTGATTATGGAAAGTTACATTGAATTGATTATTCAGGCTAATCAGAAGAAGTTTACAGATGTAGAAAGAGTGATCGCAAACTATTTTCTCGATGGAAATAAAGAATTAGGCATTCAGGAATTAGCTAAAAAGCTTAGTGTTTCTAACTCTTCTATTACCCGTTTTTGTAAAAAAATTGGTTTGGCTAATTATAAGGAATTGATTTACTTGTATAAATACTCCAGCAAAGGAGCAAAAAAACAAACAGACTCAAGTATCAGCTACGTGAATTTGAATTATTCTCTATTGCTCAATGATATTATTGAAAAATTGGATAAAGAAGAAGTTAAAAAAGCAGCTTTAATGATCGATAAAGGCCGAATCATTCATTATTGGGGAACAGGATACAATGCTTTTTGTGGCGAAGATTTCCAATTTAAATTTTCACGACTTGGAAAAATCGTCAACGTAATCAAAGATGAACATTCCATTGCGATGATGGCTCATGGCGTACAACAAGGTGATCTAGTTGTAGTGTCGTCCATTTCTGGTGACAATGAAGCGGTTTTAGAGGCAGTCAAAATTGTTTCTGAAAAAAATGCTAAAGTAATTGTGATTTCGGCTAATGAAAAGAGTCCATATAAAGAATTTTCTGAAGCATTTTGTCTAACAAGTTCTATGGGAAAGAAAGATATGGGAGGCATTTCCCCACAAATTCCAGTATTAACAGTGATCGACATCTTATATACAGAAATTTTAGCTATGTATCATGAGGATACGATCAAGTCTTGGATCAAATCAGAAGTGATTTTGAAAGGGAAATAAAAAAGGAGAATCATTATGAACGCAAATTATTCAAAGTCTGTCATTGAAGAGTTAAAAAAAAGAGTAGCAGCAAAATCGACAAATCCTAGATGGAGTGAAGTATTTTCTAATTGTTTTGATAATACCTTAGAGACAACTGTAAAAACAACAGCAGAAGATACCTTTGTGATCACAGGAGACATTCCAGCGATGTGGCTGCGAGATTCTTCAGCTCAAATCAAACCTTATTTAGCAGTAGCAAATGAAGATGAAGGCATTAAACGATTGATCCGAGGATTAGTTGATCGCCAGATAAAATGTATTCTGATCGATCCGTATGCCAATGCTTTTAACGAAACAGAAAATGGTCATTGTTATCACCAAGATCTAACTGAAATGAATGACTGGATTTGGGAACGGAAATATGAGGTGGATTCTTTATGTTATCCAATTGAGTTGGCTTATTTATTATGGAAAAAAACAGGTGAAACGGCTCATTTCACAAATGACTTCAAACAAGCTGCCGAAACGATCCTCAACCTTTTTGAAACAGAACAACAGCATGAAAATTCACCCTATCGATTTGAACGTTTTGGTGAGCGGCCAGAAGATACGCTTTCCAATAATGGATTCGGAGAGCCTTGTGCTTATACTGGAATGACTTGGTCTGGTTTCCGTCCAAGTGACGATAGTTGTACATATAATTATTTAATTCCAGCAAATATGTTTGCCGTAGTGATATTGGGCTATTTAGTGGAAATTCTAATCAACATATACGGAGATGAATCGTTAGCAAAACAAGCAGAACACCTGAAACAAGAAATCGATAATGGAATAGAAAAATGGGGAATTGTTGAACACCAAGGTCAAAAGGTTTATGCTTACGAAGTAGATGGCTTAGGAAACTATTTGCTAATGGATGATGCAAATGTCCCAAGTTTATTAGCCGCACCTTATTTAGGTTACTGCTCGATTGATGACGAAATTTATCAAAACACACGGAGATTAATTTTATCTAGCCAAAATCCTTATTATTATGAAGGAACTGCGCTAAAAGGAATCGGAAGTGAACATACGCCCAAAGAATTTGTTTGGCCAATTGCGTTGTGTATACAGGGTTTAACAACGAATAATCAAATTGAACAAGCAGAATTACTAAATATGTTAGTTCAAACGGATGCAGGAACAAACCATATGCATGAAGGAATCCATGTAAATGACGCCAATCAGTACACGCGAGAATGGTTTTCTTGGGCGAATATGATGTTTTGCGAGTTGCTTTTAAAGTATTTAAATAGATTCGAATAGGAGAAAAGCCAATGAAAAAATTTCCAGAGTATTTTTTATGGGGAGCTGCAACGTCTGCTCCACAATCAGAAGGGCATAGTTCTTTAAATGGGAAATCTCCCTCAACGTGGGATAAATGGTATGAAAAAAATCCCGAGAAGTTTCAAAAAAATCAAGGACCAGAACATACCTCTAATATGTATGAAACGTATGCAGAGGATGCCAAACGAATGAGAGATATTCAGATGAATTCATTTAGAACATCGATTGCGTGGACACGTCTGTTGCCTGATGGAAAAACAGTGAACCAAGAAGCTGTTACATTTTATCGTCATTATTTTTCTGAACTACAAGCTAATGGTATCAAACCGATCATTAATTTATTCCATTTCGATATGCCGTGGTGGCTTATGGAAAAAGGAGGATGGGAAACGAGAGAATCTGTGGATGCTTTTGCTTTTTATGCGAATACTTGCTTTGACTTATTCGGAGATTTGATAGAAGAGTGGACGACCTTTAATGAGCCAATGGTTCATATTGAATGTGGCTACTTATACGGGTATCATTATCCAGCAATCCATGACTTCAAAAAGGCAATACAGGTTGGCTTTCATACTTTAATGGCACACACGATGGCTGTCAAAGCCTTTAAAAACGGAAACTATTCAGGGCGAATCGGAATTATTTTAAATGTATCTCCTTGTTATCCAAAAAGTCAATCTGCAGAAGATCTGGCTGCAGCAAGGATGGCTGATTTACTAAATACTAAAAGCTTTTTGGACCCTACCGTTTTAGGAACGATTCCCCAAGAACTAATTGACTGTTTAGCTGAAAATGATTTGTTACCAAAGGTTAATGAGAAAGACATCGAGGAAATCAAACAAAATAAGATAGATTTTCTTGGTATGAATTATTATCAACCGCGGCGTGTTCAAGCACCCATAAATGTGAATAAGCCAGCTGTTTCACCTGCAGATTTTTACGATCATTACGATTGGCCTAACAAAAAAATCAATCCTTATCGTGGGTGGGAAATCTATCCAGAGGCTTTATATGATGTAGCGATGATGATCAAAAACGAATATAACAATATTGCATGGTATGTTTCAGAAAATGGTATGGGTGTGGCAGATGAGGAACGATTCTTAGATAAAAACGGGATGATTCAAGATGATTACCGAATCGAATTCATGGAAGAGCATTTGATTCAGCTTCATAAAGGAATAGAAGCTGGTAGTAATTGCTTTGGTTATCACGCATGGACATTTATTGATTGTTGGTCATGGTTAAATGGATATAAAAATCGATATGGATTTTATCGACTTGATCTAGAAAATGATCAGCGCTCTTTAAAAAAGAGTGGTCTTTGGTATAAGGAATTGATTGATCGAAATGGATTAGATTAAACTAAAAAGAAGGAGTTTCTCCTGCTCCCGCCGTTTATTCGGATTCCTTGAGGCTGAGATAGGACTCGTAATGTCATATCTCAGCCTATTTTTTCATGATATAATAGTTAGTATTATTAGAAGTCATAAGATTCGTAGGAGAGAGAAAAGATGAATAACCGAGAACTGCAAAGAAAGTTTTCAGAGCAAAGTAATATCGATAATAGCACATTTGATGCAATGAATACCAATCAAACTCGTTTTTCAAACGGCCAAGGAAAGACTGTTTTACCGTTAGAACGTGATAGGTCGAGCGCTTCTGATTTTTATTTTGTGAATGGAATCGTTTATGTAACAGGTGTAGCATTTGCAATTATGTTGTTTCTTTTTGTTATTCCTTTATTCGAGAGTCTAGTTCCAGCAGTTTTTTACAAAGGGGCTATGTTTTTATTGTGCGCATTGCTTTCTTGTACACTTATGGGCTATTTATGGATTTATATCGGTAAAAAACTAGTAAAAAAACGTAGGAGATGATTGCTATGAAAAAAAGTGTGATGCAACGAAGTAACAACTTGATACAGTTATTGTACTGATAGCGACTGTATTGAGTATTTTCCTTTCTATCAGAATAGACCATAACTGTATCAAACTTACAATAAACTAAAACTGTAAGGGAGCTGTTGTTATGAAAAAAAATGAATTAAAAAAATACTGGTGTTCAATTGAACAAATGGACTTTAGCGGATGGGATTTTTCCTATATGAGAAATCGCTGGGAAATAGAAAATCTACCGTGGGATTATTCAACGTTGGTACGTCACTATTTAACGAATGAAATGGATTTATTAGATATGGGAACAGGTGGGGGAGAATTACTTAGGACCTTTCATCATCCATACAACAAGACTTTTGTAACAGAGGGATGGCCAAAAAATTACCAGCTATTAAAAGAGTCGCTCGAACCTTTAGGCGTCACTGTTGCATTTGTTGATGAGACAGATCAATTAAGCTATCCAGATGATTCTTTCGATCTTGTATTGAACAGTCACGAATCGTATGACCCAAAAGAAGTTCGTAGAGTATTAAAACCAGGTGGAATATTTATTACCCAGCAAGTAGGAGATCAAAATGGACAGATTTTATCAAAGAAACTTATGACAGCTGTGCAATCTAATCAGGAGTGGTCTTTAGACACAGCTAAAAAAGGTTTGCTAAAAGAACATTTTACTTCTTTGTATGCCAACGAATATTTTCCTTACCAGCACTTTTGTGATATGGAAGGATTGATTTATTATGCCACACAAATTCCTTGGGAATATCTTGATTTTTCTGTAGACACTCACTTTGCTTCGTTAGTTGAACTTCAAAAGGAATTGTTAAGTAAAGGATTTGTTTATAATCAACAACATCGATTTATTTTAGTAGGAAAATTAAAGCATTAAAAAAAGCGTATCGTCCAACGAGTTAAAAGTGGACGATACGCTTTTTATTGTTTTATAGGTAGATGCTTATTTCACAACAAGCACATTACAAGGAGCGTTTTGTACAACGTAACTTGTTGTTGTACCTAGTTGATTTGATTGGATCATTCCTTTACCTGTAGCGCCTACGATAATCAAATCAATTGTTTGATTCATGGGAACGATTGTTGAAATCATTTCTTTTGGATTACCAATCTCAACAATAGGTATTACGTCTTCTAAACCTTGTTCTGTGGCATAATAAATATTTTTTAATAGTTCTTTTTCAATTGCTTCTTTTTCTTCAGCAAGTACTTTTGAATAGGCGTAAGAGCTATGACTGATTGCATTTTCATCAACTACAGATAATAAATACAACGTAGCATGTTTTTCTTTTGCAATAGCAACACCATATTGCAAAGCAAGTTCAGCATTTTTAGATCCATCAACTGCAACTAAGATATTTGAATAGTTCTTGATCATGTTCATCAACACCTTTCTTTATCTACCTAAATTATACCATGATAACAAACTGAGGTTAAATGAATTGCTGAAAGATAGTCAAACAAGTAGGGGAAACGAAAAAACGATACGAAATCAGAACCGTTCTGATTTCGTATCGTTAGGAATCTTTTTTATAAACCAAGGAATGGTGCTGGATTAACAAATCCGCTCCATAAGCCAGTTGAAATACTAAAGTGTAAATGAACCCCAGTTGAATTACCTGTAGTGCCCATACCACCTAAGTTTTGTCCAGCACTAACGGATTGTCCAGCGGCCACACTTAAACTGCTCATGTGTAGATAGTATGAATAATAGCCATTGTCATGTTTGATCACAACGTGATTTCCAGCCATACCACTATAATTTGCGCTAACCACTTCACCAGATCGAGCAGCCATAATTGGCGTTCCGCTACCGCCACCAAAATCAATACCATCGTGGAAAGTACCAGATATTCCAGTAGGATCTTCACGTCCACCAAATCCACTATTGATAGTCAAATTAGATACAGGAGCAGACCAACCGCCAGAAGATGCTGGAGGAGTAGGTGCTTGTTGATTATCAGATGGAACATCGTTATTTTCTGTATTATCAGTACTCTCAATTGTATCATTTGAAGTAGCTGGTTGTTCTTTTTCAGTTGATTGAGTAGGTGTTGCTTCTTTTGCTTTCGCTTGTTCTTTCGCCTGCTTATCCGCTTGCACTTTCGCTTGTTTTTCAGCAAGAGCCGCTGCAGCTGCTTCTTTTTTCTTCTCTTCAGCAATGGCTTTTAATTGCGCTTCTTTTCTTTTAACTGCTTCTTCTTTTTGTTTGATAAATTTATCTTTTTCTGCAGTCTCAGTTGCAAGATTAGCAGCAATCTCATTGATTTTTACATTTTGCTCAAGTTTAGCTTCTGCTAAAGCCGCTTCTTTTTCTTCAAGTTCTTTTGTTTTCTTTTCTAGTGTTTTTAACGTTTCTGTTAGAGAGATTTTTAATGTATCCAGTTCTTTTTTATCTTCTTTTTGAGCCGTTAAAATATCGTTATTAGCAGTTACTAAAGTATTGACTGCTAAAGCTTTTGAAATAGCATCAGAAATTGATTCAGCACTTAGTAGAACAGTTAACATAGATTCTTGTTCATGATTGGTTTGAGTCGTTCTAGCTTGCGCTCGCAACTGCTCATTTCTTTTTTTGATTTTAGTTTCTAAAGTAGTAATATCTTTATTTAGTTTGTTCATTTCTTTTTCATGTTTTTGTTTCTCAGAAAGAACTGCTTGGTATTCAGTTTCAATTGTTTCAATTTCAGCTTCTAAAGTTGCTAAGTATTCTTTCGCATCTTTTTCATTTTTTACAATATCTTCTATTTTCTTTGTTTGATTTTCGATTTTTTGATCGATCTCATCTGCTACTACACTAATCGGAGCGGCGCTTACTAACAACATAAATGAAAGTGTAACGAGTAATTTCTTTTTCAAATGGAGTTCCTCACTTTATAATAATCATTTTAGACGTATGATTTTTTAGAAAAATCATCGTTAACATTCTTCAATAAGACAAAATAAAGTATACCATAATCTATAAAGAATAATCATGTTTGAGAAGAAAGAATCCTAAAAAATGATAAAATTTAAAATCCAGAAATAAAAATATCATCCAATTGTAATATATGATACTTACTATTAATAAGGAAAGATGGTTGTAACAGTACTACGCCTAAAAATAAATGGGAAATTTTAGTGATATTCTGAATAAAATTGATCAAGTAAGGCTTCCAAAGTCGTTTTAGTTTGCACGTACTTTTTCTTCACTGTTTTATCAGATAAACGTTTTCCTTTCGTGCGCTTTTTTATCAGTTCAGTGTAATCAACCACTTTTGATGTAGATGTATGTTGATAGGCAATATCATCTGTGATCACGTCTGATAGTAAAGTTAAAATTTCAGGAATGGTTAAAAATTCATTGCTATGTTCAGCTCGCTTTAACAGATTGAATACAATAAATAGTATGGAAGCATTGATTTCTTTTTGAGGAGAATCATGCAACAAATCTTCAATGATAGGCAAAATATCAGCCCTGTAGCACGCATCTTTTTCAATATGATACGTAGTAAAATCTTCAGCAATTAAGGATGTAGGTTGTTGTGAAAGTCCTACTAGATAACTTGATTCAAACAAATCAGGAAACAACTCATTTGCTAAGGTTAAAATTTTTAAGTCTTGAGAATACGTAATTTTTTGCTTTTTTAAATCAGCTATCAATTGATCAAGTTGCTCTTCAGTAAGCTCTTTTTTTAAAGTGGCTTTGGCTAATAACTGTTTTATATAGTCATTGAAATCTCCATAACGGAGCCAATCAGCTGTTGTATTTCCTAAAATGGCTATTTTTTCTAGTCGTGCCTGTTTAGGTAAATTATTTCCTTTCTCCCAATTATTTACTGTACTAGCACTTGAATTTCCGACTAAATTTGCAAAAGCAGCCATTGAATAGTTGTGCTGTTTTCTAATTTCTTTGATCCTATTACCTGTAGCTTTTAAATCTATCTTCAAAATGATGCCTCCTAAGTTTAAACGTATAATAAGCTTGTTTTGCATTGACTGACAATAAAAAATAGTAGAAAACAAGCGCGTAAGTGAAAAGAGTTCAATTCTTTCTTCTACTATATCATTATTTCATGAAGAGGTGTACCGTTTTTTTTTCATTTTGTTCTTGTTTTCTTTTCCATTCAATGCTATGATTTTTATACCGAAATACATTCAATTGCGAACTTTCCCAATTGTTTATTTCAGTCATAACGGTAGCATTCTCAATTTAGAAAATTACGTTACACTTTTTTTATAAAATATGAACTTAATAAAAGAAGTAGTAATTTAATTGTTTTATTGAATAAAAAAATACCGAAAAACATGCATTATTAAGGAGGAAAAGGAAAGAATGAAAAAAATAGCTAAAATTGAGGAGCAAAAAAATCAACTTTTATACCAATTTTTAGAAAAATTAAATAAAGAAATTCCAAATCGAGAAAGTAATCAAAAAATCGAAGAACATTGTGTCCATCAGTACAAACTATTGGTCAACATGTCTTTCAGTGCCAATATTTTACATAGAGGATTAGCGTACGCTAGTAAGGTTTATAATCATGTTGCTAAGATCGAGTACACTCGTCTTTCTAAAATGATTATAAGACAAAACCTTGATAAAGAACGAACAGAAAAGCTGCTAAAAAAATTGAAATCAGCTCAAAAGGAGTTATTTCTTCATTCACCAGTAGCTAAAGAATCAGAAGGTATCGATATATTTTATGGGTTTACTGGAGGAAACCAAAAAAAATACAAGGCAAATAGAAAAGCAATCAAGCGGATGTATATTGAAATTAAACAAGAATCGGAAAAAAATATCTATAGATACATCAAAGATTCCTATAATAGAAAACGGGATCGAATGAAAGAGAAACAGGCGTATGCTCTTTGGTTATTGAAAAGTTATACATGGCATTAAATTGAATATCTTATAACTAATATACGCAGAAAATTTGTTTTCCCATCAATCAAGAGACTTTCTTTTTCCCAATGTATAGGATGTGCTATGCTTTATATGAGGCTAAACTATTTTTCCCTAAAGAATTGTCCAAAAGCAAAGAGAGAGAGCAAACAAATCATACCTAGAGAAAGAGGGATTTTGTATGGAAAATAAAGAAAAGCATGAGGACCATCACACCCATACTATGGAGAAAATGACAGATCATGATCAAATGTCTGGTATGGACCATTCAATGCATATGGGGAATTTTAAGCAAAAGTTTTGGTTGTCCCTGATCTTGGCAATACCCATCATTTTTCTTTCCCCAATGATGGGGGTCAATTTACCGTTTCAATTTACTTTTTTAGGATCTGATTGGCTCGTTTTAGTATTGGCTTCTATTCTGTTTTTTTACGGTGGTGCACCTTTTCTAAGTGGTGCTAAAATGGAGCTGAAACAAAAAAGTCCTGCAATGATGACACTTATTGCGATGGGAATCTCCGTTTCCTATTTTTATAGTGTGTACGCTTTTATCATGAACAAGTTAATGCCGCAAAACCATGTGATGGACTTTTTTTGGGAACTAGCAACATTGATTGTGATTATGTTGTTAGGTCACTGGATTGAGATGAACGCAATTTCAAACGCAAGTGATGCGTTACAAAAAATGGCAGAGCTTTTACCAGATAATGTTAAACGATTAAACCAAGACGGTAGTGAAGAAGAAGTTCCTCTGCAACAAGTTCATGAAGGAGATCGCTTAATTGTTAGAGCAGGAGATAAAATTCCCGCCGATGGCATAATCAATAACGGAAATACTACAGTAGATGAATCAATGGTCACGGGAGAATCGAAAGCCATTACCAAAAAGGAACAGGACAACGTGGTTGGAGGCTCAGTTAATGGGAGTGGCACAATCGAAATGACAATAACAGGAACTGGTGAGTCAGGATATCTTTCAAAAGTCATGGATATGGTCAAAAAGGCACAGACGGATAAATCGAAACTTGAGTCTCTTTCAGATCAAGTAGCAAAGTGGTTGTTTTATATTGCGCTAGGTTCAGGACTATTCGCCTTTGTGATTTGGTTAGTCGTAGCTAAAGACTTGAGCATAGCTTTTGAACGAATGGTTACGGTCTTTATTATCGCATGTCCTCACGCTTTGGGCTTAGCGATACCACTTGTAATCGCTCGCTCCACTTCAATCGCAGCTAAACATGGGTTGCTATTAAAAAATCGAAATGCGTTGGAACAGGCAAATGACATGGAATATGTAATGTTAGACAAAACAGGAACCTTAACAGAAGGAAAATTTACAGTTACAGGTATAGAAATGATAGACAATGAACTCACAAAAACTGAAGCATTTAAAATAATTGGTGCTTTGGAAAATAACGCAAACCATCCCTTAGCAAGAGGCATCATGAATTATTTAAAGGAAAATGAAATTTTAGCCTATAAAGCAGAAAATCTTCAATCGATTTCTGGAATAGGAATAACGGGCACGGTGAACGGGCGTATCATCAAGATAGTGAATGAAACAGAAGTGAAACGTTTAAATCTGACAGTCGATCACTCAATAAATCAGCATTACGAAGAACAAGGAAATACGTTAAGCTATTTAATTATAGAAAATCGTTTAATGGCTATGATTGCATTGGGAGATATAATTAAACCAGAAGCAAAGCAGTTCATAGCGGATATCAAGGCTAAAGGAATTACTCCTGTAATGTTGACAGGAGATAATCAAGTAGCAGCTGAGGCAGTCGCTCATTATTTAGGAATCGATGACTTTTATGGAGCGTTGTTACCAGAAGACAAAGAAAAAATCATTCAATCTTATATAAACAATGGTAAAAAGGTTATGATGGTCGGTGATGGCGTCAATGATGCACCAAGTTTAGTTCGAGCAACAATTGGTGTTGCAATTGGTGCCGGGACGGATGTTGCGATTGACTCTGCCGACGTAGTTCTAACAGATAGTGATCCTAAAGACATTCTTCGCTTCTTAGATTTAGCGAAACAAACACGTCGAAAAATGATTCAAAATCTCTGGTGGGGAGCGGGGTATAATATTATCGCAATTCCGTTGGCAGCAGGTATCTTAGCTCCTTGGGGGATTTTACTGAATCCCGCAGTTGGAGCAATTCTGATGTCTTTGAGTACAGTTATCGTTGCGGCAAATGCAATGACTTTACGCATTCAAAATTAAAAATGAAAAGCAATGAATCCTGCGTATATTAATTATGCATGTTCATTGCTTTTTTTATGAAAGTGACAAATAGAATTAGTGGGTACGATTAGTAAGGAGATAGGGTATGGATTATAAAGACATCCTTGATTTTGAGTCAAGCAAGTTACTTGGGCTGTTTAATTTACTGAAATCTACAGATAAGAATAGTTCATTAGAGCAACTTTCCGAAAAATTGGAGGTCAATGTTCGAACCATCATACGCTCGATAAAGAAACTAAAAAATTTATTTAAGCGTTATGAACTGAATGAACACCTAAAGATTCGCAGACATTCCAAAAAGTATTTCTATTTAAAAAGAGAGAACGATTTGTATTTAGAACTCTTTTTAGTTCAATATTTAAGTGAATTACCTGAGATTATTTTTCTAAAAGCTGTGATTGAGGTGAAAACTATTAAAACCAAACGTTTAGCAGAAAAATTGCACATCAGCGAATCAAGTATGAGAAGAAGAGTGAAGAAAGTGAATGAATGGCTAACTAAATTTAATATCCATTTAAAAAGAGGCACTTATGAACTTATGGGAGAGGAAGAACAAATTCGAGCATGGATTTTACACTTTTATTGGTTTGCGTATCAGGGAACGAAAAATAAATTTTTATTGATAGGAAAAGATGAAAGCTGGCAACTAACGCATCTGTTGGTAAAATTTTTTCAAATGCAAATCAATGATCTTCAAAAAGAGTCACTGTTTAGAATCGTTCAAATTGCATCATGGCGCTATAAAAACGGGGAAAAAATTTCGATTAAGAAAGAATGGATGCAATATACTGAAAACAGTTCCGTTTTCTCTAAATTTATCGCAACAATGGAGGTGGAGAAATGTGTAAGAGATTGGAATTTAGAAGAGTTAGCCTATCTTTATATTATTATTCAGGCAAAATTTTTACCCTATTTTGGTTCTAGTATACAGGCCTACATTATTGAAGAACACTACGTAAAAAAAACAACCTGTTACGTAAACACCTTAGTAGCAACCAACATATTTAGACAAGTATTTTGGGGTAAAAAATTTAGTCATTCCAAGTCTAGTGTAGTCGCTTTTTTTGGGTTTCATTTATATTATGAAGTGGTTTCTGGATTGCCTTATGAAAGAGAACGATCAAAAGAAACATTGCAAGAAAATTACCCTAGTTTTATCTGTAAAGTCGACGAAGGTCTGTGTACACTGGTCATGAAAAATCGATTTTATCTCCGGATTCCAAAAGATGCCTTATTTTATCGATACTTCATGATATTAAGTACGCTTATTTCACCTGTCTATAATGAGAAAAGGATATTTGTTTGTTTAATGACAGATCTATCGATCGAACAAGAAAATGGTTTGGGGAAAAGAATTGTTGATTTTTTTAGCAGCAAGTATAATCTAGTTGTGAGCTATGCTAGAACAGCCCAATCCATTGCGTACACCGATATTATTTTAACGACTGTTGTATACGAGGCATTAAAGCAGAAATATGCCCAACCTATTCTGCTTATTGATGGGGAACTATCTGAAGCACTCCTTTTTCAAATTGAAAAATTATTAAAAAAAGTCAGAAAGTGAAGCCCTTTCATCTAAATATGTTAAACTAGACTAGTGAATATAATTTTAGGAGGTCTTTGCGTGGACAAGATTCGATTTGGAACAAGTGATTTACAAGTAGCACCAGTTATTCTTGGATGTATGAGAATGAATGGAGCAGAAAATCCAGCAGAAATTATTGAAACGGCCTATGATCATGGAATTGATTTTTTTGATCATGCAGATATTTATGGTGGTGGAGAATGCGAAACAATTTTTGGCAAAGCATTGAAAGAGACATCGATCAAAAGAGAAGACATCATTCTTCAAACGAAGTGTGGTATTCGTAAAGGAATGTTTGACTTTTCAAAAGAACATATTATTTCTTCAGTGGAAGAAAGTTTGAAACGTTTAGGTGTGGATTATGTGGATGCATTATTATTACATCGACCAGATACACTTGTGGAACCAGAAGAAGTGGCTGCTGCCTTTGACCAATTAGAAGCACAAGGGAAAGTAAAATATTTTGGTGTTAGTAATCAAAAACCGATGCAAATTGATTTATTGAAGAAAACAGTGAAACAACCATTAGTAGCAAATCAGCTTCAGTTTGGAATTAAACATACAGGTATGATTGATCAAGGGATTCATGTAAATATGACGGATGAAGCAAGTATCGATAGAGACGGCAGCATCTTAGATTATTCTCGTTTGAATGACATGACGATACAAGCGTGGTCACCTTATCAATATGGCTTTTTTGAAGGTGTTTTCATAGGAAATGAGAAGTTCGCAGATTTAAACGAAATACTAGATCGTATTGCTGCGCATCATAACATAACAGCAACAGGCCTTGCTACTGCATGGATTTTGAGACATCCAGCAAAAATGCAAGTGATAGCTGGAACTATGAATAAAGAACGAATCAAAGAAATTGCAAAAGCGTCTGAAATCAAACTAAGCAGAGAAGAGTGGTATGAAATTTACCGCGCAGCTGGAAATATTTTACCGTAACGAATAGTGAGATATTAAATAAAAACGAGCCACTCTAATTGGTAGAATGGCTCGTTTTTTGTATTTTAGTTTATGGTAATTTCTGGAAGGGAGGCTGTATGTTGAATCAACGATTTTATTTGGGTTTCAATTTTTTCTGCCGTTTGATAGTCTTCTAATTCTTTCATATAGTCTTTTAACAAAAATAATTTTGATAGGTAGTGATTATTCATGGTTAGTTTATAATTTAAAGTGTGTGTATTAAAATGTAAAAATAACAAAAAATAGTGATTAGGGTATTGTTCTAAAAAATCTTTTGTTTTGGTTAACATTTTTTTAGTAAACGAATAATCTTCATTTTTTAGAGCAATGGATGTATTTGTACATAAGGCAAGATGAATCGCATATTGATGAGAACGCGTAAATTCAGATGAATCAGAAGAGAGATTGATTTGTTTAAGAATAGTTAAACTAACTCTTTTCACTGTATCATAGGCTAAATAATCACACATTTCTGAAACTAAAGTCAAATCAATAATCGAAAAAAAGGTTAATTTCTTTAGGTACTTATTTAAGTGCTGTAAATCACGATCATTTATCTTTTCAACGGTATCAAAATCAAACTGCTCCATTCTTAACTTACATAATAAATAACAATGAAATTTCTCGATACTCTTTTTTTTATTCTCTTTAAAATAAGCATAAAGATCTAATGTATTATCCATACAGGATAGTTTCTTTTTGGATGCATAAAGCGCATTCTTTTCATTTTTGTAAAACCAAAAGTCTTGATAACTAAAATTGAGCCGTTCGAGTAATTCTAAAAGAATATGATACTGTATACTAGTTTGATTTCGCTCAATTCTAGAGTAGGTATGTCTAGAGATAATTCCTTGACAACAGTCTTTTTGGTTTAATCCTCTGAGCTTTCTTAATTTTTTTAAGGTTTCTCCTTCTGTTAGTACGTACATTGTGATATTCTCCTTTTTTATAGATTTCAAGAAAAAGCAATCAATGAATTATTAGAAAACGTTAATGCTATTTGCTCATTAATCACACAAAATAAGATGGATTTTCAATTAAATCAATTCATTTATATGAAAAAAGCTCATTTCTTGTCGATTGGTGGTAATCTATGGTTTGTAAAACTATAATTATAAGGTAAGAAAACACAATGAAAAAGTAAGGATAAAATAGCAAAACGGGATTATTTTTTTATTCGCTATTCATCAAAAAAATATAAAATTACCTGAAAAATAAAAAAGTAGTTGTTTTATTCTAAAAAGCATGGTAATTTTAACAGGTATTGAAGTTTAAGAAGAAGAAGCAACTATAAAAAAATAGAGATGCACTAGTATCACTCTCCGGGTTTCTCAGGCCCAGGTCAGCATAATACTAGTCCACCATAAGACAGCTTTGGACTGTTTTACGTGGAATGCACCCCTGTAGCTTACTGAAGCAAGCCACAATCTAGAGTATAGCAAATTTTTCTCACTTTTGACAGATAAAAATAAAGGGAGTTCTTTATTTTTATTTTGTTGGTAAGAATTAATTTCCGTTTTGTATTTACTCTTTTTTTCGTTTGTGTGTTTATTTAGGCTAGGGCGCGTTACACTTAAAATAGTGGCGTGCCCTAGCCTTTTTTAGGTTCGCTTCTTCTTTTTAATCTTTATTACAATGAAATCAATAAAAAAATTGGAGATCTAGATATGGGAAGAAAAGATACTGTAAAGATGTTAAGAACAGATATTTTGTTCTATGGGAAACAGATCAAACTATTTAATCGTTCCGATGATTGGTATATTGAAAAAGAAGGAAGCAAGATTGAAAGACGTGTAATGTATTTTGAAGAAGGATTAATTGGTAAACAATATAAGGTGGTAGATTCTATTGATTTAGAGGCTATTTATCAAGAAATTCAGTTTGTCTTTGATCACAAGAAAACCATTATTGGAAAGCGGCCATATAGAGGAGCTGCGTTGCATTTTACTGGTAAAGGCGATGCTTATAAAGAAACAATAAATCGCTTAGACTATAATCAAAAATTAAAAGTACATGGAAAAATGTATCAATTAGGAAAATAATCCTAAAATTGAATATCCGGTGGGTCCACCGCTTTCGTTATCAGTGCAGCTTAGGGCGAAAGAATAGAACCGAAAAAGGTATTGCTGTATCATTGGGAGACGATTGACGTATTCTACTCCCATAGAGTTTGAAGTTACGATTGCTATAAACTTCACGACAGGACACGAGTTTTATGAAAATAGTTTATTTGTGTTGGAACTTTTGGAATAGGTTAACAATATATAGATCAGATTTATGGTGAAAATAAGAATAGAACTCGAGCAAGACGACAAAAAAATGTCGTCTTTTTTTGTACTCAAAAGGAGGGGAGAGCATGAATATCCGTTCGCCACCTATTAGGAAAATGACTAACGCATTCAAAAATGATTTAGTGAGGGGAAAATGATGAAATTAAAATGTAAGAAACTGATAACGCTCTTGGTTCTAGTATTCACGTTGATATCTAATTTTTTACCAGTAATAGAACCGATGGTAGCCCATGCAGAAAGTGAAACTACGGCAAGTGAGACACTTAATTTAGAGGACAATTTTGATAAAATCAGAACAGTAGAAAATGAACCTGTCAAAGAGAGTAGTGAAGAAAATCTAGAAAGGACGGATCAAACAGACGATACGCCAATCAATTTGGATGAAAAGATAGAAGCAGAGGATGATAAAAATGAACCAGCCGAAGAATCTGTCAAAGAATCATCTGAAGAAACGATTGGTGAGCGCTCTGCTGAATCGCTAGCTGCTAGACCAGACCCATACGATGTGCAGGGGTTGAGCAATGAAGAGATCATTTCATTGGCACGATACATGTACGGAGCGTATGTTCAGTCAAATCCAACTGCTGAAATCTATGTTACAAATGATCAGAACGAAGTCATTAATATTCCGTTTATCCAGACATATGCTGTTGGATCACAAGAGCTGATACCAATGAAATATTCTGTAAAAATAGGTGATAAATGGCTCATTCAAGTGACGCAAATAGAAAAATTTAGAATTGATGGTAAGATAGCATATTGTGTAGAACCAGGTGTTCCTTTCAATATAGGTGAAGGGTATGTTCCGCATACATCTGTTGGATTAATAAGTGATAGTCAAAAAAAAGTGATCAATAACATTGTAAACTTTGGTTCCAACGGAGCTGACTCTAATGAACTATATATAGCAACACAATTTTCAGTATGGGAATCTTTAGGTTTTAGCGTACAAAGCGAATTAACAAACTATCAAGCCTATAAAGCTCAAATTGAAGCGAATATAAATAACTATCGTACTAAACCATCATTTGATGAACAAGAATTTACAGTTGTAGCGGGCGAAACAGTAGACCTAAATGATAGTAGAGGTGTCTTTGCCCAATATCGTGAAGTGAGTAACGGAACAAATACAAGTATCAGTAAACAAGGAAATACATTAAGAATTACACCTTCTGTTCTCTCTACGAATGGTGAAATCAATTTTCAAAGAACTTCTCCTAATTCTGGTGCCCAGTATTTTTGGGTAAAAGATGGAAAACAGACAATGGTAACGGCTGGTGAGATAGAACCGACTAAAACAAAAATCCGTTTAAATATAATCAAAACAGGTTCTATCGCTGCACTCAAAGTAGATGAAGAAGGACTTCCTTTAGCAGATGCAGTTTTTAGATTTGAATATTCAGGAATTGTTGAAGAACGTACGACAGATCAAGATGGGATCGCTCGTTTAGATGACATTTTGATGGGAACAGAAGTGACCTTGACTGAAATCAAAGCACCAGACGGTAGAGTTATTGACAAAACACCTCAAAAAGTCATCGTAGAAGTCAACCAATTGCTTACTAGACAATTTACCAATCGTTGGGCAAGACAACCAATCAAGTTGATCAAATTGGAAAAAGATGCCAACCGTCCCTTAAAAGACGTACCATTTGCATTGTATAAAGTAACAGGTGTAACTAAAAGCAAAATTGGTGAGTATAAAACGGATGCTAACGGAGAAATAAACATTGAGAGTTTGATTTATAACCGAGATGGATACATCTTCAAAGAATTAGAACCGTTACATGGATTCTTACCAAATGGAAATGACTATACGTTTAAAGTTACGCCTGAAAAAGATGGGGAAGTACTTGTAGTGGATGTAGAGAACGAAACGATACCTGTGGAGCTTAATACCACTGCTACTGGGAAAAATGGAGAGAAATTTGTTGACCCGACAAAGGAAATCAATTTAGAAGACACGATACGGTATAAATGGCTTTTCGCTGGTCGCACATATCTTTATACAACAAAAATTGTTGATCAAAAAACAGGAGAAGTCCTAGATACCTTAAATGGCTCTTTTGCTCCACTTGCCTATGAAGGATTCCATGTTGTTAAAGCAAAGCTGGATGGACAAAAATATCGTGGTAAAACGATTGTTTTTTACGAATACATTTATGATACAGTCAAGAAAAAAGAAGTAGCATCACACGAAGACATTAATGACTTGGGACAAACAATCAAGGTCAATGATCCAGAAATCAAAACAAAAGCGCAAGGTGAAGATGGCCGTAAATTATTCAATCCACAGAAAAAAGTAAACATAAAAGAAACGGTGACATTCACTGATTTAGTGGTTGGACATAAGTATACAACGACGGTTCAAGGGTATAAATTAAGTGATGAAACAACATACGAAAATGCAGCATTAACCAAAACATTTATTGCAACTCATCCATTGATGGAGTTGACTTTTGAATTTGAATTAGATGGTCAAGAGCTTAAAGGAAATGGCATTGTATTCACAGAAAAACTTTTTTATGAAAGTGAAGAAATGGCAAATCACGAAGAGTTGACAAATGAAGAACAAACGGTTCGATTCACTGATCCAAAAATTACAACGAAAGCCTATGGAGAAGAAGGAAAACAACTGTTTGATCCTCATGCAAAAGTCCCTGTGAAAGAGACCGCTGTTTTAACAGATTTGATTGTTGGGGACGAATATAAAGTAATCGTTCAAGGCTACCGTCTATCTACAGGTAAGCCGTATGAAAAAATCAAAAAAGAGTTGGTCTTTACAGCTACTGAAACGGAGATGGAACAGACAGTTGATTTTATCCTATCAGGTAAAGAACTAGCTGGAGACGGTATCGTTTTCACAGAAACCTTACTGTATGAAGAAGAAACAATTGCGGAGCACAAAGATTTATCCAATCAAGAACAAACAATCGTCTTTACAAACCCAAAAATTAAAACCAAAGCATTTGGCGATGAACAAAAGCAAGTCTTTGATCCACTTCAAAAAGTTTTAGTAAAAGAGACAGCAGAGATTACAAAATTGATTATTGGGAACGAATATAAAGTTGTCGTTCAAGGCTACCGACTTTCGACAGAAAAAGTGTATGAGAAAGTTCGCAAGGAAGTAACATTCGTGGCAGAAAAAGAAGTAAAAATAATCGAGTTTGAGTTTATTTTTGAAGGAAAAGAATTACGTGGTGATGGCATTGTTTTCACTGAAACACTAAGTCATGAAGATGAAAATATTGCGACACATCATGATCTTAACAATCAAGAACAAACGGTTCGTTTTAATGATCCGAGTATTTCTACAATAGCTCAAGGTAAAAATGGTGAAAAAGTCCTTGAGCCAACCGATAATTTGATCGTTAAAGAATCTGCAAAGATTACAGGGTTAGTTATTGGCAATCAATATACTGTCAAAGTGAAAGCACATCGTTTGTCAGACGGTTCACTAATTAATGATATTAGTGATGAGAAAACGTTTATCGCTGAAAAAACAGAAATAACAATTCAATTCGAATTTATAATTGACGGGAAACAGTTCACAAATGATGGAATCGTGTTTACTGAAATACTAGAAAGTAGAAACGAGATAATTGCTAAACATTTAGACTTAAACAACGAGCAACAAACGGTTCGCTTTAAACCAAGCACAACGAGTATTACACCAACAACACAATCAAGAGGGAATTTCCCTTCTACAGGTGAAAAAAATACTCGAATCATCCTTTGGTTAGGGCTATTTATACTCGTACTAGTGAGTGTTTTCTGGTTAGATCGCAAGAAAAATAGCATGGAATAACGAATTGACCTTACTCAACTTAACAATCAATGATTAGTTAAAATCGTGGTGTCGATAATCGAAAAACGAATGAATAACTTCTATAAGCCATTTCTCTAAAAATCGGCATTCTTCGTTTAGATAAGGAAACTGACATCCGTTAGAAAGAGTAAAAATAGGATCGTAGAACGTTTTTCCCTAAAAAAATTACATTTTAGGAGTCGTTCGTTCATATAATATTCACATATTATTTGTACTATATAGACATAGAAGAAAGACAAACGTTACAAAAATTTCATTTGTGTGAACTCCTAATTGACCCGCTCTGAGTGTGCAGAGCGGGTTTTCTTTTGTTTTCAGTAAAGCTTTACGAACTTTAGTTCCTTCCTACTGCAAAGTTGGCCGATTTTTGTTAGAATAAGAGGGAAACCAGTTTGCTGAAGATGAGGAGAAAAAAGATGACAAAAAATAAGTTATTACTAGTAGATGGAAATAGTGTCGCATTTCGAGCGTTTTTTGCGTTGCACAATTCTTTAGAACGCTTTAAAAATAAAAATGGCTTACATACAAATGCGGTGTACGCGTTCAATAATATGTTTGAAAACGTCATGGAAAAAGAAAACCCAACCCATGTTTTAGTTGCATTTGATGCAGGGAAAACAACTTTTAGAACCGAATTTTATCCTGAATATAAAGCAGGTCGTTCGAAAACACCAGGAGAATTTAAAGAGCAAATGCCTTATATTCGTGAATTACTAACTGGTTTAGGTGTTAAATATTATGAATTAGATAACTATGAAGCAGATGACATCATCGGAACTTTAGCAACTAAAGTTCCTAAAGAAGAATTCGATGTAGTTGTTTTATCGGGAGATCGAGATTTAACGCAACTTGCCACAGATTCAGTCAAAGTCGATATTACCGTTAAGGGTGTCAGTGATCTAGAAAGTTATACGCCAGCGCACGTAGCAGAAAAATACGATGGTCTAACGCCAAATCAAATTATTGATATGAAAGGTTTAGCAGGGGATACTTCAGACAATATTCCAGGTGTAACAAAAATCGGTGAGAAAACAGCGATTAAATTGTTAAAAGAATATGGCTCAGTTGAAGGCGTTTATGAAAATATCGATAATTTGAAACCAAGCAAAATGAAAGAGAATCTGATCAATGATAAAGAACAAGCATTTATGTCAAAACGCTTGGCAACAATCAATGTGGATTCCCCAGTAAAACTTGACATAGATGAGCTTAAATACGAAGGCAAAGATTTAGATAAATTGATTCCCTTTTATAAAGAAATGGAATTTAAGCAAATGCTAAGCAAATTAAATGTTGAGGAAGAAACCGTTGAACTTGAAGATGTGCATTTTGATGTAGTCGATACATTCACATCAGAAATGTTTACTGACGACATGGCATTATATGTTGAGATGCTGGAAGATAATTATCACACGTCTCCAATTGTAGGAGTAGCTTGGGGTAATAAAAAGAAAGTCTATGTAACCAACAGCTTATCACTATTTGAAAGCAAACCTTTTGTTGAGTGGGTGTTATCAGATAAATACAAGAAAACAGTATATGATGCAAAACGGACGTATGTTTCGTTGAATCGATATGTTGGAAAACCGCAAGGCATCACCTTTGACGTACTATTAGCAGCTTACTTATTGGACACAAATGACAATAGCGCTGATATTGAAGGAGTCGCACAACATTATGGCTATACAGACATCCATTCAGATGAGTCAGTATATGGAAAAGGAGCCAAAAAAGGCTTGCCAGAAGAGGATGAAGCCTTTTTTAGCCACCTTGCACGAAAAGTAAATGCCATCGATTTCTTATCCGAAAAACTAGATGCTGAATTAGTCGAAAAGAATCAAGCAGACTTATTCTATAAAATGGAGTTGCCACTTTCAAAAATTTTAGGAGATATGGAAATAACAGGAATTCGTGTAGATGCAAATCGATTAAAAGAAATGCGTATTGAATTTTCAGATCGACTACGCGAAATTGAGCAAAAAATCTATGCAGAAGCAGGGGAAGAATTTAACCTAAATTCACCAAAACAATTAGGGGTGATCTTATTTGAAAAAATGGGTCTACCTGTTATTAAGAAAACAAAAACAGGCTATTCAACAGCGGTAGATGTGTTAGAACAACTAAAAGAACAAGCGCCAATTGTAGAAGATATTTTGGTGTATCGTCAAATCGCCAAGATTCAATCAACCTATGTTGAAGGGCTGCTAAAAGTAATTCAACCGGATGATAAAATCCACACAAGATATGTTCAAACCTTAACGCAAACAGGTCGTTTAAGTTCAGTTGATCCTAACCTACAGAATATCCCGATTCGTTTAGATGAAGGCCGTAAAATTCGTCAAGCTTTCGTTCCAAGAGAAAAAGATTGGTTGATTTTTTCATCAGATTATTCCCAAATTGAACTACGTGTTTTAGCACATATTTCAGATGATAAACATTTAAAAGAAGCGTTTATTGAGGGGCAAGACATACATTCAAGTACGGCGATGCGTGTCTTTGGTATCGAAAAACCAGAAGAAGTTACACCAAATATGCGTCGTCAAGCGAAAGCCGTTAACTTCGGTATCGTATACGGAATCAGTGATTATGGCTTGTCACAAAACTTAGGCATTACTAGAAAACAAGCACAAGAATATATCGATACGTACTTTGAAAAATATCCAGGAGTTAAAACATATATGGAAGATATCGTTCGTGATGCCAAGGATAAGGGGTTTGTAGAAACGCTTTATAATCGCCGTCGCTATTTACCAGATATTAATTCCCGTAACTTTAATTTACGTTCTTTTGCAGAACGGACAGCAATCAATACACCAATCCAAGGAAGTGCTGCAGATATTTTGAAAATCGCAATGATCAACATGCAAGAGCGGTTAAAAGAAGAAAAGATGCAAGCAACGATGTTATTACAAGTGCACGATGAACTTGTTTTTGAAGCACCGGAATCTGAATTGGACAAATTAAACGCACTAGTTAAAGATGTAATGGAAAATGCTGTTCAATTACATGTACCATTGCTGACTGACAGCAGTTGGGGCAAAACATGGTATGAAGCAAAATAATTAATAAAAATAATAGGAAAAAGACTGGCCAAACGAAAAAAGTTTAACACACTTTGTTGCGTTCGCTTCGGTCTTTTTCTTCTAAGGAGAGAGCAATCGTGCCTGAATTACCAGAAGTTGAAACAGTCAGGAAAGGACTGGAAAAATTGGTTGTTGGCAAAACAATCAAAGAAGTTACGATTCTATGGCCTAGAATCATTGAAGCGCCAGAAGCTGATATCTTTGCACAACAATTGATTGGTCAAACCATTGAAAAAATGGAACGACGCGGGAAATTTTTGATATTCAAATTAACGAACTATGATATGATTTCCCACTTACGGATGGAAGGGAAATATGAAACACATACCCCAGAAGAAGAATGGACGAAACATACGCATGTGATTTTTACGTTCACCGATGGAACTGATTTACGTTATTTAGATGTTCGCAAATTTGGACGCATGGTTTTAGTTCCTAAAAATCAAGGGGAACAGTATAAAGGGATTTTGGCTTTAGGACCCGAACCGCTTCCTGACTATTTTAAATTATCAGAATTTCGTACAGGGTTAAAAAAACATCATAAAGCAATCAAACCGCTGTTACTTGATCAACGTTTAGTGACAGGTTTAGGCAATATTTATGTGGATGAGGCATTGTGGGAAGCGAAAATTCATCCAGAACAACCTGCGGATACATTAAAACCTAAGGAAGTTGAAAGCTTGTATCATGCAATCATTGATGTGCTGGGGCGTGCTGTCGAGGCCGGAGGGACGACAATTCGAAGTTATCTAAATGCCCTAGGTGAAGCTGGTACTTTTCAAGTTTCACTAAATGTTTATGGTCAAACTGAAAAGCCATGTCCACGATGTGCGACACCAATCAAGAAAATAAAAGTAGCCCAACGTGGCACACATTTTTGCCCGAAGTGTCAAACCTTGAAAGTGAGGAATTGATCGATGGGAATGGTATTAGGTCTGACAGGTGGTATCGCAACGGGGAAAAGTACGGTCGTTGCTGTATTTAAGAGTCTAGGTTTCCCTATCGTAGATGCCGATATCATTGCGCGAGAAATCGTTGAAATCGGCACTCCTGGATTGAAGCAAATTGTATTAGCGTTTGGCTCAGAGATTTTAAATCCAGAGGGTTCCTTAGACCGCAAAAAATTAGGCGAAATCATTTTCTCTGATGAAACGAAAAGAAAAAAACTCAATGAACTGCTTTCTCCATTTTTGAAGGAGGCAATATTAAATCAGATTGCAGAGAAAAAAAGTCTCAATTCATTGGTCCTTGTTGATATCCCGTTGCTGTTTGAAGGGGGCTATGATAAATATGTTGATAAGGTAGCCGTTGTCTACGTTCCAGAAGCAACACAATTAGTTCGTTTGATGGAACGAGACCATTTAACAAAAACGCAAGCGCAACAACGGATTGCCAGCCAAATGTCGATTGAAGAGAAAAAGCTGAAGGCAGATATTGTATTTGATAATCAAAATAGTATACAAGAGACTGAAAAAGATGTTAAAAAATGGATCGCAAAAAATATTTTTTGATAATATAACATGAAATGCTGTTTGTTTTTTTATATTAATCTAAAAAAACAAAATTCAAAAGAAAAAGACCGCGAATAAACACTGTTTATTACGTGGTTTTTTTCGTTTAAAACAATTGTTGGAATGAAAAACAGACATTTTTATACATAATTTTAAATAACTGTTTTTCCCGTAATATCATAGACAAATTTGTCAGATATGTGTTATCTTTTGTGAACAAATAAGTTTACAAAAAAGGATAGTGGGGAGAAAAAATGGAAAAAGAAGTAGTTGTGATTGGTTTGGGATATGTTGGGCTACCCAGTGTGGTAAATCATGTAAAAAAAGGGCATAAAGTCATTGGCTTCGATATTGATAAGCGCAAAGTTGATCTGCTAAATAAAGGGATAAGTCACCTGGACACTGTCACGGACGAAACAGTTCAAATGCTAAAAGCAAATGGGACAGTCTTTACATATGAGGAACAATTGATCCGAGAAAAAGATGTCTACATTATTGATGTGCCAACGCCAATCGACAAAAATAAAATTCCTGATCTAAGTTATATTAAATCAGCAGTTGAGTTGATTAAAAATAAAGTGAAAATAGGTTCATTGATTATTTTAGAAAGTACAACGTATCCTGGAACGACTGAAGAATACCTTGTAGCTGTGTTTTCAAAACTTGGCTACACTATCGGTGTCGATCTTTTCATCGCATATTCTCCAGAACGAATCGATCCGGGCAATACGCAATCATTAAGTGCAAAGATTCCAAGAATCGTTGCAGGACATACAGCCGAATGCTTATCAGAAGCGAAGCTTTTTTTTGGTAGTCATGTTTCTTCTGTTTCTAATTTAAAAACAGCTGAACTGGCTAAAATATATGAAAATACATTCCGCTTAGTCAATATTGCATTAGCGGATGAGCTTCAAATAATTTCGGATGATTTATCTATTGACGTATATGAAGTACTCGAAGCAGCAGCTACAAAACCATTTGGGTTTATGAAATTTACACCTAGTTTAGGTATCGGAGGTCATTGTATTCCGGTTGATCCATATTATTTAACGTGGTTGATGGGAGCAAGAGGAGTAGAAACGCCGTTGATCGAAACCGCAGGAGAAATCAATGACTCGATGTTAGACTATTATCTAAATAAAATTGTTGCGTATATTGGTAAAAATCATGATAAAAATCTTGATAAAAAACTGGATGAAATGAAGATCGCTATTTTAGGAATAACCTACAAAAAAAATGTTGCTGATACCAGAATGTCCTCCGTTATCTCGTTGATTCAAAAATTAAAAGAACGAAATTCAACTATTGTTGTTTATGATGATATTCTTTATTCAACGACGAATATAACACAAAATAATGTGAGTAGGTTAGAACAAAAATACCATCAATTGAAAGAATTTGATATGGTCATTTACGCAGTAAATCATCAACTTTATGAAGATAATAAAGCAAATATAATAAGAAATAGTCAATTGTTTTATGATCTGACTTTGGTTTAAATATGATCAAAATCAAACAATATGGAGAAAAAATACTCTATCTTTCATTGTTTTTACTTTTGTTATATTTAATTTATTTGTGGAGAATAAATACATCCAGTAGGGAATATCGTATCGTCATGTTTTTATATTCTATCAATTTTGTTTACTTAGTGACAAAATTGAGTCTAGCCTTAACCTATTTGCCTTCAAGAGGACCTGTGAAAAAATTCAAAATTTCAGTGATTATTCCCAGTTTTAATGAAGACAAAGAATCTGTTGAAAAAGCTGTTCTAACGTTGCTGAAACAAACATATCCAATTCATGAGATTATTTTTATTGATGACGGCAGTGAGAATGAAGATGCGTATTTAGCCATAAAAAATCTAAAGATAGAAAATTTAGTAGATATAAATGAAGTCAATAAAAATATCAAGTTGACAAGTGTGCGATTAGAGCAAAATAGTGGGAAGAAAAAGGCTCAAGAAGTTGGTTTTATCCAGGCTACAGGTGATTTATTTTTATTAGTTGATTCTGACGGGGAGATTACTGAGACAGCATTGGAAGAAATGATTCGTCCTTTTGGTGATCCGAAAGTTGGATCGGTTGTTGGGAAAATTGAAGTTCGAAATCTTTCAGATAATTTTTGGACGAGGTTGCAAGATATTATTTATTCCAATTCCTTTCAAATCGGACGTGCATCACAATCACAAACCGGTAATGTCATTGTGTGTTCAGGTGCATTAAGTATGCACCGAGCTAATTTTGTAAAGCGAAATATGAGAACCTTTAGAAAAGAAACATTTATGGGCATACCTTGTTCTGCTGGAGATGACCGTTTACTTACTGATATTTCATTAGAACGACGGTATAAGACAGTCTATCAATCAACGGCTATTTGCTATACAGATGTCCCCAATTCGCTCAAAAAATTTTTTAAACAACAAGTTCGTTGGACTAAATCTGCACTGATAATGACGCTATTTTCATTTAGATACTGTTTTATTCGACCTTTTTCTATGGTTTGGCAGTTGTTGGAAACGTATTTGTGGTTATATAATGTTATTGTGACGCTTACCTTGCTTTGGCAACATAAATTAGGAATTGGTGTTGAAGTCTCCTTTGTCGCCGTAGTCTATTTCATACTGGTAAGTTATTTATCAAATATTTTTTATACAAAGCGAAATATAAAAACATACCTAATAACGTTTGTGTATTCCTTTTTTTATTCTGTTTTATTATTTGGGATCAGGTGTTATTCATTAGGAACGATTCTTAAAACTGGTTGGACGACTCGATAAAAATGAGAGAGTAAGGACAAGGAGGCAAAAAAGTCTCATGTCCTTTTTCTTTTTTTCCTTTAACAGAACATTTGAATTTATCATATTAAATCACAATTAAATTCTTTAGGAAGTCATGGTAGATGGATGGTTTCTCAAGCATTTCATGTTATAATACAGGTAGTAAATTAAAAAATAAACAAAATGATAGATACTATAAGATAAAATGAGGTGAACACTATGCGTTGTCCAAGATGTCATCATAATAATTCTCGTGTAATCGATAGCCGCCAAGCGGATGATGGTCGTGCAATCCGCCGTCGTAGAGAATGTGAGAATTGCAATTACCGTTTTACAACATTTGAACGAATTGAAGCGGCACCACTGCTAGTGATCAAGAAAAATGGTGACCGAGAAGAATTTAATAGAGAGAAAATTTTACGTGGGTTGATTCGATCTGCTGAAAAACGTCCAGTTGCAATGGAGCAAATGGAACAAATTGTTGATAACGTTGAAAATCGCGTACGTAGTTTAGGTGAAAATGAAGTCTCAACGACGTTAGTCGGTGAGTATGTTATGGAAGATTTAGTCAATTTAGATGAAATTGCTTATATTCGTTTTGCCAGTGTCTATCGTCAATTTAAAGATATGAGTGTATTCTTGAAGGAACTGCAAGGAATTGTAGACAAAGCAAAATCTTCAAATTCAGATACACCAAATAAATAAGGAGGTCTTTCCTTGAAAGACAATTGGAAAGAAGTCCATCCTAAAAGTATTTTTCAAGCGACAATTGCATCCCCTTTGTCTGATCAAGAGCAAGCTATAGTGACGCTTTTATATCAGCCGATTATAGGTGCACAAGCGCTTAGTTTATATTTGACATTGTTATCAGAAGTTGAGGAATCTGGCATGAGTGAGTCACTTTTTCATGCCGATTTGATCACAATGATGGATATTAGTACGAAACAAATCGAAGCAGCTAGAAAAAAATTAGAAGGCATCGGGTTATTGTCGACCTTTGTTAAACATAATTCTGAGCTAGGTGTGCAATTTTTATATCGGTTGAATCATCCTGAAACGGCTGAACGCTTCTTTAAAGATGAAGTATTGTCATTGACGCTTTTAAACAGTGTAGGGCAAAGAAAATTAGACAAGCTATTTAACCATTTCAAACCTAAATTTATAAATTTAACAGGATTTGAAGAAGTTTCTGCTCGATTTAAAGATGTTTATCTATTCAAAGAAGAGCAAATGATTTCTCAAAGCAAGCAACTCAGTCAAATGGAACAATCATTCAACGACCCACGACCTGCACAAAAAATAAGTGCGGTGGATGAAAGTTTTGATTGGACTTACTTTGTTCAAGGCATTGAAAAACTGGGAGTCAAGTTGCCGGATAATTCTGATGGTTTCAAGGAAGAAGTATTTGTTTTTCACAATTTATTTGGAATCACAGAAATCGATATGATCGACTTCTGTTCAAAGTCATTTGATTATTACACGAGCAAAATCGATGTGAAAGAGTTTGAACGAGCAGTATATAGAACCTATGATCCTGATAAGAAGCAAAGGACTAGTGAATATCAAAAAAATGATGCAGTCGATTTGTCCGCAGAAGATCAGCAAACATACCGCTACAACTCATTAAAAATGAACGGATTTTCTACTCAAGATATTCAGATGATCATGGATAGTGAAAATAATTTCCCTCTGAATTATCTAGAGGCCTTGAAGAGTGGACGTGGAGGATATACGACACCGCAAGAGCGTTCTTTGGTCAAATACTTAGTTAGTAAGTCTGGTCTGCCCAATAGTGTGATCAATGTGTTGATTAACTATGTTTACAATATTCAAAAACAACCAACCTTAAAAGCTGACTATGTAAATCGAATTGCAAATGAGTGGGCGCAAAGTGGTATTTTTTCACCAGAAAAAGCTATAGAGCATGTTCGAGAGCTAGCGAAAAAAGGGAAAGAGCAAAAACAAACAAGACAGCGATATGGTCAAAACAATCGACCGATTCGTCAAGAGACTTTACCTGATTGGGTAGAGAATCCAGTTGAGGAACAAAAATTATCCAAAGAAGAACAAGCGCGCTTAGATAAAGAAATTCAAGATTTCTTGAGTAAAGGAGGCGGAAATTAATGGAAGATGTCGGAAAAGAAATGTCCAAAATCATTCAAAGTAGAGACATGAACGACCGCTATAATGAGCTAGTTGAAGTTGTATTGAAAGATAACGATGTACAACAGTTTATTCAGGAAAATCGTGAACGTTTGACTGATGATGATATTCGGAAAAGCTATTCAAAACTGTATGAATTTGTACAAGAAAAACGTAAATATCAATTGAATGATCCAACAATGATCGCCCCTGGTTATGAACCTAAACTAACCTTGAATTTCCATTATATCGATGTCACTTATGTGCCAACAGAAGCGCTTATTGCAAAGCAAAAAGAAGAGGAGATTCGCAAGCGTGTTCGTGCGATGGACATGCCTAAAGATGTAAGAGAAGCCAGTCTCAGCAGATTTGACACGGCCTCTCAAGGACGAGCGCAAGCTATGGCGGAAACGATGAGATTTCTGAATGAATATACATCAGAGCCAAAAGAATTTCATAAAGGCCTGTATCTTCAAGGGACTTTTGGTGTAGGGAAATCATTTTTATTAGGTGCGATAGCTAATAGTTTAGCTGAACGAGGCTTTGTGACTACGATTGTTCATTTTCCAACATTTACAGTGGAGATGAAACAAGCGATTGGCAAAGACATGGTAGGGCCAAAATTAGATGCAGTTAAAAAATCACCAGTTTTAATGATTGATGATCTTGGTGCAGAATCGATGACTTCTTGGATTCGTGATGATGTATTAAGTGTGATCTTACAGTACAGGATGCAAGAGCAATTAGTGACATTTTTTTCATCTAATCTTGATTTAAAGGATCTAGAGAAACATTTATCTGTGACTCAGCGAGGAGAGCAAGAACCGTTGAAAGCTCGTCGAATCATGGAACGTATCCGTTATCTAGCACAGGAAATTACAATGTCAGGTAATGATCGTCGTAATGGATAACGAATAGAGACAATTGTTCGTTAAATAGATTGTAGTAGTGTAGAAGTAGACTCAATGAGTTTGCTTCTACACTATTTTTATTTTATAGAATTACGAGTATTTTCATAGCTGATTATTAGTAAAAAATGAGAAAAATATGTAAACTTTAAGAAGAAAAGATAAATTGTTGAGGTGAAGCATGAAAAAGAAATTCGTACTTATTTTAAGCATTTTTCTTGTACTAATAGGAGGTTACTTTATTTTTTTTAGAAAGCAAACTAAGAAAATTGTTGTCAAAGAAGTGATACCTGAAATAGAACAGTTAATGACAACAAACGAACAAGCATTTATTCCGAAAAAGAAATTTCAATCAGCTGAAACAAAAGAACGTAGAGACCGATTGAAGTTTTTTATTGATGCTCGAATGTTGCAGGATGATGGCGGTATCGCTACAAACTATTTGGCACAATCAGAAGAAAGCGAAGTTGCAACAGGGCATGAATTATTAAGTGAGTCTTCAGGCATTTATTTAAGGAATCTTGAGTTAACAGATACGAAAGAACGATTTGATAGTTTCTATAAAAAAACGAAAGATTTATTTTATGAAGATGTTCAGTTCAGTTATCGTATTGATGAAAATGGGAAAAAATATCCAGTAAATGCATCTGTCGATGATTTACGTATTATTCGTGCATTGATTGGTGCAAGCGGTCATTTTGGTCTTGAGAATTATCAAAAAGAAATTGATGACGTCACTAAAAACTTTATGGATACTTCGATGGATGAGAATGTATTGATCGATTTTTATGATATAGATCACAAGAAAAAATCGATGGATACTTCTTTATTTTATATTGATCTGAAAGTATTAGGCTATCTTTATAAAAAATATGATGTGTCATCTGATTACCTTCAATATCATTATGATTTGATTAACAATGGCTATTTATCAGATTCATTTCCATTTTATCAAACGAAATTTAATCATAAAGAAGAGAAATATGAAAATACTGGTACGATCAATATTATCGAATCCTTGCTAACGATTCTTCATTTAGGGGAAGTGGATCTCCAAAAGCAAGAAAGTATTGATTTTATTAAGGCTCAAGTACGTAAAGGTACGCTATTTAACTCCTACGATTTAAATGGGATACCGGTAGATAAAAATCAATCTGCTGCAAGTTATGCCCTAGCAGCATTGATTGGTGTTGCCATCAATGATGAAGAATTATATGATTCGGCTATTTTGATTTTAAATAATTTTCAGATCGATGAAGTGAAGAACCCTCTTTATGGTGGCTTTGGTGATATTCGTACAAAAGAGGTATTTTCATACAATAATTTAATGGCTCTTTTAGCGTATGATTATTAATGAGGAGGAATGGTGATGAAACTTAAACAAAGCGGACAAAAGTATCTGCGCTATTTTTCGAAATACATTTCTCCTACGCTTTTTGCAGTCATTGTCGTTGGGATCATAACCAGTATTTTGTTATTTGTCCCTCCAATCAATGGATTAGGGGATAACGGGAGCTATTATAGAGTGTTAAATAGTAGTGGATTGTTTATTGAAAAGAGTAACGACTATCAATTTTTTACTTATTTTAACAAGAATTTTTCAATTATGCAGTATTACAATCAATATCCTAAAACGTTTGCTTCTACTCAACAACTCTTTATTAGTCTGGCCATTTGGTTGAATAAGATCTTTTTTAGTTCAGAGTTATTTGATATTCGTTTTTTAGGTGGGGTATATTTGATTGTTTACCTAGGTGGTATTTATTTGCTCATGACTGGATTGACCGTTGGTGTTTCAAGGAAAAGAAGTTATTTGATTGCGTTATTTGTCATTTTTATCTTAGGTGATACATCTTATACGATCTACTTTAATTCTTTTTATGCTGAAGCGGTCAGTTTTTTAGGTTCTTTATATATTTTTGCTGCAATTATTTATTTATATAGAGTGGCTCGCGGAAGACAAAAAGCATGGGTATATCCGTTACTATTTATTAGTACAGTTGTGTTGATTGGTTCTTCCCGCCAACAATATCTATTGATCGTTGGGTTATTTTTCGTTGGACTTGGCTTGTTCGCTTTTGCTAAAAGCAAGGGAAGTCGTTTAGCACTATGGACTGTGTTGGGGGCGATGATGGGGTTCACATTATTAGCAGCAGTGTTCATTCCTGCCTCTAATTATGATCGTGATCTGTATCATAGTTTAACTAGAGGCGTCATGCTGGAAACCAATACCCCAGACCGGCGGATGCGAGATGGCGGAATAAATCAGCAATACGGTTTAGCAAAAGGAACCTCTTATTTTGATGAATATAGTCCTGTCGCTCCTGATTCGGATCAGGTTCAAAAAGACTTACTCAAAAAGACAAATCCAGTTTGGGTTCTTTTAAATTATGTAAACCATCCAACGGAATTAAAAAAATTATTGGATTTGGCAGTTCAAGATGTCTATTTAGTGAAACCTTCTGAGTTAGGGAATTATGAAAAAAAGCAAACCTAGAAGAGACGAAACAAACGAGATTTTTTACCCTTTATAATCGAATAAAAGCGGCTGTTTTTCCCAAATCATTTGGTTTTTATATCTTGTTTGCTGTCACAATGATTGGGATATATGGTGTGGGATTTTATAATGGCTTCAAACAACGAAAATCAGAAGTGATTGTTCGCTTTTTTCTTGTCTTTGGGTTTATGTTGAATTTGTTTGTTGTATTCATTTCATCAATCATACTTCATGGTGATGCAGATTTAATTCGACATTTGTTCTTAGTTTCATTGTATTTAGATCTTATTACGGTATTGATTTGGTCAGATGTTATTGGGAAACGTGTTTGGATGGATGGTATGGTGATTAAGGAGGGATTTGAGGATGAATTATAGGTTCAAGTGGGGCTTTATTGGACTGTGTTCAGTACTGCTGTTTTTTTTCGTTTATCCCTATAGTGTTGCCTCTGCAAATGAGCCTCCGAGAATCCTATTCGTTTACGATAGCTTGAATATAGCGGAAAAAAAAGAAAATGATGTGGATGCTATTCAACGATTATTAACAAGTTCTGGTGCAATCGTACAAACAGTAGAGACAGATAAATATATTGGAGGAATGTTAAGCAATACGGATTATGACGGTGTCATTACACTGATCAATTGGCCACAAAAAGAGCTTAGTGAACATTTCGTGAAAGATCGACAGGCTTTTTCAGGTAAAAAGTTGCATATTGGTCCTAAATTGACAGCAGATGAGCAAAGTCTTTTTTCTGGAAAATGGCGGGAATTAAGTCATAGGCAATTTACATTGAAAGATGAACAACATTTTTATTCTCAAACATTAGGCTACCAAGATGAAATAACAGTTCTAGAGGGTTCTGCGGGTCTATCGATTGGGCTATTGGAAACGCAGGAAATAGATTATGAAGAAATTCCTTTTGGGGTGTTGGAAAAGAACAATGGCTTTTTGCCTTTTTTCAGTCAAAAAGGAGCAGTATTTTTGAAAAGTGCGGAGTTGGTCAATCAGTGGTTAGGCGAACATCAATCTTTTAGTCCTATTTTAACGATTGATGGATTGAATCCTATGAAAGATATGAGTATTGCGTCAAAATTCCAACAGTTGTTAGCCAAGACGAATATTCCTTATATTATTTCTACGACGAGCACCAATCAGAATAATACAACGGCTCCTTTTGATATTTTTACTGATATACTGCGATCGTTTGAATCGGGTACTGGTATTATTTTTTTGGAAGTTCCCGTAGTGAACAATGTTAATTTAAATGACAATCATGCGCTTTCGCAAATGTTAGAACAACAAATCAGTTTATTTATCGAGGAAAGTATTTTCCCAGTTGGACTTTCTGCATATGGCTATTGGAATCAAGATGCACAATACCAAGCTGATGGTCTAGAATTGAGCAAAACAGTAATTTTGAGAGAAAATCCAGCGATAGAGAAACAGTATTATCGTAGCCGAACAAAAAAATCAACGATTTTTAAAACGGCGTTTTTTAACATTCCTTTTGACTATTTGGAAGGCGTCACATGGCAGCGTAACGGAAATACTTCGGATTATGAATTTCCAATGCCCGTTACGATGAGTTTTTCTTTTCCTGATTCTGATAAGGAAATAGCAACTGTTTTAAAGAAAATAGATCAATCACCCTTGTTTTTTTATCAAATCGGAAAATCTCATTTTGAGTTTGACTTGCAAACCCAAACGCAACATATCGAACTGCTAAATAGTCGCAGGTATCTAAATGGGAAATTAGTGAATTCACTTAATAATGTGACGAATAAAGTGATTCCTGAAACGACATTTAAAGGACAATTTGCTCGTTTATTTAATATTACAAATGTGGTGTTGATTGTTGTCGTTGTCGCAACGATGTCCGTTTTAGCTGTATTATTTTTCTTTGGTAGAAGAAATTATCGTTCAAAATATATTCAGAAAAAGGGGGATCACAAATGACAGTCGCTGATGGTATCATGTTGGCGGCAACGATCATAATTTGGTCATTGCTGATCGTAAATATCGTGTTGGTAATTTTTGGGTACATTTATTATTTAAAAACAGACAAACTTGCCCCACCAAAATTGGAAGAAGGTAAGATACCTTTTGTCTCAATTATGGTTCCTGCGCATAATGAAGGCATTGTGATCGTACGAACTGTTGAAGCATTGTTGAATTTTAGTTATCCTGCGGATCAGTATGAAGTAATCGTGATCAACGATAATTCTAGTGATAACAGCGCTGAATTATTAGCAGACTTAGGCAAGCAATTTCCAAATCGAAATTTAAAAGTCATCAATACGGATGCTGTAACTGGTGGTAAAGGGAAATCGAATGCACTGAATATCGGATTTAAACAAGCGAAAGGTGAAGTAATCGCCATTTACGATGCAGACAATACACCCGAAACGAATGCCTTAACGTATCTCGTTGCTGAACTGATGAATGGGAATGAATATGGAGCTGTGATTGGAAAGTTTCGTACTCGTAATAAAGACACTAATTTATTAACTCGTTTCATCAATATTGAAACCTTGGCATTTCAATGGATGGCTCAAGCTGGTAGATTTGAACTGATGAAGCTGTGTACGATTCCAGGCACAAATTTTGTGGTTCGACGATCAATCATCGAAGCCATTGGTGGTTGGGATGAAAAAGCTTTAGCGGAAGATACCGAAATTAGTTTTCGGATTTATATGATGGGGTATAAAATAAAATTCCAACCCAAAGCAGTTACTTGGGAACAAGAACCTCAAACACTGTCCATTTGGTTTCGCCAACGAACTCGTTGGGTAAAAGGAAATATCTATGTGATCGTAAAAAATACTAAATTGATTTTTCATCCTAAGGCGAAAAGAATTCGTTTTGATATTCTTTACTTCTTATCAATTTATTTTCTTTTGATGACATCCTTAGTTTTATCTGATATTATGCTCGTTTTATCAGTATCAGGTTATTTGCATACGACACTAGAAGGGTTTAGCAATTCTCTTTGGGCGTTAGCAGTACTGTTATTTATTTTCAGTACATAAGTGAGTATTTCAACGGAAAAAGGCGAAATGAAGGTGGAAAATCTATTGATCATCGCATTGATCTATATTACATATAGTCAAATGTGGTTAGTTGTAGCAGCTTATGGCATGTTTATGTACATCAAGGAAGCAATTTTTCATCAACAAGCACAAACAAAATGGTATAAAACAGAACGATTTAAGTAAGGAGAATCGAATTATGAAAAAGATAGGCATCATATTAATTAGTTTAGTGGGGTTGCTATTTTTAGTTGATAGTCAGGCAGTCTTTGCAGAAAACGCTGAACAAGATAATCATACATTTACTCAGCCGTTTCAAAATACAACAACCTCTTTAACAGGGGCATCTGTCAAAGCGACGATGTACTTTACAAAAATTGATTACTGGGATGTAAAAAAAGCAACATTGAATTTTAGTTATCAAATTACTCAACTGGAAAATTCACAAGACTCTGACTTAACTGTAGCAATCAATGGAGTGAAATTTTACTCATGGCGACCAGAACATAAAGGAGATATCCAGCAAAAAGAAATCAATGTTCCTCTAGAATTGATCAAAGAGACGAATACATTGACAATCTAAGGACAAATCATCAATCGATCCGAGAAAAATTCATATAATTTGATCGAAACGCCTGCAAATTGGCTAACAATATATGAGGGGTCCAATATTAACTTTCAATATGATTTGATGTTGCCAGAACAAATGATTCACTCATTTTACAATCACTTTATTGGTGCAGACACTATTGCCAATAAGCAAAGTGTTATTTTAGTCTCAGAGAATGCGTCAGAAAAGGAATTATCAGCCGCAACATATGCATTGGCTGGTGCGTCACGGATCATTACAACAAAAAATGAGTTATTACAACTAGACTCATTAAAAGGGCAACGCGATCAACCCTATCAAATGATAATTGGATTGTATGATAGTATTCCAGAAGAATATCGAAAACAAATCAGTGATAAAAATTTAGAAGAAAAAGCGATACTGCAATTGATAGATTCTGGTGAAAAGCACGTATTGATCGCTACTTCAAAAAATGAAGATCTTTTGATTCGAACTGGAAGGTATTTGGGCAATCAAGAGTTGATGACACAGACGGAAAAACCAATCAAAGAAATTACCAACACGACGGCGACTTTTAGTTCTACTTTAGAATTTGACGGAAACTATCCATTATCTTCAAGTGGGGATAAGTTAAGTGGTGCAAATCATCAAGAACAAGTGTATTTTGTGAATTTACCAGTCGACCGTAATAACACAAATGGGAGCACAATGCATTTAAAATTTAATTATGCCGATAATTTAGATTTTGACACATCCTTAGTGACTATATCTATCAATGATCGGCCAATTGGAAGTAAAAAATTAAGTGCAGCTAAGGCAAGTGCGGATGAGTTGCTTTTAGAATTTCCTGATGACTTAGATATGACCGATAGCTTTGTCTTAAAAGTTGGGTTTGATTTAATTGTTAAGAATCCGAAAAATGTAAAAACGAATCAGACACCTTGGGCGTATATTGAAAACACGTCGGCTGCATTTATCAAGACACAGGAATTAGATACGATGTTGTTTTCAAACTATCCCAACATGTTTATAAAAAGTCATTCCTTCGGTGATTTAGGCATTATACTACCTGAAAAAATGGATGAACATTATTTTAAAACAGTAACAAATCTTTTTAATCTGATTGGGAACTATGCACAAAGTAATGTAGGGGAAATAACTTATTTTAAAACCCCTCCTAAAGAGGCAATTTTATCTACACATAACTTGATTGTTTTAGGAACTCCAAAAGATAATCCCTTGATCAAAAGTCTGAATAGTAAGTTGTTTTTCAAATATGATAAATCGTTCAAAACATTCCTTTCAAACGAAAAATTAAGTATTGAAGAAGAGTACGGAAAACAAATTGGAACAGCACAATTGTTATTTTCTCCTTATAAAGAAAGTGCAGCAATGCTTGTTTTGACGGGGACAACGCCAGAAACAGTATTTTTAGCTTCTACACAACTAGATACGCAAAAGAACAACGCTGTTTATAAAGGAGATACGGTAGTAATAGATAATAATTATAAACGCTATGATTACCGCTTTAAAAAAGATGTAAGTCGATCAGACCAAGAAAACCTTGGAGAGAGAGTCATCAATAATCATAAACTTGCGGTCTATATTACAGTCTTTTTACTAGTATTGTTTATCATTGGCCTTTCAACGTTCTTTATCCTTAAAAAAAATATAAAAGGAGGGAATAACGATGGTACGAGATAAAAAATATGTTAGTATAATTATGGATCTAGCTCTATTATTTTTCATCACACTTGTCGTAGTAACTGTGATTTTTATTGGTTTAGGAGTAAACGATTTTTTTAGTGATTTGGTTAATTTATTAATTACACTTATTTTAGTTGTGATCACTTTCTTTACAGGAATCGTCCCTGGAATGGTGTTTACATTAGTCTTTGTATTCGGCCAATTGGCTTTTGTAAGTTATCAATATGTCTTTTTTGAGAAATTTTCATATGGCTCATTATTTTGGCTTATTGTCCCCCCATTGTATTGTTTAAGTATTTTTCTAATAACTTATCAAGTACGATTATTAGAAAAAGAGAACCAACAACTAAGACAAGATAGCGCACAGCTAAATACGCTTGATGCCGAAACACATTTACGAACACTTTCTTTATATGAAGGCGACTTTTTAATGCTTACAGACCTTTCAGAACGGTTCAAAGCAGACCTATACACAGTTGTTATTCGTGTTCGTTATTGGGATAGCTTGAAGAAATTGATGACGGATGAACAAACAAAAGAGCTATTAAAATTGGTTACATCTGTTTTTCAAGAAAGTATGAACAATAGCAATGCGTTGTATCTTGTTGATCAACATGTACCGACATGGAGCTCGTTGGTATTTTCAGATAATGAAGCATTAAGAGTGCTTCGCGAATTATTGAAAGAACGTTTTTTAGAAGAATTAGAAAAATCAGCTAAACTAAATAATCTTACGATCGATTTATTAGTAGCTCAAGCGAAATACGATCCGAATGAAATGGAAACTGGAACTGATCTACTTTCGGATGGCGTTAATAGTTTGCAGTATGATGTATAAGAGTGTATGAAGACGATCAAAGGAGGAAGCATAGTGAAGAAATCTTTGATAGCTATACTAGCAATTTCAACAGTATTAGCCATAGGAGCTTGTACAAAGAACACCAAAAGTGAGTCAAAAGAAAGCGGGGCGACCTCTATGACGAGTAAAAAGGAACAGTCTACAGAACAATCATCGGGTAATATAGAGCAAAAAAAATCACTCTTTACTGCTGTTTTACTTGAAGATGCTAAGAAAAATGAGATTGTCGATCAGTCGATTCGTTTGGTTTTAACGAAGGTCGAAGCAATTGAAGATCCAGAAAACATTCTCAATATGATGAAAAATGACGGTGTTATTTTGAATGTTTCAGCGGAACAATTAGCGAATGGTCTGAAAGAAGAAGACCTGAAAAGTGGCGATAAAATTCAATTTACTTTAGTTGATTTACCAGCCATGACCATGTCGATCCCGCCACAGGTTGCTGGAAACTCAGTTTTAAAAGTAGAAAAAATTTAATAAAAAAAGGAGTTCAAACACGATAACACAGTGATTGAATTCCTTTTTTTTACTCCTTTTTTGATGTTCAAAAAAATAATTTAAAGAAAAATGTTGACAGTCATTAAAAAAGGGTGGTATAGTTTCACCTGTAAGATAACTAAATAGATTTGTTAGGTGAGGCTCCTATACAAACACAGGCTACTGCCCAAAAACATCGAGAGATGCCAATGGGTAGAACAGGGATTGTCGATTACAAGGCTTTTCATAAGGTAGCTAAAAGCTCTGCTTTTTACGTTGTATAGTGCCAAAACTCAACGACTAGATCATACAGGCTTTTTTTTGTGCGCTTATTTATGACCTTCCGCTGAGTTTTGGCGGAAGGTTTTTGCTTTTTCATCTAAAAACAAATCAAAGAAAGGAGCAGGCCTATGCATTTTTAATGAACGTTATTGCTAGTATCTTTGCTGGAATGATTATTGGTGCAGAGCGACAATGGCGGAAAAAGTTAGCTGGAATGAGAACGATGACTTTGGTAACATTTGGTGCTTGTCAATTTGTGTCATTATCAACCTTGATTCAAGATGACAGCAGTCCAACTCGTATAGCGGCTCAAGTCGTTAGCGGTATTGGCTTTTTAGCTGGAGGAGTGATTTTAAGAGAAGGATTTAGTGTAACAGGTATTAACACCGCGGCAACCTTATGGTGCTCAGCGGCAGTTGGAAGTATGATTGGAGCAGGTTTTGCAGTTGAAGGAGTTACTTGCGCTATTGTTTTGATGTTAGTCAATATTTTATTGAGAAATTTATCCTTTAAAATAGATGATTACACGGTTCAAAATGAAGAGCAAACAGAGTCAATCCATTACCTTTCAGTAATTACAAGTAATACCAGTGAAGTTATGCTGAGAACGGAGATCATTCAGTTACTAGATCGATATTGTTTAACGTTTACTAAATTTTCTTGCACAGATTTAGCGGGAAAAAAAGTAAGACTCTTTTTAGAAATTGAAGCCACGAGAAATGGTACTTTGGCAGTCAATACAATTATTTCGGAGTTATCCCAATTATCGGAGGTTATCGAAATTAATCAAATGAGCAACTAAAAGAACGGAGGAATCAAAATGGTAAAACAGTGATGGTGAAGATTATTGATTGGAATAGTGAAGACTATTGGATCGGAATTCATTTAAGAAATAAATTACTTAAAACTAGTTCAGGTAAAGAATGGATCACCGAGTTGCCAGTGGATGAAAAGCACGATATTCATATGGCTGTAATGATGGATGGGGCAGTTGTAGGAACCTTACTTCTTTCAAAAAAAAGCCAAACAGTGGCGCAAATCAAACAAGTAGCCATAGATGACAATTATCATGGTATTGGTCTAGGTAAGAAATTGCTTGAATTTGCGGAAAAAGTTGCGGAACTTATGAAATTTCAGACCATAATTTTAACAGGACGTAAGCAAGCTTGGGGATTTTATGATCGTTTTGGGTATCAAAGTAGCGGTTGTGAGTATGAAGAAGGATTAGTCAGTTTAAAACGATTTGAGAAAAGACTTCAGACACAAAAGAACACAGAGAAATTTAGAATCAATAAACCTATACAGTTAAAGGAGATGGAAACAAATGGATGACAGTAGTCAGATGATCAAGGACCGATGTAAAAAGAATCCCGTTATTGAATATAGTGAGCTTATTATTGTCTATTTGTTTCTAGAATAGTCAGAGAACTCCTATAAATAGCGCTCCTTTTCCGTTGGTCCATTTCTAAAAGAAGAGAAAATTTCATTCAAAAGAGTTTTAGAAAGTGGGAGAAACAAATGGAGAAAAGAACAGAAACAACGATAAAAAGAAACCAACCATATGAATATTTTGCGAGAAATTCGATAGACAATATCTTATCTTATTTCAATTCTTCCAAAGGCGGACTTACGCATCAGCAAGCAGTCTTATCAAGAGAAACATATGGAGAAAATAGTATTTCACATAGGAAGAAAACACCATTGTTCGTCGAAATAATCAAAGCGTATTTTACCCCGTTTACAATTGTATTGATTACGTTAGCAATCATTTCTTTTGTGACAGATTATGTGATCGCACTACCAGAAGATCGTGATCTAGTCGGTGTTTTGATTATTGTCGCGATGGTTTTGATCAGTGGAACGATGACATTGATCCAATCAGTTAAATCAAATCAGGCCGCTGAAAAATTGAATAATTTGGTGAAAGTGACAGCAACTGTTGTCCGGAGAAAAAAGACTAAAGAACTTCCAATCGAAGAAATCGTCTGTGGGGATATCATAAAATTATCTGCTGGGGATATGATTCCAGCTGATATTCGCTTGACAAAAACAAAGGATTTGTTTGTTTCACAATCCGCAATGACAGGCGAAAGTTATCCAGTAGAAAAAAGAGCAGATTATAAACTGAAAGCGAATAGCGTAGAAACTGAATATGAAAATATTGTATTCATGGGCAGTAATGTCATTAGTGGAAGTGCAGAAGGTATTGTTGTATCAGTAGGCGATGATACACTTTTTGGAAAAGTCGCACAAGACGTTTCTGACAAAAATCCTCAAACAAATTTTGAAGTAGGGATCAGTAAAACCTCTTGGCTACTGATTCGCTTTATGTTAGTCATGGCTCCAGCAGTATTTTTAATAAATGGATTAACAAAAGGAGATTGGTTCGAAGCATTTCTATTTGGCTTATCTGTAGCAGTTGGTTTAACACCAGAAATGTTGCCGATGATCGTTACGACAAACTTAGTCAAAGGCGCTTCAAGTATGGCAAAAAAAGGAACGATCATCAAGAATTTGAACGCGATCCAAAACTTTGGTGCAATTGATATTTTATGCACAGATAAGACTGGTACACTAACGCAAGATAAAATTATTTTAGAGTATCATTTAGATTGTGATGGAAAAGAAGATAGTCGAGTATTACGTCATGCTTTTTTCAATAGTTACTATCAAACAGGCTTGAAAAACTTAATGGATGTCGCAATTATTGATGCAGCAAAATCAGAGCTATCAATAGATTCTTCTAAGTACACGAAAGTAGATGAAATTCCTTTTGATTTTAAGCGCCGCCGCATGAGTGTTGTAATTGAAGACCCTTCTGGAAAAACACAAATGATCACTAAAGGCGCTGTAGAAGAAATGTTGGAGATTTCAAGTTTTGTTGACTATCAAGGCGTAGTAACACCTTTAACGGAAGAGCTGAAAAAAGAGCTATTAAAAACAGTTGAAGAATTAAATGAGGACGGCTTACGTGTACTCGCTGTTTCCCAAAAAACAAACCCTGCCACGGTAGATGAATTTTCTGTCTCAGATGAAAATGAAATGGTTTTGATTGGCTATCTTGCCTTTCTTGATCCACCCAAAGAAACGACAAAAACGGCTTTAGAAGCCTTAAAAAACCATGGCGTTGGCGTGAAAGTATTAACCGGGGACAATGCACTCGTAACAAAATCAGTTTGTAAGCAAGTTGGTTTAGCAAATGAAGAACTTATAAGCGGAAATGAAATTGCTCGTATGAACGATTTGGAACTAAAAACGATTGCGGAAAAATATGCTATTTTTGTGAAATTAACTCCGCAACAAAAAACAAGAATCGTTCAAGCTTTAAGAGAGCTAGGTCATACTGTCGGATTCATGGGGGATGGCATCAATGATGCTCCTGCCATGAAAGAAGCGGATGTGGGAATTTCTGTTGATACAGCTGTAGATATTGCAAAAGAATCGGCGGATGTTATTCTGTTGGAAAAAGATTTGATGGTTCTTGAAAGAGGACTATTAGCAGGGAGAACAACATTTGGAAACATCATGAAATACGTCAAAATGACAGCGAGCTCTAATTTTGGGAATATGTTTTCAGTTGTGGTTGCAAGTATCTTTTTACCATTTTTACCAATGCTACCGTTACAATTGCTGTTTTTGAATTTGATATATGATATTTCTTGTATGTCAATCCCTTGGGATCACGTTGATGATGACTATTTAGAAAAACCTAAGAAATGGGATGCATCGAAAATCGGTTCATTCATGAAATGGTTAGGTCCAACTAGTTCTGTTTTTGATATTACTACCTATTTGTTGATGTACTTTGTTATTTGTCCTCAAATGCTTGGCGGAAATTATCATGACTTAGCCCCAGCCCAACAAGCAACATTTATTGCTATTTTCCATGCTGGATGGTTTATCGAATCGCTGTGGTCTCAAACATTAGTGATTCATACTTTGCGAACGCCTAAGATTCCATTTTTACAAAGCCGGGCATCATTTATTCTAACGACAATTACTTCATTAGGGATTGCGGTCGGGACGATTTTGCCGTTTACAGGTTTTGGTCAAAACTTAGGCTTAGCAGAACTACCGCTAAACTATTTTGTGTGGTTAGGTTTGACAATCATTAGTTATCTACTGTTAGTGATGATTGTTAAAACGTTCTATGTAAAACGTTTTGGTGAATTACTTTAATAACAATAAAAAGATTGGGTCCAACACTTATGGATGCCAATCTTTTTTTCTTAATAATCGCATATCTTTTGCTTAAATAACAAGTTGCGTTATCATTAAAATAGATTTAAAATTTAGTCAAAAAAAAGATCGCTTTTTATTTGACCTTTATTGACCAATTGAGTATAATTGATTCATAAGGTCAAAATTAATCAGACTTTAGACCTTAAAAAAATCGTACAAAAGACCTAATGTCTTTTTGATAAATTAACGATACTATTTATATAGTAGAAAGTTGTGGGCTAGTCTTTTAGAAAAAAGATAAAAATAGAATGTGACAAACATATATGCGTCGATTTTTATTATTATTTGTACAGGCTAAGCGGACATTCCGCTAGTCACATAATCTAGCTATGAGGGCTAACACAGCTTTCAAATTTGGGAGGTAATTCTATGAATATCGAAAAAATGACAACAACTTTACAAGAGGCAATTGCAGAAGCGCAGCAGGTAGCAGTTACCCGTCATCATCAGGAAATCGATATTGCTCATTTATGGAAGATTTTTTTACAGCCGAATCATTTTGGTCGTAATTTTTATACAGATGCAGGAGTAGATGTAGAGGCTTTTGAGCGAGAAATCGATAAAGCAATTGATGAATATCCAAGTATTCAAGGGAGCAACATTCAATACGGTCAAAGTATGAGTCAAAATCTGTTTAACTTATTAGCGGAAGCAGACAAACTAAGAGAATCATTTCAAGATGAATTTCTAGCGACCGAAATCGTGATTTTAGCGTTGATGAAATTGAAAAATTATCGTTTGACAAAGTATCTAACAAGTCAGGGAATCACGGAAAAAGAACTACGTAAAAATATAGAAGACATGAGAGGGGGAGATCGTGTGACTTCTCAAAATCAAGAAGAACAATACAAAGCACTAGAAAAATATGGGGTAGATTTAGTCCAACAAGTGAAAAGCGGTAGCCAAGACCCAATCATAGGACGTGACGAAGAAATTCGTGATGTCGTTCGGATTCTTTCTCGTAAAACAAAAAATAACCCTGTTTTGATTGGTGAACCAGGTGTTGGTAAAACAGCAATCGTAGAAGGATTGGCACAACGAATCGTCCGTAAAGATGTACCGGAAAATTTAAAAGACAAAACAATCTTTTCTTTAGATATGGGAGCATTGATTGCTGGCGCTAAGTTCCGAGGTGAATTTGAAGAACGTCTAAAAGCAGTCTTAAAAGAAGTGAAAAAAAGCGAAGGACGCATCATCTTATTCATCGATGAAATTCATAACATTGTTGGGGCTGGCAAAACAGAAGGCAGCATGGATGCGGGAAACTTGTTAAAACCAATGTTGGCTCGTGGAGAATTACATTTGATTGGTGCCACAACATTAGATGAATATCGCCAATATATGGAAAAAGATAAAGCATTGGAACGAAGATTCCAAAAAGTTCTAGTAAAAGAACCAACGGTTGAAGATACGATTAGTATTTTACGTGGACTAAAAGAACGTTTTGAAATTCATCATAGCGTGAATATCCACGATAATGCATTAGTTGCAGCAGCTACTTTATCTGATCGCTATATTACAGATCGTTTCTTACCAGATAAAGCCATTGATTTAGTCGATGAAGCGAGTGCAACGATTCGGGTTGAAATGAATTCAATGCCAACTGAACTTGATCAAGTAACGCGTCGTTTGATGCAATTAGAGATCGAAGAAGCAGCGTTGAAAAAAGAATCTGATGATGCTAGTAAAAAACGGTTGAGCGCCTTGCAAGAAGAATTAGCAGATCTGCGTGAAGAAGCCAACGCGATGAAGATGCAATGGGAAACTGAAAAAGAAGAAGTTAATGCTGTCAGCAACAAGCGTGGAGAAATCGACAAGGCGAAACATGAATTAGAAGATGCTGAAAATAATTATGATTTAGAAAGAGCAGCCGTACTTCGCCATGGGACGATTCCACAATTAGAAGAAGAACTAAAAGAACTTGAAGCTAAAAATGCGAAAGAGCATGTTCGTATGGTGCAAGAAGCCGTAACTGAAAATGAGATTGCCCAAGTTGTCGGCCGTTTAACTGGAATTCCAGTAACGAAACTTGTAGAAGGCGAACGGGAAAAATTAATGAAATTGAATGAAACGCTTCATAAACGTGTTATTGGACAAGATGAAGCAGTAGATGCAGTTAGTGATGCAGTGATTCGTTCACGTGCTGGATTGCAAGATCCAAACCGTCCGCTAGGTTCATTCTTGTTCTTAGGACCAACAGGGGTTGGGAAGACAGAACTTGCTAAAGCCTTGGCTGAAGATTTATTCGATTCAGAAGATCATATGGTTCGAATCGATATGAGTGAGTATATGGAAAAACACAGTGTCTCTCGTTTAGTTGGAGCACCTCCAGGCTACATTGGATATGAAGAAGGTGGTCAATTAACGGAAGCTGTTCGACGCAACCCATATACCATCGTTTTATTAGATGAAATTGAAAAAGCTCATCCAGACGTGTTCAATATTTTACTACAAGTCTTAGATGATGGCCGATTAACAGATTCTAAAGGTCGCGTTGTTGATTTCAAAAATACAGTCTTGATCATGACAAGTAATATTGGTTCTCAATTGTTGTTAGAAGGCGTTACGGCAGAAGGAACGATTCCAGATGAAGTAGAAGAGCAAGTGATGACGATTTTACGTGGTAATTTCAAACCGGAATTCTTAAATAGAATTGACGATACGATTTTATTTACACCATTAAGTTTAGAAAATGTCAAAGGCATCATCGGAAAAATGACTGCTCAATTAGCGAAACGTTTAGAGCATCAAGAAATCGAATTAGTGATTTCTGACGAAGCGAAAACATGGATCGCTGAAAGTGGTTATGATCCAGCTTATGGAGCACGGCCATTGAAACGTTTTATCACGAAAGAAGTAGAAACACCATTAGCAAAAGAAATTGTTTCAGGACGTATTTTACCGAAAACAAAAGTGACGATCAGTTTATTAAACGAACAATTAGTTTTTGAAAATGAAGCGTTAGAAGAATAGTTAAAAAACTGAGGTAGTCTTTTTATAGACTACCTCAGTTTTTATACAAGTAGAAATAAATTGATTTTAAAAACGATATTGTGTAGAATCTAACTATTATCATAACAGCTAAAAGAGGGATCTAGTGGATAAAAAAAGTAGAAGATTAGAAGAGCAATTGTGTTTTTCTTTACAAAGTGCTTCAAAACAATTTAATCGAATGTATGCAAAAGCATTGAAACCATTCAATTTGACCTATCCGCAGTATTTAGTATTGCTTGTTCTATGGGAATTTTCGGATCAACGTATATCAGATATTGGAGATAAACTTGAATTAGACACTGGAACCTTGACTCCGATGTTAAAAAGAATGGAAAAAAATGGGTATATCCATCGAGATCGCTTGCCAGAAGATGAACGAATTGTAATTGTTTCACTCTCAGAAAAGGCCGTTCAGTTGGAAAATGAGATTTATGATCAAGTGGAAGGTTGCTTGAACCAATTGGATTTTAATCAAGAAGACTATTTTTCATTAATTAAACAAATCAATTCTTTGAGTAAACAAATAAGAGAAGTTGACCAATAGAATAGAAAAAATCAGACTTTAAAAAGAAGGGAAAATCGACCCAATCTTTTTAAAGTTTTTTTAGACGAATCAATTTTATAAAGCAAATTAATGTACATCTCTATAAATGTTGTGTACAATATAATTGTACGATAGAGTAATGATATTATGAATTGGAGGAACGAATCATGAAAAAAATCTATTCAACAACAATCATTAATACTGGTGGACGAGAAGGAGAAGTTTTTTCACCAGACAAATCATTTAGTTATCAAGTAACCTCTCCAGGTCCACATCAAGAAAATAAAACAAACCCAGAACAATTATTTGCTGCAGCATACAGTTCTTGTTTCAATAGTGCGTTAGAACTTGTGATGTCAAAACAAAAGATCACATCAAAAAGCACAGTGAAAGCGACTGTTTCACTATTTAGTGATGAACAATCTGGTTTCCAAGTTGGGGTTGTCTTAACTGTAAAAATTGACGATGTTGATCGTGCAACGGCCGAAGAATTAGTGAAAGCAGCTCATGAAGTTTGTCCTTATTCAAAAGCTACAAGAGGCAATATTTCCGTTGAGTTAGAAGTAGAATAAAAAAAAACAGCAACTTTAGAATTTCTAAAGTTGCTGTTTTTTATTTATTCACTTTTCTAAAGGCATACGCTTTAAAATACTCAGGTTTGTGTCTTTGTGTAAAACTATAGACGGTTAAAATCAATGCGCCAATTGTATTCGTAAACAAATCACCCATCGTATCCATCAATGCTGCACGGCCGATATAAGGTTGTCCCGCCTCGGTCATGTATCTTTGTAAATTCATATTACCAAGAGAATCGCAGAGAAATTCCCAAAACTCCCAGAAAACACCTGTCAATCCAGCAAAGGCAAAGCCCATAATAATAAATAACCAAGGACTGATTTTTGAAAAATCTGCATCACGTAAACAATAGCCGATAATGGCATAACCAACAGCAACGAGTAAAATCGGACTAACGCCATGAAGAATTTTATCCCAAAATGGAACGATAATGATCAAACGTAATCCAGTTCCAAGAAAAACAGCAATCCAAATGAAAAACCAATAATAAAGTCGAACCATCTTTGGAAAAATAAGTCCGGTAAACTTGGTAAAAACAAATGGCAAGAAGATAATCGCAATCCCCGCAATCATTTCAGCTGTCAGTAAGACATATTGTTCCGTTGGTTGAACTAAAAATGTTTTTATGATGTTAACAATTAATGTGATGATACCAAATATCAGTAGAAAATAAAAAGCACTTTTTTCTTGCTTGTCTTCAAATTCTAACTTCATATAAAAACCTCCAGTGTTTCTATTTTTAGGATAACTAACTACATTAGCTAGTTAACTGTTTCTTGATTAAGGTTAAAAAATCATCTTCATCACTAACAATACGCCCATTTAATTTTACAAGTCCAACGGTATATAGGTTAAGATAGTGGAATTGATTTTCAGCTGTTGTTCCTAAAGCAGCTAATTTTTTTTGATTGTCCGAACCTTGTTGGCGAGTATCAGTATACAATCCGATGATTGGAATATTTTTAGCATACGCTACACCAATTTCAGAAGCTACACCCGCATCAATTGTAATACCATCAAGTACAGCGACCAATAGATCACTTTCAAGCACTTTCTCGGTATCAGCTAAGGCAATCATTTTGCTATCTGCATAGGCGGTTTTATCGTTGATTGCACCATTTTCCTGTGGTAGATAGACCTCAATTGAATCTTCTAATGCACGAATTTGTTTCACTAAGTGTTCATTATAAAGCAAATCAGACTTCGCAAACATTGGTCCAGCAAAGTATATTTTCATTTCGTCACCTCTAAATTTATGTTGTCTTATTATTTTTTGGAGAAAAAGACACGTTGATTTACTAAATCAACTGTATCTACTTGATAACCATAGGCAGTCCAAGCGCTTGAATAGGAATGTTCTTTTTTTGTCCACCAGGCACTATACGTTTTAGCTAGTTCAGGTAGTAGATGATTTTGCTTCATATTTGCTTCTATTTCTGCAAATGATAATTGCAGACTGTTTTTGTCAGCTAGTAGAGTTGGAATAACAACGAAATCATCCATTCAATCATCCTTTTTTAGCATTTATTTAGAATACCATCAAAAATAATCGCTGAAGTATGCTTCTTGATCAGGAAATATTCGCTCTAGTGAATTCAGCGTCTCTTTGTCTGTTTCTAAACGTTCAATTCGATGTAGGTATGTGGGACGACGGTAATTCATCAACAAGCAAGTCAATGTTTGAATATCGATATGAACCGCTTGTCCCAATGCTTCATTTGTGACAGAAACTTGATCTTCCTCATCCCACAATAAGCTAAACACGCCATTATTCCATTCAGCAACTGGATCACTAACGACAAAATGAAACGGTTTTGCTGTGCTGGCGTAAGGATAAGCTTGCAACATCTCTTTTACATCGACGATTCTTGCCATGTAATAAGGTTCGATCGTTTCTTTTATTTGACTATCGTCTAATAAAAAGGCAAGTGGTTCATTTTTATAAATATCACCTTCAGCCCAATCAATCATCGAAAAATGAGCAGAAATAAAATTCCACAATCCATTACGTGCTTCTTGGTTGATATAAAACATTTCCTTGATGTGGAATACATCTTCGGCTACCCAATAAAAAAGCACACCTAAAGGTTCTTGATTTGCCCCATAATAAACAGCAGCTGTTCGTTCATCTTCATTTTCAAAGCGCCAATATTCTTCCCAGTTGAATTCACTTCGAATCAAAGCGCCGTGGTTTTGGCGGGCGAATTTTGCATAAACTGTAAAAACATCCTCATGGTCCACACTGACACGTTCTACCATACCAGGCACCTGAACTTGTTTAGGCAACTGCGTATCACGAATCTTAAAGGACAACTTATCAGACATAATTTCCCAGCCTTTTCTTCTATAGTACGGAATACTATATGGATAAAGATAGGAGATCCACTGTTTATCTTCCCGCATGTTTTTTAGCGCAAGATGGATAAGATCTTGCATCAAACCATGATTGGCATACTCAGGGTATGTTCCAACACCAGTAATACCGCCCATTTTAAAAAGTGTCCCGTGAATATTTACTTCACAAGGATAAATTGCAATTTGGGAAATAAGTTGCTCCTCATGAAACCACCCAAAAACTTTTGATTGCGCTAAAATAGGTTGTTTTGATTTGATCAATTCTTTTTTACTTTCATAACCACTTTCTTCTAAATCTGCTTCTGTAAACTGAAAAACATAACTCAATAATTCATTGAATTGATCGACATATTTTTCATCTACAGCTTTTAATTCTAAACTATCTCTGAACTCTTTTTGGTCCATTTTTCCATCTCCAATTGTTTTTCTACCTCCAGTATATCAAAAAAATAGGAATAAATAGAGTATTTGCTTACTAAGAAATGGTAAAGGCGGATTTTTAACTGAAAACGAGTAGGTTACGTTCTTTTTTTAATTCCAAATCATGAAGAAACTGATACTTTAGATGGAGCACAAAATTTTTTATCTTGGAAGTCAGGAAAAGCAAAGGTGTAACGAATAACTATGACTAATTCTAATAAATGAAATAGATTCGTAAAAGCCAAGGATAAACAAATGAAAGTTCTTTAATTCTAGTGGAAATCTTGCTATAATGGAAAGTGCTGATTGAAAATGATCTGAGCGATGAGCCAGTACTATCTGATTGAACATAATCACAAGCTCATTCAGCTTTTCATAAAAGAAATGAGGACTATTAATGAATATAAATGAAATGAAGCAAAGACAAGAAAAAATTCGTAACTTTTCCATTATTGCTCATATTGACCATGGAAAATCAACACTTGCTGATCGAATTTTACAAAAAACAGAGACGGTTTCTGATCGTGAAATGCAAGACCAGTTATTAGACGCGATGGATTTGGAGCGTGAGCGTGGGATTACGATCAAGCTGAATGCTGTTGAGTTAACTTATACAGCGAAAGATGGCGAAGAGTATATTTTCCATTTAATCGACACTCCTGGACATGTGGATTTTACCTATGAAGTTTCAAGAAGTTTAGCTGCCTGTGAAGGAGCTATTTTGGTGGTCGATGCAGCGCAAGGAATCGAAGCCCAAACGTTAGCGAACGTTTATTTAGCTTTAGATAATGACTTGGAAATCATTCCCGTAATCAATAAAATCGATTTACCAGCAGCAGACCCGGAACGTGTGCGTACGGAAATCGAAGATGTGATTGGGATCGATGCTAGTGATGCTGTGCTAGCTAGTGCTAAAGCAGGAATTGGGATCGAAGATATTTTAGAACAAATCGTAGATATTGTTCCAGCACCAACGGGTGATCTTGAAGCACCATTAAAAGCGTTGATTTTTGATTCAGTCTATGATAGTTATCGTGGGGTTATTTTAAATGTCCGAATCATGGATGGTGTGGTAAAACCTGGGGATAAAATCATGATGATGAATAACAATAAAACCTTTGAAGTGACGGAAGTAGGTATTTTTTCACCAAAACCAATCAGTCGTGATTTCTTAATGGTCGGTGATGTTGGCTACATTACAGCGGCAATCAAAACCGTTCGTGATACACAAGTAGGGGATACCGTAACTTTAGCAAATAATCCTGCAAAAGAAGCATTGGCTGGATATCGTAAAATGAATCCGATGGTGTATTGCGGACTTTACCCAATCGATAATTCTCGATATGTAGAATTACGTGAAGCGTTGGAAAAATTACAATTAAATGATGCAGCATTGCAATTTGAAGCAGAATCTTCTCAAGCATTAGGTTTTGGTTACCGCTGTGGTTTCTTAGGCTTACTGCACATGGATGTTATTCAAGAACGCTTAGAACGAGAATTTAATCTTGACTTGATTACAACAGCGCCATCGGTGATCTATCATGTCACAAAAACAGATGGAACAAAAATCGTCGTGGATAATCCTGCTGAATTCCCAGACCAAAGTACGGTTGATTTTGTTGAAGAACCGTACGTTAAAGCGACAATTATGGTACCGAATGAATACGTTGGAGCCGTAATGGAAATTTCTCAACGTAAACGTGGTGAGTTTGTCACAATGGATTATTTAGACGAATATCGAGTGAATGTTATTTATGATATGCCGTTGTCTGAGATTGTGTATGATTTCTTTGACCGTTTAAAATCAGGTACAAAAGGCTATGCTTCACTAGATTATGAAATGATCGGTTATCGTAAGAGTAATTTATCGAAGATGGATATTTTATTAAACTCCGAAAAAGTCGATGCATTGAGCTTTATTGTGCATAAAGATTTTGCGTTTGAACGTGGTAAAGTGATTGTTGAGAAATTAAAAAAATTAATTCCTCGCCAACAATTCGAAGTACCAATCCAAGCAGCAATTGGTCAAAAAATCACTGCTCGTTCCACTATCAAAGCGTTGCGTAAAAATGTTTTGGCTAAGTGTTACGGTGGAGACATTTCTCGTAAACGTAAGTTATTAGAAAAACAAAAAGATGGTAAGAAACGTATGAAACAAGTCGGATCTGTTGAAGTTCCTCAAGAAGCCTTCATGGCAGTTCTGAAAATGGATGAAGACGAACCGAAGAAATAGAGAAAAATATCCGCCCGAGCAACCTTGGGCGGATATTTTTTATGCGTATCATTATTATTTCAGTTTTAGTTGTTATGAGAAGTGTCTACCTAATGGTTTATTTGGTGTCGGTGTTATTGTGTCTGTAGGAACATCTTCCTCTTGGTTTTCGATAGGTCTGGTAGTATAAGCACCTAAGAAAAAGGCAATCACAACTAAAATAGTAATCGATAGAATCGCTGGAGTTCGTCTAAGCTTTTTTCTTTTCTCGAATAAAAGCATGGCTTCTAAACGATTTTTTATTTCACTCGTATTTTCATAAAGTGTGATCGAGGCCACTTTCTCATTATAACGTCCAGAATGTTTTGCCATATCGATCAATGTAGCACCATAGTTGAATTGCTGCTCATTGGTAAAATGTTGGGTCGTTGCTTCATCACAGGCGTATTCACATTCTTGATTCATGACTTTTTCAATAAAATAAACAAATGGATTAAACCAATGAATACATAAAATCAGCTGCATGAACCACTTATAAAGAAGGTCTCTATTTTTATAATGTGTCATTTCATGAGAAAAAATACTATACAGTTGTTCATAAGATAAATGTTCATGAGGCAACACAATGTAATTCTTTTTTCCTCCCAACAATAATGGTGAAGTAATAAGAGGCGTCGTATATGCATCGATTGCAGCTGTCACACGTTTTTCCTCACAAACAGTCGCCAGAATATCAAGTATAGCTGGATCATTGATTGGCTGCCAATCAGATTTGACGTATTTAGTGAAACTTTGGTATTTAGTGAGTTTTCGAATCATCAAACCCAATGCAACGATAAGCCAAATAGAGAGTATGTATGGCGCAAAAATATGTTCTTTACTTCCAATGATGATATTATTGTTAAAGCTCACATTATCACCAATAAAAATAGTCGGATTTCTTTTGATTGGAGAACCATAAATCATTTCATAAAAAGAGGTCGATTCAATAGACGAAAAAAGTTTGCCAACAATACTTTCGTTAGGAGAAAAGGGTAAAACAAAACGCAATAAAACAACCAATAATAAATAATATTGCAAACGTCTTGAGTATTTTTCTTTAAGGAAGAATCGAATGAAACGCCAAATACCAAAAAGAATTGAACCAGAAATACTGAGAGAAATAAGTAGGTTCAATATGTTTTCAGTTCTCATTCTTTATTTTTTCTCCAATATTCTTTCAAATCTTCAATTTCTTTATCTGAAATCAATTCATTTTCAACCAAAGTAGCAATCAATCCTTTTACTTCTCCCTCATAAAATTTTCCTACAAAGTCTTTCGTTTCTTGTTCTAAATACTCTTTTTCTGTTAAGAGCGCAATATATTCGTTTCGTCTGCCTTTTTTTTGAACGTCTAAGATTTTTTTTTCTGACAATCGAGCAAGGAACGTTAGGATCGTATTATTTTTCCATTCAAATCCTAGTGCATGTATTTCATCAACAATTTCAGAAAACATCATGCGTCCATTATGGGCCCAAATCACTCTTAATATTTCTAATTCTGAATCAGATATTTTCACAGTTATACAACTCCTACCATTTAGTAACAATATTTTCTAAGAATATTATTATAACACGACTATTGACAAAAGAGAAAAGTACATGATAATATAACTACATGATGTAGGTATAAAAAGAAAGTACTTTCAAACGATCCTAATCAGCAATGCATTTACATCTAAAAATGAAAATAAAAAGGAGAAACTATGTGAAAAGAAGACATTTGTTTGGATTGTTTCTTCTGATCGGCTTGGCTTTTTTAAGTGCATGTTCAATAGCCAAGAATGAAACAAAATCTATACCAAACGATGAAAAGGTCAACTCAAATGTAAATTCTGATGACTTAGATAACCTGTATAGAGAATTAGCTGGTAACGTTATGTCCCCTAAGATGCTAAAACACTCAGATCAATTTGAACGGCAAATCAGTTTTGTTGCAAAAGCAAAAGGGGAGGCGCGACAAGTTGAGTCTAAAGATGAAACATTGAATGGGGAGTGGTATATTTCAGTATTTTTGATGCGAAATCAACAGACACCAATCTATCTGAATCTATCGGCTATCAAAAAGGAAGACTGGCCGAAACATGGTGATATTATTCGAATTAAAGGAAGCCCAATTGGCTATTTATATACGAGTTTCAATAATGAGCGGCTTGATTTATTAGATGTTGAAGCAAAATCTATTGAGATACTATCTTTGAAAAATAAAGATATTCCAGAGAGTAAAGTAGTTGAGACCATGCATTATAAAATAGAATTTACAAATACGGACATTATAACGGATGTGTATAAGGAACCTAGTTTAGTAGTCTATTATAATTTCAAAAATAAAAGAAAATATATGGCGGACTCGCCAGTGAAAACGTATGTTGTTTTTAAGCAGAATAACGAGGTTTTACAAACGACGATCTTAGATTCAAATAATGAAAAATTAGATTCGAAAGCGCTTAATCGAGATACGTTAGAGGCTGGTGAAGAAATGCCTTATTATGAGGCGTTTAAATTAATTGATACGGACAATCCTGTTCGCTTGTATGTCTATGATGATGAATATAATTTATTAAACTGCACAGAAATCGCTATAGTAGATGAAATTTAAAAAGGGAGTTTTTAGATGAAATATATTATTAAACAAAAGTTGGTAGCACTAAAACCGACATACGAAATCTTAGATGGATCAGGTAGTCCATTATATAAAGTCAAAGGAAGTTTTCTTGGTAGAGAGCGTTTTGAAATAACGGATCTAGAAGATCAGACACTAGCGAAATGTGAGACGAATGTCAACTTTTTAAGTATTATCGGTTCATTCCTACGATACAATTTCAAAAAATACCATATTTTAGTTCAAGAAGAGAAAGTTGTCTCTATGTCTCGTTCTTTAAATATTTTTAGTTACAAGTTTAATATAGAATCACCCATCGGGGAAGTAAAACTTGGATATGGCATGACAGGTAGTCATCAGTTTACGTTAGATGATAAAATTCTTTGTGATATCGATAAAAGAAAATTGACCTTAGGTGGAGATGAATACCACATTGAAATTGATGATGCACAAGATCAAAAAGCATTTCTATTAACAACAATCGCGTTAGATCGTATTTACTATACGAAACGCTAAAAGAGTAGAAATCTTATTTTTATGCTAGGTATGAAACGAAGCGTGAATGAAAGAAAATGGACTTAAATAAAATAAATATGTGATTGCATGCACGTGTATTTTATAGTAGACTTAGTAAGTCTGAAAAATCAATACCTTAACAAATAACTATCCTTAACCCATCTCAACAGAGGTGGGTTTTTCTTTTTCCTAAAGTAATTACAATATTAGTGTTTTCTCATAAATGAAGAAATAGCTATACATCCATAGTACAACATCGTATAATAAGAAATGTAGTATAATTGTAATTTAAATTAATAGGTCATTTCATTCGTAAGGGTGTTTTAATTCCTCTTTTTTTTATCACAAAGGTATTGCAAAAAATTAATCGTGCTAAAAGCACTAGGAGGAACATAATTATGAATACAGGTACAGTGAAATGGTTTAACTCAGATAAAGGTTTTGGTTTTATCACTCAAGATAACGGAACTGATTTGTTTGCACATTTTTCAGCAATCCAAGGTGACGGATTCAAAACATTAGATGAAGGCCAAAGCGTATCATTTGATGTTGAAGAAGGTCAACGTGGACCACAAGCAGTAAACATCGTTAAAAACTAATTGAAGACTTCAGAAGCGATCCAATAATTATTGGATCGCTTTTTTCTATTTTTTTGGAATATATTGAATAAAAAAAGTTTCGACTTTTCGAGGGTTATTAGTTGATATTTTTTTTATTTGAAGTTAATATGAATTCATACCAACAACAACCCTTTTTATTTTTTCATTTTACTCTTTTAGAGTAAAACTCCTTTTCCCATTCTCGTTAGAGGATGGGATTTTTTGATGAAAATTATAATGTTTATTTTTCTTTGTTGTATTTAAAAGAGCTTATTATTTGATTATTATTTTAAAAAATAGTATTATAAATTCATACCAACAACAACCCTTTTTATTTTTTCATTTTACTCTTTTAGAGTAAAACTCCTTTTCCCATCTTCATTAGAAGGTGGGATTTTTTTGTTAGCAAAAAAGATAAGAAGCCTTCAAATCTTAGTGCTTTAGCACTTAGGTTTGATTTGATCGAAGAAAAGTGTAGTAGTTACTTCTGAGCTCACCGTTTATTCGAATACTAAGAGCCTGAAACATAACTATTTTAGTTATGTCCCAGGCTCTTTTTTTATGTTGACTATCATCCAATCATAACACTTTCCTCAGGGTATTTAAATTTAGCTTGTTGTTTTTGATTTCTTGTTAATAATGAAAAACCAACAGTATAAATGCCCACACGCCCAATATACATCAATAACATAATAATAATTTTGCCTATATCAGTTAAATCAGGTGTTAAGCCCATTGTCAGTCCCACTGTGCCGAAAGCCGAAAATACCTCAAAGGCAACATATTCTATGCCAGACGATTCTGGAATATTTTCAGTAATCGTTAAAAGCATAATTGAAACTACACATAAGGTCAATGTAATAAAAAACAACGTCAACGCACGAAAAACTGTGCTGTTTCGAATCGTTCTGCCTTGAAATTCAGCTCGTGTACGGCCTTTGAAAATAGATACGATCTGAATAACCAATACAGCAAATGTTGTTGTTTTAAGCCCGCCGGCAGTTGATCCTGATGTACCACCAACATACATCAAGAAAATGGTTGTGATCAATCCTGCGTTCGTCATTTGCATATAATCAATTGAGTAATAACCTGCCGTTCGCGGTGTGACTGACATGAAGAAAGTATTCGCTAGACGGTCGAAAAAATTCGTTCCAGTTGTTAAATCAGCAGCGTTATGTTCTGTAAGGAAAAAAATGATAAATGCACCAAGCAATAGCGATCCAGTAGTGATCAATGCAATTTTTGTGTGTAGGGAAAACTTTCGTCGCTCTTTAAACTGTAGTAAATCTTGCCAAACAATAAAGCCTAGCCCACCAGAAATAATTAAAGCCGCAACAACAAGTAAAACATACGGTTTCGCTTGGTAAGGGGTCAAACTGTCACCCAATAAATCAAAGCCAGCATTACAGAAACTTGAGATGGAATGGAAAAGACCATAGAAAAGGCCTTTTCTCCAACCAAATTCAGGAACAAATTCAATTGAAAGTAAAATAGCTCCAGCTAGTTGAATCAAGGTTGCTAACTTAACAACATACATCATCAAACGGAAAGCGCCAGACATATCATCTAAATTAAGCGCTTCTCGCAACAATATACGAGTGCTCAAAGTAATTTTTTTTCGTAAAATAAAATACAAAATTACAGGCATTGTCATAAAACCTAAACCGCCGATTTCAATCAAAATCATAATGATCAATTGACCATACGCATTCCAATGTAAAGCCGTATTCAGCGTTGTTAAGCCTGTTACACAAACAGCAGAGACGGCTGTAAATAAGGCGTCGATAAATGGTGTTGCAGTACCGCTACGTGAAAAAATCGGTAAAGATAAAAGTGTTCCCCCAACGAAAATCAACACAATAAATCCTAAAGCCAAAACTTGAACAGCAGATAACCGTTTTTTTATTTTATTTGCGATTTTATTTTTTTTCATCTTTTCCTCTGTTATAAAAACTGTCAAAAAAACAGTTTTATTTTTTTATTTTATAAATCCAAGTGTACCATTTTGTAGAATAATTTCCAGTAATTTGAAAAAGGATCTTTTCGTTTTAGTTTAAAGATAGAAAGATTTGGAATTAGAGTCTAAATTAAAAGCAAAAAAAATTTTTTGTTTTAAAAAGAAAACGCTTGTAAAATTTTAAATAATAAAGTATTATACAAATACAGCTGAATTGTATATACAAGTTAAAAAGAGAGGAGCAAAGGAAATGGGTAAGTTTCAAGAAGATGCAAAAGCACTGTTAGAAGATGTAGGGGGAAAAGAGAATATAGCCGCCGTTTCACATTGCGCTACACGCATGCGTTTTGTTTTAAATGATCCAAGTAAAGCTGATACAACAGCAATTGAAAAAATTCCTGCGGTCAAAGGGACATTTACAAATGCAGGGCAATTTCAAGTAATTATCGGAAATGAGGTTCCGCAATTTTATAATGAGTTTTCTGCTATTTCTGGACTTGAAGGCGTTTCCAAAGAACAAGGGAAAGCGGCCGCAAAACAAAATCTTAATCCAGTACAACGAGCAATTTCGGTTTTAGCTGAAATTTTTACACCGCTGATACCTGCCTTAGTTATTGGAGGATTGATTCTAGGATTTCGCAATGTCTTGGAAGGGATTCCATTTGGCTTTTTAGATGGTCAGAAAATTGTTGAGGTTTCGCAATTTTGGAGTGGCGTAAATTCGTTTCTATGGTTGATCGGTGAGGCTATTTTCCAATTCTTGCCAGTTGGTATTACATGGAGTATCACTAAGAAGATGGGAACAACTCAAATTCTAGGGATTGTTTTAGGGATTACATTAGTTTCACCGCAATTATTAAATGCTTATTCTGTTGCAAGTACTGCAGCAGCGGATATTCCGTTTTGGGATTTTGGTTTTGCTCATGTGAATATGATTGGATACCAAGCCCAAGTTATTCCAGCAATGTTGGCAGGATTTTTACTTGCTTATTTAGAAATATTTTTCAGAAAAGTTATACCACAAGCCGTTTCAATGATTTTTGTCCCATTATTTGCTTTAGTTCCAACAGTCTTGGCAGCTCATGTAATTTTAGGTCCAATTGGCTGGGCTATTGGAAGTTGGATTTCAGATATCGTGAATGCCGGTTTAACATCGTCACTTAATTGGTTGTTTGGTGCTGTATTTGGTTTTATGTATGCGCCATTAGTGATTACCGGTCTGCATCACATGACGAATGCGATCGATCTACAATTGATTGCCGATTTTCAATCAACAAATTTATGGCCGATGATTGCCTTGTCTAATATTGCGCAAGGATCTGCTGTTTTGGCAGTTGTTTTTATGCATAGAGGAAATAAAGAAGAAGAACAAGTATCGATTCCAGCGATGATTTCTTGTTACTTAGGAGTTACAGAGCCAGCGATGTTTGGGATTAATTTGAAATACATTTATCCTTTTGTTGCTGGAATGATTGGGTCTGCATGCGCAGGACTATTTTCTACACTATTTGATGTTAAAGCAATCAGTATTGGTGTAGGAGGACTTCCAGGTATCTTATCCATCGTTCCACAATATTATGTACCATTTTTAGGAGCAATGCTCATCGCTGTAGTTGTACCATTTGTGTTGACGTACATTTTTAGAGTAAAAGGTATTTTCAATAAACTTGATCCTGTCGATGAAGCAACAGGAAAATTATTTGTAGAAGAAAATCAATAAGAAAAACTGAATCGATGTAAGTTGTACAGGGGTTGGGACAGAAATGTCCTAATCCTTTTTTATTCATAAAATAGTTGGCTTTTTGGCCTCTTTCAGGTAGACTAAATAGGGCTTACTAAAAGGAGAATGACAGATGGATATTTATTTAAAAAGTGCAATTTTACACATCATTGATCGTGAAACCGGAACGCCGGTATTTTCAGCAAAAGAACTAGATTTAACGACAGAATATATTCGTGTTTATTTAACTAGTAAAATTACGAAGCTTTCGACAGCCCAAACCAAAACAGGGATTTTAGCTGAAGAAAGTGCATTTGTTGATAAAATGCGAGGAATTCCAAATGACTTTGTTCAAAAAAGTCAGCAGTTAGCACAACATTGGTATGATGTCTACTCAGGTAGTGAAGATGCGCCAAGTGCGGATGTTCTTTTTATTTTATATGAATTAGATACGGTGATGCATTTAGCTATGATCAAACTAAACTACAAAGAAAGCTATACGCATTATGTAGATTATGAAGATGAAGCAGTATACAATAAATTGATTATCAATAGAGCTATTTTACCTTCGAAAACACAGAAACCTGATGAAGGAATGACTGTGAACTTAGACACGCTAGCTTATGAATTGCTAGAAAAGCGTTATGAGTTTTCAGGTGAAAAAGTGTGGTATTTCTCAGAAAAAGTCATCGAGTCACAACCTGCACCGTCGATTGAAGAGAATATGAAAGAAATAAAAAAAGCAGTGAAAAGAATTGGGAAAAAATTCAATGAGGATGAATTTGAGTTGATTGCCTCGGTAAAAGAAGCTGTATATGAAAGTATTGAAGAGACTGGGACAATCGACAACGAACAAGTCGCGGAATTAGTGTTTAAAGAGAATATTTCTGCTCGGATGGCGTATCAAGAAGAGGTCAACGAATCAAAATTCGTAGACAAAACACCACCAGTTCGTGAGGCCAGAGAAATATCAGAGAAGAAATTTGGTAAACAAAAATTGAAAATGAGTAACGGCATAGAATTGATTGTACCGATTGAGGTTTATCGAAATGGTGATTTGATTGAATTTGTCAATAATCCTGATGGAACGGTATCGATTGTTTTGAAAAATATCGAAAAAATCAGTAATCAGTTATAGTAAAACCCCTTCATCAACTTGATGAAGGGGTTTTTTATGATGATCATTTATCCATTTTTGCTAGCGCCTGTTTTGGGATATCTTTTTCGGAAACTTCTTCCCAACTAAGTACGCCTTTTCTAGGATTGACCTTTAATTTCAAATAGGCATTGATCCGCAATGGTGCATCTCTTATTTCATGTGTTTTTTGAACGGTCTTTTCACCCTTACTATTAAAAGCGTTTTGTGTGTATATGTATTCCGTATATTTTTCGCCATTAGAAAACTTTCCAGCTTTCACTTCATCGGGCGCTCCAACACGCGTATAATAATCTTTACCACCATAATAATAATCATACCCAAACCAGACACCTGCAGTTAAAAGAATGAATGGAAGGATAAAAAATAGCATTTTTTTCAATATCGTCACCTCTTGATTGTAGTATGCCTTTTTTTTAAGAAAGATGCCATAGAATTAGCTTAAAATAATGTGACAGTTTTGTTAGAGACGCAATTGAAGAGTTCATAAATTCGTCAAGGTATAGTTACACTTTTTTTAGAAACTCATGATACAATATAAAAAAGAGTAGGGGGAATGAAGAATGATGCCTTTTTATGCAATATTTGATCCAACGTATATCTTAGTCATTGTAGGCTTGTTGATTTCAATGGCTGCATCAGCTTACGTGAATAGTACGTTTAAAAAATATGATAAAATTAGAAGTCAAAACAATGTAACAGGGACAAAAGCAGCACAATATATTTTGCAACAAGAACAAATCAACAATGTTGGCGTCCAACAAATTGCGGGTGATTTAACAGATAATTACAATTCTGGTACTAAAATATTAAGTTTATCCGAAGCAACGGCTCAATCAACATCTGTTGCAGCAATCGGTGTTGCAGCGCATGAATGTGGGCATGCCGTACAAGACCATACTGGATACAGTCCTTTAAAAATCCGTGCTGCGATTGTTCCAGTCGCAAATTTTGGTTCTGCGTTATCGTTTCCAATTATTTTGATTGGTGTATTATTTAGCTGGAATCAAACCTTAATCAATATTGGGATATTTGCCTTTTCATTGGCGTTGCTTTTTCAACTAGTTACTTTGCCAGTGGAATTTAATGCATCACGCAGAGCCTTGAAAATTTTATCTGATGGCAATATTTTAACAGAAGAAGAAGTGCCGATGGCTAGAAAAGTTCTATTTGCGGCCGCATTGACATACGTAGCAGCAGCTTTAGCTACTTTTTTACAATTGCTTCGTTTAATTATTTTATTTGGTGGAAACAATCGCCGCGATTAAAAGTAGCGAATATTTTGTTTTATTACCTCAATTTTTAAGAGTATGTTATCATAAGAATAGAGAGTAAGAAGGAGCTGAAAAGAATGAAAACATCAACAAAAATTAGTATTGGTCTAAGTATTGCTGCAGTAGCAGGTGTATCAGTAGCGGTAATTGCCTCTGAGAAAATCGTCAAAAAAGTATATCACGTTTCAAATCGCTTCAAAGCGAAAAAATTTGTGAACGATAAATTCGGCGGTAATGAAAAATTGCTGGGGATTGTCGATGATTTATCTGATGATGAGCTTGATTCTATGATGACTGTTTTAGGCAAAGTCAAAGACGGCAGAAAAAAAATCTCTTCTTACGGAGAATCTTTAAAAGATAATACAGAGAATTTAAAAGACCGTTTCGTTAATTTCGTTGAAGAAATGATGTAAAAAGGAGACAAGCATCGTTAAGATGTCTTGTCTGCTTTTTTTATTTCGTGATCAGTAAATAGCAAAATACAAGATCATCCATTCGTTTTAAGGATAGACCGGTTTGCTCATAAAATTTTTCGATTCGATAATGAAGCGTATTACGATGCATGTATAAAGCTTTAGCCGCTGAACTGATATTTCCTTGATTGTGCCAAAGAGCAAGAACGATTTGTTGAATTTCAGCTGTTAAAACAAGTTTTTTAGAGAAATTTTGAATGATGTTACTTCGATTCATAGCGTCGCTTGTAAAGTAATGCAATGCGACATCAGTCAAAGAAAATGTTGATTTTCCGCGTATAGTTTCGGCTTCAGTTTTAAAAATATGCTGTTCTTCTTGGAATAATAACGGCAATTGTTCATTGGCTGAGAAATAGTTTCCAACAAAAACGGTTGTCGAAGAATCAAAATCAGCATCCAATGTTAAAAATATACTTTGTAATTCTTCTAAGTTAAAATGATTTTTAGCGTATTTTTCAATTAAAGCGCCATCATTTTCACTTGTGAAAAAGAAGTCATCTAAATTAGGAAAGATGTCATGAATACTATTTTCCCATTCGGATTGCAAAAATGCTTTCGGTTTTTTGATTTGAAACTGCAGAATACGAAAACTACCTTCAATGTCAATCGGCGTTTGATCAAATAAGTAACGGAACCAAGGATGTTTTTTTTGATCTACGAAATATTCTTTGGAAGGGAATAGTGAATCTAATAAACGGATTTCAGTTTCCTGTAATTCTTTTTTATCAAGAATAAAATAGCGCCCATCAATTGGTAGTGACAGAGCTTCGTTTGTTGCTTTTGTTTGCTGAATTTTCCCTGTAGGATACAATTCAAGTAATTCTTCAATTGTCATAGACACACCTCACTGATTTATTGTACCATGAATAAGACAAAAGTATAAAGAATGAAAGGCGGAAATCGCTTGAATGAAAAGACGAGTAGTCTAACAATAGAAGAAAAAGAAAAATTTATGCTAGAGGCTATCAAAGAAGCGAAAATAGCAGAGGGAATGAACGAAGTTCCCATTGGTGCAATTGTCGTGTTAGATGGACAAATCATTGGTCGCGGGCATAATTTGAGAGAACAAAGCCAAGATGCCAGTGCTCACGCAGAAATGTATGCCATTAGAGAAGCCTGTGCAGCAATTGAAAACTGGCGCTTAGAACGTGCCCAACTCTTTGTTACATTAGAGCCTTGTCCAATGTGTAGTGGTGCAATGATCCTTTCTAGAGTCAATGAGGTATACTATGGAGCAAACGATCCTAAAGGTGGGACCGCGGGAACGTTAATGAACTTATTGGAAGACGAACGCTTTAATCATGTGGCTTATGTAGAATCAGGCATTTTGGAAAACGAATGTGGCGAGTTACTTTCCAATTTCTTTAAAAAACTTAGAGAAGAAAAGAAACTTTTAAAAAATCAAAAGAAAGACTAGCCAAGCACTTAAAAATGCGGTATACTAAATCTTGCCGAAAGGCTAGGACAATGGTGGGCTTACGAAGCGTGTCAGATCCGGAAGGAAGCAGCACTAAGTAGGTGCCGCCATGTGTCTGATTGAAATAGTTTACAACAGACTTCCGAGTCTGTTTTTTATTTGCCAAAAAACGAAGAAGGCGAATAAGATAAATCGAGATCCTATGGGGGGCTGAACTGGTCAATTCCTCTTCTTGGACGCTAATTAGTGTTAGGTAAAGAATTCTATTAGAAATAGATTTTACGTTTTTGGTATGTTATAATCAACAATGATTAAGTGGTATTTTTGTTTGAGGGAGATGCATATGGAAGGGAACGTAAAAAAAACGCGTGAGTCGAATTTTGAACTCTTGAGAATAGTAGCTATGGTAGGGATTATTGCGTACCATTTAGTATTACATCATATGGATTATAATAGATTCGCATTAGTTAATCCTGAAGATGGTTCTAATTTTTATCATTTAGAGACAATTCAAATTATTTATACTTTTGGCCAAATTGGAAATACCTTATTTATTTTAATAACTGGATATTTTTTGATTAGTAAAAAAAATATCAATGTTGTGAAACCAGGAATCAAGTTATTGAATCGTTCTTATTTTTTAGCAATTATTTTATTGGGTCTTTCATTTGTATTTGATCGATTTGATATGCCAGTGTCGTCGAATTCTAATATTCACATGGCATTAAATGGTTGGTGGTTTATCGGATATTATATTTTTATTATTGTGTTTGCCAAATACGTCTTGAATGACTTCCTTGCTGGGTTGACCAAAAGAAATTATCTGAATTTCCTTTTGGTCGTTACGTTACTTTTAAGTTTTACCGAATTTTTTAATATTCTTACAAATTTAAAAGTACAAAATTTTGCGATTGGGATTCTAGTATATTCTATAGGTGGTTTTATTCGGCTATATGATCCATTAAAAGATGTAAAAGCGACCACCCTGATCATTTGTCTATTGGCTTTTTTCTTTATTCAAGTGATTCAGTATAAAGTAAATTTAAATATAAGTATGAGAGATTTTTATAAGGATCCTAGTATGCAATTTGCAAGGTCTCCGTTTACAAATGTGTTACGTTCTCCAAGTATCCTCTTTACGCTATGTAGTGTTAGTATTTTTGAGCTTGTTAGTCGCTTAAAGTTAGGGAATAACAGACTGATCAATGCTATATCAGCTACTACATTTACCGTCTATCTTTTACATGAGTCTTCTTTTTTTAGAGGGATCCAATTTAAAGGAATTCCGTTACCCAATAGATTAGGTATATTAAAAGATGTTTCAACGAAAGTCTTGAGCGATAACCCTGGCAAAGGCTCAGTTGTTCCAATAGATAATGCAGAAAGTTGGATTAACCTAAAAGATTATCTAAATATCAGTCAAGTTTTTGAAGATAGAGGAGTCAAATTAGGTCTATTTTACATGCTGATACTAATAGTAGTGATTTTTGCACTGGGGATTTTATGCGAGATTTTTATCAAGTTTATTAATAAAGTGATTAAAAGTCTTTTTTATAATGATTTTATAGGCATGAAAAGAAGATTGGAATAAGTCTTTAAATAAGAAAAGATTTTATACTACAGCTCTTATACAGTCTATTGTTAAAAAAATGTGCTAGCAGTTTTAATTGCTGGCACATTTTTTTAATTACTAAGTTAAATATAAACTTATTTCAACTCGATCTTTTTCTGGCCAAGTTCTTTTCCTGCCATGCCTTGAGTGGCTTTTAAATTGACAGGTGTTTCTGTATCATCTAGGTCGTACGAGATGATTGCTTTTGCAGTACCGCCAGGTTTAATATCATCTAATTGGTGCTCAGTATATTCAGCGAACTTTTCATCTTGCGGTGTCATACCAACAGTTAATTTATTGATCGTGTTTTCAGCTTCTTGCGTTATGTCCATACAAGCAATCCAAACGGTGGAAGCAGAAATGGGTTCATCGCTATCATTTGTTACTTCATAAGTGATGACAAGTTGTGGTTTTTCTCTATACAAAGTTGTATCTGAAGGTAAGACTTCAGTGGATAGTATTTTTAGTGTTGCCATGTCAATCTTTAAGGTATCGTCTTTAAAATAGGCGCTGCTTTTTTTCTTTTCAGATGTCGCTTGCTCTTCTTTTTTGTCTTTCGAGGAGTTGCTATTCCCGCTGCAAGCCACTAATGCAACACTGCATATTGTTAATACACCTAAACTTAGTAATTTTTTCATCAATATATCCTCACTTTATATAATAATAGTTATAAAAGCCCCTAATAAAATAATAGCTGAATCAAATTAATTGTAGGGATGTTTGACTCTATACTACCTTGAATAAGGTCAAATGACAAGATGACTTTAACAGTTAATAGCATAACTTTAAGAAAATATTGTTTCGATTGTAAAGAGCAGGACGTTACCCAATAGTAAAGACTAACTGTCTTCATATATTCTTTCATTCGTTTCTTTCAAAATAGTACAAATTGAAACAAAAAAGCCAAAAGAGGTGTGTTACGCCTCTTTTGGCTGTCCTTTATTTAAAAGCTACGACCACCGCCGCCAAATGTTCCACCACCTGACGAATGTGTACTACTACCGCCACTACCACCGCCGCCAGAGCTACCACTAGAATTGTTTCTCGGAATACGACGAGTTGTGACAAAGGAATTAACTAATACATCATTTCGCTTCGTTAAATTAAGGGTTGTTTTCTCTCTGAATGGGTATTTGTAAGTACCAAATTTTAACTGATATTTTGAAATACTAATAGCAAAGAAAAGACCGCTTAAAACGATTGCCGCAAAAAATGCAATCGCAATTTCTGATGTAGTCAACACTTTGTAACGAGTGATTTTGCCCGTTTCTGTGTCAATACGATAATGACCACCAGGAACCCCTTGGTCAAAATAGTAACTAGTATTACTCAAAAAACTTTGCGCTGCTTGGAAATAATTTCCACTTTTCATACTTGGTTCAATATCATCTAACGCCTGTTCAATTCTTTGATCAGTCAAATAATCAATCATATTTCCAGATGTAGAAATAATAAACTTTCTTTGGTTCATGTCGATATAAAATGTTATGCCGTTTTGATTTTTTCCAATACGATCTAGCATATAATAATCTGCAAATCGTGTAGAATCGAGATCGTTGTCAGTATTGGTTACTACAAAAACAGTTGCTTTTGTTTTCGCTTCTATTGGTGTAATGGCATCTTTTAACTGAGCGACCTCTTCTGATGTGAACAGTGAAGCCTGATCGTCAACTGAATTTTCAGCTGCTTGAACCTGGACAGAAAAACTCAATAATAGAAAAATGAAAGTCAAAAGACTAAAACCGATTTTTCTCATATAAACCAGCCTCCAATCAAGAAAATTGCCAAGATTGTAGCAAAGATACCTAGTGTAAACAAGCCTAATCGTTTATAGCTGACAGGTAAAATACCACTAACTTTACCCGTTTGGCCATTCATGGCATAGTAATAAACTTTTTTAGATTGTTCATTGCTACGGTATGTCACTACCCAAATCGGTAGTAACATGTAGTTGTTTTTTTCAGTATCAAAGGCGATGTCTGTTCGTAGTTTTGTCAGTGTGGTATAGCCAGAAGCTGTGTCGCGTAACAAGGATTCAGAATAATCTTCCAGTTCATCATGGATTGCTTTTTGAATCGTTTCATATTCGATATCACGTTTTTCAGCCTGAAATCCTGCTAAATATTGACTCTTAAAAGACACGGCTTTATCTAGTAAAAACGGCTGAACAGCTTCGACCATTTTTTGTTGTACGTTTTTAGAAAGAGCGTTTTTGATCAATTCTTTGAATGAGATTTTTCCGCGACGTTCAATATCAAACTGTTTTGTTTCCGTATATTCTAAGTCGCCAACACGCCAAACTCGGATAGTCGTTCCTAAACCATTCATTTGACCATCCACCTCAGCATCGACCACCCAATAAGGAAAATAGACACCTGTCATTTTGTCGATCTGTTCTTTGTTGAAAAAATCTTTTGGGATAAACCATTTTTTCTTTGTCCATGCTAAAAACTTTTCAACTGCTTCTTCTTTTTCAATAGAGAATGGTAAGACTTTTTCAGGAAGAAATTTTCCCGTCAATCGACCTGCTAAAACTACTGGATTATGGCAATAATAACAATAAGTAGCAGCAGTAGTTGCATCAGTGACGATTTGTGCACCGCAACTGGGACAATCGAATACTTCCATAGCATCATCTGCTGCAGGATCAGAAGTATCAGACTCTTCAAATGTATTGTTGTTTTCGTCTGTCATTTCATTGGCCTGCGATTCATCGGTGAAAGTTAATTCAGGTTCAGAAGTTTGACCAATGTCTTCTTCGATGTGTGCTTCTCGTTGCGCTTTTTCATAGGCAGTTACTTCATTTTCTGTATAGACACTTAAACAGTATTCGCAATGAAATTTTTGGTCTTTAGGATCAAATAATAAAGGACCGCCACAATTTGGGCATTTGTGTGTAAATGTATCGGTCATGAGTATTCCTTTCTTCAAATAGCTAATGTACATCATCAATTTGCGCGTGTGTATTTTGTTTTACAAGTAGAAAAAGGACAGGACACGGTTGCCCAGCCCTAATCATGTTTCCTTTACAAAGGGATTCCTTGGAACGGTTTGCCACAATGTGGACAGAATTTTGGAATACCATTTGATAGATCAACGATTTCACTACATTCATTACATTTCATTTCTAATTTTGGTTTTTCATTCGTTGGTTTTGGCGTTCCGCAATTAGAACAGAATTTACCGTTATTTTCAGTCCCGCACTGCGGACACGTCCATGTGTTTTCAGAACCTTGTGCATGTTGTTGATTTTGTTTTTCTTGCAGTTGTTGTTGATTGGTTTGAGAAGCTTGTGCAAAATAGTTTCCACTTGTATTCATGCCCATGCCGACGCCCATAAAGCCATTCATAGCACCGCCTTCATTATTTCCAGCAGCTTCCATTCCGCGAGCCATCGATCCTTGAACATATCCTTCGCGAACACTGGCATCACTAAGCATGGCACCTTGATTCCGCATGTTGATTAGTTTTGTAGAGTCGTCAGTATAAGAAATGCTTGCGACAGCAACAGAAACGATTTCCATACCGCGTAATTCGCGCCATTGATCATCCAGTACTTGTCCCATATATTTGCTTAGTTCTAAGCTTTTAGAAGGCACATAAGAAATACGTTCGCCATCAGCAGACATTTTATTGATGGCAGATTGCAAGGCGGTTAAGAATTCTGCTAAATATTGTTCGTTGATATCATTGATATCTACTTGAGATTTATTTCTAGGGATTGCATTTGAGAAAAATAATAATGGATCAGTGATTTTGATTGAGTAATTCCCATGTGCACGTAGGAATAGTTCAGCATTATAAAAATTATCAAAATAATTGATCGGTGAGGAGGTACCAAATTTGATTCCTTTGATTTCTTGTAAGTTGATGTAAAAAACTTGTTGTTTTTGAGGTGTTACGCCACCAAATTTAAATCGATCAAATGTTTCAGAAATCGCTTCTTTCATCGAGCCATTAAATGCAGAAGGAGCGGAATCGTTTTTGACTGTGTAGTAGCCTTCTTCAGCTGAATAGTCAATGATTTTTCCGCCATCAACTAAAATCATCATCATGTTTGGATAAACATGGATCACAGAGCCATCAGTTAACACATCCTCAGTTCCTTTACGATTAGAGCCACGTTTATCATTTTTGCGAACAAAAACTCCTTTGGTCATAACCGTGGTGTCACTCATATTATCAGGTTCAATAACCTCGATCCATTGATCCGCTAATCCGCCGCTCATCGCACTTGTTGCCGCTTTTATAATTCCCATCTTAAATTCCTCCTAAAAATTTGATCCTAGTTAGCTTATTCAGCTCTCATAGATAAAAAGTAATAAGTAAAAATAGTATACCATAAGTAGGGAGAAGATAAATACCACTTGAGATTGAAACAAAAGTGAATAAGAGAACTAAAAATATATTAATTAGACATTATTTTTTATAGTTTTGCTAAAACCTATCTTTTTCTATCGTAGAAACTGTTGGATAAGGTATAATAGATAAAAAGTGATTGAATCAAGAGATTTGGGGGAGTGGACAGTGAAAAGAGCAAAGAATAAAAAATCAAACAAACCAATAGTTTTAGGTATTAGTGGTGTAGTTGTAGTGGCGGCATTGGCAGGTGGTTATTTTGCTTATAGCTCGTGGCAGAAAAATCAGGAGCTGAGTAAAGCCGAAAAATCTGCGAAATCTTTTTTAAACTATTTTTCAAAACAAGAGTTTGATCAATTTCCTAAATTATTAAATGAAGCAACTGTTAAAAAGAGTGGCTATGATAATGCAAAAGTTGTAGAAAAATACCAAACCGTTTTTTCTGGTATTCAAGCTGAAGGAATCAAAAGTAAAGAAGTGAAGGTAACGCAAGAAAAAGAGGGAGAATACACCTTTACTTATAAGTTGGACATGACAACGCCATTAGGCAATTTAAAAGATTTAGCTTATAAAACCACAATCAAAAAAGAGGGAGAAAGTTATAAAATAGAATGGGCACCTAATTTAATCTTCCCGGAAATGGCCGGACAAGATAAAATTTCAATCGGTATCGATACTGCAACAAGAGGTGAAATCGTCGATCGTAATGGTGAAGGTCTAGCGGTAAATCAAACGTTTGATCAGGTAGGGATCGATCCTGGTAAACTTGGAGAAGGCCAAGAGAAAACAAACAATATCAAGGCTTTCAGTGATCAATTCAAAGTTCCAGTTGATGAAATCGAACAAAAACTTGATCAAGATTGGGTCAAGGCAGGTGACTTTGTCCCGATAACCATTTCATTTGATTCAGTAACAACGTTACCACAAGGGGCGGCATCTCAAGATGCGACAGTCCGTTACTATCCATTAAAAGAAGCTGGGGCTCAGTTAGTGGGGTATGTTGGTACGATCACAGCAGAAGATATTGAAAAAGATCCATCGTTGAGTAGTTCAGGTACTATTGGTAAAGTTGGTTTGGAACAAACATTTGATAAGCAATTACGAGGTCAAGATGGTGGAAACATAACCATTACCGATGAGCAAGGAAACGCAAAAAGTATTCTTCAAAAAGTCGATAAAAAAGATGGTGAAAAAATTCAACTAACGATTGATAAAAATGTGCAATCACAAGCGTACGATATTTTTGTGAATCGTCCAGGTAGCGCAGTAATCATGGATCCACAACAAGGAGATCTATTAGCTGCGGCCAGTTCCCCTTCCTTTGATCCTAATAAAATGACACACGGTATTTCCCAAGCTGATTATGATGCTTATGCGAATAACGAAAATCTACCATTCACTGCACGATTTGCAACTGGCTATGCACCAGGCTCCACATTTAAAACCATTACTGGTGGGATTGGCTTAGATGCAGGAACGTTGAAGCCAGATGAAGAGATTGCAATCAATGGATTGAAATGGCAAAAAGATGCTTCTTGGGGAGACTACTATGTAACGCGTGTGAAAGAAGCTAGTCCTGTCAACTTACGAACAGCCTTAGTCAATTCTGATAATATTTATTTTGCAGAACAAACATTGCGTATGGGAGAAGATACCTTTAGAAAAGGGTTAGGAAAATTTATCTTTGGTGAAAAATTAGACCTAGCGATTCCAATGAATCCAGCTCAAATTTCAAATGAAAAAACGTTCAATTCGGATATTTTACTAGCAGATACAGGTTACGGTCAAGGCCAATTATTAATAACACCGATCCAACAAGCAGCAATGTATACTGTATTCCAAAATGAAGGAAAACTTGTATATCCAAAAATCGAGTTGAATAAAGAAACCAAAACCAAAGAAAATGTTATTAGTTCAAATGCAGCAAATACGATCGTAACTGATCTTCTTGGCAGTGTTGAAGATGAAACAGGCTATGTCCATAATATGTATAATCCTGATTTTTCATTAGCAGCCAAAACGGGTACCGCCGAAATAAAGGATAAACAAGATACAGTTGGGAAAGAAAATAGTTTCCTGTTAGCAATGGATAGAAGCCATAACAAATTTTCAGCAATGATCATGGTGGAAGATTCTAGAAAGAATGATACAGCAACTAATATCAGTAAACCATTGATCGATTATTTAGAGACAAATCTAAAGTAAATGTCAAGATTGGGACAAAACGCAACCTGCGATTTTGTCCCACTTTCTTTTTAATGTCTCGTTTTTTTACGAACGAATAAAAATATGCTACAATTAACCAACTACATGATGAAAGAAAGGGATTTTTTGTGCGGATTTTAGCAATCGATACCTCGAATCAAACCTTAACAATTGCTGTTTGTGAAGAGAAGAAAATAATAGGACACTATACAATTACGGTGAAAAGAAATCATAGCCTGACATTAATGCCGGCGATCACACAATTGATGAAAGATGTCGGATTATCACCAGCCGATATTGATCGAATCGTCGTAGCAAAAGGGCCGGGTTCTTATACTGGATTAAGAATTGGCGTGACAACTGCCAAAACCCTTGCGTATACATTAAAGAAAGAATTAGTTGGGATATCGAGTTTGAAAGCATTGGCTGCAAATTGTCTCAATAAAAAAGGCGTTATCGTTCCGATTTTTGATGCACGAAGAAACAATGTCTATGCTGGAGCGTATGAAACAATCGATGGTGTTTTAACGACTGTTATCGCTGACCAGCATATTTCGATGGAAGCTTTGCTTGAAGCGTTGAAAGAATTTGAACAGGTTTATTTTGTTGGAGAAGATGTAGAGAAATTTAGAGACTTGATTGAAACAAGTCTTCCTGATGCTGAAATTTGTACCATTCCTCAATGGCAAATACCCAATGCTGCAGTACTTGCTGAGCTTGGTAGAGTGGCTGAGCCAGAAGTAGATGTCCACAACTTTTTACCTGATTATTTAAAACGAGTAGAAGCGGAAGAGAATTGGCTAAAAGACCATACACCTGAGGTAGAAAATTATGTTGAAAAAATTTAATCTTCTTCATAGCATTTTGGGAATATTTTTTAAAAACCGTCCATATGATGAAAAAAGCATAAAAATTTCGGATCAGGACTATTTTGTGCGCGCGATCATTCTCGATGATATCAAAGACTTACTCTCTATTGAAAGAGAAGTTTATGCGGGGGAATTGCCATGGACTAAAACGGCATTTTTAGTTGAGCTTCAATCATCTGATCCACATCTCTATCTACTCATTCAAAAAGAGGGAAAAACGATTGGATTTATCGGCTGTCGTATTTTCGGTAAAGATGCTCATATTACAAATGTTGCGGTCGCAACCCAACATCAAGGAAGTGGCATCGGTAGTTTTTTGATAAGAGAAGTGCTTGAGTTTGCTAAAAGTAATGAATGTGACACGATTTCTTTAGAAGTCCGGATTAGCAACAAAAATGCGCAACGTGTCTATCGGCAACTAGGATTTGTCTCCAATACAATCAAGCCTAGATATTACACAGAAGACAATGAAGATGCACTAGAGATGATTTTATTTTTAAAAGAAGAGTGAGAGAATGTATTATTTTAAAGAAGAGCTAATGCCGCAGTATCAATTGGCGGAACAAATTTGGAACTTGAGTGAGTCTGCATATAAGCATGGATCACCTTGGACACTGACACAATTTGCTGATGACTTGGCTCAAAAATCAAGTGAATACCTAGTATTGATAATGGAGGATCAGTGGGTTGGTTTTATCAGTTTTCATTTAGTTTTAGATGAAGTAGAGATCACACATGTGGCCATCCAAAAAGCGTTTCAAAAGCAAGGATATGGTAGTCAATTAATTGATCAAATGATTAGTTACGTCCTTGAGCAAGAAGTTTCTCAGGTATTTTTAGAAGTCCGAGAATCAAATGTACAGGCAAAATCGTTATATGAAAAAAAAGGATTCAACACAATCAATCGTCGGAAAAATTATTACAATCATCCTAAAGAAGCTGGCATTGTAATGTGTTTAAACGTTAAGGAAGTGAACCAATGACTTTTTTTAATAAGGAAAGAAAGTTGATTTTAGCTGTTGAAAGTAGCTGTGATGAAACAAGTGTTGCGGTTATTGAAGACGGTTCAAAAATTTTGTCGAATATCGTAGCATCTCAAGTAAAAAGCCACCAGCGCTTTGGTGGTGTCGTACCTGAAGTTGCGAGTCGTCATCATGTGGAAGAAATGACAGTATGTATTGAAGAGGCGCTCGTTGAAGCGCAGATAGAGCCAGAAGAGTTGAGTGGTGTTGCAGTTACTTATGGACCGGGTTTAGTGGGGGCATTATTGATTGGCATTTCTGCGGCAAAAGCATTTGCTTGGGCTCATGATTTACCGTTGATACCAGTCAATCATATGGCTGGGCATATATATGCTGCGCATTTTGTTGAACCGCTACAGTTTCCTTTGATGGCTTTATTAGTTAGTGGTGGTCACACAGAATTAGTCTATATGAAAGAAACGGGTTCTTTTGAAATTATTGGTGAAACAAGAGATGACGCAGCTGGTGAAGCCTATGATAAAGTAGGAAGAGTTTTAGGATTGACATATCCGAGTGGAAAAGAAATCGATGCGTTAGCCCATCTTGGGCAAGACACTTACCATTTTCCTCGAGCTATGATCAAAGAAGACAATTATGACTTTAGTTTTAGTGGATTGAAAAGTTCATTTATTAACACAGTTCATAATGCCCAACAGCGTGATGAAGAATTAAGTGTCAAAGATCTTGCGGCTAGTTTTCAAGCAAGTGTAATCGATGTATTAGTCGATAAAACGATTCGAGCGTGTAAGGAATATCCTGTGAAACAATTAGTGATGGCTGGCGGTGTAGCAGCCAATAAAGGACTGCGTGATCGTTTTAGTGAAGAGGTTGCCAAAGAACTTCCAGGTGTAACGTTTATTGTACCACCTCTTAAATTATGCGGTGACAATGCAGCTATGATTGGGGCAGCTGCTTTTGTCGAAGCGGAAAAAGGGCATATTGCTGATTATCATTTAAATGCTGACCCTAGTTTGACTTTTATGTCGATTTAAGAGTAAAAAAGTGATAGACAAGACTATGCATGAACTAAAATATTTGCTATAATGAACGCAGTTTAATAGTGATTCAATGAAAAAGAGAGTACTTCATACTAAATTGTCAAAGCGATTTCGGGCAGGTGAGAGCCGAAAATAATTAAATGAAGGAAGCGTACTTTGGAGAATCTGCACAAGCAGACGGCTATCTACCGTTAATAGATTAAGTGGGTTCGTTTAGAAGAACGAACAATTAGAGTGGTACCGCGGGAAAATCTCGTCTCTGGTGTTTTTAAACACCAGGGACTTTTTGTTGTGAATCACGATGATTGGCTCGGCCATAAACTAGCCACACCACGCGCCACCTTGAACGCATCAATATCTAAGGCTCTAAGACTTGAAGAACGACGAGTAGCAGATGACGAACAATACTTGGCATAAAATTGATATCTTTAGTACAGCGCATGTCAACCATCAACAAAAAAATAATAAAAAAAGATCTAAAGGGCTGTTTATGCCTTAAACCATTAGGAGGATATCTATGAACAACAAAGAAATCGTAGCACAAGCCATTTTTGACGTGGTAAAAGAAGATTTATCTTTAGAAACGGTTACACAATTATTGGAAAACCCTAAATCAGTCGATCATGGGGATGTTGCTTTTCCAGCGTTTTCACTTGCTAAAGTGTATCGTAAAGCCCCGCAACAAATTGCTGCTGACTTAGCTGAGAAAATTGCAGGAACGGCCTTTGAAAAAATCGAAGTAGTAGGACCTTACTTGAACTTCTTTATGAACAAAGAAATGGTCAGCCAAGCAGTCATTGGTCAAATTGCCAAAGAAAAAGGCAACTATGGAGACAGTACTGTCGGAGCTAAAGGAAATGTTCCAATCGATATGTCTTCTCCAAATATTGCCAAACCAATTTCAATGGGGCATCTACGTTCAACAGTTATTGGAAATTCAATTGCGTTTATTCTTGAAAAAATTGGGTACAATCCAATTCGCATCAATCATCTAGGTGATTGGGGAACGCAGTTCGGTAAATTAATCGTAGCCTATAAAAAATGGGGTACAGAAGAAGCTGTGAGAACAGCACCTATCACTGAACTATTACGCTTATATGTACAGTTTCATGAAGTTGCGGAAACACAACCAGAGTTAGAAGAAGAAGCGCGTGCTTGGTTTAAGAAACTAGAAGAAGGCGACGCAGAAGCAACTGAATTATGGCAGTGGTTCCGTACAGAATCATTAAAAGAATTCGATAAAATTTATTCAATGTTAGAAGTTACTTTTGACTCTTATAATGGTGAAGCTTTCTATAATGATAAAATGGATGAAATCGTAACGATGCTTGAAGAAAAGCATTTATTACAAGAAAATCAAGGCGCAGAAATCGTTGATTTAACAGCGTATGACCTAAATCCAGCTTTGATTAAAAAATCAGATGGTGCAACACTTTACATCACACGCGATTTAGCAGCAGCTGTCTATCGTAAACGAAACTATGACTTTGCCAAGGCTATTTATGTTGTCGGAAATGAACAAAGTAACCATTTCAAACAATTGAAGGCAGTTTTAAATGAACTAGGCTTTGATTGGTCAAAAGATATGCACCACATACCTTTTGGTTTGATCACACAAGGGGGTAAAAAACTTTCAACTCGTAAAGGGAAAATCGTTTTACTTGAAGAAGTGCTGAATGAAGCAGTTGAACTTGCAAACAAACAAATCATGGAAAAAAATCCTGATTTGCCAGACCGTGAAGAAGTTGCGAAACAAGTGGGAATTGGTTCTGTTATTTTCCATGATCTAAAAAATGATCGTTTGAATAATTTTGACTTTGTTTTAGAAGAAGTGGTTCGCTTTGAAGGTGAAACTGGGCCGTATGTTCAATATACCCATGCTCGTGCGATGAGCATTCTTAGAAAAGCTGATTTTGTTATTGATGAAACAAAAGAATATGCATTGAATGATAAAGAGAGTTGGGAAGTTGTGAAGTTATTACAAAAATTCCCAGATGTCGTCATGCAAGCAGCCGAAAAATATGAACCATCTGTAATTGCAAAACATTCAATTCAAGTTGCCCAAGCTTTTAATAAATACTATGCACATGTCAAAATTTTAACGGATGACGAACAAAAAGAGTCTCGTCTCGCATTAGTATATGCAATGGCAACGATTATCAAAGAAGATTTACGTCTGTTAGGGTTGCATGCACCAAATGAAATGTAAGCTGTATAAATAAAAGAATAATAAACAAAAAAACAAGAATACTATATTCTTGTTTTTTTGCTTATTTATAAGAAAATGATGATGAACATAGCGTTTTTTTAATTCTAATTTAAATAAAATGTACTTTTTTTGAAAAAATATCTTTTTCCTTAGTATTTTTTTTCACATAGTATTATACTCTATATTACTGACATTTTTTGGGGAATCGAAATGATTGGAAAACATGGAAAAAAAATAATTTACGGAATAATGACGGTATTGATTTTTATTCAATATTTTATTCCAATAATCAGTGTTGCTGAAACGCTGACCGACGTAAAGGAAATAATCCAATTAAATAGTGTTGAAGTGAAAAAAGAAGGATCTGATAAATTCACACTAGAAATAAAAGGAACGGCAACGAACGAACAAGCGCAAGAATTGAAAAAAGAATTAACTATTTCAGATGGTATTTCTCTTGTTGAGCAAGGGGAAGTAGTAGCGCAAGGAAACACTGAACTACGGTATACGACAGGCAAAAATAAAATAGAATTAACTGTTCCCTCTGGAAGTGACGGAGCGTTTACCATTATAGAACCGATTGATCAACAACAAGTAACGAATGGGCAACAAGTTCTGACTACGAAAATAGCAAGTACTGAAACCTCATCAACACAACCAGTTAAAGAAACAGATAAAACAACGGAAACACAAGAGACAAAAACAACTACTTCAGTAAAAGAGGAAGCCAAAAAAGAAGACGTTTCTCCAAAAGCAGATACGCCTACAGATATTCGTGATTATTTTCCAGGCGGAGACGGCACGATCATCACTGGAGCGGATGTTGTTTATACAGATAAAGATGGGAACGTCTTAACATCTCCTATCCCAGCAGATGCAAATGTAAATATTCACTATGATTGGGCGATTCCAGAAGAGATCCGCGAACAAATCAAAGCTGGAGATTATTTTACATTCCAATTACCACCTGAAGTGAAAATAAATGGTCCTCAAAGTGGGTCGTTAAAAGGCCCAGACGGTGTAGAATACGCAACATATACAATTGATGAAAATGGAAAAGTGACGATCACTTTTACAGAGAATGTTACAAAAGAAATTGATATTAATGGTGATTTTAATTTTGAAACAAAATTTGATACACAACATATCGATGGACCTGGGGATCACCAAATCACATTTCCGACAGAAGATAATATTCCACCTGTGGATGTAACAGTAAAACCGGCAACAGAAACTTCGATTTCTAAAGATGGACAATTTGACCGAACGCCAAACCCAACATCTGTTGAATGGACGGTTGATATCAATCAAGGAATGAATGAACTTTCAAATCCTGAAGTGACAGAACATTGGCCAAATGGAATTAAATATAAATCAGTTAAAGTTTACAAATTAGTAATGAATTTAGATGGTACAGTAAAAGAAGTTGCAGAAGAACTAGATCCGAGTCAATACACGGTTGACGCAAACGGCAATGTGAAAATCTTAGGCGATACTTCTGATGCTTATCGTATTGTGTATTAGACAGATATTGATAAGAGTGCTATACCAGCTGACGGTGGAGATATTTCATTTACTAACCGAGCGACATTATCTGATGATAATGATCCAGACGGAATCGATGCCAAAGAACCTATTTCTGTCCTTGATGCCAATGGTAAGTCTACTGAGGAACTTCATGCAGTTGATGGACATATAAAAGCACAAGGAATCGCTCCTGGGGCTTATTATTTGGTGGAAACAAAAGCGCCAAATGGGTATATCATCAATACCGATCCAATCAAAGTTGTCATTACAGAGAAAACAAACGAAAAAACTGGATTAACCATTACCGATACCTTGGTAAACTATCAAGGGTCAGCTGAATTAATGAAAGTCGGCGAAACAAAAGAACCATTGGCTGGTGCAGAATTTAAAGTTGTAGATGTGAATGGTAAAGATATCCAAACACAACTTGTTTCAAATGATCAAGGAAATGTTCAGGCTAAAAATCTAGTGCCAGGAACGTATTTCTTTGTGGAAACAAAAGCGCCAGCAGGTTATCAATTGAGTGACCGACAAGTTGAATTTAAGGTTCCAGAAACTAATGCGGGTAAACCTAAAGTTATTTCTTTAGGAAATTACCAAAATAACAAAGAACCTGAAAAGCCAACGGATAAAAAAGGGAATTATCCAAAAATGAATGAGAGTGCTAATCAAGTCATTATTTGGCTAGGTTTTTTACTCATTAGCTTTGTTGGATTGTATTACTATCGTAAAATAAAAAAGAACTAATTTAACAAAAAAACAACTCCTTGACTGAGCATCAAGGAGTTGTTTTTTGTTTAAACATTATTTAGTCCAGGCTTGTTGCATTTGATCAAGAAGATTGATAACGTCTTTCGTTAAAAAGAGTGAACGATTGGATTGTGTCCCTTCAATCATATTGACCATGTTTGTGATTTCGTAATTTAGGGCGTTGCTGCTATCGCCAGAAACAATCGTTTCTACGGTCCCGTCGTTAAAAAAGATTTTTGCTTCATCTGCTCGTGGGTATTCATTGATCACGATATAAGCATCTTCAAAAGCAACGACACCTTGCTTAGGCATTTTAGCTTGAAAACTTAATGAAACAGTTGCCATTTCCTGAGCTTCGTTTTGTAGAATAGTTGCGGATTGTTCATCCACACCCGTCGAGAATGGTTGCATCACAGACGAGACGACTTTTGGCTGAGCAGTAAAGAACCAACGAGCAAAAGAAACTGCATAGGTGCCAATATCTAAAAGAGCGCCGCCTGCTAAATCAGGATTGAAAAATCGGTTTGTTGGATCCGGTTCTTTGTAACTGCCAAAAGGAGCCTGGATCATTTTTAATTTTCCAAAACGTCCAGAATCGATTTGACTTCGTAATTCATGATACAACGGCATATTAAAAATAGTCATAGCTTCCGCTAAAATCAACCCTTTTTCATCTGCTAATTTCATCGCTTCAGATAATTCTGCACTATTCATCGTGATCGCTTTCTCACAAAGAACATGTTTGCCTGCTGATAATGCTTTTAAGATGTGCTCGATGTGTTGTCTATTTGGAACAGCTACATAGATGATATCAATCGTGTCATCTGTCAGTAGTTCATCAAATGAACCGTATGCAAGTGGAATAGCGTGATCTTTAGCGAAAGTTTGTGCTTTAGTTAATGTTCTTGAAGCAACTGCTGTGATTCGACTATTTTCTTGTTGGAAACCCTCAACGAAACTAGTTGCAATGTCTCCAAGACCTATGATGCCCCAATTATAATTGTTCATGGATGATCCTCCTTGTATAATATAAGTAGCAACATTTTTAGTTGCCGTTTTTTGTACAAACCTAATTATACATGAGAAGGCTTTAATAGTGGTTTATTTTGGACAGAACTTCTGAATTATCTTATTATTATGTGAGAAGTTTAATGTTTATTAAAATACAGAAATAAGTGATTCAAAGAGGTGCAATTTTGTAGAATTTTCAGTAAAATAGGGAAAGGAGGCGAAAGATATGCACCAAATGTACATAGATATTCTTGTAGATGCAATTATAGAGCAATTTGAAACAGAAGAGAACTTTTATACAGATTATCTCCAAACCTCAAAAGAAAATTGGGAGAATTGGAAAAAAGGAAGAATCAATTTAACCAATGAAGAAATGCAAAAAATTAAAAACTTATTCTCAGATTATGAGTGGATGCTGACACAAAAAGTATTACGTCAAACGATCCTATTTCCAGAAAAAAGAAATATTGCTGTTTCAGAGTATAAACGATTAAAAACGGTTATCGCAAAAAAATGGCTTCAATCTGGAGTTGGAATTGCAGAATTGATTCCGTCAAAAACAAATCATGAAGAAAAAGAACAAGCTTTTATTGATTTAAAAGTAACTGTTTCGTATGGTGAATGGGGCTTTGATGATATCGTGACCTTTCGATTGCCCGCTACCTTACAAGGTCAATTAGAGGGCTCAAAAGTAGAATTACTTGATTGGGTGAATGAAAATTTGATGGGTACTTACGTTGGTGAATAAGTAAGTAAGGGAGTTTTTTTGTGAAACAAATTTTAGGAATTTTATCTGTCATTATCGTCTTAGGCGCTGTGATTTTTGTTTTTTTTGGACATCAAGCGCCGAAAGAAACAGACAATCCTACTAGTGAACAGACAAAAGAAACAAGTACAATAATACCAAGTACGACCTCTGAAACAAAAACATCGACAACTACGACTACAACAACAGTTGATTGATTATCACAAAAAAAACTGATATAATCAGTCAGCCATTATCTTAAACTAATAAAATTAGTAAAAGATTGAATACAAAACAAAGTAGGGAATGTATGAATAGTCCAAGGTATAGAAAGAAAAAAACGAGAAGAACAAACCTACCTGCGCTTTTTGCGGGATTGTTAATAGTTGGCGTTGTGTTTATTTTTTCAATCAATGTATTGTCAGACAGCACGAAAACAGTAGAAGAAACTTCTCAACAAAAAGAGGAAATATCCAAAGAGCAGTTTATTGATAGGATCAGCCCTCATGCTAAAGAATTACAAGCTTCATATGGCGTTTTGCCGAGTATTATTATCGGTCAAGGCATTTTAGAATCGAATTGGGGTCAAAGTACTCTTGCCTCTAAGTATAATAATTTGTTTGGGATCAAAGCGTATGGAGAGCAAAAAAAAGTAAATCTAGAGACGCGTGAATATATCAATGAAGAATGGATCGTTATTCAAGGTGATTTTAGAGTATATGATACATGGGAAGAATCGATGGATGATCATACACGTTTGTTTGTTGATGGCGTAACATGGAATCCCCGTTTATATGAAAATGTTCTGCTAGCAAAAAATTATAAGCAAGCTGCACAAGCCTTACAAGAGGCAGGGTATGCAACTGATCCAACATACGCAGATAAGGTAATACATGTAATCGAAAGTTATGACCTTAACCAATATGATCATTAATCAAAGGAGTAAAAGGGAGTGGATTAAATGGAAGAAAAATGGGTACCGGAGATTGTGACACCGTTAAAACAAGACATTGTTCAAGTGCCAAAAGTTATTGCGAAAGCAAGTGGGATTCGAATTTTTGGGAAGAAAATTAAATCAATTATTTTTACAACGGATATTGCTATTATAAGAAATACGGATGCAAATGCGGTGATTGCAGTTTATCCTTTCACCCCACATCCTGCTATCACGAAAAGTATTATTGAAGCTGCAGACATTCCCGTTTTTTCTGGGGTTGGCGGTGGCCTGACGCAAGGGCAACGCTCAGCCTACATGAGTTTATTTGCAGAAGCGCAAGGCTCTATCGGTGTTGTACTGAATGGACCGACACCCGTTGAAACAGTTGAGATGGTTTGCGAAGTGGTTGATATTCCAGTTGTAAGCACGGTGACATCGATCCATACACCGATTGACGATAAAATAGCAGCCGGGATTACGATGATTAATATTAGTGCTGGGAAAGATACAGCGAAGACTGTGAAGTTTTTCCGAGATAAATACCCAAAATTGCCAATTATCGCGACGGGTGGACCGACTGATGGATCTATAACAGAAACAATTGAAGCTGGTGCGAATGCGATCACATATACGCCACCAAGCAATGGAGAATTATTTAGTCACAAAATGGACAAGTATAGAAATATAGAAAAAAAGAATGATATTTGATTGGTTTAAATAACTTAGTATTGAATATGATAATAATCAATGGCATAATTTAGTTTATACTGCCTTTGATTATTTTTTATTTGATTTAATAAAAAGGTATTATTACAAAAATATTATAAATAGAATAAGCTGATTTTACTAAAGTTAAATGAAACTATTTTATGTTATGATTAAGGAAAATGGATTAGGAGTTGGGTGAATGATGAAAAAATATTGTTATATGGTTGCTGCATCTGCCGTTTTATTTGCAGCTGTTGGGTCTGCTACATCTACTGAAGCGACCGAAGTATTAAGTGAAGAAAGTTATCAAGCGGCAGTCGAATCAGGGTTTACAGCTGAACAAATTCAGCAAATCCAAGAAATGCCGGACTTTTCATTAGAAAATATTCAAGAAGAACCAGCTGCAAGAAGTGCAGTTGCCTTTTCGGCTTCACAAAAAACACAAATTGTAACCGAGGCGAAAAGACATTTAGGTAAGCCTTACGCATGGGGTGGAAAAGGACCGCATGTATTTGATTGTTCTGGATTGACACGTTATGTCTTCTTACAAGTAACAGGGAAAAATATTGGTGATTATACGATTCCTCAAGAAAAATCGGGAGAACAAATCAGTGTTGCTCAAGCACAACCAGGAGATCTATACTTTTGGGGTGCCAAGGGAAATACATATCATGTAGCGATTGCGATTGGGAACGGTCAGTACATTCATGCACCAAATGAAAAAGAAAAAGTAAAAATCAACTCGACGACGTACTTTAAGCCGAGTTTTGCCGTAAGAGTAATAAAAAATACTACGACAACGCCTGATCCCAATGCAAAACTAGTAAACTATAGAACCCATTTACAAGATTTTGGTTGGGGAAACTATGTTCAAGGTAGTCAAACAAGTGGATCTGTTGGTAAATCAAAACGCTTAGAAGGAATTCAAGTGAAGCTTGACCCTTCATTAAGTGGTACTATCCAATACAAGACACATATTCAAGATATTGGTTGGCAAGGTTGGAAGTCTAATAACGGACTTAGCGGAACTACAGGAAAGAAAAAACGATTAGAGGCTATTCAGATTCAGTTAACTGGAGCTGTTGCGACAAAATATGATGTTCACTATCGTGTACATTCCCAAGATTACGGCTGGCAAGCATGGACAAGAAATGGTCAATCTGCTGGAACACAAGGCTTATCTAAACGTTTAGAAGCCATTGAAATAAAATTAGTACCTAAAAATACACCATTAGCGACTGGTGGAAAACCAGCATTCATTAAAAAGTAGAAATGGATTAGTCGTAAATTTGGAAAACAAAAGATAGAATCAAGAAAGACTCTGTAAGATTTCAATGAAAAATAATTTTTTTCATTGAAATTTTCAGAGTTTTGTACTATTGTATATTAATAACAAGAAGCTTATATATGGTCATGATAGGGATGATCGTTTCTACCCAACACCGTAAATGTTGGTCTATAAGTGAAAAAGAGTCTAGGACCCTTTTTTGCTTACGCAGAAAAGGTCTTTTTATTTTTATGGGAAATGTTAGATAGAAAAATTGGTGAGGGAGTCGGATGAAATGGAAGAATTAGTACAACGAATCAAAGAAGATGGACGCGTTTTGGGTGAAGGTGTTCTGAAAGTGGACAGTTTTGTTACCCATCAAGTAGATCCAAATTTAATGGAAGCGATTGGTTATCGTTTTGCTGAGGTTTTTGCAGAATCTGGTATCACAAAAATTGTAACAATCGAGGCTTCAGGAATCGCGCCCGCTCTTTTTGCTGCAAAAAAATTGAATGTACCAATGATTTTTGCCCGCAAGGCTAAAAGTTTAACGATGGATGAAGAGCTACTGACTTCTTCTGTTTATTCATTTACAAAACAAGTAACAAGCCAAATATCCATTTCAAGAAAATTTCTATCTAGTGAGGATAAAGTATTGATAATTGATGATTTCTTAGCAAATGGTCAGGCAGCTAAAGGATTAGTTGAGCTGTGCCAACAAGCAGGAGCACAAGTAGATGGAATTGGGATCGTGATTGAAAAATCTTTCCAAGATGGACGAGAGTTGCTGGAAGAAATGGGGATGCGTGTTGTATCATTAGCGCGTATTGCTTCTTTACAAAATGGAGAAGTCGAATTTCTTGAGGGGGATGCGTAACTTTGGACGGAAAAGAAAATCAAACAAAGCAGAACACTCAACCAGAAACAAGTAATGGTAAGTCCGCTGTATTGGGATTACAACATCTTTTGGCGATGTACGCTGGAGCAGTGGCAGTACCTTTATTAATAGGAACGGGATTAAATTTTAATTCTGAACAAATGACCTATTTAATTTCAATTGATATTTTTATGTGTGGAATTGCGACTTTACTGCAATTGACAGTCAATAAATTTTTTGGAATTGGGTTGCCAGTAGTCTTGGGGTGTGCTATTCAGGCGGTAGCGCCATTGATCATGATTGGAAATGATAAAGGTGTTGGGGCGATTTACGGTTCGATCATTGCGTCCGGAATTTTCGTTGTTCTTGTTTCTGGTATTTTCTCTAAAATCAAAAAATTATTTCCACCATTAGTGACTGGAACAGTAATCACGGTGATTGGGTTGACATTAATTCCTGTAGCAGTCGAAAAAATGGGTGGAGGACTAGCGAGCGCCTCTAACTTTGGTGACAGCACAAGTTTACTGTTGGCTTTTGTGACGATTGGATTGATTATTGTTGTACAGGTTTGGGGTAAAGGATTTATTAAATCAATTGCCGTATTAGTTGGTTTAGTCGGCGGTACAATTCTAGCTGCCATTCTGGGACAAGTGGATTTAGCTCCGGTTGGTGATGCAACGTGGTTTCATTTTCCGCAACCGTTCTATTTTGGCACGCCCACATTTGACGTCTCTTCCATTGTATTGATGATCATTATTTCTATCGTTAGCATGGTGGAATCGACTGGTGTCTATTTTGCTTTAGGCGATATCACTGGAAAACGGATTGGTGAACAAGAGCTTAAAAAAGGGTATCGAGCAGAAGGATTAGCTGTAATTTTAGGTGGGATATTCAATACATTCCCTTATACTGGGTTTTCTCAAAATGTTGGATTGGTTCAGCTTTCTGGGATTAAAACACGTCGACCAATTTATTATTCGGCTTTCTTCTTAATTGCATTGGGCCTATTACCAAAAGTTGGTGCAGTTGCTCAAATCATTCCAGAACCTGTTTTAGGAGGAGGAATGTTAGTGATGTTTGGTATGGTAGCTGTTCAGGGCATGCGTATGCTATCGAAAGTAGATTACAACAACGATAAAAATTTATTGATCATTGCAATTTCGATTGGGTTTGGATTAGGCTTTAATATGATTCCTACGTTATTCCAACAAATGCCTGAAACAGTTAGAATGTTTACAGGGAATGGCATTGTAATGAGTAGCTTAACCGCAATCATTTTAAATTTACTATTTAATGGCTTAAAAGGTGAAGAAACAGCTGAAGGATTATAATAGATAGAAAAACCGGATAAAATTCCGGTTTTTCTTTTTCGTCAAACAAACACGAACGATATTATTAAAAATTAGTATAATATTCGATTTTATTTTGACACATTCATTAGCCGTTGATAAAATGTAAAGATAGTAGAGAAAGTAAAGGAGAATAGTATGTCTATCTTGGTTTCAGTAGTTATGGGAAGTACATCGGATTGGGCAACAATGAAACATGCATGTGATTGTTTAGAAGAATTTGGTATTTCGTTTGAAAAAAAGGTAGTATCCGCACATCGTACACCAGATTATATGTTTGAATTTGCTGGGCAAGCACGAGACCGTGGTATCAAAGTAATTATTGCTGGTGCGGGCGGAGCGGCACATCTGCCTGGCATGGTAGCAGCTAAAACAACATTACCAGTAATTGGCGTTCCAATTCAATCAAAAGCTTTGAACGGCTTAGATTCATTATTATCTATTGTTCAAATGCCAGGTGGTGTTCCAGTAGCAACAACTGCAATTGGAGAATCTGGTGCGAAGAATGCCGGACTACTTGCAGTTCAGATGCTTTCCATGTATGATGTAGAGTTAGCAGGGAAATTAGACGCTAAGCGAAAATTTCTTGAAGAAACTGTGATGGAAAGTAGTGATGAACTTGAATAAACCGTTATTGCCAGGACAGATGATCGGTATTATTGGTGGCGGACAACTAGGGAGAATGATGGCGTTAAGCGCACGAGAAATGGGTTTTCGTGTAGGCGTATTAGACCCAACAGTTGATTGTCCCGCGGCTCAAGTCGCTGATTGGCATTTATTAGCTGATTATGATGACATAGAAGCTTTAGAAGAACTAGCAAAACGTGCACAAGTTTTAACATACGAGTTTGAAAATGTTGATGTTGGGGCGTTGATGCAGGTTCAAGATTTAGTGGCTATTCCTCAAGGAACGGATCTTTTAGCGATTACACAAGATCGATTACTTGAAAAATCTTTTTTAGAAGCAAATAATATTGTGATTGCGCCATATGCTACAATTGTCAGTCCAACAGACATTCAAGATGCAATCGACGGAATTGGTTATCCGTGTGTCTTAAAAACAACTAGAGGTGGTTATGATGGCAAAGGTCAATTTGTTTTATATAGTACATCTGACTTAGCACCTTCGATGAATATCCTTAGAGAAGGAACATGTGTTTTAGAAGCGTGGATTCCATATGAAAAAGAAATCTCAGTATTAGTAAGCGGAAATGGACAGGGGGAAATTACGGTTTTTCCAGTCGTTGAAAATATTCATCGTAATAATATTTTACATGAAACAATTGCACCGGCAAGAGTAGACGAAGATGTAGTTGAAGAAGCGCAGCGAATTGCATGTGTTATTGCGGAAGCGGTAGATTTAGCGGGGACATTAGCTGTTGAAATGTTTTTAACAAGTAATGGTGGTATTTATGTTAATGAGTTGGCACCAAGGCCACATAATTCGGGTCATTACTCAATTGAAGCGTGCTCGATGAGCCAGTTTGATGCTCATATTCGTGGAATTTGTGGTTGGCCACTACCTGAAGTTGAACTTTTATCGGAAGCTGTAATGGTCAATATTTTAGGGGACGAAATCTATGAAACGATGGATGTGATTGCCGAAAAACCGGATTGGCATTTTCACTATTATGGTAAATCAGATGCTAAAAAAGATCGGAAAATGGGCCATATTACAATTTTAACAGAGGATATTTTTGAAACATTAGAAGACATATATCAAACCAATATTTGGGATTAAAAAAGGAGCAAATAATCAATGATCGATCGTTATACACGACCTGAAATGGGTGCAATTTGGACAGATGAAAATCGCTACAATGCGTGGCTAGAAGTGGAAATTTTAGCGGATGAAGCATGGGCTGAATTAGGAGATATTCCAAAAGAAGACGTGCAGAAAATTCGTGACAATGCATCATTTGATGTAGCACGAATACTAGAAATAGAAGCTGAAACAAGACATGACGTAGTAGCTTTTACGCGTGCGGTATCTGAAACGTTAGGTGAAGAACGTAAGTGGGTTCATTATGGCTTGACGAGTACAGATGTGGTCGATACAGCTTATGGTTATTTATTGAAACAAGCAAATGATATTTTGCGAGACGATTTAAAGAAATTTACAGCAATCATTGGTGAAAAAGCGAAGGAACATCAACATACCGTTATGATGGGTCGGACCCATGGTGTTCATGCTGAACCGACAACGTTTGGATTGAAGTTAGCCTTATGGTATTCAGAGATGAAAAGAAATGTTGAGCGTTTTGAACATGCAGCTAAAGGTGTAGAAGCGGGGAAAATTAGTGGTGCAGTAGGAACGTTTGCTAATATCTCACCTTTTGTAGAAGAGTATGTTTGTGACCATTTAGGCATTAGAGCGCAAGAGATTTCTACTCAAGTATTGCCTCGTGATTTACATGCAGAATACCTATCGTCAATGGCTTTGATTGCAACGAGTATTGAAAAGTTTGCAACTGAGATTCGGGGATTGCAAAAATCAGAAACAAGAGAAGTGGAAGAGTTTTTTGCAAAAGGTCAAAAAGGGTCTTCAGCAATGCCGCATAAACGTAATCCAATCGGTTCTGAAAACATGACGGGACTTGCCCGTGTAATTCGTGGTCACATGGTTACCGCGTATGAAAATGTCACATTATGGCATGAACGTGATATTTCTCATTCTTCAGCAGAACGGATCATTATACCAGATACGACGATTTTACTTGATTATATGCTAAATCGTTTTTCTACGATCGTAAAAAATCTAACTGTTTTTCCTGAAAACATGAAACGAAATATGGATGCTACGTATGGTTTGATTTATAGCCAACGTGTTTTGCTAAAACTGATCGATCATGGTATGGCTCGTGAGACAGCTTATGATTTGGTACAACCGAAAACAGCATATGCATGGGATAATCAAACAGCATTTAGACCATTGCTTGAAGCTGATGATAAAATCACGTCGATTTTATCAAAAGAAGAATTAGATGATGCGTTTGATTATAACTATCATTTGAAAAATGTTGACATTATTTTTGAACGTGTCGGACTAGTATAAAAAAACAAAAAGTAGCAACTTCACTATAGGGTGAAGCTGCTACTTTTTTGTTGCTCAAAGCATCGTTACGTAACTATCAAAGTGTTGTTCTACAAAATACGTATGTTCAATGATTTCTTTTTCGGTAATCGTAGTACCTTCTGGGATGACGATCCATTTTGTCTCATTGTCATCATTTCTATGAATGACTGCATTCACAACACCAATAAAGTGAGTCAATTTTTTAGGAGGAGTATTTAAAATATATGCATCTTGTTCTTCCTCATCTCCGCCGATAACGCCAGCTATATAACCGTAATTGATTGGATAAGTATTTCCAAATGAGTCTACATAGCCGAATGGACGATCCACGGTTACAATCACTTTTAATTTTTCCACGAAAAAACTCCTTTCTTTGGGCAATAAAAGAGACTAAAACGTTAGAAGATTTAGTCTCTTTTTTATTTGAGTATTAAACGGTAATTTCTTTGAAAGTACGTACGGGTGTAGACGTAGGAGTTTTCAACATAGAAAGCAGCTGATCTATCAATAAGTACGAGCACTCTTGAGAATTAAAATAGACATGGATACAATAGTTATTTTTGAAAAAATGTTGTTCATGAATTTGATGTATGATCAATTCATTATTCAAGCTATTCATATAACGGAATGTGCGCTTTCGTCGCTCTGAACGACGATGGACAGCCCGTTTTAAATTTTTAAATGTGTAGTAAGTACTATGTTGATTTAGTTTGTGAACTGTCTCTAATGCCAGTAAATCATTATACAATTTTGTTCTTTCTTCAGGTCTCAATCCTGTCAAAAAATCCTGAGCTAAACTGTCATAATCGCTAGTCATTTCTGTGTTCCCTCCTAAAAAAATCATTGCTCAAAAGCAAAAACAAAAGTGAAGTTTTCTAAAAATCTATTTTCGATTAGCATACCACTTTTCTGATTAGTTGTAAATGCTTACAAGATATTTTTAAACTTTAAAGTTTAAACACGAACGATCTAGTTGTTGTTGTTTAATATAGTTAATAAAATGTTGACGGGTTCTAGTAGTCTTGTTAAACTATAAACAAATAGAAAGACGAACTAAAATATGGTTACTACGATAAAATATACGGAAAAGGATGTGTGGGATTTGTTAGGAAGTAACACGCTTTTGTACGAAGGGAAGGCTAAAAAACTTTACGGAACAAAGGATTCAGGCGTTTTAAGAGTAGAGTATTTAGATCAGGCTACTGCATTAAATGGTGTTCGGAAAGACTTTGTAGATGGGAAAGGATCATTAAATAATCAGATAACTTCCCTTGTATTTGAACAATTTAATCAAAGTGGAATTAAAAATCATTTCGTTGAAAAAATATCTAAACACGAACAATTAGTGGAGTCGTTGGAAATGATTCCATTAGAAGTTGTTATTAGAAATGTCTCAGCAGGTAGTTTTTCAAAACGTTTGGCTATCACAGAAGGATTACCCCTTGCTTTTCCCGTTTTAGAATTTTATTACAAAGAGGATCAACTGGATGACCCAATTATTAATGAGGATCATATTAAGATTTTAGAAATTGCAACAGAACAAGAAATTGAAACAATCAAACAAGAAGCACATAAAATCAATCAAGCGTTGATTGACCTATTTAAGAAAATCGATATTCAACTGATCGATTTCAAAATAGAATTTGGTAAACGGGCAGACGGCACAATACTATTAGCAGATGAAATCACACCAGATACTTGTCGATTATGGGATGAAGAAACAAAGGATCACTTAGATAAAGATGTTTATCGTCGAAACTTAGGTGAACTTATACCGGTATATCAAGAAGTTTTAGATCGTTTGGAAAAGGTGTTTAACCAAAACTAAAAGGAGAGTTGTTCAGTATGCACAATGTTAAAGTATACGTTACGTATAAAGATTCTGTTTTAGATCCCCAAGGTGAGGCCGTTAAAGGAGCAGTACATCGACTTGGTTTTGAAGAAATCGCAGAGATCCGCATAGGCAAATATTTTGAAATCAAAGTAAACGATTCAACGCAACCAATTGAGCGTGTAATCGAGGAAATCTGTGACAAGTTATTGGCTAACGTAAATATGGAAACCTATCGTTATGAAATCGAGGAGGAAGCCTAAGATGAAGTTTGCAGTAATTGTTTTCCCAGGATCGAATTGTGACATGGATCTATTGTGGGCTGTCAAAAATATTTTAGGTGAAGAGGCAGAGTATGTTCGACACGATGCAGAAAGTTTAGCAGGTTTTGATGGTGTTTTGATTCCAGGAGGATTTTCCTATGGCGACTATCTAAGATGTGGTGCAATTGCTCGTTTTTCAAAAATCATTAGTGAAATAATCCGTTTTGCTGATGAAGGAAAACCTGTCTTTGGTACGTGTAACGGATTTCAAATATTGACTGAAGCTGGACTTTTACCAGGCGCCTTGTTGCGGAATGAGTCATTGCATTTTGTTTGTAAACCAGTGCAGTTAAACGTAGTGAATAATCAAACGAATTTTACATCAGATTATCAAAAAGATGAAATAATTCAATTACCAGTTGCTCATGGAGAAGGGAATTATTATTGCGATGAATCCACTCTCGAAAAGTTAAAAGCAAATCATCAAATCGTATTCACCTATGCTGATGAAAATCCAAATGGCAGTATTGAGAATATTGCAGGTATCATCAATGAAAAAGGGAATGTTTTAGGGATGATGCCTCATCCTGAACGTGCAGTAGAAAGTTTGCTCGGTTCAGAAGATGGGTTACGTTTTTTCCAATCAATTGTTAAAAACTACGGAAAGGTTAGGGCAAACGTATGATGCAAGTGAAAGAACCTACGGCTAAAGAAATTAAACATCAACGAATCTATTCCCAATGGGGCTTAACTGATGAAGAATACAGAATGATTGAAGAAGATATATTAGGTCGTATGCCAAACTATACGGAAACAGGCCTATTTTCTGTAATGTGGAGTGAGCATTGTTCATATAAAAATTCAAAACCAGTATTAAGAAAATTTCCTACAGACGGGCCACATGTTTTACAAGGACCAGGAGAAGGTGCTGGAATTGTTGATATTGGCGATGGTCAAGCGGTCGTTTTTAAAGCGGAAAGTCATAATCACCCTTCTGCTGTGGAACCATACGAAGGAGCTGCCACAGGCGTTGGCGGAATTATTCGAGATATTTTCAGTATGGGTGCAAGACCGATTGCAATTTTAGATTCTTTACGATTTGGTGAGCTGAACAACGAACGGACTAAATATCTTTTAGAAGAAGTTGTAGCTGGCATAAGTGGTTATGGTAATTGTATTGGGATTCCCACAGTTGGTGGTGAAGTGGCGTTTGATCCGTGTTATGAAGGGAATCCGTTAGTAAATGCCATGTGTGTTGGACTAATCGATCACAAAGATATTCAAAAAGGACAGGCAAAAGGCGTAGGGAATGCCATTATGTATGTTGGGGCAAAAACTGGACGTGATGGTATCCATGGTGCAACTTTTGCATCTGAAGAGTTTGTGGAAGGTGAAGAACAACAGCGTTCAGCAGTCCAAGTAGGTGATCCTTTTATGGAAAAATTATTGCTAGAAGCGTGTTTGGAATTGATTTTAGACCATTCAGATATTTTAGTTGGAATCCAAGATATGGGCGCTGCTGGCTTAGTATCCTCAAGCGCCGAAATGGCATCTAAGGCGGGTTCGGGTTTGATTTTAGATTTGGATGATGTACCGCAGCGTGAAACGGGAATGACTCCGTATGAAATGATGCTTTCAGAATCCCAAGAAAGAATGTTGATTTGTGTTGAAAAAGGGCATGAGGCTGAGGTTGTTGCGTTATTTCAAAAATACGAATTGGATGCCGTAACCATTGGAAAAGTAACAGATGACGGGTTGTACCGTTTGAACCATAACGGGATAGAAGTGGCCAATTTGCCTGTTGATGCATTGGCAGAAGATGCACCCGTTTACAACAAGGAACGCCAAGAACCAATGAGAATTAAAGAATTTAAATCAGTTCCAGATTTTCAACCAGAAATAACTGATGGAACAAAAACGTTGTTGGACTTATTGCAACAACCGACAATTGCTTCTAAAAAAATGATCTATGAAACATACGATTCTCAAGTACGAACAAATACAGTGGTTTTACCAGGAAGTGATGCAGCAGTATTGCGTGTTCGCGGTACGCAAAAAGCATTGGCAATGACGACAGATTGTAATGCACGATACTTATACTTGAACCCAGAAATCGGGGGTCAAATTGCGGTGGCAGAAGCTGCTCGAAACATTGTAGCAAGTGGGGGACAACCATTAGCCATTACAGATTGCTTAAATTACGGTTCGCCAGATAAACCAGAAGGGTTTTGGGAGCTTTGGACTTCAGCAGATGGGATCGCAAAAGCGTGTGACGTTTTAGAGACACCTGTAATATCAGGAAACGTTTCATTGTATAACGAAACAAACGGCAAAGCGATTTATCCAACACCGGTGATTGGAATGGTTGGGTTGATAGAAGATCTAGCGCATATTACCACACAAGAGTTTAAACAAACAGATGATTTGATTTATGTCGTAGGAGAAACCAAAGCCGATTTTAACGGCAGTGAGTTACAAAAGATCACTTTAGGATTTATTGAAGGAAAACTAATGGATTTTAATTTAGTTGTCGAAAAAGAAAATCAACAATTCGTATTAACGGCAATTAAAGAGGGTTTGATTGAAAGTGCGCATGATTGTTCTGAAGGTGGATTGGGTGTAACTTTAGCAGAATCTGCATTTAAAAATGGGCTGGGAATTGAAGTGGCGATAGATGCACCGGTGTCATTTCTTTTTTCTGAATCCCAATCACGATTTGTAGTCTCAGTCAATCCAGAAAATAAATGTGCATTTGAAAAGCTGATGAACAATAAAGCGAAACTGATTGGAACTGTTACAGATGACGAGACGCTTACTATTCAGATGGAGGATCAAAAAGTAGAAGTATTGACGCAAACAGCCAAGGTGTTGTGGGAGGAAGCTATTCCATGTCTTATGAAGTAAAAAGTTTAAATGAAGAATGTGGTATTTTTGGTATTTGGGGACATCCTGATGCTGCTCGAGTAACGTATTTTGGGTTGCATAGTTTACAACATCGTGGCCAAGAAGGAGCTGGGATCGTTTCTAATGATGAGGGAAAGTTAAATGGACATCGTGGGTTGGGCTTGCTTTCAGAAGTGTTTAAAGATGACCGATGTCTTGCTTCTTTAAAAGGAAATACAGCAATTGGTCATGTACGATATGCCACAGCAGGCAATGGCAGTGTAGATAATATTCAACCCTTTTTATTTAAATTTTACGATGGAGCATGCGGATTAGCCCATAACGGGAACCTGACAAATGCGAAAAGCTTACGAGCGGAACTAGAGCGAGATGGGGCTATTTTTCATTCTAATTCTGATACGGAAATTTTGATGCATTTAATTCGGCGCAGTAACAAACCATCATTTATTGAACAGCTAAAAGAAAGTTTGCGAACGGTCAAGGGTGGTTTTGCCTATCTTCTGATAACTGAAAACGCAATGATTGCAGCGCTTGATCCTAATGCATTTCGCCCATTATCTATCGGGATAATGAAAAATGGTGCATATGTGATTGCAAGTGAAACGTGTGCATTGGAAGTAATAGGGGCGACTTTCGTTCGTGATGTAGGACCAGGAGAAGTCATCATTATTGATGATTCAGGTTTTAAAATTGAACACTATACGACAGCGACACAATACTCGATTTGCTCGATGGAATATATTTATTTTGCTAGACCAGATTCAAATATTGCTGGAATCAATGTGCATACAGCGAGAAAAAATATGGGGAAACGCTTGGCATTAGAAGCACCGGTCGAGGCGGATATGGTCGTCGGAGTCCCTAATTCATCCCTTTCAGCTGCTAGTGGATATGCTGAAGCTAGTGGAATTCCTTATGAAATGGGGTTAGTAAAAAATCAATATATTGCGCGAACTTTTATTCAACCCACACAAGAACTGAGAGAACAAGGCGTTCGGATGAAACTTTCGGCAGTACGTGGCGTTGTAGAAGGAAAACGCGTGGTTATGGTAGACGACTCGATTGTACGGGGAACGACAAGCCGCCGAATTGTACAATTACTTAAAGATGCAGGTGCTAAAGAAGTTCACGTAAGAATCGCATCTCCTCCATTAAAGTATCCTTGTTTTTATGGAATCGATATTCAAACGAGAAAAGAATTGATTGCTGCAAATCATTCCGTTTCGGAAATTGAGACATTAATCAAAGCTGATTCACTAAGCTTTTTAAGTGAACAAGGATTGATCAATGCAATTGGATTAAAATACGATGCCCCTTATTCAGGCCTTTGTATGGCATATTTCAATGGAGATTATCCAACGCCGTTATATGATTATGAAGAAAAATATCGATCATCCTTGCAAGAAAAAATCAGTTTTGTGACAGCTGATCAAAAATAAAAAAAATAATCATTCATTAATCGATAGGAGGTAGGATAATGGGAAACGCCTATGCAAAAGCTGGTGTTGATGTTGAAGCGGGCTATGAAGTAGTGGAAAGAATAAAAAAACATGTAAAACGAACTGAACGCCTTGGTGTGATGGGATCATTAGGTGGTTTTGGTGGTTGCTTTGATTTAAGTACGGTGGATGTGAAGGAACCCGTCTTGATTTCGGGAACAGACGGTGTAGGGACTAAATTGATGATCGCGATTCAAGAGAATAAACATGATACGATCGGTATTGACTGTGTCGCGATGTGTGTGAATGATATCGTTGCTCAAGGTGCAGAACCACTTTATTTTCTAGATTATATTGCTACAGGGAAAAATCAACCAGAAAAACTAGAACAGGTAGTTGCAGGCGTTGCACAAGGCTGTATTCAAGCTGGAGCTGCATTGATTGGTGGCGAAACAGCAGAAATGCCAGGGATGTATAGCGGAAATGATTATGACTTGGCAGGATTTGCGGTAGGGATTGCCGAGAAAAGTCAGTTAGTTACAGGCGATACTATCCAAGAAGGAGATATTCTTTTAGGGTTGGCATCGAGTGGCATTCATTCTAACGGATACTCACTTGTTAGAAAGATACTCTTTGAAAAACATCAATTTACTGGCAAAAGTCTTATTCCAGAATTAAATGAGCAGCAATTAGGAGATGTGCTTTTGACACCAACGAAAATTTATGTGAAAGCAATACTTCCACTGATAAAACAGGAATTAGTGAATGGCATTGCTCACATTACAGGTGGCGGCTTTATTGAGAATATACCTAGAATGTTTTCAGAAGACTTCTCAGCAGAAATTCAACTCAACAGTTGGCCGACATTACCGATTTTTACAATCTTGGAGAAATATGGTCAAATTCCAGCTATGGAAATGTATGAAATTTTCAATATGGGAATCGGGATGGTCTTAGCGGTGTCTCCAGAAAAAGTTTCGGCTGTTCAAACAATTCTAAGGGAACAAGACGAGCCAAGTTATATCATCGGTAAAGTCACGAAACGAAAGAAGCAAGCGATTGTTTTTAAAGAGGTGTAATGATGAAGCTCGCACTATTTGCCTCAGGAAACGGTAGTAATTTCCAAGCAATTGCTGAAGCTGTTTTGGCTGGGAAAATCGATGCAGAAATCGCGTTGTTGTTTTGTGATAAAAAAGAGGCGTATGTCATTCAAAGAGCAAAAACGCTATCGATTCCAGTTTTTTCATTTACGCCTAAAGACTTTGAGTCAAAAGCGATGTATGAAGCTGAACTATTGCACTTATTGGAAGAAGAACAAGTTGATTTGGTAATCTTAGCAGGTTATATGAGAATTGTTGGGCCAACATTGCTCGAAGTTTTTTCAAATCGCATAATCAATATCCATCCTTCTCTCCTGCCAGATTTTCCCGGATTGCACGGAATTAGAGATGCCTTTTCTGAAAACGTAACAGAAACTGGCGTAACGATCCATTATGTTGATAACGGTGTGGACACAGGACCGATCATAGCGCAAGAAAAACTGAAAATCGAACCTTTTGACACACTCGAATCATTAGAAGAGAAAATTCATGCTTTAGAGCATAAACTGTTTCCAAGTGTCTTGGCGAAACTTATTAAAACGCAACTGGAGGAAAGTCATTTATGATAAAGAAAAGAGCATTGATCAGTGTTTCCGATAAAACTGGGGTCATTTCATTTGCCAAAGGATTGGTAGAGCAAGGGATAGAAATCATTTCTACAGGTGGGACTAAAGCGGTTTTAGATCAAGAAGGGATTCCAACAATTTCGATTGAAGAGGTAACCGATTTTCCTGAAATGATGGATGGTCGTGTGAAGACCTTACATCCTAAAATTCATGGTGGCCTGTTAGGTCGTCGTGATTTAAAAAGCCATGTGCATGCGATGGAGACGTATGACATTCAACCAATCGATTATGTTTGTGTGAATCTTTATCCTTTTAAAGAAACCATTTTAAAAGAGCATGTCACGCAAGAAGAAGCAATCGAAAATATTGACATTGGTGGACCCAGCATGCTGAGAAGTGCTGCAAAAAACCATCAATTTGTAACGGTGGTTGTAGATCCTAAAGACTATGAAACGGTGTTGGAAGAAATCATAGTAGAAGGAGAAACAACAATGACTACAAGACAAAAACTAGCTGCGAAAGTTTTTCGTCATACGGCGGCTTATGATGCATTGATTGCAAATTATTTAACAGATGCAGTTGGAGAAAAATCCCCAGAAACAGTAACACTTTCATATGACTTGAAACAACAATTGCGATATGGAGAAAATAGTCACCAAAATGCTGCTTTCTATCAAGATGCATTGCCGGTCTCTTTTTCAATTGCTAGTGCAACGCAACTTCATGGAAAAGAATTATCATATAATAATATTAAAGATGCCGATGCAGCGATTCGTATCTCAAGAGAATTCGATCAACCAGCAGTGGTTGCAGTCAAACATATGAATCCTTGTGGAATAGGAGTGGGCGAAACAATTAATGAAGCGTATTTGTCCGCTTATGAAGCAGATCCTGTATCGATTTTTGGCGGAATCATTGTCTTAAATTGTGAGGTAGATAAAGAAACCGCGGAAAAAATGCATCAACTATTTCTAGAAATGATTATTGCACCGAGCTTTACAGAAGAAGCATTTAGTATTTTAAGCAGTAAGAAGAATCTTCGTTTGATGACATTGGATTTCTCAAAAAAACATCAAGCACTAGAAGACGAAAAAGTTTCTGTTTTAGGTGGGTTATTAATTCAAAATCAAGATATTAAGGAAGAAAAATCAGAAAATTGGCAAGTTGTAACAAAAAGACAACCTACCAATGATGAAATAAAGGCCTTAGACTTTGCTTGGAAAGCGGTCAAACATGTCAAAAGTAACGCAATCGTTGTTGCAAATAGTCATCGGACATTAGGGATTGGAGCTGGACAAATGAATCGAGTGGGGTCAGTTCAAATCGCCATTGATCAAGCTGGCCCATTGGTTAAAGAAGCTGTACTAGCTAGTGACGCTTTTTTTCCAATGAGTGATAGCGTTGAATACGCAGCAAAACACGGAATCAAAGCAATCGTTCAACCAGGAGGCAGCATCAAAGATCAGGAATCAATCGAAATGGCTGACAAATATGGAATCGCAATGATGTTTACAGATACTAGACACTTTAGACATTAAAAGGAGACTGTGATGGGATTAAAGATTTTAGTCATTGGTAGTGGCGGCAGAGAACATGCAATCGCGCAAAAGTTTTGTCAGAGTCCGAAAGTGACAACTGTATTTTGCGCCAAAGGCAATGCTGGTATGAAAAAAGAGGGAATTCAGTTAGTTGATATTGAAGAAAATGATCATCAAGCATTGATCTACTTTGCCAAAGAAAATAAAGTAGATTGGACATTCGTTGGTCCAGAAATCCCCTTGTTAAATGGACTTGTGGATGATTTTACAGCCGCAGGATTACGTGCTTTTGGACCGACAAAAGCCGCTGCTTTTATTGAGGGCTCTAAAGATTTTGCTAAAAAAATTATGAATAAATACGAAATTCCTACCGCAGATCATCAAACTTTTTTTGAATTTGAAGCGGCTAAAGCATATGTCGTTGAAAAAGGTGCACCAATTGTGATCAAGGCAGATGGATTAGCGGCGGGAAAAGGTGTTGTCGTGGCAGAAACCGTAGAAGAAGCCGTTTCAGCTTTGAAGGATATGCTTGAAGATAATAAGTTTGGTGCTAGCGGCGCTAAAGTTGTCGTGGAAGAGTTTCTTGTTGGAGAAGAGTTTTCTTTACTCGCTTTTGTTCGAAATCAAGAAGTGTATCCTATGGTAATTGCACAAGACCATAAGCGAGCATATGATAATGATTTTGGCCCAAATACTGGTGGAATGGGTGCCTATAGCCCAGTTCCCCAGATTCCCGAAGAAATGATAGAAGAAGCAATCGAGAGCATTCTAAAACCTACAGCTAAGGGAATGGTCACAGAAAATCGACCTTTTACAGGTATTTTATATGCAGGATTGATTGCAACTGAAAACGGACCGAAAGTAATTGAATTTAATGCTCGTTTTGGGGATCCAGAGACACAAGTCGTATTGCAACGTCTAGATAGCGATCTTGCCCAAATCATTGATACATTGTTACACGGCGAACAGCCGACTATTCATTGGAAAAAAGAAGGATATAGCTTAGGTGTTTGCGTAGCAGCACAAGGTTATCCAGGAGTTTATGAAAAAGGATATCCGCTTCCTGATTATTCTGATGTAAAAGAAACGCAAATTTATTATGCAGGTGTAAAAGAAACGCAAGGACAGCTTGTTTCAGATGGAGGACGTGTCTACCTAGTTGAGGCAAGTGGGAACACTTTATCTGAGGCTCAAAAAACTGTGTATGATGCATTGGGGAAAATAGAGACAAAAGGAATGTTTTATCGGAAGGATATTGGATCAAAAGGGATTCAATAAAAAGTTGAATTCATACTAAATAGAGTGAAAAACAAATCTGAAAGAAATTAGATTCGTTTTTCACTCTATTTTAGTGTTATTCGTATCCTGGTAAGATTGAAGAGTCGATTTTATGAGTTGTATAATCAATAAAAAAATCGGTTAAAAAAAGATTGTATGTTTCAATGTCAGCCTTATATAATGAGACAGGAATTACAAAAGTCTGTTCAGTGGTACCTGCTATATAATCGCCATCAATCGTTTGGGCAACAACAAGAAATTCTTTTTCTTGCCAAGTCGAAATATCTTCAAGTGAAATGGTCTCATCAGAAGCAAGGTATTGAACATTTTGTTCGAACTGTTCCTCTAAATTTTGATTGAAAATAACCACAGCATCTTCATTCTGTTCGTTTTCTAAAACCGTAGCTAAAAAACTTTGTGGGTCTGCTTCTGTAAGTTCTTCTTTGATTTTTTGAAAATCCATTAGGTTGCCTCCTCGAATTAACGTTAAAAGAGATCATAACGCGCTATTGTTCATTTACTATCGTTACTCGGAAATCAACAGTCGTATTTTTATTGAGCCCTTTTGCTTCAAGCTCAATCTGTTTGCACAGCAATTCTGTGCCTTCGTAAATCGGTGTGACCCGATAGCGTATGGTTTCACCGTTGTCTAATGCCTGACGAACCTGGTTCTCGTACTTAGTCATAAAGGGGGTGTTGACAGGAGTTTGATATAGTGTCGTAAGATTGCGAGCATCATCTCCTGAACCACCTAACTGGCGACCAATCAAGTGTCCACGAGAGTGGTTTGTTGGTGCTAAACCAGAGACAAAGCCTGGTGGACGAATGTCTTTATTCGCTGAAGTTCCCGTATTGACCATCCCAGGTTTTAATAAAGCATCCGCTCCAGTTGCCCGACTTAGCGAATCAAGTGAATGGTAATCAATCCAGCCTTTTTTGCTATCTTTCATCTCATTTGCTGAAAAAGTTGCCTTTCCTAATTCTTTAGGACCAGGATTTGTAGAGGTAACGGGTTTTGTTGAGCTAGGTTTCGTTTGTTGCTGTGTGTGGATACCAAACATTTCTTGAATGTTATCTGGAACTTGGACGCCGAATACACCTAATACTAAAATGATTAGAACTGCCCCAAGCATAATTGCAGGACTAAACGGCGGTTTTTGTTTTTTTCTTGCCATGGGTTTTCTCCTAACTGAAATAAAACTGACTTTAATTGAAATGGTGAATAAGTCATCCTTCTATTATACGAAAAAAATATAAAAAATCAAAAACGTTTTTGTTTGTGAGAGGACTTGTTTCACTTATTATGATAAAATTTCCTTGAGAGGGGAGTTTATAACCATGGCTTATATCGATGTAATAAATGAATATAAAAGATACCATATGGGAGATACGACAATTGTTGCAAACGATGGAATCACTTTTTCTGTAGAAAAGGGGGAAGTTGCGGTGATTTTAGGCCCAAGTGGCGCAGGTAAATCTACAGTACTCAATATTTTAGGTGGTATGGATTCTTGTGATGAAGGGCAAATCATCATCGACGGGACCGATATTGCAAAATTCAATGAAAAACAATTAACGACCTACCGCAGAAATGACGTAGGGTTTGTGTTTCAATTTTATAATTTAGTGCCCAATTTAACTACCAAAGAAAACGTTGAATTGGCCTCCCAAATTGTCTCAGATGCGTTAAATCCAGAAGAAGTTTTGACCTCTGTTGGATTAGGAGCACGATTAGATAATTTTCCAGCACAACTATCAGGTGGGGAACAACAACGTGTAACGATTGCCAGAGCGATTGCTAAACGCCCTAAATTACTATTATGTGATGAACCTACTGGTGCACTAGATTATGAAACAGGAAAACAAATTTTAACGATACTACAAGAAACAGCTCGTAACACTGGCACGACAGTGATTATTATTACCCATAATTCTGCAATTGCTCCAATGGCAGACCGTGTGATTCGTATTAATGATGCAAAAGTTCGCAGTATGACAATTAATGAAGAACCAAAACCTGTATCAGAGATAGAATGGTAGGTGGTAATGTTGAAAAAAACAGCCTTACTAAAAACAAGTTTTCGTGAAATCAAGCAATCAAAAGCACGTTTTATATCAATTATGGGAATTATTTTTCTTGGTGTGATGGTCTTTGTTGGTCTAAAAGCCACAGGTCCTGACATGACGCAAACAGCATCCAATTACTATCAAAAGCAAAAATTGCCAGATGCTCGTATTGTCTCTACTCTGGGTTTAGTTGATAAAGATATTGAGGCAATCAAACAAGTAAAAAATGTAAAAACTGTTTATCCAAGATATACGAAAGATCTTGCAGTTAGCGAACGCAATGTAGCAGTGAAATTTGTTAGCTATGATTTAAAACAAAAACAACCTTTGATTGACTACAAAGTAGTTAGCGGTCATCTACCTGAAAAAAGCGGAGAAATCGTTTTGGACGATCTTGCCCAATTGCGAGGTCATTACAAACTTGGCGATACACTGACGCTTTCTAAAGAAGATAACAAAGAGAAGGCATTGAAAAAAGAGCAATTTAAAATCGTCGGTTTTGTCCAATCCCCAGAGTATATCGAAAATACATCAAGAGGGAACACAACAGTTGGCAAAGGCTCATTAGATTTTTTTGCAGTGGTTCCTAAAGAAGATATGGATCTTTCGACATATACAGAAATTCTTGTATCCTTTAAGGGGCTGAGTGCAATTGACAGCTATTCATCGGAATACAAAGAACAACGTGAAAAAGACGTTGCCTCTGTAAAACAGATAATGGAAAAACGTCCTGAACAACGAGTGGAAGAAATTCGCGCAGAATCAAAAACAGCTTTTGAAAAAGCCCAAAAAGAAATTGATGATGGTGAGGCTGCGTTAAAAGAAGCTGAAGCAAAGTTGTTGGCGAGCGAACAGGAATTGGCCTCAGGTAAACAAGCATTAACACAAGCGCAAACAGATTATACGCAGCAAATAGCTGCAGCAGAGAATGAACTTACTGTGAACCAAACGACAATTACAAACGGTGAAAATGAGCTCACAGCACAAAAAAATTTACTTATCGAAAAACAAAATGAATTAGCCCAAGCGGCAGCTCAAGTGACAGAAGGTCAAAATACATTACCGAGTTTACAACAACAACGGGATGAATTAGCGGTATCGAATGAATCATTGAATCAATTGGTAAATGGGTATCAAAGTTTAGGTGCATCAGTTGCAATTTTGGATCGTGTACCAGATGAATCATTAGCAGATAGTATTGCAGATGCTGCTCCAGAACTTCAAGCGGGAGTCCAAGCACTAGGTGGGCCTGATGAAATCTCTGCAGCTGTAAATCAATTGATTGCCCAACCCGAAAGAGGAAACATTGCAGTGGTCATGAGTACAATCAATGGCGCAATGGCTGAGTTGTCTAATCAGCAAGCACCTGTTACACAAGGATTGCAAACATTAGACCAAACAATTGCTACTATTAATCAATCGATTGCACAATATACACAAGGACAACAACAACTAGCCCAAGCTGAAGCTCAAATTGAGCAAGCAGAAGCCCAATTAGCCTCTGGAAAAGAACAATTGGCAGCTGGACGCGCACAATTAGAACAGTCAAAACTGGAAGGACAAGCTAAATTAGACGAAGCTCAAGCAAAAATTGATGAAGGCCAAGCTGCTTACGATCAAGGCTTAGCTGAATTTCAAAAGAAAAAAGCAGAAACACTTCCTAAGTTAAATGATGCAAAGAAAAAATTAGAAAAAAAACAAAAAGAATTAGCTGACTTAAAAGCAGCTGACTATTATTATTTTACAAGAGACGACAACCCTGGGTATTCGGAATATGAAGACAATGCGAATCGAATTTCTTCACTATCAACCGTATTTCCAATATTCTTTTTCTTAATTGCGGCTTTAGTTAGCTTAACAACGATGACACGTATGGTTGAAGAAAAAAGGATGGAAATTGGTAGTTTGAAAGCACTAGGGTATCGAAATGGCGAAATTGCCTTTAAATTTTTGGTGTATGCGACAATTGCCAGTGTATGCGGAGCAGTTTTAGGATTGTTTGTGGGTTATTATCTATTCCCGACGATTATTTTTGATGCATATGGCCAGTTATACAATATTCCTGATTTTATTACGCCGTGGTATTTAAGCTACAGTTTAATTGGAATACTTGTTGCAGTGTTATGTACAGCAGGAGCTGCTATGGTTGTATTACGGATCGATTTATTTAGTACGCCAGCTAGCTTATTACGTCCTAAAGCGCCAAAAGCAGGACAACGAATTTGGTTGGAACGAATAAAACCGATTTGGAATCGATTAAGTTTTATTCAAAAAGTTACAGCACGAAATCTGTTCCGTTATAAACAACGAATGTTGATGACGGTTTTAGGGATTGCCGGATGTATGGCGCTGATCATTACTGGATTTGGTTTGAAAGATTCCATTTCAGATATCGTTGAAGTTCAATTTAATAAGATTTGGCACTATCAAGCGATCGTTACATTTAAAGAAGAGGCTGCTGAAAAAGACACGCAAAAATATCGGGCAGTCTTAGATAAAGTGGACGGCTTGAAAGAAACGATGCCGCTTTATGTGGAATCATTAAAAACAACGAACAAGTCTAATGCAAAACAAGATGTGTCCATTTATGTGCCTGAAAAACCAAAAGAAATCGATCAATTTATTTTATTCAATGATCGACAATCTGGTGAAAAATATCAATTGACGGATGATGGTGTGATCATCAACGAAAAATTAGCCAATTTATTCCACTATAAAACAGGGGACACACTTGTCTTGAAAGACAGTGATAATAAAGAATACAAGCTGAAAATCAGCGCAATTGCTGAAAATTATACGGGACATTTTGCCTATATGTCACCAGCTTATTATGAAAAAATAGTCAAAAAAACACCTGTTTACAACACAGAATTTCTACTCTTTGATAAGGCGCCAAGTGAAAAAGTTGAAGGTAGTGTCGGCAAAGAGTTGATGGAAAATCCAAAAGTCTTAAATGTTTCCTTCTTGTCGTTTTCAAGTGATGCACTGGATGATACGATCCACAGTTTGAACATTGTCGTGTGGGTCTTGATTACAGTTTCTGGTCTATTGGCATTTATCGTCTTATATAATTTGACGAATATCAATATCTCCGAGCGAATCAGAGAGCTTTCGACGATTAAAGTATTAGGGTTTTACGATAACGAAGTCACAATGTATGTCTATCGAGAAAATATTATCTTAACATTTATCGGTATTTTCTTTGGGTGCTTCTTTGGGAAACTAGTCCACAGCTATGTATTGACAACAGTCGAAGTTGATATGCTAATGTTTTCACCAACCATTCATTGGTTGAGTTACCTTTATTCTGCTTTGATCACCTTGTTCTTTACGTTATTAGTGATGGGCTTCATGCATAGAAAATTAAAAAAAGTTGATATGATCGAAGCATTGAAATCAAATGAATAAGACAAAATAATCTATGAAACGAATGATCTTTTTAATAAGATTTATTCGTTTCATTTTTTTCAGCTACATCCTTGGGCTGATTTTATAAGATTTGCTATCCTTTTGTACAAAATATTGGTAAAATATAAGTATCTCTAAGGATTGAGGAAAGGAAGTGAGAACGTGATACGAGGTATTCCGATTGAAACAATCTATCTATATACATTGTTCATTTGTGCTGGAATTGCTGTTTTACTTGTGATTTTTGGGGATGTCTTTGATTTTGACGGACCGATCGACCCAATGTTAGCTATTCCTTGGTTAGCATTTACTTCATTATTTGGCTACTTAGGAGAATATTTACTTGGGTGGAATCATTTAACACTATTTGTTGTTAGTGCAGTATTAGCGTCTATTCTTGTATTTTTCTTAAACTTTTATCTACTTATGCCAATGAAAAATGCAGAATCGACCATTTCGATTTCAGAGAAAGATATGGAAGGGAATATAGCGACGGTTGTAACACCGATTCCCGTCAGTGGAATGGGTGAAATCCAATTGAAAAGTGTCACAGGATCGATCAGCCGACCAGCTGCTTTCTATGCACCGCAAGAGCAACCAATCGAATGCGGGGCGCAAGTCTTAATCATTGAGATCAAAGAACGGGTTTGTTATGTAGTTCCTTACAAAGGAAGTTTACAATTATAAAAAAAGAAGGAGTAGATGAAGATGGAGTTAGGGATTTTAGGACCAATTGTTTTAGTTGTATTCATTTTACTGATGATGTTGATTGTCTTTATTTCAAAATATCAAACAGCAAAACCAGATGAAGCATTGATTATTAGTGGGAGTTACTTAGGAAACAAAAATGTACATGCCGATGAGCGTGGCAATAAAATAAAAATCGTTCGTGGTGGCGGAGCATTTGTGCTACCAGTCTTCCAACGTTCAAATCGTATTAGCTTGTTATCAAGTAAGTTGGATGTTTCAACGCCTGAGGTTTATACAGAACAAGGAGTTCCAGTGATGTGTGATGGTACTTCGATTATCAAAATTGGCTCATCCGTTGAAGAAATTGCGACAGCTGCAGAGCAATTCTTAGGTAAAACACGAGAAGAACTTGAAAATGAAGCGCGAGAAGTATTAGAAGGACATTTACGCTCGATCTTAGGATCAATGACTGTTGAAGAAATTTATCAAAACCGTGATAAATTTAGCCAAAGCGTACAAGAAGTTGCCAGTGTAGATTTAGCTAAAATGGGTCTGATCATTGTATCCTTCACGATCAAAGAAGTGCGCGATAAAAATGGTTATTTAGATTCCCTAGGTAAACCAAGGATCGCTCAAGTAAAACGTGATGCAGACATCGCTGAAGCAGAAGCATGGAAAGAAACACGTATCAAAAAAGCCGAAGCAGAAAAAGAGTCACAACAAGCAGAATTACAACGTCAAACTGAAATCGCAGAAGCGTCAAAAGAAAAAGAATTAAAACTAGCAACCTATAAAGAAGCACAAGATATCGCAAAAGCAAAAGCTGACCAAGCCTACAATTTAGAGACAGCTAAAGCCCAACAAGAAGTTATTGCACAAGAGATGGAAGTTAAAGTCATCGAGCGTCAAAAACAAATCGAGTTGGAAGAAAAAGAAATCGTTCGTCGTGAAAAACAATACGATTCAGAAGTGAAGAAAAAAGCGGATGCGGACCGTTATGCGAAAGAGCAAGAAGCTTTAGCACAAAAAGCCCGTGAAGTGGCCGAAGCCGAAGCTGAACGTTTCCGTGTAGAATCCTTAGCAGAAGCAGAAGCCAATCAAACACGTCTTGCAGGTCAAGCTGAAGCAGAGTCGATTTTAGCGCGTGGTGCTGCCGAAGCCGAAGCGAAACAAAAAATCGCCGATGCTTTCAAGGAATATGGCGAAGCAGCTGTGTTGAGTATGGTTATGGAAATGTTACCGCAATTAATGAAAGAAGCTGCGCAACCACTTAGCAATATTGATAAAATTTCAGTTGTTGATACAGGTGGCGGTGGTGAAAATGCGGGAGCAAACCGTATCACAAACTACGCTACAAACTTATTAGCAGGAACACAAGAAACATTAAAAGAAACAACAGGCTTAGATGTTAAAGAATTGATCGAAAACTTCTCTAAAAAAGGAACAAACAGTAATGTGAATTTTTATGGTGAAGATACATCTAGCGATAAAGAATAATAAAAAGTGGCTAAAATCGTGTATGATTTTAGCCACTTCTTTTACTTTTTACTCTCAGTATGTTCTTTTTCTATCTCTGCTTGTTTTTGTACTTTCTTTTTGAGCTCCTCTAATTCCTTTTCTTTTTTTGCAAGCTCAGCTAAATCTTCATCAATTTCATGCTTTTCTTCAATTGGTTTAGGTTTAAAGAAAAAATTCAGCCCGATTCCAATAAACGTTCCGATAAATGTATCAATCACTCTTGAGAGTGCAAAGTAAAACGATTCCCCCTGTGGGATACTTAAAGAAATCAGTAATAGCGTTGCGATTGCTGAGATGATCCCAGAATTGTTGTTCATACCGTCAGAAATAACGATTACGATGATTACCAAAAAGGGAAGGAAAAACAATTCTACCAAAAAATCATTAGAAAAAAGATCCTTCACTAAAAAGTACACGATAGCTAAACCGCCACCTAAAGTATTTCCGAGAATTCGAGATTTACCAAAAGTCAGACTAGTTGTTAAATCTTGTCGTAGTGAAAAAACAGCAGCGAGTGCTGCAATCATCGGAGCACCTCTATCAAGTACTTTAAATAAAATGATACATAACATAACGGCTAATGCCGTTTTTAATGTCCGCATACCTAAACGAAAAGGACCGACTTCCATGAGCTTTCTCTCCTATAATCAACATTTAATCAGTTTTCTATTTAATCATAACCGAAATAGAGGTAAAATTACTAGTATTAAAACAAAAGATTAATCATTTTATGAGGAGCAGTCAAATGAAAATTGGATTACGAACAGTCAAAACCGCCGTAAGTGCAACGTTATCAATGATCGTTGCAGGAAGTTTAGGTTTATTATACCCAGCTTCTGCTGGAATCATTTCTGTTTTGAGCGTTACGAATACGAAAAAAACATCTTTATTAACTGGATTGTATCGCTTACTTTCTTTAGCATTGGCTACGTTTATTGCCTATGTTTGTTTTACGCTATTTGGCTTTAATGCGATTGCTTTTGGTGTTTACTTACTTTTATTTATTCCCAGTGCTGTCTACTTTAAACTTTCAGACGGAATTGTCGTAAGTTCAGTTTTGGTGACACAATATTTAGTGGAACAAGACTTATCATGGATAATCATCGGAAATGAATTTTTATTAATGACGATAGGCGTTGGGTTTGCGTTATTGATGAATCTTTATATGCCGGATACTGAAAAACGTCTAAAAGAAGACCAAGAAGTGATAGAGACGATGTTTCGTAAAATTTTAAACAATATGGCAGCGTATCTGAATCAACACATTAAAGAACGAAATCTATTTGAAAAATGTAATGATTTAAAAGCCTTTATTCGGACAGGTGAGAATTGGGCAAAAAATCATGCAGAAAATCAACTGATGTCCTCTAATCATTATTATATCGAGTATTTTACAATGCGACGGTTACAAAGTAACAGCTTAAAAGATATGTTGCGAATTTTAGAAAATATCACAGTTGAGCCAGAACAAGTTGGGAATATTCAAGAGTTATTATTATATACTGCTGAAACTTTTGCAGAAAATAATGACGGACAGGACATTTTAGATCGAATTGATCAAGTATATGAAGTATATCGTAAAAAAGAATTACCGAAAACAAGAGAAGAATTTGAAAATCGAGCGCAGTTATTTCAGTTTTTACAACTATTTCAATCCTTTATAGAAATCAAAGCTGAATTTGCAAAACATCAAAATGAAAAATAGACGTTCGTAGTAGAAAAAGTATAAAGGAAATATTAAAGTTTCGTTACGGAATTCAAAATACCTAGTATTTGTAAAATCAAGGTGCTATACTTTCTTCAAGTTAAAAAAAGACGTTCTCTTAATTTGTAAAAATAAAAATGTTAACTCTTTAAAAAGGTGGAACCAGAATTAATGACTGAAAAATGGCGTGCAGATCAAGAATATATGTCTTATGTGGAAGATTTACTGGAAACTGAAGAAGTACAGCGTCTAGGGAACTATACGCAACATGTTCATTCAACTCGTTTAGATCATTCAATCAGTGTTTCTTATAATAGTTATAAATTAGCTAAACGATGGAATGGCGATGCAAGAGCAACTGCTCGCGCTGGATTACTACATGATCTGTTCTACTACGATTGGCGTACAACTAAGTTCGACGAAGGATCTCATGCATATATGCATCCAAGAATTGCGGTAAAAAATGCGGAGAAACTAACGGAACTATCAGATTTAGAACGTGATATCATTATTAAGCATATGTGGGGTGCAACAATTGCGCCGCCTAAGTACAAAGAAAGTTACATTGTTACTATGGTCGATAAATATTGTGCTGTCAAAGAAGCGTCAGAGCCAATGACCAATTCTCTAAAAGCCAAATGGCGTCAATATTTTCCAAGAAAACAATCTGTATAAAAAAACGATCCTCGTATGAGGATCGTTTTTTTATAAGGATGAAATCTTTGAGGATGTACTCATTTGCTCATAGTCTAATTTTTTTAATCTTTTTATTGATTTAAAATAAGAAGCCAGTAAAACAATCACCGAACCTGCCCAAGCAAGAGGGGAAGCTAAAGCGGCACCAACAAATCCTAATGAAGCAGTCAAAAAGATTGCAGCAAATGAACGCATAACTAATTCCATAATTCCAGCTAAAGTAGGAATAACGCTTTGGCCAAGCCCTTGTAACGTATAGCGAAGAATAAATAAAATTGCAAGCAACCAATACATACTTCCATTAACGTTAAAATACGTTTGTGAAAGATTCAGAACCTCTGTTTCTTTCCCGCTAATGAAAAGAGTTACCAAATTTTGACCAAATAATACCACGATGCCTCCTGCCAAGAGACTAAACCCAATGCTCATTGCTAAACATTGATTCACCCCTTGGAGAATCCGCTTGTATTTTTTTGCGCCATAGTTTTGTGCTGTAAAAGTTGCCATTGCAATACCAAATGACATCATTGGTTGGGTTGCAAATTGCTCGATTTTTCCAGCTGCGGCTTGAGCTGCAACGACGTCTGTCCCTAAACTGTTTAATGCCGCTTGTAAAATGATCGCACCAATCGCAATGATCGAAGATTGAAAAGCCATTGGTAAAGCAATAGCTAAATGCGCTCGAAATTCTTGTTTATCAAGTGAGAAATCTTTTTTTCGTAATTGAAGATTCGGTATTTTTCTGCGAATATAAATTACACACAAAATACTTGAGACGATTTGTGCTGTAACAGTCGCAACACCAGCACCAGCAACCCCCATATGGAAATTGATGATTAAAATCAAGTCTAATACAACATTAATAATACTAGCGATAATCAAAAATAACAAAGGCGTTCGACTATCTCCTAAAGCACGAATCACGTTTGATAGTAGATTAAATGCCATTGCACCAAAAATTCCGAAAAAAATAATCGAGATAAAAATCTGAGCATCATCAATTATTTCTGGTGGCGTTTGCATAATTAGCAACATCGGTCGAACGAAAATCAAACTCAACACAGTCAAAATAATTGTTACGATCCCGCTGATGATAATCCCAGTAGCAAAACTCTTTTTCACCCCACGATAATCTTGTCCGCCAAATCGTTGTGAGGTTAGGATAGAAAGTCCCGCTGTCAAACCTTGTGCAAAACCGATAATCAAAAATGTAATACTTCCAGTTGAACCAACTGCAGCTAAAGCATCTTTTCCTAAAGTTTGACCAACAATGATCATATCCGCCATATTATAAAATTGTTGGAATAAATTGCCGATCAATAATGGAATCGTAAAGAAAAAAATTAGTTTAGCAGGGTTACCATGTGTTAATTCTTTCAATGAAAACATCCTTTCATTTTGAGAGAATAATTCTTTGAACAAATTCCCTCAGCAGTTCTAACAAAAAAACAATTGTATAGTAATAGAAAGACGAAAGAAAAATAATAAAAATTTCCTATTTATAGTAGCATAAACGAGGTCATTTGCAAGTGCTTTATTCATGTAAATGAAAATTTCTTTTAAAGAGTCATTTTGATAGATTTAATTGAGAAGCTCTCATTTTTTTCTCGTTTCTTTTCGCAAAAATTGTTATAATTGACCAGCATGGATTTTAGAAGTGGAATGAAAGACGAATTGATGTAAAGAGAAGGGGATGAAATGGTGGAGCGTAAATTGAAAACCCCCATAAAAATCTGCGTATATATGATGAAGTGGTTCCTGATTACTTTATTGATTGGACTAATAATGGGGACTTTATCGGCATTTTTTTTGAAAAGTTTAGAGCTAGTAACACAAATCAGAGTAGATAACCCATTTTTGATACTCTTACTGCCATTTAGTGGTGCTATTTTTGCTTTCTTATATAAAAAGTACGGTAAAAATGCCATTCGTGGAAACAATCTAGTCATCGATCAGGCAAATGGAGAACAAGAGAATATCCCATTGCGACTCATTCCATTGACGTTATTTGGAACAATCACGACTCATTTGTTCGGCGGATCTGTTGGCCGTGAAGGAACGGCGGTTCAAATGGGGGGAGCTGTTTCAGATGCAGTAGGTAGGATTTTCCAACTAGACAAAGTGGAACGAGAAATAGTTATTATCAGCGGAATTAGTGCAGGATTTAGTTCAGTTTTTGGTACCCCTTTAGCCGGAACGATTTTTGGGTTAGAAGTTCTAATAATCGGGCGGCTCAGATCAGACGGGTTATTTCCTAGTTTTTTTGCGGCATTTTTTGCAAATTTTGTTACAGAGTCATTTGGTGTGACGCATACACATTATAATATGGGGCAAATACCGACATGGTCACTTTCTTTGTTTCTTAAATTAATGATTGCAGGTGTTTGTTTCGGTTTAGTAGGGTGGTTATTTAGTCGTTCAGTCGTTTGGATCAAAAAAATATATGCAAATTGGGTTGAAAATATCGTATTGCGCAATTTTATTGGTGGAATAATAGTAATAGCATTTGTGTTTATTTTGCAAACTCAACGGTATCTCGGACTAAGTTTACCTTTGCTAACTGACGCTTTTAATGGAGAGAATCATTGGTTTGATTTTATCGGAAAACTATTTTTTACAGTGTTATCACTTGGTGCAGGGTATCAAGGTGGAGAAGTAACACCGTTATTTGAAATAGGTGCGACTTTAGGTGGAAGCTTGGCATTGTTACTCCATGTATCTATTCCATTTTTAGCAGGATTAGGTTTTATTGGCGTTTTCTCAGGAGCTACGAATACACCTATTGCTTGTTTTATCATGGGGATTGAATTGTTCGGGAGTGATGCGGCATTATTTTTCTTTATGATTTGCTTAATCAGTTATATGTGTTCAGGAAATGCTGGGATTTATTCTGCGCAAAAAGTAGAGAGAGAAAAAGGGGTTTTGTTTTTACCTGTTTTAACAAATTGGCAAAATAAGAAAAGAAACTAGCAGACTTATGATAAACTAGAGAATGAGGTGAAGACATGAAAGATTATCAATATCCTTTAGACTTAGACTGGACAACAGATGAGATGGTGATAGTTACCAATCTATGGTCAGCAGTAGAACAAGCAAATGAAACAGGGATCGATACAAAAGTCTTTTTGAGTACGTATAAACAATTCAAAACGGTAGTGAAAAGCATTGGTGAAGAAAAGCGTTTAGGAAATGAGTTTCAAAAAGCATCTGGGTACTCGTTGTATCGAACACTTCAACAAGCAAAAAAACAAGAGTCAGGCAGATTGAAGCTAGGAGCTGATTAAATTGACTTCTCAAAAAATGATAGTAGAAATTCAAGAATGGTTAAAGGAAGCAGCTGCATTTATCCGTGTCAGTCTTGCTAATAAAGTTACAGTGTCTCAAAAGTCTAACAGAACTGATTTAGTCACAAATATCGATGAAGAAACGCAAACTTTTTTGATTAAGAAAATCAATAAGTATTATCCAAATGATTCTATTTTAGCTGAAGAAAAAGGATTCGATACGATCGAGTCACTTGATGGGAGAGTTTGGATCATTGACCCAATTGACGGCACAATGAATTTTGTAATGGAACAAGAAAACTTTTGCATCATGATTGCTGTGTATGAAAATGGTGTGGGGAAATTGGGCTTTATCTATGATGTCATGAAAGACGAGCTATATTGGGGAGGCAAAGATCTAGGAGTTTTTGTAAATGATCAAAAGTTGCAACAGCCCAAAGATCGTGCTTTGTCAGATGGTTTGATAGGTATGAATGCCTATATGTATGGAAAAAACATTTACGCAGCTGGTGAAATTGGTCATGCAAGTATGGGCATCAGAGTTAGTGGATGTGCTGGCATCGAGTTGATTGCGATGCTTAAAGGAAATCATATTGGCTATATTTCTAATTTAAGTCCTTGGGATTACGCAGCGGGGTTAGTCTTGATAGAAGAGTTCGGCTTTAAGTACTCTGATATAGAAGGAAAACCATTAACTTTTAGCAAACGTGAATACTTTTTGGCAGCTTCACCAACTGCATATACTCAGATTCAAAACGATTTTGTTCACAAATCATGAGAAATCACCTAAATATACAGTAAGAAAAAAGCAATATTTTAACTGAAAACGTTGCTTTTTTTCTGTAAATGTGTTATTTTTTCAAAAAAAGGCAATAAAATATGAAGTTTTCACAACTTTTGAAAGCTTTAGACTATATTTCATGAAAAAGATTTGGTATAATAAACAGTCGGATTTAATGAACAAGTGACGTAAGGCAAAAGGATAAGGAGCAATTACATTGAAATACAGAGAAGATATTAGAAACGTAGCAATCATCGCCCACGTTGACCATGGTAAAACAACATTGGTTGATGAACTATTGAAACAATCACAAACATTAGATGGTCACACACAATTACAAGAGCGTGCAATGGATTCAAACGCTATTGAAAGCGAACGTGGAATCACGATCCTAGCTAAAAATACTGCTGTTGATTACAATGGCACTCGTATTAATATTTTGGATACACCTGGACACGCGGACTTCGGTGGTGAAGTTGAACGTATCATGAAAATGGTAGACGGTGTCGTATTAGTTGTCGATGCTTACGAAGGAACGATGCCTCAAACTCGTTTTGTATTGAAAAAAGCATTGGAACAAAAAGTAACACCAATCGTCGTTGTAAATAAAATTGATAAACCATCAGCACGTCCTGAGCATGTTGTTGACGAAGTTTTAGAATTGTTTATCGAATTGGGTGCAGATGATGATCAATTAGATTTCCCAGTTGTCTATGCATCAGCGTTAAACGGAACTTCAAGTGATTCTGATAATCCAGAGGATCAAGAGCCAACAATGGCACCAATCTTTGATCAAATTATTGAACATGTACCAGCACCAATCGATAATTCTGAAGAACCATTACAATTCCAAGTATCATTATTAGACTACAACGATTATGTTGGACGTATTGGTATTGGCCGTGTGTTCCGTGGAACGATGAAAGTTGGAGATCAAGTTGCTTTAATGAAATTAGATGGCAGCGTGAAGAATTTCCGTGTTACTAAAATCTTTGGTTTCTTTGGTTTGCAACGTGTTGAAATCAATGAAGCAAAAGCTGGTGATTTGATTGCAGTATCTGGTATGGAAGATATCTTCGTTGGTGAAACGGTTGCCGACGTGGCACATCAAGAAGCGTTACCGATTCTACACATCGATGAGCCAACTTTACAAATGACATTCTTAGTAAATAACTCTCCGTTTGCAGGTCGCGAAGGTAAATACGTTACTGCTCGCAAAATTGAAGAGCGATTAATGGCGGAATTACAAACTGACGTATCATTACTTGTAGAACCAATCGGACCAGATTCTTGGACTGTATCTGGTCGTGGTGAGTTGCATTTGTCAATCTTGATTGAAAATATGCGTCGTGAAGGATATGAGTTACAAGTTTCTCGTCCAGAAGTTATTGAACGTGAAATCGAAGGTGTGAAATGCGAACCGTTTGAACGTGTTCAAATCGATACTCCTGAAGAATACATGGGTAGTGTTATCGAATCATTAAGCCTACGTAAAGGTGAGATGCAAGACATGATCCACACTGGTAATGGTCAAATTCGTTTGATTTTCTTAGCACCAGCTCGTGGCTTGATCGGTTACACAACTGAATTCTTGTCAATGACTCGTGGATATGGAATCATGCATCACACGTTTGATCAATACCTACCGATGATCCAAGGAACAATTGGTGGACGTCACCAAGGTGCGCTAGTATCAATCGATACTGGTAAAGCAACGACTTATAGTATTATGAGTATTGAAGAACGTGGAACAGTTTTTGTAGAACCAACGACTGACGTTTACGAAGGAATGATTATCGGTGAAAACAACCGAGATAATGACTTGACTGTAAACATCACAAGAGCAAAACAAATGACTAACGTTCGTTCTGCAAACAAAGACCAAACTTCTGTAATCAAAAAAGCAAAAATCCTTACATTGGAAGAATCTTTAGAATTCTTGAATGAAGATGAATATTGTGAAGTAACACCAGAAAGTATTCGTTTAAGAAAACAAATTCTTAACAAAAACGAACGCGAAAAAGCTGGTAAAAAGAAAAAAGTAGCTGAATAATTTAAGCTAATTTAATTAAAAGTAGAAAGATAGGACAAAACTGTATAAGTTTTGTCCTATTTTTGTGGATAACTTTCAATTGAAAATGAAAAAAAAAGCGTATATTAATTTAGAAACCTTGATAAATAAAGCTTTTAGAATTCCAATCAACTATTGATGTGTTTCACAAATGCGGAATTGTTTCACGGCCGTGTGAATCCTGTCTTGAATTGCTTTATAACGCATGCTAAAATAACAACCAGACACATAGAACGGAGAGAATTTCATGATTGACACGAAAGATTTATTAAAAGAAAAATTTGGATACGACGAATTTCGTCAAGGACAAGAAGAAATCATCAATCATGTTTTGAATAAAGAAAATGTTTTGGGAATCATGCCAACTGGCGGAGGTAAATCAATCTGCTATCAGTTGCCAGCGCTTATACTTGAGAATTTAACTTTAGTAATTTCACCATTGATTTCATTAATGAAAGACCAAGTTGATGCATTGAATATGATGGGAATTCCTGCTACCTTTATTAATAGTACGATTTCACAACAAGAGATGAATAAACGTGTTCAAATGGCTGTGGATCGCGAAGTGAAGCTTTTATATGTCGCGCCTGAACGTTTAGAGTCCTTTGATTTTCAACAGCTACTCCTACATGTCCCAATCGATTTGTTAGCAGTAGATGAGGCCCATTGTATTTCTCAATGGGGACATGATTTTCGACCTAGTTATTTACGTTTAGCGGAGATTATTGAACAGTTTCAGCAACAGCCAGCGGTTATTGCGTTAACTGCTACCGCAACACCTCAAGTAGCGGAAGATATTCTTAAACAATTGCATATACCAAAAGGAAATCAAGTGCAAACGGGTTTTACACGTGAGAATTTATCCTTTCAAGTTGTGAAAGACCAGAATAGAGATGTTTTTCTTTTAGAATACTTAAAATTAAATCATGAGCAGTCTGGGATTGTATATGCGAGTACTAGAAAAGAAGTTGAACGAATCTACCATCTGCTTCAGAGCAAAAAAATTGCTGTTGGTATGTATCATGGGGGAATGAATGAGAAAGAACGGAATCATAATCAAGAAGAATTTCTATTTGATAAACTCCAAGTGATGGTTGCAACGAACGCGTTTGGTATGGGAATCAACAAAAGTAATGTCCGTTTTGTCATCCATGCTCAAATTCCTGGAAATATCGAATCTTACTATCAAGAAGCTGGTCGAGCGGGACGAGATGGACTTCCCAGCGACGCTGTTTTACTTTATGCGCCACAAGATCTTCAGATTCAACAATATTTTATTGATCAATCTGAAATGACGATCGACTACAAGCAAAAAGAATATATGAAACTAAGAGAAATGTCTCAATATGCAAATGCTCAAATGTGTCTTCAAAAATTTATTTTACGCTACTTTGGTGAAAAGGGAACGGATTGCGGACGCTGTTCAAACTGTTTAGACGAACGAGAATTAGTGGATATCACAGTAGACGTTCAAAAGGTTCTGTCTTGTGTGAAACGAATGGGAGAAAAGTTTGGAAAAGGGTTAGTCGGAAAAGTTCTAACAGGCTCAAAAGACCAAAAAATCGATCAATGGCGTTTTGATCGCTTGCCTACGTATGGATTGATGAAAGATCGGACACAAAAAGAGGTCAATCAATTGATCGATTATTTAACCGCTGAAAGATACTTAAATCCATCAGATGGACAGTATCCGCTGTTATCTGTTTCGCCGACGGGTGTGCAAGTGCTATTAGGACAACAGACTGTGTTTAGAAAAGAAGATCAACGTGTACGCAAAGTGGTAGTCAATGATGGTCTCTTTGAAACGCTGAGAGAATTAAGGATGGATCTAGCTCAAGAAGCTGGTGTACCACCTTACTTGATATTTTCAGATAGTACATTGAAAGAAATGTGTGAAAAACTCCCTAAAAATTCAATTCAATTACTACAAGTAAAAGGTGTAGGACAAAATAAATTGGATAAATACGGAGAAAAATTTTTATCTGCGATTGAAACGTTTAAAGAAACGGAAGAAAAAAATCCTAACATGCAATAAACAATAAAAAAGTTAGAGTTGGACTCTAACTTTTTTATTTAGGATAAACGGCAAAACGTTCATCTTTTAATGGAATGATTTGGATATGCTCAGCATAAAAAGTTGCTAATTTTTCTTCATTAAATAATTCAGATTGTGTCCCCTTGGCGAAAATTTCCCCATCTTTCAAGAGCATCAAATGATGAAAACAAGGTAATATCTCTTCGGTATGATGCGTTACATAAAGTAGGGTCGGGTGATTTTTTTGTTCCGCAATTTGTTGGATTTGGGACAGGAGTTTCTCTCTAGCGAATAAATCTAGCCCGTTACAAGGTTCATCTAGAATTAACAATTCTGGGTTAGCCATTAAAGCTCTAGAAATTAAAACCAATTGACGTTCACCTTGAGATAAAACTTCGTATTTTTTCCCGATAAGAGATGCGCCGCCAGCATTTATCAGAATAGTTTTTGCTTGCTCTAGTTCTTCTTCTGTATAATGCTGATAAATGCCAATGCTTGCAAATTTTCCGGAAAGAACGATTTTTTCGGCAGTTTCTCTGTTTTTCATCTTGTATTGTAAAGCAGTACTCACCCAACCAATTCGCCGCTGTAACTCAGGTATTGAAGCTTTTCCAAATACTTGATCTAAAACCACTAAACGTCCTTTAGATGGCCAGAGATAGCCACAGATCAATTGCAAGAGCAGTGTCTTCCCAGCGCCGTTCAATCCAAGTATCGCCCAATTTTCAGATGTTTTGACAGACCAATTTACGTTATTTAACAATGCTTTTTTATCCCGAATAAAAGAGACGTTTTCAAACTCAAATGCTTTCATACTCACTCCTCCTTTTTTTTATTTTACCACTAAAAAGAGAAGATAGAATAGGCTTGATTGAAAAAAGTTGAAAGAAGAAAACACTGTCAAGAAAATTTCATTGACAAAGCTTTCAAACCCTTGTATAATTGCTTTTGTTGCGTTATGAGGTGATGAATATGAAATGGTCTTTATTAGAACTTAATAAATACAAAGACAAACCGTGCGATTTTTCAGAGACACTTGATTTGAAAGCGTCGCTGATGAAAAGAGATAATTTGATTCTAGATGTTAGTCCTGTTAAAGCAACCGGGATTTTAACGGTAGGAAAAGAAGAATATTTACTGCACTATAGAATTGATGTTATTGTTACAGTGCCATCTTCACGTTCTTTAACACCTGTTCCTCTTACACTTGCAATTGATGTTGATGAGGTATTTATGACTCCAGAACAATATCAGCAAAGAGATGAACGTTTGGCGGATGAGGAAATCATTTTGTTGGAGAAACCAACAATCGATTTAGATGAATCAGTCGAAGATAACATTTTATTGTCTATCCCGATTCAAGTATTATCGGAAGATGAGCAAACCAGTCAAGAGATGCCTAAAGGCGATGATTGGGAAGTTTTATCAGAAGAAGATTACTTGATGAAAAGACAAGAAGAAGCACAACAAACAACGGATCCTCGTCTTGCTAAACTATCCGAATTATTCAGTGAAACATCTGATGAGGACGAAAAGCAGTAAGATTGGAATATATCGTGCATTTTATGCACACATCTTTACAAGGAGGTGGAACACCAATGGCAGTACCAGCTAGAAGAACTTCAAAAGCTAAAAAGGGCAAACGCCGTACTCATTACAAATTAACAATCAAAGGTTTGAATGCATGTTCAAACTGTGGTGAAATGAGAAAAAGCCATCACGTATGTCCAGCATGTGGACATTACGATGGAAAAGACGTAATCTCTAAAGAAGCATAAAACATTTTTTAGAAATGTTAAAATCCCCTAGGCTAACCATGGAGCCTAGGGGATTTATTTTAATTATGATTACGTTTTTTACTCGACATTTATCTGTGATTGTCTAAATTCTAAAAAATAAACACAAGTAAATAAAATTAATCAAACTATTTTGTTTTCATATAAAGCATTCTACGTTATAATGATGTAGATTATAAGAAAATTCTAATGAACTTTTTTTCAAAGATAGTGGGAGGATACAAGATGACAAAACAACAATTTGGCGTAGTCGGAATGGCCGTAATGGGAAAAAATCTGGCTTTAAATATTGAGAGTAGAGGATACTCAGTTGCTTTATTTAATCGCACAGGTTCAAAAACAACGGATGTCGTTGAAGAGCATCCAGATAAAAATTTTAAAGCGACTTATACTATTGAGGAGTTTGTAGACTCTATTGAAAAACCACGTCGTATCATGTTGATGGTTCAAGCTGGTTTTGCAACAGACGCAACGATTCAAGAGCTATTACCTCACTTAGATAAAGGGGATATTTTAATCGACGGAGGAAACACATTCTTTAAAGATACGATCCGTAGAAATGAAGAATTGGCTAACTCAGGAATCAACTTCATTGGAACAGGTGTTTCTGGTGGTGAAGAAGGTGCGTTAAAAGGTCCTTCTATTATGCCTGGCGGCCAAAAAGAAGCGTATGAATTAGTTGCTCCGATTTTGGAGAAAATTTCTGCCAAATCAGAAGATGGCGAACCATGTGTAACTTACATCGGCCCGAATGGTGCAGGTCATTATGTGAAAATGGTCCACAACGGAATCGAATATGGTGACATGCAATTGATTGCAGAGTCATATGATCTAATGAAAAATATTCTAGGTGTATCAGTAGATGAAATGGCTGATATTTTCAAAGAGTGGAATCAAGGAGAATTAGATAGTTATCTTGTAGAGATCACAGCGGATATATTAACTCGTAAAGACGATGAAGGAACGGGTAAACCAATCGTTGATGTAATTATGGATGCTGCTGGAAATAAAGGGACAGGTAAATGGACAAGCCAAAGTGCTTTAGATTTAGGCGTTCCATTACCATTGATTACTGAATCTGTTTTTGCTCGTTTCATTTCTGCGTACAAAGACGAACGTGTTAAGGCAAGTAAAGTATTAGCTAAGCCTGAAGCTCCTGCTTATCAAGGTGATAAAAAAGAGTTGATCGAAAAAATTCGTGAGGCGCTTTATTTTAGTAAGATTATGAGCTATGCACAAGGCTTTGCACAACTACGTGTTGCTTCAGAAGACTATGAGTGGGATTTGCCATTTGGTGAGATTGCTAAAATTTGGCGTGCGGGTTGTATTATCCGTGCACAATTCTTACAAAAGATTACGGATGCCTATGACAAAAATCCAACAATCGAAAACTTACTATTGGATGAGTACTTTGTTGACATTACTAAAAAATATCAACAATCTGTTCGTGATGTCGTTTCGATCGCTGTGCAAGCGGGCGTCCCAGTTCCAACATTTGCCTCAGCAATTGCGTATTATGATTCTTATCGTTCAGAACGCTTACCAGCGAATCTGATCCAAGCGCAAAGAGATTACTTTGGAGCTCACACGTATCAACGCACTGATAAAGAGGGTACTTACCACTATAGTTGGTATAACGAACAATAATATGTTGGAAAACCATGGGATTCAAAAGATTTCTCATGGTTTTCTATCTGTAATATGATAAAAAGCAGGTTGTTGCTAGCTTTTTGAGTTGAAAGTGGGTATAATAGGTAGGCTTTAAGATAGCTTTTAAAGAGAAAGGACAAATAACCAATGAGTAATATTCTAATTATTGAAGATGAGAAGAACTTAGCACGTTTTGTAGAACTGGAGTTGAAACATGAGGGTTATACTACAGAGGTTCACTACAATGGACGTACTGGTTTAGAAGCGGCTTTGAATAATGATTGGGATGCTATCCTTTTAGATCTAATGTTGCCTGAGTTGAACGGGCTAGAAGTTTGTCGACGTGTACGCCAAGTGAAAAACACACCAATTATTATGATGACAGCAAGGGATTCAGTAATTGATCGAGTATCTGGTTTGGATCATGGAGCGGACGACTATATAGTAAAACCATTTGCTATAGAGGAATTGTTAGCGCGCTTACGCGCATTGCTTCGCCGAATCGATATTGAAGGGGATAAAAACGTAGCAAAACAAACAACGATCACGTATCGTGATTTAACAATCGAAAAAGAAAATCGTGTTGTACGTCGTAATTCAGAGATGATTGAATTAACTAAACGTGAATATGAATTGTTATTGACATTAATGGAAAATGTTAATGTTGTATTAGCGCGTGATGTACTGTTGAATAAAGTTTGGGGTTACGAAACAGAAGTTGAAACAAATGTTGTTGACGTTTATATCCGCTACTTACGTAACAAAATTGATGTTCCAGGCGAGGAGAGTTACATTCAAACTGTTCGTGGAACAGGCTATGTGATGCGCTCGTGAAAAAATTCAAAATGAGAAAAGCAACAAGAAAAGAACTGAAGGGGCCTTCTTTGACAATAAAGTGGGCTTCTGCAAGTTCTTTCTTCATATTTGTAGTATTTACTATTTTTGCTGTGATTACCTATAAGTCATCGGTCAATCTTATTGTTGAGAAAGAACGTGAAAATGCAGAACGAACAGTTGCAGAAGTGGGCAATCGCTTAGCGAATGTGAGTAGTAATCTAACGATATCGGAAGTCTACGAAAAATTAAAAACACCTAGCTTTGATGAGAATGTCTTAGATAGTAAAAAAGTTACCGTTGAAGGATCGCTTATGGAGATGGACACTATGCTATCTGAATTAGGACAGCCTGCATTGTTTTTATCAGTTTATGATAAGGAAGGCACTTTAGTATTTGAAACACAGAAAGTTAGAAGTGAGTTAGTTAAAAAGGAAAAACAAGTTGCTGAGATTAAAACATTAGATGATAAGACAGGCTTTTTAATTATTCAACCTGTTTATTCTAAGGAAAACAGAGAACAGACTGGGTACATTCAAGCGTTTTATGAATTATCTTCATTTTATGACATTAGAAATCGATTATTATTAACGCTGATTACCTTAGAAGTAATATCGTTGATTTTAAGTAGTGTACTTGGCTTTATTTTATCCACATATTTCTTAAAACCATTAAAGGTGCTGCGAGATACAATGGACACGATCAGAAAAGACCCTCAGTCTGATATTCATATGCCAGATATCCACTCTAATGACGAGCTGGCCGATATTGCAGAAATCTTTAATGAGATGTTGGATCGGATGAGACGTTATATTGAACAACAAGAGCAGTTTGTAGAAGATGTATCTCACGAGTTGCGTACACCAGTTGCAATTATTGAAGGGCATTTGAATTTACTAAACCGTTGGGGGAAAGATGATCCAGAAGTGTTGGAGGAGTCATTAGAAGCAAGTTTACAAGAGATTGCCCGTATGAAGAGTCTTGTTCAAGAAATGTTGGACCTTTCACGTGCGGAACAAGTAGATGTGCAATACCCAAATCATACATCGAACGCCAAGCAAGTCGTTTATCAAGTGTTTAATAACTTTAAGATTCTATATCCAGATTTTGTTATAACATTGGATGATGATCTATTGCATGAGGTGACATTAGGAATTTATCGAAATCATTTTGAGCAACTCTTAGTTATTATTTTGGATAATGCAGTGAAATATTCGACAACGCGAAAAGAAGTCCATATCTCCATTTCAAAGACATTGAGCGAATTCGAAATTGCTATCCAAGATTTTGGTGAAGGAATCACAGAAGATGATTTGGATAAAATATTTAATCGTTTTTACCGAGTGGATAAAGCGAGAGCGAGAAATAAAGGTGGAAATGGATTAGGGTTGTCGATTGCTAAACAACTAGTCGAAAACTACAAGGGAAGAATAGATGCAGAGAGTGTAATCAATCAAGGAACAATCTTTAGAATTCATATTCCTATAGTAGAAAAAAGAGAATTGCAAGAGTAGGTGGTTATTAACCACTTGCTCTTTTTAGTTTAACCGAATAATCCAATCGGTATTCAATAGAAACGATATAGAAAAAGCGAATGCTTAAATGAAGTTTGAGAGATTCGTTCGCTAAGAAAAAAAAGACATGAAAATCGTCATTTTCTAGTTGCATTTTACGATAAGTATTGTTATATTTATACATGTTCTATTGAATGTTTTTTAAGTTTTCTAGCAAGCAAAAAAATATTTTTTTCTGCTTGACGGAAAGAAGATAACTATGATAGAATAACAAAGTCGTTAATTTGAAAACAGCTAAAACATCTTTATAAATAAAGAAAAAAGCAGTTGACAAATAACATACAACCTGATAAACTAATGAAGTTGTCACGAAACACTCGACAACATCAAGCAGAAAAAAACTTTGAAACTTTTTTTAAAAAGTGTTGACATCGAATCGAAGATTTGATATGATATAAAAGTTGCTGCGAGGTAACACAGTAGACCTTTGAAAACTGAACAAAGTAAGACGAACCAAATGTGTAGGTTGTTTTTACAACGGTAAAAACAAACAACAATTTTTAACAAAGCGAAGCAATATGCTAGCAAACAAATGAGCTTAACAATCGCAAGATTGTGTTCAACTTTTATTATGAGAGTTTGATCCTGGCTCAGGACGAACGCTGGCGGCGTGCCTAATACATGCAAGTCGAACGCTTCTTTTCTACCGAGTGCTTGCACTCATTTGAAAAGAGGAGTGGCGGACGGGTGAGTAACACGTGGGTAACCTACCCATCAGAGGGGGATAACACTTGGAAACAGGTGCTAATACCGCATAATAGTCGACACCGCATGGTGTTGATTTA
>NZ_ASWB01000003.1 GCF_000407445.1 Enterococcus moraviensis ATCC BAA-383
CCAGCCTCTACTTTTTTCTTATTTGCCATTGATGAAGCAATTCCTACACAAAAAATAATTGCTAAATTGTTCATCATGGCATCCATCATTGTTTTAATCAACAATCCAATGGTTTGTATAAAAGATGGCATAAATTCCAACTGTAAAATAACAGCAACTGCTAAAAATAATCCCATGACTGCCATAAATTTAATTGGCATAATCGCCGAACGCGAAAATTTTTGCATTGCTTCTTTTGCTTTTGCTCCCATTTTTTCCCTCTTTCCAACTGACTAATTTGAGTTGTACAAGCTCTTATCTGTAAGTTAACACAACAATATAACGCTTACAATATTTGCTTGAATCTATGGGAAAAAGTCCGTAAGTTGGACCTATAATTGGATATGCTCTTACTAAAGAGCGTTCAAAAATCGTAAAAATACAATTTTTGAACGCTCTCTTGAGATAGATTAGACAATCAATTCATCATTATTTATTTAACACTTCTTTGACTGCCTCGGATATATCAACAGCCTTTAATCCATAAACCTTTTTCAAATACTCTGATTTACCCACTTGCCCAAATTGTTCCTTGACACCGATTCTCTTCATCTTCACAGGCTGATTTTCCGTAACGATTTCCGCTACAGCACTTCCTAGCCCGCCGATTATGTTATGATTTTCTGCGGTTACGATTGGTCCTAGTTTGGCAGCTTCGATTACGATTTCTTCATTCATTGGCTTGATTCTAAATAAATCGATCACCTGAACTGAAATACCACGTTCTTCTAAATCAGCCGCTGCCTGAAGCGCTTCTTCTACCATGATCCCACTAGCAAAAATCGTACCGTCCGTTCCTTCTTTCAACTTACAGTATCCTTTTGAAAAATCTTCTTCTCCTGTATAAAGTGATTTCGCTTGCTTACGTATCGTTCGAATATAGAACAAGCCTTTTGCTGTATGAGCATATTCCAAAATAGCTTTAAATTGATACGGATCTGACACTTCATAGATTGTATTTTTCGGGATCACTCGCATCAATGCTACATCTTCAAACGGCATATGCGTTCCACCATTCATTTCAGCTGTAACACCTGGATCTGTCCCAACGATGACGGCATGATTTTGAGCATAGCCCAGAGAGATAAATACTTGATCAAATGAACGTCGTGTCGCAAATGGTGCAAACGTGTGGATAAATGGAACAAATCCCGTTACAGCCAACCCTGCCGCTGCACTCATTTCTTGCGCTTCCATAATTCCTACATTGATATAGCGATTGCCCAATTTTTCTTTTAATTTGCTGGTTCCCATCGAACCTGCCAAATCAGCTTCTAAAGCTAAAACATTTTGATCTTTTTCTGCTAATTCTTGAATGGTGTTAGTATACACCTGACGCATTTCTAAGTCTTTCATTACTGGTTCACCTCGATCTTTTTAGCTAGGCTTTCAATAGCTTCTTTGATTGCGATTTTCCCTGCTTCATCTGGACGAACATGATGATTATCCACTAGCTCCTCAAAGTAAGGAACACCTTGCCCTTTCACTGTATCTAAAACGATCGCTGTTGGTTTTCCATATCCTTGTTTCGCTTGATTGATTGCGGCTTCAATAGCTGATACATCGCCACCATCCACCCGCCAACTATTAAAACCAAACGCCTGCATTTTTTCAACAAAATCAAATGGATCACAAATATCCGTTGTATAACCATCTAATTGTTTCTTATTATCATCGATCAACACGATCAAATGATCCAACTTTTGATGCGCTGCAAACTGAAACGCTTCCCAACATTGTCCTTCGTTTAACTCTCCGTCACCCACAATTGCAAAAGTATAATTCTCTTTGCCTAACAATTGATTGCCTTTTGCAATGCCTGTCGCAGCTGAGATTCCTTGTCCAAGTGAGCCTGTGGTCATATCTACCCCAGGCGTTTTGATTCGATCAGGATGTGAAGGAAGATTGGTTCCATTTTGGTTTAGGCTAAAAAGAAACGCTTCATCAAAATATCCCTTTAAAAATAAGGTAGCATACAGCGCAGGTCCAGCATGTCCTTTTGATAGAACAAAATAATCGCGATTTGGATCGTCTTTTCTTTCTGGCGAAACATTCAAAACCTTTCCATATAAAACAGCCAATGTTTCAACGATAGACAAGCTACCACCAAAATGTCCAAAACCTAAATTATCTAACTCCCGCATCGTATAATAACGAATTTGATCTGCAAATTTCTGTGTATCCATTATGCTGCCTCCTTCGTTTCATTGGTCTTTTTCTTGCCGAAAACAGTTAAACCAATCAGTAATGCCAACACCGCCACAACTCCTGCAACGACTGCGATTTGACCGCCCATATCTGCTAATTTCCCTAAGAATATCCCCGTCACACCATAATCTGTATCGGAGAATGTTGATCCTTGGAAGCCTAAATCCCCCATAACTGGCATCAATAAAATCGGCATAAAGCTAATGATCACGCCATGAATAAATGAGCCGACAACGGCTCCACGAACGCCTCCTGTAGCATTTCCGAAAACTCCGGCTGTCGCGCCACAGAAGAAATGCGGTACCACACCAGGAATAATCACTGTTGTACCTGTAGCGATCATAATAAACAAGCTCACGATTCCACCAACAAAACTAGTTAAAAAGCCAATCAATACAGCATTTGGTGCGTAAGGAAAAACGATTGGACAATCCAAAGCTGGAATAGAATTCGGCACTAACTTTTCAGAAATCCCTTTAAACGCTGGTACAATTTCAGCTAAAATCAAACGAACCCCAGCCAGGATTACGAAAACACCCGCTGCAAACATCCCTGCTTGTTGTAAGGCATAAATAATATAATTAGTACCATTGCTAAGATTTTCAGAAATAAAGTCATTTCCTGCAAACAACGCGACAATTGTATACACAATCCCCATCGTCAATGTAATACTAACGGTTGAATCTCGTAAAAAAGATAACCCTTTTGGAAAATTGATATCTTCCGTTGATTTTTCTTTATTCCCTACATATTTCCCAATAAACCCACTAAGAGCATACCCAAAATTCCCAGTATGACCTAGAGCCACTGAATCATTTTTCGTGATTTGCTTGGTAAACGGCTGAGCGATTGCTGGAAAAATCGTATTAGCCAATCCTAATGCCAACCCGCCTACTAAAACGAGTGGCACTGCACTCATTTTTGTTACACTCATGATCACGGCAATCATACACGCCATGTAAAGTGTTGCGTGACCAGTCAAATAAATATATTTAAATTTCGTAATGCGCGCAATCAAAATATTAAACGCCATTCCTGCTAACATAATAAGTGCTGTATATGTCCCATATTTTGTTAAAGCCAAAGCAACGATTGCTTCATTATTTGGCACTACTCCTTGCATATTAAACGCATGCTGGAACATTTCACCAAACGGTGCCAGTGACCCTTCGATCACTCCCGCACCTGCCGTTACGACTAGAAATCCTACAAATGTCTTGATTCCGCCACGGACAACATCTGAAATCGGCTTTTTCTGTAGTCCTAAGCCTAATACCGCAATCAACGCCACCAAAATCGCTGGCGTACTTGCAATGTCGATCAATATATTTAAAACACTATTCATGTTTTTCTCCCACCTTCCTTAGACTTTAAAGTAACCCTTCTTTGACACAAACGGCTTTCACTTTTTCTCTCAACTCGTCCATATCGATAATACTGTCTAAAATTACAACATTCCCTAAATGCTGCGCACTATCTGCTAAATCCCCACCAACAAAAAAGACATCTGCCAAATCCGGTGTGGCACTTCCCATATCATAATGTGCCACCTCAACTCCTGTTACCCCTAATTCATTCAATACACTGTTGATATTCATTTCCACCATAAAACTAGATCCTAATCCAGATCCACAAACTGCTGCCATTTTCATAATGATTCTCCTTCCTTTAATAACTGAATAATTGTTTCTTGATCCTTTGCTACTAATAGTTTTTCTAAATTCTCTTTGTTGGATAAAATCTTCGTCAAACTCGCCAATGCTTTTAAATGCATTTCATTATCTACCGCTGCTAAACAGATAAAAATTGTAATTTCATGCTTAGGATCACCTAAAAGCAACACAGGCTCTTCCACTTTTAAAAGAGACATTCCTAATTGTTTTACCCCATCTTCTGGTCTCGCATGCGGCAAGGCGATTCCTTTCCCAATATGAATAAAGGCACCGTAATCTTTCACCTTTTGAATCATTGCGTCAATATAATTGTCTGTAATCTTCCCCTGTTCTTTTAGAGGTTGTGCCGCATAAGCAATCGCTTCTTCCCATGTTAATGTTTTATCCGTCAACTGGATCATTTCTTTTGTCAGCAACTCCGATAGCATTGGCTTCTCATCTTCTTTCACTTTTAGTTTTTTGATCATTTTTCGATTTAAGATTCTGTATATTTTTTCTTTGGTGACGCCTTTTTTTAACTCGATATATGGTAATAAGGTTTCAATTATTTCGTCGATAGAAGGGACAACGATTCCTGGTATCAATAACTCTTCTTGCACATGACGGATCAAGTTATTTTTTTCTAGCTGTGTCATGATTGGATTGACCAAGTACATTTTCTTTTGTGTATTTAACGGAACACTCGAAAAAATCACATCGTATTCAGATTCGGCAAGACTTTCTAATTGATCAACCGTTGTTGTTAAACTAAAGTCGATCGTTGGGAAAAGTTCCTTCAACTCTGATTGCATGATTAAACTAGAACTAATTCCACTTGGACATAAAACCAATGCTTTATAGCGAATCACCCGATTTAATTCCCGCTGATTTCCAATTTCACCGCCAAATAGAATCGTAAAATACCCCACTTCTTCATCTGGGATCGCTTGACCTGTCAGCATCTCTAAAGGGTGCAACGCTATTTTTGTCAAAGCGAATAATTCGCCATATTGTTCTTTGATTTCTTCTATCAGCACATTCGTTAAAGAAAAATGATACTTGATTCTAAAAAAAGCTGGCACCAAATGATAAAAAAGATCGAGTAGTAATTTTCGATACGCTTTAAATTCGATTGCTGCTAAACGTTCCATCTCATGAATGATTTGGCTCGCACATTCTAGTAAAAATTCCAGCGCAGTATCGCGGATTTCTCCTTGTGTAATCGTCATAAAAATGAGTGTGAAATAAAATTGTTCACTTTCAGGATCTAAGATAGTTGAGAATTTAGCTAAAAATAGCTGACTTCCATGAAAAGCATTCAGCTCTTTTATCCTCTCTTTTGCTTGTCGATCCAACTTAATTGAATGTGATTTTGCACGCCTTAAAACATACACCATAAAATAAATCGTTTCTTCAATTCGGCTTGGTACAATCACTAACTCACTTGCTTTGATCGTTTCAAAAAGATATGAACGAACATCTGCTTCAAACGTTCTTGAATACTTAACCAAGCCTTTTTTTAAGCCCCATTTCCCTGAAACTGACGTGACGACTTTTGCAATCATTTGATGTGCTTGAATTCGAATATCTTCTTCACGTCCCGATAAATAAAATCCTTTTTTTCGTGAATAGTCTAATTTGATCTGATACTTCGTTAAGCGTTCCCGCAACTTTTTGATATCCGCTAAGATCGTATTCTTACTGACTTGAAAAAATTCTTGATAATGAAACACAGATAAATCCTCATCTGCAGTAAACGTCAACAGATAAAGTAGCGCTTGTCGTTCATATTCTGAATAGAAAATCTCTGTTTCCAACTTACCAAAATGAAGTTCCAACCATTTATCGGCTACTTGCTTTGGAAAATAGAGTTTGTCTTCTTCCCTATAAATCGGTTCATAAGAAAATTTCTGCAGCTGCTCATCAATTTTCCCTAACTGATCAATCACGGTTTCTGTAGGCAATCCTGTAATCTCGCTCAGCTCTTGAATAGAGTGCCCTACTTTATGCGACATGTCGATAAGATAACTCATTCGATAATCAATCATCTTGTTCCTCCTGTATTCACTATATAATGTAAACGCTACAAATTAAAGAAACGTTGGGTCTAATCTAATTTTGATTTTTCAAAATGATTGGACTCAATTAAAAAAATAACAAAAAAGCCATGGAAGTCAATTGATTACTGACTCCATAGCTATTTTGTTAGTTGATTGCAATCATTGCCTTATTTTCAGACAATTGTTTTATAGATAATTGTTCGTTTGATTCTAGAAGGGTTACCTTTAATTCTTTTTTATCCATTTTCACCTTGACGAGTGTTCCATGAATGTTTAGCTTAAAGGCCAACCCTTCAATTTCTTTTGGTAAATGATTCTCAAGCTGGATTGTTTGCCCTGTACTTGATAAGCCTGCAAAACCGTAAATGATGCTCAACCAACTACCACCCATATTTGCTGCATGAATCCCATCTTTAGCATTGCCTTGTAAATCTGTTAGATCCATCAATGCTGTATCCATAAAGTAACTATAGGCCTTATCCTGTTGCTTCGTACGACTGGCTAAAATACTAAAAATAGAACGTGACAACGAAGAATCATGGGTCGTCACCTCTTCATAAAACTGATAATCTCTTTGAATTTGCTCAACTGAGTAATCTTGCGGAAATAGCATTTCAGCTAACAAGGCATCTGCTTGTTTACACACCTGATGTTTGTATATAATCATCGGGTGATAGTGTAGTAACAGTGGATAATTCTCTTTTGGTGTTTCTTCAAATGGCCATTTGGCTTTTTCAAAGAACGTGTCATCTTGTTTGATCAGTTGTTTTTCATGATCGTATGGCAGTTTCATTCCTTCGGCGGCTTGTTGCCAAGTAGACCATTCTGCTTCTTTAACTGAATTCAGACGTTGTGCTAAAGTGACAGCATAGCTTAAATTATTTTGAGCCATTTTATTTGTATAATAGTTATTGTTGACTAAAGCTGTATACTCATCGGGCCCTGTCACACCATTGATACAAAACTCATTTCCGATCCAACTGCCGTAGTTCAACCAAAAACGTGCAGTTTCAAAAATCACTTCAGCACCAGATTCTGCGATAAATTGATGATCTCCTGTTACTCGTTCATATAATTGAAAAGCATAGGCAATATCGGCATTGATATGGACTTGAGCTGTTCCAGCAGGATAATACGCACTAGCTTCTTCGCCATTGATTGTTCGCCAAGCAAATAAAGCGCCACTGTTTTGTGCCATTTCCTTTGCTCGTTCCTGGGCCTTTGGTAAAATCGATACCCGATATGTTAGTAATTGTTTGGCAATTTTGGGTTGTGTATAGATAAAAAACGGCAAGATATACATTTCAGTATCCCAAAAATAATGCCCTTCATAACCTTCACCAGTCAATCCTTTCGCAGCAAAATTCGTCAAACCATCTCGCCCTGCATTTTGATATAGATGAAATAGGTTAAAACGAATCCCTTTTTGCAGAATCGGGTCACCAGTAATTTCGATATCACTTGCTTGCCAGAATTCAGAAAAATGCTGTATGTGTTCTTTGGCTAACTGATTAAATTCCAAGTGACGTTTAACTGTGGTCAACTTGTCTTTTTCCCTTTCAATCTTACGACTCTCTGTTGTGAGCGGGTTTGACAGTACGACATAGTTTGTTAAAGTAACTGCCTGATTTTTTTGAACAAAGACTCGTTTTGATACAGCTAAACCACCGATCTCATCCACGCCATCAGCAGTTTGCATCACTTGAGAGAGCAAAACAGATTGTTCACTAAATTCTGTTTTCACTTCGATCCACTCGTCATTTAACGGCACAATTCCAAGTTTACTTTTAGATGAAGCAACACGCGGATCAATTGTTCCATCTTCATTAGTGTTTCCCTCTTGAAATGCAATCTGCTTAGTAATCAGCAGCTCACCAGAAAAATTCAACGCTTCGATCGTATAGTGAAAAACACTGACTTCCGCCTGAGAATAGGATAAAAATGAACAAAGAGATAATGAAAATATCTTTCCGTGCAACGTTTCGATTTCATAACGTTCTTCCAACATCCCAGTTTTCATATTCAGCTGAAAATCAGTTTGTGTTGTACGCCAGTCTGCTTCAGTTGATTTTTCTCCATCGATCTCGATGATAAGACTTCTTATATCAGGCAGTTTTACGATCGTTTGATGATTTTTCGCATAACCATAAGCCCATTCTCCGTAAACAATCGGATGTGTATCGTAAAAACCATTGATAAACGTTCCAGGATTTCCTTTTGTCGTTTTTCCTTTTAAAATACTGGATGCACGTACGCCTACATGGCCGTTGCATAATGCAAACAAGGTTTCAATATAATCAGGATTTTGGTTATTAAGATCATTTAGCGCCAGCAAATACTCAGAATTCATCTTTTTTCTCCTTTGATCAGCTTTTTTTAAACAGCAGAAGCTGTTCCTTTCGTTTCAACTTCTTTGCTAGAAACAGTGTTCTTTGGCTCTTTTTGTAAAAACAATGTCAGAATAAATGGAATAACCAGTGACATCACCATCATCAATACACCTGCAATCACATTGGCTACCCCTTTATCGCCAGAGAAACCAAGAATTGCCATCACACTATTTTGTGGTACATAAAGAGTAACATGCATGATCCCTGCAAAACAACCAGAAATCCCCGCACCAATCACCGCTGCAATCAATGGTTTTTTATACTTCATCGTTACGCCATATAAGGCTGGTTCTGTAATTCCCATGATTGCAGAAATTCCAGCAGCCGTTGCAATTGATTTAACACTCTTATCTTTTGATTTCAATGCTACCGCTAATGAAGCCCCACCTTGAGCTAAATTAGCACAAACTTGAGCAACTAAAATCAATGATTCTGTTCCTGTTGCAGCAAATGAAGCCACAAAAATCGGTGTCAAGGCATGGTGCATACCGGTCATTACGATAAATGGCATAGCTGCAGCAAGTAGCGCTACCATGATAAAGCCTAATTTTCCTTCTAATAAATTGATTATCCAAGCAAGTCCCATTCCTGCATAATTTCCTAAAGGACCGATCACGATCAACACTAAAGGTGCTGTGATAAGTAAGACCAACGTTGGATTTAAAATGATTTTCAGAGAACTAGGCGTGATTTTATCTACACCGCGTTCAATGTATGACATGATCCAAATTGTTAATAAGGCCGGAATAACAGAAGCCGCATAGCCTACTCCTTGAATCGGCATACCCAAAAATGAAATCGGATCGCCACTTGCAACCCACGTAGTAAAATTAGGATGCAATAAAATCCCTACCACAATTACTGCAAGTGACGTATTTACTTTAAATTTACGTGAAGCAAATACAGCTAATAAGATCGGCATAAAGTAAAACGCACTATCACCAATAAAATCTAACACACGATAGGTGCTTGATTCATTTGATAACCAATGGAACGTCGTACTTAATGATAAAATAACCTTGATCATCCCAGCAGCAGTAAGCGCAGGGATCATCGGTGTCATACAAGCTGTGATCGTATCAACAATTTTATTGAAGATTCCTGTCTCTTGTTTTTCACTTTGTGTCTCACTATTTTCAGCATCCCCATTAACGATTCCTTGCGCGATGACTTCTTTAAACACTTTATCCACATGACTGCCTATGATCACTTGGAATTGGGTTGGTGTAGGATTGATATCCACTACACCACTGAGCTCTTTTAACCCTTGCTCATTTACTTTAGTGTCATCTTTCAATTGAAAACGTAATCGTGTTGCACAATGAACGGCTGATACGACGTTTTCTTTTCCACCGATGTTTTCAATGATTTGTTGCGCTAATTCGTTATAATTGTCTTTTGATGTCATGTTTTTATCCCCTCTCAGTTTCCCCATGTAGCTGATTGCTTCAACAAACTCTATTAATCATTAAATGCCGCAGCACCATTGGTTTTCACAACTTCTTGATACCAATCGTAACTAGCTTTTTTCAAACGATTCCCGGTTCCATTGCCTTCATCATCCAAATCAACATAGATTACACCATATCGTTTACTGATACGCCCTTCACTCACACTGGTTAAATCAATAATTCCCCACATCATATACCCAATTAAATCCACACCATCTTCATTCAATGCCAGCAATAAATTTTGAATATGCCCTTTTAGATACTCGATTCGATACTCATCATCAATTTTTTGACCTTGTAATACATCTTGTGTTCCTAAACCATTTTCAACAATAAATAGCGGTTTTCGATAACGATCATACAATTGATTTAACGTGATTCTAAGTCCTAATGGATCATTTTGCCACACACTAGTACTTTCTGGTAAATACGGATTTTTAACAGTCATAAAGCCATTCGTTGCGACTTTTTCTAATCCATCTTGATTCGCTGACGTACAAGCGCTAGAATAATAACTAAATGAAACAAAATCAACCGTATTTTCTTTTAAAATGTGCTTATCTTGTTCTGTCACGTTTAGCTGAATATGGTTTTCTTCAAAAAAGTTCGCGGTAAACTTAGGATATTCCCCAAAAACTTGAACATCTGAAAAGAGTAAATTCTCCCGCTCACTTTTCAATGCGGCAAACACATCTTCTGGATCACATGTATATGCATACGTCTTACCAGCTGCCAGCATTGCACCAAATTGAGTATCTGGATTAATTTCTTTTCCCACTTTGATTGTCAATGCATTGGCCAATAGTTGATGGTGCCCTGCTTGATATTGGATTTGTAATGGATTTTCCTTTGAATTGAATGTAATACCACCACCAATAAAGGGAATATGCAACACCATATTCATTTCGTTAAACGGAATCCAATACTTGATTCGCCCTTTAAAATACGTCATGATCGTTTTTGCATAATGAACATACAAATCAACCACTTTGCGATTTTGCCATCCATTGTATTTTTCCACCAAATGAAACGGTAAATCAAAATGACTAATGGTTACGATTGGTTCAATCTGATATTTTTCAAGCTCCCCTAGAATTTGATCATAAAAATTCAATCCTTTTTGATTTGGTCCATTTTCTTCTCCTGTCGGAAAAATCCGAGACCATGAAATGGAAAAACGAAAACTATTGATCCCAAGCTCACTCAACAATTTGATATCCTCTTTAAACGTGTGATAAAAATCAATCGCTGTACGACTTGGATAAATTTCTTTATTCTCTGGATTTAAAATCGTATGTTGTTGATCTAAATAGACGGGTTTTAACCGCTGATCGTTCAATGGAAGATAATCAAAATTTGACATTTTTCTGCCATCTGCCAAATAATTCCCTTCAGTTTGAGCGGCCGAAATGGCTCCTCCCCATAAAAATCCTGTTTGTGCTTGCATATTGTCTCCCTCTATTCTCAAAAATAGCGTTATGATACCAATTACCATATTTTAATAAGCGCTTATCTCTAAATACATTTTGATTATAAAAGATTTACAAGCGGTTTCAATCCCAAAAATTTGTCTTATCATTCTCATATATTGCTCTTTGACAAAAAAATAAAAGAGACCTCTACAGAAGGTCTACTTTCACTTACAATGTATTCAATTAATTCTTAACACTCATTTTTTCACGATATTTCAAAGGAGACATCCCCATTGATTGTTTGAACAAACGATAAAACGTTTTATCACTTTCGATCCCAATTTGACTAATGATTTCAGAAACGTTATCCGTTGAGTTGATCAAGAGCCACTTTGCTTTATCAATACGATAATCATTCAAAAAAGTAATAAAGGTTTTGCCAGTATTTCGCTTAAAAAATTTCGTGAAATAAAATTGACTGTAGCCGATGGAATTAGCCACTTCTTCTAATGTGATTTTCGTTGTATAGTTTTGTTCAACATATCTAAATACCTGATCTAATTTTTCTAAAATATCTTTACTTTGCACCTTTTCATGACTTTTATGAATTTCTTTTTTCTCTGGAATATTTCGAAAAAGATAAACGAACAACTTCAATAAATCTGCTTTTTGTTGATAGTGAAACCCTGCTTCTTTCCGTTGCTCTTCATGGTACATTTCTATCAAAATTTCTCTAACAACGGCTTCTTTTTCACGGTGCCACTTTGGACTAAATGGTTCGACAGCTTCAAAAAATCGAGTCAAATTAAGCCCCTCTGTATTTAAACCAGTAAAAAAAGTTAGATCAAATTGAAAAACGATTCGCTCACTTCCAGGTGAGGCTAAAACGTAATGAATATCGCCTCCATTGATCAACACGATCTCTCCTTCTGATAAACTATACGGTTGATCATTGATTCCTAGATGAATGCTGCCTTTCGTCACATAAATCAACTCAATTTCTCGATGCCAATGAGGCGTGGTTAAAATATTCCCATCATTTAAAATAATTCGGAAAGGAAACTCAGGGTTCAGCTCGGGCATCTCTAAAAAAATAGCCATTGATTTTCCCCATTTCTTTTGGCGTAGTTTTGCAGATTATTCTATCATAGATTTCCTTTTAAGCGAAATAGAAAAAGAATCACCTAAAACGAGTACATACACTACACATTTTAGGTGATCCGTTATTAGTTATCAGGTAGTTCATCTTTTTTATAAGCAATGACGTTTGAGTCTTTGTTTTTTCGGTATCTGTTGCTTCATCTAGTTACATCTTAAATTGAGTAATGGCAATTGGAATCACCTGTCATTTGGATGCCCTTCACTGACTAACGCGTTGACAATCTCAGTAGCTTTCTTTTTAACAGAGGTTCAACGATTTAAACCAACTCGGATATTCCTTTCCCCTATGGCATTGTGACTCGTCTCCTTAGTTAATAAAATCAATCAAGCAAAGAAACTACCACCTGTGATAGAGTAGACTTGTCCTGTGACATAACTTGCATCATTAGAAGCTAAGAAAACATAAACAGCAGCCAATTCTACCGGTTGTCCAGCTCGCCCAATCGATTCTTTTTGTCCAAATTCAGGAATTTTTTCTGATGGTTGTCCGCCACAAATTTGTAACGCTGTCCAAATAGGACCAGGCGCAACGGTATTGACACGAATACCAGAAGAAGCTAATTGCGCTGATAATCCTTTACTGAAAGAGGTGATTGCACCTTTTGTTGCAGCATAATCTAATAAATTTGCACTTGGCTCAGCACTTTGAATGGACGTCGTGGTAATGATACTACCGCCTTTTGGCAGATAATCTAACACTTCTTGCACTGCCCAATACATTGAAATAATATTTGTCGTATACGTATCCATGATTTGTTGTGTGGATAAGTCTTTGATGTTCTCCACAGCTTGCTGCATACCAGCATTTAGGACTAGAATATCCAAGCCATCTAATTCTTTAGCCGCTTCATGAACAAGTTTTCGCGTAAATGTTTCATCTTTTAAATCACCTGGCAACAAAATGGCTTTGCGTCCTTCTGCTTCAATCAAGTCTTTCACTTCCTTTGCATCGGCTTCTTCAAAAGGTAAGTAATTGATTGCGATGTCGGCACCTTCTCTTGCATATGCAATAGCTGCAGCACGTCCGATTCCAGAATCTCCACCTGTGATCAAGGCTTTGCACCCTGCCAATTTTCCTGATCCTTTATAAGATGTTTCTCCGCAATCAGGTACAGGTGTCATTTTTTGTTGTAATGCGGGTGCTTCTTGTGATTGTTTTTCAAATTTCCCATCGTAGAATCTTGTTAACGGATTTTCGATTTTTTCTGTCATCTTGATTCCTCCTATGAATTTGTTGCCAATAAAAAGTAACTACCAGCTTACTTCCTTACCCTAATACAAATTGTGGACCCTGACAAATCATCTGTTTTTATGTGAAACAAATTTCAGAAAAGTCGGTTTCTTTGGCTTATCGCTTAAAACTCCTTATAATTAACAGTATAAACCCATCTATTTATAAAAAATAGGTCTTAAGTTGGATGTCAAAACATTGCAGAAACATTACAATATCATTACATCAAGTTTAAAAAGCTCGCTTCACGAGCTTACTCAGTTTTTAAATTTTAGGAGGAAAAGACATGAAAAACAACAAAACAAGATTTGGCTTGATCGCTGTAATCGTCATTGTTTTATTAGGCGTTTTCGGGGTCAGTCAATACAACGGATTAGCAAAAAAAGAACAATCAGTGGAGTCACAATGGAGTCAAGTAGAAAACGTGATGCAGCGTAGAGCAGATCTCGTGCCAAACTTAGTCAACAGCGTAAAAGGCAGCATGCAACAAGAACAAAAAGTCTTTGGTGATATTGCTAAAGCGCGTGAAGCTTATGGTTCTGCTAACAATGATTCAGATAAAATCAAAGCTAGTCAAGAGTTGGATCAATCTGTAGGGACGTTGATCAATGTCATCAATGAAAATTATCCTGAACTAAAATCAAATGATAATGTACAAACATTAATGACACAATTAGAAGGCACTGAAAACCGTATTTCGGTTGAACGTAAACGTTACAATGAAGTCGTGAAAGAATACAACGAACAAGTCGTTTCTTTCCCTAAAAATATCTTTGCAAATATGATGGGTCTAGGTAAGAAGGATTACTTTAAAGCTGATCCAACAGCTAGCACTGTACCTTCCGTGAATTTTGATAATTCTACTAGTACTTCTAGTGGGAAGTGATGATCGATGAAACGTTTTAGACGAGGTTTATTACTTAGCGTATTAGTTTTCCTTGTCACCTTTTTCCTTGGCTTTCAACTACCTGCTTTTGCTGAAATCTTACCCGCTTCACCAGATCATTTTTACCTGGACCAACCAGGAATTCTGAATGAAACAACTAAAAATTTAGTTGAGAGAAAAGGCGAGCTTTATAAAGAAAAGACAGAAGCTCCTCAAGTGGTTTTAGCTGTGATCGATTCGACTGAAGGTGATAGTATCGATAGTTACGCACCAGATCTTTTTAAAAAATGGAAAATTGGTAATCAAAAAGAAGATAATGGCGTTTTAATTCTTTATGCAGTTAATGATGGCGATCGGAATGTCCGAATCGAAGTCGGTTATGGCTTGGAAGATGTCATCACGGATAGCATTGCAGGAAATATTCTTCAACATGCGAAGGATGATTTGAAGTCAGACGATGCTGCCTCAATCAATCAAGGATTGCAGTATACCTTTAATGCAGTCACTACCTTGATCGATAAACATTATGACTATCCTGCCGATCAAAATGCGTTATCCGATGACGAAATAGATCAAGTTTACTCAGATGATAGTTCTGATGGAGAAGGTATTTTTAGTATTTTCTTTGTTCTTCTCATCGTTCTTCCTTTTATGCTCTTTGGAGGTCGTGGCGGTCGCGGTGGTCGCGGTGGCGGTCCTTGGTATTGGGGCGGCGGCGGTTTTGGCGGCGGCTCTTCAAGTGGCGGCGGCTTTAGCGGTGGTGGAGGTGGCTTCTCTGGCGGTGGCGGCTCTTCTGGTGGCGGTGGCGCTAGTATCTAGAAAAGCTGTTTTTACCATTACCTAAATCCAAAATGACATTAGGGCAGAAGTGTTTAACTCCGAGAAATAATACGAAGAAGTTGCTCCTACATCCACCATTTATTCGGATACTAAGAGTCTGGAACATAACCCAAAAGGTTATGTTCCAGGCTCTTTTTTTATTCTCTCACAAATTAATCTTATCTTTATCGAATAAAAGTATAGACATTTAAAAAATAAGGTGGTATATTCTATTTGTAATCGATTACAAATAGAATATAAAGGACTGATTATTATGAATGGTTTTATGGATTCTCTTGGAGAAAAAATCATGCCGCTTGCTAATAAACTGGGGCAAAACAGATATCTTTCTGTATTACGTGATGCTTTTATGCTGTCATTTCCATTAACAATGTTCGGATCGATCATCGTCGTCATCAATAACTTACCTTTTTTCAATGATGCAACAAAAGGCACTCTTTCTTCTTTATTTGGTAACGGTCAAAATGCAACTATGAGCATCATGGCTGTATTTGTTACGTTTGGTATTGGCTATTATTTATCTAAATCGTATGATGTCGAAGGGATTTTTGGCGGTGCTGTTTCGTTTGCTAGTTTCTTACTTTTGACACCTTTTGTCATGACTCTTGAAGATGGTACGGAAGTTTCTGGTGTCTTATCCTTAGATCGCTTAGGTGCTAAAGGGATGTTTATTGGGATGATTGCTGCGTTTTTAGCCGCTGAGATTTATTGTAGAGTAACTAAAAAAGGCTGGCAAATCAAGATGCCTGATGGAGTTCCGCCTGCTGTGGCGAAATCATTTGCTGCATTGATTCCTGCTATTTTAACTTTATCTGTTTTCCTATTTATCAATGCAATTGTTACTGGTTTATTCAATACAAACCTTCATGACGTTATTTATGATGTGATTCAAAAACCATTAGTTGGTTTAGGTAGCAGTCTACCCGCAACTCTGATTGCTTTATTCTTTGTGCAATTCTTATGGTTCTTTGGTTTACATGGGCAAATCATTGTAAATTCTGTAATGGACCCGATTTGGAATACCTTGATGTTAGAAAATTTAGATGCCTACAAAGCAGGCGAAAAATTACCTCACATCATTACAAAACCATTTATGGAAACGTTCACTGTAGGACTTGGCGGCTCTGGTATGACATTAGCTGTTATTTTGATCATGGCTTTTATCATGAAGAAAAAACAATACCGAGATATCGGTCGATTAAGTTTAGCTCCTGGAATTTTCAATGTAAATGAACCTGTAATTTTCGGGCTACCGATTGTTTTAAATGCTACGATTTTGATTCCTTGGGTCATAGCACCTTTGATTGTTACAGTCCTTAATTATCTTGTGATGGCCGCTGGGATCGTTCCACCTCCAACAGGCGTATCCGTTCCGTGGACTGTTCCGATTTTCTTTAGCGGCATGTTAGCAACGAATTCGATTTTAGGTGGTCTATTGCAACTTGTCGATTTACTTATTGTCGGTCTACTTTGGTTCCCATTCCTACGTTTATTAGATAAAGAAAAAGAAAGTGCGATTTAATCGCGCTTTCTTTTTCTTTTGAATCTTGATAGCCGAAATAATCCCCTTGTCTCAAACTCTCAATTGTCTATACATTCATAATCAGTTACAATACATATGAGGAGGTTGTAACGATATGAAGCCAAAATATGAAGAAATCGCAGATACCTTGCGCGAACGAATAAAAAATAATGTGTATAAAACAGATACTCTGATTCCAAACCAAACAGATTTAGTAAAAGAATTTAATGTGAGCCGAATGACTGTCAAAAAAGCAATCGGCATTTTAGTCATGGAAGGTCTCTTATACTCGCAAAGAGGTTCTGGTACCAAAGTATTAAATCGTTCATTTTGGGACAAAGATACCTCACCAGCCAATGAATATGATGGACTTAGCAAACAAATGCACGACCGCCATAAAAAATTAAAGAGCCAAGTCATTTTATTTGAAGTTGAATTTCCTTCAAAAGAAGTCCAAGAACGTTTAGCTATTTCTGAAGAACAGCCTGTTTATAAAATCATTCGTCTTAGAATTCTTGAAGATGAGCCGTTTATTTTGGAGCATACGTATATGCCTTGCGACTTGGTGCCAGGTCTAACAACTGATATCTTGAAAGACTCTATTTATACGTATATTAAAGAACAGCTATCTCTCGATTTTGCAGGTGCTTACCGAAATATTCAAGCAGATAAATCCGATGAGTACGACCAACACTATCTTAATTGTAAAAAAGATGACCCTGTTCTTGAAGTACAACAAGTTGTTTATTCAAAAAATGGACGTCCTATTGAGTTTTCATGTAGTAGAAACCGATATGATCAAAGAAGTTATTCTATTTTAAATGTTGATTATGCCTAGTTAAAAAAATGTGAAGCAAAACAGATGTCTCGTTTTGCGTCACATTTTTCTTTTTATTTATCGGTTACTGTATTGGTTTGAGCAACTGTTTTAAACCAATGGCCTGATTTTTGATTGTCTTTATTTGCGTATGAATATTGGTAGAGATAAAACCACGGAATATTTTTGTAATTATTACGAATACTGATGGCAATATCATATAACGCTTTTGAATATATTTCTCAACCGCGGTCAATGTTCATTCGACGACTTGGTATATTGTACTCATCAAAGATAGGCTCATTTTTTGTAGACCGATCTATTACAACTTCTTTTTGAATTATTATTATGACGATAACGTTCATAACTATTTATACTTTTAGTTTTAAAAGCAAACAAAAAAAGAGCTTACGACATAATATACTGCTCCCCAAAAGTTAGACCTTAAAATCTAACTTTTTGGAGCGGTATAATAAATTCCTAGCTCTTTATAAATAATTATATTGTTTATTGAAATTTTGATACGAAAGAACTAAATTGTTCTCCAACACTTTTCAAAAAATCTTCTGTTCCTTTATTAGTAGGCTGTAAATTTTCATCAAAAAGATTATTTGAATTGGCGATATAAACCTCTGGTTGTTGCATTGTTGGCATATTTAGGAAAGTTAAAGATTGTCGTAACACATGATTAGCTAAAACACCTGATATTCCAGAAATAGACTGTGAGGCTACCAATGCTGGCTTACCATCCCATACATTTTCTCCCCATGGACGAGAAGCAATATCTAAAGCATTTTTTAACGCTGCTGGAATGCTACGGTTATGTTCAGGTGTTACAAAAATAATTGCATCTTGTTGACTTACTTCTGCTCTAAAACGAGTGTACTCTTTTGGAGAGTTTTCATCTAAATCTTGATTATACAGTGGTAAATCTCCGATCGTTATAAATTTAACTTCTGAATTTTCTGGAAGTCCCTTAACGATTGATTTTGCAATTGCTTCTGAATAAGAATTTTTTCTAGTTGAACCTACGATTACACCATATTTTGTCATTATACATCCTTCTTTCTACTTACTTAAAGTAAGTATACTCCTATTGAAATTAGATTACAATAGCAATTTACCATTATTCGTATATATTTTTAACTAACTATGAATTCGTTACATTCAAAAGAAGATTTACGCTACTAAAAGTTTAAATACAAACATGCCCATCTACTATAATTATAAAATTAAATATCTTATAACTTCAAGTACTATTATATGAACTGGATAAAACGCATAAAATCCCCATTTTACCCAATTTGGAGAATATCCTCTTTTTCCATTATAATGCAATAAGATATATCCTACTGCTAAAAAACCAAACGGCGAAATTAATTCTACTATATATGCTAATGTATTTGTGGAATACAGCAATCCTATAATTGATAGAACTTCGAATAAAACAAAATATACAAGCATCGTAATTTTTATTCCTTTATCATTATGGAATTTATACAAAGCCCAAATTAAAAGAACTCCTACTACATTCCAGTCAGATAAAATTGAAAATGCAGCAAAAAGAATAACTATGAAAAAATGTAATACTGAATTTTTCGTTTTACCATAGTATATCATCATTAACAGCCCCATAAGTAACGTGAAAAAAATATTGTTTGGAACATCCGTTATAGAAAAACTATAATCTTGATTATGCAGTAGATAAAATGGATAAATTGATATAATCCAAAATGTAGTTAATCTTAACACATATTTTTTTAGATTTTTTGAATAATGGCACCCTTCTACTAATAAATACGCCATAATAGGAAAAGTAAATCTTCCTACAAACTCCGAAATTGCAAAAAATGGGAGCATCTGAGTCCCTTGACCCCATTCAAATAATATCCCTATGTGATTGATCAACATAGCTGAAACTGCAATTACTTTTAAATGAAAACCATCGATTTTTTTTCCATGTACAATATATTCTCCTTTTTTAACTACTAGATATTACGCTTAAACTTGAATACATATATCAGTATACCTAAGTATTTTTTAAATAGTTTAATTTTTCGTTTCTAAAGCCCGATTGTCTCTTATTAATCGTCAGACAAGTATATGAATAGTTAAACGACCGTTAACATAAATAATGAAAAAGAACAGTTAGCCAATAATTCACATATTGTTCCAATACATATGATTATTTATTTTTATTGATAATATTTTAGAACAAAATAAGATACATTCTAATATTAACTTACAAATAAAAAATCATCTTATTAAAAACTTCTTACTAAATTTTGTATTTTCTTTTATGTCATTACTTTTCTTTTCTATCCTTATTAGAATTTGATACTTTTTGTTTGTTCCTTTTTTTAGCTTTCTTTCTAGCTGCTAGTTTTTTAGCTTCACGCTCTTTTTTCCGTTTTCTTTTAACCACATACACTATAATTAGAACTAAAATCAATACTAATAACAAAATACCACCAGCTATTAAATACATCATCCACTGGTTATCTTCTTCTAAATCAACTGCTTTTTCATTTAATTTCTTTGCTTCATCTGCTTTAATAGTGAACGTTTCATCCCAATTCCATTTTTGTCCAGTTTTTTTTGACTCTGCAGTTAATTTGATTTGGTATTTCCCTGCTTTAAAAGGCTTATTATTCCAAGAAATCGGATAGTTAAATACCGATTGTGGTGCCATTCTATAGCCTTCTACTGTACGTTCATGGATTACTTCTGTTGACCCCTCTTTATATATTTTTGCTTGATAAGAGATATCATCTAAATTGATTGGTTGTGGATTTCTTATAGTAGCTTTTACTATATTTCGTCCTGCCTCTTGAGTCGCAGTTGTTTTCTCATATTGCAAATCGGCTTTGACTTCTTCATTACTTTCTACCAAAGTCATTCCAATCGTATACGCAATTTTGTTTTTAATTTGCATTCCTGTCTCTTTTTTATCAGAATCCTCTGTATCATCCGTTAAAGATGTAATGTAAATTCCACCTAATATCATTCCTTTGAATTTTTCATTTGGAAGTTTCAAATGAATTTTTACGATTTTTTTACTATTCGCTGGAACTTTCACCTTTTTATCTGTTGAAGCTATCGTAGTGATTGGTGTACGTAATGAAGCATCATATTGATAACTCTTGGGTAACGTTGAATAATCGATTACACCATTATCATTCGTAATTGCAGGATTGATTGCTAACGATAATTCTTGTTCATTTGATGAAGAATTAAATAGTTCTAAAGATAGATCCTGTTCTTGTCCCGGTTTTACTTCTAAATCATAATAGGTGACCTCTTTATTCCGTTGATTCTCTGGCAAAATTGCTTTTACTGAAAAGCCATTGTTTTCCTCTTCAGCTGCAACTTGTTGAAAATTACTAAAAAAGCACAGTCCTATAACAAAAATGAGCATAAAATAGAATCTCAATTTATTTATTTCTTTCATTTTTCTTATTCCTTTCATTTGGCGAGTACCATTTTCTAATTTATTTTTACACTGATAATCATTTGCTATGTATCAATTTCTTCTAAAAAAGAGAAGTGTTTGGGACATAACTCTGCGAGTCATATCCCAAACAACTGGTATACGAATAAACGGTGGGAGCAGAAGCAACCCTTTCGGAAATAAGCTGGAATTCACAAAAATCGGAAGTGCAATTTCCATGAATTCCTTCTTATTTCTCGGGGTTAAACACTCCTGTCCCAACCTCTTTTACTTATCTCTTTATGCTATTAAATTGTATCTGATAGTTCCCATGTTAATGTAGCTGTATACGTTTCTTTTTCTGGTTGTTCTCCTTGCGGTACATTTAGCTGTACGTATGGATTAGTACTTACATCACTATAGTCAGCATCTGAAGTATAACCTTGGCTAAAAACTACAGATGAAATTGAAGCATTTGCTGATTGACCTGCTTTTACTTTTAAAATAGAAATACTATTTGCTGCTTCTGTTGGAATTGTTACAGGTGTATTTTTAGCAATTAAAGCAGGGGTTTCTAGTAAGGCAGTTGCATCATTATCTTTACTAACCATATCAAGACTGCTATTACGGACCTCTCCATTATATAATTGAATACGTGAGTTTTTTAATTCCTTTGTTCCAGAAGTAAATGTAGTGGCAGAAACTTTCACTTCAAATTGTCCTGTTCCACCGCGTTCATCTGCTACCTGAACAAAATGAGGAATTTTTAACTTAGCATCAGCAGCAGGTGGGACTTTACCATCTAGTGATTTTTGGTAAAGAGACATCTGTGATTCGTAGTTGGCACCTGTTGATTTAATTTTCACTGTGCCAAATTTTAATGCTGGAATATTCGTGAAACGTAGCGGCCCAGTCGTACTTTTACCTTCACCGTCTGGAACATAGATATTTTCATCTGGAGAACCTGGTATAATTAAACCATTATCACCAGGATTCACGCCTCCATCATTCTCATCAAATGTTACTGTTGCATCAGTTGTTTCACTTAATGGAGCAGCTTGTGCAGTAGTTGATGTTCCTGCAAAAAGTGTTAAGGCGATAGCACATGCTCCTAAGCCGGAAAGTACTTGTATTTTTTTCATTTTTGGTAACCCCTTTTTATTTTTTTAATTGATCGTTTTTATTTTGAATTATAAACTATCTGTTAATGTCCAAATTAAGTTTGTTTTGTATAATGCTTTATCGTATTTTTTATCTGTTCCGTTAGTACGCAATTTCAAACCTGAGTGTGCATCTTTTAAAGTTGCTTGATTTGCTGTTTCATAAAAAGTTTCATCATCTGCATAATCTTGAGCAGATACAAATGTTACACTTGATTTTGAACTATCTGTATGTTGACCAGCCTTTGTTGAAAGCACGCGGATTGCATTACCTCCAACAGGAATATCTACAGAACTTCCAACAGATAAGCCAACTACGCCATCTAATAAAGGTGAAGCGTCTGCTACATCTGTATTAAATAATTGTTGTTCATGAATCTCAATTCGTGAGTTTGTTAATTGATTTGTCGCATCTGTAGTATTAGTAAATGGTGTTTCTTGTTGAACAGTTAAGTTCCAACTCCCTTTGATTCCACGTTCATCCGTTACTTGAGCAAATTGAGGAATTTTAACTTCTTCAGTGCTTCCACCGACTTTTCCTAGCCCCCACTTTACATCGTACCATTCTGTTTTTGAGCTAATTTTTTGACTACCAAATGAAATTCCTGGAACATGTTCAATACGTAATGGACCATTTGTGTGGCTACCTTCTGGTCCTGTTGGCTCAATAATTGGTTTTTCTTCTGGTCCTGGTCCTGGTACAACTGGAATTCCGCCTTCAGCATCTGTATTCGCTTCAAAGGTAACATCTCCTGTAGTAATTGCAGGAAATTCAGCTGCTTGTGCTAAATCTGCAAATGTTGTTACACCGATACCACTAATTAAACAACTTAATGTAATAATATTTTTAATTTTCATTTCTATTTCTCTCCAATTCTCTTTTTATAATGCTGATTCTAATGTCCACACTAAATCTGTGCTATAATTTTTGCCGATTTCTAATACTTGTCCGCCATCTACTGATAATTTAACTCCTAAGTTGCGGTCTTTTTTTGTAACATCTACATCGCCAGTTTCAGCTGTACCATCTTTACCTTGACCTGTAGTTCGTTTCAAAGTATCACCCATACGAACAGACCAGCTACCATATCCTTGTTCTTTTGCGCTATCTGCTTGTGTAAGTACTACTGAAGAACCAGCATCATTACCAATCACCGTTTCAACTGATTGTTCTGGTACCGTTGGAAATTTCACATCGTCTACAATGTTGCTATTGCTTTGAATTGTCATATCTGTAAATGATAATGTCGCTTTAATTGATTTTCCTTCTGAAGTAAAAATGCGATCATTTTTCACAGAAACTTTCCAACCTTTAGTTCCGCCACGCAAGTCGACTACTTCAAAAAATGTTGGTTTTTCTTCTGTGCTACCATCAGTTTTTTTAGTTATTGTATCGAAAAGCGCATAATAGTTCTGTGTTTTTGTAGCTAATCGATTTTGACCAAAGTGAATCGCAGGAACATAATTAAATCTCAAAGGTCCTGTTGTTGCATCTCCACCTTCTGGAGGAATAATATCTGTGCCATCGCCTTGATCTTCTCCACCATCACCTGGATCTGTAACATCTTTGTCATAGTCGATATCACCATCATTTTCAACAAATTCAATATCGCCTGTTGTATTTCCTACTAATTCTTCAGCCATAGCTGATGTTGTGCCAATTGTTCCTAAGATTGCAGTGCTTACTAAGCTTAACATTACTAATTTTTTCATTTTATTCTCTCCTAAATATATATATTTTATCAAATTGAATCTGATAATTCCCATGTTAATGTTGTCGTGTATAACGATTTAGTATTGATGATTTGACCGTTCGGTACAGTTAGTTTTACAGAAGCATTTCTACCTTTTTTACTTTCATCTATGTTACCTTCTGTCCCAGTGCCATCTATCCCTTTTCCAGTTGTAACAGTGGATGTACTACCATATCCTACTGACCATTTCCCATATCCTTGTTCTTTTTCTCCGATTGCTGTAGCTAAGCGAACACTGCTCGAAGAATCATTGGTCACTGCGATTTCATTTTCACTGTTACTCATTTCCGGACCATACAAAATAGGGTCTAGATCTGTAAGTGACTTCGTCGAAGGATTGGAGAAATACAAAGTGGTTTTAAGCTCATTTGTCTTTCCAGTTGGATTTTCTTCAGTAAAAATGCCATTGCCAGAAACAGTTACAGACCATCCCATAGTCCCGCCACGTATATCTTCAACTGTAAAATAAGTTGGATATAAGTGAGTCGAAGCTGCATTTTCTGCCCCTCTTTGTTCAAATTTTGCATAGTAATTTTGTGTTCTAGACGTTATAGCGTTGTTGTTACCAAAGCTAATATTTGGTATATGGGTGAATCGTAATGCTCCGCCAATCGGATTTGGATCTGGATCTGGATCTGGCTTATCTGGATCATCTGGGGTAGGATCCGGATCTGGATCTGGTGTTGCCGGCGGATTATCTGATGCTTCAAACCCAATATCACCTTGAGTAACGCCCGATACAGGATACTCTACCGCTTCAGACGTTAGTCCCCCACTCAAGGCAAGTAGGAAAATACCGCACGAAATTAAACTGATTTTTTTCATTTCATTCCCCTCTCCTATAAACTATTAGTAAACGTCCATTCAATAGTTGTCGCGTATGTTCCTTCTTCTTTCGGCGTATCTCCAGGAATTAAAAAGGATACGCTATTTTTCGCTTTTTCAAGTGTCTCACCAAATTGAATCGTCCAAGTTCCTTGTCCCGTTTCTGGGCCAGCTTTTACAACGGGTACAGCTTCATTCGGTTTTTCACTAGATAGCTTTACTTCATCCATGATTTCAGTCGGTGTTCCTGCTTGCACCATTGGGGTACTAGCATAGAGGTTCCGAAAAATGAAATAGGTGTTTTTTAGCTCGAACCCGTTCTCATTAGTAAATGGTTGTGTTTGTCTAGCGGTTAAAGACCAACCTTTACTTGTCCCACTCTTATCTGTAAATTGAACAAAATTTGGTGTTTCTTTTTCTGTTCCTTCTGAAGTTATTTTATCTAGCTGTGCATAATATTCTTGTGATTTTTCTGAAATCGACTGCGTACCAAATTGAAAATCACTTACATAACTTAAACTATACGGTCCTTCAGTTGGGGGACGATTTGGATCAATAGGTTCCTCTGGATCTTCTGGGTCTACCGGCTCCTCTGGTGAGGTGTCTTCGGTAAAAGAAATATTTCCTTGTGTCTTTCCTTCTGCTTGAACCAGCTGAGGTTTTATTCCTGAGAATAGCGCTATAAAGCTACCCAAAAACAGAGAATAAATAAGAATTTTTTTCATTTTTTCTCCCTCCTACGGTTTCTGCTTAGATAAAAGATGGCGACAAATGCAAGCATGATTAGACCTATCCATGGCAATACTTGTATTATTTTCTCACCTGTACTTGGTAAGTTTTTACCTCCAAGTGGCTTTTCATACCCCACCAAAGTGGATGAAGAGCTACTAGATTCTGATGGAGTAGTTCCAGAATCTCGACTTGGTTCTGTTGTTGGTTCTGTTGTTGGCTCTGTCGTCGGTTCCGTCGTTGGTTCTGTTGACCCTTTTACGAATGTTATACCAGCATCAGACTTCATTACTCCAGCTTCCCCATGAATGGATTTTCCAGCAACGCCAAAACTTAAAAGTAGTAGACAACCTGAAAGGACAAATATATTTTTTTTCTTTTTCATTTTGTATTCCTCTCTTTTAAAGTGCAGCGGTTAATTCCCAAATGATAGCAGCGCCATACGTTTTCTTTTTGGCTGTACCTCCTGGAATTCTTAAATTCAATCCGCTGTCTTTGGTTAACTTCACTTCTGTTTTAGTAACACTATTGTTCATTTTAATTTCAACATTTGATTTAGCGATTGGTTGATCATTGTAATATAAAATATTTGGCAAACGATCATTATCTAATGAAACAAAATCTTGATTGATTTTTGCGTACAAACGCCAACCTCGATCTTTTTCTTGTGCTGTACGATTATCGCCAATAAACAAACTTTCATTTGTACTTGACGCTTCTAGTTTTTGATCTTTCACTGATACTTTTCCATTTTCAAAACGCATTGTTTCAGGAACTTTAATAAATCGTAGTGTTCCTTTGAACTGAAGGTACGCAGTCCAACCTTTTCCTTCCAAATATGGGACTTCTAATCCATCTATTGGATAAACAGTTTTCATATCAGCTTGATAGTAGTTAAGAAATTCATATCCTTTACTTTTCTCTATCGTTGCTTTTTGTGTTATTATGTCTGTTTCTTCTGCAATATTCAGTTGTTTTCCAACAATTCGCTCACCTAAAGTAGTCGATGCTGGGAAATTCGTATCATTTTCGTCATACAATAATTGATATGCTTCATCCACAAATTGAACGACGACTTCTTCATAACGATAATAGACTGTTCCATTTGGACCAAGAGTGCTTTCTGCCAGTACCTTATTGGTTTCCGGTTCTAAAATCTGTATTGGTAGTAATTGTTTGACCTCTCCTGAAACAGGATCAATCGCCTTAAAGGTGGCAACCGCATTATCACTTACCTTCAAGTTGCTCATTTCAGTACCTTTAGAGATTTGATAAGCAGAAACTTTTCCATATTCTTCACTTAAAAGTTCTTCACTTGTCGTATTTCTTGATATATCCCAAGGTATAGTGAAATCTGTTGAATAAAAAACATAATCTCCTACTTTTTCTCCACCAACATAAACTTTAACCGTTTGTTGTTTTGGCTCATCGCCGTAATTAAGAGTAAAAGTTAAATCAAAGATTCCTTCTTTTTTAGTCTCTTGAATCGCTTTAAGTTGTTCTTGATTGATTTCAATACCTTCTTTTGATGGTAAAGACAGCAGGCTATCTCCTGTTTCTATATCCCATGCGACTAGTTTTGCATAATTAGATTTGCTTCTTAATGCCGCATCTGTAACTTTTGTCACATCTGTTAACGGAATGTGGAAATTGTGTGCATCAAGCATGCCTTTTTTATTATAGATTGTTCCATCAGTCACCACGTTTACTCTACTAGATGTTGACGTGATTTGTTTCTGTGAATCAGAAACAAAATAAGTGACATTTTGCGAACCGACTGTTTTAAAGTCAAACCCTAGTGCATCCCAATCGATCGGGTTATCTATTTTTTCAGGATTGCGGTTGATTCTATTATTGAGCCATTCTTGATCTTTTGGTGACATGCTTCGGTTAAAGTCAAATTGATCATAAACCTTCGTTGCATTTAGGCCTTCATAGTTATTTATTCCGACCTCACCAGTTAGCAGGAATTCTTCTCTTGCCTGTTCTGTTTGCAGTGCAGGATCATCTTGATTCATGATAAGTTGCTTAGGTGCTTTAATAATTGGAGCAAAGTCGTCTTCAGCGTTTAAAATACCATAAAAGTTATTCGCTACCGCTGTTCCTCTTTTAGTATAGGGTCCGCCAGTGGGAAAATCATCTACAAATTGAGTGCCGCTGACTTCACCACTTGTATATACATTGGTATCCGTTAACTGAATGAGGTTTCTTACATTCAACTTCTCTGTTGAATCTATAGTTGCTAATGAAAGGATATTAAAGTCTTTATCCATATTTCCCATGATCAATCCAGGTTCAGTTCCATAACCGTTTAGTTCACCGGAAAATGAATTCGTATACCCAAAATAGGTATAATCATCATTCAGACCTGGATTTATTAATAGTGATGTTCCCTTTGGGTATTCTTTAATAGTTACAACCTTTTTTTCATTAACTTCTAATCTTTTTAAATATGTTTTTTCTCCAGTCTCTATAAAATAATAGTAATCTGGCGATGAAATGTCTTGTAAATATTCTATCGTCGCACTCACTGGTTCATATGTGTAACGTAAATTTCCTGTCTCATCCCAAATATTTAAAAAGTAAAAGGGTTTTTCCTGAGTTGAAGTTAAAACTGATATGGCAACATATTCTTGACTTTCGCTTCTAACAAGAGATTCAGGTAATAGCCCATCAGTTGCTCCTTCTGGCAGTTCACCTTTCCCATAGCCTAGCTTAACGCCATAGTCGAATGCCTCTTGCATTGAGGTTAACAATACTGGTGTTGTGTAATTCCCGTTTGCATCTAGTTTAATTGTATTATAAGCATCCGTTCTTGTTGCTTTCGTCACACCATTTAAATCAATGTATGAATACTTATAAATATCTTTATTGTAGTTCATAGATGCTCTTGACATTGACTGATTATCTGGATTTTCAGGATAGCCATTCGTTTCTATTTTAGATCTAGATAGTATATTTAAATCTTTGTCAACGACTAGTCTAGAAGGGCCGATATCTTTATCGTTATAATATCCTGTATACAGTAGCTCATACTGGCCGTTTCCAACAGGAACTAACAACTCTGCTATAGCATATGATCTATCATCAAATTGTTTCCCTATATCGAAACTAGGGGTTCCACCAGAGATCCATAGCTGATTTTTTATATTCCCCTCACCATCGACCAATACCAACTCTGTAATTATTGAATGATTCGGTATTTCAAAAGGTAAACTATGATGAATAAAAACTTGAATAATATTTCCATCTTCGGTTTTTACCGCCATTGTGGGTGTTTGATCTGTAATAACTGAACTTCTTCCATGAATAGGTCCTCTTGTTAAATTGGTGATGACTTTTTGATTTTGTGAATAGTCAGGAAATTTTCCTTTTAATGTTGCTTCAAATACTGGTTGCCCATCAAAAGGAAGCTCTTGAGCAGCATCGGTTCCTTTATCAACTACGATTGGATTGCCATCGTTTGCTTTTGCTTTTAACATTACTTCATTTTTAGGTAGGTAAGCCCATAAAGCTAGCCCTAAGCTTATGCACGTCATTAAAATGATACTGACTAGGATCTTGTCTGATTTTTTTATTGATCTCTTCACTTCTATTTCCCCTTTCTTTTTGATTTTCTCGCGCCCACCCTCCACCCATTATTCTTTTAATTTGTCTTACTCATTAATCAGCAGCAATTAAGCGATAGCCTTTTGTTCTTACCGTTTGTATGTAGTCTTTTCCATAGATACCCAATTTATTGCGCAAGTGGAAAATGGTATTTGTCACACGATATTTTTCGTATTTCTCTTCCCATAACGATACTCCGATTTCTTCGTAACTTACTGTTTGATTTTCTTTTTTTTTTAATAGCATTAAAATTTGAAATTCTTGGTTAGTTAAACTAATTTCTTTCCCATTATTTAGCTTGACACTCAGATTATTCCTATTTAATGCCAATTCCCCGTTACCATTTTCTTGACTCACTAATCGATCTTTAAAATCATTACTTCTTATTGTATTACGCATTAACTGAAATAGTTGGCTGTCTTCATCTCCGCTATTTATCCATCCATTTATTCCAAGTTGTAAATAAACTTCCAACTCTTGTTTGTTTATCTCAGAAAGAATCAACCATACGAATTTTAATCCAGCTTTTTGAATTGCTAACAGCCACTCACATGTCTCTAAAAAATAATTTTCACTACCAACATTTATAACTAATACATCTTTTGTCATACATTCATTTTTGTCTTCTACTAATGTGTACTCATAACCATTTGCTATAGAAAGTCCTTTTATATTTATACTTTCTTCTGATCCGAGACAAACAAACCCTAATTTTATCACCTATATCACCTCCTTGAATTTCGGCAAACTATTGAAAACTTTATGTATTAACCATATCTGTTGCAAACTCTCTTGTAAGCCACTAAAATAGGAAAAAAGAGAGATTCTTTATTTGTATCCTCTCTGCATTGTTCAGAAATTCAGAAATTTCTTCTTCATTGCGTGATATAAGCTGAATAGTTAAATAAATTGACCACAGTAGTGACGGCTAATAAAATTAAAGAAAAAAGTAAAATCAAAAATCGATTTTTGATTTTACTTTTTCTTTAGTTTGAAGATTCCAACAAATTATCGACAATTTGCATTGCTGCCTGTCTTTTTTCAAGCATTGAATCCGTGTAAATATCTAATGTCATTCGAGTTGATTGGTGACCCATCAATCTGCTCAAACTTGCTATATCCACTCCATTTTCTAAACATCTTGTCGCAAACGTATGTCTTAGTATGTGGAAATGAATCTCTCTTAATCCAATTCTTTTAACCAACTTAGAGAACCGATAATTGATGACTCTTGGTTCCGCTACTCGTCCTTTACATGAAATAACATGTTCCGATGAAGAACTGTCATACTTTTTTTTCAAGTATGCTTTTAAATTCTTAGGCAATGGAATGATTCGCTCAGATTGTGCTGTTTTTGGTGTATCAGAATAGACTTTTGTGATCGAGTTTGTTATACGTTCATCTAGTACTCTTGAAACCGTTCTTCTAACAGCAATAGTATTTTCAGTAAAATCAATATCAGACCATTTTAGACCACTAATTTCACCAATCCTCATACCAGAATATAAGGCTAATATAACAGGAGAACATCCTTCCTCTTGAAGTGCAAGAGTTTCAATTTTCTTTTGTTGGGCTATTGTTAAAGAATGAACTTTTTTTCTTTTGTATTTAGGTAAAATAACCTTATCACAGGGATTAGAATAAATATGATTTTGCTGAACTGCTGTATTTAAACTTTTTTTAAGAACATTAAATATGTTTCTTATCGTACCAGGAGATAGATCTCTATCATGTAGATGATCTACGAATGATTGAACTTTTTGTGAATCAATGAGATGTATTGGGTATTGTCCTAAATTCGGGATAATCTGTTTATTGATTAATCTTTTATAAGTATAATACGTGGAACTTTTAATATTCTTTTTCATAATATTAACTAGCCAAAAACTCATCCATTCTTCTAGTATACTTGTATTTTTATCGATTATTCTTGGATTAGCTGGCATTTTGGCTTTCATAACAGTTAGCTTTTCTTTTACTTCAAAATATTTTTTCCCATAAATATAACCGTAAACTATTCGTTGATTGATATCACGTTCTTTTATATACCGTCCTTCCCAGCGTCCATCTTTTCTTTTGTATATATTTTCACCTTTTTTCACCATACTATTTCACTTCTTTCCGTTAAAATTTGACGTTTTTTTTGACGGCTAATAGAAAAGTTCATTTAAATGAACAATTAGGTATTTTTTTTTTTCATTTAGACAAAATACAAAAAAAACATATGAAAAATCAAATAATTTTATTAAAAATCCATTGACTTAGAAGTCTTTTTAATTTATATTTTGAAAAGTCGCTACTTTTTCTGCTTGTTTTAAGAGATTTTCTGAATTTCTGAACAATGCAGAAATTTTTTCTTTTTTTTTGTATAAATTTAGTATATAGTTTAATAATTTTTTAGGGATTCATAATTCGTGTTATTTTTTTACATTAATTTACTTTTTTGCATCAAAATATTTATTAATATATAATATTAATAAAAAAGGTGGACAATATGGAATTTTTACACGAATTATTAGATAAGACTTCTATTTATAAGATAAGAATTCTCTATATATTGAAAAATAAAAGTGATTTTATAGGGCTTGATGAATTATCAAAAATATCTGGGTTAGAGCGTCGTACACTTGAAGGTTATATTGATGAATTGTATAAAGATTACTTAGAATTTGTAATTGAACCTTCAAAATTAAGCCTGACTATCTTAGGGAAAAAAATCAAAATGGATTATCACTTATATGAAGACTTTTATTATTTTCAAATGTATATTATTAGTAATTCTTTTAGTATCAAACTTCTTAGCAACCTTTTGCTTGGTGATACTATAAATACAACAAGATATTTGGCTGAGTACTTTATTTCTAAATCAACTTTGCAACGAAGAGTGAATAACATCCGAATGCTTTTAAACATTTATGACATAAAACTAAGTAATACTAAAGGTGAACTTCATCTAATAGGAGATGAAGCACAAATTCGAATACTTGCTTATACTTTCTTTTGGATATTGTACAAAGGAAAAAGCTGGCCTTTTCCTGTAAAGAAAAACCAAATAGAAAATATGCAAATCGAACTTTTCCATCCCTATGATAACCAACTAAGTAAAACTAACATTGAAGACAGTTTATTCATACTAGCAATAAATACGATTCGTTATCGAAAAGGATATACAATTAATTTTTCTCAGCTAGAGGTTCAAGAATTATTATTTGAAGACTTTGTTCTCTACAAGAATAACTGGGAAAAAAAATACTATCTTTCATCTAATGAGTACTTTTTTTTCTTATTAGTTCTTCAGACACAATCTAAATTTTATCTAGACAAGCAATTAAAAACTCCTATATTAGAATTACATAAAAAGTTTCGGACCTCCATCTATAAATCTGTGGAAACCTTCTTTTCTTACTTTTCTAAGTCAATTTATTTTATATCTGCAAGTCAAAAGGAGAAATTTTACACTCATATCTTAGCAAATCATTTATTTTGTTTTTTATTTAAAACAGCTCCTGTGGGAATTTTTGGCCATCCTACAGTCTCCAATGTTAATACTCGGTTTCCAAAACTTACGTTAAAACTAGAGCAATTAATTAGTCAGTTATATAAAGAAACTGGTCTAACGATTTTCGAAAACCAAAAATTTCTTATCCCAAATTATGCTCTCTTTTTTGCTTCTATCCAAAATATTGCTTATTTCGAAACCGAAATTTCAATTTTTATAGACACTGATTTACCCATACTTGCTGAAGAAAGATTACGTAACCTGTTATTTCATTTTTTAGAAGGTAGTTACAATATTAAAATTGTGAATAGTATTGATAAACTCAAAAAATCATCATTTGATCTTGTTTTAACCTCTAGTTTTGTTCCAGAAATTAAATCTGCTTCAAAAGATGAACAATTGATCTATATAACTGAAGAGCTTCGAATTGAGGATCTCGTGCGCATTAATGAAGCTCTTTTTAAAATACGACAAAAAAAAAATTCATATCCATCTGAAAGTTAGGACTAACTAGAAGTTTAGATAACTTATTCTTTCAACATTTTCAAATAAAAAAAAGGGATATAAAACTAGAAATCTGTACCGACCCCAAAGGTTAGACCTGAAAATCTAACTTTTGGAGTTTTTTTGTATGGCAAAATACAGTTTTAAATTTAAACTTAAAATTGTCCATGACTACTCATCTAGTCAAGGAGGCACACCGTTTCTCGCAAAAAAGTATGGGTTTAAAAATAATTCTCAAATAAGAAAATGGATTAATAGCTATAAAGAACTTGGTTAAAAAGAACTACTTCGCAGTCGGAAAAATAAGAATTACGCTGTTCAATTTAAGCTGGATGCGATAGAGTTGTATTTGACGACAGAGTTGTCCTATCAAGAAGTAGCCAACCTTCTAAAAATGAACAATCCACCATTGATTGCGAATTGGCTTAAAACGTATCAGAAGTTTGGTATAGATGTACTCTCTAAACAGAAAGGACGTCCACCAACAATGCCTAAGAAGAAACGAGAAATGAAACCCAGCCATTACCAAGTGAATAATCTCAAGTAGAGAAACCAGAAAAAGAAAATAGAATGTCAAAAATTGAGAATGCCTATTTAAAAGAATTGAGGAGGCTGTGTTTAGAGGACAAACAAAAAATGAACGAATCACCCGAGTCATTCACCCCTTCCGAGGACACTTTCGATTAAAAGATATGCGGTTGGGACAGAAGTGTTTAACTCCGAGAAATAAGAAGGAATTCATGAAAATTGTTCTTCAAATTTTTGTGAATTTCAGCTTATTTCCGAAGGAGTTGCTTCTGCTCCCACCGTTTATTCGGATACTAGGTGTCTGGGATATAACTCGCAGCGTTATGTCCCAGACACAGCCACTTACATGTACTGGCAAAAATGTTTAGACAGAACAAATTCAACACAAATGATTGAAGAAGAAATTCAAGCGATTCGTAAGGAACGTCAACATTACGGCTATAGAAGAATGACATAAGAATTGAAGAGACGTGGATTTCAAGTAAATAAAAAGAAAGTACAGCGATTAATTCAAAAGTTACAGTTACAAGTCAATGCTTTCACTAAGAAATCAAGGAAATACAATTCATATAAAGGAACCGTTGGTAAGATCGCTAGAAATTTGATTCATCGCCGATTCAACACCACTGTTCCTCACCAAAAAATCACAACAGATACAACTGAATTTAAGTACTTTGAAGCAGATAAAGCAGGCATCCTTTGTCAGAAAAAACGATATTTAGATCCATTTATGGATATGTATAACCGTGAAATTTTAAGTTACAGTCGTCTAATCAACTAAACGGTAAAACGATGATGAGTGGTCTAGAAGAAGCTATCGCTCAAACAAATGATTGTCCCTATCGTCGCACCTTCCACTCTGATCAAGGATGGGCTTATCAAATGAACGCCTATATACAAACATTAAAGGACAACAGTATCTTTCAAAGTATGTCTCGAAAAGGAACCTGTTTAGATAATTCTCCGATGGAGAATTTCTTCAGCATTATAAAACAAGAATTGCATTACGGTAAAGTCTATCAAAGTCAAAATGAGTTACGACAAGCAATTGAGAACTACATTTATTATTATAATCATCATCGGATTAAAGAAAAACTTAACTGGAAAAATCCAGTAGAGTTTCGACAATTGAATCAAAAAACTGCATAAAAAATAGAGTGAAAAAATCCACTCTATAAAAAGTCTAACTTTTTGGGGTCACTACACAATCAGTTTTGTATCCTTTTCTTTTTATTTATCGGTTATTGTATTGGTTTGAGCAACTGTTTTAAACCAATGACCTGATTTTTTGATTGTTTTTATTTGCGTATGAATATTGGTAGAGATAAAACCATAACGATTTTTATAAGCATTCGCCCAAGACCAACAATCGATTGGTGTCCATAAATGGTAGCCAAAACAATTCGAGCCTTCTTCGATTCCTTGATGAACCCACTCTAAATGTTCCCGAATAAAATCAATTCGGTAGTCATCTTCCACAACGCCCGCTTCATTCATAAACCTTTCTTCGCCTGAAATCCCCATCCCATTTTCAGAGACAAACCACGGAATATTTTTGTAATTATCACGAATATTGATGGCAATATCATATAATGCTTTTGGATAAATTTCCCAACCTCGGTCAATATTCATCCGACGACCAGGCATATTGTACTCATCAAAATAACGATTTGGCACCCATGCCCCCACACTATTTGGTGCAATATCTGGTGCTTTCACGCGGTTTGGATGATAGAAATTAACACCTAGAACGTCAATCGTATTTTCTTTGATCAAAGCCAATTCTTCTGGTGTACTTTCCCAAAGAACGCCATCTTTGATAAATAAATCAACTAACTCTTGCGGAAATTCCCCATGAACAGCCGTATCTAAAAACATCCGATTATTAAATAACTCTGCACTATTCGCTGCAGCTAAATCTTTTGGATTATCAGAAGCTGGATAAGTCGGTGTTAGGTTTAAAATAATCCCAATTCTTCCCCCATCGTTTTGCAAGCCCATTTTTCTGAACGCTTGGATTGCTTTTGCAGAAGCTAAATTCAAATTATACGCTACTTGAACTGCCTTTTTTCCATCAACGATTTTGGGATAGTGAAATTGGTGTAAGTATTCTCCTTCAACGACAACGATTGGCTCATTATGTGTAAACCAGTCTTTGACACGATCGCCAAATAGCTCAAAGCATCTTTCAGCAAATTTCACATATAAATCAACCACATGTTTTGATTCCCAACCACCATATTTGTGATACAATTCCACAGGCAAATCAAAATGATGTAAGTTCATGACAGGTCTGATTCCCGCTGCAATAAACTCATCGATCACATCATTATAAAAACGAACAGCTTCTTCATTGACCGTTCCTGTTTCAAAATCGTCGATCAAACGTGTCCATTGGATCGATGTCCGAACGCTATTTAACCCAATTTCTTTCATCAACGCAATATCTTCTTTATAGCTGTTGTAAAAGTTAGAGGTAACATCCGGTCCTACTTGATCATAAAAATCTGTTGGCTCAATTTCATACCAATAATCGAACATATTCGCATGTTTTTTATTAAATCGCCCTTCACTTTGTGGTCCTGATGTCGCAGCACCCCACCAAAAATCCTCTTTAAATGTTCGTTGCATAACGGTCCCTACTTTCATCGAATTATTTTTCAATCCTCGTATTCCCCATCATTATAAAGCCAAAAACAACAAATGTCTATACTTTTAATTTTAAAAGCATATAAAAAAAAGACAAGACTGATTTCATCTTATCTTTTTAATAATTTTATTAAAGAATCAATTGTTTGCGCTCATTATAATATTCTTTATAAGCTAAATAAGTTGCAATAACTGAGCCAATACTAGTTGCCGAAAGTAGCATAAACGTTACCATAATCTGATACTTGATTGCATGTACTGGATCGACTCCAGCAAAAATCAGTCCAGACATCATCCCAGGTAAACTAACGATACCAACTGTTTTGGCGGAATCAATCGTCGGTGCCATCCCCGTTCGGATACTTGCTCTAACAATTGAACGAGAAGCTAACTTAATATCTGCACCTAACGCCAATTTTTCAAGGACTGCTTGCCTTTGATCATGAAACAAACTGTCCATATTTCGATAGCACAAGCCAATTGCAATCATTGAATTACTTGCAATCATCCCACTGATGGGAATGATTTGCGAAGGAATAAAACGAATTGCACCTGATAAAACTAAGACACCGATCGTCACTCCCGTACTACAAAAAATCGCTAATAATGAAATCCAAAAACCATTTTTCAAATGATTGCTACGTTTCCCCGCATTTAACGCGGCATTAACAATAATGATCCCAGCCATGACGATGGTCAAAATCACATTATCTAGTTGAAAAACATATTTAAGGAGATACCCAACTAAAACAAGTTGAATGATCGCTCGACACACACTAATAATGATATCCTTGGTAAAACCTAATTTTTCTTTATAACTGATCAGTAATGCTACTATCACTAGCATCCCAGCAAATAAAAGCGACAAATCATTCACGGCTAAGTTCATTCAGTTTCCTCCAATCTACCTGCTACGATTTTTTTAACGATCGTGGCTTGGGCAATCTCCTCTGGATCATGCGTTACGCGAATCAGTGTAATGTTTTTCTCCTGATTTAGTTGCAGTAACCAGTTATTAACAATTGCTTTACTCTCTTCATCTAACCCCGCTGTCACTTCGTCCAACAGTAACACTTCAGGTAGAAAAATCACATTGCGGATCAAAGCTACACGTTGTTTTTCACCCCCTGATAATTCAGTGATTTTTTTATCAAGATAACTTTCAGGTAGTTTGACTTCTTTTAACAAGTTCAATACATGACTTTCTTGAAATTCTTTTTTACGTACTTCATAAGGAAACATAAAATTATCCCGTACGGTTTCGCCAAATAGTGAAGGTTGTTGAAAACAGTAGGAAACCTGCATGCGGTAATTTTCTGGAGTTAGCGTTTCAATGTCTTGATCATTGAAGCTTATCTTTCCTTTAGTTGGTGTTAGCAAGGACGCTAAGATCTTAAGTAAAGTGCTTTTCCCACTGCCGGATGGGCCTGTGATGGTTGTGTGGCTGCCTTTTTCAAACGATGTGGTGATATCGTTTAGGATTAATTGTTCTTGGTGTTGAAAAGAGATATGTTCAGTTTTTAACAAGATTGATCATTCCTTTTGATTGTTATTAAGAAAATGTCCTAAATTTTTATTTTTGAAAATAATTTTTTCTATTTGAAGCTCTTCCTTACTACCTTGCCATAACGATAATTCATCCATAATTTTTTCAGGATATTTTTTACTGATATCCCTTAGCGCATTTCCGCATGATTTTCTAACGTATTCACTGTCGTCATTTTTAAGTGTTGCCAGCAAACGGATAGCACTATCAGGATTATCTTTAAAATAAGGACGGCTTGTCCAAATTCTTAACCCTTCTGAAACAGCTCTTCTAGTACTACTATTTTCAAAGTTTAACCATTCGTTTATCGTCACTAGCGCTTCTTCATAGCCTATTTCTTTACAAAAATGATCAAATGCCATCCCTAAAATTTCTTGCACTCGCCAATTATCATCTTTTGAGACATTCTTTTTCAAGAAATTTAGTACCTCACGATTTTTTGATGCACGCTTTCCAAACAGAAAAACAGCGACCATTCGTATTTGATAAATTTCAGATGCATATAACGTAAATGCTAGCTCCTCTAATTCCTTTTCTGTCCGCTCTTTTTCAAGTGAATCGGCTAAGTGTTCCATTGGTTTAAATCCATTAGGAACGTTGGCTATTTCTTTCAACTCTTCTTCTAACGTCATTTTATACTCCTTTCACTTTTCTGGTTACTTTGAGAAAAAATCAGTTCAACTATATTTTCTGACAGTTTGCTTATCTTCATGCTATTCACTACCAAAGAATCGCTCCCAAAATAGTTTATATAATTAGTATAAAACAAAAAAACTGTAAACAAAACTCCCGATTTAGAAGTTTGTCTACAGTATGATGCTACGCAGTGTCTACTTAGCTCTCGGAGTTAAACTCTTTTCTCCCAAAAGCATCGCTGTTGCCCTTAAACTATCAAGTTCCTTTTACAAATACTTATCTTCTTTCCAAAATTCTCTTTCTCTAAATGAAAAAACTTCTCTATCTTTGGAATCAACTTGATGAATCTGTATATTAATGCTTTTTCATATTTAAGTATGAGAATATCTAATCTTCATTTTATATCTTTGGGTGTAAATTGTATCTAGATATGTAGTGAGTCGATTAATTTTTTCTTGATCAATCGTTGAATCCCAAACAAAAGTGGGGATATCTTTTTTTAACCATCTAGTCAAGCTAACATCCGTAATCAAAAAATCAACCTTGTTAGAAGTGTAAGGTAGGAAAGTCACTGGAAATGAAAGGTTCTTAATCAACATCTCTTCAAAAAATTCTTTTTGAAACACACTAGAGTGAGAATAGAGCGCAATATTTAGAGCCGGACGTTTACTTTTCATTAATTCCGAAATAAATAGCAAATAGAACGTACATAGCGCATCTTTTTGAGCATATAAAGGCTCTATAATAGGAACAGAAAAGAGCGTATCCAAAAAAGATAAAATAAGTTTATACTCAATAAATAAATCTATTTTCCCATAAGACATATTCGTAAAACAAGGGACCGTTTCCACAGGACCAGGTAAATACAAATATCTACTATGGAGTGAAAGTAAATTGTAATAAAGATAAAAATATTCATTAACATCTAAAGCAATCTCGAGTTCAGCCATAAATCTCTCTATCCATTTTTCAGTAATCAAAGTAGCGGTATTTATTTTTAATCCAGAAAAAGCAGTTAACTTCAAAGTTGAAATTTGTTTTAAAGGATAGATTTGGCTTGTAATGAGCGAAAAATATAAAAAGTTGGCTTCATAATGCCAAGCTTCATCATCTAGCGTCAATAAAATCTGAAAATCTTTAGAAAAACCAAAAAAAAGAGAATAAAATTGTTCTTTGGAGAGCATAGGAAAAGCTGGCTCATTAAATTCATATTCTTCAGTAATGAAATAGCCCTTGTCGATACGGGACAATGTGACCGCAAGCCAAATAATTACCATGTTTGGCTTTGCTAAAAAAGTTTTTAGTTCCTCGTCACTTTTTTCAATTACCTCTTTTAGTTTATTAAATTCAATTTCCTCGAATGGCCATTTTAATACCTTGTAAGATTCCCAAAATAATGTGAAGTAAAAAAACCGAATGTTCTGTTCTTTACCCACGATACTATTCGACGTTTTTAAATCTAAACTTAAATTGTATTGCTGTAAAATTTGGTTTAGTTTTTTTGTTTGTCGATAAACAGTCGAGTAACTGTAAAAATACTTTGTCGCAAAACTATGTAAATCAAAGAAAGTACTATTGTAAATTTCAAGACAAAGATTAAATAAAATCGACTTTTCCAAATAATAAAGTAGAAAGTAATTGATATCGAAATCCTGTGCAACCGTCACAGTCAACGTATTATCATCATTTAAAACAATAGATATGTATTTTTCACACTCTAATTGTTTACTATCATTTACTAAAGACTTTAGGTTTTTGATAATAGTTCGTCTGTCTTTCGATAATTTGTTTGTGAAATCCGAAATAGACATAACCATATTATTCCCTCGTGGAAAGCTATTTAATATCTCTAAGCGAAAGACAAATTCCTTATTTAGTAGTACTTTCATGAACAATTATCCCCTTAATATGTGCTGGAAACTTATTATTATTAATTATTACTTTTAGAACAAATTTAGCTCTTTGAAAAATAACTCCATCAAATAGAGTAAGAAATGACTATGATTGTGTAAAGACAAGAAAATTTTCTTACAACAATTACTAGAATTTGGTCTGTTGCTGATGCAGTTAACATGTTATACATTGAAACTATTCCTCAGTTTGGAACGATCCAATCAACTCCGTTTTCTCAGAACTAGATACCTCTATCCATCAATCTAGTTATTTTTTAGGTACTAAAAATCATCTTTCCAAAAGAGACTCACCTTATTTATATCTAGTTATTTGTTAGACTGCTTTCGTTGCTTTTCAAAGAAATCCTACGTTATCTGCTTATTACCCATCGCAGAACATCCCATATTGATGTTGTTAATCTCAAATTGGTGAGTATCATTTTCGCAATTTGGGTAACAGATAAACTTTATGAAGTAAAATTATCTGCTAAAACTGGCGCCTAATTTTTTTCTATGCAGCTAGCTAGGCTTATTTGTGTTACTCTAAAATTGAAGAATAAATACCATTAGAAATAATCAACTATTCACTTTAGTTTTTTTATAGCGGACTATTTTCCAAAGAGTCAAGTAAGTATCTATGCTAGTTTTTTACTCAAACATTCAATATATACCCTTTTGACCGCACCGTACGAATTGTTTCTGCGGTACCGATCTCTTGTTCAAATTTTTGCCGGATATGAAAAATTAAATTGCTGATACGATAAAAATTTCGTTCTTTGTTCTCCTCTTCCCAAATTACTTTGTACATCTCTTCATAAGTAACGGTTTTACCAATATTTTTATACAGTAATTCCATGGCTTTGTACTCAAGATTAGTTAATTGAACCTCTTCATTCTCATTCATAATGACACTTCTATTTCTATGATTTAAAATAATTCCCTCACAACTATGTTCTTGTACTGTTCTTTCAGGCTCTAATTTTACCGTTACCCTTTTTCGTTTTAACGAATTAGAGACGATCAACTGCCATTCTTCTAGTTTCAAACTCTCTGTTTTTACACCATCTGCTCCTAGTTTCAAATACACTATTCGATTCATCTCATTTTGAAATGCAGACCACACCCAAATCAATGAATCTGCTTCGTTTTTTACTTGTATCAACTGTCCGCAAACTTCACCAACTTGTTCTAAGCTATTTTCTATTAAAATGATCAAATCACAAAAGGTCTTGTTATCATTATCAATCTGAATTAATTCCCATTCATTTGGTATGACCGCTTGTAACTGTTCCCATTCCGTTGTTGCTCCTTCAAAATTTACTACGCCAATACGATACATGTCTACCCCTCCAATAGAAATTTTTTCTTTTGATTTATCGCTACTTTAGTAAGCTCTAATCTGGTAAAATGGCCACCAGCGTAATTCCACAATCCCTATCACAGCTCGCTCATCAACCAAACCATAGTAACGACTATCAGTGGCATAATGACGATTGTCTCCAAGTACGAGATACTTCCCTTTCGGAATTATCCCATCTTTTGTTTCTAATATATCAGTTGAATCAAAATCCTCAGTAATTACTTCATCTTCTATTTTTGCTTGTGCCAACTTTCTCTGAAAAAAACGCTCTACAACCAACCGATCATCAATATAAAGTTCGTCATTACGGTAACTGACTTGTTCTTGCGGTAAGCCTATGACCCTACGAATTGAAGTCCCCTTTCCATTTGGCTGCTTAAAATAAATCAGCGAGAAACGCTTTGGCTTACCTAGGCGATCAACATAAACACGGTCTCCGTCATTGAGTGCTTCCCGCATGCCATAGCCTTCATTTTTAGGCAACACAAAGATCACTTTAGATAAAACGAATAATAACAACAACACAATCAACAATGTTATCCCAAGTTCTTTACTGATTTCTTGAAGAAAGTGTTTTTTCTTATTTTTCTTCCTACGTTTTCTCCTATTATTAGATATTTTTTTATTACTCATTTAGCCTCACAATCATTCCTTAAATCCTTTATTTCTTTTGTTTTAGTGCCGTTTCATTCACATTGAAATAGGTAAACACTTTTTTCTGGATTGTTTGAACTTTTTTGATATCTGCTAAGTAATTTTCATAGGTTGTTTTTTCTTGCAGGCTGTCGACTGATTGATTGTTCAGATTCAATCCCAGTTCCTTCATCTGCGAATAGTATCGGTTTAGTAGCTGTTGTCCTTCTACCGTTAATCTGGGGTCAGCGTAGCGAATGCCAAAACCTGATAGTTTAGCAGCTAGTTCCCGCATGTTTTTTCTCGTTTTCTCAACATTTTGTGTCCCTTCGATCGATTCTAATTGTTCGAATGTCTTATTTAATAAATAGTAACCTTCTACAATGCCATCTGAATCACGATCTCCTAAATTTGTTGCTTGGTGGTAGCGGGAAAAGGCAGCTCCACCTGCTAAGGCTATGCCTAAAAGTAAGAATGTTAGCCCTAATTGAATTTGTTTTTTACCTTTTTTCATTAACATATGCACTTTTTTTTTAAGAATTCTGCGCTTTTTCCTATTTTTCGGTCGACGTTGTTTTATCTTTAGCCGCTCTTTTTTTGTTAAAAAATAAGAAATCAAACAAACGATCGAGAAAATAATACAGAGGATAGCCGTTGAAAGTATCCCAATGAATAGCCAATCTAGTATCGACATTTTTCTATCCCCCAAAGATTGGCAGTTTTAGCAATTGCCTGCTTTTAAGCTGCCATTTTTTTAATCACTAAACAACGTTGTTCGTTTAACGTTATTTAATTACACTATCTTTTTTTACCTGATTTCTTTTTCTTCCTAGCTTTCTTCTTGTTCTTTTTTCTAAAGAAGCGAACTACAAAAAATAAGATCACAACGATACCTAAAACACCCAACACGATCAAAATGATCGTCATCCAATTCACTCGACTTTCTTGCAGTAAACTGACATCTTCTTGGTTAAATTTATCAGCTTCTTCATCCGTGATTTTAAATTCTTGCTCCCATTCCCACTTACCATTATTTTCCGCTGTAACTAAAATATGAGCGCGATAGTCCCCAGCTTGCATTTTCTCGCCATTCATCAACACAGGAAAATTAATTTGCGAGTTTGGTGCCATTCTCATTTTATTTTGCTTGGTATCATATAATACTTCATCCGACTCTTTTTTCATGACTTGAACATCTACAGTCATATCATCAAGGTAGACAGGTGTTACATTTGAATAATTGATAAATACTGCGTTACGGTAATTCTGCTGCTCTGCGAATACTGTATTAAGTTTTAACTCTGGCGTTATCACTGCGTTTGTTTCCGTTAAAATCATCCCAACTAAATAGCCGTATTCATTTTTGATCATCGCTTCTTGGCTTTCTGTTTGGCCTTTTTGGATCATGTAGATACCACCAGAAATCACTCCGTCGTATTGGGAATCCGGCATTTTTATATTTAATTTATAATCGATACTTTGGTTAGCTGGAATTTTAACCGTTTTTTCGCCTTTTACGAGATCTGCAAAATCATATTTTAGCGACTTATCTTTCTCTAGTTTTGAAGGGCCATATTCGATGACACCGTTTGTATTGGTTTTAGCACTATTCAATGCGACTTCTACGGTGATTTCTTCTGAGGAACTATTATTCATTTTGATTGTGACTGTTTGCTCTTGACCTGGTGTCATTTTTAGGTCGTAATAACCAACTTCCTTATTATGTTGATTTTCTGGCTGAATTACTTTATATGTGAAACCACTACCGTCATCTTCTTCTGCTAATCCCGTTGTGAATAAAAAAGTACTGTTCATCCCTATGTATAGAATAATTGCCAACCACGTTAAGATTCTTTTTTTCATGCCATACTGCCTTTCTTTTTATATTAAGAACAAGTACGCCACTAATGGCGGACTTGTTCTTACACTTCATTTTACTTTTACGTGTAACTTAGATTATCTTGCGTCAGCGATTGTCCATGTGATTGTTGAAGAATAGCCACTGCTTGTTGATAATTTATTGCCTGCTGAAGGAACCCATAATTTTACAGAATCTGCTTCAGTACTATCGGCCTTATCTCCAAATTGTAGGATAAATTGACCGAATCCTTTATCTGCTGCATCTTGTGTAACAAAGGTTGTTGGTGTTGTCCCATCGGTTTCAACAACTTGTGTTGCAGGAACTCCTGCAGCGTTCACTTGATTTTGATCTGCTGCATTGATTAGTTTCACATTACCAAATTTTAATTGAGCTGATTTTAATTCTTGTTTTTCTGTGTTTGTAAATTTTGTCGCTTTTGCTGTCACTGTGTGTTTATTGGGTTGGTTATCTGCACGCGTATCTTTAAATTGGACAAAGTTTGGACTTACTACTTTTGTTCCATTTTTGTATACAATTTCAGCTGCTTGGGCTGTATATTCCCATCCATTACCAGAAGCTGGCGCTACTTTATTATCACCAAAATTCAAATCAGTTACGGCAATCACTTTTAATGGCCCTTTAGCTGGGTTAACAGTTGGCTCTGTAATTGGATTTTCAGGATCGACCGGTTTTGTTGGGTCTGTTGGATCGATAGTGTTATCCCCACCGTCATCTTCAGTAAATTTAATTGTTCCTTTTCCGCTCCAGTTCAATGGATCCTCTGCCGCTTGAACAGCGTTTGGTAATGCTACCGCTGCTCCTAATACTGCTAATAGCGTAGCTGCGCATAATTTGTGTGTTAATTTCATGTGTGTTTCCTCCTAAAATTTGGTTTATTTATGGTAGCTCGGATAATATCCAAGTTAACACCGTTTGGTAGTTTCCTGGTTCTTTTGCTGCTTTACCAGGTACAAATAAAGAGATAGCTTGGTTCTCATAGATTGGCTGATTATTAAACCTTGGATCTACAATTGCATTGTTCTGTTCATCCAATTTTGGCTTTAGTGTATCTGGTCGTTTTTTATCATTGTTCACAGATGCACCGAAGATAATCGCCCAAGTTCCATCACCCATAGTTGGTTTTGCTTCAGCTAAGTTATAAACTTCACCGATATTCAACAACCGAATGACTTCTTTAGATACTGTAGGTGCCATTGCTGGATCATTTATTGAGTTCGCCCATGATTGGTCAAACGATAACACCGTACCCTTTAATTCTTTACCTTTTTCTATATTCTGAAATTGAGTCTCTTGTTTTAATTGTAATGTCCAACCAGGACTGTCGTTTCTAAAATCCGACACTTGAATAAAATTTCCTCGCGCGCCAGTATCATCCTTGAACAGTTGCGCATTTCCATAATATGTTTGATCTTGATTGGACATTTTTGCTTCCCCAAAATCGATTTGAGGAACAAAATCAAAACGCAATAGATTATTTGTCTTAGGGCTCTCCCCAGGATCAGCTGGTGTCCCTGGACGTTCTGGGTCCATCACTTGCACTGGATGTTTTCCATAAAATTCGATTGTCCCTTTATCAGAATAATTAGTAACATCTGCTTTCGCTATTAGTGGGCTTGTAAACACAGCTAACAACATTAGGTAACTGATGAGTGTTTTTCTTTTCATCTCAATCACGCTCTCCTTTCACAATGCTCCTCTTCCTAAGAAAGAAAAAAATTGCTGCAAGTATACTTAAAAAAATACCTGCGAAAAGAAAACTGATTGTTATTAAATCTCCTGTATTCGGCAACCGACCCACTGGCTTTTTCTCTCTAATTGAAGATTCATTTGTGGTTGATTCACTTGTCTGTTCTGTTTCAGTATTAGATTTTTTTAAAACGATCCCAGCGTTTGTCTGTACCTGTCCACCTTCCTCAGCTGCCCAGCCTCTATTATTCGTACCGAAAGACACGGCAAGAAAAATCAAAGGAATTAGAATAAAACGAATAATTCGATGCTTTTTCATAACAGTCTTCCCTCCATTAATAGGCTTCTTCTATTTGCCAAGTCAGTGTTGTTTCGTATTTTCCTACTTGTTTAACAGACCCGACTGGTACATTCAGACGTAACCCTTGTTTTTCAGGTCCCCACGTTTCTTCACTAATATCATATTTTCCAGAAGACTGGTGTTTTGAACGGAAGACTTCTTGGGCTTCTGTCGAAATTACTTTCTCTCCATTAGTTGTCTGGTAGCTTAGGGCGTTTGGTAGTCGGTTTGACGGATCCCCTGGAATACTAAAATCTTGTGATTGCTTTAACGTGATTTTCCACGTTCCTAATGATGAACGGTTGTCCCAAATAACTAAGTGTTGATCATAATTTGGATCGTCGAATTTTTTATTTCTACTACTTACTTTTTGATCCCCAAAATCAATTGCATTAGGGGCTGACTCAATAAACAAAGTTCCTCTAAAGGTATATTTCCTTGTGACTCCTTCTGGCACAACCAAGAGATCTTTTTCATCTAATGGCGGTGTGTTTAACATGTAATTCATCCCTTTGACTGCGCTAAGTTTTTCAAGGACTTGAGCATTTTGGCTTAAATCGATACGATCATTAATCGCTGCTTCAAAGGATAGATCATCAATGATTGGTTGATCTTTTTCATCGACAAAAGAAATTTTTACTGTTGCAAAACTTTGAGTGACAGTAACGTGAATTGTCTTGTCTACTTTTGCGCTGTCTGCGCCATAAGACACGATTGCTTCATAGATGCCTAAGCCCGCAAGTTCAGGTGGTTTCGGTAATGTCCCAATTGTTACATTCAACTTATTTTTGTCTAGTGAATTTGCAGATACTTCATTATAATCCCACAGTTGTAACTCGGCTTTCTCCTTAATCAGAGTCAACAGTGCTGCTTCTGTTTTAGGATAATCCTTTACCCCAACACTAAAGTCTTTTCCATAGATAATATATTGACTGCTTTTAACAACTTCCTGATTTTGAATAAAAATTGGAATCGTTACGTCACGTGCGTTTCCTTTTTCATCTGTAAGAGTAACTTGGAAACTACTTGAACCGACTGCTTTCACAATATTTGTTATATCTTGTCCCGTTGTTAAATCGATCTTTATCTTATCTTTTGGTGAAAAATCATCTTCATAGTTGGATAAAAAGATACTATAGTCGGCAACTTCCGTGATTGCTTTTGTGTCCCCGATATCAATAAACGTCAATTTACCCGTTCCAACTGGTGCAGTTTTATCATACGTGATATCGTAAGCAGCCTCTTTATCTGAGATAAAGTTTTCAGCAACTGCTTGTGCTGTCAGTGTTAACTTTTTATCACCCGTTACCTCGGTATCTTTTACTTTAAACTGAATATCAACAACGGGATCTCCAACTGTTAAATCTTTAGACAACGGAATAACTAACTCATTGTTACTATACGTTGGGGTTACAGAAATACCATTCAAAAGAAAGGTTCCTTGCTGGTATACTTGATTGGGTGACAAGGCAAACTTAAAGCTTGGTTGAATCATGTTTTGTTTACCACCTGTATATTTCCCAGAATAACGAACGGTCACCTCTGAATCTTGGGTAGTACTTTCGATTTTTTTCCCTTCAGTATTCATAAACTCAACATTCTCGGTGTAATTTACTAATCCTGGAACTGATTTAAACGCCACAATAGCTTTTTCAAATTCTTCACCCGTAGAACCTGTGAATCCCCAATACACACTATCAGTACCAAAAGTACTTTTAGAAATCTCTGCTGTTACAGGATCCAAGCCTTCAAGAGCGTAGGTCACATATCCTTTACCAGAAGAATCAAACGCTTTCCATTCCATACTAAACAATCGCCAACGAGCATCACCTAATTTAAATTTCGGATATTGCAATCCATAATGCTCAATAACTAAGCTATAGGCTGACTCAGTAATATATGAACTTCTTTGATCTGGAAAACTATATGCAACATGGCCATTTCCATCATTGATAAGAACATGCATGTCATTAGACCCCTTGTTATAGTAGCTATCAAACTCTATAGCAAAACTTTTCTTGAGTTGCTTTCCGTCCAGTCCAGAAGGGTTATTAATATAATATCTACCTGAATAGATTCCAAAATATTCACCTACCCGACCTGAGAAATTTGATATAGCATTTTTATCGTTATGCATGACAAAAGTCATACCATCCGCTGCACCGTCAATATACAAATACATCTCTGACTTAAAATCTTGTGTCAAATCCATTTTATTTAGCTCTGTAGAAAAAATACTACCTATTTGATTCGTTTTTTTGTCTGTAATCACAACATTATTTCCCTCAACATAACTATTAGCTCCTTTGGGAGTGACAAAAATCTGATCCAAAGGAATACTATGAGGTGGTTGAACATAGTCTGAAGCCTCTGCTATTAATGGAACACAGCTTATACCAACAACTAAAGTCGTAAAAATAAGTTTTTTTACTTTACCTAACATCTTTTATTTTCACCTCCTCATAAAATAAATTTAGGTTTTTCTTTCGGGATAACCTATAACCCAATAACCTCTAAGTGACACTCATTGTATTAATCGAAAATCACTAATCACCCCCTTATTTAAAATTCTTTTGAAAGAGTAGTTAGTCTGTCTAATAAGGAACTATTTAATTTGCCCGCTATTCAAATATGTTTTAATAACAACATAGCTGAGATAAAAAAACATTTCGCAATTATTTAACGAGATTACAACGATAAAAATGAGATGTTTTTGAAATCCACTTTTTTATTATACTTTTTTTTCAAGAAAAGTGATGATCAATCTGTGTAAAGAGTGGAAACATTTTTTGAAAAAAGCAGTATTCCCTGTTTAATTATGCTAGATTTCACTATTTTTTTTCTTTTTTATGGATTTTTTTGGTATAAAATCATATTAAAAAAAAGGGCATATATCCATAAAAAAAACATTTTTTACTTTTCTTATTTCTATCGTTTTTTCACTTTACTTGAGTTTTTTTCATATGCTCTTTTGTATAACAAAATATTTCTTTGAATTTAGACTTAAAAATAGTTCATGAGTACCAGCTTCAAAAAATAGGGGGAAAGTACTAGATAAATAAGAAATAGATAGATGTGTATAATGAATTTTTGCTGAAGAAAAGTTTCTCCATAGTCGAAAAAGCTAGGATTACTCTGTTCAATTTAAGTTAAAGGTGGTAGAGGGACATGTAACAACAGAATCATCCCATCGAGAAGTAACAAATTGTCACAAAATCAAAAAAAGCCAACCTCAATCAAGAAGTTGACCTTTATAATTTAATACCCAAATTTAATCTGCATTCCATTTGGATCTTTTATCATGATTTGCTCTTGTTCTTTCACGTATTCAACAGAGGCTTCATCAAGTTGCTTGTTCAAAAGCTCAAATGCATCTCTGGATGGTAACTGGAATGTATACCACGCCAAGCCTAACTGATTCTCACCAATTAAAGCCACATATTCGCCATTCCAAGTGTTCGTCCCTATATGATGATGATACTCGCCTGCTGCGAAGAATTTCGCACGGTTGCCGAAATTCGATTTCAAAGAAAAACCAAGTTTTTCATAAAACTTCTCAGTCTCCTCTAAATCTGCAACCTGTAGATGAACATGTCCGATTCTTGAGCCTGGCGCCATACCTAACCACTTGCCATCCGCTTCTGCGACAACCCCATCTCCATCCAACTCTTCCGTCACACCAATGATTTCTCCGTCTGCTCGAATATCCCAATCCGTCATCGGTTTATCCCGATAGATTTCGATCCCATTGTCTTCTGGATCCGTTAGATAGATGGCTTCGCTGTAGCCATGATCAGCGGCACCAACTTCAATCTTGTTTTGCAATAGCCACAATAACGTATTGCCTAAATCTTTACGAGTAGGTAAGAGAAAAGCCGTATGATACAATCCCGTCGTCTTATCTTTTACCACAGGATCAACAAGTTCTTCCAAAATAAGGATTGCTTCAGAAGACTGTTGTGCACCTAAGAAAGCTGTATTTTCTTCTTTTTTTAGTAAAACAAGTCCAATCATCTGCGTATAAAATTCTGTCATTACATCCAGATTCGCTACTTTTAATTTTACTAGTTTTACAATCGTTTCTTTAGGTAATGTGTACACCATACTTTTCTCCTCCACTTGCTCGTTATTAGTTAAATTCTAGGAAACGTGCGCTATCTTCCATGTATTCTTTTTCGCCAGCTTCGGCTTCGATTGAACCGAAAACAAGTTGTGCTCTTAATTTCCAGCTACTTGGAATAGACCATTCTTTCGCAACTGCTTCATCGATTACTGGGTTGTAATGTTGTAAGTTTGCACCAATGTTTTCTTGAGCCAAAGCAGTCCAAACGTTTGCTTGTGTTAAACCACTTGCTTGTTCTGACCAAACTGGGAAGTTATCTGCATATAAGGCAAATTGTTCTTGTAAGTTTTTAACAATATCCATATCTTCAAAGAATAACAATGTTCCTGTTCCAGCTGCAAAACTTTGTAGTTTAGCTTGTGTATTTGGAAAAGCTTCTGCAGGTGTTAAAGGTTTCAATGCTTCTTCTGTCATTGACCATAATTTTTTGTGTGCATCGCCGAATAAGAACACCACACGTTGTGTTTGTGAATTGAAAGATGTTGGGCTTTCTCTAACAACTTCCTTGACTAAGGCTTTGATTTCTTCTTGTGATTGTGGAAGATTATCTCCTAAAGAGTAGATTGAACGGCGTTTTTTTAAAGCTTGAATAAATTCTGTCATGTGTATTGCTCCTTTTCGATTCGAATTAGTTTTTAGATTACTTTCATAGTATATACTCTTACTAAAAGTAAGTAAAGAATTTTAGCTTACTTTTTATAAGTTTTTTTAAAATAAAAGAAAAAAGCCTAAAATATAGGCTTTTCAAATTCAAAACAATTATTATTATCTGAAAATCAATAGCGTAATTAATGTAATGATTGCTGGAACTCCTTGTTTCAATAGAATTGATTTTGATGATGTCAGTCCACCATAGACTGCAGCCACCACTATACATATAATGAAAAATGTCACAACACTCCAACTATTTACAGCAAAAAAAGCGCCCCATAAAATTCCTGTAGCTAAAAAGCCATTGTATAGTCCTTGATTCTTGAACAAAGTCTGTACTCTTGGATCATCCAAAAATTCTTTATCCAGTCCAAAGCTACGTTGCGCCGCCAGTGAAGTTGTTTGAAACATTTCTAAATATAAAATGTAATAATGTTCAACTGCAACGAGCACAGCTAAAACTAACGGAATAATATGCATTGATTTTCCCTCCTATTTCCACGTTGTAATATCAGTTGCCGGTAAGCGATAAGAAGGATAGCCTTCTTCATTGGCTTTCCCAATCGAAACGATCATAACTGGATAATAACGCTCTTTATCCATGTCTAAAGCCTCTGCTATTTTTTCACGTTCAAATCCGCCAATCGGATTCGTGTCATAGCCATAAGCACGAGCAACGAGCATTAAATTCATTCCAGCCAACGCACCGTCGATAATCGCCATTTCTTTTTTATCTTCTGTCGACATTTCCGCAAACAAAGGGCTTAGTGCTTCTAACTGACGTTCTTTGACTTCTTGTGGCATTAAGTTTTGTTCAACTGCTGTACCATAAATTTTTTCAGCATGTTCAAAACTGTTTAAATCACCAAAAATCACGATCATTGCAGCAGATGTTTCATTTTGTAATTTATTAAAACGAACCAACGGAGCTAATGCTTCTTTCCCTTTAGCGCTCTCTACTACGGCAAAACGCCATGGCTGCATATTGACAGAAGATGGTGCTTTCACCGTATCATTGATGATTTGTTCCATCTCTTCACGGCTGATTTTAACGGTTGTGTCATAATTACGAATCGATCGTCTACCTTTCATGATTGTTTCGAAATTATTTTCTTTATATGTGTTTTCCATAATATCCCTCATTTCTGTATTTCGTTCGATTTTTTTCGAACATTAAAAATATAGCACTCACTCTTCCATATGTAAAGAAGAATGTTTATGTTATAATCTGTTTATGAAAAATAAAATGACTGATAGCAACGATCCTGTTCTTCAAGCATTACAGGCAGTTAGTGATCCCATTCGCTTAAATATCGTTACGTGCTTATTGATCGATGGTGAAAAACGAATCACTTCTGAAAAATACAACATTGTAAAATCTACTCTATCTCATCATATAAAACTACTCAAGGATGCAAAATTAGTTCAAGAAATTAAAACGGGAACGACAAAAACCTATGTTTTAAATCAAGAGTACATCCAACGAGAATTGCCAGGATTGATAGAGCTGATTCGCTTTAGATCAGGGAAAACTAGCAAATAGACCATCATCAACAACTCCTGTTGACGATGGTCTATTTATTTAGTCGGCCATTTTAATGACGATTTTTCCAACTGCGTGGTGGGTTTCACTTAATGCGTGAGCATCATAAACGCCTTGTCTAGAAAAAGGAAAAACTTCTCCAACTACTGAAATCACTTTTCCAGAAGCCATTAAATCGGCAATTTCTTGTAATTGTTTGCCGTTTGTTTGAAGCCAGATGCTTTCTGCTTTAATATTTTTTTCTTTTGCTAACTCTTCATCTGCAATGCCAACGATTGAAATCAAACGTCCTGTATTTGGTTTTAGAACAGAAAAACTTGATTTTTGGATGTCTCCACCCATTGTATCGAAAACTACGTCGATATCTGTTAATACTTCCGCAAAGTTCGTCGTATGATAATCGATTACTTCATCTGCACCTAATTTTTTGAGCAATTCATGATTTTTTTCGCTAGCAGTTGTTATGACATAAGCCCCTGCTTGTTTTGCTAATTGGATTGCATACGTTCCTACACCACCAGCTCCAGCATGAATCAATACTTTTTCGCCTTTTTGAAGTTTTCCATGATCAAATAGTGCTTGTAATGCCGTTAACCCAGCTAAGGGAACTGCTGCTGCTTCTTCAAAAGAAACATTTTCTGGAATTTTTGCTAATAGAGTATCATCAACGATCGTTTCTTCAGCATACGTACCAAAACGCGTTGTTTCTGGACGAGCGAACACTTTATCGCCGACTTTCCAATCCGTCACGCCACTACCAACCTCAGTGATGACCCCAGCAACGTCCCAGCCTAAAATGATTGGAAATGGCCAGTCAAACATTTGTTTTAAATACCCTTCTCTTAATTTCCAGTCGATTGGATTGACAGATGTAGCATGCTCTTTAACAAGTACTTGGTTTTCTTTTAATTCAGGTAAGGTTATGTCTTGTTCAATTAATTCATCTTTACTGCCATATTGATTGATTACTACTGCTTTCATATTTATAAATCCTCCGTTTTTGACTAAATGTGAACTTAGTATACTCCTTATTTTTTATTTAGGTAAAAAATATGCTTACAAAAAATAAGAACAAGGCATTTTAAGCCTTGTTCTTATCCTTTAACGCTTATTCATAACGCAATGATTCAATTGGGTCTAACTTAGCTGCTCTTCTAGCTGGCAATGTTCCTGCAAGGAATGCAATACCCATGATCACTAGAATAATAACAGCAGATGAAGAAGCCGAGAATTGAATCAATGTGAAACCTGATAAGGATTCTAAGAATGAATCAGCTGCAACTTGATTGATCAATGCACCTGCTCCGACTGCTCCCAAAATACCTAAAAGGGAACCTAAAAACCCAATTAATGCCGCTTCTACACTGAAAATCGTAAAGACTTTCCCACTGCTAAGTCCCATGGCTTTCATCAAACCGATTTCTCTCGTCCGTTCTTGCACTGACATGTACAATGTATTGATGATTCCGAAACTTGCCGCTAATAAGGCAATGGCACCAAACATTGTTAAAACACCTGTAATTGCATTGATCACGTTTCGGATCATACCGATTTGGTCTTCAACGGTTTGTCCCATGTATCCTGCTTTATCTAAACGTTCTTTCACATCTGCAATTTCTGTTTTCGTTACGTCTTTACTCATTTCACCCATGATCAGGCCGTATTGCCCTTTCATCGCTTCTGGTAATCCGTCTTCGTTGATGTTTGAAATTTCATCAACAAGAGCACGGTTCATTAACGACATTCCGCCTTGGATCAAACTTGTATTGCGCACCCCAACGATAGTCGCTTCGACTACTTTTTCTTCTCCTGTCGCTGCAGAAGGCGCTGCGATTTTGACTGTTTTACCGATTGCTTCTTCACTTGATTTATAGCCTAAAGATTTCACATATTCAGGTGCTAAATTGAGTTGAAATTCTGAACTATTTTGATCTGCTGCTTTACCTGCTTCTAGATCAACACTCAATTCTTCTAGCATCGGCATTCCTGAAAAGACATATTTTTCATCGTTCTGTCCTGAAATATAACTTGTTGAAACAGATTTCATCGCTTCTGCATTTTTGATACCATCGATCTTTTTGATTTTTTCAAGATCTTTGCTATCCAATGCTTCTTGTTGCTGCATTGAGCTTGTTTTTTGGTTCTCATCATATTTTTGTGGTTCGCCTTCTTCACCAGTTGCTCCACTCATTTTCGGTTGAATCATGATTTGATTTTGGCCACCGACACTTCCAACTTGTTTATCGATGTAATCATTCACCCCAATATTAACACCTGTTGTTAATGAAATCGTGAATGCGCCTATAAAAATAGCTACGATTGTTAGAATCGTCCGCCCTTTATTTCGCATTAAATTTGAACTGGCTGATTTTAAAATGTCACTAAATTTCATCTACTCGTTCCCCCCAACAATTAACCCGTCACGCACATGAATTTGACGATCACAGCGTGCTGCAAGCTCTGGATCATGCGTGACAATAATCAGCGTGATTCCTTTTTCCTTATTTAAATCAAATAACAACTGCTCGATTTTATCCCCTGTCGTTGAATCCAAATTACCTGTTGGCTCATCTGCAAAAATAATTTTAGGATTGTTTACTAAGGCACGCGCAATACACACACGTTGTTTTTGACCACCAGATAAGTTGTTCGCTTTATTATTGATTTTATCGTCTAATTCAACCGCTTTTAGTGCTTCAAGTGCCATTTCTTTTCGTTTGCTATTAGAAATACCACCAATTTTTAGTGGTAACATTACGTTATTTAAAACCGTATCTTTAGAATTCATGAAAAATTGCTGAAAAACAAATCCAAATTGTTTATTTCTTGTTTTATCTAATTCTTTTTTTCCAATGCTGGTTACATCTTGGTCATTTAATAAAATTTCTCCTGATGTTGGTTTATCTAATAAAGCTAAAATATGCATAAATGTTGATTTACCTGATCCACTTTTCCCGATGATCGCAACGGATTCACCTTCTTCGATTTTCAAATCCACACCTTTTAATGCATCAAATTTTGATTCGTTACGACCGTAACTTTTCTTTATATTTCTTGCTTCGATTACAGACATTTTTTCCCCTCCACTGATTCTCATTTTCATTGACTACACAATCATTTTATTTTTTTGTTTATCTTTTTGCGTCTTATTTCCTCCCATTTCTCTTATTATTTTGGCGGAATTTATCATTCTTGTCATGGTACCTAAGACCTATATTTTACGGACTTTAGGAGGAGATAAAAAACAGTTTTTATTAGCTACTCACACTAACAAAAACTGTTTCACATTCTTTTGATAACACTCATTAGATAGATTTTTTCCCCATTAGAGTTAATAAATCTAACGTTCGTTTGGCGGTAATCTGCAAGTTTTTTTCCACTTCATTCATCGCCTGCTCCAACGTCGTTATTCGATCAATAATAGGTACGATCACAGACACTCCTTCTTCACGAAAACGCTGTTGCACGCCGTCAAAGCTTCCTACAAATGCGATAACTGGGACATCGTATTTTTTTGCGATACGTCCGATACCAACTGGGACTTTTCCTTGCAGACTTTGATCATCCATTTTCCCTTCCCCTGTAATGACTAGATCAGCTTCTTTAATTGCTTTTTCTAACCCCGTTTGTTCTGAAATAAGCGCAAAGCCTGATTGAATGACACCTTTTAAAAAGACTCTGACCGCAAAACCAATTCCTCCCGCTGCCCCGTCGCCAGCTACTGACTCAATTCCCCCGCATATTTTTTCCTGATAGTTTTTCATTCCTGCTTCATAATTAGTTAGCTCATTTTCAGCTAAGCCTTTTTGTTGACCAAACATATAAACAGCCCCTGTTTCCCCTAATAATGGACTAGTGACATCTGAAGCAATCTGAAATGAAACATCTGCCAAACGTACATCTACCTGTTCAATTGAAAAATGATCCACTACAGCTAAGTGACTTCCTTTAGCAGATAATAACTGATTTTCTTGATCAAAAAATTCAACCCCTAAAGCACTTAACAAGCCCATTCCACCGTCCACTGTTCCAGTTCCCCCTAGGCCTATGATGATTGTTTGTGCTCCGTGGTTTATTGCTGCTAAAATCAATTCTCCTGTGCCATAAGAAGAGGTATTTAGTGGATGTGTTGCTTTTGTCCCATCTAAATACTGAATACCAGATGCCGCAGCCGATTCGATCACAGCCACTTTTTTAGCACTAAACCAACCAAATTCAGCAGTCACTAGTTGTCCATTTAAGGCGTGAACGTGTGCTGTTATCTTCTGACCGTCTCCATTTTTTACGATTGCTGACACAGTCCCTTCACCACCATCAGCGATTGCTATGTCTTTGACAATATGCCCTTTTTCTGTAAATACTTTTGTGATGATTTGATTTGCTTCAATGCTGGATATCGATCCTTTCATAGAATCAACAGCGGTTACTACATTCATTTTCGCTCCTCCTTCATTTCACTTAACTTATAGTCCTAATTTTACCATCCTTTGGTTTTCGATACTCCTATTCTTGCTGAAAAAAACTAAGACAAAATTTGCCTTAGTTTCGTTTACGTTATTTTTCTAACATTCGATAGCCTATTCCAATTTCTGTCACTATATATTCAGGCTCAACAGGATTGTCTTCAATTTTCTTGCGAATGTTTGACATGTTTACTCTTAGAGTCTGACTTTCATTGCTGTATGGTCCCCAGACGTTTCGAGAAATATACGTGTGAGTCAGAACTTTGCCAACATTTTCACCCAGAACTTGAATGATCTTATATTCATTGGGGGTCAAATGAATCACGTTCCCTCTTTTACGAACTGTGTGATGTTCAATATCGATACATAAATCACCATTGTTGATTTGTTTCACTTCGTTTTGAATATCTCCGTTCCTCGCAGCATGTCTTAATGCTGTTCTGATTCTAGCAAGTAATTCTGGTGTTCCAAATGGTTTGGTAATATAGTCGTCTGCTCCTAGATCTAGTGCTTCAACCTTATTATTTTCATGATCTCGAGCTGAAATGATAATAATTGGTACAGCAGCGATTTCTCGGATTTTTTTTAACACTTCGATTCCATCTTGATCGGGTAACCCGAGATCAAGTAATATCAAATCTACCGGCCACATCCGAAAGGTCGATAGCCCTTCCAATGCCGAATGCGCTAGATGAACCGTATGCTTTTCTTTTTCTAAGACAGCACCCATGAATTCAGCAATTACATCATCATCTTCAATAATCAACATCGTTGCCATTACAGTTACTCCTTTCTCTCCAGTGGTAAAGCAAAAGTAAACATTGCGCCACCTTGTGGTCTGTTTCCCGCAGTGATCGTTCCATCATGTGCCATAATAATCGTTTTAACAATTGATAATCCGATCCCCATGCCACTTTTAGAATCGACGGGTGTATGTTGTTGGGTCATGCCACTAAACAATAATTTTAATTGTTCTGGGGTTAATCCTTTGCCTTGGTCGGCTATTTCAAAAGTCACGTCGTTTTCAGTTTGCGTAACGGTAACGAAAATCGGAGAAGCACTCTCAGAATGTCTGATCGCATTTTCTATCAAGTTGAATAGGACCTGTTCAATCAAAATCGAATCCATCGGTACAAGTATAAACTCTTCAGGTAATGTGACCTTGATTTCACTAGTAGGATAGCTTTTTCTAATCCGCTGGATCGCGGTTGAAACAACTTCTTCAGCGGCTTCTTTGCTTTTAGCCACTTTCATCGTTTCTTCATTGATTCGAGTGATCGATAATAAATTTTCTACCATACGGATCAACCAATCTGCATCTTCTTTGATCCCAACAAGCAATCTGCGTTTGGTTTCTTGCGGCAGTTTGGCTGTCTCATCATCATTTAAAATCGTTTCAACTGATCCAGATATTCCAGTAAGCGGCGTTCGTAAATCATGTGAGATTGCACGTAACAAGTTCCCCCGCATCCGTTCTTTTTCATTTTCAAATAAGATTTGCTGGCGCTCTGCTGTTAGTTTATTTTGTTCAATCGCTAACGAAAGCTGTGTGGAAATCAACTCTAAAAAGCTAATGATTTCATCTGTGATTGGATTTTCTTTCCTTTTTTCGATACCGATTACCGCTAATGTAACGCCATTTGATAAAACTGGTAAATAGAGAGCTTTAGCGCCCATTAACGTATCTGTTCCATAGCCAGCTTGTTTTTGGTTGACAAAGACCCAATTTGCCACCGCTAATTCTTCCAAACTTCTTAACGGTCCTTTGATTGGTGCACCTTCTGGATTTTTCAGTTCTTGTTCACCATATAAAACGACTTCTCTCTCTAGCATATTAGACAAGTATTCAGCTGTTGTTGAAAAAATTTCTTTTTGGTCCTGAGCAATTAAATATTTTTTATTCAGTTCATACAAAATCTCTAATTGATGCTCTCGTTTCATGGCGTAGAATGCTTGTTTTTTGATTTGCATCATTAAATTACTGACTAATAAAGCAACCAGTAGCATGAAAATCAACGTTACGGGATACCCTTGTTTGTAAACAGTCAAAGAGTACAACGGTTCGACGAAAAACCAGTTAAACATCAAAACACTAGCAATCGAAGAAAGTGCCGCCCATAGATAACCCGTCGTTATTCGGGCTACTAACAAAACAAAAAGAATATAGATCAAAATTAAATTTTGATCCCCAATATGAAAATAAGAACCTAACTCTGAAAGCAATGTTGCCACAGCGAGTAACCCAATCGTCATATAAAAATCTTTCCAAGTAAAAATACTTTGTAAGTTCTTTTTCTTGGTGGCATACTTGTTTAATAAATATTTATTGGATTGATAAGGAACTAAATGAATGTCTACATCGGGAATAAAAGCAACTAATTCATCTTCTAAATCTGGTCGATATAAACGGATAAAACGAGAGCGCTTAATGACTTTGCCCATAACCAGATCGGTAACACCTCTCATTTTCACATATTGAATGATTGTGTCTCGTTGATTGTCACTTTCTAAGGTGACCACTTCACCACCAAGTTTCGCTGCAAGTTTTGAATTGTCAGACTCTGAATGTTCAGACATGTCTTCTAAAATCTCCAGTGCAATCCATTCCGTTCCTAATGCTTGGGCTAAGCGAGCAGTCCAACGAAGACATTTTTTTGTCATATCTGGATTCTTTTCATCGATGATCGTGAGTAATTTAGAATGGATGCCCGTACTTTTTTGTGTTTCTTGCTGATTCGTTGTATTGATATGGTCCGATGCTTTGCGAATGGCTAAGCCTCTTAAAACTGTTAAGTTGTCTGTTTTAAAAAAATTGGCCATGGCTTTTTTGGCATTTTCGGAATGGTAGATTTTTCCTTGTTTCAATCGTTCTAGTAATTCTTCTGTTTCAATATCTACTACTTTTAATGAACTGGTCTCAAAAAATGTGTCAGGTACGGTTTCGGAAATATGAATCCCCGTCACTTGCTCCACTACGTCGTTTAAACTTTCGATATGTTGGACATTAACGGTTGTATAAACATCGATCCCCGCTTTTAATAGTTCTTCGATATCTTGGTATCTTTTTCTATTTCTAGCGCCTATAGCATTGGTGTGGGCAAGTTCATCCACCAAAATAATCTCTGGCTTTGCTTGTAATGCAGCATCCACGTCAAATTCGTTGATCCCAATCCCTTTGTATTCATACTTTTTGGTGGGCAATGCGGGTAGTCCTGCCACTAAGCTTTCTGTTTCAGGACGAGCATGGGGTTCAACATAGCCTACTAAAACTGTTTTTCCTTCTTCAAGTTGTTCATGGGCTTCTTTTAACATCGCGTAGGTTTTCCCAACGCCTGCCGCATAGCCGAAGAAAACCTTCAGTCGACCAGACCTCAGGCTTTGTTCGTTCTTTTTCCATTTTTCTAGTAAGTGTTCTGGATCTAAACGTTCATCTTCCACTTTTTATGCCATCCTTTATTTCGAGGTTGAGATAGTCTGATTATTTATTTAGACTTATCCAATGATTGGTTTACACCTAAAACATTCACACGTTGTGAATCAACTGGTCCGATTTTAAGTCCTGTGATATTTTGTTTGATTATAGCACGGACTTGGGTATTTTTCATATTTCTACTCGTCGCGATTCGCTCGACTTGTGTCATTGCCGCTTCAATTGAAATTTCAGGATCGATACCGCTCGCTGATGCTGTAACCAAATCAATAGGAACTTCTTTTACGTCAAGTTCTTGTACACGTTTCTCAATACGATTTTTTTGTTCTTTCGATACAGGTGATAGTTGGCTCACTTTTTCAGGACGTCCATGGAGATATTTTTCTTCTGAGAAGGATTGTCCAATCAATTTTGACCCTGTGATACCTGTTTCATCCTTGATTAAACTGCCATTTGCTTGGGCTGGAAATAATACTTGACCAACGGCTGTTACTGCTACAGTATAAATGGCACCGCAGATTATCGTAAATAATAAAATACTTTTTAGTGAAGCGATCATTATTTTTTTCATGAGATTTTCTCCTTAATTTTAAAGATGAATAGGCTCGTTTAGTCTTGACAGAAAAATAGCAAAAATAGAGAATGGTGCTCTCTGCCATACTCTATTTTTATCTTTTTTCCGAAAGACTAGCCTATGAACCTAGGGTAAGTAACGTTTAGTACAAAACGAGTGTCAATAGAACATCGATTACTTTAATCGCAATAAACGGTGCTACCACGCCACCCAACCCGTAAACAAGTAAATTATGGCTTAGAATTTTACTGGCTGGTTTTTCTTTATAGGAAACACCTTTTAACGCCAATGGGATCAACGCTACGATGATTATGGCATTGTAGATGATCGCAGATAAAATTGCGCTTGTCGGGCTTGTTAGTTTCATGATATTCAATGCATTCAAAGCTGGATAGATGCTGAAAAACAAAACTGGGATGATCGCAAAATATTTTGCAATATCATTGGCAATACTGAATGTTGTCAATGCACCACGCGTCATCAATAATTGTTTCCCAATCTTGACGATACTGATCAATTTGGTTGGGCTGGAATCTAAATCGATCATATTTCCTGCTTCTTTGGCGGCTTGTGTTCCAGTATTCATGGCCACCGCAACATCTGCTTGGGCTAATGCTGGTGCATCGTTTGTTCCGTCACCTGTCATGGCAACAAGATGTCCTTTTTCTTGGTAGTCACGAATCAAACTCATTTTATTTTCTGGTGTTGCTTCTGCTAAGAAATCATCCACGCCTGCTTCAGCGGCAATTGCTGCTGCAGTCATTGGATTGTCGCCTGTAATCATGATCGTTTTGATCCCCATTTTTCGTAGGTCTTCAAATTTTTCTTTCACACCATTTTTGACGATATCTTTTAAATAAATCACGCCGAATACTTGATTATTTTTGACTACAACTAAAGGTGTCCCACCTTCGTTTGCAACACGTTGAACGATCGTATCACATTCTTCTGGATAGCGATTGCCTTTTTCCTCTACATATTGTTTCATCGTGTCTGCAGCACCTTTGCGAATTTCATCCCCTTGATAATTGATGCCGCTCATCCGCGTTTTTGCTGTAAACTCGATAAATTCAACCTCTACCTGATTTAATTCTCGACCACGGATGTCAAATTGTTCTTTGGCTAAAATAACGATACTGCGTCCTTCTGCCGTTTCATCTGCTAAAGAGGACAGTTGAGCAGCATCTGCTAAGTCATATTCGCTGATACCTGTCACTGGAATAAATTCACTTGCTCGACGATTGCCTAGCGTGATAGTACCTGTTTTGTCCAATAATAAAATATCTACGTCTCCTGCGGCTTCGATTGCCCGTCCACTCATTGCAATCACGTTTTCCTTGTTTAAGCGGCTCATTCCGGCAATTCCTATAGAAGAAACCAATGCACCGATAGTCGTTGGCGCTAAGCAAACAAGTAAAGCGATGATCGTTGTTAACGCTAGAGCAGAACCATTTCCGACCAGTTCACTTGAAAATTTTGTAAAAGGAATTAATGTGGCTGAAACAACTAGAAAAATAATCGTCAACATAATCAAAATAATTTGGAGCCCAATTTCATTCGGTGTTTTTTTCCGTTCAGTTCCTTCTACCATAGAAATCATTTTATCTAAAAAGGATTCGCCATTTTCAGCTGTCACTTTAATCACTAAATAATCTGAAACAACGGTTGTTCCACCAGTAACAGCACTACGGTCACCACCAGACTCACGAATAACAGGAGCTGATTCCCCTGTTATTGCACTTTCATCCACCGAAGCCGCACCATCGATCACATCGCCATCCATTGGAATTTGTTCGTTTGCCGCTACATAAACAAGATCTCCTTTTTTTAGTTCAGAGGACTTGATTTGAGTGAATTTTTTTGCCGTAGCGTCTTCGATTGAAGCAACTTTATGTGCGGTAACTTCTTTCTTCGCTTGTTTTAAACTTTCTGCCTGAGCTTTTCCCCGACCTTCTGCGATTGCTTCAGCAAAGTTAGCAAATAAAATCGTCAGCCATAAAATAATGGCAATCGCTAAAATAAAGAATGGCTCTGCATCTGTATAGCCAGCAAAGGTTAAAACGTACAAAATCGTCGTTAAAATAGCGCCCAGATAAACAACTAACATCACTGGGTTTTTTAATTGAATCGTTGGTGCTAGTTTTTTGAAAGACAATTTGAAAGCCTCTATATAAACATTGCGTTTACTTTGTGTATTTTTCACTTGTTTCCCCTTCTTTGCTTTATTTTGTCATAAAGTGTTCTGCGATTGGTCCTAATGCCATTGAAGGCAAGAAACTTAGCGCGCCAATCACTAAAATCACAATGATCAACATCGTTACAAACGTTGCATTGGTCGTTGAAAGTGTACCTGACCCGGTTGCAACTATTTTCTTTTTCCCTAAATTAGAGGCTAAATAAATCACGGCTAACATTGGGATAAAACGGGAAAGAATCATAATGATTCCACCCAGAATATTCATGAATGTCGTATCAGTGGTTAAGCCTGCAAAAGCACTTCCGTTGTTATTCGCTAATGAAGAAAAACCATAGAGAATCTCTGAAAAACCATGTGGGCCTTGATTGGTTAACCAGGACATTGCTTGTGGATTCAAGACAAACAACATCGTTCCGATCAAGGTCAATAACAACGGCGTTAAGATCACTAGGCAAGCCATTTTCATATCGAAAGGTTCGATTTTTTTTCCTAGATATTCGGGTGTTCTTCCGACTAATAAGCCCGCAATAAAAACAGCAAGCAAGATAAAAACGATCATTCCATAGAGCCCACTACCCGCACCACCAAAGATAATCTCACCTAGTTGCATCAAGAACATTGGAATCAATCCGCCAAGTGGTGTGAAGCTATCCAGCATAGCATTGATAGAACCGTTGGAAGCAGCTGTTGTACTAACTGCCCAAAGACTTGACCAACCAATACCAAAACGCGTTTCTTTGCCTTCCATGTTCATTTGACCGATAACGTGACTAAATTGTGGTCCATAATATTCACTTAACGTCACACCAATCAAAGCTGCCATCAAAAAGCCAAGAGAAACGATCATGATTGTTCGACCTTGTTTCCAATCTTTCACAAACAGCCCAAAAGCGACGATCAGAGCCGCAGGAATCAATAAAATTGAAGTATTTTCAATGAAATTACTGATCAAGTTAGGATTTTCAAATGGATGAGCTGAGTTGGCACCAAAGTAGCCACCGCCATTTGTTCCTAATTGTTTGATGGCAACTTGACTAGCAACAGTTCCCAAAGGTAAAAAGATCTTTTGGCCGAGTTCTATACTGGTCGTTTCAACGGAACCAGCAAACGTTTGAACAACACCTTGAGAAATCAATAGTAAGGAAACAATAAAAGAGAGTGGTAATAAAATATATAAAATAATTTTTGTTAAATCTTGCCAGAAATTGCCAATTTGCTTTGTTGTCCGATTTGTAAAGCCACGAAGTAAAACAAATAATACCGCAATCCCAACAGCTGCTGATACGAAGTTTTGGACAGTTAATCCAAAAGCTTGTGTAAAGATCGATAAGGTCTCTTCACCCGCGTAAGCTTGCCAGTTCGTATTAGTGATAAAACTTGCTGCAGTATTAAACGCTAATGAAACACTTGTCCCTGGCAATTTTTCAGGATTCAGCGGCAAAAATCCCTGTCCCAAAAGCATCGCCATCAAAAGAATAAACGAAAAGAAACTGAAAAAGAGAACACTCAAGCTATATTGCTTCGCTGTCATTTCTTTTTGCGCAGGTGTTCCTAAAAATTGGTAGATTTTCGTTTCGATTGGATGGATCATTCTTGTCAAAATTGTCTTTTGGTTTGTCATTACTTTATGAATATAAAAACCTAGTGGAATAGCTAAGCCAATCAAGACAATAAAAAAGATTGTTTGTTGGATAATAATTGTACTCACCGTTGATCCCCCCAAAATAGTTGGTAAAATAAGTAAATAAGCAGTAATCCTGCAATTATTCAAGATATAATCGTCATCAAAATCCCTCTCCTTCATTTGATAAAAATAGCATATCAACTTTCCTATAAAGATAGTGTTAAAGTTAAGTGGGCTTCTTTATACCATCTTTACATCGGTAAGGGCTTTCAATCCATTTAATGCAAAAGCATTTCTAAAAAAGAATTCATACTTAAATTTGCGTATTTTATTTTGTCGCCTATCTTAGAGTCTAGCAACCAGTCTGAGGTATTTTTTTGTTTGTAGTATTTTTCTGTCTTAATCCCGTGGGAATTTGGTAATATTAGCAAAAAAAAACTAGAGAATCCGATTTCTCTAGTTTGAAGTAATTTAATTTTTTTTACGATCATCCCCGTAAATACCCTCAAGTTGATTTTAAAAGACCAATGGTTTTTAACTTCATATTGAAGTTAAAAAAGCAATCAATCCAAAAATTACGCCAGGAAAATTGGCAATTACGATGGGATAATCTCTTGGTCTTTTCAAGAAACCATAAGAAGTCCATAATGTACAATTAATTGCGGCAACAACTGGTTGTATTGGATTACCTTTTTGGCCATTAAGGTTATTCGCTATTTGTGGTATGTAAGATACGTACATTAAGATAGCTGTTATAGTTGCTATCCAACTTAAATATTTAATAAATTTATCCATAACAATCATTCTCTCCTTTTTTTAGTTCAATCGTTTAATTAGGGAAACGTTTTGCGAGGAAACTTTTTCAAAATCATCTATGACTGAATTCTATGTTTACACCACATGTATATGATAAGCATGATGAGTGCAAAAGGAGCTGTTACTAATACACCTACAATTCCCTTATCATAGAAAAAAACGGATAAATACCTAGACCATTTCTACTCGAATCTAGATCGATAAATAGATAAAAGATAAACAGGGTTACATAAAGTTTAAATAGTGAGTATAAAAAATCAATAACTAATAATACTCCACTTAAAACAAATTTTTTTCATTTATCATTCTTTCTTATCTTTTTTGAGTATCCTCATTATACACTGTTTTAGAATTTTCTATTACTCGCTTTTAGAAAACTCATTCCAAAAGATTCGCAGTAAAGAGAACAAAATTTTAGGTCGGTGAATATAAAAAGAGCTCCTAGGTAGCCTAATTCTATAGGAGCTCATTTTTTTGTTCCAACTTACTAAAATGATTGTACCATGAAATAATTCTTAATATCAAATAACAAAAAAAGTATTTCTTACAATAAATTTTCTATATCTCCAGCAATTTTTTCTGGCTCAACAGTTGGTGCAAAGCGTTTTACAACATTACCATCACGATTTACTAAAAATTTCGTAAAGTTCCACTTGATCGCACCACCTAAAAGCCCACCTTTTTCACCTTTTAAAAAAGTATACAACGGATCAGCGTTCTCTCCATTTACATCGATTTTTCCAAACGTTTGAAATGTCGTTTGATACGTCAATTGACAAAAATCACTGATTTCTTGATTGGTGCCAGGAGCTTGATGACCAAATTGATTACACGGGAAATCTAGGATTTCTAATCCTTGTTCACGGTATTTTTTATATAGCTCTTCTAACCCTTCATATTGAGGGGTAAAACCGCAGCCAGTTGCTGTATTGACGATCAAAAGTACTTTTCCTCGATACTTTTCTAAAGAAGCTGTTTCATCATTCGTCGTTTTCACTTGATAGTCATAAATACTCATTTCACTTCGTCCTCTCCTGTAGCTTGCTTTATTAAATACTATCTAGTAGACCGTTTTACGTCAAGGAAACGAACTTTCTGCTAGCTAAGGATCGGCGTTAGTTCGAGTAACACAATCCCATTCGTATCGAGTGTCACATAATAATTAAAGGTATCGTCGATTTGCGTATCAAAAACTTTGATTTTAGGACGTGTACGATCCACAATGTAATTTTGTGCCTCTAAATCTAACATTTTAGCTTGCTGAAAATCCTCATACGTATAAAATAATGCACCATTGTGCCGGTTAAACTCAATTTGCTTGATTTGATAAGCGCCTATTTTAATAGCTGTTAATTCGATTTCAAAGGTCACCGCTTGACTTTTAAGAAACGCTTCCTCCGAAGACAAATGAGGATCAAAATAGTTCGTATTAAATAAAAGCAGTTGATAGCGCCCCGCTTCATAGGTCAATATATATTCTTCTCCCTGCGCTAAAACCATCCCTTCCATTCTTCTTGCTAACAATAGACAAAAATAAGCTGGTCGTTTTCCGCTGTAATAATGAAACAACTCCAAGCCATCATTTTTTAGCGGTCTATTTTGTGTTTGTTGTTCATATACCTCAATATTCAACCAAAAACCGAAGCCTTCTACTAAAGTATCGATCATCAAAAGATCTTTTAAGATGATTGCGCCTCTAAAAAATGTGCCATTACTATTTCTAGTCATCCCAGTTAACGTATTCCATTCTGTAAGATATAAAGGCAATTTGATTTCGTATTCTTTTAGCAAATGTTTGATATACAACGTCTTGTTCAGCACATATTGATGGTAATTCTTTAGATCAGGAAATGAACTATCTAAATTTTTAAATACATAATTAGGTTCAGCCGAAAATGAAAGAAAATCGCAAATCGTTGCCATTGTTTTAAAAAAAATTGAGACCTGCTGTTGTTCCTCCTTCTCAAAAAATGGATCAGATAATGGAATTTCTGCTCCAATTTCAATTTTTGGTGAGATATCTGCCACCATTTTTTTTATTTCTAAAAAGACAGGATGATATTCCGCAAGGGGTTCTCCTTTGAATAAGCAGTTGATTTTCCATTGACTTGTAACTTTTGTGCCAAATTTATTTTGAATATACCGAAAAAATTGTCGATAAAGGTCTTTAACTTTAACACTTAATGCTTTAAATTCTACAAGTGACAATTGATAAAAAACTGCTAGGTTGTTTGCTTCTAAAAAGGTCAATATGTAATCCCACTTTTCAAATGCAGGAAAAGAATTCATGGCGGCTTCTTCATGAATTTGAACGGATAAAGGAATCTGTTTGACTAAACTTTGAACACTAATATACTTGATCGACATATGTTTTTTTACGTCTAAAATTTCCTCTTGAATTTTTTTTGAGGCTAAAGCATCCCATGCCCCAATATGGATGATAATTTCTTTTTTCTGATATTCAGTTGTTTGTTTTTCTGTTGTAATCTGCAATTGTTTTGTTTTTAGTGATAACTCTGAAGACCGTACATCTTCTGTCGCTATTTGAATATAACTATATAATGGCACCAAAATTTCCTTGACTTTAAGTTCAGTAGCTTGGGATTTTTGATTGCTTTTTTTAGGCATCCCCGATTCTGGAAAGTGGGTCGAACGATAATGAGTAGGTGAATCATTAAAGAGCTTTTTAAAATGTTCACGGTAAGTTTTACTATTGCTAAAGCCATTATCCAACGCAATTTGTTCAATACTTTTCTTCGTATACAATAATTCTGATAAGCTATGTTTTATGCAAATCGTCCGTACATAGTGAGAAAAATAATCTCCTGTTTCCTTTTTGAAAAACTTAGACAACGAGGATTCAGACATAAAGAAATGCTCCGCAGTATCTGATAATAAAATACCGTCTTGATAATGTTCTTCAATATATTCTAGGATTTCTCTGAGTTTTTGATTGTCAGAAAGATGATAGTCCGTACCATTCTCTTTTTGAAAATTATGAACAAGAGACAGAATAATTTGCGTTAAAAATAGATTTACTTTTAAGTGTTTTAAAGGGTCATCACTAAACTCTACGAGGCACAAGTCAGCCACTTGTCTTCGCAATGAAGCGATCGCATACATTTTCCCATGCTCTTTTTGTTTAGGCTGACAATCGAAATGAGTATAAAAAAACGCTGGAAACTGAGTCGCAAAAAAAAGGTTATTGATGCCTAATTCTAAGTAAGAACAAGGAACAGATGGAATGGCTGATAACATAAAGTGGTCCCCTGTATTGAGCACAAATAACTCACCCGTTTCTATACGAGTCGTCATTTCATCCATCGTAATGAGCATCGCCCCTTCTAAAACAATCAAAATCGTCGTTTCTTTACTAAAACTATTCTTTTCACTCTCTAATTGTTGATAACTAATCTGATAATTTTCATTTACAATCATTTCGACGCCTCAACTTTCTATATATTGTTCATTATACCACCCAAACAAGAAAATATCGTTCGTTTATATACACATTATTTTCCTGTTGTTTTTTTTGAAAATTAATTTCTGAAATTTAGAAATTCCTATCATTGTGAAGTTTTTAATTAAGCATAGAATATGTAATGTAGTTGAAAGGAGCAATTTGAAATGGACGATTTACAGACACAATTATTTACAAAGCTTCAACAAAAAGAAACAGATATGATCAACATTCGACGACATTTTCATGAACATCCAGAACTGTCATTTCATGAAACGGAAACAGCAAAATATATTGCTGATTTTTATGAAGGCAAAGATTGTACGATTCAAACAAATGTTGGTGGCGGTAATGGTATTTTAGTCGATATTCACGGTGGAAAAAAAGGACCAGTCTTAGCGATTCGAGCAGATTTCGATGCGCTGCCGATTCAAGAAGATACTGGACTTCCTTTTTCATCAAAAACCAACGGTGTCATGCACGCTTGCGGACATGATGGACACACCGCTTACATGATGATTTTAGCTGATTCACTGATTGAGTTAAAAGATCAACTTGCTGGAACGATTCGTGTCATTCATCAACCAGCTGAAGAAGTACCACCCGGTGGCGCCAAAGGAATGATCGAAGCGGGTTGTTTAGACGGTGTAGATCATGTGTTGGGCATTCACGTAATGAGCATGATGCCACTTGGCGATGTCCTTTATCACCCTGGATCTGTTCACACTGGTCGAGCAACTTTCAAAGTAGTCATGCATGGTAAAGGTGGACACGGGTCTACACCTCAAGATGCGAATGATACGATCGTTGCAGCTTCTCAATTTGTAACAGCTGTTCAAACCATCGTCAGCCGCAGAATCGATCCATTTGATACGGCAACTGTTACGATCGGTTCATTTGACGGTAAAGGGTCAGCCAATGTTATCAAGGATTCAGTCACACTTGAGGGCGATGTACGGATTATGAAAGAAGAAACTCGAGCAATCGTTGAAAAAGAATTTAAACAGATTCTAGATGGTATCTGCCGCACATTCGGCATCAGCTATGAGCTTGATTACGCTAATGATTACCCTGTTTGTGTCAACGATCCAAAAACCACTGAAATGGTCGCAAAAGCCTTGAACGAAGCACAAATCCCGGAAGTTAAACAATTAATCGAGTGTGGACCACAAACCCCTTCCGAAGATTTTGCTTATTATGCGAAAGAGCGCCCAAGCTGTTTCTTTTTCGTTGGTGCACACAAAGAAGGAACACCAATGTATCCACATCACCATCCTAAATTTTATATAGACGAAGATTGTCTATTGATCGCTGCAAAATCAATGGGTGCAGCTGTTTTATATTATTTATCTGAAGGAGTTTAATCATGAAAGCAACAACACATACAGCAGCAGATGCTGCAACCTATAAAGGGACAAATAAATTACTGATAGGGATCGTATTAAGTGTTTTGACCTATTGGCTATTTGCCCAATCTTTACTGAATATGGCGCCAGCCGTGCAAAGTGACTTAGGTGTTTCCTCTGGCGTTTTAAGCATAGGAATTTCTATGACTGGTTTATTTTCTGGTATCTTTATCGTCGTAGCTGGCGGTTTAGCGGATAAATTAGGTAGAATGAAATTAACGTATATTGGCCTTATTTTAAGTGTTATCGGTTCAGCAGCTTTAGTTGTTGCACATGGACCTATTTTATTTATTGGCGGTCGCATCCTACAAGGATTATCAGCGGCTTGTATCATGCCCGCGACAATGGCATTAGTCAAAACCTATTATGAAGGAAAAGATCGTCAACGTGCGCTAAGTTTTTGGTCGATTGGCTCTTGGGGCGGTTCTGGGTTATGTTCATTCTTTGGTGGCGCTGTTGCTAGTTCTTTAGGGTGGCGTTATGTCTTTATTTTTTCAATTATCGTTTCGATTTGTAGCGCGCTCTTGATTTTTGGTACCCCTGAAAGTAAAGTCGTTAACGATAGTAATAGTAAATTTGACTCAATTGGGTTACTTTTGTTTATCGTTTCTATGGTTGCCTTAAATATTGTTGTTTCTAAAGGGTCTGAATTAGGTTGGACTAGCCCAATCGTACTTATTTTAGCAGCAGTCGTTATCATTGGTTTGATTGCATTTTATAAGGTGGAGCAAGCCATCGATAATAGTTTTGTTGAGTTCTCTTTATTTGAAAATCGCGGTTATCTTGGTGCAACCATTTCTAATTTCTTGTTAAATGCAGTCGCTGGTACCTTGATTGTGATCAACACCTATGTTCAGCAAGGACGTGGTCTTTCTTCAGCTAAAACTGGGATGTTATCAATTGGCTACTTGTGTTTAGTTTTGATCACAATTCGAATCGGCGAAAAATTATTACAAACCATCGGAGCGAAGAAACCCATGTTGTGGGGAACCATTCTTTCTGGTACTGGAGTAGGGCTGATGGCATTAACCATGGTTACAGGTACTGCCTATTTTGTCTTAGTTTTCATTGGTTACAGTTTGTTTGGGATGGGACTAGGAATGTATGCTACACCTTCTACAGACACTGCAATTTCAAGTGTACCAAATGAAAAAGCAGGGGTGGCTTCTGGTATTTATAAAATGGCTAGTTCCCTTGGTGGCGCTTTAGGCGTAGCGATTTCTGCTGCTGTTTATAACGGATTTAGTGCGAGTGGCAATTACACGCAAGGTGCAACATTTGGTTTGCTGACCAATATTCTTTTCTGTGTTTTAGCCTTATGTTCCATCGTTTTTATTATTCCAAAAGAAAAACAAGTGTAGGGAGAGAAGTTTCATGGATAATCAAGAAGCGTTACAGTTATTGAAAGAAGTTGTACAAATCAAAAGTATTTTAGGAAACGAAAAATTAGTTGCGGATAAATTACAAGCACTATTTGAACAGCACGATATTCCTTGTGAACAAGTCGAATATAGCGCAGGACGGAATCAATTGGTTGCAACATTAAAAGGTAGTGAAACAGGTCCAGTTCTAGGTTTTTCTGGTCATATGGATGTGGTGCCTGTTGGGGAAATCCCTTGGGAGGAAGATCCATTTGCGGCGATTGAAAAAGATGGATTGCTTTATGGTCGTGGAACCTGTGATATGAAATCCGGCTTAATTGCAGCAGTTGTTGCAATGATTCGTTTAAAAGAAGCAGGCGCAAATTTCAAAGGAACGGTAAAACTTTTAGCTACGGTGGGAGAAGAAACAAGTGCCATCGGTTCCGGTCAATTAGTTGATCAAGGATACGCAGATGACCTTGACGCATTAGTGATTGGTGAACCGACAAATGTTGAAATCGGTGTGGCACACAAAGGGGCTTTATGGCCTCGCATCACAACATATGGCAAAACAGCACACGGTTCAATGCCAGATCAAGGCGTAAATGCGATCGAGCATATGTTGCTCGTTTTAAATGCTTTTAAAGAAACCTTCGATTTTTCTCAATCAGTAGACGAACTGGTCGGTGCCTCAACATCTAGCCTTGATATTATCAAAGGTGGTAATGGGACCAACGTTGTTCCCGACAAATGTACTGTTGAAATCGATATTCGTACTATCAAAGCACAAGATCATACTGAATTAAAACAACAATTTAACGCAATGCTTGATAAATTAACGGCGACTGTGCCTAATTTTAAAGCTGAGATTGAATTTATCAATGATCTTCCTTCTATGAAAACAGAACTTGATGATCCTTTCACCCTATTAACACAACAAGTTGTTTCAAATGTTACAGGTGAAACAGCCAATACATTTGGCATGACTGGTTATACTGATGGCTCACAATTTGGCCGTGTCAAAAAAGAGTTTCCTATTTTGATACTCGGTCCAGGTGAAACAAAATACGCTCATCAACCGAATGAATTTGTTGCGATCAACGATTTTTACCAAATGATCACAATTAATGAAAACATTGCAAAAGAATTATTGAAATAAACGTGAAAAAAGCCAAAAAGAACTTGTTAAAGTTCATTTTGGCTTTTTATCTTTTACACTATCAATTTCAGAGCTCAAATAATTTTTTCGTCAGTCTTTCTAACTCTCCTGTTGCAGGAAACTGTGACACTTTAATATTCAAACAATCTTCGATTGGTAGCAACATCACATGATTATAAATAATCACATCGATGCCTTCTCTTTTTACATACTCTTCCGTAATTTTTTCATTGAATACCCAAACGACATCAAAATTCCCAGGAATTCGCTTTTTCAAAAGAGCGATCAAATGCTGAACATAGCACGCTTCTCCAGAAATGCTTAAAAGTATTTTTTTATTATTTTCTATTGTCGTATCGATCAAATATGAACTAAATAGTAAACTTAGATTCGTCGCAATATCTTCTGGGTAGACTAACGGTGCATCATGAGCCAACTCAACTTTGTTTAATTTAGCCAAACAAGATTGATAAATTTCCGGAAATTCAGTTTGAGCATATTGATTCAATTCAAATGAGTTCCGCTGAAATAACGGCGTTACCCTTGATAATAAACTGATATTTTCCAAGAATGAATTCACACAATGATACATCTCTTTGCTTCTTGACAAATCAAGAGGGAGACTACCTTTAAAATCAAAAATAGTATTGTATTGATTCTCGTATGAATGTTTACGAGTAAGATTGATTGAATAGATTTCACCTTCAGGCGGTAAATAAATCACACTAGCCAATGTTACAACATATGCATACAAATGTTCTTCATAAGGCAATGTCTCAATCGAAAAATATTTTTTCATTAATTGATCATAGATTTCCGAAAACACATCAAAACGCTCTGTCATTGGGTATTTTTGTTTGACGTTCGTTCTTGGCAAAATAAATGAACCTTTTGTGACTCTTTGTAAGATAACATGGTGCCACAATTTTGCTCGATTCGCATCTAAAGTCAAAACACGCTGATATCTAGTTAAAAAGGCCTCTTGAAACTCATAATAAAACTTTTGAATGGTTTTATCTAAGTGAACATCTTCTTCTCTCCAACCACGTTGACTTGTGTAATCAAAATATAAATACCGAATATTTGCTTCTTCACCGATCAACGCTAAAAATGGAGATAATTGCAACGTTAGATTATAGCGTTCCAAAACCTCTGTTAGGCTAGGCAAATAGCGCCGTAATGTACGTTCAGACAACCAAATCCGTTCGCACCACGTTTCGATTGAATATTCTTCCCCATCCAATAGTGCACTTAACAATGTAAAAAGCGGCTGTTGATCAATGATATCTGATAATATTTCTTCTATGGTATACGTACTGTCTCGATTGAAGATAATGGTTTCTTTTTTAACTTGAACAAATCCATCAATCACTGGGCTATATTCCTGTAACAACGCCAAATCACTCTTTAACGTTTTTTTCGTTACACCTAAGTTAGCAGCTACATCTTCCATTGTTAATAAATCAGAGGTATCAGCTAAAAAATAAATTAAATGAATCAGGCGAATCGCTTTTTTATCCGTTACTAAATCCATATACAATTTCCGCATGTTTTTGCCCCCTAAGTGTGAACATATTTTCTTGTCAAATAAAATTCCTTACTTTAAAGACAGTATAGCATGTGCCTTATAAAAAAACGCTTGATATGATTTCTTCTTTCTCATAAAAGAGGGGCAAAAAGGCCACAGATACGTCCTTTTATTTTCTGCCAAAGACTTCTTTTCAAAAGATCATTTCCGGTAATTCTTTTTGACTTCTGCAAATCGTTGGTAAAATCGGTAGCTAATTTTTGCACTGCCTCTCCATTATATAAAATAGCAGAAACTTCATGATTGATATCAAAGCTACGAATGTCAAAATTGGTTGAGCCAATCGTTGCTATTTCGTCATCTACGATCATTACTTTGCAATGCAAAAACGCTGTATCGTCGTATTTATATACGTGTATGCCCGCACTGATGAGCGCCTCCAAATAAAAATCATTGCCATAATAAGAGAGTTTCCTATCCCCTTTTCCTGGTATGATGATGTCCACCTTGATGCCATTTCGCGCTGTTCTCCGCAATAGCTCAAGCATTTCATCATCTGGTACAAAGTAAGGACTTGCAATGGAAATTTTGACTTTTGCCGAATCAATCAAGTTAAATAAAACATCACGCACCACTCGTTCCTGGTCATACGGACCGCCATAAATGACTTGCCCCTCATCATTTCCTACAACACTCGTTGGAAAATACGTTTTAGCCATAAACTCATTCGCACTGCCAGCAAGATTTTTCATATACAACCAATCATAAAGAAATGTTTCCTGTAATTGCATAACCAATGGGCCACTTATTTTCAAATGACTATCTCGCCAATGAGAAAACTTAGACGTAATACCTAAATACTCATTCCCAATATTCAAACCACCAGTAAAGCCAACTTTCCCATCAATAACGATTACTTTTCGATGGTTGCGCCAATTGGCTCTAGAAAAATGATAAAACGAACGGATTGGATTAAAAACCGCTACTTCCATTCCCGCCGCTTTCAATGATTCCAGATAGGTATCTGATAACTTCACTGATCCTAAACCATCTACAGCAAAACGAACGTTGACCCCTTCCTGCGCCTTTTGGATCAATGTTTTTCTAAGTTTGTCTGCCAGTTCATCTTCTTTAATAATAAAATAAAACAAATGAATATGTTCTTTGGCTTCATTCAATTCTGAAAAAATAGCTTCAAAGGTCTCTTGTCCATCTGTAAGAACGTCAAAGTGATTACCACCTAATACTTTTTTACCTGATAGACGTTCATTTTTCCTTTCCAACAGACTTTGATGCTCCAAATCAATGGTTTTTAGACCTTGAACGTAGTGAAGTAGCTTTTTTTGTTCTTCTTTTTGAATGATGGTACTTTTCAGTTGGCTTCTTCCAACAAACAGGTATAAAAATACACCAACAATTGGCACACAATACAAAGTCAGTATCCAAGCAATTTTAATACTTGTGACATCAGTCCGCTTAAATAAAATATAGACACTTAATAAAATAGCCATCAGTTCAAACAACATAAATACTATCAAAAGAAATTGTGGAAACAGAATAAAAAGAACCCCTAATGTGATTAGTATAACAAATAAAAAAATCATAAATTGACGCAATGTTTTATTCATCTTTATCCTCCTTTAAATAACATTTGTTTTATAAAAAAAGATTCTTTATCTCATATACCGCATTCATAAAGATTACCTTATAGGTATTATAATATCGAATAGAAACTCAATAATAAAGGCATTTTTTTCAGATTTAGAGAAAAAAATGACACTCATCACTTGGGCCAAGAGTTAAGCCTTAGTCCCTACTGACTTTTCATTAAAATAAAACAGTACAATGGCAAAAAAAATCGTTTTTGTGCTTTTTTTGCCATTCATTTACGAAGGGCATCATGGTAAATTTGTGACATAGAAAACAAAGGGAGGACCCGGCATGAAAATCGAACAGTATTTTTCTTATGGTTACCTATTCGAAGCCAAGTTATTAAATACACATGGTGAAACGATTGCGAAAAAATTTGTTTCGATGGAGCCAAATGAAGAGGTAGCGATGGAAAAAATAATTTCTCATATCTCTTTATTACAAGATTTTAAGTTACATCGTATCAAGCTGATTGATGAAGTTTGGATGGTTGCAGAGTAATAGGTTTGAATAAGAAAGGATGTTTTGTATGAATAGACAAAGATTAGTAGCAACATTTACGGAATTAGTTGAAGTGGCTTCGGTTTCGGGGAAAGAAGGAGACTTTGTTCAACTCTTGAAGAATAAATTAACGACTTTAGGTTTAACAGTCTATGAAGATGATTCAATGAAAACAACTGGGCTTGGCGCTAATAACATCATCGCCAGATACACCGGAAATTTAGAAAAAGAACCCGTCTTCTTCTCTTGCCACGTAGATACGGTTGAGCCTGGTGAAGGGATTGAGGTCATTGAAAAAAATGATATTCTCTATTCCAAAGGTGAAACCATTTTAGGCGCTGATAATAAAGCTGGTATTGCGATTCTTCTAGAAATGGTTGAAACGATCATAGAAAATAATATAGAAACAGGCCCCTTCGAATTCGTTTTTTCTCCTGGTGAAGAAATTGGTTTGATTGGAGCTGCCGCCTTAGATATGTCATTGATCAATTCAACATTTGGTTACGTCCTTGATAATTCTGGACCAGCTGGACATGGAATTATCGCCAGCCCATTCTTATATATGTTTGATATAGACGTAACTGGGAAAGCTGCACACGCTGGCTTAGAACCAGAAAAAGGGATTTCCGCTTTTACAATCCTACAATCAGCTCTGGATGGAATTCCATTTGGCAGATTAGATGAACACACAACGTCAAACATCGGAAAAATTTCAGGTGGTGCAGGAATCAATGTTGTGATGGAGCAATTGAAGCTCCAAGGAGAGGTACGATCGATTTCAGATGAAAAAGCTCGTGATTTTCTTGCTGATTTAAAGCAAGCTTTTATAAAGGCAACTAGTCGCTATGGTGGTGATTTTACTCTTTCAATCGATCAAAAAGCCACTGGGTTTCATTTAGCAAATGATTCAACACCAGTTCAAATCGCAAAAGTAGCTACAACAACAATCGGTCGAAGTTTTGTTTCTGAAATCAGTGGTGGTGGTAGTGATGCTAATATCTTCAATGCCTCTGGCAAACACACATTGAATCTGTCGATTGGCTATGAAGAAATCCACACAGTCAATGAATATATTCCCATTGATGAGATGGTAAAATCCGTTGAATTAGCATTGGCTATTCTAGACCATATGCCAGATAGCTATCTTTCAAGTAGGTCAGTAAAATGACTGCGCTACGTAAAGGTCAAAATATCCTGTTGATCATCTTTGCAGTTCTGCTACTGAGTATCGCGATCAATATGTTTTTAGGGCCTCATCATATTGCAGCAGGCGGTGTGAGCGGCTTGGGTATTTTAGCAGAAGCTGCTTTTTCCATCGATCGATCCATTGTTGTTTTGGTACTAAATTGTGTGATGTTACTTTTAACCATTCTCTTTTTAGGAAAAAAAGTTTTCTTCAATACATTGATTGGTAGTTTACTTTTTCCTTTCTTTTTGGCTATTGTTCCAGAAATCATGGTCACATCCGATCGATTATTGTCTGTCCTTTTTGGTAGCGCCATTTTTGGGATTGGTGTTGCGATTCTTTATAAAATCGGCGCTTCAAGTGGGGGAACAACGATTCCTCCCCTAATTTTGCAAAAGTATTGGCATATCAATACATCCACTGGGTTACTCGTAACAGACGCTTTTATTGTTTTACTAAACGTATTCATTTTTGGGGTTGAGTCATTTCTGTTTGCGATATTATCAATCATCATTACCTCTGTGGTGATGACGTATATTGAAACTGGAGTAAAACGAAGAAAGTCCATTTTGATTTTTAGTCAGGATAAAACGGCTGAAATAAAAGAGGAGTTACTGCAAACTGTCAATCGAGGAATCACCCTTTTCAATGTTACTGGCGGCAAAACACAACAGGAAAATCAAATGCTCATGATCGTCAGTTCAAATAGTGAATATCCTGCTGTAATGCAAGTGATTGATCAAATCGATCCAAGTTCATTTGTAATTGTTTCAAATGTTGCTGAAGTCCACGGTTTAGGATTTACGTATCATCCCATTCAATAAAAATAACTTTTTAAAAAGGAGATCTATAGTATGAATTCTGTGTTAGCGTTTACGATAATTATGTTGGTTTGGACAGTTAGTGATTATATTTCGAAAAAGACAAAGTCGTTACTCTCAACATTATTGATTGCCTCATTGATTTTTTTGATTGGATTTAAAACAAACTTGTTTCCAGAAGATTTATTGCCTAGTTCATCATTATTAGCATTAGGGAGCACTGTAGTCGGTTTTATCCTCGTCCACCTCGGTACAACAATTAGTTTGAACGAATTTAAACAACAATGGCGAACCTTTTTAATTGGCGTCGCCGCAACACTGGGGATCGTTGCAGCTTTATTATTGGTTGGCCCTTTATTTGAAGACCAAAGTTATGCGATTGCAGCAATTGGCGCAATTTCTGGTGGAACAATTTCAATCATTATGGTTCAAGATGCTGCTATAGCCGCTGGGCTATTATCTGTAGCTGTCTTACCTGTTTTGATTTCTGCATTTCAGGGATTGATTGGTTTTCCATTGACCTCATTGATTTTAAGAAAAGAAGCCAATCGACTGCATCAAGAATATCAAGAAAATCCTGCTGCGTTTACCAGCACTGAAAAAATAGAAGAAACAACACCGAAAAAGACGCGTTTACCTGAGCTTTTCCATACAACAGCTGGTACACTTTTTGTTGTTGGTGTTACTGTTTTGTTGGCTACACTCGTTAATAATTTAACAAACGGTATGATCAATACCTTTATTCTTTGCTTGCTGTTCGGGATTGCGTTAAGAGAGTTAAATATCTTTAAACCGAATATACTAAATGGTATTGACGCTTATGGTTTGATGATGCTTGCCATTCTGATTATTATCTTTGGTCCTTTAGCAACGATTTCTATTCATGACTTAATTGACTTGATCTTGCCACTAACGCTTTCATTTTTAGTTGGTGTTACAGGAAATGTGTTATTTGCAGCTATTGCTGGTAAGTTTCTTGGCTACAGTTTATCCATGTCGATTGCGATTGGTCTAACTTCACTGTATGGTTTCCCTGGCACGATGATTTTAAGCCAAGAAGCGGCTAAAAGTATCAATGGAACGCCTGAAGAAATCGCCTTGATCGAAGGTCAGATATTGCCTAAGATGGTTATCGCAGGATTTTCAACCGTTACGATCACTTCCGTTTTTATTACAGGGATTTTAGTCAATTTGATCGGGTAATAGCAAAAACTAAAAAGCAATGGACGTCACTACACTTCGGACGTCCATTGCTTTTTAGTTTGGTTTCATTTATTATTCCACAATTTCTTTTAACTCAACACTGACTTTATCACTCGTCTGACATTCATTCATTACTTTTTTATAACGATAACGGATGATCATTGCCGCAACTACACCTATCGCTGTCAACGCAATGTTTAAACCGAAAATCAATGAGACATTTATCTTTTCCAATTGTCCTGTAATATAAGGGATAACCATCACAGATACTGATGTTGCGATTGAATAATAGCTTGTGATTCGCCCTTTTCCTTTTGAAAACAACTCTAGCAAGACCGCTAGTCCTAACTGCCAAATCCCTCCTGCAGCAAATACACCAATACCGATTGAACCAATCAAAAACATTGGGACACTTGGAAACAGTGTCATACCGATTAGCAAGAATAACGAAACCAATGTACACCAAACAAGTAACAGCGTCGGTGCCACACCTCGTTTTACAATCAATGACGTCAAGAATACTGAAGCAAACGAACCAATACTGTACGCACTAACTAAAACGAGACTGTTTGAATGATTCATAAGATTTAGTGATTCTGCAAAGGTTGGGACCCATAAGATAAAAATATTGAATGTGGATACACACGTAAAACTAAAAATCAATAATGCCAAGCCTTCGACTTTAAATAGTGGCTGTTTACCTTTGACATTCGCTTCTTCTTTCAGGGTTTCTGATTCTTTTTCAACCACTGACTCCCTTTCAGGAAAGCCCAATCTAGATATATAAAGTAAATTAAGGAATAAACCTAACGCACACCCTATAAAAACAAGACCATAATAAATGCCGTGATTTAGCATAAATCTTGTTAACAGCGGTAAAATAAACTGTCCTAAAGAAATAAATGCCTTGTTCAAAACACTAAGCGAACTATTATCTTTTTCGTTTGGATAAGCTTCCATCAAGGTTGGATAGGTACTCGTGTCTAAAAAGGCATTACTGAATCCAGCAAATAACGCGAAAAAGAGACCTTGTAAATAATTTTGACTAATCAAGATACCAATAAAAAAGATCAAATAACTAATGATTCCTAATTGTACGGTTTTCTTGCGGCCAAATTTATCCGAAAAATATCCTGCAAAATACAAAATCAGTACTCGTCCTAACCCAATACCACTGATGACTAAAGTCACTTGTTGTACTGTTGCTTGCCAACTATCCATCAATGCATTGAGATTTTGCGATAAGATGATCGCCGCCATTCCTTGAAAAATAAAATTCGTATATAAAGAGCCTATCAAAGGGGTATAATTTTTTTTCTTTGTGTCCATTGCCATTCTCCTAGCTGTTTAAAATTAACTTTGCTCAACATTTCACTATCTATAGTTTAAGAAGAATCGTCTATAATATCTAATGCTTTATTTTTATACAATCAATAAATTTTATTGATGAATCAGATTTTTACGTACGATTTTCAGCTACCTATAAAGTAATTATTCTATTATTACGTACCCCATATGGCAAGTCAACTATTTTTTTAATAAACCATAAAAATACCGACCTTCAAAAATTAGATTTTTAGTCTAACTTTTTGAGATCGGCTCACGTTCTTTGATCTGTATTTATAGTTAATAAAGATAACTTACATCACTTGAGACGGTTGGATACAACAGAATCAGCTCATTCACTTTATCAGCCATTATTCGTTGATTGATCATCAACGTAAACAAGTTGATTAATTGATCTGCTTCATTCCCTAATACTGTCGCTCCAACGATGATTCCTGTCGCTTTTTCAGTCACAATTTTAGCTTTGACTAACGATTCATTGAGATGTTTATACGTAGACCATTGAGATAAATCTAAACTCTCCACTGCGTATTTCTCATTTTCTTCGGTTTCTTTATCTGTTAATCCAACTTGAGCCAATTTTGGCGAACTAAAAATAATCGTTGGTATAACAGGGTAGTTGATTTTAGCGTTCTCTTTCCCACTCAAAAACTTAGCAAGGTAACTTCCTTCAAAACTAGCGACTGGCGTCAATTTAGGCGTATTCTTGTCTACACAATCTCCTAGTGCATAAATAGTTTCCACATTTGTTTGTAAGTTTTCGTTTACCTTGATTCCTCTATGCGTATAGTCCACACCGATTTCCTCTAAGTTTAAACTTTCAACATTTGGAATACGCCCAGTTGCACAAAATACCCGATCTACTTCTATTGTTTTTTGACTAGTCAACCTGACTTCAAAACGTTGGTCTTCTTTTTTGATTTCCTCAACAGACTCATTAAAATGAAACTGGATTCCACGACTTATAAGATTTCTGATCAACTCTTTTGTCAATGACGCATCAAACCCTTTTAAGGGGTTATCATTATGATGAACTACATGTACCTCACTACCACAGCTGTTCGCAATATTCGCTAATTCAAAAGAAATATAGCCGCCCCCAACGAATACGATTTTTTCAGGTAATTCTTTCATGTTTAAAAACTCAGTACTCGTATCAAAATTGTCTTTTCCTTGAATGGACAAAATCGCTGGTTTCTGTCCTGTGGCGATGATAAATTGATCTGCCTGATAACTCTCCGTACCTACAATGATCGTATGTTTGTCTTTAAATTGAGCAGTTCCTGTAATCGTTTGAATACCAGACTGTTTGAGCCCAGACTTTTGTTCACTCGGTACAGCTTGAGTAAAGGTCTCTTTAAATGCCAATAAATCACGCCAATTTATTTCTGCTGTTGTATCAAATCCGTGACCCTTTAATTGAAGCAGATTATCTCTCGCCTCAACAGCACCATAAAGGATTTTTTTAGGCTCACAACCTCGATTAGGACACGTGCCACCCCAAAGATCTGCTTCTACCACAGCAACCTGTTTTCCTGTAGCAGATAAATCGTATGCTGCCGCCATGCCACCAGGGCCACTACCTATGATGATCAGATCAAATTTCTTCATCGTAACGTCCTCCTTTATTTCTCAACTTTTTCAAAAGCTTACTCAATAATGGATTTTCCTTATTCAATACACGTCAACTATCATAACAAGAATCAGTACTTTCGGCTAAACATTGCTTCCATTTTCTTGAATGATTTTTTGATACCAGTAAAAGCTATCTTTTTTATAGCGATTCAAACTACCATCTTGTTTTTCATCTTGCTCTACATAAACAAAACCATAGCGTTTTTGATACCCATTCAACCAGCTCAACAAATCTGTGTACGACCATGTACAATACCCTAAAACATCCACACCATCTGTTATGGCTTCTCTGATTGCATGTACATGACGATTTAAATAGTCGATACGATAATCATCGTGAATTTCTTTATCATCAGTTAATTTATCATATTCTCCAAGTCCGTTTTCAGTAATCAATACAGGGATTCGATAACGGCTGGTAATTCTTCTAAGTCCGATTCGCAGCCCTTCTGGATCGATTTCCCAATCCCAATTGGTTCTTTCTACAAACGGATTTTCAACTCGTTTGAAAACACCTGGAAGACCAGATTCTTCTGTAGACCCTTTTTCACCTGTCGTATTCATTTTTCCAAGTCCAACACCATCTAGTGGATTAAAGACGACGGTGTTGGTTTGATAATAATTGATTCCTAGAAAATCTGGTTTCCCTGCTGCTAATAGTTCTTCATCGCCAACTTCTATCGTAGGTGCTAGACCTTGCTCATTTAGCATTTTCATCGCTGCAATCGGATATTTCCCAAATAAATAAACATCCATCCAAAAATGCGCATTCAAGTCTTCTGAATCTTCTGCTGCTAACACATTTTTTGGATCACTATCTAACGCATAGTTTGGGCCATAAGCAAAACTTGGACCAATCCCACCTGGCATCCCCATTTCATGGAACTTTTTGATAACAGAAGCATTGGCAAGGTTAGCATAGTGATTGGCTTGATACATGCGTTTTGGATCACTTACTGCCGGCGGATGCGATGCCATCAAATAGCCATGACTGATAAAAATATTTTGTTCATTTAAACTGACCCAATATTTTACTTTTCCACGAAAGGCTTCAAATAAAACGGTCGCATAATTGGTAAAATCTTCAACGATTTTTCTAGATTCCCAACCTTGATATTCGTCTTGAAGTACTTGAGGCAAGTCCCAGTGATACAACGTCAAAACAGGTTCGATTTGATTTTTGATCAGTTCATCGACTAAGTTAATATAAAATTGTAACCCAGCTTGATTGATTTCTCCTCGCCCATTCGGAAAAATCCGCGTCCAAGCTACTGAAAAACGATAAGCTTTCAATCCTTGTTCTTTCATTAAAGCGACATCTTCTTTATAACGATGATAATGATCGACCGCTACATCTCCATTTGTACCTTTGAATGTTTTACCTGGAATACGAACAAATTCATCCCAGACTGAAATACCTTTCCCTGCTTCGTTCCAAGCGCCTTCTACTTGATAGGCCGCAGATGCACTGCCCCATAAAAAATCTTTTGGAAATTGATCTAGTTGTTTATGCTCCATCTTCGTTCCCTCCAGTTTGATTGCACGAACTCGAAATGTATCCTTCACGTTCAAATTCTATGCTTATTTTCTCTTTCTATTATAATCTTAACAAGAGGAATTCTACTAGTATTTACCACAATTATTATTTTACTTCAACATTTGACTTTATAAATAAGTTTCGAAAAAAACAAAAAAATAAACTTATTACAAATATACTCCTAACAACGATACAAATAAATTATTTATTCAAAATAAAAAATATTTTTTCATACTTTATTGTTTTTTTATTTCAATTAATCCTTATTTTATAAAATCAGCCTAACTACCGTTATATATTTTACACTTTGAGAGTACCGCAAGATTATGATATACTAATATTGCTTTGTTTAAGGTATTTATTTAGCTAATCTATTATAAAAGGAGTGAACACATTTGGAAGAAGAATACTCACGGCGAAAACAACAACGTCCAGCAGCAACATCAAAAAAGGCTGTTATAACTGTTATTTTATTATTATTTATAAATACACTTGTATTGGGCCTTTTACTATTTTTAAACGTTCAATCAAACGCCAAACAAGAAGAACATTTAGACACTATCGAAAAACAAATCAATCAACTTGATAATGGCCAAAGAACTAACAATTCGGTAGCAACCACGAATACCACAGAACAAAATGTTCCTGTTCGAGAAAGTGCTACACAAACAAGTACAACCAGCGAATCTACATCTATTGCACAAAGTTCTTCAGATAAAGTTGAATCGACGATTCCCTCTTCATCAGAAGTTGCAGTGCAACAGACTGAGCGCTCAACAGAGCCTTCTACAGCACAGCCTAGCGCAACTACGTATACCGTCCAATCAGGAGATACGCTTTCTGTAATTGCGGAGCGCAACAAATTGTCTCTTCAAGATTTAATGTTGAAAAACAATTTAACAGATTCTACGGTTTATATTGGACAAGTATTATCATTGCAATAAGTCACTATTTTCCCCTACATAATTTAATTATTAGTCTATCCACGTTGATAAAAAAGCGATACAAAACTGATAACAGACAGCTTTGTATCGCTTTTTTAGTGTATGATTTCTTAATTACAAGAGTGGATTATTTTGTAATTTAATTGATGAGGTATCACTATTTCTTTTTTTGATTCAATGTACGTCACAATAGATTCTACGATTTCTTTGGCCCCTTCATTGATCACTTCGCACTCTTTGTATGTGTCAAATCCGCCACCGCCACTTGCTCGATAGTCACTTAACGCAATCGTAAATTCGTCCTCTTCTTGAACTATTTGACCTTTATAATACAGCTCTGTTACTCGTTCTCCCTTGTTCTTACAAAGATCGATCACATAATCAATACCAACATAAAAATCAAAATGATAATGTTCGACTTTAGGATATAAGTAAGTTGGCGAAATGATTATTTCACCCTGCTCATCTAACGCAAAATAATCTGCATTTTTATCTATAACTTGTTTTAACTGCGCGCCATTGATTTTTAATGTAATCAATTGATTGGTATAGGGATACGACGCGATAATATCTCGCATTGTTACATCCTTATGGAATCCTGGTGTTGTATTAGCTAAAGAAACTACTGTAATTTGCGCATTACTTTCTTGTAATTGAACAGCACCGATCAATTCTACAACGGGACTTCCTGTTAACGCCATCTCTAGTTTTTCACTTGCCAAGGCATCTCGATCTAACTTACCGATTGCGCGATCTAACCAGCTTTGAACCTTCATTTCTAATGGTCGTAATTGCTCTAGTAAATCAGATTCTGGTAAATGAGTTGGTCTGCCTATGGATGAAGTTATGTTCATGTTGTTTTGTTCTTTTTCAATGTGAATTTCAAAATAGGTCATTGCATTAGATGTAGGCTGAACAATATAAGTGCCATGTAAAAACTGACCTTCGATCAGTAAATGCTGATGACCTGTCAATAATAAATCAAAATCAAGTTCCTTACAGATTTTGTACCCAACATTTTCACTCGTTTTAGACAAAATTTCTCCTGATTTTACATCTCTTTCAAAACCACCATGATAAATACAAATCGTTAAATCAACTTGAGGTTTAATTTCTGCTAACGCCTGTTTTGCTGCAGCAAACGGGGCATTTACTGTGATATCTTGGATATTCTCAGCTTTTTCCCAAACATTGATATAATCCGTCACCACACCAACAATACCAACTTTTAACCCATTGGCTAAGGTTTTAATTTTCCATGGATATTTACTCTCATTCCCACTCGCATCAAATATATTCTCGCAGACACACGTCGCATCAAGTTCTTCCAAATATCGATACAAATAACTTGTACCATAATTAACATCATGATTTCCTAATGTCACAAAGTCATATCCAGCATGATTTAAAACTTTAGCTTGAGGAAAGCCTTCTTCTGGATGATCCTGACAATAGGTTGCCATAGCCGACCCTTGTAGCATATCACCACCATCAATGATCAATGTGTTTTCATCTTTTTGAAAATTGGGAATGCACTTTAAAAGCCCCATCTCTTTTTCTTGTTTGTCAGCATAGTTTGTTGGAAATAAATAGCCATGGACATCTGATGTATAATAAATTTTTAGTGCTTGTTTCATTTTAGTTCACCCCGCTTTTGATTATGTCATTCTCTTTTCATCCATTTATTTACACTAGCAATATATTCATCGAAAATATTGTAAATATACGTCACTTCCAGACGATAACTTGGGAAAATAGACGTATTAGTTGTTATGCGATAGTCTGGTTGTTTCGGAATTATTTGTTTGTTTTCTACCTGCAATCCTTTAATCAACTTTAGTTCTAAAAATCCTTCTAGTTCAGACGCTGATAGATGATACGTTGAAAGGGTATAAGGCGCCGTAAAACTTTCTAAGAATGCTCGGTTTGTTGTCCCTTTAAGTCTTACAGCATAAAACGTACCTGGGACTTTTTTTCTTAAATAGTGATCAAAATAGCTTAAATCAAGCTCTTCATCTAACCATTTTTCATAGTCAGCTTCCTTGTATATAGAGCTACCTACTACAGGATATTTCTGGGTATCGATCAATTGTGCCTTTTTATTCATTACTTGATGGTCTTGAAATGAAAACGTCAATTCTCCAATATAATTCCCACGATATCCTGGTTGCACAAATGCCGTATTGTTTAATAGGCCTGCATTTACGCGATGTTGGTGACCACATATCACCCCATCAATTCCTGCTACCTCACGAATGATTCGATAGGTTTGGTCTTCCCCTGTATCATACTGAGTCGGCTGCCCAGTGACCATATCGCGTTCAATCCCGCCATGATAGCTAACGACTACGATGTCTACCTGCTCACGTACAATCGGCACCCATTTTTTTAAGCTTTCAACTACATTGATAAACTTCAAGTCTTTAATTTGATCATAATCTGTTATTTGCGGCATCGCACTCGTTATTACACCAATAACACCAACTTTGACTTCACCGCGTTCAATGATGGTATAGGGTTCAAATATCAACTCATCCGAACCATCTAATACATTTGCACAAACATATTTTCCCTGAAAAGCCGCAGCCTGACGTTTCAAAAAGGCAATACCATAATCAAAATCATGATTTCCTGGAACCATGACATCAAATCCAATTTTATTTGCCAGCTCAATCAAAGGAGAAACCTCGAAAGTTGTATTAAAAAAAGTAGCCTGAGGACTACCGACTAAAAAATCACCATTGTCAATCAAAATTGGTTCATGATAATCTTCAGCAATTGCAGAAAGAGAGCAGATTCCGCTCTCTTTTTGTGCAGTCGCTGTCAAAAAACCATGGACGTCTGTTGTACTTAGTATTGTTAATTCATCCATTTTTTTATCCTCACGAATTACTGTAGTTTTTTACGTAGATAACCAGTAACAGCATCAATTAAGAAAACTGTAATGATGATCCCAAATAAAATAATCCCAACTTTATCCCACGCTCTTGATTGAATCGCAAAAATCATAGGTGCACCGATACCACCAGCACCAACTAAACCAAGTGTAGCCGCACTACGAACTGCGATTTCAAAGTGATTTAATGCTAATGATAAAAACGTCGGGATCAATTGTGGTAAACGTGCGTAAAACATCGTTTGCCAAAAATTAGCTCCAACAGCTGTCATTGATTCTACTGGTGCTTCATCCATTGACTCGATTTCTTCTGTATATAACTTGCCTAGCATTCCGATTTGATGAACACCGATTGCCAAGACTCCAGCAAAAGGGCCCGGTCCAACCATTTTTACAAAAATAATGGCATACACAAGCTCTGGAAATGCTCTTAATACATTACATATAAATTTCCCGATTTTAGAAACGATCGTATTTGATTTCCATAGATTATGTGCACTGATAAACGTTAATGGTAATGCCAAGACAGTCGCAATCACTGTTCCTAAAAAAGCAATGCCGATTGTTAACAACAACAAACTTAGTAAATCTTCTCCACTACCATCATAGACATATCCCCAATCTGGTTGGAATAATCCAGAAAGAACAGATTTAACCATATCGAATGACATATTTCCTGCTTCCGAATAATCAATACCTGCTGCTGAATACAGAATGATCGCTAACACAACGATAATTGGCAAATAGCTTTTTAATTTTCGATTTGTGCTCATTATACCAACCTCTTTCTGATAATTTCACTTATCCAGTCGATCGTGATCACTACAACTAGAATAGACAAGATAATAATCGACACACGATCATAACGCATTAAGCTTAACGAAGAATTCAAGATCACACCGATTCCTCCAGCTCCAACATACCCTAAAATCGTAGAAGCTCGAATATTGACTTCAAATGCATACAAAGAATAACTAGCTACTTGATGCGATATTTGCGGAGCAATCGACCAAAATGCAATCTGTGTTTTTGTAGCACCTACAGATTCAGCAGCTTCGATTGGTCCATGATCGATGGTTTCAATGGCTTCATAAACGAGCTGGGAAACCATCCCAAATGTAAATACAGCAATCGTTAAAACCCCAGTAAACTCACCAATCCCAAACATAGCAACAAACAAAGCTGCCAACAACAAATTAGGAATTGTTCGAACAATACTCATTAAAAAACGAATGATTGTTGTTACAAAAAAGTTTCTTGTCACGACTGTTGTTGCTAGAAAAGCGAACGGAACGGCAAAAACTACGCCAAGCGTTGTCCCAACAACCGACATTTTGATTGTCTTTAACATCGGCTCAATGATTTTCGGGATATAACTCCAGTCTGGACTAAGGAAGCGCTGTAAAAAAATCCCCATCTGATCTAGGTTATTAAAAACATCTGCCATCTGTGCTCCTGTTACTTTCGCACTCGAAAATACGCACAAAAGAACCAAAGCCACAATAAATAGATGTTTATATAAATCGCGGTGAATCGTATCTTTTAACTTCATTACGCCACACCTTCAGTTTGTTTCAAAATATCCGCACCATAAATACTGGTCAACACTTCATCTGTCGCCTCCGCAGCTGTTCCGTCAAACACCACTTCACCATCACGCAAACCAATGATACGGCTTGAAAACTCACGAGCTAAATCAACCGAGTGAAGATTGATTACTACTGTATGATTCAATTCCTGATTGATTTTTTTCAAGTCCTTCATGATTTTTTGTGTTGTAATGGGGTCTAGTGAAGCAACTGGTTCATCCGCTAAAATGATTGAAGCTTGTTGCACTAGAGTTCTTGCGATTGACACACGTTGCTGTTGCCCACCACTTAATTCATCACTTCTTGAATGAAGCTTGTCCGCTAAGCCGACACGACCTAACGCATCATTGACTAATGCGTAATCCTCTTTTGAAAAAATTCCGAAAATACTCTTAAATGTTGAATAATAACCTAATCTTCCTGAAATAACATTTTTTTGTACAGAACTTTTTTTCACTAAGTTAAAATGCTGGAAAATCATCCCAATATTTCTGCGAATTCTGCGTAAATCTCTTTTATTGGCTTTCGTGATCGAAACGCCATCAATGGTGATATTGCCTTCACTGATTTCATTTAAACGATTAATCGAACGCAATAACGTACTTTTCCCAGCCCCACTTAATCCGATTACTGAAACAAACTCACCGTCATTGATCGTTAAATTAATATTTTTAAGCCCTTTGACTCCGTTATTATAGGTTTTTGTTACATTTTCAAACTGAATCATGATTTCTCCTTTTTATTCAAATAAATAGAAAAGCTGAACAAATTACGTTCAGCTTTTCAGTCACTCATTAATCTAGCAAAGCTTTATTCTGCTGCTTTTTCTGTATAGTCTTCTACTGTATCGTAATTTTTATCATCAGCTTCTACATAGCCTTTGTGTCCCCACATAGCCATCGCTTCAGCACCTTCTGTATCTTTAGGCATTGCCAAGAAAACGTCTTTGACTTTAGCTTGTAAGTCTTTATCCATTTTCGGTTGAACAGCGATTGCATCATTTGGAATATCTCCTTTTGTCAGATACAACACTTTTAACTCTTTAAATAAATCATCTTTTTCAAATTTTGAAGCAAACACATTACGTGCGCCTTCAAACACAAAACAAGCATCTTGTTGACCATTTAAAACTGCTGTGATTTCACTTGGGATATCATTAACGGTTGTTAACGTAACATCTTTCGTTGGGTCAATCCCTTCTTCTTTCATTTCAACAACTGGATAAATGTATCCACTTGCTGAATTTGGGCTTAAACTAGCAATCTTTTTGCCTTTTAAGTCTTTTAATGAATCGATTCCGCTATCTGCTCTTACAAGAACTTCGCCTTTGAAAGTGCTAGATAATTTATCCGCTTCTGGCTTCCCTGTTTCACGATTATACGCACCTAATTCAGAAGATAAAATCGCTGTTGCAGCTTTTTGATTACGTGCTTGAACATATGCTGATGGGGGCATGATCCCGATATCTACTTTTCCTGATGCCATTGCTTCAACGATCGTTGAATAATCTGTCGCTAGTGTAACATTGACATCACGGCCTAATTTTTCTGATAAATAGTTTGCGAAAGGTTTCGCTTTTGCTTCCATTGAGCCATCGTTGTTGGTTGGGACAAATTGTAATTCTAGTGGTTTCGTATCATCTGAAGCTTTTTTATCACTACCTGACCCACATCCCGTAAGTAACCCTACACTCAAACCAATAACAGACAGCAACCCTAACAATTTCGTTCTCTTTTTCACTTTTTCCATCCCTTCGCATTTCGGCTTTACTAAAACAATTGATTCTTTTCCTGTTCTAGTTATACCTATTGTATTTTAATGGTGTAAATTTATCATAATATCGAAGTAAATATTGTGTAAATTTTCTGAAACCCACTTCTCTATTATTGATGTCAAGCTTCAGTACAAACACTTGATTTTTTTCAGTAAATTCCACTGAATTTCTCATTAAAAATGAATGACTAAGCTAAAATCAGTATAGCATAATTTCGACTTTTTTCTAGACTAGTTTTCATTTTTCACTCATAATTCTTTTTATTAAAAAGGTAAATTAAACCTTTATTCTGTAGGATTCTTAGCCTTCATTACTATTTGTTATTATTCATTTACACTGAACTTCTTGTTATGCTTTAATCTTATGAGATGAGGATGAAAAAGGCAGTGAGCGGCGTCTACTTTATTTCCCAAAATAGTTTAGATAAAAAATCAATAGCAACGGCGCACCCAAACACAGTAATACTAAAACAAGATAAGGATAAAACCATTTCTTATCTTGTTTTATTCCTAAGTAAAATGTTAGAACACTATATACCAATAAACCAAAAAGGTAGATGCTGGTTCCAATACCTAGCAAAATCGAATGATATCTTTCAACTAAAAAAACTGACACATCGCTCTTTCAGCGTTACATCAGTTACTTTGATTATTTTTCAGGATACATCTCGTCCGCTAATTTTTCAATTCCATCTAATGATTGATAACCATAACCAAACATATAATTATAATCAACGGCATAAACCTTTTTATTTTTAACTGCTTTCATACTTGAAAGTTTTGGATTTTTCAGTACAGCATCGATCATTGTGTCTCCTGAAATTCCACCTTTCATCGTGCTCCAATCTGCTACGATCAAGACATCTGGATCAGTTTCGATCAATTTCTCCACACTGACTTCACCTTTTTCGTCTTTAAACACATTGTCCAGTTTCACCATTTTGAAAATATCGTTGAAAAACGTTTCATTATTTGCGGGATAAACGTATAATTCTTCTGGATCTGAAGTGTGCAGATAAGCAAATGTTTGGTCCTCTTTAATTTTAGTCAGCTTTTTATCAACAGTTGCTTGGCGTTCCTTTAGCTCTGATTTAAACGCATCCGCTTTTTCCGTTACGTTGAATACTTTCCCTAAATTGTCGATATCATCGTAAACAGACTCAAATGTGCCCCCTGTGACAGAAGAATTCAAGACAAACGTTTTGATTCCCATATCATTCAGTGTATCAACTGTTCCGACACCCCAATCTTGGTTATCAAATAAACCGCCACGTCCATAGACTAGATCTGGATCAACGCTTAAAGCCATTTCTTTTCCGATATAGTCCGTCGATAAATGATTCAATTCATTAAACTCTTTTTCAACGGCTTTATCTGGTTCGCCAAACACAGCACCGACACCAACGATTTTATCTTTCAATCCTAAATGTAGTAATAATTCTGCAGCTGGCTGCGTATTCGCTAATACTTTTTCTGGAACCTTATCAAACGTTTGCTCTTTCTTTTGCCAGCTTTCTGCACCTTCTGCTTTAGAAAAATTTTGAACCGTTACAGGATATCCTTCGCTTTGATTCTTCTCAGTTGTTTTTTGTTCCTTTTGTCCACATCCTGTGATAAACGCTAAACCTAATAAACTAATAATAAATGCTTTTTTCATTTTTACGCATCCTCTTCTTCTATTTTAACTCTAGTAACTACTCTAATGAATAGGCGAAGCCTAAACGATTCGTTACTGGATTTTTATAAATCGTACAATGAACACCGTAAATCTCTTCGATCAATTGTTCTGTAAATAATTCTTCTGGTTTCCCTTCCGCAATGATCTTACCCGCTTTCATCGCATAAATATAATCACAATAATGTGCCGCCAATTCTAAATCATGGAGAGCTGCCAAAACACCTATTTCAAGGTTTTTCACACAGCTTAATATTTCCAGTTGATAACGAATATCTAAATGATTGGTCGGTTCATCTAAAATCATATAACTGGGTTGTTGAGCAATCGTTCGTGCTAAGATGACACGCTGTTTCTCGCCACCAGATAAAGACAGAAAACTTCGTTCTGCATAACTGACTAAGTTCGTTTTGGCTAAAGCATCCATCACGATATCGATGTCCGCTTGTGTATCTGATTCTAAGAGTTTTTTATGCGGGGTTCTTCCCAGTAAAACCATTTGAAAGACACTTAAATCAAAGTTCAATTCATTGAATTGATTGACCACACCTAATTTTTGCGCCACCTTCTTTTCAGAAACAGCGAGAAGATCTAAATCATCTAAAAAAACACGTCCGGCTTTCGGTTTGATTCCTTTGTAGATTCCTTTAAGCATCGTGGATTTACCACAGCCGTTTGCACCAATGATGCCAACAAATTGCTTTTTTTGTGTTTGAAAAGAAATACTTTTAACGATCGCCTCTTGTCCGATCATGATTTCTAAATCGTTTACCTTTAGTTCCATAGCTAGCCTCCGAAATTGTACCCTTTTTTGACAATGATGTAGATAAACAGTGGTGCTCCGATCACTGATGTGATGATTCCGATCGGCAGCTCAACGTTTGGAATCATGATTCGAGAAAGGACATCTGCCCAAATCATAAACAGCGCACCAGACAATGCCACAATCGGTAGTAATCGTTTATGATCAGAACCAATCAACCCGCGTACGATATGAGGAATAATCAAACCAACAAAGCCAATCATCCCTGAATACGCCACAATCACTCCTGTCAAAAGAGCGGCCAACAATAAATACAACTGACGATATTTTGCCAACGGAACACCTAACGTAATCGCTGCTTCATCTCCTAGCAACATCACGTTTAAAATCCGATGCTGAAACAAAAAGAACCCCGTGATCAATACGACCACAACTGATAATACGCCTAATTTATTCCAACTTGCAGACGCTAAACTTCCCATTGCCCAAAACGTCACCGTCTTCATGCCTTCTGCGTTATTTGCTAGATAAACAATAAAACTTGAAATCGAACTACATAATGCACCAATCACTGAACCAGAGAGAACCAACTTAACAGAGGTCATTCGCCCCCCAATTCCTGATAAAACAAGCACACCAAACGCCGCAGCCATTGCACCGACAAATGCGCCAAATGCCAAGCCAAACTGAGAAAAAATACTTCCTGTCCCAAACCCTACAAGAATCGCAAACGTTGCACCCAGTGAAGCCCCTGAAGAGATCCCTAAAATGTAAGGGTCTGCCAAAGGATTTTGAACGACCGCTTGCATCACAGCACCCGTAATCGCCAAGCCCATCCCAACAAAAACAGCTAAGATCACTCTTGGTGTCCGCACAAACCAAATAATATTTACCGCAGAGTTACTGGTTATTCCATCCAATGAACCTAACCTACCGCCAGAAACTTTTGTTAAAAGAATTTGAACGATATCTTCAATAGAAATATTCGCCTGTCCATTGATCAATGAATAGACGATTGATAAAAAAATAAGTGCTACTAAAAATACTAGGATCAATGGATAGTATTGCTGTGTTTTCGCTTTGATCCTTCCATCATTTGTCTTGATTGCCTGCAAAAAAATACGCCTCCTGTGTACCTGAAACTCACAATTCCTTGTTCTCTTTATTCATTTCTGCTACTTTTTCATTTAAGCCCTTCGTCCACTGTGCTACAGGTTTTCTACGGCTTTTAGGTATTTTTATATTCTCATCTATGAAACTAATATCAAGTAATCCGATAATTTGTCGCTCAGCTGCTACACCACTATTTTGCTTGAATACTTCATCAAAAATCACTGGAATCGTACGCCAAGTCACTCCGATTTTCTGAGCCCACGCTACTAATTGAAAATTTTGAATAAACGCTGATACTGCACTGATTGCTTCCAAGTTCGACTTTTCACTTTCACAAATAGGCGCCGTTACAATCAATGTTACAGGAACATCTAAGAAATAGTCCTCTGTTCTCTTCTTAGCCTTTTCAAGATACTCTTGCTCATAACGTGCCCAGATATCTAATCGATCGTAACTATTCATGATTTCTTTCACAAATACTTGTCGTTCTTGTTCCTCACTGACAATTATCACTTCCCAAGGCTCTTCTTTAGAGTGATAAGGTGCATAGCTGGCACTTTCTAATAGATCATGTATTGTTTCTAGAGAGATCGTTTGATTCGTTAATGTTCGAATCGTTCTACGTTCTCTGACGATTTGCTCAATTGTACTTTTTTCCATCTTATTCCTCCTATTCCCTACTCAATTTATGATAAAAAGAACCTTCCTTTATACTCTCACTTCTCACTGAAAATGAAAATCATTCTCAATTAGAAATTAAGAGTACCATTTCACTATTTTTTTTGCAAGTCTCTTTTTGCTTTTGAATGTAAAAAAAAAGCACCTGACAAAACGAACAATTCGTTTTGTCAAAGGCACTAAATCCGAATAAACGGTGAGAACAATCAGCGGATTCTTTCTTGAAGTGATACGCTTTGTCTCAACTTTTTATACTAACTTACTCATACTAACTCAAATGATTGTTCTTGCGTTTCTTTTACGTTTGCACCGACAAAAACGATAAATTCCCCTGCTTCTGCTTTAAACACCATCTCTTTTGTGTAAAATTTCAAGTCCTCTCTTGTTACTGTAAAGACAACCTCTTTTTCTTCACCAGCAGTAAGTTCGACCTTTTTGAATGCTTTCAACTCTTTGACAGGCCGTACAACTGAGCCGGTCACATCTTGAACATATAGTTGGACTGTTTCAACCGTCGTGCGCTCTGAGCTATTTTTCACTTTGACTGATACTTCAAGTGTTTCTTCCATTTTTTTACTGCTTAATGTCAATCCAGAATAGTCCACTTGACTATAAGATAAGCCATAGCCAAATGAAAATAATGGGTCATTTGGGCTATCTAAATATTTGGAAACAAAACGCCCTTTGTGCGTCGTACTAGTTAATGGACGACCCGTTTTAAACTCACTATAATAAATCGGTAATTGTCCAACGGAGTAAGGAAAACTCATACTTAAACGCCCCGTTGTATTTGTTTGCCCAAAGATAATATCTGCTAACGCATTTCCTCCTTCTGTTCCAGGAAACCACGCTTGGATGATTGCGTCTACTTGTTCGACTTCTTTTGTTAAAACGAGTGGTCTGCCGCTAATGACGATCAAGACTGTTTTTTTATTCCAGACGGTTAATTTTTGTAAAAACTCTTGTTGAATTTTTGGTAAAGTAATTTCTGTGCGACTGCCTGCTTCACCACTTTGCATCGTATGTTCACCTAATGCAAACACGATCGTATCTGCTTGTTTCGCTAGTGCCAAGGCATTCGTAAGTTCTTGTTCTTTTGTTTGGTCATTCAAACCGATTTGCTCAATTTGATCTTTCGTTGCTCCAAATTCACCTAAAAAGGTGTAATCTTCCAACATGTCACAGCCTTGTGTATAAAGTAAATGCTCTGAATCAAGATAATTTTCGAATCCCTTTTTGATCGTCACGACATCTTCCCGTTTTCCATGAACGGCCCATAAACCGATCAGCTCTTGATTATCTCCGTAAGGCCCTACCAGCAGCACTTTCTCCTTGTTTGGCTTCAACGGTAAAATATCATGTTTATTTTGCAGTAATACCATTGATTCAGACGAAACTTTTTTAGCTAATCGCCGTTTTTCTTCTGTTAAAAAGACTTGCTCTTCCTGCTCAGAACTTGCGCCACGATAAGGATCTTCAAATAACCCCAGATCATTTTTTAGTTTCAACACACGATAAACTGATCGATCTACTAAGTCGGCACTGATTTCCCCTGCTTCGATCAACGGTTCTAATTCTTTTGCATAGCATGGTGTTTTCATGTCAATATCGGTTGTCGCTTCAATGGCTAATTTTGCCGCTTCACGGTCGTTCACAGCTACACCATGTGCAATCAGCTCTTGAATAGCAGCATAATCAGATATGATTACCCCGTCAAAGCCCCATTCTTTGCGCAAAATATCTTCTAAAAGGAACTTGTTACCTGTTACAGGCATACCGTCGTACGTGTTAAAAGACGTCATCACTAATTGACAACCAGCGTCAACTGCCGCTTTATATGAAGGGAGATAATCTTGACGTAGTCTACGTTCTGACATATCAACCGTATTATACTCACGACCACCTTCTGCTGCGCCATATGCGGCAAAGTGTTTCACACAAGCCGCAATACCACCGCCATTTAGTAGATCTTTTTGTAATCCTGTGACCATTGCTCTGGCAAAGGCTGAATTTAATACTGGATCTTCCCCAGTAGATTCCAAACATCGACCCCAACGTGCATCACGAACTAGATCCACCATCGGAGCAAACGTCACATGCGCTCCCGCTGCCTTAGATTCTTCCGCTGTCTGTTGATAAGCAAGCTCGATCAACTCTGGATTCCAAGTAGCACCTAATCCTAATGGAATCGGAAAAATCGTACGATAGCCATAAATAATATCCGCCATAAACAGCAATGGAATTTTATGTCTACTTTTCTTTAAATAGCGTTCTTGGATTTCCTTCGTTTTATCCGCTCCGGTGACATTGAGCACTGAACCAACTTGATCAACGATTTTTTGATCGATTCCTAATTTTTTCTGTGGTCCAACCGCTAATTCATCTGCATGGAAAAAGTCCCCTGACAACTGAACAAGTTGTCCGATTTTTTCTTCCCAAGTCAATGAATTGAGTAGTTCTTTTAATTTTTTCTCTTCCATTTTTACACCTCTTCACTTTGTTCGTTTAGGTACGTTTTTTTATCTAACCGTTTGAACCACGGATACCAAAGAATTGGTGACAATACTAGTTGAATCACTAACTGTAAAATAATCACAGAGATGCTGCCTTGAACCGCTGCATGAAATCCGATCGGCAATCCAAAAATGGCTTGTACCCCGACAAATTTTGAAACCAGCCCGATTTTTGTTAAGACATACGCTAAAATCAACCCAATACTATTATTGAAAATAAACGGAATCGCTAAATCAAAATTCAACACTAACGGCATTCCGAAAATCACAGGTTCAGTGATTCCGAACAATGCTGGTACGATGGAAATCTTCCCAACTTCTCGATACTGCTTACTTTTTGCTCGCAACATCAATAGCACTAACCCTAATGCCATACCACCAAACGTAATAATATTAAAAAATGCTAGTCCCACAATATTCGGTGGCACTTGACCAGCCGTTACTGCATTCATATTTTCAACATCCATCGCCATCCACAACGGTGTCACTAAAGGCAAGATCACATTTGTCCCATGAATCCCGAAAAACCAAAGCATTTGTTGGATTAAACTTAAAACAATCATCGCTCCGATCGAACCACCGATTCCTTTTAGCGGCACTTGAATAATGGTGTAAACAAACTGGTGCATATTACCAAATGAAGTCATACTAAACCCAAAATCAATCAAAATAAATAAAATCCCAATCAATACGGTAGGAATCAACGATTCAAACATCCGTGTTACCATTGGTGGCACGCCTTCTGGCATTTTGATCGTCCAGCCTTTCCGTTTGATTGCTATAAATAAGCGACCTACGACTAATCCTACGATCATTGCTGAGAAGACACCTTGCGCACTTAACCAAGTAGTTGGCAATGCTGCAACATCATCAGCCGTTTTATCCAATGGTGTAATCAAAAGAAAACTCATCAATGAAATAATTCCAGCTGCAACATAATCTTCTTTCTCATCTAATTTACGAACCAAATTTATAGCCATCAAAACAGAAATATATAATGCCAGAGAACCAATTGTAAAGGTATTGACTTTCCCTAATAGTGAAATAACTTGTGTAAATCCTTGCAACGTTTTAGACATATTCATAAAAACAACTAATAATACCGCAACCGAACCGATAAATACTGGACCCAACGTTGACATCATTGCACCCGAAATGGCTTGAAGATAAGAATTATTTCCCATCTTATCAAAAAATGGACTTACCTTATCAAAAAAACCGATCAACTTTTTCTTCATGTTTATTTCCCCTCTCAATATCCAGTAAGCGCTTTACTTAATTTTAGTATACTGAGTATTCCCCTTTTTTTCTGTGCGAATTTCGTCTTCAAATCGGAAAAATAATGACTTTTTTATTTGAAATATTTTTGCCGATATTGTTGAGGAGACAAGGTGTAATTTTTTTTAAACACATTGTAGAAGGATTTCACTGAGAGAAAACCATTTGCCATCGCAATATCTAAAACGGTCATATCTGTATCTCGCAATTGATAATAGGCTTTTTCTAAACGAACAGTATTAACGTACTCCGAAAAAGGAATACCCATATACTTTTTGAAAAAACGGGAAAAATAAGCTGGATCATAGTTGAACACTTCCGCCACTTGCTCTAATTTTAATGACTGATTGTAGTTTTCTAGTACATAATCATTCACCTGTTTCAATCGTTCTAAATGTTTCAAACTTTTGATTGTTTTTTTAGTTGCTATAGGAATACTGTACTCTTTTGTCACTAATGCTAAAAAAGCCAACGTCCGACTCTTAACTAGTAAATTCGTTGCCAAATCGTTGAGTTGATACTCTTGAAAAATTTGATTTAGTAACGCTTGCATTCGTTCATCTTTTTTCTTCAAGGGAATTACATTAAATACAAATTGGTCATTATACTGATTTTGCGTCATTTCTTGTAAAAACTTTAGAGGAAACTGCATCACAAAAACTTCATTTGGACGTGGACTTCTCGATGAATGAATAATGTTAGAGTTGATAAATAAAGTATCCCCTGGTTCTAACAAATAAGTTACCTGTGGAAAACGGACTTCTAAGTTTCCTTTTAGACAGTACAATAATTCTGCACTTTCATGCCAATGGGTAGAAATTAACCGATCAGGGTTTCTTGAAGTAAAAGAAAATAGTTTGAATGGATAATCCTTACTTGGTGAAATCATTTCATGTTTCATATTTATTCCTCTTTCCGTTTTAATTGAATGATTAGATTATAAGCCATTTTTCGTTAGAAACCACTTTTTTCATGTTGAGTGCCTTACCATTTAACAAAGAGTGAAATTGAACATTTTCTGTGTTAATTTACGCTTATTTTAGTTAGGAGAACAAGAGAAAAATGAAAAAATTTAGGATTGGACTCATTACTTTATCTATGTTGACGTTGGTTGGCTGTAATCATTCGAATGAGACTAAAAAAATTCTGACAGTGCGAAAGAAGAATAATTTGAAAAAGAAACAAAAAAACGTGAACAAGATGCTGAACAAATCCCGGCTGACAATACTTTTGAAGATTTACAAGCGAATTATGATGAAGGAGTCACTTTAGGTAAAGACGGAATGGAAGAACTTGAAGGACAATTAACTGCTTCTGAAGCGGAATTAAATGCTTTGAAATAATGGAGCAAATAAAAAAGGAGCTGAAAATCAGCTCCTTTTTTTCGTTATTTAATCTTGCGTAATTGGAAGAAAGATACCATTTCTCCAATTCCCATAAAAATAAGAATCCCACCAAACAATTGGAATAGTACTAATAAACTACTAAATGGATTAAACGTCAAAACCAAACCAGCAATAATCAAAATCACGCTGTAAATAAACATCGGCATCCAGCTAACATTGACATATGTCCGTAAATTGACCGATTGAATTGCTCGAGTAACCCCGACGATCACAATCACGAGACCTAAGAAAATTGGTAAAATACTAACGATTCCTTTTGCAAAAACCAAAACGATTCCTGCCATCACAAGTAAAACAATTCCACCTAGAAAACTCATACCGTAAGTCCCTGTTGCTTTTTTGACTTTAAATCCATCATACAAATTTAGTATACCCATAATTGCAATATACGCAGATATAAAATAGACAGCCATTTGGAAAACACTTTTAGGATTGATCACGATCAACAGTCCGAAGATCATATAAACAATTCCTCGCAAAAGTGCATATTTTCTTAATTGTTCCATAACGTTATTCATCATTATCCCTCCATTAACATCTTACTTCGTTTCCTACTTAATTGTATAGAATTTCTTGGAATAAGACGAATGATATGGTCTGATTTCACACTATTTTATAACAGTCCTTTACTTGGATAACGATTATTTCCTCTAAAAAAGCCTATAACTGTTAAGCTATTTCTTTTTTCCATGTTCAAATAACGAACTAGTCATCGATTTCCTTTTCAACTACTTCACCTGTTTGAGCATTGATTTTTACAGAAACTTCATCATTTCCAGAACGTACTTTGACTTCCCAATACGTGATAGACAATTCTCTATCTAAAGACCATTCAAACGCTTCGCCTTGCCCAACACTCTCCTGTGCTATTTTCGAGACTTCCTCTAATGATTTCAATTTTTTTAAATCTAACGCTTCATTTTCTTTTTCTACACCATTTTGATCTTCACGGTCTAGTGTTTCTTCTCGCTCTTTCGTTAATTTCTTATCTGTTGCGTTGATTTTCACTTCATATTCTGTTGTATCATCGACCCCTTGAATCTCATAATAATATGAGCCAAACGAAGTATCTAAATCCAAAGACGTAATCGTTGTATTTGGATATGCCTCTTCATACGCTTTGATCGCCTCATCAACTGTTACCTTTATTTCAGATAATTTAGCTGACTCAGTTACTTTTGTATTCGAATCATTTGTCGTTGACTGATCGAGCTTTTCACTGCTGACCTGACTTTTTTCATTGTTTTCTAGTGACTTGTTATTACTTGTACAACCTGCCAAAATAAATCCTAAACAGACCGTTCCAATAATCAATTTTTTATTCATAGTGCTCATTCCTTTCGATTTTCCTCTGCTTTACACTCTTATCTTACCAACTAGGCTCAAAAGAAAAAATAAATCTATGTGAAAGTTAAATGAAGAAATCTTCATTTTTTATGGATGAGTTATTGTAAAAACGAGTGTAAAACAAGTTCCTACAGGCGTCGCATCGGTTACTAAAACTTTGCCTTGATACAATTCAACGAGCTCCTTAACGATTGCTAACCCAATTCCTGTACCTGGGATTTCACTTGATCGAGATCGATCTACTCGATAAAATCGTTCAAACACCTTGCTCTTTTCTTCATTCGAAATACCGATTCCAGAATCCTCAACCATTAAGACAATACTCTGATTCTCAGACACTAGCTTAACACTGATCAGGCCGTCAGTTTCGGTATATTTCATCGCATTTTCAATCAAGTTTCGAGTCATTTGATAAAAATGTTCTGGTCTTCCATTGATAGCTAGTCCTACTTCAATTTGAACAGTCAAGTTTTGAGTCATCATGACTTTTAACTCGTCAATTGTTTGATTTATCAACGAGGATAGGTCAATTTGTTCTGTTTGCAATTGATTTTCCAAGCGCCCTAAAGTCAGCATTTGTTCAACAAGGATTTCCATTCGTTTTGATTCTTTATCGATATAATCGAGTGACGTTGGAATTACTTGAGGATGTGTGCTCCCTCGGCGTTTAATCAAATTGACATGCCCGCGAATAGCCGCAAGTGGCGTCCGTAGTTCATGGGACGCATCCGTTACAAATTGCTGTTCTCTTTTCAACGATGCACGCTGTTTTGCTAGTAATACATTAAATGAACTCGCTATATTTTGAACTTCCAGCGGTGTTTTAGGTACTGTTAATCGTTGTTCAGCAGACGAACTTTCCAGTTGACTGATTTCTTGATTCATTCCAACTAATGCTCGACTGATTTTCCTAGAAAAACGATAGGTAACAAAAGAGCCAATGATAATCACAAATAAGGTTAAAAAAATAGTGAATAAAAAAATTCTACTAATGACCTCAACTTGATCCTCCATCTCAACTAAGATGGTGACTTTCGTCTGTCCTATCTGAAAACTAGCGTAATAATAGGGTTCCATATCACTTGTCCACAAAACACGGTCAATGAACATCAATTGTTTCAGCGTAGAAAATTCATCATACAATTCTTTTGCATCCTCAGAAGAAAAAATCACCTCACCATCGCCTAGCCCAACCCGAATCAGATAAGGAGAATTCTCTTTAGAAACCGATCCAGCTAATGCGTTTTGCCAGTCATTTGCAGTCTTTCTCTCCCCATTTCTAAGCGACTCTTCCACTAGGACGGTTTGTTCTTCCGTCGATTCATACAGTTCGGCAATCGTGATTCCCATAATGGCCAAACTCAAAATCAATACAGCAGAAACAAGTAAACCAATAAAACGAATTGTCAATTGAAATTGAGTGGTATTTTTTCGTTCATAGAAACTCTTTTTAATGTTCTCCATCGTTTGACCTCAACACATATCCTACACCTCGAACCGTTTGTATCAAACGCTGTTTTGGGTCATGGTCAATTTTATTTCTCAATGAACGTATGTAAACATCTACAACGTTAGTCTGACCAAAGTAATCATACCCCCAAACTGCATTGAGCAATTCATCTCGAGTTAAAACAACTTCTGGCTGTTTGATCAATTCTGCTAATAGTTCAAATTCCTTTTGCGTTAATTGAATTAACTCCCCAAAGCGTTCAACCGTTCGCTTCGTCAAATCTAGCGACAGGTCATTGTACCGGTAAACCAATTGTTGCTGAAGTTTTTCTTGCTGTTCCGTACGTCTTAGAATAACTCTGATTCTCGCCAATAATTCCTCTATATCAAACGGCTTCGTGATATAATCATCGGTTCCAGCATCCAGTCCACTCACTTTATCCGCCAACTGATCTCTAGCAGTCATCATAATGATTGGAACTTGACTATTACGGCGAATCCTTCTCGCAACCGTAATACCATCATATTTGGGTAACATCCAATCCAATAAAATCAGGATAATAGTCGCTTGGTTTTGTTTGTATAATTCTAACGCCCGCTCCCCATCAGGAGCATAAAGCACTTCATATCCTTCAAATTTAAGTTCCTCTGAAATAAAATTAGCTAAACTCGCTTCATCTTCCACTAATAAAATGACTACTTTATTCATTCGTCCACCGCCTTTTTACATAGCGTACCTACTATTTTTCGCTTGGTCAAGCAAATCATAATGAAAAATTCTTCATTTTTTTGAAGAGAGTCAATTGAGAAGAGAAAGGAATAAAATGGCAGAGGTAGACCAACAACAGTTTATAAAAATACAAACGGCGCACTATTTCAATTCACTAGCTATAAACAGAGCTAGACTGTATGGTCCTATTTCAAAGCTCGTGAATGGACAATTTCAATCCACTAGCTCTAAACAGAGCTAGACTTTTATTCATTTTTAATTGCCTATTAACTGATTCATTTCAATCCACTAGCTCTAAACAGAGCTAGACTCAAAAAATGGTAATCTATCAATTGATATTACTATTTCAATCCACTAGCTCTAAACAGAGCTAGACAAATAAATCTAACTCTAATAATAAAGGACTATCATTTCAATCCACTAGCTCTAAACAGAGCTAGACGTTTTTGCTTGTCTTTTTTCGTTAGCTTGATTTAGAATTTCAATCCACTAGCTCTAAACAGAGCTAGACATGCGACAGAATAGAGTATTTTAGTTTCCTGATTGATTTCAATCCACTAGCTCTAAACAGAGCTAGACGAAATAAACTGATGAATGCCCAAATAGATTATACATTTCAATCCACTAGCTCTAAACAGAGCTAGACTCTATTGAAGATATCATTCTCTACCGTGTTTTAGATTTCAATCCACTAGCTCTAAACAGAGCTAGACTCACTACAAATGACCACGATTTTATATGGACTGTATTTCAATCCACTAGCTCTAAACAGAGCTAGACTTGGTTAGAGACGCCATCAGAAGAGGATCAAGATATTTCAATCCACTAGCTCTAAACAGAGCTAGACGTCGCTTATCTGAGGCGACTCGATGCGACATTACAATTTCAATCCACTAGCTCTAAACAGAGCTAGACTTCCATAGCGGAATCCAATTATCAACAGTATCAAATTTCAATCCACTAGCTCTAAACAGAGCTAGACGATGACGGAACTTCTGCAGAAACGCTTGTTTTAGGATTTCAATCCACTAGCTCTAAACAGAGCTAGACGGCGGCGGCATCTGCAGCAGCTGTTGTTGCATCCATTTCAATCCACTAGCTCTAAACAGAGCTAGACTCTATAACTTTTTTAAAGTTTGCCGAGAGCAACCAATTTCAATCCACTAGCTCTAAACAGAGCTAGACTGTGAATTTGATAAAAATACATAACATATTTTTACTATTCCACAAACTATTTATCAAAAAATTAAATTCAAATGAGAAAACCACCTTATTATTGATAAAAATCAGTCAAAGTTTGGTGCGAATCCCCTAGTGATTTAGTGTGCGCTTGGGGTTCGCACTAAATATTTCTCTAAAATATCAATGGCGCTTCTACATCAAAACTTTCTTTCGCTCCAATATGCTCTATCTTACTTTGATAATTATTTCCTAATCGATAAATACGCAAACTATCAACATCTTCATCAATTAAATCAATCAACTCTTTTTTTAGCTTAGTTAACTCTGTAGTATCAACAACACATTCAAAAACAGAATTCTGAACTCGCTGTCCATAATCTTGACACTTCTTTGCTACTTTTCTCAAACGACGGACTCCATTATCCGAACTGGTTGCTACATCATAAGTAATCAAAACTAACACTTAGTCTCACCTACTATCCTAATCCAAAAATTTTAGTAATTACTTGCGCCAATACTCCACTAACCGTATTTTGGAAAAGCTCTGAAAGAAACTCAGCTTTGTGACGTTTAATGACTGACTCAAATTTATTAACATCTTGTGCTCTAGCCGCTTCCAACGCTTCTTCACTTGCTTGTTTTACTGGACTAGCAATTTTGATTGTTTCTATAACTTTTTCCAAAGAGTCCTCAATTATTCCCCAATCATATGGGTCTACTTTGTTTTCTTGGATAGATGTAGCCATTTCACTCTCAGATGTAGCAGACTGAACGGAACTATTTGTCACATTTCCACCAACATTAAAAGAATGGTCATCAGCTTGATTAAAACTTTCCGAAATATGATTAGTATGAGAATGATCTTCTTGGACGCCAAAGTTTACATTACTATGACTTCCATTAATAATGTGCTGATTTCCATTTACAATTTTTTGCTCAGCGACATTTATCGTATAATCACTATGCTTATTATTGAACGAAGCTTCAATTACTAATTTTACTTCATCTAAAAATACTTTGTCTTTAAACATCAAGCGATAAGTTTGACCAGAATTCAGAATGAAGAATAAGTAAATTCTATTTTCCATATATTTTTGATACAGTAAGAAAATATATCCTCCTGAACAAAGTAAACCCAAAAAGCTAATCGTCCTAAAGGTTTCTGTAGATACTCCCATTAATGAAATAATCAGGAGAAATATAACCCCTTTAGAGAGTTGAAATTTCAACTTACCATCATAAATTTGTGAAATATTACTAAGTTGCATCGTCATATCGTTAAACTTCAGTAAATTATCCTTTATGGTTAACTGCTCTGTGACTATTTCTTTTTCAGATGTACCTATTATTTTTCCAAGTTCGGTATTCATTTTGCTAACTCCTTTTATTCTTTTTTACTTTTTTCAGTTCAGTATATGGGATTACTCACTTCCATAAAAATGGTGGATAGCCATCTAAATCATCCCTTAAAAAACGACTTAGCAGCAATGCCTGCGTATAAGGAACTAAACCCCAATTGATTTTTTCTCCTAAAAATGGATGTTGGATTTGTTCTTGTTTCTTCTCTTGCCACTTTTGAAAAAATATTCGCCTACCATCATCCGTCAAAATCACTGCTCCACTTTCTTTTTTGACAAAATCCTTTCCAGTGACCATTTTTTTATTGATTAAGGTTAAGACAAAACGATCTGCATAGATACCTCGCAACTCTTCCATTAGATCCAAAGCTAATGACGCTCGACCCGGTCTATCTCGATGAAGAAAACCAACATAGGGGTCAAGTCCAACTGTTTCTAATGCAGCAGCACATTCTTGCGCTAACAAAGTATACGCCAAAGAAAGCATGGCATTTACATTATCCAAAGGCGGTCTGCGATTTCTACCATAAAAACCAAAATCATTTTTCTGCTGCAAAATCATTTGATCAAACAATAGAAAATAACGATTCGCGGCTTGTCCCTCGATTCCTCTTAACGATTCTAAATCTCCAACTTGACGAATATCTTCAATGTATTTTTTTAATTCCCCAGAAATTTGTTTAAAACGTTCAACATCAATTCTCATCGGGTTTTCTCTCGTCATTCGTTCCAACATCCAACGTTGATTATACAATTTACCAATAATAAAATGACGAGCAATTTCCACGCTTTCTTCTTCACTATCTGATAAACGATATTGCTTTTTCCGTAACGTGACATTTCCAGTTGTGCCACCAGTCACTCGACTGCCAAACTTACCAGAATTCGTTAAAAAAGTAATCCCAATATTTTTTTCAGCACACTTGCGCATCAACGCTGGACTAGCACCTAAATAACCAGAAGTGACAATGGCTTCTATATTATGAAGCGGAACTCTATTTTTCTGTTCATCTATTTTAACAACTATATTCTCACCGTCTAAAGCTAAATAGGCATCTTGGGTTGTTACAAATAAGGTATTCAACAGTTTTTTCACTCGCATAACCTCCGATCTAAATAGCCTTTAACCGTTTGAACATTCATTAATTTAGGTAGACAGATATTTTGTAGGGAACATTTTTTGCAAAAATTACCCGTTTTAACTTTAGGTGTGTAACGTCTTGCCCAATGCTGATGCATTTCAGTTACATTTTTCTTGAGTTCTTCACGTAAAGCAGGTGTAATTTCGATTTCTTCTCTACGTTTGGTTTCATGATAATAGAGATACCCTTTTGGCACTTCGCAAACAAGCATTTCTTCTAAGCAAACGGCTTGTGCAGTTAGTTGTAAAATGTCGCTGAGTTCTCGTTTAGGCTTTCCGTGTTTGTATTCGACAGGAATTGGTAAAAAAGTTCCAGTTTCTCCGTTTAGAGGCACACCATTCGGATCTTGCACAAATTCCACTACATCACAGATTCCAGTTATTCCTAAAGTCGGTGAATGGATTGGCAACGCACGAACGATCAAACGATCTTTACGCTTTTCACGAATCGTTGGCTGATCGGCTTTTTCGTGTAAATATTGTCCTTCCAACGTCAACACATTTTCTTGCCATTGCTGCTCGATATGAATCAACGCCCATTGACGACGGCAAAACAGAAAATGTTGGATACCTGAAATCATTAAATAATCTTGTTCATCGTACATATTACAGCCCTTCGATGACAGTTAGCTCGATTCCTTCTAGTGGTTCCGCGGTTACTTTGTAATCGTCAAATGATTTTGCGCGATCAATTTCAGGAATTTTTTCGATTTTTACTGAGCGATGGACTTTCGCAGATGATGCTTTGCCCATTTTGCTTGGGTGTTCCCACCAGTACACTTTTTCGACTGCCATACTGCCATCTGGACGAGCGGATGATGCGTCATTTTCGAAAAGAGTGGTTAGGGCTTCTTTGATTTTTTCTGCATCTGTTTCGGTAAAACCTGTTTTTTCGGCTAGTTGGACGTTGATACTGCCATTGAAGACATATACTCCGAAATCTACGAAATGTTTGGTCCCCATGGTGTCAGAGCTTTTACCTCCGCCTTCGCTGACTGAATTGACACTTTTCGTGATTTGCATCGTATTAATGTCGATTGGTTCGAGACTGACAGCAGTTTGAATCGATACAGGACCACGCACACCTACAGATAATTCTAATCCTTTAAAAGCAAAAACTTGCCCAAAACTACGTGTATCGATCCACGTTTCACAAGCTACTTCACTAAATCGGTTCACATCTGCTTTCTTTTTATCCGCAGCGATTTTGTTTAATTCTTCAATTGAATCGACACGATCTCTCAAGCTTTTTAGTCCATCATCTGCTCGATCATCTGACTGGACAAAAATTTTTCCACCCATATCTTGCAAACGATTCCGTATTTTACGTTTGATTGCAACATCAGAAATCTCACCATATCCTTCAAAATTTTGTCGCGGACGGTTTCCATTTAATGGATCACCATTTGGGTTTGCATTTGTCACTGAAGTGATTACTTTAAAGTCGATTTTGTGTGTTAAAACTGTCATGATTTATTCCTCCGTTTTCTCTTCTGTTTTTTTCTTCAAATCTGCTCGTTGGCTGTAATAGCCTAATAAATATTTGCCGTCTAAAGCCTTATCCGTAAAGTGTTCAAACTCAAAAGAATCACCAATTTCGTCTAATATTTTTTGATAATAACTTCCTTTGCCTCTTAATCTAGCTTGATACGGAATCAAATTTTCTTGAATGATCCTCCACGTTTTTAACGGATGATTACTAAAAGCATTCATATAGCGAATCGCATTTGTACTTCTATTGATACCGGCCTTGTATAAGGCACGTTCTTCCAACACATCAGCGACAGCCAACATTCTTCCAAACAAATAACTTCTATCTTTCTGATTTTTATCTAGAGCCACATTTTTTTCCTCCTCTTTAAAATTAAAGTGCTTTTTCATTACAGCACAAGCAATACTTAACGTTTTTTCCCATTCCCATTTCTCCATGCTTACGGGATTCGATGCTCTTTGTAGGAGATTTCGAACTAGATTTATTGGAATCTTTTTCCCATCTACAACACAAGGAAATAGTTCATGAATTGTATTTTTTATCAGCGTGTCACTCGCTCGTGAGCCGTATGCTGCTTCGGCGATATCCCGCAAAGATGGCGCTCCCCAAAAAGTGTAGCGCTGCTTATTTTTACTACCGTAAGTATGTCGCCAGAAACAAGTGTGGTGCCAATCTTCAATTCGAGCAAAGTATTGTTCTTTTTCAATCGAACGATAGTAAAGAATCCCCATTCTGCCTGGAGTAGCTGCATCTAGAATCATGATGTAAATTGGTTCATGGTACGCAAGCTTCACGCTATAACCATTCAAAGCTTTTTTAAATAACTCAGAAAACTGCTGATGGGTTGTGTCTGGGTTTAATAAAACTTCTGCTTCTTCATCTTTTGCAAAAATAGCGTCAAAATCAAGAACATCAGCACTGGATTCTTCTGGATTAGGTACCTCTGTTTCTTTTCTTCCCCAAGTCAAGAAGACTCGTCCATCTAAAATAAATGCTTGTTTACCAATCAGCCATTTCAATGCGTTATGGCCTTTTTGAGAGACTTCGTAACTGATCGAAGCCACTTGATTTTTATCTGTAAAACGACCTTTATAGGTGAAATTCACCGAATCATTACCAGAAATGATTTTCGCCATATCACCGCCATAACGTACCTTTGAGGGATGATTTTCTGTCAGAGGCAACATTTCGCCTGTTACATAATCCAGTCCTTCATTTGTCAGTTCGTTTGTATAATAAGCGACAAAGGAGTCAATGATTTCTGAATCTCCCCAAAGTGGTCGTTTTCCTGTCCCTTGTTCTTGAACAGCAAATCGAACAAAAGAGGTTGCTTGTTCTCCAACTACTACACTAAATAATGCTGGTTTTTCACCAAATTCTGCTTCTAATTCCTTTGACCATTTGGGAATGAGTTGCTGATTTTTTTCAACCATTACCTTTGCTTGTACTAAATCTTCAATTAGTTTGCCTTTTTCTAAATAGCTTAAAACACTTTTAACGACTGGCTGAGCATAATCTGATTCACACCATGCTTGCAAGTTTTCTAAATACATCTGATAAGAATTTTTTCCAGCTTTATTTTTTTTGTAAACACCACCATAGCGCTCAAAATCCCCAGCAACATAAACTAAATTATCATGGATTAAATGTGGGGCAGACGTTGAACCAGCTCTTCCAGCAGACTCGATCGTTACTGGAATCATTGTTTGTGCGTCTTCTTTTGGAACGACACTTGCTGAATAAAATTCACCTTCTGGCGTTATGGTTACTTCGATTTGAGCATTTTGGTATGCATGTGCAATAGGCAAAAGAACAATTTCTTTTCCATACGAAGTTCGTTGAACTTTTCCTACTTGGTCAGCATTTTCTTTGTACGTTTCATATAAGTCATTCAACCAACTCATCATTCAACCTCCTGTTCCAAGGATTCAAATAGCTGATCGACGGGTTCTATTTCTGAAAGTTCAAATGGTTTAGCTTGCATCGTTCTAAGTGATCGAACTAAGGTACAGGCTTCTGGGCGTGGAAACTGAATAATCCCTTTTTCCATAATCGGATGCCACAAGCGAACAGCTAGTTCGTCTTTCCCGGTTTCATCTGGATAGGATAACCCATGCACCATTGTGCCAAAATGCAGCTCACCTTCATATGCATCATAGTCCCCTCTTGCCACACCAAAATCAACAGGTTCCACATATCCCTGACATTCTCGCGTACCTAGAAAAATATCCCTTCTCCCGCCAGCTTTGATTGAACGTTTTAATATTTGATAATGTTTATCCTCATTCCAGTCGCCTTTTAAATCAGGTCGATGTTGATTAAATTCAAAATGGACTTTCACTTCATAAACTGGCTTTTTCAAATACGTATAATACGCTAAATCACTCGCACTGCTGTCGTTGTATTTCATTGGGCGCATGCCTTTAGATTCCATTTGAATGGATTTCATCACACGTACCTCATCAATGTAATAAACAATTGATGGTTTCCAGTAGATACTTTCGGTAATTCCTTTTAAGGCTTGATAGGTAGGAACTTGATAAGTCATTTTCTCTCCACCCATTTTGGTCAAAGGATCCGTAAAAAGAGCATACTCACCTTCTACTCTAAAAGAAATTTGATTTTTATATTTCATTGATGATTCCTCCTTATTTTAATGTGGAATGGGCTCATTCAGTCCCGACTGGAAAATAGGAAAAATTGACTGAGGTGTTCTTTACCTCATTCCATTTTTATCTTTTTCCCGAGAGACTAACCCATGCAGCTAGATAAAACTAAAATCCTAAATAACCGCTCGCAGCTTCTGCTTCTAAATCGATCCCAAATTTCAAATTGTATGCATTGCTCGTTAGGGCTAAAACATCTCCATTTAGAAGTGGATAAATACTGCCTGTTTTTTGAAGTTCCATCAGTTCGTGCTGAAACACGTTGACCATATATTGTTGCGCCTTTTTTAAAGTAGGGGCGTACTCTTCTGGTCTCAGTTCTCCGTTTAAATCAGCGATTAGATCATTGCCTTTTTCATATGGAACGAGTACGGATGTTGTTGGGCTGTCAATGACTTGGAAATATTTTCCCACTGTTTTTGGGCTACTTCTAAAAGCTAATAAAGGCGCTGAGCCGTGTGTTCGTTTGTAATGTTCAAGTGCATTAGCACCTTCACCTAATAGACTAAAGAGATTGAGTGATGTCTTTTTTACGGGATAATTTAATTCGTCCTTAAAACAATCATAATATCGATCAAAATACCGTTTTTGAACATCATGAGAAAGTAATTCCTTTTGTTCTAGTTCACTGCTTTCTTTAAGAATATCTAGCGTAATTTCTTGACCTTGTTTAATTTCTGGTAAATGAGTCAGATTTTCAAGGTCTGCTGAAAGATTGATTAGATAGACTGGTTGCTGTCTGGTTTCGCCGTGACGATTACAACGTCCTGCCGCTTGCGCAATTGAGTCTAATCCTGCTGCTGAACGAATGACGGATTGGAAACTGATATCCACACCCGCTTCTATTAATTGTGTTGTGATACAGATGAGCTTTGTGTCGCTATTTGTTAGCTTTTCACGTAGTTCATCCAATAAATTTTTCCGATGTTTGGCACACATCGAGGTGCTCAAATGGTACAATTCAATATTTTCTAATGGCTTATTTTCCAAATATTGATAGAGACGTCGAACAGCTTTTTTTGTATTTAAAATAATCAGCAGGTTTTCTTTTTCTGTTAAAATTTCTTGGCTAAATTCAGCTAACTCTTCAAGCGTCCAAGTATCATCTGTTGTCCGATCAATGACCTCTACTCGTTTGAACTTTGATTCTACTTCTGACAAGTTGGCGACCATTTCGCCATCGGATTCTTTGGCTAATGCTCTACCGACATTTTCTAAAGATGGCTGAGTTGCAGTACATAAAACACTTGTCGTTGTGCCGTAATTTTTTAAGAAGTTCAAGCTTTCATTGAATAAATGAGTACAATTTGTTGGAACACCTTGTGCTTCATCAAAAATAATCACCGCATTTGTTAAGTTATGGAAACGACGTGGATTTCGGGTTCCTCGACTGTATATCGTATTTAGAAACTGCACCATTGTGGTAAAGATTACTGGACTTTCCCAGTTATCTTTCAGTAATGCTTGTTTCTGCTCTAACGCTTCTTTTTCTGCTTCTGATTCTTCTGTTTGCCTCTCTTTCATTTCTTCCTGATCCGTAAAAACGTTAGAATGATGCTCTAGAATATTTACCTCATCTTTTAAAATCTCTCGGACTGTCGCAGCATTTTGTTCAATAATTGTTGTGAATGGCACGACATAAATAATGCGTTCTTTTCCATATTTGATGGCGTGATTCAACGCAAAACGTAAACTGGCTAACGTCTTTCCGCCTCCTGTTGGAATCGAAAGGGTGTAAATTCCTGTTTTTCTTTCAGCGAAAGCTTTGCATTGATCTGACATTTGTCCTCGAAGCTGATTGATTGGTGTGTCGGCTGTAAATGTTGCAATATATTCTTCTAAGCTTTGACTATAGGATTGAAGTAATACGTCATTTTCATGCCGTTTAAATACTTTATTTTCTTCAAATAACATCGTATTCGTTCGGTCCGCATCCAAAAGGCAACTATAGATGAATTTCAAGAGGAAAAAGGTATCGTTTTGTTTAACTCGACTTTTTCCATCTTTTTGATAAAACCCTTTCAATTCTTTTATTGCTTCCAACAGTAATTTCTGAAACTGTTCTTCTGACATTATTTCTTGGAAAAAACGACTTTTGATTTGTTCATAATCAACAACCTCTATTTCATCTACTCGTCTGAGATAATCTGAATTCGCTTCTCCTTCTGGGGTAAAAAAGTCTTGCAGACCTCGACTGCTATGATGAGAAATAATTGCATTCCCCACCAATTCAGCAAGAATATATGAAAATGGATCCCGACTATTTTTGTGGCAATAATCAAAAAGAAGCTTACCACCAGCTGTTGAATGATCCACACTACCTCGTGTCACACTTTTCGGATCAGCAACAGCTTTCTTCAAGTACACCTGAAATTCATTTGAATATTTTCCTAGATCATGAAGTAAACCAGCTAAATAACTAGTTTTTCTCAGCCCAATTTTTCCTCCCCAATCAGCACTCAGTTCGGCACACTCTGTTAGATGATCCTTTAAAAGCTGCTTTTCTCCATCTGACTTTCTCACATGGGCTATATACATACTTAATCTCCTTAATTAATTTCTAAATGTCTTAAATACATTATATCATTTATAAAAAAAAGAACTATCTAAAAATTTAAATAGTTGCGTTATTTTTTTGATTGATAGAGAAAAAAATAGACGACTAGTAAAATTACTAATGCTAGTATAAACAAATTAGAGAATTCAATTTTACGTTTCCAAAGTTTATTTACCATAACTGTAAGAAGTGCTGCAATAATCACAAACAACAACTTTTCAAATGATTCTTTATTATTCATACATTTATCCTTTCAATTCAATATCTATTTTGACAATATATACTATATCAAAATATAAACTTTTAGTCAAATATTTTTTTCTTTAAAATTGTTTTTTCAAACACCGAATAATATGGTATAATAATTTTAACATGTCACATTTTTATGTGTGGATTGAAAAAATTCTATATCTATTTTCTCCAACTATCGGCAGCCCAGAATATAAAATCTGGGCCGATATCTTTATAAAAATCTAGCAACACTAATATAGATCTAGTAAATTATACAGAATAGGAGTGACAAGTATATTATTCGTAGACAAAAAATTACAAAGCCCACAGATTTTTCTACTTGTATTGAAAATAAAAATGAATTAACTAAAGAATCGATAATCGACGATCCTTTTGCTGAAGGTTACGAAGGTGAATTTTATGAGCCCGATGAGTGGTCAGAATTACTGTTTTCATAATAAATATGTTCATAGAAAAATAAACTTGACTACACTCTTTTTCTCATGTATCTTATACGTATAAAAGAAGAATGGTCATACACCAAAAACCCCATCACTTTCTGAGAGTGATGGGGTTTATTTTGGCTTCTAGTCGCTTTCTAGCCTTGTCGATTATCAAGCCAATGTTTGAACAGTCCTAAGACCACTCCGACAATAACCGGACCAATTATCGTGGTAAATAACAGAAGAATAGTCATGCACCTCCTTTCTGCGATACGTATCGCCATCGCAAAAGAGAAAGCGACCATTTTCAGCTTATCAAACTTTTTATCCTTCGCTACTTTTTCCTTATAAATAATTCTGATTTTGTCAAACTTGTCCTATTTTTTGGACTGATTTGATCATTTACTCTAATTTACACTCAGCAGAAATAGTCAGCCAACTCAAAAAAAAATTTGTTATTTTTCCTTATATATAAGGAACCTAAATTTCGTGTTATTTAATCCCTCCCCTCAAAAAAATTCATTGTGAACAAGCCACTCTTTCTGTATAATAAAACGCATAGGATAGAAATAACTAACATTAAAAATAAATAAATTGGCTCTTCGTGGTCTGGCGCCAACCAAACCAGAAGCCTTGTTTAAACAGTAGCACCTGTCAAACAGCTTTGCCAATAGCGTAAGAATCGATCTATTTTTGTTGTACACTTTCATAGTGACGACACATTTTATAGTGTCTTTATCTTGCCTATTTGTAGACGATTACAGGTCACCTGTGGATCGTCTTTTTTTATTTCTATCCTAGAAAATTTGAGACGAAGAAGAACTTTCAGGGGAACAACGTTCATTTTATTCACCTTGTACTTTTCATCATCTGCTCTGTCTTATAACCAATCGCAGTCCTTCAATTCTTAGAGCTTTATCTCTTAGAAATTGATGCGATCGAAGCAACAGCGTAGTGATTCAAAGCAAAAAAGGCACTTCATTGTTCGGCGCCAACCGTTCAATGAAGCCCTGAATAGAAAGTAGCACCTCTCTATCCAAGTTGCCTATTTGCCAGTACCGTAGCACCAGCTTCTTTATTGTACCTAATTCTTGTAAGAATTTCTAGACACTTTTTGAATTTTTCTCTGTTTACACGAAGAAGTTCCCTACATACTGGCATAATTCAACCATAGAGACGGACAGCTTTCACTTTTTCTTTCACTCTACATAATAATAAGAAAAGGAGAATTACCATGAAAAATTCCGCCATCTGCATTAAAACTGTCCCGTATCAAGAGATTCTAAATCTTCAGGATTCACTCGAACGTTTAGAATCTTGGAAAGAACCGTTGGAAGTTCTGGAAAACTATTTTACCAACCCAACGACACCAATCAACAAAAAACAGGTCGTAAAACAGTATTACGCTAGTGCCAAATTGTTTGAGACGTTTAATAAAGAGTTTGAGTTACTTATAGACGAATCGCAAAATCAATTGGCTACTATTATCCAGAATCAAAAGATTTGATTAAAGAAAATAAAAAAGACGATCTTTTGCGTATTTAGATAGTGTAAGGGATAAAATGATCGTTTAAAAATTTAACACAACAATCATGTAATTGTAAAAAGGAGGTCATCTCATGGATACCGTAAAAGCAAGAAAACAAGGCAATGCAATCATGGTTACCTTATCAAGTAAGTTAGCCGTAAAAGAAGGTCAGGAATTTTTTTACTCCAAAGATAATGAAGGAATTATTTCTCTCATTCCAAAAGTTGATGATTACTTTGCTAATGCTAAACCAGGTCAATTTACAGACAGCGATGACCATTTAGCAACTGATTTTATACCTATAGGAAATGAACTGGATGATTAAACAAAGAGACATTGTAATTATTGATTTTGAGCCTTCAAAAGGCAGTCAAATAAAAAAAAGACGTCCCGCTTTAGTCATGAGTCGTGATGAATACAACCTTTCTTCAAATTTAATTATTGTCTGCCCAATCACTTCAACTAAGTCGAAACAACCTTACTTTGTTTCAATACACAATGAGGTTTTTGAGAAAGAAAGCAAAGTAAATACAAAACAGGTTTATTCACTGGATTTTACAGAAAAAGGTGAACGTAATGTTCAAGTGATCGGTCACCTACAAACAAAAGAATTTTTAAATATTGCCCAGCATTTCCTACTAAACTTCAATTTTCCTTTTTAAAACAGACAAAAAGCTTAGAAGCAACTATTCACTTTCTAAGCCTTTGTCTACTATTCATTTATAAACATCTTTCCTGTGTCCTATTGCCACAACAAGAATCGTTATTGTCTCATCGTCTATATCCGCAATAATACGATAGTCGCCAACCCTATAACGCCACTGTCCACCTTTGTTACCAACTAATCCCTTGCCTATCATTCTAGGATTTTCAATACCTTCGAGATGTTTATCAATCCATGAAAGAATTAGCTTTGCTTGAAATCGGTCCATCTTTTTTAATACTTTTTGTGCTTCCTTTTCATACCGAACAACATACTTTTTCACCGTCATAAACCAAGTTCCTTCATCATTTCCGCATGAGAAATACTTTCGTCTTTCGTTTGATGTTCTTTCATCAGTTTATTGTACGTTTCTAAATCAATTTGATCTTCTAAACTTTCCAAAATTTTAGTTCTAGCAAGCTCAGATAAAGATAATCCATTAAAATCAGCCATTTTTTGCATGAATTCTTTTTCATCATCAGATAATCTAAATGTCACAGTGCTCATTTCATTACCTCCTTTTGTACACGTTTGTCTTACTAATCATTGTAACACAAACGTGTACATATTTAAAGGGATCATCCTTACATTCCGGAGTCTTTATACCAGACACTCTAATCCACAATCACAAAATCAAGCTAAAAGGTCCTTTTGATCATTAGGAGTATCACCTGCTGTTCTCAGTTCTTGTTTCAACGCTTCGTAATAACCTAACTTGAAAAAGTTATACCATTGCTCTACTTCTTTTTCAGTCATTACTTCTAATGTCAGCAAAATTTCTCTCGCAAACTCTAAATGTCCTGTCCCATTCGCTGTAATGAGGTTGCTCTCTTTTATTGCTTGAACTTCAACAAACTGATTGGCTCCCTTATACTTTTCGCCAGCGTAATCCTGTAAATCTTGTAATTGGTTGCTCGTATGCTTATGATCATTTAACAATCCTAGCTTTCCAAGATAAACAGTCGCATCACAAATCGCGGCAATCACCGCACCTTGTTCTTGCGCTTTTTCCACTAAAGCATCAACAGCTTCTGCTTTATCCGTTCGCCAAGACGTTCCACCAATTAAAATCAAGGCATCAAAGTCTTTTTGACACGCTTCCGCAAACGTATAATCTGGTAATATCGAAAAACCTCCCATCGAATGAATGGCTTGTTTTTCATTTGAAACAGTTTTAACCGTGACCCCTTCTTGCTGATTCAACACAGCCGCAATCGATGCCGATTCCCAATCTGCATAGCCTTCTAATAGTACAAAAAACACTTCTGTCATGATTTATTCCTCCTTATATATAGGTAACAACGTTCCGCTACGCTACACCTTGTACTTTCTAACATCTTAATAACAGAAGGAAGCAATGTTCCTTTCAGTCACCTTGTACCCATCAATATCAACTCATAACTTCGTTGTATTTCTTGGCATGTTTCAAAGCAAAAGCGAAGCGAGCTCGTTCAGGCTCGACTGAAAAAAGACAAGCTAGATACCTCTTGGAATTCATCATACAACAGAAGTGTGACAACTGATTGTCAGCTTTTATAAAGAAAATACATTTCTTCGATTTTCTCTTTAACTTCATTTACTAATACTGGTGGTTCAATGACTCTTACTTTATCTTGTAAACGTAAAATAAAATCGACTGATTTTTTTAGGTTTAGTAGCGGAAATACAATCGTTCCAGTCGCTTCTTTTTCATGCTCCTGAAAAAATTCTGCGCCAAGTTTATCGATCAAATATAATTTATCTTTTTGCTTATAGGTTAAGATGATTTGTTGCATTTCTGGTAATACCATTGCTTCTAAATCCTCATTTTCAGACTCCATGGTTAACGCTACAGTATCTAACGCTCTAGATTCAAATCGTTCGTCTAACATCGTATACGTTTGAATCCTCGTCAGTTTAAATAAGCGAAACGCCTTTCTTTTTAAACAAAAACCATACAGATACCAATGGGAAGCTTTAAAAATAAGTTTATATGGCTCTATTTCCCTTTCAGAATAACCTTTCTTAGAGTGGTATTGAATTACAACGATTTGCTGCATTGCTATCGCTTGTCGTAAATCATCTATTTTATTTTTACTGTCATTTGGTTTATACCACGAAGATAAATCAATCAGCAAATCACTTTGTGGTTGTTGTAAGGTTGTATTCGGTGCAATTTTTGCCAACAAAGGGCTGATTTCAACGGATTCTGAAATGCTTTGAATTGCTGAAAGTCCAGTCATAATCGTCGAAATGTCTTCTGTTGAGAAAATATGTTTACTCACTTTATATCCCTCTACAATCCCATATCCCCCACGAATACCGGAATAAGAAATAACCGGAATCCCTGCTAAATTTAACGTTTCAATATCGCGATAAATCGTTCGTTTGGAAACCTCAAGCCGTTCAGCCAATCCTTTGGCCGTCATTCGGTCATTTTCCGTTAACAAATTTACCAAACTGAGTAAGCGATCGATTTTCATAATTTCTCCTTTTCACTGAATCTATACAGATAAAAAAGGAATCCATTTGCTAAACGCTCATCGATTCCTTCTTTCTTGATTTTTATATCATCATTATACTGTGTAATTGGCTATAGTACAATTCGAGATAGGCAGCGGACGCACCAAAATCGGACTATCCTATACGTCTCTCTACAAAATAATATTGTCCTTCAAAACATCTAAATCCGTAATCACAATCTTCCGATCCTGGATTCTAATCGCACCGAGATCTTTCAACTGTTGCATCATCCGATTAACACTACTAGCGGAAGTGATTCCACAAAAATGAGCGATTTCTTCATTTGTCACCACAAAATCAATCAACAAACCATCTTCAATCTGAACTCCAAATGTATCATATAGCTCATAGATTTGTGTACAAACCGCACCAAACTTCCCGTTCATCAACATTTGTTGCATCTTTTTCATCGAATACATCAAACGAACACGGTAATAATCTTTCACATACATCTGTAGCTCTTTACTTTGATTGATATCCTTCCAAAACTGAACACGATCGATCTGATACAATTCAGCTTGCTCTGATTCAATTCGAATATTAAAAGGTGCATCGATAAATTGAGAATATTCATCTCTCAAAAGGGAAACAATTTCCAGACTGTTGATATAGCGCAGATTAAATTCTCGTCCGTCTGGCGAAATGACACTTGTTTTAATTATGCCACTTTTTAGAATATAGGCATAACGATCTTGCAACCCTTCGTATGTAAGATAGGTTCTTTTTTTCTTAACCACTATTGGAAATGAATGGTCATCTAAGTATTCTTGTAGCACATGGCTGTCCATTTAGTAACTCCTCTTCATTTGTTGAACATTTTCTATTCTTATTTAAGATGATAACACATCTAAAAGCAACAACAAATGTATATGACTTTTGTCATCTTTTTTTGTTATTATCTTTTTTTTAATACAAATCCGCATTTTTTATGGGTCTTTTTTTTGTATAGTAACACATACAGAGAAATTTCAGAAAACTTTTTGGACTTTCAATAAATAGTATTAAAAACAACGAAAGAAGGAATTATCAACAATGTCGGAGCAGTCGGAAGAGAAGTTATTTAACAAAGGATTTATTAGCATTACCTTGATCAATTTTGTGGTTTATCTTGTTTATTACTTATTGATGGTCATCATCGCTGTGATAGCTCAGGATACGCTCCATGCGTCATTAGGCCAAGCGGGTCTTGCTTCTGGGATCTACATTATCGGAACCTTGTTTGCCAGATTATTTATGGGTAAATTATTGGAATTGATTGGTCGAAAAGCGGTACTTAGATATGGCGCCTTATTTTATCTTATTACTACAATCGCTTACCTATATATTCCAAGTATTGGGATTCTTTATCTAGTTCGTTTATTGAATGGATTTGGGTACGGAACTGTCTCAACTGCAACAAATGCTATTGTAACTGCCTATATTCCAAAATCAAAACATGGTGAAGGAATCAATTATTATGGTTTAAGCACAAGCTTAGCGGCAGCTATCGGTCCATTTATTGGAATGATTTTATTAAATACGATGAGTTTTTATTTTATTATTTTATTCTCAATCATTCTCATTTTACTTACAACAATTGCTTGTTTTATTTTCCCAGTCAAAAATATTCAATTAAGTCCTGAACATAAAGCAAGTTTAGCTCGTTGGAGTGTTGATAGTTTTATTGAAAAGAAAGTCTTATTTATTTCATTTATCGCCTTTTTAATGGGTCTTTCGTATTCAAGTGTTCTATCATTTCTTTCTTCTTACGCTAAAGCAATCGACCTTGTTAGTGCAAGTTCATTTTTCTTTGTTGTTTATGCTTTAGTGATTACAGCTACGCGTCCTTTATCTGGTCGAATTTTTGATGCACATGGAGAAAATGCGGTTATGTATCCTAGTTTCATTTTTTTAACAACTGGTTTACTTTTACTAAGCATGACGACTAACAGTTGGATGTTATTGGTTTCAGGAGGATTGATTGGGCTAGGTTACGGGACTTTCATGTCTAACGGACAAGCGATTTGCTTAAAGGTCAGTCCAAACAGTCACCGTATCGGAATTGCTTTATCTACTTACTTTATTGGTTTAGATCTAGGATTAGGGGTTGGGCCCTATCTACTAGGTGAGCTACGCAGCTTTACCTCATTCTCAGGTTTATATTTAGTTGCAAGTGTTATACCTGTTGTTTGTATCATACTTTACGCATTATTCTATCGGACAAAAGAAACGGATTTTAAAGAATTACCAGCCAAATAAAGGAGGATCAACATGAGTACAGATGAACGTATGTTAGATGTTTTACAAAAAACCCTAGTGAAAATAGAAGAATTAAATACACGCTTGGGGCATATTGAACATGATCTTACATCTATAGACCATTATCAAACCAACATAGATCATTACGCTAAAGAAATAGAAATTGCTACTGAAAATAACAATATTATGGGTTAATTTAAAAGAGGGACAAACTTAGAAAGCTAAGTTTGTCCCTCTTTTAATTTCTATTTTCTAAAATGCTGGCGTCAATGTTTCACTGTATTTTGTTTCTAACAACTCACGTACTTCATCGCTGGTCATTGCTTTTTTCAATGCTTTGATTTTATCTGAATCTTGATTATCTTCCCTAGCAACTAAACTAATAGCAAACCGATCATCTACTTTTTGTTCCAGTAAAATCGCATCTTGGGGTGTTAAACCAATTTTCGCAATGTAGGTTGGATAATTGTAAATCATGGCGATATCTTTTTCATTATAAGCTTCCGCTAAGTTTAATAGATCCACAGAAACCCACTCGAAATTTTTAGGATTTGCAACAATATCTTTGATTGTTCCGTTAAACCCTACTCCATCTTTCAATTCAATCAAACCAGCATCATCCAAAATAGCTAACGCACGTCCCTCATTCGAAACGTCACTTGGTAAAGCTATTTTTGCCCCTTCTGGAAGGTCTTTAATATCTTTATATTCTTTTGAATAAAATCCAACTTTAGCATTATATATTTTTTGAACGACAACTAAATTTCCTTTTTTTTCTTCATTAAATTTTTGCATGAAAGGCTCATGTTGTGCAAAGTTGGCATCAATTTCTTTAGCATTCAATAATTCATTGTATTGAATGTTGTCATTGACTTGCACTAACTCTACTTTATAACCATTTTCGATGTTTTTACCTGCCAATTCAACAACTTCAACAGTTGATGGGATATGGGAAGCAACTTTGATCACCTTATCTTCTTTTTTTTCTGTGTCAGCGGCTTTTTTTTGACCGTTACATCCTACAACGACCATCCCCGCTACGACTAACATACTGATCAATAATTTCTTTTTCATGTTTTTGCTCCTAACTACTATTTTTTATTTATTTTTTTAGCTATTTTACTACCACTGATTTGGATAAAACTTACAAAAAGGATCATGAGAACGATTGCTGTGTACATCACCTCATACTCGTATCGCTGATAACCATAACGCAATGCAAAATCACCAATTCCGCCACCACCAATCACACCCATGACTGTAGAATATGAAACCATGCTAATAATGACCGATGTCAACGACAAGACTAGTCCTGATCTTGCTTCAATATAGAGAAAACGAAAAATCAACTGATATTTTGTACACCCTAAAGATCGAGCAAGTTCTAAAATCTCGTTTGGTATTTCCAAAAGAACCTGTTCAACTAACCTGGCGTATAAAGCAACCGCTACAAAACTCAAAGGTAATGCAGCTGCATAGGTTCCAAATGCTGTTCCTAATACCAAACGTGTGAAGGGAATCAGCGCGACAACAAATAATAAAAATGGAAATGACCGGACGATATTGATATACCCATTTAACAAGACACCTATCCAACGATTGGATCTATTCGGTATTTTCTTTGATAGATAGACAAACGTTCCGATAGGCAAACCGAATACGATTGCGGCCAAAATTGAAAGTAAAATCATCTTGCCACTTTCTGCTAAGGCCTTATTCAACTCCGGAAGATAATAACTAATTTTTTCTATATATGCTGTCATCATCCTAAATTCTCCCGTACACGTTCATAATAAGAACCGAACCTTTGCTGTTGTTGCTCTTTTTGAATAGCCAAAGTTTCCAGTACCTTTCCGTTTTCTAAAATCGCTGTTCGATCACACAATTGTTTGATCAGATTTAGCTCATGACTCACAATAACCATCGTTGTTCCGAAGGTTCGATTTATTTTTCTCAATAATTCCATGACATCATAAGCATTTTGCCCATCTAATGCAGAGGTTGGTTCATCACAAAGTAAAATTTTTGGCTGTGTGATCAATGCACGCGCAATTCCCACGCGTTGTTTTTCGCCCCCACTTAGTTGACTTGGATAATGCATTCCTTTTTCTCCTAATCGTACAAAGTTCAACACTTCTTCCACTCGTTTTTGATCGTAGCTTTTATTCAGATGTAACGGAAGTCCGATATTTTCTTTAACCGTTTGATTGTACAGTAAGTTGAATTGTTGAAAAATCATCCCGATTTGTTTTCGATTTTGTCGTTGTTCAGTTTCGTTTCGCTGCATTAAATCAACTCCTGCAACCTTGACTTGCCCTTCACTCGGATATTCTAAAGTATTAATCATCCGCAACAAAGTCGATTTTCCAGAGCCGCTTTCTCCAATTACTCCGAATACTTCCTGTTCATTGATTTTCAATTCAACGTTATCCAACGCCTTGATGATAGACCCATTATGGCTATAATTCTTTGAAACATGTTCAAACGTAATCATTTTATTTCCTCCAACTTAATCAACCAACAACTCAACAAATTCTGCTTTAGAAACATTGCTAAAGTAATCACTTACTGTAATTTCAGATAATACCTCTTTAATTGATTCTTGATCGTACTTACAACCAACTAACCGTTTTTCTATTTCCTTTGTATCTTTTTGGCTAAAATAATCACCATATATTGTAAGTGCAGCAATTCGACCTTTTTCTACAGAAATATTGGCTTCTATCAGACCACCTTTGAACTTCTCTTCTCTTTTGATTGTATATTTAGGTTCTTCACCAAATATCCAAGTATCATTCCCATAAATATCTGATACTAGTCGATCGATTGCCTCATTATCTTCTTTCGTTAGATGGTATTCTTTTTCCTTGATTTCCTCCAGTGTATCAGCCTCAAACAGATGTAATAACAACCGATCACGAAATGCTTCGGTAGAAATCGCTTGATATTCTTCGTTCAAATAAGGTTTGAGATTCGTTACACGACTTCTAACTGATTTCGTACCTTTTGAGGCAAGCTTTTTTTCTGAGACAGTCAAGACCCGACTAACTTCATTTAAATCAACATCTAGCATTAATGTACCATGAGAATACATCTTTTTATTTTTCGTATACATGGCATTTCCAGAGAATTTTTTCCCATCGATCAATAGATCATTACGTCCACTGATCTGTGCTCCGACTGCACCCATTTCATGTAGCGCATCGATGATTGGTTGAGTGAATCGTTTAAAATCCCCAAATGATTCATGCTCTGCATTGACCACAAAACTAAAACTTAAATTCCCTAAATCGTCATACACTGCGCCACCACCAGATAATCTTCTCGTAATAGTAATCTGATTTTCTTTAGCATAATTTAAATCTACTTCAGCCCGTACATTCTGATTACGCCCAACAATGACACAAGGTTTTTGAATATAAAATAAAACTAATGGCTCATCAAACTCTCGCTGATTTAGTAAATACTGCTCTGTTGCTAGATTTTGACGTATGTCTTTGGAAGACATAATGACGTAATACATTTTTATTCCTCCTATCTCACTGCCTAATTTTTTACACATCATAACAGTTATCTATAAACGTGCTTCCACGATAAAATCTGAAAAGATTCTGATAATTCCAATAACAAACCTAGTCTATCATTCTCACTTATAAAATTACATATATTTGCTTAAAAAAGCTTTATTTTATAAGAAAAAACAATATTTTATATAACAGAATTTTATTTGAAACAGTTTTTAGTACACAGAAAGAATCAAGAATCAGGCTATTTCTATAACAATAAAAAAAAGCACACTAGACAGAAATTTTTCTGCTTAGTGTGCCCTTTCTTTACATTAAACTATTATTTTTGTTTGTAAGAATTACCTAAATAATGAACGAGACGAGTACTTCATTATTTTTTTTCTACTAAACGAATTTGAAGAGCTTCCATTCTTAGTGACTTACCAGTTGTTCCGGCAGTTGCACCATTTGAAACATAGCTACTCCAACCTTTATCTTTAGAATGAGCACGATATTGAACATCATATCTTTTCGCTAATTCACCTGTTAATCGGATTTGGATGGCTTCCATTTGTAATGATTTACCTGTTGTACCTGCTAAAGCACCATTTGCCTTATATCCTTGCCAACCAATATTACGAACGTGAGCACGATATTGAATACCACCTTCGATTTTCTTAGCTGATTCCGGCATATCCACATCGGCTAAATTCAATTTAACTGCTTCAAGTGCAAGTTTTCTACCTGTTGTACCAATGATTTCATTCATAGCAACAGTTTTTTGCCAACCAATCTTACTTACATGTCCAGTTCCTTTGATTGTTGGTGCCACTTTTTGAGCATCTTCTAATTGTTTTTGTAATTTAGCTTTTGTATCTGCATCACGAATTTTTTCAATTGTTTTAGCGGCTTTATCAAAGTCTTTCGATTTGATTTGTGCTTCAGCTAATTCGATTAATGTTTTATCATGAACAAGATTATCTGCTTTTACTAACTTTTCAACTGCCTTGTCAACTGCTGCTTTTGTAGTCAATTTAGCGATGTCTTCTTTGGCAGTTTTCTTTTCTTCTACAGTTAAATTCTCTAAAGCATCGATTTGTTCATTTGCAGCAGCTTTTGCTTCTGACAGTGCAATACTGTTATTCAGTTTCGTTTGATATTGTTTACGAGTATTATCTGATTTTAATTTATCAATTGATTCTTGCGCTTGTACATATGAACCAGACGCAATTAATGAATCAATAGTAACTATTAATTTTTTATCATGAATCTTGACTGTTTCGGCTTTGGCTTCTTCGTAAACTGCAACCATATCTTCTTTTTTAGATAAAAGCTTAATTTTATCTTGATATGCCCTTACTTGTGAAGAGTCTAATCCTTCTTTTTCTAAATCAGAAATTGCTTTATTAATCGTTGCAATTGCATCTGCCTCTTTGGCTGCTGCAACCTTGCGATCATTAATCAGTTGGCTGACTTTACTCTTGATGATATCCACTTCTGCCTCAGTTGAACATTTGAATACTTGATTTGAAAATTGTAATTTCTCGGCTACCGTCAATTCTGGCGCCTGATTGATCATAGTTACTACAGCAACTTTAGCTGCTTGAATCTCATTTTGTTTCTCTTTGATGGTCTTATTTGCTTTATCTGCTTTACCTTGAATAACTTCAATCGGTCCAATTTCTGTTTGAGCATTAACTTCAGCTTTATAGCCTTCTTTTGCTGCTACTGAAAGATATTCCATTGCATCGATTGCTTCTTTGGCTTTATTTTTTGCATCTAAAAGTTCTGCCGCTTTATTTTTTACGCCTTTATTTATATCGTTCAATTCTGAAGCAGTGTCCAATGCTTTTGCGACATCGGTAACGTTTTTAGCTTCATTAATGGATTTCAATGCTGCAGTTACTTGACTTGCCGTTAACTCATCAAGTTTTTTGACTGCATTTGCTGCAATTGTTTTTGCATCAGATAAGTCTGCAGCGTTGATTTTGTTAATATCACTTTTTTTCGTTGCTTGTGCCATAATATCGTCAATTTGTTTTAATGCATTTGGATCCTGATTCTCTACTGCAGTGATTTCCTCAATATAAGTTTCTTTTTCAGTGGGTAGTTCTAGCGTATCAAGCTCTTTAAGTGCAGCTACTTTAGCTTTAACAACTTCTTGAAGTTTATCTGCAGATTTTGCACTATCTAACGTTTCTTTTACTGATTTAGACGTTATAGTCTTATTGATTTCCTCAACATATTTCGCCTTCTCCTCATTAGTTAGATTGGAAAGAGCTTGAATTTCTTTGACTGCGGCCTCTTGGACAGCTACTAGAGCAACCAGTTCTTGTTTCTTAACTGCTTGTGCTTCAGCTAAAATTCCAGCTACTTCTTCTGGACTAGTGGCCACGCTAATATGTGCTATATAATTTGTTTTAGTCGTCTCATCTTCTAAACCTAATAAGTCTATTTGTTTTGTTGCTTCTTCTTGGGCCTTTTTTAGGTTCTCTTGTTGTTTGATTGTTTCAACTGCAAGGAATTGATCCCATTCCTTCTTAACAGCTTCCACAGCTTCTTTGGTCGTCGCAGCATCTACTTTATTGTGGAATCGTTTTACATCAGCTTGTTTAACAAACTTTTCTGCTGCTTTAGTAATTTGTGCTTTTACATCATTTTTTTGTGCACTTAGCTCTGCAGATGTGTTGTCTGCAATGGCTTTATCTATGTCTGAAGAGATAGTAGCTAATTCTACTAGATCCGCATCGATTTTATCTTGTTTGTCTTTAATTTCGTTAATACTCTTAGTGAAATTAGCCTTTATGTTCTCAGCTAGAGAAGATAATGTTAATTTTTCTTCCAATTCTCTTGCTTTTTCGTTAACTAAACCTGTTAATACCTCGTTGTTAGCAGCTTGCGCTTCATCTACTACCTTGTCAACAGCTTGTTTATTTTCCGCATTTGTAATTTTTGTAGTATAGTTGTCTTTTTCTATAGCAGATAAATAAGTCATATCGGCAATAATTTTTTTCTGTTGCTCTTTGTATTTAGGAAGATTCGCTAACGCTTCATTCTCCGCTTTAACAGTTTCTACAATTTTGTCTGCTTCTAATTTGTTCGCAAGTAAGCTTGTTTCAAAGGCTTTTTTCGCCTCTCCGTATTTCGTAGGATCAGTAAGTTGATTAAATGTTGATTTTAGTGTCTCTAAGTCAAGTTTGTTAATCACTGAGGTTTTATGCGTCTCACGATCATCTTCTTTTAACGAACTTAGTCCATCAATTTTTGCAATATATTCGGTCTCAATATTGATAGCTTGTTGTGCAATATCTGCTTGATAAGCTTGCACTAAAATGCTGTCAACTGTTGTTTTATCTTCAGCCTCCTTAACCTCTTTAACATATGTTGTTTTTTCATCTGGTTTTAAAGAAACTAATTCTTGAATATTAGTAATCGCTTGAGTTATTAATTTTTGAACTTCCTCATCCACTACTCTTGATTGAGCCATTTCAGCATTCGCTTGTTCAATCTCAGTTACTGCAAATGCTGCAACAGGACTGAATGCATTAAGTAATAATCCAATTAATACAGGTGCTACCACCCACTGTTTTTTTCTCTTGTACATTTTGTAGATTTTCTTCGTGTTGTTTTCAGGACTTAAATCGTCTTTTCTGAATTTTTTGTTACTTTTCATGAACCATTACCTCCATAATAATAATTTTTTTGTTAAATACCAATTTGAATTAGTACTCACGCAAAGTAAAATAATGGACACAGCCAAAAAAATACATATAATATAATACATAACATATTAGATTAAGCTATATCCTATTAGTTTTCCATTTCTTCTTTTTTGTAGGAACAAGAAATGGTTTTTTGTTATTGATTCTATACACTTAATATTGTTTTTGACGGCTTTGTTGACGGTTAAAGTTGATATCTCAAGCGAAAAACAAGCACAATAAAAGCCACTTGAATTTATCAAGTGACCTTCATTCATTATGTTTTTTTATTAGAATAAATAATCGATCTAAATAGTCGAAATTTTTTCAATAGCTTCCCGCTCGTCTTTCATAAAAGAATTTGTATAAATATCTAATGTCATTTTAGTTGATGTGTGTCCTAGCATTGAACTTATTGTAGCAATGTTTACGCCCAACTCTAAACAGCGGGTTGCAAACGTATGTCTCAGAGCATGAAAGGGTAATTGTGTTATTTGAAGTTGTTCTAAAAGTTTTTTAAAACGATACGTAATCGTTCGAGGTTCAGTACAAGAATCATCTAGGCCAACAACATATAAACTTTTTGAAGATTTCTTGATAGTCCTCAAGTAAACTTCTAGTTGGTTTGACAAAGGTAATATTCGTTCTGATTGAAATGTTTTTGGTGTTCCTTCAACTAAAGCAGTTTTTCCTATATCCACTTGCAAACGTTGCAGCGTTCGCTGAATATGGATTGTTTTTTCAGAAAAATTGATGTCGGTCCACCGCAATGCACTGATTTCACCGATTCTCATACCTGTTTCTAAAGCTAACATAATCGGCAAGTACTTTTCATCTGTACTCACAGCTTCCTTGATTTTTTTTTGTTGTTCCAATGAAAAAGCTCGGACTCTTTGTTTTTCTAATTTTGGCAAATCGATGTTTAACGCAGGATTTTTTTTTAATACATCTTGTTGAACCGCTTGAGATAGACCATTTTTTAAAACACGATAAACTGCGTGAACAGAATTTGGGGACAATGTTAAACTTAATTTTAAAATCCATTGATCTACGTCTGTTGGTGCTAATTCATTTAACCGTATCGCGCCTATACTGGGTAAAATATGCAGTTCAATTTTACTTTTGTAACTATTATACGTACTTAATTTAACTTTTGTTTTAACGATTGTATCAAGCCAAATTTCAAACCACTCTTTCAGTGTTCCAGTATATAGTGACTGAAATTCCGGTTCTCTTAATGTGTCTGCTTTTAGCATCATTAATTTATGTTTCACATCTAAATATTTTCTTGAGTAAATATACCCATAACGGATTCTCCCGTCCATTTTCCGTCCTTTTATATAGCGGCCTTCCCAGCGACCATCTTTTCTCTTATATATGTTTTCTCCTCTTTTTGCCATGCTGAAAATCCCTCTCTCATTTTTGTTTTGTGACGGCGTATTTGACGGCGTTGAAATAAAATGCTCAAATCATTGATTTTTCAGCTTTTTATCAACTTAAAATACGTATTCCCAATTTTTAGGGAAGAATTAGTCACTCATAAAATATCAAAATGGCGAAATACATTTCCTTTTAAATGTTTTCGTGTCCGCTGAAATTTAACATTATGAATGTTTTTTAATAACATAAGAGATTAAGATTTTTTTTTATAAAACCAATTACACCAATACCTATTGACATTGAACATACTAAAATAGTACAATACTAGGTGTTGAGCGAATAAGACTGTTTCTAAAACCAACATTTTTTATTCATCAAAATTTCATTTTCTCATTTCTTGTTCCTACAAAGAACAAGAAAAATACAACACTCATTTCTAAAAATAAAGTTGAGTAACTTACTTACTTTCACCTCTTATTTTTCATTCTTCCCTCTACCTTTTTTACATATACCATAGCAAAATACTTAAACCTACCAAATAAATTTTCTTCTAAACTATTCCTTATTTTAACCAATATCTACCAACCTAATTATTTTTCATTATCAACCTCCTTTTCCAGTTAAACAACCATAACTACATTCAACTGTCATGCAAACAATTACTACTGTTATTAATAATACTAGAGTATCCAGCCTAAAGATACCAACCATTTTTATTATTTTAATCTTTTCTTTCCTTCTCAAAAAAATAATTTAGATAAATATTTTTTTTTTATATTTTACACTTATTTCTATGTATATACTCTGCCTATCTATCCTTTTGATAGCAGTATTTTAGCATTTCCTAAAAATTAGAAGTATCTCTTCCTTTTAGTTTCGGAACATTCTAAACACATTTTTTTCTCAATCGTTACTATTTGTTTTTTTAAATGTAGTTTTTTAGTTTTTTTCATATTCTTTAATTCCTTACTTTATTTCTTCTAGCAACTCAAAGCTAGGACTGATTCTTCAGTTGATGAAAGTAAGACTTGGTACTAGTTCTGATAAAGTATCAAGTGATTTATGAAATAATAAACAGGCTATGCTAAAACATTTCTTGTTTTAGCATAGCCTGTTCTCTTACCCTTTTTAGCTAGTAAAGGTTGGGTTGTTTTTAATGATTTCTTGATACCAGTCAAAAGATTTTTTCTTTGACCTTGTTAATGTCCCCGTTTGATCATCATTTTTATCAACATAGATAAAACCGTATCGTTTTTTCATTTCTCCAGTCGTTGCACTGACCAAGTCAATCGGTCCCCACATCAAGTAACCAAAACATTCGACATAATCTTCAACGATTGCTTTTTCCATCTGTTCCAAATGTTTTTGTACATATTCAATTCGATAGTCATCTTCGACTACTCCATCTGAATTCATTTGATCAACAGCGCCTAAGCCATTTTCCGTAATAATAATTGGCAATCCATATCTTCTGTATACATAGTTTAGCAAATATCTTAGCCCAGTAGGATCGATTGCCCATCCCCATTTACTTTGCTCTAAATAAGGATTCTGAACTCCGCCGAACAAGGTTTCCTCATTGTTCTCATCGCCTTCATAATGTGCCACACTGGAAGAATAATAATTCAAGCCGATAAAGTCTAATTTTCCGTCTTTAAAAGCTAACTGATCTTCTTTTGAAACCTTCAAGTCAATTCCTTGTACTTGGTATTCTTTCAATTTGTATTCTGGAAATTTCCCCATACACATAGCATCTATTTGATAAAATTCACGATCTGTTTCTTTCAATGAGTTCATAACATTTTGCGGATCACAATTTAAAGGATACGCTGGTGTTAAACCAAACACACATCCGACTTGATTGGTAGGATCAACTAAACGCGCTAACTTAACAGCTTTTACGCTAGCCAATGTCATATTATAACTAATCGTTGCTAGTGTTTGTTTTTTATTTTCCATCTCTGTATATTTCAATCCTGCAATAATGTACGTGAAAATATCTGATGCTTCTGTTTGCGGATCGATATGATTCATTTCGTTAAACGTTACCCAGTAACGTACTTTTCCTTTCAACGCTTCAAACATGGTTTTGCAATAGTTTAAATAGAAGTCGATTACCTTAGGATTCGTCCATGAGCCATATTCTCTGACTAAGTGAACAGGCATCTCAAAATGATATAATGTCACGATCGGCTCAATATTATTGTTAAGCAACTCTTCAACAACATTTTGATAAAATTGAATTCCTAATTGATTTGGCTCTTGTTCATCCCCTTTAGGATAAATTCTTGACCAGTCAATTGAAATACGTAACGCTTTAAACCCCATCTCGGCAAATAGTGCAATATCTTCTTTGTATCGATGATAAAAATCAATGCCCTCATGAGATGGATAATATTTTCCTGATTCAATGGTTTGGCAAATCTCACGCGGTGTTTCGTACGTGCCTTGCGTAACAAGATCCATGATAGCAACACCTTTACCATCTTTGTCCCAAGCACCTTCACATTGGTGAGCAGCAATGCTGCCACCCCATAAAAACTCATTATTTTTCATTAACGTACCTCCTTGATCTGTTCGTAAAAGAACGAACGCTTATCTATTCTTATAAAATGACCGTCAAACACTCATCATCTGCTACTAAATTTTCATTTGTTGCTGCGATGACATCTAAGTAATCCATTGTATTTGTAATAACCACGATCACAGTTGGATCATAACCATCTTTTTGTATCCCTTCAAAATCAACAGTTGATAACAATTGCCCTTGTTTGACTTCATCACCTTGTTTGACAATCGTATCAAAGTGCTTTCCATCCAGTTCAACGGTATCGATTCCAATATGAATCAACACTTCTATTCCTTCTTCTGTTTTAATTCCGATTGCATGTTTTGTTGGGAACACAGCAGAAATTTCACCTGAAACTGGTGCAACTATTGAATTGCTTGTTGGAATGATTCCTAAGCCTTTTCCTAAAGCACCTGTTGAGAATGCTTGATCTTTGATTTCAGCTAATGGAACTAGTTTTCCTGCAACAACTGAAGCTAATGGAACTTTTCTTAATTCACTCGTTTTTTCGGTCGTTTCTTCCTCTTTTTTATTTTTTTTGTTTTCTTTTTCCTCTTGCGGAATTCCTAAGATATAGGCCGAAACTGCTGCTGCAACAAAGCCAATCACTACACTAATGATCATGAAAACTAAATTTGAGAAATCTTGATTATCAGCATACGATGGTAATCCCATCAATCCCCAAACAATAGAGTACGTTTTGACATTCATTAAACCAGCAAATAAACCACCTAGACCACCACCGATCATAACGGCAATGAACGGTCTTCTAAATTTAATAAACGCACCATAAATCGCAGGTTCTGTCACACCCATTAAAGCACTAAAGCTGACTGTTCCAAATAATTGTTTTTGTTTAGAATCTTTCGCTCTTAAAAAGTATCCTAACATTGCGCCAGATACAGCTAAATCAGAAATTGTTGCTGCTGCTAAGAAAATCGGGTCATAGCCCATTTTATTAACAAAGTTCAATGCTAATGGCATCATAAAGTTTCCTGCACCTAACATGATCAAGAATGGCTGAAACGCTGCATACAGCATTACAACAATCCAACTGCCAAAAGTATTATGAAGAACTTCAAAGAACCAGCCAATACCGTCACCGATCCAAATACCGATTGGACCAAAAATCAATAATGTCACAGGCAAACAAATCACCATGATTAATAATGGATTTAAAAAATACTGTAAAAATTTAGGCACATATTTTTTCAGTAAAACGGTTAATTGTCCCATAAACCAAACGGCTAAAATAATCGGAATAAATGAGTTCGCGTAAACCATTTGTGGTAATTGAATCCCAAAAATACTCAATCCAGCTACATCATTGATTGAGCTTGATACCAACGTTGCTGCTAAAGCCACTGCTAAATATGGACTTGCTTTCAAACGTTTTGCACAAGACATTGCGATAAAAATCGGTAAAAAGAAAAATACTGCTGAACGAATTGAATCTAATAATTGATACGTTGGACTATCTGCAGAAATGAGTCCTGTAATTGAAAATAATGATAGGAAACCGGCAAGTAATCCAGAAGCAATGATCGGCTCGATTACAGGTGTCATTGTTTCTGAGAGCAAATCCATCGCTGCTTTCAACGGATTTTTCTTCTCTTTTACTTCTGTTTCTTCAGTTGAAGTTGGTGAAATCCCCAACATACTGATCAATTCAGCATGCACTTCATTAACATGTGTTCCAATGATGATTTGATACGCGACATTATTAGAGACTACGTCGATTACACCATCAAGTGCTTTTAATTCCTCTGTCTTAGCTTTTGAGCGATCATTCAACGTAAAACGTAAACGTGTCATACAGTGAACGACAGCCTGGATATTTTCTTTCCCACCTACTAGGCGGATGATCTCTTCATTAAAAGTTTGGTATTTCATTTTCTTATGTCCTCTCTTTTTGACTCCGATGCGTCACGCGATGGATATGGAGCATAAGATAGGTTTCTTCGTCGATCGTTAGATCACAGGCGTACTTTTGCTGAACATAGACTCTGATTTTTTCTACACATTCAAACGAATTCGTATACATCAACTTGATTTGTTCGTTCAAGATCGTATCACTTTCTTCATAACTACTTTTGGTCATGATTCGTTGAATAAAATATTGCAGATGGGTCATCAGCCTCATATAGTTCATGGAGCCTTCATCTAATTTTAGTTGGAAATGGTACTGAATGATCGATAAGATATCTCTTAGACTTTCCATCGAGCGGATCGTTTCGTCTAGGTTATTCTTATCCTCTTGCAGATTGACAAAGTGTAACGCAATCGAAACAGCTTCGTCTTCTGGAAATGTCACTTGAAATTGTTCATTGATCAAATCCAATGCATACATGCCAATGTCAAAATGCTGCGGATAAAATTTCTTTACTTCCCAAGTTAAAGGGCTGCGAATAAATTGTCCTTTGGCTGCACGTTTCAATGCAAATTCAATATGATCCAGTAAGGTCAAACTTAGATAATCATTTGATTTTTCACCCAACTTTTCTTCTCCGTAAGCAATGATTTGATTGACTAATGTAATGTGACTAGCATCTGAATGAGACAACAAATAACTAAAATGTTCCAGCATATCATTGGAATCTAATACATACGTCTTTTCAATTTCATTTTCGTGGATCACCTGTCCAACTTTTTTTCTAAATGCTAATCCTTTAGCATAGACGATGACCTCATTATCTCCTCGACTTACGATTGCTACGTTGTTGTTTAAAATTTGACTTACTTTCACTTGCTTTACTCCTTTCCAGAAAAAAAACTCAAACTACCCAGGAAAGGACATTCCTAGGTAATTTGAGTTCTGCCTGCATTATTCAGTAACATACTCTATAAAATGACTGCTTCGCCATTAACGTTTTTTTTCTTGTTTTTAGTATAATGCATTTTCTTTTGATTTGCAACGCTTTCATCAGATTTCTAATCCAAATCAACTCTCTAGTTTAACTCATTCCCATTTGTTTCAATTACTTTTTTGTACCAATAGAATGAATCTTTACGAGAACGTTCTAAAGTTCCTTTGCCTTCATCATCTAAATCAACATAGATGAACCCATAGCGTTTTGACATTTCACTTGTACTTGCGCTGACTAAATCAATACAGCCCCATGGTGTATACCCCATTAAATCAACACCTTCATCGATCGCTAGTTCCATTTGTTCAATGTGACTTCTTAAATAATCGATACGATAACTATCATGAATACTACCATCTGCCTCAACAACATCTTTGGCTCCTAATCCATTTTCTACGATGAACAACGGTACTTGATAACGGTCATATAATTTATGCAAGGTAACACGAAGTCCAATTGGATCAATTTGCCAGCCCCAATCACTCGCTTCTAAATATGGGTTTTTCTTAGATGCAAGTAAGTTGCCACTCGTAACATCTCCTTCTTTATCGTGTGAAGCAATACTACTCATGTAATAGCTAAATGACATAAAATCAACAGTACCCTCACGTAAAATTTGCTCATCACCGGCTTCTTTTTCAATCGTAATAGCATGATCACGGAAGAATTTATTCATATAACTTGGATAATAACCACGAATTTGAACGTCTGAATAGAATAAGTTAGTATGATCACTATTCACACTTTCCATCACATCTAGCGGATTACTCGTTTCTGGATAAGCTTCCATTCTTGCTAACATACAGCCGATTTGTGCATCTGGAATTATTTCATGGCAGGCTTTGACTGCTAAGGCACTCGCGACAAATTGATGATGCGCTGCTTGGTATTGCGCTTGCAACATATTTTCTTGCCCATCTGCTAAAATACCACCACTTAAATACCCTGTCATGCCAATGATATTGATTTCATTGAAGGTCAACCAATATTTCACTTTTTCTTTATAACGATTGAATAGAACACGAGCATACCGTTCAAATGCTTCAATCGTCTCACTACTTTGCCAACCATTTTGCTTAAATGCTAATCCTAATGGAAATTCATAGTGAGAAATCGTCACTAACGGTTCAATACCATACTTCAAACATTCATCAAAAACCGCATCATAAAAAGCGAGACCAGCTTCATTCGGTTCTAACTCATCACCATTTGGAAAAATACGTGGCCAAGAAATGGATAGACGGAACGTTTTAAACCCCATTTCAGCAAATAATGCAATATCTTCTTTGTATCTATGATAAAAATCGATTCCATGACGTTTAGGATAAACACCTTCTTTATCATTCATTGCAAATTCGACATCCGCTTTGGTTGTTGGTTTTAATAGCTCAGTCATATTGATTCCATTTTCTTTGATAAAACGTGCAGTATCCGCTGTTGACCAACCTTTACCATCTTCTAAAAATGCCCCTTCAAATTGATTGGCTGCAGTTGCGCCGCCCCATAAAAAATTTTGTGGAAATCCGCTCATATTTTTCATCCTCTCGGTTATTGATTTAGTGTATAATTGTCTTAACAAACTTATCTTAACACGAGAAGTTACAGAGTTATTTTTATGTTTTGGGTGTTATTTTCATTATTTCGTCTTATTTTCACCATCGTGAAAATGGGGCACTGTAAAGGAGTTTTTTGATGCTTGACCTTTTTGATTTTCTACATTATTTAAATACAAATAAACGAGATGCAACATATTCTCGGATCATCATTTATCTCTTTAATCACCTTAATGAAATTCGGACATTGACTATTACCGAGATTGCGGATCGCTGTTTTGTTTCCCCTGCAACACTCTCACGATTTTGCCGTCATTTTGGTATTTCAAATTTTGCTTCTTTACGAGAATCACTGGTTTCTTTAGCTTCCATGAAAAAACACAGTGGATTACGAATGAAAGAACAAGAACTACTAGATCTTACGAATGATCCCAAAAGCTATTTAGCTTCCTATGGGACTGAGATTATCACAGCAATAAATGACGTCTTAGAAACGATCGATATTGCACAAGTAGATAACATATTAGCGGATATCCACCAAGCAGAAGAAGTTATTTTGATTGGCTACAGTTCTACACTTGATTTGGCCAAAGATTTACAAACCTCTTTTCTCCTAAGTCAAAAGCTGATTTTTGTCGGCGAAACAGAGGAAACACAGCAAGCTTTTGTAGAAGAATTAAGCAAAGACTCTGTTATAATTGTCATTTCATCTTATGGCTCCGTTCTCAACAGAAGTAGTGAGTTAATGAGAAAAATAAATGATAGTCCTGCTAAATCAATTCTTTTAACACAACATACCCAAAATACATTGACGAACCAGTTTGATCTATCCGTTAATGTAACAACTACTAATTATGTCCGCATCGGTAGTTATCCTTTGAGTTTCTTTTTAGATTACTTTGTACGACGCTATACAAGTTTATACCAATAAATCAAAAAGGTTAGGCAAAACAATGATTGTTTTGCCTAACCTTTTATTTTATTAGCCTACTAATTCCCAAGGTCCCCATTGTTCTGCACCTGGTACGTTGCCTTGTGTCCACCATTTCGCTTTGTATGTTTTTCCTTGATACGTTACGGTATCACCTGCATTATACGTTTTCGCTGCATCCCATGCATTCGTTACTGGTGGTGTCGTACTTTCTTTGGTTTTGATAGAGATTGAATTACTATCCGCAGAAAGATTTCCAGCGGCATCATACGCTTTTACACTGTAACTATAGGTAGTATTTGCTTTTAAGTTTGTATCCGTATAGGTCGTTTCACCACTTGTATTGACCAAAACATTGTCCCGATACACTTTATATCCAGCTAGCTTCACATTATCTGTAGAAGCTGACCAATTTAAAGCAACGGTAGATTCTGTAATAGATACAGCGGTAAGATTTCCAGGAGTCGTCGGTGGTGTTGTATCTGTTGGATCTGGATTGACTGCTCCTCCACCGTAAATTGTTTGTTTGCTAAGTTCAGCACCCGTTTTAGCAATGCGTTGTGTTAATGTAATACTGCTGATTCGATTGACGTCAACTGCGGCAGCACTAGATTTTAATCTAAATGTGTAGCTCGCACCTTGTGGAATTTGTTGCGCATCATAAACAGATGATAGATCTACTACGACATTTCCTTGATCAACGGTTACAGTCCCAGCCTTATAATCGCCTGCAGTCAACGTTTCTGCGGTATTTACTGGAATATACAATTTTGGTAACTTCACTGTTTCAAAAGCCGCTTCAACAGCCGTTAAGACTTCGCCTGTTTCCCCAGTGGTTTCATTATTCTTGATTGTAATTTCATATCCCGCACCATTTTCATTGTATGGTGTAATGCTTGCTTTAACATTTAAATCTGCATAAACAGTTTTATTTGCTTGTAAGTTCGTTGAACCAAACAAACCTGTTTTGATCGCTTTTGTTAATTCATCACGCTTTGTTGTATCTGTTGCTTTGTCTTGTGATTGCATCCATGAAATGACGCCGCCTAATTGGTTATTCTTCACATACTCCGCTTTATAACCAACCGAACGAGGATTATCATATGTGTAAAACTCACCTGTTTTTTGATTATACATATAGGGCGCTTTTGCTACATCATCCCAATACTCTTTTAAATCAGGTGATTTTACTTTAAGATCCGCAATATTACGGTATGCCCAAACGCCACCCGCACGACCACCATCACCAGATTTTAGTGGATTTTTATTATTAGCACCATAGGTTGGTGTTAAATCTGCATCTTTATTATTTTTTTCTGCTGCTTGGAATAAGCCTGGTTGAGCCGCATTTGTGCCTGGCGCTACCTTGTTCCATCCACGAGTATAAAAGGCCGCACCAATCACAATTTTACTGGACGGTGCTCCATTAGCTTGTAGATATTTCACTGTTTGATCAACAGAAAAACCACTCGCATAATTAGGGTCAGCTGGATTACCATACAATGCGCTGTGATGCGCACTGTTCGGTGTCCAAGCCCCGTTCATATCATACGTCATCACATTCGCAAAATCGATTACTTTAAATAGTTGGCCCACATCTACCCCATTTTTCAAAGTAGTTTGTGCCGCTGGTAGGGCAACAGATAATTCATAGGTCTTTCCTAAATCTTTTCCTTGCTTGTCGATTGCTGTACGGATATCTTGTAACAATGTGATAAAGTTTTGTTTGTCTTCAGGTTTGGCATGTGGTGTTCCTTCATCATTGGTATTATCGACCTTATCAGGTTCACGAACAGAGGCAGGATATTCCCAATCCAAGTCGACAAAATCCATATTGGTATACTTAATAAACTTAGTAATATTACGGACAAAATTTGCTCGAACCGTTGGATTTGATGCAACGTCAGAAAAATCTCCTGATTTAGACCAGCCGCCGATCGAAATACCGATTTTCAAATTAGGATTTTTAGCTCGAATATCTTGAATGGCATTTAAAACCCCAGCACTGGCACTGTTCCACTGAACACCATCTTGTCCAACAGGTGCACCTACTGCCGCGTCTTTATCTGTAAATTTCAAATTACCACTACTATCAAAATCTAAAAAAGCATAGTTTAAATGTGTTAATTGATCCGCTGGAATATCTTTAGGATAAAAATTATCCTCTCCACCCCAGATAGACCAGTCGCCGTAATACATCACGTTACGATATGGCGAAGGTTCCGCAGCCTCTACAGTTTTATTTGGTATTAATACAGATAATGATAACATCAAACTTGAAACAACCAGTAATGCAATGGATAAAATAGTCAGTTCTTTTCTAAACACTTTTTTCAAATTTTCCACCTCGTTCTAAGTTTTGTTTTACGTATTCCCCTATTAACTACCCATCTGTCTTCTATAATTAGAAAACCGATTTTAACTCTAGATAGCACCTCCTGATATTCTTTTGATCTTACTCGTTAATATTATAACATTTAGGATGAAACCGCTAACAAAACACTCTTTAAAAAATATAAATTCATTATCTAAAAAATATTTAACTCAAACATTTCAATCACTCTACGCAAAAAAAAACGAACTTCTCTATAATAAAGTACGTTTTCTTAGTGAATATAAAGTTGTTGCGAATCTTGGTACGGCTACAACGTAAGAAGACCTGATGCTAAGACCTGTAATTCTTCTTGGTTTAATTGGTAGCTCCTACCGTTTTTTATAACCAATCCAGATTTTTGAAATTCTGTTAGTGTATAAATCAAATGTCGGTAACTAACGCCTAAAAATTCGGCGGTTTCAGTTTGTTTTTCATTATATACTCCATCCACTTCTGTTTGTAGCATATAAGCAGCTAGACGATGTTTTAATTCATAATTTTGATTATTTGAAAAATGTTCTACTCTTAATAAAACCTTTCTACCTAAATATTGCGCAATGAGTCTCAAAAAATGAGGATCGTTCAATAATTCTTTTTTTATTTTATGATAAGGCAACGCCAAGCAAATACATTTATCAATCGCTTGTACATCTTTTACTTGTTCTTCTACTTCTAATAAAGATAATTCACCAATAAAATCACCTTTGCCTATGAATTGAATCAACGAACGTCGACCATTTTCATGGATTTTATAAATTTTCGCTCGTCCCTCAAGCAAAAAAAATAGATGATCGATCTGTTTGTCAAAACGAACAATGTACTCTTTTTTATCGTAAACGTAGATTTTCGCCTGCTCTAATACCGAATCTGAAAAATAGTCGGATACGTTTATCTCTTTCCTTGTCGTTAAGTCAGTTAATTGATTCAAATGATATATATTCATTTTTTTCTCCTCCAAACGTGAGATATCTCCTATTATTATGACTGAGTATCCGTTAAATTACTACTAAGAGGTTATTCGTTTTCTTTTGTTAGTATGACTGATCAAAACAAGTCATTTATATGAAGAAACCTATTTTACTCTTATATTAGGAGGGTTATTATGAAAAAAATTTTGTCTTCTCTTTTCTTTTATACACTTAGCGGAATAGGGATTAGCCTAACATTAAAAGCGGATATCGGCGTTAGTAGTTTTAATTCTTTAAACGTAGCAATTGCTTCCATAAGCGAGATCAAAGTAGGAACAATCACCATTTTGATGAACACTTTATTTCTAATTCTTTTTATTTTTTTATCAAAGCAAAAGCAATACTCAAAATATTTATTCATGTTTCTTTCGGTACTGTGTTTGGGCAGTATTATTAACTTTTTTTCCTATACACTATTGGCTCCTGTAAACATAGAAAATTATTTTCTGAAATTAGCACTCTTTATCTTAGGCACTTGTGTGGCCGGTTTTGCGACTGGCATGGTGATTTCACTTGATGTTTTACCGTTTCCGATTGAAAGTGTTTGTATTGTCTTATCAAAATCAACTGGTTATTCTTTTGCTAAATTTAGATATGGGATCGATCTATTTTCCGTTACAGTTTCTTTATTACTTTCCATGATTTATAATTTACAAATTTTTGTGCGAGAAGGTACGCTTATCAGCTTATTTTTATTATCTGGTGTAATTTCTTTTACAAAAATAAATTTTGAACCCTACTTACCTAACCAAAAAGTAGCTAAATAGAACAAGAGCAGAAAACGGTCATTTAAACCATTTTTCTGCTCTCTTTATTATGTTTTTGCTTAATAAAAGGGAGCGCTCCATCTGTAAAGATCTCATCTCCACCACCATTTCTTCCATGATAGCTCGTTGTAAAATGTTCCACTACTTCAACAGAAATTGATTGATTTGATTGTTTGAGTGTCTCTAAAACAAAGTCTCGTTCTTGATCGACATCTGAATTGATTTTATGTGTGACTTGTCCTGTAAAAACAGAAAAACCCACTTTTTTATCATATGTCGCTGCACCCAACCAGTCTGCTTTCCTTCCTCCTGGTAAATACCAGTTATCAGGTGTTTGCCAAAAACGAATATGGTGTCTTCTTCTTGGATTATTTTCAATTTCCTTTTCAAAAGCCATATCTTGTTTTTTATTAAATAAGAATAATGAGCTGACAGGTGCACTCGGATAAGACTTACCAAACACACTAGCAGTGACCATGTGAAAACTAGATTGTAAAGATAACGGTTCTGCTTTCGTCCAACCAGCTTCTATAAAGAGTTCTTCCAATTCTGTTTCAGATCCTATAAATGCCAGGTTGATTGGATCACCGAGAAGTCCATCACTTGTCCTAGAACGTCCAATAAAGTAATCTGGTAAATAACGGCCTGTCATCAGTTTGTTGATAAACGGAATCATCAAATAAGAGCTAAATAGCCATAAAAAGATATACAAAAAAATATGGATTTTACGTGTCAAAATTTCCGCGAATAAGGATTTATAAACTAAATATCCTAAAAATACAATAAAAAGAAATCGAAGGACTCTAAACGTACTATTTAACAATGATTGTTTTTTCATCTAATTCCTCCTTTTTTCTAACGAATCACTCTGCCTCTTTTTCCGAATAATAACGGTCCATCCATTGTATTGATTATTCTTAGAATGCACCTAACTAAATTATACTCACTTCTGAAATAAAGTCGCCTATTAACACACTACTTATTAAATAAAAAGAAAAGAGGCTGAGACACAACTCTACGAGTCATATCTCAACCTCAAGGAATCCGAATAAACGGTGGGAGCAAAAATCATTCCTTTAAAACGAAACATTTGCACCAACCTCTTCGAAAATTAGTGAGTATTCATGGTTAATTTTTTTGTTTAATACCAGCCGTTAGCCATCCAGAAAGCTTGTGCTGCTTCCCAAGAACCGTAACGTCCTGCTACGTAACTATCTGCAACACGTTCTTGATTCGCTTGAGAATAGTCACCGTTTAAGTAAGAAGCATCTAGTTGATATCTACCGATATATTTACCATTCGTTGCATCATAAGAACCGCTAGATTCTTTTTGAGCAATCCATTCTTTTGCAGAAGAAGTCGTTGCAGCTGGTGCTGCTTCTGCTTGTTCAACTGGTGCTGTTTGCACTTGTGCTTCTTCTTGTACAGGAGCCGCAGCTACTTCTTGTTGAGCTACTTCTTGTTGTACTGGTTTTTGTGCAGCTTCTTCAGCTGTACGGATTGTTAATTGATCTCCTTCAAAGATCATATTTATATTAGAAATACTGTTATCTTTTGCAATTAGATCAATCATGCTATTGTCTCCGCTGAATTGGTGAGAGATAGTAGATAATGTATCTCCAGATTTTACTGTATATAAGCTATCAGCGTGCGCGTCAGTCGTTCCCATAAAAATGCCAAATCCTGCAGTCAAAGTTGTTGCTAATAAAATCGTTTTAAGTGATTTCATGTTGTTTCTCCTTTGTAAAAAATATTTTTGTCGTTTGTTTATCGACTTTGCATACTTTAACATCTAAAAATATTTCATAGGTGAAGATACAGTGACAATTCGTTACGAGTGTTTTCATTTCGTAACAGCTTGTAAAATACAAGCATTGAAACACTTGTTCGCACTGTATTTTGCTGCAACTTTTCGTTTGAGAAAATTCATGATTTTTTCTAAAAAAAAGCCATTGACGTCCTCGATAACATACGTCATATTACAAAATTCTGGAATTGTTACAGAATTTTGGGAAGTTTTCTCATAAAAAAAGCCATTTTCGGCTCTGTTTATGTCGTTTCATTTTGCAAATCAGAACTAAATAAGACGGACTTCTAGCATTTTTATGCACAAAAAAACAGAAACACTTCTAGTTTTCTAGTGTTTCTGTTTTCCATATCATATTTATAGACTAATATCTTTTTGCTCAATCACTGATTCTAACAATCGATTTTCTGTTTGGATAATATCAAAAAAGGCACTGATTTTCTCCAATTGCTCGAAATCAATTTGATAAAGCTTTACTCTAGGTTTGAAAAATAAGAAGCCTGGACGTATTTTAACTCGCTCATTAATCAAATGACATTGCTCCATCATTGATTGTAAATCCATTTCTGACACACTATTTTTAATTTTTTCAATGCGCGCTCTTTCATAGACCCATTGATCTTTAGTAACTGTCATTTTTTCAGTGATTGTAACCAATTGACGATTCAACCGCCACGATTGCTCAATAAACTTAGCTTTTTTATACAAATCATCATACTGAATCAGATCTATACGGACTGGTTTATACCAGTCTTCTTCATCAATTGAACTTTTTTGGTGTTTCTTAAATCGTTTTAAGCCACTAACGAGTAAGCTGTTTTCTATGGCGAGCAGCTCGTACTCCAATTTTTCTTTTGCCACCCGCACGCGTTCCTTTGACGCTTTTTCTCGCTTTAAACTTTCTTTTAGAAATAGAACTTCACTTTCTTCCGAACGAATAACGTCCATCTCTTCCGTCTTATCTAGTGGTTCTAATTCAAAAATTTCTTTATCTGAAAATTCATTTTCTAAAAAACGATCATTCGGTTCTTCTATTTCTTCTTCTTCAACAGTTTCTTCTATAGATACTTCTACAGGAAAACTAAGTGTTTCTCCAGATAAAGGAATTTCTTCTTCTTCTTGAAAGATAGAAAGAAGTTTTGCCTCCAGGATACTGCTAATAGATTCGCCTTTTGAGTAGTTCATTTGTTCTAAACTAGCAGAAACAACAAATTGTATCGGCTCTTCTTCAGAACTAAAAGAAATTGGAATCAACTCACAAAAATATGTACTAAAAGCTCCATCAACTTCTTCTACTATTTTCGTCCAAATAAACTGTGGAAAAAGCATTTCTAATTCTTCAAGTAAAACATCCCAATTCAACTGAGCATGAAAAAACTGAATCTCTACATGTTTTTTTATAGGCGAAGAAATAACTTTTCGAGAAAGTTCATCATTCTCTCGAAAAGTTAGGAAATCTCCTGTTGAGCGTTCATAGAGTGTTTCAGCCGCTTCAACAATTTCTTCTGTATTATCTTTTTGGTAGAGAACGGCCCCAGTCGTGAAGGGAATTGCTTGTTGATGAAAAAACACATCGAAATAATCATTCATTTGACCGTTCTCCTTTCTTGTTTTTTATGATTGAAGATCATATGCTGGCGCTAAAATTAGCTGTTGTCCTTCAGTTAAGAAATATTGTTCCAAGTCGTTCCACTCTTTTAACGACCACACTGAAACACCTGTTTTCTTCGAAATACTCGCTAACGTATCGCCTTTTTTCACTTCATAAGTTTCTTTTGTCTTTTTACGAGTTGCACTTACTTGATACTCTTTTGATTCTTTTGTTGTTGATTCACTCGTTTGTTTGGTTGTTTTCTTTTCTTTTGTTTCTTTTTTATTCGTTACTTCTTTTTTAGCTGTTGATTTGGTCGTTTCTTGTCCTTTGAATGCATTCGATAGGTTTTGCACCATATCCAACGAACGGTCTACTGCGTCCTCTTTTACGACAGTCGTTACCGTTTCTTCTTGTTTTGGAACACTTAATTTTTGACCAATAAACAGCATACGTCGATCTAATTGATTTTTTTCTAAAATTGCTAGCGTTGAAATATTATATAATTCACTAATTGATTTAAGTGACTCACCTTTTTTCACAATATGTGTAAGGTATTCAATGTTTTGGTCTTTTAGATTATCTTTCTTCTCTAATTTATCAAAAGAAGTATTCAGCGTAATTTTTTTAGCTTTTTTAGACTTTTTATTGTCTTTTAGCGTATCATACTGCGTTAAATTATAAGCATCAATCAAACCGTTCAACTTTGAGTTATAACTTGTATCTGTCGCATAACGTCCAGTTAAAAATTTGGTTGCATCTTTATATGATTGCGTATTACTCTTCCAAGTGCCGTTGTAAAAGGCGCTGCTCGAATCGGTGCCACCACGAAGTAACTTCACATAGTCACCTAATGATTCTTTGTATGATGGATACTTTCTAAAGTCAGAACGAATCGTAAACATACTTCCAGATCCGTTATCTTCGCTCGTCAAGAAATTAGCACTTGAACCTTGATAACTCCCTTTTATACCAAACAAGTTATAGTTTGGCGCAGAAGCCAAGGCGCTGTTTCCAGAGGCACTTTCTAAAATTGCTTGTGCAATCATTACTGATGCATACAAATTATTTTCACCAGCAATGGAGCGTGCATCTTCACCAATTACTTTGACAAAGCTTTTTGTTGTCAGGTTAGGACTGATATGGAACACCTGATCCGAACCACTAGCTGAACTACCGCCAGTATTGATTCCATTTGTTGTACCAACGGAAGGTCCAACAGATGGTATACCTGGCTGTGGTGTTGGTACACTTGGTTGTTGAATCGGTCCTTGAATTGGTGGTGTAGGTTTACTTGGTGCTGGCTTGCTTGGTTTTGGTTTACTTGGTTTTGGCTTACTTGGTTTTGGCTTACTTGGTTTTGGTTTACTTGGTTTTGGCTTACTTGGTTTTGTTGGTTCAGTCGTTGTTGTCGTTGTTCCTGTTGTGTCAGTTGTTCCTGTTGTATCAGTTGTCCCTGTCGTGTCGGTTGTATCAGTAGTTGTTCCTGTATCATCCGTAGGATCTGTTGTACTAGTATCATCTGTTGTGTCGGTTGTATCAGAAGAATCGCTACTTGTTTCGTCTGTTGACTCTTCTGTTGAAGATGTTGTACTAGTATCAGTTGTTGAGCTAGTTTGTATCCCTTCTACGGTACTTTCTGTTGTTTCCAGTTCTTTAGTTGAAGATAAAATCTCTACTTGTTCTTCTTCGGAAGCTAGTGCTTGTTCGTCGATTTCTTTCGCAACGATTGGTTGGACATCTGTAACAGAAAGGACAGCACTTGAAGTAAGCAACCCTACACTTAATAATCGTAACTTTTTACTGTTTAGATTTCTTTTTTTCATTTTGTGTCCTCTCTTTCTTATTGATAAGGATCGTCTTTCACCAAATTAATGATTTGATTAAATGCATGTTCTGACTCTTCCTTAACATCTTTAATACGTTTGTAGTAGTTTTGGTATTCTTGTTCGGCACGTTCTAAACGTTTTAGGACGCTTGCTTTTTTCTTTGTTTCTTCGTTTATAAGCTGAGCACGTTGTTGTGCTTGATTGACAATTTCTTTTGCTTGTCTTTTCGCTTCCAGTAAAACCTCACCAATATCTTCTTTAGATAATTGTTGATCGACATCCAGCGTTTTTTGAGCTAGCTGACGTTTTGTTGCATCTAGTTCTTGGCGAACTTTTGCTAATTCTTCGTAAGCCCCTGTATCCGTTGGAGTGTCAGATGCCATAATCACAATACGATCTTCTGAAAGCTTGTCGATTTCTTCTTGCTTCGCTAGTAATTCTTGTTCGTACTGTCTGATTTTGTTTGCAAAGCGCTCTGCTTTTTTACGGTTCAAGTCAGTTTCATCGATTTGACGATTGCTATCACGCAATAAACTGTTGTATTTGCTTTTTACTTGCTCTAACTCTGCCATTCGAGCATCGTAATCTTTTGGTACTGCTTGTACCATCGATAATTCATTTTCCAAAGATTCATTTGTTTGACGTACTGCTTCTACTTCATTTTGTAATTGAGAAACCTCTCTTTTACTCTTACGTAGCTCTGTTCTCAATTCTCGAAGTTGATTTTGAAGTTGGTTGTTCTCTTCTTGTAGTTCTTCCAGCTCATCATCATCGATGAATTCATTGACTGGCAAGCTCTTTTTCTTTGGTTTTACTTTTGGTTTTGCTTTTTTAGGTGCTGGAGCTTGTTTTTTCTTTTTCAGTGAGAATAACGGACGTGCTTCATCTTCATCGTCGTCATAATCTTCGTCATCGTCATCATAGTCGTCATCATCATCATAATCTTCGTCGTAGTCGTCGTCATCATCATAATCTTCGTCGTCATCGTAGTCGTCGTCATCATCATCTTCGTCATCGTAGTCATCATCTTCGTCATCGTAGTCGTCATCATCATCATAATCTTCGTCGTCATCGTAGTCGTCGTCATCATAATCTTCGTCATCATCATATTCATCGTCATCGTAATCTTCATCATCGTAATCTTCATATTTTTTTCTTTTTTTACCTTTGCCAAAAATTTTCAGCATATTCTCACTTCCTTCTAAAAAATAAGACGCTCTCTTTAATTGATTATTTTTAATGTGTCAAGTTCAATACTAAGTAAATTATGTAGATTGCTATATGTGTAACTACAGTGACAAGTGTAGTAATCTTAATTTCTTAAAAATAATCCTTTTCATTTTAGGTACCATTCTTAGTTCATTAAACTCTTCTCATTCGTTTAATCATATTCAACATAGTTAGTTATTATTCAAACGATAAAAAAGCTACATAAAAAAACTTTAAAACATGCCTACCTCTTTCTATTTTATCAGATAAAGCTTCAACAAACAAACTGATTTAGCGGTTTATTTTCATTTTCATGGAACTAAAATCGCTCTCTAGTTTATTTTCTAATTAAATATATATATAAACAATTTTCCACATGTTTTTTTATTATTATAAATTTCGGAACTAGGTTATTATTTTTTATTTTTATATACCAATCTACTTTTCTGGCTAAAATAATATTTATTTAATTCTCGGCCAGACATCAAAAAAAATCTTCGTCTTACATATGAAAAACCTAACAAATTCCTTATTTCCGCATAATATTTTATCCTTTCAATCTTTATAAGCAGATTAAAAAAAGAGTGGTTTCCTATAAAAATAAGAAACCACTCTTTCTAAAAATTAAAAACAATTAAATACATTCTTGTTTTATATCATTTTTTATTTGTTATTAATTTAATAATAATTAGATTAGCGATCGTAACATTTTTTTCACCATTCACTATTTCTTCATATAAATTCCTTGTTTTTTTCACATTTTAAACTAGCATTTTCTAACCCAACTATACTATGAAGTCATTTTTTAATCAATTAAGATCCTATGTTTACGAATAACTAATTATGATTACACAAGATTTTCTCCATTTGTAGCAATCACATCTTTATACCAACTAAAGCTTTTCTTTTTGTATCGGTTCAGAGTCCCCGTTCCATCATCATGTCTATCAACATAGATAAAGCCGTAACGTTTTTTTAATTCCGCCGTTGTAAAGCTAACTAAATCGATACATCCCCATGACGTGTATCCCATGATGTCAACGCCATCTTCAATTGCTTCTGCAACTTGAACTAAGTGGTCATTTAAATAATCGATACGATAGTCATCTATTACAGTCATTGTTCCATCTTCCAGTTCTACTAATTCATCCACTGCGCCAAACCCATTTTCAACTATAAATACAGGCTTTTGATAACGATCATGTAAGATATTTAAATAGTAACGTAGCCCTTCTGGATCGATTTGCCAGCCCCATTCGCTCGCTTTCAAATAGGGATTCGGAACACCGCCCAAAATATTTCCTTCTCCAGTTTCTAAAGATGTATCTGCCGATTCACATGTACTCATGTAGTAACTAAAAGAAATAAAGTCAACCGTTTCAAGTAAATCTTGTCGATCTTGTTCCGTTATTTCAAGACAAATATTATTTTCATTAAAAAATCGTTTTGTGTAAGCAGGATATGCACCTCTTACTTGAATATCTGAAAAGAAGAAGTTTTCCCTTTCTGTTTGTAAAGAGGCTAGGACGTCAGCAGGAGCTGGTGTTAATGGATAAACTGGCATCCCTAAAATCATACACCCAATTTTCGCTTCTGGCAGTATTTCGTGACACGCTTTTACTGCTCTAGCACTTGCTACTAGTTCATGATGGATTGCCTGATATAAATCTTGTTTTGAAAGTTTTTCTTTTGGTGTATAGATTCCTCCGCTCAAAAAGGGAGCATGTGTAATCGAATTGATTTCATTAAAGGTCAACCAATACTTTACTTTCCCCTTATAACGTGTAAAAACTGTTTTAGCATAATGTTCAAAAAAGTCGATCATTTTTCGATTACGCCATCCATCATAAGTTTTAGACAAATGAAGAGGTGTTTCATAATGTGATAACGTAACGAGTGGTTCCATTCCATATTTATGACATTCATCAAACACTTTATCGTAAAATTCTAACCCTTTTTCATTTGGCTCTTGTTCATCACCTTGTGGGAAAATTCGTGACCATGCAATCGATAATCGAAAAACTTTAAAGCCCATCTCAGCAAATAGCTTGATGTCTTCTTTATAACGGTGATAAAAATCAATTCCAATAAGCTTCATATTATCAGAAGTTGGCTCACTTGTTGGTAGTCCTTTCCAGCCAAGTGGCGCAACATCTTCAACGCTTAATCCTTTGCCATCTTCATTATAGGCTCCCTCACATTGGTTGGCAGCAATCGCGCCACCCCATAAAAAATCTTTTGGAAATTTTGACATAGTTGATTCTCCTCTATTCTTTTTATACAACATAAAGTACCGTATCTTGGTTCTTTGTTTCAGTGATTTCTTTTGCTACAACATCAATAAATGAATCTGTGTTCGTTACAACGATCGGCGTTGTAATATCATAGCCAGCTTCTTTTACTTTAGCAAAATCTACTGATAACATCTTTTGCCCTTTTTTTACTTTATCGCCACTCTCAACAAATGCTGTAAAATGTTGTCCAGCTAACTCTACCGTGTCAATTCCTACGTGAATCAAAAGCTCGATTCCATTCTCACTGGTTAAACCAATTGCATGCTTTGTAGGAAATAACGCTGTCACTTCCCCGTCAAAAGGTGCTGTAAGTGTATCTTCTTCTGGAATGATGGCAATTCCTTCTCCCATCATTTTTCCTGAAAACGCAGAATCATTAACTTGTTCTAATGGAATCACTTGACCTTTTACCGGTGCATAGATTTTTTTTGGATCATTGCTGCCAGTTTCAACGGTTTCTGAAATTTCAACTAGTTGGTCTGACTCTATTTTTTCTGCTTCATCGATTCCAAATACCCACGTCAAAATGAATGTTAAGACGATTGAAATCACTGCAACAATAATCGCATTGATGATGTTCCCATTTCCTTGCCCTCCAATAAATTGAGGTAGTGATACAAGTGACGGTACTGCAAAGGCATATGATTCTAATCCAGTAATTCCCATATAGACACCACAAATCGCACCTGAAATCATTGCGGCGTACAATGGTTTTTTATATTTCAGTGTAATACCATAAAGTGCTGGTTCGGTGACACCTGCTAATAATGCAGAAATCCCTGAAGCCGCAGCCACTTGTTTTAGGTTTTTATCTTTCGTTTTGGCTGAAACCGCTAGTGCTGCTGCACCTTGTGCTAAGTTTGCTGCTAACATTGCTGGAAGAATCAAAATATCTGGAGTGGCTGGTGAAGCTATCAGGAAAATCGGGGCAAATGCCCAATGCATACCAGTCATTACAATCAATGGCATAAAGGCTGCCATCAAGCCCAATGCTAACCAACCAGCTTTACTCTGTATCCAAATAATGGCAGAAGATAATAATTGTCCAGCAAATGTTCCCAACGGTCCAACTACAATTAATGCTAATAGCCCTGAAATCAACAAAATAAGTAATGGTTTTGTAAAGCTTTTGATTACAGTTGGAATTACTTTATCAAAGAAGCTTTCGATATACTTCATTAGCCAGACCATAATCAAAATTGGGATCACAGAGGAGCCATACGATGCAAGTGTCACTGGTAAACCTAGAAAATGAATAGGGTCTCCAAGATTGACCATCTCTACGAAGTTTGGATGTAACATGATTCCCGCTACCGTTACAGCTAACATTGGTGTTACATTAAATTTTTGCGCAGCCGTAAAAGCTAACATGATTGGCATAAAATAAAAGGGTGCATCCCCGAAGAATGATAAGATAGAAAATGTTTGACTACTATCATCTAAAATCCCCATCAATGGTAGTAAAATCAATAACACTTTGATCATTCCACCACCGAGCATTGCAGGTATTAAAGGTGACATACAACCTGAAATCACATCCACAAACGCTTCAAATAAATTTTTCTTTTCCCCAGTCTCACCACTTGGCGCTTGATTGCTAAAATGACCTAGTTTTTGCAACTCTTTATAATAAGACGCAACATCATTTCCGATAATAATCTGATATTGTCCACCTTTTCTCATTACGCCCATCACGCCTGGAATTTCTTTAATACGGGCGTCTTCAACTAACCCTTCCTTGTGTAGCACAAAGCGTAATCGTGTCATACAATGTGTTACGGACTGAACATTCTGTTCCCCACCGACTAACTCTAGTATTTGTTTGGCTGAATCTTTATGGTTCATTTCTTTCTTCCTTTCTACGTAAAAAAGACCTAAATCAGCCCATCTCTATGGATACTGTTTTAGGTCATGCTCCTGATGGATAACAATCCTATTTGCTTATAAATTTTTTGTGATTCTTCTGATATGTGCAGTTAAATAAACCAATTCTGTCGAACTTAAACAATACTCAAACGTTTCTTCTACGTACTCGCCAATTTTTAACGCACAGCGATATTCCAGTTCGTATTTTTTCTTGAGTGTATCCAGTAGTTCAGAATCGTCATCTTCATAGTGCTCACCCGTCAATAGTCTTTGGGCAAAAAATTTAACATGGGTTATGAAGCGATAATAATCTAATGATGACTCATCAAACTCTGTATTGTATGCTCTTTTGACGATATCTTCGATATTTTTAGTGATTTCTGCCACTTCATATGCTAAATCAAAACTTTTAGACTGTTCTGCATTGACAAAATGGATAGCGATAAATGCCGCTTCGTCTATAACAAATTCAACACCCAATTCTTTGCGAACGACTTCTATCGCCTTTTCACCAACTGCGTATTCATCTGGGTAAAAACGCTCAATATCCCATCTTAAAGGATTTTTCAAGATAATGCCTTCTTGATAACGTTCCACAGCTGAGTGAATATGATCTGTTAAATTAACATAAATCGTTTCACTTAGATTTTTCCCAAGTTTGATCTTACCAAAATTAATGATTTTTTCTGCTACTAAGATATGCTCCATCGGCACATCGATCAACAGTTCTGTAAATTTATTTTGTGTATCTTTATCTCTTAATAGAAAGGTTTTTTCGACCAATTCTAGATCAACGGGTTGTCCTTTTTTTTGCCCAAAAGCAATGCCTTTTCCCATTAACAGAACTTCCACACCTTTACTATTGATGGAGATGATTGTATTGTTGTTTAGTACTCGTTTTATGATCATAATAAGTCCCCAATTACAAAAAAATCCCATTTACCCGTCGCTAAATAACGGTGCAAATAGGTCCTGCTCACTTTCGTGATAACATCCAATTAAATAATTTCTAAACACGCATGGCATGCTTACCCGAAGTAATAACATCCATTGCTTGTTGCTTAGCATAGCAAATATTGGAAGGGCTGTCAATATTAAATTTAAGGTAAAATGGACAACAAAAAAAAGAAGTGCTCATCAGCACTTCTTTTTCCTACTCTTTTGAGGGGATCAATAACCGTAATCCATTTAAAATGACCAACAAAGTACTTCCCTCATGGGCGATAACACCAATCGTAATATCCATTTTTCCAAGAATATTCAATGTAATCAGCAAGACAACGATAAACATTGAGAAAATGATATTTTGCCAAACAACTCGATCTAGACGTTTAGAAATCTTGTGTGCATAGCTAAATTTCGTTAAATCATTTTTCATCAAGACAGCATCTGCAACATCAATCGCAATATCTGTACCATCACCCATCGCAACACCGATATCTGCTGTTACTAAAGCTGGAGCATCATTGACGCCATCACCCAGCATCACAACATTCCCAAATCGGGCTTGTTGATCTTGAATGATTGCTGCTTTATTTTCTGGCATTACATTTCCGACAACTTCATCGATTCCAATTTGACGCCCCACTGCTTGTCCTGTCAATTCTGCATCACCCGTAATCATTGTGGTATGAATTCCTTGTGATTTCAGATAACTAATTACAGTTTTAGCATTTTCATTAGGTACGTCCATCATTGCGATCAACCCGATCACTTCATTATTTTTCGCAAAATAAACGACTGTTTTTCCTTCTTTGGCATATTGTTCATTATGCGCATTGATTTGAGTATTTACTAAACTGAAGATTTCTGGTTTACCAATTTGATATGTATCTCCTTGGTATTCAGTAACCAGCCCTTTACCGATTTCATTTTCGACATTTAAACTTAGTTCTGTCTCGGCTTTAAATTTATCTAAAATCGCATTTGCTAGTGGATGATTTGCTGTTTTTTCCATTGCAACAATTAAATCGATACAGGTTTGTTCGGTTACTTGAGCTGAATCGGCTAAGAAATAAAAATCGGTAACAGAGGGTTTTCCTTTCGTCAATGTTCCAGTCTTGTCAAAAGCGACTGATTTAATGGTAGCTAAGTTGGCTAGATAAGAACCACCTTTGAACAAAACACCTCGTTTAGCTAAGTTAGAAATTCCTGATAATGTTGCTGGCACTGCGCTAGCAGCCAATGCACAAGGAGAGGCTGAAATCAAGAACACCATACCACGATAAAAACTTTCATTCCATGACCAATTAAAAATAAACGGACCTGCTGCTATAAAAATCGGTACTAAAATCAAGACGACCGTTACATAATAGGGTTCTAATTTTTGAATCTTAGTAGCCGTCTTCGACAAATTAGATTGGGATTGATTGACCAATTGAAGGATTTTAGCAAAGACTGTATCACTACTATCCTTAGTAACTTCCATTGTAAACGTCCCAGAACCATTGATCGTACTGCCAAATACTTCATCACCGATTGTTTTTTCTCTAGGAATACTTTCACCATTAATAGAAGACTCATCAATTGATGTTCGTCCCGATAAGATCACTCCGTCTGTTGCGATTTGATCACCATTTAATACTTGTAGCTTATCTCCAATTTTTAACGTACTTACATCGACTGTCTTCACACTGCCATCTGCTTGAATCAAACGAGCTTCTGTTGGGTTCATTTTAAGTAGGTTGGTGATTTCTCTTTTACTGCGGCCTTCTGCATATTCTTCAAGAAAATGAGCAGCTGCAAAAATGATAATCAACAACGCACCTTCTTCGTAATTGCCAATAATGGTCGCACCAAATGCGGCTAAGGTCATCAAGATATGAACATTCGGTACAAACTTTCTTTTTTCCTTTGATTCGTTGATTGTATCCACGATACCTTCTAAAATAATGTGATAACCGGATAATAGCATGGCACTGACAAAAAGAATACTTTGCAGCAGAGAACCTTCATTAATAAAAAATGCACCAATAAAAAGAACTAATCCTGTAAAAAATAAAACGACAGGAGATTTCCCGTGACTGTGACTATGTCCATGACCGCCTTCATGGTCATGTTGATGGCCTTTTTCGTTTAAACAATCGTGATTATGTGTTGTTGTTTCCATTTTATGTTTCCTCCTTTTTGGTTGTTTTCTGAAAAAATACACTCTCGTTTTTCAAATGAGTAATCATTCATATATCGTATATTCATAATACATGAACGACCATTCATGTGTCAAGTGAAAATCGATTCTTTTTTATTACAAAAAAATAGAGCCAAGGCACAACTCTTCGAGTTATGTCTCAGCTCTTTAAACTCAAACAAATGGTCGGAAAAAACAATATGTGCTTTGTTTCGTCCCATTTCTTTAGTTTTTTTCTGCTACTTGGATATATTTAAAACTATAAGGTGAACCAAAGCTATGTTTTACAACACCACTGATTTTTTTATTTTGCAGTAACGCCGTTTGTTGTTGATAGATTGGTGCAATCGTGTAATCTTTTGCCAATAAACGTTGTTCTGCTTGAAGAAGATCTGCCCATCTTTTTTCTTCATTTGCCGCATCTGTTTCAGAAGCTGCGTTGATCAATTGGTCGTACTCTGAATTTTTGTAATTAACGTGGTTCAATCCAGATGTTGAAGCAAACATATCTAAAAAGGTGATAGCATCTTTAAAATCAGGCATCCATTGTCCAAAAGCAATATCGTAATCACCTGACAGATAGCGTTCTTGTAAATTGTTACTTGGCAATGTAGTGATTTCAAATTTGATTTCTGGCAACACTTCAGCAATTTGACTAGCCAGATATTCAGCTGTTTTCTTTTCTGTATCTGTATCTTTCGTTAAATAGACTAAAGTGATGTCCTCTTTTTTTAATTCGGCTTTTGCTTTTGCATAAGCAGCTTGTGCAGCAGATTTATCAAATTTTTGTTGAACGCCATTTTCTTTGCGGAAATCTTCCCCTGTTTTTGGATTTTGAACGAAGTTTTCTGGGACAAAACCTGTCGCCGCAATCGAGCCATCTCCTAAGACATTTTTAACAAACGTTTCTCGATCGATTGCTAAGGAAATTGCTTTTCGTAAGTTAACATTTTCTAAAGGTTTTCCTTCGCCTTGATTAAAGCGAAGATAGCCCATTTTTGTATCGTTTTGATTTTGGAAATCTGCATCATTTTTGTATTGTTTTGAAAATTCCCCATCTAAAACAACTCGATCTAATTCATCGGTTTGATATAAATTCACTGCTGTACTTGTTGATTTCACAACAGTTGTTTGAATTTCATCTATCTTCACATTTTTCTTATCCCAATACTTAGAATTTTTTACGTACTGCCATGTATCAGAATTTTGCTCCCAACCTTCTAAAACGAATGGTCCATTATACAATGTTGTTTTAGCTGAAGTTCCATAGTCACTGCCTTGTTTCTCAGCAAAAGCTTGATTGATTGGGAAAAAGGTTTCAAATGTTAGTAAAGAAGTAAAATAAGGAACTGGTTTGATCAGTTGAATTACTAACGTATGTTCATCTGGCGCTTCAACGCCTAGTTGCTCGGGTTTCATTTTCCCTTGGTAAATAGCATCAGCATTTTTTATAGAAGAAACAAATAAACTAGCATAGGATGGTGCTGTTTCTGGCGTGACTGCACGGCGCCAAGCATAAAGGAAATCGTTGGCTGTGACAGGTTCTCCATTTGACCATGTTGCATCGTCTCGTAAAGAGATAGTATATGTTTGTTTGTCTTCACTGATTTGCGGTAATTCTTTGGCTACCGCCGGGATTGCTTCGTCTTTTTCGTTCAATTGGTAAAGACCTTCAAGGACCTGGTTTTGAGCATTGAAACTCGTAAAGTCTTCTTCTTGTGTGGTATCCAACGTTAATAATTCTGCTGGTTCGGTGAAGTGAACGACTGCTTTTTTCGTTTCATTCGACTCTGTTTTACCAGTTGAATTGCAGCCTGTTATAAATACCAACAGCGCCAACGTGCTAATTGTAAAAAAATTCTTCATTTTATTCCTCCTGATATACTCGAATGCTTTTAGTCCTTAGACAAAAATCACATTTTCAACGACCGTTATTTCTGGATCTAATGATTGTATTACTGGGCAATTATTCCCAATCAATTTTAATGCGCGTTCAGCTTTACCTTGTTTTTCTTCAGCCACTTTAATTGAAAAGGTGATGGCAACGCTACTCAAAGGCTTAGCTTGTTTTTCCTCTGTTCTTTCATAAGAAATATCTACTTTCTCAATTGTAAAATCGATGTGAGAATTCGTTAATATTTTTTCGTAAACATACGCGCCACATGCACCGATAGAGGCCACTAACATTTCTACTGGTGAAAATCCAATCTCTTTTTTCAACACCCAGTTGCCACTTTGATGCACCAATTCAAATCCTTTTTCACTTGAAATCAATTCCATTTCTTCCACTCCTTTTCTTGCTTACCTATCTATTTTTATAGCGTTTTCTTTTATCTTACTATCATAGTACAAAATAGTGAAACATTATAATAGTTATTTAGTAGGTATGATAACTAAAAGCTATCAATAAAAAACTCCCCGCGTTCAATTAGAACACGGGAAGCGGTCTGTTATTAAAATTTTTGCTTCAATTGATTGTCATTTTGATTTTTATCTTGAATGATGGAATCAATATATTCTTTTAAAAATTTGCTATTTTTTGCAATAATTTGATACCCTTCCTCCGCTTTGAGTGTTTCAACTTCTTCATCTGTAATAAAGTCATTTCCAGAGAAAAAGCGATAATTTACTCGCCCCATGAATTCGGCAGCAGTATCTAATTTTCGGCTGTCTGAAACACCTGAATCAATCAGCTGGCTATAGCCCAGTCTTTTACCATCTTCAACAAAAAGGTCCTTGATATACTCAGAATAATTTTCTATTTTTGAAACAGAATGTGTATTTTCTTTTTTTTGATAATGAAATGAATTTCCATCCAGTTTCACCACACCGTATGCTTGGGGTGCAATTGAAAATGAGCTCGAGACAATTTCCGTTAGTTGGTGCTCTTTGATTGTTTCGGTCATGATATCTTGTGCGTGAATATGACCTGAAAAGACGATAGGAACTTGATAGTCCGCTAAAACTTGTTTAAATTCATCCGCATTATTGATGACAAAGCCCGTTGATAATAGGTTATTATGTGCATAAATATTATGATGCATAAAAACCAGTGTTTGTTTTTTCTCTTGTTTTGCTTCTTCTAATTGTTCTTTGACCCAATTCATCGTTTTCCTACGTATCGTTCCACCTGTTGTCGGTCTCGTTTGTGGTTGATTGTCTTTTGGATAAAGATTGGAATCAAGGAAGAGAAAATTGTATTTTTTGTTGACTGCCACTGAATAGCTTAATGAGCTTTTATCGTAATTTGTTGCATTTTGATACCCAAAATCCGCAAATATCTCTTTAAAATCCGCAATTGAAATGGAGTCCGTTTTTTCCTGCTGGTCATCAACGAATTTTCTAGCCCAGCCATCGTTGACATCATGATTTCCAGGGATAACAAAAACGTGGATTCCTTTATTAGTTAGTTGTTTAAGTAATTCTGCTAATTTTTCTGCACTAACCTTTTCACCATTTAATGTCAAATCTCCTGTAATGATCAACATATCTGGTTTTTGTTCGATTGCTTTAGTCAAAAATGCTTGCCAGCTTTCTTTTTGATAATCGAGTTCTTTTCCAGCCGCAGTCTGTTTGATTTTTTTAAAAGCCACGCCTGAATCAGTCAAACTTTTATCGATATAATGAGGATCACTGACCACCCAAAATTCAATTGCTTCTTTTTGGAGAAGCGTTTCCTCTTTTGGCATTTTATCCTTGTTAAAATAAATGATTGTAGTAAAAACAACGAGTAGCCCTAGTAATATAATCCCCAGTTTCTTTTTCATGCATTGATTCCCCATTCTTTATTGTCCACTCTATTTTATGCTTTTTCACACAAAAAAGCTCTCACTGTATTTAGTTTACTAAAATACAATGAGAGAACCCCTTAAATGGCAACTTATATATTGGCACCATTTGATTGGATCAAGTGTTTATACCACTCAAATGAATCTTTTTTTATTCGTTTCAATGAGCCATTTCCTTGATTGTCACGATCCACATAAATAAAACCGTAACGTTTCCGCATTTCACCAGTAGTGAACGAAATTGGATCAATACAGCCCCAAACAGTGTAACCTAACACATCTACACCATCTATCTCAATGGCTTTTTTCATTTCTTTGATATGTTGACTAAGAAAGTCGATTCGTTCCACATCATGGATTTGATCTTCTACCAGTTTATCTGCATACCCAAATCCATTTTCCACAATAAAAATAGGACGTTCATACCGATTACTTAAAAGATTTAAATAGTGACGTAATCCAGCTGGATCGATCGACCAGCCCCATTCTGTCTTACTTACATAAGGATTTTCAACAAGAGAGCTGTCTCCAAGCAAGTCATCTTCTAAACGAACGGCTTCAGGACGTGTTGAAATCGTATTACTTAAATAGTAGCTGATACCGATATAATCAACTGTTCCAGCTTTTAGTAATTGTAGATCTTCAGCCGTAATATCCAATTGATAGCCATTTCTGTCCCACTCTTTGAGTGCCCAACGTGGATAATTTCCTCTTACTTGGACATCGGTAAAAAATAACTGTTTTTCGTCCTCTTGTTGTGCTGCGATAATATCTTCGGGATCACTCGTCAAGGGATAATTTGGTGTCGCTGCTAACATACAACCAATTTGGAAATCAGGATTGATTTTCTTTCCTTCAGCTACAGTGATTGCACTAGCTACAAATTGATAATGCGCAGCTTGGTACATCGTTTTTAATTTGTCTTCGCCTTCTTGATAAAGAATACCTGAGTTGGTAAATGAATAAATAGGATTTTCCAAAATGCGTTGATTATTGATTTCATTGAACGTCATCCAATATTTTACTTTATCTTTATAACGCTCCATCACAGTCACAGCAAATGTAGTGAAAAAGCCGACCAATTCGCGGCTACGCCAACCTCCATAGTGTTTAACTAAATAATAGGGCATCTCAAAGTGAGACAACGTAATCACAGGCTCGATTCCGTATTTCAATAATTCATCAAATAGATCATCATAAAAGGCTAACCCAGCTTCATTTGGTTCTTGCTCATCGCCATTTGGAAAAATTCTTGTCCACGCAATACTGGTTCTTAAACATTTAAAGCCCATTTCTGCAAATAGTTGGACATCTGCTTTATAGTTCCCATAAAAATCGATTGCTTCATGGTTAGGATAAAACTTTCCTTCAATAACTCCGTCAGTAATTTCTCTAGCATGATCTTTTGACCCCGCCGTCATTACATCTGCAATACTGATTCCTTTGCCGCCTTGATTAAAACTGCCTTCTACTTGATGAGCCGCAACTGCGCCGCCCCACAGAAAATCGTTTCTCATTGACCGTCAGCCTCCTTGCTCGTTCCAACAACAAATAATTTTGTTTCTGGTGTCACTTTATCGCTATCATTGATAATATTCAATGATTCCATACTTGGTGCGTCTGTTAAAATAACTGGCGATGTCATCGCATAGCCTGCTTGCTCGATCTTTTCACGATCGAAAACTACTAATGTTTGGCCCCGTGTGATCGTATCCCCCATTGCAACTTTCGTTTCAAAATGTTCGCCATTTAAGTTCACTGTATTAATTCCGATATGGATCAATAACTCGCTACCGCCAGTTGATTTTAACCCAATCGCATGTTTTGATGGGAAAATGGCGACAACTGTTCCATCGAATGGTGCCACAACTTTATCAGCAGTCGGGATAATCGCCACACCTTTTCCAGCAATTTCACTAGAAAATACATCGTCCTCTACTTCTTTCAAAGGAATCACAGTTCCTGCAAACGGCGCATAAACAGTTGTTTCTGGATGCTCTTGTACCTCTGTTACTGTTTCTTGAAAATCATCTTCTCCTTGATCAGTTTCAGGCAAGAAATCAGTCATTTCGTCTTCTTTCACTCCGAAGAAATAGGTTAATACAGCGCCCGCAATCAAAGCTGAACCGACGCCAATGAAATACCCGATTTTCGGTGTATACACTGGAATAGAGAAAATGTTATGGAACACATAGGCATTCATCGTCACACCTGTCACTCCACAAATTGCGCCACCAATCGCACCTGAAATCGCAACGATCGGTAATAAGCGTTTATATCTTAAAATCAAACCATATACAATTGGTTCTGTTACACCTGCAAATAAACCTGTCAACGCTAATGGTCCAGCTAAAGCTTTCATTTTAGAATGTTTTTTAGATTTTAAATAGAACCCAATTGCGATCCCGATTTGTGCAAATACAGCTGCCACAGCCATACCTTCGATCGGATCGCCACCCATCACTGTCAAGTTTTCCAGTGTGATCGGTGAAAAGCCCCAATGCAAACCAAACATAACCATAAATGGCATGCCGCCACCTAAAACGATCCCTGAAAGTAACGCACTTTTACCGATCAACCACATGACACCTTGAGATAACGCATCCCCAATCACCGTTCCAAATGGGCCGAAAAGCAACGCAGTCAAAGGCACCATGATCATCAAACTAAACATCGGAACAGCGAATAATTGAAGGTCTCTAAAAATAATTTTACGTAAGAATTTATCCACGAATGAATAAATGAAAATCGCTACAAAAATCGGGAAAATCGTCGTTGCATAATCAACAACGTTTAAATTGATTCCTAGAAAATCAAGCTTTTCCTGACCAATCATTCCAGTGAATGACGGTTCCAGCAAGGCCGCACCGATTACACCACCAACATACATATTTCCACCGATTTTTTTCGTTAAGGTGATCCCTAGAAAAACAGGCAAGAAGTAAAAGATTGCATTACTAGCCGCACTTAATACCATATACGTTGAACTAGTATCAGCCAATAATTTCATTTCAACTAAAATCGTTAAAACTGCTTTGATCATGCCAGATCCCGCCATTGCTGGAATCAGCGGTGAAAAGGCTCCAGAGATCACTTCGAACACATAATTAAAGCTTAGTTTCTTCTCTGTTTTAGGTGCATCTTCGTTTAAATCTGCGAGCGACTGAATCGCTGCATAATAATCAGGGACTTTACTACCAATCACGACCTGGTATTGTCCACCGCTATTTACAACGGACATCACATAGGGTAAGTTCTCCAATGCTTCTTTGTCCGCTTTTTTCGTATTTTTCAAGCTAAATCTTAAACGTGTCGCACAATGAACTAAACTATTGATATTCGACTTACCGCCGACCAGTTCAATGATTTTTTTACTTTCTTCTTCATAACGCATGATAGTAATTCCTCTCTTTGATTCATTTTTTAGAAAAAAAGTGACCCAAGAAGAAACACTTATAGACTAAGTGTTTTTCTTAGGTCACGCCTGCTTAACCAGTAACGATCCTATTGATTGCTTGATAAGCGATTTAAGTGAAGTGTTAGGTACATCAATTCATCATTGGAAATCGTCCAATCATATTGTTGGGCCAAAAATGTTTTGATTTTGACTGCACACTGATAATCTTGTTCGTATTTGACAGCGATCAGATTGATCAAAGACGAATCCTCATTTGACGATACTTCTTTATCTAGCTGCCTTTTGACAAAGTAACGAATATGGGTAATGAAACGAGTAAAATCATAAGATGTTTCATCATATTCTTTGCCATAATGGTATTTAATAATGTCGATAATGCTTTGAATGATTTTGGTTGTCAGCATGGTTTCGTTCATATTGCTCGTAGAATTATAGGCATTCACAAAATGAAGGGTAATAAAAGCGGCTTCCTGGTCTGGAATCTCAATGCCTGTTTTCTCCCGCATCATTTGAACGGCTTTCAACGCAAAGGCATATTCTTTTGTATAAATTTGTTTAATGTCCCATTCTAGTGGCGAGCGCATTTGTAAGCCCTCTGCCGCACGATTTAAGACAAAACCGATATGATCGGATAATGTCAGCAATATGGAGTCATCGATTGCTTGCTCTAATTCAGTTTCACCTAATTGAATAATATCACTGGCCAGTTCAATATCTTCAATGTCGATTCTTGCAAGTAGATTATCTAAATTGCTGACGGAATTGTTACCTTCTAGAACAAATCTTTTTTCAATCAAGACAGGATCGATCACGTCACCTTCACACTTGTTAAAGCCGACGCCTTTGCCCATAATGATTTCTTCAACGCTATCATCATTTAAGATCAAAGAAACATTATTATTAAAAACTTTCAGTATTTTCATTGCAATTATCTCCTGTTCTTGACTTGAAAAACGAAAAAAGACCTGACCATATCAAACATCACCAAAAAAAGTAATGTGAGAGGTCACGCCTGCTTAACCAGTAACGATCCGTTGACCAAAGTATACAACGTCTTATTTTCTTTGTCAATAGTACGCTTACATTTGGGCAAGACTTTACCTCACACATAACTTTGAGCCTTGTCCTTATTGATTTCGTGTTAGATTCGGCTTTCTTCGAACGAATAAATCCTATCAATTGTGTTCGCTAGTTTTTTAAACTGAACAAACTTTCCTTCACGAATATACTCTTTTCCATCAACGAAAAAAAGTAAGGTTGGCGCTGAAAAAATCAAATATTCAGCCGAAATTTCTTTGACTTTGTCTGCTTCCACTTCTCTCAGTTCAATAGTAGGATAGTTTTTTAATAGCTCCATCAATTTGGGTCTAAGTGCATGACACACCGAACAATCCTCTTGTGATACATATAAAAATGCAAGTGGGTTGTTCTCTATAAAGGTTATTACCTCTTGTATTGTTTGTATTTTTTTCATAGACCAATCATCCTTTTTTAGTTGGCTAAATCATAGCACCTTATCAGGAAGATTACGATATTTATGCCCATGTCACTTACTCACTTCCACCCAGGTTTTATAATAATCTCTATAAAAGCCATCTTCGTCTTCTGCTGTCATGATAAACCGCCCAATCATTGTACCTGTTTGATACCCATGTTTTTCTAATTTCTCTTTTATAAATTTGAAATTATTTTCTAACGGACTGTCTGATTTGATTGTAAGTAAGAATTGTTTGTATTGGGGGTTCGTTTGCTCTGATTGTTGCCAAATTGTCTCTTCTTCCATAAATTCTTTGGGTGTTACCGCAAATCCGTATGTGAGCTCTTTTTCATAGTTAGAGTCACTGTAAATTACTAAGCTTGATGGATTATCAATGTAGGTCTGCAATTCATCGGGATCTTTTAAATCAATTGGAATAATTCGTTCGACATCTAGCGGCTCATCAATAAATTCTTTTTCTTTTAGTTCTATCAAACTCAACAGTTGATCTTTTCTGCGTTTTATTCCTTGCTTTTTTTTCTTTAGTTCCGCTAATTCTGCCGTAACGCGTGTTTCTGTTTCATCTAATATCGTCCATAATTCCTCTGGTGATTTCCGATAAAGATTGGTCATTTTATTAATGGGGATATCGAGTCTGCGGTAAAAATCAATATCACTGATCGTCAAAATATCCTCCATATCAAAAAGCCGATAACCGTTTTGTCTATTTCTAGAGGATGTCAATAGGTTCATATCGTCCCAATAGCGAATCTTCGATTTTGGTAAATTCATAATTTCAGCTACTTGTCCTACAGTTAATAACTTCTCTTTTTCCATACTCTCACCTCTAATTTTAATTATAAACAAAAACCGTTGACATTCAAGTAGCTTGAAGGTGTAGAATTCCCTTTGAGTCTTGAAAAGGAGGAATTTATATGAAAATCATTCAGTTTTTCATTAAAAAGAATCTGACACTTATTTTAGCGACAGTTCTTTGTTTATGTTTACAAATTATCGGAACACTTGGTGTACCGTTACTCGTAGCACAATTGATCGACGTTGGGATTGCTAGCGGCGATGAACAATCCATAAAAATGATTGGGCTTAAAATGCTCACAATGGCTTTATTTGGTGCGCTCTCAGCCATTGCTGGAAGTTATCTTTCCGCTAAAGTAGCTGCAAAATTTGGATTGGAAACTCGAGAAATGTTTTTTACAAAACTACAAACATTTTCTATTAAAGATGCAGATAACTTTGGAACAGGTTCCCTACTAACACGAATGACAAATGACGTTGATAATATTCAACAAATGATCGTTTTGTTTCTACAACTCATTTTACCTGCACCGATCATTGCGATTTTCTCACTTTATATGACGTACACTTATTCAGCGACATTGGCTTTGGTACCACTGATTGCAATCGCAGCTTTTGGGTTGATCGTCTATATCTTGATGAAAAAAGGAACGCCACTTTCATTATTGATCCAACCTAAAATGGATAAAATCATCGTAACCTTGCGGGAATTTTTCACTGGGATTAATATGATTCGAGCTTTTAACAATCAAGAATATGAAGAAGAACGAACAAATAAAACATTTTCTGACTATGCAAACGGCATGATCCGCGTAAACAGTATTTTCGCGTTTATTACACCAGTTGCCTTCTTATTAATGGGTGTGGTGTTCTCTTCTATCTTATGGTTTGGTGGAAACTTTGTGGCACTTGGTACCTTGCAAATTGGTACGGTTTCTGCCGTCGTTGAATATTCTTTACTAACGCTTGCTTACTTAATGATTGCAGCAATGGTGTTAGTCATGTTACCTAGATCCCTTGCTTCAGTAAAAAGAATTGAAGAAATTTTAAATACCCAAGACCAAATTCTTGATACTGATCAACCTGTTTTACTTGAAGAAACGGAACCGCAAGATGCCTTGATCAATTTAAATCACGTAACCTTCAGTTATGATCAAGCGGATGAACCCGTTTTAGAGGATATCCATTTCAGTATTCCAAAAGGAAAAACAACCGCAATCGTTGGTGGTACAGGTTCTGGTAAGAGTACGGTTGCCAAATTACTGCTAAGACTTAGTGATGTCTCAGAAGGTGCGATTTTATTTGATGGCATAGATATTAGAAATGTTACACAAGAAGAATTACGCTCTAAAATCAGTTATGTTCCTCAAAAAGCGTTTCTATTCAGCGGAACGATCAAGAGTAATTTATTGATGGGCTATCCTGATGCAACAAAAGCTGATATGGATCGAGCAGCCAAAATTTCTCAGCTTTCTTCTTACCTCGCTACATTAGAAGATGGTTATGATTCATTTGTGGCTCAAGGGGGAACTAACTTCTCTGGTGGACAAAGACAGCGTTTGTGTATCGCCCGCGCCTTGATCAAACCTGCAGATATTTATATTTTTGACGATAGTTTTTCAGCACTTGATTATAAAACGGATGCTGCATTAAGACTCGCATTAAAAGAAGAAATGTCCGATAAAACCTTACTGATCGTCGCTCAACGTTTAAGCACAATCCAACAAGCTGATACAATCATCGTTTTAGATGAGGGAAAAATTGTAGGTCAAGGAACACATAGCCAACTGTTACAACAAAATAAAACCTACCAAGAGTTTGCCCGCTCACAAGGGATTATCACGGAAGGAGCATAGTCATGATGGAAAAATTAAATAAACAAACACTAAAACGGTTCTTTCAATTGATTCGACCTGAACGCCCGATATTTTTCGGCTTGATTTTATGTAGCTTAGTGGGGAATGCTTTAGTCATCGCTATGCCATTTATTATGGGTATCGCTATTGATGATTTGCTTACACTGATCAAAACTCACGGAGTCGGTCATATCACATTTTTGATGGTTCAAGATGCTTTATTGATACCTGTTTTGATTTTGATTGTCTTTTCGATCATCAGTAGCTTGATGTCTTATACACAAGAACGTGTGATGGCATCTTTAAGCGAACGGATCACCCTAAGAGTCCGAAAAGAAGTCACAAAAAAATTCAAATCATTGCCGATGGCGTTTTTTGATCAACATCAAGTTGGAGATATTCTCAGCCGAACAACGACCAGTTTAAACCAGTTGTCTCAAGTTTTCTTAACTGGGATCAATCAATTTTTCACTTCGATTTCAACGATTGTCTTTGCTGGGATCATGTTGTTCTATATTGATGTAAAACTAACTTTGATCGTTGTTGTCTTGATTGCAGGAAGCTCATTCCTAACTGGCAAAATTGCCAATAAAAATAAGAAACTAGCCGAAGCAAGTCAGTCAGAACTTGGGATTTTGAACAACAAAACTGAAGAGTTTTTATCTGGGAATTTAGTGACAAAAACCTTCAATCAACAAAATCATGCAAAAGACGTCATCTCTCAAACAAATCAAAAGCACTACAAAGCCTTTTTAAGTGCTCAATTTATGAACTTTGCGATTTATCCTGCAATTCGTTTGATCAATCAATTAGCGTTTATCGTCAGTGCGATCATCGGCGCCTTCTTGGTTCTACAAGGCGGAATCACAATTGGTTTGCTTCAAGCTTATCTACAATATATCAATCAAGTATCTGAACCGATTTCTACAGCTTCTTATGTTATCAACTCCATTCAAGCAGCGTTGGCAGCTGTTGATCGGATTTTTGAAATTTTAGATGCAGAAGACGATGTGCCAGAAAAAGCGAACATCCAACTCATCGATCATCCAACTGGTGCAATAACTTTTGATAACGTGCAATTTGGTTATACTAAAGAAAAAATATTGATGAAGCAAGTTGATTTCACTGTAAAGCCAAAACAAATGGTAGCCATCGTTGGCCCAACTGGTGCGGGTAAAACCACATTAGTAAACTTATTGATGCGTTTTTACGAGTTAAATGGAGGTCGTATCACCTTTGATGGCGTAGATATCACAGACCTTTCAAGAACAAATCTACGTGCAATGTTTGGAATGGTTTTACAAAATACGTGGTTATTTGAAGGTACAATTGCAGAGAATATTGCGTATGGACGCATGGATGCAACCCGAGAAGAAGTGATTGAAGCGGCTAAAATCGCACAATGTGACCACTTTATTAGAACATTGCCTAACGGTTATGATTCAATCATTTCAAGTGAAAACGGCTCATTGTCACAAGGACAGCAACAACTATTGACGATCGCCAGAATCATTTTGGCAAATCCCCCTGTGGTTATTTTGGATGAAGCAACCTCTAGCGTGGATACGAGAACAGAAGCGCATATCCAAAAAGCAATGGATGAGGTAACGAATAATCGGACTAGCTTTGTGATTGCACATCGTTTATCTACGATTGAAAATGCGGACTTGATTTTAGTGATGAAAGATGGCGATATCGTGGAAAAAGGAAATCATCAAGAACTACTGGCCAAACCTTCGTTATATGCCTCTTTGTATAATAGCCAGTTTCAGCAAACTTAACTACCATTCTAAAAGGTGATTGCTATAACGTTTAGGCCGCTCATTCTTATTATATAAAACACAAAAAAAAAGAAAACCAGTCAACGCATGTACAAATGAATAATAAAGTGTCTGGGACATAACTCTGCGAGTCATATCCCAGACACCTAGTATACGAATAAACGGTGGGAGCAAATGGTCCTCGATGCTTCGAGGATCGGAGTGAAACGAGAACCGTAGAGGCAGAAGCAACCCCTTCGGAAATAAGCTGAAATTCACAAAAATCGGAAGTGCAATTTTCGTGAATTCCTTCTTATTTCTCGGGGTTAAACACTCCTGTCCCAACCTCTTTTTATTGTTGCTTATTGGTTCTTCACTGGTCGATTTATCACCATTCTTTATAATCAGAACCAAAACTTCCTAAATCATCCGTTGGTTCTCGTAACATCGAACTACTTAAAAGTCCGTCAACTTCACTCATCTGATGATTTTTCACAAGAAACAATCGGGGATAACTCGATGAGTCAACCTTTATCTCATAATACCCATCCATTAACTTGGAGTAATCTAGATTTTTTATGACTTCATCACGATACTTTATCGCATTTTCTTCTCGTTCATCAAAATCACTCTCTTCCACATAAGGATATTGTATTGGGACATTCGCAATGATCATCTGACTTTTCATCAATTGTTTGACTGTCACTGCTGCATACCCACCAAAAACGGACTGTTTTTTATTTGTAGATTGACTATTTTCTTTCGCCCATTGCTTGATTTTTTTAGTACTACCTTCATTATTATAGGCTAGATAAGGCAAGTCATAAGCTGTTCGAATCTCATTTTTTTCAAGTGGTGTATTTACCCCTATCTCTTTTGTCAATCCACTCTTAGCAATACTCTTTTCAACTTCTTCTGAAAATCCATCTAGAAATGCTTTCGCTTCTTTTGAATGTGCCGGTACTTGAAGAATCGTTTGAATTGAGTGATCATACGTAGTCAGAGTACTATCCGTTAGTTCCCACTTATCCTTTAGATTCGATCGTTCCAAGACTCCTTTAGCAGATACAGAAATACCTTCTTGCGTTACCGTATAATCCAGCTGAACATGTGTCGAATTTGAAGAATCATACGCTTTGACAATCTGTACGTCTCCTTTTGTTCCAACACTATGAAGCTTTTCTTCAATTACTTGTTGGTATTCATCATTTCGATTATTTTGAGCATAGGTAAGGAAGCCTAGACGTGTTCCAACGGTCAAAAGGATAAGGACAATCGGAATCATCCCGCCAAAAACAACAGATTTTACATGAATAGATTTTACTCTATCCCCCGTAAAATCACGTGAACGATCAACAACTAGCCAACCCGTTATAGCTACAAAAAGCACCATTAGCCCTACACCGATTGTTCCAGGACTAAAAAGTGTCGTATACGGAAACAGAGAAGAATAGCCAATCTTCCAAAATAAAACGAGTAATAAAAGCCAAGATGTTACATAAATACTGATCAACCGTTGAACTTGTGGCTCCTTTTGATTCATTTTTTTCAAAAAAAAGACCGCCACAACGCCATTTACGATAAACGAAACGATATAACCAATAAAAACAAATTGTAGTATCACAAAAGAATAAATCAATCCGTATGGCTGATTCGGCGTGTTCCCTGAAAAATCAAATTTCAACGCTCCGTAGATAAATGTTACGATAAAAATCAAGAGCGGCAATAACACCGCTGTTTTTGTTAACTTTTTAAATTTTATAATACCAATTCCTCCCAACTTATCATCAAAAACTCCCTTTTGACAAACCCTGTAACTATTAGTTTACCATAAGAAATAAGCGGGTCTAGTTATTTTTTTAGTTCCATTTGTTTACACTCTGTCCTTGACTAAAACAGTGATTGCTATTATAAGCAAAAATACTCCCATAACTGCTGGCGCAGCAGACCCTAACGTTACATACAATTGTCCACCAATAATTGGACCAATGATTCTTGCTAAAGACTGAATTGATTGGCTTCCACCTTGAACACGCCCTTGTTCACTTGCGTTAGCAGATTTAGAGACCATTCCATTAAATGCAGGGCCAAAAATCGAATCCCCAAAACCAAAGATAAACATTCCTATGATAAAAAAAGGATAAAAAGAACATACTGCTGACAAACCAATCAACCCATAACCGATAACTTCTGAAACCATTCCTAAAATAACAATTTTTTTGTCATTCAATTTGCGTAATAATCGTGGCATAATCAATCCTTGTGAAACAATATCTTGAATACCCATAATCGAAAATACTAGACCAATCAGAGCAGGTTTCCAATTGAATGTGTCGATTGTAAATTGTGACAAAATTGCTTGTAACGAGCCACTTGGAATCCATAGTAAGAATCCAGCAATAAGCAAACGATTTAATTTCTTGATCGACAATACACTGAAGAGTTGTAGAAATGGATTCAGCCTTGAAAAAGGAATTTCTTTTAAACGATTGCTTGCGTTTAGACTTTCTGGCATAAAAAAGAAACCATAAACTACATTCAACAAGGTGATGATTGCGCCAAAATACAATGGTGCAGCATACCCAAATTTTGCTGCTATTAGTCCACCCAAAGTTGGTCCCATAACAGAACCTACACCTGCAATGGCGCTGACCCATCCGAAATACTTTGTTCGCTGTTCTTTTGGCGTGATATCAGCAAAATAAGCAAAAATCGTACTAATACTTCCTCCTGTTATTCCTTCAATGATTCGACCAGCAAATAACACCCATAAAGAACCGCCGATCCCAAAAACCAAGAACCCGATCGCTGCACCTAATAAACTAAACAATAGTAATGGTCGCCGTCCAAACCTATCACTCAATGCGCCAAGAATCGGAGCAGAAAAAAACATGCAGACAGCATAGACTGAAATCAAAAGTGTCACAATAATTGCTTGATTGTTCGGATGAACAACATACGGTTCGACTAAAAAAGGAATGACTGGCGTTATGATACTAAAGCCTATTCCAATCAGAAATACGGAAATCAATCCAAAGATTAATGCATGCTTATCCGTTGTTGGCTCTATAGTTGATTTATGTTGTGTTTTTAATGTTGACATTTTTTATTCTCCTTGATTGTTTTTAGTTTCCTAAGAAACATAAACACTTTAACTCTATTTTGTTTCTTTGTCAACAAAAAAACAGTGATGTCCCTTTTGGGTTACATCACTGCCTCATAGAGCCCGAATATACGATCACGCAGAAGTAACTTCTTCTGTCTCAACCATGCCCTGACTCTGTTTTATTCTGATGGAATATCTATTCCTTGTTTCTTCATCTCTTCATCCAAATGTTGACTATATTTTTCTATAAACCTAAGCATATCATCGAATTGTGCTTCCGTAACATGCTCAAAAACCACTTTGTCACGTTCACGAAATTCTTCATGAAGCTTTTCATGGATAGTGAACACTTTTTTTCCTTGTTCAGTCAATTTAAAATAAATCTCTTTTTTATTTTTTGGTTTTTGGTAGCTTTCAATCACGTCTTTTTTGATGAGCTTTTTAGTTATTTTACTGATAGCTCCTCTTGTCATATATAAAGATTCCGCAAGTTTCGTCACATTTGGATCGACAGATTTCCCAATTGATTCGATACAATGAACTTCCGAAGGTTTATATTCTTTAAGTGCTTCCTCCATTTTTTGCTTGTTCAACCATGCTAATTTGTTAAACAGTCCCCTAAACTCCGTTGTTGTCTGTTCTTTTTTATTCATAGGCTATCTCCTATCATCATTGAGTCATTTATTTTAGTATAATGATTTTTTGTTTCTATTTCAACAATTTGGTTAAACTTTGGGTTAGTCGTTTTTTTATCCTTTACATTAGAAAATACTCAATCTGCCTATGTCGAATATTGACTTTTATGGGTAAATAACGTACACTGTGTACTTGAATCTAATAATTTAATAGTACCTCAAATTTGAGGTAGAGGTTGCGATTTTTATTAAGCTTGTGGAGTGAGAGGACACAGTGAATCAAGTCTAGGAGAAATCGCCGAAATGCATAACAGCCTCCCTGTTGTGTGTTGGGACGTAAGCGAACAACTTACGGACTGTCTTAGTAGTGATGCTAAGTTGCGCTATGTTTTTGTTGAGAGTACCTGACGATAGTAGGCAACCATGCATTTTTGTATGGTTGTTTTTTTACGTATAGAAGAATAGGTTCGACCTATTCTTCAAAACTCTTTAAACTAAATGATAGTAGAACAAATTAAGTGGTTAAACAGAAAGGAAGAAAAACATGAACAAGAAATCATTTTCACTTGGCTTATTATTTGCAATCATTTTAAGCATCTTCTTTACTCCAGTATTCAGTCAAGCAGAAACGAACGGTGAATTCCGTGTCGGGATGGAAGCAGGCTATGCTCCATTTAACTGGTCACAAAAAACAGATGCCCACAGTGCGGTGCCAATTCAAGGCAATTCCTCTTATGCTGGAGGATATGATGTACAAATCGCTAAAAAAATTGCAGATGGCTTGGATAAAAAACTCGTTATCGTGCAAACTAAATGGGACGGCTTGGCTCCTGCTCTACAATCAGGAAAAATCGATGCCATTATCGCTGGGATGAGTCCTACCGCAGAACGTCGTAAAGAAATTGATTTTACTGATCCTTATTACGAATCACAATTAGTCGTCGTCGTTCAGAAAAAAGGGAATTTCGCAGAAGCTAAAAATTTGAAAGATTTATCTGGTGCTAAAGTAACAGCACAGTTAAATACTTTCCATTACAGTGTGATCGATCAAATTCCTGGTGTGAACAAACAACAAGCAATGGATAATTTTTCAGCCATGAGAACAGCATTAGCTTCTGGTATGATCGATGGTTATGTTAGTGAACGTCCGGAAGGCGTAACTGCAACTGGCGTTAATAAAGACTTAGCAATGTTAGAGTTTTCAAAAGAGAATGGTTTCCAGACAAATGCCGAAGATGTGCAGATTGCGGTTGGTATGCGTAAAGCTGATCCACAAATCAGCAAAGTCAATCAAATTTTATCTGGGATTTCTTCAGAAGAACGAACAAAAATCATGGATCAAGCAGTGAAAGATCAACCTGCTGCAGAAACAAGTGATAGTGAAAAAACAGGCGTTTTAGCTGATTTTAAAACTATCTGGGATCAATATGGCGGGATGTTTTTACGTGGTGCAGGTCTAACCTTATTTATCGCTTTAGTCGGAACAGTTGTTGGAACATCTTTAGGATTATTGATTGGTGTTGTTCGAACAATTCCTGAATCTGAAAATAAAGCAAAACGTTTCTTCCAAAAATTAGGTAATGGACTGCTTTCTATTTATATCGAAGTCTTTCGTGGTACTCCTATGATGGTTCAAGCAATGGTTATCTTCTATGGTTTAGCCTTAGCGTTTGGTATTTCTTTAGATCGAACAGTAGCGGCCTTGTTTATCGTTTCAATCAACACAGGTGCCTACATGTCTGAAATCGTCCGCGGCGGAATTTTTGCAGTGGATCAAGGACAATTTGAAGCGGCTCAAGCAATTGGAATGACACATGGTCAAACAATGCGTAAAGTCGTTGTGCCTCAAGTATTGCGTAATATCTTACCTGCTACAGGAAACGAGTTTGTTATCAATATCAAAGATACTGCTGTATTGAGTGTTATCGGCGTAGCTGACTTATTCTTCCAAGGTAACTCTGCATCTGGCGCAAACTTCCAATTCTTCCAAACATTTACTATTGTTGGGATCATGTATTTAATCATGACTTATGCGATTACACGTGTTTTACGTATTGTTGAGAAGAAAATGGATGGACCTTCAGCTTATGTAAAATTAGAAGAAGCAGAAAATCTAAAAGAAAGCTAAGGATTTAGCTTTCCTGACTAACCTTGAAAGACAAATAGGAGGAAATAAAGATGAACCAAATTATTGAAGTCGAACATTTAAGAAAAAGCTTCGGTGAAAACGAAGTCTTAAAAGATATCAATGTGACGGTAAATAAAGGAGAAGTTGTAACAATCATCGGTTCTTCTGGCTCCGGTAAATCAACCCTTTTACGTTGCATCAACTTACTAGAAAAACCAACTGGTGGCAAAATCATCTACAACGGTGAAAACGTCTTAGAACGTGGATATAACTTACCAAAATATCGCACTCATTTAGGAATGGTATTTCAATCGTTCAACCTATTTAATAATATGAACGTTTTAGAAAATTGTACTACTGGACAGCTCACAGTCTTGAAACGTGGAAAAGATGAAGCTCAAAAAATTGCCCTAGAGAACCTCGAAAAAGTTGGTATGGAACGATTCGTTGATGCTAAACCAGCACAACTTTCCGGTGGTCAAAAACAGCGTGTGGCAATTGCTCGTGCCTTATCGATGAATCCCGATGTTATGCTGTTTGACGAGCCAACTTCAGCGCTTGACCCTGAAATGGTCGGCGAAGTGCTAAAAACAATGAAGGATTTAGCTCATACAGGTCTTACAATGATCATCGTAACTCATGAAATGGAATTTGCTAAAGAAGTTTCTGATCGTGTGATTTTTATGGACAAAGGCGTGATCGCTGAAGAAGGTACATCGGACGATATCTTTGTTCATCCAAAAGAAGAGCGTACAAAAGAATTCTTACACCGAATTTTAACTAAAGCTTAGGCAAAAATCGATATAGACAAGTTATTTAAACTCAATTGATTAGACTTAAAAAACAGCACAATGCCCAAAGCGCATTGTGCTGTTTTTATTCAATCGCCTTCATGTCGATTTTTTCACATTGAGTGTTAACGTCACATTATTTATATTGTCTAATTTCTGATGGTGTAAAAGTATCGATAACCATTTGGATGTCATCCAGTGACTCAGAGAAAAAAATGTTTTCTCTGTCTTTTTTTGTTAAAAAACCATCTAAAACCATTTTATCAAAAAAATCAGCTAACAAATCGTAATATCCGTCTACATTAAAAAAGATACAAGGGTTTTGGTGCTCGCCTACTCTTCCCCATGAAACGACTTCCGATATCTCTTCTAACGTTCCAGGACCGCCAGGCAAGGCTATATAACAATCAGCTAAATCAATCATCTTTCGTTTACGTTCATGCATATCGTTTACAATATGCATTTCGGTAATTTCTTGATGCGCCAGCTCACGTTCTAATAAAAATGTGGGCATAACCCCGATTGCTTTTCCCCCATTTGCTAGAACCGTGTCTGCTAAAACACCCATCAATCCAACATTACCTCCACCATATACAAGATCATACTTGTGGGTACCCATCCATTCACCCAATTCTTTTGTTCGTTCTTGATAAATTGGTTTTGTGCCTACACTTGCGCCACAATAAACTGCTATTTTTTTCATAACATCCACCTATATTAATTCAATTTTTTTATTCTATTATGCTTCCTCATTTTGTGATTGATACGATATATCGTTAAACGATTTCAGTGTATAATGCGTTGCATGATTTTCTTTCTCTAAAATCGTAATACTTGTATTAGCCAAAGGACCACCTTCACGCCATTTCGCTTTGTCTTTCCCTATTAATGAATTGATCAACGTAATCAACAACACGCCGTGAGCCACAATCAGTATTTGTCCATCTGGGTACTCATTACTGATCATCTCTATTATTTGAGTTGCTCGAGCAACTAAGGAATCAATTGTCTCCCCATCAAATGAAGAGGGATCATATAGATCTGGACGTTCCCTTAGATAATTTGTCTGTTCATCTTTGTGATCGATTTCAGCGCCTTCTCGTTTGCCAAATCTAATTTCTCTTAGATTATCATAATAGCGCACTGTTAGCCCATTTAAAAAATTATTTTCTTTTAGTATATAGTTGGCTGTATCCATCGCTCTTTTTTGAGTACTGACAAGAGCTGCATCAAATGACGTATCACAGAGATAGCGTCCTGCTTGAATCGCTTGTTCAATCCCAATTGGAAGGAGTGGAGAATCAATCTCTCCTCCTTGAAATCTCAAACTTAAATTTAGTTCTGTTTTTCCATGTCTAACAAAATAAAATGTGGTCATTTGTTTTACCCTCCATTTTTTGTCTATGCCTTATACTTGATTATGATACTACAAATAAACAAACTTTGCTCTGTAAAAAAATGACTAAGATCAACATCACTTTTATTTTTTTGATTCTCTATGCTACCATAGTAAAATAGACTGGAGGGAATTACATGGATCTTCAACAGTATCAACAATGGATCAGTGATTTTTATAAAAAAAGAGGATGGTATCAGCTTGATTCCTTTATTCGGGTAGGGTTTTTATCAGAAGAAACAGGTGAAGTTGCTCGTGCTATCCGTGCGTTAGAAATCGGACGGGATCGACCAGATGAAGAAGAAAAAGCAACAGAAATTTTAATACAAGATTTAACAGAGGAACTTGGAGATGTCCTAGATAACCTCTTTATTTTAGCAGATAAATATGATATTCGTTTTGAAGACATTTTAACCTCTCATAAGCAGAAATTAACAGAGCGTTTCAACGATATGGAAAACTAGAAAGAAGGATCTTAATGGAGAAAAAAATAGAGATTCGAGCAATTGAAGAAAATGATTTTCCTGCATTACTCGAGATAGAAAATACAATTTGGACAAATGAAAATTCGCCTGTGCTTCACTACTATGACTCTGTGGACGAATATAAGGAAAAGATCGCGGGCCGAAAGATTTTTATTGCTGCAGAAAAGGATCAGGTTCATGGATTTGTTGATGTTCATCATCCCACACCCTTGCTCTCTCATAAAAAACAATGGATGATTGGTATTGGGGTTCATCCGAATAGTCAATCATTAGGGATTGGGCGACAATTACTCGATTATTTAAAAGAAGTCGCCATTCAAGAGGATATTCATAAGATTTCTTTGCGGGTTATGGGTACTAATACTAAGGCCATTCAGTTTTATGAAAAAAATGGATTCATCCAAGAAGCATTGTTTAAAGATGAATTCTTTATTAATGGTGCATTCTGTGATGATTATCAATTTGCTTATTTTACAGACTGACCAAGATCTTTTTTGAAAATCAGCTTTTCTTTCTGAAAATTTGCTTGCCGTCCTCTTCTTATTCTGTTACTTTAGTTAAGGATAACATGTAAGGAGTGTTGATGTGTGACAAAAAAATTATCGTGGCGGGATTATCTTTATGTAGGTTCCATGCTATTTGGGTTATTTTTTGGAGCAGGAAACCTGATTTTTCCTGTCCATATGGGGCAAGAAGCGGGTGCAAATATAATCTTAGCAAATATTGGCTTTTTGATTACTGGTATCGGGTTACCCTTTCTAGGTGTAATTGCAATCGGTATCTCCAAAAGTAATGGTGTTTTTGATTTAGCCACCCGAGTGAATCGACGTTATGCTGTTGGATTTACGGTGTTATTGTATATGACGATTGGTCCATTTTTCGCATTACCGCGATTAGCCACAACGTCTTTTGAAATTGGTTTAGCACCTTTTATCCCTAATGATCAGCAAAAACTAGTTTTAGCTATTTTTTCAGTATTATTCTTTTTTATCGCGTGGGCATTTTCTCGTAAGCCTTCGAAATTATTGGGCTATGTAGGAAAATTCTTAAATCCATTATTTCTATTTTTACTCGCAATTTTAATTCTTTTTGCTTTTCTTAATCCTTTGGGCCCTGTAGCTTCTGCACCTGTTGTTGCTACGTATACAGAAAACCCATTTATCAAAGGTTTTACTATGGGCTATAATACCTTAGATGCGCTAGCTTCTTTAGCATTTGGTATCATCATCGTGTCAACGATTCGAGGGATGGGTGTAGAAAAACCCAATGATATCGCAAAAGATACCATAAAATCCGGGGCAGTTAGTATTATTTTAATGGGCATCATTTATACCCTTTTATCTTTTATGGGGACAATGAGTTTAGGGAAATTTCCTATTAGCGAAAATGGTGGGATTGCTTTAGCTCAAATTGCTCAGCATTATTTAGGAAATTTAGGCAGTATTTTACTTGCATTTATTGTTATTCTTGCTTGTTTAAAAACGGCAATTGGTCTTATCACTGCTTGCTCTGAAACATTTAGTGAGCTGTTTCCAAAAAGATCTTATTCATTTTACATTGCTGGAGCAAGTATCTTGCCTTGTTTATTTGCCAATGTTGGGTTAACAAATATCATTCAATTCTCTATTCCAGTTTTGATGTTTATTTATCCCTTAGCAATGACGTTGATCCTTTTAGTGATCATCAGTCCTTTGTTCAATCATCGTAAAGAGGTTTATCGTATGACAACATACGTAACACTATTTGCGGCATTACTGGATGCGTTGAATAATATGCCTGATTTCATTAAATCTAATTCGTTCATCGCCTCTATTTTAGCTACTGCTGAGAATTATCTACCATTGTTCACAATTGGAATGGGATGGGTGATACCAGCTATAATAGGGTTTATTATCGGATTAATTTGGACTAAATTAAATACAAATACTACTTCAAATGAATAGTTTCGATGAGGTTGCTTCTGCGACCACTGTTTATTCGGATACTAAGAGCCTGGGACATAACTTTTTTAAGTTATGTCCCAGGCTCATCTTTTTTTCATTATACATACATCAAATTCTTATCTATCATCTTGCTAGTTTTTCTTCTCAAAATGAGAAATAATGTTCATTTCATTTCGTCGTTTGTTCATTCAATCGAAAAGACTATCTTTTTGTTAAAGATCTGTCACTAACTGTAGATTGGTTATCGTCTTAGCTGACAAGTCGCTATAAAGTACAGTAGAATAGGGAACAAGGAAGTGATCACATGCTATACGAAGAATTGATGATGGATTCGGGAATGCTCACAAAATTTAGACTTTTCAAACGAATCACTCAACTCAATCAACCAGATATTCCAATTACCCGAGTATCTGATAAATTATCTTTGAATTACCAACAGACATTTATTATCGTAAATGAAATCAATAATGACTTAGCCAAAATAATGCCTAAACATCCATCGATTTTAAAAAAAGCTGGAAAAATAGACAGTACTCAATTGCTAGTAACAATTGATGAATATCGCTATTTTCTATTAAAAAAATCGGTTCCTTTCCAATTTATTCTTTATTTCATAAACCATGATTATCCTAGTATTGATGACTTTTGTGAACGAAATTATGTTAGTCGCTCTACTGTTTCAAGAAAGATGTTACCGTTAAAAGCACACGTAAAACAATACAATTTGCGCTTTACATATACTGAAGCAAACTTAACTGGTGATGAACGTTCTGTCAGAGTCGCTCTCTTTGACGCTCTATGGTTAGGAACAAGAGGAACTGTCTGGCCTTTTAAAGAGATTGCTATTGAAGATGCAGAAAAACTTGCTATGGCATTTTCTGAATACTTCCCATTATCTAGAACCTATTTAGGCGCAAAAGAATTAACTTATTTTGCAGCAATCTTCCTTTGTCGTACGCGTAAAAAGTTTTTTGTTCCTTATGATTTTCGCTATGACTTTTTAATGCAAGATAACCCATATTATGATTTTGAGCGTTTAAACAAAGAGCTTGGACCCGTACATGCTTTACCAGCTAAACATAGTAAAGGGGAAAGTAGTTTTATTTTTTTCCTAGCTCACTATGCACCTTTTTATACATTAGAAGATGATCCTTCGCTGTATCAAACAATTCATGATTTTTCAACTCGACCTAATCTTGTATATGAGTTAGTGCAAGAATTTTTAGCCTATGCCAAAGTAAATATTTTTAAAAAAGAGCCCGAAATTTTAGACAAATCAATGATCATCGGGAATTTACTTAATATTGCTTTTACTTTTTTTGTCTTGCGCCAACCTTTTCCTAATCTTCAAAATTTAGTGGAATTACCACGTAAAAAGAAAAAAGCAGATGAACAGCTTGAAACACGGATACAATCCTTTTTCGATGAAAAATCGAAGGAAAAAGAATACAGATTTATCTACACGATCAAAAATCCGTTAGTCAAAGCATTCAAAGGTGTTTTACTTCCTGTTTATGCCAAACCAAAACATTCTGAACATCTAACGGTCGGTGTTGCTTTTGAACATAATTTTCTTTTAGTTAGAAGAATCTATCAGTTTTTAACTGATTTAGGTTTTATCGACGCTGCACCTTATCAAGAAGCCTTAAATGACCAATATGATTTAGTTATTAGTTCCTCTTTATTACCAAGAAAAAAATACCCAGACCTTCCGCTTTATTTTTGGGATCTATCTTATGGTGAAGAAGAGCTAACTGATTTATACCGAACATTGCAACAGCTTTTTGAAAAGAAAAATATTATTCAGGAATAACTATTGCCCACACCTCGGTTTGGGGAATACTGCTATCGAAAAAAGTTCTTAGCTTTTCATTAGCTAAGAACTTTTTTTGATTATTCATATTTTACTTCAACTAGATATAATCCTTCTGGATGGGCTGTCGGACCTGCCAAATTACGATCTTTTGCTGCAATAATTTCAGGTATTGCGTGTTCATCCATCCGACCATTCCCGATTTTAAGTAGTGTTCCCACTAGAATGCGGATCATCTTATATAAAAAACCATCCCCACGAAACGTAAAAATCAATTCATCGCCTGCTTCATTGACAGCTAAACTCGCTTCATGAATCGTGCGAACTTTATCTTCTATCTCGGTTCCAGAAGCACAAAATGAAGTAAAATCATGCGTTCCTATTAAATCATTCAATGCTCGCTGGATTTTCTCCGTATCAACTTCATAAGGAAAATAGCTAGCATAGAATCGTTTAAAAGGGCTTCTTGGTTTCCCAATATCTACTCTAAATTGATACATCTTTTCTACAACATGATAACGAGCATGAAACTCATCTGAAACGATTTCTACACTTTTTACGCCGATATCTTCTGGTGTTTGTGTATCTAATGCGTAGCGCATTTTCTCCAAGTCACGTGCGTGTGGATAATCAAAATGAATCACTTGCCCCACAGCGTGAACGCCTGCATCTGTACGACCAGAACCAAAAATCGTAATCGTTTTACCATTGTTCATTTTTCTTAATGTTTTTTCAACCTCTTCTTGAACGGTTCGTCCATTCGGCTGAACTTGAAATCCATTAAACTTCGTTCCATCATACGCAATGATTGCTTTATAGCGCGGCATTTCTTTTCCACCTTTACTTCTAACTTCTTAAAAAAACTAACGCTGCAGTTAAAGCGGCAAACGCCATCATCACTACAGTATCGTTCATGTGCCAATGTAGAACTCGATATTTTGTCCGACCATCTCCACCTTGGTATCCTCGAGCTTCCATAGCCGTAGCTAAATCTTCTGCTCGATTAAAGCTGCTGACAAACAACGGAATCAATAATGGCACAACAGCTTTCATTTTTTGAACCAAATTTCCTTCACCAAAATCGACACCACGAGCACGTTGTGCATTCATGATTTTTTCTGTTTCATCCATCAAAGTTGGAACAAAACGCAACGCAATCGACAACATCAGTGACACTTCATGAACAGGAAAACGAATTACTTTTAATGGACGCAACAAATATTCGATTGCATCTGATAAATCAAGAGGCGGGGTTGTCAATGTCAATAGTGTAGACATAAAAATGATCAATACAAAACGGCAGAAAATAAACAAACCGTTGATCACACCAAATTCAGTAATCGTAAAAATCCCCCACTTAAAGTAAACTTCGCCACCTTGCGTAAACAACATCTGCAATGCAACTGTAAATAAAATTAGCCAAATCAGTGGTTTGATCCCACGAATAAAGAAACGAATATTTACCTTTGATAGAAAAATCGCAAATAATGTAAAAATAGCTAATATAGCGTATGTTTGCCAATTATTCGCTAAAAAGATGATCCCAATAAAATAAAAGCTAGCAATCAACTTTGCTCGTGGATCCATCGTGTGAATAAACGAATTTCCTGGTATATAACGTCCAAATATCAATTTGTTCATCACAGGTCTTCACCTGCCTTTTTTAACCCTTTTATTAAATCCTCAGCCAATGTTTCGGCAGTCAATGGTAGTTGCTCAAATGTAATTCCTTTTGCTATCAATTTCTCTGCAAACGAAGCCGCCGTAGGAACACCTAATTGCTTTTCTTTCAACCATTCAAGATCGTGAAAAACATCTTGTGGTGTACCCGACTTCACAATTTGCCCTTGCTCTAATACGATTACATGATCTGCGTAATTCGCAACATCATCCATTAAATGAGTTACTAAAACAATGGTCATGCCGCGTACTTCATGCAAACGCTGAAACATTTCCATCATCTCTTTACGCCCTTGTGGGTCAAGTCCTGCTGTTGGTTCATCTAAAACTAATACTTCTGGTTCCATTGCCAAAACACCAGCAATCGCCACACGACGCATTTGACCACCTGACAATTCAAATGGTGATCGTTCTAGATAACTCCCATCCAACCCAACTAAGTCAAGCATCTCAGCTGCTAACTTTTCGGCATCTTCCGTTGAGACACCAAAATTTTTGGGACCAAACGCAATATCTTTTGCTACCGTTTCTTCAAATAATTGTGCTTCTGGAAACTGAAATACGATCCCAACTTTCTTTCGGATAGGTTTCAAATTTTTATTATTTGTTTCTGGAACGATTGTTCGATCACCTATGGTAACTGTTCCTTTTGTAGGTTTTACCAGCGCATTCAAATGTTGCAACAACGTCGATTTCCCGCTACCTGTATGCCCGACAATCGCTGTATAAGAGCCATTCTTTATCTTTAAATTCAAATCGAATAATGCCCGTTGTTCAAAGGGTGTATTGGGTTGGTACGTAAAATCTACTTGTTCAAAACGGATGTCCATAACCAATCCACCATCCTTTCTTCAGTCAAATATTCGTTTGGCACATCAACGCCACGTTGTTTCAACGCAATTTTTAGTTTTTCTGGGAAAGGAAGATCTAAGCCCATTTGAATCAATTCTGTTCCAGCAGAGAAAATTTTCTCTGGCGTTCCTTCACCGACAAGTTCCCCTTGTTTCATTACCAAAATTCGATTAGCATTCGCTGCTTCATCAATATCATGAGTAATTGAAATCACAGTCAAATTGCTTTCCTCTTTGATTTTTTTGATCGTTGTGATTACTTCTTCTCGGCCTTCTGGATCAAGCATACTTGTTGCTTCATCTAAAATGATGATATCAGGACGTAAAGCAACAACGCCCGCAATCGCTACACGCTGTTTTTGTCCGCCAGATAAACGTGCTGGTTCACGTGTAGCAAATGAATCCATACGTACTTTCTCTAAGGCATCTTTGACTCGCACAAGCATTTCTTCGCGCGGAATACCTTGATTCTCCAAACCAAATGCGACATCATCTTCTACTGTTGAGCCGACAAACTGGTTATCCGGGTTTTGGAACACCATTCCCACCATCTTGCGGATATCCCAAACATTGGTTTCGTTCAATTCTTTCCCACCAACTGAAATGCTCCCAGAAGCAGGTAATAGTAATCCATTGATTGTTTTAGCTAATGTTGATTTCCCTGACCCATTATGGCCAATAATTGCAATCCACTCACCTTGTTGGATGGAAAAAGATACATCTTTCAAAGCGGGAGAAGCATCTTCAGGTTGATAGTTAAAATCGATATTTTTTAATTCAATTATCGGTTGCATCGCGTACTCCCTCAATTATTTAGTCTTACTAACACTAACAAAAAATCAGTGTTTTTTCAATCATCACTTCTTATATTCACACTAATCTCTATTATAACAAAATAAGCCCCGATATGTGAATTCATATCTGTCAAGACAGAAAGTTTTTTTAGTAGCCGATAAATTGGTTTCGTTGCCGTAAATAAAAAAGATGGGAAGAACTACCTATCAGGTTCTTCCCATCTTTTAACAGCATCGTTATGACTGTGCCATTCTATTTATTTAAATACTCATATGCATATTGCGCATACAACTCTGCTCCAATTTCCATTGCATCTTCATCCACATTAAAACGACCATGATGATGCGCCCACTGTGTATCTTTTTTCGGATTGCCACATCCTACTAAAGCAAAACAGCCAGACGTATTTTCGGTGAAATAACTAAAGTCTTCTCCTCCAGTAGTGGGTGGTTCTTGAATAAGGGCCTTCTCACCAAAACTTTCCTTGATAATCTCTTGAGCAAACAACGCATCTTCTTCATCATTGATTACTGGTACCGTTCCATACTCATAGATTACAGTAGCAGTCCCACCATACATGGCCGCAGTTTGCTCAGCATAACGTTTTAGAGCGTTCTCTACTCTATTACGTGTTTCGATACTAAAACAGCGTACAGTCCCTTCTAGGCGAGCATTTTCTGCAATAACATTAAAACGGGTACCAACATCCATTTTTCCAACTGTGACTACCACTGGGTCTAACGGATTCGTCTCTCTAGAAACAACCGTTTGCACGTTCATAACGAACGAGGAGGCGATCAACGCTGCATCCACACACGCATCCGGCATAGCACCATGACCACCGCGTCCTTTAAAGTCAATTGAAAAGATATCGGCTGAAGCAAATGAAGATCCTACAACACAAGAAGCAGTTCCTGAAAGCATTTGCGACCAGATGTGAATACCAAAAACATCATCCACACCTTCCACTGCCCCTTGCGCAACCATCGCTTTTGCACCTTGTGCATTTTCTTCTGATGGCTGAAAAATAAATCGAACTGTTCCTTTTAATTGCGATTGAACTTCCTTTAATGCTTTCGCTGCTGTCAACAACATCGCGGTGTGAGCATCATGACCGCACGCATGCATTTTCCCATCTTCTAAGGACTTATAAGCAATGTCTTCTGTTAATTCTTGAACAGGTAAGGCATCCATATCTGCACGTAAAGCAACTGTTTTGCCTGGCTTCTCACCTACAAGTTCTGCAATGATTCCAGTAGGTTCTGTCTTTCGATAGGGAATCCCTATTTTGTCTAATACTTCAGCAACTTTTTCAGTTGTTCTGAATTCTTCAAATTGTAACTCAGGATGTTGATGTAAGTCTCTTCGAAACTCAATCATTTCTCCTTTATACTTTTGAATCAATTCTTTTAATTCTTTCATGCTATTCCCTCATTTCTATAAACTCAATAAAATACTTGAAAAAATTCCTGCAAGTATCACCGATACGATTGTAACAGTAATAAATCCTGCAACCAACATTGGTGGCATCATATGGCTGGTGAGTGCTTCTTTTTCCTTTTCATCTTCCGTCAAGGATTGGATCACTTCATTGGTAATAATGTAATCTGCTGGGAAGCCATACAGAGCTGTGAGTGATACTGCAAACGCCATTTCTTTACTAACACCTAGCAGTCTCCCTACAATCCCAGAAAAAATGTACATACCGATAACACCAATTACTATAATACCAACCATTGGTAAAAAGAGTTCTTCTAGCATTTCAGGTGTTGCTTTCTTTAATCCATCAAAAATAAAAAGCATCAATCCTAATATAGCAAAACCAAAACTGTTTGCTTTCTTCAATGGTTGCTTTTCTAAAAATCCAATCGAAGAAGCTAGCACTCCAAAAAATAAACATAATACAAAGGGACTGATCGATACAACCGGTGCGCACCAAACTGAAACATAATACGCAATCAAAGCTACAATCGCTAAACGAAATATTCGTGAAAAATCCGTATGGTACTTTTTAGGGATCTTTTTAAATAATCTAGGAACGTCATTGTCCGTCGTAGTAGTTTGGGTTTCTTGCTCATGAACTGGTGTCCATTCTCCACTACGGTATTTTTCCAGCATACGTTTACCTTCTTTTTTCAACATGATAGATGTTAAAGGATACCCAGCAAATCCCTGCATCACATAAATCAAAATTGCTAATACAGATAAAGATGTCAGCCCAGCTGTTTGAGCTGCTTCAGACATAATCAACGATGAGACAACACCGCCAACCAGTGGTGGAACTGCAACGAGAACCGTCTTTAAATCAAAAACGATCGACCCCACCGTCAATAATAATACAACAATACCTATAATACCCGAAAGTGTGATTACAATCGTTTTCCATTGATTAGCTAATTCTTTGATTGACAATAACGTCCCCATATTAGTAATCAAAAGGTACATTAGCAACGTCGCAACAACTGGTGGAATTCCCGCAATCTCAACAATATTTTCTGGAAAAAATGTCCAATACCCTATAACAAAGAGTACTGCACAAACGAAAACAGAAGAAATCCAAGCTTTTGTTTTATTTGATACAATATCTCCAATGGACAGAATCGCCATCAGTAATGTGAAAGCTGTCATTTGTGCCACAATAACTCCCCCTTAAAACTCCTTTTTTTGTCAGAAAATTCCGACTAATAAAAGTATACTAAAAATTACACTCAGAATCAATAACATAACAAAAATTAAGAACTATTCTTTTCCAACACAAAAAGTCCTAAGAAAATATTCTTAGGACAAAAAAATACACCTTATACTATGATGAGTGCTTCCCTGCCAAACCAAGTCTGACAGGGAAAGCGTTGAGCTAGACTAGGAGTCGCCTCCAACATCATAACACTCTAAAAGAATCATCTATAAAGTGACGGTATAGTTTGATTATTTAACAAATTCGATAATTACCATTGGTGCTGCATCTCCGCGTCTTGGTTCTGTCTTCAAGATACGAGTGTAACCACCTTGGCGTTCAGCGTAACGAGGTGCAAGATCGTTGAATAGTTTTTGTAAAGCTGATTCAACAACAACTGCTTCGTTTTCTTCACGAACACTAGCAACTTCATTACGTACATAAGTAGCTGCTTGACGACGTGCATGAAGATCTCCACGTTTGCCTAAAGTAATCATTTTTTCTGTAGTCGAACGAATTTCTTTCGCACGAGCTTCAGTCGTAACGATACGTTCATTGATAATTAAATCAGTAGTTAAGTCACGCAACATTGCCTTACGTTGGCTTGATGTGCGTCCTAATTTACGATAACCCACGTTGGTTTTCCTCCTTCGTAAAAAGTATTAATCGTCTTTACGTAAGCCTAAACCTAAATCATGTAGTTTTAGTTTAACCTCTTCAAGAGATTTACGACCTAAATTACGTACTTTGATCATTTCTGGTTCAGATTTATTTGTAAGTTCTTGTACAGTGTTAATACCTGCACGTTTTAAACAGTTGTATGAACGAACAGACAAGTCTAGTTCTTCGATGGTCATTTCTAGCATTTTTTCTTTTTGTGTTTCTTCTTTTTCAACCATGATTTCAGCGTTTTTCGCTTCATCAGTAAGGTTAACAAAGATGTCTAAATGCTCCGTCATAATCTTAGCAGCTAAGCTAAGGGCTTCTTGAGGAATGATTGAACCATCAGTCCATATTTCCATTGTTAATTTGTCGAAATCATCACGACGACCAACACGAGTGTTTTCTACTTGGTAGTTGACACGACGAACTGGTGTATAGATGGAGTCAACAGGGAGAACACCAATCGGCATATCTTCCTTTTTGTTTTCGTCTGCTTGAACATAGCCACGACCAGGTTTCACTGTTAAGCGAGCATGGAAAGTAGCTCCTTCAGAGACACTACAGATAATTAAATCTTTATTCAAGATCTCAACATCGCTGTCGACGATAATATCGCCAGCAGTTACTGTAGCAGGTCCTGTAATATCGATCTCAAGGGTTTTTTCTTCTTCTGCATAAAGCTTTAATGCTAAACCTTTAATATTCAAAATAATTTGAGTTACGTCTTCTCGTACACCTTTAATTGTAGAAAATTCATGTAACACACCATCGATTTGAATATTGGTAATAGCCGCTCCCGGTAAAGAAGACAATAAAATACGACGTAGAGAATTGCCTAAAGTAGTCCCGTAACCTCTTTCCAGTGGTTCAACGACGAACTTGCCATAATCTCTATTTTCATCAATTTTTTCGATTCTTGGTTTTTCAAATTCAATCATTCTTATCTATACCCCTTTCAAAACGAAAAGTGTCTTGTTCAATGACGTTCTTAATTCAAACTCAGAATGAGTGGCACTCATTAAACACGACGGCGTTTTGGAGGGCGGCATCCATTATGAGGAACTGGAGTCACGTCACGAATTGCAGTCACTTCTAAACCTGTTGCTTGCAATGAACGAATCGCTGCTTCACGTCCAGAACCAGGTCCTTTAACTGTTACATCAACAGTTTTAAGTCCGTGTTCTTGTGCTGCTTTAGTTGCAGCTTCTGCGGCCATTTGAGCTGCAAACGGTGTTGATTTTTTGCTTCCTTTAAAACCTAATGAACCTGCAGATGACCATGCTAATGCATTACCATGACTGTCAGTGATCATTACAATTGTATTATTGAATGTAGAATGGATATGTGCAATCCCAGTTTCTATATTCTTTTTCACACGGCGTTTACGACTAACTTTTTTTGCTGCCATGAGGATCTAACCTCCTTCACTTAGGAATTATTTTTTCTTGCCTGCTACAGTACGAGCTGGGCCTTTACGAGTACGTGCATTGTTTTTCGTGTTTTGTCCACGAGTTGGTAATCCACGACGGTGACGGATTCCACGGTATGAACCGATTTCCATCAAGCGTTTGATGTTCAAGTTCACTTCACGACGAAGATCACCTTCAATTTTTAACTTATCAATTTCCGCACGGATAGCATCTGTTTGTTCGTTTGTTAAGTCACGAACGCGAATATCTTCAGATACGCCAACGTTTGCTAAAACTTTCTTAGCAGTAGTGTTACCAATACCAAAAATATAAGTAAGGGAAATTACTACACGTTTATCACGAGGGATGTCTACTCCTGCAATACGAGCCATTCTACGTTACACCTCCTATTATCCTTGACGTTGTTTATGTTTTGGATTTGCTGGGCAAATGACCATAACACGTCCTTTACGGCGAATTACTTTACAATGTTCACACATTGGTTTTACTGATGGTCTTACTTTCATGATAATACCTCCCTGAATTTTACGGAGTACAATTATTTAAAGCGATAAGTGATTCGACCACGAGTTAAATCATATGGAGATAACTCTACAGTCACTTTATCCCCAGGTAAAATTCGAATATAATGCATACGGATCTTACCGGAAACAGTAGCAAGAACTTGGTGTCCATTTTCTAGTTCAACTTTAAACATTGCATTCGGCAAAGTTTCGACGACTGTACCTTCGACTTCAATCATATCTTCTTTAGCCACGCACAGTACCTCCTTGTACTTGTTTCGCATTTTCACACGATAAAATGGCGGAAACTTCAGCTCCCACCTAGAATTTTCAATTAAGCTTCCACAAAAAGGTAGAAGTCGGACTGATATATTCTATCATAAACTATTCTATTTGGCAAGAGAATCTGAATCAAACACAAATGGTAAGCTTGCGGCTAATCAGATAGCTATTTTTTTTCAATGATTTCTTTCACTTCAGAAAAAACAGTATCGATTTCGCGATTCCCATCTATTGTGTGCAATACATTTTTAGCCTTATAAAAGTCTAAAATTGGTGCACTGCTTTTGATGTTGACAGCCAGACGGTTTTTGACCGTTTCGGGCTTATCATCTTCTCTTTGATAAAATTCATGTCCGCCGCAACGATCACATGTGCCTTCTACAGTAGGAGGATTGAAGATCTTATGGTAGGTTGCTCCACATGATCGGCAGATAAACCGACCAGCTAAACGTTCAACCAAAATTTCTTCTTCAACATGGATGTCGATGACAGCATCAATTTTTTTGTTTAACTCTGTTAACATTTTATCTAATGCTTCTGCTTGATCCAAAGTACGTGGAAAACCATCTAATAAAAATCCTTTATCAGTATCAGGTTCTGCCAAACGTTCTTTGACAATTCCATTTGTTACATCATCTGGAACCAAAGCACCTTTATCGATATAAGATTTCGCTTCTAAGCCAAGAGCAGTTTCGTTTTTCATTGCAGCACGGAACATATCTCCTGTAGAAATATGAGGAATACCATAAGTATCCACAATCTGTTCTGCTTGAGTTCCTTTGCCTGCTCCAGGCAATCCCATTAAAATGAGGTTCATTTCATTTCCTCCTAATTTTAAAGGCTGGCTTTTGAAGCTAGCCTAGCGAGAGTTAAGGTCGCGACGGAAGTGTCTAGCTCCGAGAAATAAGAGGGAATTCACAAAAATTAAAAATTTTAGTGAACTTCAGATTATTTCCGAAGGAGCTTGCTTCTGTCCCGCCGTATATGTGCTGAGGATGATCCTCAACACACGACTCTTACTTATTGATAAAGCCAACATATTGACGTTTCAACATTAAACCTTCTAACTGTTTCGCTGTTTCTAAAGCAACACCTATTACAATCAGTAAGCTTGTTCCTCCTAAACCGATAGATTGCGGTAACTTCCAAATCATTTGTGCAATAATTGGTAGTAATGCAACTAAACCTAGGAAAATAGAACCGACAACACTTAGTCTCATTAACATTCCAGAAATATATTCTTCTGTCCCTTTACCTGGTCGTACACTTGGAATATAACTTCCTTGTTTTTGTAAGTTTTCCGCTAATTTCTCAGGGTTAACTTGAACAAATGCATAGAAGAATGTAAAAGCAACGATCAGCACAGTGTATATAATAGCACCTGGAACGGTATTGTAACTAAAAATTTGTGTCATTATATCATACCAACCTTCACCAGAATAATTCTTAGAGAAGGCTTGTAAAACAGCGTTCGGCGTAGCAATCAACGAACTTGCAAAGATAACTGGGATAACACCCGCAGCATTTACTTTTAACGGTAAATAACTACTTGTTGGTGCACCAGAAACGCGTTTTGTATATTGGATTGGAATTTTTCGTTCTGCCTGCTGGAAAAAGGTTACTAATGTAACAACAGCCAATATTGCAATAATCAATATCACGATAAAGATAACAGATTGCCAAATTCTAGAAGATTCAATATTGATAAAGTAATCATCAATGATTTCTTTGATCCCTTCTGGTACGCGGGAAATAATCCCGGCGAAGATGATCATTGACACACCATTTCCGATTCCCTTTTCAGTAATTTGCTCTCCTAACCATGTAACAAACATTGTTCCACCTGTTAAAATCACAGCAATCATCACAAAAGTGTTGATATTAGGATTTTTTACGATCCCTGTTTGACTTAAACTTTGAAATCCAGCAGTAATCCCCATTGACTGAGCAATACCCAAGACAATCGTTAGATATCTTGTTGCTTGATTCAATTTCTTACGTCCAACTTCACCTTGCTTCGACCATTCTACGAACTTGGGAATGATATCCATTTGTAACAGTTGGATAATGATCGATGCTGTAATGTAAGGCGAAACCCCCATCGAGAAGATGGAGAAATTTTGCATTGCACTACCGCTGACCATATTCAACATATTTAAAAATGGTAAATTGCTCAAGTCTTGCAAACCTTTTGCATTTACGCCAGGTACAGTTATATGCGCACCTAAACGAAATACAAAAAGAATGAATACAGTAAACAAAATTTTTGATCTAATGTCTTTGACTTTAAAAGCGTCTTTTAATAGTTTAAACATTAGATCACCTCGATTGATCCACCAGCTGCAACAATTGCTTCTTCTGCTGCTTTAGAGAATTTAGCTGCTTTCACAGTTAATTTTTTAGTTGTTAATTCACCGTTAGCAAGAACTTTGATTCCAGCTTTTTCGTTTTTAACGATTCCAGCTTCGATCAATCCTACAGGTGTTACTTCAGTTCCATCTTCGAAACGATTTAAGACATCTAAGTTGATGACTGCATAATCTTTACGGTTGATGTTCGTGAAGCCACGTTTTGGTAAACGACGGAATAATGGAGTTTGACCCCCTTCAAATCCTAGTCTTACACCACCGCCTGAACGAGCTTTTTGCCCTTTTTGTCCACGGCCAGATGTTTTACCATTACCAGATGAAGTACCACGTCCAACACGGTTACGTACTTGGCGTGAACCTTCAGCAGGTTTCAATTCATGAAGTTTCATTGGTTTGGCACCTCCTTAACAATGTACTATTGTAAATTAAACTTCTTCAACGTCCACTAAATGAGACACAGTGTTGATCATACCTTTAATGGCAACATTATCAGGTTTGACAACAGAGCTGTTTACTTTTCCTAAACCTAATGCTTTAACTGTATCTTTTTGGTTTTGAGGACGTCCGATGATGCTGCGTTTTAATGTAACTTTTAATTCAGCCATTCTTATGTCCTCCTTATCCTAAAATTTCTTCTACAGATTTACCACGAAGTGCTGCCACTTCTTCGGCACGTTTTAATTGTTTTAACCCTTCAACTGTTGCGCGAACAACGTTGATTGGAGTGTTTGAACCTAATGATTTTGATGTAATATCTGCTACACCAGCTAATTCCAATACGGCACGAACTGGTCCACCAGCGGCTACCCCAGAACCTTCTACTGCAGGTTTCATAAGGATACGGCCACCACCGAATACCCCAATCACTTCGTGAGGGATACTAGAACCAACCATAGGTACTTCCACTAAGTTTTTCTTCGCGTCTTCGATTGCTTTACGGATTGCTTCTGGCACTTCTTGTGCTTTACCAGTCCCAAAGCCAACGTGACCGTTTTTATCTCCCACAACAACTAATGCTGCAAAGCGTAGACGACGTCCACCTTTAACAACTTTCGTTACACGGTTGATAGAAACCACGCGGTCTTCTAATTCCAAGTGTTTTGGATCAATATAAACCATGAATGGTGTTCCTCCTTCTCCTAAAATTCTAGTCCATTTTCACGCGCTGCTTCAGCTAAAGCTTGCACGCGGCCATGGTAAAGGTATCCACCACGGTCAAAGACTACTACTTTAACGCCTTTTTCAGCGGCACGTTCAGCGATTAATTTACCAACAGCTGCGGCTGTTTCTGTTTTGTTTCCACCTGAAATTTCTTTATCTAAGGCAGAGGCACTTGCTAGCGTTACACCCGCTACGTCATCAATAATTTGCGCGTAGATGTTTTTGTTAGAACGGAATACGTTCAAGCGTGGGCACTCAGCAGTACCAGAGATTTTGTTACGTACACGACGATGTCTCTTTTGGCGTGTTTTGTTTTTATCTGGTTTTGTAATCACAATTGTCACCTCTTTATATTTGCTAGCTATTAAGCTGCGATAGACAACGGATCGTTATTTTTCAAACTGAATTGAAAAATAACTCTCAAGCTGCTATTATTTACCAGTTTTACCTTCTTTACGACGTACGAATTCGCCAACATAACGGATTCCTTTGCCTTTATAAGGTTCTGGAGGACGAGTACCACGAATATTCGCTGCTAATTCACCAACGTGTTCTTTGTTAGCGCCTTTTACAACTACTTGTGTATTCGAAGGTACTTCTACAGTTACACCAGCTGGTGGTGTAATTTCTACTGGATGAGAATACCCAACGTTAAGAACTAATGTAGTCCCTTGCATTTGGGCACGGTACCCAACCCCGATAAGTTCAAGAGCTTTTTCAAAGCCTGTACTTACACCAACAACCATGTTGTTGAAGTTCGCACGAGTTGTTCCGTGAATTGTTTTCATGTCTTTGCTATCATTTGGACGAGTGAAAGTTACTTCGTTTCCTTCGATATTCATTGTGATATCAGCAGAAAATTCACGTGTTAATTCACCTTTAGGTCCTTTTACAGTAATGTTGTTTCCTTCTTGTTTGACTTCAACGCCAGCAGGAAGTACAACGATTTTATTACCAATACGGCTCACTTAGAGACACCTCCTTGTGTGTTTTTTTAAATTACCATACGTAGGCGATTACTTCGCCGCCGATGTTTTTAGCTCTTGCTTCTTTATCAGTTACAACACCTTCAGAAGTAGAGATAATCGCGATTCCTAGACCATTCAATACTTTAGGTACTTCGTCAGATTTGACATAAGCACGTAAACCTGGTTTAGAAATACGTTTTAAGTTTGTGATAACACGTTCTTCGTTTTTACCGTATTTAAGGAAAACACGAATCACGCCTTGTTTGTCATCTTCGATATATTCTACATCGCGTACAAAACCTTCACGTTTCAAGATTTCAGCGATATCACGTTTGATTTTTGACGCAGGCACTTCTAAGCTTTCATGTTTAACCATGTTTGCATTACGAATGCGCGTTAGAAAATCTGCAATTGGATCTGTCATGACCATTGAACTATTTACCTCCTTTATGCGAGTTTACTTGTTTACCAGCTAGCTTTCTTCACGCCGGGAATTTGACCTTTATAGGCAAGTTCGCGGAAGCAAATACGGCAAAGATGAAATTTACGATAAACTGAATGTGGACGTCCGCAACGTTCACAACGAGTATACGCTTGTGTTGAATGTTTTGCAGGGCGTTTGTTTTTAGCAATCATTGATTTTTTAGCCACGTAGTTCGCCTCCTTTTATTATTTTTGGAATGGCATACCTAATTGTGTCAACAATTCACGAGATTCTTCATCTGTGTTTGCTGTTGTTACAATAACGATGTCCATACCGCGTACTTTATCTACTAAATCATAATCAACTTCTGGGAAGATTAATTGTTCTTTAACACCTAAAGTATAGTTACCACGTCCGTCAAAAGCTTTTTTGCTTACTCCGTGGAAGTCACGTACACGAGGTAAAGAAACAGATACTAATTTATCTAAAAATTCGTACATTCTTTCTCCGCGTAAAGTAACTTTCGCACCGATTGGCATACCTTCACGTAAACGGAAACCAGCGATTGATTTTTTAGCTTTTGTGATCAATGGTTTTTGACCTGTGATCAATGCTAATTCTTCAACTGCTTTATCTAAATTTTTTGCGTTTGAAACAGCGTCACCCACACCCATGTTAATAACGATCTTATCAACTTTTGGTGTTTGCATAACTGAACTATAATTAAATTTTTCCACTAATGATGGAGTAATTTCTTTAATATATTTTTCTTTCAGGCGGTTCATTTAGTAAGCCCCTCCTTCCTTTTAATCTATTTATCTAAGACTTCACCGGTTTTTTTAGAAACACGGACTTTTTTTCCATCGACTTCTTTGTAACCTACACGACCAGCTACACCTGTTCCGTCAATCACCATTACATTAGAAACATGAATCGGCGCTTCGACTTCTAGGATTCCGCCTTGCGGCGCTGCTTGATTTGGTTTTTGGTGTTTTTTCATGATGTTAACACCTTCAACGATGACTTTGTCTTTTTTAGGAAACGCTGCTAATACAACGCCTTCTTTATTTTTGTCTTTACCAGTGATAATTTTCACTTTATCGCCTTTTTTAACAAACATTACTGTTTCGCACCTCCTTTGATACGTGTCCTGATTATAATACTTCTGGTGCTAGAGAAACGATCTTCATGAAGTTGTTTTCACGTAATTCACGTGCAACAGGACCGAAGATACGAGTTCCACGCGGGCTCTTATCATCACGAATAATTACAGCAGCATTTTCATCAAATTTAATGTATGAACCGTCTGTACGACGAGCTCCTGATTTAGTACGAACGATAACGGCTTTTACGACTTCACCTTTTTTGACAACCCCACCTGGCGTTGCTTGTTTAACCGTAGCAACAATCACGTCACCAATATTAGCAGTTTTACGTCCAGAACCACCTAGTACTTTAATCGTTAAGATTTCACGAGCACCTGAGTTATCTGCGACTTTTAATCGGCTTTCTTGTTGGATCACGATGTGTATCCCCCTTTCAGATTTTATGTTTCAATCTATATAGGAAAATCTCGTTTTTATTAGATGACAACTGCTTCTTCGACTACCTCTAGTAAACGGAAACGTTTTGTAGCTGATAATGGACGAGTTTCCATGATTCTTACGATGTCTCCAACTTTTGCAGTGTTGTTTTCATCATGAGCTTTGTATTTCTTAGAATATTTCATACGTTTACCATAAATAGGATGGTTTTTCTTTGTTTCTACGACAACAGTGATAGTTTTATCCATCTTGTCTGAAACAACACGACCTTGGTAAACTTTGCGTTGATTTCTTTCTTCAGTCATACGCGTTTGGCCTCCTTCCACTATTAGTTAGCTTGTTCACGCAATACTGTTTTGATGCGTGCAATCGATTGACGTACTTCTTTAATACGTGCAGTGTTTTCTAATTGACCTGTTGCTAGTTGGAATCTAAGATTAAATAATTCTTCTTTGAATTGCTTTTCTTTTTCAAGCATTTCGGCAGTGGTTAATTCTCTGATTTCTTTAACCTTCATTCGATTCACCACCCATTTCCTCACGTTTTACAATTTTGGTTTTCACCGGTAATTTGTGGGATGCAAGGCGAAGTGCTTCACGAGCTACTTCTTCAGGTACGCCTGCGATTTCAAACATGATCTTGCCACGTTTAACTGGTGAAACCCAGCCTTCAGGAGCCCCTTTACCTTTACCCATACGAACACCAATTGCTTTACTTGTATATGATTTGTGAGGGAAAATTTTAATCCATACTTTCCCGCCACGTTTCATATAACGAGTCATAGCAATACGGGCAGCTTCGATTTGACGGTTAGTAATCCAGTGAGATTCAGTTGCTTGTAAACCCCATTCACCAAATGCTACTTCTTTTCCGCCTTTGGCTTCACCACGCATTTTACCTCTAAATTCACGACGGTGTTTTACACGTTTAGGTACTAACATGATTATTTCCCTCCTTTCTCAGTGTTTTTTTTCGTTGGAAGAATTTCTCCACGGTAAATCCACACTTTAACTCCTAATTTTCCGTAAGTTGTGTCTGCTTCTTCCCATGCGTAATCAATATCAGCACGCAAAGTGTGAAGTGGAACTGTACCTTCAGAGTAACCTTCTGAACGAGCGATATCAGCACCGTTTAAACGACCTGATACTTGTGTTTTGATACCTTTAGCGCCTGAACGCATAGTGCGTTGGATCGCTTGTTTTTGAGCACGACGGAAAGCAACACGGTTTTCTAATTGACGTGCAATTCCTTCGCCTACTAATTTTGCATCTAAATCTGGTTTTTTGATTTCAATGATGTTGATATGAACTCTTTTACCAGTTAATGAATTTAATGATTTTCTTAGGTTTTCGACTTCAGATCCGCCTTTACCGATAACCATACCTGGTTTAGCTGTGTGGATTGAAATGTTTACACGATTTGCAGCGCGCTCGATCTCAATTGTAGACACAGCGGCATCAGCAAGTTTTGTCGCGATAAATTTACGGATTCTTAAATCTTCGTGTAAGAACTCAGCATACTCTTTTTCAGCATACCATTTTGCATCCCAGTCGCGGATGATGCCTACACGCATTCCAATTGGATGTACTTTTTGACCCACTGATTGTCCCTCCTCTTATCTTTTGACACCTATTCATTAAAATAAATAGGTTTCATCATGAGGTCCGGTAGCCATTGCTGTAACACACAGTGACTGCTTCGCAGAACTGATGTGGCACAGTACAAGGTGACTGAAAGGAACGTTGTTCCCTTAATAACCTTTGTACTAGGCTCCTCCTCTTATTAAGTGACGTCTGTTTAAAAACAGATTATTTTTCTGATACGACTACTGTAAGATGACTTGTACGTTTATTGATTGGTGATGCTGAACCTTTTGCACGAGGACGGAAGCGTTTCATTGTTGGTCCTTCGTTGACAAATGCTTCAGATACTACTAAGTTTTCAACGTCTAAGTCAAAGTTATTTTCTGCGTTAGCAACTGCTGACATTAAAACTTTTTCAATGATTCCAGCAGATTTGTTTGGCATGAATTTCAAGATAGAAATTGCATCCGCAACGCTTTTACCTCTGATAAGATCGATTACTAAACGGGCTTTACGAGGTGAAGTGCGAACTGTTTTAGCAGTTGCCTTAGCTGATGTAATTTGTTCTGACATTTGCATTTCCTCCCCTCAAAATTAACGTCTAGTTTTCTTATCGTCGGCTCCGTGGCCACGATAAGTTCTAGTTGGTGCAAATTCACCTAATTTATGTCCTACCATGTCTTCTTGGATGTATACAGGAACGTGTTTACGTCCATCATATACGGCAATTGTAAATCCAACGAATGTTGGAAAAATTGTAGAACGGCGAGACCAAGTTTTAATTACTTTCTTCTTTTCGGCACCTTGTTGAGCTTCTACTTTTTTCATTAAATGCTCATCAGCGAAAGGTCCTTTTTTCAAACTACGACCCATGGTGAACCTCCTCTCAAAATGTACGACACATGGTCAAAAAAATTATTTAGTACGACGACGAACGATAAGTTTGTCTGATTTAGCTTTTTTATTACGAGTTTTCAAGCCGATAGCTGGTTGACCCCAAGGTGATACTGGAGCTTTACGTCCGATCGGTTGTTTACCTTCACCACCACCGTGTGGGTGATCGTTCGGGTTCATTACGCTACCACGAACTGTCGGGCGTTTACGCATCCAACGAGAGCGGCCTGCTTTACCAATGTTGATTAATTCGTGTTGTTCGTTACCAACAGAACCGATAGTTGCACGGCAAGTTGCTAAGATCATACGAACTTCACCAGAGTTCAAACGGATTAATACGTATTTGCCTTCTTTACCAAGTACTTGAGCACTTGTTCCAGCAGAACGGATCAATTGACCGCCTTTACCAGGTTTCATTTCAATGTTGTGGACAACAGTACCTACTGGAATATTTTCCAATGGTAATGCGTTCCCTACTTTAATATCTGCTTCAGTACCGGAAACAAGGCGCATGCCTACTTCCAATCCTTTTGGTGCTAGAATGTATGCTTTGATTCCATCTTCGTAATGTACTAACGCGATGTTAGCAGAACGGTTTGGATCATACTCGATAGTTTTGACAACCGCTACAACGTTATCTTTATTACGTTTGAAGTCGATCATACGGTATTGACGTTTGTGACCGCCACCTTGATGACGAACTGTAATACGACCGTTGTTGTTACGACCGGCATGGTTTTTTAATGGCGCCAACAACGATTTTTCAGGTGTTGATGTCGTGATTTCAGCAAAATCAGATGCTGTCATATTACGACGGCCATTTGTGGTAGGTTTATACTTTTTAATCGCCACGTCTTTTTCCCTCCCATTTAATAGTTAACATGGACTGCTTATTCAGCAGCATCGAAAATTTGAATTTCTTTTGAATCATCTGTTAATGTCACAACAGCTTTGCGACGTTTTTTTGTGTAACCAGCATGTTTACCCATACGTTTAAATTTAGGGCGCACGTTAATGATGTTTACGTTTTTAACTTTAACATCAAATGCTGCTACAACAGCTTGTTTTACTAAAGTTTTGTTTGCGCGAGTGTCCACTTCGAAAGTGTATTTCTTTTCGTCCATAGCAAGCATGGATTTTTCAGTGATCACTGGGCGTTTGATTACGTCTAGTAAGTTCATTATGCAAGCACCTCCTCAATTTGAGTAAGAGCAGTTTGTGTTGCCAATACTTTAGTATTAGAAACGATATCTAAAACACTTACGTTATCAGAAGTTACTACAGAAACGTTTGGTAGATTACGTGCAGACAATGCTGCAAAATCATTTCCTGTTTCTAAAACAACTAATACTTTCGCATCAATAGATAAGTTAGTTAAAACTTGTTTGAATTCTTTTGTTTTTGGTGCATCAAAGCCTAACGCTTCAACTGCTACCAAGTTGTTTTCAGCAACTTTATCTGACAATACAGATTTCATTGCTAAACGACGAACTTTTTTAGGAAGTTTGTAGCTGTAAGAACGCGGTGTTGGTCCGAAGACTACGCCACCTCCACGCCATTGTGGTGAACGAATTGAACCTTGACGAGCACGACCAGTTCCTTTTTGACGCCATGGTTTACGGCCGCCGCCACGAACTTCTCCGCGGTGTTTTACTGAGTGTGTACCTTGTCTTAATGAAGCACGTTGCATGATGATTGCATCGTAGACAACAGTTTCATTTGGTTCGATTCCGAAAATCTCTTCGTTTAAAGTGATTTCACCATTTTGAGTTCCATCTTGTTTAAATAATGCTACATTCGGCATTCCTTAGTTCCTCCTTTCCCTACGCTTATTTAGCTTTCACAGCTGATTTGATTGTGATTAATGATTTTTTCGCTCCAGGAATGTTACCTTTGATCATGATTACATTTCTTTCAGCGTCCACTTTAACAATTTCAAGGTTTTGAATTGTTACGCGGTTACCACCCATACGGCCGGCAAGTTTTTTATTTTTAAATACACGGTTAGGTGCAACTGGACCCATTGACCCAGGACGACGGTGGTAACGAGATCCGTGACTCATTGGTCCGCGGCTTTGTCCGTGACGTTTGATAACGCCTTGGAATCCTTTACCTTTCGAAGTTCCTGTAACATCAATAATGTCTCCTGCTTGGAAAACATCTACCTTAATTTCTTTACCTACTTCATATTCTCCTAGCTCAACATTTTTGAATTCCTTAATGAAGCGCTTAGGAGCCGTGTTTGCTTTTGCAACATGACCTTTCGCAGGTTTGTTCGCTAATACTTCACGTTTGTCTTGGTAACCGATTTGGATAGCTTCGTATCCGTCAGTCTCAACAGTTTTTACTTGTAAAACTACGTTTGGCGTAGCTTCAACTACTGTTACTGGAATTAATTCACCAGACTCAGTAAAGATTTGTGTCATTCCCACTTTTTTTCCTAAGATTCCTTTGGTCATGAGTACACCTCCATCATCTTGATTTTATAGTTTGATTTCAATATTCACACCAGATGGTAAGTCAAGCTTCATTAAAGCATCAACTGTTTTTGGTGTTGGGTTCACAATGTCGATTAGACGTTTGTGCGTACGCATTTCGAATTGTTCGCGTGAATCTTTGTATTTATGAGTCGCACGAATAACTGTGTAAAGCGAGCGTTCTGTTGGTAATGGAATTGGTCCTGACACGTCAGCTCCAGTTCTTTTTGCTGTTTCCACAATTTTATCCGCTGATTGATCTAAAATACGGTGTTCATACGCTTTTAAACGGATACGAATTTTTTGTTTTGCCATCTTGTTCCCTCCTTCGCCTATTTTGAAAGTAGACATAGCTCCACGAAAATTTTTCCGTCACGCTCGTTCGTGGCAAAGCGTCCGGGCGTGTCGCAACCTCTCGTTTCTTAGCCGGTAGATCAAAAGCTTGATTTACCAATGCTTATTACACTTCTGTAAACAGCACCTTTGTAATTATATTACAGAAACATAGTAATAGCAAGGTTTTTTTCAGAAAAAAGATTTTTTTTTGCTGCAAGCATTTTCTTGAATTTTTATTTCTTTATTCACAATGAATCCAATGAACAATTTAAAAACTTTATAATAGAAGAAAAAATGAATTATATGCTAACGTACCTCTAACAAATATGCTATATTTCACGAGAAAAAAATAAGACAAAACATGTTTCGTTTCGTCCTATCCCTTTATATTTACAGTTGACTAATCATTCGCTCCACATTCATATACTGAAAATCTTCCGGTTTTATAAAGATGATTTTAGATGTACATTTTTCCTGATCAACGATTGTTTGTATTTTATCCTCATACCGTGCAACTTGAGGGGTTAAAAGCAATACATCGTAATTTTTAAATGCTAGTTTCTCCTGAACACGACTGACAGGTGCATAATCGATTGCGTATTCTAACTCTTTTTCTCTAAGTGATTCAAGAATTTTTGAAACCAATAATGAGGCGCTGATTCCAGCCTCACAAATAATCAAAATGTTTTTTTCCATATTAGACCTCCTGTTAATCGATACATACTTTTCCTGAACATCTTATTTTCACCTTATTGCAAGCTTGCTAAACCTATCGGAGAAAATGCAACATACGTCAAAATGACGATGACAACTAACACAACAGAAACAACTTTTGTGTAACGCCAAGGTTTAATATCTACTTTCGTGTCAAATGACTCCAACACAAAATTTCCATCTGGCTTCCACTTAGAAATAAGCAGCATGATTAAAACGTCTAAGAAAAATAGCAGACTTAGCACATACAAGAAATGAATGTCTTTCAAAAAGACTTTTGATAATGCATACAAAACAATATGGATAGCAATTGTCGATTTCGCTGCAATAGCGGTAGCTTTTTTAGAATAAAAGGCAAACAATATAATCACTAGCAACGGCATATTATATAATCCATTGAATTCTTGCACAAATTGATATAATCCCGCTGGAGCGAAGGAAATGAATGGTGCCACAATCACAGAGATCACCCCTACTACTATAGTAACAATTTTCCCAGCTCGAGCTATTTGCTTATCATCTGCTTGCTTATTAAGTACAGGTTTGTAGAAATCTAGCGAAAACAGAGTTGCTGTCGCATTTAGGGCTCCGGCAAAGGATGACAAGATCGCCCCAAAAATCACAGCGGCAAATACACCAAACAAAGCTTGCGGCAACACTTCCGTCACAAGATATGGATAGGCATTATCAGGATTATTCATCAATGCATCTCCAAAGATATTGCGTGCAACGATTCCTGGAAAGACTAAGAACAATGCCCCAAACACTTTGAAAAGACCTACGATAAATGTCCCTTTTTGCGCTTCTGCTAAATTTCTCCCTGACAACGCTTTTTGTACGATCATTTGATTAGTACACCAAAAATACAAATTGTTAAACAACATCCCTGTGATCAACGTTGGCCACGGCACAATCGCTGAATCGATTGCACCAACAGAATTCAAAAGCCATGGTGTATGGTCCACAATATAATCGATTCCACCAATAAAGTTGCCCTCGCCCAATTTCATCACACCTAGAATCGGAATCAACAGACCGCAAATCAGCAACCCAACGCCATAAACTGTATCACTATTGGCGCTCAATGATAAGCCGCCGATCAATAAATAGAGAATACCGATCACACCGATGATCAACGCAACCAAAATAATTGCGACAATCGGCCGAACACCTAGCAGTTCATCTATATGGAAAATTTTATTAAAAACAAGTGAACCTGAATATAAAACAACAGGTAAAAAAGAAATCATGTATGTTACAATAAATAAAATCGAAATAATCCGCTTGGTCACTGTATCATAGCGAATTTCAATAAAATCTGAGACGGTATTGATGCCATACTTAAAATATTTTGGCAAAAAGACAACAGCCAATGCAACGATTGCTATCGCAGCTGTTACTTCCCACGCCATAACTTCCATACCCGCATGATAGCTTTGCCCATTTTGACCAACGATTTGTTCTGTCGATAAGTTGGTCATGATAATGGAACCTGCGATTGGCAAAGCAGTCAGGCTTCTACCACCCATAAAGAATCCTTCTGAGCCAGAAGTATCCACACCTTTAGCACGACTGTACGCAAAAATCCAGACACACGCTACGATTACAACAAAACTAATAAGTGAAAATAGATTCATAGAATTCCGCTCCTTTTTTGGATTTTAAATACTCGTGATTTTACGAATATAATTTCTCGCTTTCACGGCATATTCAAAAGGATTCGCCTTCGCTGGATCTTGTTCTGCTTCAACCACGATCCAGCCTTCATACCCACTAGTCTTGATCGCTTCCCAAATAGGCGCAAAATCGATCATTCCGTCTCCTGGAACAGTAAACACACCGGCTTTAACTGCATTTAAAAAGCTTTGATCCGTAGCACTTACTTGTTTTGCTACATCCTCTCGAATGTCTTTAAAATGGATGTGCTTGATACGGTCTTGATATTTTTGATAAATCTCAATTGGATCTTCACCAGAGAAAACTAAGTGCCCAGTATCAAACAGTAAAGAAACTTTCTTAGGATCAGTCAGTTCCATCAAACGATTGATTTCTTCAGTCGTCTGCACACCGGTTCCCATATGATGATGATAAACAATAGCCATCCCCTTAGCATTTGCCAAATCGCCTAAACGCTCCAAACCCGTTGCCAATGCTTGCCAATCTGATTCTGAAAATACAGGTTTCTCTTTAAAAATAGCCAGCTCCATCTGTCCTTGAATACTATGACCTTGTTCCGAAACAACGATTACTTTAGCCCCCATAGCGTTCAGAAAATTCATATGTTCAATAAAAGCTTGTTCTGTCTCCTCATAAGGCTTCGTTGTTAAAAAGGCACTAAACCAGGCGCTTGCTACCGACAACCCTCGAATATCAAGATAAGGCCGTAATATCTCTGGATTTTTTGGATACTTGTTCCCAATCTCAGTTCCCACAAATCCTGATAAAGCCATTTCACTAATGCACTGCTCAAATGTATTTTCTTTACCTAACTCCGGCATATCATCATTTGTCCAGGCGATCGGTGCAATCCCTAAACGAATTTTTGACTCATTCATTTTTTTCTCCCCTTTCTAAGTAATGTTGCTTATCCATTGTCAATTTCAATCAATTCACTTGTTTCAAACGATTTTCTACATGCTAATGCTACTTTTGTCGACTGCAATCCATCATAAGCTGAAACTTGTGGCTGACGTTTCTCTTTTATGCAAGCAATAAACTCTTTCGCTTCATTGACGAATGCTTCACGAAATCTTTCTGGAAAGTCTTGTGAACAAGCTCGTACAACGCCTGTTTCATCCATTATCGTGACTAAATTTTTCTCTGGTGCTGCCGCTACTCTGAGCATTCCTTTGGTTCCAATCAGCTCTGTTTCTACATGATATCCGTGATGACAATTTCGGCCTGCGACTAAGATCGCCATCGCTTGATTTTCCAACTGCATCATCGCTGCTCCTGTTTCCAATTCCCCTACTTTATCTAATTCAGGGTAAGCCGCATTTTTGCCTATCGCCCAAACTTTGCTTACTTCTTTCTTTGTAAACCAGCGGACTAAATCAATATCATGAATCGACATATCCATGAAAATCCCGCCACTATCGCTAGCACCAGCAAACTTCACAAAACTTTCCATACCTGAACTAGGATCAATGCTATAACACCGTATCAGAGTCAGCTCTCCTAATTCACCTGAATCTACTAACCGTTTAGCATAGCGATATGAATCATCATAGCGACGCATAAATCCTAGCATAAATATCTGATCCGGCCGACTTTGGATCACTCGCTCAGTTTCTTGTATTTCAGCTAAATCCAAGCCAATCGGTTTTTCACTGAAGACATGTTTACCATGTTTCATTGCCAATTGAATTTGCTCACAATGAAAACCAGACGGCGAAACAATAAAAACTGCATCGATCGTTGGACTTTTTACCATTTCCTCGTAGTTTTTGTATGTTTCTTGTACACCTAATTCCGTAACAGCATAATCTAATTCCTCTTGAGCAAAGCTGCAAGCAGCAATTAATTGGCATCCCTGAACATTCTCAGCTAAATTTTTAGCGTGAACTTTCCCTAAGCGACCTAAACCGACAATTCCAACTTTGATGTTTTCCATTCCATATATCCTCCTCGTATAAAAGTTTAGCGAACTCACACAACTGGATCCCCCAGCGTAACTGCTCGTTCAAGCTTGATAGGAAAAAGAAAAAACGACTGTACTGTTTTGTCCTATTCATTTTTCACTTTTTCCCGAAAGATTAGCTCTTTCAGCTAAATAATAGGCGTTTCTACCCTCACCGCTTAGTGAGATTCTTTGAAGCTAAGCTACGACTCATAGAGTTAGGTTCCAGCCTCTTGCTTCATTTATATAATGCTGGACATTCTGGTAATTGAATCAATGTTCGCTCGCCAGTATCTCTAGCTTTACCACAGGCATCCATCGTAACCGCTGCAACATAACCATCCCAAGCAGTCGGTCCTGTTAGATTGCCAGTTTGAATTGAACGGATCCACAACTCAAACTCATAGTCATATGCTTCAACAAAACGAGTTTGCCAATCCGGCGCGACTTTAGTATAGTTTTTACCTTTCGCCTTCACATGAGTGTATGCTGGATCTTCTAGCCCAACCTCACCCGTTTCACAGACAACATCACATTTGATATCATAGCCAAACTGACAATTAACGAAAATCTCTAAATCAATATGAATTCCAGATGCGGTCTCTAAAATCAGCATTTGCGGATCATGTAATTTTTCATGTGTAAAACTTGTTTGTTTAGGCAAAATCATCTGAGCTGAAACGTAATCTTCTTGAAGTAACCAACGCAGCGCATCAATTTCATGGATTCCTGTATTGATGATTGCCATTGGCGTTAGGTAATTTTCATCCGCAGTCGGATTTCTATGGGCACAATGAAGCATCAACGGTTCACCAAATTTTTTAGTTTCGATCGCTTCTTTCAACTCGATATAACCGCGATCGTATCTTCTCATAAAACCAACTTGAACTAATTTTTTTCCAGCTTCAATTTCAGCATCAACGATTCGTTTACAGCCGGCGCTATCTGTAGCTAGAGGCTTTTCACAGAAAACGTATTTTCCATGTTTGATTGCTTCTAATACATATTTTTCATGGGTTGGATCCCAAGACGTGACTACAACAATATCCACCTCGGTTGAAGCAATCAGTTCTTCTCCTGTTTCAAAGAAAACAGCGCTGATCTGATTCGCTAAACTTTTTGCTTGTTCCACATTGATATCAGAAACTGCAGTAACATAAGCTCCTTGTACTTTTTCATTGATTCGTTTGATATGTTCGATTCCGATTGCACCTGTTCCAATGACGCCAACTTTTAAATCCATTATTTTGCCTCCATTTTCTTTTTTACAAACCTACTGGACAGTTCTCCTAACTCCGCCGAATCGTATGCGCTTTCAAAAGCATTCAACTATTTGCCCGCTTCTATAAAAAAAGCGGGCTTGTATCACTAATACTCTTTAGCTCTTTTCAGCATTTCTCGGCTTCCCTCATAAGCCGCCTGGACTGCTGGACTTTTTGAAATCTCAGCAACTCCAACATGCCACCAGCTATCATAGCCGTCTGACATCGTTTTCGGCAAAACCTTCATTTCGATTAGCGTAGATTTTTCTTGTTTTTTAGCATCTTCCAGCGCAGCAATAAGCTCTTCTTTCGTATTAGCACGATAAGCTATAGCACCGTAGCCTTCCGCAACTTTTGCATAATCGATATTCATGATTTGATCATTTTGATCTCTAAACTCACACTTATAGCTACCGCTACCATTTCCCATTTGTAAATTATTGATGCAGCCAAATCCAGAATTATCAAATAATAGAATATTGATTTTTTCCCCATATTGTAGCGCTGTAATCAGTTCTGAGTGAAGCATCAAGAAACTACCATCACCTACCATGGCGTACACTTCTTGTGTTGGACTGGCCAACTTCACCCCTAAAGCACCACTGATTTCATAGCCCATACAAGAATAACCATATTCCAGATGGTAGGTATTTGGCACGAGTGGATTCCATAAACGCTGCATATCGCCAGGTAAGGATCCAGCTGATGCAATGACAATACTTTCCTTAGCTACAGTATGATTGATTGTAAGAAATGCACTGGTTTGGGTCAGTTCAGTCTGTAACACATCCGCATACTCATTTAGAATTTCTTGAGTGAATTGCTCTTTGATCTCTGGTGAAAAGTTTTCCCTTGAAAAAGAAATCTCTCCTAGACGACTTCTTTCAACCAGCCACTCTTCTTTCAGCTGTTGAATACTTCCACCAAATGCTGTCTGATATTCTGCCAACATTGGTATCAGTCTCTCTAACGTCTCTCTTGCGTCACCAACAAGCTGGAAAGCATCAAACTTATAGGCCTGCATGCGGTTGACATTGATGTTCAAAAATTTTGCTTGTTCATAATCAAACGCAGTTTTAGAAGAAGTTGTAAAATCTGTATACCTCGTTCCAATCCCAATAATCAAATCAGCTTGTCGAATTGCTTTGTTGGCTGCTAATGTCCCTAGAACGCCAGTACCACCTAAGTTATTCTTAAAATCTGCTTCTACAGTGGATTTTCCCGCAGGTGTTTCAACTAACGGAATCCCACATTGTAAAGATAAACGAATCAAAGCTTCACGCGCTTCGGAATACTTTGCTCCCCCTCCAACGATGATCACTGGTTTCTTACTTGCTGCGATTCTCTTTGTTGCCCCCTTTAGTTCCCGTTCTGTCGGAACTTGCCGATCAATATAATGGACTCTTTTTTTAAAGAAGTCTTCATCGTAATCATATGCTTCAGCCTCTGTGTCTTGTGCAATACAAATCGTTGCTGGGCCGCACGTCGCCGGATTGGTCATGACTTCAAACGCTCTCAACAGACTACTCATCAGCTGTTCTGGTCGTTGAATACGATCCCAATATCTGGAAACTGCTTTAAATGCATCATTCGTCGTGATTGCTGCACTTGTTTCGTGTTCTAATTGCTGTAAAACTGGATCCGGCTGCCGTGTAGCAAATGTATCTGCTGGTAAGATCAGTACTGGAATGTTATTGGCAAACGCTGTTGCCGCCGCAGTGACCATATTGGCCGAGCCTGGACCAGCTGATGCTGTAACAGCAAAAATTTTCTGTCTTAGTTTCTGCCGACTATACGCCACTGCCGTATGCGTCATCCCTTGTTCATTCTTACCTTGGATCACTTTCAAATGGCCTGGATTTTCTTCAAGCGCTTGACCGATTCCTAAAACGTTGCCGTGACCAAAGACATTGAAAATCCCTTCAACATAAGGAAATTCTTCACCATCCACTTGTATATATTGTTGATTCAAAAATTTAATCAGTGCTTGTGCTGTGGTTAATCGAATTTTTTTAACCATTACTTCCCCACCTTATTTTTATCAAGATTGTTCTGCAATTAATTGCTCGATTTCTTTAGCTGTCGGCATCGCTTCTGATGAGCTATGCTTACTAACAACAATAGCTGCCGATGCGCTACCATATTTTAATGCAGTTTCAATGTCTTTCCCTGTATTCAGTGCATATAAAAAGGCTGCTGCATAAGAGTCGCCTGCACCAAACGTTTTCAACACCTGTGTCTTATAAGAACCTGCTTGATAGGTTTCCCCCTTTTTGGTATAGGCATAGGAACCTTTTACACCATGCTTAATTACGATTAGCTCTGGTTGATGCTGAAATAGATAGTCTATGGTAGCTTGATTGGTTCCACCTTTTTCGCCTTCCATTTCATCATATTCATCTCTTGTACCGATTACAATGTCAGCATTTTCGGCAACAATTGAATAATAAACGGAAACATCTTCTGGTGATTGCCATGTATAAGGACGATAATCTAGTTCAAATGCAACTTTCACCTGATTGTTTCTAGCATAAGCAATCGCTTTAAGTACCGCCTCTCTAGAAGGACTTTGTGCAAGAGCCGTTCCAGATACTAACAAAAGATCTGTTTGTTTGATATAGTCTTCATCGATTTCTTCTGGTGCTAGGTACAGGTCTGCCACTTGATCTCGATACATCAAAATACTACATTCTTCTGGACTTTTGATTTCCGTAAAAGCTAATCCTGCTTTGTGCCCTTTTTGATCAGTGAACATTTGGCTCGTATCGATTCCAGCTTTGCTCATGTATTCTTTGATGAAACGTCCATGCTGGTCATCTGAAATTTTCCCAATAAAACCAACTTTTACACCTAACTTTGCACTGCCAATTGCGATATTTGCTGGTGAACCACCTACATATTTTTTAAAGGTCATCGTCTCTTCCATCGGTCGATCATACTCCACTGCATTCAAATCAATGCATGCTCGACCAAGGGCGATCATATCAAATTTTTTCGTCATCCTCATCACTCCTTCTATTCTCTAGTTAAAATCCATTCGTGGTCAGGATCGTTGTGAAACTGCCATTTTCTAGTTGGGCCAGCCATTACGTTCAAGTAGTATGAGTCATAACCATCCGGCACTCCTACTGGATGATAGCCTTTAGGAACAACAACCACATCTCCATTTTCCACAGTCATTGTTTCATCAAGTAAACGATCATCTGTATACACTCGCTGAAACACAAAACCTTGCCTTGGATTCATTTCATGATAATAGGTTTTTTCTAATTTAGATTCCAACGGTAAGTTATCTTGATCGTGCTTATGCGGTGGGTAACTAGACCAGTTACCACCATCAGTGAACACTTCCACAACTAACAAAAGATCTGCAATTGGACTAGTGTCTGGTAAAATATTATGAACTAACCGTTTATTCTGATATTTCCCTCGTTGTTCAATGGTGTTGTCCGACGCCTTGATCAGAGCGGTTGCTTTTTTCTTTTCAGAGGGTGAGTAACAAAGAATTACCGTCGCTTCAGATATCGCTGTGATTTCAAACGTCTGTTCTATTGAGATATAAACACTGTCAGTCGGGATTTTCTCAAAGACATTTTCTCGTGTGCCGATTTTTTCAAAGGTTTGTTCTCCATCTGTTACAGTGATTTTCCCTGTCAGGGCAACGATACATACTTCTTGCTTCCCTAATTTTTCTTGAAATACAGCTCCACTAGTCATTTTGATTACTTTTAATTCAATGTACTGTAGCGCTGTATTTTCTTTATTGATATGCTGAAGCAATGTAACGCCTTTAGATAACTTTTGCGTGACAGGTTTATAATTTAAATGAGCCATCCTTACTCCTTCTTTCACATTAAATATTCGCTTTAGGATACCGTGCTGTCACTACTTTTTTACGCGTATAAAACTCTACGCTATCTTTGCCATTCGCATGAAGTGTGCCATAAAAGGAAGACTTCCAACCAGAAAAAGGAAAGAATGCCATAGGTGCTGGTACACCCAAATTGATGCCTAGCATGCCTGCATCAATTTGTTCTCTAAAGTAACGAATCGCTGAGGCATTATTCGTGAAAAGACAAGCACCATTTGCAAATTCAGACTGATTAGCTGTCCTAATTGCTTCTTTCAAGTTTTCTACTCTAATGATCGATAATACTGGGGCAAAAATTTCATCCCGCCAGATCGTCATATCTGTTGTCACACCATCAAAAATAGTTGGACCGACAAAATAACCATTATCTGGACTATTTTCCCTACCATCCGCAATCAAACGTGCTCCTTCTTCGATCCCTTTTTCAATATAAGCGAGTGTTCTTTTTTGATTTTCTGCTCGAATGACTGGTCCTAAAAAGACACCATCGTCTAAGCCATTCCCTACTTTGATACCAGATGCTTTTTCTTGTAATTTATCGATAAATGCATCTGCTATTTCATTTTCAACAGTTACTACCGCACACGCCATACAACGCTCACCTGCAGAACCAAAAGCTGCTGACACAATATTGGTTACAGCATCATCCAAGTCTGCATCTTTTAAAACAATTGAATGATTTTTCGCACCTGTCAATGCTTGCACACGCTTCAAATGTTTACTACCTTCAGTGTACACATACTCGCCGACAGGTTTCGACCCAACAAAGGAAATCGCTTTCACTTCTGGATGTTCTAAAATCCCATTAACAACATCATGTGCACCATAAACAATATTAAAAACACCAGCAGGCAAGCCAGCTTCTGTAAACAATTCAGCCAACCGTTCAGTCAATAAAGGCGTTCTTTCCGATGGTTTCAAAACAAAACTGTTCCCACAAGAAATCGCCATTGGAAACATCCAACAAGGAACCATCATCGGAAAGTTAAAGGGTGAGATTCCCGCAACAACTCCAATTGGGTAACGATAGTTGGCAACTTCTACATCCGTTGCAATCGAAGCTAATGAATCCCCCATCATCAACGTTGGCGTTCCAGCCGCAAATTCTACATTTTCAATTCCTCGTTGAACTTCTCCTAAAGCTTCGTTTAGATTTTTTCCATTCTCTAATGTAATCAAACGAGCCAATTCTGCTTTATGTTTGATTAGGAGTTGCTGATAATTGAATAGAATTCTCGCACGTCTCGGAACAGCCATTTCTTTCCAGGTTTCGAAAGCCCCGTTAGCAACTATGACTGCTTCTTCCAAATCTTCTTTCGTAGAAAGTGGCACTTCACACAATTCTTCTTTCGTAGCTGGATTAAAAACTGTTTCGTATTCTTCTGTACGACTGACTACCCATTTTCCACCAATATAATTTTTTAACTTTCGTACCGCTACCATCTATATCGTCCTCCTTGTTTTCTATTAAAAATCAACGCGATGGTCATATCATGATAATATTTGGTTAACTTTTGATTACATTGTACAATTCCAATTTCCGATAGTCAACCTATTTTTGGTAAAATATTCCTTTTTTTGATTACTTTTTGCTAAAGTTTCTATTTCAGAAGAACGTAACTTGAAAAATACAGAGTAAAATCCACATAAATTTGGTTACATGTTGATTACATTCAGGTCATATGTTATAGTAAACCTAATTACACGAAGTGGAAAGGCCACAGATAGATGAAATTACAACGAATTCAGCAAATTGAAAATTACATACAACAACAAGGCAGTATTTCGCTTGATGAACTATGCCGTGTTTTCAATGTCTCTAAAAATACGATTCGTCGCGATATCAATGAATTGGAAAAAAGAGGAACCTTGAAGAAAGTATACGGCGGGGTTGTTTATGTAGAGAATAGCTTAGTTTCTTTTGAAAATCGGACTATTCATAATCAAAAGGAGAAGGAACAGATTGGTAAAAGAGCTGCCGCATTGATCGAAGAAGACGATTTAATCTACATTGATTCTGGAACAACCACTAGTCAAATTTTAAATCACATTGATCCAGAATTGCCATTTACCTTATTAACAAACAATCTTGATATTATCAATCTTGCGGCTGCAATGAAAAACGTCCAACTTATTCTTATTGGGAATAGCTACAAAAGGAAAACACGTTCTTTTGTGGGAATTGAGGATGAAGCCGTTGTAACAAGATACAATATAAACAAGGCCTTTATGGCGGCAACTGGTGTCTCAATTACAAGTGGTTTGACCAATTCAGATTTGATGGAATATCGGATTAAAAAAATGATCGTTCAAAGAACCAAAGACATTTACCTACTCGCAGATCGTTCAAAATTCGACCATTCTACTTTGCTTACCTATTCTCCTTTAGAAAGCATTAAAGGAATTGTCACAACAAGAGAGATCCCCGAAAAGTATGTAGAGTTTTGCGAGTCACATTCAGTCGATCTTTTATATAGCAACTAAACATGAAGAAAAGGAGGACTCAACTTGCCACTATTAAAATTCGATTTAGTCGAAGGTCACAGCAAAGAAGAAATACAAACGATACTCGATGTCGCCCATTCCGTAGTCCTAGCTTCCTTTGACGTCCCAACAGGTGATAGATATCAAATCGTTACACAGCACAAGCCCTTTGAAATGGTGATGGAAGATACAGGATTAGGGTTTAAAAGAGATCCTGCTAAGATGATTTCACTAACCGTTATTAGCCGGGAACGAACAACCGCTCAAAAAGAAAAATTTTATCGACTACTGGCGCAACAGTTAGATGAGCTGTGCGGCATTACACCTGAAAACTTACTTATTTCATTCATAATTAATAATGATGCTGATTGGAGCTTTGGTTTTGGCGAAGCACAATTTTTAACAGGCGAACTCTAAAATATAAAAAGACCGAAACAAAACCAATAATCAGTTTTGTTTCGGTCTTTAAACATGAGGAAACAGCAGGAGTAAAAAGATAACGATCCTGGCTCTTTATATCTGCTCTTCTCTCTTGATGATCTGATTGAGCTTCCAAAAATTTCTTAACTGACTCCCAGTCAAAACAATCATTATCACACCATAGATTGATAACAAAGCAAGCAGAGCATTGCTTCTCCCTTCCCCTCTATTCAGCAATATGGGAACTATATAAAACAACGGAAACAACGCAATGAAAGAAATCATCCCTTGAAACCTTACAACTTTTTTCGCCATTTCAGCGCGCGTTGGAGCATCATTAAAAATCACATTTTCTTCTGGTATTTCAGATTTTTTCTTCCTAAAATAATACCAGTTGCCCAATTTATAAAAGTGCTCCCAGCCACAATCTTCAAAGAGTTGTAGATACTCTTCAAGATCTTTTTCTTGTTGTTTGAAATCTAGTTGATATGCATAATCATCTGGTTCACACTCTTCAAAAATATAGGTACTAAATCCTAACTTCAAATTTACCATTCTCCAGCCTTTTTTATGTTGCACTTGTAAAAATTTTTCTTCCTCTAAATAATCAGCCAACTCAAACCTTTTCCTTATTTTTTTAGTTTTCATCTAGTCTCTCCCCAATACTATTTTTATACAACCTTTTAATTCTATTGATTTCATGATTGAGTACTTCTTCCCCCAACGATGTAATCAAATAACTTTTTCGCCTATCTTCTTCTTTCACCACTTGAATCAAACCGTCTTTTTCCATCTTACCAAGGCTTCCATACATTGTTCCTGCACTAATAATAATTTCTTGATTCGTTAACTCTTTTACATATTGGATGATGTTATAACCATGACGTTCTTCTTTAAGAGCAAATAAAATATAGAAACCCGTTTCGGTCATTGGTATGTAAATTCTTTTCAGTTTATCTTCCATTAGCAGCTCATCCCTCTCAATTGTATATCGAGGTTCGATATATCGTATTACTATATTATATCGAACCTCGATATATGTCAATATATTTTTCAAAAAAAAAAAAACAATCTACCTTTGAATCTCATTTTATGTATAAACTATCCGAAACAAAAAAAAAGCCGAAGGGAAATCCCTTCGACTTACGTCCGAGTACGCCGATGTTTTAAGTCGGTTTTGTTACTTTATATTAATCTGCAATTATTTAGTAATTTCAGAAACAACGCCTGAACCAACAGTACGTCCGCCTTCACGAATAGAGAAACGAGTTCCGTCTTCGATAGCGATTGGGTGGATTAATTCAACGTCCATTGCAACGTTATCACCAGGCATTACCATTTCAACGCCTTCTGGTAATTCAACTACACCAGTTACGTCAGTTGTACGGAAGTAGAACTGAGGACGGTAGTTTGTGAAGAATGGAGTGTGACGTCCGCCTTCTTCTTTTGATAAAACATAAACTTCAGCTTTAAATTTTGTGTGTGGAGTGATTGAAGCAGGTTTTGCCAATACTTGTCCACGTTCGATATCTTCACGTGCAACACCACGTAATAAAGCACCGATGTTATCGCCAGCTTCAGCGTAGTCTAACAATTTACGGAACATTTCAACACCAGTAACTGTTGTTTTAGCTGTATCTTCTTTAATACCAACGATTTCGATTTCGTCACCAACGCGAACTTCTCCACGTTCAACACGGCCAGTAGCAACTGTACCACGTCCAGTGATTGAGAATACGTCTTCGACTGGCATCATGAATGGTTTGTCAGTATCACGAGTTGGAGTTGGGATATACTCATCAACTGCAGCCATTAATTCCATGATTTTTTCTTCGTATGAAGCGTCGCCTTCTAATGCTTTCAAAGCAGAACCAGCGATAACAGGAGTGTCGTCACCTGGGAAGTCATATTCAGATAATAAATCACGAACTTCCATTTCTACTAATTCTAATAATTCTTCGTCATCTACCATATCCATTTTGTTTAAGAAAACAACGATGTATGGTACACCAACGTTACGTGATAACAAGATGTGCTCACGAGTTTGAGGCATAGGACCATCAGCAGCAGATACTACTAAGATAGCTCCATCCATTTGTGCAGCACCAGTGATCATGTTTTTAACGTAATCCGCGTGTCCTGGGCAATCCACGTGTGCGTAGTGACGAGCATCAGTTTCATACTCGATGTGAGAAGTGTTGATTGTGATACCACGTTCTTTTTCTTCTGGAGCGTTATCGATATCAGCATAGTTTTGAGCTTCACCGCCACCGTGTTTAGCTAACACAGTTGCGATTGCAGCAGTTAATGTAGTTTTACCATGGTCAACGTGTCCAATAGTACCAATGTTTACATGGGGTTTAGAACGGTCAAATTTTTCTTTAGCCATTTTAAATGTTCCTCCTAAAATATATGAATTTTATTTTATTTGATAGATAGTTTTACAGCTACCTGATCATCTTTAATTAGTTTAACCGAAATCCACAGAAAATCCTAGTCATAAATAAGCTTGCGCAAATTTCTTAACTATTATGCGTTGTTTCCGCCATTTTTCTTGATAATTTCTTCTTGTACAGATTTTGGTACATCTTCATAGTGGTCAAAGACCATCATAAACGTACCGCGACCTTGTGTTGCTGAACGTAATGTTGTAGCGTAGCCGAACATTTCAGCTAGAGGCACCATCGCGTTAACGATTTGTGAGTTACCGTGTGCTTCCATACCTTCAACACGTCCACGACGACTTGTAACGTGTCCCATGATATCACCTAAGTAATCTTCTGGTACAGTGATCGTTACTTTCATCATTGGTTCTAAGATAACTGGATTAGCTTTCTTAGCAGCCGCACGTAGTGCCATAGAAGCAGCTACACGGAAGGCTGTTTCATTTGAATCGACATCATGGTATGAACCATCGTAAAGTTTTGCTTTAATATCCACTAATGGATATCCAGCAAGAACACCGTTGTTCATAGATTCTGCCAAGCCTTTTTCAACCGCTGGGATGTATTCACGAGGAACCACACCACCGACGATGGCATTTTCAAATTCAAAACCTTTTCCTTCTTCGTTTGGTGTAAATTCAACCCAGACATGTCCGTATTGACCTTTACCACCAGACTGACGTACAAACTTACCTTCTGCCTGAGTTAGAGGCGCACGGAAAGTTTCACGGTATGATACTTGAGGAGCACCAACGTTAGCTTCAACCTTGAACTCACGTCTCATACGGTCTACTAATACGTCTAAGTGCAATTCGCCCATACCAGAGATAACTGTTTCACCAGTTTCAACGTTTGTTTCAACGCGGAATGATGGATCTTCTTCTGCAAGTTTTTGCAAAGCAATCCCCATTTTATCTTGGTCAGCTTTTGATTTAGGTTCAACAGCTACTTGGATAACCGGTTCTGGGAACTCGATTGATTCAAGAATAACTGGCGCATCCATCGCACATAAAGTATCACCAGTTGTTGTATCTTTCAATCCAACCGCTGCTGCGATATCGCCTGAGAAGACTTTATCGATTTCTTTACGAGTATTTGCATGCATTTGTAAAATACGACCGATACGTTCTTTTTTGTCTTTAGAAGCGTTCAATACGTATGAACCACTTTCTAGGACACCAGAATAGACACGGAAGAATGTTAGACGACCTACGAATGGGTCAGTCATAACTTTAAACGCTAATGAAGCAAAAGGAGCTTCGTCATCTGCAGGACGAGTTGTTTCTTCGTCTGTTTTAACGTCGATACCTTTGATTGCATCAATATCAAGTGGTGATGGTAAGTAATCAAGTACTGCATCAAGCATTATTTGAACACCTTTATTTTTAAAGGCAGAACCACACATTACTGGGAAGAATTCAACGTTGATCGTTGCTTGGCGGATACCCGCTTTTAATTCTTCGATAGTAATTTCTTCACCGTCAAGATATTTCATCATTAGGTCTTCATCAGTTTCAGCTACTGCTTCAACTAATTTTTCACGCCATTCAACTGCTTGATCCATATATTCTTCTGGAATTTCAGTTTCTTGGATGTCTGTACCTAAGTCATTTGTATAAATTTCAGCTTTCATCGTAATTAAGTCGATGATCCCTGTAAAGTTATCTTCTGAACCAATTGGTAATTGGATTGGATGAGCATTTGCTTGTAAACGATCATGTAATGAGTTTACAGAGTATAAGAAATCCGCACCGATTTTATCCATTTTATTACAGAAAACAATACGTGGAACTTTATAGTCAGTTGCTTGGCGCCAAACTGTTTCAGTTTGCGGTTCTACACCTGATTGTGAGTCAAGAACGGTAACAGCACCATCCAATACACGTAGTGAACGTTGAACTTCAATAGTGAAATCCACGTGTCCTGGTGTATCGATGATATTTACTCGGTAACCTTTCCATTCTGCAGTTGTTGCAGCAGATGTGATGGTAATACCACGTTCTTGTTCTTGTTCCATCCAGTCCATTTGTGAAGCACCTTCGTGCGTTTCACCAATTTTATGGATTTTACCAGTATAGTATAAGATACGCTCTGTTGTTGTTGTTTTACCAGCATCAACGTGAGCCATAATACCGATATTACGAGTGTTTTCTAACGAAAATTCTCTTGCCATTTTAGGTTGATCTCCTCTCTTTATTTAAATCGATTGTAAAGTGACTATCTGTTGTAAAGTTAAATTACATACAGAGAGGATCTTACCAACGATAATGTGCAAACGCACGGTTAGCGTCCGCCATTTTGTGTGTGTCTTCACGTTTTTTAACAGAAGCACCAGTGTTATTGGCAGCATCCATGATTTCTTTCGCTAGACGTTGTTCCATTGTATGTTCACCGCGTAGGCGAGCATAGTTAACAACCCAACGTAAACCTAAAGTTGTACGACGTTCTGGACGAACTTCAACTGGTACTTGATAGTTAGAACCCCCAACACGGCGAGCTTTTACTTCTAGTACAGGCATAACGTTTTTCATTGCTTGTTCGAAAACTTCCAATGGATCGTTACCTGTAGATTCTTTGATGATATCAAATGAATTATAGATGATATTAGCAGCAATCCCGCGTTTTCCATCAACCATTACACGGTTGATTAAGCGAGTTACTAATTTTGAGTTATAAATTGGATCTGGTAAAACATCGCGTTTTGTAACAGGACCTTTACGTGGCATCCGTAACTCCTCCTTCCGAAAATTCTTTATTATATAAGACCTTAGTGATTGTCAAATTATTTAGCTGCTTTAGGCATTTTAGTACCATATTTAGAGCGGCTTTGTTTACGATCTGTAACGCCAGCTGTATCAAGCGCACCACGTACGATGTGATAACGTACCCCTGGTAAGTCTTTTACACGTCCACCGCGTAATAATACCACGCTATGTTCTTGTAAGTTGTGACCAATCCCTGGGATATAAGCTGTTACTTCGATTAAGTTAGACAAACGAACACGGGCATATTTACGTAAAGCTGAGTTCGGTTTTTTAGGTGTCATAGTTCCCACACGAGTACAAACCCCACGCTTTTGTGGTGAATTTACGTTCGTTTGAGATTTCTTAAAGCTATTATATCCTTTGTTCAACGCTGGTGAATTAGATTTCTCCACCTTTGATTTACGAGGTTTACGTACTAATTGATTAATTGTAGGCATTCCTTGTTTCCTCCTTCCTCATTTCGCATCTAGTCCCACACATCCAGGTGGTTCTTTTTTAGCGATAAAAAATAATGCAATCTCTGCACTCATTATCAAATATGCTTCGATAGACAGTCAGCACGTCTCCAACGAGAGACCTGTAGATAAAGCACCTTTGCTAGGATAGCACGATAATATGGGTCTGTCAACCACTTGCCAGCTTTTTTCTAGTAAAATGAGTATTTTTTTCACTTCTCTATTTAAGTTGATATTTATATAGAAGAAAATCGCTAATTCCACAAATCATTCTATCTTTTTTTTTCGTTTAACGGTACAATATCTTTGATTATTTGAAAGGGGCATATACGCAGATGAATCTTAAACAAATGGCAGGAATCGAAGCAGCAAAATATGTAGAAGATGGTATGATCGTAGGTCTAGGTACAGGATCTACCGCAAAATTTATGGTAGATGAAATTGGTCGCCGCATAAAAGAAGAAGGTCTCTCTATCATTGGTGTCACGACATCAAAAGAAACTGAGCGTCAAGCTTTAGCGTTAGGAATCCCATTAAAAGGAATCGATGACGTTCCTTACGTCGACTTAACAATTGATGGTGCTGATGAAATCAGTGAAGATTTCCAGGGTATCAAAGGCGGAGGTGCTGCTTTGTTATTCGAGAAAATCGTTGCAACATATTCAAAAAAATGTATTTGGATCGTTGATGAGTCCAAACTTGTAAAAAAACTGGGCAAATTCCCGTTACCAGTTGAAGTGGTGCCATATGGCAGTCAACAATTAGTTCAGCTATTTGAGGACAAAGGCTATGCGCCCGTATTACGTACCACACCAGACGGAGAGGTTCTCGTTACGGACGGCGGGCACTACATCATTGATCTTCATTTAAAAGAAATCGATGATCCCATTACTCTAGGTGCTTATTTAGATCAATTAGTCGGAGTTGTGGAACATGGTTTATTCCTTCAAATTGTTTCCACTGTTATCGTCGGTGGGGAAACGGGTCCAAAAACTATTCACACGCCAAATAAATAATTCTTTGAATAAGATTTGAAAACAAAGAATTCCATTAAAAAAAGATAAAAAAACACCTATCATTTCATTCGTTTATATGCTACATTTTTAGTATCCTATTTTACTTTTTTACTAGAAAGGACGAACAATGAAAATAATTGGTTATGCACGCACAACAATCACCGACAATGACTTAGATGCTCAAATAAAAGTATTATCTGATTACGGTTGCGACGAGATTTATCACGAAGCTTTTGATGTTACGAATGACAAACATCTTATTTCCGAGCTTGAGACCGTCCTTGGTAGTTTAGCAGCTGGTGATACACTGGTCATCTGTCGTTTAAACCGTTTAGGGCGATCTACACGTCAATTGACTGAACTGACACAGACTTTTAAAGGATCTGGTATCCACTTAGTCAGCCTAGACGAAGAAATCGATACGCGACATCCTGTGGGGGAAATTTATTTTAAACTGATGAATGAGCTTGCAAAGATGGAATGCGATCTAATCAAAGAACGGACATTAGTCGGATTGAATAATGCGCGCAAAAAGGGAAAAATCGGCGGTCGCCCTAAAATAGATGGACGAACCGTTAAAAAAATCCGACACTTATACCATGAAAAGAAAGAAACGATACAATTTATTTCTTCAAAATGCAATGTTTCTGTCGGGACTTGCTACAAATATATCAATTTATCTGAAGAAGAGGTTTTAGCAATTTCTCAGGATAACAAAAATTAGTACCAAAGGAGAGAGTGGTGTTTCAACCGCTCTCTCCTTATTTGCATTGCTTGTGGTATTTTTTACGAATTTACAATGGAAATCTATTTTAAAACGGTGTACAATAGAAAAGGAAATGAAAGTTTCAGAAACTACAACTCAAAGGAGAGCTATACATGCCAAAATTAGTATTTTCTCGTCATGGACTTAGTGAATGGAATGCGTTAAACCAATTTACAGGATGGGCTGACGTAGATTTAGCACCACAAGGTGTTGAAGAAGCAATCGAAGGCGGCCGCAAAATCAAAGAAGCTGGAATTGAATTTGATGTAGCGTACACTTCAGTCTTAACTCGTGCTATCAAAACATGTAACTTGCTTTTAGAAAACTCAGATCAATTATGGGTTCCTCAAATCAAATCTTGGCGCTTAAACGAACGTCATTATGGTAAATTGCAAGGTCTGAACAAACAAGAAACTGCTGAAAAATATGGAGATGACCAAGTACACATCTGGCGTCGTTCTTATGATACTTTACCTCCATTGATGGAAGCAACTGATGAAGGTTCTGCAGCAAACGATCGTCGTTATGCAATGTTAGACCAACGCGATATTCCAGGTGGAGAAAACTTAAAAGTGACTCTAGAACGTGCGTTACCTTTCTGGCAAGATGAAATTGCACCTGCTTTATTAGACAATAAAACTGTTTTAGTAGCAGCTCATGGTAACTCTTTACGTGCTCTAGCGAAACATATCGAAGGTATTTCAGATGAAGATATCATGGATCTTGAAATCCCAACAGGTCAACCGCTTGTTTACGAATTAAACGATGATTTAACAGTAGCGAAAAAATACTACTTATAAAAAAACGAAAGACTACTGGAATGTAGATTCCAGTAGTCTTTATTTATTGTTCTAGTTGTTCTTTCAAACGTTGAAGCCAATTTGCGATTGCCTCTCGTTGGGTAACAAACTCAAAATCTGACATATTATATTGAACATGATATTGTCCATCCACCAAACGCACCATGATCGAAGACCTGACTTCTTCCTCTAACGCATCTTTTTGCAACTCTTCACGGTAAAATATCCAGCTTGTAGCCAAAACATCGTTAGCGTCTTTTAAATCGTTTTGGATAACTTGGGTAATCGTTTCAAGTAAATCTGCTTGTTCCAAATTTTTGAAATAAGCATACCAAAGCGTTCGATTTTCGGAATACGTTTCATCAAATAATTGTTTCATAGCCTTCTCTCCTTTTCAATGTGCTAATTTTTAGTAGACAAAGCTAGATTCAGTTAAACACGCATGATAGATTGCTTCAACATCTGATTCAGCTAGTGGAACAAACGCATCTATTTTGATTGTACTATGCGCCACTGCTTGTTTTGCCATCTCTGCAAATTTGTCTTTCTCAATGCCAACTTCTGGCAGGGTCATAGGTATTCCACATGATTTGAAGAAATCATAAGTTGCTTGAATCCCTTTTTTCGCTGCATGCATTGGGTCTTTCTCGTTGATTCCCCAAACGTTATGTGCAAACTGAGCAAATTTCGTGACTGTTTTTTCATTAAGAACATAGTCCATCCAACGTGGAGTCAAAATAGCCAGTCCAATACCATGTGTAATGTCATAAAACGCACTTAACTCGTGTTCCATCGCATGACAAGACCAAACACCATGTTTGCCGTTTCTTGTTAAACCGTTCAACGCCAAGCTACTTGACCACATCAAATTCGCACGCGCATCGTAATCTTCAGGTGTTTCAAGCGCGATTGGACAGTTTTTGATTACAGCGCGCATCAAGCCTTCCGAAACAAAATCTTGTACATCCGTTCCTTCTGTTATATTGAAATAACTTTCAAATAAATGACTCAATATATCCGCAGAACCTGCTGCTGTTTGATAAGCAGGTACCGTAAAGGTATTTGTAGGGTCAAGGAAAGATACTTTTGGGATCATTGATGGTCCACCAACACCTAATTTTTGGTTGGATTCTAAATTTGAAATAACTGCACCCGCGTTCATTTCACTCCCTGTTGCTGCTAATGTTAAAATTGTGACGATCGGTAATGCTTCACCTTGATAGCCTTTTCGTGCAACGATAATATCCCATGGGTCTTCTTCGCTATAGAAACCTGCCGCTACTACTTTGGCACAATCGATTGTTGAGCCACCACCTACGGCCAAAATAACATCAATATCATTTTCACGACACAATGATACACCACGACGAACTGTTTCGATACGAGGATTAGGCTCTACACCGCTCAATTCAACAACTTTATTTTGATTTTTTTCGAGCAGATCGATTACTTGGTCATATAAACCATTTTTCTTAATACTGCCTCCACCATAAACTATAAGAACTTTTTTTCCATATACATCCAGTACATCTGTTAGCTCTGTTGCTAAACGGTCTTTCCCAAAACGAATATCTGTTGGTACATAAAATCTGAAATTATCCAATTTTTTTCCTCCGTTCAATTTAGGTTTCTTATTCTATGATAATCTATCAAAAAAGAGTGTCAAGAAAAACAACCCTCTGGATCTAATCACTTGAATTACAGTATAAAAACAGCTCCGTCAAAAAGCAGGAGCTGTTTCACTAATTATTTTACTAACTATTGATCGCAGTTTCTAAACCTACTTCGATCATATCATTAAATGTCGTTTGACGTTCTTCAGCAGTAGTTTCTTCACCCGTTACTAAACTATCACTAACAGTCATGATTGCCAAAGCTTGCACATCAAATTTAGCTGCTAGATAATATAACGCTGCAGCTTCCATTTCAATAGCTAACACACCTAATTTACCTAACTCAAAAACACCATCCATGCTGTCTTTATAAAAGACATCATCGGATAAAACATTCCCTACATGGGTAACAAACCCTTTTTCTTTTGCGGTCGTATATGATTTAAGCAGCAAATCAAAATCAGCGATTTGTGGGAAATCATATTTAGGAAAGTCATTACGGATCATTGACGACGGTGTCGCTGCCGCTTGTGCAATCACTAAATCTCTTACATGTACTTTCTCAGAAATCGATCCGCAAGTCCCCACACGAATCAATTTTTTCACGTCATAAGAGTTGATCAGTTCATGGGCATAAATCGTTGCAGAAGGCATACCCATCCCTGTTCCTTGAACTGAAACACGCTCACCTTTATATGTCCCTGTATACCCCAACATTCCTCTTACTTGGTTGTAACAGACTGGATTTTCTAAAAATGTTTCGGCGATATATTTCGCGCGTAATGGATCTCCTGGTAATAAAATTTTATCTGCGATTTCACCTGGTTTTGCTTCGATATGAACACTCATATTTTTTCTCCTTTATACTAACTCTTTTATAGTTCAGCCAATGTTGCCTTGATCAGTTCTTTAAATTGGGCTTTAACACGTTCTGTCGTTTCAACAACTTCTGCATGATTTAAGCTACTTTGCATACCAGCAGCCAAATTAGTGATACATGAGATGCCCAACACTTTTAAGCCACTGTGCGCAGCAACGATCACTTCTGATACTGTGGACATTCCAACTGCGTCCGCACCCATCACACGAGACATGCGAATTTCAGCCGGTGTTTCATAAGTCGGACCAGAATAGCCCATATAAACACCTTCTTGTAATGGAACATTTTGCTCTTTTGCCACTTTTTTAGCAATTTCAAAGTAAGCAGGCGTATACGCATGACTCATATCTGGGAAACGTGGTCCCATCGCTTCATCATTTTCCCCAATCAATGGATTATCACCTGTAAAGTTGATATGGTCTGTGATCAACATCAAATTGCCTGGTGTGAAGTTTTCATTCACCCCACCTGCAGCATTTGTCACTACGATTGAATGTGCTCCCATCGCGGCCATCAAGCGAACTGGATACGTTACTTTTTGCATTGAATGACCTTCGTAATAATGGAAACGTCCTTGCATTGCTAAGACTTTTTTTCCAGAAAGTGTTCCATAAACTAATTTACCCGCATGTCCAACAACTGTGGAAACTGCAAAATGTGGAACTTCTGAAAATGAAATTGCGATTGCATTTTCTACTTCGTCTGCCAACTCGCCTAAACCAGAGCCTAAAATTAACCCAAAATCAACTTCACCAACACCTTTTTCCTTTAAAAATGCTGTTGTCTCTTTTAACATTTCACCTAATTTTGTCATCATTTATCTCCTATACCAGTTTATTTAAAAAGCTTTCGCCATTTTCTGTTTTTGGAACAGTGAAGTTTTCAGCGATAGTCGCTGAAATATCTGCATAATGACCTTGAGGCAAGCTACCTTGACCAGTCATTTTTTTACTATAAACTAATAACGGAACATATTCTCTTGTGTGATCTGTTCCAGGAAAAGTTGGGTCATTTCCGTGATCAGCTGTGATCATTAGTAAATCATCGTCTTCCATAGCATCAATGATTTCAGGAAGTCTTAAATCAAACGCTTCGATAGCGTGAGCATAACCAACTACATCACGACGGTGACCATATAATGCATCAAAATCCACTAAGTTCGTAAAACTTAATCCTTCAAAATCACGTTTCATTACGTTGAGCAATTGATCTACTCCGTCCATGTTGCTTTTCGTACGAACAGAGTCTGTAATGCCTTGACCATTGAAAATATCATTGATTTTTCCAACAGCAATTACTTCTTTGTCGTTATCTTTTAACGAGTCAAGAACAGTTTGTCCAAATGGATCTAATGCATAATCATGACGGTTACTTGTTCTCGTAAAGTTACCTGGCTCACCAAGATATGGACGAGCAATGATACGCCCGATCATATAAGGTTCGTCTTTGGTAATGTCGCGAACATACTGACAAATACGGTATAATTCTTCTAACGGAATAATTTCTTCGTGTGCTGCGATTTGTAGCACTGGATCAGCAGATGTGTATACGATCAAGTCTCCTGTTTCCATTTGATGTTGTCCGTAATCATCAATAACTGCTGTACCACTATAAGGTTTATTACAAACTATTTTCCGTCCTGAAAAATCTTCGATTTGTTTTAACAATTCTTCCGGAAAGCCATCTGGAAACACTCGGAAAGGTTTTTGGATATTCAAGCCCATAATTTCCCAATGCCCAGTCATCGTATCTTTTCCTACTGAAATTTCTTCTAATTTTGTTGCATATCCTTTATGATCAACCACTGATTCTACATTATGAAGAGGCGCAATCGTTCCAAGACCTAGATTTTCTAAATTAGGTATTGTTAAACCTGCTTCTTTTGCGATATGTCCTAAAGTATCACTACCAACATCGCCAAATTTCTCAGCATCAGGCGCTTCCCCAATCCCGACTGAATCCATCACTATTAAATGTACACGTTTAAACATAACCATCCTTCTTTCTTTGTATTTGGTAAAAAACGTTGAAAGCCAGTCCTGCAAAACCAACATAATCACTATTTAGAAAAAGGGCGCGACTTCAGAAAATTTCCCATAGCCCACCCTTTTAAACTAACTTTATTTTGATTTGATATAATTTTTCCCAATCGCTTTAGGTCCAGATGCTTTTCCTAAGAAAACAACTAAAACGACAATTGTTAACACATATGGTGCTGCTTGTAAGTACACAGCTGGGATCGATGAAATGATCGGTAAACTTGACCCCGCAATACTGATATTTTGAGCAAATCCAAAGAATAAGGCTGCTCCCATTGCACCCAATGGATTCCATTTACCAAAAATCATCGCCGCCATCGAGATGAACCCTTGACCAGCAATTGTTGTTACCGCAAAACGTCCAGCAATCGTTTGAGCAAATACAGCTCCTCCGATGCCGCCTAAAAATCCTGAGATCAAAACGCCTGCATAACGCATCACGTAAACATTGATTCCAAGTGTATCTGCCGCTTGAGGATTTTCACCAACTGAACGAAGGCGTAACCCAAAGCGTGTTTTAAATAATACGAACCACGAAAGAATGGCTACTAAAATCGCCACAAAAGCTGGCAATGTTGTTTGCTTGAAGAATAGGTCTCCTAAAATCGGAATATCCTTCAAAATCGGAAATGAAAAGTACCCAAATGATTCTGTGATCGTATCCGTTTGTCCTTTTCCATAAATTACCTTGATCAAGAAAATTCCTAGCGCAGGTGCCATTAAGTTGACCACTGTTCCGCTGATGATATGATCTGCTCTTAAATTGATTGTTGCAACCGCGTGAAGCAGTGAAAACAACATTCCTACTAAACCACCGACCAAACAAGCTAGCCAAGGTGTTGCTGCCCCAAACGTTTCAGCAAAGGTTAAATTAAATACTACTGAACTGAAAGCACCCATAACCATAATACCTTCAAGCCCTACATTTACAATCCCACTACGCTCAGAAAAAGTCCCACCTAAAGCCGTGAAGACCAAAGGAGTAGAATAAACCAAAGTTTGTGTAATAATCGGCGCCAATACAGCGATTAATGCAATATCCATTAGATTTTTCCTCCTTCTTGACTTGTGGGGTCTGTTTTTCCATCTAACTCTTCAACAATCGCAACTTCTTTTTTACTACCTGAAGCTTTTGCTAATAGGAAGCGAATTAAATAGCTGATTGCCACAAAGAAAATGATTGCCGCAATCACGACATCTACTAATTCAATCGGAACACCTGCACGAAGCGGCATTCCTTGCCCACCAAGTTTCAACACACTAAAGAGGATCGCGGATAAGAATATCCCTACCGAGCTACCTGCTCCAAGTAAAGAAATAGCCATTCCATCGAAACCAATACTCAATGAAGAGCCTTGAACAAAGAAATTACCAAATGTTCCAAGGCCAAGAACTACACCACCAAGACCTGCTAATGTCCCTGAAATAACCATAGACATTACAATTGTTCGTCTACTACTCATACCAGCGTATTCAGAAGCGAATGGGTTCAACCCAACTGAACGAATTTCATACCCCAATGTCGTTTTCTTCATAAGGAACCAAATTAAAACTAAGAAAATAAGTGCCATAAAAATCCCAATATTCAAACGTGACCCACTACTCAATTCTTTTAAGAAGCCTGTACGTAAACTAGCATTTTCGCCGATTACTTTTGTAACTCCTTTGTTTGTCATATAATCCTTTGACATCACATTGTTCACGATATGAGTACTTGTATAAAGGAAAACATAATTCAACATGATCGTAACGATTACTTCACTCGTCCCAAAGAACGCACGCAATAGTCCTGGAATAGCGGCCGCTAATGCCCCAGCTAACGCTCCAGCAAGTACTGCCAACGGTAAAACAACCATGCGAGGTGCATCCGGCATAGCCAGTGCGACCCAAATACTAGTTACCCAGCCACATAATGCTTGCCCGGAAAGCCCAATATTAAAGAATCCAGCTGAATTCGCTACAGCAAAACCTAATGCTGTAAAGATCAAGGGACCTGCCGTCACAAAAATTTCTCCAATACTTTTGGGACTTTGAAAAGCAGTTTTCAGCATTGCTTGATAACCCGTAATCGGATCTTGACCTGAAATCAGCATAATAATTGCACCAAGAATGAACCCCATCAAAACCGATAAAATAGGAACCAATATATTTCGTATTCTTTCTGATCGATTATTCAACTGCCTCACCTGCCTCTTGACTTAATTCTGCTCTGGCTTCTTCCAATGAATATCCAGCCATCAATAATCCTAACTCATTTTCGCTTGTTTCTTTTGGATCAACGATTCCGACGATTTTTCCAGCATGAATAACTGCAATACGATCAGAAACATTTAAAATTTCATCTAATTCAAAACTGACCACCAACACCGCTTTGTCTTTGTCTCGTTGCTCGATCAATCGTTTATGGATATACTCGATAGCACCTACATCTAACCCACGAGTTGGTTGAGAGACAATCAGCAAATCAGGATCACGATCGATTTCACGTGCAATAATTGCCTTTTGTTGATTTCCACCTGATAATGCTTTAGCAGGAACTAATTCATTTACTGTTCGAACATCGTATTCTTCTATTAAACGACGTGCGTAGGAATTGATTTGATTGTAATTTAAAACGCCGTTAGTACTTAGTGGTTTTTGGTAGTAGGTTTGCAACGCAATATTTTCAGCTAATGTCATATCCAAAATCAGACCATATTTATGGCGGTCTTCCGGCACATGCCCTACACCTGCTTCAGTGATTTTCCGAGGATTTTTATTCGTAATCGCTTCACCTCTAAGTTCAACTGAGCCACTTTCTGCCTTACGCAAACCAGTTAACGCTTGAATCAATTCTGTTTGACCATTGCCATCAATCCCTGCGATCCCAACGACTTCACCAGCACGAACATCTAAACTAAGACTTTTAACAGCGTTTAACCCACGACTTTCTTTAACCACTAAATCTTTGATTGAAAGAACTACTTCTTTAGGCTCGGCTACTTTCTTTTCTGTTTTAAACGAAACGGAGCGGCCTACCATCATATCAGCTAATTGCTGCGAAGAAACGTCTTTAACGTTCACTGTATCAATACTTTGCCCGCGGCGAATAACCGTACAGCGATCTGCTACTTTTTTGATTTCATCCAATTTGTGCGTGATCAAGATGATTGATTTTCCTTCTTGAACAAGTCCGCGCATAATGTCGATCAACTCATCGATCTCTTGTGGGGTTAAAACGGCTGTCGGTTCGTCAAAAATCAACACGTCTGCTCCACGGTACAACGTTTTCAAAATTTCTACACGTTGTTGCGCCCCAACAGAGATGTCACGAATATAGGCACTTGGATCTACTGATAAGCCATATTGTTCCGAAACCCGTTTGATTTCCGCTGTTGCTTTCTTACGATCCAATACACCAACATTCGTTGGTTCACTTCCAAGAATAATATTCTCCGTTACTGTAAAAGCATCTACCAACATAAAGTGTTGATGGACCATCCCTATCCCTAAACGATTCGCTGCAGTCGGTCCATTGATCGATACTTTAGAACCATTCATAAAGATTTCCCCCGATGTCGGTTCTAACAAACCAGATAAAATATTCATCAAGGTAGATTTACCCGCACCATTTTCTCCAAGCAACGCATGAATTTCTCCAGGCCGAACAGTTAAGTTGATATTGTCATTGGCCTTAAACGTTCCAAACTGCTTAGTGATATTGCGCATCTCAATTACAAAGTTTTCCTGAGCCACATTTTTCACATCCTAACGATTTAATCACTTACACTTGCACCATTTGATACGGTACTTCTAAAAAAATAAAGTAGCTTTTAGGCTCTTAAAGAAAGAAAATGAGTCGTTCAACCATTCGTTTTCTTTCTTTAAAGGCTTAATAAAATCTTAGCGCCGCTACTGCAGCAGCGCTAAGCATTCAAAACTATTCTTTTACGTCTTTTGGTACTTCTGGAACAGTGATTTTTTCAGCAATAATTTCTTCTTTTGCTGCGTCAACTGCTTTTTGTGCTTCGTCTGATAAATAGCCTTTTGTCAAATCAACTCCGCCGTCTTTCAAACCGTAAACTAAGTGTTCGCCGCCAGGGAATTTATCTTCTAAGGCACGGTTAGAAATATCTTGTACTGCAGCACCTACACCTTTAAGTGTTGATGTTAAAGTGAAGTTATCTTCTTTACCGTCTTTAGTTTTGTATTTACCTTCTTTATCTTGGTCGCTATCTACACCGATAACCCAAACTTTGTCTTTTGATCCAGTTTCATTCAAGTCTTTCGCTTCTTGGAAGACTCCTTGTCCTGTACCGCCTGAAGCGTGGAAAATAATGTCAGCACCTTTTTGGTACATAGAAGCAGCTAACGCTTTTCCTTTGGCAGGATCTCCAAATGAAGCAGCATATTCGATTTCAACTTTAATGTCTTTGTTCAATTCTTTCGCAGTATCAATAACACCTTGATGGAAACCAGCTTCAAAACGGTCGATAACCGCGCCTTCTTCACCACCAATGAATCCTACAGTGTTTGTTTTTGTTGTGTGTGCTGCTGCGACACCAGCTAAGTAAGAAGCTTCTTGGTCTTTAAATGTTGCAGAAACTACGTTGTCTTTGCCTTCAATAACACTATCAATGATACCAAATTGTGTATCTGGGTTTGCATCTGCTGCTGTACCAATAGAATCAGCTAATAAGTAGCCAATACCAAAGACTGTTTTAAATCCGTTAGAAACAGCTGTATCAATATTTGTCACATATTCTGAAGCATCGTTTGATTGAATATAATCAAAACCATCTGCTCCTTTTTTAAGATCATGTTCTTTCCCCCAAGCTTGTAATCCTTCCCAAGCTGATTGGTTAAATGAACGGTCATCTACCCCACCAATATCAGTAACGATAACAACGCTATGGTCAGCGTCCCCACCTGCTGATTTTCCATCTGTTGAATCTTTTTTCCCTCCACCACATGCTGCTAGTGCAACTGTTAATGCTAGTGCAGTCAAGCCAAAACCAAATAATTTTGCTTTTTTCATCTCTGTAAAGCCCCCTAAAATAGTTTTATATTTTCAACAGCCGGATGACTGAATGAAACAAGATAATAGTGAAACAACTCTCTCTTCGGTCGTTTTGAACTTTTTTCAACATCAAAATAACGATTATTTGAGAGGTTTGGTTCATGTAGCTAGATCTTGCAATGCCACATGTACAGTAGTGTAACCAGATCTTATAAATCTTTTTCCGTAAAGGCATATGGTAATAGCGCGCCAACAGTTGTTTCTTTCATTACGCCATGCTCGCCAACTAACGTGACTGTCATTTCAGGCGCACAAAATTCAGCCATTACTTGTCGACATGCACCGCATGGAGAGATTGGCTCAGGTGTGTTGCCGGCAATCACTAGATGCTGAAAATCACGTTCCCCTTCTGATACAGCTTTGAAGATCGCTGTTCGTTCCGCACAATTTGTCAATCCGTATGAAGCATTTTCGATGTTAACGCCTTGATAAGTTTTTCCCTCTTTAGTAATCAGGCATGCCCCTACTGGAAAATGAGAGTAAGGGACATAAGCTTTTGTCAACGCATTATCCGCAATAGCTAACCATTCTTGTTTTGCTGTCATTTGCCCGCCACTTTCTTCTTTAGATTAATAGCCTGCTCCAGTTGAACCTTCCATGATAGCAACTCCAGCACTTGTACCAATACGTGTAGCACCAGCATCGATCATCGCTTTGGCTTCAGCTTCGTTATGAATACCACCTGAAGCTTTAACGCCCATGTCTGGTCCCACTGTTTTGCGCATTAATGCAACATCTGCAACCGTTGCGCCACCTGTTGAAAAACCTGTTGATGTTTTAACGAAATCTGCTCCTGCTTCTTTCGCTAACTCACAAACTTTGATTTTTTCTTCATCCGTAAGTAATGCAGTTTCAATAATTACTTTTACTAACGCTTTGCCTTTCGCCGCTTCAACAACTGCTTGAATGTCTTTCAACACTTTTTTGTATTGCTTAGATTTCAAAGCACCTACATTGATGACCATGTCAACTTCAGTTGCACCGTTATTGATTGCCTCTGTGGCTTCGTACGCTTTGACCTCTGATGTGTTGGCTCCTAAAGGAAAACCAATTACTGTACAGACATCAACCGATGTTTCTGCTAAGTGTTCTTTTGCTAATGCAACCCAGCAAGGATTGATACAAACAGAGAAGAATTCATATTTTTTTGCTTCTTCTATGATTCGTAAAACATCCTCTTCCTTTGCATCTGCCTTTAAAATAGTGTGGTCGATCATTTGATTTAATTCCATTATTTTTTTACACATCCTTTATGCTGTTATTATATCATGAATCAGCTCAGGTTCAGTTCCAGAACTGCCGATTTCGATATTTTTATATAAAAGTTCTTTTACGTTTTCGATTGAATCTGAATTTGAATAAATCGTTAACAAGGACTCGCCTGATTTAACTGGCATACCGACTTTTTTGTGCAACTTGATTCCAACTGCATGATCGACTTCATCTTCTTTCGTTGCACGTCCTGCACCTAAAAGCATTGCTGCGATACCGATTTCATTTGCCACCAGTTTTTGAATGACGCCAGATGTTTTTGCTGGTAACTCTATTTGGTATTTAGCTGTTAATAACCGCTCTGGATCATCAACGATACTTTCGTCGCCACCTTGGTTACGAATCATTTCTCTGAATTTGTCTAATGCTTTACCTGATTCTAATGCTTCTTTTAGCATGGCACGCGCTTCATCTAACGTATCAGCTTTCTTAGCTAAAACGACCATTTGACTTCCTAAGATATAGCACATCTCCATTAGATCCTCTGGGCCTTTACCTTGAAGTGTCTCGATAGCTTCGACCACTTCTAAGCTATTGCCGATTGCTTCACCAAGCGGTTGAGACATGTCTGAAATTACCGCCATCGTTTGACGGTTTGCTAAGCGTCCGATTCGTACCATTGTTTCAGCTAAGCGGCGTGCTTCATCGATATTCTTCATAAAAGCACCTTCACCAGTCGTCACATCTAATACAATCGCATCCGCTCCAGCAGCAATCTTCTTACTCATGATAGAACTTGCAATCAATGGAATCGAGTTGACTGTCGCTGTCACATCACGCAATGCGTACAACTTCTTATCTGCTGGCGCTAAATCACCTGACTGACCAATAACTGCCACATGACTTTCGTTCACCAACCGAATAAACGCTTCATCAGGTATTTCTACATGAAATCCTGGGATTGCTTCTAACTTGTCAAGCGTACCGCCTGTATATCCAAGACCTCTACCGGACATTTTCGCAACACTTACACCAACACTGGCAACAAGAGGAGCTAAAATCAAGGTTGTTGTATCTCCAACCCCACCAGTAGAATGTTTATCTACTTTGATTCCTTGAATTGATGAAAGGTCGATCATTTCACCTGAATTAGCCATAGATAATGTCAGGGTCGTAATTTCTTCATCCGTCATATCTTTGTAAAAAACAGTCATCAAAAATGCACTCATTTGATAATCGGGAATATCCCCTTTTGTGTAGCCAGAAACTATAAATTGAATTTCTTCATCTGTTAAGACTTGTCCATCTCGCTTTTTCTCAATCAAATCTACCATTCTCATGCTTTTTTCCTCCGAATCAATCCCCAAGGATGTATTATACACTAAAATCATTCAGGTTAAAACCTTTTAGTAAAACAGTTTACTAACGCTTTCATATTTTGAAAACGCTTATAACACGAACATTAAATCAAATCCGTCAACTTGTCAATCGATTTCGTACTATTTCTTAAAATAAATGTCGTATCAAAAATTTTATTTGGTATTTTTGTCTCTGGATCATTGATTGCTTCTACCAAAAATTGCGCCGCATAGAAACCAATATCAAAGCTAGGTTGATAGACGGTTGTTAACCCTGGCACTAGATATTCCGAAATTTCTAATCCATCAAAGCCAATAACAGAAATGTCCTCCGGGATTTTTTTGCCACACTCTTCAATTGCCTGATAGGCGCCCATCGCCATTTCATCATTCCCGCAAAAAATAGCCGTAATCTCTGGATTCTTCAACACATTTTTAGCTGCAGTGTATCCTCCACCTAAATTCAAATCACCATTACTCATATATTCTTCTCTTATGGGTATCCCGTTATCTTTCAATGCGTGTTGATACGCTGTTACTCGTTCTGTCAGCTGATAGTAACCTTCATTTTCTTTTAACATAGCAATATGTTCATGCCCTTGGTCGATCAATGAACAGACCGCTTGGTAAGCGCCCTCATATTCTTTCACGATCAAACGACCACTTTCTCGCGGATTGATTCCTCGGTCAACCAAAATCACAGGTACTTTACGCTTATTTTTATTTCGCAAAATATGATTCTCCGGCAAAATATTTGGTGTAGCAAAAATAATTCCATCCACGGAACGATGCACTAATTCCGTAACATACTGCGCTGCCTTCTCTTCATCATGCTTAGAATTGCACAACAATATCATGTAGCCTAATGAATTCAAATAGGTTTCTACACCTTCAATCACTTTCGCAAAGAAAAAATCCGTCACATCAGGCACGACCATACCGATTGTTTGAGAATGACGTGTAATAATGTTAGACGCAAAATAATCTGGCTTATAATCATATTCTTCTACTACCGCTAACACTTTACTTCTGGTTTTCTCACTAAATCGACTTCCCTTATTATTAATGATTTGAGATACTGTTGTGACCGATACTCCAGCCATATCTGCAATTTCTTTAATCGTTAATTTCATACTCTGTTCTCCCTTTACTGACAAGACCTACCAACCATGTCAACGTTTTCAAAATTGATTTCGAATGATTCTAGTTTATCAGAATTCTACAGAATAAAATAGCTTAACCAAAAATTTAAATATATGCACAATTAAAAAGGAGCTTTAATCAGCTTTTTTATTTAACTAAAATACGTTTCGTTCCAGCTTTCCTGCTTTACCAGTTATTCGTCAGCATCAACAAACCAGGTATCCAGCACGTAACGATCCCTTCAAAAATCGCAAAATACAGAACTGGCTTGCCTATTTCTTTTTTTAAGACGTATTCAATAAAGCCCGTCAGCCATAGCATTCCCCACGACAACCAAATCAGTGCAAAACGCCAGTCACCATCTACTGCATAAGAAATATAGGCTGCTGGAATTGTGTTCACTGCGACAAACAAAGCAAAAATTCCATAAATGCGCATATCCAGATCAAAAATATAAATTAAGCCAACCATTAAATACGTGAATGCAAACAAATAGCCTGTCCCAGCATCATAATAGGCTCCTCTAATTAGGTAGATCGTATTGATAATAAACGACAAACTTCCTGTAAGCAGATTGATCAATCCGGTTGATTTCTTGTCCACACCGACTAATCCACAATACCCATTACTAATCAAAGTGATCGCCACAAATAATAATCCGACACCTAGCAAAAAAATCCCTCCAATAACGAAACGTTAACTTTCTACTGCACTATTTTACTGTAAAACGTACGAAAAAACTACTATCCTTCCCAAATCACCATTTCTCATATTGACAGCGCGAGTTTCCCATGTTAAAGTCTTCAAAATACTTATCGAATAAGACTCAAAACTACACAAGAATAGAGAGGATGATATCGTGAACCGCGAACAAGTCAAAAAATTACCTAAAGTAGAACTGCACTGCCATTTAGATGGCTCCATCCGTCCTGAGACCTTACGAAAAATTGCAGAACCTCAAGGTATTTCCTTACCAGAAGATCCTGAACAATTAAAAAATTTGTTGGTCGCTCCAGATGATTGTCAAAATCTAAATGATTACTTAAAACGTTTTGATCTTGTTTTATCTTGCTTACAAACCGAAGATGCTTTAAAAACAGCGGCAATCGATATCATTAGTCAAGCAGCTGAAGAAAACATCCGCTACATCGAGGTTCGTTTTGCCCCTTCTTTCCATACTGAAAAAGGCCTTTCTTTGCCGAAAATCATCACCGCCGTTTTAGCTGGTCTTGAGTACGGACAACAGCAGTTTGGCGTAAAAAGCAATGCACTTTTATGTGGTATGAGACATGAAGACTTAGCCGACATCGAAAAAATTGTCCATTTAGCGGAGGAATTCAAAACTGCTGGCGTTGCTGGATTTGATCTTGCTGGAAATGAAATAGACTTCCCTCCTTACACATTTGAAGAAACGCTTGGTTTAGTCAATCAATTGAATATTCCATTAACTCTTCACGCAGGCGAGTGTGGCTGCGGGAAAAATGTAGCAGATGCCGTACATTTAGGTGCCAAAAGAATTGGTCATGGGATAGCTGTGAAAAATACGCCTGAGTATTTTTCACTACTGAAAGAACAAGATGTCTTGATCGAAATGTGCCCAACAAGCAATTTCCAAACAAAAACAGTTACTAAACTGGCGGATTATCCATTTAAAACTTTTCTTGATGCAGGAATTAAGGTTTGTATCAACACTGATAATCGCACTGTCTCTGACACAACCTTGACAGATGAATACATGAAACTCCATGAATGGTATGACCTTACCTATGCAGATATGGAGCAATTAAACCACAACGCTGTCAATGGCGCTTTTCTTTCTGACCGTGAAAAAGAACTTTTGCACGCTCTTTTGGTAAGTAGTTATTGATTCAAGTACTGTAAATTCCATTTTAAAAAGGTTGGACCATAACTCAAAGAGTTATAGCCCAGCCTTTTTTTAACGAACTACTTATTTACGGCTTTATGATCCCTGTTTGATCAACTCCAATAATTTGCCAATCGTAAATCCGAGCTGTCTTACCGTTTTGTTCTGCCTTTTCTAAAGAAAGTTTGACATATCTCGCTTCGACCAGACTGATTGCATCTTTACTCTGATTTTCTGTATTTCCTCGATGCTGCACAACAGGTATCCAATCGTTTCCATCTCGACTCACCAAAATATCATAGTCACGCGTATTCCAATCTGAACTCTCGCCGCCAGCTCCAGCATGAAAAAGCTCAAACCCAGAGATTGTCTTCACCGCCCCTAAATCTGCGATCATCCAAGGTTTTTCAGTTCCATTATCACACCACTTTGTTTTTAACTCTCCATCTAAAGCAAAACGATAACTTTCACTTTCGTTTGTATAGCCAGAACCTTGAGTAGCAGTTGTCGTTGGTAATACAGCTAAGTTTTCTATGTTGATTCCTGCGTTTTGATCATAAACATGCAGATAATTTTCTTTGATTACTTCTGTTTCACCTGATCCATTAATGGCTGTCGCTTTCACAGTATAAACACCCGACTTTTCAAAAGAAAATGATACTTTTTCTCCTTCAGCTGTTTGTGGTGTTGCACCTATCACTTCCCACTTGACCTTCTCTGTAGATTTTGATACGTCTGCTGACAATGTAATGGTTTCGTTCACTGACACGAGTGTACTACTCGCGTTGACTGTTATTTCTGGTTTTTTCATCGCTTCAAACGTATAAACCGCAGCACTGCTTTTCCGTTGTTCTTCTCGACCATAACTATCTATTGGTACTACTAGATAACGAGCAGTGTCTCCTCTTCGTTCTTGATTCAGTAACGTATACGAAGTATTAGCTGTTTCCCCTTCAAATTGCAATTGCCCATCCACTTCTCGATAAATACGATAAGAAGTAGTATTTTTGCCTTTTGTTTCCCAACGCATTCGGATACTTTCCGTAAGGTCATCCACAATCGTTTTCCCGGTAAATGTTAGCTTCTTCACTGGGCTAACGGGTACTGTTTTTTCTTTTCCCATTCTCAATTGACCTAAATAAATGGACGTCGATTCTGTTGATGGATTCTTCACTGTTAGACCAACTGCTGTGATTACTTTGTTAGCGGCTGGTTTCAATGAATAGTTCGTTTGGACCCAGCCGTTTTCAAGAGTTTGTTGTGTTCCTTGAATGATCAACGGTTGTTCTTTTCCTTTTAATTCTAACCCTAAAGATATTTCAGAAGGGCCTTTCGTCACAATCGACGCGGTGTCAGATGCATTGGCTTTTATTTGCGTTGCGTATAGATTGATGAACGTTTGTTTCCCCGCTGTCATTTGTCCTGATAACTTGATTGAAGACCCACCATTAAACGCATCTTCATAACTAATCGCTGCCTCTAATTGGTTCCCCTCTTCATTATCAATCACCCAACGGTATGTTGGCATTACGTCTTGAATACTCCTATTATTAAACGTTCCCTCTTTGACTTTTGACCCATTTTTATAAAAGGCATCACCATTTCCCACATTAAAGTTCGTTACAAATGGCAGACTTGTCACTGGGGTCTTTTCGACGTAGTAGCGAGATACACCTTGCCATTCATTTTTTGAACTTTCAACGGCTCTAGGGTCACCTTGTGGATTAATCCAAAGGAGTTTTTCATTTTCCCAATATTTATCAACATCATATTGTCCACCATCTCTTAATGTCCAGTCTGGGCAATAAAGTCCTAACGAAACTAGAGGCGTCCCATCTTCACCCACAATACTACTTGGTTTCCGTCTAGTATTGACGCCAGACGCCTGAACATCGATTCCTGCAAAGAGATCGTAAGGGTCCCTATTCAATTGAACAGCTTTGGCATTTGAGGTAGCTAATTCTCTCCAACGAAAATCAATAAATAATTTATCTGAGACACGTTTTTTTCCGTCTTGAAGATAGCCTTGATTGTTATCATTTAGCGCACCTTGCCAGTCTACAGCACCACTTGGAACCATAGAATCATACCAAATAACTTGTTGATTTTTTGGTTTACGTTCTTGTAAATAGCGCATAAATTCTTTCATTGCAGTGGCCGTTTGTTCATTGACATTGGTTTCTTGATTAATAAACCAGCCATCAAATCCATACACAGAAGACATTTCTAAAAGCTTATCTGCCATCGGAAAACGACCTTTTCGATCTTTTTGCACAAATTGTTCCACCCATTCACTTTTGCCCCCATAGGCTTCTGGCGGAAAGAAGACTGTTCCAACCACGGGTACTCCATTTCGATGTGCCGAATCCGTCACATCCCCGCTTGGCGGAACAATGATCCCTTCACCTGATGAACCTGCCCAAGCAACTAAGGTGTCGATGTATTGCCAATTCGTAAAATTATAAACAGCCTTCTCTGTCCCTCCTTGAGAAGGGGTTCCTTTCGTGTGACGATTCACGATCGCAATCGATAATACTTTAGCCTTTGTACTCTGATCACCATTCATTTTCTTGCCTTGTACGCGAGTGGCTAGTGGAACTTTTGAACTATTAAACGGTGCATCTGGATCACTTTTAGGGTTCCAACTTAGCAAAGTTTCAGGAAACAAGGCCGTAGATTCTGGGATTTGATCAAATTGTAACACTTCATTTTCTTGATTGATTCTTACTTCTGCAGGGTCTGCATACGCCGTTGTCGTAGCGAGCAGATTTGTCCCAACACCAAAACCAACTAAAGCAGCCGAACAGCAAAACACATTTTTCCACGTTTTCCTTTTCAATGAATGAACCTCCTTTAATCATTTGCTTATAATTTCAGCATTATTCATTCTCACATAAAATGTTAACGCTTTCTCATCGTTGTATAAATAGACAAACTATAGTATTTATATCAAAAAGTATAGGTTTGATTTGCGATTAATCATACAACGTCATAAAAATGAAAAGAGAAGCCTTCCATTAGTTCTTTTAGCTCTTCGATAATGGCTTTTTCGTCTTTGGCTTCTGGCAAGTCACACCAAACAGCTAATGAGATCCCTTTGATTTTATCAAATTGGTCGATTGAAATTCTCTGCTTTGAAGCAAATAAAGTCGGTTGCCACTCTTTTTTGATTTTCTCCGCAGTAGGATAAATATATCCTGCATTTTCACCTAAAACATAGTACAGATAGTTATCATTCACATTCACAACTGAATACCCTTCGTCTAAAAATCGTTGTACAGGAGCCATCTCCTTTTGCCACTTTGTCCAATAAGTAATCTCTATATCTTTTGTTAACGTCGTGTTTTTACCAGATCTAAGAAATGCATCATTCCAAACTCTAGGAATAAAACCATGTCTTGAAACGAAGGTCGCAACAGTGTTAACGTATGCTTCAAATTTTCTTATTCCATCGTTCCTTAATGTCGGATACTGTTCAAATTGATTAAAATCAACAAACTCATCGGCTCCAATGTGAAAATAACGACTAGCTACAAATAAGTCCATAAACTCCTGATACAGCGAAAGTGCGAAAGTCACTGCATGTTCATTCGTTATATCCAAAGCAGATGGAACTTTTTGCAGTTGTAAAAGTGAATGTTCTTTAGTCAATTGCCATTGCGGAAAGTCTTTTAATACGTGTGCCATATGTCCTGGCGTATCGATATCTGGAATAATTTCAATGTGCAAATATGCGGCATAACGAATCAATTCCGTTACTTCTTTTTTTGTCAGAAATTTTTCTGAAACAAGCTGTGGATGACGACTTGATTCAATCCGAAAACCTGTATCTTCAGAAAAATGTAGTTGTAGAAAATTACAGCCATTAAATGCCATCTCCTCTAAAATCTGATGTAATCCTATAGGAGAAAAATACTTTCTACCAATATCGATCATGACAATGCGTTCTGCGATAACTTCATGAATGGTTCCAAATTCGATTTCATCACCAGTTCTAATTTTTTTGGCTAAATACATTGCACCACGAAAAGCTGAAAGTGAGTTAGCGGCATTGATCACCACCGCCTTCATCTCTGTTATCACAAAAGAGGTCGTTGAAATTTCTGCAAAAGTAATCGCAATGTCCGCTTCATCAAGACTCTCTATAAAGCGGCAATGTTTATTTAACAGTTTTACGTATAAATAGGCAATCTTTTCTTGTTCTTTTTCAAACAGCGGATCAAGATAAATGGCGATTTCCTGTACATCCGAGAAATGTGTAACTTTCCCACTCTTCATTTCAACCCTCTTTTTTCTTGGCCAATAACAAACATCCTATCGTGCCACTATCATCGCCCAAATCGCAGCCGACAATATACTCTTCTAAAGGTGGCAATGAAACATATCCGCCCACTTGCACTTTCAATGATTCACGAATCAACGGAAAGAGCTGTTGCTGTTTCATTACTCCTCCACCTAAAATAATTTTTTCTGGCGAGAGTACCAATGTGTAATTCAGTAATGCTTGCGCCAAATAAAAAGCTTCTATTTCCCATACCTCATGATTAGATGGTAATGATTGTCCTTTGGTGCCCGTTCTTTTCTCCAATGCTGGACCTGCAGCTAATCCTTCTAAACAATTATCATGATACGGGCATGTGCTTTCAAGCTTATCATTTGGGTACCGCTGAACCGTGATATGCCCCATTTCAGGGTGACTAAATACTTCCAACACTGCACCGTTTACAACAGCTCCTCCACCAATACCCGTTCCAACTGTTAAGTAGATACAACTTTGCGTTTCTTTACCAGCACCTAGATGCATCTCGCCATATGCAGCCGCATTAACATCGGTTGTCCAGGCAATCGGGATATCGTAACGCTCTTTCAATCTGCCTAAAAGGTCCACATTTCTCCAACCATGTTTCGGCGTCGAAGTAATGTAACCATACGTATTTGATTTACGATTCACATCAATTGGCCCGAATGAGCCCACTCCCATCGCTTTCAATTCATACTCATCAAAAAAATCAAAAACCTGTTTTAGCGTCTCTTCTGGTGACATTGTTGGCAAACTGATTCGTTTGATAATAGTCAAGGTTTCATCTGCAACGGCACAAACAAATTTTGTGCCGCCCGCTTCAATCGATCCATAATAATCCATCTAAGTATCTATCCTCCTTATCGGTCGAACCCAATTGTTCGAATTTCATAAGCGTTCAGCGTTTCTGTAACTTTTTCTGGTTGCTTCTCTTCTAATAAATTCAACATATACGGCTCTTCTTTCGTGCTTTTTTCCACCTTGATTTTATCTGTTTGCTCGCTCATGTTAAAGCCTCTAACAACCAAGGCTTGATTATTTCCACTATTTTTTACAGCTGTCACAGCAAATGCTTCTCCTGTAACAGTCAAATAGGCATCTTTCCCTTTTAATTGCCCTGAATGGTTTGTTGTTTGTTTCACGCTGAAAGGAATTTGCGCAGCATACGCCCGTTTATATGTCGCGTATCGAGTTGTTTCTTCCCCATGGAAATCAATGGCATAGAAAAATGAATGGTCTCCCAAACATTGCGCTTCTGGGGTTGGAAAATAGCCCCAATCGCCCATCTCTCCAACAGATCGTAAAAGAGTCAATGCAATCGTATTTGTTTCAGGTAAAATTTCATATTCATTTAATCCAAAATTAGAAACAGTCATTCCAGATCGTTCATCATGGATATTGACAAATGCATGTTGGTGTTGCGGATTCGTTGGATTCTCCCAGCTTTTACTCACTTTGTTTGGTCGTGTAACTACTTCATAAATACTATCTGCTTCATGAGTTTCTGCCTGAAGTCCCGTTGGAAATAACATCCGCAAACGATGATCCTTCATTTGATTATTCAGTGTTGTTTCAAACGCTAAACGAGTCGCATCTTTTTCCATTGTTACTATCGTTTCAATCTCTAGTTCTTTTAATGTTGTCGAACGTCCTGCTTTTCGATAACGGAAATCCACCACTGCCTTTTGTTCTTGATCCAACAATGCTTCTGCTGCTACTGGGATCATTAAACGTTGGACTATTTTAAGTTGTGCAATGAATGGTTCATCTTTTATGACAGAAATTTCTGCTGGATGACCACTTGATAGAATCGGACTACCCTCTTCTGGCTGTTTGTAAATATATTCATTTCCAATGTCTCCCGTGTCTTCAATAGTTAGTAGATCGGTATACGTTTTACCAGAATGCTTATCAACTACTTCTAATGTGCCATCTTCATTGATCCGTGCGGTCAACCGACTGTTTTCAAGAACATAATTTCCAGTATTTTTGATCATGGATGATTCTTCTTTTTCTTTTAGGATCGCTTCTTGTAAGGCAAACGAGTTCCATGAAAAAGCGGGCATATCCGTAATTTGCATTTCTACTTCAACATATTTAGCCATATAAGGAACTCTGAAGCGATCTTTCGGTAAATCATACCCAAAACGAACTTCCGATGTTGACACTACCGCTGGAATTATATTTCCTTGCGTATCGATCACTTCAAAAGTTGGCGTAGTGCTCTCAACAAGCTCTTCCCATAATTCGTGCGGAATCCCTTCTTTAAAAGGTTTTCTTTCTATTTCCACTTCAACTTTTACAACGTCTGATTTCTCGTATCCAGACGTATTGAATACAATAAATGGATAGCTTTTTCCGGAAAATCCACTTGTGTCAATCGATTCTACTAAATGTGCTAATGCTTCTTCGGCTAAAAATACGCCTACTTCATTTGCTTTTTCAAATCTTGGAATCATTTCACGATGAACTTCATCTACTGAACACCCACAAATACTGTCATGAGGATGATTTTGCAACAGCAGTTTCCAAGCATAATCCAGTTGATCATGAGGATACTGTTTCGTTAAATCATAGGCCATCGCCGCCAATGGTTCTGTGATATTCTCCAGTTGTCGTTGTACTTTTGTATTCCATTGTTTTAAATAAACCCTCGCCGAAGCTGTATTGGCTAAAGTAAACCACCCATCTGTCTCTTGACTTGTCAATTCTCCATGAACCGTTCCAACTTCTTCTGGCAACTCTTCACGCATCTGTTTCAAATATTCATCAAAATTAGAATGAATAAATTCATATTCTGGGAATAGCTCATTGGCTAAAGCAATTGCTTTTGTTATATTTTTTTGAACAGGCTGATGATCCACCCCGTTCATCATTAGTAAATGATTCGTAGAAGCAAACGTTTCAGCCTCCGCTAATTTTTGCGTCCAAAACGTTATGGCTTCTTCTCTTTCAGCGGGTATTTCGTTCCCATTGCTATACCAATTAGCAAACAATAGACCTAAAACGGTACTGCCATCTGGCCCTTGCCACCACATTTCTGAATATTGAGATGTATAATTTTCATCATCCAACACTTCATTGTTAAAGCCGACAGGTTTTACCCCTCTTCCAAAAGCTGCAGCATCAAGGCCTGCTTGCTTCATCATTTGAGGCGTTTGCCCCATATTACCAAATGTATCTGGGAAATAGCCTAAATTCACTGCTGGCCCCCATTTTTCAGTTTCTTTTTTGCCAATCAACATGTTGCGTACATTAGATTCTGAACTGATCAGAAAATCATCTTGTAGAATATAAAAGGGACCAATTCTCAACTTTCCCTCTGTAATCGCTTTTTGGACGGCCACCTTTTGTTCTGGCCTGACTTGTAAATAATCATCTAAAATAATCGTTTGCCCATCCAAATGAAAACTATCAAAATCAGGATCTGTTTCTGCTAGTTCTAGCACATCATCCATCAGCTCAATCAAACGCATATGATGCTGCTCATATGCCATGTACCACTCACGATCCCAATGAGAATGTGAAATGATATAAACTTTTTTCTTCATGTTTTCCCCCTCCATATCTATCGCTCTACTCGAATATCAAAATAATCCATCACTAACTCGCAAAACATCATGTTTGCCCAAGAAAACCACTCGCGAGTATACTTTCTAGGATCGTTAACATCAAACCCTTCATGCATTAAATGTGTTCCGCCATCATTTTCTACTAAAGAATTCAAGATCCGCTCTTTCTCGGCTTTGTCACTTGTAGTCATCCCCTCCATTGCCAATGCAATCGGCCAGATATAATTTTCTGGCGTGTGAGAGCTTCCAATCCCTTTAGCATATTTTCCTTCGTAAAAGTAAGGATTTTCTTTACTTAGGATCGTTTGACGCGTTTTCTGATAGGCCTCATCTTCAACTACGGTGTAGCCTAGATAAGGAGCTGAAAGCAAATTAGGAATGTTGCTATCATCCATAATACTAGCGTTTCCTAGACCATCGACTTCATATGCATACACTGATTCTCCGCGTTGGTTGTCTGTTTTCCCATATTTTTGGATTCCAGCATCAATCTCTTTTTTTAAAGCAGCCGCTTGGTTTACTATTTCTGCATCCGATAATACGCTAGTAAAAATCTCTTCGATATACCCTAAACAAACCACCGCAAACATATTTGATGGCACTAAATAGCCATACCGGCACGCATCGTCACTCGGACGAAAACCTGACCATGTCATCCCTGTTTTTCCAACCTTGCTGCCGCGCCCCTCATTTGGAAGCGTATCTTCTAAACGAGTAGTCTCACGTTCAAATGTATAAGGTGAATGTTGATGCTCTTGCTCCGTTGTAAAGACTGTCAAAATCTTTTTCACACCTGCTACAAAATTTTCATCGAATTGCTTCTTACAACCGGTATTTTTATAGAGCAAATAAGCCAATTGAACAGGATAACAAAGCGAATCAATTTCATATTTTCTTTCCCATATCCAGGGATTCATCTCCGTATGATCTGTTTGATGCCCAGCATGATTCGGTTCCTCATTGAAGGCATTCGCGTAAGGATCGATCATGATATAGAAAAATTGACGTTGAACTAATCCGCAAATCATCTCTGTCAGTTCTGGATCTTCTTTTGCAATAACTAGGTACGGACGTACTTGAGCAGTCGAATCTCTCAACCACATCGCTGGAATATCTCCTGTCAGCAAAAATGTTGAACCATCTTTTTGCTTTTTAACCGTTGTTGTCAAGGTATTGGCAAAAGCAGCATTAAAATTTTCTGCCCAACCAGCATGCTCATCTCCACATAATTTCGTAATAGTATTCATAAACTCTTGAACTGAATTTGGTACCTCTATATAAGTCATAATGACCTCCTAATATTTGATATATCATTTAACAACGAAAGTATATGCTAATGAAAGCGTTTTGTCCACTGTTTTTATTAACATATTTGATTTGAACTCTTTTTCCAACTATGGTAAACTGACGTTAATGATATATCATTTAACATTTAGGAGAACAATTATGTCAAAACCATTATATAAAAAAATTATCGACGATCTATTACAAGCCATCGAAACAGGTCAATTGCCAGAAAATGCACAGCTTCCCACCGAAAAAGAATTATCCAGCACTTACGATGTCAGTCGTATCACCTCTAAGCGTGCACTTACAGAATTAGAAAATTTAGGACTGATTTACCGTATTCAAGGAAAAGGTAGCTATGTTCAAAAACGAAAACCTAGAAAGAAAAAAGTAGCCCGTATCTTGTTTTTGATTCCTTTCGTAAACGATTCTTCTTTGGGAAATTTTAACGCTGGACTTGCACCTGTCACAAGCGAGCATCACTATGAAGTTATCATGTCTTCTGCAGAATTTTTGATCAACAAACAAGCTGCTGATATCATTGAAGACTTCGACGGAATGATTTACTACGCACATAATACAGATGATTTTTTAGACACCTTATTCGAGCTGTCTATCCAGCAGTTTCCCGTGATCATATTAGATAAAAAAATTCATGACCTACCTTATCCTACAGTTCAATCGGATAACTTTTCAGGTGGTGCTATGGCAACTAATTATTTAGTAGATCAAGGCCATCAACGGATTGCTTATATCTTTGGCGAGCCAACATTGCCTCAATCGGTACGCCAGCGTTACTTAGGCTATATTCACGCAACGAAAAAAAAGAACTTATCATTTCATACTGCCTTAACAGACAAACAAGCTTTTTTATCCGCCGACACTATTGACTATTTAAATCAAAACGCCATTACAGGTGTCGTTTGCGAGAACGACTTAGTGGCAATCTCGCTCATCAATCAAGCTAAACGAACAAATATTGATATACCAACTCAGCTATCTGTTGTCGGTTTCGATAACATTCAAGCGTCAGCCTTGATTGATCCACCACTAACAACAATTGCACAAGACTTTAAAGGAATGGGCAAACTTGCAGGTACACTACTGATAGAATGGATCGAAAATCTTGTGATTCCAGTAGATCAACAAGTCCCAGTAAAACAAATCATTCGAAACTCTACAAAGGAGAATCAATAAATGAACCCAACATTAATCGACACGAGACATGGAACAGATAACCAATATTCTTTTTCAAACGGAAATTGTTTGCCCTATACAGGTGTGCCTTTCGGCATGAACTATTTTGCTCCTCAAACAAACGGAGAGAATGGTAGTTGGTGGTTCAATCCCCGTGATCAGATTTTCCAAGGCTTTCGTTTAACGCATCAACCTAGTCCATGGATGGGCGATTTTAGCCACTTCGTCTTGCTACCTTTTAATGGACAATTAAAGGAGAAGAGTGTCTTTTATGCGCAGTCTTCTTACCGACCAGATGAAAGCGCTTTTAACCCAAATTACTTAAAAATCACTGCACAACGTTATCAACTTACGACTTGTTTGATTCCTAGTATGTACGGCGGGGTTTTAACAACACATTACACACAACCTGATGCTGGTCTCTTACTTTCATTACCAGGAAAATACCAAGTGACGATTGAAGATCCTCATACAGTTTCTGGCTCAATAATAAACTACGCAGGTTGTGAAGATAGCCAATTTTCTTTCTATTTTGCCATGCATTTTCAAGAGCCTATTATAGTTGAGACTCCTTGGGAGCAAACAGGGGAAAACGATTGTCTCTCTTTTTCGTTTGGAAATAGTAAAGAACAAACCATTCAATTTGGTACCTCGTTTATCAGTTTGGATCAGGCAAAATTAAATTTATCACGTGAAGCGCACTGGCAACCTGAAGATTACCTTGTCAAATCAGAAGAACAATGGAACAACTATCTAAACAAAATCGATATCCAAGATAAAAATCAAGCACGTCGTTCAACTTTCTATCACAATTTATATCGCGCATTTTTATTTCCTCAAACATTTTACGAAAAAGATTCTGATGGACAAATTATTCATTACGATACATTGGCAAAAGAAATAAAGCCTGGTTTTCTTTATACAAATAATGGTTTTTGGGATACTTATAAAACTGTTTACCCCCTATATTCATTGATTGCTCAGGAGAAGTATGCAGAAATGCTAGAAGGATTCTTAAACAGTTATCGTGAAAGTGGGTATCTGCCAAAATGGCTTTCACCTGACGAACGAGGCTTGATGCCTGGAACGTTGATCGATGCAGTAATCGCAGATGCAGCTACAAAAAATATCCGACCAGATTTGATGCCTGAACTGTTGGAAGCTATGACTAAAGGAGCCACTGTTCAAAGCGAAAATCCAAATTACGGTAGACAAGGAACCAATGACTATTTGACGTATGGGTATGTTCCAGCTAATTATCACGAATCTGTAAACCATACTTTAGATTATTGTTACAGCGATTTTTGTATCAGCCAAGTAGCAAACGTATTGAATAAGACCGAATCTGCTGAGCAGTATAGAAAACAAGCGAAAAATTATTTATCTATTTTCGATTCTAGTACTGGTTTTATGCGGGCAAAAGGGACGGATGGGAAGTTTAAAGAGCCATTCAATAGTCATCGATGGGGTGGCGATTATGCCGAGGGAAGCGCTTGGCAAAGTAGTTTTGCTGTTTACCATGACTTCAAAGGGTTGATTGCAGCATTTGGAGGAGCAGACTATTTCCAAGAGAAATTGATCGATTTATGTAACCAACCTCCTAGCTTCAATGTTGAGGGATACGGTTTTGAAATTCACGAAATGAGTGAAATGGCTGCAACAGAATTCGGTCAGTTGGCTATTTCAAATCAGCCAAGTTTCCATCTTCCCTATTTGTTCAGTTACCTTGGAAAACCAGAATTTGCCCAACCTTTATTAAAGCAATTGATGATACAAGAATTCAATGATGGTCCTACAGGGTTTCCTGGTGATGAAGATAATGGTAGTATGGCTAGCTGGTACATCTTTAGTTCGTTAGGCTTTTACCCTGTTTGCCCAGGTTCAGGTGAATATATGATCGGGATGCCGTTATTCGATAAAGCTGTTATTCATTTATCTAATGGTGAAACGTTGACGATTTCCTCTAGCCCGAATCAAGAGCAGCAACAATTTGTGGATCATATTCGTTATAATGATTCGTTATATGAGCGGTTAGTCTTTAAACATGACGAGCTGATGACTGGCGGGACGATTGATTTCACTTTAGGAACTGTGCCTAGACCGAGACGTTACACAGAAGAGCAACTACCTTTTAGTATTTAATCCCTTCTTTGATTGAGCGTGAAAAACAGGGTGGAACAAGCCTTCCCACCCTGTTTTTCTACTCATTTCCAACCGAATCATAGTGATGTTTGTATTTTTCGCGAAATTCTTTCGGCGTTAGATCATTCATTTTTTTAAAAATTTGAGAGAAGTAAGTACTGTTGTTAAATCCAATTTTATCAGCGATTTCATTAACATTATCCTCTGTATATAACAATAGATTTTGCGCCTTTTTCATACGATATTGATTTAAATATTGAGAAAAACTCTTTTTCGTTTCTTTCTTAAACAACTGCCCCAAATACATGACATTCAGATGCAGCGATTGCGCTACACATTTCAACGTTAATTCACTTGTATACTCTGAACGAATTTTATCGATCACTTTTTGCACATTTTCTGAATAATCATATGCTATTTTTTCCCGTGTGATCTGAGTCACTGTAGTCGATAGAATCTCGTGCAGTTCATCAGCATTCGATGAATGATTGATATCATCTAGCACTTGTTGATACTCGCCTTCATCCAAATGATTAAAGCGACGATAGATATCCATAAACAGCATAAACGTAATATGGCGAACATCTTCTGGGCGGGCACCAATTTTTTGTGTCTTTGCAAAGATTTCAGCAATTGTTGTTTCGATTGTAGTAAAATCCCCAACCATCAATGTTTTATTAAAATTGATAATATCTGCTGAGAGATCAAAGTCATCTGAAAAAACAGAATATAGCACATTACTACCACTTGCTTCGTAAAACTTATAGCGTTGCAACGTCTGGTTTGCTTTTTCATAGCTATCTGGTACATCTTCCCAATCACCGACCGTCTCGCCGACACTTATTAACCAACTATCGTCTTCGTTTGCTTTTAAAGGATTTACCGTTAGCAGTTGATTCAATTGATACTTGCTCCCTCTGAATATATGTACAATCAGACTTTTATCCCCTAGATTTCTAGTAAATAGTAAAGATTGCAGCTGGCTTTCCAGCCAGTCAATAACGTTGTTTTTTTTCTCACGATTAACCTCTATCAATAAAACAGTCCACTCTGATTTCTCTGCCGTATTGACCAATCGGTCCAACTCTTCATAACTGTCCTTGTCGATTTCACCATTCACCCATTGAGACAATAAAATTTCACTATACAAACCATTTCTAGTTTCTTGCTGATTGCGGTCATCTAAACGTTTCCTTGCCTTTTTGACACTTTTTAAAAGCTCGACCTTATCAACTGGTTTCATCAAATAATTGATTGCCCCCAACTGCAGACCCCCTTTTAAAAAGTCGAATTTTTGATAGCCAGAGAGAATCATAAACTCAAACTCTCTAGCCTCTTTTTGAGCCGCTTCAATAAACTCTAACCCTGTCATTTCCGGCATCGTGATATCAGTGATCACTAGATCTATCGCTTCTGTTTCCATCATTGTTAATGCTTCTTTAGCATTTCGTGCTGTCCCTTTGATCGCAAAACCTTCTGCTTCCCAAGAAATAATTTTTTTCAATCCATTCACGATCATATACTCATCATCAACTAGTAAAACGTTATAACTCATTTTATTACTCCTTTGATCTTAGTTTTAAATCATGATTAATTGTAAGAGCTAGGCTCATCAAAAGTGAGCATAATCGCGATTCCTTTTGTTTCATTTTGAGTGATTGTCATCAGAAATGATGGTCCAAAATGCGCCCGTAAGCGTTCATTCACATTTTGCAACCCGATCGAATCATGTAATTCGATTTGTTGACTCTTCAATTTAGTTTGGATCAATGCTAACTTTTGCAAAGAGATCCCTTTCCCATTATCACGGATCAAAATCTTTACTTGTCCATCTGTTAAACGTGCTTTCACACTAATTGCGTTATCATTTCTAGAAAAATCAATACCATGGACAAAATAATTTTCAATCAATGGTTGAATTGAAAACTTAGGCAACACTAAGCCCTTCAATTTTTCATCAATCTCAAAGTGATACGCTACTCGATCTGGATACCTCATTTGATATAAGTATACATATTTTTCACAAAAACTTAGTTCCTTTTCTAATGTTGTCGTTTTGGCTTGGTCTGTGTTATTTCGTAATAATGTCGAGAAGGCGTAAACTACATCTGCTAACTCTTCACTCCCTTCACTTAGCGCATACATACGAATATATTCTAATGTGTTGTATAAAAAATGCGGGCTAATTTGAGATTGTAACGCTCTCATATGTGCATCTTGCTGTTTAATTTCTAGTTTATAGATATCCGCTATATATTGTTCGATATTGTCTAGCATTGTATTGATGCCTTTTGAGAGAACCCTTAGCTCAAACTGGGTTTCCCGTTCATTAATCCTTGTGTTCAACTCACCTGCTGTGACAAGCGCCATCGATTCCATGATAATATCAACTTGCTGAGAATATTTAGTAAACGTTCGATAAAGCAAATACAGCAGTATCAAAATCAGCACTACACCACCCAACAACAAAATCCGCAACTCAAAAAGAACATATGCTAAAATTTTTTCTTTCGATACCGTTACTAAAATATCAAAACCACTAGTCGTTTTCAGATGCTCTAATTGATTATTTTCTGCCAATTTTTGGATCGGTAATTGAGAGGTTTCGTTCATCTTGTGCTGGATCAATTGCCGATCTAATGCATTATCTTTTTCTGTATACGTTAACAATTGATAGCCTGTACTGGAAAACACATACGCTGACAATCCTTCAAAGGTTGTTAAATGCGTCAAACTATCGATAATATCTTTTTGTGAAAATTCCACATAAAAGCTGCCCAATACTTCTAAAGTTACAGGATTCGTAATTGGATAAGCTAAATAAAACTTGTTATTCAGATGTGGTGTGCCCGTTATTTTTCTACCACTCTTATCGTTAACTGTAGAAATATAATAGTCGTCATAATTGTTCAATACCATGATGACCGATTCAATGTTATCAAACATCGTATAAAAATTATTCACTTGCCCAGGTAGAAACAAATAGTTTCCTGTTTCTAATTGTTGATCATAAGAAAAAGTCAAATAATTTGAAATCGAAGAGTCCATATATCGATTTAAACTATTGATTTTTTCCTGACTATCCGTTAAACCATTTAACATTGTTTTCCCTTGTAAATTTTTATCATTGATTGATCGACTAATCGTGTCTACTGCTTCTTGTGCCGTGATTTTCCCTCTCCCCATCGATTGCCAGTAGGTATTCATGCCAATACTGCCCATACCAATCAAAATCAATGAAACTAAAATCAACGCATAATTTTTTAATAAACGGTTCAATAACGTCTTTTCATTCAAGGAAGAAGGTTGCTTTTTACGCATGAAGTTCCAATCGTTGGTCGATTGTTTGTCGCCATGATTTCGTTGCCGTAAAGCTCCAAATTTGAATCATAGAAACAGTACCAAACAAGATCAATCCTTTGAAGTTCCATGTAACAAATAAAATCAAGCTTATCCCGATTGCTATTTTTAATAGATTCGTAAAATTAGATAACGTTGAAATAAATGCTAATTTCAATAAATTTTTTAAACCGATTTCATAATAGCTGTCCAATAATAACGTGTATTGATACGTAACAATGCCATAGATCATGGCAAAAACTAAAAGAAAATCAATCATCAGAAACGCCAATCCTTGAATCTGAACAGACAAAAATAAATTATACGCTAGTAATAATATGACTACAATTGCCGCATAAAATAAGAGATTCCCCCTATTAAAATTCTGTTTAAAGAGACTCCAGCCTTCTTTTAAAGTGATTTCTTTGTAATCAAATTCATGACGAATAAACAGTTCATTGACTGTTTTCAAAGCTGGCCCAATCCCTGCTATAAGCAATCCACAACAACTGAACAACCAGAAAAATAAATTTAGTTTCACAATGACCCAAATTTTAATGAATAACGTTTCTAACGCTTTTCCAACCATCTTCCTCTTCCTCTCTACTTTTCTATTCCTATAATAAATAACTATTGAAAATATTCCAAATAAAAAACTGCTGCATAAAATAATACTACGCAGTTTATGTAAGATTCTATTTTTTTATAAAAGAACCAAGTAAAAACGATCGATCATCGAGTCACTTGGTTCTAGCCATTATACCTGTATTATTTTTTCAAAAACGCATCATATTGTTTTTGCATTTCAGTCAAGACTTTGTCGTAACCAGCATTATCAAGTGCTTCTTTTAATTTAGGCACTGTCTCTTCTGGATCAACAGTTCCTGTATTTAAACCATCCAAATATTGACTCATCACGTTGGCGATGTTACTCATTTCTGTTTTTACATTCGATGTCACGAAGTTAAAGCCTAAGATTGGCGAAGTTTCTGCTTTAGCGATCGATTCATCACGCTCTTTGATCATTTCGTCTGTAATCGTGTCTTGTGTGTATAAGATTTTGTTATTTCCAGTATTCCATGCTGGTAGATGGGTATTTGGTTTGTAGCCATCTAGTAATTTGATTTTACCGTCTTGATCAGGGATTTTTTCCCAAGCTTCGCCTTCAATTCCCCAAACCAAACCGTTCAACAATTCTGCATCACTATTGATCAACCCTAAAACTTCTACAGCTTTTTCTTTATTCTTAGAGGTGTTTGACACAACAAAGTTAGCCATTCTTGCTTGATCACTTGATTTTAATGGTGTCGTAAATGCTTTAGAAACTAATTCTTGACCAGCAGCATTACTTAAAATCGTATCACCATAATCGTAAGGCCCTTGTGTTTCTTGACGGATGAACCATGTATTTCCTTCTAACGGAAATTCTGTATTACTAGTTGCTGCATCTGATGGAATATATCCTGCTTGATACCACTTATGCATCGTTTTTAAGACATCCATAAACTCTTTGTTTTCATATTGATTAACGATTTTCTTAGTATCACCATTCAAATCAACTGCAAATGGATAACCATTTCCAATTGGGAAATCAAAATCACCTTGTGCTTTGAACCCTTGCCCAATCGCAAACGCTGCGATGTTTGGTTCTTTATCATGGAATGTTTTCAACACACTTTCGGCATCTTTATACGTTTTGATATCATCGATCGATAAATTATATTTATCTAAATATTGCTTGTTAAACGTTAACACTTGTTGCGAGTAAACATTGCCATTCACTGGAAAGGCATATAGCTTCCCATCTACTAAATTTCCTTTGATATAGGCTTCATCCAACTGATCGTAAGCATCTTTAGCAAACTTAGGAGCTAAATCTGTTAAATCTGCGAAAGCACCTTTTTGCGCATTCGGCACATAGTTATCTGCAAAGGCAATATCATAGTTTTCACCTGACGAGACAATAACACTCATTTTTTTCTCGTAATCGCCCCAACCAATGTATTGGATATTTAATTTGACACCTGTTTTTTCTTCTATTCTTTTGTTGGCAACATCCATCAATGCATCATAATTTTCAGGTTTATCCCCAATTTGATACATCATTAACGTATTTTCATCTGTTTTTTTGCTACTACCAGCAGTTTTATCTTTACTGCCTCCACCACATGCTGTTAACGCACCTAAAAGAACAACTGCTGTACTTAAACCGACTACTTTTTTCCACGTCTTCATTTTCTGTTCATCTCCATTTTCTATATATTATTCCTTAACTCCGCCAATCGTTAACCCTTTAACAAAATATTTTTGGAAAAACGGATAGCTGATTGCAATCGGCAATGTCGAAATAACCACGATGGCCATTCGCGCTGATTCTCCCGGTATTGCTGCCATCCCACCAGATAATTGACTGCTAGCTCCGGCATTTTGGGTCAAATATTGAATATTATTTTGAATCTTCATCAACAAATATTGCAGTGGAACTAAACTGTCTTTTTGAATATATAAGAGTGCATTAAACCAGTCATTCCAATACCCTAAAGCCGCAAACAAACTGATCGTTGCGATTCCAGGTACTGCTAGCGGCAACACGATTTGAATAAAAATACGTATCTCAGAAGCTCCATCGATTCGAGCCGATTCAATAATTGAATCAGATACTGAACGTTTGAAAAAAGTTCGCATCACAATAATATTAAACGGACTGACTGCCATTGGCAAAATCAACGCCCAAATCGTATCTTTTAATTGAAGTAAATTCGTCATCACCAAGTAGTTTGCGACCATCCCTGGAGAAAATAACATCGTGATCAAACAAAAAAACGTGAAAAAACGACGAAATGGAAAATTAGATCTGGAAATCGCATACGCATATAATGATGTTGCAGTACTATTGATCAGCGTTCCGATCACTGTCACTAAAACAGTCACAAACAATGCTTGAAAAATTTTCTCTTGCATCTGATCAAATAAGTAAGTATACCCAAAGAAACTAAATTCCTGAGGCCAAAAACTATAACCATGCGCTGCCAACGCTGTTTCATTACTAAGCGAGATTGCCACTACAAATAAAAACGGCAAAATACAGGATAGAGCAAAAACGGCGATCAATACATTAAAAAACAAATTTACGGGTCGATTAAATGAACGAATTGCTACTTTTGAAACTGGTTTTTTCTTCAATGTTTTCACTCCTCCTTAGAATAATGCCGAATCATTGTCAAAGCGACGTACGATCCCGTTTGTAACCATTAACAAAACAAACCCGACTGTTGACTGATATAAACCAGCCGCAGCAGTCATCCCAATATCACCTGTAGCGGTCAAGCCATTAAAGATATATGTATCCAAAACAGACGTAACCTGGTACAAGGAACCAGAATTTCTTGGAACATTATAGAACAAACCGAAATCCGCTCTAAAAATATTCCCTACAGCTAAAATCGTCATGATCGTCATCAATGGTAATAATTGAGGGATCGTGACATTCTTGATTTGCTGCCACTTGCTTGCGCCATCTACCATTGCAGCCTCATAATAAGTTGGATCGATTCCCATAACAGAGGCAAAATAAATGATACTATTATAGCCAATCCCTTTCCACGTTCCGATAAAGACTAAGATAAACGGCCAAAATTTCGGCTCACTATACCAATTAATCGGCGTTCCTCCACGACTTGAAATCCACTGATTGAAAATCCCTTTGTCTGGGCTTAAAAAGGCATACACAAAATACCCAATAATAACCCAAGATAAAAAGTACGGCAAAAGAGACATCGTTTGATAAACTTTTACCAAACGCTTATTCCGTAGTTCACTCATTACGATTGCAAAAAATACAGAAATGACAAGGTTTAAAGTAATAAAGGTCACGTTGTACAACACTGTATTTTTCGTAATCAAAAAGGCATCATTAGAAGAAAACAAAAACTTGAAATTCTCTAAACCAACCCAAGGACTTTCTTTCAAACTAGCGATAAATCCATCTGGCGAAATATGAAAATCTTTAAACGCTACAACATTAGTCAATACTGGAATATAAAAGAAAAAAATCATCCATAGCATTGCTGGAATCGCCATTAAAATCAATGCCTTATACCGCCAAACATTTGTAAAGAAAAGTGAGCTCTTAGACTTCTTCTTCACTTCCCCAACTCCTTTCATCAAATTGTCTATAATAGAATTGTAGCGCTTTCAAAACAAAATAAGAATAAACAAAATATAGATATTCTTATACAAAATATAGATGTTGTGAAAAACAAGCAGATGAATTTGTTACCCTCTAGTTAAGGAAATATTGATGGTCCCCCCACATATTAACTAATAAAAAAATAGACACCCGTTGAAGCGTTACTGCTTACGAGTGTCTATTTACCTAATAATATCACTATGCTTCTTTTATACTTTTCAAAATATAATAGCCTTTGTCTTTTGTCACGATTTCTACATTGCCAAAGACTTCAGCCATTTTTTTCTCAGCACTTGGCGCACCTTGTTTCTTTTGAATCACGACAGTCAACGTTCCGCCGACAACTAGTCTAGGATGTGCGTCACTTAAAATTTCATGCACCACTTTTTTCCCAGCTCGGATTGGTGGATTGCTAATGATTGCTGCATATTGCTGTTCGTGGGTATCAGCGTAGATATTTGATGTATGGATATCAACATTTTCAACATGATTTTTCTTCGCATTTTCTTGTGCTAAAGCGACTGCTCGCTGATTGACATCGATCATTTCTACCGTTCTGCCACTAAATGAAGCCAATGTTAAACCGATTGGGCCATAACCGCAGCCGACATCCAGCAACTTACCTTCTGGAAGATCTTCCCACTCAAAAGCATCAATCAACACACGGGAACCAAAGTCCACCGTATTACGAGAAAACACTCCACTATCGGTTAAAAACTGAAACTTTTTCCCTCTTAATTCAAACGACCACTGCTCTAAATCATGAGCTAGATCTGGATTTTCTGTATAATAATGATTATTCATTTTCTTCTTCCTAACTATTTTCTTTTGTCATCAGTCTACCTTTTATTTCGCGAACAATCAAGGCAGCGAGTAAGTCATAACCCGTTTTAGAAAAATGGAGTCCGTCTGCTTGTAAAAATTCATCTGTGCCAGGGTAAACCACCATTGCTTTGTATAAATCGATGACAGGAATCTCATATTTAGCACCGATCACTTTTACTCGTTCGACATATTCACGAATCCGATCATCAGCACGTGTTGGTTTTCTAGCGCAATCTACATAAGGCGGTGTGAGTAAAATCACTTTTTCTTTGCCGATTTTAGTAATCATTGTTTCGATGTTTTCTGCGTATTTTTCTAACGGCACTAGATTGTCGCTATTCGTATCATTCGCGCCGAAAAAGATCGTTACGATATCCGCTTGTTCAGCTACAACTTCTTTGTCCAAACGGTTCATTGCAGCTTGCGTGGTATCTCCCGGCATGCCAGCATTTACGATTATCACCTCTTCATAATTTTGAGCTGCTAGATCTTCTGTAATCAAGTTTTGTAAAATAGGCGTGATGGCTTCTTCGCCGTATCCTGCTGTGATACTATCTCCAAATAAAACAATTTTTTTCATTACGTATTTTCCTTTCTCAACTCGTTTTCTTTATTTATCATACCATTGAAAAGGCTGTTTTGCCGAGGCAAAGAATTATTTTAGCAGTAAAAATAAAACCGCCCCTCCTCCTATCCAATCATAGGATTCAAATTTAACTAATATACTTAAAAAATGACTAATTGTCATAATCATATTGAATCAGTAATTCTTCCGTTATACAATAAAGTAAAATGAAATAAGATAGGAAAACTTACATATGAATAAAAGAAGAATACTCGGTCTGGCCTCGCTTTTGTTTTTAATTGCGCTTGGCGGATGCCAAAAGACAACTGCACTAAAAACAGAAGAGTACGATCTAGCTATTATTGATTCAAAAAACATCACAACCTTTCTTGAAAAAGATGATAAACTAGAAAAAGTGGAGCAACTTAAACGAGCAGATGGAAATCTAAATTTTTGGCGCAATAATTTTTGGGAAATGAATAATCATTACTACACAAAAACCTCTGAAAATCCCAAACTTGACGTTTCCTTAGCAAAAATTGGTCGTGACTTAGCCATTGATCTTGTCAAAGCAGAAGGAAATGATGCCTATACTTCAAATGTAGACGGAGAATTTTTTTATACTACCGCCTGTTTTAGTGATCGAACAGAATTTTATAAATATGATAAGAACTTGAAACTACAGTTGAAAAAGGAACTCCGCAAAAAAGAAAGTATCCTAACCAATCAATTGATCCCTCTAGGTGAGTATCTCTATGTTTTATGTGGCTATACTAACCCTGATGACGGATCAAGTAAAAATATGTTGGTGAAAATGACAAAGGAATTTGAAGTGATCGAAGAAACAGACTTAGGTGATGAAACAAGTGCATATATGAGAATGGTTCATTTTCAAAATAAACTGTATATTACAGAAGCCAATGCTGGCATGGGGGCAACTGGTGAACCTGGAGAAGCAAATCGTGTACTTGTATATGATCTAGCAACAAAAAATAAAGCGTATCTCACTTTGACTTATCCTTATCCGATGGAAATATATGTAGACGAGCCAAACAAAAACCTAATCATTCGTCACTATGAGCTATATGTAAAAAGCTATACATGGACCGTTTATAACCTGAAAGACCAATCAGAATCGTTCATTCACTTTCCTGAATATGAAAAATTAGAACAAGAAAAACATATAAATCCTCCATTTTTCACTCAGGATAGTGGTTATTACTATTTTATGTTCGATGACCAACTCACCAAATATGATCCTAAAACGAATACACCTATCAAACTAGACTTGTCAGGTTATGACTTTGAAGATACAAGTGCTTTGATTATGAATAAATAAGAATACACAATAAAACTCTACTTTAACCACTCAGTAGGGTTTTGTTGTTTTATGAAAGATGCTATAATAAGCACAGAAATAAATGTTGGCTTTGGTGGAGGAACCGATGGACGATAAAATGAATTATTACCCCATTTCACGGAAGGAATGGCAGGGCTTCTATCATAACGGCAAAGCGCCGCTGACAGAAGAAGAATTAGAAGATATTAAAGGCTTCAATGATCAAATTTCATTGCAGGATGTGCAGGACATTTACGTGCCACTGACCCATCTGATTCATTTATATATGAAAGAATTTGAGTCTTTAACTGTTAGCAAAGGGCTATTTTTGCATGAATATGTACCTGTTCCGCCTTTTATCATCGGGATCGCTGGTAGTGTGGCTGTTGGAAAAAGTACCACCGCTCGCTTGTTGCAGCTGATTTTATCCAGAACCTTTAAACGCCGCAATGTCCAACTGATTACGACGGATGGCTTTTTGTATCCGAATAAAGTATTGGCAGAAAAGGGCATTATGGATCGGAAAGGATTTCCAGAGAGCTATGACATGGAAAAGTTAATCGACTTTTTAAACCAAGTCAAAAATAGCCAAGAAGAAATCAAAGCACCACTTTATTCTCATAGTGTCTATGATATTATTGAAGGCGAATATGAAGTGATCCAACAACCAGATATTCTGATCGTTGAAGGAATCAACACCTTGCAATTACCAGCCAATCAGCAGATTTACGTCAGCGACTTCTTTGACTTTTCAGTCTTTGTAGATGCAGAACCGAAGCTGATCGAAAAATGGTACCTTGAACGTTTTGGCGCCTTACTCGATACGGCCTTTCTTGATCCAGATAATTACTATTATCAATATGCGATCGGAAACCGTGACGATGCCTTTGCGATGGCTAAGGAAGTTTGGAAAACGGTGAATTTGAAAAACTTAGAGGAATATATCTTGCCAACTCGAGGCAGAGCGGATATTATACTTCATAAGACTGAAAATCATATTATTGATGAGATATTTATGCGTAAATACTAAGAAAAGCGGAATGAAGCGTTTAATCCGCATGAAGATTGTCTATTTTCCTTGTGGATTGCTTCATGGAGCTAGATCTCAAAGCAACACTCAATTTGATTCTAAAAAGGTCAAAAATTCTTTTTGACCTTTTATTAGATAAATCTAAATGGATAGGGGTAATAAATGTGACCAATGTTGCCGATTTGACAACTGTCGAAAAAATTATTGTTTTAGACTTTGGTAGTCAATATAACCAATTGATTACTCGACGTATTCGTGAATTTGGCGTGTTCTCAGAGTTATTGAGCCACCGAATCACAGCGGATGAAATCCGTGCCATGTCACCAAAGGGAATTATTTTCTCTGGTGGCCCAAATAGTGTTTATGATGAAAATGCGTTTAGTATCGATCCTGAAATTTATGAATTAGGGATTCCAATTCTAGGGATTTGTTACGGTATGCAACTGATGATGCATAATCTAGGCGGAAAAGTCGAGCCTGCTGGCAACCGTGAATATGGTAAGTCAGAGCTATCACTTTTGATTCCTGATTCACCTATTTTTAAAGGAACACCTGAAAAACAAATCGCTTGGATGAGTCATGGTGACCTTGTCGCTGCCATCCCTGATAGCTTTGAAACGGTGGCAACTAGTGCAGATTGTCCGTTTGCAGCAGTTCAAAATACAGACCGCAACCTTTACGGTGTGCAATTCCATCCAGAAGTACGTCATTCTGAATATGGTAACGACTTATTACGTCACTTTACGTTTGATATTTGTCATTGCGAAGGCGACTGGACAATGGGCAACTTCATCGAAATGGAAATCAACAAAATCCGCGAACAAGTTGGCGATAAAAAAGTCCTTCTTGGCCTTTCTGGCGGTGTGGATTCAAGCGTTGTTGGTGTGCTTTTACAAAAAGCCATCGGCGATCAATTGACTTGTATCTTTGTAGATCATGGTTTATTGCGCAAAGGTGAAGCAGAACAAGTAATGGATAGTTTAGGCGGAAAATTCGGCTTAAACATTATTAAAGTAGATGCAAAAGAACGTTTCTTAGATAAATTAGCTGGCGTTTCTGATCCAGAGAAAAAACGTAAAATCATTGGGAATGAATTCGTTTATCTTTTCGATGATGAAGCGACAAAACTTGATGGCATCGACTTCCTAGCACAAGGTACCCTTTATACAGATATCGTAGAAAGCGGAACTGAAACGGCGCAAACGATCAAATCTCACCATAACGTGGGCGGATTGCCTGAAGATATGCAATTTGAATTGATTGAACCGTTGAATACTTTATTTAAAGATGAAGTTCGTGCCTTAGGAATCGAATTAGGCATGCCAGAAGCACTTGTTTGGCGCCAACCATTCCCTGGTCCTGGTTTAGGGATTCGTGTGCTTGGTGAAATTACCGAAGAAAAATTAGAAATCGTGCGTGATTCTGATGCGATTTTACGTGAAGAAATTGCCAATGCTGGTTTAGATCGTGATATTTGGCAGTACTTTACTGTGTTACCTGGCATCCGTAGTGTTGGTGTAATGGGTGATGGCCGTACGTATGATTATACGGTGGGCATTCGTGCAGTGACTTCGATTGATGGGATGACGGCTGACTTTGCTCGAATTCCTTGGGATGTGTTGCAGAAGATTTCTGTGAGGATCGTGAATGAAGTGGATCATGTGAATCGGATTGTTTATGATATTACGAGTAAGCCACCTGCTACTGTTGAGTGGGAATAATTAATAGAACCGTACAACTCTTTTACTATAGAGAGTTATACGGTTCTTATTTTTGCCACAACCAATAAATCATAAAATAGTAAATGATGTATCTGATTTAATGATTTACTATTTTACGAGCTACTTACATTGTCATCTTATTCTTTTTACTATTTTGATAAACACATTACTGAAAAAAAAGAAACAATAGAATAAGTATTGAGACTACTCTATATATCCATTTTACAAATAACTTGCCAACTTTTCTTCAGCATCCTAAAGCAAGAATTGTATCACGAAAAAGTCTACCAAAGTCAAGTTAAGACAAGCGATTGAGAACTACATTTATTAGTATAAACATCACCAGATCAAAGAAAAACTTAACTGAAAAAGTCCATTAGAGTTTCGACAATTCAACCAAAAAACTGCATAAAAAATAGAGTGGAAAATCCACTCTATAAAAGTCTTACTTTTTGGAATCACTATAGCCACTACATTTTTGCCAGCCTTTTTATTTTAAATTACTTTTCTACAAGGGATTTTATACTCAAGAATATATTTTTCTGATTCCAAAATCAAATACGCAGAATTTAAATCTGGATAAGTGTTTAATATTTAGAATAGCTTAATACGTGACAGAATTTCGTGAAATTAAGGAAGAAGCCTCTTTGATTTTATTTTTATAATCATTAAGCAACTCATATTGTTCCGATATTTTTTGTTGTGCAATTACATCTAACTTACCGTATTTATCTACGGGAATATTAATTTTTAGAGATAAAATTGCACTTTTTAATAGACTTTTATGTTTCTGACCTTTTGAAATTTTTGATAACTCAATTTCAATACTATACTTAATAAAGCCTAAATCAATAAGATTTTCATATTCGCTTTTCAAATAAATTATGCAATTATTTTGAGATAAGCTAAACTTACCAGAAACAATTGTAGTTCTTCCTGTGTTTCCTACAGTAACAATCCTTAAACAACCTTTTGGAAAATCAAAATCAAAAGAATTCATCATTCCTATAATTCCATTGTTATATATCTGTCCAGAATAGCATGGATAAATCCCTATATTTTTAGGATTATTAAGATATGTTTTTGTATATTTACTTGCATTTTTCCCCTTAGAAAAACAAAAAATTTCATCTATTGACATAGAGACGTAGTTAAAATTCTTAACCAATTCAACGGAATTATTTTCTAGTTTTAAAATATTACTCTCAATTTTCTTTTTATACTCTGAGATATTCTTAAATTTTGAAGCAATTTCTTTTTGTATATTTATATTAAATACGTTATCTTCATCAGAAGGAATTGAAATAGTTAATTTTTTTATCGTCCCTAATGGTAGTTTGGTATACTCATTTTTCCCTTTTATCCCTTTACGACCTTTAATATGTTTTCGAAATAAAGGTTCTAAAATATACTTCAAATACAACAAATCTATTTTCCCTTCATATTTTCCTTTAAGAATAAGGGGTCTTACTTTTTCAGATAAAGAAAATTTATGCTTTCTATAAAAAACATATCCTGCAAAACCATCTATACTAACTGTAAGGCAATTCTCGAAATATTTAACATCAGATAAATTATCTTGAACAAATCCATATGAAATCTCATCTTCTTTTTTTGACGCACCGTAAACTGGAATTTCACCAGGATGTTCATTTATAAACCTTTTTGTAAATTCGGATGAATTTGTAGAATAATTGAAATCAAACAATTCATTTAAAGAAATCACTTGTTTTTTAACCATTCTAATTCCTCCTTAAAACTATTGATTATATCAATTGTATCTGTAAGTATTTCTTGATATTCACTTATACTTAAAGTAATTACTTCTTCTTCAAATCCTAAAGAAACTTTTTCATCATCTGACCACCAATTTTCAATTATCCATGATTCGTCTGGATTGAAACTTTGGACATCTATTAGTTTCAAATGTGCATCTTCCGAAAAATACGATTTGAACGGTTCTTTTAGTTCTTCTCTCTCTGTATAATCAAGCTTTCTATAATGATTATACTTTTCAATCGCATTTGATAAATCATTATCATCAATATCAAAGCGATATACATCTAAAGTTTCCCCGATAGATTTACATAGATATGCAAATATAGGGTATGCTTGTATAGTAGAAGATTTTAGTTCTGCAGTTGTTTTTTTTCTAATAGTTAATATATAAGTCTTTTTAGGGGTGTTAAAAAAAGTATCTACGGGTAAGGATATAATGCTTTCTACAAAACAATTTTTAATTAAAAATTGCTTTAATTTTCGATTTGATTCATTCGAAAAAATCCCATCAGGTAGAACAACATTTGCTACACCACCAGGCTTTAGAGACTTCATAATCCATTCTAAGAATATAGCCTCCACGCCTAATCCCCCAAGTTTATATTGCCCTGTTTCTTTAGCTTTTTGAGACATTACTTTCGACTGATAGTATGGAGGATTTGCTAAAATCAAATCATAGCTATTTTCTTCAATCTTATCAAGAGTCCCTAGCGCTGTAGTGAATACTTTAAAAGTTCCATTGAGTAATTTATCAGCAATTTTTGAGATGTTATCCTTATTATTTTGAAATAGCTTTGAACAGTAGATTAACATGTTAGCCTTAGCCAAAATAACTGTAATATCGTCACCATCAGACATCATTTTTTCATAACCTGTTAACGATATATTTGATTGAAATTCTCCATTTTCAACTTTAAAATAATTATCCAAATTATCATCAATCGCTTCTAATAAAAATTTACCAACACCACTAGCTGGATCACAAATTTTCATTTTGGGCTTAATATCTACCATCGATACCATACCCTGTACAATTTTTAACGGAGTAAAAAACTGCCCCATCTCAGATTTCTCATCATTATTTTTCATAAATGTTTCAAATAATTTCGATTTGAAATCTTTACTAATATATTTAAATTGACCAGCTTTTTTCTCATACTGTTTAAATTCTAAGATTACTTGTTTGAAAACAAAATCAGTATTATCTGGTGAAAAATATTCTCCACCTCTTTTTTCTACATGGAAAATTTGTCCATTGATAATGGTAGTGCCATCTTCTCCCTCAGGAAATAAATATCTCATTTGTTCGCGTGCTCCATCAGAATATTTCCCTAGAATTGTTGCATCATCATATTGAGGGATGCCGTTAACACCGTACAAGCGATATATATAATCAAAAGAGTTCTCTCCTTTTAATATTTCAATATCTGAAAGGTATTTAAATAAGAATACCTCTACAAAAGTATATAACGCCATTTTTGATGAAGCAAATGTTAGATTTTTTAGTACGCCATTTATTTTTATAGCCAAATCAGTAGGATCAATATATTCCTTTTTCAAAATAATATCATTTTGCTCATTCACAGATTCACTAATTTCTAATATTAATTTTTCAAGAACTTCAGCATTTTTTTTAGGACTAACAGGGAGAAGTATCTCCTCTTCATTCTCATTTAAAATTCGATTGCCAGTTTGAGGATTTATCCAAATAAAGGAATCTCCGTCAGATACCACAAAAATTTTTGCATTTAATTCTTTTGCCACATAAATTTCTTGATTAATTGCTTTTTGTATATCTTTTTCTGACTTAAATTTTTGTGGAATTTTTTGCTCTTGATACACAATTACTTCTCTATTACTATCAAGTATTAATACATCTGGCTTTTTATTTTTTATGTTGTTCGAGATTGGATAGCTCTTGATAGTCTTTGATTTTATTAGATCTGAAATAGTCGTAGCTCCTAGACTCAAACAAATATACTTTTCTCCTATTTTAACGTTTTCACTATATAAATTATTTTGAATGGTTTGTTCTGACATTTTATATTGTCTCCCCGCATATTTAAATTTACTTTAATGTATCTTCTATCGAAATATAACATATTATTTTTAACAATTTATGGAATTGAAAAGTAGCCTTGTGATTTTTTATGATTATTCACTCGCTCTCTTTCTTACTTAATTATTTTTTTAGTTTTCTCATTTCTATTTATTACTTAGAAAACTTGCTCTCACATCACTAACCCCACAAATATAATTCATATCAACATTATAAAATTTGGCAAGTTTAATCATAGATTCTAAAGGTATTCTCGTCTTCCCATATTCATAATCAGCATAAGTTCTCTGTCCCACGTTTAACAACGCCGCAACTTCTCTCTGTGTATAATCGTTATCCTCACGTAATGACCTTATTCGCCTAATATAATCCATAGCCATCCCTCTTTTAAATTATTCTATCCTAGAGTTATAAACTCAATTACATTTTAGAGTTATAAACTCTAAAAACAAACTATCATCTAACCTTAAACTAACTATTTTTCAGGAAATGAGTTCTTTACATTACTAACTCCACAAATATAATTCATATCAACGCCATAAAATTTGGCTAATACAATCATGGAATCTAGAGGTATTCTCGTTTTTCCATATTCATAATCAGCATAGGTTCTTTGTCCAACATTCAACAGCGCCGCAACTTCTCTTTGCTTATAGTCGTTATCCTCACGTAATGCTCTTATCCTCTTAATATAATCCATGAATTATCTCCTTTTTAATTATTTTACGATAGAGTTATAAACTCTATTGACTTTCAGAGTCATAAACTCTAAAATAGACTTAAGAACAAAAACAACGAATGAAAAAATAGAAATCATTAGGAGGTTCAACATGGCTCACCCAATAAAAATTATCACCTATCAAGATCTACATAAACTAAATCATTCAATCCAACTATTAAAGAACTGGCACGAAACATTCAGTTCACTAAAAAACAACACCCAAAATCATTCTATTCCCGATAACCTCTTCTATGAACATGAGCGAATACTAAAAACATTAGCTCAAGAAACACATAAACTTAAAACCAAAGAGAAACTGAAAAACATTTTGATTTAAGATCCTAGCCGCAAAATGGGATTTTAAAGTTCATCAGTATTAGCCGAACTGATACTCCTGAACAATAGATTTAAACAAGTAGTTGACTATCTAACTACTTGTTTTTTTGAATAATTAATAGTACTTGAATCATTTTATATTTTATACAAAAAAGGCTCAGTGGTTTTCACTCACTAATGCCTTTTCAATAATAGTTTACAATTTAGCTAATTGCACTTCAAGAAAACTGGAAAATGATCCGTATACTAAACTTAGCTAGCTTTTATTAGTTAGTAATTTGCTTATATAGTTTATTCTAGATTTAATAATTTATTAGCAATATCCAGTTCGTTATCTCTAAAAAATATGTCATCGCCAAATGATTCTATAAAAATCGTCTTTAATGTACTAGCTAAGTTTTCTACTGATAATCGTTCTTTTCTCTTTAAAACATTCATAATTTTTCTTATTTCTTGACTATATTCATCTTCGGGAGCCATTGGAAATAAATCAATCGGATCCCATTCATTAATTATTTTTTCAACTTTATCATACATAATTTTACGTATTTTCCAAACAATTTCCTTTATAGATTTACTTACCTTCATGTTTATTTTTTCATTATCCCAATATATAAATATTGTTTTGAACTGCTACAAGGGATTTTTTTAGATTTCCAACCCTTTTTTTACATCTAAAAGCAAGTTATATATTCTATCATCTAAAGGTACATAGTTTTTTAGGTATGTTTCTAAGTAGCTGTAAAATTCTTTGAACGTAACATAAGCTTGGCTGTTTTGATTTACGCTTGAATAGTCAGCCTCTACATCAATCAAAATATGTTTATCATCTAAAGGTATTTCTAATTGTGATAACTCATACTCATCTAAATCTCCTCTAAAGCAAATTGCCTTACCTTCGACAATATCCCCTTCCTGCTGAGAGAACTTTTTTAGAGCTTTTTCAATTCCTAACTTTCTGTGAGCTATTTCAAAAAATATATCATCTAAAATCATTTTTTTATCAGCTTGGTCTTCTAAAATCACATAGTTCATTTTCCGTCTCCTTAGTCTAAAATCGGGATTTTTTTTTACATTATTTAAATAATTATTTACATTTTCGCCAAATTTAAAATCATTCACTCCACTAACTTTCCCTACATCTTTCCCTTTATCAACAGTCTTAACAACATCCGCCGACTTCAAAATATCTTTCACTCGATCGATCGGCAATATAGCTAATAAAAAGAAAACACCTGAAGATGACCGCTGCATCGCCATAGAATCTTTCCCAAACAAGATCTCAATATCATCAACATTCGTAAGGATTTTAAAAATCTCTGGTCCATACTTTTTAAACAATTCAACATTATGAACACGAAACAGTTCATGTAACTCTTTTGTTCTTTGAACATCCAATTTCCCATTACGATAAATCTGATATTCGACGCCATTCGATAATTCTTTGATGACCACATCAATTCGGTCTTTGGGTTGTGCGTTGTTACAGTTCTTTAGTTTTCTGTAGCAATTTCTTTGTATCTAGTAGCATCCATTTCTAATTAAAAAAAGTCTAGAAGAATTTCCACTAGACTTTTTTGACGTGTATATGCTCAAGAAAATTGAATTTATTCAATAGTAAAGTTACTTTATATAGTATTTATTATCTATTTTTAAATATATCTTATTATCTATTTTTATTAAGCAATTCCATTCATAGACTCCTTCTTCACTATCCATGTAAATTATTATTGATTCATGTTCACTAGAAATTGGATTAATTGAAAATTTTGAAGCATTGATAATTTCTTTTAAATGAGTCATGTCATAATTATCATCAGAAAAAAATAATATATTATCCAATGCATCTTTCCTCATTTCAGATATATTAGAGTAATTTTTGCGCTTGGGATTGGATAACAACCACATATTTATTACATCCTCTTTAGATACTTTTGACAGATTTTCTAATAGTTTTTCATCAAAATAAATATAGTCAACAAATGTTTGAAACTCTTGGGGGGCAAATAATATAGGTTGATATTTATATTCACTTTGAACGACATCAGAGTCTTGGGGTACTGCTACTACAAGATCATTAAATCTTTTCAAAACCGAGTAAAAATATTGTTTAGTACCATAATTCACTTTTAAGAGAATTTCATTATTTACCTTTTTTACAATTCCCAATACTGAGCCACTGTGAATGAGAATATCATTTTTGTAAATTTCACACCAATCTTTATATTCACCTGATATAGTATGCCTGTATCGTTCTATTTTAATTCTCCTTCTATATTATTCATTATTTAAAAATTTTGTGAAATCTTCTGGTATCTGTGGATTACTTGAAAACAGACATTCTACAATTTCTTCATGATCAGTCATAATAACTTCTTGATAATTATTATCACTTTTCCACTCTACTTTATCGTATGTCTCATCTGAATGTGCTACACTTTCTATAGAAAAGTAATGTTTCTCAACTCCATATTGAACCAAATCATCTAAGAACTTTAATTCATATTTATACTCAATATGAATTAAGTTATATAGTCTTGAAATAATTGCATCTTCCTCTATTGTAGAGCTCAGAAATTCTATCAAATCTTCTTTTTTCATTTTTATCTCCTACTCACTTAGCTAGTTGGAATATATATTACGAAACGGCATCAGCGATTTTCACTCACTAAGACCGTTTCAATAAGTTTATCCTACTAAAATAGCAAATCAACTGTCCGAGCAGCTTTTGTGTGAGTTTAGCCATATTCGTTAATATCTATCCTTTTACTCCCTCTACTGATAGAATACTTTTTCATCTCACTTTCCCTGAAACTAAAGAAAATGTTATATTTTCTCCGTCACTACACTCAATACTAATAGAATCATTTCCCTCTAAATAATAATCTTCAATTATATCTCTAAATCCCATTTTCCATAAAAAAGAACCATCATTTTTATAAATAAATATATCTAACTCACAAACATATATAATATAGTTTGAAACAGAATCTATTAATATATCATATAATAAAGACGGTAGTTTTTCTTCAAACAGCACAGATTTAGTAGTATAGTCTATACACGCAAAAATACTATTTATCCCTAAAAACACCTTATTTGATTGAGGTAATAATTTTATTTGTGGTTCCAAACCAATATCATAATAAATAAATCCTACCTCAGATAAATTGTTACTAAATTTTATAAACTTGTTACTTTCAGACACTTCTTCACTAAATAAGAAAGAATTCTTACCTAAGTTTTTCTCTAATTCAATTGCTGACTCATAATGCTCTATTTCCCAAGAATCCATTTATTTCCCACCTTTAACAATTATTGTTAGTAATCTGTCTCCATCCCAAACAGATTCTATTTTCACGCCCCCACTTGGACCTTTTAAAAAACTTTCTCTTACAGTTGTTGTATAATTTACGGTTGGCAGACCTGGTAACTCTTTAGCCACATAGCTTCTTGTTTCTGTTTTTAAAATATTGGAAGAATCATTAATAGCATCTTTTAAATGATTATTTAGGAATTCTCTGCTATTCGGTGTATCATAAATTCCAATTTTACTTAACTCACTTTGCATAGTTTGTGATCTTTGAATGTTATGCTTATTTCCTTTAGCTTTTCCAAACAAATAATCAAGTTTATTTCCTAGCTCTGGACTTTTTAGGTTTCCAACCCCACTAGCTTTCCCAACATCTTTCCCTCTATCAACAGTCTTCACAACATCCGCCGACTTCTCAAACTCTTTCAACGCTTCCCACTCTTTAACAGTCAACTTAACTGCATCCAGCGTATAATCGCCATTTCTAAGCAACTTAGCTGACTTCAAAATATCCTTCACTCGATCAATCGGCAATACAGCTAATAACAAGAAAACACCAGAAGATGAGCGTTGCATCGTCGTTGAATCTTTTGCAAGCAGGATCTCAATATCATCAATATTGGTAAGAATTTTAAAAATCTCTGGTCCATACTCTTTAAACAATTCAACATTATGCACACAAAACAGTTCATGTAACTCTTTTGTTTTTTGAACATCCAATTTTCCATTGCGATAAATCTGATATTCGACGCCATTCGATAATTCTTTGATGACCACATCGATTCGGTCTTTCGGTTGTGCTTTGTTAAAGTCCTTTAGTGCTTTATACCATTTTTGATTTTTAAAATCAATGGTTTTATAACCATCTTTACCGCCTGAAAAATTTCCAGCACTGCCTAGAAAGGCTAATCCTTCGGCAATTGAAGCAATAACTGTTTGGACATCTGAGAAATCACTGCCATGTGCTGCTTCAAAGGCGCTATATTTTTCGAGAATCTCAATTTTCTTTGCGGTTCCTAGCATACTTTGTTTATTAAAAAATTGGTTCACAAATGGCACATCTTCAAAGGCTTTTGCCAAAGCTTCCATGATCACATCATTTTCTGCTTGTAGACGACGTAACTCAGCTTTTAGCCCTTCCATTTTTGCGGTATCTAAATCATTTTCTGCTGGTCCAACTTCTGAGGTAAAGGCGCTCAAGTAAGAGGTGATCGCATCATCAAGGGTATTTAAGGCATTGCCCACTGTCGTTGATACTTCAGAGTAGGCATCAAAATAACTTTTGGTCGAATCCCACCCTGTACCAGATAATTTCCCTGCACTTTGAAACGCTTGTTGCGCCTCTTTAAAGGAATTTAGTTGATCTAATACTGTTAAACGTAGCGTTTGGACTTCACTGGCAACGTTTTGCCATTCCGTATATCTAAATTTAGGCATCTTCCTCCTCCTTTTGTGCTTGTTTCTTTTTTTGCAGCCATAGGAGGTCGTCTTCTGCTTGGATTTTCTTACGTTCTGTTTCACTTACTAATTCAGTTAACTCTTCTTTGCCCGCATCAAAAGTTCGAAATGCTTCTGTTCGTTCATCTTCTAGCATTTCTAAATCTATCCTAGCTGAACGTTCTGCTTCTGTTCCTTTGCTGTAATAGAGAAATTCTTCTAATATCGCTGCTTGTTGTTGGTAAACACGTTGTAGATCATTGAGTAGAAAATCACTTTCGGTATCTTTTTTCTTTAACTCTATTTTTCGATCTTCATATTCTTCGATTTTCACCTGTAGTTGTTTTTCTTCCATAAAGCACCTACTTTACTGCATTTTTTTCAGCCTGTTTGATGGCTTGATGTATTTTTTCTAAGTTTCCAATATCTTTTGATGCGTTGCTTTTGAATATTGAGACGATGGTACTAAGAGAAGAAACACTACTTTTCATTGCACTAGCAGCGCTACTTTCGGAAAAGCTCATGCTACTTGCTTTTTTTGGTTTGAATGACAATGATGAGATACTGCTTGTAAATTTACTTGTTAACGAATTTACAGTTGCTACATCGGTACTGATTTTACCTGACATGTGAACATCTCCTTTACTTAATTTGATGATACTAGTACAATTCCATTGTTTTACCCCAATTAAACTCCATAGATAGACAATTATTTTTCAGTTAAATAATCAACCATTAAAAACATAATGTAATTTAAGAATAACACAATGGAAGGGTGGTATCTTTTCAATTTATTTCATCTACTCATCATTTTTTGATAAATCATATTGAAGGCACGGAAAACATTTATCTACTAATAATTTCCCACAAAACAATCAGTTCACTAAAAACAAAAACCATAAACATTCTATTCCGGACAACCTCTTCTACGAGTATGAGTGAATACTAAAAACATTAGGTTGAGAAACACAAAAACTGAAAAACATTTTGATTTAGACTCCTAGCGGCAAATAAGATTTTAAAGTTCATCAGTATTAGCCAAACTGATACTAAGCAAGTAGTTGACTATTATAGCTACTTTTTTTAATTAAATATCTGCAGATGTATGCGTATATCTTATGATGTTTACACAAAGCATTTTAAGATTTAACACAACTTAATTTCAACTCAAAAAAGGCTAGAGAGAATTCCTCTAAACCACATAACAACGATTTTCGCTACTTTTTTATAGTTCATTTCATGTGAACTATTGATAACTAACCTGTTGAGAAAGTTCGAAAATAAATTATACATCATTTTTAATCTTGATTACTTTTCATATAGGATGAAAAATTGACGACAATAAGCATTTCATATATAGTTGTTTTCTAATCAAAATAATAAGAAGTTGTTACTTATGAAAAAATTTATCTTGTTGTTGTTTGTAGCTGTATTTTTACTCCCCTCATCAAAAAAAGTATATGCTGATGATTTAAGTAGTGTTATGGATCAGTATGCACTAACTGGAAAAGAGTTAGATGAATTTGAAAAAAATGAACGGGACATATCACGTTCTACTCGATCATTAGCCCCTCAAAAAACGGAAACTGAGTTAAAAGAACAATACACCTCTTTGCTAGAAAGCGGCTACTTAGGTTCTGATGTAACTTTTGAGATGTACAGAGAGTTAGCCACTGCTACACCTCCGACTGATCCTGTAGTTTCAAATGCACGCTCAGTTGCTGGTAATCCACAACCTGGTGATATTATGATTACAAATGGGACTTCATTTGGTGGACTAACTGGACATGCCGGCATCTTTCTAAATAATGGAACTATTCTAAGTATACAAGGTGGTGGATACAAGCCTGCTACCATGTCCATTATTGATTGGGCAAAAAAATATATGAGCAAAAAAGGACAATGGACTAAAATTTATAGACCTGCTGCTAAATACAAACCCAAAGCAGCTTATCAGTGGGCTATAAATAATTATAGAGGAAAAAATTATTCATATGGAATAACTACAAATATATGGTCTAAGAATCCAACCTACTGCTCTAAAATAGTTTGGCAAGCTTATTGGTATTCTTCTGCTGCCGCTCAAGTAGGTGGTATGAAACAACCGTTAATCGTAAGTCCTTATGATGTACCAGCATACTTTAACTCAAGACCTACCCATGTTGGAACTTGGTCTGCATAGGTCTCCACCTATGTATTAAAAAATATAAAGGATAGTAAAACTATGAACCTATTTAGATTTATTTTTAATATAATTTGGGGCATTCTTGCTTTTTTAATTTCATTTGGTCTATTACGTGTCATAACAAAAGCCAGTTATAATGATTTTTCTGGTAGCGGTACAATTATTTATACTACAATGCTCATCATTTACGTGATTGTAACTATCCTTTTATCCGTAATCTGTTCAAAAAAGTATTTATTTTTTTTAGTTTTGCTAGCAATACTTTGTATTGTTTATCCGTTACTATTAATTTATTTCCTTAACAATTTTAAACTGTAATAGATAAACAATCGTATGAACTTATAGTTACGTTCATACGATTGTTTTTTGTAAAATTAATACAGTTTATTCAATTGATTTTTCGACTTATACTAGTTTTTATCAACGTATTTCGTTTTACTTTCTTTCTCAGAAAATATATTTCTTTCTGTTTCTTCCCTATTTGACATATACTATACTTTCTTCTCTGCTCTCACTGTTAAGCTCGTAATGGATTGTTACCTTAGCTTCTTTTTCCTTGAGCTGCGAAAGTTCATTAGTCAAATCCAATTCAGTCTCTTCCTCACTCAAAATATTTGTTGTTATTATTGTAAGACCGCGAGCCTCACCAATCGACTCCCATTTGTTATCTTTCTTTATTGAAAACTCAGTCTCTGATTCTAAAATCGTAATAATATCTTTGGTCTCATTTTTAATAAACAATTTCATACCTTGAAACTTCAAAACAATTGGTGAAACTTCATCCTTTGAATCTTTAGTATTACTACCAATTTTTGAACAACCTACTACCAACAATAATAACATCCCTGTTAAACAAAATTTTTTCATCAGTTCTCCTTCCTTGATAACAAATAAATCATATCACAATAAGGCTTTTTAAAAAAACTACTTTAAATTTATTCATTTTTTTAACATGCTCATATGATACATTTTTGTTTACTATACTATTATAATCAACAATAATAAGGAAGTTCCACACGGCTCACTCGATAAAAGTAATCACCTATCAAGACCTACATAAACTAAATCATTCGATCCAACAATTTAAAATCCTAGACGCAAAATAGGATTTTAAAGTTAATCAGTATTAGCCGAACTCATACTAATGAACGATAGATTTAAACAAGTAGTTGGCTAACCGGCTACTTATTTTTTGATTATACGTCAGGCTATATTATTCATTATTTAAAATTTTTTTGAAATCTTCTGGTATCTGTGGTTTACTTGAAAACAAACACTCTACAATTTCTTCATGCTCAGTCATAATAACTTCTTGATAATTATTATCACTTTTCCACTCTACTTTATCGTATGTCTAATCTGAATGTGCTACACTTTCTATAGAAAAGTAATTACAAGACACTCTAAATGCTTCAATCAACTTATCATCCGAATTTCATATCAATTTTAAAATCGGTTGGTTGTATATTTAATAATTCTCTCCTTCCATCTAAAAAAGGATTCCTAATTTCTTTAATAAGAAACTCATTAGTCGTTTTCCTAACAAAATAAATCCAATAATCTTCTTTGAATTCATCCTTTTCGGAAAATTTAAGCTCATTAATTGATAGATAGAATGTATTTTGTTCTGAATTAGTTGACTTAACTTCAATGTATCTTTTTGTCCCATCTTCATTAAAGCTCAAAATATCATAACCAGCTGCTGCATTTTCTTTAGAAACCTGTTTAATATCTTCAATTTTATTAGAAAGTCCTATGGTTTTCAGCCTTTCTTTTTCATACTCCAGAACCTTTTCCTCCGCTATTGCTCCTCTAACTTTTTGCTCTTTTAATTGATTTTCTAAATCTTTTTGCGAAATTCTTTTATTAGAAGAATAGTCGAAATTTTTTTCAGGTGCTTTAATTAAATTATTATTTGTATCTTTCACAACGGGAAGTTGAATATCAAAATTCGAGATTTTCTTTTCTCCCTTGTCTTTTCTAACTACACCTAATTCTTGAATACTCCAGTCTTCTTTGACTTTACCAAATAGATAGTAGAGAAGTCTAGAGTACTTATGGTTTGACATTTTTTCTGTTAACAAATAATTATCTTTTTCATTTAGCAGTTCTTTAATCAAGTCAAAGTGTTTAAAATTTTCTCTATATGAATTATCTTGCTTCATTTCCACCAAGAAATTTTGAAGATGTCTTGTTGAAAATACTGTAAAATATGAATCTGGATTATACATTGCAGCCATCTTATATTTAAATGTTGGCGGAAATTCTATGCTTTGCAACGTTTCATCGTCCATCGCTATAGCAGCATTATAGATTTCGATCATTCTTCTCTTATATGTAGAAAAAACCTCATCAACAGTTGCTCCATACTTCTTTGATTTGGGATCTTTTATTACTTTTTTTTTATCCTTGCTATAATATACTCCAGCAAACTCAGGTCTATTTCCTACTCTTCCCACTATTTCCGTATCTCTTGTAAGTGTATAGAAAAATCCTGACTTGCCTTTTACTTCTCCGTAAATATATTCATCTATCGTCATATTCTCGATTTTTTCAGGACTATACCTTAGTTGAAATTCTTTTATAGCAGATTCGTAATTTTCATTATCAGTTGCAGAGTAAAAATCTTCATCTAGAAACTCCTGCACATACTTTTCATAATTCTCCAAAACCATATAAACATCTCCTTATATATATATTTTAAACATCATAAAACTAAAAAAATACATTTTAATCTTAACACATATCATTTTATCATTATATATCAACTTGATTAAATGCATAATTTCATCTGCAACTATTTAGCGACCAATCTAATAATAATGAACCTATTTATGCAAAACTAAAGGATATAAAAAGCTTTCATAACAGTAATTATATACTCTACCAACTATTATGATTACAGAGTGGGAATATTTAAAAAGAATCGCGAAATCCTTTCGTATCAAAGATTTCACGATTCTTTTTCTGTTGCAACTAATAACTCATAAATGAAGGAGAGATTTACTAAAATATTGGCTCAAAAATCTAATACAAAATCACTGAGATCTTGAACTCTCTATTACTCTCCAAAGTTTTTACCTGTCTCTTCTTTGTATACATCTTCCATATTTGAAAAACTACTAACTAAAAATTCTTTTGTTTCGCTGACATTATCTATAATATATGTTAAGTCAGCATACACCTCCATAAAAAGATCTACAAGTTCTTCCGCATCTTTTGTTTTATACTTTTCCAACTTGTCCAATGCTAAAGGAAGCCTATTCAGTTCAGACTCCAAATCAGCTGAATTTTCGTCTACTTCTTCTAAACTTGAGGGTGTAAACAGTTTATTATCATGCACTTCATTGATTCTTTTTAGTTCAGTAATGACCTTCTCTAGATCTTTTGATAGTGTCGTCATGGAATTCTCCTTCCTTGCTTAGCAGCTTTCGCTGTTTTTGCTCCATTTATAGATCCATCAAGATTTAAAACAAATCTGAAGTTGCCTTGCTTATCAAATACTTCTAAATGATCTTTATGTTGACCATCTAAATAAAATTGATCATTCTTTCTGAGGTTTTCCGATATCTTTCTATCTGCTTTATAAACTTGTTGTCCATCATAATTTTTTTTTCGTCTTAGAAACTTTATTTTTAATTGAAGATCCAAATTCTGTTTCAAAGAATTCCTTCATATTTGTGATTGCGTTAGAGTTCCCTTGATACTTTCCATTATGCAGATTTCCAAATGCACTTGTCAATACTCCTGCACCATGTCCAGATAAAGCTAAACCACTTGCATTAATTGCTGGTATAGCTGCCGTACTCGCACCTCCAGTAGCTGGAGAAGCGGCTACACTACCTGCCGTTCCACCAAACATCCAAAGAAATCCGCCCACAAACTCCGCACCACCTTGAGCAAGTGATAATAGGTCTGCTAGCATCTGACCGTTCGCATAGCCGCTTGTATTTGATAAATGTGGATTGACTTGACGATTGCCAAACAGTTCATTTAAATCTGTGGTGATTTAATACAATCTTCTGTCTTTGTTTCCTTATCCTTTTTGAGCAAAGTAATAACCACACAATTTTATCACAAAAGATCACATTTATTATTATTAGAATTATTTTTCATGATAATTGTAAAATTCATAACTCTTTTATGAGCATGAGCGAATACTAAAAACATTAGATCAAGAACCACAAAAAATTAAAAGCAAACAGAAACTCAAAAACATTTTGATTTAAAATCCTAGCCGCAAAATAGGACTTTAAAGTTAACCAATAATAGCCATAACTATGACTGGTTAACGATAGATTGAAACAAGTAGTTGACTCTCTAACTACTTGTTTTTTACGTTTTAAGACGATTCATTTTCAGAAAAAAAAGCCTAGAGGGAATCCCTCTAAGCATTACTATCGAGCATTTATGATTGATTGAAATTTTTTAACCCCATGAAAGCCCCAAGCCATTGCTTCAAGGTCAACATCATAAGCCGACATGCCAACAAATAAAGGGACTGCGCTCGTTGGAAATCTTTCTTCAGTCTCAACCTTCTGGTTCTTCGCTTCAATTTCTTTAGAGCCTGTTGGATCTAATACAAACCTTCTACGCATAAGAAATCCCTCCTACTTATAGAATAACTTATCATCATTCTATAAGTAGGAGGTGAGATTTGCTAAAATATTGATTTACTAAAAGAATTCTACTTCAAGGACAAACCCAATATTCTTTTTTGAATAAGAAATGAGTTGATACTGCAATGATTTATCCGTTTGATTTGTTGTGTAAAATGTTACGTGAGGAAACTCTAAAAAAAAGACAAGTTTCATGAACAATTGTTTTATATCCTCTTTTTCAAGTTCATTCGTGGTAATCTTTAGAATGAAGACCTCATTCTCTCTATCAAATGACAGATCTGAATCTTTTATATCTTTTTCTTGGTATTCAATAAAGGATCTAATTTCAGCGCCTATACCAGGTTCATACTCGTGATTTATTTCATCTGCTATCTTCTTAAAAAAGTCTTTCATATTTCTCCTACTTTCTATTTGGGTATATATTTCCCTTTTGGAGCAGAAGAGTGAACTGAGACAATTCCTCCTCTATCGTTCGTAACTACTTTATTACCTCTCGAATCAATATATTCCCATGTTTTTCTTCCCAATTCATCAATTTTTGATTTTCTTGTTTTCGTATTATTATCAATAATAGCATCGATTATTTCTGGAGTAAATCCTCTCTCATTATCGTAATCAGACGTGCCAACAAGTAACGGGACTGTGTTCGTTGGAAACATTTTTCCAGTCTTACCCTCCTGGTTCTTCGCTTCAATTTTTCTGATAATCTCTTCGATTTCTTTAGAGTTTGTTGGATCTAATAAAAACCTTCCACACATAAGAAATCCCTCCTGTCTGTAGAATAACTTATCGTCATTCTACAGACAGGAGGGATTTTCTAAAATATTAATTTTTTAAAAGAACTCCGCATCCAAAACAAACCCTACATTTTTTTTTGAATATGAAATAAGTTGATAGTGAAGAGACTTATCAGTTTGTTTTACTGTGTAAAATGTAGTATGAGGAAATTCTATAAAGCGTACTAATTTTCTAAATAACTGTTTTTTCTCCAATAGTCCCATATCGTTTGTTTCGATTCTTAGAATAAAGAATTCTCTATCCTTGTCAAAACCTAGAGAAAAGTCATTAATATCTTCTCCTTGATATTCAATGAACGAATTAATCTCGGATTCAATTCCTGTTTCGTGTTCATGGTTTATTTCTTCTGCTATTTTTTAAAAAAAGTCTGTCATTTTACTCCAACTTTCTACTTTGGTTTTGGTATATATATTCCATCAGGATCAGGAGAATGTACAGAGACAATACCTCCCCTTTCATTGGTTACTACTTTGTTACCTCTTGGATCTTTGTACTCCCAGGTTTTCCTTCCAAGTGAGTCAACTTTTGATTTTCTTGTTTTCATATCGTTGTCAATGATTGCATCGATTCTTTCCGGAGAAAATCCTCTCTCATTATCGTGATCAGACATGCTGGTAAGTATAGGAAATGTGTTCGTTGGAAATATTTCTCCGATCTTACTCTCCTAGTTCTTCGCTTCAATTTTCCTGATAATCTTTTCAATCTATTTAGAGTTTGCTGGTTCAAACAAAAACCTTCCGAACATACGAAACCCCTCCTGTCTGTAGAATAACTTATCGTCATTCTACAAGCAGAAGGGAACATTTGTTAAAAAATGCCTTTTGCCTATTTGAATTTGTTTACTTCAGTAATAAATTCGTCAATTACCTCTTCAAACATTTCTTTTTCGATATAAGCGACACCTTCTTTGTGTACAAACTCTGCTCCATACTGAGAGTACGCATCGTGAGCAGACCACGAAATCTCTAACCATTTACCATCTTCACTATAAAAACTAGCAGGTAGTAAAAAGCTGCCGCCTCTAGCTGACAACCATGAATGACTGTACATCCAATCAGCTATATTTTCTAATGCATTAAATTCTTCATCTTCTGAAGTAAAAATGAAGTCAGCATCTCTATAAAATTTAATTTTTTCAGCAATAGTATCCCCTCTTAATCGAATTGGAAACGGAGGAGGAGTTGGATCAAAGAACATGTTTTTACTTTCTTCAAACCATTCTGCTAACTCAATGATACTTCCTTTAAACGGATATATAGTTTCATTTTGACTGAAGCTAGTAATCCTCTTATCGTTTATAATCAGATCAAATTCTCCATAACCATCCTCTTGAATCTTAAACTCGAAAGCAACTCTCTCTGTATCTCCAATAATCATATTATTCCCTCTATTCTTATCGTTTTAAAAACTTTCTGTATTGAGCATTCGTTATCAATCCATCTTTTTGCATAGCTCGTAGCACATCTGCCGGAACCTCTCTCTGTATATTTTCCACTACATCATAAGCATGCCAACTTCCGGTTGTGTCCGGTTGAAATTTTACCAATTTACCATCCCAAAAATTAAATAATTGTTTTTTATCTTTAGAGGTGTATGCCGTATCTAACAGTCTTTGTCCAACTTCTTGAGTAGGGATTGAATTAGGACTTCCCCAACCGCTCTTTGGATCATGCTTTGGACTAGGTTCATATTTTCCGTTAGGATAATTTCCAGAACCATAACCAACACCTAAGCTCCCCCAAGCGCTTTGTAATACTCCTGCACCATGTCCAGATAAAGCTAAACCACTTGCATTAATTGCTGGTATAGCTGCCGCACTCGCACCTCCAGTAGCTGGAGAAGCGGCTACACTACCTGCCGTCCCACCAAACATCCAAAGAAATCCGCCCACAAACTCCGCACCACCTTGAGCAAGTGATAATAGGTCTGCTAGCATCTGACCGTTCGCATAGCCGCTTGTATTTGATAAATGTGGATTGACTTGACGATTGCCAAACAGTTCATTTAAAATCGACTTTCCATTGTTATTTGCCCATTGATCAAGAAACCCTGATCCAAGACCTCTTAACCCCTGTATATCTTGTAACTGGATCATACCTTGGATTTCTCGTGTGCGTTTTGGATCAAACTCGCCGTTTATGAATACACCAATCAAGTTGCCTGCTTCATCAAACTGGTATCCGATTCTCTCATTTTCAAGTTCAATATCCTTTACTTTCGCATCAATCTTCTTCTGTCTCTTATCCCAAGCACGTCCGATTGGTTTTGTCCAAGACATATTCACTCGTCCTAAATCAAATGTTCCGGAAGAAGCATTCCATGCTGCACCTTTTTCAACTTCGGCTAGTCCAGCATCAAAGTTGGCCAGCTGTGCTTCAAAATCAGCGAACAGGTCTGGAGAACTGGTATGAAAATCATGGAGCTTCTGAAGCTTTTCTTCACTTTCTCTAATAGCTGCCTGCACATGCATATAACGTTGTTCCAATCCTTGATTGGGTTCTTTCTCTTTATCCATTCGTTGTGCCATGCTTTGTAAGGTCAACTCGCCTTGTGCGATCACTGCCTTCAGTTGATCCTCGATTACATCGCAGGTATCTACTTATGATTGAAACTCTTCAGGAAACTTACTGTGTGCTTCAATCAGTGCTTCACATACCAGAATAAATCCACTGGCTAAGGTTGGATAAACCGCAGAGAAATACTGCTTCGCCGAATCATACGTTTTACCGGATAAAGGTGCACTCATAAAATGACTGACGCTATCTTTTAGAACACCGCTAAACTGGACATACTGAGCGGCCATCTGCTTTGCAGCAGCACTTTGTCCATTAACCTCGCCAACAAAAAAATCTAATCCCATTCGTCCACACCCACTTCCTGATCAAGCAGTTGCTTTCTTTCCAAATACAGTTGGTCTTCTTTGTCAACAAGATTCTTCTTTTCTGCCAAAAGTTCTTCTGAGCGTTCCTCGACTTGCAGGCGTTGTTTTTGTTGTAATGAGCGTGATTCAGCTTCCAACTCAACAAAGTAATGTTGCTTTTCTGCCCCTTGATTCGCTTCCATAAGTTCCTGGTAAAATCGCTGTTCTAAATTTTGGATCTCGCCATAGTCATATTCAGTTTCAGCTAGCTTTCTTAGTTCTCTTTGATTGCTTTCTAGCTCTAAATCCAGTTGTGCGAGTTCCAGCTGGATCATTGCTTCTCTATCCACCTGTTTCATTTGAACGTCCCCCCGTTAAAGAGGTTCGTCATACCGATGTTTATCTTTTGATCGATTGCTGCAAACTCTTTAGCCACGGAATGAATATTATTCCCGTCACGAGCAATTGCATTAGATAATCGCTGTCCTCTGCTATGTACGCTTGTTAAGCTATTCTTTGCATTTGTGTTACCACTAACAGACGTGCGCTCTGCCAAAGACGTTGCCGCATTCACTGAAGACAATCCGCTTGCCGCTTTACTCATTTGTGCTGATACACCACCAGCGATCGATAAACTACTATTGATCCCCATAATTTACTCCTTTTTATTTAGTCATTAATAGTCTAACACAAAAAGAGAATTATTTTTTATCAAAAATAATATAAATACATGTCAATGAATGAAAAAGGGCGATGACTGAAACTCATGACTAAAATAAAAAAATCTGAGCTAGATAAACTCTTAAAAACAGTAGAATCTTCAAACGAAGAAATGTACAATCAATTGTATAGTTTAAATCATCGGATTTCCGAATTTTCAAGTGAACCAGCTCTTTCTGGTGATGGGTGGGATAGTGCGAAGAATAAATTTCAAAATGGTTATTCCGTTGTTACACCTGCCTTATCTGATGTTTTAGGCGTTGTTGAGCAACAATTGAGCCAGTACATCAATTCCTTTTCAGCAGAGGTAGATACCAACAAAGACAAACTAGATATGAAAGATTTACAAGATTTGTATTTTGAAGCACAACGATTGACCGCTGAACATAATAAAATTTTAACACAATTAGCAGAGATGCCGATTATCGGAAAATTGTTTAACGAGTTTAATTTGACAAAAATTATGGATGATATTGAGGTATTACAGGATTTTCAGCAATTTGTTTCAGCTCATAGTAGTGATTTTGATTACATTGATGAATTGTTAACCAACATTGAAATGGGTATCACTGAGTTAGGTAGTGATGCCAGTTTTTTAGGTGCAAATGTTGGCTTTGCGATGGTAGATTATAGCAAATCAAATTGGTCTAAAGGGATTACTAATTTTAAAAAAGCCCATAAAAAAGAGATTGATGCAGGTGTCAGTCGTTATAAGCTCCGAATACAAGCAAGAACTGCTGGTACAGTGATTGATCTACAACAAATGGGTATGAATATGGACATCATGAACCTAAAGGGTCCATGGGAAAATGCTGCCAGAGATTTTTATATGCCTGATTATCAGAATAAAGCCTTACTCTTAAATAGAGATATGAAGATCTCTGATTTTAATAAGAATGCGCCTAAAGATGATCGTTTCCTTAACTCACCAATCCTATTTGATTTGAGTGATTTAAAGAATACATCCAATTTCCAAAATGAGAACGCACTTGCTCATATTTTCCAAGGAAACTTAAATCGTAGAGGAAGTGCAGGTGGTTATCATTCAGAATTTATTCCAAATACACCAGGTAGAATTGTTCCTGGTACCAAGACACCACCAAAGGTTTCTGGAGTATATACAGGTCAGGTTACTGTTAACGGAGTACCAAAAACTGGGAACCAAGGAGTATCAAGTTTTTTCCCTGAACATTGGGATCCTCAGTTTGTTGTAAATACTATCAATGGCGCATATGAAAATCGTACTTTGGTTAAAGGAAATACTTACAATGGCTCATACAATGGAATAACAGTACAAATGTACATCGACTCCAACGGAAAAATTATATCAGCATTCCCATTACTAAAATAAAGGAGAAATAAATTTATGAAATTTAAAATAAAGTATATTCAGTTTAAAAACATTCCTAAACCTAATATCCAAGCCTGTTTCCTTTTTTCTGATAGTCAGACTAAATATGATATTCTCGAAGAATTGCTTAATGATAGCTTTGTTAGCGCCATTCCAGAAGACAATCATGTGCTACAATCTCTAAATGAAATTGCTTCTGGTAAACAAGAGTCCTTAATAAGCGGCACGGAAAGAGTGATGATGCACATCGCTAAAAATGAGACACTTTTAACTGATAACTTTGATGGTGTTTATGATAATATTGATATTTTACAACCTTTAAAAGTTTCCACATCCGATTTAAGAGATTTAATCATTTGGTGGATTCAAGAAAAACCACGATTAGAAAAGATTGCGAATGATAGTGGTTTATCTGCTGATGAACTAAACGATACAAGTGATAATACAGACTCATAACTCTAACCTTTGTGAAACGAATCATCAGAAAGACTTTTATTAAACAGAAACATGAGAATTTCTGATTTAGGTAAAAATAGTCCAAAAAATGATTATTTCATTCGTTTTCCTGATGTTTTAGATGCTGATGGATTGAGGAATACGCAATACTTTGATCCTAATGCAAAAGGTATTGAGCATATATATTCAGGAGAAGTCAACCGTCGTGGCAACGCTGTAGGATTTCATACAGAATCTTTTCCTGGTTCACCAGGAAAAGTGATACCTGGAACGGGGACTCTACCAGATGTAAACGGAATTTATACAGGAAAAGTGACTGTTAACGGAATACCCAAAGGTGGAAATAACGGAGAATCAACGTTCTTCCCTTCAAGTTGGCATCCTCAAATGGTAGTAGATGCAATAAATCAAGCGTATTTAAACCGAACACAAGTTAATGGAAATGAATATAAAGGTTATTACCAAGGAATTGAAATTCACATGTATCTGGATAGGGACACAGGCTTAATTCGCTCAGCATTCCCTGTATACCGACCTTAGGAGGAAAAAATATGGTTCAATATAAAATAAGGTATTTTGATATTCCTGTCCCAAAACCACATAAGCGGGCATATTTAAAATTTATGGATGTAAGATATGAGGGCTTAACATTCTTAATAAATGATACTATTACAACAGACCTAAACTGGGAACATAGTATTGTTAATCAATTGAAGAAAGTATTATCTGGAGAATTGGAACCTCAAGGTACAGGAACAAACCGAACAACTTTAGAAACCACAAAAGATACCACGACAATTATCGATCACTTTTGGGGCGATGAAACAATGGATTATTTTGAAGATGTCGTGGTTCCAACAAAAGATTTGTATGATTTAATCATTTGGTGGATTCAGAAAAAATTAGAGGTAGAAATAGAAGCTGATAAAAGTGGATTATCAGAAGATGAACTGAATGCTCAGAGTACGATAATCGATACAGAAAAACTTCCGCAGAATGATGAAGAATAAAGGAAAAACAGTTAAATCTAAAACGAAAACTTACACTATGATTGGTAAGCTATCGTTTTAGATTTTTTATTCATGATGTTAAAGATTCTATTGCATACATGTTAAGTATTACTCATCCGTGAATAGTTTAAATTTGATTGGAAAACTCTTTCTTTTTGTGTAAACTAAGTAATTGATATAATTGATTTATTACTGCGACTTTTAGAAAATAGCACTCTGAGAAGGAGGAACACACATGAAAACAAAAATGCCTGAAATTCTTTCTTTCATTTCAGAAGAAGCTGTTAATAGAAAAATGACCAGTGAGGAAATTGCCGTTCACTTTGGTTATGATAAACATCACTTTAGTCGGAAATTTAAAGAGATAAATGGATTCAGTGTTGCTGAATTTCTCTCTAGTTTAAAAGTTGAAAAGGCGATCTTTGAACTTGATGAAGAAAAGCGAGTACTCGACCTACAAGAACGTTCAGGTTTTGAAAGCAGCGGTAGTTTCACGAATACATTTAAAAAATATACAGGAAGTTCTCCTAGCGCGTATAAAACAGAAATGAATGACCTTTTTGATGATATGAAACGTTTTGAAACGAACGATAAGGATCAGTCAATAGCGCATTTTGAAGAAAAGAGTCATTCTTTTTGCACCGTAACGATTGAAGTACCGGACGGATTTGATATGGGGATCCTATTTATTGGACTTTTCCGGACACTTATACCGAATCATCTGCCGATATCTGGATTAGCGACTAAAAATTTAATAGGAAACAAATTGAAAAATATTCAAAATGGAGACTATTACTTATTAGCTTGTGGGATAAGCCGTTCCAATAATATTCTATCTTACTTTAACTTAGGCAATAGCTTGAGGGGGAAAGAAGATGACAGATTATCTTTTCCAAACTGTTCTGGCAATCATTACACGATTAAGCTGAGAGAACCAATACCAGAAGACCCACCAATATTAGTAAATGTGGGAAAACTTTTGATTTCCCGTTTAAAGAACACAATCTAGAATAATATTATTTGACCGTGAAATGATACACTAGTCGTAAGTTGATGGAATGGAGGAAATAGTTATGAGTTTAAATGTAAAGAGTGTCACTATAGGTTTACCAGTAAGTAATTTGGAAGAAGCTGCAAGTTGGTATGAAAAACTTCTTATGAGTGATGAGAAAATTACCCCTGTTGAAGGCATTATTGAGTATCAAATTGGGTCGGTTTGGCTTCAACTTTACGAAGAAAAAACTACTGTTTCAGAGAACGGTTTACGTTTAGAAGTGGACGATTTAGACACAGAATTTGAACGTTTAAAAACACTTGGCGTAATTGCTGACGAGGCAATTGAGGATGTACCCGGTGTCCTTCGATACGTTGATTTCTCAGATCCAGATGGCAATAAATTATCTTTTTTATGGTTATACCCTCAAGAATAGATTTAAATAGTGCTTATATGAATGAACATAACGCTAAAACGACGGATAGATGATTCGTCGTTTTTTAATTTTAGAATCAATGCTTAAACGGTTTGCACAAACGATGGCAATTTAAGATGAGGATAAAAATTAATCCCTAGAACTACTGCAGAAATCAATGACTACTTAACTCTCTACCGTTTTTTCACAAGTACACACCACGTAGTGTATCTAAATGGATTAAACGACCAAAACTCCTCAGCTTTTTCAATATAATTCACGACTTGCTCCGCAAGAATCATCATTTCCCACTTATCATCAGGGAAAAGCCACTTAATTCCGTCTTCGTCAAAATAATGGTGAGGAACGCCATCTTCTATTCCCACCTCTAATACAAATGTATCTTTTTCGATTTCTTCTCCCTTACCATACAAATCCGCTTTTGTCGATTTGATCGTCCCTAAAAAATAGCCACCTGTTATAAGCGAATCGTAAATGCAATCAATCGCTTCAATTATTTTATCTAAAGTATTATGTTGAAGTACCGCCCAACTAAAAACACCATGCAAAAACTCTTTCTTACTCCACGGATAGTTTTCCATCGAAGTCAAGGCTTCAAAATAGTCAATGTTATTTTCTTCTAATTTTTTTGTAGTCAGTTCTATTGCTTTACTAGAATTATCGCTAATAAAAACCTCACAGCCCATTTTTCCCATCACCAAACTGTGACGTCCTCCACCGCAACCTAGATCCCAAACCCGTCGCTCTTGCTGATTTGGAAATTCTTTTGCTAAGAGTTCTATGAATTTAACGGCTTCAGGTTCAGGTGCTAATTCTATGTTTTTTTGATCATAAAATAGCGTATTCCAATCTGCCATATTCTTCCCCACTTTCTTTAGATTTCCATTTGTTATGTACTATAAGCATATCATATTAGCTACTCGTGCTTGCCTCAAATTCTTTATTTTTGCTGTAATTAATTGATAAGCTGTGCCATAATTATTTTTGAACCGTTACTTCTTGGCTTGGATCCTATTTTTGAAAAACCAGTTATATCAATGGTTATATCGATGTAAACACCTGTATACACCTATATTTCTAGTAAAGTACACTCTAATAGACAGACAAAATACCCTCTTCTATATTATCTTAGACTCAAAGGAGACAGCAAAATGAACTTTAATAAGCAATTAAAACTTTATCGTGAAAGAGATGGTTACTCTCAAGAAGAACTTGCAGAAAAAATCTATGTCACGCGGCAAACAATTTCTAAATGGGAGAACGATCATACTTATCCTGATATTCATAATTTAATTGCATTAAGCACTCTTTTTGATGTCACTTTAGATGAATTAGTCAAAGGAGATGTAGCAATTATGAAAAACAATCAACACATCGAAGCAGAAAAAATGAATCGACTCTCTTGGGTTATGATTGTGTTTATTGTCCTAACAGTTTTATCTATTGGTCCTGTTATGTTACTTTGGGATTGGTACGGATTGGGTATTTCTTTGGTTCTTTGGGGAATTTCTATGATTGCGGCTTTAAAAATCGAGAAAATCAAAAAGGAAAGAGATGTTCAAACCTATAGTGAAATTGTGGCTTTTATAGACGGGGAAGACCTTGAAGTAGCCAGAGCCAAACGGGATAAAAAAAGGGATCGCTGGAATAAAACAAAAATTGTTTTGGGCTTTTCATTAGTAGCTGGTGTACTTGCTGCGATTAGTTCGTTTCTATGGGTTTGGCTTTCGTAAAATGCTTTCGTAAAATGCTTTCGTAAATTTATAGAAAGGACAACGTGACTGAGACATAACTCTGTGAGTCATATCCGGATAAACGGTGGGATCAGAAGCAACTCCTTCGGAAATAAATGCTTCTATCCCACACCTTATTAGCCGTCTGAATTAACAAAATTGAACAAAAAAAGCACAAACAAGTTTTTTTCTTGCTAGAACTTTTCATTCAATTTTATCTACAATCCGCATGCATACCTTGTATTCACAATAATTCTCTTTAAATTAACTTACTATTTTTAAAATATGGTAATTGGATTTTAACCAATTAGCAAGAGGAGCTCCCCTCTTACTTTATTTCTTAGCTATACAACAAAAAACAATATATGAACTTGTCTTTTTGGATTAACGTTATGTAATTTCTAATGATAAATATGGTTTTGCGTCAGAAAATAAATCTAGAGACGTGTGTCTCTCATTTTGAATGGTATACTTTTTGTCGCTATTTTCTAAGTGAATTTGGATCTCTTCGATCAACTGAATAAGTAGGCTAGTTTCTTCTCTTTCATACGCTGAAAACAAGTAAAGTTGTGCGACATTTTTATATTTTCCACTATTATTATGATACACTTGAATTTTTTTTTCTTGATACTTTTTTACGTATATATTGGTACTTGTCAACATAATAAACCGATCATTCACATCTGAATTTGGTGGAGAGAATTGCGACTCCATTTCATGAAACATTGCAAATAACTCATAAAAAGTATTATCCCAATTTTGAACATCCTTTTGTTTTTCTAAAAAAGTAAATTCAATTTTCGCTAACGGCTTCATCACAGCTACCATAATACAAAACCTCCTTTCCGACTTTTTAACATTCTTTTTTTTCTATTAAAGTGATACTGACATATGTTAAAAATAGACATACTCCCGTACATAATACGATTAAAATAGCTAAGCTTTTAAAATTTGCTCCCTGCAATAATAATCCCACCAAGCTAGTCCCCCAAACCCAAGGAATCGCTAAGAATAAGTAACTGCCAATGATCATTGAGGCAATCGCTGTGATCAATAAGGATAACCCGCCAAACATAATCGTTGCTGTGCTGTTCAAATAAATCGTTGAAAAGAGAAAAATTTGGACGTAAGCTGAAATACTCAACAAAATAGATAACAATAAAACCAAGTAAACCATAATCTGCAGTTCACCAAGAATTACATTCAACAAAAATAAAGGAATAATAGAAATTAAAGCTGATATAAAAAGTTTGATAATGATAGCAACAGACTTAGTCACTAACTTTTTCTTCTTAGAGAAAACGTTGGATAATAGATATTGATAGTCAATAGCCACTTCTCCTTTCATCGAAAAACTGACTGAAAGACTAACAAATAGTGGTAAACACATAAAATAGACTTCAGTAAAATACCGTAATGATTCATAAAAAGTAAGACCTCTGTAGTAAAAATAACTATTTATAAGAATCGTTAAAAGCGTTGGGAATACAAGACTTATGTTAAATAAACTATCATGCTTTAGTAAAAAATTTTCTGCCCTCATTAGTTGGATACTTTTTTTCATGCTTAACACCCTTTCTATCTATAAAAAGCAAGCTCAGTACAATTCCCAATATCACTGCTGCGATAACCAAATAACTACTATTTGTACTCACTATCATCGGATCATTCTGATCGATAATTGAACCGCTAATACTTACATTTAGAGTTGGCATGATTGCTCTACTAGGCCAAGTCCACGGAATTACTTTGTACAGGTCACCATCCCCAAAAAATACAGTCAAAAGTGTTCCAAAAATAAAATTGATGATTAGTGTAATTAAAAAATTGCTTTTTCTTTCTAAAAATAAAACAAATGGAACTTGCCACAAACTTGTCACAAAAATCAGCATTGTTGATAAACAAATAACAACTCCTGAAGTATAAGGAAATAATTGATTGATACCCACTGCCAGTCCACTAAATAAAATTAAAAAGCTAGCATAATAAAATGTAATCACAAGCATTTTTGAAAACCATTCATAACTTCTATTATTTTTAGGTATTTGCAAATTTTTAAAATCAGTTGATCGTTTTTCATGGTTGTAAATAGTATGGACTATAATAGGGATTAACAGATTGATAAGCAAAAAGCTCAACCAATTAAATAAACTTGCAACAGCATTGTTATTCAACGATGTAAAAGAGAACCCTATTGTGATGATTCCAGCAAAAAACAAGAATAATAAATTTTGTCTCATGATCCCTAATGATTTTGTTTTTAACCATTCAGACTGAACATATCTAAACATAATTCTATATACCTCCCTCATTGGCTAGTACTTTCAAGAATGTATTCTCTAAATCCTTTATATTTTCAATCGTTTCTTCGTATTGAATAACGCCATTTTTAATAATTCCAACTTTGTCCGCTACATGCTGGATTTCTGTTAAGCTATGACTTGATACAATAATCGTCATGCCCATTTTTTTTAGCTGCTGAAGTAAATCTCTAAACTCAATTACGCCTACAGGGTCCAATCCGTTTGTTGGTTCATCTAGTATAAGCAATTGAGGATCATTTAAGATAGCTAATGCAATACCCAAACGTTGTTTCATTCCAACTGAGTAATCTTTTACTTTTTTTGAGTCATCGATCAACCCAACTGTTACTAAAACTTCTGAAATTTTTTGCTCAGATAAATTATACCGTAGCGTTTGAACCTTCAAATTTTCACGAGCGGTTAAGTTCCCATACACAGCCGGCTGTTCTATTAAAAAACCAATGGAATCACTGTCTATTCCTAAAAAACCAATCCTTCCTTCATCAAAAGAAATAATCTGAGAAATAATTTTCAATAAAGTTGATTTTCCAGCACCATTCAATCCTAAGAGTCCATAGATTGTATTTTTTTCAACATTTAGGGAAACGCCATTTAAAATAACATTTTTTTTGTAGCTTTTCTTTATGTTCGCTACTTCTAGCGCGATACTCATGTGATAACCTCCTATAAGATTTTCTCACTAGTAATCACTATTACTAGCGAGAAAAAATATTTTAATACCTTCTCCATCATTTTGGCTCACCTCATCATCTGAACATTAGGTTCTCTGCTTATTTTACCCAATTACAGATTACTGTTTGAAGTTTACTTCCTTGACATCCCATAGTACATAAACTAACACTTGTGATTCTTGGTTCTGGTTTTACTCCGTTTATTGTTTGTGCTACATCTAAATCAAAATCATCAAATTGTGTCATTTCTGCTTCCTCCTCTTATTTTTTATTTTTTCCCAATACCTACTGAACAGTTACATGTGATCGTTTTTAATGCACAGCCCATCAATACTCCTGTTACACATCCGGGGGTACATAAACTTTTACTTGTGATCCGTGGTTCTGGTTTTACTCCGTTCGTTGTTTGTGCTACGTCTAAATCAAAATCATCAAATTGTGTCATTTCTGTTTCCTCCTCTTATTTTTTTATTTTTTCCCAATACCTACTGAACAGTTACATGTGATCGTTTTTAATGCACAGCCCATCAATACTCCTGTTACACATCCGGGGGTACATAAACTTTTACTTGTGATCCGTGGTTCTGGTTTTACTCCGTTCGTTGTTTGTGCTACGTCTAAATCAAAATCATCAAATTGTGTCATTTCTGTTTCCTCCTCTTATTTTTTTATTTTTTCCCAATACCTACTGAACAGTTACATGTGATCGTTTTTAATGCACAGCCCATCAATACTCCTGTTACACATCCGGGGGTACATAAACTTTTACTTGTGATCCGCGGTTCTGGTTTTACCTCGTTCGTTGTTTGCGCTACGTCTAAATCAAAATCATCAAATTGTGTCATTTCTGCTTCCTCCTCTTATTTTTTATTTTTTCCCAATACCTACTGAACAGTTACATGTGATCGTTTTTAATGCACAGCCCATCAATACTCCTGTTACACATCCGGGGGTACATAAACTTTTACTTGTGATCCGTGGTTCTGGTTTTACCCCGTTCGTTGTTTGCGCTACGTCTAAATCAAAATCATCAAATTGTGTCATTTCTGTTTCCTCCTCTTATTTTTTTATTTTTTCCCAATACCTACTGAACAGTTACATGTGATCGTTTTTAATGCACAGCCCATCAATACTCCTGTTACACATCCGGGGGTACATAAACTTTTACTTGTGATCCGCGGTTCTGGTTTTACCTCGTTCGTTGTTTGCGCTACGTCTAAATCAAAATCATCAAATTGTGTCATTTCTGCTTCCTCCTCTTATTTTTTATTTTTTCCCAATACCTACTGAACAGTTACATGTGATCGTTTTTAATGCACAGCCCATCAATACTCCTGTTACACATCCGGGGGTACATAAACTTTTACTTGTGATCCGTGGTTCTGGTTTTACCCCGTTCGTTGTTTGCGCTACGTCTAAATCAAAATCATCAAATTGTGTCATTTCTGTTTCCTCCTTTTTTCTTAATTTTTATTACACCTTAATTATAAGGTGGATCGTTCATTTTGAATGAAAACGTCTCAACAGCTCGTTTTTTATTCAAAACTGCTAATAACCTAATGCTTCAATCCAAGAACTTCTATTTCCATATCGCTCCCTTAATAACGTAAGCAGCACACCTGAACTCCCACCCAATAAACCAATATCTGTTACTGACTTTCCAAATTCAATACTGGTAAAGCCAAAATGATTCTTCTCATCATAAAAACGAAGTATCTCTTCTTTAACCACTTTGATATACTCATCAAAATCTGACGTTCCAAGTTCCTTTTTAAACGTCAATAACGTATTCAATAATCCGCTATAGCCATGACAAATAGTAGCTGAAAACAATCCTTCTTCTTTGGAATAAATACTTCTAATTGATTGTCTTGAAAAATCGATAATATCTTCCTTTTCTAATGCTTTTCCTGCATACAGTAATGCAACTGCAACTCCTGGCGTGCCATAACACCAAGCATCACGATTCTCCACAACATCTGTTTTAGTATTTGTTAAATAATTTTCTAACGTCAACATTGCTGGCCAAATAATTTTTTGATTTTTCACTATACTATTTTTTATTAGAAAATCAACAATATACTCTATCGCTATAGCTTGCCCTGGCACAGTGATCCCTTTTAGCATACTTTTACTCAGAACTAATAGAATCCCTGCAACACCATGTGCCATACCTAAATTAAAATTTCCATCAGGATATAGTTTTGCTTCTTCTTCAGTAAATTGATTACGAGAACTAATATGAAAATTAGGATATCCAAACCGTTCATCTGTTAGGCTAACCAAATAGTTTAATATTCTAGTGAGCCAGTGTAAACTTTCATCATCGTCTTGTGTCAATAAGTAGAGACTTGTTCCTGACAGGCCTTCAATAATATCGTAGTCCGTCATTTCGACTTCTTTATCTGCAAGTAAATTTAGTTTTTCCTCTACGGATCGTAATAAAACTTTTTTCAAGTTTCCTTTTAATTTGGGATATTTCAAGTGATTGGGATCAAGACCGTCAATTCCAAGTAATATTCCAGAAATTCCCGAAAACATCGATGGATTTTTGATACCATACGTTTTTATTGATAAAACAATCTGTTGTAAATAGTTATGACCGTATTCTTCCCACGATTCTTTTGGAAAAAGACTAGATAGCTCTCCAAATAATAAACACAGAGAAGGAAATCCATGGCTTAATGCTAACGGGTGCCAATTTGAGTATTTAGTCCCATCGATAATCACAATGTTCTCTTCCGAATTGATGAGTTCATCAATTTTGTGATGATCCGCATGATTTTCAGCGCATTTTTTTAAATCAAATTTTGTTTTAAGCTGCAAAGTATTCTTCATATGATTCAGCCCTTTCCATCTCTTGATATAGTCGACAATTCTTCATTAAATGTGCATGTGTACCTATATCAACAATTTCTCCTTTATCCATTACGATAATCTTATCCGCATTTTGTGCTGCTAAAATTCTATGCGAAATAAATATTCCAATCTTTCCTTTTGTTTTTTCATAAAAAGAATCAAACACTTCTTTTTCTGAAATTGGATCTAAAGCAGAACTAGGTTCATCCAATATATATACGGATGCTTTCTTAAAGAATGATCTCGCAAGTGCAACCTTTTGCCATTGTCCACCGGAAAGCTGCCTTCCATTTTCAAACCAAATGCCCAATTGTTGATTTAAGTCTTCTTCATCTAAAAAATCAATATTCAACTCACGCATACACGTTTTCATTATTTCTGTATCTGAAATATTTTGAATATCACCAAAGCCAATATTTTCTTGAAGAGGTAATTCATATTTCACAAAATCTTGAAAAAGCACCGACAATTGTTGCTTATATTTAGTTTCTCCAATTTCCCTTAGCGGCACTCCATCTACTAAAATTTCTCCTTCTGAATTTTCATAAAGTTTAGTCAAGACTTTAATCAGAGTCGATTTTCCTGATCCATTTGGTCCTACAATAGCAACTCTTTCCCCAGCATGTAACGTCAAGTCCACTTTCTTCAAGGCCAAACTTTGTGTCTCTGGGTAGTGATAAGAAACCTTTTTAAGCTCAATATCATGAATATCTGTGATCTCTGCATTATCTGTTATCAAGACTTCTTCATTTTCAATCTGAACAAATTCTTCTATAAATTCGAAAAGTTTTTCCATATACAGATTATTGTTATATAGAGCATAAATACTCGTCATCACACCTTTTGAACTAGATTGGATCATCGAGGTTACTTTGATGATACTTACAACATTTCCGACCAAAATAGTTCCTGAATAAGCAGCGGTAATTGCTACAAATAGTACAATCGCCCCAATAATTTGAACCCCCACTTCAAAAAGAATACTTAATTTCGATTTTTGATATAAGAGATCCATATCCTGTTTAATAAAATTTTCTTTTATTCTGGAAAATTTATTTATGATATACTCTTTCAAATCGTAAAACTTGACTTCCTTAAATGAAAAATCATGAGTTAATATATAATTTAAATACCAAGACTCACGTTCATCTTCCATACGCTGATATTGTATATTAAATTCCCGCTTACCAATCTGTATATAATAGTAAATGGAAGTCAATGGAACTAATGTTAGCAATAGTGCCATTTTCCAACTCCACATTGATAAGAAAATAATTGAACCAATCAACGTAATCATTGTCTTCATCAAATTAATAGTCATATCCAAACTTTGAGAAGGTTTAAAAGCTATTTGACCATTGATACGTTCAATTTGATTATATGTTTCTGAATTTTCAAAATCTTTTAATTTCATGTCGCCACAAGCATTCATAATGATTTTATTTAGTTTGTACACCAAATTCACCTGCAGCTTTTGTTCAAAGATAGCCGAAATTTGTCCGACTATCTCACTACCCACTGTAAAGCTAACAAACGCAATCAGCAAAACCATCACTCGATTAAGTACTTGATGAGCTACTATACTATTTAGTAGTTCTTGTGATAAATATGTTGTAAGTAATGGTACAACTGACACTAACAGACTCAATAATAAAATAACAATCAGATTTTTCTTTTCTAAATCATAGATAAGTTTTAAAGTCTTTTTTGTATTGGAATATAGATTCTTCATGATTAAGCTGCCTCCCTTGTTCTAGTGTGGATCAAGTAATTAAACACTTGACCTACAACAGCCATCACAAACGCCTCTTGATTTTGATCAACACCAAATAATCGATTACAATGCAGATGAATAAAACTAGAACAAATATTTATCTTTTCTTCTAAAGAAAAATCCATCCGTTTGTATACTTCCAAATAATCTTCTACCGATTCTTTCCTTAAAGTCGCCCATTTCTTCATTTGGCTATCCGTACGTCTAAATTCATCTAGTATTTTCTTTTTATTCTCACGGAAATACAAACTGCTATCTTGACGTTTCTCATACGTATGCACAAGAGCTTTGATTTCAGAATCTTCCAAACTCAATTGGTCAATAAAGTTAACAACCGTCAATACTCCTGATAATTCAAACGGAATGTCCAGTGTTCCCAACCTATTACTATATAAAATATTTTCAACAACCTTGCTATCCGCCATAAATACTTTTTCAGCTAACGAAATCAATTCTTTCCCACCATAACGTTCTACTTCTCGTTCATAGGAATCGATCGTATACCTAGCGATCATCTCCTGCGACAACAACGTTTTTAACCAGTCAAAGATTCGAGTTGTATACTTTTGAAGTTTCTCTTCTGATGCATTGAAGCGCAAGCGAATATGCGGATGTGTGTCTATATATCTCATAAAGAAATAGTGAATTCCTGTTTCTTCTTCAAGTTTCGAGCAAAACTCTTTAATACAAAGTGTAATTAAATCCAACTCCTTCTTTCTTGTCGTATAAAGTTTAAAATAGAGCCAGTCATCATAAGGTAGTTTTGTGCTTGTTTCAAAATCGCTCGTTACAATTGATTTCGGTAAAATAGTTTCATCCGTCTCTTTTTCAACAGAAAACATTGGCACTACAATCTCAGCAGTATAACTCTCGTCGTTTTGGTCAACAAACACATTCTCTCCTTCTTCACAGGCTTGCAGTTGTATCCGCATTTGTGCCTTAGAATTTTTTTTGTACTCTGCAAACAAAATCTCTAGTTCAGAATCATTGTTAAAATGGATTGGAATACGATTATCATAGTCAGTTAAATAGAACCTGTTTGGAAGCGCAAATGCCTCTTTGTATTCACTGAATTTCTTTTTAAATAACTCAAAATCATTAATCATTTCAGGCATAAGACTCTCTGTCGAAATGAACCATCTTTCTGGTGACAAAACGATACTTTTATATCTTAATTCAGGTATATGATCGAAATCAGAATAGATCCTATGCCAAGGGAATTCACTCCACGAACGTTTCCTGTATATCGAAATCTCATGTAAAAAACGCAACATATTATGTGAAATACCTGGGTTCAGCATATTCGTTGCCTGAAATTCAAGTAGATCTCCGTTTTTTCTATTTCTAGCATAAAAACCGTAGTTATCAATACCAATCAAAATATCTTTAATCGTTATCTCTCGACTCACTTCCAAAGAATTATTTGTAAATAAAGAGAGTTCATATTCTTTAAAATGAGGATTTATTGAAACATTACCATTGCGAATATTACTAGGAACATAGCTGATTTCACATGTTTTCACATACTTATTTCTTTTAGTTGTTTCTTTATCTTGAATCGTTTTAATTGTTTCCCCAAAATGGTTACTTAGATGACCAAATCTTCCAAACGTTTTGCCAGCGCCTTGAGATCCTCCCCCTGGGCTGAGATATGCTAGATATTTTTCTCCTGATTTTTTCAATAGAAAGAATGCTTCTAAGGACTTTAGTAATTTAGTGTCTTCAAACTGGGAATCGCCTAGTAATTTTTTGACATCCTTTTCGCTAAGATCAATTGCAGCCCCTTTTTTCTCTGCCACATTTATCTTCGAAAGAAAATAGTTTCTCAAGCGTAAATTATAATCAGGTATCACAGGCGCTCTGGAAATAAAATCATTTTCAGGCTTATCATAGGAAAATGGTGCTCCCAATCCATTACCCGTATCAAATAAATCCGTTAGCGGAACTTCTTGACTAAATCCATACTTGTCTAAAAACTCATCTTGATAAAGTTGTATGTGCGCAAAAGCTGGATTATTTTCTGATGCTAACAATGTTAAAAAGCTAACTGCCTCGTTTATTTCCTCAACTAAGTTTTGAGGAATAGAAATCGTATCATTGTTTAAAAAACTATCAACTTGAAGAGGTGATGTACTTCGATAAAGAGTGTTCATTTCTTTATACAACGTTAAATAGGTTTGTTCTCCTGTTCCAAGTTTCATCTTGTTGTATTGTTTAATTTGATCATCAACTTTTTGCAGTTGAATAGCTCGTTCAGAAAAATACGCATTTTTATTCAACTCAGTGATTAAGTACTCCAACTGATTCCTCACAGTCATCGGCGGCCTTAAATTCGAAATCAGAAATTCGTTTTTTATCAATTTATATAAGAAAGAACTCAACTTATCTTCATTTTGCTTAGGATACGCTTGTCTAAGCGTATCTAATAAATTTTCAAATGCTACTAGATTTTGACCTTGATCCATCAACAACTTAAATGGCATTGATAGCTGAATACTCTCAGTAGAACTTGCTGTTTCAGTATTGTATAGCATGTAGACACGATTTCCTTTTGTGTAAACAGCTGGGTTGATTTTAAATTCCAAATGTTGATATCCATTTAACTCTTCTTTTTTGATTACATTGAAGATCCAACTTAAATCAGCTCTGGCGACGTGTTCAAAGTTCTTTTCATCAAATGTAAAGTTTTCTTTATTTGTTGAAGTTTTTGCTATACCGACTGCTGAATAGAGACCAAATGGAGTTGTTCTTGTATTTCTTCTCAAAGCATACTTCAATAACGACTGCTCTAAATTCCTTTTTTTCTTATTCGATAGTGTTTTCCCATTGACTAAATACTCCTTCGCTTGATCATAAATCGATTTGCTAGAAATCAAAACCTGTTCTCTAAATACTGGATCGTTAAATAGATCTTTAACATCTGTATTCTTTTCTTTTTCAGAAACAGTAGGTAGTCTAACCATTACTTCCTCGTTTACTTCATAAAGTTTCTTCATACTTTCATTCCTCCTTATTTTACTAATTGTTCTTTTCTTGATGTCCAATCGGAATATAAACTCTATTGGATAATCTTATTTTCATATAGTGTAAAACAACAGAAAAAGTACTTTTACCTTTTTCTACTGAATTTAGCGTTAGGAACTCTTTTTTAATATTAACTATTCTGCAATCTATCCGTCCCGTAGATAAACACGCGTTTTCTTTCATGATCAATAGTCTGTTCTTGATTTTTCAACTCATTACCTCCTTGCTACATATTAAGTATACGGTCATTTTTATAAACAATACTGCTTCACTCTGGAGATGTCCCTCTTTGATCAAAACTGTATTTTTAACGATTACTCTTTTGCAGTGATGATGTCAAAACCGTGACGGTTATACTATTAAAGAGATCCATGCTGATTTTTATATCAGAATGATTTTTCTTCCTTGTGAGCGTTACTATCCTTGCTACATTTACAGTATATCTCCTCATAGCAACAATGCTTTGTTTACTCTGAAGACAGATAATTATTATCAGAACTGCTTTTTTTGTAACTAGGCTTATACAGTTGTGATATCAAAATCGTTAAGTGGGCATTTCATTAAACTATTATCTATAGAATGAATTCCCTTCACTTTACATACTCGCCTGCTAGTAGCTCTTCATTTACGACGTTGTTTTAACCGCAGAAGGCTGGTCCAAAATCTACAAAAAAAGGATGTGGTATGACTCGCAGAGTCACACCACATCCTTAAGGAATCTAGATAAATGCTGGGAGAAAAAGGTCCTCCATGCTTCGAGGATCGGAGTGAAACGAGAACCGTAGATGCAGAAGCAACGAATTGATGTTACAAAGTACCTACTTCACGTTATTTCGATCTCATCAATCTCTATGTATCAAAGGTACCAAGAATTGAAGGACTGTACTAAACACTTCTGTCTCCCTCTTAATTTCCTGTATTTAGATAGCAAAAAAGCATGGGAAATACCATGCTTTATCAAGGTGATAACCGGATTTGAACCGGTGATCAAGGTTTTGCAGACCTGCGCCTTTCCTCTTGGCTATATCACCATTTTATTCTTTTAAGTCCATCAATTCTTTTGGGATTTTTGGTTCATAACACAACCCAATACAAAAGTTCTCCATATTCAACATTCCTAACTTTACCAATACTTGTCCAATCATTTTTACTCCTCCTATTAATTGTCATTTATATTTTGAAAGTAGCAGCAATTTGTTTTCTACTATCAACTTAAAGGTGATAACCGGATTTGAACCGGTGATCAAGGTTTTGCAGACCTGTGCCTTTCCTCTTGGCTATATCACCATTTTATTCTTCTACGTCCATTAATTCTTTTGGGATCTTTGGCTCATAGCACAACCCAATACAAAAATATTCTATGTTCAAGGTACCTAATCTTTCTAACAATTGTCCGATCATTTTTTAGTCCTCCTTTAATTTAAAGTGCTTCATGTAACTTAGGTAGCAACAAGACAGATGCTGTAAACGCGCCTAAAATAATTAAATTCATTGAAAGTAATGTTAACGGTATTATGAAGTTTAAGGTTACTACACTTTGTGCTATCAATGCTTTTTTTCTTAACTTCTTTCTTTTGGTTTGATTATAAATTGGATTCTTCTTTGAATCTGATGGAGCATATAGATATGTGATGATAAAACCTAACAAAAAGAGAACAAACAACCATTTTTCTGAAAACAAAAAACCTATTGAATTCAGCCAAGGGACGCCAACTAGTAGCACCAAAGAGAGAATAGCACATTTAAAATCAGAACTAGCATGTGCTCCTTGAGCGTTACCGCGTATAAATAAAAAGAAAAAATGGAAAACAAATACTGGGAAAATAATGTTTAAAATCCACGCTACTATATAAATTATTACTAGTTTATAAAAATTAACTAAAAAGAACTCCAGTCCTAGTTTACATTTTAAATAGTAGATAGTATCTGTTTTATCAATCTTTAGCCTCCTCAATAAAACAACTGACAATTCCTCCACGAGATTTTTTCTTTCAATTCGTTCCATTTCATTCACCTCACACCATTAGTATAGTCGCTATAAGCAACTTTATAATCTTTTATCCTAACAGAGTATTTTTTTATCAAAACCGCAACAGCTTCTATCTCAAAAAAATAAGTTAGCTAAATCACGCAATTCGGTTATAATTCGTTATAAAGTGATGTCCAAAATCAAAAGAAATGCTATAATAGCATTATTAGGAGGCGCTTTGGTTATGATCTATTCGTTGACTTTGCTTTTACAAGCTATCATCTTTTTTATTACGCTAAAGATTTTCACAAAAACTAAAGGTTTAACTCTGATAGAAAGTCTATTTTTTCTATTATTAGTGTTAAACAATGTATTTGTTATGCAGTATCTAGGAAATATTGCTTTATTAACGAATATACTCCTACTATTTTGTATCGTATATACTAGAAATAAAGAATGGATGTATGCGTTATCAACTGTTTCCATTGTAATGATTGTCAATATTCTTGCTGATCATATCGCAACATTTATATTATCGTTGATGTTCCAAATCCATATCTTAGAATCAATGACTAGCGATATCATGTTTTACTTATTACTTTCCTTTATTTTTGCTTTAGGAATAATTGTCCTCACAAGAAAATTTTTTGAAAGTAATGCGCAATTCTTAACCTCAAAAAAAGGACGGAAACCATTCACGCTCGCCACAGTGTCGATTTTGTTTGTATTTTATTTGAATGTCGTTTTCGAGTTAGTCTCTGGTAATCAAAAAAACATCGTTGAGCTTAATTTATTATTTTTTGCAATCATCTTACTTGTTTCAGGTATCACCATTGCTTCATACATACAGTCAATCAGACGAAATTATGAAACAGAACAACAAAAATTAGAGTTTGAAATGATGAGAACTTATACGAATAATCTAGAGCAACAGTATTCTGAAATTAGAAAGTTCAGACATGATTATCAGAATATTCTCACTTCATTAGAAGGATATATTTTAAAAAAAGATTATACGAACTTAGAGAATTATTTTTTTGAAAATATCAAACCTACAGGCAAACAAATTCAACAGAATAATTTTGTTTTAAAGGATTTGTCTAAAATGAAGTTAGAAGATATTAAAAGCCTGATTGCTGCTAAGGCCTCCGTAGCACAAGAAAAAAATATCAAGGTTGTTATTGAAGTGACTGAACCTATAGATTTTATTAATATTTCTAGCGTTACGTTAATTAGAGCCCTTGGAATAATTCTTGATAATGCTATTGAAGCTACTGAGACAATAGAAAATAAACGACTCTCTATTGCTTTTATAAAAAATAAAAATTCGATACATATCGTTGTTGAAAATACATGTTTAGATGATCTACCTAAGCTTCACGTCTTAAAAAAAGAAGGCTATTCTACAAAAGGACCAGATAGAGGACTTGGTTTAAGTAATCTACAAGAGTTAATAAACTCCTCTTCAAACAGTACATTAATAACAAAAATAGAAAACACCAGCTTTAGCCAAACCATCACAATTCTAAACGATTAAGGAGAATTAGTATGCTATCAGTATTTATTTGTGAAGATGAAAGAGAACAACGTCAAAATATCGAGGATTATGTAAAGAAAACCATTATGATCGAAGAATATGATATGGAACTAGTTCTTTCAACAGCTAACCCTACGGAAGTACTAGATTATGTCAAAGCAAATCCTAAAGAAACTGGCTTATATTTTTTAGATGTTGATTTAGGTCAAGAGATGTCAGGTATTGCATTGGCTTCTGAATTACGAGAAATTGATGATTTTGGAAAAATTGTTTTTGTTACAACTCACGCTGAATTATCCTATCTAACTTTTACTTATAAAGTAGAGGCCATGGATTACATTATTAAAGATAATCCCGAAAATATTCGAAGCAGAGTGCAAGAATGTGTACACACCGCATTTAAAAGATACAAAAATGATAACCAAGAGAAAAAAAATATCCTAAAAATCAAAGTAGGTGATAAACTCCATGTGTTGGATTACGACGATATAATGTTTTTTGAAACTTCACCAGTTCCACATAAACTAGTCGTTCATTTAGATGATTCTCAACTAGAATACTACGGGTCCATCAAAGATATTCCGCAAATAGCTGAAAACTTTTATCGTTGTCATAAATCATTTGTAGTAAATAAAAAAAATATCAAACATATAGACAAAACAAACAGAGAAATTGAATTAAGCAACGGTGAAACCTGTTTTATTTCAACCAGATTTATGAAGGGCTTACTCTAAGTTGTTCATTTACTATTCAAATAATACTAAATGAATAACTTGTAAAACATACTTTGAAAAAGGTTCTCTCAATTACCGTTTCAATGGTTTATAGTCCGTATCGTTTGAACAAAACGAATATCATTTTAGGCAGTTCTTTGAGTATGTCTCTGTCAAGTGAATCAAAAAAAGATTTTTAAAGTTAGCTATCAACTTTAAAAATCTTTTTTTACTTGTCATTCAACCAGCCTAAATATAATACAAATTCTCAGACGGATAAACCGCATCACTCGTAATATCCAAACCTAACTCTCTTAACGTTTGCTCATCATTCTTACTCAACATCACTGTAGAATGTGCTTGGACACCATTCAATTCAGATAATTTATCATACGCTAACTGTGCTGTTGGGTTTGTCACAGCACTGATTGCTAAGGCAATCAAAATTTCATTGGCTTTTAAAGCCGTAATTTTGCTGTGTAACTCTTTGCGTTTCATCGTTTGGATGGTTTCAAGAATCACAGGAGACAATAATAAGATTTCATCTGAAATATTGGCTAACGTTTTAATAGAATTCAAAATAGCAGATGAACATGAATCCATTAAGCTACTCGTTCTCCCTGTAACAATTCGGCCGTCTGCTAACTCAAATGCAATAACAGCAGGTGTATCATTGCTTTGGGTTTGTTCTCTTAATTGCTCTGAATACTCTCTAGCAGGAAGTACCGCTTTGCGGTCTTCTTTTTTCAGCTCGACTTCTTCCATGATCAGCTTAATGCGATTGACTGTTTCTTCATCGATCAAGCCTTTTTTAAAGTCACATTCTGTAGCAAAACAGCGACGGATAATTTCTTGTTTAGAGGCTTCTTTTACCACGTCATCATCGATGATCCCAAAACCAACACGGTTCACACCCATATCTGTTGGGGATTGATAAACGGATTCTTCTCCGGTAATTTTTTCAATGATTCGTTTGATTACTGGGAATGTCTCGACATCACGATTATAATTAACAGCCACTTTTTGGTATCTATCAAAATGGAATGAATCGATCATATTCACATCTTTCAAATCAACAGTTGCTGCTTCATAGGCAATATTTAAAGGATGTTTCAACGGAACATTCCAAACTGGGAAGGTTTCAAATTTTGAATAACCAGCAGTCTTACCGTTACGGCTTTCATGATAGAGTTGATTCAGACAAGTTGCTAATTTCCCACTGCCAGGACCAGGTGCTGTCACGACTACGATTGGTTTTGTTGTTGGAATGTAGTCATTTTTCCCAAAGCCTTCTTCGCTGACGATTTTCTCAAGATTGGATGGATAATCTTCGATCGCCGCATGTTTATAGACTTTGATATCTCGTCTTTCCAATTTATTGATAAACATTTTTGTAGAAGGTTGTCCACTATAGCGGGTAATCACCACACTGTTGACGGCTAAGCCATACTCTCTTAACTCATCGATTTGGCGCAAAATATCCATATCATAGGTGATCCCATAATCACCACGAATTTTATTACGCTCGATATCCCCTGCATAAACACAAATCAAAATCTCAGCTTGATCTTTTAATTTTTGTAAAAGTTTAATTTTAGCGTCCGCATCAAATCCTGGCAGAACGCGTTTCGCATGCATATCGCCAATCAATTTCCCACCAAATTCCAAGTAAAGCTTGTCGTAATGATCAACTCTTTCAAGGATATATTTTGATTGCTCTTCGATGTACTTTTGTGGATCAAAACCTTGTTTTTTCACGTAAGAACCCTCCGATATTTATATACTGCCATCTATTATAAACTTATTTTCGGATGATTACGATAAAGAATTTCATTATTTCTTATCTAACTATAGTTTACGTATCAATGCTGACCTATTTTGAGTCTACAATCCAATTTTCTCAAACGCTTGCTCTAGATCACTAATCAAATCATCAATGTATTCAATCCCTACAGATAAACGAATCAACCCATCTTTAATTCCAGCCTGTTCTCTGATTTCCTTTGGAATAGACGCATGTGTCATCACTGCTGGAACTTCGATCAAGCTTTCAACCCCACCCAAGCTTTCTGCTAACGTAAAAATAGTTAGACCTTCCACAAACGAATTGACCAACGCCTCATCTTTCAGCTCAAAAGAAATCATGCCACTAAAACCGCTCATTTGTTTTTTGGCTAATTCAAAGCCTGCATGACTCTTTAATCCAGGATAATAAACAACTGAAACAGCTGGATGGGTTTCAAGATATGTGGCAATTTGTAATGCATTTTTTTGATGAGCTTCCATTCTAAGGGCTAATGTTTTAAGACTTCTTTGAACTAACCAACTATCGTGGGGACCTAGAACGCCCCCTATTGCATTTTGGTAATAGCCGATTTTTTCTGCTAATGCCGTTTGATTTGTCACTGCAAAGCCTGATACAACATCACTATGTCCACCAAGATACTTGGTTCCACTGTATACCACAATATCGGCTCCTAATGCTAAAGGACGTTGAAAATAGGGCGTCATAAAGGTATTATCTACAATCGTCACTAAATGATACTTGTTTGCTAAAGAGGAAATTGCTTGAATGTCAGAAACTTTCAATAATGGATTGGTTGGCGTCTCAAAGAGAATTGCTTTTGTTTTCTCAGTGATTGCCTCTTCTATCGAGGTTAAAACATCTATTTTCACCAATGAATAGGTGAGTCCATTTTTCTCAAAAACCTTTTGAACTAGTCGAAACGTGCCGCCGTATACATCATCGCCTAATAGTATATGGTCTCCTGCTTCAAAAAGGGATAAGACGGTATGCAAAGCTGCTAAACCAGAAGCAAATGCGAAGCCTTGTGCTCCTTCATCAAGTTCCGCTACTAATTCTTCTAAAGCAAATCGGGTTGGATTTCCAGAACGAGAATATTCATACTGTTTAGGGTTTCCAACACCATTTTGCTTATAGGTTGATGTTTGATAGATTGGGACGCTGACTGCTCCTGTTTGTTCATCGTTACTGATTCCACCATGGATTAATTTTGTTTGAAAATGCATCGTTTTCCCTCCTTGAATTTGGTCTTAGCCATAAATGTTTTTTGATAGATATCGTTCTCCGGAATCTGGAAAAATAGTGACAATTGTATTGTTTTCGGGTAATGTCTTGCTTTCTTTAATCGATGCTGCAAAAGCTGCTCCACTTGAGCTACCGACAAGTAGCCCAAATTTTTCTGCTAAAAGCCTTGTAAAATAGAACCCTTCTTCGTCACGGATGGTATAAATTTTATCAATCGTTACATTCTCAAAGAACGTGGGGATAAACTCTACTCCGATCCCTTCAATTTCGTGTCCGTGAGCTGTTCCTCCATTTAAAATCGAGCCTTCTGGTTCTACTCCAATCGCACGAATTTGTGGGTTTTGATCTCTTAGATAGGCTGCAACTCCTGCAAACGTTCCCCCACTGCCGACTCCAGCAACGAAGCTTGTTAGTTGTCCTGAAAGCTCATTAAAAATTTCAGGTCCAAGTGTGTTGTAATAGGCTTTGGGATTTTCTTCATTTTCAAATTGTAACGGTAAATAACTGTTTGGGGTCTCTTTTGCTAATTGTGTTGCTTTGTCGATTGCCCCTCTGATTCCTTTGGCTGTTGGTGTAAGCACGATTTCTGCTCCTAATGCTTTCATCACTTGTTGTTTTTCTAAACTAAATTTCTCTGGTACAACAAATACAGTCTTGATGCCTTCCTTCAAACCTGCCAAAGCAATACCAATGCCTGTATTTCCAGCTGTTGGTTCAATGATTGTTGTTGCTGAAGTTATTTTCCCTTCTTGCAACGCATGTGCTAGCAAATGTTGCCCTAACCGATCTTTGACACTGCCCCCTGGGTTTAGGTACTCTAATTTGGCATAGATCGTACTTCCTTTTTGACCACCAAATCGAGCAGCATCAAATTTGAACATCGGTGTGTGTCCAATCAATTCCTGTACTTCCTCAACTATCATGACATCCTCCTATCGCTATTAACGATTCTGACTGCGCCGTTGCAACAAAAAAAGGGAACAAAAAAAGAGCTACTGACTATTAAATCAGTACCTCTTGAACGTCAACTATAAACAGTTCACCTTTTCTTTACTAAAGTGACCTGAAGCGTTTAACTTTTCTAGATGGACTATTAATAGGCATGACAAATTGGTATGCTGCTTTTTCGCACCATACAACAACAGCATGTAACTGAACGTCTGTTGTTTGTCATGTCTTTTCCACTCCTCTAAATAAGTATACATGGAAGATATCACATCATTTTTCGGATGTCAATTTAAAACAATCGTTCTAAAAAAGTATCGTACGAATCAAATGTCTATTTGTCTTCAATCAAACCATACCTTTTCTGACAACCATTCTTGCGGTTTTATCCTAAAAAAAGAAGCAGTTGATCCACTGCTCCTTTTTCCACTACATTTTTTACGAAACAATCGGTGGTGTTCCTTCCGCATTCCCAACAATTGCATCAATTTGAATCAACGCATCTTTCGGCAACGCAGACACACCAACTACTCTTCTAGCAGGTACGCCATCTGGGAAAAACTTCCCGTAAACTTCATCTACGGCATCCATATCTGCCATATTTTTCACAAATATATTTACTTTTACTACATCTGCTAGTACATGATCCACACTTTCGATGATTGCTTTGATATGTTCTAAACATTGTTCCGTTTGCTCTTTGATGCCACCTGTAATCAGTGCATTTGTTTGTGGATCAAGCGGCAATTGTGCGGAAAGATTATTATAGTGAGAGAATGCCACTGTTTGTGTCGAAAACGGACATTTTGGTGCTTTGTCCGTATTATTCGCTTCGATGATCAAGCCATGACGATCTTCTATCGCTTGCGGCGGTGTCCCATCACCGTGTGATACCACTGCTTCGATTTGTACATCAGCGCCCATCGGTAAATCAGCCACTTCAACAATCGTTCGTGCGGGAACATACGCTACTGCACGAGCAATCGCCGAATCAGGGAAAAATGTAGCATAAGCTTTGTTTACAGCATCCATTTTTGAAAGGTCTTTAACAAAAATAGTGATTTTCACGATGTCATCAAATGGAACATCAATACTTTCTAAAATTGCTTTGATGTTTTGTAAACATTGACTTGTTTGTTTTTTCACACAACCTGCTATTACTCTACCTGTTTTAGGATCGATCGGTAATTGAGCGGAAAGATTGTTGTAGTGAGAAAATGAGACTGTTTGGGTTGAAAGTGAGTCACTTGGCGCATCTAGTGTATTATTTGTAAGTTTGATTAGATCACCTGCTTGTGGTGCGTTAGGAATCGTACCTTCACCATTTGAAACTAGGGCTTCAACCTGTACTAAAGCATCCATCGGTAAGGCATCGACTGCAACCGCCGTTCTTGAAGGATGATAGCTTGTGAAAAATGATGCGTATACGTCATCAACTGCATCCAGGTCTTTGATATCTTTAACAAAGAGAGTGATTCTCACAATATCACTCATGACGTGATCGATACTCTTAATAATGGCTTTGATATTTTTAAAACATTGATCTGCTTGTTCTTTGATACCACCGGTAATTACTTGTCCAGTTATAGGATCGATTGGCAACTGAGCTGAAAAGTTATTGTAATGGGAAAAAGCGACGGTTTGTGATGATTGTGGATTTTGTGGTGCGTGTTCTGTGTTTCTAGCTAATACTGCGTTATCATTGCTCATAGTTCTATTCCTCTTTTCTTTTTCATACATTCAAATAAATAACCTACTACACAATCGTTGTTAACGCTTCCAATTTGATATCACATTAAAAACTGTTTTTTTTATGAGTCCATCATTTTTTTACTATCCTGCTGTTAATATGGAAATCATGACAATTTGACAAAAATTATATCACTTATTTTAGTCTACAATAATAGCGCTAACATTTCAATAACCTATTTTAAAGTTCATAAAATGAAAATAGTCAATTTTTTATATTCCTAGTTGATTTTCAACTGTAAACATGTAACAATTTTGCTAGACAAGAGCCTTCAAAGAGCTGGCTCATTCTCAATGTTAGGAGTAACGGTTACATGATTAAAAAAGAAGAAATGCCGCTTTGTGACGTGGCAACCACCGTTCAATTGATCGGTAGTAAATGGAAAACATTGATCATACGAGACTTGATAACAGGACCAAAACGAAATTCTGAACTAAAACGCTCATTAGCAGGCGTATCTCAAAAAGTATTGACGGAGAGTCTTAACTCCATGATTTTAGATGGTATCGTGGAGCGAATTGACTTCCAAAAAGTGCCGCCTCACGTTGAATATCAATTGACACCTCTTGGGGAAACCTTGCTCCCTGTAATTGAAGCTATGAGACAATGGGGACAATTTTATAAGAGCAGTTTTGATCAATAGGTACAAATTTGTGCCTACTTAACATTTTCCCAAAAGTTATTTATACTTTCATTAGAATGATAAACAGCTATTGAGGAGGAAATCAACATGAACTTTGAAACAACGCCCGTCGAGGCAGTCAATATCTCGAGTGAGTACACTACTTTAAATGGTGAGCCTGTTTTAAGAGTGGTAAAAAAAGAGAAATTAATGGAATTTGACGAAAATACTTATGCTAAACTTATCCACTCATCCTTCCACAATGGAACAATCGAAGTGAAAATGTTGAGTCGGCTATTACCAGATGCCCCAGATTTTGCTCGTGGTTTTATTGGTATTGCCTTTCGAATCAATGAAGATGACACACAATTTGAATCCTTTTATGTTAGACCAACGAATGGTCGGATTGATGATCCAATCAGAAAAAATCGTGGTGTTCAATATTTTTCCTACCCTAAATATACCTTTGACTATTTTAGAAATCTTGGTATTACTGATTTTGAAGGACCAGCTGATATTGGACTTGATGAATGGATCAGTTTAAAAGCAGTTATTCATGGTGCCAAAGGGACATTTTATTTAAATGATAATGAAGAACCTGCCTTAGTGGTAGACAATATGAAACACGGTGCTGACGCTAGAGGCGCTATTGGTTTCTTTGTGGATATTGGTACAGAAGCCTTCTTCAAGGATTTGAAGATTACCGCTATCGACTAAGATAAGATCGATTTAGATAAGCAGAAATCATTTTTTTATTTACTGACAGAAAGAACTTAAAACACTGAGAATTCTTTGATAGATCAAAAGGATTCTCTTTTTTCCATCACAAGCATTCGGAAAAAGAATCAAATTGTATTTTCCCTTATTAAGCTGTAATCCAAGCTAAATATAGGCTTTACAAACCAATAATTTATAATAAACTCTTCAAAACAGATTGACAGCGCTTTCTTTATAGTGTATATTTACTTTGTTAAATGGATAGTGATTATTAAGTTAAGCTAAACCTAAACAACGCCATTATTGGCTTGTGTTTAGGTTTTTTTCTATTTCAATCTCTTTAGTCAGGATAAAAAGGGGCGACCGTTTTGGAAATTTTAAAAATTTTGAATAATAATGTTGTCATTGTTCTAAATGAAGAAGATGAAGAAGTCATTCTTATGGGCAATGGCTTGGGATTTCAGATGAAGGCTGGTTCAAAAGTTGATACAGAAAGAATCGAGAAAATTTTCAAACTGGACAATCAAGCTGAATCAGAACAACTGGAGCAACTCCTTGCTGACATACCTGAAGAGATCATCGAAATCTCTTATAAAATCATGTCCCATGCCAAAAATGTTTTAGATAAGGAGTTGAATGAGACATCTTTTATTGCAATTGCTGATCATCTTCACTCTTCTATCCAACGTTCTAAAAAAAATATTTATGTAAAAAATTTTTTATTATGGGATATTAAACGTTTTTTCCCAGTCGAATTAAAAATCGCCAGGGAAGTAATTCGATTGGTCAATCAACAAATGCATGTTGATTTAACAGATGATGAAGCTGGATTTTTAGCCTTACATATCACAAATGCTCAAATTGACAGTCACCATGAAGATGCGATCAGCCTTACTCAATTGATTGAGGAAATATTGACTGTTATCAAATATACCTTACGAATTAATTTTGCAGAAAATGATATCTACTTTCAACGCTTTCTCACACATCTAAAATTTTTTGCAGAAAGAGTCGTCAAAGATAACCCTGTTGAAGAATCTACAGATAAAACTGAGAACGAACTATTTTTACTCGTCACGAATCAGTACCCTGAGGCTTTTGAGGCAACAAAAAAGGTTACTGAATTATTAAAAAATAGACGAAACTACAGGATATCAAAAGATGAACAAGTATATATCACCATACACTTAGCTCGAATCATCGATAAAACTAGTTAGCTGGAGAATAATTCTCTTTATCTAAATTATTTTTCTAAAAAGGAGCGTAGGAGACTGATTGCCTGTGGAGAGGCGCTGGATCGTGACATTAAGTTGGCGAGACCTCTGAATAAAAAATAACTAAACATTTGGAGGAACGAAAATGGGTAAATATGAAGAACTAGCAAAAAATATTGTAAAAGAAGTTGGTGGCAAGGAAAATGTCAATTCTTTAACAAACTGTATCACACGCCTTCGTTTTAAATTGAAAGATGAAAGCAAAGCAAACACCGAAGTGTTAAAAAATATGGATGGTGTCGTGACAGTCATGCAGGCTGGTGGACAATATCAAGTTGTTATTGGTAATCACGTTCCTGATGTCAGAAAAGACGTTGATGCTGTTTTAGGCGTGTTAGAAGCTCCGACTGAGTCTGGGCCAAAAGGAAATTTATTTGACCAATTTGTTGATATGATTTCCTCTATTTTCCAACCGATTTTAGCACCACTGTCTGCAGCTGGTATGTTAAAAGGGGTTAATGCCATTTTAATTTTCGCTTTAGGGGCTAGCTTTGGAGAGTCGTCAACATCAGCTATTTTTAATGCGATGGGTGACGGGTTATTCAAATTCTTGCCAATCTTTATTGGTTACACAGCAATGAAAAAATTTGGCGGTTCCCCCTTCCTTGGGATGTTAATCGCATCAAGTTTAGTCTATCCTGGATTTTTAGAAGGTGCAGCTACTGCTCAGTTTGCTGAAGCGGGAGGGCTTAATTTCTTTGGTATTCCATTCTCTATTCCGCCTGCTGGTTATGGTTCTACGGTTATGCCGATTATTGCGGCGGTGGCTTTTGCTGCCTTTTTAGAAAAGCAATTAAGAAAAGTTATTCCTGACGTTATTAAGTTGTTTATTGTTCCATTTTTAACAGCGCTTGTAACGATTCCATTAACATTCTTAGTTATCGGACCAATCATGAATACTGTTTCTGACGCTTTAGGAAATGGCTTACTTTCTATTCAAAGTTTCAGCCCAATTTTATTCGGTGCTATTCTTGGTTTCTCTTGGCAAATTCTTGTTATGTTCGGTCTACATTGGGCACTTATTCCATTTGCCATTATTGCGTTATCTCAAGGTGATCCAACATCATTATTAACACCATCAGGTAGTGTAAGTTTTGCTCAAACTGGTGCAGTATTAGCAGTCATGTTAAAAACTAAAAATGCCAAATTAAAAGAATTATCGATCCCTGCTTTTATTTCAGGTATCTTTGGTGTAACTGAACCAGCTATTTACGGTATCACTTTACCTAGAAAAAAACCTTTCTGGGCATCTTGTATTGTTGGGGGTGTTACTGGTGCCATCGCTATGGGATTAGGGATGCAAGGCTATCAAATGGGTGGCTTAGGAATATTCCGCTATCCAAGTTCCATCTCACCAGATGGTGATGTTACGTTTGCGATTTACGCAATGATTTTGGATGTGTGTGCTCTTGCAGCTGGTTTTGCAGTAGCTTGGGCTTTAGGATTTAAAGATGATGAACCAACGATTCAATTATCAAAAGAAGAAGCAAAATTAGCAGCAACTGGACAAAAAAAGAAACTAACAAAAGATGAAGTTTTCTCTCCTGTAGAAGGAAAAGTATTGCCTTTAAGCGAAGCAAGAGATGCTGCATTTTCTGAAGGAATCATGGGTAAAGGCGTTGTGGTCGAACCTACCAACGGCGAAATCGTAGCGCCATTTGACGGAACTGTTATGACACTTTTCCCAACGAAACATGCTATTGGCTTGATTTCAGACAATGGAACAGAACTATTGATTCATATTGGTATCGACACTGTCCAATTAGAAGGAGAAGGATTTGAATCTTTCGTTGAGCAAAATGCCAAAGTCAAAAAGGGTGACAAACTGGTTACGTTTGATATTAAAGCAATCGAAGAAGCGGGTTACAGCACACAAGTTCCAATCATCATTACAAACACACCAGATTATGCTGATGTGATTCCGACTTCTGAAACATCCGTCAAGCGTGGGGATACGTTTATCACTGCTATCATCTCGAACTAACCCATGTTATTCAATATCAATTTTATCTATGAAGGAGTATACATCTATGAGTTTTCCAAAGAATTTTTTATGGGGCGGCGCAACTGCCGCCAATCAGTGTGAGGGAGCCTGGGATCAAGATGGCAAAGGGGACTCCATTTGCGATCACAATCGTGCAGGCAGTCGTACATCCAATACTCATCGCACATTTGATTTAGAGATCGATACAGAACACTATTACTATCCTAGCCACACAGCAATTGATTCCTATCATCACTATAAAGAAGATATTGCGTTGTTCGCTGAGATGGGCTTCAAGGTCTATCGGATGTCGATTGCATGGTCTCGTATTTTTCCAAATGGAGATGAAACAGCGCCAAATGAAGCGGGTTTACAATTTTATGACGATGTTTTTGATGAGTTAGCGAAATATGGAATCGAACCACTTGTTACAATTTCTCACTTTGAAATGCCTTTTCATTTAGGAAAAAAATATGATGGCTTTTTAGATAAACGGACAATCGGTTTTTATGAAAATTATGCAACAACCCTATTTGAACGCTACAAAAATAAAGTCAAATACTGGCTAACATTCAATGAAATCAATTTTGGAACAATGGAGCACGGCAAACGAATCAGTGGTTTATTTAATCGAGACTATACCGAAACAGAGCAATATCAGGCCTTACACAATGTTTTTCTAGCTTCTGCACGTGCCGTTATTGCAGGTCACAAAATCAATCCAGACTTTCAAATCGGATGTATGTTAGCATATATCACCATGTATCCAAAAACATGCCGACCAGAGGATGTTTTAAAAACGCAGCAAATCAACGAGAAATTCAACTTTTTCTGCGGAGATGTTCAAGTAAAAGGCAAGTATCCTTATTTTATGAAACGCTATTTTGAAAAAAATAATATCCAAGTAAACATCACAGATGAAGATCAAGCAATATTACAAGCTGGAACGGTAGATTATTATACTTTTAGCTACTATATGACTACTTGTATTACAGATGACTTAGAAAAACGAGACGATAAAACAGGCGGAAACTTATTTGGCGGTGTCTCAAACGAGTATCTTGAAACAAGTGATTGGGGTTGGCAAATCGACCCAGTTGGATTACGCTACACCTTAAATCAAATTTATTCTCGTTATGAAGTCCCATTGATGGTCGTAGAAAATGGTCTTGGAGCCTTTGATGAAGTGGAAACCGATGGCTCAATCAACGATGACTACCGAATCGATTATTTTAAACGTCATATTATCGAAATGGAAAAAGCCATTGATGACGGTGTTGATTTGATTGGCTATACACCTTGGGGCTGTATTGATTTAATTAGTGCTGGGACAGGTGAAATGAGTAAGCGTTATGGCTTTATTTACGTTGATCGTGACGATGAAGGTAATGGCTCTTTAGCAAGAAGCCGAAAAAAATCATTCTATTGGTATAAACAAGTGATTGAATCAAACGGTGAGACTCTTGCTTAAATAAATTCTATTATAAATAAAAAAGAGAGGAACAAAACAGAATTTTCGTTTTGTTCCTCTCTTTAAATTTAAATAAATAGTTCATTTGTGCTTCCTCCTAGCATTCAATTCGTTTGCACACTAAACTAAATACAAATATAATAAAACATTCTTTTTCTGATGTCGAGCGCTTTCAAAAAAAATCAACTTATTTCATAAGTTGATTCGTATAAGTAACTAACTTATAGTGAAGTCTATTACGTCGATTTAAAACTGTTTTCACTACTTTGGACTTCTAGTGCTTCAACATAAAAGAGAGAGCGATTCGATATTATACTCATACAAAGGAACATTGTACACTTATTTGGAGGGAAGATATGATTACAAGTAAATATTCAATTCGGGAACAAAATGAGGCTATCATTCTGAAAAAATTATTGAATCACATACAATTTCAAGAGCTGAACTCTCTGTCGTTACAGGGTTAAACAAAGCCTCAGTCTCTTCTATCACAAAAAAATTGATTGAAGATGAACTTGTCACTGAAACAGGAATTGGTGATGCTGGAAATAGTGGCGGTCGCAAACCAATATTACTAAAATTTAATGGAAAATCAGCTCTTTCGATTTCATTTGATATTGGCTACGATTATATTGAAGGACTTTTTTCATTTTTAGATGGCGATGAAATAAAGTCAGAATCAAAAAGAAAACTGAAAATTGATTCAACCAATGTAGTAGGACTGATTCGCACGATTGTATCAGACTTTGAAAAAGTTGCACCTGAGACAAAACATGGCATTATCGGTATTACACTCGCCATCCATGGTGTTATTCATCAAAATAAAGTTGTTTTCACGCCGTATTATGATTTAGATACAATGGATTTGTATGAAGAAATCTCAAGTATTTTCCCTTATCCCGTTTATATCGAAAACGAGGCTAATCTGACTGCACTAGGCGAGTATACTTTTTCTTCTACTTTTGATAGTTTAATCAGTTTGAGTATTCATAGCGGTATTGGCGCTGGCATTGTGGAAGATGGTAAACTCCAGATTGGAAAGCATGGAAAAGCTGGCGAAATCGGCCATTCGATTCTCTATCCAAGCGGAACTACTTGCCCTTGTGGAAATCAAGGTTGCTTGGAACAATATGCTTCTAATAAAGTATTGTATGATGAATTTGCTAAGTTAAAAGGCTTAACACATGTCAATACTCAAATCATTCGTGACTATTATCTGAAAAAAGATACTGAAACAATGATATTGATTGAAAAAAACACTTATTTATTAAGTATTGGGATCAATAATGTTGTCACCCTTTATGACCCAGAAATCGTCATTATCAACAGCTCGATCTACCGAGCAATTCCTGAGATGGTGGAGCTAGTCAAAGTTCATATGAACGGTTATTTTTCAAAAGATATTATGATTTGTAATAGCCCTCTAGAAGATAAAGCCACTTTATATGGCTGTACAGCGATCAATGGCCAGCATTTTCTAAATGTACAACGGCTAAAATTCAATGAAAAAATTTGATTATTCTTCATTAAAGAACGACGTAAAAATAGGACCAACCAATCAATGGAAACGAATTGATTGGTTGATCTTATTTTTTTAGTCATTATTTTTTTTACGATTCAGTGCATAAATACCTACAGCTAAACCGATTACTGCTAAACCCACAACTATAAAGACATTATTATTTTTACTACCTGCTTTAGGCAGCTGTCCTTTTGATGGAGTAACATTATGTTTGGACGTATTTAAAAGGGTTTTATCTGCTTTTGACTGATTTTTTTCTGTTTTTACCAATGTTTTCTCACCTTCTGCATGTCCACTTGGTATAATATCCTCTTTTACAGGACGGTCTTGATGTATTTCAACTTTTTCACCATTAATTGCAGGTTCTAGCGGTGGGACTTCCGTTTCTTCCAGATTCTCTGGTTGAATTGGGTTGATTTCTTCTACTTCATTTGATTCATCTTCAATAACTTCTATTTTTTCGCCAACATGGATTTCAGGCTGTTCTTCTTTCCCTCTATTTAGTGCTTCCTCTTGGCTTTCATTTGCTTGCTCTTGTTCGATTGGTTCGATTTCTTCTACTTCATTTGATTCATCTTCAATCACTTCTGTTTGTTCGCCAACATGGATTTCAGGTTGTTCTTCTTTCGCGCTATTTAGTGCTTCCTCTTGGCTTTCATTTGCTTGCTCTTGTTCGATTGGTTCGATTTCTTCTACTTCGTTTGATTCATCTTCAATCACTTCTGTTTCTTCGCCAACATGGATTTCGGGCTGTTCTTCTGTTGCCTTTTCTAGTTCTTCCTCTTGGCTTTCATTTGCTTGCTCTTGTTCGATCGGTTCGATTTCTTCTACTTCATTCGATTCATCTTCAACTATTTCTTCTTGTTCGTTTGCCTCATGAATCGGTTGATTTTCATCACCTGTGGCATCGCCATCTAAAAAGATATTCTTCACTTTATAAGATGTCGTTTCATTTGTCGATTGTTCATAATAAAGCTGGTAGTTGATTTGACAATCATTGGTAAAGTTGGCTTGCTTTTTCCCTGCTTCTGTTATGGTCGCTGTGTACATGATTGAAAAAGAAGCCAATCGTGCCTTTTCACGATAAAGCCGGATTACAAAAGCATTATCTGCTCCAAATTCCACTGTACCGTATCGTTGCTTTTCAAATTCTTCCAAGCTTAATGTTGATCGACCTAAATAATTATCAATAGTAAAGGTAAAACTATCTTTGTTTAACACCTGGCCTCCACCTGATTTATCTGTCAAAATGATATCATTGCCTAATTCACTTTTATTCAAATTTGCATTTAAAAACCAACGGATTTGACCTGACTTCCCTAATAGGTCTCCTGTCTTATAGAAAAAAGGTTTCTTTCCTTCTACGCCACCACCTGTATGTCCTTTCACTACAATATTCGGTATGACGATCGACGTCCCTAGATTGGCTGGTAGTTCTTTCACTCTATTTTCCTCAACATTTGTTACACGTATACCAAAAGTAAATTCACCACGTACATGATCCAATTGATTCACTTTCTCGTTAAACGTAGCAACTACTTCCTCTTTATAAACACGGACTGTTCCCAGCCCATTTAAATTAATTTCACGTGGGACGCTTTCAGATTCCACAAGACCTTCAAGTTCTTTTGGCAATGTTAACGTTAATGTATCGCCAGCTTTTAACTTTGTATCCGATTTTTCACTGAAGTTTACTCGAATAGAAGTAAGTTCACCCGCTGACAATTCTGTTTTATCAAAGTGGATCGAATCAACAAATCCTCCACTACTTAACTCTGCCGCCAATGACTGTTCGCTAAAGCCAACGAATCCCAAGAAACCTACAAGCATTACTAAACACCATGATAATTTTTTTAACATCTTTTATCTATCGTTCCTTCCTTGTCCTAGAGATTGATATAGACCAATAGCTCTCTATTACCGCCATTTTGAACGGCAACTTTTTTGATGTTAAACAATAATTAATTCTCTGTCAAATCATATACATTTTAGATTAAATTATAATGATGGTTATTTATAGAAAGAGATTTTGGAGACTGTTATTTATTCGAACACCCCATAACGGAGAAAGAACACTCTAGCCTGTATCAGCTAAAGTGTTCTAGTTAAAACTTGACTAATTACACATAGTAATAGACAAGCCTGTTTTATAGTTTCGTACAATAATGCTTATAGCGATGTTCTACTCACTTATTTTTATTAACCTTCTACATTTTTGAAAACAAGTCTTTAAAGAATGATGATTCGGTATTCTCCTTGACCTAATAACGATTTAATTTCGATATAGTATGTCTTGCCTTTCTCTAAAGCCAATTGATTCTTTTGCACCCCTAAATCATTATGAAGTACTTCTCCAGACTCATCTGTCACAGTTAACCAACAGAACCAATTACTGTTTGCTGGAACAGCGATTACTTGATAGTTCCCTGTACGGCTTGCCACAAATTTATGGTATTTTTTTTCTGACACTTGATTGATTTTCCCAGCGCTCATCCCATAATCTGGTATTAGTAATGCACTTTCAGGTCTACTTCCCTTTTCACCAACAATGACTTTCATAAATGCCGTGCGATTGCTATCTTCTGTTATGACAAAGATAGTGGCTGTTCCAACTGTTTTAGCAGTAATTTTCCCTTGTTGATCTACAGTCGCTACGCTAGTGTCCAAACTTCCCCACTTAACATTTTGATTCGTCGCATTGCTTGGCGTGATGGTTGCTTTAGCTTCTGTTTGTTGATCTACCTCAAGGAATAGTTCTTTATCGAGAGTAACGTTCGTCACATCGATAAAGGCTGCTTTAACTGTTAGTTCAGTTACCGCTGTTTTCTTGCCATCTTCTGTTGTTGCGGTGATTGTTGCTTTACCTGCTTTGATTGCTTCAACTTTTCCTGCTGTAGTCACTGTTGCAACAGCTTCATTACTGCTACTCCATGTTACTGTTTTGTTTGTCGCATCGGTTGGTGTGACTGTCGCTGTTAATTGACCACTTGTCTTCTCTTCTAGTTCAAGAGCAGCTGGATTCACACTTACTCCTGTTACCTTGATTACGGCTGGAATAACGGTCACTTCACTAGCTGCAGTTTTCTTGCCATCTTCTGTTGTTGCGGTGATTGTTGCTTTCCCTGCTTTGATTGCTTCTACTTTACCTTCTGCGGTTACTTTGGCAATTGTTTCATCTGAACTCGCCCATTTTACTGTTTTGTTTGTCGCATTGGCAGGTGTAATTGTTGCGGTTAATTCTTTACTTGTCTTCTCTTCTAGTTCAAGAGCAGCTGGATTCACACTTACTCCTGTTACCTTGATTACGGCTGGAATAACTGTCACTTCACTTGTTGCTGTTTTCTTGCCATCTTCTGTTGTTGCGGTGATTGTTGCTTTCCCTGCTTTGATCGCTTCCACTTTACCTTCTGCGGTTACTTTGGCAATTGTTTCATCCGAACTCGCCCATTTTACTGTTTTGTTTGTCGCATTGGCAGGTGTAATTGTTGCAGTTAATTGACCACTTGTCTTCTCTTCTAGTTCAAGAGCAGCTGGATTCACACTTACTCCTGTTACCTCGATTACAGCTGGAATAACGGTCACTTCACTTGTCGCAGTTTTCTTGCCATCTTCTGTTGTTGCGGTGATCGTTGCTTTCCCTGCTTTGATCGCTTCCACTTTACCTTCTGCGGTTACTGTTGCAACAGCTTCATTACTACTACTCCATGTTACTGTTTTGTTTGTCGCATCGGTTGGTGTAACGGTTGTAGTTAATTGTTTACTACCTTTTTCTTCCAATTCAACTGTTTTTGGTTCTAATGTAATTCCTGTCACTGAGATTACTTTAGCGTTTTTAAAACTAATTTTGACTGTGTTATCTTTCTTCTCTTCAACAGATAAATCAAGTTTAGGGCTAGCGCCATCTGTTGTCTTACTTGTAGGAACTGTCTCTACATTAAATAGCGATAATTCATTTTCCTTTGTTAAATAACTCTTTGAACTATATTTCTCGCCTCTACCTTTACTTAATATAGGGTAACCTACAATCGATTCATCGGCTTCTTTTAACGTAACCAGTTGTTCGCCGTATTTTGGTATACTCAAATTATTACGGTAATTTTCATTAATATGGTAGACAGAAATCCCTTCACTTCCATTGGTCTTTCTACGTCCTTCGTCAAACCCAAAAATTTGTCTATTTTCAATTAAATAATACTCTTTTTCATTTTTTATATTATCCTTGTAAATAGGTAATTTATATACTTTAAAAGCGTCATTTTGCGCGTCTACTGTGGCAACATCTTGCTCTTTTTCGATTGTTTCGACAGGAAAACCTAACTGCATTTTAGAATACGCATCAAAATGAGTAGGCAATGCTCCTGAATCATCTATTGGTTTTTTTGAATACCACCGGCCGTTTCCTCCCCACGATCCACTTGCCATAACACTATGATATCCCAGTCCAGCTCCTGTAAGTTCGGTTTGAGTTCCATACAAGTCTGGCAACCCTAAATCATGACCGAATTCATGTGCCATAATCCCTATAGAAATTGCAACATCTCTTTTAGTTAACATTGTTGAACCACCATAGTTTTCTTCATGTCCAACCAACATTTTTTCTCCTATTGCAAAATAACCATTATTAAAAACTAAGTTATCTTTTGTAGAGAGGTTACCATGCCTTTTGTGTCCCCAAATGGCATTCTTCGTTGCAAGGCTATTCGACATTTCAAATCCAGCGACAATGAACATTACATGTAACTCATTTTTATCAATTTTTCCATCTCCGTTTTTATCATAAAGAGATATATCAATATATTTTTCCGCTTCATACAGAATTTTTTCCATAACTACAGTTCTTGGCATTTTATTTTCGCCATCTGTGTTGGGATGATCTCCATCAAAAGAAACTTTAACTATTCCCGGAGCATCTTCATATTGTGTCGTTTGAGCGGGTAAAAGATTGATTCTATTCTGTGTCGCTTCAGCATAATAATTTTTTAATGTTTTTGCTTCAGCTCCGTCTCCAAATATTTTTTCGCTCCAATCTTGCACACTCGATTCTTCTCTCATTCCCCAAGAATAGCTGGAGTGATTCAATTTTTGGTTATTAAACTCAACGACAACCACTAATAAATTTTGATCTTTGCTTAATGATAGTGGTCCTGTTTTTAGTTGTCTATTTTCTTTTTGCTGCGGAACTTCAAAGTTCACTAGCTCTTCTTCAGTCAAGGCATCTTTTGGCTTTTTATCAATCAGATACTTTTGACCACTTGTTTGTATTCCCGTTCTCGTTTTCTTCATTTGGGCGTACTGCCAATAACCATCGGATCCTTGTACCACCACATCTTCTGTTTCATTTGCAACAACATAATTTAGATACTCATCACCTTTGAGTTCCCCTTCAAACGTCTGACCATCTGGTTGCTCTATCGTCATTTTCCCTAAGTTGGGATTGACCGGTACGGCCTCTGCTTGTAAAAATCCTGTAAAACATACAAGATAACTTAAAATACTTAAACCTATTACATTAAAAATTTTTTCTTTTTTCATCTTCCTTCTCCCATCTATAGTCATATATACTCCTTGTTATTGCTGAATTACAGCCCTACTTCATCGTTTTAAATATGACTACTACTCTTTATTCGCTCTTTTTTCCGATAACGGTGTAACACTAATTGTTGCTTGTCCTCTACAATTTACCCCGTCAAAATACAAATTCACGAACTTTGTTCACCAACATCTACTCCTAAACCCCTTTCCTTTAATTAATTAGATATAACCAACTACTCATGTTTAAAAATTAAGTTTTTGGATATATATTAAATATTATAACAAATATAAATAATATTTAAACACATTTTTCTAACAAAAATACAAAAATAATTTTATAATATTTTCATTAAATATTTTTTTAATAAAAATATTAATTTTCAGAAAAATAGCGAATCCATAAGATTTCAACATTTTTTTGTTTAAATAAATATAATCTCCCCTCTTTCCCCTATCGGAAAATGAATAAATAAAAAAATATTTAATAAATTATTCAACGAAGAAATTCATCAGAAAATCATCCTATTTATCTAGTTGTATCCATATGGTTGATTGATGTTGCCTAATAAAACATGAACAAAAACCATACCATACAGTTTTCTATCTTAGAGAAACAATCCTGACTGATACACTTTTTTATAAACTTACTTATGTAAAATCCTATACGATTTATTTGATTATAATTTTAAACTACGTTAAACTTTTATAAAGTTCACTTTATTAAAACTAATCTATAATTTTTAATCAAAATATTTATTGTATAAAATGAGGGAGCGATGGTCCATGTGTACAAGTATTACGATGACAACAAAAGATCAAAATGTATTATTAGCTAGAACAATGGATTTTGCAGTTGTTCTTGATGGCGAACCAACCTTTATTCCAAGAAATAAATTTGTATTCGTTAATGATGAAGCCTATGATCGCAAAAATGACTACGCTTTTGTCGGGATGGCTCGACAAGTAGATCAAGAACACTTTGTTTTTGCAGATGGGTTAAATGAAAAAGGCCTCTCTTGTGCAGCTCTTTATTTTTCCGGCTATGCTGATTACAATAGTCAAGATGAGGATAAAAAGTATACCTTAGCTCCCCATGATGTTGTGCCGTTTTTACTTTCTACCTGCTCAACAACTGAAGAGGTTGTTCGTACAATGAAAAATGCCCAAGTTGAAAATACAGCCTTGGACTTCTTGGGAATTGTGTTACCCCTTCATTGGGTCATTACAGATACAACGGGGAAAAGTATTGTCGTTGAGTACACAGATCAAACGCTACACATTCATGAAAATTCAATTGGTGTGATGACCAACAGTCCAGATTATAAATGGCACACAACCAATTTAAGAAATTACATCGGACTTCAACCAAGTCAAAAAACAGAAGTTCACTTAAAAGATATGGTTATGAAACCTTTTGGTGAAGGTGCTGGCGCTTTTGGCCTTCCTGGTGACTTTACACCACCATCAAGATTTGTCAGAGCAACATTCTTAAAAAATTGCTTGCAAGATATTAAAACTGAATTAGATGGTGTCACGTCTTTATTTCACGTTCTTGCAAATGTGGATATTCCAAAAGGTGTCGTAAAGACGACCCAAGCCTATGACTATACCCAATACACAACAGTCATGGTGAATAACTCGCTAAATTATTATTATAAAACCTACAATAATCAACGTATCCGTTGCATTCAATTAGGAAACGAAGATTTTGATGCAACTTCTGGCAAAATTTGGTCTAGTGGAGATACGGAAGATATTCTTTATCGCAATACTAAACAATAGTTTGTTTAACCAGATCCTAAAGAAAAAGCCACATCCCTATCAACGGGTGCGGCTTTTTCTTTAGGATCACTATTTTTTAACCCACAACTTCTTGCCTTTTGGCTGTCGTTCGTTTTAACAATTCTACGTATTCCTTTTGATACTTCTTTAAATACTCTTTCAAAAATTCCTCTTTTTCATCTGACCAGTTTAATTCACTCTTTATTATATTGCCATCACTGTCTACCTCAACTGCTGCATCATACTCTACTTTTGGATCATTGTCTTTTAGTATATACACTGTTTTTTTGTCCCGTTTATTGACTTTCACTACGAGATTTTCTTTTCTAGCAATCACCCAAGGATCATGCTCTGGTAAAGGAATTGGGTTAAATCCGTTTTTTATGATGTACGTTGCATATAATACCCCTTCTTCTTTTATGCTATAACTTGCTGAGTCTCTGTAATCATCTTGCTTCCATGAATGTTCCTTTAGATTCTTCAGATAGTGCTGTTCATCCAATCTTAATTTGCCATTAAATCCGCTATAAACCAAAACAACAATTCCTATAATAATCAAAATGCGCTTGTAATACATATTCCATTTCATTTTTTTGGATAAATCTTTTGTCATTTCCGTGTCCTCCCGTAATAAGTTATCAAGAGAGATACCAAACAGGTCACTAATGGCTATGATCGTTTCTAAATCCGGATAATTCCTGCCCACCTCCCAACTAGAAACCGTAGAACGAGAAACGTTTAATAGTTCACTTAATTGTGCTTGCGTGAGTTCTTTTTTTAATCGTTGTTCTTTGATTTTATCGCCAATATTCATGGTATCACCTCCTTCTTTTTTATTATCTTAATAACTTATCGTAAACGGTAGCTATTTTTTGTATCACACTAGAAATCTACCTTGATACTATACGTATCACGTTGATTTAACAGTCTTTCCAAGAGATTGTACTTCATTATTATAACAAATGAATTCATCCATTATTGCTTTTTAAAAGAAAAAAAACGTCCAAAAACTTGTAAAATCTACAAATTTTTTTGGACGTTCCAGTCTATCAAACATGCTATATAGTTTGTTTATACATTCATTTTTCTACTAGCCATCCAGCGAATCATTTCAGGATCAGCATGAGAGAAAAATTGGCTTTCGCCTTCATTTAAAGTAGCAATCGCTGCTTTGTCTTCTGCAGATAAGTCAAAATCAAACACAGCTAAATTTTCAGCCATCCGCTCTGGTTTTACTGATTTTGCAAGAACAATGACCTCCTGTTCAATCAACCAGCGTACAATAACTTGCGCTACTGATTTATTATACTTTTTACCAATATTACTTAGGATTTCATTTGTAAAAATCCCATTTTTCCCTTCTGCAAACGGCGCCCAAGCTTCTGGCGTGATTCCTTCTGCCTTTAGTGCTTCGATATTTTTTGTTTGCTGATTGAACGGATTGATCTCGATTTGATCGACCTGTGGAATCACTTTATTAAATTCTGCTAAATCAACAGCTCGATCCACGGCAAAATTAGAGACGCCGATTGCACGTATTTTTCCTACTTCTTGTAATTCTTCCATTGCACGCCAAGCACCATAAACATCATTATATGGTTGATGTAACAAAAGTAAATCCACATATTCTAGACCTAAGCGATCAAGCGAACGTTGAAACGAGGCTTTGACACCGTCATAAGAAACATTTTCCACCCAAATTTTTGTTGTAATAAACAATTCTTCACGACGCACACCCGAAGCCGCAATGCCACGTCCAACTGCTTCTTCATTCATATATGATTGCGCTGTATCAATATGACGGTATCCTGCTTTGATAGCATCGATCACCGCTTGTTCTGCTTCTTTTGGATCTGTGATTTGATACGTACCAAAACCTAAAATCGGGATTTTTATTCCATTGTTCAATGTGACTGTTTGCATGTTTATTTCCTCCTTCTTATTTCATGACAAGATTACAATAACCTATGAAGTTGACTTCATAGCAAGTGCTTTCTCTCAATTTTTGTAATTTATCTTCCACAACTCTTCGATATTTTCTGCTGTTACTTCCCCCGATTTAAACTTGGCAATATGTTCGTCATACGTGTCGATTTTATAGCGGAGTAACTCACGAGTCTTCGTCATCTCCGCTAGCTTTTCGTCAATCTCTTGTAATTGATCCTGCAAAATTTGTTTTTGCGCTTTTTGAACCTCTCCACCCAGTTGAGCAAGTGTAGCAAATTCAATCAATGATTCTATTGATACTCCAGCATGACGCAGACTTTTTGCCAAATAAATCCAATTAAGATCTCTTGTCGTATATATCCGATAACCATTTTTGTCTCGCTCAATCGGTGGAATAACCCCCACACGTTCATAGTAACGAACCGTATCAGTTGTTAAACCAAACATTTCTGCTGCTTCTTTGCTATTCACTCAAATTGCCTCCTTTAATCACTCAATCTAAGCTTGAAAAATCGTGATTGATGATTTCTACTAATTTAAATGTATCACGCTCAAATTCAAATTTCAAAATGCAGCAATTTCCCAATCGATCTTTTTGATCGACTTCACTTGTGTGTCCCCAGTTTCGCATAAATTGTCGACAAGCTGCCCCATGAGATACCGCTAGAACTGTTTCCCCTGCTTCTTTCATGATTTCCATTAGGGTATCAGATACTCGTTCTCTAAATTGAAATTCTTCTTCGCCGCCATATCCTGCAAAGAAATCACCATAAGGCAATGGTGGATTTAATGCCTCACTTTCAGACTCACAGCGACCAAAATTCCATTCTTTCAAGCCTTTTACTCTTTCATACGCCATGTCTGTTACCTGCTCTAAGGTATCGCTAGCGCGTTCAGATGTTGACGCATAAGCATTATCAAACTCGATGGCCTGATCCTTAAAATACTTTCCAGCAATCTGAGCTTGTCCGATCCCTTTCTCTGTAAGCGGAGAGTCACACCAGCCCTGAATTTTCTTTTGTTGATTGAATAGTGTTTCACCGTGTCTCATCAAATACAATGTTTTGGTCATTTCCTCATCCTCATTTCCATTCGTTCTATTCATCATAAACCATGGAGTGGACTCCAAGGCAAGCAAAAAAGCTGAACTTTTTAGTTCAGCTACACGTAGTACTTATTCAAGTAGGCGACCCTCATCATGCCAGGCACCGTACATTTTATTTGCTTTTGTATTCTCAATAAATTTATCTAACCGTTTTTCGAACAATTTGGGTTGCTGCTTGTAGTTTTGAATTGTGTCGATACGAATGCGTCGATATAATTCTGGAAAGGTTAAGAAAATCTCATAGGTTTCCATCTCTTCTTTCAATCGTTCTAGGATGATTGTGTCAATTTTAAAAGAAGCGGCTGTCATATTCGGCAACACTTTCCTACCTTGTTCTGTCATCAAACCTAACTTTTCAAGCCGACGCACACGTTCTTTATTCAATTCTGTCCACTGGCTTTTTTTCGCTCTTGGTGAAAGTCGTTGTGCTGTTTGTGTTTCTGAAACTTTCTTTTTGATACCATCGATCCAGCCAAAGCACAAGGCTTCTTCTACTGCATCTAAATATTGGATTTTATTGGGTTCTGGTTTTACACTGACAATGATCCAACAATATTTTTCAGTTGTGCTGTTCATTTTCAGCCAGTCACGTAGTTCTTGTCTAGTTGTGATGGGTAGTAGGTTGTCGATTTGCATGTGTTAACTCCTATTTTGTTTTCAACCGATTTTCAATAGCACTTTGAATCTTCTTTTCTATAAAAGATACTAAAACATCCAGCTTTACGCAACTAAATAGCGTTGAACGTAAAAAGTCAATTGCTGTACAAACCAAGTAAATAAAAATACCATAACCAAATACTTTCATCAGAGCGACAATTAGAACAGTATCTGCTAAATCAACAAAATAATTTTTTAAAATGAAATAAAATACTATTGGATGCGTATGAATTAGATACACACCAAATGAAAAGGGTGATAAAGAAAAAACACCTTTTGATATCAATTTATTGCTTGTTTCCATTTTAAGAAAGAGAAGAAATAAGCAAATAGAACTACTTAAAATTAAGGGTGATACGTAATCAATAAACCAATTTTCTCCTTTACTTTCATTTAAAATAGGATTAAAAGTACTCACTATTATTAGTAATATCGACAATGCATTGACTCCAAGATAACGACGCATTATTTTCTTTGCTGATAATTCTTCAATCTGTACATGGAGTTTTATATACGCACCAATAACGTACATAAAAATCAACCAAATCATACTATATCCTTTATACAAGTTAAAAGGATCACTATTTGAGAAAATTGAAATAGTGCCTAGCAAAAAAATAATCCCTACCCCATACCTTAACTCTGCCTTGCTTAATTGATGAATCCCTTTGTTTAATAGTGGAATAAATAAAAATAGACCTACATAAGCTGTAAAAAACCAATAACTTTTGGTAGCGACAGGAAATAGTGCATTGATTGGTACTACCGGTTCTACTCCTATTATCAATTCAGCTCCCACACTTAATAAAACTGAATAAAACAAGACTTGAAACCATAAATAGATTAATTTTTTCAATCGCCATTTAGCTGTTATCATAAGATAACCAGAAATCAAGGCAAAACAGTTTACTCCTACAAAGCAGAGTGTCTCGAGTCCCCAAAAAACAACATAATTAACGCTACCATATTCCACATTTTCTAATATCCCTTCGATACCCAATATATGAAGGATGACGACCATAAACATTGAAACTATTCGAAGTAAATCTATTCCAAAATGCCTTTTCAACTCTTTACAACTCCCTCTTTCATGCTACTATTCCCTTGGTAATATTCATTTACAAAATATAATGGTCTATTTTTGGTTTCGTTAAATACTCGACCTAAATATTCTCCAATAATTCCTAAAGAAATCAATTGAAGCCCACCTAAAAAAAGAATACCAATCATTAATGAGGGATATCCTGAAACACTTGCCCCCAGCAACAAGGTTTGAATCAAAACGATCATCATATAGATAAAGGCAACGAAAGAAACCACAACTCCTATCATCGCTGATATTCTTAAAGGAAGAGTTGTATAGGATGTGATCCCATTCATCGCTAAGTTCATTAAAGTAGTGGCTCGCCATTTAGTTGTACCACCGGCCCGTTCATCCGCATCATAAAAGAGTTCCTTTTTCTTAAATCCAACCCAGCCATATAAACCTTTTGTATATCGTTCTTGCTCTCTTAGCTGTTTCAAAGCATTAATCATCTTACGATCCAACAGTCGGAAATCACCAGCATGAGGATAAATATTTATATTACTGGCTTTTTGAAGAATTTTATAGTAGAGAGAAGAAGTTAATTTTTTTAAAGCAGATTCGCCTCTTCTTTCTTTTCGAACAGCATACACATCTGAGTAGCCTTGTTCCCACCAGTTAATCATTTCTTTGATCATCTCTGGTGGCTGTTGTAAATCTGCATCGATGATAACCAAAGCATCTCCTTTGGCATAATCAATGCCTGCTAACATCGCAGTTTCTTTCCCATAATTTCTAGACAAGTCTAAAAGAGCAATTCTTGAATCTTTCTCTTTCAACTTTAAAACAATAGGTACACTTTGATCTTGACTTCCATCATTTACAAATAGAAAATCAAAACGATACTTAGAACATTGCTTCGTTAATCTCTCAAGACGGTTATATAACTGTTCCAAAACCATTTCTTCGTTAAAAAAAGGAATCACTATCGTTAGTCTTTTCATCCTCATTTTCACCTCCTAAATCCCACTAATTTCATTCTTTGTACAGTAGAACAAAATCTTTATTTTCATATGTCTCAAAATCTTTTAATTCCTCTAACTCATCTAAATCTGTTCCACTATGCCCTAGATAACCTACAGAACCTTCAGTATCCTCAATTTTCTCTCCATCTTCTAAAAAAACATATCGACCATAGTGCTTAATGGTCATATTCTCTAATCTGTCGTATGGCGTATCACGCGTCGCCTGATATGCTTCTGGGGAAATAGGATCATAAAAACGAAAGAAGATAAATGTCCAATTCTTCAATTGTTTGAAGCTAGATCTATCAACGTAAATTGTTTCTAATTTTTTCTCATTCCCTACTGTTAGCACGTCACCTAAAGTAGTTGGTGCCATATACGTACTGTCTTGCTGCTCTTCTTTATATTTAGATGTGTAGTTAAACAAAAACAGGACAAAAAGAATTGTTAGCACACTAACAGAGGATTGAAATACTTCTACTTTTTCAAAAGAGTACAACGCATATAAACCGTATCCCATAATAATCGTCATTGGGAAAAGTATCACATTCCAATGATGAACAACTGGCACTACTATTAAAATCAACGGAATACATGACCAGAACCAAAGGAGAGTAATCTTACTAAAATGTGTGTTTTCTTGATTTATTTTTCTTAAACCAATACCAACTAGAAACACTCCTGCTAAATTATAAATAAAACCAAATCCTGGTATTGAACTAAAAATCAATCCATCGCCACCATAAATAATGAACACTACTATTCGTTTTAAATTTTCAACTAATGCAGATAAAAAATCTTCTTGAAATAAAATTGTTTGCCCTGTATTTTGGCTTCCTATAAGCTTTGGAAAAGTTATTCCAAAAATCGAGATACTCTCTTCTCCAAAATATTGAATAAATGCAAATAGTAAAATTGGTAAGATTGTTACGACTAAAATAGCCATCAATAGAATCATTTGTTTTGTATCAATTAAATGATTCTTCATAAAATAGATTAAAATCAACACTAGAAAAATTGGTAAGAAATACCAAGTAGCAATATAAGCATACGCAGTCAAACCTAATAAAAATACTGAAAAACTATAAAAAATCATCTTTCTTTTCCCTAAAGCTTCGATTCCGAGTTGAATAAAACAAAAAGCAAGCAAGAGTAAATGAGGGGCAACATTCGCATCTAAACCAAAGCGACTAATCATTATGTGCCATGGGCTAATAGTTAAAACAAAAAAAATTGCCAGTGACAAGTAACGGGGAATTTTTAGTTTAAGTAAGGTCCACATAACCACTAATAACGTAATTGATGACAGACTAAGCATTGCTAATCGTGTACTGATTAAATTTAATCCCATAATTTTTACAAAAGGTAATGAAAGATACGAATATAATGCATTTGGTCCCGTACCGTAACCTATCAGGTAAATGGGCCATGAATTCAAGGCGCTATCTGTTCCATAATTTGCCAACGCCCATGTGTCATATCCAGACATCGCTTCATCGATCTGTAATCCTGGAAGTTCCCCTATATTGAAATACCTAACCAAAAGTCCTACACACAGTATAATGAAAAGCACTTGATTAAACCTATTATGTTTTCCAAATAACGCCTTTCCCGATTCTTTCTGTATAACGTACCCACCTACTAATAAAAAAAACAACAGCAGCCCATATAAAATTATAGTCATTATTTTCTCCTTTTTTGAAGAAAATGGGGTAAAACTAAAACCTAGTTTTGCCCCATTCTCTATACTATTCTCCACTAGTGATTCTGTTTCAAAACACTAGTGTTTCACTTTATCAATTGATAGATTTATGCCCAACTCTTTCGTTTATTCTCTTTGTTCAGAAATTTCCGCATATACTTCTCTGACGGTACCTTCTTGATCATAAACCACAGCAATTTCCTTTAGAAACTCTTCATTTTTTTTCAATCCAGATGAGTTAGATACCACAGGTAAATAGTCTTCTGTTATAGGCTCTACCGCTTCATTTACTCTTTTTTCATATCCTGCTACGCCACTTACTATTGTCTTTTCAGGGAGCTTCATATTTTTGCCTAATTCTTGAATTAATTCACTTAGGTTATCCTTAGGTAACTTCCCTTTTACTTTGGAAATTGTTATTTTAATAATTTGAGATTGTAAATATGCTTGTTTTTGATCAATTGAATACGCATAGTTCAAATTAACTTCAGCAAACACTTCCAATTCTTTCTCTTTATAAAAAGGATATACCGTCTTAAACTCTAATGTTTTATTTCTAGCAAAAACTGAATACTTGTTTTTTCCTGCTTTAATGTTTTTCGTTGGAATCATTTGATTCACAAGTTTTTTAGTGTCCTCATAATAAGTTGGAATACTTAGTTGGTATTTATCTTTTAAAAGAGCGAAGGCTTCATCTTCTGTTTTTAAGTTTGAATAATCAGAATCTCCAAACGATCTTTCCCGTTTGTTAGTCCAGCTCAATGATTGATCTGTTTTCGAAAACTGTTCATAACGTTCTGGTTTCGTACAACCTGCAAGAGCAATTATAAGTACACAACTACAGACTATCATTCCTATGATTTTTTTATTTTTACTCATTCTGGCACCACCACTCTAGTTGGTTCTTTACCAGGAAAGGCCTCTTGTAAATACGTTAGTTCAACAGTGCTTGTATCAACTAATTCATACAGTACCACAGATTCCAGACTCTCTCCTTTCTCCACAGATGCTGACTGTGTTGCAGCTAGTTCTTCAACATCTAAAAACGCATTATCTTGTGCGAGTTTTCCTACTGAAAGAACTTCATCGTTTTGTTTGGCTGTCACGAATTCTTTCCAAACAGAAGGTTTAACAGCTTTTTCATCAAGATTTGTAAAGGTGTAGCGAATAGCTAATACGTTCTTTTTATCCGCTCCCTCCAGTTTCCGAACTGCTGTAATTTCCATTTTCAACTCTTCATTTTCGATAGTAACTAAGTCGCCTTCTTCTTTTTCTAATGCTTCTTGCGATTTTGTCGCTTTGGTCTCATCAAAACTGACTTCTTTAAATGTTTCAACAGCTGCATCTATTTTTTCAGAACGTTTTCTATAGGAATTGTCCTCAGCAGAGTAAAAGGTCATTTGAACAAAACCATGTTCCGTCCATATATAATAAAAATGAGCCCATACTGATTTTTCTTTAAATTGTGTGTGCACTGTGTATTTACACACTGGATAATCGCCCACTTTATATTCTTTCATGTAGACATCTTTCGCTTTTTTATACTTATAGCGTTCTTTTATTTTTTTTCTGGTTTTTTCACCGAATCCCTTTTGTTCGACTTCATCTACAGGAGTTGTTGTAATAAATAAGTACGAGTTACTTTTACTATCCTCAGCACTAAATGCTGTTTGAAGTCCATACTCACTGTTTACTTCCTTATCTTTTTTCCAGCCAGCTGGCAACTGCATCTCATACGAAACACCACGATCTTCAAAACTCTGCGCTTTCTTTTCTAACGTTCCTGTACAACCCATTAAAAGAAACAAAGTTACTGGTAAAAATAATGCTATTTTTTTTAGTTTTTTCATACACTTTTCTCCTTTTCTTTGACGTTATACTTTTTTCGACAGTAGTAGGCATATATACTAAACAGTAACAAACAGACCACAAATAATACTGCTCCTAATTTCATTCCTTTTGGATAGTACGTCAACTGAACCTTGTGATCTCCTTTTGGAACCTTGATTGCAATCATCGCTTCCTGTACAGCTTCTACTTTGACCGTTTTACCGTCAATTTTTGCTTGCCAACCTTGATCATACGGAATCGTTGTAAAGATAACTTGTTCTTTTTTTGTAGAAATATCCGCTTGGACGTGATTTCCCTTAACTTCAAACGAAACATCTTTATTCTTGATCTTTTGTATCGCCTGATTTAAAACATTTGTTTTTAAGATCAATACGGATGGTCTAATCATTTTGACCACAGGTTGCTCAGTAAAGGTTGCCGTCACTTTTACTTTTTTTGCTTTTTCATAGTAGCCGAGATTATAATATGCTCCTGTTGCTGACAATCTCCCTCTACTTTTGTGACCTGGAACGCTGACTTCTACCATACCCATATCGCCAGGAGAAGATCCTACATCTAAGTTCAGATAAGCTTGAGTCTTTTCTGGGATGTTGACTTCCCATGTTATGCTTTGAGCTTCATCATTGTTACTTTCTTCTGAAAAATATGTAGCATCCCCATATTCACGAATATGCATATTTTTTCTAGACACTTCATTTAAACCTGTAAATTGAAAAATTGGCTCTTTTATTTCTGAAAGGTGCTGTATCAATGACGTTTGATTGTTGTTATTCTTTTCTTGATAAATCTCTTTATCTGTTAACATCCCTAGAGGTAACGCTGCTTTATTTTCATACAGTGAGTATTCTCCATGTGTAGCAATTTTTTCAAACCCATATTTCTTAGGATCTTTTTTAGCCAAATTATATTTAATCCCCATAAGATCATCCATTAAAATAGTATTATTCGGGTACATAATAGTCAGATTGGTTCCTGGTGAACGATAGCCTAACTGATCCAAATACTGTGATGAATGTCGATTACGAATCGATGAAAACATGGTGACTCCTGAATAATCGTAATTAAAACTATCGGTTCGACTAATCGCATCCATATTCTCTAGTCGATAAAACGAATCATTATCGTTCTTCGTCTTACTCACCAAAGCTTCAATATCCTTATAGGATGTTGTGTAGCGTTCTCTATACGTATATCCCCATTCTTTATCGATTCCGCGTAGCGTTTGATTCGTATTGAAAAACGCTTCCCCACCGATAAAAATAAGAAGTACTATTGGAATAATTTTGGCGAATGTTTTAAACTTATCTTTCACTATAAATATCAAAAGATAAACCACTAAAAGAATAAGCGTCAAATTCAAAGATTCTTGCGTAATATACCCATATCTTTTCTTGTTCGAGACATTCACAACCAACAAGAAAATACCTATAAGCGTAAGCGTAATATTTCCAAGTGTATTCAAATCTTTTTTCTCAAATTTTTCTAATCCACTACCGGCTAAAATAAGAACAAGTGCAGAATAAAGAAAACTAAAACGAAATAGAAACATATTTGGCGAATGTAGCCCTTGCCAAAACAGATTTAATGGCTGAATATAAACACTTACAATCATAAATAGAAGTAAGCTACCACAGAGCAGTTTATTTTTTAACGGAATCTTCTTACTAACAAAATAAAAAATACAGAACAATAATGGAAATAGTCCGACATATATAAAGGGAGCACTACCATACTTTGACGTATCATAAACACCTGGCATACTTTTTACAATAAAATCCCAAATACCGAGATCGTGTGTAAAAAAAGTACTAATCGTATCGGTTTTTTCTCCATTCATTTTTAAATCAATTACTGAAGGTAAAATAATCACCATTGAGGCACCACCGGCCAGTAAAGAAGTAATAAAATATGGGATGATCGAATGTTTATATCGTTTCCAGTCTGTCAATACACAAATTACAAAATATAAGAAGCTAAAAAGTCCTACCATAAATGCCATGTAGTAATTTGATACAAATAAGAGTAGGTAACTTACAAATAATAGAGTAGGGCGCTTCTTATCCATCACTCGCTGAATTCCTAGTAAAACTAATGGCAAGTAAATCAAAGCGTCCATCCACATCAACATGATCGAATAAGCAATTGTAAAGCCCATCAAGGCATAGCAAATACTCAAAGCTATTTTAGTCCATTGCGGTAATCGGTACGTATTATGAGCATATACCCAAAAAGTTACACCCATCGCTCCGATTTTTGTTAAAAGGATCATATACATCCCATCTGGCATATGTAAGTTATCGAAGAAAAACACCAAAAAACTGAAAATACTATTTACGTAGTAACTCATCAATGAGACAAAATTTAGTCCTAATGAACCAGTCCATGTATAAAAAAAGGATTGTTTTCCATGTAATACATTATTAAATCCTGAATAAAAATTAAGCAGCTGTCCAAATCCATCACTAGCCAACATGGTTCGATCACTAGTAGGGTAAATTCCTAATCGAAAATAACTCACTGCCATAATTATAATCGGTATAAAAAAGCTAAACCCAATAGCCCAACCATTCTTTTTTACAAATAATTTCCACTGCTGCATTTTCTACATTCACATCCTGATATATTTTAGTCGATTGGTCCCAGTCGATTGAATGGGTAGTACCTATATTGGACAACACCTTCTATTTGTTGTAAATCGATCAATCCTAGCTGTCGGCTATCTGTCGAATTAGCCCGATTGTCTCCTAACACAAAAAATTGATTTTCCGGAATTGAAGATAGTCCTTCTAATTTAGCTGCCGTTTCCCAAGTTATACGTATTTTTAATGTGCCATCTGGTAACTCTTCACCTGAAAGATACCAATTATTCTGCGGCGTTGGATTGGTATCACTCATTTGGTAGTTCAAATACAGCGTATTGTGGTCCAACCAAATGCGATCACCTGGCATCCCCATTACTCTTTTGACATACGACTCTTCTTTTTCTTCTCTAGGCTGAAATGTAATCAATGAATAACGATTAGGGCTCTTTCCCTTTGCTATAAATAAGCGGTCATTCGTTTGTAATGTTGGCAACATCGATTCTCCACTAACCATATGTGTTTTAATTTTAATCAGAAAAAATATCCCGATTATCATACATAAAATAAACAATATTTCTTTTGATAACTTTCGTGATTTTTTCATTTCGACTTTTTTATTCTCGTTCGTTTGATTCTTTTTCGACCGGTTAGTTAAGTAGTTCTGTATATATGCTCTTATTTTTGACATTATTTACTTCCTTCTGACCAACTAAGATTAAAATTGTTTGATTTGATGTATAGGAAATACTCTCATCTCTACAATACCTACAATTTCTTTTTCATCAATATAACCATATTCCCTACTATCTGTTGCATAGGGGCGATTATCACCTAAAATTATGTATTTTCCTTTGGGAATATAGTCTGTCTCTAAATACCAATCTGCCGTATACAAACTGTTACTTTCTTTTGCTCGTTTCACTTCCGCATCTAAATAACGTTCATAAACCTCTTTATCATTAATATACAGCTGATCGTCTCTGTATGATATTCGTTCACCAGGTAAACCAATGATTCGACGTACAGACATTTCTTTGCTTTCTGGGTCTTTATAAAGAATCAATTTATGTCGCCTGATTTTCGCTAGTTTATTGACAAGAATCCATTCACCATTATTTAGTGTCGGCACCATTGAATAGCCCTCAACTTTAACCATTGAGAATGTAAAAAAAGATAGAGCATACAAAACTATTCCTAATAAAACGAAACTGACACCCACCTCGACTAAAGTCCGCTTCATGCGATCATGCCAATGTCCCATTCGTGGATTCGTTTTTTTCTTAGGAATACGTTTAGTATTTTTTTTACCGCTATTCTGTTTAGTCGGCCGTCTTTTTTGATCACGATGTATCGGTTTCTTCGATGCACGTTTTTTTTCATCCATTTTTGGTGGATGAGAAGAATGGACAGCCGACTTCAGTTTTTTAGCTTTATTTTTTGAATTTTTAGGAGTTGAGTGCCGCTTATTTGTTTGTTGTACACTCACGTAAAAAACTCCTTTTGTGCATGTTATTTTTTTTGTTTCAATGCTGATTCATTTACACTGAATTGTTTAAAAATCTTCTTTTGCGTTTGTTTGATGCGATTTAAGTCTTCAAGATACGCTGTAATTCTTTCTGGCTCACTTAATTGTTCTGAACTTAATGAATAGATGTTCACACCATACTCTCGTATCTGTACATAATAGCGGTTCATCATTTGCTGACCTTTTTTGGACAGACCATTTTCAGGAAGTGTACCTCCATACGAAACCAACAACGAAGACAGCTCCAATAATTTTTCTCTTGTTTTATCCACGTCTGCTCCGTTTTGTAAACTCGTTAGACTTTTTTTCACTTCATCTGTAATGAAATAGCTTTGAACAATTATATTCCCATCAGCAGATGATAAATTTGTCATTTGGTAATAGCGAGCATAAACAGCACCACTAGCAAATGACGCTGAGATAATTAGTAATGTAATGCTTCGTTTCATGTAACTATTTTTTTTGTTTTTCAGTTTACGTCGTGTGCGCAGCCAACGTTTTTTTTTTTTCTTATTTTTTGGTCTCTTTTTCCCTAACTCTGTATACTGTTTCATTAACCCAAAAATTAAAATGAAAAAAAATACACCTATAACGAGACAAAGAAGGGCCGTAGACAATCCCCCTACAAATAGCCAATCTAAAACGGTCATATTCGGTCTACTCCTTAAGTGTTATTTTTACTGCTTTTTTCTCTTCTTTTTCTTTTTGGAAATCTTCTTCTTTTTCGAAATCGTTCGTACTGCTAAATAAATAATTAACAATATTGCTAGAACTGCTCCAACAATCATCGAAATTAATTTCCAATTTATTCCTCGCTCTTGAATCAGCGAAACATCTTGTGCATTGTATTTATCGGCATCTTCTTTTGTGACGGTAAAGTCTTCATTCCATTCCCATTTTTGATCGCCTGAAGTAATCAAAATATGACCTGTATAATCCCCAGCTACAAGTAATTCTCCATTTAAACTCACTGGGAAGTCCATGATTGAATTTGGTGCCATACGTAAGTTTTCTTTTTTAGAATCATACAATACTTCCTCGGAACCCTTTTTAAAAATTTGGACATCTACTGTCATACCTTCTACATAAGCCGCTTTAATATTCGAAAAGTTAACCATAAAGGCATTTCGATAATTTGTTAATCCAGCAGATATTTTATTAAATGACAACTCAGGTTTCATCGTGACGTCTGATTCACTTAATAACATCCCAATAAGAAACGCATATTTATTTACTACACCTTTTACTTTTTCATTCTTCTTCTTTTCTGCTTCTGTTTCGGCTCTTTGTAAATAGATTCCTCCAGCAACATATCCTTCAAATCTTTCAGCTGGCATCTCAATTTCCACAGCAACTTTTTCTGTTGCATTTGGAGCGAGCGTTACCGTTTTTGGTACTTTAACAATATCTTTAATATTATGTTTCAGTGATGGGTCATTTTCGATTTTTGTAGGACCATACTCAATGACTCCATTACTATTCGTTTTCGCAGTGTTTATAGCCATATCCACAGCAAGATCTTTATTCGTTATATTCGTTATTTCAACTTCTACTGTTTGCTTTTGTCCGGGGTTCATCCGCAAATCAAAATACCCCGCACTGCCTACCTGATTTTCTGGTTTAATAATCTTGTAACTGTAGCCAATCCCACTAGTGGAGTCCTCTGCTAGTACTGTTTGTGGTGCAATCAGCAAAAAACAGGTTATGTATAATAATAGAAAAAAAATACTTCGTTCAAAATAATATTTCATAATGTCTCCTTCTATTCCTAGCTTTAGAAAAATAAGGTACCAACCCACAGTAAGCGGGCTGGTAGACCTCTATTTTAAATTACAATGTCATTAACTGACCCGCTATAAATCCAATAGATTTATTTAGCTTCAGCCATAACCCAAGTAACTACGCCTTTGTAATCACCTTGGAAGATAGATTTTTCTTTACCGATTGTTAATCTGACAGATTTTGTTGATGCGAATTCACCAGTTGCATTCAATTTACCAAAATGGATGTATGATTGACCTTGGCCTTTTTCATAAACCTCATCTTCTGGTTTAGGCTTCTTATTATCTACAAAAACTGTTTCTGTTCCTTCTTGTACTGTAGCAAATTCCTCCACTGCAGAACCTGGTAGGGCAATTGCTTCAGCAACATTCGTTTTAACACCAATGTTTCTGTAATATAATGTTGCTCCAGCAAGATTTTGTTCAACTTCTTTAGCGCCATCTTTTACCATTGTTGTTAATGGAGATGTAATTTTAGCTGTTAATGTATAACCGTGATCTAATGTATTACGAACATCTTTAATTGCAACGTTATTTGCCATTACACCATTTGGTTCTTCATAGTTTTTAGCCCAGAATACACGGTCATTTCCGTCAGTAACAATTGCTTGTTTACCAAAGCTTAGAGGTGTTACGTCTTGAATACCGAAGATTACAGGACGAAGTGGTCTAGTAATCGTACCAGAGATGATGTCTGAATCGCTATTACCATCGGGATCTGTTAAGTCTGGTCTAGACGTGTCAGTATTGTCATCACTATTTGCAGTGAATTGGATATCCATGTCGCCGGCAAATTGTTTGTCCGCTTCTGCATCCGCTTTTGTGATTCCTGGTACTGCTACTGCTACTCCTACAGCTGCTAATAATACAGCGCCGCATAATTTGTGTGTTAATTTCATTTGTGTTTCCTCCTAATATTTTGTAATTTATTTATGGTAGCTCGGATATGATCCAAGTTAACACCGTTGAATAGGTTCCAGCTTTTATTTCTTCAGCCTCTGGAATAGCTAACTTTACAGCACTATTACTATAAATATTTTTTTTAAGTTTTTGATCAATCACTGGTTTCCCTTGATTGTCTAGTTTTGGAGCCAACGTGGCTTTTTGACCACTTGAATTTTCGCCAGAAGCACCGAATACAATGCTCCAAGTTCCTCCACCTTTTCCAAACTCTGCTTTAGCCAAGTCATAGGTTTCCCCAATGTTATTCAAGTGAATGACTTCTTTTGAAACATCAGGTGCTTGTGCAGCAGTCGTTTTAGAATTAGTCCAAGAATTATCGAAAGATAAAACGGCTCCTTTTAACATGTGATTTTCAGCGCTTTTAAATTGATTTTCTTGACGTATTTGTAACGCCCAGCCAGTTGGATTTGGTCGATAATCAGAGACTTGTATAAATTGGCCTCTAGAAGTTGTACTTCCTTTAAATTGTTGCGCATTTACTGGAAAAACAACCTTTTTATTTACGACTTTTCCTTTACCAAAATCTAGGTATGGTACAAAATCTATTCTCAAAGGACCTTGTGTTCCATTGGCAATTCCTGGATCAACTGTTTTATCTGGATTTTCAGGATCTTTGACTCCAGTCTTTACATCCTTACGTCCAGAGAACTCCATATTGACATCCCCGTCTACACTTTCAGCTAAAACAGTCGAAGGCGTAAGTGTTCCTAGAAAAAAAGAGAAAAATAGTAACGCTAATGTTTTCTTTTTTATCTGCATCCTCTTACTCCTCTCCTTTTTGTGCTGTACTTTTTTTGCGTTTCCAAAAGTAGCTGACAAAAATGACAACCAGTAAGGCAATACCGCTGATAGACAAACTAGTTTTTACTAAATCACCTGTCGAAGGCAGTCGCCCTATTGGCTTTTTCACCTTGGGAGAATCTGTCGTAGATGAAGTTGTTGTCTGCGTCGTTTCGTCTTTTTCAATGACGATTTCTCCATTTGTTTGGACATCCTCAGCCTGCACGATCGAAGGAATCCCCCAGAAAAAGACACTTATGACAACTAAGGAAAAGATAACCTTACTATAACTATTTCGTTTCATCTTTATCATCCTTCCTTATCATCATGGTGTTTCACCTAACTCAAACAGAATTTCACCTTTATACTTCCCTAAAGCATGGACTGAACCAGGTTCAATTTCTAGCTTAAGTCCGTCACCTACAGCACTCCAATCCTTGCTAACATCGTATTCTCCAGGATTTAGCTTTTGAACAACTGTTAATGCCTGGTTACTTAAAATTGTCTCAGTTTCACCAGATTTGTAGCGAATTGCATTTTTAAGTACGGTTTTCCCGTCCTCATTTAGCAACTCTTCTGACAATTTCACTTTTAGTGACCAGCCTGGAGATTTAGCTCTAGTATCTGAAACAATAAGTGGCATGCCTATGATAGTTGGATCATCTACTCGTAGTTTTTTGAAAGAAGCAATATTCAGTCCAAAATCAAATACTTCTGGTGAAGAAACATACGTTAACCGTCCTTTAAATTTAAACTCTGCTGTTGTTGTATCAGGCTTGAATTCAACAACACTAGGGGCTGGTAAAATTTGCTCGTATTTTTGCTTCAACCTATCAATCACATCTTGTACCGATTGTTCTTTTGATAAATCGATTGTTGTGCCAATTTCTTGCGTGAACGTGATTTCTTCCGCAATATTTGGTACATCAGCATTCTCGTCAATAAACTTTACAATGACTTGTGAGTCCAGTGTTACCAGTGTATCTGCTGGCATTTTTGTCGAAACGTCTATGACACCATCTGCAAGATAGCCAGCTTTAAAATTAGCTGTTTGCGAGATTACATCATTTGCTGTTGCTGTAGAAACGACTGTCGCATCGAATTCAATCGTTGAGTCGTGATTAAAAGCAATTCCCTCTGTTGGCGAAGTTGCCGTGATTGTACGACTTGCTTCATCATACGTGATTGATTCATTGGAAATTTCTACGTCATCTTTTGTTTTCCATGTAAAATGGGTTGGATTTTCCAGCTTCGTATCTAATAGTTCTGTAATTTTTAATGAGTTGTAGTTTTTAGATGATCGATACCTAAATACATATTCCTCTGGTGATGTTAAATTAAAGATAACAGGGTAACTCTCTTGTCCATCACTTAATATATAACCAGGAATTACTTTTGCCTTGATTGAATAATTAGGTATGTACTTATCTCTTCCTAAATAAGTTACATCTTCTGTAATTGGTTGATCATTTTCGTCCACATATCGAGCTTTCTTTTGAACTAGATTGTCCAAAGTAGCTTTAAAGCCGCTTATTTTAATAACAATACTATCATCAGCTACTGTACCTTTTGCATTAGAAGAGGCGGTTGCTAGAGCATTATCAAATCCTTCAATAGCTGGTATTTCACTAAAATCATAATTGGCTCCCTTTTTCATTGTATAGGTGCTATCTGACCTGATTTTGGACCCTAGATCATCCCAATATTCAACAGATACTGTACTTTCACTAACATCTTTTGACGATTCTTGAACTGAATTGATATCAAGCTTATAATGTAGCGTTTCACCAGGTTGTGCCTTAGCTTTATCTACAGTCTGTTCAAGGGTTACTTCTGGCGTTATTTTTTCGTATATATATTCTACATTCTGTTCCGCGTTAGATAGAATCACCCATTCATTGATTGGAGAGTTTTTTACTTTATATCCTTCAATATTTGGTGCACTAAAGTCGATACGATCATTTAAAAATCCCAATTTGGTTTGCGTAACTTGTAAGCTTTTTCCAGATTCATTTTTGTAGTGTATAGTGGCTTTTTTCAAATTGATATGCCCAAAAGCAATATTTGAGGTTACTTCTTTCATTACACCAGACTCAACTCCGCCAGCATTGCTGTAGTTTAGTTTCATCTGGAAAGGAATCGTTAATTGTCCAGTTGCGTTATTCTGATATTTCTTGTATGCATTACTCGTTTTATTAAGTGTCGTTTTAACATCCACACGTAACTGTTCCGTTTTATCAACTAGGGTAGCTGTATACTCTGGCTTAGCTACGACTGTAAATTTTTGCGGATTCTTAGAATCTTTTACTGTGATAAAACTTGTAGAAATATTCTGATCATCTCGATTATAAATCTGAATATCTGAACTGCTAAAAGTCAGACTATCATCAATAGTCCCTTCAAATGCAAGAGATAATAAGTTTCCTAGTGATGATCGATACGGTATTGGTTGAATCAATGATGTTGTAATCACTTCATCCTCTAAGTTTCCATCCACATCTGAAACAAGACTGGGCGCTTCTAACTCAAACATTGCTTCTGGAACCTCTACTTGCGATATATTAATCCCTGTACCACCTGTATAATATTGGATATCAAGAGAATCAACATTGCTATACCCTATGGTGAAATAACGTGTAAAATCATCGTCAGACACATTTGAATTTTCTGGTGAAATCATCGTTACCTGTTCAGAAGTGAAGTTAGCTGTGTCTGTTAAAATGCCATTATCACTTCTTGCTGAAATATAATCAAACTTTCCACTACCCGTAGGTTTCACTTTCATCCATTCGGTATAATCAATATCATTAAAGGTCACATGGCCAGAATCCATTTTAATTGGCTCTCCAGTCTCGTGATCAATAAAACTCATCCTAAATATAGGCTCAGTATTCTCTGAACTAGCTACAGCAAACGCTAGATGGACTGTCCCTAAGCCTGCTGTCAGAGTCCTATTTGTTCCTACCGAAATTTTTTCCGTTGTGGATTTCACAGGTCCTACATCTACATATTCTAATTTAAGATCAATCCAACGACCATTTTTGATTCCCATATGGGTACCGAGCAAATAGTATCCAACCTGGTCTTGCCATATAGAATCATATGGTGGCCAAGATCCAGGCTTGATAAGTTGTTCATCTCTTCCTGGATATTTTCTATATAACTGTGTTAAAGAAGTTATTTTCGGCTGAAAAGAATACATATTAGGAAAACTCTCAGCCACACCAGGCACCATAGATTTATACAACTCTGGTCGTGTTGGTCCAAAAGTAGCAAGTGGTGCACTTGGTTTTGCCCCCCATTCAGCTCTTACCCCTGGTTTTAGAAGAGATTCTTTTTCCACTTTCTGCTCAGAGCCTCTTGTAGACACCACACTATCGTCCTCTTGTGTTTCTGTCGCTTTAATAACATCATTACTTGAAAATAAACTCCAACTTACCAACGTGAGAATCATTATAAAACTCCCACCAAGAATCTTCTTTTTCATTCACTTTCCTCCTTTCTTTCAGTTCATCCCAGTCATGTTCATTCATACTCAATAAAGACAACTGAAATTATTCTTTTATTATTTCAACTTTTAATTATGTTTTAACTAATTAAAAAGAAGAAAACCAAACAATATTCTCCAATTTATTTAAATCCTTTTTGAAAACCAACCAACGTAATTATATAATATTTCTTTTTTTGGTTCTTTCATCTTTTTCAGAGCTCAGAGAAGTAAGCGAAAGAAAAAGCGTTGATTTACTTGTCACAATCGCTGTTTCAACTTCACCCAACCGATTTTCTACCTATAAAAATGTACCCTTCGATTCAGCTTTTTCAAAAAAATCATTTTTAATTAATGGATAAAAAGAAAAATAAAGCAGATAGAAAAAATGTTTTATATAAATAAGTAGTTAAAAATATAAATATAATGACCTCTTATTTCTTTAATTTTTTTCCATTTCACAAAAAAATAGAGTCATTAAACATATGCTCTTTCGTTTAAAAGTAATAACAACCCAATTCTAAATATTCAACATATATCCTCTTGATCGAACGGTTTTAATAAATTTTGGTTTTTTAATATTCGGTTCAACTTTTCTTCTTAGATGATAGACAACATTGGCTACTCGGTATTGTTTGTTTTCTAATGAGTCATCATTCCAGATTTGTTGATAAATGGTGTCGTAGTCAACAGCTGTATTGGGTGTCTTTAGTAGTAACTCAGCAATTTTATATTCAAGTTTGGTCAAAACAACTTCGTTTCCGCCCTCGATCACAACACTGATATTACTAGAATTCAAACGGAACAAATTGTTGTTCTCAGAAAACTCTTCAATAGATTGCTGCTGACTGTTCTCATATTCTATTCTTAATAAAGCATTTTCTATGATCAAACTTATCTCTTTGGATTCTCTATCCGCTTCAAATACTTGGTCTGCACCTAACTGGAGATAAACTAGTTTTCCTACAGAACATTCTGCCGCTGTAGATATCCATATGTAACATTGTGATTGCTTTCTTATCTTTAAGATTAAGTCACAAATAACACTTAAATCTGAAGTCTCTTCCTCTCGAATAATCACTGCATGCAATTCATCGATTTTTTTTACATTTTCAGTTAGTTCAATTATGTTATATTTTTGATTTAAAATTTCATGGTTCATCACATTATCTTTTGCCTCTTTTAGATAAAGTATTCCTATGTTATACATTAAACTATTCGCTCCTTTTCAAACCGGTTAGTTGGTCTTTATATTTTATTTATATGTTTTATCATAAATCATTTCGTTTTATATTGTTTTCAATACAGGTACAGGGTTAAGAAATAATTGAAATTTTATTTGTTTTTTTAATCACCTCTACAAGCTTCCTAAAAGACTTTATGCTATTATAGCTATGTATTTAAGCAATACTATGACTAGTATAAGGGGTGTTGGCGGATGGAATCTCTTTTTATGAAGAAAAATGAAGCACTTCGCTTTGAATTGCTAAAAGAACTTCTCTACGCACAAAATGGTGTAACTACTAAAGAAATGATGAAAAAATTTACTATTTCCAGCAAGACTTTTTATCGTTACAAACAAAAACTCAACGACGACTTGAATACTGTCTTTTTGCAGCGACAAGTAAAAATACGAAAATCAAAACTTTTTTACAAGATTGAATTAGCAGATTCTTTAACCTTTAGCTATGTGATTGATTCAATGAGACTCTACTATATTAAAAATTCACAGATATTCTCTATTTTAGCTGCACTTTTAAGAAGACACTATGTTTCTGTTGAATCTTTGGCCCAAGATCTTTCATTAAGTCCGTCTCACGTTTATTCAAATTTAAAACGGGTAAAGAATCTTTTATCTCCATTTCATCTAAAGATTTCTTTTGCACCCACGCTTTATCAAACAAACATAATTGGGGAAGAAAAAAATATTCGCGTCTTAGGGTTTATCTTATTTTGGATCATTTTTAAAGGCTTGGAATGGCCGTTTGAAAAAACACCACTTACCTATCAGACGCTTCCAATAGCTGTAGAGGATGAACGACTCTCTTTTTCACAAAAAAATAGAATCCGATATTTTCAAAATGTTACGTTTTGGCGTATCCTCTATAGAAAAGAACATTTGTCTCTGCGAGAAGAATTTATGGACTACCTACGCTTTTTTGAGCAAGAATCGCCTACTTTTTTATTTTCAAAATTAGACCACATTGATTTTGAGTCTATCGATGTAAAAAGCGAATCGTATTTCTTTGGTTTTTTATCTAGATTCCTTGTGGCCAATATCGATTCAGATGAAGAAAAAAAGAATATCGCGGAACATTTTATCAACTCTGAACTTCCAATCGCGTTATTAACGTCAAAGATTTTGAATAAGTTATTACTAGCCTATAACGTCAAACTCACAAGTGATAATTATCTAAAAAATTATTATTTATTGATAATAAACTTATTGTATATTCGTTATGTTGGCGTAGATTTTAGACGATTTTTGGTCAATGATTCTGTTGAGTCTAAGGCAAAATGGTTTTCTCCAAACGAAGATTCTTATCGGTCATTCGTCAAAGAGTCTTTGGTTACAGAACCTTTGTTGAAAAAATATATGAAGCCAGGTTTTATTTCATTAATGGCTAAATTTTTTCATTCCATTTTAAAAAGTGCTGAAAAAGAAGCGAAGTTACTGATTTTTATTCAACATTCGCCTAACAACTTTATCTATGATTTTGTTAAGAATAACTTGCTGATCATTTTTGGTGATTCAACATTAGATTTTACCTTTGATGCAAATGAAGCAGATATCATTATTTCTGATTCATTTGAATTGGAGCAATCAAATGACCGGAGTTTTCATTTCGAACATTCACATGACCCCGAAAGTTGGAAAGCCTTGATTTTATTTATTAGTGGTAAAATCTATGCTCTTCATAATCCTAAGTTAGAGCAGTAGTAGCTTCCTTATCGCACACTACTACTGTTCGTTCATGGTAAAACATTAGAATTTTTTCTTCTATTTCTTCTAGTAACAGAGCAAAATCAAAGCTGTTTGAAAAAGATGAAATAAAGATTACTTTTGCATCTGACTCTAGTTTGTGCAGTTGAACATCTGTCACAATAATGTCCGGTGATTCACGTTGACTTTCTACAAATTCAACTTTATCGCTAAAAATCAAACTGATTTTCTGACGTAGAATAGGCTCTACAAATATTTTAGAATTTTGAATCAGAATCTTGATTTTCGGAAAATCCATTTGTAGAAATTTCGTTAAAATCGTATAGACTACTAGATATACATAATCTGTCACTGTTTCTTGGTTGACAGATTTTTTGATTGTTTTAAAAAATAACCCATATTCTGTTTCTTCGATCAGCTCAGTCATAAGATTTTGAACGCTCATTTGGATTTTTTGCTCTGCTGTATCGGCATGATAAAAACTTTTTTCATCGTAAATGTAATAGAACATTCTAGGATCGATAAAACTAGTCTCAAATAATAAGTGCATCATGTCTATTTCTTTTCGTATCTCCCAATAAACTAACTCGTTCGCCTTCCCTTGAAAAAAAGTAGTCATTATTCTATCCGTTAATAAATTGCTGTACTTTATAAACTTGAAATTCGTTTCATTAAAAAATTTTGGGTATTCATCAATATCAAATGCTTCTTCATGGGATAAACGTTCCTTATAAATCAAAAATAAGACTGCACTTGTTTCATCCCAAGATTGTTGTTCTGTTCTACTCTTATGTAGATGAAAATAGTCAAAGAATACTTTTGTATAAAAACTCTCTTGAAATTGTTCTGCTAATGTAGACAAGACACTTTTTGCTATATTTTTTTTATGACTAATACGAACGTTACAAATATAAAGCACTAGACAGAGTTTTCTTTTTTTAATACTGTCCATCTTGTCCCATTCTTTTATATTGCTACTGAGATAATCATTGATCTCTACATAGCTCTCTTTATCAAAAGTCCAACTATTCAACGCATTTGAAAAAAAGAGAAAAAAGAAATTTCGGATCCTTAATTCGTCCCCTTCTATCTCATTGGTTCGAGTTAGGCTCAATTCACATCGATTCAATATTTTCTGAAGTTTCCTTCGATGACGAGAAAATGTCGCCGGGCTTATAAATTCTATATCACAAAAAGTAATTGCATCGATTCTATCCATCAAAAATAGATGTTTGATCATTTTATATAAAATGGATTGTTTTAAATGTTTGTTACTAATACTGACTATATCTAAATTATTTGCATATACACCTTGCGTTGTCTGATTCATGTAATAAACTTCAAATTGATCTTTTGGAACATCTAATTCCTGCTCAAACTGTTTAATGATCATTGAGACTGTTTTTTTGGAAAGTTTTGTGGCTTTCCCAATTTCTGCTAAGCTCACTTCCTTTCTTTGATTGTCTACATAACTTAAAACACTTATTCGTCTATCATAAACATCGTCCAAAAAAATACGCACATTTATTCACCCTCTTTTTATCGTTTTGATTTCTTTTTCCAACATTTTCGACATCGTTATTATCATAACTGTTTCTCATTTTTCTTTTTTTCCTTTTATTCCTCCTATCGAGGAGTTTTTGAAATAGCATTCACTAATAATATAATAATTTTCTTTTCTAATTTACTTTGTTGAGTCCTTTTTTTCGACAAAAAAAAAGAATCCCTCTTTATCCAAATCACTATTTGTTTGAAAAAAACCAATACAAACCCTACAATGAAGCTATTTCCAACTCCTTCTTTTTTTAATTGGCCTCGCTATTTTTAGTTCTTAATTTATTCTTATTTTTCCGAAAAAAGTTATATATATTTTATAAAAAAGGAGCGTAGCACGTTTTTTATTCTCTTTATTTCCTTCTTGATTTACACAAAAAATAATTTTCAAAGAAGAATTTTTTTAAAGAATTCTACCTTTTTCTCTAACATTTTGTTCCTTAAATATTTCTTTTATTCTATTTTTCTTTTTCTTCTTCCTTTAGTAATTTATTTGAAAGAAATTTTTTATCAAAAAATATATAATGTATTATTGCCAAAAATACATATTAGCGTTCATTACAAGTAACACTTTCATCAGAACGGTAAGGAGATTTATTTCATTGAAAATTAAAATACTGCACTTATTTGAGTTAATTGCACTAACATTCTTTGTTAACATAGTTTTTTTCTCAACGATCGTTTACGCCGATTCTACCGAGTTACTGGAGATGACGATTATTCCTCGGGGAGATGCAAAAACAGAACAGGGAAAAGAGCAACGGAGAAATGCTCATACTTCTTTTGAATCTACAGGTATTTTTTTACCAAAAGACGAGGAAATCATTATTTATGTAGAAGAAGCACCAGAAAATCTGGAATTGCGCGTTGGGCAATGGGGAAATTATACGAATGTTGCCGGACTTACGGATGGAAAGCTTCAGTTCAATTCTGGAAAAGTAAAACTCAAGCAAGGAGAGAATCGCTTCACCAATCCTTTAACTGGGGGAATGGTTTATTTCATCAACTCATCCACAACACAAACTATTCACGTTCGTTTATCTAAAACCATTAATGTTCCTTATTTCATCCAAGGAAAAACTTCTGTTGAGGACTTTAAAGCATCTTTAGAAGCATTTAATGATGTACCGTTTATGGAATTCGTGAATGAGGATACCATTGCAACGATTCGAATGGATCGGGCAAAGGATATTTTTCTTCAAGGGGAACAAGTCGATCGTTTTATGACGTATGTGACTCAAGCGATTCATCTTGAAAATAATGCCGCCGGACTTGATTTTGCTGGTCTTGGCATTACAAAAAAGGCGTTGCAACGTATTCATATCGCTAATCCTTCTGATGGGATCGGAAAGTTTTACTGTACTGATTTTTATTTAGGAATGCATAGTGCGACAACAGGCGATAGAGATGTCTTCAATTCTGGAGAGAATATGACGAATTGGGGCTTATTTCATGAAATTGGTCATTCTTATCAGAACCCTTTTTATACTTGGGATAATATGAGTGAAGTAACTGTTAATATTTATTCGGATTATGTACAATCTCATCTTTCTGGCAACAACAGTCCCTATGATGCCATCATGAGTCCGAACAACAAAAACAATAATTACCGGGCAAAAGTTGCTCGCTATTTTACCAATATGCAAAATGATCCATCATGGAATATGGATTCGGAAATAGCGAAATATCCAACAGATTTTTATTTTGCCGCATTAGGAATGTACGTTACCTTGCCTAGAGCATTTGGCTACGAGTTTTATCCAGAGCTGAATAAGTTATATCGTGCTACACCTGCTTCCGAACTGCCGATTACCAGTGATGAGAAAAAACAATTTTTTATTATTATGGCTTCTAAAATAGCGAATCGAGATTTGACGCCTTATTTTGATTTTTGGCATTTTCCAGTTAATGAGGATACAAAACAGACATTGGCGGATCTCAATTTGCCTGCCTTAGAAAAAGAAATTTGGAAAGATATTCTTGCAACTGAACAAGAAGAACAAGACGGCACATATCGTATTTCAGATAGCTCTTACACATTACCTTACGCTGACTTAGATCCAACAACGCCTTTGGTAACAATCCCTTTTAAAGATGTGAATCATTTTTCATTAGAAAAATATTTTTCTAATCTTCATTCAGAACCGCTTGTTTCGCCCGTTCACTATCTTAAAAGTGAGCTTGCTGATCCGACGAGTTTTACCAGACAAGATGGATATGCTTATTTTGAAAATGAGCGGATGATCAAAAATAGGTTTAATGTGCCAACCCAAATCGTCCCGAACAATACTTATGTGATGGCGGGGCAGAACGGTTCTTATGCTGCTATAGATTATGACCCTAGCACGCAAGAGCTTGTCGCTATCGGAAACCACAAACAGATCTTGCAAAACATTCCGAACACTATTTACCCTAAAGTAACCGTTTATAGCGCAAAAATGAAAGAGAAAAAATTCTATGCTGAAGCTTATGGTCGTGATACTGGAATTGGTTTTGCAGCGAAATTAAATGCTCTTAAAGTTGCTCAAAATGATATTGTAGAAATCTATCATCGTGAATCTTTCAAACGTGTCTCTCGTTACATCAACGGTCAAAAGGTCACTACAACAAAAGATACCTATTATTACTTGATTACTCCTGACGGATGGAAGGAATTGGATTTTACTCCTATTATCCAATGGAAGCCAACAGAGTTTCCCATCGCAAAAACGTTGACAACAGATGATTTTATCGAGAATTATGATAATCCTGTCAATGGAGAGATCACCTTTTCTTTTGGCGCAACGGTTCCCACAGAAAGTATTCAACAAGGTCAAACGTTATCCAGTTATCTTAGTCAAACAGCCGCTATCCAGGCTAATAATACTCTATTTGGCGCAGTAGGTGAGTATACGGTTCCGTTTAATTACTATTTTGAAGATACGATCGTCATCCCAAGACATGGAGGATATGGTACGATTTTGACCTTCGATAAGGATAAGAAAAAACTGATTGCACAAGGAGCTGATCCGTATACAATGAATGGATCTGACCCTTCGACAACGCCTTTAGTCACGTTAAAAATCACTTATTTCAATAAAGAGAAAACACCAACGCAAATAGAAGTAAAAAATAATACACGGGCTAACGCCTTCACAAAAATGGTCAACGATCAAACTATTGAACTAGAAGTAGGCGATATTATAGAAATCGCACATACTAGAATCAATCAAGAGGCCATTTCGTTAGATCCAGATAGTAAACTGTACATCACAAAAGCCTTGACTACTTTTGTTGAAGGCAAAAAACAGGATACATTCACAGGTCCTATTCAATCCTTTTTAGTTACAAATCAAGGTTTAAAACTATATGAAGACCCTAATGATTTAGTCGGCAAGGTCATCGTGCATTACGTAGATGAACAGAACAACCCCATTTATGAACCCGATGTTTTAACTGGCAAAATAGGCGAAGCTTACACAACAGAACCTAAAGCTATTGAAGGCTACACTTTAACCGAATCTCCTATAAATGACCGAGGGCAATTCAATGTAGACGACCAATCTGTTCAGTATGTTTACACCAAAGAAGGGAAATTGTCCCTTGATGTAGTGCCGTCTATTAAATTTGGTACCCATCCAATTTCTCGAAAAGAACTGTTCATTACGGCTGAGTCTTCATCTGAATCAAACAATTATATTCAAGTCACTGACACTAGGGCAAATCCAGGAAATTGGGTCTTACAAGTTCAACAAAGTCAGCAATTCAGAACATCTAACAATACCGTTTTAGAAGGAGCACTCTTTTCTATCTCGAATCTTTCCCCAGAAATGATAAGCGATGGCACAAAAGTACCTTCTGGTATAAATTCGGATTTCACGTTAACTTTTGATGAGCACGAGCTAGGATCTGTTGAAACTGTTTTAACATCCAAACAAGGTGAAGGGGGCGGAACTTGGCGGTTTCACTTCAACGAACCTACGACAGATTCAAGTAGCGTTCATTTATTAGTTCCTGAAAATGCCGTTAAGCTAAATGGTTCGTTTTCTAGTGAACTACTTTGGACTCTAGCAACGATTCCTTAAATGATTTGAACGTTGCCTTTCGTTTTTTAGATAACTCCTAAAAATTCAGTATTTTTATAAAACAATAAAAGCCTAAAGGTTCTACAATTTTAGAAGTAAAATTGTAGAACCTTTTTTTGAATTCAATTATATTCAGTAACTCATTTATACGTTTCTGTCCGCTGTCTGATCTCTTGTTTATGCATTTCTTTTAATTTTTTTGGCACAATGACTCTCACACCATTACCAAACATCATTAAAAATGGCAGAATGTTTTTTTGCAGATCTGCGTAACAGGTGACTTCTATATAGGAATCTGTGACTTGAATCTCTTTATCAGTATAATAGTCATATAGTTTTCCTAAATCTTCTTTTCTAAAACGCAGTTGAATCTTCTCGGTATTTGTTTCAATACCCCTTCGCTTAGAATGATCCTTAGCCACGAATGTCTCTTTTTTTATTATTATTTGACGAATTCTAGTCACTTTAAAGTCTCTATACGCTGATCGAGACTCACAATAGGAATAAATATACCAGCTACCGTTCTTTAACATCATTTCATATGGATGAATCACTCGTTGCGTATACGTGCCTTTATTATCAATGTACTTAATCTGTAATTTTCTATTTTGTTTTAACGCTTGATTGATGTCATTCATTTTCTCTTTGGTCTCTTTTTCAATCTCTAGTCGGTGCAATGTAGGGGATTCAAATGAAAAACGTGCTTTAGGTTGTTGCTCTTTGACTGTTCCTGATTGCATCTGCTGAATTTTTTCTTTGATTATATTTTGTTGATCAATAATTCCAAATAAGCCTTCTTTTACGTTTAAAGCATTGAGAATATCTTGCTTTTCTTCACCACTATAGGTATACGTTCGTAATTTGAATGTGTTCATTATAGAAAAGCCACCCTTTCTACCTGGATGGGAAATGATTGGGAACCCTGCTAATTCAATTGTTTCAATATCCCTAAAAATGGTTCTTTTATTTACCTCAAATCGTTCAGCTAATTCAGCTGTTGAAATGATCTCATTGTCTAAAAGTAAGACAATAATTGATACGATTCGTTCTATCTTTTTCATATTTGTCTCCTCTTATAGCAATTTTTATTTAGTAACATCCCTACAGTAGGCAAAAAGAGATAAAACTAGCATATAGCACACTAATCTTATCCCTTTGATTTTTAAGTACTTACTCTCGATACTTAATTGCTAGGCCCTTTAAGAAATTCCTTGCATAACGATCGCCACATTCTTTGTAATTTCGGTGTCCTTCTTTTCGAAGAATCGCACTCAATTCACTGTCAGAAGCATACACACCAGCAAGTCTCAATACATCCAACATATCATCACTTGTCAAAGTTAACGCAATTTTCACTTTCTTCAATAAAACATTATTAACATTACTTTGACTCGTAATCAAAAAGGTTGGCTTCGGTACAACACCATTCTTTAAAGGCGGTGTGCCTCTCTTATAAGTAATCAATCCATTTAAGAAAGATTCTAGTGTTTTATTATCACAAACTGCATCCCGTGGAAGTTCATCTTCTTCATTTTGCTTTGTTAGTAGCACCCGTAGCTCATCTCTTGTGATGACTAAACCACCTAAGTTAAAAATTTTGATCATGTCTGTATCTTTAATATCTAATGCATAGCGCAAACGAATCAATATATCGTTGTTATTCATCTTTCTCCTCCAGAAAATATATCATTATGTCCTAGTATAAAGCTTTCTTTCGGAGAATGCATCTTTTTATTTTGATTTGTTTGAATTGCTGTACGAATAAAAAAATGTTGAAAAGCAGCCTTACGCTAGCTTTTCAACATTTATCTACTTCTTTATTTTAAAGACACATTCTTATAATAAGGAGCGCCAATTGCACGGTAAACCAAACCTTCTACACGATCATTCACTAGGAATGCTTCTGATGCTTGATAAAGTGGTGTAACTGGTGAATTATCCATCAATACTTTTTGAGCATCTAATAATGTATTCCAACGTTTTTCGTTTTCTGTAGCATACGTTGTTGCTGATTCTGTTAGCAATTTGTCGAATTCTTCATTACTGAACTTACCGTAGTTTTGTTCGCCATTTGTTCTAAACAATTGTAAGAAATCATACGGATCAGCATACGTTGCTGCCCAACCAGCTAAAACAACATCAAAGTCACCTTTGCTCATTTGGTCTAAACGGTTTTTAAATGGCACACTTGAGATTGTCACTTTTAGACCTTTTAGATTTTCAGTTAATAATCCTTGGATATATTCTGCCATTTTTTTCGCTGTATCAATATCTGATGTTAATAATGTCACTTCAGCTGAGTCGATCCCTAATTCTTTTTTGGCATCTTCCCATAGTTTTTTCCCGCCTTCAATATCTGTTTTCATCAAAGCGCCTGCTTCTTCAGCAAAATCTTTTCCTGTTTCTTGATTCGCAATTCCTTTTGGTACAAAAGCTTCAATAGCCATTGAGCCATCTTTTAAAATATTTTTAGCGATTTGATCTGAATTGATCAGTTTTGTGATCGCATTTCGAGCGTTTTTATTCGCAAATACTTTATTTTCTGTGTTGTATTGTAAATATGAAGTGGATGGATAGATACGTTTTACTAATTCTGGATTGTCTAATTCTTGATCCACATATTCACCTTTGATTGGTGCGATATCTGTATCACCCGCTTTGAATAAATTCACATTTGTACCGATTTCTTTACTTACTTGAACATTGACTTCGTCTAATTTTACTTTGTCTGCTGCTCTATAGTGGTCATTTTTTAGATATTTCCATGTAATACTTGTTCCATCCCAATCAGATAGAGTGAAGGCGCCATTATAAATCATATTGTCACTGTTTGTTCCATATTCTTTGCCTTTTTCTTCAACAAATTTTTCGTTCAATGGATAAAATGTTGGTTTTGCTAAAAGCGAAGATAAATATGGAATTGGGTATTCTAAGTTGATTTCTAATGTATAATCGTCTACTGCTTTGACCCCTAAATCTGCTGCTGGTTTTTCGCCTTTAGAAATCGCTTTGTAGTTTTCAAAGCCATCAAATAAATACGCATATTCTGAACCTGTTTTCGGATCAACTGTACGTTTCCATGAGTAAACAAAATCTTTTGCTGTTACAGGATCGCCATTGCTCCATTTTGCATCGTCACGTAAGTTGATTGTGTATGTTTTTCCATCATTTGTAGGTGTTACAACTTCTTTTGCAATCGCTGGTGCTGAAGTACTGTCATCAGCAAATTCATACAAGCCTTCCATTACTTGGCTAATTGCTGAAAAACTAACCACATCTGTCGCTTGTGCAATGTCCATCGTTGGAAGTTCCGCACTTTCAATAACTGTTAACACTTGCTTGTTATCGCCACTTGTCTCATCTTTCTTACTTCCTGAACCACATGCCGCAAGTGATACGACTAATAAACCTGCCGCAACAGTTGTTAATGCCCATTTTTTCATGTTCATTTTTTTGTTCCCCCTAATTTTCTGTCTTTAAAAGCTTTCGATTGTCTCTACTGTTAAATCACTCACGATAGCCACCGCTAATTTCTTCGCTGCCTGGTAGTCTTCATATGCAACATACCCATAATGTGTATGTGCATAACGAACTGGAACGCCGATTACAATGGCAGGTACGCCTTTGTTCGTCAAATTAATGATTGCTCCGTTTGTTCCGCCACCTTTTCGAACTGAACTTTGCATTGGTAGTCCATATTTTTCTGCCGTTTCTTTAGCAAAGCGCTGGAAGCGCGGGTTAGTGATCATTGAAACATCAAAGTTTCTAAGCATTGGTCCACGTTTCAATCCGGATTGGATCATATATTCTTCTGAAAAGGTATCATCTGCTGGACAACCTTCAAATACAATCGCAAGATCTGGTTGAAGGTTGTTCATTGCCACTGTTGCACCACGTTCTCCGACCTCTTCTTGAGCCGTCATTGTACCGATCAAATTGAACTCTGAATCTTTTTCAGATAATTCTTTCAGTGTTTCCAGCAAACAAGCACAACCGATACGACAGTCAAAAGCTTTCCCCATCATCACATCGGTTGCTTCAAGATACTCAAAAGTAACATCTGGAATGACAGGATCGCCGATAGCAATATTCAGTTTTTCAACAACCTCTTTTGCACTTGTGCACCCTACATCAATTACCATATCATCGATGGTTTGGACTTCTTTACGTTCCGCATCTGTCATGAAGTGTGGTGGTTTGCTCGCAATGATACCAGGAATTTCACTTCCATTCGCCGTTTTGATTCGTACTCGATGTGCAGGTACCGTATTTGACACCCAGCCACCTAATGGTAAAAAACGCAATGTTCCATTGGGTTTGATGGCTTGAACAATAAATCCAACTTCATCGCTGTGTGCATCAAATACGATCGTAGGTTTGTCTGCTTTGTGTTCCCCAACTTTCATATAGACGTTACGAATATGGTCTTCATCGACTTTGGCAAATGGTTCTGAAAATTCTTTCGCAATCGCTACAACATCGTCTTCAAATCCAGAAACACCAGATGCATTTGATAAACGTTCAATTAACTGTAAAGATTCTTTTTTCGTCATAAGTGTGCGTCGCCTCCTATTGATTTCAACTATTTATAGAACGGATTGAACTGAAAAATAAGGTAAAGCTAAATCAGTCGCAACAGCCTGATTGGTCATCGCGCCATTCAAGGTGTTGACCCCTGATAATAATGCTGGATTTTGTTCTATTGCTTGTTCAAAGCCTTTATTCGCTAACTCCACTACATACTGCAATGTCGCATTGGCCAACGCAAATGTAGCTGTTTGAGGCACTGCTCCCGGCATATTTGCTACGGCATAATGAATCACACCATGTTTTATATACGTTGGAAGGTCATGTGTCGTCACTACATCGATGGTTTCAAAGATTCCACCTTGATCAATGGCAATATCAATGATCACAGAATGTTCTGGCATTGACGCAACCATCTCTTTTGTTACCAAAACGGGTGCCTTATGGCCTGGAATCAGCACAGCGCCAATTACTAAATCAGCATGTCTTACTTCTTCTTGAATATTGAAGTGATTTGAAACCAGTGTTTTTACTGCACCATTAAACTGGTTATCAATTTCTTGTAATTTCTTGATGTTCACATCTAAAATCGTCACATCTGCACCCAATCCTAGTGCGATTTTAGCGGCATTACAACCAGAGATGCCACCACCGATGATCGTTACTTTGCCTTTTTTCACACCGGGCACGCCGCCTAGTAAAATCCCTTTTCCTTCAGGAACTTTTTCTAAAAATTGAGCGCCAATCTGCGCTGCTAATCGTCCAGCAATTTCGCTCATTGGTGCTAATAATGGCAATTCTCCATTCGATAATTGAACGCTTTCATACGCAATGGTATTCGTTTTGCGTTTCATTAGTTCTTCAGCCAATGGTTTGTTTGCCGCCAAATGTAAGTACGTAAATAACGTCAAGTCTTCCCGTAAATACGGATACTCTTCTTTTAATGGCTCTTTTACTTTTAATACTAATTCTTGCGCCCACGCTTCTTCAGCTGTCGCTACAATTGTCGCCCCCACTGCCATGTATTCTTCATCATGGATCGAAGCGCCTAGTCCAGCATTTGTTTCAACGAAGACTTGGTGTCCGTGTTTAATAAGATCTAAAACCCCCGCAGCTGGTAATGCTACACGATTTTCACCATTTTTTATTTCTTTTGGAATACCTATTTTCATTGTACAGAACCCTCTCTAACGGATTGCTTATTTTTTTACTAATAAGCCACTCATTAGATTATAGTTTAATGAAAGTTCATCCGCAATACATAGAAAAAATTTTTATTTTCTCTTTATTTTTTAATGCTTCTTTTACTAAAAACGCCTGAAAATAAATCATAATGCGACTTATTCCAGACGTTTTTTTATTCTCTATTTAACTTCAACTTTTAAACGCCATGATGTCCCACAACGATCAACGATTTCATTCAAGGTGTCAATATTTTCTTTTCCTTGTGTCGCAAACCAATCACGACCTGCTGCTTCCCCTTTGGCAGCAAACGGTTTAACGCCATCACGCCATGTTGCACGACCACATAGAACCCCACTAAATTCAGAGCCTGCTTCTTTTGCAAATTCCAATGTTTCTTGGAATAGCTTCGTCGAAACTCCTGCACTAAGAAAAATAAAGGGTAGTTCTGTTAATTCACTTTGTTTTTTAAAATAGCCTAAGGCTTCTTTTTTACTATATACTACTTCATTTTCAGCAAAACCTTCTACATAATTCATATTGACAGGTACTTCCATCTTTAATACATCGATATGATAGTGTGCTTTAGAAAACTCGACCATTGATTCCAACACTTTATGTGGTTTAACTCTAGCAAATGCGGCTGAGCTGGCATCTGTAATTTCAGTATCGTAGGTTACGATCTCTACAAAAAGCGGTATATCTTCACCTAAACATTCACTACCTAAGCGTTCCACAAAGATATGTTTCAACTGATTGATCGCAGCTGGTTCATCCGGATCATAATAAAGTAAAAATTTGATAGCATCCGCTCCTGCTTCTTTCAACCGTGCTACCGACCACTTCTCCAATAAATCTGGCATTCTACCAGGTGTTGAGGTATCATAGCCTGTCTTTTCATATGCCAACAATAAACCACAATTTTTGTCACGTACTTTCGTTGCTGGCAATCCGTATTCTGGATCAAGTAAAATTGCTGATGCATAGGGGGTTAATTCTTCTGAGGCAACTTTCTTAAAATCAACGATTTCTTCTCCTGTAGCCATTGTGCTAGCTGTGGCGATCATCTTTTTCAATGATCCACGTTGGTCGATTGCCAATGCTTCGATCAACCCTTTTTCATTGGATAAGCGATTGAGGGCGTCCATTTTTGCTTGACTGATTTTGATCATAGTGATGACTCCTTTACTCTTTTTTGAGGGAAAACCTCTCTTACTTTGAGTATACGCTCTGGCATTTATAAAGACAAAAGAGAGGACTTTCTATACTCCTTTTAAAAAGAGCTTAGCGATGAGAGGATTCCTCACTCATCTGCTAAGCTCATCGACCTTTATTCTTACTTTGTCTTTTGCGCTGTCACTGTAAAGTTATCAATCACTAAATCATATGCGCCTCCAGTTGTATAAATACCAAACGTTGTATTTCCTGAAGCATCACCGATAATTTCAGCCTCGTATTTCCTTGTTTTTCCATCTGCTGATGTTGGTACGATCGACCCTGCTTTTTTAAGATCTGGAAGTGATTTAAATTCACCTGTTACTGCTCCAGCAGAGAAAACGTCTTTCCCGTCTGTTTGATAGTCAAAACGCACGGTATATTTTTTACCTGCTTCAAATTTCACATTTTGAGGAGTTGTTTGAAGCATCAAACCTGTTCCTTGTTTATGCGCTTTTAAAGACCAATTTCCTGATAGTACATCGGATACTTTATTGTCATTCCACCCATATTGAGTATAGGGCTCGTTTTTCTCTGATAAGTGGACTCTTGGATCTTCCACACCACCTGCTGGTCCTTTAACAAATGGGAATAGACCTAATGCTTGGGTATCTTCAAAATCTTGTTTAATGATGACGTCATTTGTTAGGTTTGAAACGTCTGTTTGGCGTTCAATAATGCGGATATCATCAAATTTTGTTTTGTTCGTCCCTGCTTCTGTTGCTAAGGTAAGTGTCACTTTTTTAGCATTTTCAGGCACCATAAAATCTAGTCTGGCATTTTGCATGTACTGCGGATACTTGTTACTTGTATGATTAATATCGGCTTGAATGTAGTTTTGAACAACAGAATTTGTGTATTCTTTTGAATAGGTTTTCCCGTCGACATCTAGTAAAATGCTTGCTTTTCTATCATGGGTTTCTGTATTAACGTAAAGACTGTATTTGCCTGTTTTTGGTACTGTCAGTTCTTGTTTGATAGTCATTGCTTGTTTGCCTGCATTTAAAACGTAGTCTCCATTCGGGTCTTTGATGACTGCTGCATCTCCCTCGATAACTTGCCAGTTTTTCGCTAAGGTATCTTTTTCATTAAAGCCAGGATCTTTCACTCCTGTTCCCGTACCAAATTTAATTGGTTCAGTAGTAGTTGGTTCGGCAATGACATATGGTGTTTTGGCTTCTGCTTGAATCGTGACCTTGTCTCCAGCAATACTAGCTGCACCTTTGTCTTTTCTGCCTTGATCTGTTAATTCGTATACATGTAAGTTTGTTTTCTTTTGTAGCGTATCTGGCACCACCCAGGTTGTTGTCCCTCCCCTTTCATTCCAATGATATAGTTTAAGTTGATCATTGACTGTCCATGGTAATAAATAGGTGCTGCCTTTTAATACGTCAACGCCATTTAAGGTTATACGTTTTTCAGCATCGGCACTAGTTTTCGTTACAACTACTTTTTCAGTATCCTTTGCTAGTTTGATGGTACCGTATAGCTGACCATCACCCGCAGTGGTTGTATCCCAGTTCGTGATTTGATAGTGCTGTAAAAATTTTGTTGGAACATTGATCGCAAAGGTTTTTTCTATATATGAATTGAAATTGGTTTTGCCAACCCAACCTTCATATGCTTCAAACTCTGCTCCGCCTAATAATGGATTATCAGAAATGATCCATGTATCTTTTTGATGGTTGCGAATAAAACGGACGATATTACTGTTGAACCCTTTCATCGATGTTCCGCCGTATGCTTTTTCAGCTGACCAGTGATTCCAAATGGAGTCATATTCTAATGCATTAGGAAATTCATTCGCCGTGATCCATCCTAGTCCACTGATTTCTTTGCTTAATTGGCGACTTAGCCAACCCGCTTCTCCTTGGTTTCCCCAAACGTCTACATAAATGTAATCGAGATTCGGTACATTTTGCTTCAATTCTTTAAAACGTTCCAAGCGATTTCCACTAATTGTATCCGGTCGTTGTTTAATGAAATATGACGGATCGAGCCAGTCCCAACCTCGTTTTGTTGGGTCGACTAAGTCTTCACTAAATGATTTTGCTTCTGGATAAGACTCAGTATCATTAACGTGTACACCGAATATAGCATTCAGTTTATGCCCTTCCTCGATCAGTTCATTCAGTTCTTTCTCACCACCCTGTCGTTTACCAACAGCTCCGTAATCTGGGTGAGCTGAATCATGCCCTTCATTTTGATACCCTTTTAATAGATTCATTTGACCTAAACCGTCTGTCAGATTGTAAACACGTTTTGATTCGTCTAACGTTACTGAAAATGGATTGGTTGCCTGACTAGCAAAATTGAACGGAATTCGTTGATTGACTAGTTCAGGTACTTTTTCTGCTCCAACGGGATTATTCATGATTGCCCGATAATTGATTGCAGCATCTTGCCAATCGACTTTTCCATCATCATTTAGGTCTTTTGCAAATTTGATTTTTACTTCTGGTATTTCACCTGTCAAATAAGTATCTGGTGCGTCGAATGGGCGATAGGTCCAAGCCCCACTCCATAATGATGTAACATAACCTGATTCGGTCTCTTTCGTTTGCTTATAGATACGGTTATTATCGCTGTTGTCTACTGTTTTATCTCCGTAGGCATTCGTCCAAAAACTAGCAGCGTAGGTATCTGTATTTAAAAATCCGTACATATATTGTTTAGTGCCCACTTCGTTTGTGGTCATTAAGTTCTGGAAAGTGTCGCCATTTTTATTGCCATTATTAGCATTAGTGCCAGTATTCATGACTACTCCTGCAAATGCAGCCCCAGCATCCGTACTATTTACAGAAAGCAATCCTTGGTTGGCTATTGCAAGGGTATGGATTTTCGTCATGCCCTCTTTAATATCTACTATTTTCATAGACACTTCTTGTCCATCAGAAACAGTGAAATGAACGTTAAACGTCAAGCCTACTGTTGGAACTGTCACGTGATACGTTGCTTTATTCTTCGCCGTTGCCTCTTTCACAGCAGTTGCTTCATACGATTTCCCATCAATCAAGACTTGGTTGATTTTTTCGTGTTGGCCTTTAAACATACTCTTTTTATCGTTTGGATTTTCATAGCGAATCACCCTTGGAAAAGTTGGATCTAAGATAGCGGTAATATCCGTTGATGAAATTTCATCACCCTCTTCATTACTTCCATCATCTATAACCGTCACTGTTGCTTTTGCTTTTAGCGTTGTTCCAGCAACGGTGCCTAGAACATCAAAGCTACCGACTTTTTCATAAGATGCAGGTGGGATACTATCCCATGTCACTTTCTCTTCTTTTTGATTACCAGTATTGTAGCTAGCTTTGACTGTTGGTGGGAGTGACGGTGTTACACCTATTTTTGTAAAAACTTTGACTGGTGCTAACTCAATAATTTCGGGGATTATTTCTGGTAAGGTGTCCTTGTCGCCGTTTTTAAAGTATTGATAGCTGACTGTTTTTTGATCATACCAAGTTCTAACACCAATGCGTCCTGATGTTGTCGGTATTTTACTCCCATTTGCCAAGACTGGTTCTCCGTCATAAAACTGTGTACCATTTAGCCAAATCGTGATCTTTGTTCCAACATAACGAACCTTCAAAACATAAGTCGTATCAGCTGCCAAATTAGGTCCTGAAATGCCGTCGTTCCAAGATATCGGACTTTCAACAAGCCATTTACCATTGACATTATAGCCTACAAAAACCCAACTATCTTTTGATGCACCTCTAATGATTACACCTGTACGTCCTTCTCCTGAATTAAATTTGAATGCTGTTTCTATTTCTCCATCTGCTTTTTGTGGTGAATCTAAATTGATAGCTACCGCATTATTGCCCGCTTCTGTTTTTCGAGAAACATCCAATGCATTGTTTTTCAAGGTCCTGTTTGTTCCACCAACTAAATCTTGCCAATTGCCTAACTGTCCATCTTGAAAGCTTGTCTGCCAATAGTTGTCCATCGCTGTAGGTTCTGTTGTAGCTTGTAGTTGTTCTTGACCACTGTTTCCATTTTCTGTTTCAGCTTGAACAGTTAACGGGACGACTATTACCGCACACGTCATTAATGCCAACATACTGATAGATGTTGTCCACTTTTTCTTCATTCCACTGTCACTCTCCATCTCTTTTTAAATGCGCTATCATTTTTTTAGAAATAAAATGTTCTATGACACTGTCTATTCTGACCTTTGGAACTCGTTTCATCCTTCGTTTTCAATTACTGAATACTTGTTACTGTCACAACTTCCACCTTATCATGCCAAGAGCTTGCCGTTCGTTCGACTACTTGATTTAATTGTTGAATGTGCTCTTTTCCGTACGTACGTAACCATTGACTTCCTGCTTTTTCTCCATGTTCAACAAAAGGTGCTACCCCATCCTTCCAGGTGGCACGTCCGCATAATACGCCGTTAAACGTAGAACCTGCTTCTTTAGCAAATTCCAAGGTCTCTTGAAACAGTTGGGCTGTAACGCCAGCACTTAGAAATATAAACGGCAGATGGGTCGCTTCACTTTGCTGTTTAAAATAATCTAGCGCCTGTGCTCTGGAATATACCACCTGTTGTGTACCAAAGCCTTCCACATAGTTCATATTTACAGGCACCTCTACTTTTAAAACATCCACTTTATATTCAGGTTTAGAAAATTCTTTCATCATCTTGATTACTTTTTCTGGTTTGATTTTGGCATATTCGCTAGACATTGGGTCTGTCAGCTGCGTATCATATGAAACTAATTCTAAATAAAATGGGATATCCTCACCAAAACATTCGCTTCCTAGGCGTTCAACAAACACATGCTTTAAATGGTTAATTTCTGGTGCTTCATCTACATCGTAATAAAGTAAAAACTTAACTGCATCTGCCCCTTTTTCTTTTAACCCTACAGCAGACCAATCCGCTAAGAGATCTGGTAATCGACCTGGTGTTGTAGCATCATAGCCTGTTTTCTCATAAGCCAATAATAAACCAGCCTCTCCATCTCTCACTTCGGCTGCTGGAATACCGTATTCTGGATCTAATAAAATAGCAGAAGCAAATGGTGTCAGCTCTTTTGAAACCATCCTTTTAAATGAAATGATGTGTTGTTCAGTTGGTTCCGTGCCTAATGCTTTGATCATTTTCCTTAAAGCGCCACGTTGATCGATTGCCAAAGCTTCAATGAAGCCATCTTTCGTTGATAAGCGATCCATGGCAGCTTTTTTAGCAGCTGTAATTTTTAACATTTGTTTCTCCTCTTTTGTTTATTTTTGATCCTGATAGTCGTAAATTTTCATGCCTTTTACAACACGATTGACCGTTCCAGTTTCAGACGGTGTATCTGGTGTGTTATGAACATTGAGTGAGCTATGGATCGCTATCGTTTGAGCAAATAAGATATACGGTAGTACTAGGTAGGCTTCTGGTAAATCATCCCCTCCAGAATACGTGAAACGAGTGCCACTAAAATTCTCTTTCCCTTCAACATCCAACGTAACAACTGCTTTTGCAATATGATCAGCGTTGATTTCTTCTGCGATATCCAAATCATATTTTCGTGTATACGGATCATTCGCAACAAATACAACGACCAGTGTTTTATCATTTATAAACGATTTGGGCCCGTGTCTAAATCCTACTGACGAATCAAAAATAGTGGCCATTTTTCCAGCAGTTAATTCGAGAACTTTTAACTGCGCCTCTCTAGTGAGACCCGCTAAACTCCCCGAACCAAGATACACAATTCGTTCTAGCGATCCAGTAAGAAAAGTTTGTATTTCTGCCTCTCTTGCAATCGCCTCTTCCCCCATTTGAACCGCTTTTTGGACAACTATGGTTTTTTCTGCCAAACTACTTGTATCAAAAATCAACAGTGCACTTAACAACATACAAGTAAAACTACCCGTCATAGCAAAGCCTAAATCATTCGATTTTTCAGGCATCAGCAGTAATAAATTGCTTGTATCGTCCACCGCTTCTTGCGCCAATTGTCCATCTTTTGCACAGGTAATCGTGACTTGGTACAAGTTATCTACTAGCTGTTTAGCTAATTTTACCGTTGCGACTGATTCTGGTGAATTGCCACTTCGAGCAAAGGACACTAAAAGTGTAGGAACTTCTTTTTGTAAATAATCATATGGGTTGGAAACGATACTCGTCGTTGCAATACTTTCAAAAATAAAGTTTGCTTGATTCCCTTTATGATTTAGATAGGGCATGATTGAATCACCCACATATGCCGATGTGCCTGCTCCTGTAAAGATCACGCGAATTTTTTTACCTTTTTCTGCTTCTACGATCGATGCAATAAACTGAGTTATTGCTTGTTGCTGGTTTTTATAGTTATCAAAGGCTTCTTGCCATAAACTAGGCTGTTGTTTTATTTCCTGCGTTGTAATCCGAGCACCTATTTTTTCGAGTACTTCTGGTGTTTCTTTAAATAATTCCATTATAGTTCAAACTCCTATCTATTCATCTTCTTCATCAAAGACGTCATTGGCCAATCGCTCATTGACTTTGACTGTATTTTCTTTGGCTTCGGTCACGAAATCACTTTGACTTTCTATTAAATTGGCGTTGACAAAACTAATAACCATCGGCAAATTCATACCTGCATACAATTCAAAGGATTCACCATTCAATATTTTTTTTGATAGTATATTACATGGTGTCCCACCCAATAAGTCTGAAAAGACAATAAAATGGTCCAACGAATGTGTAATCGTTTCAAATTTGTCTAAAAATTCTTTTTCGCCTTCTTCAGCTAATAAAGGAACTGTGTAAATATTGTCTTGCGGTCCCATAATCATCTCCGCACTATTTTTTAATTCCGTACAAAAATGCCCATGACTAACTAATACTAAATTTTCCAAACCTAGCGCCTCCCAACTATTTTGAAATAATACCTAAAGCAGATAACGCAACTGAAATAATCAATACGATAAAGATTGCTCTAGTTGACGTGATATTTTTTTTGCCCAGTAACCAGTACACGCCACCAACGATTGCAGCCGGCAATAAACGCGGCATGATCATATCTACGTTATTTTGTACATTGATCGTTAAATCTCCAATTGAAGGAGCCCAAGCAAAATGGACATTGATCATCGTCGCAACAAGCGCTCCAACCATGAATACACCCATCAATGTGGCTGCATTTGTCATTGCGGTCAATCTACTTTGCATGGTCGTTACTAACGAAATTCCCTCTTTATAAGCAAACTCTAGTTGTTTCCATCTAAATATCATGATTGCAATCTGAGCTGCCATCCAAATAAACGCTCCTATAGGATTACCATTGACTGCCATATTAGCCGCTAATGCACCGAAAATCGTTGGTACTAATGCCCCAAAAATCGAGTCCCCGATTGCCGCAAATGGTCCCATCAAGCCTACTTTGATACCAGCAACGGAATCCTTTGCCGAAATCCCTTCTTTTTCTTCAATTGCCAAATCGATTCCTGTAATGATCGTATTTAAAAAGTTACTTGTATTAAAAAATTGTGCATGTGTCCGCATCATTTCTTTTAATTCAGGTGTATCATCACCATACATTTTTCTTAATTGAGGTAAAATCGTATATAGATAACCAGATCCTTGCATTCTTTCATAGTTCCAACCTAATTGGAATGTAAATAAACTTCTTTTATTGATTTGATTAAAGTCCTTTTTGGTTAATTTATACTCAGATTTCGTCATCTTCGATCTCTCCTTCATTTGTATCTTGTGAATGATCTTTTACAACAACAGGGAGTGCAACTGACCGTTTATATTCGTTTAACGCTAAGGCAAAACCAATTAAGGCAATCGCAAGCATTGGTAAATTAGTAAACATTGGTGCAAAATCTTTTGCCACACCCGCAACTGCCCCACCTAATAATTGAATATTACCAAAAACAGTGGTCAATAAAGCCGTAAGCACAAAGCCTAAAATCAAATACGTTAAATGTTTTTTTACTGGTAAATATCTTAATAAAATTGCAAAACCGACAGCAGGCAAAACAGCTCCTGCAACTGATAATCCATCACCCAACCATTTCAAATCTGTATTCAAATACCCTACGACATTATCGACAAATCCACCACCAAAACTAAGAGCGAAAAAGACTGGCAATGCTCTTGAGAGCGCCCAAGGTAAGGCACCAAGTAAGAAGTTGCGCTCAATCCCTTTATAATTCATTGCTTCAATATTGCTATCGATTCTATGAGCAAAAAATGTATTCGTAAAACGACCAAGAATATCCATTTGAATCATCAAACTAGCAACTGGTACCGCAATCGCTGCAATGGCTTGCTCTGGATTCATTCCTAACCCCACCGAAAAAGCTGTAGCTAATACTGTTCCTGAATTTGCATCGATTCTGGAAGCGCCACCAAATGTCCCTACACCTAAAATCGTCAATTGCATACTACCACCAATAATCAGACCAGCTGTTACATCGCCCATAATGAACCCTGTCACCAAACCAGCAAAAACTGGTTGGCTAAATGCTGAATAAATCTGTAATTCATCCAAGATTTGATACCCTGCATAAAGCGTTAATAATAGAATCTGCCACCATTGAATTGCCATTGTTATTCCTCCTAATTTAAACGTTAGATGATGTTAAAGTATCGCGGATTTTTTATTTTAATAGCCCCATAAAGTCTTCAGCCTTATCACTTGGTACCATTTGGGATACTAATTTTACATTTGCACTATCTAATTGTTTAAAAACCTCAATGTCTTCTTCTAGTACATTGATCGATTTCGTAATTGCTTTTGAGTGTTCGCTTTGAGACATATTCCCAACATTTATTTCTTTGATTGGAACACCTAATGCCACTAGTTTCAATAACCGATCTGGTTTTCTCGCAATGATCAATACTCTTTGTGAATCATATTTTCCAGCTAAAATATTTGCTGCCGCTTTTTCTACAGGTAAAACACTTAATTTTACACCAGCTGGCGTTGCCAATTTTAATCCACTTTTTTCAATTGCATTTTCTGCGACTTCATCATCCACAACCATAATACGACTGATATCCAATTTAGTTGTCCAAAGGTTAGCTACCTGTCCATGAATCAATCTCCCGTCAATTCTTACTGCAATAATACTCATTTTCTTCACTATCCTTTCTACATTTTTTTATATTTTGGTTGTTTCTCAAATGCTAGTTCTGATGACCATTCTCCTTCTGTTTCAAACACGATAATTTCATTGATTCCAGTGTTTAAGATGGAGGCTGGTACATACAACGATTGTGTCGGTCCACAATTCCAGAATCTACCTAAGTTGAATCCATTGACAATCACCACTCCTTTCCCAAATTTTTGTAAATCGATAAATGTATCTCCAGTTTTTTCAACAACTAATTCATAGCGATAAAATGCAGGTGTTCCCTCAATCCATGCTTGCTTATAGTCAATGTGATCCAATTTGGAAAAATCGATACTGTATTGATCCCATTCACAAATAAAATGTAAATCCGACATGACGCCGCTACGAATCCCTTTTCGTTGTGTATCTGCTAACAATTTATGACCGTAATTCACCCGCCCCATATTCTCAACGAGAATATCCAACTGATTTTGCTCTTTACTTGGTTTACAAAAGATCTTTTCTCCAATTTCTTCTCGATATTGTGTCGCTATTTTCGTTTGATTCAAGAAAACATGAACACGATCACTTGCATCAATCACTCTGATAAATTCTTCATCTGGATGGCTTGGAATTTTCGTGCTGTAAAGTAAGTAGCCATAATGTTGATTTAGTTTCTCCATATTTTCAGGATATTTGCTTGGGGTGTGCTGTGACACTGATTCTACAATAGAAAACAAGCTGACTTTTTCTTTTAAATCGGCAACTTTTGGCTCCAAAACAGACTTTCTTAACGGTTCCGATTGTTCTATATCAGGAAATAAGTCATGAACCTTTCTTTGAACAGAGAAAAACTTCTCTGTGGGATTTCCTTGTTCATCCAATAAAGCATCGTAATCATAGGATGTTATCTGAGGTAAATCTTTGTCCCCTCTTGCTGAACACCCATTCATGAAACCAAAATTTGTCCCACCATGGAACATATATAAGTTGATACTTCCAATTTCTAAAACTTCACCAACAGCTTCTGCCAATTCTTCTGGATCTCGTTTCACAATTTCCTCGTTCCAACGATTGAACCACCCATCCCAAAACTCCATACACATTAATGGCCAATTCTTTCCATGCTGCTGATGAAAATTTTTCAGTTGCTTAAAATTCTGCTTTGCTTTTGAGCCAAAATTACCTGTACTTAAAATGTCTTTTTCTAAAAGTGCTCCCGCTCTTTGCGCCTCTTCCCAGGCACCATCAGAAGTGAACAGCGGTACTTTGACTTGGTTTTTTATCATCAAATCATGCAAAGCCAATAAATAGTCTTTGTCCTCACCATACGATCCATATTCGTTTTCAAGCTGCATCATGATGACAGGTCCGCCTTGATCTATTTGCAATGGGCCAATTTCTTTAAATAGTACCTCATAATAATTAGCAACTTTTTCAATAAATAGTGGATCACTAGAACGAATCCTCATATCACGATCATTCAATAACCAGGCGGGCATTCCACCAAATTCCCATTCTGCACAAATATATGGTGAGGGACGTAAAATAACGAATAAGCCTAATTTTTGTGCTAAACGTACAAATTCTTGAATATCTAGTTGTGCTGTAAAATCAAATTTCCCTTCTTCTTGTTCGTGTAAATTCCAAGGGATATATGTTTCGACGGTATTAAATCCTAACGCTTTCAAATTATAAAGCGAGTGATACCACTCTTGCGGTCTGATTCTAAAATAATGAATGGCACCTGACATTATTTTAAAAGGGTGACCATCTAATAGAAAATCTTCTTTTACTTCAAACGTATGCATTTCTACCTCTCCTTTAAAACGCTTTCAGTTAATATATTAACATATTAACTTCTTTCCGTATGTTTTGTCAATCAATATCTTTTTTATTCTGTATCAGGAAAAATCATGGCTATTTTTCTTGATTTAACTTATTATATTAAGTAAGAGAAAAATGGAGGTGTACGATGAAAATTCCAAAATATCAACAAATTAAAAATGATTTATTAAATAAAATAAAATCTGGTGAATTTGAACACGGTGATCGTTTTTATAGCGAAAATGAGCTGATCAAATTATATAATGCAAGCTCCATCACTGTGATTCGAGCCATTCAAGAATTGGCATCAGAAGGCTACTTGGTACGTTATCAAGGAAAAGGAACATATGTGTCTCGTTCAAGAAAACGAAAACTCGTTGAATTTACGGATATAGAGATTTTTGCTGGTAAAACCGAAACCGTTGAGGTTATTAGCATTGTAGAAGAATCTGATCCAAGAATAGTAAAAGAACTAAATTTACAACCTGATCAAACATACCGAAAAATCACCCGAATTCGTAAAGTTGATGCTATTGCATTTATTTTGCATTTCACTTTTATGCCTAACCAATTCATCAATCATGACGTCACAGAATTGAGCTACTATGATTCTATTTACGAGCGTTTTAAAACAGAATTTGGTATTCACATGTATGATGAACATGCAACTGAAACAAATGAAATTCTATTCCCGACTCCAAAAAAGGTAGCAAAACTTTTATCTAGCACCGAATCAGAACCTGTTGTATTCCAGATGAAAAAGACAACGTTACAAGATGGAACAGTGGCAGAATATGTCGAAAGTTATAAAAAATGGGACTACTATAAAATAGAATTTTCAACCTATAAAATGTGATGACTGGCACATGTTAGAACCATCCTGACCTCTAGGTTTTTGGTTTCTTTTATGTGTCACTTCCCAACAAAGAGATGAAACCGCTTAATGTTTCCCTATCAATTCAATTTAAGGAGCTGTTCTAAATGATTCATTTGATTTGCCCAAATCCTGCAATCGATCGAACACTTTTACTCGAAAATTTTTCTTCCCCTGTCCCAAATCGACCGTATGATCTACGTGAATTCGCAGGAGGAAAAAGTTTTAATGTAGCCTATGCCTTAGATTTTGAAGAGACTACACCAGATTACTGTATCCACACTATTTTAGGTGGAAGAAATGGTGACTATTTACAAGAGTTAGCCGCAAAAAAAGCCATCAAACTACACATCACACAGGTAGCGGTAAACACACGCGTTTGCACAATTTTGGTGGATACAAAAAATAATGGGATTTATCCTATCTACGAAAGTGGTTTCGTTCTTGATCGTTCATTATTAACTACTTTTACAGAACAACTAGTGCATGCTATTCAACCAAATGATACTGTTGTTTTTTCGGGTTCTCTCATGAAGGGGATGCCTGATGACTATATTGCGCAGATCCAAACGCAATTACAAGGGAAGAATACCCACTTTTTCGTTGATACTAGTGGAACTGCTTTGGTGGAAGCCTATAAAGGACATCCTGATGTAATCAAAATCAACGATGAGGAATTAAGCGATTTAGTCCCGGATCAAACGTTTGATGGATTAGAAGATTATATGTGTTTTTTAAAGTCAGAATTCGCTGCTCCGATCCCTTATTTTATCATCACTCTTGGTGCTAAAGGGGTTATTGCTAAGTTAAACCAACAGATTTATCATCTTTACATCCCGCCTGTTCAAGCAAAAAATCCAATTGCTTGTGGTGATTTCTTTTTAGGTGGATTAGTCAAATACCTGACATTAGGACAACTAAAAGATATCGATGTATTGAAGAAAGCTATCAGCTATTCAACAGCTAATGTCCTAAACTGGTTCCCTGAAATGAAACAAGCAGATATCGATAGTCTCCAACAACGAATTATCGTCACCCCTTTATAGTAAGTGAATCAATTCCTCTTGACCTGATACGCGTTTCATACTTTATAGTAAAAAAAAGACAGGAGGAATCACTTTATGATGAACGGTATGCTTGAATTAACGGATTGTTTAGGACTTGATTATTACTTTGTTTCTTTATCAACGGAAAGCGGAGTCCTTATCATCCGAAGTTTGAATAACTATTGCAAACCAATCGATAAAGCAGTAGAATTGGCTGAAATAACAGGATTAACGTTTGGAGAAGAAGGGGAGCTTGAGTTTATCTGTTTTGATTACGAGGAAGATCATTATCATTTTATTGACTACGGTAATCACTTGATGCCTTTTTTAAGTAATGTTTTGCGTCCTATCAGCGTTAGTCACTAGTTTTGGAAGGAGCCCATTTATGGCAAATATTCGTGATATTGCCAAGTTATCTGGTTACTCAGTTGCAACGGTTTCTCGTGTTTTAAATAATCATCCTTATGTCTCTGAAGAAAAACGCGCTAAAATACTAGAGATCATGCATGAACTTGACTATATACCAAATGCGAAAGCACGTGATTTAAGCAGTGGAAAATCAAAGCATATTGCCGTCATGATTCCATATGCCAATCATCCTTATTCTGAAAAAATCGTCAGTGGCATTTTAAATGCTGCCTTTCACGACGGATATAAAGTGACATTACTACCGACTAATTATGATCCTAAAGTAGAAAAAAGATATTTGGATGGGCTCGCTGCGAAGGCTTGGGATGGCATGATCATCACATCAAAGAAAGTTTCTTTTGAATTGATTACTCGTTACTTAAAGTATGCACCGATTGTATGCTGTGAAGACACTGGTGAGTTTCCAATCTCTTGTGTGTCGATCAAACGTGAAGAATCCTATATCGATCTATTCACTAGTTTGAAAGAACAAGGCTATTCAAAAATTGGTTTGACCGTTGGGCGAGCTGAAACGGTTAGTGCTAGTACTGCTTTGGTTATCGATTCTTATCAAAGAATACTTGGTGGATTGTCAGATAAAATGCTTGTTAGAAATTGTCGGTCTTTTGAAGATGGAATCGCTGCTGGTCTTCATTTTTCAACCATAAAAGAACTTGATACAATTGTAACGAATGGTGATGACGTGGCAGCTGGCATCTTACAATCCCTTAACCAAGATCAGGTAAAAATCATTGGAGAAGAAAATTTATTGTCTAGCCGACTGCTTGGTTTTTCAACTATAGACCATCATTTAGATCAGTGCGGGGAAGCCGCCTTTCACTTACTTTTAGAAGAACAAGAAAAAACGATGGTTATTCCTTATACCTTTATTCAAAGGTCATAGAAATGCAAGTAAATAAAAATAGCCCTCCTTATTATCTAGGTGGGCTTGTACATAAAGCAGTGATAGTTAACTTGAGGCTTGTTGATTATTTAAATTTGCTTAGAGCTTTAATTATATCTGCGCTTGGACTTTCATTTTCTAAGCATTTTCCAATTAAAAAATTTTTGATACTTTTTAATCATTTCTTTATCATTTGCTTCTAAAGTTGTATTTTTTTCATTTTCTGAGTCCATCTTAAATTTAATATTGTTGCAATAACTCAATAAAATTTTTAGGGAGGTAGACGCGAAATAGTAAAATCTCGTATAATGGTTCATTCTCTCTTTTTAGTTGTTCAAATAAATATCGTAACTCATTGATAAAGTTTTTCTTAATTGTTGATCGATTTGAAAGAAGTATGCACACAGCTGAAAATAGAGCAAAAATTCTATATGATCGATCATACACATATCGTTATTTATAATATTTGATTTAGCATATTGTTTAATTAGATTCGGTCGTAATCTTTTTTCTATAGGCATTTCGTGCATAATTAGTCTAGAGCCATGTGCAACTATATTTCGATATAGATGTATTGTCTTTAATGATTGCTGAAAAATTTCTTTATTTAGGGTTTCATCCCTATCTGAATACAAGAAGGTATTAGCTACATTTGTTTTTATTGGCGGTCTAACCAGCCTATACCACTCGTAAATTACACCTAGACTTAGCGTTGGCATAACGATCCATGGTGGAACATTCTTATGATTTTCTGTGTAGTGCCTAATGGAGGTGATATTAGTATCCTTAATTTTTTGATTTATCTCAAAAAAGGTCTTTTCAATTGAAAAGGATCCAGAAAAATTGCCAGTAGAAATTCTATAACCATTGGAATATTTAGTCTTATCCAGATATTGATTTTGCATTGACCCAAGATCATGGGATATATAATAACTTAAAGATGTTTTAAATGTTGTCTCGATCGTCATAATGTATTTATATAAAATGGAAGCAAGAGATTTATCAAAATCATAGATGGCTAGCATATCCTCGAAAAATTGCCCTCCGTAATACGAGTTATTAATCAGAACATATTTAGCATTTTCCTCATTTCGAAATCGCATATTTCTAGACTTTAAAAGTTGAATTTGATCGTCGAGTGTTTTGAACGGTTTGTCTTCCATATCTTACTCCTAAATTATAAAGAAAAATCTCACTTTATAAGTGAGATATAAAGGCGCAAAGCACCCGGATTCTTTGATTAAATTAATCATATCGTAATTTATTACTATAGTCAAAAGTTTTTAATTGAAATGAAAGAATTATGAAAGCAATTAGGGAGAATGTTCACGAGATGTTTAGACTCATATTTAGCACCTACTTTAATCCTAACTGGTCAGGATTTTTGTGCTATAAAACCCTATCACAACTATGGATAGGATCCGCAATGATACTGTTCGTTTTGTTATTAGGATCGTTTCCATACACTATAGTGATATCGTAAGACTTTGTAGCTTTATAAATATCGGGATAGAGCTCTTTTGTTTTTGCCAAATTTTCAGGTGATCTATGGAATTTGTCACTTGGCAAGGCAGGGTTCTTAGCATGAATTTTAGGCCAATTTACAATACGAATAGGATAAATCCCCTCACTTTTACTGTCTAAATTATCATATTTTAAAATTACTTTTCTGGAGTTATCTGTAATTACATATTTTAGTGGAACTTGCCTGCATAAATCAGTGATAAAATCGTTTAAACTAAATTCTCCACGTCGTCCACCAACATTGAAATAATTGATAAACTCCCAATATTTTTCATCACTGTTAATAGTGAATCGGAATCCTTTCTCAAGTGGTAAATCTAAGATAGTACCTTTTATCTTTTTAATGAATACTAATTTCCAAGAATCGGTTGATCTCGTATCAAATATAACGGACGATTCAATATTATTATAGTTGTGTTCGAAGCTCCCTATAGTGATTTCTAACCGTCTCATCTCAAACAATAATTTTTTTAGTTTGGGAATTTGTTTAGAAAAATGAAAGCTCATACTCGCTCCACCTCTAGTTCTTTTTATTTATCTTATTATAAACTATATCCAACTAACCTTGCAATCCTATCCTCAATATCTGCACATAAACCAATATCTTACACAAATCTGCAGTATTTTCTAAACTCTCGAACTCCCAACGAGCCTATCCAATATCGCTAACCATCCCTACAGCATCACTATCTAATATAATTATCTGATTCATATAAAAACCACATTCCGATAATAAACATAGGGACGGATGGAGATTATTTTTAGCAATGGATTTTAATCATTTTAGGAAGAACTCACGAACAAAGCTATCAGAATTTTTAACAGCAAATTTTCCGACTGTCATAATGACCAAAGATAGCAGATTCAAATTTTCCGCCCACAAGATGAAGTGAGTAAGAATATTATGTTGGTCATATATGCTTGTTAAGATGCACGGTTTTTAAATATCTCGTTATCATTACCTAGATATGTTGTACAGATGTCAGTTCTCGTTTGTCTAGCATAAGATACTTAACCTGGTGAATATAAAAATAAAAATCCCCCACATATTGCGGTCGATATAATGCTGTTAGAAGTGCTTAAAGATATAGAAAGTCTTATTTGACACCATTTTACATCGATATAATAAGTTCGAGAATAATTACCAATAGAATACGATTTAGCAAAAAAACTATACCCTACACAAATTTCTGTGAACGGCATAGTTTTTTGTTATCTTTTATGATAAGTCAAGGCTTGTTCAATACAAAAAGCCAGTTCTTTTTTGGGGAGTTCTTTATCAGGATCGAGTACAATTGCTCGATTCTTAGAAAATTCAACTACCTCACTAAATAATGCTCTAAACTCTTCTACTAAGGTTGTTTGGCAGTGAAAGTATAGTGCAATCTTCTCATCACCAAAACGATCGATTCGGATTGGACTACCACTCTTACTAGCTTTTGTAGCATACGAAGGTTGGCTCCATTTCAGACTTTCTTCTAGTTCTCCTACTGCACTTATACTTGCAGCTGTTTCAAAAATCAGTGCTCTAAGTTCCAATAAAGGCTTTTGAAAACGTTCAGGATAACGTTCAAAAGTAATTGCCACATTTTTATTTGTCATTTCTTTTATTCGACTCCCTTTTAAGTAATGACTACAAATTAGCATAGAAATGATGGCATCTTTATGTCATCATTTTCAATATTTTTAAACAATCACATATCTGCTGATGTGAAAACCTCTGATACATCATCATCTTCTTCTAGTTTGTCGATCAAGATTTGTAGCTGTTCTTGTTGGTCTTGTTCCAATTCTACCAATGTTTGAGGAACCATTGTTAACTCCGCTTGCGCTAAAGTATATCCCTCTTTTTCCAACACATCTCTAACTGTTGTAAACTCTTCTGGTGCTGTGTAGATTTCAAATGCTTCTTCTGATGTTTCGAGATCTTCCGCTCCTGCTTCAAGTACATTTTCAAACATCGTATCCTCATCTACAGATAATCCTGAACGCTCAATTGCGATATATCCTTTACGATCAAACATATAACTAACCGACCCTGTTTCACCTAAAGAACCACCATTTCTAGTAAAGGCTACTCGGACATTCGTTCCTGTTCGATTTCGATTATCCGTTAATGCATAGACTAAAATGGCAACGCCAGCTGGGCCATATCCTTCATAAGTAATCTCATCATAATGCTCATTTTCACCTGCACTACTGGCCTTTTTGATTGCGCGATCAATATTGTCATTTGGCATATTAGCTGCCTTTGCCTTATCCATAACTAGTCTTAATGCTGCATTTGTTGCTGGATCTGCGCCACCTGCTTTAGCTGCCATATAAATTTCTCTTGATAGCTTTTGAAATATTTTCCCGCGTTTTGCATCTTGCGCATTTTTTCTACCCTGAATATTTTTCCATTTACTATGACCTGCCATTATTTCTCCTCCTATTTTAAATAGCGTAGCACGCTTATTTAGCCTTGTCAGAAGAATTGGAAAAATTAAACGCGGCAACTTTTTGCCTCAATTTATTTTTATTTCTTCCGAAAGACCAGCCTGTCAAGTTTCCTTACTTTCTATTTTACTATGCTTCTAAATAGTTGCAAGCTTTACTCTTGATTAAAGGAAAACGAGAATAAGGGTGGAAATGACTCCATGAGTCCATCCCACCCCTAAGGCATCAAGTTAAAAAATAACTCCTAAAAAAATAACCACTTCGGTCTCAACCACGTTCTTATTTTGTTTAATCAACAATAATCAAACAAAGTTCACTATTTCGCAATCGGAATCTTTCTCCGTCTTTAAATGGAATCGTACTTTCTTCTTGTGCGCCACTTAGTAATTGAATGTTAATACATTCAGAATCCGGAAAAATGCGATAAGCTAACATTCCTAAACCTGCTAGTGTTGCAGTATCTCTTGTATTACTTTTTTTAATCGTCAAATACTCCATTATTTCCACCCCTTATTGTCATTATATAGGGGGCTTTTTCATTTTACTACAATAAATGCCGAATCTTTTCCGGTAATTCTTCTTTATCGATTTCTTCCCATTTTAAAACGCTTTGTCCTTTCGTTTCTAGTTTAAGAAATTTGTCTGGCTTCATTTGTTTGCCAAATGATATATATTCTATTTTCCGCTTTTTTCCATCGCCTGTATAACACGTTTGAAGGTAAACAAAATTCTCAATTTTACTCGTCGCATCAGGGAACTTATATTCATACTTTTCAGTTGTTTTTGTATAAAGTGTTGCTGTTTTTACTAGTGGATTTAGTTGATCGATCAAACCAGCTGTGGTGGAAGTATTATTGTAGGTATACACTCTAAGCGCTACAGCACATAGTGCCACAAAAATTAGTACGCCTACTATTGATTGGCAAAAATGTTTCATTCGGTCCACTTCGCTTCCACTCGTTTTTATACCACTTTTCTATAGTAGTTTTTTCTTGTACATATTACATCCAGCTTGAGACCTATATTTGGGCAAAAAATAAAAACAAGACTAGAAATATTCCATGTCTTGTTTTTATTCACCTCATTTGATGTAATTGGAACTAATCTACTGTGATCTATTTTTTTCTCAATTTTTTTATACCGATCACAAACAGACAGATCAAAACCGCTGTCAGTGCTCCTATAGAATCAAGCATTACGTCCTGAAACAGCGGTGTGCGACCGCCAGTCAGCATTTGATGGTATTCATCCAATCCAGCATAACCGGTCGCAGCTAGCCAAGCAACAACACCTATCAGCAAAGGTTGTTTAACTTTCATATTCAGTCCAATAAACCAGCTACCACCTAATAAAAAGTATGTGCCAAAATGCGCCCCTTTGCGAATAAAAAATTCTATAAATTTCGCATATCCTTTCGCTTGAATACTTACTTCACTTCCAGCGTAATTGAACGAAATTCCCTTTAGTTGATCTTCAAATGGATGGTTACCCAGCAAGTTATCTAATAAGCCCACTTGGGATTGTTGTTCATATGTTTGAGAAGAACTATAAAATAAAATAGCCATGATCAAAAATGCCAAAAATATGTAAAAATTACTATTTTTTAATTGCTTCTTCAATTCGTCACCTCATTTCATTTACTATAGTAGCCTTTTTAGACAAAATAAACAATCACTCATTCTTTTTTTCTTGTGATATACTAGAAGAAATGAATATAAGAAAGAAGGAATCATATATGACTTACTCACTCATTTGGGATCTAGATAGCATCTTCCCTGGAGGTAGCCATTCAGTAGAACTGGAACAACGATTAACAACATTACAAGAACAAAGCGCTAACTATCATCAACTGATTGAACAATGGTCACCTGAAAAGGATACTGATTATCAAGAATTACAACAAATTTTGGCCATACAAGCAACGATTTCAGATGGTTTTTCTCAATGTAGCAGCTTTATTACTGCATTATCTTCTGCTGATACGAAAGATAAAAAAGCTAAAATTTTATCTGGGGATTTATTTTCTCTCTTACCAGCAATTCAGTTAGCTGAAACAATTTTCACCAAAAAATTGACAGAAATTTCTGATACACATTGGCAATCCCTAACCACATTACCCGCTTTTGAATCCATAGCCTTTCGTTTAAATGAGATTCGTCGTGATGGACAGCAATTACTATCTGAAAAAGAAGAAAATATTATCAATACATTATCTTTAGATGGACTAAATGCTTGGAGTAGTCATTACGACACTATCGTTGCCAGCATTTTAATTCCATTTAACGAAGATGGTCAGACAACCTTTTTATCTGCTGGTCAAGCGTTCAACAGAATGATGAGTGACCCCGATCCGAAAATTCGTGCGGCGCTATTCTCTGAATGGGAAAAAGCATGGAGTGAAAAAGCACCATTATTAGCAGATACGTTAAATCATTTAGATGGCTTCCGTTTAAGTGAATACAAGCTACATGGTGTCACTGATTTCTTAGAAAAACCGTTAAATTACAACCGAATGAAAAAAGAAACGTTAGATGTGATGTGGGCGACCATTCAAAAGAACAAACAACCTTTCATCGATTTTCTAACACGTAAAGCACAGTTATTTGGAAAAGAAAAGATGGATTGGCAAGATCAAGATGCTCCGATCATATTAGGCGATTTGCAAGAGAAATCCTACAGTTTTGATGAAGCAGCTGAATTTATTTTGGAAAACTTTGAAAAATTCAGCCCTAAAATGGCAACTTTCGCTAAAGGTGCCTTCGAAAATAGTTGGATTGAAGCGGAAGATCGTCCTGATAAACGGCCTGGTGGCTACTGTACCGAACTTCCTGAAACGAAAGAATCTAGAATTTTTATGACTTTTGGCAATTCAATCAACGAAGTTGCAACGTTAGCGCACGAATTAGGTCATGCTTTCCATAGTAGTGTGATGTGGGATCTTCCTGCCCTTGACCGTGAATATGCAATGAATGTCGCAGAAACAGCAAGTACATTCGCAGAACTGATCGTAGCTGATGCAACATTGAAAAAAGCAGAAACGCCTGAAGAAAAAATCAACCTGTTAGATACTAAGATGCAAAATGCAATTGCAATGTTTATGAATATTCATTCCCGTTTTATTTTTGAAAATAGTTTTTATGAAGCACGTCAAAACGGCTTGTTAAGCGAGGATGAAATAACAGAATTAATGCTTGAAGCTCAAAAAGAAAGTTACCAAGATAGCTTAGGAACGTATCATCCACATTTTTGGGCGAGCAAATTACATTTCTTTATTGATGATGTTCCATTTTATAATTTCCCTTATACCTTTGGCTATTTATTCAGTATGGGAATTTACGCATATGCGAATAAACAAGGGAGTGATTTTGAAGATCAATACATTGCATTGCTTCGAGATACTGCCTCAATGACGTCAGAAGACTTGGCTCAAAAACATCTTGGCGTTGATTTAACAAAACCAGATTTTTGGCAAGCTGGAATTGACCAAGTAATCAAAGATGTAAATGAATTTATGGAATTAACCGAAGCTTATATTGACTAATCTAGTGCAGTTTTAACAAGTAATTTGTTGAAACTGCTCTTTATTTTGCGAAAAAAAAAGAATCAGACAATTGTCTGATTCTTAAATAGTTGAACTAAATTTGATTACATACGTACAGCGAAACTTGGTGTAAATGAACCAACATTGCTGTATTCAACGCCTGTACTTTCGTTCCCAGCGTGGATATAACCGCCGCCACCTGTAGCAATCGCTACGTGGTAAGAAGCACCTGGGCTACCCCAGAAATATAAATCTCCTGCTTGAGCTTCCGCTACAGAGATACGAGTACCAGCACTTTCTTGTGCTACTGTGTATCCACCGACATTACGGCCAGTTGAGTTCATAAATGCATAATACACTAAACCTGAACAGTCAAAGCTGTTTGGACCTTTAGAACCCCATACATATGGTTTACCAACTTGAGCTGCTGCAATAGAGATTGCAGAACCGCCAGTTGATGGTGGTAAAACTGGTGTTTCTGGTTCTGGTGCAGGTGGTGTTGGTTCTGGTTGAGGAGTTGGCTCAACTGTTCCACTACCCTCATTGTTCGTTGGAGGTGTCACACCTGTATTATTGTTATCAGTGTTATTGTTATTATTTGTTGAAGTTTCAGTTGTTGATTCTTCAGTAGTTGAAGATGAAGCAGGTGTAGTGCTTGGTTTTGTAGCTTTAGCAGCTGCAGCTTCTTCAGCTGCTTTTTTAGCATTCGCAGCTACTACTTTTTCTTGTTCAGCAATACGAGCTTGTTCAGCAATTGCCGCTTCTTTTTCTTTAACTAAGCCAGCTTTTTGATCTTCAGCAGTTGCTCTTTCAGCAGCTAATGTTGTTTGTAATACGTTCAAATCAGCTTCTGCTTTAACAAGATCACCTTTTTGAGCTTCAAGTTCTACTTGATTATCTTGTAATTCTTTTAATTTTTCTTCGTTTTCAGCTTTTTTAGATTCAACTGATTTTTTGTCTTCTTGTTGTTGTTTTACTAAATCATTATTTGCATTTACAATCGTAGACATTGCTGTTACACGAGTAATAGCATCTGAAACTGATTTAGCATTCAATAATGCATCCATGTAGCTTGTGCTGTTACCATTAACTTGTACGTCACGCGCTTGGTTTTGAATCGCTACTTCACGTTTTTCGATACGTTTTTTAAGTTGTTTGATTTCTTTTTCTAAATCAGTAGATGTTGATCTTAATTTACTTTGTTCAGCTAATAATGTTTCAGCTTTTTCATTAATAGAAGCAACTTGGCTTTGTACTGCAGCCACTTGACTTTGAGCGTCCGCTTCTTGAGATTTCAATCCAGAAATTGTTTGGTCTTTTTGTTGAATTTTTGAGTCCACTTCATCTGCTGAGGCCATTGTTGGTAATGCTACAGACGTAAGGGCTAATGAGCAAATCATTAGTAATGGTAATACACTTTTCTTCACTATTCATTCCTCCGGTTTTTTCACTTATAATATATTCATCTTTTGAGTAATTTACATTCTTTTATTAACAACGAAATCATTGTATCATAGTCACATGTCATACAGATAAAGAAAATGTTACAGAAGTATTTCATTTTTGAAAGACAAGTATGACGGCTGATATAACGGTCTTTTCACAGGTTTTTCCTTTATGAAAATCAACTAAATTTAAACTTCGTACTAGTTTTATCTCCATACGTCAACATTTGCTATAGTACAAACAATCCCTAACAGCAATTTCATTGAGATTTTGCCGTTAGGGATTTGATTTTTCAACTTAGATTATCCTGGAAAACGCCATACAACTGCTCTGAAGTTTGCCGCATATGGACTTGGTGTCCAACCAGTAGTTGTTGAAACATATCCAGAACCAGCCGGATTATTTGATTCAACAATTTGAACTGAACTACCTTTGACACCAACAACTAAGACTGTATGAACTCCGTCTAGCCAAGCATCTGGACTAAGTGCATTTTCGTATTGGACAACATCGCCAACTTGAACATCAGACCAAGAAACTTGTACTGCGCCTGACTGAGTGTATCCACTATGAGGTCCACCTGGTGTAAATCTTACTCCTGCTGCATTTAACCAATTTTGTACAGCAACAATACATTCACCACTTTGACCCCAACCAGTTGGGTTTGTTTGACCGACAGCATTCAACGCAATTTGTGCTGCCTTTTTCTTCGCAGCTGAAACGCCACCAGTACCGATACTGCTACCGCCGCTAGTGTTATTACCACTAGGTGTCTCTACTGCTTTTGGCGCTTCCGGTGTTGTGCTCGTTGTGCCGTTTTCTTCTACAAGATTTGTTTGAGCTAGACCAGGATTTGCAGCTTGTGCTTCAGCTAATTTTACTGCAGCTGCAGCTTCTGCTTTTCTTTGATCTTCTGCTTGTTTCGCTTGTTTTGCTTGTTCTTGTTCTAATTTCTTTTGAGCGGCAGCTTTTTGTGCAACAAATTCAGATTTTTTACTTTCTTCTGTTGAACGTTGTGCTTCCAAATCATTTTTAGCAATTTCTTGTTCAAGCTTTAAATTATTTAAAGTATCTTGCTTACTTTTTAAATCTTTGGTAGACGTTTCTAAAACTGAAATCTGTGTTTCTACTGTTTCAGACTTTTTCTCTACGTCTTCTTTATCAGATGTTTGTTGTTCTAATAGTTCATTATTGGCATTCACTAATGTTGTGATTCCTTGAACTCGGCTGATTGCATCTGAGATCGATTCAGAGTTAACGATGACATCTAAATAATTAGTGCTTGTTCCACTGACTTGAACATCGCGCGCTTGATTACGCATTTGAACTTCTCTTTTTTGAATACGAACATTTAAGTCAGAGATTTCACTATATAATTTTGTTATTTCGTTTTTAAGTGTCTTTTTCTTAGCCGTTAATTCATCGATTTTTGTTGCTGTAGTCAGCATATCCGATTCGATTGCAGCTAATTTCGTTGCCGCTTCTGATTCTTTTGTTTTTAGTCCATTAATGATTTCATCTTGTTGTTCAATCTTTGTATCATAGTCATCCGCAACTGCAGCCATAGGCAAGGCAACTGAAGTGAGCGTAATTGAACAAACCATTAATGCTGATAATATACTTTTTTTCACGTTTTAATCCTCCAGCATTTACTATATATATGAGTTATAGGTATCATTTCTGTCTTAGTCTAAATTAACAACGTGATTATTGTAACATAGCAGTATGACATACAGATAAAAAGGATATTACAAAATTGTTTCATGAATCCCATTTAAATAACACCAGTGATTTTTAGAGATTTAAATAAGATTATTTTTAAATAATGACACCAGGCTGTATTACGTGGTGCTAAAAAAGAAAAAAAGACTATTCATTGCCGAATAATCTTTTTAATGGATAAGAAAAAATAACAAATATCAACATATTAAAAAGCAATGTTGGGCCTAAAACCTTCGTGATAAATAATAAAGGAGCCACATTTGATAGGTGAAAAATAATTTGTAGTCCCACTGCAATCAATTCATACGTCGTTACAAAAATAACCATTCCAAAAAACGCAGTAAGCAAATTGGTGTGAACTACTCGCTGAAATCGGTACATCATCATAACCGTTGCTGTTAAAGCAACGGTATAAATTCCAATGATTCCAATATAGTAACTGTCACAAATCAGCCCCAAGACTATTGCTGCAATCAACAAATAACGTTTTGACAGGGTAGGGACTGCCATCAAAAATGCTAACAACATAAAGTGCGCATTTGCAAAATAAACATTATCTGTTAAATTTAACGCTCCCTGTGTCAATTGACCATCGATCAGCATTAATAAAAAGAAAACTACTGGCGCATAGTACTTTACATTTTCTTTTCGGATTATTTGCATCTTACTCCCCCGCTCCAGCTAATCTTTTGATGATTGTCACAACAGGTATATTATACATTTCTGCATACGGTTTAACATAAACTTCTCGATCTAACCCGTAACTATCTGGTTTGACTTTTTGAACCACCCCTACAGGTAAATTCGCTGGAGAATTTTGTCCTAACCCAGATGTTTGAACAATGTCGCCCTCTTTGATATCCATATCACCAACCAATTGACTCACAATCAGCGTATTTTCTTTGTCATCATAATTCTTCAAAAGTCCATATGAATCCCCTTTTTCAGAGTTGATTTGAACTGGGAAATGATTCGAATTTTGGTTTTTAGATGTTAATAGTTCAACTTTGGATGATGTCGCATTCACTTCGATAACCCGACCAATCAACCCTTTTTGCGCTAAAACAGCCATGTTTGGTTCGATCCCATCATTAGATCCACGATCAACAATCAATAAATCTTGCCACATATCTGGCGAGCGTGAAACGACTGTTGCTGTTACTTTCTCATAATTGCCTAACGTTTCATTCAACGCTAATTCTTTTTTCAATGTTTCATTTTCTTTTTTCAAATTGTCATTTTGGATGGATAATTCACCATACCCATCAATTCTTTCTTTTAATCGTTCATTCTCATCGTAGGTATTGAAAAGAGAGCTGATTGACGATACGCCACTCCCAATCATTCTAGCTGGAAATGAGATCACCTTGTCAACAAAGCCTACACTATCATTGACTGCCGATTGACCTAGATTGGTTTTCCCGTCGTTCGCTCTGTGAGCCGCAGTTAAACTAATAATGGTAACTACGATGATCACTATGACCAACGTGATAATTATATTTTTATTTGGATTAAATTTTTTCACATCGACACCCCGAATAATCTTTAGACTGATAGCAATAATTTTACCACTAATTAAAGGCAAACAAAAGAGCTGTGGTACGTCTTTACTTAATTTTATTAAATAAAGTTTCTATATGGTTGAAATCACTGTGTGAATAAGCAATTCATGTTGTAGTTAAACGTGCTTATTTCGTTTCAAATTTAAAATAGACTGTCTTTTGTGAGTGCCCGAGAAATTCAAGAAATAGCTAGCACTTCGACTTGTTCCTTGAGCCTTTTTAGCAAGCACTTTACTATTTATACTCTATTTCAATTTTCATCATAGGGTATTTTCTATTAAAGTTATAAAGCATCTCTTTTAATAAAGTTGCTTCGTCTGGAATAAAATTTTCCAACTCTAACCAATGTTCAAGTATTATTTTCTCTGGTAATTCAACTAAACCAGTTATAGTATCCCAAAAAGCATCCCAATTTTCTCCATAATAATCAGGAAAATCAAGCTTTTTTTTTAATAAAATTTGTAACTCTTTTTTTGTTGTTACTTTTTTTAAATCTATCGTAACTTCCTTTTTTATCGAATCGCGCATATTATTTCCACTCCTACAATTTCTAATATTACCAATAAAATGCATTGTTTTTTAGTGATTTGTTGATATATATCAAACCATCATTTAAACGTTCTAGGTGACTTCGCTCGTGACATATCTCCGATTAAGCCTACATCTGCCTCACGCCACACTCTCCCTTGAACTTCTGTCATAAATTTATAACTATCTTCAAGATACTGCCTTGCTGACACTAACGCCCCTAGAGCGGGATGGTACTTGTCACCGATTTGTAAGTCTTTGCCATTTCGAAAGGCAGCTGAAACGTCGGGATCATTACATCATAATTTTTGTAAGGAACGAAGATGGTGAATTAAAACAAAAACAGCATCAGTGAGCAAGTCGCACTAATACTGTTTCGTCTCACTAATACTGTTTCAATGATTAGCAACTTAATTACCAGTCATATGATAAAGTGCCGTTTTATATTGTTTTCAAGTATTCTATTTCTTCATCTGACCATCTTTCATGAAGCTTATTCTTCAACTCATCAGATAATCTAAATATATCTAGCCACTCAGAACTTTGTCTCACACTATTAATATTCCATAAATTTGTATTATCAAGATTTAGCACTTTTTCCCTAAGAAGATAAGCTTTTTTTTCAACATCCTCATCAATTAGTCCATTCTCTTTCAATTCAATTAAATTATTTTTACTGAAAAAAGAGGTAACACCAACTATTAAATCTTCAAATATGAATGTTTCTATTTCTTCATTAGATAATTCCAAAATAAACATACCGCTTTTCTCTAGAGTAGCTATGAACCAATAAAATTTTCCACCTAAAGTTAATTTCTTCAAATATCATTCACCACCCAATATTATGATTGTTGCTTTATCGTTTGAGAAATCTATATAATCTTCCCCAACAATTTTCACTTTACCAGTATCGCCTGTTGAAAAGCCATAATAGGAACCTCCATGTATTCCGTCTCCAGGATGATAAAATACCATTCCATCTCCTTCATTGGTAAATTTCCAACCATTATATTCATAATTCATTCTCATCTTTCGCATAATATTTTCCATCAGAATATTTTCTAACAAAACCTTGTGCAGGAAAATCTGGATAATTCACTTCCCACAGAGTACAACAGCAATTACAAACATACCACTTATCAGCATACCATTCTATAACTTCATTTTGTCCTACCCCACTGTAATATGGACGAGTGACTTTCTTTGATATAAATATTTTATTTTTAGTTTGCTTTAAGAAAAATAATTTTATTTCCTTAAAATAAGCGATTGATGTTATTTCTGTTCCAGTTCTCTCACTGCAATCACAATTTATTTTTCGAACCAACTTTTATCTACCTCCGGAATGTATACTTGATTCCCCCCGGCAGGTAAAGCACCTACTCTGTTACCAAGGCTATCCTTTATTATTTGAGGACCTGCAGTTCCTTCATACCTTTTGTATTGCCCACCCGATATTTCTATAACTGGTGACTTTACAGTATTAGAAGATTGTAAAACCTGTTTCAATTGCATCTGTTAACAGTATCCCACCTTGAGCTAAGGGAATCAAGACTGCCGAGTAAAAAGCTTTCGCTGAATCACAGGAATACCTCATCATAGATTTGTTAAGGAACGAATATGGTAAAATAAAACTAAAAACAGCATCAGCAAGCAAATCTCACTAATACTGTTTCATTTATTGGCAACTTGATTATCGAGTGCATTCTTACTAGTCAAGGCTTTACTATCCGACGCCAATCAGATAGTGAAGTACCTTTTTATTTCATTGATTATTCAGGGTCTTGTTCTGTTGTTTTTTTCATGTAATCATGGTAAGGGTCTTCTATATTATCCCCTACCTCTTCAATGGTATCTTCTATTTCTTCAAGTATTTCTGAAGATATATTTGTATTGTCTTTAATAGATTCTTTCATTTTATTATAAGTCTTTTTCAATCCTAAATTTATTAGTAATGATGTTATTATATCTACATCATCATAATTTTCAGTATTCCATAAGCTACACAAAACATTATCTAGTTCACTTCTTAAAGGTTCTTTTAAATTTTCGTAAGTATCTCCTTGTCTCATCATCAATTCGTCTAAAATATCAAAAAATTCTTTCTTGGTTAATTTTTTATTTTTAAAGTCTACGATAGCTTGTTCAAATAATAAATACAATTTATCTGCAGACATCCATGGCATTTCAGAATAATCTTCTTTTTTCATGACTTTTTCCATTCTATTACCTCCCTTGAACTGGAACATGAACTTCATTTAAGTTTTGTTTTTTTGTCCATAGTCCCTCAACAGTTACTTGTTTATTTCCTATCTTAATTTGAGCAGTCCATCTTGAACCTGATGCTGAATTTGGAAACTTGGCTGCTGCAACAGGATCTGGCTCATGCCATCTAATAATAGCTTTCTGACCATCAGATAATTGAAATTCATATTTCGCACCATTTTTCATAGTATCTGTAGACTTAAATGCATTTGAAGTTCCTTGAATCATAGGAATCGCCTCATCATAGATTTGTTGAGGAACAAAGACAGAATGATTGTGATAGAATAAATGTAAAAACAGCATCAGCAAGCAAATCTCACTAATACTGTTTCATTTATTGGCAACTTGATTATCGAGTGCATTCTTACTAGTCAAGGCTTTACTATCCGACGCCAATCAGATAGTGAAGTACCTTTTTTATTTATTTTGTTGTAAAAATGCTTCTAAAATCCGTTTTACTGGCAAACTTGCGCTTTTTAATAAATTTTCTGCTTTATCAATTATTTCCTTATCAGATACAATCATTTTTTTATAAGGCTCTTCATCAAACGAGCGCAATGAATCTATAGCATATTCAGCCACTTCATCATTTTCATCAAGTAATTCTAATAATAAATTGAAGCCATTCATACCCGTGTCTTCATCTATACAATAGGCCAGCCTAATTTTGTATTTATCTTCTTTATTCTTTAAATTTTGGACTAGATACTTCCAATCATCCTCTGTAAATTTACTTATTAATTCTTGTACATACATAAATTCATCATCATAGAAATAATTATCTGAACTATCTTCTGACAAAATTTTATCTACTTCTGTATACATCATTTTCCCCCTCTATTTAGAAAAACCTCCTGGTAATGGCGCATTTACTTTCCCAGTTGGATAACCACTAATAATATTATCTCCCAACTTAATTACATCTATTTCTACACCGTCAACAATTTGTCTATGAAGTGTTGCACCATCTCTACCTCTAACACTTATTGAAGAAGAATTCCCAATATTTTTTATACTATCTAAAATTTTTGTATCCGTCCATACTTCTGGAAAAATTGTGCTATTTTTTATTTTAGCAAGTTTTCCATCAGGAAATTGGGTAGTATATTTTATATCCATGGTACCATCAGGGTTTCTTTTAATAATTTCCGTTGCATAATTAGGATGACTATTATTAATATCTGGAGAATGCCCCCCAATTATTTCATTTTTCTTTGGATTCTTTCTTTGACCCCAAAGTATTTTTTCTTTCATTTGTGGTACTTGTCACCTATTTACAAGTCTTGCCCATTCGCATTTAAATACTTGTTGAAAAATTGGTATGAATAGCTAATTTTATATAAATAATGAGCATAGAACAAAACTATTTTCAGTCATGCTCTGTGCTCGTTATTTATCTTATACTACAAATCAATATATTTTTCTAGGTCATCTTTATTAACTGGAAACACTCGACCAAAAGGCCCTTCGTATTCATTACCTTCAACATCTTCTGTCCATCCACAACCAGCACATTCTAGCAGCAGTCGCTCTGAATCATCCGCATATTTTATCTTAATATAGCGTAACTCATCATTAGGTGTTATCGGGCAATCTTTTCCAGAATATATTGTGACCATATCCCACAAAGTGTCTCTGATAGACATTGCTAAAGTATCTATACTTTCATAGTCTCTTACTAAACGCTTTGCTTCCATATCTAAGCAAATATCTGGGTTAGCAACTATATATTCATTTATATTGATATCCAGAAGTTCATTCAAACCCCATTCGTCTTTTACTTCGTCAGTAAATTCTACAGGATGCTTTTTTACAAAGCGTACTAATGCCTCATAATAGCTAAAAAAGTCCTTTAACGTTTGAGGATTACTAAAAATTTGATAGTAATCTTTTAATAAATTTTCACTAATTATCTCTTCTCTCATAATTGCCTCCACAATAATAATTTTAAGGTTTTGGAACTGGATAAGTAGTTATTAAATTTCCAGCTCGGTCAGTAATTATTTCAATCCATCTAGTAGGTTTACCACCAAATTTTAAAGCGGTATTTCCAATTACTTCACCTGTATCCACAATTCTCTTATACTGTCCTCCAGACATATCAATCACGGTGGACTTAACAGCATTAGGTGATTGCAAAATCTGTTTTAATTTATCAGTAGTTATTGAAAAAATAGAACGACTATTTGCAATTGGTCTATTAAAGTGACCATCATATACATGTTCAAATCCTGCTGATACTGGTTTCCCTGTTGAAGGTCTTTTTGGAGTAAATCTAGTTCTCCCATTTGCCACATTAATTCTTGACTGTACAACTCCAACATCTGGATTAGGTATATTAGCCCCATTACCATTCCTATTCTCAACCGTCTTCGTCCCTTTAGCCGTCGCTATCCGATAAGAAGCAAGGTTAAACCCTAACATCTGCAACGCCTGTCCTAACTCATCTTCTGTTAAAAATTTATAAGCATCTTCAAGATATTGCCCTGATGCCACTAGCGCTCCTAAAGCAGGATGGTACTTGTCACCGATTTGTAAATCTTTTCCTTTGCGAAAGGCGGCCTTTACCTTATCATCCCAATCATGCTGAGACATAAATTCAAACAAGTCCGCTGGTAAGTCTTTGCCATTCGCCTTTAAATATTGATAGATTTTTGGATTTTTAACACCTTCTCCATCTTTCGTTACTTTCCAAATGATCTTAGGATTCCCATCTTTATCACTATAAATCACCGCATAGATTTGGTACTCTTTTAACTGTTTTTCCATCAATCGTTTGTCTCGTGTTGCCCAGCTGTTCTTGATCGTATTCGCCCAATCCATATTTTTTCCACTTGGTATCGTAAATTGCCCTGTACTCGCATTCCATGATTGATCGGCTTGAGCTATTCCTTGGTCGATCGTTGTTTTTAAAGCGTTGATTTCAGAAAAAATGGTTGGAGAACTGGCGTGAAAAGCTTGTAGCTTTTGGAGTTTCTCCTCTAGCTTTCGTTTGGCTTCTTGGTCTCGAGTCACGGATTGCCGATTTTGATTCATTAACAGTTGTTTGACTGGTGGAGGGACTGGGAAATGCAGTAACTCCCGCTGCAAGTCTTGAACCCGAGTTATATTATTTTCTAGCTCTTCGATTTCCTTTTCTAATTCCTCAGATTTAAGATCGCTGCTATCAACCTCTGAGGTGTATTGTTCTGGAAACTTTTTACAGGCTTCTTCCACTGCATCTGTTAACAGTATCCCACCTTGAGCTAAGGGAATCAAGACGGCCGAGTAAAAAGCTTTCGCTGAATCATAAGAATCACTTTTTAAGACCGAATCTCCAGCGAATTGTTGGAGACTTGTTTCTAACTGGTTATAGCCGTTATGGTGTTTGTTGCTTAAAGCACTAACACCTGTTGCTTGGGAATTAGCCGACGAGAGGTACATATCAATACTGCTCATTGTTGATTTCCTCCTCGTCCGCTTTATTTAACAATTGCTGCCGTTTATATTGTTCCTCTGACAGCTGATCGTCCAATGCTCGGTTTTCTTGCTTTAATTCTTCCAGCTCATCTTCTAACTGATCGAATAATTGGCGCCGTTCATGATGGATTTCGTCCTGCATTTGTTGGAATACTGGAGCGAAATCGTTGCGGTAAAAGGTATCGTTAATTCCACTATAGAGATCATTGGAACGTTGAAAATGCTCATGATATAACTCCATTGCTTGTTCCATACCGCGTTGCTGATTTTCATTTTCTTGTTGATTTTCTTCTAATTGACGCACATTTCTAGTGGTCATTTCTAATTCGATTTCAGTCATTTACTTCCCTCCAAAAGGGCCATCAGTAAATGGTAAGGTTGGTTTTGAGCTGCGATTTTTATCAGCACTGGCAATCATTGAAGACTGCATCAATTGCCGAATCGTCGCATCTGCCGCTTCAAATTCATTCGCTACGCTTTTCAAATTGTTGGATGCTCGTCCTACTACATTGGCGATATCTGTTGCCGTACTTTTTGCCAGCTTAATGGCTTCTTTTGCATTTGTATTACCCGCAACGGTTGTTTGATGATCCTCTTGAACCGCACTTGCATCTTTCAATAAATCCATCGCTAAAAAAATATCCGTCGCATACTGGTACGCAACCTGTTTATTACTATTGATTTCTCCAGAAGCTTTTCCCATAAAATACCTCATTACATTCATTTGATAATATAATCATAACAAATAGACTTATGTTTTTCTATAAAATCAAGAATAAATAGATCATTTGTATAGTATTGTCATTTTTAAGAATAAGGAATCCGCGTTGTTCAAAATTTTTTTCTGTTATTTTTCTTTATATATAAGGGAGCTGTTTTTGAAGTTATTTAATCGAGGAATGTAAGAATTGTTATTGCGAACGGATGTTTCTTTAGGTATAATGAGTGACATAGGATAGAAATAATTAACATGAAAATAAATAATACATTGGCACTTCTTGGTACGGCTACCAACCGAACCAGTGAAGCCTTGATTAAGCATCACAACCTGTTTAATTAGTTTGCCAATAGCGTAAGACACCCTCTTATTTTTAGATTTTTTCGTATACTAGAAGACTACTGAGCTTCACTATTAAGAACGAAAAGAATAAAAATAATGTTTTTTTGTCTTACCTATTGTAGACGATTACAGGTAGATACTGTAGTCGTTTTTTTATTGTTATCCTATAAAATTTGAGAAAAAGAATAAAAAAATAGGCACTTCATTCACTGGCACCAACCTGTGAATGAAGCCCTGAATAGACAGCACAACCTATCTATCCAAGTTGCCCAATTACTAGAACCGTAGCACTAGCTTCTTTATTGTACCTAATTTTTGTAAGAATTTCTAGACAGTTTTTGAAATTTTTCTAAATGGACGAAAGAATCCTGCTACAGCCTTGTGATCAGAGCTACGATAGAGACGGCAATCTCTATCGTTTTTTCTTTTTCTCATTTAAAAATCAACAAGTAAAATTATTAGAAAAAAGGAGAAATTACTTATGAAAAATTCCGCCCATTGTATCAAAGCTGTTCCCTACCAAGAAATTATCGACCTTCGTGACACGTTAGAACGCCTAGCTTCTTGGCAAGAACCGTTAACAACATTGGAAAACTATTTCAGCAATCCAAATACACCAATCAATAAAAAACAGGTCGTCAAACAATACTATGCCTGTTCAAAGCTTTTTCAGACATTTAACAAAGAGTTCGACCTTTTACTAACCAGTGCTGAAAAACAACTACATGAGGTCAGTTGGAATCAAACGGTGTCTCTTTCTACAGAGGAAGCTTTGACCGATTCTCTACCCTGAACATAAAAAAAGCAGAGTAGGTTAAACACCTTGCTCTGCCTTATTCTATCTATTTATTTTTCTTTGTTTTCTTCAGTCAATAATGCTTTACGAGACACGTTCACACGACCTTGTTTGTCGATTTCCATAACTTTTACAAGTACTTCATCGCCAAGTTTCACAACATCTTCAACGTTATTTACACGTTCATTCGCTAATTGAGAAATATGAACTAGACCGTCTTTCCCTTTGATCAAGTTAACGAATGCGCCGAATTTTTCGATACGTACAACTTTACCAAGGTAAACTTGCCCAACTTCAACTTCTTTTGTTAACTCTTCGATGATCTTGATGGCTTTTTTGATCATATCTGCATCAGCAGAAGCAATACTTACGTTACCGTCTTGGTCGATATCAATCTTCACGCCTGTTTCATCGATAATGCCATTGATGGTTTCTCCACCTTTACCAATAACATCTTTGATTTTAGCAGGAGCGATTTGGATCATTTCGATCTTAGGTGCGTATTTGCTCAACTCTGTGCGAGGTTCAGCCAATGTTGATGTTAATTCCGCAAGAATTTCCATACGAGCTTTTTTCGCTTGAGTCAATGCTTCTGTCAGGATTTGTTCTGTGATCCCTTGGATTTTGATATCCATTTGTAGTGCTGTGATACCGTCTTTTGTCCCAGCGACTTTAAAGTCCATGTCGCCTAGGTGATCTTCTAACCCTTGAATATCTGTTAAAATCGTGTAGTTTTCGCCATCACTGACAAGTCCCATCGCAATTCCGGCAACTGGTGATTTGATTGGTACACCAGCATCCATCAATGCTAAGATACCCGCACAGATACTTGCTTGTGAAGAAGAACCATTTGATTCTAAAACTTCTGATACTACACGGATCATGTAAGGGAAATCCGCTTCACTTGGAATAACTTGTGCCATTGCACGTTCACCTAAGGCACCATGACCGATTTCACGACGACCAGGAGAGCCTGCACGACCTGTTGAACCAACAGAGAATTGCGGGAAGTTATAATGATGAATGAAACGTTTGCTATCTTCAACGCCTAGTCCATCAATGATTTGGTGTTCGCCAAGCGGTGCCAAAGTCACAACTGATAATGCTTGTGTTTGTCCGCGAGTGAATAAACCAGAACCATGAACGCGTGGTAAAATACCAACTTCTGATGCCAATGGACGGATTTCGTCTAATTTACGGCCATCAGGGCGGATTTTATCGATCGTGATCAATTCACGAACCACGTCTTTTTCTAAGTCTTCAGCAATTTGTTTTACTTCTTTTGCTACTTGCGCTTCGTCTTCATGACCAGCAAATTTTTCAGCATAGGCTTCTTTTAATTGATCTTTAATGGCATCGATGTTCACTTCACGAGCAAGTTTTTCTTCGGTCATAACGGCTTCTTTCATTGAAGCATAGTACGCTGCGAAGATTTCTTTTTTCAAATCAGCATCGACTTGCAATAATTTGATTTCCATTTTTTCTTTACCTACAGCGGCAACGATTTCTTCTTGGAAAGCAACTAATTCTTTGATAGCATCAAAACCGAAAAGTAACGCACCAAGCATATCTTCTTCTGATACTTCTTTGGCACCACTTTCAACCATGTTGATTGCTTTTTTCGTTCCAGCAACAGTTAATTCGATATCTGTTTTTTCAGCTTGTTCCACAGTTGGGTTCAATACGTATTCACCATCAACACGACCAACATCAACACCTGCGATCGGTCCGTCAAACGGAATATCTGAAATTGCTAATGCTAGAGATGAACCAAACATTGCCGCCATTTCTGGAGTACAATCTTGTTCAACACTCATTACTGTATTTGTGATTTGCACTTCATTACGGAATCCTTCCGCAAACATTGGACGGATTGGACGGTCGATTAAACGAGCAGTTAAGGTTGCACGTTCGCTTGGGCGACCTTCACGTTTAATAAATCCGCCTGGAATCTTCCCTACAGAGTACATTTTTTCTTCATAGTTCACTGTTAATGGAAAGAAGTCAAAGTCTCTCGCATCTTTTGATGCAACTGCCGCACTTAGTACTACTGTATCGCCATAACGTACTAATACTGCACCATTTGCTTGTTTAGCCAATTGGCCGATTTCAACTTGTAAAGGGCGTCCGCCCCAAGTTGTTTTAAACACTTTTTTCTCTGTCATCTACTTGTTTCTCCTTTGATTCTTTGGAGAAGTTAGACTTGCTACTAAACAAATGAAAAGATTCAAACGAATTGAGTCCTTTTATTTGGTTAGTAGATTCATTCAAACTTTCCAAAGAGGGTTATTTTTAGTATTTTAAGGATACTGAACCTCCGCTTTTAAATAAGCTAAAAAGCGAGGTTCGTGAAGAATCTCGCTTTTCCTTGTTTGATTAACGACGTAATCCTAAACGTTGGATCAATTCGCGGTAACGTTGGATGTCAGTTTTACGTAAGTAAGCTAACAAGTTACGACGGTGTCCAATTTTTTTCATTAGTCCACGGTAAGAATGGTGATCTTTTTTGTGAACGCGAGCGTGCTCATTCAAGTGATTGATATCAGCAGTTAATACAGCGATCTGTACTTCTGGTGAACCAGTATCTCCTTCATGACGAGCGTATTCGCTAATGATTTCGTTTTTCTTTTCTTTTGACATTGCCATGTTTTTCACCTCTTCTTTAATAGTCATCTTCTTACTGAGTAATGCGTTGGTGATTCGCACAACCAAGTAAAAGACGGTATGATTCCATACAGGTATACTTTACAGGAAAGTTGTTTCTTAGTCAATAATTACTAATCAATTTTAGTTAAGATATTACTTGGTTTGTTCTCTAACGTATGTTCCAGGTTGTGAGCCATCGTAGTTTTGGGTAAATTCTGCTGTTGTGGCATAGGTTATAACAGGAGTTGTTCCTTCGTTTGGTTGAATCCAACGTCCAGAGTATGGTGCTTTGGTATTTTCAGTCAATCCTGTATCACCTTTAAAGCGAAACTCTTTCGCTAAAGTTAATTCTTCAAGATACTTTGGAAATATTCTATCTGTATCTCTTACTGCAGCCATTTCCCAACTGGATAAATCTAATTTTTTAAGCGATGTATCTCCAAATAGCCTGTACATATTTGTTACTTTGCTTGTATTCCACTCTGACACATCTATTTCAGTTATACCAGAAGAATCAAACATTCTACTCATTGTTTTCACTTTGCTTGTGTCCCACTTGGACACATCTATATTCTTCAATTGCTCTGTTTTTTCAAACATATCTGACATGTCTGTTACACTACTTGTATTCCAACCGGATGTATCAATACTCTTTAGTTGTTTTGCATAATGAAACATTGATTTCATACTCGTTACTTTGCCTGTATCCCAAGATGAGGTGTCTAACACCTCTAATTCGTTAGTGAATGCAAACATAGAAGCCATTGTAAGCACTTGACTTGTATTCCATTTTGATACATTCAACTCATTCAATTTATAAGTAGCCCAAAACATAGTTGACATTGTGGTCACTTGACTTGTATTCCAATTTGATACGTTTACCTTAGTTAGCTCTTGTGCTTTGTAAAACATAGAATTCATATTTGTTGTTTGCACTGTATTTAGATAGTTACCTCCTTCAATACTTTCCAATTTAGATAACTCTGAAAATAGATAGCTGGCGTTCTTTCCCAATTTTACAGGCTTGGTGAACACTATTTTCTTAATTTTTTTTCCATCCAACCGCTTTTGAGATTCAATATGTGTTCGGATGTTATACTTAGCATTTGTTTCTGGAAACTCTCCTGAACCAAATTCTACAGTCTGCGTTACATCATCCCATGTCCATGGCACAGTCCAAAAAGTCGCACTGTCTTTTTCACGTATATAAGTACCACTATATGAACCATCATAGTTTTGAGTAAATTCTTTTGTTGTTGATTGGATTACAGCGGGACTCGTACCCTCATTTTTGTGAATCCAACGTCCTGAATATGGTGCTTTGGTATTTTCAGTCAATCCTGTGTCGCCTTTAAAGCGAAATTCTTTCGCTAAAGTTAATTCTTCAAGATACTTTGGAAATATTCTATCTGTATCTCTTACTGCAGCCATTTCCCAACTGGATAAATCTAATTTTTTAAGCGATGTATCTCCAAATAGCCTGTACATATTTGTTACTTTGCTTGTATTCCACTCTGACACATCTATTTCAGTTATACCAGAAGAATCAAACATTCTACTCATTGTTTTCACTTTGCTTGTGTCCCACTTGGACACATCTATATTCTTCAATTGCTCTGTTTTTTCAAACATATCTGACATGTCTGTTACACTACTTGTATTCCAACCGGATGTATCAATACTCTTTAGTTGTTTTGCATAATGAAACATTGATTTCATACTTGTTACTTTGCCTGTATCCCAAGATGAGGTGTCTAACACCTCTAATTCGTTAGTGAATGCAAACATAGAAGCCATTGTAAGCACTTGACTTGTATTCCATTTTGATACATTCAACTCATTCAATTTATAAGTAGCCCAAAACATAGTTGACATTGTGGTCACTTGACTTGTATTCCAATTTGATACGTCTACCTTAGTTAGCTCTTGTGCTTTGTAAAACATAGAATTCATATTTGTTGTTTGCACTGTATTTAGATAGTTACCTCCTTCAATACTTTCCAATTTAGATAACTCTGAAAATAGATAGCTGGCGTTCTTTCCCAATTTTACAGGCTTAGTGAACACTATTTTCTTAATCTTCTTTCCGTCCAACCGCTTTTGAGATTCAATATGTGTTCGGATACTATGATTAAAATGTGATTCTGGAAATTCACCTTCACCGAATTCTACAGTCTGCGTTACATCATTCCATGTCCACGGAACAGTCCCGAAAGTTCCTTTTCCATCCCCAACACGAACTTGACACTCCGCTGTTTTCTGCCCCTCTTCTGAAACAGCTGTAATAGTTATATTTCCGGCTTTTTTAGCTTTTATAACGCCAGTATCAGAAACGCTAGCAATTGAATCATCGGAACTTTTCCAGATAATTTTGGAATTTGTTGCATTTTCTGGTGAAATAGTTGCGTTTACTGTTGTTTCTTCACCTACATTCAATGTTATATCTGTCAGGTCAAGTTGAATAGTTTCTATTGCTATTTTTTTCTCGGTTGTGTAGGCATTTAACCATACATTGGCAGGATTATCCGTTGCATCTCCTCCAGACATATCCTTCCAGTACATTTCGTCCTTCATACCATCTGTGCTAACAAATGAACGTCCCTTTTCTAAATGTGGCGTTTCATCTTGATTGGATTCTTTAATTCTCTGCATTCTTAATTGAAAATAAGGAACATCATCTGGATATATATATTTAACAATAATTGTATATTCTTGATTGGGAGCAATTTTTTGAGTCGGTACTTTTACTGTTTCAACTCCTTCAAACTCTTTAGTACCTTCGCCTATTTTGGTCATATCTTTGTAATTAAAAATTTTCTCATCATGCTTTATATCTCGATTCAAATAATATAATTCATACTTAATATTATTCTGACTTGTGTATAACGAAATTGCTTTTAACTCTTCTTCACTTTTTTTAGTTTGAAATACATTACCCAAAAATAGTTCTTTAGAATGTAAATAATAATTCAGTATATCGCCTTGATGCCCATTCACATATTTATGATTAAAATCATATTCTTTTTTCTCTGTATTGACAGCTACATTAACCGAAGACTGCAGATAAACATCCTCATAACTCATATAGAAATACCCTTTAAGATGACTGTATGGTCCCCAAGAACCTTTCATCTTAAATGCACCATTATTTTGTGGTTTTTTTGTAAAGTTTTCTTTCGAATAATTATCATCCCAACCAACAATCACAATGTTATGATTTGATGTTGCCCATTCTCCACCACGATTTGGAACCAACCCTTGTTTGATGTCTTCCATCGGTACATATGAAGCATGTGTTTGTTGATTATAATAATCAGAACTATGTGAGTAATTGGTATCGTAATGAAAAGTTGTTGCACCATATTCATAAATCATTGATTTTATATCATTTACTTTCTTCCTACGCTCTTCTTCTGTTCCTTTACTATAACTTACGCCTCGAAGCACGGATATTTTGTCTGCATACATTGGAATTTGTTGCTCTTTTATTGCTAAAAATTTTTGACTTAACATAGGTTTCATCTGAAAATCGAATTGCGGTGTTTTCAATACATCTTCTGTCACTCCCATGTTGTCTAATGCTGCTTGCTCTAATAATAGCTCTGTGTTTCCACTACCATTCAATCGTCTGCCCTGTGCGAATGGATTGATTTTGTCCGTAAACGCATCCGTTGCATAATAATAATTAAAATAGTTTGGAGAAACAATATAATCCACTCCGAAGTTTTTTTTCAATGAAATGGTTAATATATCAGCTCCTGAATAGGCCCAACATAGTTCAACATTCCCCTGATTCCTTACAGGCGTTCCAAAACCTCCATCATTAAAATCAAATTTTTCTGGCAAAGCTTGTCTTTTTGTTAGTTGTTGTTTTGATTGTATCTCCGGATTGGGTACTTCTACCTGTAATCCTGTTTCTGGATCTGCTGGAAAAAAGGCTACTTCCTCCAGTTCTTCAGCCTTTACTATACTTGGAAATAGTAGCAGCCACCCAACACTTAAACTCCATAATGTTTTTTTCATTTCTTTCCCCTTTTTTATTTTTTCTTTTCGTACCACAAAAAAACATAAAATATCTTTTTTCATCTAAAATCTAAAAAGCACTCTGAAACAATTTATCCAGCGTGTTTTTTGATTTTAGATGAAAAATAAAGTTTGACACTTCCGTTATATTTATTTTATATTTCTTTTTGACACCATGTTATTTTAACACAATTATATGGTTTAAAAATACATTTATTTCATTTTGTTTAATAAACGTCGGTTTATTGTTTCACTATCTTTACTATATTTTTCTGTTTTTTCCGAACCTTTTATATGATAAAATAAAGGATAAATAACTTTAATACTTTATTGTATTGAAAGGAAGATTTTGAATGATTACAATGGATACTATTATCCGTGAAGGAAACCCAACACTTAGAGAAGTGGCAAAAGAAGTCTCTGTGCCGCTTTCTGATGAAGATATCAAGTTAGGCGAAGAAATGATGGAATTCTTGCATAATAGTCAAGATCCTGTCAAAGCAGAGGAATTAGGATTACGCGGAGGCGTTGGTTTAGCAGCACCACAATTAGACATCTCTAAACGAATCATCGCAGTCCATGTCCCAAGTGGTGACTTGGAAAATCCAGAACCGACATTGAGTGCGGTGATGTATAATCCTAAGATTTTGAGCCATTCTGTTCAAGACGCTTGTCTTGGCGAAGGGGAAGGCTGTTTGTCTGTTGACCGTGAAGTGCCTGGTTATGTGGTACGCCACAATAAAATTACGTTATCTTACGTAGATGCAGCAGGCGTTAAACAAAAGATTCGTTTGAAAAATTACGAAGCGATCGTTGTACAACATGAAATCGATCATTTGAATGGTGTAATGTTTTACGATCACATCAATCAAGAAAATCCTTATGCGTTGAAAGATGGCGTATTGGTAATTGAATAAAAAAACAATCAAGACAGACGAGTTTCGTTTGTCTTGATTGTTTTTTTGTTTAAATCGCCTTTAATTCTTTTAATGCTTTCCAAATACCGTCGTTGTCATTAGTATCTGTCACAAATTTTGCCTCTTTTTGGATATGCGGCAATGCATTGCCCATCGCAACACCGATCCCCGCTTCCCGCAACATTTCACGATCATTTTCACCATCGCCAAATGTGATGATATCTTCGCGAGCGATTCCGACACGATCCGCTAAATTCAGTAAAGTTGCCGATTTAGAACCGTTCTTAGGGACAATATCTACACTTTCTGAGTGCCAACGGATAAAACGAAATTTAGAAAATGCTTGGTCGAACAGGCCATCTGCAGAATGATCATAAAAAGCTAACGCCTGATACACATCATTCTCTTTTTGGAAATTCACATCATACTCTGGTGCTTCAAAATCAATTGATCCCATGGCTTCAGCCATTTGTGCACGACGGTGATGATTATTTTTCTTCACATCGTCTAATCCAACATACGCCAAACCGATTTCTCTTTTTTCAACTTCTGAAGAAAAACGATGCAATTCATCTTGATCCAATAGATTTTGGTAATATTGTTCATGATCCAAAAATGCTGCTGCACCATTACAAAGAACATAATTGGAAAAATCTAAATCTAAAATAATATCTTGCGCCATAAAACGGCTACGACCTGTTGCAATTGTTACGAGATGTCCTTGTTGTCTTAAAATCTGTAATGCTTCTCGTGTACTCTCTAAGGGTTGTCTGTCAGTTCCAAGTAGTGTTCCATCAATATCAAATGCAAAAAGTTTTCTTCTCATGGCGTAATAACTCGCTCGCTTTCTATGATTTTGGCAAATATTTACTGCCTTCTCTAATCGCTAATGGGCTTAATTTCGTTGTCTCAATCAATGTTTTGACCCAATCTGGATCGGTTTTACTATATTGACGCAAGGACCAGCCAATTGCTTTTTGAATAAAGAACTCATCTGTAGTTTTATCATAAATAATCGCTTTTTTCAATAACACAGTGTTTGTTTTTTCTTTATATAACAGTTGCAAATTGATTGCAATACGTCTGTGCCAGAAATCTTCTTCGCCAAAAAAGGCGGCAAATAACTGCGGCATTTCTTCAAAATGGTGAGCACCCCAAAGTCCAAAAAACTTACGCCAAGCGTCCACACTATCCCACCAAGCTTTAGTGATTACGAAAGGTTTAAAGCAGATCATTTCCTCAAAAGAAAAACGTTTTACATTGACCGTCGCCAAATCAATTGCTAGATACTGATATTCTCGCTCTGGTTTCTGATAGTAAAAACGAACTAAGTCAAGTAATTTCGTAAAGGGCATTTTTTTACTGATTTTCAAAAGTTCTTTTTCAACCGTTGCGCGCTCTGGTGCTGTAACCCCAGCAAAAGGAAACAAATTTTTCATGTAAGCAGCCATTTGCTTCGCTTTTTCTGTATTTTTAGGAAACACAATTTCATTCATTCCATTGCTCCTTTTTCTTCTTTCCTCCATTTTACTTCAAATCGTATTAGACAGCAAAAAAAGCTAGAATGGAAATCCATCTAGCTTTTCATTTAACTAATCTAAATAATTTGTATCTGCATTATTCAACCAAGCGTATCCTAAGCCCATTACTAAGCCACCGCCGATAAAGTTACCGATCAATGCAAAGAATAGATTGTGTGCTACGCTACCTACTGTCATTGCTGCCAATGTTCCGTGAGAAGCGAAATACGCTAAACTAAATGCTGGGAAGTTGGCGATAACGTGCTCGTATCCTAAGAAAGCAAAGATGAAAATGATGAAAACAATAGCCGCAACTTTACCTGCATCATCTTTCATACGCATGCTAACAAGCACTGCTGTATTTACCACAATATTAGCAAAAATTGCTTCAACTAAAATTTGTGTTGTTGTTTTATCTAATTTACCTGCAATCGATGTAAAGAAAAAGCTGTCAGCCGGTAAGTCTTGGAAAGGAACGGTCAACGAAATCAAGTAACCAAAAAGAACGCCACCAACTAAATTAAAGAAAATACATGTAACTAAAATTTTTGCTGCGAAAGAGAAGTTGATTTTTTTCCGGTAAACTCCAACTGTCATATACAGCATGTTCGATGTCCCTAGTTCCGCGTTCATATAAAGAATCATCACAAGTGACCAGCTGAACATGAAGGCATAAAGAATCTTACCTAAGCCATGTACCATGCCTTCACCTTTGATTGCAATCGCAAAAGCAACCGCTGTTCCTAAAGTTAAAAACATACAAGCAAGGACAGCACGAAATGCATAGCGCATGAAACTACTTTGGAATAAGTTCATTTTTTTACTAATTGATTTGTCGATTTGCTCAAATAATGGTGATACAGGTTTCATTTTGTTTCTCCTTTTCAATTTGTTTTCATCTAATATTTTCAAAAACATCCTTTACCATTCTAAAGACCAGTGAGGGTTTTGTCTAGTGCTTTTTCATACAAAGTCGTACTTTTTTTCATAGCATAACAAATTAGGCCGAAAACGTCCAAACAAATCGTTCTATTTCTTTACTGGCTTGCTCGTCTAAAAAATCCATCCCAAGTAGGATGACTTTGCTTGTGTGAATGGTAAAATAGTTATATCAACACTTCATTCTACACAAAATGAAAAAGAGAATTTGGTATTATATTTGAGTTAGGGGGGGAGCATCATGTATCGGTCTGAACAAAACAATCATCCACAACAATTAAATCAACACATTCTTACTAACTATCGGTCTTTAAAGCGAAGAAATGAGATTTTTACGGTCATTTTAATTTTGGTTACTTTATCTTGCGGTTTTCTTTTTAGTTTATCTTTTATAACAGAAAATCATTATCCAGAAAAAGTGGCGTCCTATGATCAACAATTAGTCACTCTTCAACAAGAACGAGCAGACATTGAGTCAGGAAAAATAACGGAAACAAAAAAATCGTTTGATACAGTTCTGCAAGAAAACTTAGATAACTTAAAAGAATATCCTCAACAAGAAGATAATTATTCTGTTGTTGTAGAAGGAACAGATCGTAGTTTAGTCATCAATAAAAATAATATATTTGTTTCAGATAACGCAAATATGTTAGATGCTACTGTAAAGAACAAGATTTATGATTTAAACAAACAGTTAGCTGCTAGTACTAATGGCGCTCAACTAGAAGTCGTAACAGTCAGTAATTTACCTGGCGGTGAAGACATTGAATCTTATGCCAATAAAATTTTCAATCAACTGGGAATCGGTAACAAAGATGAAAACAACGGTGTCTTATATTTGATTGCTTTGGATGACCGAGAATTCCGTCTAGAAGTGGGGTATGGATTGGAAGGGTTGATTCCTGATGGCGTAGCAAGCAATATTATCAATGATGATGCGATCGTGGACGATTTCAAAGATGAAAACTTTGCTGCTGCTGTAAATCAAGTAGTGGATCGAGTTTTTAAGTTAATGAATACAAAAACAGCTTTGGTAGATTCTAAAATCAATCAAATTCAAGCACAAAAAAACTCGGCTAGGTTTGCCCACGGTGGTCTCTTCGTCTTGTTGGTCACGCTAATAATGGTTAGTTTATTCTTGATTGTCAGACTTATACGCGCAAGAAAGTCTTTAAAAGCAAACTACAATGAGTATCAAGAACAACTAGCCGCTTACGCTCACGAATTCGATCAAGAGGATACTCAATCACTTTTTGAAAAAATAAAACAAACCGATCTTTACTATATTATGTTAAGCGACTATTTTTTAATAGCATCAAGAAGAGGACTACGTCGTGCCATAACTAGAGGACGGCTATTAAAAAATCCTACTGCTCAACCAAAAGCTTTTGGCCGTATTTTAATCGGGGATACGCTTTATTCAGGTAATGGCGATATTTTGACTACTGCCTATCTGGCGTCTAACTATAATTCTAGTAATTGGTCAGACAATGATTCTTCTGGAAGTGGAAGCGGTGGCTCTTCATGGGGATCTTTCGGTGGCGGGTCATCCGGTGGCGGCGGCGCATCTGGTGGCTGGTAATTTATCAGGGATAACACAAGAAAAAGCTTGAGTTATCCCTGATTTTACGCTATACTAATCTTTGTGTAAAATAATGCAGCAGAAAAATAATAGACTCGTCAACATTTCATTGCCTTGATAGATGTCTAGCTTCTAAGGTTTAACAATCTTATCGGCTATTCTTTTCAGGTTCAACTGCGTAACCCACGGCTGCAAAGGGCGAAGGTTGAAGAATGAACTGAACGAATATGAATTTTTCAGAAGATTATTTTACTCCAAAAAAACTTATTTTATTGGAGGAATTTTTAATGTCACGTTATACAGGACCATCATGGAAAATCTCTCGTCGTCTAGGTATCTCTCTATCAGGAACTGGTAAAGAACTAGCACGTCGCCCATACAAACCAGGACAACACGGACCAAACAGCCGTGGTAAAGTTTCTGAATACGGTATGCAATTAACTGAAAAACAAAAATTACGTCATATGTACGGTATGAACGAACGTCAATTCGTTAACTTGTTTATTAAAGCAAGCAAAATCAAAGAAGGTAAACATGGTGTTAACTTCATGATCTTACTAGAACAACGTTTAGATAACGTCGTTTACCGTTTAGGTTTAGCAACTACTCGTCGTCAAGCACGTCAATTAGTGAACCACGGTCACGTGACTGTAGATGGCAAACGCGTAGATATCCCTTCTTACCACGTTGAAGTTGGTCAAGTGATTTCTGTTCGTGAAAAATCTCAAAACGTAGTAACAATCAAAGAAGCTGTTGAAGCTACTGTTGGTCGCCCAGCATTTGTAAGCTTTGACGCTGAAAAATTAGAAGGAAGCTTCACTCGTTTACCAGAACGTGATGAATTATATCCTGAAATCGACGAAGCTCTTGTCGTTGAATACTACAACCAAAAACTTTAAGATAGTTGGCAGAAAGGCTTTATGCTTTTCACGATTATCTTTCATCAAGTCTTGTTCATTTTATGGACAAGGCTTTTTTTTACATAAAAAAGAGGGTGAAACATGACTCTACACGTCACCTCCTACCCTCATTTTCTATCGTTATTATGAGTGTTGCTTTTTCAAGACACCATCTTTCATAATAAACACTTCATCACAATAATCAATCAAGCGTTGGTCATGCGTAACCATGATCGTTGCTTTGTTTTTTTCTTTTGTTTCTCTCGCTAATATTTTGACCACCTCAAACGCCCGATCGGAATCCAAACTAGCGGTCGGCTCATCCGCTAAAATAATGGATGGATCATTATAAAGCGCTCGAGCAATCGCAACACGTTGACGTTCTCCACCTGAAATTTCGTCTGGATATTTTTTCTTTAGCTTTTCAATTCCCAGCTCTGTTAATAACTTATTGACTTTTTCCACATCGGTTTTTTCTTTTTTTACTTTGTCCACCAAACGTAGTTGCTTTTCCACAGTTAAAAATGGAACCAAATTAGACGCTTGCAAAATAAACCCTATTTCAGAGAAACGAATCTTAGATCGTGTTTTTTCATTTTCTTCACTGAACGGTTCATTGTTTATCTTTACTTCACCATTTGTTGGGGTTTGCAACCCTCCAGCGAGAGTCAAAAAGGTACTTTTCCCTGAACCACTTGGTCCAATAACAGCGACAAATTGACCTTTTTCCACAGAAAAATCTGTGGATTTCAATGCTTCAATTGTCGTATCTCCATCCAAAAACTGTTTATCCACAGATAAAAATTCAATAGCTTTCATCTTTTTTCGCTCCTTTCTAACCAATTGCCTTCAACGGATCGATTTTGACAATCGTCCGAACCGAGAACAATGCTCCTAATACTGCAATAATCAACATTATGCCGCCGATTCCTAAAAAGAATAGCCAATTCGTTTGAAATGGAACTGCTGTTGGCAATACAAGTGATGTTCCCACTGTACCAAGTAAACCGATTGCTATTCCTAAGATTGCTAAAACAAATGTTTGAATAATGACAGAAACAGCAATATAAAAACCAGAAATACCTTGTGCTTTCATGATCCCAAAAATCGTTGCTTTTTGCATGGTCAACACATAGATGAAAATGCCGATAACAATTGCTGCAATTACAATCAAAAAGCCGATCATAAACCCAAATGTCAGTACTTGAGCGCTGTAACCTGGCAATTTATTGATAAATGTCGAAATACTATAACGAGTTAGTCCATCGTCTTTCACATGAACATTTTTTAATACGCCATCTTTCGCCCGAAAAACGATTGCATTAACACGAGCGTTTTCTGAAGTATCTGATTTTTCAAAACGGATTTGTTGAAACGCTGCGGTCGATACATATAAAACTGGTGCAACGTTAAATTTGGCTTTATCTGTAAATCCAACGATTTTAAGTTTTTTATCGTTTCCCGCCAATTTAATAGTGTCACCAATTTTGAGGTCATTTTCTTTTTTCAAACTGCTGTCAGCAACAGCTTCATCTTCATTTGCAAAGGCTTTTCCTTCAATAATGTTGGGCATCAAAAACTCTTCTTTATTAATACCAAAAAAACTTGCATTGATTTTTTCTGATCCTTTTTTGTCTAATTGAATCACCGCGGCAGTTTGACCTAATGATGCTTTTTCTTTTGCTTCTACTTCATCCAATGACTTAATAGGAATCATCGACATATTGATATTCGTATTTGACTCGTCTGAAAGAACAATCCCGTCCGCCTGCCATTTATCCACAGCTGTTCGATTGTCTTCAGCTAACCCATATGCTAATCCTGTTAAAAAAAAGACTAAATAAGAAATTAAAAACATCACACTGATAATCAGTGCATACCGTAACTTCGAGCGAGTTATTTCATTCCAAGCTAAAAACATAGATTCTCCTCCTCCTTATCGATTGATAAGTTCTATAAAAAAAGTATAGCAAACTTTAGTAAAAGCAACAAAATATCTGCTTTACTCATGAACTAAAAAAAATAGAAAGGACACAGATTTGTCTAAATTTCTTCTTATTTCTAAAAATTATTCTGATATACTAAAAGAATAAACAAGTAAAAAGGAGTTTATAGATGAAAAAGAAACGAGGAACACTTTATACGGTAATCCAATTTTCGGTGCTTTTGTTATTCGCCCTGTTTTTAAGAACCTTTGTTTTAACACCAGTGGAAGTTGTTGGCATTTCGATGGAACCGACTTATCATGAATCTGATCGCTTGTGGCAAACATCCTTGGTCAGTCCAAAACGATTTGATATTGCGACCTTTCCTAGCCCTCGGGATGGGAAACGTATTGTAAAACGCGTTGTTGGTTTACCTGGTGATACGATTCGGATGGAAAATGATCAACTATATATCAATGACAAAAAATATGATGAGCCCTATTTAGATGAATTTAAAAAGACTTTGACAGATGGTCAGCCTCTAACTGCTGATTTTTCTTTGGACAATAGTGCAACAGGCCCAGCAACCGTCGTTCCAGAAGGAAAATATTTCGTATTAGGTGATAATCGACGAAAAGCTGATGATAGTCGTTATTTTGGTTTTGTAGATGAGGAGTCTATTGTAGGTGTGGTTTATTTCAGATATTATCCATTGAATAAAATCGGCGTGCAATAATTTTTAGTGATTGTTTTAAAAGCTGAGTGTTGGAGTGATTTTATGATAGGCTGTATAATGTTAAAACATTGTACAGTCTTTTTGTTTAGCAATCGAAAGGAGTCAAAAAATGGCAAACGCATTGCACTTATTAGAGGGCCGTTGGATTATACGAGGAACTACTTTTCCTCTCTGGCTATCACAAAAACGGCATAATCCTACTATAAAATACGAAAAGCTCGAAAATGATCCTCTTCAATTTTTAGACATCGTCAACTATCAAAATGCTAAAGGCCAAACAAAAGAAATTATTGGGATTGACACTTACAAACAAAATCACTTCATTTGGAGAGGACGCGGGTTATTAAGATTTTTAAGTAGTAAATGGTCTGTCTTGGCTGTAACAGATATTATTTTAGTAATCAAATTTGAGCGTTCGCTTGTAACACCAGCCGGAATCGATGTTTTAGTTCGAGAAAACAGTACACTTGCTGATCCAAAACAACTTCTTTCCACTTCCCTTGCACAGTACGCTCTTACAGTAAATGAATTTGATCGTTTAGTCTGGCTTTAAATTTGCCTAGATAAAAAAAGTGGCGTCGTATTCAGGTGTTAACCTGAACCAGACGCCATTTTTATTTTAATCTTTTTGCTGTAATTCAATTGCTAGTCGATAGAGCGGTAATAATTCCTCGTATGTTTTCAACATATACGCACGGGCTTTTTCTGGATCATTTAATAGATCATCTGTCTTTCTAATCACTCGACCAATCTGAAATTCCCCTTTTTTTACATCGCGCAAACGAGTGAGATGTTTTTCTAAATCAGCCTCATTCAAGCGTTCGATTTCGGGTTGTGTATGATCGATCGACAAGTAAAAGTCATCATCCAGTGGTTCAAATAACGCTTGATTATCTAAAAAAGCTTGGGCGATTTCTTTCTCATTTTTAGGATTATCGATCAGTGACAACCACATGAATACATAATCGGACCAAATCCCTAATTGGAAGTGCGCCTCCATTTTGTAGCCACGTTTTTTTTGACTCAGTGCTGACCATGTATTTTCTGGCGGATAAACTGTTCTACGACGATGCTGCGCAATGTGAACAAAAAACTCCGTTTCTAATTCAGCGCCTAACTTTTCAGCAAAATAATCATCTAATTCTTGAAATTTAGGTTGAATCGTCGAACGAATTTCTGCCATTCTAGGATCCAATCCTTCAATTGTAAAAACATCAAAATCTTTTTCAGTAAACATCAACATGTATTCATTTCTCCTCTGAGCTGTTCTGTGATTTAGTTATGAAGTTGCTGCCATTCCTCTAACGTGATTCCTCTCATGATATCTGTCACGACTTTTCCTTTCCACATTCGTGCATTGGGAACTTTTCCTTCTATTTTCATGCCGATTTTTTCCATTACACGTCCTGATTGTGGGTTATCAATATCATGCATTGCAAAAATCCGCATTAACTGCAGCTCTTCAAACCCTAGTCGAAGTAGTTCAGTAGCCGCTTCAGGTACATAACCAACTCCCCAAAAATCCTTATTTAACGCATAACCGATTTCTGCGATATTATGTTGGTTTTCTACACGTAAATCAATCGTTCCAATCAACTTTCCTGTGGCTTTCAACTCGATTCCGTATTTCCCTAAAGGTGCTGCTATAAAATAATTCGCAATACTTTCTTTTGTGTCCTTAATAGACTGATGGATAGGAAAAACATAGGTTACCGTTTCTTCATCAGAACCGTATTCATACATGTCATTTGCATCTTTTAAGGTTATCGGACGCAGCGTTAAACGATTAGTCTCCAAATATTGATTCTCCGCAAAAATCAAATTTCGATTCATAACAATTTCCATATACTTCACCTACTTTTCATACTACTTTACAGAAAGAAACGCTCATAGGCAAGAGGAAAAATAAAAAATTTAAAACGAGTTGCTTACTGCAGCTTCAATGAATGATCGGACTTCTTTTTGTTTTCCTTCACTGAGAAGTTGAACGATTTTACTCCCTACAATGACACCTGCACAACTTTTTCTAAAACGCACAACATGTTCCTTCGATGAAACACCAAAACCAGCTAAAACAGGTTTGTCACTAACACTTTGAATATACGCCAAATGTTCATCTAAGCTTTCTTGATAATTTCGACCAGTTCCTGTCACACCATTCACTGCCACTGCATAAATAAAGCCTTCCCCCGCTTTCACTAATTCTGGGATTCTTTCTTTTGGCGTGGTCAATGCAACTAACGGAATCAATGCGATATCACTATTCTTTAACAACGGTGTTAGTAAGTCTTGGTGTTCATACGGTAAATCTGGAATGATCAATCCTAAGACATTTGTCTCCCCTAAATCTGTTACAAACGAATCTAAGCCGTAATTAAAAATTGGATTGAAATAGGTCATGATCACTAAAGGCGTTGAGGTTTCGATTTGTTTGAGCTGTTGTATTATTTTTTTTAGTGTCACCCCATGATTTAATGCGTTTAGGCCTGCTTCTTGAATGATAGGACCATCTGCGACCGGATCTGAAAAAGGAATTCCTAATTCGATTGCACTTGCACCAGCTTCTGTCAGCAGCTGAATTTCATTTGCCAATTGATCCAGACCTTGTGCTCCTGCCATAATGTACGGTACAAAAATCGTTTCATTTGCTTCTTGCTTCTCTTTTAATTGTTTTGTTAATGGTTTCATTGATTATCCTCCTGTTCGAACAATTCTTTGATTTGCTGTACATCTTTGTCTCCACGACCAGAAAGACAAACGATGATTTGTTTATCTGATCCAAGTTCTTTGGCCACTTTTATCGCATGGCTAACAGCATGAGCGCTTTCTAATGCTGGAATGATTCCCTCAGTTTCACATAATATCTTAAAAGCATCTAATGCTTCTTGATCCGTCACCGATTCGTAGCTTGCTCTATGCGTTTCATTTAAATGACAATGTTCTGGGCCTAGACCTGGATAATCTAACCCAGCTGAGATAGAAAATGCTTCTAAAATTTGTCCATTATCGTCTTGCAATAGTTTCATCATGGCACCATGCAGGACACCTGTTTTCCCTTTATTGATCGATGCCGCATGCGACTCTGTTTCCAACCCTAATCCAGCAGCTTCAACACCAATCAATGCCACATCATCATTGATAAATGGATAGAAAATCCCCATTGCATTACTACCACCACCAACACAAGCGACCACCGCATCAGGTAATTTATTTTCTGCTTCTAAAAACTGCCGTCTGGCTTCAATTCCAATAATACTTTGATAATCACGAACGATTTCTGGAAATGGATGTGGCCCTAAAACAGACCCCATCACATAATGTGTATCTTCAACATTCGCAACCCAAAAGCGCAACGCTTCATTGACTGCATCTTTTAGTGTTTTACTACCTGATGTCACACTTTCAACTTTCGCACCTAATAATTCCATACGAAAAACATTCAACGATTGGCGCGCTACATCGACAGCGCCCATAAACACCGTACATTCCATTCCAAACAATGCAGCCACCGTAGCAGTTGCCACACCATGTTGCCCCGCTCCTGTTTCTGCGACAATTTTTTTCTTCCCCATTTTTTTCGCTAGCAAAATTTGACCAATCGTATTATTGATTTTATGCGCTCCAGTATGGTTCAAATCTTCTCTTTTCAAATAAATCTTAGCGCCACCAGCATACTCTGTTAAACGCTCTGCAAGATACAGCGGATTTTCGCGCCCAACATATTGCTTCAAGTAATAATTCAACTCAGTTTGAAATTCCTCATCTTCTTTCGACGCTTCATAAACTTCCTCTAATTCTTTGACAGCATACATCAATGTTTCTGGAACAAATTGACCACCGAACTCTCCATAAAATCCTTCTTTTGGCTGATTATACATAATTTTCCTCCTTGTGATAAAAGCGTAATGGGCTCGTTTAGGTTCGACTGAAAAATAGGAAAAATTGACTGTGACGCTTTTTGTCACTTTCCATTTTTATCTTTTTTCCGAGAACCTAGCCCATGAAGCTAGATAAAATAAAAGCGTAGTGGGCTCGTTTGGGTTCGACTGAAAAATAGGAAAACATGAACCTGGTGTTCTTTACCACATTCAGGTTTTATCTTTTTTCCGAGATGCTAGATTGCTTTCTTTAAAAAAGCGATTATTTTTTCTACATCTTTTTCTCCATTTGTTTCGACCCCACTTGATACATCAACCGCATATGGGTCAAATGTTTGTTTGGCTTTTTGAACATTTTCTGGTGTTAGGCCACCAGCGATGATGATTTTCTTGTTTTTGATAGAACGGGTATCTAGTTTTTGCCAATCAAATACTTCCCCATTTCCACCAACAAACTGTTTGGGTGGCGCATCAAATAATAAAAATTCTGCTGTTGTTTCTTGAATCAGTTTTTCTTGCGTTAGTCCATCGACAGGCACCGCTCGAATAAGCGGGACTGAAAAATGATCTGCCGTTAATAGTCCATGGATCTGCACCATATCCAGCTCGGCTTGTTGAATGATCCGCTCAACATCTGACAAACTCGGAGAAACAAAGACGCCTACTTTTTTTACTTCTTTTGGTACATTTTTTGTAATTTCTCTTGCCTTCTCAAGAGTAATTTGACGTTTGCTTTTTGCGAAAACAAAACCAAGATAATTCGCACCGTACGCTACTGCAGTGTTCACATGCTCTTCCGTTTTCAACCCACATATTTTCACTTTCATCGTAAGACCTGCAATTCTCTAACTTTTTCTTTAGGATCATTTTCCCGCATCAAACTTTCTCCGACTAATACCGCTTCATATTTTTCTTTTACACGTTCGACTTGTTCACTTGTCGAAAAACCTGATTCGCTGATATAGACTGCCGTTGTCGTTTGTTTCTCTCCTAATTTTTGACTGACCTCCACCGATACATCGAATGTTTTTAAATTCCGGTTATTCACACCAATCAATTGCGCCGACAAGCTTTCTGCTATTGCGAGTTCTTGTGCATCATGAACTTCGACTAAGACTTCTAAACCTAAAACAGTTGCTTTCTTATATAGCTCTTCTAATTTTGATTTAGATAATGCTGAAACAATCAATAAAATAATCGTTGCCCCCGCATTTCTTGCTCGAATCAATTGTTTTTCATCAATGATAAAGTCTTTACACAAAACAGGAATCGTAACCTCAGTCGTCACTTTTCGTAAATCTTCGATTGAGCCTTTGAAGAAGACCTCATCTGTTAAGACAGAAATTGCAGTAACCCCCGCTTCTTCATATGCTTTTGCCTGTTCGATTACATTGACAGAAAGATTGAGTGCACCTTTGGATGGAGATGCACGTTTGACTTCCCCAATGATATGCATTTTTTCAGGATGATCTTTGATCTGTTGATAAAATGAGTAGGTTTTACGTAGCGATTTAACTTCCTCTAGTGCCATAGCTTGTACTTCTTTTTTCTTTTCTTGAATGATCGTTTCTAAAAAATCCATTTAAGCAACCTCCTTTTGGATCTTTATCAATTGTTGTAACTTATCAAAAGCTGCACCACTCGCTACACACTCTTTCGCCAATACAATCCCATCTTGGATAGTCTCTACCTTCCCGTTACTGAAAAAACCTAATCCAGCATTTAATAATACGGTATCCAAATAAGGACTTGCTTGATTTTTCAAGATAGACAATAAGGTTGCTGTATTTTCTTCAGCATTTCCTCCATGAATAGCTTCTATAGGAAGACGATTAAACCCAAACTCTTCTGGCTCGATCGTATGCATCGTGATTTTTTTTTCTTCTAGCAAGGCGAAATGGGTCGTTCCAGCCAAGGTTGCTTCATCCAAACCACCTGAACCATTCACCACGACTGCTCGTTTACGGCCTAATTCACCAAGTGTTTTTGCCGTTTCTTCCAATAGATCTCGTCGATAGGTTCCCATCAGTTGAGAGTCTAGTAAGACTGGATTTGTTAAAGGTCCAATCAAATTCAAGATTGTTGGTGTTCCAAGTTCTTTCCTAACGTTCATCACATATTTCATTTTCGGGTGCATATGTGGTGCAAAGAGAAAAGCCAACCCCACTTCATTCAGTACTGTACTTAGTTTTTCTGATGAAAGAGCAATATCGACACCCAAACATTCAAAAATATCTGCGCTTCCTGATTTGCTAGAAATACTACGATTACCGTGTTTAGCTACCGTTACACCTCCTGCCGCCAAAACAAAAGCCGCCGTTGTACTAATGTTGAAACTGCCTGATTGATCGCCACCCGTTCCACAATTATCCATAACATTCGCTTTTTGACAATCGATAGTGACCGATTTTCGCTGTATTGTCTCAGCAATTCCTGCCATTTCTTCTGCCGTTTCGCCTTTGCACTTCAACGCTGTTAAAAAGGCTGCAATTTGACTATCAGTTAATCGCCCTTCAAAAATCTGTTCTGCGACTTGTTCTGCTTCATTACGTGTTAAATGTTCCTTGTTGAAAACTTTCTCAAATAGTTCGTTCATCTTGTTTTTCCTCCATTAGTTGGATAAAATTTTTAATGATCTTTGTACCGATCGTCGTTCCAATTGATTCTGGGTGGAACTGAACGCCAAACACTGGATAGTCTTGGTGCTCAATTGCCATGATTTCCTGATCATCTGTTGCTTTTGCGGTAACTATCCATTCTTTTGGCAAGGTTTGGTGATCAATAATCAGTGAATGATATCGCATAACCGAACTTTCCTCAGAGATACCTTTAAACAGCCGACTGTCTTTATCAATCGTAATAATCGATTGCTTTCCATGCCGAATTTCTTTTGCTAAAATCACTTTGGCTCCAAATACTTCACCGATTGTTTGATGGCCTAAACAAATCCCCAACAATGGCTTTGTCTGATAAAAACGTCGAATCACTTCTTTTACATAGCCAGTTTCTTTGGGCGTTCCAGGACCTGGTGAAATAACGATTGCCTCCGCCTTGTCTGCTAGCTGAAGAACATCATCTGAATCGTTTCGCGTAATCACGACTTCTTGATTTTTTCCGATCAATTGCGCCAAATTATAGGTAAACGAGTCATAATTATCGATCAATAAAATCATTGTCCCACCTCCAACAGTGCTTTCGCTTTGTGTAGTGTTTCTTCATATTCTTTTGATGGATCAGAATCATATACGATACCAGCACCTGCTTGAACATAGGCTTTGTTTTTATGGATCACCATCGTCCTAATTGCAATTGCAAAATCAGCTTGGTCATTTTTCGACAAGTAACCCACTGCTCCAGCATAAATGTTTCGTTTTACTGGCTCGATTTCATAGATTCGTTGCATCGCTCTAATTTTAGGTGCACCACTTACTGTTCCAGCTGGCAGTGTAGCCTTTAAAGCATCCATTGCCGTTAAGCCTTGTTTGAGTTTTCCTGTCACGACCGAAACAATATGCATGACGAAGCGATACTTCTCAACCACCATGTAAACAGGAACCTCAACGGAGCCAATTTCACTAACTTTCCCTACATCATTACGCCCTAAATCGATCAACATCAAATGTTCCGCACGCTCCTTTTCGTCATGGATCAACTCTTGTTCCAACTGCAAATCTTGTTCGACTGTTTGTCCACGTTTCCGAGTTCCAGCAATTGGGTTTGTGGTCACCACTTGTTTTTTTACACTGACAAGACTTTCAGGGGACGAACCAATCACATATGTCTCGCCAAAATCTAGAAAATATAAATAGGTTGATGGATTCGTAACTCTTAATCTGCGGTAATAGTCGAAGGGCTCTTCATCAAAATCGGCAGTTAAACGTTGTGATGGAACCATTTGGAACATGTCGCCTTTTTTGATGTAGTCTTTTATTTGGGTAACCACTTTCTCAAAACCCTCTTTAGTGAAATTACTTTGGTAGTTCAATTTTTTTAACTGGATTATTTTTTGCTCTTCTTCATTTGGCATTTGAAGTTCTTTTATTGTTTGTTCGATGGCTTCTTCTAGGTCTTTTTCTCCACGTTTAGAGTAACTATCTGATTCAACTAAACTAATCTTTTCACTCACGTGATCAAAAATAAGATAGGAATCGAATAAATAAAAATGAATGTCTGGTACATTTAATTCATCGAAAGGTTGCTCGCCTAACTGCTCATAACAAGCGATCACATCATATCCAACATACCCGATCGCGCCGCCTTGGAATGGTAAATCAACTGGAAGGTTCTCTTGTTTCAAGACGTGTTTTTCAATTTCTTTCAATGGGTCTTTTGTCGTAATCGGTTGTCCATCGATCGTTAATTGATTACCATAACAGGTAATCTCAGAAACAGCATTCCAAGCAATGATCGAATAACGTCCTTTGCTTTTATCTCTAGGAATACTTTCTAAAAGACATTTGTTTGTTCCTTGGATTCTTAAAAAGGCCGAAATTGCTGTTAGATAATCCGCTTGAAGCTCTTTAATCAATTGCATACGATTTCCTCTTTTCTATTTTTTAAGGTAAAACAAAAAGCCCTCACAAAACAGACGGTCATCTGTTCTGTGAGGGCGAATAATACTATCCACGGTACCACCTCAATGGAAAGACAATTCTTTTAAGTAACTCTGGAATCACGTTCTCCTTATCATTATTGGAGTATACGATTGAGTGATTCCTCTAAATGTTACTTCTTTCTCTTTGTGCTTCGTAATATACAAAAAAGCCCTCAAACCACACAAAATCTGTGGTTTGAGGGCGATATATTCACGGTGCCACCTCAAGTTTGAAAGAAATTCTTTCCTCTTATCAGTCGTCTATCAACGACCTTACTCTATAACGGGAGTTCCCGAAAATGCCTACTACAGTTCAACATTTTGCTCGAAAGTCCATTCACAACCCATCCCCTACTGATTCGCAGTCCCATCAGCTCTCTGAAAAGTTCTTGTGTTGTTACTCCTCTTTCTCAAAGCTTTGTTATTGAAACTAATGATAGTAGAAAATGCTAATATTGTCAACTATTTTTTATATAAATTCAGAATTTCTACTCATTACTTTGAATGAACAAGGGTTTGTTTAATGATTTCTACAATTGTTTGAGAGGCCAATTCCATCGATTCCAAGGTAATAAATTCATATTGTCCATGAAAGTTTTCGCCACCTGTGAATAAATTAGGCGTTGGAATGCCCATAAATGAAATTTTTGACCCATCTGTGCCACCACGAAAAGGCTGGATATCTGGTTGGATTCCTATTTTTTTCATTGCTTTGACCGCAATCTCTACGGGGGTCATATCTTTTTCGATAATTTCGCCCATGTTGTAATACTGATCTAAGAAATCGATTGTGATTCTTTTTTTATCAAATGTTTCGTTTAATTCGTTAACGATATTAGACAGTGTTTGTTTTCTTTTTTGGAACAGTTCTTTGTCATGATCGCGAATAATATAGGTCAGTTCGGCATGATCCAATGTTCCCATAAATTTTGATAGTAAATAAAACCCTTCATGTCCGCGTGTTTTTTCAGGCACTTCCTCTTTGGATAGTTGGGCATCAATGTACTCACCAAGTTTGATGGCATTGACCATTACACCATAAGCCGTACCTGGATGAACGCTCGTTCCTTCAATTGTGATGACTGCTTGTGCTGCGTTAAATGTTTCATATTCAAAACAACCCACTCTGCCACTATCTATAGTATAGGCAAATTTTGCTGGGAAATTCTCAGCATCAAAGCGATCGGCTCCCCGTCCGATTTCTTCATCTGGCCCAAATGCAAGACGGACTTCACCATGTAAAATTTCAGGATGTGCAAGTAGATATTCCACTGCATCTAATATCTCAACAATCCCAGCCTTATCATCTGCTCCTAATAACGTTGTGCCATCTGTTGTGATCAAGGTCTGACCTACGTACTCTTTTAAATTCGGAAATTCTTCTGTTTCCATGATTATTCCTAATTTTTCATTTAGCACAACATCCTGACCATCATAATTTGGAAATACAGTTGGTTGAATGTTCTCAGCATTATAATCTGCTGTATCCAAGTGTGCAATAAAACCGATTGTTGGCACGCGCTCTTTTGTTGTCGCGGGTAAAACTGCCGTTAAAAAGCCATTTTTTTCATTGTACTGAATATCAGAAAGTCCTATTTCACCTAAATCCTTTTCAAGGATTTTAGCAAATTCAACTTGTCCTGGTGTGGTAGGAACGTTCTGACTAGTTGCGTCAGAACGTGTATTGATTTTCGCATAACGAATAAATCGTTCTAGTAATTGACTCATCTCTCTACTCCTCTAAATAAGCTGTTCTAAGATTGAAATAATCACCATATAAGTGATAACTGATGCCTTTTATTTTTGGATTGATCAAGTAGTTTGATGCACTTTGATACAATGGTACTTGTGCTGCATCTTGATCTAACAAGATATCCTCAGCCTTTTTGTAGTCCTCAAACTGCTTGTTTGGTGTGTTAGCATTGACTGTTCGTGCATCTGTAACTAGTTTGTCGTAGTCAGCATTTTTATATGAACCATAATTATAAGCAGACTCTCCCGCATACAAATTGAAATACGAATCTAAATCACTACTTCCAGCAATCCAACCTGATAATGATAGTTCATAGTCTTTATCTTTACGTGTTTGTATCACATTGTTTTTAGGTTGTGCATTGATCGTGATTTCAATGCCTTTTAAGTTTTCTTGTAATTGACTTTGAACATATTCAGAGATTTTTTTCCCATTGTCATCATCCGAAACTAAAAGAGATAGTTTGATTTTATCACCTAATTCAGCCTTCGCTTTTTTCCATTCGGCTTGAGCTGTTTTCACATCATAAACTGAATGATCTCCGCTAAATTTCCGGAAGTCTTCAGACGTTTCTGGATTTTTATATAATCCACTTGGAATCAGACCGTTCAGTGGTTTTGAGCCATCATTTAGCACGCTTTTTGTTAAGGCATCTTTGTCGATTGCATATGCGATTGCTTTTCGTAAATGGTTATTTGCAAGCGCTGTTCCTTCTTTCTTATTGAAATCTAAATAATTGTTCGCCACATCTGAATGCGTTACATATCCCGCATCGTCGCTGTATTGTTGAACGTATTGACCACTGATTCGAACTAAATCTAATTCATTTGATTGATATAAATTGATTCCTGTATTCTCTTCTTTGATTGTATTGACTTTGACTTCTTCTAGTTTCACTTTATCAGCATCATAGTACTCAGGATTTTGCTTTAATGTCCAGGTATCAGATGATGCGTCCCAATCGGTTAAGATAAATGGTCCACTGTAAATCAAATGATCGCTATCAGCCGCATATTCTTTTCCTTGTTTTTCAACGTAAGCCTGATTTTGCGGTGCCAACCAACCAATCGAAACAACGGCTAAAAATGATGGCTGCGCTTGTTCTAATGTCACTTCAAATTCTTTGTCACTTGGTGCTGAAAGCCCGATTTCATCTACAGATTTTTCACCATTGCGAATCGCATTGCTATTTTTCACATTGTCTAATAAATAAGCGTTTGGGCCAATCGTTGCTGGCGTTACTAATTTTTTCCATGAATATAGGAAATCTTGTGCAGTGATTGGTTCACCGTTACTCCATTTGATATTGTCTTTTAGCGTAAATTTATAGCTTAAACCGTCTTCACTAATGTCAACTTTTTCCGCTAAACCTGGAATCGGTGTGCTATCGTCGTCAAAACGGTAAAGACCTTCAAAAAGATGTTGCACGATCGTAAAGGTGTTTTTATCCATTGTTTGCGTTGTATCTAAGGTTGAAAGTGGTGTTGGTGAGCTGATTTCAATTTTTTGGCTGGCTGCGATTGTTCCGTTTTCATTCTTGGTTGTTTCTTTTTTGTCATTGCCCCCGCATGCTGTTAGTAATAATCCCGTTAATACTGCACTTACGACTAATAATTTTTTCTTCACTTTGTTTCCCCCTTCAGTATCTGTATACATTAAACTACTCCTACCTGTATGTGAATGTTGAAAATAAGTTGTCCTTTACTCTGGCATAGCCACTCATGGCGATTGACAACAAAAAAACTCCCGTCCTATAAAAAGGACGAGAGTTTCTAACTTTCGCGGTACCACCTTCAATTGGTCTAATGACTATTAGACCCACTCTTTCAGTACAAACATACTGAGGCGCTATAACAGGCGCACCTGAATTGATCTCAACGTGTTCGATCAATTTGTTCAAAGGCCATTTTCATTTTCATATTCACTATCTCTTCCCACCAACAGAGACTCTCTTTAAGCTATCTGAAAAATACTTTCCTTATCTTCACATTTAATTTTAATAGATAATGTATTACGAGAATTGTAGCATATAGTTAGAACAATCGTCAATATAGGTGGGTAATTTTTTTTATCCATAGAAAAACCATAATGGTAGGCTTTCTCTCTTTATTTAAGGAATAAAAAAGTATCTACTCTATCCATTATTATCACATCTGATAGGATAATAACGATAAAAATAGATACTTCTTTTAATTTATTTCAACGCTTTTTGCACATCTTCGATCATTAAATGTGTAGATTCTAATCCGCCACCACTTAGGTACCAAACATCTGGTTGTAGGCTAATTACTTTCCCGTTTTTGCCTGCATTCGTTTGTTTAACGAGCTCGTTATTTTCTACGTTGTCATTTGTATCATCGCCACCGATTGCTTTTGTACGGTCAACCACGAATAGGATATCTGGATTTTTTTCTAAGACATATTCATAAGAAACACTTTGTCCATGCGTAGAAGCTTCGATCGCATCATCTGCTTGTTTGAAGCCAAAAGTATCATGCACAATCCCAAAACGAGAGCCTGTTCCGTAAGCTGATAGTTGTCCTTCATTTACTAACACAACTAATGCTTTCTCATCACTTGCTTCTGCTTTTTCTTTAACGTCTGCAATTTCTTTTTCAAGATCAGCAATTTTTGTTTTAGCTTCATCTTTTTTATCAAAGATTTCAGCTAGTGTCTCAATATTCTTTTTTGTAGAATTCCAAGTATCTTTAGCATCTACTGATAGATAAATAGTTGGGGCAATCTTGCTTAACTTATCTTGAAAATCTTGTTGGCGACCAGAAATAATGATCATATCTGGTTTTAATTGATTGATTTTTTCTAAGTCAGGTTCTTTGATTCCGCCTGCTGATTCTACTTTTTTATAATCAGATAAATATGCAGGTAAATTCTTTGTTGGTGCGCCAATAACGGTATCTCCAACACCTAATGCATCGATCGTATCCAATGATCCGTTATCAAAAACAACAACTTTTTTAGGATTTTTGGGTACTTCAACAGAACCATTTGAATCGTTTATTGTGATTGTTGTTGCTTCTGAACTTGATTCTTTAGAGCCAGAACCGTCCGTTGTTTTTTTGTCATTGTTAGTGCATGCACCTAAAGTAAGTAATGCAATCATTGATACTGTTGCAAAGGCTAAGAATTTCTTTTTCATTTTATTTCCCCCAATTTAATTAATGTTTTTAAATTTTTCTGCTTTTATTACTCAAAGTCTGAACAAACGTGTTCCGCTTTTCCAGTGATCTAGCTTCACACGTTAGTCTTTTCGGCAATAACGATTAAAAATTCACAGAGAAAAACACTCTGCTATAATTTTTCTTCTTTTATTGCTCAAAGTCTGAACAAACGTGTTCCGCTTTTCTAGTGATCTAGCTTCAAGTGTTAGCTCTTTCGGCAAATAGATAAAATCATTTCAACGGTAAGGAACACCTTTGAATGATTTTCCTAATTTGCTCAAGAGCTGGACAACTCTCTCAGCTTTTCTAACTAAAATACATACAAAATCTTTTTCCTTCGATCTCACAAATTCGGATATTCATATCGTAAAGCTTATTCAATACTTCTGACTGAATAATGTCGTCTGTATTGCCATGGGTAAATAGTCGGCCATCTTTCATTGCGACGATTTCATCTGCATAGCTTGCCGCAAAATTGATATCGTGAAGCACGATAATAACTGTTTTCCCAAATTCATCGACCAAGCGTCGTAATGTTTGCATCATTTGGACTGCAAAATTCATATCTAAATTATTCAACGGCTCATCCAGCAAAATATAATCTGTATCTTGTGCCAAAACCATTGCAATATAAACACGTTGTAATTGACCACCTGATAGCGTATCGATTAGTTCATCTGCAAGATCAAGTAAGCCAAGATTTTCCATTGCTTCTTCCACTTTTTCATGATCTTCTTTTTTCAAACGGCCTTTGCTATAAGGAAAACGTCCAAAATTAACAAGCTCTCTGACTGTGATCTTTAAATTGATTCCATTCGTTTGTTTTAAAATCGATAGTTTTTTAGATAATTCACTTTGTTTCCACGTTTTCACTTCATTGTGATCTAAATAAATTTCACCTGTGTCTTTAGGAATCAATCGACTCATCATTGAAAGCAGCGTGCTTTTCCCTGCCCCATTTGGACCGATAAAAGCAGTTAATTTTTGCTCTGTGATCGGCAATTGAACTTCTGAAACAACAATTTTTTCACCATATCTTTTTGAAACATTTTTGATTTCGATCATCTGCGCTGCTTCCTTTCACTAATAATCTTTCCAACAAAATAAACACCGCCGCCAAATTCAATCACAATACTTAACGTCGTATTTAATTGAAACACTTGCTCTACAAGAAACTGACCAAATACTAACAACAAAATAGACAATAGACTACCACCTAAGAACAATTCGCGATGCCTATAAGTCCCCATCAATTGATAACTCATGTTTGCCACAATAAATCCAAGGAACGTCACTGGTCCCACTAAAGCAGTCGATAAACCGATCAGACCACTAATAACAGTCAATAATACAAACTGAAATCTTGGCACATTGATTCCAAGACTTGTTGCCTGCTCATTCCCTAAATGTAAAACGTCTAACGCATGACTTTTTATCCACAAAAAGCCCGTTAAAAGAGTAATCAAAATACCTGCTATCAACAGATGCTGACTGTTTACGTTTCCAAAACTGGCAAATAATTTCCCTTGTAATAGATCGTATTCATTTGGATCCATCACGACTTGTAGAAACGTACTAATGCTATTGAAAAAGGTTCCTAAAATAATCCCGATCATCAATAATAGAAAAAGATCATTCCCACCTTTTTTCAATAGAAAACGGGACAACATAATGCTGGCACTGACCATCAATAAAACGTTCAATAAAAATGTAGCAATCGTTTCATTGCCTAAAAGTTGTTGTCCACCCAAAAAGAAGAACAATAACGTTTGGATAAAAACATATAGTGAATCTAAACCTAAAATATTTGGCGTTAAAAAGTGATTTTGTGTCATAGTCTGAAAACTGATTGTCGAAAATGTTGCTGCAATCCCGACAAAAACAAACGCTAATAACTTTTTCCCTCTAAGCTCTAGGGCAAATGCCCAATTCCCATACGTTTTATACGACAGGTATAACGCACAAACCGCAATTACGGCGATCAACAATAAACTAACTTTTACCGCTGATGATTGGAAGAATTTTTTCATGCTGTTTTCCTCCTCATCAATAATGCGATAAAGATAACGCTACCTAACACACCGACCACAACACTCACAGGCACTTCATACGGCGCTATCACGACGCGTGCTAATACATCACACGCTACTAAAAAGATACTGCCACCAACCGCTGTGATTGCTAATGTATTTTTCATATGATCACCATATCGCATGGATACAAGGTTTGGCACAATGACACCTAAGAACGGAATATTCCCCACCATGATCAAAACAACTGCGCTAGATAACGCCACGATCCCTAAGCCAAATAATTGGATACGCTGATAATTTAGACCTAGATTCGTCGCCATATCTTCACCCATACCGACCACAGTAAAACGATAAGCAAACAGATACGTGATAATCAAAAGCGGAATCGTCAGATAAAGCAATTCATAATTTCCTTTCATTACTGTAGAGAAATTCCCTTGCAACCAAGACGACATATTTTGAACTAATTGAAACTGATAGGCAAAAAATGTGGCCACCGAACCGATGATATTTCCAAACATCACGCCAATCAATGGAATCATGACTTGATTTTTTGCGGGTAAAAATCGTGTTAAATAAATAAAAATCAATGTGCCGCCAAAGGCAAATAGGAAGGCAATAAACGAACGGAATAATAACGGCGCACTAGGAAAAAGAATCATGACTACCAAAATCCCTAATCGAGCGCTATCCATCGTACCTGCCGTACTTGGCGAAACAAATTTATTCTGTGTTAAATGTTGCATGATCAATCCAGAAATACTGATTGTACTTCCCGCAATGACCAAACTAATTGTTCGAGGTAATCGTGTTGTCAACAATACTAATTGTTGCTGAGAATCCCATTGAAATAATTGTGTTAGAGAGATATCTTTCACTCCAACAAAAATCGATGCTACAATCAAAAGGAGTAAGAGAACAAATAGGCCTATTTTTTTCATATACTTGCTCCGTTTTTCTACTTGCTAGAATGAACTACCCGAGAACTGAACGAACTTGTTCAGCTTTTCTCTTTGTCTAGCTTTACAAGCTTATTCTTCGGAAAAAAGATAAAACTTCCTCGTGTCTAAGTGCGACACGATTGCGTTTTCCTATTTTTCTGTCAGAATTAAACGAGCTTGCTCAGCTTTTCTCTCTGTCTAGCTTTACAAGCTTATTCTTCGGAAAAAAGATAAAACTTCCTCGTGTCTAAGTGCGACACGATCGCATTTTCCTATTTTTCTGTCAGAATTAAACGAGCTTGCTCAGCTTTTCTAATTGAGAATGATTTTCATTCTTACTTATTAGTCTATGCGAACTTGCCAATAAATGCAATACTTTTTTGCCTTTTATTCATTCTCAATTAGGAAGGAAAATCAGTTCTTTCGGGTGTTTCTATCTTGTTCTATGCTATAATTTGAAGTAAGACTAAATGGAAGCAGGTTGGATAATTAATGGCACAAGATGACTTACAGAAACATTTAGATAATGCAATGTATGGCACCCCGCTACTGAAACCAGAGGAACAACGAAAATATATGGGAACCTTTCGTGAAAGATGTTACCTAACCATGACGATTGCACAAATGAAAAATGCAGTCGATAAAGCAAACTTTCTTAAAGAATTGACTAAATATCCTGATGCAACGGTGCTTTTGAATGGTGCTATGTCTATAGATTTGCAGTCGGTTTATATTAAATTGATCAATGAGCAAAACATAAAATTCACTGTGGTCAATGACTTTGTTGAAAATACACCTGACTCGTTCGGATTAATTTTAACTGCCAAAGAAGCAGTCAATGAACAAACCATCGATATCGAACAAAAATACCCAAAACAAACCACTGCTACCACACAAACAGAATCACCTAAAAAAGGGTTCTGGCATAAATTATTTCATTAAACAGGAGGAACTATTATGGTAAGCCCAACTTTATTGAAACAAGATTTAGCAGACGCACTAAATGCCCACATCAAATTACTACGCGAAGTAGAACAAATCGAAATAGATCATATGGATGCTTTTACATTTATGATGCGTAGTTTTGGTTTTATGTTGGATTGATCGCCTAAAGTGCTCGTAGATGATGATGACGAAGCGTTGAATTATATGATGTTTCAATATTATAGTTTGTTAACGGAACTAAAATATAATTTGATTTTGAATTATCCCTATGCTCGTTTACAGGGGAAAACAATGAGTGAGGTCGTCGCAGCATTTCCAACAACGTATGAGCGCGAAATAAAACAATGGTGGGAAACAAAGACCGGATTAGATATTGAAGAGACCAAACAAACGATTGTGATTAAAGAATTGGACTATTAATAAACAAATAAAAAGAGAGGTTCGGTCATGCAACTGCTGACGAACCTCTCTTTTTATTTATCTCTGATAACGTAACGAATGACTCCTTGGTGGCATCTTCCAGTTGTTTTTACTCTTTCTTTATCGGATATTATTCAAAAACTTCTGGGTACAACATTTTTAGTACATCCATCGTCAACTGACGTCCTTGCCCTGAATGTGGATACGCATGCATGTGCATAGCTGGGTTAAAGTTGGCTTCTATGATTCCATACGTACGGCTATTTTTCGTTCCTTTGATTGATTTATCTGGAACAATCAAGTCGATTCCGCATATTTTTGCCCCTAAAGCTTGAACTGCTTCAATCGCAATTTGCTTATAACTTTCGTCAAAATTATCTGTCACATCGATGGAATCACCACCTGTGCTGATATTTGAGTTTTCTCGTAAATAGACGATTTGATCCTTTTCAGGAACAGAAGTAGTCAAAAGATTTTGCTCTTTTAACATCAACCGCTCAACATCGCCTAGCTGAATCAATTCTAAAGGAGAGCGGTGATGTGTTCCACGTAAAGGATTCAGATTTTTTTCTGCTACCAGCGCTTCGACCGAACGAATGCCATCCCCTATAACATTTGCAGGTACACGTAATAAAATAGCTCGTACTTGACCATCTAATACAAAGAAACGATATTCCGTTCCTGGTAGAAATTCTTCGATCAAAACAGCAGAATCTTCTTTAAAAGCTAAATGTAAAGCTTCAGTATAATCAGCCAAAGAAGCTCCTTCTTTAAAAATCGTGATGCCCAAACCATAATTGGTTGTTTTCGGTTTGATCACAAACGCTTTTTCAGAATATTTTATATAAGCTTGCTCTGCCTGCTCGATGGTATCAAATTCATCTCCAGCAGGAACCGTAAAACCAGCATCCGCCAACACTTTTTTCGTAACCGTTTTGTTCTCCATGATCAATGGAACAATGTAGCTATCTTTACTCGTCATATTTGCATTTTTGACATATTCGATATGGTCATGGTGTTTCAGTTTCAAGAATTGTTCTGCTTCGTCTAATAACTCGACTTCAATACCTTTTTGAATCGCATCAAATAATAGTAATTGGGTCGATAACTCCATATTTCTAAACCCTGCTAGTTGATAAGGGCGCTCAAAAGCCATCCCATGGTATTCTTTCCCAAAAATGATTCCTAATTCTTGATTAGAGTTACTTTCAATAATTGTCCACATTTTCCCAGCAATCGTTAAATCTGGTGTTCTTAATTGTGCTCGATGGATTTCTAAGGATTTCTTCGCTCTAAATAAACCTAAAGCCTCAATCATTTCGTCCATTTCAGCAAAAATCCGGTCACCTTCTGCGACTAATTTCACTTGGGCAAATGGATGACCTAGCGCAACTTGCTCATTCAAGAAATCACCAGTTGCTACCCAGTCATTCGGCGCTTCTTTTTCATCTGTCCACAATAAATACAACATAAACAAATGAATAAATTCAAGCGATTCTTCCTCAACACCTAATGGGGCAAATGGATTTAAATCCAAATTTCTTAGCTCAATATAGCGAACGCCTGTCTTAGGTAGATCAGCCATCTGTTTGCCACCACGTAGTCTCACTGCTGAATAAAATTCTTTTTCTTCTGATAATATGCCGTTTTCAACCATTCGGTGGATATCGTTGATATATTGTTGCAAAGATTCATACGATACTTTGACATTTTCATTATTTTTATAGCCAAATGAACTATTACGTAGACTTCTAACTGGTTCTTTAGGACGTTCTTCCTGCTCAGTGAAATAACCTGATTCGCTAACAGGAGACGCACCAAATAGATACGTAATCAGCCAACGATAGCGTAAATAATTTCGTGAGACTTTCATATATAAAATATTTTTAAATTCTTCGATCGTAGCGTATTCTGTTTGCTCTGCAAAAAGCTGCTGAACCAATTCGATATCATATTCAAAATTAAAATGAATCCCGCTAACCATTTGCTTGCGTTTGCCATATTCTCTTGCTAAATAGCGGCGATAAAGAATCCCTTCAAACTGCTCAAGCTTGGCAATTTTGATATCTTCATCTTTTAGTGGTAATTTTGGCGGCATGCTTAGCGGCCAAAGCATTTCATGCTTATTCATCGAACGGATTGCCACATCATGAATTGCAGCAAGATAACGCATCATTTCATGAATAGAATTTGCCACTGGCGTAATCAATTCCATTTGTGTTTCACTAAAATCAGTTTGAATGTAGGGATGATACGTTCTATTCCCTAAAATTTCTGGATGATCAGTCATTGCTAACTGACCGTCAAATGTCGTACGTTGACTTTCTTTTTCTAATCCAAAACGTGCAGCCATGACATATGGGCGCGCATTTTTTTTCTGTAACAACTCTTTAAATTTCATACTGTCGCCTTTCTTCCCCGTTATTATTCCATTACTCATCATTATATAGAAAAAGAGAAGCAAAAAGAATATTTTAGCTTAAATTTTGTTAAAAATGAAAGAAAATCTATTAATTAAGACTAAATTCTGTCTTTGTATCCTGTTTCCATTACACTATATCCTTTCAAGCTGTTAAAGTTCATTGTATACTAAAAAGAAAAACATGCGGAACAAAAGGAGAATATCCAATGAATAATAAAGCATTGATTGTTATTGATCTTCAAAATGGTCTTGAACATTCTGACACGCGTTTATTTCAGCTCACAACTGTTTTAACTGGCGTAAATCAGCGAATTGCAGATTACCGAAACAAACAGCAGCCGATTCTATTTATCCAACATGAAGATAACGAACTCGTTGTCGGAAGTCATGCTTGGCAATTATTTGATCAATTGGATGCCCATAAAGAGGACTTCTATATTGGAAAAACTCACGCTAACTCCTTTTTCAAAACCAATCTAAAAGATCTTTTAGAGAAACTTTCAGTAACCGAACTTGAATTTTGTGGTGCCCAAACGGAATATTGTGTTGATACAACAATCCGCATGGCTCATGGCTTAGGCTATACTTGTTTTATGAAACGAGGGCTAAGCACTACTTTGACTAATGACTTATTAGACGCAAAAACAATTATACAGCACCATGAGAATTTATGGGATCAACGTTTTTTGACCTTTTTTTGATTAAATAGCAATTGTTTTTCTATGCCTTCCAATTTTACCATACTCGTTGATTAAAAAATTAAAATTATCTCATGATATTCCCTAGTCATTCATGATAGTATAACTAGGGGATATTTATTGAACTATTTTTCTTCTGCTCTTATTTCCTATTCAACATAGATGCCCTGATATTTTATGAAAATGGAGGAACACATTAAATGAAATTTTCAAAAAGACAAATCCAAGATACGTTATACGTAACGATTGGTTCTTTTGTTTTAGCAGTATCGATCAACTCGATTTTACTGCCAAATAAAATCGTAGCAGGCGGTGCCAATGGGATCAGCGTTGTCATCAATTATTTGTTTGGTATCAACCCAGCCTTGGTTTTATACGCTATCAACTTACCCTTATTGCTTCTTTGTTTCTTACTTTTAGGAAAAGAAGTTGGGATCAAAACAATTTATGGTAGTTTGATTTATCCTTTCTTTGTGGGGATCACTACTCATTTACCTGTACTGACCCATAATATCTTTCTTGCAACGATATTCGGTGGTCTTTTGACAGGTATCGGATTAGGTCTTGAATTTAGAGGGAATGCTTCAACTGGTGGAACAGCAATTATTTCTCAAATCGTCAATAAATATTTTAAAATTTCATTAGGTGTATCGATTTTGTTTGTGGATGGCATCGTGATTTTATCCGCTCTATTTGTTTTCAATACTGACACCGTCCTATTCTCTCTGATTTGTTTATACCTTATTGGACGAGTGGTAGATATGGTACAAGTCGGTTTTGTTCGTTCTAAGAATGTTCTGATTATTTCACCAAAATATGCGGAAATCAAAGAGAAAATCTTAGTGGATATGGACAAAGGATTGACTATGATCCCGATCGAAGGTGGCTATCAAAAAAATCCAAGTATGCTCATGATGACCGTAATCAGCGAAAAAGACTTTGCTAAGATCAAAGAGAACGTCATGGCAATCGATGAAGAAGCTTTTATTGTTTCAATGAACGCAAGTGAAGTTTTTGGTCGAGGATTCAGTTTGAAAAAAATCGCAGAAGATTATGGGATTGAATCGAATAATCTATGATAAAAAGCATCAGCTAATGAAAAACCTCTGAAGAGACGCATTCTTCAGGGGTTTTTCATTAGCTGACACACCTTATTCTGATTGATTTAATAGGTCTGGGACATAACTCTGCGAGTCATATCTCAAACACCTGGTATACGAATAAACGGTGGGAGCAAAAGCAACCTCATTTCATTTTATTTATGCATTATCTTGATTGTCACAATTCAACGTGATTGCTTCACCATTACTAATTAAATGTTCTGCATGTTGTTCGCCCCATGAACAAAGTAAATCGAGAATTTCGCCTAATGACTCACCATAATCACTCAAGCTATATTCAACTTTTGGCGGAATTTGATTATAAGACTTTCTGTTAACGATATTAGCTTGTTCCAATTCACGTAGCTGTTGTGTCAACATTTTTTGAGAGATATTCGGTATTGCTCTACGTAATTCACTCGTGCGCATAACTTGATGCCTTAGATTACAAAGAATGATTGGTTTCCATTTGCCACCAATAACATCCATCGTAACTTCCACACCTATATTATAGGTTCTTGCCACTGACGCTTGTACAGATTCCATTTCCAACACTTCCTTCTAGCATATATTTAATCAAAAAAATCCCTATAAATCAATTAATTACTTTTTTGTTTGTATAGAACTTTAAAGTACGTACTATTCTTTTTCATTCGTTGCTGTTACGATAAGTTTACTTTAACGACGAAAGGAAGAGGACTATTGATCAATTCTTTAACAGATACAGTTTCATTAAACAATGAGGTAAATATGCCAGGTTTTGGTCTTGGTGTATTTCAAGTAAGCAATGACGATACGATATTATCTGTCCAAAAAGCGATTGAGGCTGGTTACACCAGTATTGATACTGCACAAATTTACGAAAATGAAGCAGGTGTTGCCGAAGGGATACGTCGTGGTTTAGCTTCTACTGGCAAATCTCGAGAAGATCTTTTTATCACAAGTAAAGTATGGAACCATCATTTAAGTTACGATCAAACCATCGAGGCTTATCACGACAGTTTGACCAAATTAGGCTTGGATTATTTAGATCTTTACTTGATCCACTGGCCTGGAAATAATGCGTTCTTAACCTCTTGGTCTGCTATGGAAGATTTGTACTTTAGTGGAAAAATCAAGGCCATCGGTGTTAGCAACTTTGAAATCCACCATCTACAAACATTGCTTGAAACAGCACGAATTACACCTGTGATCAATCAGGTGGAGCTTCATCCAAGAATGGCACAAAAAGAAATTCGAGCTTTCGGAAAAGAAAAAGGAATTTTGACTGAAGCATGGTCTCCACTTATGCAAGGTCAATTGTTAAAAGACGAAACCATTTTGGCAATTGCCAAAAAACATCAAAAATCTGCAGCACAAATTATTTTAAGATGGCATGTCCAAAATGAGATTGTTGTGATTCCAAAATCCGTTAAGGACTCTCGAATTAAAAGTAATGCTGCCATATTTGATTTTGAATTATCAGAAGAAGAGTTGCGCATGATTGACAAACTAGATGATGGAACCCGTGTTGGTCCACATCCAGATAAATTCTTCTTTGACTAAACTAGTGTAAGGAGCTATTCGAATGGAAATGAATATCAAAGGAAAAGTGGCACTAGTGACTGGCTCAACAAAAGGAATTGGCAAAGCAATCGCAATTGAGCTAGCAAAAGAAGGCGCACATGTCTTGATCAACGGCCGCAATGAACACGAGGTCACAACCTTCGTTACCGAATTAAAAGAACGGTTTCCCGAAACGTCGCCTCAAGCGGCCGTTGGGGATTTAGTTTCTGTTAATGATCGTCACCGTTTATTTGAGCAGTTTCCTCATGTGGATATTCTGATCAATAACATGGGAATTTTTCAACCTATGGCTTACGAAGATATCGACGATGAGACTTGGGAAACTTTTTTCCGTACAAATGTGCTTGCCGCTAACTCACTAGTCAAATTCTATTTACCAAACATGTTAAAAGAAAACTTCGGCAGAGTTCTCTTTATTGCTAGTGAGGAAGCGATCATGCCTTCAGGCGAAATGCCACAATACAGTATGACAAAAACGATGCAACTTTCGTTAGCCAAAAGCTTATCCAAGCTGACCAAAGGGACACATGTAACGGTCAATACGATTCTACCAGGCTCCACAATGACCGAAGGCGTGCGTGATATGCTCGAGGAAATGTACCCTGATCCCGCACTGTCATTAGCGGATAAAGAAAACCTATTTATGGTGAATAACCGCCCTTTATCACAAATTCAACGATTGATCGATCCAAAAGAAATCGGACGTTTGGCCGCGTTTATTAGCAGTCCCTATGCATCTGCTTTTAGTGGAGCCGCCATTCGTATGGATGGCGGGATGGTTCCAACTATATTCTAAGAAAAAAGCCAATTGACTTACTATGCTGAATAGTAAGTCAATTGGCTTTTTCTATTTTTAATCTTCTACTTTCAATAATCCTTTAAACAATCCGATAGCAAAATCATTTGCATCAAACGGCTCTAAGTCATCGATTCCTTCTCCAAGTCCAACTAATTTCACGGGAAGATGCAGCTCATTGCGGATTGCTAAGACGATCCCACCTTTTGCTGTCCCATCTAGTTTTGTTAAGACTAAACCAGTGACATCTGTTGTTTCTTTAAATTGTTTTGCTTGAGACATCGCATTTTGTCCCGTTGTTGCATCTACTACAAGCAGAACTTCATGTGGCGCGTCTGGTAATTCACGTTGAATGATACGTTTGATTTTTTCCAATTCGTTCATCAAATTGACTTTATTTTGCAACCGTCCAGCCGTATCTACCATTAAGATATCCGCCTGTTCAGCTTTAGCACGTTCCACTGCATCAAATACAACCGCAGCTGGATCTCCGCCAGCCTTGCCACGAACAACTTCTACACCAGCACGCTCTCCCCAGACAACTAATTGATCGATAGCGCCTGCTCTAAAGGTATCCGCTGCTGCCATTAAAACTTTTTTGCCGTCCTGCTTGAATTCATGTGCTAGTTTTCCGATACTGGTCGTTTTCCCAACACCATTGACTCCTACAAACAGCATGACTGTTAGGCCATTTTCTTGAATATTCAACGCATTGTTTTCTTCAATACCTTCTGCTTCGTACAAATCAACCATTTTTTCAATGATTGTATTTTGAACTGCAGCTGGCTTTTTCACGTTGCGTAACTTCACTTCTTGACGGAGTGACTCAGTGATTTTTATCGCTGTATCAAAACCAACATCGGCACCAATCAAGGTTTCTTCTAATTCTTCAAAGAAATCTTCATCGACTGAACGGAAATTAGCAAATAACTCATTCAAACGCTCACCAAATGTTTTACGTGTTTTTTCCAAGCCTTTTTCATATTTTTCTTGTACAACAAGTTCCTCTTCAGGTTCTTCAATGATTTCTGGTTCTGGTTCTACAAGTTCTTCTGTTTGACTAACAGGATCGTTAGGGATCAAAGGCTCTAGTTCAGTTTCAGCGGCTGCCTCTTCGGCTGTTTCAAGAGAAGCTGACTGTTCTTGTTTCAGCGTTTCTTGATCCACTTGATTTGCTACTGCATCTTCTTCTGGAACGGTTTCTATCAGCTCTTCGTCTGTTTTTATTTCAGCAGGCGGTGTTTCTTTTTCGTTCATAAAGGCCTTTTTTATTTTATCGAAAAATCCCATTTAATTCCCTCCTCTCAATGGTTCTAAGACAAATTTTTCAATAGCTTGTGCTACGCCGTCATTGTCGTTTGTGTCTGTGATCACATCAGCCATTTCCTTAACTTTAGCAACTGCATTGTCCATCGCTACACCAAGTCCTGCATATTCAATCATTGGTAAATCATTTTCTTCATCACCGATCGTCATGATTTCTTCTTGTTTGATGTCTAAGTCTCTAGCTAATAATGAAATCCCATACGCTTTCGTAATTCCTTTAGGCATAAATTCTAAAAGATTGCTTCTTGTTTTGATGATTTCATAGCGTTCATAAAATGAAGCTGGTATTTGTTTGATTTGTTCATCTAAATACGTCTCATCCACTGCAACAACTGCCTTATTGTAAATTCTATCAATAGTCAATTGAGCTATTTCGTAAGGCTCAAATGTCAGTAGTTTGTTTAATTGGCTGTATAAGGATTTATACTCCTGTGTTGTTGGTAATTGTAACACGAGTCCGTCAGATAAAATATCCAAAGGCACATTCAATGATGTGGCCAACTCAAATAAGTCATGGACATTTTCTAAGGACATAGATGATTTTTCAATAATTTCACCTGTATCATTTTTTTGAACTAAACCACCATTGAAGGTGATGCTGTAATCACCGTTATCTTGTAAGTTTAAGGCTTTTAAATAGATACCAATTGCTGCCAACGGCCGCCCTGTACAAATAACGATTTTCACTCCGGCAGCTTTTGCTTGTGCCAAAGCTGCTTTATTTCTTTCAGAGATTTCTTTTTTACTATCTAATAATGTGCCATCTAAATCGATAGCGACTAATTTAATCAACTTGTCTTGCCTCCCATCAGATAAATCTATGCTTCAGCGACAATGGCGCCGCCCTCTTTTACTTCTTCCAAACGAACCGAAACGATTTTTGAAACACCTGACTCTTGCATCGTAACGCCATACAATACGTCTGCCGCTTCCATCGTTCCTTTACGGTGTGTTACTACAATAAACTGCGTATCATCTTCAAATTCACTCAAATAATGCCCAAAACGAGAAACGTTCGCATCATCTAATGCTGCTTCAACTTCATCCAAGACACAAAAAGGAACAGGTCTAACACGAATGATCGAGAATAATAATGCAATTGCTGTTAATGCTCGTTCTCCACCAGAAAGCAAGCTTAGGTTTTGTAATTTTTTGCCTGGAGGTTGCGCTTCGATTTCCACCCCAGTATTTAGTAGATCTTCTGGATTGGTTAAAATCAGCTCCGCTCGACCGCCACCAAACATATTAGGGAATACGACTTTAAATTGTGCACGAATCGCTTCAAAAACTTCACTGAAGCGGGCTTTGACTTCTTCATCCATTTCACCCATTGTTTCAAACAGCTGCTCTTTAGCATCTAATAGGTCATCACGCTGAGATACTAAAAACTCATGACGTTCATTGACTTGTTCATATTGTTCGATTGCATTGAGATTGACTGGACCCAAGCGTTCAATGTCACGTTTCAAGCGTTTTACTTCGATTTTTGCTTGCTCTTTATCGATCGTCAACTCGTAATCTTCATTCGCACGCTCAAAGGTTAAACTATATTCTTCTTGCAAGTATTGTAAAGAATTATCCAATTTGATTTCTGAACGATTTTTCTCAACTTCGATTTTCGTTTGTTCCGTCAATAAATGTTGCTGTTGTTTATTTTCTTCGGCCAAACCAGTATCGATTTGATCGACTTGTCCTTGTAGTTGCTGGCGAGTATTTTTAGCCTCTTGAATACTTGTCTGCAGTTGCTCTTTTTTCTCGGCAAGTTGCTCTAGTTGAACAGCTAAACTTTCTTCCGTCACCTGATGATCTGTCGAATGATCATTCAATTGTTGTAATTGTTGACGTAAGGCAGTTTCTCTTGCTAAAAATTCATCAAGCTGTGTTTGCTTCTCTGCTACTTGCTCGGTTAAATGAGCTAATTGTTCTGTTACAACTGCTTGATCCGCTTGCACTTGATTAAATCGTTCAAATGCTTCAGCTCGTAATGTTTCCATTTGACTCGCTTCTTGGTCTACTTGCTTCATTTCTTGATCTAAGCGGTCTTTGGTTTCATTCAGTTCTTGCTGTTGCTCTGTCAATTCTTGTTTTCTCGTTTGATATTCTGTTAAAAATTGATGCAGTTCACGGGCCTCAAATTCAAATAAACGTTGCTCTTTTGTTAAACGAGTGATGGTTTCTTCTTGGTTTGTTAATTTATTTTGCAATTCTTGTTGTTTTAAACGACTTGTTTCACCCGTTGAACGCAATTGCTCAAGTTTTTCATTGAGTTCTTTCACTTCATCTGTTAGCTGCTGAACTTCTTTTTCATTGAGTGTTAATTGTTTCTCGACTCGTTCCATCTGCTCAGTCAACGTTTGAAGTTCTTGTGTTTGGGAGAATAAACTCCCCTGATTTCCTCGCTTGTTGGCCCCACCTGTCATTGACCCACCTGAGTTCATGACATCACCATCTAGTGAAACTACACGATACTGATAATTGACCGCTTTTGCTAACTGATTGGCACTTTCAAGTGTTTCAGCTAGTAGCGTCACCCCTAGAAGATTTTGAATTACATTACTGACTTCAGTAGAAAAGTGGACTACTTCACTAGCAATTCCAAGAAATCCAGGAATAGTATTGACCCGATCACGTACAGCTCCTGAAACATTTCTCGGTTTGATCGTAGTTAATGGCAGAAAGGTCGCTCGACCGCTGTGTTGTTGTTTTAAAAACGTAATGCCAGCACGGCCATCTTTTTCTGTCTCTACAACGACATGCTGCGCTGCGCCACCTAAAGCTGTTTCAATTGCTAACGTATATTCCTTGGGCACGTCGATTAATTCCGCAACTGCGCCAACGATTCCTGTTAACTGGTCTTTATGCTTCAACACGGCTCGAACACCTTGATAAAATCCTGAATAATTCTCTTGGATCTCTTGTAAACTTTTTTGACGTGCTTTCGCTTGTTGAACTTGGTTCATCGCTTGATACATTTGCTTTTGTTTTACAGCTAATTGACCTTGTTTTTGATCTAGTTGATGCTTCAATTGAGTATATTGTTCTCTTTGATCGATCAACGATTGTTCCGACGTAGAAACAGTTTCTTCTAGTCGCTCTTTTTCAGTCAGTGCATCTTGCATTTGTTTCTCTAATGCTTCATGCTTTTCAATTGATTGTTGATTTTTGGCTGTTTCTTGTTGATACTGACGTTCTAGGTATTTTAAATCATTGGTTGTATTCGCTTGTTCTTGCATCACTTCAACGTATTGACTACGTAATTCTTCTAATAATTCTTTTGAAGACTTGCTATATTTTTCAACTTCTAATTCAGATGCTTTGATTTCTTCAACTAATGATTCACGTTGTGCTCTTTTCTCAGCCACTTTTGCCTGTAGTTCTTGGACTTCTTCACGATAGCGAGTGATTTTCTCCGCATTTTCTTCGAGAGACTGTTGGTATTCACTAGTTGTTTGCATCGTATGTTTTGAGCGTTCAACTAAGACATCTTTTTGTCCTTCAGTTTGTTTCAAGGCTTCTGTGATTTGGAGAAGTTGTTGTTGCTCCGTTTCGACTTTTTCATCCAATTTATTGCGTTTGCTACGTAATTGGAATAATTCATCTTCTGAATCACGGATTTTTTTGCTTGCTATCTGTAGTTTTTCTTCGATTGCTGCAAGCTCCGCCGTTTTGACTTCCCAAACTTCTTTAGCTGCTTCAATTTCGGTCACGGTTAAACTAACATCGATTTCAGTCAAACTCTCTTTAAGTTTCAAAAACTCCTTTGCTGCTTCACTCTGCGCAGCTAGAGGAGTCAATTGATCTTCTAATTCATAGATGATATCTTGCACACGGCTTAAATTGTCTTCTGTTTCAAACAATTTTTGTTCTGCTTTTTTCTTGCGTTGCTTGTATTTCAAGACACCGGCCGCTTCTTCAAAAATTCCCCGGCGATCTTCTGGTTTACTATTAAAAATTGCTTCAACTTTCCCTTGAGAAATGATTGAGAATGATTCTTTTCCCAGTCCAGAATCCATAAATAAATCATGAATATCTTTCAATCGGCAAGCTTGTTTATTGATATAAAAGTCACTTTCACCCGATCGACGATATCGCCGTGTCACACTGATTTCAGTAAAATCTAACGGTAAAAAATGATCGCTATTATCTAATACAACCGTTACTTCGGCAATATTCAATGCTTTACGGCCTTCTGAGCCTGCGAAAATAATATCTGGCATTTTGCCGCCGCGTAGACTTTTAGCAGATTGTTCACCTAAAACCCAGCGAATCGCTTCGGTGATATTACTTTTCCCGCTGCCATTTGGTCCAACGACGGCCGTTACACCATTTTCAAACTCTATAACAGTTCGATCCGCAAAGGATTTAAATCCTGCGATCTCAATTCGTTTTAAATACACGAATAAAACGGCTCCTTCCAAGCTTACTCAGGATTTTGTTTCAGCGCTCGTTCAGCGGCGTCCTGTTCTGCTAATTTCTTCGATTTGCCCTGACCTGTACCGATCATTTTTTCGTTGACATACACTTCAACAAAAAAGATCCGGTCATGAGCTGGGCCTTCTTCATTGACTAAACGGTAGTCGATGTTGACGTCCCCTTGTCGTTGTAATACTTCTTGTAAATGGGTTTTATGATCCATCTCATGTGAAAAAGCACCGGCATCGATTTTCGGAAAAATGACTTCTGCAATGAATTTCTTGACTGCATCGACTTTTTGATCTAAGAACAAAGCACCTAAAAATGCTTCAAATAAATCACAAAGTAATGCTGGACGTGTGCGTCCACCTGAATTTTCTTCACCTTTGCCAAGAAGAATATATTGATCGAAATGACATTCTTTCGCAAATTTGGATAAACTATCTTCACGAACGATTGCTGCACGCATTTTCGTTAGTTTACCTTCTGGCAACTCTGGAAATTGTTTATACAAATATTGCGAAACCAATAATTCTAAAACGGCATCTCCTAAAAATTCTAATCGTTCATTGTCAGATAGCTTTAAGTATCGATGCTCATTCACATAGGATGAATGGGTAAAAGCCTGTTCTAATAGGTTGACATCATGGAAAACAATGCCGTAACGTTCTTTCAATTCGGTAGTTAACTGATTGTCCATTTGCTACATTCCTTTAAGTTTATTTACAACCTTCTCTATTATACTTTTTTTTGCGTGATTTTTAAATGGTTAGGGGGTAATTGCCCTAAAATGACAGCTGAATTCATCGTATTTGAAGAGTTTCCTAATGATTTTAGGGTATTTTTATCATAAACTGTAAAATTTCTCGCATTCTTTCAGTTTGAAAAGACAAAAAGCGTTCAAGATCAGAGAAAATCTTGATACGCTTTTGATTTAATTTTATTCAGTAAAAAATCGTTTAATTTCAACCGCTGCTGCTTCTGGTGAATCTGACGCATGGATAATATTTTCATAACTATTAGCGCCATAATCACCTCGAATCGTGCCGGGTTCTGCTTCTAAGCAGTTAGTTGCCCCAATCATTTTTCGGACTGTTTTGATGACGCTTGTTCCTTCTAAAACAAGATAAACCACTTCTGATGAAGTCATGTAGGTCATCATATCTTCAAAGAAATCAAATTTTTTAACATGTGCATAATGTTCTTCTGCTAATTCACGAGACATCTTAGCAACTTTTAATTGACTAAGCTTCAGTTGTTTTTTCTCAAATCGCTGAAGGATTTCTCCAACCAATTTACGTGAAACGCCATCAGGCTTGATAATGACTAGTGTTTGTTCCATTTGATTTCTCCCCTTGCTCTTGTTTATCGTTTGATTTGGACCGCACTTTTTTGGAAGCGCTTAACAAGAAGGTTATCACGATTCAAAAATTCTGTCTAGTGTACAAGTGACAAAAAAAGTTTTCCCTTTGTCACTTGTTAAATATTAGCCAAGCTTCTTAAAATATACACATTCTAACTGAGTACTGTCTGTAAGTTTTTTCCCATACTTTGATAAAAGCGTTGAGTATTACGTCTAATGGATATCATGCCAATTACTGACTTGATCTGGTAAACCTCAACAGAAATAAACCAAAGTGACTGGACATAACTATATGAGTTACACCCCCAGCCACCTGAAATCAAAAATATCTTCTTCATTGTTTATCTTATTTAATCCTTTTAATTTAGAAATTACTCATCGAATAATGTCCTTTTTTTCTTCGCTATCATTGCTACTATAAACAACAATGTTCCCGATACCCCAAATACTGTTTGCACACCAAAGGACTCTGAAATCAATCCCATCGATACCGAAGACAATGCAAATGTACCTGTATAAAGTACATTCATTGCAGCATAGATCGGAGCAAGCATGTCTTTTGGAATCGTTTGTTGTATAGCGGTTGCTTGAGGAATATTTTTGATTTGAGAAAAGATTCCCACAAAGACAGAACAAATCAAAATAAAAACAGGATTCCACCCTGGTGCAACTAAAAAGGTTACAACTCCGCCGAACAATGAACCCATAATCACAGCTTTCGATTTATGCTGGTTGATCCAATCTGAATTCCGCATTACAATCACACTTCCAACCATCGCACCAGCAAAGTAAGTGGCATTTATGTACCCCCACCAACTTTCAGAGACATGTAACACTTCTTTCACATAAACCAAAACAATCGCTGAAACCCAAGCTGTATTGGCAATGGTTTCAAGAATATCCATTCCGACAACAACCCGAACCAGAGAACACTTGCGAATCCCTTGCCAACCCATAATAAAATTTTCCCATTCATTTCTCTCTGATTCCGCGCCTTTAGCAACTTGTGGCAACAGCCATAAAATAATAGCTGACAGCAAAAATAACCCTACATCCAACCACACAAGATTCGTCACAGAAAAAATAATCAACAATGATGAACCAATCGCCCAACTACCTATACTAACAACTTGCAGCATCGTACTAAATATACTATTTGCACGAATCAAGTAATACTCCGCCACATAATAAGGAATTAAAGCTGTGCTAACTGGTTCAGCACATCCGTCTAAAAAAGCAATCCCTACGATAAATACATACAAAATAGTTAAGTCAAGATGCTCGATAGCCACTTGCAAATAAACCGCTAATCCCGCTAAAATCAATGTCTTACACAACTGGCTTATCTGTAAAATTTTTGACAGTGATACTCTTACAACAATCAATGGTGTTAACAGTCCTGATAAAACCATACTTCCTGTGATAATAACCGGTACAATAGAAGCCGCTAATGCAGAGTTCGTTAATGTAAATACCGAGCTAACGATCGCAATCGTATAAATAGTGTCTCCAATATTGGCAATCATCTGACCTATAATAAGTTTATTGAACGCTTTATTTTTATTCATTTTTCTCACCTTCACTTAGAAGAAACGAAAATTTCGTTCTTCATTTTTTTCGTTCTTGACCAAGTGAAGTATTTTAAATATTCATAAGTAATTTCCTCCAGATTTAATAAAAGTTAGTATATTCTTTTATTCGTACCAACTTTTATAATCATTTTCTCATATTAATACATTTAGTTCAACCTCTCAAAGAAAAAAGACACCTCCAAGAAATACTGGAAGTGTCTTTTTTCTCAATAAATTAACGTTTTTCTGATGTTAATTCAATGTCATAAAAGTCTTTTGTTTCTTCATAATTCCAAGTAAATGATTTCACGCGGTCATTAACTGGCATGATTTCATTACGGTATAATGTTGGAATAACTGGTGCTTGTTCAAACATATACTCTTGCCATGCATCATATGCTTCTTTACGTTTTGTATCGTCAAATGAAGCTTTTGAATCAATTGCTTTTAACAATTTATCATTTTCTTCTGAAGCAAAACGAGAGTAGTTGAATGCTGCGTTACGGCTGTATAATCCTGCTGGTGATGGCGCACTGTTTACACCCCAAGCAGCTTGGAATACGTCGATTTCTGGATCATCATTTTTGATTTTATCATAGAATGCTTGGAAATCAATCAAACGACCAGTAGCTAATTTCACATCTAATCCAATTTCTTTCCATTGTTGTAGATAGTAATCAGCTAAAGGTTGAGCTGTTTCGCCACCTGCCATTGAAGCAAAGTTGATCGTTAATTTTTCGCCCTTAGGATTTTCTCTAAGTCCATCGCCATCTGTATCTTTATAGCCAGCATCATCTAGAATTTTCTTCGCTTTATCTAGATCATATTGGTAGCCTTTGACATCTGTATTGTGTAATGTTTTGAAGATTGGTGGAATTAATGTTGTCGCACCAGTACGCAACCCATTATAGAATTTTTGTCCGATTGCATCATTATCCATCGCATAACCCATTGCTTGACGTAATTTCACATCAGCCATTTTTGCATCTGGATTCATGATCACTTCGCCTTTTTCTTTATCAAAAGTACCTAGTTTGAATCCAACATAAGTGTATGCTAACTCTTCACGACCTAACATTTGATAGCCTTCTGAATCTTTATATGTTGGGAAGTTATCTGTCGGCATTGAGTAAACCATGTCATATTTTTTCGCTTTCACCGCTTCAACGATTGAAGCAGTAGGCACGTTAGTAAATACAATTTTATCTAATTTAGGTTTTCCTTTGTAGTAATGTTCATTTGGTAAATATTCCACTGATTCACCTGTTACGATTTTACTCATGTAGTAAGGACCGTATGTTACAGGATTTTTGCGGACTGCATCACTTTTTTCTTGATCTTTGATCGGAATATCTTTAAAGATATGTTTCGGCATTGCGCTTGTATAAACGCCACCGTCTAATTGCAACATACCTGGATTCATTTCTTTATATGTTACTTCGATTGATTGGTCATCCACTTTTTTGATACCAGAAATAGTATCAGCTTTTCCATCATGGTATTCTTCCATTCCGACAATATTAGTAAAGTTGTCATCATAGCGAATTCCTGTATAATCTTTATTTCCGATTACTTCATATGGATAAATCAAATCATCAGCAGTTACAGGTTCACCATCTGACCATTTAATATTTTCTTTAAGTGTAATTGTTGCTTTTTTATTATCAACATCTAAATCTAGCTTAGCAGCACCATCATCTGTAATAACGAAATCTTCATCATAACCGAACAGTCCTTCATCAGACGGTCTCATATAATGATAGTCATAAGCATCTTGATAATATATCTTAGAGAACAATCCTTTAAACTGAGTATCTGACGCAACTGCAACTTCCAAAGTCCCGCCTTTGATTGCTTCTTTGTCATTTTTAACCTTCATTGCAAATTTGCTGATATCCTCAGTTTCTACATTCTTGTTGCCTGAATCTGATTTCTTACCTCCACCACATGCAGCCAATGTTACAGCTACCACTGCTGTCAATGTAATTAAACCCAAAAGTTTTTTGCTTTTCACACTACTTCCTCCTCTTCTTAACCTAAACGTTGTCTAGCATCTGCTGAACGTTTAAACGCTTGGCCAATATAATTTATACATAACATCATTACTAAAATCAGTACTGATGCAGGTACCCAGATCCATGTTTTATTTGCTAAAACATCGCCATTGCTGGCATATCCGATCAATGTTCCAAGACTCGGTACATTTGTCGGCAAACCAAAACCTAAGAACGTCAGTGTTGTTTCGATCCCAATATTTGCCGCAAAGTTGATTGTTAAGTTGGTGATGATCAATGAACTTAGATTCGGCATGATTTCACGAAACATGATTTTAAAATCACTTGTTCCTAACGTTTTTGAAGCACTGACATAATCTCTGCGAACTTCAGATAGCGTTTTACTTCTAAATAGCCGCGCTTTTGCGACCCAGTAAAAGGCACTCATGATTCCCACAAAAGACCAAACATTATAATTAGGAATGATCGTAACAAACACAATGATGATCATCATAATCGGTAAGATCATGATAAAGTCAACCACACGCATCACTGCATTATCAAACATTCCACCATAATAACCTGAAACAATACCAATACCTACACCGATGATCGAAGTCAGAATAGTGATTGCAAACCCAATCACAACAGAATTACGGGCACCAATAATCAGTTGCCCCAATACATCACGTCCACCTTCATCAGCACCTAGTATAAAGTTCCCACCAGGTTCAGCATATTTATCTAAAATACTAACTGTCATTACTTTGTCTTGATCAGTCACAAGAGCACCGATAAAAACAACCAATAAAATGGCTACTAACAACACTAGTGAGAAAATCGCTAATTTATCTTTTTTGAATTCTCTTGCGATCATTCTAAATCCCATTGGAGGGATCGTTTCTGGCACAGCAACTGCTGCATTTTCTTTATTTTTATCCATCTCGTCTCTTCCTCTCCTTAAAATTGATTTTCTATTGAACCCGAATCCTTGGATCTACAAGACTCATCACAATATCTGAAATCAGATTTCCGACAAGTGTTGCAACTCCTAAAATCAATACTAAGGCTGTGATTACTGCATAATCACGTTGTCCGATCGAGTCGATAAATAATTTCCCAATACCTGGGTAACCAAAGATTTTTTCAATAACGACTGAGCCACTGATCAACGCTGTGATTTCGTAGCTTAATTGAGAAACAATTGGTAAAGAAGCATTTCTGAAAATATGTCGCGTATAAACTTTATTGGTTGGTACCCCTTTTGAGCGAGCAGTCCGAACATAATCCAATGACTGAGAATCAATGACCTCATTTCGTAAATATTGAATCGTGATCGCTGTTCCAAGAAGTGCTTGAGAGAGTGCTGGTAAGATTAAATGATAGAATCGATCCCAAATATAAGCACCTGTCCCTGGCTCGACACCACTGGAAATCGACCCCGTTGTAGGGAACCAATCTAAACGGTAACCAAAAATGAATAGCATAACGAGTGCAAAAATAAACGGTGGTACTGCAAAACTGAAAAAGTTATAGACCACGACAAATTTATCCAAAATAGAATTTTGGTAGCGGCCCGATAAAACGCCTAATGGTAACGCGATCGCATACATGATCACGACGGTTACTAAAGATAAGAGAATCGTATTTACTGCACGGCTTCCAATCAATGTCGATACTGGTAATTTGAAAATAAAACTTTCTCCAAAATCGCCATGGAAAACATTGACGATCCAACGAACATATTGTGTTGTCCACGGATCATTCAGCCCAGCTGACTCACGCATTTTTTCAATAACTGCTGGATCGGTATTTGGATTGATTAGACCAGTAAAAGGATCTCCTGGCATCATTTTAGCTAACATGAAAATAAGTACGCTTAAAATCAAGATTTGAGGAATCATAAAGAGTACACGTCGTAAAATCGTCTTCCACATTAGATTGCACCTCCATCTTTTAACGCTACTTGATGTGTCGTACTGATTGTACGTAAATCATACACACGGCCGTTTTGATCGTAATACTCTTTTTGATGTTCGATATATTCTTTTTCTACTTTACGGCGTTGCGCCTTGTGCTCTTCACGATGTGCAACATCTATTTTAGGTATAGCTGATAGTAAACGTTTCGTATAAATGTGCTGTGGGTTTGTATAAATATCTTGACGAGTCCCAATTTCAACAAAGCGCCCTTTATACATGATCGCAATATTATCACACATATGTTTTACAACGCCCAAATCATGTGAAATGAATAGATAACTCAAGCCGTATTCTTCTTGGATATTTTTCATAAAGTTCAATACTTGTGCTTGAACTGATAAATCCAAGGCCGAAACTGGCTCATCTGCAATGATCAGTTTTGGACTAGTCGCAACCGCTCTAGCTACTCCTAAACGTTGACGTTGTCCGCCTGAAAATTCATGAGGGTATTTATACAATGCATCTTCTGGCATCCCAACGATATCTAAAAGCCCTTTAACTTTTTTCTTTTCTTCTTGATCACTCAAGCGCTCAAAATTACGGATTGGTTCTGCTATGATGTCCAATACTCTTTTCTTTGGGTTTAAGCTAGACATAGAATCCTGAAAAATCATTTGAACATCTTTATTGTATTTCATGGCTTTACGATTATGAGCTTTCGTTACATCTTGATCTTGGTATAAAATACTACCACTAGTCACTTTTTCTAAACCGATGATTGCTTTACCTGTGGTAGACTTTCCAGAACCTGATTCACCAACTAAGCCATACGTTTTACCCTTTTCGATAATAAAATCCACACCATCAACCGCCAACACATGATCAGTCACTCTGTTAAAGAAACCACTACGGATAGGATAATGAACTTTCAAGTCTTTGATTTGAATGATTTCTGCCATTATACTTCCTCCTGATCGTCTCTAAAATGGAAATGCTGATAACAAGTGCAACGAACAAAGTGCCCTTCTGACACTTCATGCAATGTTGGTTCTGCTTCGTGAGCATCTTCTGAAATCCAAGGGATTCTTGGCGCAAAACGGCATCCCTCTCTTGGTAATTTACTCAATGAAGGAACGACACCTTCGATCACATGCAGTTGACTATCATCTGAATTCTCTTGTGGGATAGATTGTAGCAATGAGCGTGTATATGGATGCTTTGGATTGTTAAACAATTCTTCAGCTGTTGCAACCTCAACAAATTGCCCAGCATACATCACAGCTACTTTATCGGCCATTTCAGCTACGACACCTAAATCATGTGTAATCAAAATAATTCCCGAACCTGTTTCTTCTTGTAAATCTTTGAGTAAATCTAAAATTTGAGCCTGGATCGTTACGTCTAATGCAGTTGTCGGCTCATCCGCAATAATAATTGCCGGTTTACACGCAATAGCGATTGCAATAATGACACGTTGGCGCATTCCTCCAGATAATTCATGAGGATACTGTTTTCCAACACGTTCAGGATTAGGAATACCTACTTGTGTCAATAATTCAATTACTCGCGCTTGTTTTTGTTCTGCTTTCATATCTGTATGGTAGGACAAGCTTTCTTTGATCTGATCTTCAATACGCATCAAAGGATTCAATGCTGACAATGGATCTTGAAAAATCATCCCAATATCATTGCCACGAATTTTATTATATAATTGCTCATTAAATGTCGTTAAATTTAAATCTTTATAAAGAATTTCTCCCGTTACACGAGTATTATTTGCGTCGTGTAACCCAATAATCGTAGTAGCTAATGTACTTTTACCACAACCTGATTCACCAACAATCGCTAAAATTTCGTTTTTTCCTAACTCAAATGATACATCGTCAACAGCATCATAGTATTCATCTTTAATACGAAAACCTGTATGTAGATGTTGGACATCTAACAATTGATTACCATCACTCACGTTTAAACACTCCTCCATATTCGGTTAAATAACTTATCACAACAGGGAAACTTATTAAAAAAACGTCATTTTTTAATAATTATTTTTCTTTTCCTCATTGTAATCGTTTTTAATAAACCCATATTCTCATTGTAATCATATTTAAGCAATTGTATATAAAATTTGTAAAAATTGCAACATTTTGGTAATGTAAATTTTCCCAAATAAGCAAAAAAGTAGAACAAAACAGGATTTGTTTTGTTCCACTTTTTTCATTTCAACTTATAAGTTATTCATAATATAATCTACAGCGGCACCAACTGTTTCAATTTGCTCTGCGTCTTCATCAGAAATTTCTGTACCAAATTCATCTTCAAGCTCTAAAACAAATTCCATTACACTAATTGAATCTGCATTCAAGTCATCTTTAATGTTTAATTGATCTGTCACTTTCTCAGCTTCAATATCAAAGTGGTTTGAGATAATCTTCGCTACTTTTTCAAGTACTTCTTCACGAGTCAACTGTATTCACCTCCACTGCTTTTGAAAAGCGTTTCTCACGATTGAGTTAAACGCTATGATACATTGTACTCACAAATCATCGATTTGTCCATCTTTTTTTGCAAAACCATTACAATTCGGTTGCAAATAGGTTGCGAACAAAGTTATTCTTTCGTTTCATAATAGCTAACAAGTTGCGGTACAACCTCTGTTTTTAACATCGTATGAATTTGACGAATTGTATACCGAACAGCCTCTGGACCCGTTGATCCATGTGTTTTAATGACTGGTGCTTTCAAACCGAATAAAACTGCTCCGCCGTGTTTGGAATAATCCATTTCATCTTTCATACCACGTAATGCATTTTTTAAAAGCAAGGCGCCCATTTTCCCTTTGACTCCTTCTGCAAGAATCGATGATTTTAAAAGACCCATCATATTTAGAGCAGTTCCTTCTATTGACTTCAATACAGCATTTCCTGTAAATCCATCGGTCACAACTACATCAGCTGCGCCACTTAGCAAATCTCGTGCCTCTACATTACCAATAAAATGAATACTTTCTTCTTCCGAAAGTAATTCAAAGGCTTTTTTAGTCAATTCACTTCCCTTAGTTTCTTCAGCTCCGTTGTTTAAAAGGGCCACACGGGGTTTTGTGATATTTCTTACCTTTTCCGCGTAAAAAGAGCCTAATACAGCATACTGAACAAGATGTTCCGGCTTGTTATCAGCATTCGCCCCTAAATCCAGCATATCAAAGCCACCATCAGGTTGACCGATTACTGGCAAGGTAGACATTAGACCTGGACGCTCAACATTTTTGATCCGCCCAACAATAAACAAACCAGCTGCTAGTAACGCACCTGTGTTACCTGCCGAGAAAATCGCATCTGCCTCTCCATTTTTTACTGCTTGTGCTGCTAAGACCATTGAAGCTGTTTTCTTACGACGAATCGCCTTAACTGGTTCATCGTCACTATTGATTTTTTCATCCGTATGGATAATCGTGATATTTGTTTCATCTGTCACATATTTTTTTATTTCAGACTCTTTTCCATATAGTAAAAACTCAACCTCTGGAAAATCCTGTTTGGCCAACATCACGCCTTCAACAATAGCCTGCGGCGCATGATCGCCACCCATTGCATCTACTGCAATCTTCATAACATAGTCCCTCCTAGGTAAATTACAATAAGTAGTATAACATATCGAAAAGCGGAACGAACCGTTTAGACCTCGAACAAATTAGGAAAATGATGGAAAGATGCTCTTCATCTTTTCAGCATTTTATCTATTTGTTGAGAGGTCTGGTTCGTGCAGCTAGATCAGCGAAAAGCGGAACAAAGCGTTTAGCTCTCATGAAAATTAGGAATCTGACTAAGAAACGGTTTTTGTTTCATAGTCAGATTGTCTATTTTCCTTGAGAGTTGCTTTGTGCAGCTGGATCACGAAAAGCGGAACGAACCGTTTAGACCTCGAACAACCAAGTAGGTACCTTTCTACATCAACTCATTTTCTATTCGTTGTGTGTCAAGGCAATTAGGAAAATGATGGAAAGATACTCTTTATCTTTTCAGCATTTTGTCTATTTGTTGAGAAGTCTGGTTCGTGCAACTGGATCAGCGAAAAGCGGAATGAGCCGCTTTGCTCTGACAGAAAAATTCCGCGAAAAGAAAATCCCATTTCTCATCTCAACAACTGATCAATCAAAAAACTGCTGCTCGCTATCATTGGGTTTGATTTTATCCGCAACTCCTCGATACTCCGGCAATACCCACCATTGTTCCTTTTTCCAAATCGTACTTGCTTCTTGACGAGCAACTTCAAGAATATTGAAATCTGTCACAATATCGCCCACAGCAAATTGTGGAACGCCAGACTGTCTGGCACCAAATACTTCACCTGGCCCTCGAAGCTCCAAGTCTTTCTCGCTCAGAACAAATCCATTATTTGTTTCTGTCATAATCTTCATCCGTTCCACACCCATTTCATTTTTAGGGTTGGCAACTAAAATACAATATGACGCATCTGATCCTCGTCCAACACGTCCACGAAGTTGATGCAATTGCGCTAATCCGAAACGATCTGCATCCATGATCAGCATGACTGTTGCATTTGGAACATTGACCCCTACTTCAATTACAGTTGTTGAAACTAAGAGCTGAAGATCATTTTCTTTAAACTCCTGCATGATCTCTTCTTTTTCCTGGTTTTTCATTTTACCATGAAGCAAACCAACTTGATACGTCGGATTGAAAAAAGCAGACATATGTTCAAAAATTTCTGTGGCATTTTTAACATCTAATGCTTCAGATTCTTCAATCAACGGACAAATCACATAGGCTTGATGACCACGAGCTAATTCTTTTTCCATCCACTCTAAAACTGTATCTAATTGTGGCGGGCGAATCCAACGAGTTTCAATCGGTATTCGGCCAGCAGGCATTTCATCAATAATCGAAACATCCATCTCACCAAAAGCTGTAATCGCTAAGGTTCTTGGAATTGGCGTCGCCGTCATGAATAAAACATCAGGTTTCAAGCCTTTTTCTCGCAAGACTCGACGTTGATTCACACCAAATCGATGCTGCTCATCCGTAATAACTAATCCTAATCGGTGAAACAAGACATCTTCTTGGATCAACGCATGCGTTCCGATAATTATATCGATTTCACCAATAGCCAATTGTGCAAGGATTTCTCGACGTTCCTTCGTCTTAGTTGATCCCGTCAATAGGGCTGTTCGAACTTCTAAAGGATCGTATAACTGCTGTAGACTTTCCATATGCTGTTGCGCTAAAATCTCAGTCGGCACCATTAAAGCCCCCTGAAAGCCAGCTGTCATCGTAGCATAAAGTGCAATCGCCGCGACAACCGTTTTACCACTCCCAACATCTCCTTGAAGTAGCCGCTGCATATGATTGGGGCTCATTAAATCTCGACAAATTTCATTGGTCACCTTTTTTTGAGCTGCAGTCAATTCAAAAGGCAACTTTTGCGTAAATGATTTTAGACGATCCACATCATATTGAATGATCAAGCCATTTTTTTCAGCTTTTTCTTGCCTTTTCAATCCTTGCATTTTTAATTGAAATAAGAAAAACTCTTCAAAAACAACTCGCCGTTTCGCCTGATGGCTTTCTTCTGGATTGCTTGGAAAGTGCATCGCAACCATTGCTTCTCTTCGTGGCATCAAACGATATTTCTCTAACAAGTCTTTTGGTAGAATTTCAGAAATCAGCTCACCATATTTTTCGAATCCTGTGCGAATCAGCTGAATCAAGCTACTTTGTCGAACTTTCTTATTCACATGATAAATTGGTGCAAAATCTTCTCCATCATTTTTGGCCGCTAAAATTTTCATTCCATTCAATGATTTACGTTTTGCATCCCATTTTCCGTAGACGGCGATTTCTTCTGACATTACAATTTTATCTTTTAAGTAGGGCTGATTAAAGAAGGAAACGTTGATTACAGCATGGTCTTGCATCATTCGAAACATCATTCGACTTTTTTTATACCCATAACGACTAACAACAGGATCGGATACTACTAAGCCTTTTAGAGTGACTTTTTCTTGATCTTGGATTTCATTCAACTCTTTTTCTTGAATATCATCATAACGAAAAGGGTAGTAGGACAGTAAATCTTCGATCGTTTGAATCCCTAATTCTTTTAAGTTTTCTGCTCGTTTTGGACCAACTCCTGGTAACACACCAATGTCATCTGACAAGTCCATTGATTTTCCTCCTCTCATCTGTTAAATACGAATATTATCGGTATTTATTCTATTTTATATAGAAAAAGCCAAACAACTAGTGTCTGGCTTCAATAAATCAGTTATTATTCAGCTGAAAACAAGTATGGATAAACAGGTTGTCCACCTTCATGGAGCTCTGTTTCTAGATCTTCAAATTCAGTAGTCAATGCTTCTACAAATTTTTCAGCTTCTTTCATTGTGCCGTCTTCGCCGACAATAATCGTGACGATTTCTGTATCTTCATCGATCATTCGTTTTAGAGTATCCAATGATGCTTTGAACATATCCGGTTCAGAAACAACGATCTTACCGTCGATCATTCCTAGATAGTCATCTTTTTTGATTTCGACATTATCGATTGTTGTATCGCGTACAGCTGTTGTTACCTGTCCACTAACAACACTTTCGATCATTTCTGTCATCGTTGTTTTATTTTCTTCAAGCGATTGTTGATCATTGAATGCAAGCATTGCTGTCATCCCTTGAGAGATCGTTTTAGTTGGTACGACTGCTACTGGAATATCCGCTACTTCTGCTGCTTGATCTGCTGCCATGAAGATATTTTTATTATTAGGTAAAATGATTACTTGATCCGCATTAACTTCTTTAACGGCTTTTAAGATGTCCTCAGTACTTGGGTTCATTGTTTGACCACCACTGATGATGTAACTAGCACCTAAACTGCGGAACAACTCTTGCACACCTTCTCCTGCTGCAATTGCAATAACTGCATACGGAACACGTGCTTTTTGAACAGCTGCTGCTTGAGCATCGTGTTCAACTAATGTTTCGTGCTGTAAACGCATGTTGTCTACTTTGATTTTCACTAATGAACCAAATTTTTGGCCATAGTTCATTACTTCACCTGGATGTTCTGTATGAACATGAACTTTGATGATTTCATCGTCGTTTACAACAAGTAAAGAATCCCCTAATTCGTTTAGGTAGTTTCTAAATGTTTCATAATCGAAATCACTGTCCACAGTTGGACCTTCACCGATTTGAACCATGATTTCTGTACAATAACCGAATTTGATATCTTCAGTTGCTACATGTCCGCTGACACCACGGTGATGCTCAGCATTGACCATCTCATCCATTTCACCTGGACTAGGTTCATACACTTCAGTAGCCAAAAATTCACCTGATAAAGCTTCTAAAAAGCCTTCATAGATAAATAATAATCCCTGACCACCACTATCGACCACACCAACCTCTTTTAATACAGGTAAAAGATCTGGTGTTTTCGCTAAAGCACGTTTTGCACCTTTTACTACAGCTTCCATCACTTCAATACAATCATCTGTTTCTTTGGCTTTACGTTCACCTGAACGAGCAGCTTCACGAGAAACAGTTAAAATTGTACCTTCTACGGGTTTCATTACTGCTTTATAGGCAGTCTCAACGCCATGAGTAAACGCTGCTGCTAAATCTTTTGCATTCAACGTTTCAACATCTGGAATTTGTTTAGAAAATCCACGGAATAATTGCGATAAGATAACGCCAGAATTACCTCTAGCACCCATCAATAATCCTTTTGAAAGAATTGTTGTTAATTCTCCGACTTTTTCTGAGCGAGAATCAGCTACCGCTTTCGCTCCACTCGTCATAGATAAGTTCATATTTGTTCCTGTATCGCCATCTGGCACAGGGAAAACGTTCAATGAGTTGACATACTCTGCATTCACATGCAAACGACTCGCACCAGCCTGAACCATCTCTTGGAACTGACTTGCACTGATTTCTGTTACATTCACCTAAAAAATCCTCCTTTGAGATTCACTGTTGCATAGAAAAGCGAAACGAACTGCTTAGACCTCGAACAAATTAGGAAAATGCAGGAAAGATGCTCTGTGTCTTTTCGGCATTTTCTCTATTTGTTGAGAGGTCTGGTTCGTGGAGCTAGATCAATAAAAAGTGAAACGATCACGTCCAGCTAAACTCTTGCTAACAGCTGGCTACCTAGTCAGGCAACACACGAACACCTTGCACAAATACGTTGACTGAATTAGCAGTCACACCTAATAGTGTTTCAAGGTTGTATTTTACTTTTTCTTGTACATTACGAGATACTTCTGAAATTTTTGTTCCATAACTTACGATTGTATATACGTCGACCGCAACGCCATTTTCTTCTTGACGTACGACAACACCTTTAGAATAATTTTCTTTACGCAAAATGCCATTTAAATTATCTTTGATTTGGTTTTTACTAGCCATACCGACGATTCCGTAGATATCTGTCGCAGCTCCGCCTACTACAGTGGCGATAACATCATTGGTAATCTCAATGGTGCCTGCTGGTGTTTTGATTTTTACAGCCATTGATGAAAGCCTCCTTAAAGAGCATAATTGCCCTATTTTCTTCTATAATATTTTAACATAGCCGTACCTTAATGAAAAGGAACTTATCTAGATAATTATAGAGGTCTCATCTATTTTACCAATAATTGTATAATTTACATCGTTTGTAGGAAAATGTCAAACTGATTTGAAAATTCTCTTGCAAAAAAATGCCTTTTATGATAAATTAAGTTAGTATGAGCTGAAGACTAACGCTCCGAGATCAAAGCAAAGGAGGAAACTAAAAATGGCAAAAGTATGTTACTTTACTGGTCGCAAGACAACTAGCGGAAATAACCGCTCACATGCAATGAACGCTACTAAACGTACTGTTAAACCTAACTTGCAAAAAGTTCGTGTATTAATAGACGGTAAACCTAAAAAAGTTTGGGTGTCAACTCGTGCTTTGAAATCTGGTAAAATCGAGCGTGTTTAATAGAACGTAATCAAAAAGCTGAACGGCATGCCGTTCAGCTTTTTTTATTTACCATCACAACTTTGAATTACGGCTATTATTCCTGCACCGAATGAAAACTCAGCAGTCGTTCCAACAAATTCATTACTTGCATACGAAGTAGGGACTTTTACATCCACCTGATCTAATGTATATTTGCTTTTTGTCAAAGTCAACTTTTTGACTGGTGTTAGACAGCAATACGCTAAATAGTCCATCCCTTCTTCTTTTTCCACTACATAACTTCCTGGAAGGTAATACGCAATACTGTTTTGATGATTCCTAAGTTTTATTTGATGCGCAAATGGTTGAAAACGTGGCTCCATAGGCAACCATAAATTGGCTAAAAAATGATCTAAACGACCACCCGTTGCACCTATGATCGTTATTTCCGATTCAGGAAACTTTTCAACAGTCAGTGCTAATGCTAACTGAGTATCTGTATCATCTTTTTCAGCTTGTGCCTGTACTAGCTCTTTTGCTTGTTTTTGAATCTGTTGATATTCAGTGGACGTTAATGAATCAAAATCACCGACTGCAAGATCCAATGACCAACCTTGTTTCACGATATATAAGCTTCCTCGATCAATCCCTACAAAATAGTCAAATGCTGTTGGCTCAAACTGCGGCCAATCATCAGGCGAGCCGCCCGCCACAAGAAGAATATTCATTAATCCAACACAGCTCTCAACGCTTCTATACGCTCTTTAGGACTTTCTGAATCATAGATATAAGAACCTGCTACAAATACATTGGCTCCAGCTTCTTTACAGCGCTTAGCTGTTTCTGGAACAATGCCTCCATCCACTTCAATATCGTACGTATACCCTTTTGATTCTTTCCATTCCTTTAATTGCGCGATTTTATCAAGTGAACTTTCTATAAATGATTGTCCTCCAAAGCCAGGATTCACTGTCATGATCAAGACTTGGTCGACTAAATCTAATACATATTCAATCGCAGATAACGGTGTGCCTGGATTGATCACCACGCCTGCTTTGACACCGGATGCTTTGATCATTTGGATAGCACGGTGGATATGAGGTGTTGATTCTTCATGAATCGTAATAATGTCCGCACCAGCTTTAGCAAAAGCCTCAATATAATTTTCTGGCTGAACGATCATCAAGTGAACATCTAACGGTAACTTAGTTACTGGTCGAATCGCCGAAACTACGTTAGGTCCTAAGGTAATATTCGGGACGAATTGACCATCCATCACATCCACATGAATGTAATCTGCTCCTAATTTTTCGACTAATTGAATATCTCTTTCTAAATTGGCAAAATCGGCACTTAAAATCGATGGTGCTAGTTTCATTAAAGCCACTCCCTTATTTTTTCTTATAAATTGGTCTACGGTTTTCTATTTCTAATAAAAACTGCAGATAATTATCATAACGTGTTTGAGCAATCGTTCCAGCTTCTACGCGACTTTTCACTTCGCAACCTGGTTCTTTACGGTGCATACATTCGCGAAATTTACAGGATGAAGATGCTTCTACAAATTCTGGAAATTGCTTTGGCAACTCAGTTGTTTCCATTTCTAAAAAGTCGATTGAGCTAAATCCAGGGGTATCTGCAACTAACCCATCGTACAATGGCAATAGTTCTACATGACGCGTCGTATGTTTCCCTCGCCCTAACGATTCAGAAATTGCATCTGTAGCCAATTGGAGATCCGGCGAAATTTTGTTTAGCAAGGTCGATTTCCCTGCTCCTGATTGCCCCATGAAAACGGTCAAGCGTTCTGGAAAATATTGTTCCAGTGCGCGTACTGCTTCTTCATCATTGGCTTTCGTTGCTGCAATGACTGGATAACCGATTTCTCCATAAACTCTTTTAACCTCATCCACGCTGACTGCTTCTGTGCCGTTCAGCAAATCAATCTTCGTTAAGTATAGGATTGGCGCAATCTCTTTATCTTCTAACGTGACTAAAAAACGATCCAATAGATTGTAGGAGAAATTAGGTTCGATCATGCTCATGACAACTACACCTTGATCCACATTCGCCACTGGCGGACGCACCAACTCATTATGTCTAGGAAATACTTCAAGCAAATAGCCATCCGTTGGATTATCACTTTCAAACATAACCTCATCACCGACTAATGGCGTGATTTTTCGATTACGAAAATTCCCGCGGGCTCTCGTTTGAAATGTTGCGCCCTCTGCATAAATATAGTAAAAACCGCTTAATGCTTTTCTAATTTGACCTTTCAGAAATGCCACCTCCTCGTCTCTGTTGGTTTCATTTTACCATAGGTTGGAGAAAAGCTAAACGCAGGGCTTGAGAAATCAATTTTTCTCACAAAAAAAAAGACCGAGCCATAACTTGTAACGTCATGACTCAGCCTTATGAAATCTGGATAAATAGCGAAAATAAAAGTGTTTACTCTCGTACATCTTATACTTAAATTTTAGCCGACTAACATATTTTATTGATTCTCTTGATCGCTTGTTGAATCTGTTGTGTTTGAATAGTTAACCGTAATAGTACTTCCTTTTGCACGGCTTTCACCAGCACTTGGTGATGTATTTGAAGCAGTTCCTTTTGAGCGATCACCCGAACCTGCTGCATAGACAAAACCATTACTTTCTATCTTGGCTTTCGCCTCAGATTCAGATAATCCCGTAACATCTGGAACTACGCTCGATTCTGGGCCTGAACTGACACGTAGGATTACTTTACCTGTTTTGATATCAAATGATGTTCCTTCTTTTGGTTCTTGAGAAATCACTGTTCCTTTGTTTACCGTGTCACTCGCTTCATCGACTTGTTCATACTTTATACCAAGGGCAACTAAATCCGTCACGACATTCTCATAAGAGCGTCCTACGTAATTTCCTAAAGAAATAGAACTTGATTCAGAACTCGTCGTTGTTTTATCTGGTCCGGAACTTACTGTTAAGGTGATTTTACCTTTTTTAGGATTAAATGGATTGCCTGCAGCTGGATTTTGAGCGATAACTAGATCTTTTGCTATTGTATCGCTTGGTTTATCCACTCGAGTGATTTGGCTTTCTTTGATGCCATAACTTAACAGCTCTGTTATTGCATTGTCGTAGCTGTAGCCTAAACTTGCATAATCCGCTAGGTAGATGTCATCAGGTCCTTCACTAACGACCAACGTGACTTCATCTGTTTTTGGATCAACTTCCTCGCCTTTTTCTGGCGTCTGGCTGATGACTTTGTCTTCCTCTACTTTAGAGTCTTTTTCTTTTTCGATTTTGATTTGGCTTTCTTTAAACCCTTGATCACCAAGTTTTTCAATAGCGACTTTATAACTGTCACCTGTAACGTCAACAATCTTGATTTTTTTGTTTCCAGAGCTGACGTATAGCTCGACTTCACGATTTTTTTTGACAGTCGAATCTATCTCAGGATCTGTCTTGACCACGTTTCCTTCTTCAATCTCGTCACTTTGTATTTGCTTTGCCTCTGCTTTAACTTTTAGACCAGCATCTTCCAACATTTTTCGTGCTTCTGCTTCTGTTTTATCCGCTACATTTGGAATCTTGGCTTCACTGCTGCCACGACTCGCAAAAAAGACTAGACCACCGATAACTAAAGTGATTGTCAGTATAATCATAGCAATAACTAACCTTTTCTTTGTCTTCTTTACTTTTACATCTTGCTCTTCGATTTCTTGATGCTCATTTCGCTCCTCTTTCGGAGTTTCCATTGTTTTAAACGAAGATGGCATCGCCATTTCATCTGTGATCGGCGTTAAAATTTTTGTTTCCCCCATCAAACCAGTTGGTTGCCATTTGGGTTCATTTAAACGATTTGCTGCCAACACAGTGTATAAATCCCGTGACATCTCTTCAGCCGTCTTATAGCGATCAGCTGGGTCTTTTGCCGTTGCATGCAAGACCACGTTTTCCAAAGATTGCGGAATATTAGGATCAAACATTTTAACCGATGGCATTTCTTCTTGAAAATGTTTTAAAGCGATTGTTACAGCGGACTCACCATCGAACGGTACGTTTCCAGTCAGCATCTCGTATAAAATGATTCCCACTGCATAGACATCTGACTGATTCGTCGCCATACTACCGCGAGCTTGTTCTGGCGATAAATAATGAACAGAGCCTAGCATAGTATTCGTCTGGGTGATGGAAGTTTCCGTCAACGCAATTGCGATTCCAAAATCAGTGATTTTAACAACGCCGCTTTCATCCATCAAAATGTTTTGTGGTTTCAAATCTCTATGAATGATTCTATGTTCGTGCGCTAGCGAAACTGCTGATAAAATTTGTTCCATGATATCAACGATTTTTGCGTATGGAATTGGGTATTGCGTTTGAATAAATCTTTTCAGATCCATTCCTTTTACATATTCCATTACTAAGTATTGTAATCCATCTTCTTCGCCTACATCATAAACGCTGACGATATTAGGATGGACCAATTCGGTTGCAGCTAAGGCCTCTCTTTGAAAGCGGCGAATTGCTGCTTGATCATTTTGGAAGTCAAAACGTAGTACTTTAACAGCTACATCACGATCCAAAATCAAGTCATGTGCTAAAAACACATTTGCCATACCGCCGCTACCGATATTGCCAATAATATGATATCGACCATTCAATTTTCTGCCGATTTCGATCATTGGTTTTCCTCCTTCTGCTCGTCAAAATGGATCACTAACACGGTAATATTATCCGCGCCACCTGCTTCGTTTGCTGTTGCGATCAGCGTTTCAACTTTTTCATTTAATGGTCTTTCTGAAAGTAAAATAGTTAAAATAGTCTCCTCTGAGACCATATTTGTTAAGCCATCTGAGCATAGTAAAATGTAATCATCGGGCACCCAAAGATGGTTTGCCACATCGACTTCCACCGTTCTTGGCATTCCCAAAGAGCGTGTCAGGACATTTTTTCTTGGATGATTGGCAGCCATTTCCCGCGTGATTTCTCCAGATTTTACTAGTTCATTTACTAAAGAATGGTCTTCTGTTAGTTGGCGTAATTCATTATTGCGGACTAAATAAGCTCTACTATCCCCAATATTAGCCAATACAAATGATTGGTCTAATAATACTGCACTGACGATTGTCGTGCCCATACCTAAATATTCAGGTCGAGACTGGCCTTTTTCATAAATCATCTCATTTTCATCTTGAATCTCTTTGATCAGCCACTGCGCAGCTTTTTCAGATGTATCAATAAGGCTCTCTTGCCAACGTTCACCAAGATTGTTGACTGCCATTTGACTCGCAACATCTCCTGCCTGATGACCACCCATTCCGTCCGCTAAAATAGCTAAAGACACTCCCGACTGATTCTCGAATAATCCTGCATAATCTTGATTCGTATTTCGTTTCCGTCCGACATCTGTTTGAAAATTGATTTCCACTATGCTTCACCTCGTTTAGCAAACTTTTTGCATACAACAAATAAAAAATCCATCCGTCCCTAATTGATGCGGGTATAATGTGAGCATCTGATCTTGTATAGCAGGCTGAACAGCCTCGCTAACACTCACGTCGATTTTCTTAAATTCTGGATGCTTTTGTAAAAATGTTGCAATAACTTCTTGATTTTCTTCTTCGGTAATCGTACATGTGCTATAGACCATTATACCGCATTGTTTCAATGTTTTGGCAACACTTTCTAGAATTTCTAGCTGAATTTTAGGTAATTGTTCAAAATCTTGTGCAGATTTATTGTATTTAATATCTGGTTTACGGCGCATTAGTCCTAGACCTGAACAAGGCGCATCTACTAAAATACGATCAAAATATTCTGCTGGAAACTCTTCTCCTACCTTGCGCGCATCCAATTTTTCAGTATCAACGACATCTTTTACATGAAGACGTTCAGCATTTTGCTTGATTAATTTAATTTTATGATCATGAATATCTAAAGATTTCACCCGACCACCTTTTGTTGCATCAAGGAACGTTGCAATGTGCGTTGTTTTCCCTCCAGGTGCTGCACATGCGTCTAATACAACATGATTTTTTTCGATCTGCATGGCTGGGGCAACAAGCATCGAGCTTTCATCTTGGATCGTCAATTTACCAGCATCGAATAAATAATTCCCTGCTAAAAAACCTTTTTCAGCAACTACTCCATAAGGTGAAACTTGACTGGCAGACGCATCAATATGATCCTTTTGCAATTCTTCTAAGGCTTCTTCAATACTGATTTCACGAAGATCCACACGCCCACTAACATGACTCTTTTCAAAAAGCGATAATCCTAATTTTCTAGTTTCTTCCAGTCCCATTTGATTGATCAGTTTCTCAGTCAACCACTTTGGCATACTGATTTCTACAGATAATCGTTCCACAGGATCTTGGATAGCCTCTAAGCTAGGTGCTCCTTCACGTTGAAATGCCCTAAGTACACCGTTCACAAATTTACCGATGCCGACATTTCCTCGGTGTTTCCCGATTTCCACGGCTTCATTGATGATAGCATGATCAGGAATTTTATCTAAAAATACTAATTGGTAAATCGACAAGCTAAGTAAATTTTTCACCCAGCTATCTACTTTTTTAGGGTTTGTAATAAAGGGTGTTAAATAATATTCTAGTAGCAACTTGCGGCTGATTGTGCCATACACAAGTTCCGTGAACAAACGACTGTCTTTTTCTCCTAACGCCGATTTATTGATCATTTCATTTAATAATAAATTGGAGTACGCTCCACCGTTATCTACACGCTCAATCGTTCTTAATGCCACATAGCGGACAGAACTCTTTACTCTTGCTGGTATTTTTTTCCCCATATTGACTAGCCCACCTTATCTGATTCTGCAACTGTTTTGCCGACCCCGTTTAAGAAGTCTTGGATGAATAACTTACCTTTACCCGAAGGCTGAATCGTGTTTATCGAAAGAACCGTTCCTTCGCCACATGCGATCCATAGCTCTTTTTTACTACGTTTGATGATTGTTCCAGGAATAGCTGTCGTTGTTTCTGCGATAGGTGTAACATCCCATAGCTTCCAGTTCGTGTCATTATATGTGGTAAATGCAGTTGGCCATGGACGCATGCCACGCACTTGATTGTCCACTTGTTCTGCTGTTTTCGCCCAGTCGATTCGTTCTTGTTCTCTTGTAATGTTTGGAGAAAATGTCACTTGATTTTCGTCTTGAGGAATCGGTGTAATTTCATTAGCTAAAAGTTTAGGTAATGTATCTAACAACAATTCTTTTCCGACCACACTTAAACGTTCAAACATCGTACCTACATCATCCGATTTGGTGATTGGAATCGCCCGTTGCGAAAGAATATCGCCAGCATCCATTTTCTTCACCATTTCCATGATTGTAACGCCTGTTTCTTTTTCTCCTTCGATAATGGAGTAATGAACAGGAGCGCCGCCACGGTATTTTGGCAATAATGACGCATGAACATTGACTGCACCAAACTTAGGTGCGTTTAAAATTTTCTCTGGTAAAAATTGTCCAAAAGCGGCTGTCACAATTAGATCAGGCGCAAGTTCGATGATTTTTTCCATTTCAGGTGAACCTGAGATTTTTTCTGGTTGTAAAACAAGCAATCCGTGTTTGACTGCTGCTTCTTTTACTGGTGTTGGCGTGATTACTTTTTTCCGTCCAACTGGTCGATCAGGTTGTGTCACGACTGCTTGTATTTCATAACCATTTTCGATCAGTCCTTCTAAAATAGGCACTGAAAAAGCGGGTGTTCCCATAAAAATTAGTTTAGTCATCTAAATGTTCCTCCATATATGCTTCTAAATCTTCTGGTTTGATTGGGTCAATGATTTTATCAATAAATAATTCCCCATTGAGATGATCGATTTCATGTTGAAACGCTCTAGCTAGATAACCATATGCCGTTACCTCGATTTCGTCTCCTTCGCGATCAAAATAACGAACAGTTACCTCATCGGCTCGCTCCACAGTTCCATAAGTCTCTGGAATACTCAAACAGCCTTCCACATCGATATCGCTACCTTTACGCTCGATGATTTCAGGATTGATCAATTCAAATAAACCTGTTTCTTCATCGACTTCAATCACTGCAAGTTGAAGATTTTTCCCAATTTGGGGTGCTGCCAAACCGATGCCGTCATGGGCAACCATTGTTTCATACATATCTTCTAAAAGTGTAATGGTTTCATCCGTGATCATAGTCACAGGTTTTGCTTTTTGTTTCAGACGTTCATTAGGGTGTATCACTATAGGATAGCGCATAGAGTTTCCTTTCTTTGATAAAGCTAGATAAAGTTCATCGGCTCAGCATCGATCGATAATTTCAAGCCATGAGCTGTTGCTCTTTGAGTGTCGGTCAGTATTTTTTTTAAGATATTTTGTAAATTAGGTTCGTTTTTATATTTTATGATTACTTGGTAAAAGTAACGATTATTGACACGCATGATCGCGTTAGGCGTTGGTCCAAGTAAAATACTTTGGTCAGACAAGCCTGCTTTCAGTTCCTTGACGATTTCAAACATCTGCTTCGCTGCTTGATTTTCTTCTGGATGGCTTGCTGTGATTTGTACCGTAAAATAAAACGGTGGGTAATCCCCGCGATGACGGACGTACATTTCTTTTTGATAAAAGTCCTCATAATCTTGGGCTTTTGCTAATTGAATAGCGTAATGTTCAGGATTAAACGATTGGATAATCACTTCTCCCGGCTTTTCTGCTCGCCCTGCTCGACCGCTGACTTGGGTCAATAGCTGAAATGTTCGTTCACTTGATCTAAAATCCGGCAAATTAAGTGCGGTATCAGCATTTAAAACACCAACTAACGTTACATTTGGAAAATCCAATCCTTTAGCAATCATTTGTGTTCCAAGCAAAATATCTGCTTCATGATTACCAAAAGCTGTCAAAATTTTCTCATGCGCTCCTTTTCGCCTTGTTGTATCCACGTCCATTCGCAAAACACGACTTTCAGGGAATAACGCTTTAAGCTCTTCTTCCACTTTTTGCGTTCCAGTTCCATAATAACGGATTTTATCTCCCCCGCAATTTGGACAATGATAAGGAATACGTTCTTCATGACCACAATAATGGCATTTCATTGTTTTGGTATCCATATGGAGCGTCAGCGAGATATCACAGTTTGGGCAAGGTAAAACATACCCGCAATCTCGGCACATCACAAAAGAAGAATAGCCACGACGATTTAGTAATAACACGCTTTGTTCTTTTTTTACTAAACGATCTTGGATTTTCTCTTGTAGCGCTAGTGAAAAGGATGAAGTATTTTTATTTTGAATTTCTTCCCGCATATCCACAACCTCAATTGTTGGTAGTGTCGCTGTTTGATTGGCTCTTTTGGATAACACTAAGCGTTCGTACACATTTTTTTGCGCCCGTGCTCGTGTCTCTAATGAAGGTGTCGCGCTTCCTAAAACCACTGGACAATTGTGATACACACCTCGCCAAATCGCTAAATCCCGTGCATGATAACGTGGCGTTTCTTCTTGTTTATAGCTCGCCTCATGTTCTTCATCTATAATCACAACACCCAAGTTTTCCAATGGAGCAAAAATCGCTGAACGTACGCCTACTACAACTTGGGCTTCACCACGTTCGATTTTGCGCCATTCATCATATTTTTCACCTTGAGATAACGCACTATGCATGACTGCGACCTGTTCGCCAAATCGACTTTTAAAGCGATGGACCATCTGAGGCGTTAACGAAATTTCAGGTACTAGCATCATAGCTGTTTTCCCTTGATTCAAGACTTCTGCAATGACTTGGAGGTAAACTTCGGTTTTCCCACTACCCGTAATTCCTTCTAGTAAGTATGTTTTACTTAGGCCTTGATTCATCGATCCTAGAATTTTATCTACGGCATTTTGTTGTTCATCGTTTAACGCTAATGCTGTTGTTTTTTCAAATGTATGATTTGCAAATGGATCACGATACGCTTCAGCTTCTATGAACGTCAACCATTGTCTATTCGCTCCGTCATTTAACACAGCTGTACTAAAGCCTAGCTCTTTCATTTCTTTGACCGTAGTCATTTTTTCTAAGCCTAATTGCTGTAGGTAGTTGATCAATTGTTCTTTTTTCTGTGAGCCTTTTCTAAGCTCCATTCGTGCTTCTTCTAGCTGATTGAAATCTTTTAATGCTTGTATATAACGAATCGTTTTTACTCTGTTTCGCGTATTTACCTCATAGCGAATATCCACTTTTTGTTGTTTTCTAAGTTGCATCAACTGCGGTAAAATATTCCGAGCCAAAGCATCTTCCCAAGCAATTTCATCTAAGCCGTAAAATAACTCGTCTTGCAGTACTTCATTTAATTCATCTGTTAAATATATGTATTTGCTATAATCTGCACGCATTACGCTAGGCAGCATTGTTTGTAAGCAAGTGATTTTAAAGGCAAATGTTTTTTCTTTCATATAATCAGCCAGTTCCAACAATTCAGTATTAAGGACTGGTTTTAAATCTAATACAGAAAGAATTTCTTTCCATTCGAACTTTTGAGCTGCAATCACTTCGTCAGAAACGTCGTCTATCGCTAAAACAAACCCTTGTAAATGCCGGTTTCCATTCCCAAAAGGAACTTCTACTCGCATCCCAACCGTTAATTGTTGTTCTAAGTTAAAAGGAATCAGATAAGTAAACGGTTGATCTGTCTGCATTGTCGGTACATCAACGATCACTTGGGCCGCTTTTCTCATAACTATTCCTCCATTCTGTATTTATTGAATTATGCCATCACTAGATAATCTGCTCAGCTTTTCTTTGCCTATTGTACTAAAGAATCAGGCATTTGTCTTGTTCCTCTGATTTCTGTTACTAAAAATTAAAGCACTTATTCATTGTTCCACTTCGAAACATATAAAAACTGAGATGAAAACTTTTTATGGTTTCATCCCAGTTTCAACTATTTTATAAACTTTTTTCTTCGCGAATGCGGTTTTCAAGTTCTTTTTGTTCTTGTTCGTGTCTCATTTTTTGTTCTTCTTTTGCCATACGCATTCTTTCGCGTTTTTCTTCTGGGCGAGGATCATTGATCACTGTTGCAGCGTCGATTTCTTCCAATGCTTGGCCTACGCTTTTTACAGATTCAAAGCTTTCTAGTGTTGGTTGTGCACCTTCGTCTAATTCGTGAGCACGTTTACTTGCTAAGATAACAAGTGAATATTTTGATGGTACTTCTTTTAATAATGAGTCAATAGATGGTTTTAACATCATAAGGCTACATCTCCTTCAACATTTTAATATATTTACCAATTACTCGATCAACGCGAAAGTGTTCACTCGCGATAATTTCTTTGATTCGTTTCACAGCTAATGGTACCTCGTCATTCACAACAGCATAATCATATAATGCCATCATTTCGATTTCTTCGCGAGCCACACGCATTCGCTCTTCGATCACATCATGATCATCTGTCCCACGACCGACAATTCGTGATTTCAGCTCAGCTAAATCTGGTGGTGTCAAAAAGATAAAGACACCATCTGGCACCTGCTCTTTCACTTGTTCTGCGCCTTGGACTTCGATTTCTAAAAAGACATCTTTTCCTTTATCTAGCGTTTGGTTGACATAAGAAAGTGGTGTTCCGTAGTAATTTCCAACGTATTGTGCATATTCTAGCATTTCACCAGCTTCGATCATCGCTTCAAACTCTTCTTTTGTACGGAAGTAGTAATCCACTCCTTCTACTTCGCCTTCCCGCATTTTACGGGTAGTCATAGAAATAGAATATTGAAAATCGTTCTCTTCACTATCAAAAATTGCTTTGCGTACCGTTCCTTTACCAACCCCGGAAGGACCCGATAGTACAATTAATAATCCACGCTCTGACATGATGACTTCCTTTCATTAAAAGCTGAATGAACCTGTTTAGTTCTGACTGAAAAATAGGGAAAGATGATTGTGCCGGTTTTTGGCACTAGCAGCTTTCATCTTTTTTCCGAAGAACTGGTTCATAAAGCTAGATAAGTTAAAAGCTGAACAGGCTCGTTTAGGGTCGACTGGAAAATAGGAAAATATGAGAGTGGCGCTTTTTGCCACAATCAGATTTTATCTTTTTCCCAAGAGACTAGCCTGTAAAGCTAGACATTTTAAAGCTGAATGAACCCGTTTAGTTCTGACTGAAAAATAAAGAAACAGGACTAAGGCGCTTTCTGCCTCATTCAGGTTTTATCTTTTTTCCGAGAGACTAGCTCATGAAGCTAGATAAGTTAATAAAGTATTAGTTCTATAATGCACTTTTTTTCAGCAATTTTCAAGACTTTACTGTAGAATATTTTCAAAACTAATGTTATTGATTTATTTGTGACATATGGTAAAATTGAAATTCGCTGATATAAACTCTTTATATCAACGAAAGAAAGGATGTTGAAATATGAAAATCAAAAAGTTAGTTGTTGGTACTTCTATGCTTGTATGTACACTTATGTTGAGCGCAACGAGTGTCGCAGCAGAAGAAATACAAGCCAAAAGTGAGGTCAGCATAGACGTTACTCCAGGAGAATTGGAGTTAGTAGCCGCTCACCCACTAGAATTTGGAGAAATAAAATATTCATCTACTAAACAAGAGATACCTGTAAGAATTAATGACATTAATAGTTATCGTTCGGCTTTTCTAGAGCCTCTACCAATTGGCTGGACTGGGGGTCCTATAAACCCTTCATTAATCGAGATTAAAGATGATCGTGTTATGGAAAATCATACCTGGCAACTCGTTGCAAGTATGGCCCCTCTAAAAAACAAAACAACAGGTTCTGAAATTACTAATGCGAAATTAATATTAAAAAAACCGATAGATCATTATAATCAACTGACGACACATACTAACTCGTTTGAATTAAAATCAAATAATACACCTGTACAAATCGTGCATGCCACGGGTGATTACGCTCCAGGACGCCATGCAATTAGTTTCTTTGAAAATATAAAATTCGTAGGCGCACAACAAAACAACTACGCTCTCACGCCAGGTCCATATACAACAAATGATATTACCTTAGAGATCCCTAGTGGCACATCAAATCAAGAAGGATCATTATCAACTGAAATCACTTGGACTTTGACAGATACTCCCGGCGATTATGTAATTGAGATTCAGTAATCAACAACAAAGGAGTCGTTCATTATCAAACAAGCACTCAACAAAATTACAGCTATTTTCTTTATAATAGCTGTTTTTTCAATTTTCCCGACCAAACATTATGCTGAACAGTTTTCTGTTCGCACCCATCAGCCAGATAATCAACAAAATAAAGCCGTTTCTTATTTCGATTTGAAAACAGAACCTGGTCAAAACCAAACACTCTCTATCACAATTGAAAATAAGGAAGCAACAGATATCAAAGTAGACATTCAAACTGATTCAGCAACAACTAGTGCCTTAGGGCTAGTTGACTACTCGAATAAGGAGAAGCTGCCTAAGGATGAATCGCTAAAGTACGATTTAAAAGAGTTGCTAACACCTGCTCAGACATCATATATCATACCTAAAAATTCTAAAATCGATGCTCAACTGACCTTACAAATGCCAAAACAAGCATTTACAGGGATATTAGCTGGCGGTATCAGAATCACGCAAGCTGATACCACACAAACAGATGCAGTTAATAGCAAAATCGCTTATGAAATTGGTGTAATCATACGTGAAAAAGATACTGTACTAGAGAAACAGCTCAATTATTTAGAATTGAAGCAACGTTCTGATTCGTTGAACCTTGTCTTTCAAAATCCAGTTAGTACCTTCATCAATGACTTATCATTAAAAACAGAAATAACTAAAGGGGATGTGAAACAGAAAGTTTTTTCTGACGAAACAAAAAAATTACAGATGGCTCCGAATACGCAGCTTAATTTTCAAATCCCCACACCAGAAAATCTACCAGCAGGAACATACCAAATCAAGATTCATGCTTCTTCCGAAAAAAATAAATGGCATTGGACTTTCGATGATACTTTCCATATTTCTAAACAAACGGCAAAAGTAAAAAAGAACACGGCACTAAAAAAACAGCCAACTTCACTCTTCATTTATATTTTAATAGGGATTCTTATTGTTATTTTACTTTTAATTGCCCTCCTTATTCTGTTAATAAAACAACACAAGTTAAAAAAAGAACACTTAAAGCGACGAAAAAAGAAAAAACGAATGAAAAAGTGAGCTTTCATCTTCCAGCCTAAAATTAGTTTATTGAATTGGACCAAACTCTCCCTTTTTCATTGCAAACAATTTTTCAAAAAAGTACAAAAAACAGTATACACTCTGCCTATTTTTCAAGTAGAATAAAGTTGTTACTCAATTGTACTGATATGAGAAAAGTACTAACAATGAAGGGATTTAAATCTATGTTCACAAGAAACACACCTTTAAAAATAATTAGTTGTCTTCTGCTGGCTGCTTGTATTTCATTCGGAAGTTTTATTCAAACAAGTTACGCTGAAGAAGACCTAATGGATTTCGCAAAAGAAGCAGGCTATCCTATCAAAGAAGGGTATCAGCCAAAAGCATCCATCGTAATCGATGCTGAATCAGGACAAATTTTATGGGCAGATCAACCTGATTTAGCTTGGCATCCTGCAAGCATCGCTAAAATCATGACCATGTATTTAGCTTTTGAAGCGATGGAACAAGGCAAATTTACTTTAGATACAACCGTTGTGGCAAATGAAAAATATGTCAATATTTCTCAAATTTATGCACTTAGCAATAATAAAATCACGCTTGGCATTGATTATCCCGTACGCGATTTGCTTTCAATGATGATCGTTCCTTCATCCAATGTAGCAACTTTAATGGTCGCTAATCTTGTGTCCGATAATGATGAAGCAGCATTTATTCATAAAATGAATGAAAAAGCGGCAGAATTAGGAATGACGAATACAACTTACTATAATAGTAGCGGTGCACAAGTGAGCGCATTCGAAGGGTTTTATCAACCAGAAGGGATCGATCCAAATGGTGATAACTTATCAACTGCGAGGGATTTAGCTATTTTGGCGTATAACTTAATTAAAAAATATCCTGATGTTTTAACCTATACTAGTCAGCCAGTTGTTACGACGATGAAAGATACTCCTTATGCCGAAACGTTTGAAACCTATAATTATTCACTCCCAGGCGCTAAATATGGCTACGATGGGGTTGACGGTTTAAAAACTGGTTCAAGTCCATCTGGCGGATTCAACTATATCGCAACTGCTAAAAAAGGCGATGTGAGACTGATAGAAGTAATCTTAGGAGTAGGCGATTGGTCAGATCAGGAAGGCGAATATGAACGCCACTTAGCTGGAAATGCCATTTTAGATCACGCCTTTTCTACTTATGAATATAAAAAATTACTTTCAAAAGGCCCCAATACGATTAATCAAGAAAACATAATTTTAGACGAAGATTTTTATGGGTTTGTAAAACAGAATAGTGGACCTCGCTTTGCTTTGTCAAATGGGCAATTGACATTAGACAATGAGCTCGGTCAGGTGTCTCCAAATATCCCAGCTCAAAGTGTTCGCTATCAACAATCAGATCAAAAATCAGCTGATACTCAGACAGATAAACAAGCTAAACAAAAGAAGACTCAACAGGCTCCTACAGAAAAAAGAGGCCATAATTACTTATTAAGTGGTAGTTTAGCAGCTTTAGGTATACTACTAATCGCTTTTTCAAGGTTATTTAGAAAACGTATTTCTGGCGTGAGACGTGGCAGTCGAAAAACCTCTACGACCACATCACGTCTATTATGTACTTTAGGTGCTTTGTTCATTCTTTCAGCCATCATCGTAATTATCTTCTTATAGAAAAAGAAAGAGAGTTTATCCCACTCTCTTTCTTTTTTATTCATTCTTTTAAAAGCCCATATTTGATAACGTGTTTACAACACCCATGATTTCATCATGTCGTTTTATTTTTTTATCTACAGGACCATCGACTTCTTCTACATCCACTCGGACGACAAAACGACGATTCAATGCCACAAATGTATCTTCATTTACGCGAATATTTAACACATCATCTGTAAATGAAGCACAAGCATCTTCCCAAACATCAAAAGGTTCTTTATCTGAGATAATTTCTCTTTTCACAACTGATTTTCCACTTAATTCATGAAATGTAACATCATAATATTTTGACATACTTATTCACCTCTGTACTTTCTTCTCTTTTATTATATCTTTAAAACTTAGAATCACAAACTATTTATTATTATTCAACATTTTGGATTTGCTCACGAATTTTTTCTAGGATTGTTTTCATCTGTACAACAATGTTCTTGATTTCGATTGGACTTGACTTTGAACCGATCGTGTTCACTTCACGATTCATTTCTTGAATCAAGAAATCTAATTCACGGCCAACTGGTTCTAATTGGTTCAATAGTTCTTGTAATTTTTCCACATGAATCGCTAGACGATCTAGTTCCTCGTGAATATCTCCTTTTTCAAGTAAAATCGCCAATTCTGTCAACAAGCGGGTTTCGTCAACTTGACTACCTAACCAATCATTTAAGCGTATTTCAAATTTTTCCCGATAGTCTTTTTCATAAATCTCAACAAAACTTGCCAACTCAGTTACTAACGCAATGAAATCTTGGCTATAAGTAGTCATCACTTGCTGAATTTTTTGACCCTCTTGTAATCGACTTGCATCCACCCGTTCGATTGCTTTTCTTACAACTTCTAAAATCAATACGCCAAAGGTCTCGTCGGCTTCTTGTTTTTCTGTAACCTCAACATAATCTGAATTGTTCAACAGTTGATTGATGTTTTTAGCAGGATCAAATTGAGCTTCTGGATAATGTACAGATAGTTCTTGTTGAACCTCTTCTAACAATTGATGAATCAACCCCCAATGAACCTCCACCTCTTTATTGCCGCTACCTGTTTGCTTGATCGTGATATAGGCTTCGACACGTCCGCGTTGTAGCGTTTCTTTCATTAATTGACGAATCGCCATTTCGTAAGGATTCACTTCTTTTGGCATACGTAACTGAATATCTAAAAAACGTTGATTGACGCTTTTGATCTCAACGTCGATTTGATAGGTATCATTTAAAAATGATTCTTTCCCAAAACCAGTCATACTTTTCATTGACAGGGTGTCCTCTCTACATAGATTTTATTGCATTCGATAGAATTTCAAATTCTTCATTTGTTAATGTGATCCCTTTGCCCATTTTTTCGTGATCCGCAGACCAATCTCTTAAATCAAATTTTGGCGGACGACCATTCCAACTAACTAGGTTAAATTCTTTGCGCCATCCCTTTCCGTTATCTGATAATACAGCAATTTCTTCTACGATTTCATATGAAAATTCTTGTGCCATTATTCATTCGCTCCTTCTTGTATAAACTCTTTCATTAAAATTTGTAATGCTTGAACTGGTAATTTATCCAGGAAAAACATCAGCCGTTGTGGTTTTTCTATTCTATCTGCTTCAAGTACATTGTTCATCAGTATCAGCTGTTGTTTATCCGAAAGTAAAAAGTAATCTTCGTAATACTTCTTCAACCACTCTTGAATAGAAATCATTCCGATTGCCTCAACCAAATCAGGTTTCATTTCTTCACTCTTTCGTAAAATCCCTACTAATTCGTTGATGTTATAAAGCTTAGAAGCAGAAATGTCTTGGCTTTTTGCCAGCAACTCCACTAAAACTAAACCGATGTTTTCAGTATACACCCTGTCTTTATAAACTTTACGCAATTTTTTGCAGATTTTATTTTGTTTTTCAGTAGTATTTCCTATTTTTAATTGATACGTCTCTTCAACAAAGGTAAAAAATTCCTGTTGAAATGCCTCTACACTACTCATTGTTTCATCAAATGTGTACCAATAACCAACGTACTTTTTACTGAGTGCTTTCATTGTTTCTAAATACCCTAATTGAATATTCTTTGCTGAACGAATACCATCGAACAACAAGACTGCGCCCATTGTCCAAGGTGTTTGTAATGTTAGACAGCTCACCATTGCGGGTATTTTGGTTGCTTTAGTGATTCCCGGCCCTTTCACATCTACAATAATACATTCTGTTGCATCTTTACGTAATGCAAGATCAACTGGAATATTATTTCGATATCCACCATCTACATAGTATTTATTCGCAATTTTCGTTGCTGCCATGGCTGGAAAAAAGGAGGCAGAAGCGAGCAACCAGCTTTGCCATTGATCACGCTGACACTCGTTAAAATGAATATTTTTTTCTTGCATACTTGGTAATTCTGTAGCAACCAAATAGAAATCGGTGGTCACTGCCGCCATTTTTTCTTGTGAGAATGTATCACGAATCAAAGATTGTAAAGGTTGTGTGGAAACACCCATCGATTGAATTGCACTTAGCGTAAACGAACCAATTTGACTCACCATTCCGCCTAAAGTATCACTCGATGCTACAGTTGTGGGAAAAGACAAAATTTTCTGCGTATCGATTTTTTCCCACATATTTCTAGCCGCTTCAAAATCATCTTGTAAAATCAACGCACCATTTAGCGCACCAACTGATGTTCCTGTAATGATTTCGATTGGGATCGCTAGCTCTTTTAATGCTTGCCAGACACCGATTTGATAAGCACCACGTGCCCCTCCGCCACCTAAAACTAAGCCCGTATGATACGCTAAGTTTTTGACAGCTGTTTTATCTTCTTTTATTACGTAATCATGTTTTAGAAAAACTTCTTGTAAATGTAAATTAAGCGCTTGGGGAAACGAAAAAATCACCCTAGACTGAAACGTTTGCTTAAAAAATCGATCAATTGCTAAAAAGACAATAGACCAGCTTGTTTTGCTAGTTTCTTGGATCAATACGTTCGTTACATTCCCTGCTTCCACGCTTAAAAATAAATAGGGCGTTTTCCCTTTATAAATCACATAGGCCGTACCACTGTTACCCCGTACATTTTTACTGAATACTTGCCTCGCTATCGTATGTGTCTCGTAAAACGGTAGCAATTGAATACTTTTAGATAATTGGTGTGAAAGTTTAGACCACTCTGAAGCAACCAGTTGTTCACTTCTCATTCCAAACACCTCCATCAGTTAAAGTATACCAAAATTTCTTAAAATTTACTTTTTATTAAATAAAGAAAAAAAGAACCTTTTGATTTCCCTTTTAACGTAGAATAATAATGGTATACTTTTTATTATAATTATATAGAAGTTGGTTAATAAAGGAGAAGAATATGGGAATAATTGGGATTGATTTAGGAACATCAAATAGTTTGGTGTCATTTTGGGATGGAGAAGCCGTCCAATTGATCAAAAATCAATTTGGTCAAACACTCACACCCTCTGTTGTTGGTATCGATGATAATGGGGATATTTTGATTGGAGCAATCGCTAAAGAACGACTGATCAGTCATCCACAGCTAACTGCTGCAACCTTTAAACGATTTATGGGAACCGATAAACAGTATGATTTAGGAGAACATACTTTCACACCTGTGGAATTATCTTCTCTAGTCTTACGTAGTTTAAAAGAGGATGCCGAAGCCTTTTTGAAGCAGCCTTGTACGGAAGTGGTGATCAGTGTCCCTGCCTATTTTAATAATGTCCAGCGAGAAGCAACAGTAGAAGCAGCAAAATTAGCAGGTTTGACCGTACAAAATTTAATTAGTGAACCCACTGCTGCCGCAATGGCATATGGTTTCCATAAAGAAGCGGATCAATCGATTTTAGTCGTAGACTTGGGTGGTGGAACTTTCGACGTATCCTTACTCGAAATGTTTGACGGTATCATGCAAGTTGAAGCAATATCTGGTGATAATCACTTAGGCGGTGAAGATTTTACCCACGTTATTGTGCGAGATTGTCTAAGCGAACATAAACTGACCGGCACTGTTTTATCTGCCACAACACAGTCAGTTTTATATCAAAAAGCGGAATTATTAAAACATGCCCTGACGACACAAGAAGCAGGTTCATTTGAATTTGATTGGGAAGAACATACCTATTCTTATCAATTGAATCAAGAGCAATACAAGGTTCTTTGTGAACCATTGCTAGCAAGAATGAGACAACCGATTGGGCGTGTTTTAAACGATGGACAAATCACGATCCAAGATATCGATCAAGTCATTTTGATTGGTGGCGCTACGAAAAATTCAATCGTCCGCAACTATTTTGCCCGCTTGTTAAAAACCATCCCTTATACACAAATCAACCCTGATGAAGCGGTTGGTCATGGTGCAGGTATCCAAGCAGCATTAAAACAAGACCGTTCTATGGTCAATGAAATGATTTTAACAGATGTTTGTGCCCACACATTGGGCGTTGATTCTGTCAGTCAAACAAGTACCGGCTATATTGAAGGTGTTTTTTCTCCGATTATTGAGCGAAACACTACGATTCCTGTTAGTAAAATGAAAACTTTTTATACACTAAGAGACAACCAAGAACATGTGAATTTCGCTATTTATCAAGGTGAAAATCCAATGGCCAAAGATAATTTAAAAATTGGCGAATTGGAGATCAAGATTCCACGAGCACCAGAAAATACACCGATTGATTGTCGTTTTACTTATGACTCAAATGGTCTTTTGGAAGTTATTGTCACTGATCAAAGTGGTCATTCTAAACAGCTGATTATTGAAAGTGCACCAGGAAAACTGACTTCTGAGCAAATGGAAGAGAGTTTCGCAAAATTAAATGCACTAAAAGTTCATCCGCGAGACCGCGCTGAAAATCGTTTATTACTTGCTCGCTTAGAAAGACTTTATGCAGAAACGACTGGATTACAACGCGAACAAATCCAAGCTTTATTATTTCATTTTAGAAGCGTCTTAGAAAAACAAGAAGAGATTTTAACAAAAAGAACCGCTGCAGACGTTACCCAGCAATTAAATGAACTTGAAAAAGACTTGTGGCTATGAATCCTTGGCAACTATTAGGAATCACAGCAACTTCAAATAAACGTGCAATCAAACAAGCCTACGCTACTAAACTTAAACTGCTTGTACCTGATGAACAACCCGAAGAGTTTCAGCGTTTAAAAACAGCATTTGATTTAGCGTTGACTTTGGCAAAAAACGATAGTTTAATAGAAGATGATGCGTACAATTTATTTGCTGATATGTCTGATTCTTTTGAATCAGTTGCTCCCTCTATAGAGGATGATATGTACAATCATGAAGGACTTGTTTTCCCCGCTTCCCAAACAAAAAGCTCCTTTTCCGATGCGCTACAACAAATAATACGCTATGAGAATTATTTTGGAAATCTAGCTGTTTGGGAGAAATTAGTTGCCTCGATTAATGAATGGTCTATTGATGAATATATGCAAAATACGTATACGATTCAATTATTCTTGGTGGAAAACTATTCCTGTTTAGCGAGAGAAATCATTCGTTTCTTATTTAAAACATTTGATTTAACTAATTTAACGGATCATATTGGACAAGAACTCTTTGTTTCGAGTACATTTCTCTATTTAAAAAAAACAATTTATACTGTACCGCCCTTTTCTTTTCAACTTGCAGAAACTATTCCTGCCAACCTACGAAAACAGTATTTTACTTTACGTTTTGACATTTATCAGCTAATTGCGCAAAAACAAGGTTTCGCTGTAAATATTGAAGACCTGATAGCAAAATGTGCGGATCTATTTGCTGAGGATAGTGAACTTTGGAATCTTAAAATGATCGATTGGCTAGATAAGACAAATGGCTTGGTGGATACTTATGAATCTAAAGAATTAGTTGAAGATTTCATTACCCGTACGCAAACGATGAATGACAATCCCACAACCACTTTCTTGATTGCGTACTTCCAATTAGTAAAGGGTGACGCTAAAGATGATTCGATTTTCAATTGGAACAAAGAACAACTGACTCTCCCCGATGAATTATTTATTCTGATACTGGGTTCTATTTTCTTTCACAAAAAGGACTTTGTTCCTGCATTCAACCTCTGGAAACAACTCAGCTTGTCCAGGAAAATTGCCTTAAAAAAACAATTAGAGGACATCTCTCGTCATCTGCCTAGACAGGAAAAAAAGGAATATAGACAGATTAAGAAAGAAATTCGAAACGTTCAAAAGAAAAAGCATCCCGTTCTGTTGGCTCTTATGCAATTTTTTACTTTTCCAGTGATCATTGTCGCGTTTGCATTCCTTAGTAATGGAACATCTGATAACCATCTCCCTGATGAAACATTATCAGCGTCACAAGAGCACTATATGGAAGAGTTCAGCGAAACGAAACAACTCTACGATGGTCCTTTAGAAGAACAATTCGTTTATTATTTTTATGCCTCCAATGATCCTGAAGGCAAGCAATTATTTATTGATTCAACGGTTTATAATGATCAATTGAAAGAACGTTTAGAACATTATGTATACCAAGACACAAACAAGTACAGTGACATGTCTGCATTTAAATTCAAATCTGATGCGTTGAGCGATTCCGAAAACCAAAAAATTGCCGTTTACTACAAGGATGAATTCCTATGTATTTTGGTATTTGGGAAGTATAAAGTTCTTTTGGATGATATCTATGGAGATCAATGGCAACCACTTTCTGATGCGCAATTGGAAAGCATGTCTCGTTCCATACGCATAAATCCAGAAAGTACTACGACAATTTTTCTGAGAAAATTCCTATTTTCTGACAACAAACAACAAAATCTGTTAGAATACACTGACTACCTTTCAGAAAATATGAAAATAGTAATAGAAAACAACTTAAATGCACCCATTCCTGTAAATATGGAAAAAGGCTATCTATATCTCGTACGCGAACCCCAGGTGAAAATGATTGTTTCTGATTTAAATAAGAATGAAGAAAAATTGATTCTTACTTTTGATGAATCAGGCAGATTGGCACATGTTTTCGGCCCAAACTGGGAAGAAGTCGACGAAGAGATGATTCATTACTCCAATAGAGAAGCTTTTAAAAATATTTCTACTTTACTAGAAGAACCTGATTAATCACAAAGGATGTTTATATGAAAAAAAGAAACGTTTTACTGAAGTTCAGCTCTCTTGTTTTAGCACTAGGTTACCTTTCAGGCATTTTTACAGCCGTTAATGCCTATGCACAAGAAGATATTCTGACAGTCACTCAAAATGCTGGTTACCAGACAGATGAATTTTATAAGCCTAAAGCCTCAATCGTGATTGAAGCTCAAACTGGACAAGTCCTCTGGGCAGACAATCCTGATTTAAAATGGAACCCTGCCAGCATTGCTAAACTAATGTCTGTTTATTTAGTTTTTGAAGCAATGGAAAAAGGGCAATTTACTTTAAATACAATGGTTAAAGCCACAGAAAGCGATCAAGCGATTTCGCAAATCTATGAATTAAGTAACAATTCAATCGTTGCTGGTGTAGAATATCCCGTTAAGGACTTACTTTATGCCACACTCGTTCAATCATCAAATGTTGCCACTGTCATGTTAGCCAATCTTGTTACGGCGAATGACGAAGCAAAATTCATCCACATGATGAATGACAAAGCAAAAGAACTCGGCATGACCAATTCAACATTTTATAACTGTAGCGGTGCTGAAACAGGATCGTTCAATGGCTATTATAAGCCTGAAGGGATCGATCAAAATGCTGACAACGTAACGACTGCACGGGATTTAGCCATTTTGTCTTATCACTTACTAAAAAATTATCCTGATACTGTTACTTATACTAGTCCAACTCAAATTACGATCATGGAAAATACACCTTATGCAGAGGTTTTAGAGAATCATAATTATTCTTTACCTGGCTTAGCTTACGGCTATGAAGGTGCAGACGGTTTAAAAACAGGTTCTAGCCCCTCTGGTGGTTTTAATTATGCAGCGACAGCCAAACGAGAAGACACACGCCTGATCGAAGTCGTGTTAGGTGTAGGTGATTGGGAAGATCAAGAAGGAGAATTGCAGCGTCACGCGTTTGGTAATGCGATTTTTGATCAAGCTTTTGCTACTTATGAATACAAGAAATTACTCTCTAAAGGAAACAATACCATAAGCCAAGAAGAAGTCATTTTGGATCAAGATTTTTATGGTGTGATTCAACGAAATACTACACCTAACTTTAAACTATCTGCTGACAAAGTAGAGATGGAGACTGGTCTTACCGAAGTCTCACCAACAATCAAAGCTCCAAGTGTATCCTTTAAATATGCAAAAAAACTAAAGGCATTACAAAACTCTGCTCTCTTAAAAACTGGCAAGAAAAAAAATGTATTTTCGACCTTTTTTATTAACGGCTTGTTCATCATTTTAGGGCTCCTATTTCTTGCATTATCGAAACTCTTTAAAAAAGAACCGACATCAAATAAAAAAAATAAATTCAATCTCTTATTTATTTTAGGAATCTTGCTTGTTTTAGCAGGAATAGCTTCCAGCGTCTACACTGTTGTTATTGGCCCTTGGATCTAATAAAAAACAGCACCCTGAGCAAGGTGCTGTTTTTTTATTAGTCTATATTAATAACGAGTACATTTTATAAAATTCACACAAATAAGGGTTAGAAGGTTAAAAGGTAGTGATTCATTATTAAAAGATTATTTATTTTTTTTTAGTTGTTTGATTTCTTTTTCGATTTGATCGATTTGTTTACCTAAAGCTTTTTGTTCGTTTTTATCGCGTGATGATTTTTTCTTGTTCACTAATTCTTGTTTTTCTTGAATCAACGCATTGATTTTTGCTGCATTGTCTTCTCCTGGTGTTGATGGTGGTGTTGTATTATCAGTTGAACCACTTGTTGTATTTCCACTTTTCAGTGCTTGGATTTCACGTTCGATTTCGCTGATACGAAGTCCTAGTGCTTTTTGTTCTTGCCAATCAGTGCTCACTTTTTTCTTGTTGATCAATTCTTGTTTTTCTTGAATTAAAGCATTGATTTTTGAAGCTGTATCTTCACCTGGTGTTGTAGGTGTTGTTGTGCTTCCAGTTGAACCACCTTTTTTTAATACTTTGATTTCGCGTTCGATTTCGCCAATACGAATACCTAATGCTTTTTGCTCTTGTGGATCACGACTAACTTTTTTTCTATTGATCAATTCTTGTTTTTCTTGGATCAATGCATTGATTTTCGCTGTGTTATCTACTAATTGAGCTGAAGCAGCATGTGCTTGAGCTGAAGTCGCAACTAAACCTGTTCCTCCGATTGATAAAGCTAAACCAGCAACTACTGCACCTTTAATAAATTTGTTCATTATAAATTCCCCCAATTTTTTTATTCGAACACTACTGTTCATATGATAATAGTTCCGATACACAGATTATAACCACAGTTTCAAAAAAAGTAAACTATTATTTTATAAATAGTAGTATCAAATTTTTTGGAAATTATCGAAAAAAATGAAAATAACTGATATATCAAGGTTTACTGCCCTCTTTTTATCCAAAAAATACTTGCACAAAATAAAAAAAACTAACTTTCACGCTTTATTTCAAGCAGGAAAGTTAGTTTTTTAAGCTTCTTTAGGAACAATTTCTACATAGAACCTTTAAATACACTTGCATTTTTTACAAAATAATCGACTCCTGAATAAATCGTAAAGATCAAACAAATGTACAACATGATTTGATCTAACGGGAAGCCAATTGCTGCAAAAGGAATATTGTTGATGAACAATAATATAATTGCCACCATCTGTGTTGCTGTTTTTACTTTACCTGGCCACGCAGCAGCCATTACTTCGCCGCCCTCAACTAATAGTAAACGTAATCCTGTAACAGCTAGCTCTCTACAAACAATGATTGCCACTACCCAAGTAGGTGCTTTTTGTTGTCCAACTAAAACGATGAATGCTGTCATCACTAGCATTTTATCTGCTAATGGATCAGCAAACTTACCGAAGTTCGTTACTAAACCTCGTGCTCTAGCAATTTTTCCATCTAACCAATCGGTAATACTTGCCACTGCAAAAATGATTGCACCAACTAATTGCGTGACTGCTAATGATGTCCCTGCAACCGTGATTGTGCCCCAATCCATTGGGATGCTAACAACTGCAATAAAAATCGGAATCATAAATATTCTAATAACTGTTAATTTATTTGGTAAATTCAATGCTTGTTACCCCTCTCTTCTCTTACTCATTTTACGTTATCTCATAGAAGCTGTCACGAAAAAAGACAAATTTTTAATCTAAAAAACTTATTTCGCTAAGCTTTCCCTACTCTTAATAAATGAGCGAGAAAAATACTTGCGTCGACTTCTCCTCTATCGCAAATTTTTCTCGCTCCTATTATTATGAACAATTGTTTATTGTGGTTGTTGAGATTGTTCTGTTGATTCTGATTGTTGTGTTTGTGCATAAGCCAAACTCAAGTTGATATTTCTTGGTCCGATTCCAGTATTATTCGGATTAAATTGTGCTGTTTGGCCGTCTAATTTGAATTCCATATACTCAGATGCGCCTAAACTTATAACCACTTGCGTTGTTCCTGCAGGTATTTCGACTGATTTAGCTTGTCCAGGCTGAATCGTTTCTTGGTAAAAGTAGCCATGGTCATTATTCGCTTCAGTCGCAATATAGACACCGACCCAACATGGTCCTGTCACAGCATTAAACTCAAGTTTAGCTGGACTTGCTACATTTGTTGCGCTCATATTGACTGTTTGCCCAGACTCACCAATAAAACTCACTTCCGTTGGTGCCTTGGGTTCTGATGAAGAACTAGTCGAAGATTCTGTACTGCTTGAACTTGATACTGATGCTTGACTTGCTTCAGAACTTGATGATGACTCAGATTCTCTGATAATTTCAGAAGCAGGTGGTGTGATCATCGGTGCTGCTTGACGGTCTTGCCACGTAATGTAAAAAACAACAATTGCAATCGCTAATCCGATCAAAGAAAAAATAATTGCTGGCAAACTACGTATGAAGCGTTTTGTCGGACTATATTCATCGTACATTTGTGTTCGTGATTCATCTAGCGTTTCATATTGAATCGCTGTTTCTATGTCTTCAGGTTCGTCTATCCCATCATAAATTTCGACTAATTCGTTGCCATCTAATCCAACTGCACTTGCATACTGACGAATAAATGCGCGTACGTAAAAAGTCCCTGGCATAGAGTCAAAATCATTCTCTTCAATTGCTATCAAATAGCGCTTTTGTGTTTTAGTAATTTGCTGCAGTTCGTCTAATGACATATTTTGCTGCAGTCGTGCGTCTCTTAATTTTTTTCCTATATTTACGCTGGCCACTCGTCCATCTTCTCCAGTCTCTCTAATTTATCAGTTTTGCCTCTCTCGATCAGGCGATTTTAATTATGCAGTTTTCAGGTGATTAAGATAAATCATCTCTGAATAGATTCGTGTCTAACTGCGATTGGTATACGTCATTCATTGACTTTATTTTATGTAAAACGTTTGAGTGAAATAGCAAAACTTACTCAATCAAATAGTTAGTTATTTCTATGCACCCGACTATTCTAAGGATAACATAAAAAAATACTGATGAGGATAACAATTTTGAAAGTTTTAACTAAATATCGGACTTTTTTTATTTAACCTATCTCTCCTTGTAGCATCTGATGATTTTTCTCATAAACGAGGAAAATCATCAGCGTACAAGATCTCTTTTTATCAACTACCCTTGTCTATTTTTTACTTTTTTGGATACATGTAAAAACGGCTTAATCCATCTTTGTTGATAAAAGATTGTGCTAAATCTTTTATGTCAGTCAATTGGATGCTTTCAATCACTTCTGGTGTATCAAACAACGTTGTTTCTCCATAGAGTGATTGCGAAAATTGATTCGCAATATATTCTAGTGAATTTAATGATTGAAAATATTTTCCGATCATTTTTTTCTTTAATAGTGATAAATTATCCTCAGTTATTTCAGAACTTTCGTCCACAGTTAAAAGAATCTCCTCGATTCGTTCAGCTAATTGTTCAGGATGATCACTATCTCCACCAAAATCTGCAAAATGGAAGCTACGATCTAAATTAAATTCATACCCAAAACTATCATCCAGTAACCCTTCATTATACAAATTCAAATAGTTTTGTGACGTATTTCCAAATAGTAATTGGAATAATAGATTTGCTGTTGTTTTGTATTTAAGCAAAGCTTTTCCATCTGTAGGAACGTTATCTAAGCCCTTTAGACCCACAATAACTTTGGGACGACTTATCGCCATCGACAACGAACTCTCCTTAACGATATCTGTTGCTGTTTCATTTGGAAAATGACGTTTGATCGGTTCAGCTTTCGCAAATGTTTTAGCAGACTGATTCTTACGAATAAAGGCCATCATTTCTTCTGGCTCCATTTTACCGACAACAAATAACGTCATATTACTTGGGTGATAAAAGGTGTTGTAACAAGTATATAAATCTTCTGCAGTAATTTCAGCAATACTTTCCACAGTTCCTGCAATATCGATATGCAACGGATGTTTTGGATAAAGATTCCCTAATGTGCCAAAAAATAAGCGCCAGTTAGAATCATCTAAATACATTTGAATTTCTTGTCCGATGATCCCTTTTTCTTTTTCAACAGTTTCTTTTGTAAAGTAAGGTTCTTGAACAAAATCAAGTAAAGTTTCTAAGTTTTTCTCTACTTGATCCGTTGTAGAGAACAAGTAGCTTGTTTTTGTAAAACTTGTAAAGGCATTAGCTGAAGCTCCTTGTTTCCCAAATTGTTGGAACACGTCGCCATCTTCTTTTTCAAACATTTTATGCTCTAAGAAATGCGCAATACCATCTGGTACTTTCACAAACTCTTTTTCGCCTATCGGGACAAATTCGTTATCGATCGAACCATAGTTTGTTGTAAATAAGCCATAGGTTTTGTTGTATTCTTTTTTCGGTAGCAAATAAACAGTTAAGCCATTTTCTAAGACTTCTGTGTAGAGTACTTCATTGATTTGTGGATATTCTTTTTTATTCATCGCCTTTTTCTCCTTCCAAAAAGTAAATGGCTTGTAGTTGCACTAACTTAGCAACTCGCTGAACATCAGCTAATGTGACAGCTTCCATTCGGCGAATCCATTCATCATCTTTTAAACGAAGGTGAGGAATCAAATCGTTCAAATACTCATTTTCTAATACAGATCCTGCATTATCTAAAGAAAGTAAGTATTGATTTTTCAACATTGCTTTGGTTTGTTCAATTTCAAGATCTGTCACATTGCCTTTACGGATATTTTCTAATTCCACTGAAATCAAACGCAGAACTTGATTACGATTTTTACCATCAATCCCTGTTTGAACGCTTAAAAATCCACGGAATGTATCGATACTACTTGATGCATAGTAGGCTAAGTTTTCTTTTTCACGGACATTCATAAACAATTTAGAATGAGGAAACCCACCAAAGACACCATTGAAAATTTGTAATGCAAAATAATTTTCGTCGCCATAATACACATCTGTATGGTAGCCTAAATTCAATTTAGACTGCGCTAATGTTTCTTGTTCCGCACGTTCTTCGATCACATTTCTCGAAGGCTGCGTATAAAAAATATCCGCAATCCCAGATATACGATCTTCAAACGGCAAACGACTAAATAAAGCTGTGACTTCCGCTTCATCCACATCCCCAAGGACAAAAATATCCACTTGGTCTTCTCGCAACATTTGTTGGTGATACGCAGCAATACTTTCTGCAGTTTCTTTTTCTAAATCAGTAACGGTCCCAAAACTTGGCATTTTTTGATCTTCAGATTGGTTAAAGTATAAATTTTGCAAAGCTAAAGAAGAATAGACTTGCTTGTCTTCTGAAATACTTTCGTAATAGGCTTTTAGATTTTCTTTTTCACGTTGGAACGTTTCAGTTTCGAATTTTCCGTCAATAATATTAGGATAAAACAAAATTTCTTTTACAAAATCCGCAGCATCTGCTAAAACGTGACTCTCCCCTAAATACTTATCATTCACTAAGTTCATTGAGAGGTTCAACCAATGTAAATTTCCTTTTTTATTTACATTGATCCCAAAGCTAGCACCATATAATTCTGCTAACTTTTCACTTAGCTTCACTTGATCTGGGTAATTTAAACTATTCGTTTCTAATAGACTAGATAAAAGTGTTCGTTTCGTGATTGTTTCTTTATTCAAACGCGTATTAAAACGAACTAAAATACGCACTGTCTTATATTTTTCGGTTGGAACAACATGTAAGTTGACCCCTTGTGCTAATGCAATCGGCATCTTATCAGCTCCTCTTTGTTTTTCATCATAATAAAGCCCAGCTTGAAATACAATCATCTGGACGTTTTTAAATGTTTTTTTAAGATTTTCCGTATTCATTTAATTATAGCACAGCTCAACTGTCTTTCCTTGATGTAAGAGTCTTTCATTTTAATTTTTTCTAATTTTTCTGTATACTAAAATTGAGAAAGGGAGGTTAAACTTATGATCAAAGAATTTAAAGAATTTATTATGCGTGGAAATGTTCTTGATTTGGCCGTTGGGGTCGTGATCGGTTCTGCTTTTACTGCTATCGTGACACAGATCGTTAATGGCTTGATTACGCCTTTAGTTAGTTTAGTATTTGTATTGACTACTGGAGAAAAAAGTGCAGACGACGCATTGGGTGCCTTAGTGTTTCATGTAAAAGGCGTAGCGTTCAACATTGGCGATGTCATCAGTGCTCTTATTACATTTTTAATCACTGCCTTTGTGTTATTCCTAATCGTAAAAGCTGTTAACAAGATGAAAAAGAAACCGCAAGCTGAGGAAGAAGAAGTTTCAGGACCAACGACAGATGAATTGTTGGAGCAAATCCGTGATTTGTTGGCCGCTCAAACAACAACTGTCCCAAAAGATACAATTGAAAACAGTAAAAAATAGCCATTATTTACAACGCTAAATTGCGTATAACCTAACGTTCTCCAGTAAATCCTTAGGTATTTACTGGAGAACGTTTTTAATTAACAACATGTGAAAACATATTCATGACCTAAAATGTAATGTATACTAATAGAAAGCATACATTACGGAGGAAAAAAATGAAAAAGAAGCAGATTACGTCTAATTACCTTCTCTATATTCTTATTTTCGGGTTTATTTTGGAAATTATTTTGAAAGACAGTTATCCCCGTTTAGGAACACTTATTTTCAATTGTGTGTTAGGGATCACGTTCATAGTTAGCGGTTGGCGATGGGATTTAAAGAGAAGCTGGCTGGCTCGCATTGTATTTAGCTGCGGGGTTCTTTGGCTTGGCTATTTATTTCTATATTATGTAACGGGGTTCAATAATCATCCGTTTTAATTTCTATTTCTAACTAAAAAGAAAGCGGAACAAAAGTGTCTATCCCCTTTTGTTCCGCTTTCTTTTTAGTTTGTTTTTTTCATATCTACGTGAGGAATATCATCTTCTAAATAAACTTCAGAAATTCGCTCAAAACCAAACGAGCCATAAAAATCTGCTAAATGTGCTTGAGCGCCAATAACAATTGGTCGATTTGGGTACTTATCCTCAACTACTTTTAACGTTTTTGCTACAAGTTTTTGCCCTAATTTCTTGCCACGATAATCTGGATTGATCAATACTCTTCCAAACGTTACAGTATCTCCTTTATCAATGATTCGAGTGTAACCAATAATAGTTGTTCCCTCTTGTAGCCATGTATGCCATGCCCGCTCATCCGCTTCATCTACTTCTTGATAGGGACAGTTTTGTTCAACTACAAATACAGCGATTCTAAGCTTTACAATTTCTAAAAACTCTTTCGTTGTAAGGTCCGTAAACTCTTTTACATGATAATCCATTATATCCCTCCATCACTCGTTCGTTACATCTACACGTTGATTCTTTCTTCAAAACTCATTATAAAAACAATTGAATTCCATTCCAACTATTTAAAAGTAAAACAAGCAGAATTACGATTTGATACACTTGGGTTACTCGTTCAGATGAAATTCTACCACTGATCAGAGCTCCTACAAAACCACCCAAAATTGCTGCTGGCACTACGTAAAACAAGACAGACAAATCAAATCGTCCGAAACCTGTTACTTGTGCTATCGTAACTAATTTAGCTGCTTGTGAAAAGAAAATCGTGATGATCGAATACACAGTAGCTTCTTTGATTGCAATGCCAAAGCACAACATCAATAATGCTACGTTGATCGGTCCACCACCAATTCCTAGTAAAGTCGAAATAAATCCTAGAAACAGACCAACGATCACATACCATATAGGTTGAGTCAGCTCAAATGAACGCCCGTTACCAATCTTTGTATAAAAGTAGGCAAATAATAATGTTAAAATCGTCAAAATGATTTGGATCAATTGAACATACTTTTCCTCAGAAAACAACTGCAATAAAGACTCAAACACTGTATTTCCAGTAACTCCGCCTACTACTGAACCTATAGAAACAAATACAGCAATCGGAAATCGTAATTTCAACCCATTCTTCAGCTGTCTTAATGTAGAGACGATCGACATGGTGAACACAGCTACACTGGAATAAAAGGAAATAGCTGCTAATGAATGAAAATGCATTGTATCCAGTACTGGTTTTATAATTACTCCGCCACCCATGCCTGAAATTGCACCGACAGTATTGGCCAAAATAATAACAATAAAATAAATAATTCCTACATACACTATTTTCATCTCCTAAAAATAATCGATTCCTCTTTACCCTTTTCTCCGTCTAGCGAAATCAACAAATTTAAACTTGTCTAGTCTATGTCTAGACTCCGTGTATTCAAAACAACGGGTATCTTCTAAACTTACAACGCTACGAACAACAACGACATGGGTATCTTGGTGAATAGTCATTAATTCTTGATCGGCATCTGTTATAGGCTCTACTGTAATTTCTTTTTGAGCATAACTAATTGCTAAGCCTAAATCGTTTTCAAAATAATCGTAAATAGAATCTGCCGCCCGATCTTCAGGTAATTCTTGAACGATGTCTTTTAGCAAATAATCAATATCCACGATCACTACTTCACCATCGATTTCTCTTTGTCGGACTAAACGCCAAACAGCGCTATCTTTCTTCCATCCAGTTAGACGAGCCAAAGACTCACTCACTTTTTCCTCCTCTAGTTCCACAACCTTAGTGACACTATGTATTTGTTGTGCGCTCTGTAATTCCTTGTAGCTGATCACTCCAGATATTGGTAAATCAAACTTTCTAACATTTAAAACAATCGAACCTTTCCCTTGTTTCTTTTGGATATATCCAGCATTTATTAACAAATTCAACGCCTTACGGATTGTTTCTCTTGAAACAGAGTACTGTTCAACTAGCTGATTTTCACTTGGTAACAATGAGCCTGGTTGATAGTCACCTTCTAAAATACCTTTTTCAAGTTCTAAAAATATATCATGAAACTTATTCATGTCCACCCCTCCACCTTAGGATACTCAAAGAAAATGATAGCACATTCTGCCTTAAAAAAATAGCATTCTCAAAAAGCACGTTCTAAAATCAACACAATTCTTTTTGATTCTCTCACTTGTATTTATAAGACTTTCATACTATAATGAAAACGAAAACAACAACATGTCTATACAAGTTAAAAATAATCACAGTCAGGAGCCTTATAAATGAACTATCTATCATTAACCCTTAATCCAAATAGTTTAATGATCCAAGAAAAAAAGCAACAACGCATACTCTCAGAACAAACACTTCCCTTTTCAGCTTTTGACTTTCCAAAAACTGTTGAGGTTTTAGCTAGCCAAATCAAAGAGCAATTTCCAACTGCTCAAGGCTCTATTTTTAATGATATACCAATGGAATTTTATACTGAACATGCACAAGTATCACGATTAAATGCGAGTAGAGAAAATCTTATCAAACACTTTTCAGAATTAATAGGCTTTCCGATTCTTACGTCATCTGAACTTGCATCTTCCTCAGATTTAGTAGCAGCATTTGAGGAAAAAACAGCCTATTTAACGTGGAATCTAGATTATTTTGGCTATACGCCAGGAAAAGAAGAATATTCGGTTGAATCATTGCTAACAATCGGAAATGGTTTTATGGGCTTGCGTGGAACTATCCCTGAAATGACCCTTTCAAAAGATCATTACCCAGCAACTTATATCGCTGGCCTTTACAATGAAGAAAAATCAGAAGTTGCTGGTCAAATTGTTGAAAATGAAGACTTTGTCAACACGCCAAATAACCAGTTTATCAGTATTCGAGTAGACGGAACAGAAGAATGGTTGACTCTTGAGACAGCTACTTTACACTTGCTACACAGAAATTTAGACTTAAAAACAGGGCTATTTACCGCTCATATGATTATTGAAGATACTCAAAAACATCAATTAAAAATCACCGCCTATAAAGTAGTAAATATGGCTAAAAAGAACAATTATAGTATTAAATATTCGATTGAACCATTGAACTTTTCTAAAGATATCACAATTAAAACAACAACTGATGGTTCTGTATATAATTTCAATGTAGAAAGATATCGTAATTTGACTGCCAAACATTTCCATATCACACAACTACAAGCGCAAGAAAATAATGCAGTCATTCAAGTCCAAACCAACCATTCAAAAATAGATATCCAACAAACTTCCTATATTACTGGTAATTTTTTTGAGGCAAATACTATCAAAAATTCTATTGGTGATGAAATCATTGAACAAGAGGTTACTTTTACTGCGGAACAAAACAAGAGGTATACTTTTGAAAAGCATGTTCAAGTCAAGGCTTCTATAGCTGAAGAAAATTGGCATGAACACTTACTTCCAGCAACTTCTTTCGACGCAGAATTCGAGGAAAGCAAACAAGCTTGGGAAACACTATGGAACAAATCCGATATTCAAATCACAGGAGATTTGATGTCGCAAAAATTATTGCGAATCCACACATATCATTTGTTAGTCTCTGCTTCTCCATTTAACAATAACGACTTAGATGTTTCAGTAACTGCTCGTGGTTTGCACGGTGAAGCATACCGTGGTCATATCTTTTGGGACGAGATCTTCATCTTGCCGTTTTATATCTTGCATTTCCCACAAACGGCAAAACAACTTTTAATGTATCGCTATAATCGTTTAGGGAAAGCAAAAGAAAATGCTAAAGAAAGTCATTACGAAGGCGCTATGTATCCTTGGCAGTCTGGTCTTGACGGAAGCGAAGATACACAAAAACTCCATTTAAATCCGCTAAACGGCGAATGGGGTGAAGATCATAGTATTCTTCAACGCCATGTTTCATTAGCAATTGCGTATAATGTTTGGATGTATTGGAATAATTCTGGTGATGATACATTCATCAAAGAATATGGCGCAGAGATGCTGCTAGAAATCGCTAATTTTTGGCGTAGTGCAGCAACCTTTGATGAAACAACCCAACGTTACTATATCGACAAAGTCATGGGACCCGATGAATTCCATGAAGCATACCCTGATAGTCATGAAAGTGGTCTAAAAAATAATGCCTACACAAACCTGATGGTCGTTTGGCTATTTGAAGAATTAGAAAACATCCTTTCACTATTAAATACGCAAGAAAAAGCGGAATTATTTACGAAAACAGGAATCACGCAAGAAATTTTGAAACAAATGAATGACATTCGCAAACGACTATCGATTGAAGTCAACGATGAAGGGATCATCGCCCAATACGAAGGGTATTTTGATCTAAAAGAAATCGACTGGGAACAAGCGAAAGAAAAGTATGGCAATATTTATCGCATGGATCGTATCTTAAAAGCAGAAGGTCAATCGCCCGATGATTACAAAGTTTCTAAACAAGCAGATACGTTAATGCTGTTTTATAATTTAAACAAAGAAAAAATCGATGAGATATTAGAGGAACTTGGGTACGATTTACCTGAAGATTATCTTGAAAAAAATCTATTATACTATTTAAATAGAACGTCTCATGGGTCAACTTTATCCAGAATCGTCCATGCGCAATTAGCAGAAGAAGTGGCTTTTCATGATCTATCTTGGAAATTGTATCAAGAAGCTTTATACTCTGATTATCAAGATATTCAAGGAGGAACAACAGCTGAAGGAATCCATACTGGTGTAATGGCTGCGACAATTTATGTTACATTAACTACGTATGCTGGAATCGACATTAAAAAGAAACATCTAACGATTCAACCAAATTTACCAAAAAACTGGACTGATATGACGTTTAATATCGATCATAAAGGCATTCACTATCAGCTAACTGTTGGAAAACACTCTGTTCAAATTTTAGCCTCACAAGATACAATGGTCATTGTTAAAAATCAGTCTCATCAATTGACTGCACATAAAGAAACAACAATCAACTATTAGATAGGAGAATATACGTATGAAAAAAGGGTTTGTTTTCGATTTAGATGGTGTTATCACCGATACAGCTAAGTTCCACTATATTGCTTGGAAAGATTTAGCCAAAAATTTAGGTATCACCATTGATGAAGCCTTCAATGAGACTTTAAAAGGCATTAGCCGTATGGACTCCTTAGATAAAATTTTAACTTATGGAAACCGAGAAAATGATTTTACGTTGGCAGAGAAAGAAGCCTTGGCCCAAACAAAAAATGATGAATACGTCAAACTTTTAGCCGATCTTTCAGCCGAAGATTTATTACCAGGCGTGCACGACTTTTTAGTTCAAGCAAAAGAAAACAATATCCCGTGTGCTATTGCTTCAGCTTCTAAGAACGCGCCAATGATTTTAGAAAAATTAGGTGTACTTGATTTCTTTGGTCATATCGTTGATCCAGAAACACTAAAAAAAGGAAAACCTGATCCAGAAATTTTCGTAAAAGCCGCTGAAAGTATCAATGTTGAACCAAAAGACGCAATTGGTTTTGAAGATGCCCAAGCAGGGATTGAAGGAATTAAAGCAGCTGGAATGTATGCTGTAGGCATTTCTGAGACAGAAACATTATCTGGAGCTGATTTACAAGTAGCTTCTATGACTGAATTATCTGTTGAACAGTTCATGCATATTTAAAAAAGAACGAGAGATTGGGACAGAAGTGCTTAACTCCGAGAAATAAGAAGCCTTCAAATCTTAGTGCTTAGCACTTAGAATTTGATGTGATCGAAGCGAAGCGCAGTAGTTCCTTCTGCGCCCACCGTTTATTCGGACACTAAGAGCCTGAGACATAACTAAAAAAGTTATGTCTCAGGCTCTTTTTTTGTCGATCCATTGAACAAAAAATTCTTAAATCCACCAAATGTTACATTATAGTTTCAAAAACAAGTCTATTATGTTACAATATGATTACAAAAAAGGAATGGAGTTATAGAATAATGAAAAGGAAATTGTTTAGCGAACTATCACCTCTGACTTACAAAATCTCTGTGAAAAAGAATATTCTGCAAAGAAAACTACGAGACTTTATCCAAGATGAAAATCTTGCCCAAACGAAACAAATTGAACCTCTACCTGTATCCGTTTACAAACATACTTCTTTGATACACCGAAAATTAGGAAATACCGATTTGACATTGCAGGAAAATAAGGCAACGAATCTGCGAATTGCTGCACCTAAAGTATCACATATTTTAATCAAACCAAATGAATCTTTTTCTTTTTGGTACTTAGTAGGGAAATGTTCTACACGTAAAGGTTATAAAGATGGCGTAACGGTTTTTAATGATGCTGTTCGACCTGGTCTTGGTGGTGGTCTTTGCCAATTTACTAATTTGATTCATTGGATCATTCTCCATTCTCCGTTAGAAATCACTGAACATCATCACCATGATGGCTTAGATTTGTTTCCAGATTATGGGCGTAAAATTCCTTTTGGGACTGGGACATCGATCGTTTATAATTATTTAGATTACCGTTTTAAAAATAATACAAAAAATACGTATCAACTGATTATCTCAGTTAGTGAAACCCATCTTAATGGTGAACTTCGCTCAGACAATGAACAAATGAACAGCTACCATATTCGTGCTAAAAATGACTATTTTTCAAGGGAAAACGGACAGGTCTTCCGTAATGGTCAAATTTTTAGAAAATGTATCGATAAAAGAACAGGCAATTTAGTAGAAAATAAATTAATCAAAGAGAATCATGCGCGTGTGGTATATGACACAGAACATTTAGACATAAAAGAAACGCATTAATGGATTAGCCATTATATTACTTATAAATACAGACTAGAACAAACATGGAAGATACGTTCGTTCTAGTCTCTTTTTATTCGCTATGTTTTGATAATTTCTTCCACTTCCGTATCTTTGTACGAAAATTTGTAAATGGCGCTACGGTATTGATATGCACCCATTTATAGACGGGCCACATCGCTTTTGTCGTCGCCCAATCTCTTTGTCCAGGTTCAAATAACTCTTTATCGGAAAGTGTTTGAAGCCATTCACACAACTCGGTAACTGAATTATTTAACATTCTTCTTTGTTCAGTAAGGCTATACTTTCCATATGTTTCATAAAATGATTGGTAGAGTCCACCTAAATTATTCCATTTGTAACCTGGAGCAGGCGTTGTTACTACTTTCCCAGCCTTCTCATCTTTCTCCCATTGCAGGATCAGATTCACCCAGCCTAGCTGATACGATAGATTTTCAGAAGGTGTTTTATCTACTTCTTCAATTCGTTCATTTTTTAAGGTTTCAGGTACTTGTTCAAATTCTACGTCATACTTCTCGTATCTTTTTTTGATTTCTGCAATCAGTTCTTGCTTCGTTTCATATGTGCGCATGTTGGCGCTCCTTTCATTTCATCATTTATCCTTAGTTTAAACCTTGTCATACTGTCAAAGTCAAGTATACTGATAACAATCGATCAACTAATTTTAAGGAGCCAAAATATGTTTAAAATCAGCGAATTTTCCGAACTAACAAATATAAGTCCACGTATGCTACGTCACTATGATAAACTCAATCTATTAAAACCAACGAATGTCCAAAAGGAAAATGGCTATCGCTACTATACTCCAGAACAAATCAATCAGGCAAATCAAATTCTTTCACTTAAAAATGCTGGTTTTCCGTTGAAAGAGATCCAGTCATTTTTAAACGATGAATTTGATTTACATGATTATTTAGCTAAACAGCGAAATTCACTTGAACGGGACATCGCTGATAAAAAGCTGCAACTGACCTATTTAGCTTTACTGGAAAATAAATGTGCTGCCGACACAGTCGAAATAATAAATTATCCGATTGAATCAAAAATAATGGATGATACCTTTGTTCTTAGCTATCGCCAAAAAGTAGCGTCTTATTACCATGAAGAACAACTTTGGCAGACGCTATTCGCTAAAATCAGACCCCAAGATCAAACAACATTAGGCCAAGCGATCGCCATCTTCCATAATAGCTCACCAAATGTTATAGATATCGAAGTCATGATTGGTATTCCTAAAAAGCTCAAATCCATTTATCCTGAAGCAAAAGTATTTAGTCCTGGTCTGATTGCCTCTGTCGTGATTAGCGGTTCTTATGAAACGATACCTAAAATCCACACTGATATGGGTGAATGGCTGCAATTAAATTCCTACACACTATCAGGAAAATTATTTAATATTTATCATTCCAGCCCTGCTACAGAGGAGCACGAAGAATTGTTCATCACAGAAATTTGTTATCCAATAAAAAAGCAAAATGATTAAATACTAAGTTTATTCAAGACAATATCTCTTTGACGGTCGATTGTATATAACATGGGTTGGCTGTAGACATATATAAAATCATATTGTCTACCGACCTTGTTTCTATAGATATGTTTCGCTAATTCTTGAATACTTTTTTCATCTTCACCAAACACAAAAATGAATAGATTATTTTCTTTATACAGCTGATAATTACCGCTTTGAAGTTTTTCAACTTTGTTATCGTAGGCTTCAATCAAATTAAATAGCGAATGCCAGTTGGCTATTGAAATAGCAATCTTTTTCTCTGTATTGTCTGGTAAAGGTAAATCGATTTTAAGGACATCATTGCCATATCTTTCCTTGATGATGCCAAGAATTTTTTTATCATTGTGTACATTGATTCTATCTAGTTCTAACACTTTTAGCACACTTTCTTTTAAGGATTGAGTGACTTCCACACCAATATCATGTGTTGGATTTTGGATATCAGGTTTATCGATTAGGACTGCATCTTGGTACTTTTGGGGTTCTACCGACTGAAGGATTTCTAATGCTTTTCGTTCATCTGGTCGTTCCATAATAGCCATTTGATCACTCCTGTCCTTGCTTTGTCGTAGTCCTATTATACTACAGTTTAAACGAAATAAACTTAGCAACCGCCACGCAAAAAAGGCTGAACATCTGCTTCCTTTAGATGTTCAGCCTTTTGTCTTATTAATTTACTGATTCTTTCTTATACCAACCTACCACGGCTAAACCTAAAATCATCATGCCTATGATCCAAGTCATATTTGTACTCGTCTCATTTGTTGCTGGCAATTGTTTTCCTGTAGGTTTTGTTGTCCCAACAGGTTTAGTTGAACCTGTAGTTTTTTCTGAAATGGTTACTTTGATTACTTGTGCCATTTCTTTCATAGAAAAATCATAGCCTGGGTATTTTTCAGCCAGCTTTTTCATTGTTTCATCAGACCAGCTATACATAATCGTGACTTCGGTTGTCCCAGCTTTTAAGGCTTTCCATTTTCCTGTCGTGTCTACTTCTATGATAGTGGGGTCTTGAATAGACACTGTAAACAAGCCGGTAGTATCTTCGATTCCTTCAATTGGTTTCACCTTTAGTTGTCCAGTGTCTCCAACTTTTCCTTCAATAGAAGCACCCTCGATTGTTGGTGTAATATCTACTATCCCAACTGGTTTTACTTCTGCTTTGATCATAGTAGCAATATCAAGCCTCGTCAACGTACTACCCGGGTTTTTATCTTGAATCTCTTTCGTTGACTCAGCGGAAAGTTTGAAATCTAAAGTAAAGTCTACTGTTCCTGTTTTTAAGGCTTTCCACTTTCCAGTTGCATCTACAGAAATAATATCTTTAGCAGTATCTGGGATATAGGCTGTATATGTTCCTGTTGGATTAGACACACCACCCATAGGAGCTACTTTAAATTGGCCGGTATCTCCTATTTTTGCATTGATCGTTCCTACATTAAATTTAGGCGTGATATCTACAGACTTCTCTTCATCTGGGGTCACTTCTACAGCAACTTCCTGAGCGATATCTCTTTTGATCAATTGATGATTCGGGTATTTTTCTTGAATTTTTTTCATTGATTTGGCATCCCAATCAAAATCCAATGATGCTGTTGTTTTGCCTGCTTGCAATCCTTGCCATTGCCCTTGAGCATTGATTGAAAGGACGCTTTTATCTGCTACGGTTGCTTTGAATGTTCCTTTTAAGCCTGTCATGCCCTCAACTTGTTCAACTTCGATCGTTCCTTTATTACTAACTGTGGTTTTGATCTCATTGATTTTAAATTTCGGGGTAATATCGATTTCCTTTTTTTCTTCAATAGCCTTTGTTTTTGTTACAGACGTTTCAGTCGTTACACTTGCTTCACTTGCAGTGGTTGAACTTTCTTCTGTAGCAAATGCGGGCACCGAAAATGATAACAGTGTAGAACTAAACATGATTCCCAACATCAAGCCTTTTATTGTTTTCATCCTTTTCCTCCTAAAACTAACCTAACGAGCGTTTAAAGTTATATTTTTTTAACATACACGACTTAATCTTATCAAATTCTAATCATCATAACAACTACTAATTGTAAAAAATAACTAGCTTACGCGATTCGCATAAACTAGTTCTTTTGAATTATTTAGGCATAACTTCTGCTGGAATAGCCGATTGGTATTTTTTACCACCAACCGTTGCTTGGTGTTCTGCTTTAGCTTTTGCTACTAACTCTGGATTGACTAATAAATCATATGCCGTTGTAGCAATTGTTTTTCCTGCCGCTAGTAACCCTTTATGTGCTACAGATGATTTACCGTTTGCAACCCACTGCCAAGAATGTGGTGGTGTTCCTTGTGGTTCGCACCCAATCAAGACTTGAGCTGTTGGACAAACCCAACTAACGTCTCCTACATCTGTTGAGCCTGACGTTGCATTTGAAAAGAATAGTGGACTAATTTGCTCTGAGACCGGCATTGTACCAAGTCGTTCGATTTCTTCTTCACTCGCCGATGGATTGCTTTGTCTCGCTCTTGCAATCAACCCAGCTTTTGTTGCATCGTTTAAGCTGTCGTAATATCTTTGGCTATATTCTTGGTCTTCTTTCGTTAAATTCATATTCCCAAACTCTGTTAAGTTCTCATACATAGCTGAAGTCACTGCTTGGTTTGGTAAATAGTTTGCACAGGCTGAATCAAAAACGATTTCTAATTCTGTTTCAGTCATCAAAGCTGCGCCTTCTGCGATTTTGTTCACACGTTTGTAAATTTCTTCTGCTTGTTCTAGTTTTGGTGCGCGAATAAAGTAATACAAACTAGATGTCGGTTGAACCACATTCGCTGACTCGCCACCTGCATCCATAAATGCATAGTGAACACGTCCTTCATCAATAATATGTTCACGTAAAAATTGTACGCCGATATTCATTAATTCTGCTGCATCAAGAGCACTACGTCCTTGTTCTGGAGCTGCTGCGGCATGGGCAGATACACCTTTAAAGTTATAATAAATTTGGTAAACAGCTAAGCTGCTAAGACCCCAAGCCATACTTGTATCCATTGGATGCCATGAAAGAGCAACATCAAGACAGTCAAATACACCATCTCTTGCCATAAAGGCTTTTCCATAGCCACTTTCTTCAGCTGGACAACCAAATAATTTGATTGTACCTGGTAATTTTTCTTGCTCCATTAAATCTTTAACACCAACAGCACCTGCTAATGCACCAGTTCCTAATAAGTTATGGGCACATCCGTGTCCGTTACCGCCTTCGATTTCCGCTTTTTGTTCACCTAAATCCGCAACTTGGCTTAAATTACCTAAAGCGTCGTATTCTGCTAAAATTCCAATCACAGGATTGCCGCTGCCATATGTTGCAACAAATGAATGTTCCATATTGGCAACACCTTTTTCAATTGAGAATCCTTCCTTTTCTAAAATTTCTAGAAAAGGTTTTACAGATTCAGTTGTAGCAAATCTTGTTTCAGGAGTCCCCCAAATCTGATCTGCTGCTGTGATAAATTGGTCTTTTTTTGCATCGATTAATGCTGAAATTTGTTTTTTTGCATCCATTCTTAGTTCTTCCTTTCTTGACTACAATCAATTTTCTATTTTTTTAAGTCTGTTTGTGTTCATTAACGGTCAATCCCAAATAATTCTTTTGCGATACGTTTCCCAGTTTTTGTTCCAGCTAAACCGCCAATTCCAGTTTCACGAATATCTGCCGGCATACTTCGGCCAACACGATACATTGTTTCAACTACTTCATCTGCTGGGATTTCACTTTCGATACCTGCCAAAGCCATTTCTGCAGCGCTAATAGCATTGGATGTACCACCTGCATTTCGCTTGATACACGGAATTTCTACCAATCCTGCAACAGGATCACAGGCTAATCCAATTAAGTTATTTAGTGCGATGGCGAAAGCATGGCTGGCTTGTTTAGGTGAGCCTCCTGCCATTTCTACCAAAGCGGCGGCGGCCATACCTGAAGCCGAACCAATTTCAGCCTGACAACCACCTTCAGCACCAGAAATCATTGCATTGTTTGCTGTAACAAAGCCAAAAGCCGCAGCCGTAAATAGAAAGTTCAGCATCTCTTCTCTGGTTGAGCCAAATTTTTCACTAAAAGCCAGCAAAACCCCTGGAACAACGCCCGCCGAACCCGCTGTAGGCGTGGCACAAATCATTCCCATCGCTGCGTTGACTTCGTTTGTTGCCACAGCATAACACAATGCTTTCACAAATGTATTGTCTGTCAGTACACTTTTTTGATCTAAATAAGCTTGTAATTTTTTCGCATCATAACCTGTTAAACCTGAATGAGAACGAACACCTTGAATCCCTTTTGCTGCGGCGGCCTCCATTGTTTCTAAGTTTAAAGCCATTTGGTTCATGATTTCTGTTTTAGTACGTCCAGAAGTTTCTATTTCCTGAGCGATCATGATCTCAGATATTGTACACTGATTCTCGTTGGCTCTTTGCACGAGTTCTTCAATTGATTCAAACAAAAAATTCACGTCCTCTAATTTAGCCGGTCGTTGGCAAGACTGCTGTTATTCCCGGTATCTCTCTTATTTTTGCTACTAATTTTTGACTAATATCGCTAACTGTTTCAACAAAGAAAACTGTCTCTTTATTTAGTTGCTGAACTTCTACGAATTCAGGGCTTTCCAATGCATTTTCTACGCATGGAAGAGCAGATTCTTGATCAGTGGTGAACACTAATCCATTCCCTTGCAAAGTAGAATGATGATTGATTTCCGTCAATTGAATACTCCCACCACCAATTGAAATGGCCGTCAAATTCAGTTTCTCTTGTTCATCGATCAATTCTAAATTAACGGTATTCGCGTGTTCAGTTTCTTTAGTACTCACTAAAAATTCAATCTTAACTCCTTGTTTTTCAGCTATTTCGATAGCATTTGGAATACGTTCGTCATGCGTTTCAAAACCCAAAACCCCAGCAACGATTGCAACAGCTGTTCCGTGACCTTTATAGGTTTCTGCAAATGAGCCGAAAAACGTCACGATTAATTTTTGGGGTGTATGTTTATATAATTCTCTTGCCATATTACCAATTCTGACCGCTCCAGCTGTATGAGAGCTGGAGGGTCCGACCATGATTGGGCCGATGATATCAAAGGCACTTTTGTATTTAAATTTTTTGTCTGACATTACGCTTCTTTTTTCACTCCTAATACACAAAGCCCACAAAGTAGACTCGCTGCTGCCATAAAGCCAAAGGCTAACGTAAATGAACCACCAGCGGCTTTGATTAATTGTCCTAAAATCATTGGTGCTAAAAATCCGCCTAATGTTCCGCCTGTATTGATAATTCCAATTGAAGAACCAATAATGGATGGGTCCATGATTTTATGTGGCCATGTGAAGATTGCGGTGAATGCGCCTACTGAAACCATACTTACGGCGATTAAACAAATCATTGATAACACTAAATTATTCGATAAAACAAACGCTACAACTAAAACTGCTGCTAAAATTGTGGCACTAAGAATAAACATACGCTCTTTGCCTAAAAATAATTTTGATAACAATACGCCTGCAAACATTGTTGCAACTGTTTGGAAGACTGCGTTCACAGCTAACAAATAACCAATCGTTGTAATGTCGATCTCAAATTTTTGTGCTAAGAAACTTGGTAACCAAGACATATTTCCATAAAGTAAAAAGTTCAATAGTAACATTGAGATAAATAAAATCAACACATTGCGGTTTGTAATTACTTGACTAAATTTCATTGTTGGTTTATTTGTTGAACCAGTTTTTGTACTAACTACTTGTTTTGGAACAAAGATACCTACAAGAATGAATGCTACTGCAAACATCGTTCCTAATGCTAGATAACCATAACGCCAATTTGCATTGATCAAGTTTGTTCCTAAAGTAAAGGCCAAAATCCCACCAATACCTGATGTTGAAAGAATCAACGATTGAATAAATGTTCTGCGTTCTTGCGGAAAATTATCAGCAATCGATTTTGAACAACTTGGTGGATACCCTCCATGACCAAGTCCAGCAAAAAAGCGGATTGCCATGAATAACATCAAACTACTTACTGCGCCAAAAGCGAATGAAAAAATTGAAATAATTGCGAGTGACAACATTAATACTTTTTTTGCTCCGATTTTATCGGCTAACCAACCACCTGGAATTTGCATCAACGAATATCCTAAGAAAAAGAAGGACATGATCATACCCGTTTGGCCTGCATCTAAATTAAATTCTTTCGCCATCGGTAAAACTGCTGTAGAGATCATGCTCTTGTCCATGTAAATCATCGAATATCCTGCCATTAAGGCAAAAATCAACCCAGCACTACTTTTAGTTGTTACTTTTTCAACTTGTGTCTCCATTTTTTTCCTCCATAGGTTCAAATATAAGAAAACGTTTTCTATGAATTCATTATACGAAACATTTCACAAATAAAAATCACTTTAATTGCGCTATGTAGTGTTAATATTTTCATTATGAAGCAAAATAAAAAAACAAAGCAAAAAAGTAGTAGTCTTTTTTGCTTTGTTTTACAAAATAAATAGGAATAGGTTAAATAAATTCTAGAATCATCCTATAAAAAATACTAGCGAAACCGTACAATATATAGACCCCAGTGACCATTCTAGCTAAATTGACGTTAGGCCATTTAGTCGAATAAGTCTTTTGAAACGCAACAGTAAACAACCCAATCGTTAAGAAAAAAACAACAAACTTTCTAATGTCAAAGGCTAGATTCACATAAGAAGAAGCTGTTACGATTTGAGCTCTTGGCAAAAAATAGTAACTAACAATAGCAAGCTTGACCCCAAATGTAGAGGCCTGTTTCTTTTTATCAAGCAAAATAATCCCCCCATTTACATCTTCTATAACGATACGAAAAGTTGATATTAACTTAGGCGATTCCTAATATAACGGCTGAAACAAGTACAACTGACAAGCATTTAATGTCAACGTAGCTTCCATTTCGTAGCCAAATGAATCAATTCGCTCTTTTTTTAGTTCAAACCTTGGTAAAATCTTTTGTTCCAAGTATTTCTGTAATTCATAATCCAACTCTACTTGCCCACCGACTCGGATCCAATCATTATAAATCCCACCGTGATCCTTATCCAATACGTATTCACGTATCAAATAATTTCCTGCAGGTAGCTCACTCAAATGAATTCTTACTTTCTTCGTCTGATATTGAACTTGGAATGTATCCACTGAATACAACGGGTCGAGATAACTTGAATTATAAAGTAACAGTTGATATTGACCTTGATTTTTTGTTAAAAGATACCCATCACCACTGGCGACTAGTTCCCCTTTTAAATGATCTAAAAAACGCAATGAAAAAAACAAAGGACGTCGAAGTTCTTCATAAAGAAAAACCGATAAACTGCTATCTTCCCTCATATGTGTCTGTCGTTCTTTCACCTTGATGTTCAACCAATACGCAATCCCAGTCACTTCTTTGGAGAGTTCTACTATTGACTCTAAAATCAATGCCGAGCGAAAAAAGGTCCCTGAAAACGTGTTTCCTTCACCAACTAAGGTGTTCCAGTCTGTTAAAAACAGTTCTGGTTGCCAAGATGGGGGAATAGCCCCTAACTCATTTCGGCTTGTTGTGATCACGGATTTTACTCTAGTTAAAATTGCTTGCTGATATTTTTTAAACCTTATGGCATGTTCATCTTTGATCAACGTAGTTGCGTATGGGTCAGCATGAAAACTAATAAAATCTGGTAAGCAATATTGTTCTGCTTGTTCTATGATAAACAATTGATATTGCTGATATTCTTTTTCATCTAATGAACGTAATGACATTAGCCCAAACTTGAGCGCAGGTACTAATTGTTTTAGTTTACGGTATAAATAGCGATACCCAAAACGGCTGCCTTCATTCCAGATACCGCTGATTTTAGGCAATGACCATTGAATATACCACTGATTCACTTCATCTCTCCCATAACGATTCAAGAAGTGACGGATAATTTTCAACTGCTTATCACACCACAATTGTACCTCCTCTGTCGTAGTGTATTTTTCAGGCAAATAAAGCTGAATCATAGGTTTCAATTGGATTTTCACTAGGAAATCAAACCATTGATTATTTAAAATGTATTCCGATACAAGCATCACATCATCTTCAAAATTCGTCTCTTCACAAAAGCCTTCAAATTGAACCAAATCAAATGCTAACTCATTTTGTAAAATACATAATTCTCTCTGTACGCCATTTGCTAACCCTTCTCCAGCAGGCCCGATTTTGATGATTTTTTTACTACTATGGTATTCTGGTCGTGTTTCCTTTGGCAAAACTAACTGCAATCTTTGCTCAATTGCCGCATTTTCATCTTCAATATCATTTTCTACTAAATATTTGGCCAGCTCTTGTAGTGCTGCTGCACCTGTTATCTCTTGATAGTCAGCACTTTCCGTTGGTTGTTTTTCCTGATCATGGGTTAATGAGTACTTTTTTCGATAATTAGCGGGCGTTACACCATAATGCTTTTTGAACACTTGATGGAAATTTTTTGCGTTGGAAAAACCATTGTTCAATGCCACTCGAATGACTGATTGAGATGTTAAAACCAACGCTTCTGCTGCATGCATCAACCGTATCTGATTCAAATATTCGGTAAATGTAACTCCGACTTGCTTCTTAAACGAACGTGAAAGGTGGTAATAAGAAATCCCGCTAGATTCAGCCAGTTCTTCTAATGAGATTGGCTGGTCGTACTCCTTTTGAATTTGTTCTAACAGGCGATTCAGACGTTCATCTGCAATTTCCGTTGGCACTTGTGGTAAAGGAACGACTTCTTTTTTAAATCCTTTCACTAATTGTGTGAGAACGGTAAAGAACAGTTGATAAATCTCCAACTCACTTTCCCCACTTTGTTTGAAATAAGCAGCCATTAAATGAACTAACGATTCCCTTAGTTGTTGAATCTTTTCAGCCTCAGCCACTTTGGTTCCACCAGCAGTAGAACATTCAATGTAGGGAAGCCAATTTTCTTTAAAATGAGCCGTAATCGGCGTTCTGGAAATTCGTAGCAACAACAGTAAATTTTTCTCTGTACTTTTGACTTGAAACTGTTGTCTCGGATTGATGACCAGCAGATCATCCGCAGTGAGTTGATATTCTTTTTCTCCCATTGTGACCACTACACTGCCGCTAAGCATTAGAAAAAGCGTGAAATAATCACTGATTTGTGGCGGCGCATAGCTGACTTTCATCAAGGATAGATGGAAAGGAAATTGCTTTGATTCATCCATAAGTTTGACCTTCCTTAGTTTCTTCAGTGTTGTTTAACAAAATATATCATCAAATTACGCTTCAAACAAGCTGTCTTTCTTCTAAAAGATTGTCTATACTAGGAGTAATTTAAAAAACGACAGGCTTTATACACGGGAGGACAAAAATGAAAGCAAGCCAAGGCGATGTGTTTAAAAGAAGAGAAAATATTCTTGAACGTCTAAAAAAAGAACAGCACTTGACTGTTACTGAATTAGCAAATTTTTTTAATGTTTCTGCTGTTACGATCAGACGGGATTTACTATTTTTAGAAAAGAAAAAAATGATCGAACGTTTCTATGGCGGAGTTAAGTTGATTCATGAATCACCTTTATCGCAACCGCTAATGCATGAACAAAAACCTTTTCCTGTAGCAAGTTTTGTTGAAAAATTCAGTACTTTTATGCCAAATAGAGCTCAGCTTTTTGTTGGATCTGGCCATTTCTCTAAAGAAATCATTTATGCATTATCATTTTTTGAAATCAGTATTTTGACCAACGATATCCGTGCGATTGCGATCGATCATCCTAAGAAAAAAGCCGTTATTTCACTTAGTGGCGGAGAATTAGAACGTGAGACACAGGCACTAGTGGGCGATTTTGCTATCCATTCTATCAATAAAATCCAAGCAGACCTTTGTATCATTGAAGCAGCGGGATTTAACACACATGAAGTTACGACTAAAACATTGAACGAATCCTTTATCTATCGCACCATGATTCAACATACAAAAGGCCCAAAAATTGTTTACACCTCTGCGTTCAACCTAGAAACAGTAAGTTCCTTTATGATCGATAAAACATTTTTATTTGATGCATTATATACTGATTCCACGATATCACCTGATATTTTGACTCATTATCAGTCCCATGGAATCCCCATTCACGTGTTATCTTAATAAAAAAGGTATACTAAAAAAGTTGGCTTTTCTTGCATAAATGATGAAATGGCATTTACCGTTCATCTTAAACCGTTCATAAAAATTCTTTCATGAACAGTTCTTTTGATTATATTGAATTCACTCAAGTAATCCTTTATTCTAAAGCCAAAGAAAACGCTTTACAAAATATATATAGAATGGAGAAACCAATGACACATACATTTCCAGAGAATTTTTTATGGGGGGCATCTATTTCCGCCCATCAAACAGAAGGCGCTTATCAAACAGACGGTAAAGGTCAAAGTGTTCAAGACACACGACCACGAGACAACCATGACATCGCCGATTTTACCGTAGCAGTTGATCATTACCATCATTACAAAGAAGATATTCGATTATTAGCTGAAATGGGAATCACCATTTTTCGTTTCTCGATTGCTTGGACAAGAATTTTTCCAAACGGACGAGGGGAACTTAATCAAAAAGGAATACAACACTATAGCGATGTCATTGATGAATTGCTAAAATATGGGATTCAACCTTACATTACATTAAATCACTTTGATCTCCCTCAAGCTTTAGAAGATGAAGGAGGTTGGAGCAATCGCAGTACCGTAGATGCTTTCAAAGTTTATGCTGAAACACTGTTTGAAGCCTATGGTGATCGCGTAAAACACTGGTTAACGATCAATGAGCCAAACATCATGTTATTAGTGGATAAAAAAATTCTAGGAAAAGAAATCCCGCTGCAAGAAAAATACCAACAATTCCATCATCTAATGATTGCTGAAAAGTATGCTTTCAAGCGTTGCCACGAATTGATCGAAGGTGGACAAATTGGTCCTGTACCAAACATTTCCCTAGTCTATCCAGCCACGAGTAAACCGATGGATAATCAAGCCGCCCTTTATTTTAATAGCGTTCGCAATTGGGCCTATCTAGATTTTTCTTGTTTTGGTCGTTATAATGCAGTCTTCAAAGACTATTTAAACCGCAATAATATTACGATCAAGTTTGCTAATGAAGACCAAGAATTGATGGAAACTAATTTCCCGGATTTCGTCGCGATGAATTTTTATACCACTGTTACTGTAGAAAAACCAACCGAAAAAGACGACATGGCAAACGGTATAAGTGATCAACAAAGCGAAGACATCATGGAATGGGGCTTTTATAAAGGGTTTACCAATCCTTATTTAAAGAAAAATGAGTTTAATTGGACGATCGATCCAGATGGCTTGAAAACAACTTTGCAAACTCTTTATGATCGTTATCATTTGCCAATTATTATTACCGAAAATGGTTTAGGAGCCAAAGATGAGTTAACAGCAGATGGCAAAGTACAAGATCCTTACCGTATCAACTACTTGGAGCAACATATCGACCAATGCTTACAAGCCATTGAAGCAGGTGTTGATTTGATTGGATACAGCCCATGGTCAGCAATTGACTTAATTAGTGTTCACGAAGGCATCAGTAAGCGTTATGGGTTTATTTATGTGGATCGTACAGAACAGGATGAAAAGGAACTCGCTCGTTATAAAAAAGATAGTTTTTATTGGTACCAATCATTGATCAATACCAATCAACTGCCCTCTTAAAGAAAGGAGAAAAAAATGAATAAAGTATTTACTTTTTTAGAAACAAAATTGATGCCACCTTTGAATAAAGTTGCGAACTTGCGCTTTATTCGCGCAATAATGCAAGCAGGGATCATTACAGTGCCTTTTACAATCGTTGGGTCGATCTTTCTGATCATCAATAATTTGCCTCAGATCATTCCGCCCCTCGCACCATTTTTTGAGAATACGATTTTAAAATTTGCTCCGATCTATAGCGTGGCTACCACCATGTCGATTGGGTCGATTGCCATTTTTTACTGTTTAGCGACGGCTTATTATTTAACAGATATTTATCGAAAAGAAGAAAGTGATGGGCTGAGTAGTTTTGTTGGAGCGATTTTAGGGTTATTTGCCTTTTTAATGACAATCGTGCAAACAGACATCGTTGATGGCGCTGCACAATTGGTTCAATCTGAAAGTGAAACATCGATTGTGTATAACGGTGTTGCTCTTGGAGGTTGGGTCACTCGTTTTAGTGGTGTTGGGATTTTTATTGGGATCATCACAGCTGTCATAGCCACTCAGATTTATCGTTGGTGTGTGAAAAAGAACATTACGATTCGGATGCCAGAAGGCGTTCCGGATGGTGTAAGTAAAGCTTTTGCTTCATTGATTCCTGCTATTTTCATTGCTTTTGTAATGTTGTTTATCAACACAATTTTAGCAGCGTTCCATACTGATTTACATGGGTTGTTATCAAAACCATTTGAGTTTGTTAAAGATTTGACAGGTTCTTGGTTAGGGATCATTGTGATCATGCTATTGATCCATCTCCTTTGGGCTGTTGGGGTTCACGGAACAGCTGTAATCAAGAACAGTTTTATCAATCCGATTTTATTAGTGGCATTGACTGAAAACATTGATGGCGGATCAAACATTTTCGCTGGTGATTTTGTGAATATGTATATCTTTATCGGCGGTGCAGGTAGTACGCTTGGGTTAGTTTTATTGATGATTTTCGTTGCAAAATCCGACCAGTTAAAGGTACTAGGTAAAGCAGCCGTATTGCCTGGCTTGTTTAATATCAATGAACCGGTTATTTTCGGGGCACCGATCGTGTATAATCCTTATTTGATTATTCCGTTTATTGTGACGCCTTTGATCAATGTGACGATTGCCTATTTTGCTACTTCTCTTGGGTTAGTGAATAAAGTGATTACGGGGATTCCTTGGATTTCTCCGGTTGGAATCGGAGCGTTTCTTGGAACTGGCGGTGATTTTAGAGCCGTGCTCATTGCGTTTATTAACTTAGCGGTATCGATTGTTTGTTACTATCCATTTTTCAAGATGTATGATGGAAAATTGTATGCAGAGCAAACCTCTGCACTAAAACAAGATTAATTAGACATTACAAAAACAGCCATTATTCCTGTATGCAAAAATACAAGAATAATGGCTGTCTTTTATTTATCTACTGTGCTTAACGATGTTTTGTTTCAAACAATGGGCTAACTGGTTTATTTTCATGAATACGTTTGATAGCATCCCCAATTAATTCTCCAACGCTAACTTCATCGATTTTCTCAATTTTACGATCATCTGACAGATAAATTGAGTCTGTTACTACTAAACGCTTGATTGCAGAATCTTCAATACGTTGCAATGCAGGTCCAGACAAGACTGGGTGCGTACATGAAGCATACACTTCTTTTGCTCCCGCTTCTTTTAATGCATTAGCAGCTAATGAAATCGTCCCTGCTGTATCGATCATGTCATCGATTAGTACACATGTTTTACCTTCTACGTGTCCAATAATATTCATCACTTCAGCAACATTTGCTTTTGGACGACGTTTGTCAATGATCGCAATTGGTGATTTCAAGTACTCAGCTAATTTACGAGCACGCGTCACACCACCATGGTCAGGAGAAACAACGACAACATCATCGCCTTGAATCCCGTGTTCCATAAAGTAATCTGCGATCAATGGAGCACCCATCAAATGATCCACTGGAATATCGAAAAATCCTTGGATTTGGACTGCGTGTAAATCTAATGTCAACATTCTAGTTGCTCCTGCTTTTTCAAGCATATTTGCTACAAGCTTCGCTGTGATTGGCTCACGGGCGCGCGCTTTACGATCTTGACGTGCATAACCATAGTAAGGCATAACAACGTTGATTGTTTTTGCACTAGCACGTTTTAACGCATCGATCATGATCAACAATTCCATTAAGTTATCATTAACAGGACTGCTTGTTGATTGGATGACATAAACGTGAGAGCCACGAATACTTTCTTCAATATTCACTTGAATTTCACCATCACTGAATTGAGTGACAGAAGATTTTCCTAATTCGACACCAACAGCTGCTGCGATTTTTTCTGCTAATGGACGATTCGAGTTAAGAGAAAAGATTTTCAATCTTGGATCAAAATAATGTTTTGACATGGGGACCTCCACTTTCTTTTACTGAACAATAGTTTCCTTATAAATAGTAGTCACTTTTTCAAAATAAATCAAGTGATTTTAGGGTATTCCTCCAAAATAATACAATTTTCTAATAAAATTATGGCACTCTTAGCATTAAAAAAATGAGGAACATCAAAATATGTCGATTTTGTCATTTTCTTTTAAAAAAATAGCGTATTTTCTAATGACAATTTTGCAAATATATATTACTATTTAGAAGGTTACCAAAAATGAAAGCGCATTATTTTTTAGTGTTTGATTGCGAGTACTAAGCTATGGATTATCTAGCTTCGCAGGTCAGTCTTTCGGAAAATGACAGCAGTTTATTTTTCTCGATGAGCCTGTTACGCTATAAATTTAAGGAGGAATTTTGTGAAAAAGTCTGTTTTGAAAAAAGTACAACTTGGGTTACAAGTATTGATGGTTTCAACGTTACTTGCAGGTACCAGTGCCACTACTGCATTAGCAATCGAGCAACAAACAACTGCATCAACACAACCAGATAACGCTACTGTTTCAAGTACAACATCGGATGAACAAGATACCATTACTCCAACTGATACGGCGGAGACATCTCAACGACTTACTATTTTAGGCACCTCAGATGTTCACGGCCAACTATGGGATTGGTCTTATGAAGATGACAAACAAACACCTGTTGGATTGTCTCAGGTCAGCTCTGTCGTGAATAACATCCGTGTAGAAAATCCTAATGGCACGATTCTGATCGATAATGGTGATATGAACCAAGGAACGATTTTAACGGATGACCTTTACAACAAAGCACCTTTGATCGAGAAACCAAACCCAATGATCAAAGCAATGAACTACATGAAATATGATGCCATGGTTTTGGGGAACCATGAATTCAATTTTGGCTTGGATTTAATCAAAAAACTAGAGACTGAAGCAGCATTTCCAATCTTATCTGCAAACACCTATGTTAAAGACTCAGGCAACCGCTTTGTTGGCGGAACCACGAAAAAAGCGATTGACCTAGATGGTGATGGCACCACAGACTTAACCGTTGGAATCATTGGTTTAACCACCCCACAAATTCCTTTATGGGATGGTGCAAAAGTCGACAGCCTTTCTTTTAATCCTTTGAAAGAAGAAGCAGAAAGAGCGGTTGCTGAACTAAAAGACGATACAGATATTATTGTTGCTTCAATCCATGCTGGGCGTGAAAACTCTGATCCGGCTGCAAGTGCTGATCAAGTCATCACGAATGTCGCTGGTATCGATGCGTATATTTTAGGCCATGATCACCGTTCTTTCGCAGAAAAAATCCAAGGACCAAATGGGCTTGTTCCCGTAGCAGGTCCTAAAGATACTGGAACCGAAATGATCAAGATCGACCTTGATCTCGAAAAAACTGGAGACAAATGGCACGTCAAAAACAGTGTTCCCGCCATCATAAGCACTAAAACTGTCCCAGCAGATGAAACATTAAAAGCTGAAACGAAAGAATACCATGATAAAACGAGAGAATTTATCTCAGAAAAAATCGGAACAGCGACTGGCGACTTTTTACCGCCTGAAGAAGTAAAAGGAATTCCTGAAGCGCAACTGCGTCCGACTGCGATGATTTCTCTGATCAACAATGTTCAACGAAAAGCAACAGGTGCACAACTTGCTGCCTCTGCTCTCTTTAAAGCAGATAGTAAATTAAATGCTGGAGACATCTCATACTCAAACATTTTTGACATTTATAAATACCCAAATACACTAGTTAGCGTTAATATCACTGGGGAAAATCTTTTAGCATACATGGAAAATCAAGCAGATTACTACAACACTCCTAGCCCAGATGATTTAACCATCAGCTTTAATGAAAAAATCCGTGTGTACAACTATGATGTCTTTTCTGGGATTTCTTATAAAATAGATATCTCTAAACCACATGGAGAACGCATAATCAATCCAACAATCGACGGAAAGCCAGTTGATCTGGCAGCAAACTATACGATTGCCATGAACAATTATCGTTATGAAGGATTATTAACACAAGGTCTCGTGACGGAAGAACCCATCAAATCCACTGATCCAGAAACACTTCGCGGTTTGATCGCTGATTATATCCGTGAAAAACAAACCCTTGATCCATCAGTTGAAATTGAAAATAACTGGGAAGTGATTGGCTATCATTTCAATAAGAACTGGCGTGACCTAGCTGTTAAACTAGTGAATGATGGTACCTTGCAGACACAACCTGCTGCAGATGGTCGAACACCTAACGTCAAACCAATCACGAAACAAGATGTTCTCGATGCTGGCTTCTCACCTGAATCAATCACGATTATGCATACTAATGATGTTCACGGACGCTTAGAAGGCAACGGCAAAGACGTTTTAGGCATGGCTCGATTAAAAACGTACAAAGATTTAGTACAACCTGACCTTATGATTGACGCAGGGGATGTTTTTCAAGGATTACCGATTTCTAACTTCTCTGATGGAATGGATATGGCAGCTGTCATGAATGAAGTGGGCTACGATGCGATGGCTGTTGGTAACCATGAATTTGACTTTGGATTTGACACGGCCATGGAATATAAGAACAAACTAAACTTCCCAATCTTATCCAACAACACATTTAAAGATGGAAAACTAGTCTTTGAACCTTACACAATCGTTGAAAAAACTGGGAAGAAATACGCCATTATCGGGGTAACAACACCAGAAACAGCTACTAAAACTCACCCAAACAATGTAAAAGGTGTGACGTTTACCGATCCAATCGCTGAAACGAAAAAAGCAATCAACACAATCAAAGATTCTGGCGAAGCGGTTGCTGCTTATGTTGTAACAGGTCATTTAGGCATCGACGAAACTACACCATATGAATGGCGCGGCGATACATTGGCTGAAACATTAAGTAAAGAATATCCTGATTTGAATATCACTGTTTTAGATGGCCATTCACATACAGCTGTAGATGGCGGCAAACAGTTTGGAAACGTCATGTATACCCAAACAGGGAATTACTTGAATAATGTCGGTTTAGTAGATGTTGATTTAACAGACCTTAGTAAAAAAACAGCTTCCTTAACAACAGCAGAATCTTTAGCTAGCTTAGAGGAAAATCCTGCTGTCAAAGCCTTAGTTGATCAAGCTAAAGCTAATTTTGAAGAGTGGGGATCAGAGGTTGTGATTGAAAATAATCCTTATCAATTCAATGGAGAACGCGATAATGTACGAACGAGAGAAACCAATCTAGGGAATTTGATTGGAGATGCTATGCTCGCTTACGGCAAACAAAGCTTCAAAAACCCAACTGATTTTGCTGTCACAAACGGTGGCGGTATTCGAGCAAACATTGAACCTGGCAAAGTAACGTTAGGTGATGTTATTGCCGTCATGCCATTTGGAAATAGTATCTCTCAAATCAGTGTTACAGGTAGCCAAGTCAAAGATATGTTTGAATTGTCCCTGCGTTCAATGGCGCAAAAAGATGAAAATGGTGCCATCATTTTAGACGACTACAAGCAACCAAAACTTGGTGCAAACGGCGGTTTCCTTCATGTTTCCAGCACGATTCGTGTACACTATGATTCAACTAAAAAAGGTTCTTTACTGCCAGCAGACGAAGGCAATGGGACAGACAAAACCATTGTTGGAGAACGAGTATTGCAAATTGAAGTTCAAGACCGCACGACCGGAAAATTTGCGCCGATCGATGAAAAAGCAACCTATTATATGGCAACAAATGATTTCTTAGCAGCTGGTGGCGATGGCTACGATATGCTAGGTGGTGAGCGTGAAGAGGGTATTTCTCTGGACAGCGTTTTGATTAAACATCTAAAACAAGGTGCAAACCTTCGTTTATATGATGCTGCTACAAATATTGACTTATCACAATACAAAGAAGCTTTTCCGGGCGAACGGATCATTTCAATTTCAGAATCCGATTTTAACCAAAAAAATAAACCCGAACCTGTACCCGATCCAGATCCTAAAGATCCTGATAAAAACAAACCTGATAAAGTAAAAACTCCAAAACCAGAGGATAAAACAGTGGATTACCCGAAATTGGGTGAAACAATTATTGCTTATGGTAGTTTAGGTTTACTCATTATTGGTTTTTCTGGTTATGGATTTTACGAATATCACCGCAGACGGAAAATAGGCTAACTAAAAAAGATGGTGACCAAATATTGGTGACCATCTTTTTTTAACTATGTAACAGCTTCACACATACCACTTGCTTCAACTACACTATTTCTCATCACCGATACTTCATGTGAAAATGAGGTACCAGCTTGTCCTTTTACCATATCTGGAGCATGTTGAACGAATGTTTCAACACTACTTCCTAGATCAAATTGCTCCATCTTTATTTTATTTTGCATCTGAGCAGCGTCTTCCTTCAATGGATTAAATACACTGACGCACTTCGCTTGCAACGCTATTTTTTGTACCCTTTTTTTCTCTAATTTTTGATATTGTTCTAGTTGGATTTTATATAACGTAACTGTAGCTGAATTGGGCTCCTTTAAGCTCGATTCAAACGTAATTTTTTGCTGTAAACTTGAAATAACATCACTATATGATTCTCCACCAATAGTCAAATCCATACCTGATAAATTCATTTTTTCTCTCCCTTACTTAAAACGACGTTGCTATTTGTTCATCTGCAGCTTCTGCTTTAACAGCTGCCATGCGCAAACTATGGGCAAATTCGCCTAGATTATCTCCAATCGTTACCATCTTGTCCTTTAACTCTTTGACTACCTCTGGATTATGAGCATAGTATTGCTCCCCTTTAGAGTTTGATGCGACCGACTTCAAAATATCTTGAATTTCATGATCTTCTAATTCAGAATAAGCTCCACCACTAGCTTCACTGCGGATATGTTTTTGTAAAGCCATCACTTCTTCTCCTTCATCCCACTCATATTGTTCAATTGTTTTTTTTATACCTAATGCCGTACTTTTCATAGCATCATATTGTGCAGCGGTTGCCCGAAGCAATGCTGGAGCAAATAAACGCATGATACTTCCATCACCATTAAACATTTCCATGAAAGTATCGGTAGGATGTCCACCTAATGTTAATAAACTCATGATAAAAGTTTCTAACTCTTTATTACTTTTAGTGAAGACTCTCTTCCCCACCAAAGGCATGCCAAATTGATCAAAATTTCCAACACTATCATTCATATGAGTATAATTTGTAATTTTATCTGTGGCATGTCCTGCATCAACCCATTTTTTTGCTTTTTCACTCAATAATCGATAAATATTTGGGGCAGAAAAGACTGTAGCATATTCTCCAAATTCAGCAGCAACGTAGGAAGCTAACCCAGCACCTAGACTATGTCCTGTGTAATCAAAAGTTGCATTTTTGAATCGCGGATCATTTTTTACTTGTTCAGCAAAAGCTAATGCTGTATCGAATTGACTATTAACTTCAACTGGAACACGTATGGTTGTACCTGGAACATGCACATTTTGGTATTTATTTTTTTGACCCATGGTGACTTGTTGAACATCAGCACTTAGATCCCCATCCATATCAGCAAGATTGGTTCCTTTATAAGAAATTGTGATACTAGACAGGTCCGGTTTTCCATTAACAATAGGAGCTACTGCAATTCCTTCTGCCCCATTTTTATCTGGATTATTTAAAACCTCCACTACTTCATACATAATACCGTCGAAACCTTCAATTTGTTTTCCAATTTGTAGCCCTTGGTATGCTCCAGTAGTGATATCAAAAAAATCTTTATCTGTCTTACTCATTTTCGTTCTCCTTATGGTATACTTATATTTAATTATGACACAAAAAGGACACAAAAACTATGAAAACTAGGTATAAATTTTTAATTGGGATAGGAATAATAATAATAGGAGTGGCAGGATTGAATTACTATAGTTATAACGATTATATAAATAAACAGAAAGAGCGAATCGAACTATTTTTTAAATACAATTATAATAATATTGATTCTCTTACTTTTACAGAAACAAAAAAGAATCCCATGGGATCACTCGATTTCTATGGTTATTTTAACTCTGACAAATCAAATAGCTTTATAGGAAGTGTAATGCCTTATCAAAAAGAATTTGAAAGGAACAATGTCATGGATGGAGCATTTTCAAGAAAAAATGATAAATTTAAGGGTAGAAAAACCTATACTGTTTCTGAAATAGAGAATATCCAACAAAAGGAACGCCGAGAAAATAAAGAAGAAAACTCAAGTTCTGGGTTCTCTGATTCAACAGGTTTATCAAAGTATAGTGAATGAATTTTAACAACTCACATATTTTTATGTTAAAACAACTAATTCTCCTAGACACCAAAAAAGATGAATACCAAAAATTTGGCATTCATCTTTTTTATCATTTATTTCTCGTTATTCATATAAGGCATGTTTTTCCCATAGCCTTCTTTATTCACTTGTCTTGCACGAGCAATCGCTAAGTCAAACTCTGCTACATCATCTGTAATAGTTGAACCTGCTGCGATAACTGAATTCGCGGCAACATTCACAGGTGCGATCAAGTTTGTCGCTGATCCAATAAACGCATGATCGCCAATGCTCGTCCGATGTTTGTCTTTGCCATCATAATTCACAAAAACTACACCGCAGCCCACATTAATATTTTTACCTAAGTCAGCGTCCCCAACATAAGTCAGATGACCGACTTTAGTATCTTCTGCCACCGTTGCATTTTTGATTTCCACAAAGTTACCAACGTGAACACGTTCGCCGATTTCAGCTTTTGGACGGATATGAGCAAATGGACCTACATCTGCGTCTTTGCGAATAATACTTTCTTCGACAACTGATTGGGTGATTTTCACATTATCTTCAATTACACTATCAACGATTTCAGAATGAGCACCGATGAAACAATCATCCCCGATCACTGTTTTCCCTTTTAAATGTACCCCTGCTTCAATTACTGTATCTGAACCAATCACGACACCTTCATCAATATAAGTTGAATCAGGATCGATAAAGGATACGCCATTTCTCATATGCATCGTATTTAAACGGCGGTGCATGATTTTATTCGCCTCAGCTAAAGCCACACGATCATTGATTCCCATCGCTTCTTCAAAGTCAGCCATTTGATAGGCCGCAACGGTCTTCCCTTCTTTTTTAAGGATCTCAATAATATCTGTTAAATAATATTCGCCTTGGGCATTGTTGGTATTGATTTTAGATAAAGCATTGAATAACGCCTCGTTATCAAAACAAAATGTCCCAGTATTGATTTCTTGAACACGAGCTTCTTGTTCAGAGGCATCTTTTTGCTCCACGATTTTTTCAACGATGCCTACATGATCACGAATGATACGACCATATCCCGTTGGATCTTCCGCATGCGCTGTTAAAATTGTCGCACTGGCGTTTTTACCTTGGTGGTAATCAAAAAGGTTCGCTAATGTTTCAGAAGTCAAAAGCGGTGTATCTCCTGTGATAACAAGCGTCGTTCCTTTTTTGCCTGCTAAATGAGATTCTGCTTGCAACACAGCATGTCCTGTTCCTAATTGTTCTGCTTGTAAAGCATATTGGCTACGCTCACCTAAATGGCCTTTGATTGCCTCTGCCCCGTGCCCTACGATCGTGACAACTTCACTTGGATTCGTTTTTTCGACTTGATCCATAATATGTTCCACCATTGGTTTTCCAGCGACAGGGTGCAACACTTTATAAAGTTTTGATTTCATACGTGTTCCTTTACCGGCAGCGAGGATAATGACATATCTGTTTTCCAATTGCTTCACTCCTAAGATTTGTTTTATTTTCAATAGTTTATTTTCAATTTATGCGCCATGTTTTAGTTTAGCTTACTCTTTATGGTTTTTCAACTGAACCAATTGCTTTTTTGCTATACCAATTTATAATTTTGAGGATTTGCGTTATAATATATATGCTTATATGTTATCTAGCTACACGAGCTAACCACTTCGCTCCGCTTCGATCTCAACAATTCCTAAGAGCTAAAGCTCTAAGGATTGCTACGAAACACTATGAATCGAATGAATAGATGTAGAGTAGTACCTACTTGGTGAAGGTCTCGGAAAAAAGATAAAAATGGATTGTGACAAAAAAACGTCACATTCAATTTTTCCTATTTTTCTGTCAAGGTTGAACGAGCTCGTTTCGCTTTTATTTTGGGGGTGATAATATGATACTTAAACAAACACACGTATCTCATTCAAAAGCCCATTCAGGTTTGACATAATAAAGTACTTTGGTTGTTGAAGGATTGCCTTTACGCAAAGTACTTTATCACTTGAATGATAGAGAGGAAATCCATTATGAATAAACAAATACAACCATATCAATTTAATTTTATTAGAAAACAAGCCAATATTTTGCTACAAGCTCATTTATCTGTAAATGATAAAAATACAATCAAAACACTACAAGCGATCGTTCTTGAGAAAATCAATGAACAGTTTGGTGCAGATAAAGATCAGTTACAGCCTTTATTAGAAGGATTTTTAGAAGCTGCGACTTCTAAGCCTAGACTGGAACACTATTTGGAAGAGTTAAAAGAAGCGGTTATTCCGTTTGATCCGCCTTCAAAACAACAGCTGACAAAGCTATTTAAAAAGACGAAGAAATTGAAAATCCCCGAGTGGGAAACGATGGATTTGCGTGATTATACCTTTTACAGCTGGAATGATAGTGGGAAGCAGCAGAAATTTATTATCGCTTCAATTGATGGACAACTAATCGGTGTTTCTGGAACAATTTCTCCTACGACTCAAAAAGGCATCTGCCCGATTTGTCATGAAACGTCAGAAGTTGCGATGTTTCTGTCTAAAGTGAAAGAATCTGGTGATGGGATGTACACAAAGCGTGGGAATTATATTTGCTATGATAGTGAGAAATGTAACCATAATATCGAGCGCAGAGAAGAGTTAGAAGCGTTTGTTCAGAATGTGAAATTTATGAAATAAAATATTGAGGTTGGGACAGAAGTGTTTAACTCCGAGAAATAAGAAGGAATTCACGAAAATTGCTTTTCAAATTTTTGTGAATTTCAGCTTATTTCCGAAGGAGTTTCTTCTGCTCCCACCGTTTATTCGAATTCCATGTGTCTGGGATATGACTCGCAGAGTTATGTCCCAGACACTTTTATTTTTTTATCTCCTCAATTTTACTATTGTCAAGAAAAAATGGAGAGAACTTGATGTTTCCATCAAATCCTTTCTACTTTTTCGAATTATTTGACTATTTGGCCTTATTAGATTGACTAGCTATTTCTCTTTTAACTAAAATGATTTACTCTATCAAAAAGATCTTAAAAAATTGAGCTAACAGTTGAATAAATACGCATTATTGCGTATCATACTCTATATAAAGGAGAATAACAGTGTGCCCAAGTCAGCCAGAGAAATAGTAAAAATTCTTAAAAAAAATGGATTTGTAAAAACTGATCAAAATGGTAGCCACGTAAAAATGTATAATCCAATCACTCATCACACAACAATAGTGCCTATGCACACAGGCGATGTACCGATAGGAACCGAAAATGCTATATGGAAACAAGCAGGACTTAAATAGTCATAATTTGACTATAAGGAGGAATACTATAATGAGTAGTCTAGTTGTATACCCAGCAATTTTTAATCAAGAAGGAAATAACTATAACGTTACATTCCCTGACATCCCGGAAGTGATTACATTTGGTAACGGTATCGATCATGCCGTAGAAATGGCTCAAGAAGCGTTAGGTTTGGCAATCTATAATAAAACAGAATTACCTACCACATCTGATCCAAGAAAAATAAAATTAAACAATGAAACTGATTTTGTTTTAATGGTTACGTTGGATCTAAATGAGTATAGAAGGAAATTTCATTCAAAAACTGTAAGAAAAAATACATCGATTCCAGAATGGATCAATGACTTAGCCGAAAAGGAAAATATAAATTTTTCTCAGACTTTGACAGAAGCACTTAAAAATAAGTTGAATGTTTGAAAATTTCTGCATGCTGTTTAAAGTTATGGTGAGAACTGACTTTGTTCTAGCTACTAAACTATTTTAAATGAGATCATTCATTCCCTAACTTCGTTAGCGCATTTAAAAAAATCGTGTTATAATGACAATGAAAAGAGAGATATGCGCTAACATACCTCTCCAATGTAGATTATGCTAGTGAAAAGCTAGCAGGCTATTTTAGGTGTTTAAACCATCTTACTCGCCAAAGTAAAAGATGGTTTATTTTTTTTGATTAAATTTCAATATGGCAACTACTAACATTGCAAAACTAATCGCAAGTGTTAATGCTTCATATACTGACAACTCTATTCCTTTCCAGGGACACAGCCATTAATCATCAGGCATCACCCCTTTTTCAAGAGATTTAGCCAACCATCTTTTCACTTCTCTACACTAATTATTATATCATAATAGCAATTATTTATAACGCTTAATCATGATTTTCGGTAGCAAAATGAACCATTATTGGGCGATAATTCAGATAATCATCAATGCAAGTAAAATTTTAAAAATTCCACCACTTTTGTCAAACTTGTCCATTTTTTCAGCCAAAATTTGACTCTTTAAATTGTTCAAAAAAATTCTATTGACTATCCCAACCTCTTTACGTTAGAATAAATTTACAACATAAAATAAAAAAAGGCGCCCTGCCAGAAGACGGACATCTTCTAAACAGAGCCCTGTATTATCAGCGTAAACTAATAATACAAGTTGCCTCGCCAATAATTTCTTATTGACTACCTTTATTGTACTAAAAGTAAAAACGGATTTCCATTCTTTTTTACTTACTCAATAATGATAGTGAATGGTTATTTAACGAACGCTTCATGGTATTAGTAGCTGACTAATATCATTTTTTTGTGTTTAACATTAGGTAATTAGAGCGAAAAACAAAATAAAAAGGCACTCTGTAAAAGGACGGACATCCTCGTACAGAGCCTCATATTATCAGCGTAAACTAATAATATAAGTTGCCCTAGTCAATATTTTCATATCAACTCTTTCATTTTACTCAATTTTTGTAAGAAATACTAGTACTTTTTACAGATTTGAGTAGGTTGAAGTAGTTGCTGGTTATTTATTGCACTTTTGCACGGTATTAGTTTAGTCACTAATGCCGTATTTTTTCGCTCTTTTTATAACTAGCAAGTACTTTGTTCTCCTTTATAAATACGTTTTTTGCGTATTTAGATTCTACCAATTGTGCTTGCTAGTTGATGGGTTTAAAGTCGAATCCTACCAGCTAGTTGTCATTCATTCAAACAGGCAGCCCAGTCAATGCGTACAAAAACCGAGCAATATGTCTCTACATTTTTATTCGTTTGAATGGCAACTATCGTATTCGATTTTGAATTCATCATTATTAACAATGATCCATATGGCGGATATAGGGTCGTTGTGTAAAAAATCCGCAGGCCTGCAGAACCTGCGGATTTCAAATAGCTGTTTATCGTTTAGAAACGTCCAACCATTTTTCTACTATCACATGATAAACAGCTATTTGTTTTTTGTAAGAACAATTAATGCATCAGTCTTCAACATTTAAAAATAGTTATCCTAATCAAACAAAGATAAAGTAATTACATTGTGATTACTTTATCTTTATTGTACACTAGTACTACAATAAACTGAGGAGGAATATAGGATGAAAACCAGACGACAAGGAAATGCAATTGTCTTAACAATTCCTGCTAAATTCGGTATTGCAGAAAATGTTGAGTACATCGCGGTGAAAGGTGATGATGAAAGTATCACCTTCATCAAAAAACGACCTAATTTGTTCAAAGCTGCTTTGGAAAATAATGAATTGATCGAAGTGGGAGATGGTTTCCCAGAAGATCCTCCAGTAGGAAAGGAACTGTTCCAGTGATCTATACGATTCACGGCTATACTCCAAAACGTGGAGATATTGTAATCATCAATTTTGATCCTAGTATAGGTCGAGAAATTCAAAAAAAGCGACCAGGTGTTGTAATCAGTAGCGATGAATACAATGCCGTAACGGGTATGATTGCAGTTTGTCCAATAACTTCCACTAAAAACATTAAAAGTCATTTTGTGCCGTTGAGTTTTGACCACCAGATTAAAGGTCATATCAACCCTCTTCAAGTGAAAACAGTTGATTTTACTGCTCCAGAGAGGGACGTTCGTTTTATAGAAAAAGCAACGTTAAAAGAACTTGGTGAAACAGCACAAATCGTAAATATGATCTTTAATTTTTCGGATTTAATCACGGAGTAAATTATCAGTAAGAGATCAATTGAATTTTTCAAACAAAAAATGCCTTCTCTGTAAAACTGACAGAGCAAGGCATTTTTATCTTTATACTTTCTGATAGGATTTATGCTAAATAAGTCAAAGCCATTTCTTTATAAATATCCACCATTTCCAAATAGTTATCCACATCCACATACTCGTCTACTTGGTGAGGCGTTTCATTACCTGGTCCAAAGATAATTACTGGGAAAGCTTGCTTGCCTTTGGTAAATTCAGCAGCATCCGTCGTTCCAGACACGCCAACCATTGGAATATCCACGTTCACTTGTTTTTTCGCTACTTGTTGGGCGATTTTTGCGATATCAGAATCTTTTTCGCTTTTCACAGAAATTTTATTTGCTTCGATACTTAACGTTAAATGGTAGGTGTCTTTTTGGTTTAATTCATCGATTAGTTCGTTCATTTTTTTGATCACAACATCGTTATCATAGCCAGGAATCGTTCTAATATTCCCTTGAAGACTGGCTTCACTTGGAATGCTGTTGATTTGTTCGCCACCGGAAATCATCGTAACATTATAGATAAAATCACCTAAGACTTCATCTGTATGGGTTTCACTACGGAATAATTGGTTCGCTCTTGAATAGAAATCATTTAGATGATCGATTGCATTAACCCCAAGTTGAGGCATTGAGCTGTGAGCATTTTTACCTTGAGACTCTACTTTAAAATTGATTGATCCTTTATGAGCATAAACGATCCCAGCATAACCAGAAGGTTCACCGATCACCATTGAGGTTACATCATCGACATAGCCTTCTTTGGTTAATTGCTCTGCACCTAGTTCGCCAACTTCTTCACCCACTGTTGCAATCAAACGTAGGCGTCCATTGAAGGCAGCCTGTTCTTCTTTTAACTCGATCATCGCAATGGCCATCGCAGCTAAACCACTCTTCATATCACATGTGCCGCGACCGTACATTTTACCATCACGAATTTCTGGTTTAAACGGATCAGAAGTCCAATCCGCGACATTACCCGCTGATACCACATCCATATGTCCAGAAAATGCTAGTACTTTCTCGCTATTTTTATTGCCGATTTCTACAATTAGGTTATCACGATCTTTGTCATATTCTAAAAAGCTTGAGTCGATCCCATGTTTTTTGAATAACTTACTTAAATACTCAGCGACCTCTTTTTCATTGCCGTTGACCGATTTGATTGCAACGATGTCTTTTAAAATTTGAACTTTTTCTTGATTTTCCATTGTGTTGGCCTTCTTTCATTTGATTCATTCAGTTTCTCATCGTGTGTGGAAAAACTGGATAAATATGCTTACGAATTAACTATACACCTAATTTGATTTTCCGTTAAATAAAAACGGTTAGTTTACCTAACAATTTTTTCGTAAAGCCTTACTCCTTTGAATCATCATTCTTTTGAGCCTTTTTTTCGTAGTATACGAACCTTATAAACATTCCCACCAGCAATAATCCCACTCCTGAAATAAGGTACGGAGCTACAAAATAAGTATATAATATAGCTAAAAAACCAGCAAAAACATAGATTGGATCAACAATTAAACTGATAACCTCTAAGACATTGTTCTTTGTTTGTTTTACGTTAGCGGATAACGAGACATCCTCATACTCAGGATTGTCTGTCAGTGTTACTTTCCGTCCTTTTAAAGATTGAATTTCTTTTTCTCTATCGACCATTCTAGCATCTTTAGCATAGGGAAATCGCTCAATTTCATTGTTGTAACTTTCCTCAAGTCTTGTTAAATATTTTTTGCGCCACCAGTCTTTGATCCTTGGTTTATCCTTTAGCTCTGTTGTCTTTGGTATCGTCAGCATCACTTCATGTGTGAGCTTTTTGCCATTACTATCTATTAATTTTAACGTTAAAAATTCCTGATCGAGTTGATTGTAAATCTTTTCTTCATAGTCTTCTTCAAACACTTTATGATAGGTAATATCCTTGATTGTTGCCTGAATGAAAATAGACTCCTCCTCAGATTCTGATAGTTGGCTCTCGTTTGGGCTCATCGCTTGACTCCAGCTTTTGCCAATATGGTAAGAAAACAGTAAGCAGATCAAGCTGAATAGTAGCACACCTATAAAAAACCTTACTAGCCTTCTATTCTGTCGGTAAAATCGTTTAAGCATATTTAGAAATTTATCCTTTCAATTACTTTGATACTATATAAAACGAGTGATTTTTATATCAGTAATCCCTTTAATCAATAACAAAGTTACAGTTAAACAAAAAAAGCGCCAAAAAACAAGGCGCATTTCACAAAAATTGAACAACTATTTTTAGAAATTTATTCTTGTTTTTGGGGCTAATACGTTTATTTAGATTCTAGCTTTTTATTTTTCTTCGTCAAAATAATTCCCAGGAACTACATTGATTGTTTTCGTCCGTGTATCTACATCTTCTACATACAGCAATGACGTATAATCTTCAATCGCGCGTTGTCCTTTAAATTTAGACTCGGCAAAGACAGTAATCCCAACAAGTTCAGCTTCAAACTCTTCGATCAAGCTCTTCATCCCGTTAACGGTTCCGCCGCCTTTCATGAAATCATCTACTACTAAAACTCTCGATCCACGTTTTAAGCTACGTTTTGACAGTTCCATTTTTTCGATTCGTTCAGATGATCCAGAAACATAATTCACGCTAACTGTTGAACCTTCCGTGATTTTTGAATCACGACGCACGATTACAAACGGCACATTCAAGTAATACGAAACCGCTTGGGCGATTGGTACCCCTTTTGTCGCCACTGTCATAACAGCATCGATTTTTTCACCTAAATATTTAGAAGCAATGATTCTCCCAACTTGGCGCAACAATTCCGGCTGTCCTAATAAATCAGAAAGATAAACATATCCTCCTGGCAACAAACGATCTTGTTCAGATAAACGTTCACACAAAGCTTTCACCAATTCTTTTGATTCTTCGTATGGAATTTCCGGGATAAAACGAACACCTCCGGCTGCTCCTGGAATCGTTTCAAGAATTCCTGTACCTCTTTGTTTAAATGTTTTTTTGATAATCGCTAAATCCTCACTGATTGATGATTTGGCTGATTTGTAGCGCTGTGCAAAATGGGTCAAAGAAACTAATGTATGGGGATGATCCAACAAGTATTGCGTCATATCGATCAATCGTTCGCTTCTCCGAATTTTTGAATCCGTCACTTCTTCTCCTCTTTCCTTTAAGGTTTATTATCCAATAGAATAATTACTATCCTTTATTTTTTTATAGGTTCGTTATTCATTATTTTTCAACAAGTAAAATAAATGATACTTCCTCATAATCTATCGTTCCCTATTATAAGGTGTTTTGCAAAAAAATTCGAGCATTTTTTGAAAAAAACAAAAAATAGTTCGCAATTTATGAAACAAAAAAGAAGATGAAGGAAAAAACTTTCGTTTTTCCTTTCACCTTCTACTAAAATAAGCTAATTTATCTTTGGCTCATCTTCTTATTTCTTTGCATCGTTACAACCAATTTACGGACGATACTTACGAGGATAAATAACGCGATAAAAATCAATGTGATGCTGGCACTTGGCGGTGTTTCTAAATAATAAGAGCCCGTCAATCCTGTTAGCATGCCAATCAATCCCATAATAACGCTAATGATGATTACCGTATTAAATCCTTTCCCTATCCGCATTCCGATTGCTGCTGGTAAGACCATGATCGCCGAAATCAACAGCGCTCCCGCAATTGGAATCATTACGGCAATCGCAACACCTGTAATCACGTTAAACAACATCGACATCCAATGGATTGGTAATCCATCCACATGAGCCGTATCTTCATCAAAAGTCAAAACATACATGGGACGTTTGAATAGGATAAACAAGATCACTAACACAACGAATAAAACGGCTAAGGTAATGACTTGCTGCCATGTGATCGTCACAATCGATCCAAATAAATACGATTGAATACTCGCTGCTGAATTTCCTCCGCTCAGATTCATCAGCACCAAAGCTAACGCTAATCCACCTGACATTAAGATTGCAATCGAGATTTCTGAGTACGTACTATAAATCATTCGTAGGTATTCTAAAATAATTGCAGCAATAATCACGACAACCATTGTCATGATATTTGGATTCCAGTTTAAGAAAAATCCCAAAGCAACTCCGGCTAGCGACACGTGTGAAAGAGTATCCGCCATTAAAGATTGTCTTCTGATCACAAGAAATACCCCTAGCATTGGTGCAATGACCGAAATAAAGGTTGCTGCTAAAAAAGCTTTTCTCATGAACTCATATGAAAGCATCTCCAAAATCTTATTCCTCCTTGTTACATAAGGCTTTAGAAGCCTATTCTATTTTGTGGGAACAGTCGCGAGAATACTAAGTTCTCTTAACTATGCTCATTACGCTTTAAAAATGTAAATCGTAAGAATTACGATTAAAGGGCAAGATATACTTTATCATTATAAAAACGACTAGTCAAGAGAATTATTCTAAATAATTTGATCCAATCTTTTTACTACCTCGACATCTTCATTCGGATATAGGTGTGAGTATGTTCCTAATGCCATTTTCCCATTTAAATTACATAAAAAAAGAGTAGATTTCTCCACTCCATAAAAACTTAACTTTTTAAGACACTGGCTCTCTCGTAACAATTTGTCTTTCACTATAACCACAGCTTTCATACAATTTCAAAACTGACTTCAATGAATATGCTTATTTTACAGTGTTTTTTTGTTTTATCTGTTACTAATTCTGACCCTATAGAACATCGTTAAAAATAGACCTACGTCACAAAATTGGAACGATTAATATCGTGACATCCTTATCTCCTGAATTTTTAAAAAATGAAATAATCCTATCTGATTTTAACTCTTTAATATGTTCCGTCGACTGATCAAGTAAAAAATTATCTAAAACATTATTAATAAACCCTGTACTATCATCGATATCTTGAATTTGGCAAACTACTTTTCCTGCTCCTATAATTTTAAATGCATATTTTCCACTCATAGAAACAGGAACAAAAAAATGACCATACGTATTTACTAACTGAACACTACCATCTGATTTTAATGGTAAAAATTTTTCTTTTGAAGGCTTTAATTGAACTGAACTTTTTTTAGGTGTTTGAATTTTATTTGTATCATAGAATGCCTTATTTCGAATAACATCCTTATTATTCAAATTGTCATTTCCTGCAAAAGTCTCATTATTGTCAATCTCAGATAGATCATAAAATCCTGTAGGAAAAGTTTCAGAGTTAGCTTCTACAGTATACGTTTTATTTTTTTTCAATTCTATCTCTTTAGCGGGGTTCTTTTCAAAAGTAAACTCGTTGGAGATAGTGCGATTATTTATCACCCTCATCGCTACCAATACAAGTAGACAACCACAAATAACGAATAATACTGCTTTTCTCACCGACAAATACTTCCCTCCTTAATCGTGATAATGGAATCACATAATTCATCTATGTCTTTTTTGTTGTGACTCGCGATGACAATAATCCGTCCATTACTCTTCAATTCTTTAATAAGCTGATAAAATTTTTCTATAGCCTCGTCATCAAGCCCATTTGTTGGCTCATCCAACAATAAAACTTTAGGTTTTTCAAATATAGCTTGTGCAATAATTAATTTTTGTTTCATACCCAAAGAGTATTTCTTTACCGGCCTAGAATCTTTTGGATCCAACCCTACTCTACTTAGAGCTAGTTCTATCTCTTTGTCATTTGCACTTTTTTTAATTTTAGAAAGGAGTCTTAAATTATTAAAGCCACTTATTGTCGGGTCTAGTCCTTCATGTTCAATAAGTAGACCTAGACTGGGTAAAAAATCAAAATCTTTTCCTAATATTTTACCATCATATGTTATTTCCCCTTCACGCACCCGAATAAGTCCTGCCATGGCACGCAATAACATTGTTTTACCCGAACCATTTTGACCAACTAAACCATATACATTTCCTTCTTCAAAAGTTAAACTTATGTTTTTTAATACCATATGCTTTTTTAACTTTTTTGAGATATTATCAACAACTAACATTTATATCCCTCACAAATAATTTATTTTTTTTGCTACAACATAATGAACAACTATAAATAGGAGAACCAATAGCATCTCTAAAAATAGGATTACGCTGCTTACTCGACCAATTCTATTTAAGTATGACGGAAACGCTAAAACTACTCCTATTACAGGTATTTTTGAAAATATATCGGAAAAGACAACAACACCCAAAATATACGCATTTACTCCTACTATTGATAGATATAGATTTTTAGTCATAAACATAATCAAAGAAGATAACAGACCAACAATAAGTATCGCAACACTTTGAAGTACATATTCACTCGTAATTATTAAGTCAGGCATTTGTACTTTCCGAATAATAATTACCATCAATAAAATACCAACGTTTACAGCTATGTTAATTAAGACTTTTTTTAAGTATTGGTTCATCACGTTGATTCTAGTATCATATCTAACAACAGAATAACTAATAATTTTTTGCTTTAAAAATTGAAAACAAGACAGCATCAAACAAGTATACATATAGCTATATATCAAAAACCAGGATAAGAGCTCCTTCACCGAGAAATTTTTAGATAATCCAACGATTACTGAAAACTCTGTTGTATGTTCATAATTAAAACCATTATCAAATAGTAGAAAAAGTAGAAATAAAACAATAACTTCAATATATTTCATAACAGATCAGTCCTTTTAAATAGTTCAAAATTGATAATGAGCAAGAACAACGTAACAGATATAAACATAGGGAGGTAGACAATTATACTCATCTCAATATTTAATACATAGTATGCAAAACTTGAATTAAAAAAAGAAAAGTACTCTTCAAACAGAAAATACAGTCCCATGATTAAAAAAACGGATAGAATCATATTCTTTCCCTTACTTTTATTTCCATTTAACAAGTTTATCAACATATAAATTTGAAATGCTATGTTAACCATAAAGAAGAAAATTAAAGTTTGTTTAATATATTCAGATAAAACAACAGAATTTGAAGCAAATAAAAATACTAGCAACCCAATTAAAAAATAAATTCCAATGAATCTAATGGACTCTAGAAATCCTCTCATACATTCAAAAAAATAGCGTTTATTTTTTGTCATTCTCACATTTTCATAGACATTTTTTTCTGGCATGAAAATCCCTATTGAAAAAAGGAAAAGAGGAACCAGTATAAAGATAAATAAAGATAAATCGTAATAAGAAAAGTAGTTTGTCATCTGATCTGTCACACTGTTTTTAGGATTAATTCTAGCTAGGAATTGAGTAAAATATAAAACAAATAGAAGAAGAATTTGTATTAACATTCTGATGACGTTTTGACTAAACAAAATCATAATTCAACCACCATTTTCGTTGAATGATTAAACAAATGCTCATTAATAATATTATTGAAATAAGGTACATAAATTTTAAGCTAAAGGTGTATTCCGTAAATGGCTGAAAACTAACCATGATAGAAGGTGTAATACTAATTAATAGATACCATATGCTTATTACTATAAATACTGTATAGTAAATTGATTTAGTAAAAATATTTACAGTAGAAATAATTACACTCATACATCCTGTTATAACTGCTCCCATAATTATATGTATCCAATTGGATAATCCTGGATGACTAAGCTCCCAAAGAATTGAGTTATGAAGCAATGTCTGAAAATCACCAACACTGATAGAATGTTCTACCATAAACGGAACAGCCTTTTCTTTTCTGAAAATAATAGTCACAGCCCCATAATTAATAACTGCCGATAAAAACATCAAGCAAAATCCATAAAAGAAATTGACTTGATTGTATACCTTCCAATAATATTTTCGATCTTTTCTTATCATGATGGACAAGAGGTTTCCTGAATTAAAATCTGACAATGACCAATAACTCGCTCCAAAAACTAGATAGACTGGTAACAGCCATAATAATAACATTTGGGCATAATGACCTTCTGAATTACCCGCTAAAAATGTAGAATAATTAGGGGCATACCCTCCAAATGATTTATACAACATAAATACGTCGATCAACATTAATACAAAAAATAGAAGAAAAATAAAGTTGCTTCTTCTATCACTAAATAGACGTTTAAAAAAATACTCCATTATAAACTCCTTTTATAAAAATATAGTAGAGCTTTCACTCTACTATAACTAATACACATTGATTTATGGACGATTTAATAACTGTCCACCAGAAATAATATACGCAGTCTCCTCATCCCATGTCCCATAACAAGAATAAGATGCGTTATTATAGTTATTATTCTCAGCTGTTAATTTTACATTTTGTTTGCTTGCTGATGAATACGCTGAATTGTACAACCTAGGACCTCCAGCTGACGCATTGAATGCTTTTGAAACATTCTCGCCATTTGATTTTTCTAACCAAAAACGTGTATACGTCATCCACCCCTCTTCAGAAGAACCCAATTGAACAGTCCAAGCTCTGTTCCGATTAGTAGTTTGTCTATAGCGAGTGCTTGTAGACGTATTTTTTTGCTTAGGTTTGATCACAAACGTAAATTTTACATAATCCGTTTTGTACGCTGCATACGCTTTGGCCGTAAAGCCTAATGATACAAGAACTAGCAAACAAGCCATTAACCACATTACCCTTTTTTTCATTTTCATTTCCCCCTCTTAGCCTAACTTAGAAATTCAGTTGAATTCCAAAATCCCATTGTAACATATAGTTCATTTTAAGTCGATTTAATTTATCTGATAGTCGTTTAACGTAGATTAAATAGACAAAGTATTTACATTAGCTAAAAATCTTGCTTATTTGACTAAACATAAAAAAAAGACCTATTATTTGATGTGACCACAAAAAGTTCGATTTTTTTGTGGTCACTACAATTCTCAATAGGTCTTTTTTTAATTCATTTGTACCAAATATGATAGCTAGCAACACTTATTTTAGTGTGTTTTTTCTGTATTCGTTACTAATTCTGAACTCATATGAAAGCATCTCCATTGTGAGTCCTCCTTCCGAACTAAACGAATTTGGCGATCCGCATACGATTTGATATCTTCATGATCATGCGTGATCATCAAAATCGCTTTGCCATGATCATGAGCATTATGCCTTAAAAGACGATAAAACTCATTTCTAGACGTTTCATCCATCCCAGTTGTTGGTTCATCTAAAATAAATAAATCAGGGTCAGTCGCAAATATACGGGCTAAACTGATACGTTGTTTCTGCCCACCTGAAAGTTCACCAATACGTTTATGACGCATCTCCCACATGCCGACCGCCTTTAATGCTTTTTCTACATGTTGATGATCACGTTTTGTTAATGGCTTAAACCAACGATTACGTGGAAAACGTCCTGAACGAACTAACTCGATCACAGTACTTGGAAATCCCGCATTAAATGAAGCCACTTGTTGCGGAATATAGCCAATGCTAAGTTTTTCTCCTTCTGTATTTTCTTTGGCGATTGTAATGGCCCCTTTAGTTGGTTTCAATAACCCTAAAGTACTTTTGATCAATGTTGATTTGGCCGCACCGTTTTCACCAGTGAGAATGACAAATTCACCTGGATCAACAAAATATGAAACATCTTCTAAGACTGGTTCATCATCGTAATAGAATGTGAGGTCTTTGACTTCTAGATAATGCATGATCCTACTCCTTCTTTCGACTAATATACGCTTGGAAGCTAAGACAAATACTGAACATCTTTATCTCGCTATTATTTTTTACTTAATACTTTTCTTCAAGGCTTCAAGATTGGCCTTCATCACTGAAATATAATCTTCGCCTTGCTCTTGTTCTTTTTTGGTAAGACTTTCTAGCGGATTAAGGACCGCTAATTCTACATCTGTTTCACGCGCCAATGTTTCAGCTACTTTTGATGAAGCCGACGTTTCAAAATAAATCACGGACACGTTATGCTCTTTGATATATTTTTTCAACTCAGCTAAACGACTAGGCGACGGTTCTTGATCTGGAGAAATCCCCGCAATCGATTCTTGTGTCAAACCGTATTGTTTTGCTAAATAACCAAACGCCGCATGTTGCGTCACAAACGTTTTATTGTTCGCATTGGCGAATGCTTCTTTATATTCTGAATCTAAGGCTTTTAATTTTTCACTATAAGCTGTAGCATTTTTCTCAAATGTGGCTTTTTTATCTGGATATTTTTTGACTAACGCATCCCGAATCGTTTCAACTTCTTTTTGTGCTAAAACTGGATCTAACCAAACATGTGGGTCTAATTCGTGATCATGTCCACTATGGTCAGCTTCGTCTTCATGCTCTTCTTCGTGAGCCGCACCTTCCATTAAGTCGATTGAGCTAGCTGCTTCGACAACTGCAACTTTTTTTCCATCAACATTTTCCAAAACGTCTTTGACCCAAGTCTCTAACTCGTGACTATTGTAAACAAATACGTCTGCGTCTGTGATTTTCGCAATGTCTTTGGCACTTGGTTCATAATCATGTGGTTCTGTGCCCGCTGGAATCAATAATTGTACATCTCCCGCATCCCCTACCACATTTTTAGCAAAATCATACATTGGATAAAAAGTTGTCACGACTTTTATTGTATCACTTTTCCCTGATTCTTCTTGCTCTTTTGTTTGTCCGCAGGCTGCTAATGTAAAAATAACGGCTATTAATAACAGTCCGACACTATATTTCCAACTATTTTTTCTCATCTTATTGACCCTCATTTCGATTTGTCTCATTCAAATCGTAATATTTCCGATTTGTTAGCAAGAACTAATTTAACAGATGAAAAAGAGAACGTCAAGTAAAAAAGAAAAAGTATTTTTATAGTTCCTTATTTAGAGTAAAAAAATGAAGAGTGACCATTGTAGTCATCCCTTCATTTTTCGATTATTTTAACGTTCGCACAATATAGACTTCATCGCAGAAGCCTTTTAAACCATTATAAATCCGTTGTGCACGTGTTTTCTTCTCGCATAAAGCAAATACCGTTGGACCGCTGCCACTCATTAAAGCTGCATCTGCTCCATACTTCATCATCCGATCTTTGATTTGCTGGATTACTGGATGACGTTTGATTGTCACACTTTCTAATGCGTTGCCAACTTTTTCTGCCATCAACTGGTACTCGTCCGCTTCGATTGCTTTTTTCAGCCCTTGAACGTCAGGGTGTTGAATACTATTGAAAGATAAACTTCCAAAAATCGAACCAGTAGAAACACTCATTCTAGGCTTCACTAGAATAACCCAACATTGAGGCATTGATGAGAGAAATTCTATCTTTTCTCCACGTCCTGAGACAAATGCTGTACCGCCATGGATGCAATAAGGAACATCCGAGCCAATCGTACTGCCCAATTCTGCAAGTTCTTCTAAGGACAACCCTAAATCCCATAATCGATTTAGTCCTCTTAATGCAGCAGCACAGTCACTACTCCCACCAGCTAGTCCAGCTGCAACAGGTATTCTTTTTTCTATATAAATTTTAACTCCTTGAGTAATATGAAATGTATTTTTCAGCAATTCTGCTGCCTGATATACATGATTTCTTCTATCTACTGGTAAAAAGGAGCTATCCGTTTCAATTATTATTTCATTTTCCGGCAATAACTCAAACGTTAGCCGATCCGCTAAATCTACACTAGCCATGATCATCTCTAATTCGTGATAACCATCATTTCTTTTATAGAGAGCATCCAACCCCAAGTTGATTTTTGCGGGCGCTTTTTCTATGATTTCCATTATTTTCACCTATCTAATCCAATACCTAACCGTCTTCACAATCTTTTAAATTCTAACATATGTTCTTAGAGAAGTATATATTTGTCTAAAAATTGGTCGCCATTTCAAAACTTGTGTAACGTTAATCCATCTCATTCGCTTTTTCTACTAATCACTTCCGAATACTAAAATAATACATTAGTAAAAAAAAGTAGAGCTAAAGCGTTTTCGCTTTAGCTCTACTTTTAAACATCAATTCATGTCTTTAGACTGCTTCACTGATAAATTCAATCTCTACTGTGCGTGTCAACACATCAGAATAACTATAAGAAACTCGTTCAAATGAGTTTTCATCTGGATCTAAATCTACAACGAAGACAGATGGATACGTTTCTGTCAAAATACCTTTACGTTCAGTTTGGCGCTTTCTGCCGGTCTGAGCAACTAATGTGATTTTGCTGCCGATACGACATTCTAGATCTTTTTTAATGGAAGCTAAAGTTGTTGGCATTGCATTCACCTCAAATTCCATTGTACCACATAACAATAAAAATATCAAGTTTACCATAGCAGAAAATGAATTGCAACTAATTATATTTTATAAATGGATAATTATTTGATGTGAAAAATGACAATTTTCTCATTTAGTCATAAACAATCGATTTTACTTTCTTTTTTGCCCGATCATAGGCACTTCTGACGGTTGGTTCATGATTATCTGTGTCTCTAGCGATCTCTTCTAATTCTTTACCGTTCATGTATTCTTCAAACGTGGTTCGTTCAAAGGGCGATAATACCGTGGGTAATTGTTCGAGCTTCTCTCGAATGATCATTTGCTCTAATACATCTGAATCTTCTATCCCTATGTAATCAAAAAAAGACTCTCCCTGATTTTCTATTTTTTGATCTAACGAAACAGACTGGATATCAATTGTTCTTTTTAGTGCACACTGTTTTCTAATCAAACTACGGATATGATTTTCAAAATTCGACTTAAAAAATTTTCCGATGGACACGTTATGCACCTCTTGGTACTTCTCTAATGACTTGTGAAAAACAATACGCCCTTCCTGCAACCAATCTTCTCGATCAAAATCTTTCAAATAGTACTTTTTTCGGAACTTATGCACCACCGGATGATATTTCCGATACAACTGGTCAAATGCCAGTGCATCTCCTTTTAAGATTTCTTCATACTGATTCATCAACAACATTCTCCTTCCAAGCATTCTACCAAAATGCTTAGAAAAATCTTACCACTTATTCTTGATAAAAAAGATGGGGTTTGACTATTAGTCTTTCTTTTTGGATAATTCGTCCAATTTTTCAGACAGTTTTGACAATTGGTCAATATTCCACGGAGAATTTCGGCGAAAATCTTGAAAGTGAATATCTGTTGCATGAACAGCAATGGTCCGTTCTGTTTTTTTAACATTTTTATACAATTCATTCGCCGAGGCTCTTAAAGCACCTTTTGAAAAAACCAGCCATTGCTCTGCTAGATCACTCGTAGCAACCGTTACTTGAGTCAATCGATCATTTTTTTCCCCTGCGATCCGCTCAATATAGCTATCTGCTGTTTCATCTTCTTTAGTGAAAATGACTGTTAATCGGTATTTTTTATATGTTTGCTGGATTCCAGGAACTAACTGTGCATCAAATACAACAATCACTTCTAAATCTTCATATTTTGCATAATTCGATAAACGCTGCAATAAACGTTCCCTAGCATCTTCAAGTTTATTTTGATTCTTGAGCTGAACTAGTTCAGGCCAAGAGCCAATCATATTATACCCATCAACAATCAATAACTGTTTTTTCATTTTACTTTGTCACCTTCTTTATGTAAGTAGCCAAGAAAAAACTTATCTTACCGTCAATAAGCTTTTTCTCAACGTTTATCTAAATTTCTAAAGAGGATTACGCCCACGATAGACTTCATACATCAACAGACCCGCTGCAACACCTGCATTAAGACTCTGAACATGTCCGACCATCGGAATCGTTAATAGTTCATCTACTTCTTTATGCAGTCCTTGGCTCATACCACGGCCCTCGTTGCCGATGATCAGTGCAATCGCACCTTGTGTATTCCATTGGCGATAATCCGTACCGCTCATATCCGTACCGAAAATCCAAAAACTATTTCCCTTCAACGTGGCAATGCTTTGTGCCAAGTTTGTTACCCGAGCAACTGGAATATATTCAACAGCACCTGTCGAAGCCTTTGTAACCACTGGGGTAATACCTACTGCACGATGTTTTGGGATTATGATACCATCAACTCCTGTCGCATCAGCTGTCCTCAAAATAGAACCAAAATTATGTGGATCTTCTAAACTATCTAAAATCAAGAAAAAGGGCGTCTCAGTCTTCTCTTTTGTACGATCGATCAATTCGTCCAACGTTAAGTATTCGTATGCTGTAATCGCTAATACGATCCCCTGATGCACACCATGATCCGTCATTGTATCTAGTTTTTGTTTAGGTACCCATTTAACAGGAACTGCGTTCTCTTTTGCTAACTGTTTTAAGTGTTCTACTTTTTCACTTTTACTATCTTCTTGAAGAAATAACTTGTTGCCTCGTCCTTGTTGAAGTGCTTCGATCGTTGCATGGTTCCCGAACACAAAATTATCTTCGATTGCTTCTTGAGTCACTTCATGTTCTCTTTTCGGCTCTTTTTTAAATGGTTGTTTTCTCTGTGGCTTGTTGCCTTTAAAAGGCTTTTTTTTGTCATTTCTCATTTTTTTCACCTACTTTTTTTATACACCAATCGATCAATTCTTCCAAACGATCTGTTTGTTTCGTTAAATGTAAATAACCCATCAACGATTCAAAACCTGTAGCGATTCGATACGTTGTGATATCCGCATTTTTTGCAGATGTATGGCTTTTCGAATTACGCCCACGCTTATACATTAGTTCTTCATTTTCTGTAAGCAGTTTTTCTTCTAACATTTCTTGGATCAAAAAAGCTTGAGCTTTCGCTGAAACATAGTGTGTTGCCATTCGATGTAAGATATTGGGTTTTGTTTGTCCTTGCTCTACTAAGTAATCACGAATATAAATCTCGTAAATCGCATCTCCTACATAAGCTAGAGCTAAACCGTTTAGTTGCGTGTAATCTCTCATTCACTTCTTCTCCATCTAGTACCTTGCGCTGTATCTTCCAAGGTTATTCCTTTGTCTTTTAATAAATCACGGATTTCATCACTACGGGCGAAATCACGATTTTTACGGGCTTGATTGCGTTCTTCGATCAATTGGTCGATATCGTCATCCAGCAATTCTTCAGATAAGAAGAAAATACCGAAGATACTTAACCAATTTGTAAATTGTTCTAGTGCCTTTTCTGTAACGACTGTTGAAACGATTTCTTGTTCGCTGTATTGATTCAACCATTTAGCTAACTCATAAACAACAGTAACACCATTTGCCGCATTAAAATCATCATCCATTTCAGTCGTAAAACGTGTTTCTAAATCTGCTAATTCTTGTAGTTTGCTGACGTCTTCACCCAGTGTTGCTGCAGCATCAGCTTTTCTAAAGGTCAAGTTTTCAAACGCATTTTTTAATTTTTGTAAATTGACTCCCGCTTCTTTCATCGTTGTTTCACTGTAACGAATAGGACGGCGATATTGCGTTGTTGCCATAAAGAAACGCAACACTTGAGGGTCAACTTGTTTAGTCAGTTCATGAACCGTTACAAAATTCCCAAGCGATTTGCTCATTTTTTCATCGTCTTCACCAATTGTTACAAAACCATTATGCATCCAATAATTGGCAAATTTTTGTCCTGTTTTCGCTTCGCTTTGAGCAATTTCATTTTCATGATGAGGAAACTCTAAGTCTTGACCACCACCATGAATATCAATTGTATCACCTAAATGTTTTGTTGCCATGACAGAACACTCGATGTGCCAGCCTGGACGACCTGGTCCCCAAGAGGAATCCCAAGAAATCTCACCTTCTTTGGCACCTTTCCATAACGCAAAATCTAGTGGATCTTCTTTCAATTCTTTTTCAACACCCGTGCGCTGACTGGCTCCCACTTCTAATTCATCGATCGATTGATGGCTAAGTTTGCCGTATCCTTCAAATTTTCGGGTCCGATAATAAACATCCCCTTGTGATTCATAGGCATAACCTTTGTCGATCAGCGTTTGGATAAAGGTCAAAATATCTGGCATATGATCCATCACACGTGGATGTAAGGTAGCTGGTTTTACATTCAAAAGATTTGTATCTTCTTCAAATGCATGGATAAAACGTTCTGCAACTTCAGGCGCTGTTATGCCCAGATCTTTAGCTGCTCGAATAATTTTGTCATCGACATCTGTAAAATTTGATACATAATTCACTTCGTAACCACGATATTCTAAATAGCGTCGAATGGTATCGAAAGCCATTGAACTACGCGCATTTCCGATATGGATATAGTTGTAGACAGTTGGTCCGCAAACATACATCCGAACTTTCCCTTCTTCTATTGGTTGAAATACTTCTTTTTCTCTCGTTAATGTATTATAAATTTGAATCATACGCTACCTCCAATTTTTTCTCCTTTGATTCTGACGACTTTCGCTGGTATCCCTACAGCTGTAGCATCATTTGGAATATCTGTTAAAACAACGGCAGATGCACCAATTTTTGCCCGTTCACCTATTACGACAGGTCCTAATATTTGAGCGTGGGCATGGATCATCGCTCCCTTTTTGACCGTTGGATGACGTTTCCCTGTATCTTTACCTGTTCCTCCTAAAGTCACACCATGAAACAATACCACATTTTCTTCGATTTCCGCAGTTTGACCTATCACGACACCCATACCATGATCGATAAAAACACCTGACGCAATCGTTGCACCGGGATGAATCTCAATTCCTGTGATGAAACGCCAAAACTGCGCATGGATTTTTGCTAAAAGAAACAAGCGATGTCTATATAAAAAATGGGAAAAACGATGCCAAAATAGTGCATGTACCCCTGGATATGTCAACAGTGCTTCCAATGTTGACCGTGCTGCTGGGTCATTGTTTTTGACGGCCTCAACAGCTCTTTTCAACCAACTCATACTCTTACTCCTTTCATTTGATATTAAACATAACAATGTAGCAGGTTCGTTTAGGACTGACAGTACACAAGGAACTCTTTTTCTTAAAACCCCGTTTGTGAAACTAGATAATAAAATAAGCATCTTTTAAACGAAATACTTCCGTTTAAAAGACGCTTATGCGTGGTTCCACTTTTTTTCACAGGTTTCCCTGCCTCAAAACAGATAACGGTTGTTGGCCGTTTTCAGCTACCTATCGCCGAAACTATTCAAAGATGCATTTCAAAAAGTGCTGACAACTGTTTTCACCATCCACAGTCTCTCTAAAGACACACACTTTTTTACTTCTTCTTCTCTACATATTTCTATTATAAAACGTTATTTAAATGATCTAAGGCTTTTTCTTTTCCTAAAAGTTCAATTGTATCGCCTAATTCTGGGCCATGCATTTGTCCTGAGACAGCTACACGGATCGGCATAAATAGATTTTTACCTTTCACGCCTGTTTCTTTTTGGACTGCTTTGATCCCAGCTTTGATACTTGGTACATCAACAACATCCATTGCTTCTAATTGTGCTTTGAAAGCAGCTAGAACTTCTGGAACTGTTTCTCCAGCTAAAACTTCTTTGGCTGCATCATCTAAAACTGGGTGTTCATTGAAAAACAACTCAGATACATTGACGATTTCAGCAGCATAACTCATTTGTGGTTGGTATAAGCTAACTACTTTTTTCAACCATTCTAATTTTTCACTACTTGGTTGTGCTTCGACTTTGCCTTCTGCTACTAAATATGGAAGACACATATCTGTTAAAACATCTAAATCTAATTGTTTCATGTATTGGTTATTGACCCATTCAAGTTTTTTCCCATCAAATGCTGCTGGTGATTTGCTTAAACGTTCTGGATCAAAGATTTTGATCAGCTCTTCTTGAGAGAAAATTTCTTCTTCCCCTACTGGAGACCAGCCTAATAGAGCCGTAAAGTTGAACATCGCTTCTGGTAAATAGCCAAGTTCACGATATTGTTCGATAAATTGTAAAATTGATTCATCACGTTTACTTAATTTTTTCCCTGTTTCAGAGTTGATAATCAATGTCATATGACCAAATTCTGGTGCTTTCCAACCGAACGCTTCATAGACCATCAATTGTTTTGGTGTATTCGCAATGTGATCATCTCCACGTAAAACATGGGTGATTTTCATCATGTGGTCGTCCACTGCTACTGCAAAGTTATATGTCGGCATACCGTCACGTTTTTGAATAACGAAGTCGCCACCGATATTATCTGATTCAAAAACGATTTCGCCTTTGACCATATCTTCAAATGTGTAAGATGTATTTCTTGGTACACGGAAACGAATAACTGGTTTCAGTCCTTGTGCTTCTTTTTCCGCTTGTTCAGAAGGTGTTAAGTTCGCACATTTACCTGAATAATGTGGCATTTCGCTGCGGGCACGTTGTGCTTCTCTTTCAGCTTCTAATTCTTCTTCAGTACAATAACATTTATAAGCACGATTGCTCACCAACAGTTGATCGATCAAAGGTTGATAAATTTCGCCACGTTCTGATTGACGATAAGGACCGTACTCACCTGGTTTTTCAGGAGATTCATCCCAATCCATCCCTAGCCAAGCTAAGTTTTCTAGTTGGCTTTTTTCGCCATCTTCGATGTTTCTCTTTTGATCGGTATCTTCAATACGAATAATAAAGTCACCATCGTTGTGGCGGGCAAATAAATAATTGAATAAAGCAGTTCTTGCATTTCCGATGTGCAAGTGTCCAGTTGGACTTGGTGCGTAACGTACACGTACTTTTGTCATTGTGCATTCCTCTTTCTATTTATCAAGTAAAGCGACCGCGATCGCTCCCATTCCTTCTTCTTGACCAATAAAGCCCATTTTTTCCATCGTTGTGGCTTTTAAATTGATTTGATTTAGCTCAATCTGACACGCTTTAGCGATGTTTTCTTTCATTTGTTCTAAATAAGGCTTCATTTTTGGTTGTTCTGCTAAAATTGTACAATCAATATTGCCAATAGTAAAGCCGTCAGCCAAAATTTTTTGATTCGCTTCGTGTAATAATCTCATTGAGTCTGCATCTTTAAACTTAGGATCTGTATCTGGAAACATATGTCCGATATCTCCAAAGCCTGCAGCGCCTAAGATTGCATCTGTAATTGCATGTAATAGCACATCAGCATCTGAGTGTCCTAGTAAGCCTCTATCAAACGGAAGTTCCACGCCACCGATAATCAACTTACGCCCCTCTACTAATTGATGAACATCAAATCCTTGTCCAATTCGTATCATTTTTTTCACCTAGCTTCTTTTTCGTTTCACAATTGCTTCCCCAATCAACATATCTTCTGGTGTAGTCAACTTAATATTCTCATAACTTCCCAAGACCATCGAAACTGCTAAATGGCTATATTTTTCAATAAGTGAAGCATCATCTGTACCTAAGTATCCCTCTTGTTGTGCACATTTGTGAACAGCAAGTAAATCCTTAGCATAAAAAGCTTGGGGTGTTTGAATTTGCCATAATGTTTCACGTGGAACTGTTTCTTGCACAATCCCATCTATTACCCGCTTAATGGTATCTTTAACTGGAACACCTAAGATAGCAGCCCTTGTTTCTTGCACTTTTCGATGAAGTGATTTTAATTGAGCTAAATTGACAAAAGGTCTAGCACCATCATGAACCATTACAATATTCTCTAAATTCATGAGTACATTCAATCCATTATAAACACTGTATTGACGCTCAGAACCACCAGAAACGATCGTTATGTGGCATTTCTTTTTCTTGGTTTCTTTTTTAACCAGCGCAGCTAATAACTCTTGTTCATCCTCTTGTGCGACTAGAACAATGTGTTTGCATGCTGGATCACTTAAAAAGGTATTTAATGAATAAGAAATAACTGGCTTACCTATTAAATGCAATAAAATCTTATTCCGACTAGCAGCCATTCTCTTCCCTTGTCCTGCAGCCAACAGTATCACTTCATAGTCCAGTGCTTTATTTCTATTTTCAGCTTTTCTCATTGACTCTATGTTCTTCTTTACTGTCGTCAATTCCGCGACCTGAGTGAGCTGGTTTAGCAAAAATCATTCGACCTGCTGCAGTCTGTAAGGCACTAGTAACAACTACTTGAATATGCTCGTTCATATAATGCTGGCCATCTTCGACCACAACCATCGTGCCATCATCTAAATAAGCGACACCTTGTTGACGTTCTGTTCCCGCTTTTACAACCATCACATTCATTGTTTCACCAGGAATCACCACAGGTTTTACAGCATTGGCTAACGCATTGATATTCAAAACAGGCACGTTTTGAAATTCAGAAACTTTGTTTAAGTTATAGTCGTTTGTTACAACTACTCCGTCCAAGAGTTTGGCTAGCTTGATCAACTTGCTGTCGACTTCTGAAATATCTTCAAAGTCTCCTTCATACATTTCTACTGAAATACCTTCTTCTTTTTGAAGAGCATTTAAAATATCTAAACCACGACGGCCACGAACACGTTTTAAACTATCACCAGAATCGGCAATATATTGTAATTCATACAACACAAAATTAGGAATTAAAATAACGCCTTCTAAAAATCCTGTTTTCGCAATATCGTAAATTCTACCATCGATAATGACACTTGTGTCCAAAATTTTATATTTATGGAAATGATCTTCCACTTTGCGATCTAATACTTCACCTTCACCATCAGACTGAACTTTCTTTTGCTTAGGGGTAAAAATTTTACGCCATTCATCAATGCGAGTTGTTCCCATACGAAAGCCAAGATAACCAAAAATGATCATCACTAAAATCGGCAGTACGCTATTTACAAACGGGATATTCAAGTTGTACATTGGAATTGAAATGATCACACCAATGACCAATCCTAAAATTGCACCAACACTTCCGAATAATAGATAGGTCAAACTCATTTCATTTAATGCTGCTTCTACTTTTTTCACGCCTGAAACAATATACTTCGCTAACCCTAACGATAAAATAAAGAAAATAAGTGCACCAATCAAACTGTTAGTAAAGTTATTGTTTAGCCATGTGTTATCTGCCTGTTTCGCCATATCCCAAGCCATCGGTAACAATGAGATACCTAAACTTGCGCCAGCGACGACCATCAGCAGTGTGATGACACGTTTTTGCATAGATTCATCCTCCAATATCATACTTATTTAAAGATTGAAAGCAGAAACCGTACCTGTTGTCGCGATCTCCAACTTCCATCCTATTTGAATACTTTTCTTAGTGTTTCTCCAATTGTAGCTACGCCAACAATCTCGATTCCTTCTGGAGGCGTCCAACCACCCAAATTGTTTTTTGGCAAATAAATCTTAGTAAAACCTAGTTTCTGTGCTTCTTTCACGCGCTGTTCAATACTATTCACACGGCGAATTTCACCTGTTAAACCTATTTCACCAATAAAACATTCTGTCGGCTTAGTGCCGTTTTCTTTATAGCTAGAAGCAATACTCACTGCTACCGCTAAATCGATAGCCGGTTCGTTGATTTTTACACCACCAGCGGCTTTTAAATACGCATCTTGATTTTGCAGTAATAATCCAGCACGCTTCTCTAAAACAGCCATGATCAAAGAAACTCGATTAAAATCTAGCCCTGTGGTCGTTCGCTTCGCATTCCCAAACATCGTGGGTGTTATTAACGCCTGAACTTCAACTAAAATCGGACGTGTTCCTTCCATTGCGACAACGATTGCGGAGCCAGTTGCATCTGCTAACCGCTCTTCCAAAAACACTTGAGACGGATTAGCCACTTCTTCTAGTCCATGCTCTCGCATTTCAAAGATTCCGATTTCATTGGTCGAACCAAAACGGTTTTTTACGGCTCTTAAAATTCGGAATGTATGGTGTTTATCTCCTTCAAAATATAAAACGGTATCCACCATATGCTCAAGCATACGCGGTCCTGCGATCGATCCTTCTTTGGTCACATGACCTACAATGAAAATCGCAATCCCATTGGTTTTAGCAATCTTCAACAATTCAGCCGTTGTTTCTCGTACCTGACTAACACTACCTGCAACACTGGTTACATCAGGTTGCGTCATCGTTTGAATAGAGTCAATGATCACATAATCAGGTTCTAGTTTTTCGATTGCACGCGAAATCTCGTTCATATCTGTTTCAGCGTAAAGATAAAATTCTGTATCGATCGAACTTAATCGTTCGGCGCGCATTTTGATCTGTTCCGCACTTTCTTCGCCAGAAACATATAGCACCTTACCACCAATTTCCGCAAGTTGTTGCGACACTTGTAAAAGAAGTGTCGACTTACCGATCCCTGGATCTCCGCCAATCAAAACAAGCGATCCTGGAACAACGCCACCGCCTAACACACGGTTTAGTTCGACCAACTTCGTTTTAACTCTTGGCTCTTTCTTGGGAACTATTTCAGCTAAACGTTGTGGTTGTGTCTTTTTCCCTGTTAAACTAACTCTAGCACGACGATCCGTCGTATCCTGAATGATTTCTTCTGTCATTGTGTTCCACTGTCCACAGTTTGGACAGCGACCTAAATATTTAGGGGAGATATACCCGCACGTTTGACACTCAAATTGAACTTTTGCTTTTTTCGCCATATGCTATCTCCTCGTTTTGATGTATTCTTTATTTTACCATAGTTTAGGTCTCTTCGACTAAGACTTCCCACTGTATAATACGCAGTTTTTCAGTGAATTCATCTTAGTTTTTGCCAGAAGAGCCAAAACCGCCTGTACGTTCGTTTTCTACGTCATCAATATCTGCCAAAAGAAATGGTTTGAAGATCCCTTGTCCGATTCGTTCCCCTTTTTCAATGACCATCTCTTCATAGCCAAAATTTAAAAATTGGAACATAATATGACCTTCATTCCCTTCGTTATTATAATAATCACGATCAATCACGCCCACACCATTCGCTAACATTAAAAAGCGTTTTAAAGGGTTTGATGAACGACTCACTAATTCTAAATATTCATTTTCAGCCATGTATGCTTTGATTCCTGTTTTAACTAAAACTGGTTTTGGCGCTACACCTTGTGCCTGTAATTGCCAAATACTTGGTACAACAACTGTTTCTGCTGCTTCAAAGTCATAACCTGCAGCACCTTTTGTCGCACGTTGCGGTATTGCAATACCTTGGTCTGCATAATCCGTAATAATTTCAAATCCTCGTTGTTTCATCAAAAATCTCCTCTACTTGTAAACTATTTCTATTTTAACATACTCCGCTGATTCCCAGCTTACTTTTACAGTATCTTTAATTTTCTCTTGTGTTTTTTTAATGTTTGCACATTAATTGGGCTCATTTTATTCATATTTCTTCGTTTTTTCACTTTTTATTACCTCATAAAGAATAAAAGAGAACAAAAGGATCAATCCAACAATGCTAATGATATGAACATTCTCAACTAGTTGAAGAGCAAGCGGATTGTGGGTACGATGAGCAGTGATTTGCAAAACTGTTTGAACTGGTAATTGTGCTTGTTTAGCTAATAACCATAAAACGCTCATTAATAACAATTGATGGGTCAAACTACCTTTAGTTTGTGTACTATACTTCGCAATGATCCGTTGATCTTGTGGTAATTTCTCCTCGTAATAATAGTGTTGATTCAAAAAATTACCTGTTGCACTGATGAAGCAGCTTAATAGAAAAATGCCGATTGGAAAAAGTGGTCGAAATAATAGTAAAATCAACGAAAGAATAAAGCCACTTATATGAATGATTTTGGGGTCCACTTTAGCAAACAGGCGATACGAAAATTTAATAACAAGTGCTGATAACACGATTCCTAAAATATATGGAACATATAGATTAGCTGTAAGGCGATCGATTCCCAAGCGTAGTGATACGTAAAAAGTACCAAAAAGCAGTAAAAAATTCATACACATACCATTAGCAAACGTTAGTAAATTCAACCATAAAGGAAGCTTCCAAGTTTTTCTTTGTCGACTCAAGTACCAACCTGCTATTAAAAACAACACAGAAAACCCAATCAGTCCAACATCCAAAAGATGGGGATCAAATAACAAACGAGCCGAGCGGATAAATAACAACAAAACAAAGTAAAATAGAAATAAAAAGAACTCTTTTACTGATATTACGTGTTGGTCAACTTCATTGAAATCAATTTCATAATCAGGATAATGGGTCACCGTATGATACGCAGCAATGTAGAGTAACGTATATTCCCCTAAAATTAAAGGAAGTCTCCATTCGTTCGTCATCAGTAACGTAGCGACGATTCCTGCAAAAATCAAAATGATAAAGAAATACTTTCTACCTGTCAAAGCAGAATAACCTTGACGTTTTTCATGGTAATTCACAGTGGTATTGGCTGCTGGTAGCCAGGATGCACTGAGTCCCAACAAAACGGCTGAAAAAAGATATGCCGGAAAATAAAATTGCCCAAACATGCCGATCAAACACCCGGCACCACCAATTAGAATAGAAATGATCAGCACATTAAAACTGGTCAAAGCTAACTTAAAACTTTTTAACAAAAAGATGCCCGTCATACGAAAGGTATAAAAAAGCACAAAAGGTAAAATTCTTTCCATCGTCGTGCCATCACTTAAACTCAGAAATAAAAAATAAGGGATAAAAATTATTGTATTTGATAAGATAAACGGCGCAACTTGTAGGCAGTTGCGCGCTAATTCTTTTAGTTTAGACATTATTTAATCTCCTTTGAATCGGTTTGTCATGTAGGTAGTCTATCACGTTAGACCCAAAAGTGGAATCAATCACCAACAGAAAAAACGTCTATAACATAAACTATGCAATAGACGTCTGTTTTTATTTAAATTCTTACCTAACGCTTCTCATTATTTTACTACAATGCTTCATTTACTAATTCTGTTTGATTCTTCTCAAAAACTTTAAAGAACGGGTAATAAACAAAAATGCTTAAAACAACTAGAAAAATGTAAAATAGAATATTACGCCAATCCATCGTCGCTAAATAGGCTTGGGCAAAGAATGGTGTGAAAGACGGATCTACAATGAAACCTAAGGAGATCAGCCCAATTTTTTGAGCAAAATAGGTTAAAAATAGGGAAATGACTGGCATGATCAAAAATGGAATCCCTAAAATCGGATTAAACACGATCGGCAATCCGAAAATAACTGGTTCGTTAATTGAACAAATACCTGGAACAAAAGACAATTTGCCAATCGTGCGGTATTGTGGCACTTTACTAAACATCATCAAAATCACTAAACCTAGTGTATTTCCAGCCCCACCTAAAACAGAAATACGAAACATTTGCAAGTTCATCAAATGCGTCATTGCTTCTCCATTGGCAGCTTGCTCTGCATTCAGTCCTGTTTGCGCAACGCCTAAGGTAAAAACGATTGGAAAAATAATGGAGGACCCATTGATTCCAAACAACCAAAGCACATTTCCCAACGTTACGATCAATAGTAAACCACCTAAACTCCCAGCTACGTTAACAGCTGGTGTCAACACAGACATTACCGCATCAGGAAATGTTTGATCAATCATGCCTAGAAAAATTAAATTCAACCCATAAAATAGGATAATATTTGTCACTAAAGGAATCAATGTATTGATAAACGTCACAACCATTGGCGGTACTGTATCCGGTAGCGATATTTTAATGTTTTTCACTTCAAAGAAACGGCTAACTTCTACAACTAACAGGCCTAAAATAATTGCCACAAACAACCCATTTGTCCCTAAATAAGTCAGAGAAATTGTGCCCTCTTTAACTGGCGTACACACTAGCAGATACGTTACCATACTCACCATACCATTCATAGCTGCATTCAGTTTGTACTCGTTGGATAGTGAATAGGCAATTCCAAAAACACTGATCAACCCAATAATGCCCATCGTTAAATTATAAGGTGCTGTAATCATATCATAATTAGCAACAGCAAATTCTTTCCAATTAGCTAAAAACTTCATAAAAATCCCAGCATGTGAAGGATCATAGTGCTCCATATTGATAGGTGGATTTGCAAAAATCAAGAAAAATGAACCAATCACAATAAACGGTAGACCAAACATCATCCCAGTCGAAACTGCTTTAAGGTGTCGCTGATTTCCAACCTTATTTGCAAAGGGACTTAAAATGTCATTCAATCGATTTACAACAGACTCTTTTGCGCTATCTGATTTATTCATTAGATTTCCTCCTTAGACTTGCCAAGAATTGAATTCAAAAGCCGATTCAACAACTTCATCAGGGTCATAGTGATCAATGATTTTTGCGTATTCTTCTTTATAGTTATTTGTGACTTCAGCCTGAGGAATAACAACACTTGCTTCATTTAGAAAATGCTTTGAATCCCGGCCCATTTCTTTCCCTCGTGTCGTGTGCTTGTCTAATGCGATATCTGGAATTTCAGGTACGTAGCCCATCGCAAAACTTTTGATCACGATATTTTTCAATAAATCGGAGGACCGATCTTTTTCAGATTGGCATAAATAACGAATCGCATGGAAAAAGAACATCGCACGATCTGATTCATTGTATTGAAATTCTTTACGCATTTGATTCAAGTTATTGACCATGATTGCAGCATTTTCGTTCCCCATACCAATATCTTCTACCGAAATCGCTAGTAGTCTGCGCCATAATTTTTCTTCAAACTGGGGAGATGTGATGTACATTTCATAAGCAAAATCACATGCCGCCCGTTCATTTCCACGACGAATCGATTTTTGCAGTGCTGACACCACTTCATCGCCATTCAAGTTATTTCTAGTTTTGATTCTTGCCCACGGATCATTGATATATTCTTGTTCTGTCATGTTATAATACTCCTAACTAAAATGATTTTAAGGGTGATTCTAGTGAATATCGATAGTCTTGCAGAAAAATACCAATTGAATAAAACGGAAAGTCAAATTCTAAAATATATGACCGACCATCGCCAGGAATTAAAAAATTTAGGTATTCGAGAAATTGCGAAACAAAGCTTTGTTTCAACCGCTACGATCATTAATATGGCTAAGAAGATGAACTTTACTGGGTATAGTGAACTTGTTTTTTATATTAGTGAGTTCAATCTTAACCAAGAACGTCTTGAAAAACATGATGTGATTAAGGCGTATGGGGAAGATTTCTTAACACTTTTAAGAAAATATCAAGATAAAAACATCATGATCTTAGGATCTGGTTTTTCGCAAAATTTAGCAAATTACTTTTCTGAATACTTCAATCTCTACGGTTTCAGAGCTACGTCAAACAGTCACTTAGAATTTTTAAGAGAAAGCCATAAAGAGGATGTGCTACTGATTTTCATCAGCAATTCCGGTAATACTGGTAGGATGTTTGAACTAGCAGAAATTGCTCAAGCAAATGAGTTGGAAAGTATTTGCTTTGTCGGTAGTGACCAATCAGCTATTAGCAGACTTTCTACACTTTCTATCAGTACAAATACGTACTCCCAAAGCTCCCATCAAGATTTTTATCCTCAGTTATTCTTTGGAACAGTTCTAATTCAATTTGAATTGCTCATGAGTTATACACTTCAAAATTTACGGTAGAAGAACGATTCGGCCGATGTTTCTTCATCCGTATTATAGTGGAAAAAAATCTGTATAAGAAGCGCTTTCAGCTAGATATAAACATGTTTACAGATTTGTAAACATGTTTATTTTGTGTTCGAAATGAAAAACTCTGTGAAAAAAAATACGAAACTTACTTTTTAATCTTTTTTTAATGTAAGCTTTCTGTTATAATGGTTTTCACATTTACTATAATATAATGGTAAGTGAATGATCATATCGAAGGAGAGATAGATGTATGAAAACTGTTTACAATTTTTCAGCTGGTCCCGCCGTTTTACCTAAAAGTGTATTGGAAAAAGCACAATCCGAATTGGTGAATTACGAAAACAGCGGTATGTCCGTGATGGAGTTGAGTCATCGTTCCTCCCTTTTTGAATCGATCATTGAAAATGCCGAAACATTACTCAGAGAATTAATGACTATTCCCGATAACTATAAAGTACTCTTTTTACAAGGAGGAGCCAGCATGCAGTTTACTATGGTTCCCTTGAATTTAGCGCAACATAAAAAAGCGTTGTATGTCAATACTGGTTCTTGGGCAAAAAAAGCGATCAGTGAAGCGAAAAAACTTGGTAATGTCGATGTTGAAGTGATTGCCTCAAGCGAAGATAAAAATTTTACTTATATTCCTGACATCCGCAAAGAAGACATTCCTCAAGATGCTGCTTATGTCCATATCACGACCAATAATACAATTGAAGGCACAACAATCTATGATTTACCTGATACAGGAGTCGTTCCAATCGTGGCTGATATGTCTTCAAATATTTTGTCGATCGACTATAATGTTGCTGACTTTGGGTTGATTTATGCTGGGGCACAAAAAAATATCGGTCCAGCTGGACTAACTGTTGTGATCGTTCGTGATGATTTGATCGGCCAAGCAGATGTTCTTAGCGCCATGTTAGATTATGACATCCATGCAAAAAATGGTTCAATGTACAACACCCCGCCAACATACAGCATTTACATGGCAAAACTTGTCTTTGAATGGATCAAAGAACAAGGTGGCGTGAGTCAAATGGAAAAACAAAACAAAGAAAAAGCAGCCATTTTATATGATGAAATCGATTCATCTGCTCTATTTTCGTCACCAGTCAATCCAAAAGATCGTTCGATCAACAACATTCCTTTTATCACAGGAAACGAAGATTTGGATAAAAAATTCAATCAAGAAGCTTTAGCAACAGGCTTTGAAAACTTAAAAGGACACCGCTCTGTAGGTGGTATGCGCGCAAGTTTATACAATGCCTTTCCAAAAGCTGGTGTCGTTGCCTTAGTTGAGTTGATGAAACAATTTGAAGCAGAAAATGGAGGAACAAAATAGATGTATGATATTAAAACATTCAATGCAATTGCACCCGTTGGTTTAGCACGTTTTAACGAAGAAAATTTCACCATCAACAAAACTGAAACACCTGCTGGTATCATCTTACGTAGTGAAAAACTTCATGACTATGCATTTCCTACTTCCGTTTTGGCTGTTGCTCGTGCTGGTGCGGGAACCAATAATGTGCCTGTTAAGCAATGTACCGAAAATGGCATCGTCGTTTTTAATACACCTGGGGCCAACGCGAACGCGGTAAAAGAATTAGTGATTGCCTGCCTACTTTTATCTGTCCGTCCGATTTTAAAAGGTTCTAATTGGGTCCAAACGTTGACTGGAACAGATACCGAAGAACAAGCTGAAGCACAGAAAAAACAATTTGCAGGTACTGAATTAGAAGGTAAAAAACTTGGTGTGATCGGACTTGGCGCAATCGGTGCAATGGTTGCTAATGATGCTTACCGTTTAGGTATGGAAGTCACTGGCTTTGATCCATTTGTTTCTGTTGATACCGCTTGGAGTATCTCACGTCGGGTCAAACGGGCGCAAAGTATGGAAGAAGTTCTAAAGACCTGTGATTTTATTACCGTACACGTTCCTTTATCTGAAAATACGCACCATCTGATTGGCAAAGAACAATTAGCACAAATGAAAGAAAATGCCGTTTTACTCAACTTTGCCCGTGGTGAATTAGTCGAAACACAAGCTGTGATTGACGCTCTTGCGAATGGAGAAATCAGTAATTTTGTTACTGATTTTGCGGACGAACGATTATTACACAACGAAAAAGTTTTGGTTTTACCTCACTTAGGTGCTTCTACAGAAGAAGCAGAAATCAACTGTGCAAAAATGGCAGCACGAACACTGAAAAAATTCCTAGAAACAGGTAATATCAAACGCTCTGTCAACTTTCCAACTGTAGAGATGGCCTTTAATTCACCTTTCCGTTTCACTATCGTGCATAGAAATGTGCCAAATATGTTAGGACAAATCTCTACCGGGATCGCAAACTTGGAAATCAATATCGACACAATGATCAACCGTAGTCGTGATGATTATGCCTACACAATTGTTGATATTGCAGAAACGGACGAAGAAAAAATCAATGCTGCAGCTGAGAAAATTCAAGCAGCCGAAAATATTATTCGTGTAAGAACAATCAAAAATACTGAGGCGGTGAGTTATTAATGGTTCTAATCCATCCATTTAAAAGTATTCGACCAGCAGCTGAATTCAGTGAAAAAATCGCTACATTGCCTTATGATGTTTTAAATTCTGTAGAAGCACGCGAACTAGGTGAGCAGAATCTTTATTCTTACTTACACATTGATAAGGCCGAAATCGATTTACCTGAAACACTTTCGCCTTATGATGATCAAGTTTATGAGAAAGCCGCAAGTAATCTACAAGAATTCTTACAAAAGCAATGGTTGATTCAAGATGATCAACCGCTTTTATACCTTTATGAATTAACAATGAACGGTCGCGCTCAGACAGGACTTGTGACTTGCACGTCGATTTCCGACTATACAGAAGGTAAAATCAAAAAACACGAATTTACCCGCCCAGAAAAAGAAGTCGATCGCATTCGCCACATTGAAGCTTGCGATGCAAATACGAGCCCGATTTTTCTAACCTATCGTCGAAATGAGCAAATCCAAACAATGATGGATGACTGGAAAAAAACGCATGATCCAGCTTATGATTTCACCAGTTTCCACGATGTCACACACCGCGTTTGGTTGATAAATAAACCCGAAGTGATCGAGCAACTGGTTGTAACTTTTGCTCAAGATGTGCCAGCGTTATATATCGCGGATGGTCATCACCGCACTGAATCAGCTGTAAAAGTCGGTCAAAAGAAAAAAGCAGCTCACTCTGACAGCACAGATACCGCTGAATTCAACTACTTTTTATCGGTTATTTTCCCTAAAGAAGAATTGGAAATCTTAGATTATAATCGTGTCGTAAAAGGACCAATCGAAGCAGATTTCTTCAGTCGTTTAGAAAAGAATTTTACTGTTATCAAAACGAAAGACGGTAAACCTACTCTGCCGAAAACATTCGGGATGTATTTAGATGGGCAATGGTATACACTGACCGCCAAAGACAAGATTTTATCGGACGACCCTGTTGCGGGTCTGGATGTTTCTTTACTTCAAAACCATGTATTTGCTAATATTTTTGATATTCAAGATATCCGTACAGACAAACGAATCGACTTTGTTGGTGGCATTCGTGGAATGAAGGAATTAGAACAGTTAGTGGATAGTGGGCAATGGGCTGTCGCATTTGCTGTTTACCCAACAACAATGGATGATTTGTTGAACGTCGCAGACGCTGGCAAAATCATGCCGCCAAAATCAACTTGGTTTGAGCCTAAATTATTGAGTGGATTATTTGTTCATGATTTAGAGACAAATTAAGCAGAAAGCTGTAAAATAGAAGAATAAAAACTGAAGCTTGGACAAAAGCACAATTTTTTGTCCAAGCTTTCTTTTAAATAAACAAAAACGGCTTAGGTAGAAGCGCATCCTCCCACCTAAGCCTCTAAATAAGCGAGGTCAACCATGCGAAAACAATTAAAAGAAGCAAAACGAATCGTCATCAAAGTAGGAACAAGTACCTTGATTTATCCGAATGGAAATATCAATTTAAGTGCCATCGATCAATTGGCTTTCACTTTATCTGACTTGCGCAACCAAGGCAAAGAAATTATTCTAGTTTCTTCTGGTGCGATCGGTGTTGGTTTAAATAAATTAAACATGGATAAACGACCTCCTACGATACCAGAACAACAAGCTGTAGCAGCAGTCGGACAAGCAGAGTTGATGAATATCTACAATCAACGTTTTTTGACGTATAGCCAACAAATTGCTCAATTACTATTAACGAGAGACGTGATTGAATACCCTGAAAGCCGTAAAAATGTGACAAATACAATGGAACAACTGCTACAGATGGGGATTATTCCAGTTATTAATGAAAATGATACCGTCGCGATCGACGAATTGGACCATCTAACAAAATTTGGCGACAACGATCAGTTATCTGCAATCGTAGCCCAATTGATTCAAGCAGATGCGTTGATCATGTTATCAGATATCGATGGCTTTTTCTCTGATAATCCAAATACAAACAAAAAAGCAACACTGTTCTCAGAAATCAATGAAATCAATGATGAACTTTTACAACTGGCAGGAGGCAAAGGCAGTCGCTTTGGTACTGGCGGCATGTATAGCAAATTAAAAGCGGCAGAGCGCATTTTAGAACATGACGGTGCTATGATTTTAGCAAATGGCAAACAACCTAAGATTATTTTTGACATTTTAAACGGTGAAATGATCGGTACATTATTTATTTAAACTGGAGGGAAAGCCAATGACTGATTTACTAACATTAGGGAAACAAGCCAAGGAAACAGCCTACAAATTAGGCTTAATGGACACAAAAACAAAAAATGATTTATTGCAATGTATGGCAGATGAACTAGAGAAAAATACAGATGACATCTTAGCCGAAAATCAAAAAGATTTAGCGAAAGCCACAGAAAATGGAATTACCGACACTATGCTTGATCGCTTGCGTTTAACAGACGAACGAATCAAGGACATGGCTGATGGAATTCGCCAAGTCGCAACATTGCCTGATCCAATCGGTGAAGTCGACAAAATGTGGAAAAACGAAGATGGCTTGATGATCGGCAAACAACGTGTCCCTCTTGGTGTTATTGGTATCATTTATGAATCCCGCCCAAACGTGACGACTGATGCTGCAAGCTTATGCTTTAAAACAGGGAATGCAGTGATTTTACGTGGCGGCAAAGAAGCGTTTCATTCAAATCAAATTCTAGTAACTGTTTTACAACAAGCTTTAAAACAAAAAGGAGCCTCACCTTTTGCAATTCAATTCGTTGACGATACTTCTAGAGAAACAGCACAACAATTAATGAAATTAAATGACTATTTAGATGTTTTGATTCCACGCGGTGGTGCGAATTTGATCAAAACAGTTTTAACCACTGCAACTGTTCCCGTAATCGAAACGGGCACTGGAAATTGTCATGTTTATATCGATAAAGACGCCCAATTAGAGATGGCAACCAATATCATCGTCAATGCAAAATGCCAACGACCTTCAGTTTGTAATTCGGCTGAAACCTTGTTGATCCATCAAGACGTAGCGCAGGATTATCTACCTGTTATCGAAAAAGCATTAAACGAATACAATGTAGAGTTACGAGCTGATGAACGGGCACTCGCTATTTTTGAGCACTCGATGGCAGCAACTCAAGAAGATTGGGAAACTGAATTCAATGATTACATCTTAGCTGTTAAAGTAGTCGATTCTTTGGATGAGGCAATACAACATATCAATCGCTACAATACAAAACATTCTGAAAGCATCATCAGCGATAACTACTTTGCTACGCAACAATTTTTACAACAAGTGGATGCAGCGGCCGTTTACGCGAATGCCTCCACACGATTTACAGATGGTTTTGTTTTTGGTTTTGGTGCGGAAATTGGCATCAGCACACAGAAATTACATGCACGCGGTCCGATGGGCTTAGCAGAACTTACGTCGACGAAATATATTGTTTATGGAGATGGGCAATATCGGAAATAAAACGAAGCCACAACCATTCTAAAATCGTTAGGAGGGCTTTCATGAAACGCGACGGACACACGCACACAGAATTTTGTCCACATGGAAAAGTCGAAGACACTGAATTATTGATTCAAAAGGCGATTCGCCTTGGTTTTAAAGAATACAGTATTACAGAGCACGCCCCTTTACCAACAGGGATAGAAAAATTGGCAGCAGGCGATCCAAAAGTGTGGACAACAGCCTCAATGGCTTTAAATGATGTGGATAACTATTTCAAAAGAATGAATGATTTACGAAAAAAGTATGCTTCTGACATTCTTATTCACATTGGATTTGAATTGGATTATTTTTCAGCATTTGAAGGATGGACTCGTGACTTTTTAGCTGAATATGGGCCACAAACAGACGATGGGATTCTATCTGTTCACTTTCTTGAGGGGAAAGATGGATTACGTGGCATCGACTATTCTTTTGAAGAATATAAGACAGGTATCGTGGATTACTTAGATAGCTTTGAAAAAGCTCAAAAACTGTACTACCAGAAGGTTTTAGCTTCTTTAGAAGCTGATCTTGGTCCGTTTAAACCTACTCGTTTAGGACATATCTCCTTATGCCAAAAATTCGAGCGTTTCTTTGAAGAACCAACGGATTATTCTTTAACGAATAAAGCACTTGTCCACAACCTTTTAACGCGGGTACAACAAGAAAAATACAGTTTGGATTTAAACACAGCTGGATTTTATAAACAGGGTTATCAACAGACTTATCCACAGGTGTGGATAACTGAATTAGCAATCAAATCAGCGATTCCTTTTGTCTATGGATCTGATACACATTCATTGGACAATGTCGGGCAAGGTTATGAAAAGATTCAGCACTGGCTTTAACACGACTACGATTCTTGAAGGCTTACTTCTTCGAATCGTAGTTTTTTTATATTTAAAATAAGCTATTATTTCGTTATTCTACTTAAATTCTATAAAATGAATTTGCGATTCTCTGTTATCCGAACTTTTGGATTTACACGACGCAACACTCTAAATTGTGGATAACAGTTAAAGCAAATTTGTTTTCCACATTATTGTTTCTGTGGATATCTTATTTTGAAAAATCGTAAATGACATTTTTTTCTAATTTAATCGTTCACGATTTTCTTTAATTTTTTCTTTATAGCAATCAATTTCTCAATGGATATGCTAAACTATATATATTCTATTTATTATGTTGTGAGGTTGATTATGAAGAAAAAAATACAAACATTTACTAAAGAAAATTGGCCGTATATGACCGCCAGCTTTTTCATTCCTTTTTTTGTAATGGTTATTATTTATTTAAGTATCGGAATTTATCCGGGCAGTAGCCGAAGTGTGATGGCGAGTGATTCTTTTTCACAGTTTTCTAACTTTCATGCTAGCTTTAATAATGTGCTCCACGGGAAACAAAGCATTTTTTATACTTGGAATGCATCGTTAGGACTCAACTATCTTTCGTTGATTTCCTATTATCTGGGTGGATTGTTCACACCTCTTGTTCTCTTTTTTAAAAATCAAAATATTCCAGATGCGCTCTATTTGATTACCTTATTAAAAATTGGTTCAGCAGGTTTGGCTTTTTGGGTGTTTGCTAAGCATACATTTAAAATACCTAAATGGGGACATGTGATGCTAAGCGTTCCGTATGCGCTGATGTCTTTTGCAACTGCGCATTCTGAAATTATTATGTGGTTAGATGCTTTTACATATCTTCCACTCGTTATCTTAGGTATTCATCGGTTGATGGATGAACGAAAACCAACGTTATTGTTTGTCAGTTATTTACTGTTATTTATTTCAAATTTCTATATGGGCTTTATGATTGGTGTCTTTTCATTTCTATACTTTATCGTCCGAATGTTGTCGAACTGGAAAGTATATAAAAAACGGATTATTCCTTATGGCATAACCTCTCTTTTAGCCGGAGGCGCTTCGATGATTTTGGTGTTACCTGCTGTTCTTGATTTACGAGCAAATGGTGAGACGCTATCTCAAGTGACGCAATTCAAAACAGAAGCAACAGCCTTTTGGGATATCGTTATGAAAAACATGATTGGTGTTTACGATACAACAAAATACGGCTCGATCCCTTTTATTTATGTAGGACTACTACCATTGATTTTCTGTGTTTTTTATTTTGTCACAAAAGAGATTCCTTTGAAAAACAAATTGTTATTTGGTAGCTTGTTCGTCATTCTAACTGCCAGTTTCTATATCACACCGTTGAATTTATTCTGGCACGGTATGCATGCACCAAATATGTTCTTGTTCCGTTACAGTTTCTTATTTTCATTCTTAGTAGTAATGCTAGCAGGTTATGGATTTGAGAAATTCAAACGAGATGATCTGGGTCTATTAGTCGCTACTACTATCATGATCATTGCAGTATTTGCTTTAGCAGAAGGAACAAAAGGCGCAACAAGTTATGATTACATCCCAATTACATCGTTTATTTTGACTGTTTTATTTTTAGCTTTGTATTTGGCAGGAATCGTTTTTTATCAATTGAAAAAGATACCGATGAATTATCTGATCATCTTGCTATTGTTGCTCGTTTCGGCAGAAGCATTTATCAACACCAACGTTATGTTGAAGGGGATTTTGGATGATTGGAATTACGCTTCTCGCAGTCTTTACTCTGAACCGTATCCTTCTATCAAAAAACTGGTTGATAAAACGAAAAAAGAAAATGACTCTTTTTATCGTTTAGAGAACTTAAATCCAGTTTCATCTAACGATAGTATCAATTATGGTTATAGCGGTGTCAGCTTATTTTCTTCTATCAGAAATCGTCATTCATCTTCTTATCTAAATGACTTAGGTTTCCGTTCTAGAGGCACTGGCCTGAATATTCGCTACCCAAATAATACCTTATTGATGGATTCTTTGGTTGGGATCAAATATAATATTTCTGAAAGTGACCCATTCAAATTTGGCTTTAACTCTATTGATAAAGCTGGGAAATTCTCATTATATGAAAACAGTAATGCTTTGCCTTTAGGCTTTTTAGCGGATAAAGATATCTATAAAGTCAAACAACCCGCCAATGATAATTTAAGCAGCCAAACTAAATTGTTCAATGCCTTATCTGAACAAAAAGAAGACTATTTCAAATTTTACCAGCCAACGATTCTCAATAAAACAAATGTCAAGATTGAGCAAAATGCTGGCTCCGTAACCTATAGAGAATTGCAAAACAACGTGTCTAAAGATATCACTTGGACTGTAGATGTACCCGCAAATACTCAAGCTTACCTTAGCCTGTTTCCGACAGATTTCGGTCAGCTAGAAAGCTCAACTGCTACAATGTCGGTAAATGGAAGCAGTCAAAAATCACAAATCAACATTACCGGTCAATATTACAATATCGGTTATTATGATGAGCCAACTACCGTTACTTTCACTGTTAGTTTCTATGGCACAACTGCGGTCAGTTTCATGGAGCCAAAAGTAGTTGGATTAGATACAAAAGCGTTCGAGCGGTCCGTTCAAGCAATCCAAGAAAAAGGTGCTGATTTGACAGCGAAAGGACGGAAAGCAGTTGGAACAGTGCATGCTGAAAAAGACCAAGTTCTTTTGACCACAATTCCGTATGATAAAGGCTGGAAAGCTTATGTGGATGGGAAAAAAGTACCCGTACAATCGTTTAAAAAGGCCTTTGTTAGTATTCCCGTAACTAAAGGTGAACATACAATTGAATTTGTTTATCTACCAGAAGGTTTTGTCCCTGGTGTGATTTTATTTATTGTCTGTATTGGTGGTTTTGTAGTTTATGTAAAAATGACCAATAAACCTAAGTTAGCATTAGTAAAACCTAAAACAAAAAAACGGAAAAGAAAATAAATAAGCATAGAATAAACGCGTTCAACATATTGGTTAAAAACTTGTTGCTTCTGCCTCTACGGTTCTCGTTTCACTCCGATCCTCGAAGCATCGAGGACCACTTGCTCCCACCATTTATTCTTATACCAGGTGTCTGGGATATGACTCGCAGAGTTATGTCCCAGACACCTTTTTTGTACAACAAATACTATCTTACTCTAAATAGGAAATCAATCACATTTCCCGATGGCTTCTAAAAACCAACGTCTAAACTCTTGCGTATTGATAGTCACACACACTCGACAATTGGTTTCTTTGCCTAAGTAGCCCTCTAAATCAACCAAAGTAGCGCCCGCAGTTAATGTCCCTTGGGTCTCAATTGCAACATAGGCTTCTTTTAATTCAAACATTTCAGGCTCTAACAAGTATGAAATCGCACACCCATCATACATCTTCAATCCAGTCTCTAAACTTCCACCACGATAATTGCGAAATAAATGGTCGATCATATTGCCAGTTTTGTTCATTTTCTGAATTTGTTTTTGTTCTTTCGTTGAAATTAACGCCTTTTCCCCAACATCCATCCCAACCATCGTCAGGGGAATATGACTTTCAAAAACAATTTTTGCGGCTTCTGGGTCCGCTGCAATATTAAATTCCGATAATACGCCATAATTGCCTCTCCCTAAAGAACCGCCCATTATTACAAGTTCTTCGATTTTCTCTACAGCTTCTGGATATACTCTAAGTAATAATGCAATATTTGTCAGTGGTCCGATCCCAACGATCGTCGTCTTTTCTTTTGACTCCATCAATACTTTATACATTTCGATCACTGCATGATTTTTCGTCAATACATCGTATTTCGCTTCGGGAAAGTCGTAGCCATCCATCCCAGTACTTCCATGAATATCACTTGCATTGATTGCTTCACGAAGCAATGGACGATCTGAACCAATCGCTACTGGAACATCTTTATTCCAAAAAGCGAGTAATTTAAGTAAGTTTTTGGTTACTTTATCTACGCTGACATTTCCAGAAACCGTTGTAAACAACTTAATATTAAGCCTCTCATCAAATAATGCAGCAGCGATCGCAACAGCATCATCGATTCCTGGATCGGTATCGATGATTATTCTTCTTGTTTTTTTCATTTTACACTTTCCTTCCTTTAAACTTTTGCTTTACTGAATAAACGATTCTCCCATGTTCATCGTTCAAGCTAAAGTTACTCCTTTTCTACAAAAAGATGGGAAACAGAAAAATACCTGTTCCCCATATCTTTTATTATTAATAGTCTAGTTGCTTCAAACGAAGCAAAAATGAGTCTTTCGTCAAACGCTTGATTCTATATAAACGCTCAATTTGTTTACGGATTTTTTTATCTTCTTTTGTAGCCGGGTCGAAGACATCCAATAACTTATTAATGCCATATTCAAATAAAATACCTGCACCAAGGCTCCCTACAGCAAAACCCAGCATATCTGTATCCTCTAATTGTCCTTTTTTAATTTCTGCTATATTTTGACTAAAATCACCTTCAACGATGATCTCATCTGTCTTCTTATCTAGCTCTGCTTCTAATTCAACTTTGGTTGTTACAGTTACTTGTTCAATCGTCATCGGAAAATTCCCCCATTTATCCCTTTTACATTTATTATACGCTTTCTTTTGCCTTTTGCTAGTGGTACTTGAGACCTATCAAAAAAAGCGAAGGGTCTGGGACATAACTCTGCGAGTCATATCCCAGACACCTGGTATAAGAATAAACGGTGGGAGCAAATGGTCCTCGATGCTTCGAGGATTGGAGTGAAACGAGAACCGTAGAGGCAGAAGCAACCTACTCGACACTATCTTATTATTCGCCAATCATCACTTCTTCTACTATTGAAGCTGCTTTTCCCTTTCCTCGTTCAATTAGTAACGCCAACTGAATAAATGCAAACAATGTATTACTTTGTTTTGAGTAAGCAAAATACCTAGATTCCCAATTCGTTACATATCGCTCTTTTTCTTTTCTTGTATCTTTGAATCCGTATGCTTGATCACCATATTTATAGAAAATATTGATCAAACGTTCATTCAAAAATGAATATTTCGTTTCACCAACATTAGACAATGGCGCTGTCCCCAAATCAATCGAAGTGTAGCCACGATTTTGATACTCTGCTATAAAATGTGTTAATAAAAAATCCGTAACATGCTCAGGTGCTTTGTCAGAATAACGCAGTAAATCATAAGACATTCTCTGGTTTTGAACAATTGGTTTTGCTGTAATAAACCCAATCACTTCATGATCTACATTACGCAAAATACCAATATCACTTAACGCTAGATATTCTTTATTAAAACAACCACCCACAAAATTCCGTTCTCGTTGAGACCCTAACCATTCTTCTGATACACGGGCCAACGACTGAAACAACTCATCTGAAACAGGTTCATGATACATTGTAAAGGTGTAACCCAAATTGCTTAAATGTTTTAATTCCATACTATTCGTAGCGAAAGAAATTGGTGTCGCATCCATACGAGTAAAATCAACGATTCCTTCTTCTCCAACTTTCATAAAGTTGAATCCTAAATCATGTAAAACCATCGTATAGGCTTCACTAATTCGATAAAAAGCAGCTTGATAGCCTAATAAATCTGCTGCATCCATAAATGCTAACGTGGCTTCTGCCCATTTATCTTTATTCCCAATCGGATCAGCTAATAAAAAGCATTTATTTGCCTTGATTTGATAAGCAAACAAAACCTCATCCACATCGTTTTCTTGATAATAATAATAAGAATAATTTTTTAAATACAAGAGCTGACTACTTTGTGTCCCACCGTAATTGGCAATCAATGCTGTCAAACGTGGTTCTTGATACGTTTCACCTAATTGTTTAGAGGTATCTGCTAAGTATTGATACAGTGTAATCAGACCAATCATTGAAATACCCAATCCTAGTAAGCCGGAGAACCACACATCATCCGATGGAAACAGTAAAAACATATGCGGGAGCGGCCCCGTTTTATCTGGATGCGAGCTATAATAGCCAGCAACCGCATAAATAATAAATAGGAAACTAAATAAAACACCGTCGACAGCTAACGCTCCCCAAGAATAAACAAATTTTTCTCGATAAAATTCTTTTCTAGCTAAAAAAACGGCTGAAAGAATCACAAGATACACCAAAATCAACTGCCATGAAGCTGTCCTAGAAATAGTATTCAAAATACCAAAAATCATTAAACCAATGGTTGGCCAATAAGCCTTTTTTACTTTCATTGAAATTCCTCTAGCCAGTCCTAGTAGTAAAAATCCAATCAGCATATTAAATGTTTGATCTAAAAAGTCAAAAGAAAACGGCAATAGAAATTTAAACAATCGACTAACATTCGATAAATTCGTGATCGTAGACAGTAAAACCATCATGATACCCGCAAAATAAAGAGCTGCCACTAAAATAAAATGAGCCACTTTTTGTGAAAACATTCGCGGTAGATTATCAAGAAAGCGATTGATCTTGATACCTGTTTGATGAATAAATAAAATAATTCCAGTAATAAATGGTAGCACATAATAAAATAAACGATAATAGATCAGCCAAACAACAGCTGTGGATTGTCCCACACCTAGCTGAGACAAGCCTAAAATCATCAATACATCAAACGTTCCCATACCACCTGGCACCATCGTCAACATTCCAATCAACGTCGCAATCACAAACATTGGATAAACAGAAAGTAGCGATACATCGACTTTCATCAACGCCCCAACACTTAAAAAGACAAACATCGCACCTAACCATTGACCGAGTGACGCCCCAAACAAAAGAAAAATACCTCTTGGGAAAAAATCTTTAAACAGTGTATATTTTTTTAATTGTGTAAATAATAATAACGCTGGTGCAATCAAACTACCTGCAAGCAACCAAACCCAATACTCTCGAAATAAGCTATCTGGTCGAATAAAAAAGACATCAATAAAGGCAATAAAAGACAATATAGACAACCCAGAGATCATGAATAAAGCAACTTTTGAAACGGTCGCAACTACTTTTTTACGTGGTACATCTTTGCCATAGAAATTTGCTCGCAATGTGGCCCCGACGACACCACCAAAACCTGCAAGATTATTGATCGTATTTGTCACCCACGCGGAAACAAACCAATCCCAACGATTCATTTTAGCTTTACCTTGTTCTTCAAGCACTCTTACCACAACCAAGTCATACAAAATCATCGGAAGCACACCAATCAAACCTGCTAAAACCATTCCAATTATTCTAAAACGATTCTGTTGTCCCATGGTGTGAAAGACATCTTGCCAAGTCATGCCTTGTACGATATGGGTCACTTGGTTTGCTACGAAAATCAAAACAGAACCGAGAAATATCAATTTCAATAATAAATTGTGTTCTTTCATCCAGTGAATTAATTGGTTTATTTTACTTTTCATTCGCTCACCACCTTTATCCTTTTTTAGAGTTTTCTTTTATATGTTAGCGTATAACGGATTATTTTTCCAGTTTTGCTTGTAAGATCGCTTGTTTTCTATAAAAAAAGGGACCCCTTTGAAATGAAAGGACCCGTCTTCGACTATTGTTTCATGAAATTTTATTGGTTGAAATTGGTTTTGCCTTTACACATCAAGCAACATCTAAAACTTATCCAAGCTTTCGCTTTGTTTTTTAAAGGCTTTTTTTACTTTTTTTCCGAATTGTCCTTTAACAGAATTGCCCATACTCTCTGATACGGTTGCCATATTTGTTTTAAGTTCGGACAGCTTTGTTTCTCCAGTTTGTTTCGCATTTTGTTTATTAGTTTGTATTTTCTGGTTCATAGAATGACCGATTGCTGAAGCAATGGCTTCTTTCTGTGCAGTTTTTTTTAGATCCTTTGTTACATCGTCTAACATCAAAAATCACTCTCTTTCTTTTCTAATTTCTAATCAGATAATGTACGAATATCACGATAGTAAGTATCATCTAATTCTTCTACTTTTCGCTCAATCTGCTTTCTATCCTGTTGTGCCGCTTCATAGACTTCTTCTTTCAGTCTATCCAATTTATGTACAGCTTGTATAATAAATTCTTGATCTGGAACGTAGTCTTTTAAATAATAGTGTGTCCGATCTGCAATTTCTTCTACAGCACGTATTCCCTGGTCTCTTTGAAAAAGAATATCCTCTTCTTTTTCTTCAAATTGACGTTTTTTCTTTAGGTAATCTATTTTTATTGCTTCTTGTTGATCCAACTGAATACTCCTTCCTCTAAAAAAGTTGACTGGATAACTCTTTATCACTTTGAACAAGTTTATCAATCCCCGCTTTAATTTCAGAAACAAGGCTATCAAAGCTTTCACCTAGCTGTTTTGCTTTCGCTATTTGTTCTTCATAAAAGGTTGTAGGTTCTGTAACAATACTGGCTTCTGTTGCTCCAACTGAAGCCAATGCATCCATTATTTCAGAGTCATTCAGTTCTGTTCCGATTGAACGAGCAAGTTGGAGTCCTTCTGTCCAAACTTCATTTGCCTCTGTAATCGCATCTTGATAGATCATGATTACGTCAATTAATCCGTCTTTCATTGTCTGCGAGGCGGTTGTCACAGCCAATAAAGCTTCACTGTTATCTAAATAGATTTCTTCATTCTTTGATAAGCCACCACCACTGGATTTTAGTTTTTTTCTCAATTTTTTTAGTTCTGAAAGATCAAGTATCTTATAAGCTCCATATAGTTTTAAATACTCTTTTACGCGAGCTTTGGCTTCCGCATCGTCTCCCGTCCAGAATTTTTTATCCCCATTTTTTTTCGCCCAATTTTTGGCAGCTAGTTCTACTTGCGCTTTGGTCATGCCAGGAGCAAAGATACCATCTTTTGCTAAACGATCTAAATTTAATGTGTCCCCGTCAAAGTATTTAGCAAGGGTGTTGTGTCCATTGAACCCTATTCCTTCAATACGTGACACAGTTCCATACATATGATCACGTCCTGAAAGATTCGCCCAAGAATCATTTTGATACCGTCGCAACATTTCAGGATTATTTTTTAGCCATTTCTGTTGATCATCTGTGAGCGTTCCAAACTGATCTCGTCCCCAGTCATCAAAACTTGTTGTTTGAAAGCCCATTTCTTTACCATGTTCTGCGGCCATTTTCATCATATAGCCACCAGATTGGCTAAAGCCAGCAACGTCCGTAATCGACCCGTTATGTTTCGCTATTTTATCTTGTGTTTTGTTTAAAAAAGCTTGTGCCCCCTCATATTCCCCTGAAAGACCACCGGTAGCAGCTCCTCCTGCAGTAATATAACCGTTGGTTCCTGTTTCCTTATGTGTGTTGGTTCCAGCATAAACAACAGCTACATTGTTATAGTCAGGTTTCCCATTGACTATTGGGGCAATAGCCATTGCATTTAGTTGGCTATCTTCATCACTAGCTACTTTGTTTATGATTTGGTAATCTTGTTTACCATGTTCAACCTTTAAACTAAGTGTGTCTCCAATTTTTTTATCTTGAACAGTTTTTTTGTTTTATCTATTGCTTTAGCCAAGACTTCTGTTGTAATTTCAATACTCATAGCCTATCTCCCTTCTTAATAAGTCAATTCAATAAGTCAATTCATGAATATCTAAATTTAAAATAATTTGAGCATTGGGGCTACCTTTGTCAGATTTTTTTATCTTTTTAAATCTAAGCTTATCTTTTTCACTCAATTCTCTAGTGGAATTTCCTATCTCCATTTCAACGGTTGACTCCAAATTACTAGGATTCATGTAATCTGTTAAAACGTATTTTTTTAAATTCTGATCATACTCCATCTCCTCAGTTAGAGTAAAATCCATAGTGAAAAATTTATCACTAGAAACAAAAACTTTGACATCACTAACCACATAATTCCCCAAAATAGACCCACCAAAAACAGGAGAACTTCGCCATTCTACACCTACACCTTGCCACTCAATTTTTTCAATACCTTCATAATTTTTAACCAAATAATCTGTTACATAGTTTTGAATGAGTTCAATCCCATCTTGATAGCTTTTTTCTACAGCTTTCTTATCCATATATTTTTTTCCTCCTATACATATAATGAAGAGCAGAACCATTCCTAGTAATGTTGCTAAAATCCATTTCTTTTTCATTTCTTCACCACCTAAATTAATGCCCTGTTCTTATGTAAGAATAACAATACGATTGACATATAGCAATCTTTTCTGTACATCCCTTTCTTGACTGTCTATGTAACTTATTTTCTTCTATCTTATTATATCCGTTGCTTCCAGCATAGACGACGGCTACATTATTATAATCAGGTACCATTGACTATCGGAGCGATAGCCATTGCGTTTAGTTGGCTATCTTCATCACTGGCTGCTTTGTTTATGATTTGGTAGTCTTGTTTCTTATTTGATATATCTAATCTAAGTTTACTGCCAATATTTTTATTTTGAACAGTATCTTTTGTCTCATCAATTGCTTTAGCTAAAACTTCTGTTGTAATTTCATTATTCACAGACTATTCCCTCCTAATATTCTAGCTCATGAATTTCCAGATTATAAATAATTTTAGCCTTAGGGCTACCTTCTCTAGATTTTTTTATTTTTTTAGAACCTAATTGATCTAGCTTGTCTCCTATATTAAAATTTCCAACAGCATTCTCTATCTCTAATTCAAGGAGAGAATCTATATTATTAGGATTCAAAGAATGCTTTAGAATATATTTGTTTAAATCACCATCATATTCTGCTTCGTCAGTTAATGTGAACCGTACAGTAAAGAATTTATCTGAAGAAACAAATATTTTAGCTTTACTATTCACGTAATTTCCTAAAATAGAACTTCCCAAAATAGGTGAACTACGCCATTCAACTCCTACACCTTGCCACTCAATTTTTTCAATGCTTTCATAGTTTTTGACTAAATAATCGGTTACATAATTTTGTATCAGTTCAATCCCATCTTGATAACTTTTTTCTACTGCTTTTTTATCCATATATTTTTTTCCTATAAATAAAAGAATGAGTACTATCATTCCTGTTATTATTGCTAAAATTAGTTTTCGTTTCACTGTTTCACCGCCTATTTAATACTATATTCTTATTAAGAATATCAACACTATAAACATATAGCCAATGTTTTTCTCGCTTCCATTTACTTATGTCATAAAAGTTTTTTTCAATTAATTTAAAAAAACAGACTGAGATATAACTCTGAAAGTTATATCTCAGTCTCTTGAAATCAGAATAAACAGCAGAAGTAATCGTAACTTCTTTTATCTTCGCTATACTTTTTACAAGCCACGACCAATTGCAGAAGAAATATTTTGATCCGTTTCTTCCACGATGTTTGCAACTTCGTTTAATTGCTTGTTAATTTGCTCCAGTAGTTCAGCAAATTCAGATACTTTTGGCTTTAATGCAGTGAATTGATCATTAAAGCTATCAAATCCTGATCCTTCCCAATTACCTTGAATAGTGTCTTGTTCAGATTGTAGTTTTTGTAAAATGTCATTTACTTGATTTGATCCATCCGTGTATTTTGTAGCAGACGTGCGTAGTTCTTGTGGGGATAATTTAATGCGATCTCCAGCCATGTTTAATTGCTCCTTTTCTAATTAAGTATTTACTATATAATCTTAGCACAAAAAGAAATTTATTTTTATCAATTTATTAACAAAAACTCTATATTTCTGATAAAAACTATCTTATTGATTTAATCGATTGTGCTTCAAATCAACGAATGGATATCTTGTTATCCTTACAGTGAAATAGTAAGGTGGAAATCCAACCCTCTCTTGAAATAAACAAAAAAGCCAAAAGAAGACGATCCTTTGGCTTTTCAATCGATATAGAATTCAAGTTATTATGGACTAGCCTTGTTCTATTTACGTAATAGACACGTTGATTCACTTTATTTTGACTTCGATGGAACCATTATAATTACTTATGATTTTTATACTCAGTTCCGATTTTGTCTGCCACAATAATCGCTGCTTTGACTTGATCCACAGTAATTGGAAATGGCATTGAATGAATCGATTCTTCTGGGATGCATGATTTTTCAGCAACTTCTATCAGTTCAGCATCTGAAATTTCTTTCACACCTAAATCCGCCAAGCATACTGGTAAACCGATCGATAAAGCAAAATCTAATACTTCATATAATTCAGCTTTCGGCGCATTTTCTAAAACTAACTGGCAAATTGTACTAAATGCTACTTTTTCACCGTGAGTTGCCCCATGTGCATCATGTAAAACCGTCAAACCATCATGAATTGCATGGATTGCAGCCAGACCCGCACTTTCAAACCCTAATCCCGAAAGTAAGATATTGGCTTCAATGATGTTTTCCAATGCAGGAGTTACCACATTATTATCTGAAGCTTCTTTGGCTTTTAACCCATCTTCTAGAATTGTTTCATAACATAATTTAGCTAAGGCCAACGCTGTATTTGTTCCTTTCGCTGGTGGACAGACACCTTCTCGTGCGCCACAAGGCAATCCAGCATTGACATTAGAATATGAATTATGGGTTGCTCTTGCTTCAAAATAAGTAGATAACGCATCGCCCATACCAGAAACCAAGAAACGTGTTGGCGCATTTGCAATTACCACTGTATCAATCAACACCACACTTGGACTTTGCACAAAATAAGCATAATCATCAAATTGACCATCTTCTGTATAAAGCACTGCTGAGTGACTGGTTGGCGCATCTGTCGCAACGATTGTAGGTACAATGATCAAGTTATGCCCTTCTGCCACACATTTTGCGGTATCGATCGCTTTACCGCCGCCAAGACCGATTACACAATCACATTCATTTTCTTCCGCCACTTTTTGCAAACGAGCCACTTCAATTCGAGAGGCTTCTCCGTGGAAATTACTTTCTACAAAAGAAATATTAAAGGTTTCAGCCGTTTTATCTAATTTGTCTTTTACACGACTCACATCATCAGCATGGGCAATCAACAAAGCTTTCTTGCCAAATGTTGTCACAAAGTAACCTAAATTCAATAACTCATCTTCACCTTGAACGTATTTCGTTGGACTAATAAACGCTTTTCTCATGTGTACAAACTCCTATCCTAATCTTATTTTATTTTTAAAGGCGCTAATTGCTCCTTTATGACATCGATCGCTGTATCTACCTGCAGTAACGCAGCTGCTGTATAAGCGCTTTCTACTAAAGCCGTATCAAACAATAACACTTCTTTTTCCGTCATATCAATTGCCATTTCTAAATTCATTTTGGCACTACCTAAATCATAAAACGCAAATAATGTGTCACCCGAATTTTTCTCAAAGGCTTCCATGATTTTTTCAAAAGAAGTACCGACTGCACCATCTTCTAACCCAGCAGCAACAGTTATCGGAACATCTTTTGCGACCTCTTTGATCAAACGGTCAACACCTTCGCCTATTTCCTTAACGTGGGATACGATCACTACACCATTACGCATCAAAGACACCTGCTTCCATCAACGATTGAAAGAAATACAGACTAGACATTGCGCCAGGATCAATGTGGCCGATTGAGCGTTCACCAACATAAGACGCACGTCCTTTAGTCGCAGTAATCTCTTTTGTCGCTTCTACAGCAGACTCTAGTGAGCCATCTGTCAACGTTCCATTTTTAATTGCTTCGATTGCTGGTGCCCATTCATCTAACATCGTTTTTTCCCCAGGTTTGCTATTTCCACGTTTTTCAATTCCTGCTAAGCCAGCTTCTAAAATAGGTAATACCTCTGAAGTTGTTGCAGCAGCTTTAGCCATTTCCATCATAGCTGTGCCATAAAGTGGACCTGAAGCTCCGCCGACTTTACTGATCAAAGCCATTGCAGTAAGCTTGAAGACATCTTGCACTGTTTGAGGCTCTTTACTTTGCAAACTTTCACTCACAGCTTCCATACCACGTGCCATATTATTTCCATGGTCACCATCACCGATTGGCGTATCCAACTCACTTAGGTAATCTTTGTTTTTATCGATTTTTTCTTTAAATAGTTGTAATGATTTTTTTAGATTATCTACTGTAAACATTAAAGTCCCCTCCGTTTTTCAAATTATACGTAACAATGCTCAATCTAGATTGACCTTTACCAAGCAACTGTATCAACGTCTTCATTCAGCGCTGCTACCCAATCCTCTTCTACTTTCAATAACGTGACAGAAATTCCGTCCATTTCCAATGAAGTCATATAATTGCCAACTTTTGAAAATGAAACCTTCACACCTTCAACATCTAACAAACTCATTACATCATCATAAAAAATGTATTGTTCCATCAAGGGCGTCCCACCTAAACCATTCACTAAAATAGCGAATTGATCTCCTTTACTCCATTGAAATGCTGCTGCTAATTTAGAAATCAATTCTTCTGCCATCTCCTTAGATGGTCTAATTTTTTCTCGTTTATACCCAGGTTCACCATGAATACCAACACCAAACTCAATTTCATCATCTGCTAATACAAATCCCGGCTTTCCTACTTCAGGAACCGTTGCGCCTGTCAAAGCAACCCCGATTGTTTTTAGATTCTTAACCACGCGTTCTCCTAATGCAACTAATTCTTCTACTGATGCACCATTACGCGCTGCTGCGCCTAGAATCTTATGAACTAAAACAGTACCTGCTACCCCTCGTTTTCCTTGAGTATATGTGCTGTCTTCAACTGCGATATCATCATCTACAACCACTGTGCCCACTTTGATATCTTCCATTTCAGCTAAATCTTTTGCCATATCAAAGTTCATAATATCCCCAGAATAGTTTTTTACAACCATCACAACACCTTGCCCTTGATCGACCGCTTTGATTCCTTCAAAAATTTGATCAGGAGTTGGTGATGTGAATACCTGACCACAAACTGCTGCCTGCAACATACCCGAGCCGACAAATCCAGCATGAGCCGGTTCATGACCACTGCCACCACCACTGATCAATGCAACTTGTTTACCAATTTCCTTTTGTTTTAAAACAAATGTTTCTGGTACTTGTTCGATTGTCTCTTGATGAGCGCGGACAAATCCCTGCACCATTTCCGGAACTACATTTTGAGCTTGATTGATAATTTTTTTCATGATATTCCCTCCTGTTTTTTCTGTTGTGGCTGAACGAGCTTGTTATGTTTTTATTTTATCTAGCTTCACAAGCTAGTCTCTCGGAAAAAAGATAAAATCTGAGTGAGGCAAAAAGCGCCACCTTCATATTTTCCTATTTTTCTGTCGGAGTTGGTCGATCCCGCTACGCTTTTCTTTGAAACACAGTAAGTACAATGAACTGATGTTGAAAGGTACAAGGTGTAGCAAAGCGAAACGTTGTTACCATCTTTGTATACGTTTACAATACTCGCATATGAAAAAAGTTGCAACGGACAAACTAGTTTATGTGTCCGCTTTCATTCCATTATCTATCCAAACTCTAGTTTTCACTCCAAAGACAGCGTATAATAGAAAACAGATAATATGAAAAAGGAGCGGAGGCTCAATGAAGCAATTGATTAATTCCAGCGGGCATATACGTCAGCAATTACTAGCTGGACTTACTTATACATATGAGGATAAATTAAATTGGCAAAAAGGAACTGGTATTGTCACTAAAAAAAAGATTGCAGAAAATAAAGTGGTCTTGCTCAGCGGCGGTGGTTGTGGCCATGAACCTGCTCACATTGGTTATATTGGAGAAAATATGTTAGATTGCGCAGTGATGGGGGCTATTTTTGAACCGCCAGCAAGTAATGAAATTCTTCAAGCAATCGAACAAACCTATAATGGACATGGAACTTTGCTGATTATTAAAAATTTTGAAAAGGATTTAGTTCGTTTCTTAGATGCTGAAAAACAAGCACAGGCAAAAGGACTATTGATTTCTCATGTCATTGTAGACGACGATTGTTCTATTGAGAGTGGCACCTTCGAAAAAAGACGCCGCGGCGTTGCGGGTACTGTTTTTGTGCATAAAATTCTTGGTGCTGCCGCTGCTGTTGGAGCGACCTTAGACGAGTTACAGACGCTAGCCAAGCAAGTAATTCCTCTAATCAAAACGTTAGGCGTGGCATTTTCACCAGCCTCTCCTATAGGAATCGTCCCTCAGCAATATGAATTAGGAGAAGACGAAATGTATTTTGGCATTGGGATTCACGGCGAACCCGGTTATCGCATCGAAACCATGCAATCTTCAGAGAGAATCGCGATTGAGCTTGTTAATAAATTAAAACAACAATACAATCGAAATGAGTTAACAAAGGCAGCTGTTTTAGTGAACGGTTTAGGCAGCACTCCTTTACTTGAACTTAGTATTTTCATGAATGACGTTCAACAATTGCTAGAAATCGAAGATATAGAAATAACGTATAAACGAATGGGTAATTTTTTGACAGCTTATAATACCAACGGCCTTTCTTTAACTTTGCTAATGCTTAAAGAGGACAAATGGTTAGACTACTTAAACGCTCCAACCGACGCTTTTGGCTGGGGATAAAAAAAGAATGAACAACAATGTCCTTTTCACTAAGACCTTGTTGTTCATTCTTTTTCTTCAAAGCTCATTAAAAATGCAAATCTCATTTGTTCTGCAAATTGATGGGACTCAATTTTACACCCTTTAATGATCCATTTCGTTGTTAAGGAGACAAATGCATTCGCATAAAATTCTTCTAAAAATAAGTGATCAGAATCATTCAACTCATTCTCTGCGTTCTTTTTAACGACAAGAACTTGATTGATCAAAACCTTTAAGTGTTGCGTATAATATTCTTGAAACGAATTTTGCCCTTCAAAAAGCAAAACATTACGATAAAAAAGTTGGTTTTCCTCAAAATAAATAAACAAATTTTCTACAATGACCTGCCAACCTTCATACGCCAGATTATCTTCAATTTTTTCAATAGCCTCTTGTTGAAAAATCCAATCCACCAAATCAAATTTGTCCTGAAAATGGTCATAAAACGTTTGGCGTCGCATATTACTTTCTTGCATGATTTTTGCGATCGTTACTTTTTCAAAGCCAATTTGTGCTACGAGCTTTTTAAATACCTTCGCGATTTTCTTTTTCGTAATCAATGATCCTGTCATTTATCTGCACCTTTAATTTCTTTATTGCCTTTATTGTACCAGTTAATCGACAGTAAGAAAATCAATGCTCCTACGAATAAATAAAAAAGATAAAACTGACTTGATTTCCCAGTTTTATCTTTTGATCACTTTTTATAAATTTTGTCTTTCTAATGTTCTTAGCGAGATATAACCAAAAACCACGATTGATATAAGCGTAAGGAACACTTGGAAAATATAACTTCCAGTTGAGCTAAAATCAAATGAGTAAGCTAACGATTTTAAAATCCCAATAATCAAACTACTTAAAATATTGAAGCCAAAGAATAATAAGAAGGACAAATTTTTACCTTTCATTATAATACATGAAGTAGCAATGACCATCAGCATATTTAAATAACCTAATAAAGAGTCAACCATAAATTTACCAAAACTCAAATCTGTATAATAAAACGCCGAATTAAATCCTTCCGCAAAACTATCCCATGAATCCAGTTGTACCAATTTTATCATAAATAGAATCGTTGGAATCAGTGCAATCATCAACATCATCACAATTGTACAAATAAAAATCGCACCAATTTTTGCGAAAAATAATTTCCGTCTATTTACACCAGACGCAACCATCATTGCCATAACGTTATTCTTATAATCCATCGAAATCATGTGAAATGGATAGACATACGCAAAAATTATATTAGCCAAAACTACGATAAACCCAACTAGTACAATCGTTCCCACCATTGATGCAGTAGCACTTGATCCATAATATGAATCTGAATTGTCCGCTAATACATTCAATGTAAGTATCGTTAAAATAATGTTCACTACCCCAATCACTCCAGCAGTGATCAAAAAGCTTTTATCTCGTAAAAATTTAAATAATTCCATTTTAAAAATCAGTTTTCCAGTCATTATCGCCCCTCCTAATTCAATTTCTCATCTAAAATTTTCACTTTAGATAACTCAGAAATCTCAATTGCATCCTCTATCAAGCGTTGTTTCACAAGTGCCCAACGTTCATCAGAGATGTCCAATTTCACACCATCTTCAGCATCTACTTGATAATAATAATTCACTTCATCTAAAATTTCTTTTAGACGAGTATTATTTGTTGTCTCGATACGGCGAATTTGTTTTTCCTTTTCAACATTGATATCAATCGTTTCTGCAATCCGACCACGATCGATCACATACACAATATCACACAATGCTTCTAGGTCATTTTGGACATGACTAGAAATTACTAATGTTAATCCTTCTTCCGTCAATTGTTTTAAATATTTTTTAAACCACTTAACGGTATCGATATCTAAGCCACGGAATGGCTCGTCTAAAATCAAAACTTCTGGTTTGTGCATCAACGCAATCAATAAAATCAATTTTTTCTGCATACCATATGAATATGTTTTTACTTTTTGATCTAAAACAGCATACAGATCTAACTCTCTTGCTAAATCTCTCGCTTTTTCTTCATCAAAATTCCCACGTAAGCCTGAAAAATATTGAATGTTAAACCAACCTGAACGATTCGAATAAACAGACATACCATCTAACACGATCCCAACATTTAATAACACTTCATTATGTTGTTTGACCGAAATATCATCAATCAAAATTTCTCCTTGATAATTGGCAATAATGTTGGTCATACATTTAAAGAACGTTGTTTTACCAGCACCATTATGACCAACTAGACCATACGAAGTGCCTTTTTCAAAGTCAAGTGAACGGATGTTCAAAACTTCAGCACGACCATAGCGCATAACTAAATCCCTTACTTTAATTTCCATAGTAAACTCCTTTAATTTTTTGTTTTTTTACTTCGTTCTACACCCTAAATAAAAATGTAACAATACTAGTTTATCATGTTTTTTAATGTATATGGAGAGAAATTAAGAACTGAGAGTAACTTACATTCGTCACTCTCAGTTCTTACACCCTTACTGTCCTTCGTTTTGTCGCGCAAGATATATTTCTAAGTATTCACTCAACAGTTTATACCCTTCCATCTTTTGCTCGACTTCTTTAGGACAATAAATCCATTTCCCCATGACTTTTCTTTTCTTAGATAATATGTTTACTTCTTCTAAAAAGTCATTCAAATCATCAATCAATTTTTGCGTGCTTAATTCGTTGCCTAATAAAATATCTTTTTTCTCTCGCTCATAAACGGTTGCCCATAAATAAGGTAATACTTCAATACTGCGAATATTGGCATAAAAGTCATCTTTTGGCATCATTCCTTTATGCCCCATACCTCTTCCTAGTTGGAAAAGTGAATGGATATCCCACTCTAATTTTTTCAGGCGACGTAATGAGGGTCCTTGTGCCTCTTCAGCAGAGCGATTATTTTGATCATACCCTTCTTCCAAAGCCCATGAACTTTTTGCCTCAGTCGTTTGAGGATGTTTCTCGGAAACTCGATCAAGCATTTCTTCGATCGCTAACGTCACAGTCGGTCTTTCTTCTCCCATGTCGGCCGTTGCTCTTGGTCGATTTGCTTGCAGGAATGTCTCTTTTGACGGAAAACTTCTGCTTTCTTGTGTCACTGGTTTTGATGGGGCTGGAGCAGCCGGTCCTATCATTTGACTCGTTGATTTTGCCACAGGTGCTTTTTGAACCGCTACCGCTGGTTCTTTCTTTACGATTGGAGCTGTTTGACTTTGACGCATTTTTTGTTCTAATTCAGCAATTTTTTGGTGCGCTTTGATCAATTGGATATCCACTTTCCCAACAGTTTGGGTTAATTTTATGATTTCTGTCGCATTTGATTTTAATTGTTCTTGGTCTTTTTGATGTTGTTCAGCTAGTTTTATTGTAGAATCGCTTTTTGTCAGTTTTACGACAGGTATTTTTTTCTTTTCCGTTTTCACTGTTGCCAGTTCCGTTTCGACACTTTGCAATTTCTTCGTCAATTGATCGATCACTTGATTCAACTTAATCGTTTCTGATGCTGTTTCTTGTAATTGTCCATGATCTTTTTCGATTCGTGCCAATGCTTCTGAATCTGGCTTTGTTTCTAAAACAGTTGATTCTACTGTACTTAATTTATTATTTATTTGTTGTAATTGCTGTGCAATACTCGTGACTTCTTCACTAGTTGTTGCTAGTTTATCGGCTAAGAGATTTTGTTCATTATTTGTCTTCCTAGCTGTAGAAAAATTCAGTTTAGGTCTAGACGCTGGTTTATTTTTTTCAATGGTCTCGTTTAATGTTAAGACTTGTTGATCGGTTTGAGTCATTCTTTGCGTTAGCAAATCAATCTTCTTTAAGGCTTCTTCCAAACGGGTTTCTAAAGACGGCCCCGCTTCTTCCCCAGCGCCAAATGTAATCTTAAACTTAGGCGGCATTTTGGGTTTCGGCAGATTATTTAATTTATCCTCTACTTGCATTTTGAAAGATGCAAACTCTTTGATCAGCTGCGTTATTTTCGCATCTGTCGCCTTTAATTGTTTCGCATTTTCAGATTCCAATGCCTCTTTTGCTGCAACTTTACTTTGGACTACTTTCACTACTGGTGGTGTTTTCTTTCCTTTAACAGCTTGAACTTCCTTATAGATATCATTTAGATTTTCACTAAATTGATTCATCATTTCCGTTAGTAGTAAAACTTCACTATTTGTCTCCTGTAATCCTTTCATCATTTCAACAGGAACTTCTTCCGTAAAACTAGAGACATGTTCTAAAGGCAATTCAGGAACTTTTAAGCTACTAATCCACGTACGTAAATCGCTAATTTGCAACTTGCTAAGCGGGTGTGCTAAAGCAATTAATAGCGTAACATAAACCGCTTTTTGCGTTACTCGTACATAAAGATTTTTTGCAACGCAGTCTTCAAATTCCTGATTAAATTGTTCAGGAAGATCCGTTAAAAGTTCTTCAAATTGTTCTGGTTGTTCATAATCCGATGACCCCTCGAACTTCCTTAATAGGTAAACAGAATATTGACTCAACACTTCATCTGAGTATATCTCTTCTCCTAATCGGTTTGCTTCGATTTCTTTTCTTAAAAAAACTTTTTTATTTTCTGTTGTATTTTTTGTGATAGTCAACTTTTCCATATGTACTAACGGCCCCTTTTTTACTTATACCTTGCCCTCTTATTAAGAAATATTTTTTATGGTTCTATATGTATCATGTCTTTTTTTTAAACAATCATCTTTAATTTTACCTTAAAAACCTATAGATTTGTTTTCATAAAATGCGCTGATATAGTAAAAAAATGAGAATAACTATTTAAAAAGACACATTTATGTTCTTTTTTAATTAATTCATCATCGTGAAATCACACAAAAAAGACAACATAAAACGATGAATCGTTTTATGTTGTCTTTTGTTATTCTTTATATTTTTTTTCAATTCGCCGATCTGGAATGATCCACATAATCAAAATCCCAATATTCACAATCAATACAAAATAAGGATGGAGCAGAAAACCTAAAATCAATCCTACTATATTCATAATAATCGTAATATACGATTTATTATAGCGTTGAAATAATTCACTTAATGTAGAATCCGAACCATTCACTCTTATCAGTTCTCTCGTTAATATCAGATATGAAATATTCGCTAATAGCGTCATTATACCGTAAGTTATCTGTGGAATTAAGCTATCAATGAAATCACCGACCCATGCTGTCGCAAACGGAACCAATGTTAAAGTAAAAATAAAAAAATTATTTGCCCAAAGTACCCGTCCATCGATTTTATGAACTAATTGGAACATGTGATGATGATTATTCCAATAAATTGCCAGCATGACAAAACTCACTATATAGATAAACAGTTTCCGTTCAATACCAGCTAAACCAGCTAATGTATCTGTCGTAGGCTGATGTAATTCTAAAACTAAGATAGTCATCACAATCGCAATGACGGCATCTGTAAAGGCTTCTAGTCTTGATTTCGACATCTTTTTTCATCTCCTTATTTTTATTTTACGTTCTTTTTCAGTTTATGCAATCAATTTGACCCGCCTAAAGATGGAGAGAAAATCAGCCTTTAGATGGATTCTTCACTGACAGATTCTTGCTATACTTTATTCATAGAGAACGAGAGAAAAAATGGAGGTTTTAAGAATGAGACAACAATCGATGATAATGAATATATTACTAGTAATTGGGTTATTTTTCGTTGGAAGCATTGTATTAAGTATTGTACTTGGTTTATTGAGTGGTCTGTTATGGCTTGCGATCAAGATCATGATTCCTGTGGCTATCGCAGTTTGGTTGGTTCGTATGATTTCAAGTCCTTCAAACCGTCGTAGATATTACTAAACACAACAAATAATTCAACATAAATAAAAAAAAGAGCTGGATTAAATCCAGCTCTTTTTTTGTTTATTTGCTTATATCACCACGAAAAGCTTGTTCAAAACTATCGAAGTAATTCATTGAACCTTTTGTTTGAATTTCCCATTTATCTTCTTTTTTCTTCATTACTACTTTAAAACCATCACTGTAGTTATCGATACTAACTGGTTTTGTATTTTTGAAAATCTCAGGTAATTTATCTAACACGGCCTTTTGAGCGGCTTTATTTCTCTCACTAAAATCTTGATCTCTATTCGCATCATAATATTCATCGTTTGCCGCATCCATATCATCTCTCATTTCCTTAAAAGATAATGCTTCCACGTTAACTGTTACTTCCGCTACATCAGGGAAATAAGAAGTGATTTCATAGTCAACAGTCGCTACTTTAGCGTTATCTTCTCTAAATACTTTCGCCAAAGCCATGCCTTCTTCATCCGTTACTTTGTAGTCATAAAATTGTTTCTTGATTGCTTTAGTAAAGTTTTCATCAAAGTTTTTAACTGCTTCATCACGATCATTCGCTACAAGCTTGTTATAATCTTTATTTTCAGTCGCTAAAAAGACTTCGTCAATAAAAGCTGTTGCACTCTTAGTTGCATCTCCACTATGGTCTTTGTATTCAGATGTATCAACATCAAGAATAATTGGCTTAGGTTCTTCTTTCCCATCATAAATTCTTGGTTCAAAGTGTAACTTGTATTCTGCTTTTTTGTCTACTGGGAATACAATGTAGCCTGTTTTACTTTTTTTACCAGAAATTTTTTCATACGAAAGAATAGGCGTTTTGCTATCATCTAAAAAAAGGCTTAACGCTTCGATTTTACTATCATCTTCATCGTAAAGCATGATATCTGTCGCACTCATATCCAAACTTTTATCTGTTTCATTTTTGATTGTTACTTTTAATGCTAGAAAGCCTTCCCCATCTTCTGCTTCCTCATTTTTTGGAACAACGTATTCCCCTTCATCGATCGAAATAGAAGCAACTTTAGATTTTGATGCTTTCTTTTCTGTTTTAGTATCTTCTTCACTTTTCTTAGAAGAACCTGTCCCTCCGCATGCTGCTAATGAAATTATAGCAACTGCTGATAAAAATACTAACCCTAACTTCTTCATTTCATTCTCCTTCTAACTATTTATTAGACACCATTCTATTTTACTATAGTTAGAAGGAGGATTTATCTCAATCTTATTGGGATTGTTTCAATTTTTTGAGAATTTAAGATCCTTCGTTTATATCGCCTATATACATTTTATTTTTATGAAGAAATAGCTGTTGGTCTTTGATTGTGTCAATCGCTTCTACTGCGTACTCGATTCCTTTATGATAATCTTTATGCACTTGCTTTGAAACAGTCAAAAGGTTGCTTTCATGATCACTCCCACCCTCTGATACAAAAACTAAATGATGAATTTCCATTTGTTGATTACTAGCAGGTATCCTAACACCAAACCGATTCGTTAGTGCTAAATCCTCTCCAGTTATTCTACAATAAAATCGATCTCTACTGGCAATTCTATAGGGCAATGTCGAAACACCGCGTTTGAAAAATGTAGTTTTACCGTAATTTCGACTACAAGTGTCTGAACAAAATGATTTACGTCGACCTTCTAAAGGTTGATTACACCATTTGCATAAGCGCTTATTTTCTCTAAAATCAATCGTTTTAAATCCTAATTCTTCTCCAAAAGCTTTTTCGTATTCATAAAGACTTAACCATCGTCTTGTATAGGTATCTGTATTTTCTTCTAAACGTAGCTGACTGCCTTTGGCTTTATACTTATATTTATCTGGTATTTCTTCAACAATCTCTTGGATTTCCTTTTTCCTTTCTTTAGAAAAAGCAGAAAAATCATTTGCGGTCAATTCACCTACACCAAATTGACCAACGCTCTTACATTTAAAACAAATATAAAACTGCGGTAATTCTGACTTTTCTTCTGGAAAAAGCAATTCAACTTTTCTTGAACATTTTGGGCAATAAGCTTTAGGTAATTTAAATCGATGATAGCTCATAAAGTCAGTCCTTTGTATTTTTTTCTATTATAACGTATTTTTCAATTTAAAAAGTAGAGGATGGTTTGAAAAAACCATCCTCTACTTTCTTATTAAGAGTTAGACATTACCCTAATTCTTCAGTTTTTTTAACGATTTTTTTAATTTCATGAATCGCCTTCTTTTGTTCTAAATAGCTTTTCACTTTATTTTCATCGCTATCGATTTTGCCTAAGGTTGTATCTAATTTATCGATTTCAGTGTTGATTTGATACACAAGTGAAGCTTGATCATCCATCCAATTTTCAGCATCTTCAACTGCTTTGTCTTGTGCTTTTTTCTCTTCTTTTTCAATCTTGTTTTCTTTGCGGATAATTGATTTTACTTCATGCAAAGCCTTTTCTTGTTCGAAAAAATGTTTGATTTTGCTATCTGTCTCTTCCATTTTTCCAAGAGTAACATCTAGCTTGTCCATTTCTTTCCCTATTTTTTCTACTAACTTTGCTTCTTTTTCTGCGTAATTTTTCATCGCTTGTTCCTCCTTGTTTTATCTAAATGCGTATACGATATGTGTGATACCAAAAAGCATAAAATAAAAGCCAACTAGAAAGCTCAATGTTAATGCTGAAGATAACGGGTTCATCAATAACATGACTCCTAAAATAATCCCTAAAATATCTACAACTAATGTAAACCAAAAGTATCCAGGACTAACGGATTTTGCCAAATCTAACGCAAATAACCCGAATACAGAGTCTAAAATAAACCAGACTGCAAAAATAAATGGTAATGCTGCAACGCCGATATTTAAGTTAAATAAGAAATAAACCCCAATAATGATATCGATCACACCTAAAATAATTGGTGCATAGGCCTTATATCCTGTTAATTCTTTTAATCTGTTGCGAACAAATATTTCGAAAATTCCTTTTAAAATCGCAAATAACGCAAATACCATCACAATCGCAATCAAATTGCCAGCTGGATCTTGAAATGATACTAATGCTGTTAAAACAAATAGAATTCCTAAAATCATAGAACCCCAGTCTATACCTCTTCTGCTTGTTTCCTTCATACTATCTCGCTCCTTTTTAATTCTATCTACAATTTTATGGTACTCCTAAAAAATGACAAGGTCAAAGCAAAAGGTTTAAAAAAATAAGAAATACTATTACATCACCGATAAATCATCCCACTATATTGCTTTACAACATAGTAGATTCTTGGTATATTGTATTACAAGTTACTCATTCAAAAGGAGGCGCTCATTTGGATACTACCCAAATGCTAAAAGGATTACTCGAAGGTTGTATCTTAAAAATCATTCAAAAAAAGACAGTCTACGGATATGAAATGATTACTCTGTTATCAACCTATGGCTTAAATATGGTCAGCGAAGGAAGTATTTATCCAATTTTACTCAAGCTTCAAAAACAACAATTAATCTTAGGTGAAATGCGTCCTTCCTCAGAAGGGCCGAAACGAAAATATTACACTTTAACGCCATCAGGCGAAGCTTATTTACAGCAATTTGAAAAACAATGGACTGTGATTTCCACAGGTGTAAACAATATTATTGAAAAAGAAAATGAGGGTTGAAAATGAATGCAAAAGAATTAGTCGAACAAAATAATCAGCTAAGAAAACAACTGAATCCAGAAAATAAAAAATACTATGAAGAGATTTTAGTTTACATCCGAGTAAACATGAATAAGAAGGAAAAACAGACTGAAGAAATTCTCTTAGATATTTTACAAGATATTCTCGATGCCCAAAAAAACGGTACTTCAGCACACGTATTTTTCGGTAAAAATCCGAAAGAAATCAGTGATGCTATTTTAGCGGAATTACCAAACAATTCAGGCAAGGATTTAATGAAATTTGTCTTGATGGTTTTTATTTTGCTCCTTCAATTCAATTTATTTACACTTCTCTTGGAACCTGTGATCGTTGTCAGTTTCTTCAAAACAGGTCTTCCGATTTTATTATTGGCCCTAGCAATCGTTTTTATACTTGCCGCCGTGAAATACAGCAGTTTCTCAAAAAAAGCGAGTTATTCTTTCGCCTTATCAGCTTTTATGTGTTGGGTAGCGACTTTTCTAGTACCAGTCATCGATAATAAAATGAACGGAATAGGGAAAACAGTGATTCTTTCTCATCAACTGTTTGCTTTCATTCTACTGATTTTTTCTGGAATCATTTTAGTAGGATACTATTTAGAAAAAACTAGTTTTTTAGATGCTGTCCCAACCGTTATTCTCGCCGTTTTTGAATTGACCATTTTAATAGGACTAGTCAATCCGACGACATTCTCTTTAGCTAGTAAAACTATTTTTTCCACACTATTATTGCTGTTGATGTTTGTCCTTCCTTCTGTTCAACTTTATATGCAGGAAAAAAAGAATTGATATAAAAAAATACAGGAGCCAAAAACAATAACGTTTTGGCTCCTATATTTTTATTTTTTCTTCCCCATCGTTTTAAATGCTCGTTTGATGACATCAAAAAATCCTAATGACTGTACCATATGATCTGGTGCGACATATTCTTGCATTTCTCTTAGTACTTTTTTCGGTTGCTTAGAAGAAAAGGTAAACGTACCATTTTTCTTTGTCTGGATAGCGTAACGCGGAATCCATTTCCCTTTAAACATGACAGAAGCGATCACATAATCAACTTCTTCCCACGGAATTTGAACGAATTTTCGAGTATCACGAGAATTATAAAATTCAAAACCTTTATCGCCGATCATAATCTTCCCATAATCCGTAAGTCCCGTAAAAGCGGTGGCATCCGTTATGAAATCTACCTTAGTATTCAGTGATTGAACCATTCTATCTGCTCCATTTCTTCCGTGATCTATAGTCTCCATTATATGTGTTTTCACCCAATTAAGCTATGTAAATGAAACTTGGGACAAAACCAACTGGCTTCATCCCAAGCATAAAACGCACAGACAAATTATAGTAATCCGACTACGTGACCTAACACGCCTACTACAAACAAACCAAGAATGATAACGATTGGAGAAACTTTTTTCTTCAATAACCACATACACAAGAATGTAAGTAATAACGCTGCTAAACCAGGAATCAATTGATCCAAGTTATTTTGTAATGTTGTGACTTTCATTGCAGAAAGAGCTTTACCTGAGCCAACTTCTTCAAAGGCTTTTTGTAGACCTTCGCCATTGATTGGCAGTTTGTCCCATTCAACATACGCGCCTTTATCTAACTTAACCGTAGAAACGATTGGGATAAACTTGATCGATACCCACCGCTGTACTAAGGCTGCCAGGACGAACATACCGAGGATCGAAGCACCTTTTGTTACATCTTGCAATAATCCGCCTGAAAGGTCTTCTGTGATCTTAGAACCAGCTTTATAACCGAATTCTTGTGTATACCACATAAATGACCAACGAATTAAGTTCCAAGCGACGAAGAAAATGATTGGGCCTAAGATATTTCCACCAATTGCCAGTGAAGCACCTAGTGCACCTAACATCGGACGAACAGTAAACCAGAACACTGGATCACCTACACCAGCCAAAGGTCCCATCATCCCAACTTTAACCCCTTGAATTGCTACATCATCAACAGGAGCGCCATTGGCACGTTCTTCTTCAAGAGCTAATGTTACACCAAGAATTGGGGAAGCAATGTATGGGTGTGTGTTAAAGAACTCTAAGTGACGTTTTAGTGCAGACGCACGATCTTCTTTTGTTTTATATAATTTTTTGATCGCTGGGATCATTGAAAATGCCCAACCACCATTTTGCATACGTTCATAGTTCCAAGAACCTTGGATGAATGTAGAGCGCCATGCAACGGCTAAACGATCTTTTTTTGTTAATTCAATTTTTTCTGCCATGTCTCTTTCTCCTCCTCTTGTTTTAATAGTCGTTCAAGATATCGCCCAGTGGATCACCAGTATTGCTTCCACCGCCGCTACCATTTGAAGAACCACCCATTTTAGAAAGGTTCAAGTAGATTAACGCTAAAGCTACACCTAAAGCACCAAGTGCGATCAATGTTAATTGAGAAATTGCTGCTACAACGAAACCAATGATAAAGAATGGCCATACTTCTTTGGTTGCCATCATGTTGATTACTAATGCGTAACCTACAGCTACGACCATACCACCACCGATTGCCATACCTTCAGTTAACCATGCTGGCATTGATTCTAATGCTGATTGCACTGTTTCTGCTGGAATGAATAAAAGAGCTGCTGCTGGAATTGCAATACGAATCCCTTGCATACATACTGCTAAAATGTGCAACATTTCAATTTTTCTGATATCGCCTTTTTCAGCCGCTGCATCCATCATATGCACGATCGGTACAGCAAGTGTACGAACGATCATTGTTAAGAAAAGACCTGCTACTGCAAGTGGTACCGCAATCGCGATTGCTGATGGAACACCTTTAACACCTTGTCCGCCTAATACTAAAATAATTGCTGATGCAACAGATGCTAACGCTGCATCCGGTGCTACTGCGGCTCCGATGTTCGCCCAACCAAGTGCGATCATTTGCAATGTTCCGCCAAGAACGATCCCAGCTTCCAAGTTACCTGTTACTAAACCGATTAAGGTACATGCCACTAACGGTTGGTGAAATTGAAATTCATCTAGAATTCCTTCCATACCAGCTAGAAAGGCAACTAAAATTACTAAAATAATTGTTATAATAGACATGATAAGCCTCCTATTTTCATTTGAATTTTTGAATTATTTTGAGTGTGCTTCTGCTAACTCATGTTTCGCTTTTTTAAGAATTTCATCCATATTAGCCTTAGAATCATTTGGAACTTTACGAACGTCAAATTTAATACCTAGATCTTCTAATTTCTCAAAAGCTTCAACGTCTTCTTGTCCCATTGATAATACTTTACTTACGACTACTTTACCGACTGAATGTGCCATAGAACCAACGTTTACTTCTTTGATATCTACGCCTGCTTCAACTACTTTTACCACATCTTCTGGATTTTCAAATAGCAATAATGCTTTTGTATTCCCAAAACGTGGATCTTTTGAAATTTCAATCATTTTACTAATCGGAATAACGTTCGCTTTTACGCCTGGAGGAGCGGCTTGTTCAATCAATTTTTTACGAAGATCATCTTTAGAAACAGCATCTGATACAACGATAATTCGATTTGGTAAAACTGATTTTGTCCAAGCTGTTGCTACTTGACCATGTAGTAAACGAGAATCGACACGAGCTAAAACGAATTTGATTTTGCCGTCACCGACAACTGTACCTTCAGGTAATGCACCTTTTGGCTGAGTATCTTCTACAACAGCTTTTGGTGCTTCAGCAGGTTCTAACTCTTCAGGTTTGATTCTTACGCCTTCTTTAGCTGTTTCAAGAATATGTGTTGCGATTTCTTGAGCAGAATTCATTGAGAAACGAGACGCATAGGCTTCGATCAACATTGGCAAGTTCAAACCACTAACGATTGCCCATTTGTCTTTATGTTCTTCAAACAAACTGTTTGCTTGGTTAAACGGTGTTCCTCCCCATAAATCGACTAAGAACAATACTTCGTCTTCTTCTTCAAACGTTGCGATTGCTGCTTTTAATTTGGCTTTTAAATCATCTGGGCCTTCGCTAGGCATCAATACAACTGCTTGTACTTTTTCCTGTTCGCCAAAAATCATGGAACCGGATTGTAAAATGCCTTGAGCAAACTCCCCATGGCTAGCAATAATAATTCCTACCATAATTTGATACCTCCTATATTTTTTTCAATTACTTTTCACCACAACCAGCTTCACAGATGAAAACACATACTAGAAAATATAAAAAGAAAAAATGCGTTACTCAGCTTGTGTTCTCAATCGCTTCTTACGATCTGTTAGATGATTTTTGATGAGTACTTACTACTAAACGACCACTACATGTATCAACTTTGATCGATTGGATCACTCCTTCCAATTCTATCCACAAGTTACGACATTTAACATTGAGTCAGTCATTTTCATTTATATAGAATCTGAAAAAAGAATCATACTAACTGCTCTTTTTTCAGCAATTCCATCAAATCTACTTGGTTGTCCGCAACCACTTTCCGGATTTCTAACGCAATCCCTTGATGATGTAAATAATTGAATGCATCAATATCCTCTTGATTAACCGCAACTGCATTTGTGATCATCCGTTTGCCACTCGTAAAACTCATTCCACCAATATTTACAGAGTTAAATACGACGTGACCTTCAACCACTCGTTGTACATCTTTTGGGTTTGTGAACAACAACATTACCTTTAAGCTGTCAAAACGATCATCTGAAAAAATATCGATCATCTTTTCAACAGTAATGACATTTACTTTTACACCAGGCGGCGCTGCTTGTACTAATAACGCCTTTCTTAGTGTATCGTGCGCAACGGCATCACTAATGACTAAAATCCGGTTTACATTGGTACTTTTGGTCCAGACAGTCGCTACTTGACCATGGATCAAACGGTCATCTATTCGTACCAAACGAATATCCATCATGTATTGTTCTCCTTCTTATCATTACTCTGATCCGTAAATTCTCACTATATTAGTAATAAAATACTACGATTAACTTTTTTTTACCAAAATAAAGACTATAGAATCGACTAAATCAGGAAAGTTGAGCAATTGAACAATAGGCAGATTTCACCTACTGACTTATTTAAAGCAATTATCGTGCCAAAAATAGTGTATTGTTAAAACAACAGAAAAACTAAGGACTTTTTTAAGAAAATACAGAAAGAAGATACACTAAAATAGTGTATCTTCTTTCTGTATTGCTTCTAGTGTATCTTCTGTATTTTGTATTTGATTCAATTGCGTATTCTTGATCAGTTGGATGATATAATACACTTCCTCCATCGGCAATTCTAGTTTGAATACTTGCTTGAGGTATAAAGCTGCTTTCATGACAATTTCATAGCTAGGTTCAGCTGTTATTTGCTTCAATTCCTCTTCTGTCAGCGATAATGTATCGTGTTGCAGTACCCTTTCCAACATCCCCGCCAAATGCATAACTAGATTAACATAAAAAGAATAGTCTAACTGAAGGTCTAACTTTGTTCGGATGATGTCTGTAAATTCCCAAAGAGGATCAATCACTTTTTTGGGATTGATAAAGGTAAAACTTTCTTCCATGTAATCGATACAGAGTTTTTTAGCTGCCACTTCATCCAATTCACTTGCTTCTACATAAACGTCACTGTCTATCAATAACTGATTGATCACAGATTCTGCTTCACCAGAGAAGAAAGTTTCCATTGGAATAAAAGGTGCTGCAATTTTAGGATCGGTGATCCCAGTTGTTGCAATCACACGATATTCTTCTTGAATCGTAACAAGTTGCTCTTTCATATCAATAATGGATAAAGGCAACACTTCCAACTCCAAACCAATTTGTGGTGTCACAGCTGCTTCGATCATTTCTTTCATTCGTCTAGCCGTTCCTTCTCCAGATGCACAAATGGCTATTATTACTCGTTTTTTCCAAGGATCTAAAGAATCAAGTTCTCTTTCTTGGTGGATGTCCGCATAACCTTGGAAGTTTTTCAACGACTCATACAACGTATCTAATTGTGTATCGATCAGTGTTGTTTTTCGAGCTGTCTCTAGGACTATCGGTGTGGTGACCATATCAACTGTGCGCACCTCGATCCCTGTTTGACGGATTATTTCGTCAGAAAATGTGGCCAATGACCCCATATCGACTAACAAGATCACACCGCTGTCTTCATTAACTTCTTTCACCACATTGACGATTTGGCGAAGTGCTTCTTTTGGCTGCATCTCTAAAGGCATATCGACCGCTCTTAGATTATCAACGTTCAACAGTTGAGATACTACTTGCACCATGCTTGTTGCTGTACTTTTCCCGTGAGCCGCAACCACGATCCCGATCCGTCCTGCATCTTTATTTTCTCTTAACGAAATCAGTAAAACCGCTAAGTAATACGTTTCAAATTCAGGTATCTTCATTTGATAATTAATTTCGATGATCCGCTTGATTTCTTCGGCTGTCTCAAACTCTATGGGATAATCCAATACCATATTTCTGATATTTTCATTTAATTGATGTTGCCGTTCTTCACCATTTTGAATTCGTTTTAAAAAGGAGCTGATATGTAAACTCATTGCATAAATAAAATTAGATTGAAAATTATAATTTAGTTTTTGCTTCGCGAAGTTATAGATTTCTTTTGTGACATCAATAATCCGCTGATCAACGATCTCGGCTAATTTATTTTCAGTATCAAACGTAAACCCATGATCCTTATAGAAGGACTTCAAATGTACATTGATATCTGTGGTAATAAAATTATTGATCACTTCTTGCTCTAGCCCATCTTCTTTTAATAAAGCCGCTTTATCTCCGATGATCTCATATAAATTATACGGTAACTCATATGAATCAGATTGAATTGTGACTAACGGTTCATTTGGTGTGACGATCATTTGTGGCTCTAAATATTTTGATAGCTCTGCCAGCGCCTCGCGATTGCTAGCGAGTTGCATCATGCCTTCTTTGATACTATCTGTTAGTTCATCAATGGTAATCCCTAGTTCCTCTTGATCGATATGATTTAAAAATCCTCTAGCCGTTACGAGTTGAACATTCGATTTTAATTGACCGACATTTCCATAAGAAACACTTCCTATTAGAGCCTTTACAACATCTTCTGATAAGGAGATTTTCTTTTGAATACGGGCTGCTTCCATTGAAATCATTACTCTTAATAAATCAATTTTTTCTTTCGCTGGTCGATCAATAAAATTAGGTAACTGAATGATGATTGGAATTCTGCGGACAAACGTATTTAGCAAAGAAGAGGTTGGATTTTCAGTGGTTGCACAAATAATGCGGACATCTGCTCGACGATTTTTGACCGTTTCCCCTAATCTTGAATACGTTCCGTGATCCATGAAATAAAAGACCATTTCTTGTCCTTCTGGCGGTAAGCGATGAACTTCATCTAAAAATAAAATACTGCCATCTGCTTCGTGGATGATCCCTTCCTTAGCCTTTGTCGCACCAGTAAAGGCTCCTTCAGCATACCCAAACAAGTGAGACATCAACAATTCTGGATTATGTGCATAGTCCGCACAATTAAAAACAACTAACTTTTTATCAGGCGCAACCACATGGTTCAATAATGCAAACTGAAACATTGCATGTGCAAAATAGGTTTTTCCAGAACCAGTCGGTCCTGTAATCAAACAATTTAATCCTTTGGGCGGGTACAATATTGCAGCTTTTGCTTGTTCCACAGGTGTTCTCATACTGCCTGTTGAACCAATCATACCTTTAAAAATATCTTCCCCAGCAAATTTTTTTGATGGTTTATGTATATGGTCCATACGTGCTGCATGATCCTCAACTAGACTATGTTCCCGGTAGCTTTTAACTGGCTTGGTTAACGGTTCATATTTAAAAATAGCTTTGTCGACATATTTGACTGGTCGTCCTTCCGTCTTGTCTAATAATCCTTCTCGAACAAGTTGATTTAAGTCTTTACTAGCATTGGTTCTTTGGATATCTAAAGCATCTGAAACATCGCCTGTTGTCACACCGCTACCTAAAGAAACATCACTAGGCGTTAAATTTTCCGTCTGCTCTTTTACATAAAGATAAATTCGTTCGATGCGTTTCATCTGTATCTCTCCTTTCAAACTCAAACGATACACTAATTTCATGTGTATCATACAGTGTATCGCTAAAAAAGTACACTAATTGCTCTTTCATTAGAATGTTCCACATGAAACACTCTATTTTCTAAAGTAGCTTCATTTTAGTAAAAACTATAAGGTATTTCTGAAAAAGTCTGAAATTCCTTGAAAAATATGGGTTTCCTCGCTATAATGCAGAGAGGTTTAACTATTCTATATGAAGTGAGGAAAACAATTGATTACTGTAAATGATGTAAGTTTGCTATTTTCAGACCGCAAACTTTTTGATGATGTAAATATTAAATTCACGCCTGGTAACTGTTACGGTTTAATTGGGGCTAATGGCGCTGGTAAATCAACATTCTTAAAGATTTTATCTGGTGATATCCAACCAACAACTGGAAATGTTGCTTTAGGTCCTGATGAACGTTTAGCTATTTTGAAACAAAATCACTTTGACTTTGAAGAGAATACAGTTTTAGAAACAGTTATCATGGGTCACAAACGCTTGTATGAAGTAATGAAAGAAAAAGATGCTGTTTACATGAAAGAAGATTTCACTGATGAAGATGGGATCAAAGCAGCTGAGCTTGAAGGGGAATTTGCTGAGTTAGATGGTTGGGAAGCTGAACCTGAAGCAGCTGTTTTACTACAAGGATTGAACATCCCTGAAAGTCTACATGACCAAAAAATGAGTGAATTGACAGCGGGTCAAAAAGTCAAAGTATTACTTGCTCAATCACTATTTGGTAAACCTGATGTTTTACTATTAGACGAGCCGACCAATGGTTTGGACACTCGTTCAATCAACTGGTTAGAAGAATTTTTGATCAACTTTGAAAATACCGTTATCGTCGTTTCCCATGACCGTCACTTTTTAAATAAAGTATGTACGCATATGGCCGATCTTGATTTCGGAAAAATTAAATTATATGTTGGTAACTATGACTTTTGGTTGGAATCAAGCCAATTAGCTGCGAAATTACAATCAAATGCTAACGCAAAAAAAGAAGAACAAATCAAAGAGTTGCAAGACTTTATCGCTCGTTTCAGTGCCAATGCATCGAAATCAAAACAAGCAACTTCTCGTAAAAAAATGTTGGACAAAATTACCTTAGATGATATTCAACCATCATCACGCCGCTACCCATTTGTTGGTTTCACTCCAGATAGAGAAATCGGAAATGATCTACTACACGTAGAAAATGTTTCTGTAACGATCGATGGTAAAAAGATTTTAGATAATATTTCTTTCTCTCTAAATAACGTAGATAAGGTAGCGTTCATTGCAGATAATGATATCGTTACAACAACGTTATTCAAAGTCATCATGGGTGAAATTACACCTGATACTGGTAGCGTTCGTTGGGGTGTTACAACAACCCAAGCATACTTACCGAAAGACAATAGCAAAGACTTCGATACTGATTTGACGATTTTAGATTGGTTACGCCAATTTGCAAGTAAAGAAGAAGATGATAATACGTTCTTACGTGGATTCTTAGGAAGAATGTTATTCTCTGGGGAAGACGTACTGAAATCAGTTAACGTGCTTTCTGGGGGCGAAAAAGTTCGTGTAATGTTATCTAAATTGATGCTGTCTAAATCAAATGTCCTTGTTTTAGATGATCCAACGAATCACTTAGATTTAGAATCGATTACTGCTTTGAATGATGGTTTGATGGCCTTCACTGGTGCAATTCTATTTGCATCACATGACCACCAATTTATTCAAACATTAGCAAATCGTATCATCGCCGTTTCTGACAAAGGTGTTGTCGATCGTGCAGACACAACATATGACGAATTCTTGGAAAATAAAGACGTTCAAAAACAATTGGATGAACTGTTTTCTGGTGAATATTAATTTTTAAATGTCTATAAAGAGGATAGAGTCACACTCATCTCCTCTTTATAGCTTTTTTGTTATTTTAAACTATTTCAGTAAAATAGTTTGGCCTTTCTATTTGGTACTCTAACTTCGTAGCAAGTTGAACTGAGGTCACCCTTCCTGTACCACAGAATAGATCAGTATGTTTTTTCGCAGTTCTAAATGATAAGCCTAAATTTGCCTGCATCATCTGAATCAAACGCATAACTAAATGGTCCTCTGAGATGCCGAAACTATCAGATATTTGCGAAAGATCCCAGCCTTTTTTTAAAGAATAGAATAATACTCTATCTGGAACCAAAATTATAGAGGCACCTATGTTGGCTTGAAATTCCTGTAGTTGCTTGTGCTCACATGATCGTATGTCCCTCACTGTATCATAAAAAAGCTGATTTTGTTTATCCATATGAAACAAATAATGGGTAATTTCATGACTAATTATAAAATTTTTACTTTTTTCATCTAGCTCTCGATTGAATCCGATTGTGGTTTCTAATGGATCTTGTATGAGTAGCCCGGCGATCTGCTCACTTGCGATATCATTAAATTGAAACCCTCTGATTACTGCTCCTTGAGATTGCATCAGCTTCCATATGCGAGAATAATTGTAACTCTCACAACTTATCTCATTATCTAACATAATCGTTGAAATATAATCATTTACTCTAACAGAAAAATCAACATATTCTTTCAAGTATTTGAACATCTACCATCCCCACCTTATTCCTTATTCTTCACCTTGTGCTTTATCACTTACACATTTTACTTTTATAAATTCCTTTTTGTAAATCAATCGTAATCTATTTGTAATATTTCTGTAATCAGACCTAAGACCTATTTTTGTTTCTTATTATGATAAATTCTATTAAAAAATAACGATTTTTTCTAAATATCACGTTTTTTATCTTTAAATTTTCTTAATCTCTCTACCGATTTTATACAGTAACATAAGTCAAATTAATTAAATGGGTATTTCCAAATCGAAAATTGTAAGCAGAGCCGATTCCAACGTCGGATGTGTTCACTAACATAATATCGCCATTTTTCTCAATGGTAATGGCCGTGTTAGCATAAATTGCTGTACTTGGGTTTTCTGTTACCATATTGACAGCCAATCTAGTCTTTGGAAACAGATCTGGATCTATTAATTTGCCGATTTTAAACTTAGCATTTCTTGGAAATGAAAATGCTAAGATACTGATTAAATTCACACTAAAGTAAACAGTTTGATTTTGTTTGATAACATTACTATCTTCAATAGCAAAAAATCCTGTCTCGTCAAATAAGACCGCGTCTGATTTATTTATATAGTTAGAATCGTCGCTAAGAACCGTCAGAGTTCCTGCTTCATCCACTGTAATCGTACGATTATCTGGCTTTACAATTCCTACAGCTTTGTCTGTCGCAATTTTAATTTGGGGAATCTCTACCTTTTCTTTGACCAGTTCAACAACTTTTTCTGTGTTTAAATCTGTCGTAACATTATACGTACCACTGCCACTGATATGCAGATAACCATCTGTATTATTGAATTGTGTTGGTTGAGTGTTACCATTGCCCCCACTATTGATTGTAGTAAATGTCTTTCCATCATGCGATAATACCCAAACTGAGTTATCTGGTAAAATATACGCATGGTCTCGGTTTGGCTCTTTGATATCTGATAAGTTTTTTACAGGAACTTCCCAGTCACCAAAATCACAAAAATCTGGGACTGAGGGCTGTTTATCATTATTGTTACAAATTTTTGGTTTCATTTTTTTCCTCCTTTAGTAGTACCTTTATATTATCTAGTACCAGTAGTATTTTTCCATTTATACTATAAAAATACTGTTTTTTGTCTCACAACAAACTCATACTCTTTACCAACATATGAGGTGGAAAAAACATTATTTTTATCGCTTAAAATTGAATTATCTGTATTAGGTATATCCGCCATCCAATCAAACATACCAGTCAGCACTAAGCTAAAATCATAGCTGTCATCTGCTGTATTTTTTATCATTTGATAGTAACCGGTAATTGTATAATTTTTGTACTCTCCACCGCCATTGCCAGGATCACCCTTAGCAGCGACGTCAAAAGCAAAGGACTCTTTTAATCCCCTAGTTATTTGTGGTCTATTTTTGAAATTTTGTGTCCTTACAATGCTTCCCTTTTTAGGTTCAAAGTAAAATCCTCCCTCAACTCTGAGCTTAATAGTAAAGAAGTTCAGACTTTGAATGATAAAATACGAAAAATCACTTGATAAAGTACCTAAATTTAAGCTATTCGTGGACAAACCTAGTACCTTCTCAGTGTTGGTCGTCGTTGTTAAACCGCCATACGTGAGAATTTTTTTATTTTTTAGTTTCACTATATTGATATCATTTTCTAGGTTGTACTCATAATCTATTCGTTTTTTATTAACATCACGATAGACGACAAGATTAGAGATAATATCAGCTTTTGCAAGATCAAAATCTATATACCAATAAGTGGTATCAAATTCCTCTTCGTATCTCCCTCCACCAGCATAGTATTTCCCCGCAAGGTAAAGCACTCTATTCGTCTTATCTCCAATCGCACTTACATTTATTTGTGTATAAGCTGCATTAAAGCTTACCCAATATTGAGTATCTGACACTGAATCAATAGTTGATCCTGACTTGTTCCATTCACCAACCCACTTTCCAGCAGAAATAGCTCTCGAATAATGAATGCCATCTTCAGACAGACCAATAAAGTTTCCTGAAGTTGATGAATTCATAAGTGCCGTACCTCGCAAAGCTTGATTTGTAGGATTATCTGTCGCAGAGGGGGCTGCTGAAATAGCACGAAATCCGATTCCTTGCCCCAATATCGTTTGTAATAGTGTGACATTCCCACCAGCGGTAACAACTTGAGCACCAGTGTCTTTAGTAACTTTAATCATTTGAGCCAAATCAACTCGAGCAAACTGTCGCCAATCTGCGGAGGACCATTTATTGGACGATATCATCCGACTGTATACATTACCAGATTTATCCAGTGCTATAACACTGCCTCCATCTGATTGGATCATACTTGATAAAAATCTTATTTCTCCATCCACTGTTGGTGCATCTGCTACTGCTGGATTGGCAAAACCAGTTTTAAACCCTGCCCCCGCAGTTACAACTTTACCTAATATAGTTTCTGGTGCAGTTACAACAAGCTCTGCAGACCCATCATCTGCAGTAATTTTGCTCACTTGAAATTCAGGTTTTAACGTTTCAGTAACTTTTTTCATATCCAAATCGACCGAAACATCATACGTTCCGCTTCTATCAACAGAAATAAATCCATCATTATTTTCAATTTGAGTTGGTTGGCTATCGCCAGATCCTTCTCCAAGGTTTATCTGGATAAAATTCTTACCATCATGAGACAATACCCAAACAGAATTATCTGGTAAAATATACGCATGGTCTCGGTTTGGTTCTTTGATATCTGATAAATTTTTTACAGGAACTTCCCAGTCTCCAAAATCGCAAAAATCTTGGACTGAGGGCTGTTTCTTGTTGTCGTTACAAATTTTAGGTTTCGTCAACGTTTTCTCCTCCTTTTATAATATCTGCAAAGCATGCAGCACATTCTGTTATTTCAACGCCTAAAAATTGAGTTATAGCTTTTATGAATAATTTGTTTTTAGTTAATGCAGCGGATAATAACACTTCATCATGATCACTTGCTTGCCACGCTTCAAACGCTGTCATCATCGCCATTGCCAAATGTTTTACTGTACACCATTTCTCTTTATCCCCACGACTTCCATATAGTTCAAAAAGGTAGAGCATGTCCGTTCGCCTTACTTCAGCTAAGGTGATGATTTCTTCTTTAAAGTCAGCGATTTTTTGTAATTGTGACTCAAGATCTGTTTCTAAATCTATCAACCCATTTTCTAATTCTGACACTCGTTTTTCCAGTAAGGTTTTGGCATGCATTTCGGCACTTGCAACTTGAACAAAGCTTCTGATCAGATCTTCTGCGATACCGTCCGTTGAATGTTTATTTTCCATGAGAATCCCCTTTTTTCTGATATTTTGCAATCTCTTTTAGCATAAGATGTTTACTTTGTTGTTGTTCATAGAAAATAGCGTCACTTTCGACTTTAAAAAGACTGATTACTGTTTGATAATCTTTAGGATGGTGTTGTAAATGGTTCTTCATTTTTTGCGCTTGTTGCTCATATTTATTCATATCATCACCGATTTACATGGGAATACTTTAAATAGTTCACTAACGTTGCATTGAAAATCCCAGTCCCTTTCAGTTCTACTTTTTTATAACCAGGTGTTAAAATAGCGCCCCGTTGCCAAGTTGGCATAAACCCCACGGCTTTCAGCAAATCATAGTTAGACAAGCCTTTACTTGGGAATACCCCTTCTCCTTCGATCCATGAACCATTGTATTGTGCCTTCAAATAAGGTGTAACATCGATTCCTTCGATCCAAACTTCAAAATCAGACACGCTACTAGTAAATAAAGAGATACCTGCACTCAGTGAATGGTTATGAGGCTCTGTCGTATGTTTATGAGGATTGGGACTAATGGTATTTGGGTTTACCGTTAAGCTTGTCTCACCAACCTGAACAACTGTTGAGCCTGTTGCACCACCTGAACCAACCGGCATAGCAAACGGCTGGATAATGATTTTGAATTCAAATCGTTCATAATAAATCAAGTCTGGGCTAACAGAGATATAAAAAGTGGCAGGATGATCGGTATCACCCTGCCGCGTAAATTCCATTCCGTAAATATCGACTACTTGATTTCGTCGTTGAAGCTGACCTTGTCTACTTTCACTTGTTCGATCAGCGATTCGTTCAGCCATCTTATTCAGAGCTGAATCATATGACATTTGCATTACTGACCACCCTCCCTATCTACTTTTAAGAATTTCTCCAAAACAACACTATTCGTCTCTACACCACTTTGATCGATTGAATAATTGATACTTGTAATGTAAAACCAGTCATCCATTTTCAGGATTTTTTTCATATAATTTGAACATTCCTCAATCATTAATAATTGGTTATCATACAGTAAGCGAATTTTATCACCAACATTGATTTCTTCTGGAAGCTCTTCTACTGTCAACTCAATTTGGTAGGTACGTCTGGACTGTTTCAATTTTTTCACTGCTGCATCATAAGCAGTTTTAGCCGCTTTGGCACGATCTTCATCTGTAATCGTCTCTTCACTTGTATTAAACGGAGCCAGATCGTTGAATGAAAAGGATCCTTCGATTACTTTAGCTGATTCTAAGGCAATACTTTCTGTGTCGATCACCGAATACTCGATATTACCGTTCGGAGCTAATTTTGAAAACTGAATATAATCATATCCTCGTTCATTGTTGATTCCTTTTCTTAAAATCAAGACTGGAAATTTAGGATCTTGACTTGCGCTATTTTCATATATTTCTCTCAAACTCATACTCGACATCCCTGAATCTGATTTTTCTCCATACACTGTAGCAATATTGATAACATGATCAAAACTATGTGCAATCGTGGGTTCAGCAATGATACGAATATTTTGTTTGCTACTAGGTTTTGTAGAAAATAGATACGATTTCTTTTCACCAAAAGAACCGATTTCCAGCCCCCGACCAAAATGAAACCCAACACGCCAAAAAAGATCTGGCGTCAACTCACATGTTTTCGTCAAACCTTCTAATTTATTCTGTCGACTGTAGACATAATCGATCACACGCATCGCTGAATCTTGTCTATAATTCACATTCCAGCCTGGATAGCGGAAATCCAACGTACTATAGATATCATTGACTGTTCGATTTTTAGCAGCTAAATTGGTTGAAATTTGGCGGTACTCCCATTCAGAAATCACATGGGCCAAATCGATAGATAACGTTTCATTTTCTTTGTCCAATGTATAACCAGTCACAATTCCATGAAATACTTTTTTGTTGATATATAGTTTGATTTCCTCACGTCCATTGATCCATTCCGTATATTCTATCGGCAAAACGATTTGCGTTGTCGGTACATACATCAATTCATTACTCCAACTAAGCGTATTAAGGATTTTAGTCCCACGTTTGATGACTTTTCCGCCCTCTAAAATTTCAAAAAAGAATTTAGTATTTCCTTTCGCATAGGGATCGATTTCAACATCAAAGGCTTGTTCAAAAATGATAATCTTATCAAAAATCAGTTCATCTACTGCTGTTCCATTCGTCCGAATTCCTTTAACATAGACGGCAGTTCCATTGGCTACTTTAAACTTCACTTCAAAGCCTGATTGATCTACGCCAATAACTTTGGGATATGCTTCTTTAACATCGGGACGGTTGATAGGTTCGGCTTTGATTCGACCTAATTCTTGATCTGTTTCAGCATTAATAAACGCGATATATTGCTCCCCTTTATCTGAGCTAAAATGCCAGCCAGACGCGTGGATTTCCCCTTCTTTGATTCCTAAAAAGTCCAATGATCCAACATTTGTCATTGTTTCGAATGTTTCAAAATCACCTAGGTCAGATGGCAACTTATTCAAAAAATCATGCCAACGTTTCGCTGCATCTACTCTTCTTTGAAAATGTTCTGTCCCCGCTCGTTCAAAATTTTTAAGAAACGCCAGTGTTGCTTGTTCAACATCTGTAGCATTTTTAAATGCTTCCACAGATTTAGGCTCAACAACACCGATCCATTGTCCATTGAACATGCACCAATCAATCAAACGAGTTTGGACTTCTACACTTGTATAGTTTCCGTTTATACCTGCATGAGCGAGTATACGCTGGACATATTCTCGGCCGTTAGAAGTTGGGCTGCCTATTAATGGATAGGCAGAGCCATCCCATTGAACTAGTCCATAAGCTGGACCCCCATGTGTTTGATCCGTATCAGGATTCATTGATCCACCTGTTTCAACGTCAATATTTCCCAATAAACCCGCAATCGAAATCATATTATAACCAGATTTATTTAGGAGCTGTGCAATCGACCAAGCTCTCCGCTCTTCCTCTGATGTTATTTCTGGTGCTGGAGTGGACCCGCTAGAACCTTTGGGATTGCGGTAAAAAGTCGTTGGTGGATTCCCATTATAACTGAGTCTAGATGCATGATTATCAATTGATATCCCATTTGCAAACGCATTGCAATGAATAATAGAGGTAGTATCAACAAATATTCCTGCATGCCCATTGTCACCACCAGAAGCGCCTCTTACACCCCATATAAAAACATCTCCTCGCTGTGGATTACTTACTTGCTGCCAGCCAACGCCTTCAAGGTGTCCAAATAGAGTATCTGTATTTCCCATTGTACCGACAGTAAATACGCCAGCTGCGATCAACGCATAATAAACAGCTGAACTACAATCGTAACTATTTGGACCTAATCTAGCCCCTTGACTGTAGGATACTTTCCCTTTGCGTTGATCCATCCAATTAATTGCTGTTTCAATGCTTGACATCTATTTACCCCCCTATTTTACTTTGTGCTTTCCATGTTCCACTTTTGCGAATTTGATTCGCACTTTTGTTTGGCTTACCATCATCACTAAATGACGTTTTCGGAACATCGATCCACTTTCCTGACTTGCGAATCTGCCAAAATCCACCTGTGTTGTCGAGAGATTTCCACGCACCATTTTTCCGAATCGCCATTGGTCGGTAGTCATCAATAATATCTTTAAATTGGATATAGCTATATGCTAGAGGAAATGTATCATCCCCATAAATCGTTATTTTTAACCAAGTAATATTAGTTGCATCAAACGTATTTTTCGTAACATCGTTGTACCATGTTCCTCCAGAACTAGTTGCAGAATGTGGATTGTTCCAACCAGCCATCGCATAAAGAGGCTGTGACCCATAATATCTCTGTTTCAATGGTTCTGTGAATGCATGTGTGTAAGGTGCACTCGCTGGATCTTCTGTTTGTACAGTTGTTTTAGCCACAATCAATTGCCAGTCGTATTCAGCCCCTAAAGTACCTGCATAAACATAAGGTGTATAACTTCCTGTTGTCGCTCTAGTTCCATAAGCAACCAAGGAAAGACGTAATCTATACAAATTATCATTCACTTTTTCAGCTGTTATTCCTTCCCCATATCCACTTTCTTTAGGAAATCCTGGTGGATTTCCTGGCATTGCTTGAAACTGCGCTACGGTTGGCGCCCCAACAATATAAACATCTCCTGGAACGCCTGGATCATGACCCCAACTTCCTCGAATCGGAGCATATTTTTTTTCCGCCATCATTATTCACCTTCTTTGAGTTCTTCTTTCAATTCTTCCTTCAATTCGGCTTTCAGCTGCTTCAATAATGCTGCATTGATTCCGCCAGCCAAATCATTTTCTGTTGATTTATTGTTAGTTCTAATATAATGAGCGCCATCTGGAGAGCCACCAAACAAGTTGATATTCCCACCAGCGATTCCTTTACCAGGAATAAATCCGCCTTCAAGGCCACCTTCCCAAACACCGATTTCTTTTAATTTTTCGATGATTTTTAGTAATGCATCTAGCATTTTCTCAATCAATTCCCATTGTCCACATTCAGAGCAGATCAAGGCTTTATTCATCAATCGTTGATTATTTAAAAAATCCTGAATAAAGTCTTTAATATCGCACATATTAACTGCTGTAAGTTCTTCTCCTAAATAGCCTAACAAACAATCATTCATGTTATTTAAATCTTGGCAATTATTGTGTAAGACAGGTAATTTTGGATTCAATCCTGTATTTTTCTGTAGACTTTTACACTCTTTATCTGTGATCCCATGTAATACAAATTCTGGGCTGGTTGTTTTCAACTCTTCACACGCTTGGCAATCTGTCATTTTTTTCATCCTCTCTTTTGACTCTTCTTTTACATACCCCTAACTCTCTAAACATAGGGAGAAACGGGTGCTTTATTTTTATTAGCAAACTGAATTTTTACATTGGCACGATCATCTAGCGAACTTGATACGCTATCGTTAAAGACTTCGAGAAATTGAATCCAACCACTGTCGCTACCTGGTGCAAGAACACCTTTCATCCCAATATTGATTGTTTGGTTAATGCTCCATGTTTTATCCTCTGTCGTGTTATGTTTCACCTGAAATATGCGCGCTTCTTTATCACTTTTAACATATAAATTGATCACAAATTCATTCACATCACTAACATGCTCGGATTTATATGTACAGTTATTCACTGTCACACTTCGTATTTGCCATTTCGCAGACAACCCACTTTCTTGTCCCATTCCAAAATTGACTTTGCCCGTTACACGACCTCGACCCAATCTTGTAGTGTAGGAACTATTTAACCAATCGGTCCAGTTAAAAACAAAATTCCCTGTACTTCTGTCAATCGAAACACTCATTTCTGGTGTGGAATAGTCGATTGTGTAAGTCGCATTTACCTCCCAATTTTGAGCGGCTAACGCGTCTAAAGCTGCCTCGACTTTTGCCATTTTTTTCCATAATTTATTGATTGAATCTTCCAGTTCATGAATTTTGAGCCACTGTCCACAATCACTACAAACCATTGCATGATTCATCAATTGTAGGTTTGTCATTAATTGATCCATAAACTCTTTCCAATCACATACGCTCTGATCTGCTAAGGTATCCTTTAAAGCACCAATCAAGCAATCGTTAAGATCATTTAAATCCTCACAGTTAGTATGCAGGACATCTAAATCAGGATTTAACCCTGTATCTTTTTTCAAACTGTTACATTCTTTTTCTGTAATACCGTTTATGATAAAATTCGCTGCATAGTCTTTTAAATTGTCACATGCTGTACAATAATCAGCCATTCTGTTCATCTCCTTTTCTAAATATAAGGTGGAACGGATGTCAGATTTTTATTGGAAAATCGAACCTGTCCGTCCACAATACTGCTCAACACTTTTCCTTGATCTTTAAAGGTAAAAATTTGTAACCAACCGCTATTTTGTCCAGAGTCTAAAACTCCTTTTAAATTGATAGGGATTGTTTTATTGATCTTATCCGTGAACGTTTCCAAGCTATTATGAGGACGCTCATATTCTAGCGTTCCACCTGAAATTGTTGGTACATAAAACTTAATGATGAATTCTAAGCTTCTGACATTCAATGATTGATATGTTACAGTATCCAAGGTCACACTTCTAACTTGCCATTTCGCATTCATCCCATTTTCTTGAGTCATGCCAAAATTGATTCTTCCGGTAAGTTTTCCTCGCCCCATTGGATTGGTGATAACAGAACCGTTCATATCCCAATCAGTCCAGTTAAATTCAAAATATCCTGATCGATCAATATGAATCTTTAATTCTGGTACTTCAGATTGCACTAAACGGCGCACATCAATTTCCCATTTTTGGGCAGCTAATGCATCTAATGCTGCTTCGACTTTCGCCATTTTTGCCCATAATTTATTGATTGAATCTTCAATTTCATGAAGTTTTGCCCATTGCCCACATTCACTACAGATCATGGCTTTTTGAATCGTGTATAAATTGTTCGTTAGTTCTTTCATGTACTCTTTCCAGTCACAAACAGTATACGCAGGTAATTTGTCTTGTAACGAATGGAGTAAGCAATCCAACATATCATTGAGGTCTTCACAATTTTTATGCAATTCTTTCAAATCTGGGTTTAATCCCGTATCTTTTTGTAGGCTTTTACACTCTTTATCTGTGATGCCATTCTTCACAAAATTCGGTGCGTATTCTTTTAGAGCGCCGCAAGCTGTACAATAATCAGACATGTATTTCCCTCCTTTTTTAAATCGTTAATCTGTCGACTTTGACATACACACAGGTCATTTCACAGCAATTATTGGTTTCGACGATGATGCCGTTCGTTCCATGATGAACACTAAAACCAAATGTACTGCCAATTGGTATCACTAATTGATTGATGTTGATGACTTTTTCTGAACAGCACTGATCTTCGAGATAATAAATCTCACCGCTAGATGTCAAGGTCAATTTACCGTTATATTCGCCTAAAATTTGCATTGTGTTACCGTTCAAGGTAATCACTGGATCTTTCATCGCTCCGATCAACGTGATTGTGAGCTTGTCACTATCCATGATCGTGTCACTGTAAAACTGTCCTGCAATAATATCTTTACATGGCTCTGCCTTACAGATTTTATGTCCAAGCATTTTTTCTTCAGACCAAATCTTTTTCCCTGCCTCACAGTTATAAATGATTTGATACGTATCACCACATTGGCTATAAAAAGCATTTGCGACGTCTTTTTTCAGTTCGCAAAGTGAGTTATCTCCAGTTAGAAAATCACATTCACAGACGCATTTTGGACACGGTTCATGTTTGGTTTGGGTGCACGAAATACAACAATCTTGGCACTCATCGACTTCTTGAAAATCTAAACAGTCCATAAAATTACACGCTACATATGGTTTTAAGAAAACTTTTTTCGTGTCTGCTTTATGCCAAATTCCTTCGTATAAGACAAGATCGATATCAATATTGACAACATGTCGTTCCATTGAATAGGACTCACTGAAATCTTTGATAAAGGCATTCGTCCATAAAAGTTGTTCGCCTTCAATGGCCCATAACTTGCCTGCTTTGACGATATTCATGAAGACATAATCTTTGTAAAATTTCTTTTGATCACAACTCAATTTTCTTGTATCGAGTTTTAGCGTCATACTTAGTGACTGCTCCAGAGAAAACTGTTGCTTGGCTTTAAAATTGGCATAGCTTCCATGACCGAAGCTGTATTCTGTTGTACCAGTTTTAAAACCGCCGCTAAGATCCGCTGATTGTAGCATTTCGTAGTTATCGATCACGAGATCGTTGAATTGGATGTACTTTCTGTTTAATATTGTCATGATTTACTCCTTTCTTTGAGGTTGGTTAGATGTATAAAAAAGAACAAGAACAGCTGGGAGGCTGTTCTTGTTCTTTTATTTATTGTTGTTGTAGTACCATTGAGCAAACTCTAGAATTTCTTTGTCGGAATAGTCTAGGCTTTTCTCTCTAGTAAGATACACGTAGTTTCTTGATGTTATTTTTACACCTTGTTCTCCTAAATCTTCTTCCATTTTTTGATCTTCATTGTTAACTATATCTTCTGCATTTTTTTATTATTCTATTGATTTTTGTTATAGTACCATTGTGCAAACTCTAAGATTTCTTTGTCAGAATAGTCTAGACTTTTGAGAACTTTAGCCATGTCATTTATACTAGTATTGTCTACCGATGACTCAACTATCCTTCCTTTACTCACTTCATAATATAGAGTATCTTTATCTTTCCCACTAATATTTCCCTTTAATCTGAGCATAATATTACGAATTTCATCTGGGTCATGTAACACATCAAACGTCATATCAAAATAATCATAGTCTATTCCTTTTTCTCTAATAAAATATAAACTATCATCTATACTATTGATATTAATTTCTACGCCTTTTTCCTCTAAGTCCTCTTCCATTTGTTTCATCTGTTTATCTTTTTTTGTGGAAGAATCTTCTGTACTTACAGCTGTTTCTTTTTTTGGAGTTTTTTCTGTAGAACCACATGCGCTTAGTCCTAAAAGTGCTGTTAATGTTAATACGGATATTACTATTTTTTTCATTTTCTCCTCATGTAACGTAAAAATAACTATTTGTATTTTAACATATATCACTATAGAAAGAAACTCATTTTATGGTTAATATCTAGTATACGTTTATGCCTTAGATACTTATCTTAAATAACGACTTGCTCGTTTCATAATATAATCAGCATTTCCACCAACTACATTTTGTGTTACTCTATTAGCATTATTTGTTGTATGGTTAATGTTATTGACGACGGTTGAAACTGCTGGAATAAGCATCGACTGAGTATTAAATCTACCCGTCAATGCGCTGAATGCTCCACGAACATCAAGATTATTTACTTTATTCATAAAATCAAGACCAAAGGTACTAACAGCGGCTCTACGCTGAACAAATTCCCCTGGTGTTAACATGGCTGGTACAGTATCGGTACCTTTCTTTTTGAAAATACCCGCTAATCCACCAGAAGCATGAAACTCGACTTCACCACCTTGAGACTTAGTTGTTGCTGTTTTAACATTACTAAGCTCTTCGTTTATCGCCGTAGCCATTCCTCTGATTCCTTCTTTAAAACCATCAATTAAAGATGCACCTAGTGTATTTCCTAGTGTGTTAAGAGGTATTGAAAATTGTGCTTTAGATTCTTCTGTTGTAAGTTTGTTTATTGCATCTGTTAGTAGTGAGATCATGTTTGCTACGCCCTCTGCAAAACCTGTTTTTAGGTTATTTCCATAGGTTTTACCGATCTCTGTAAACGTACTGTATTTTGCTTGAAGATTGGTAATAAGTTGATTTATTTGCTCTAATATCTTTGTAGGAACCGCTACACCATTAAACCCTTGAAGAATTTGTTGACCATAACTTGTTCCAATTGGTAAAAATTGCCCTTCCAACCCTTGTAACATTGTTATCAACATATTGAATGATTGCAGTAAAGCATTGATTTGGTTAACTCCATCGGTAGCACTCTCAAGATTATTGATTTGGCCTACCGAGTTTGCAACATTTGCAATTGTTGTGTTTACAGCCTGAAAATCTACATTTTCAGCAGTAGTATTGAGATTGCCAAAACTACTTATAATTTGTATAAGGATATCAACAGCTGCTTTTATCTGTGATAACTCTTCAACCTTCAACATTTTTTCAAATATAGTTTTAAGACTGCCACTCCCTAAATTTTGGATGATAAAATTAAGTTTCGAGATACGATCATTAATCATAACATCATTAAACTCATCTTTTACTAGACTATTCAATGATTCCATTAATGGAATCATTGCATCGACAGAATTTTTAACTTCAGTCAACTCAGTTGTTTTTAGCATTTGACCAAACAGATCTAAAAGATTTGCTTTACCCATTTTTTCAATAGCTGCATTCACATAGCCGATTTTTTCTGATACTCTATCTCCATCTAAAGGGATTTCCTGCAAAATAGCTAAATTTTTAGCTATTGCTACAACCTGTTGCATACTAGCCGCTGCTGTTTTTAAAGTAGATTCATCAATTTTACCATTAAATATACCCATTAAACCTGCAAATATACCTTTGTCTGAGTCTAGTAGCTCAATTGCTTTCTGAACGTCTGTAATTTTTTTTTCGATACTTGAATACGTAAATTTAAGTTTTTGTAATTGTGATAAGTTTTCTGCAATTTCTACTACTTTTTCTATTGAAGTAGCAGCTATTTTAAGATCTGAAGCTTCTATAACACTATCCAATAAATCTTCAAGAGTAGAGCCACTAAGTTCACCTAATACTTCCTTTATCTTTCTAATGGTTTCGCCTATCGTTTCAAAATTTAGTCCTTCAGTTACTTCATTTAGTTCTTTAAATTTACTACAAACTGTTATCAAAGAACCAATTGTACCAGTAACAATTTTTGTACTTGCCCATTCGTATAAATCATCAAGCAATTCGCCAAATGAAGCCCCTGTAAATAATGCTAATACACTCTTAATATTTTGAATTTTTTGAGAAATAGAAGCTAAAGCTGTTTCGTCTAATGCCTCGGCATCAAACTCTTTTAATTTTGTGGTTACAGATTTAAGTTGATCAATCAACATTATCAAAACTGTAGTATCAATAGCTTCTAATCCATGACCAAATAAATCTTTTAAACTAGCTCCTTTAAAAACTCCCAATACTTCTTTGATACTTTCTATTTTTATTTTAATTGCCTCAGTATCCAAAGGGATTCCTTGTAAAGTTGATAATGAATTAGCAATATCCACCATCTGAGTAACTATACCAGATAGTATCGATGTATTAATCGCTTCTGTAAAACTGTCAAATATCTCTCTTAATCCTACTCCGTCAAAAACAGTCAAAGCTTCTTGAATACTTCTTAGCTTTTGACTCACAGCCTCAGCATTAATTGGAATACCTTGCAACACATCAAAATCTAATGCAATGGCTACAAAACTGTCTACTGTACCAGATAGGGCACTACTGTCAGCAGATTTGAGTACACTTCCAAGCATTTCAGTAATACTACTACCTTTAATCATATCTAATACTTCTTGAATATTTTGAATTTTCTTTTTGATAACTTCAGATTGAATTTTCATTTTATTAAGCAACTCAAAATCTTTGGCAATATCAATAAATACTTTAATAGTCCTAGATACTACTTTTGTATTTAAAGATCCGAAAATATTCTTTATTAATGTTATCGGACTACCTAAAGAACTAAACTCTTTAATCACTTCAGCAATAACTTTTATCTTTTGCTTTACTTTATCAATATTCGTTGGTACTTTTTTATCAAGCTGACTAATAGCTTCAGAGACATGCATGAGTTCTGAGGCTAGTAAATAAACGGTTGCCAGACCAGCTCCTGCAATTAATGCTCCTACACCAGTTGCTACTAACGCTCCTACTGCAGCAACTATAATACCCATTCCACCAATAGCTATTCCAATACTAACCATTTTGGCAGTTACCTTCTCTAGATTTCCAGGAACTTTGTCATTAATTTGTTTTAATGCTTCTGCTGCTTTCATCAATAATTCTGTTATTGCCCATATTGACCCCAACCCAACTAGAGCCGCTACAGGATTTTTATCTGCAAGTTTACCCGCAATGCCAACAAGAATACCCATTCCAGCTATTGCTATTCCCATGTTGAGTAGTTTAGGAGCTAAATTCTCTAAATTTGAGGGAACTTTATCATCTATCTGTTTTAACGCTTCTGCTGCTTCTCCTAGAAGTTTTGTGATGCCTCCAACGGTTTCAAGTCCTGCACTTGCTGTACCAGAAGACTTTCCTGCTAATTTACCAACAATCCCAACAAGAATACCCATTCCCGTTATTGCAACCCCCATGTTAAGTAATTTAGGAAGTAATTTTCCTAAATTTGAAGGAACTTTATTGTTAATTTGTTCCATCGCTTCTGCCGTACTTCCTAACAACTGAACAATCTCACTAACTGCATCCATTCCTGTAACTAATACTCCTGAACCTCCTCCTGTCATTTCAGGAACTTTATCACTGATACTTTCAAGAGCACCTGCTCCTTTTTGAATTGATTTAGCAGTATCACTTATAACGCTGAAACTTTTTACCTGATTTAATACCTTTTCAATTTTTTCAACATTAGGTTGAAAATTAGATTTGTCAATTTTCAACTGTTTTACTTTAGAGTAAAATTGAGATAGTTGCTGTTCTATGCCTTTTGCATTACTTTTTATGTTTATCCCTATCTTTTCTATTGCCACTTTTTTGCCTCCTTTCTAATTTCCTGCTAATAGAATAATAATGGTTCTAATCAACTGATAAAATACTTCTAAAAAAACATCAATTGTTTACATTTTGATAACTATTATTCCGTAATCTAATTTTTAAGCTTTATAATAAAAAAAAACTATGCTATAATATATTCTACTTTTTACTAAAATATTATGACATAAAAATAAGGAGAATTTTAAAATGAAAAAACTTTTTCTACTGGTAATTCCTGTTATATTATTAGCTGCTTGTGGCAGCTCAACCGACTCTGCTTCTCAGAAAAATGAGCAAAGTGCATCCTCTAGTTCTTCAGCACCAATTACAAATAATAGTTCTACAAAAACACTGACAGGTAGACTTACTGTAGGTAAAGATGGCGATTTAGAACCCGGAACTTATGATCTAAAAGCCGTTGATGACGGATATGGTACTGTCACCGCTAGAACTTCTGATGATAAACCCATCCTTAGAGAACACATGGCTTCACTAAAAGGTAAAGAAAACTATAAAAAAAATTATGTTAAAGATGGAGATGACGACTCCGATCTATACCATGAATCTGTAACCGGAATGGTAGTAAAAGAAGGTGACACTGTTCGAGTTTCTAAAGTCTCTGTAGAATTCACTAAAGTCGATTAATTACTTTATACCGTTAAATCATCAAACAAAAACCACATAAACATGTGGTTTTTTTATTTTATACCTTTGATCCCTTTCTTAAATTGAACGTTAAACTAATTAATCATACTTGTTTAGAGAATAAACATTCCACGAAAATCTTTCTGTATTTCTCATGGAATTGTTCTATCACTCAATATTCTAACTATTTTCTTATAATAATATTCTATAGCAGAATTCAGATCTAGAAATTTGAATATCATCCATAACTTAATGATTCTGACAAAGTCCAAGTAAACTTATCGCCATTAGAAAACTACCTTATCCTTTTATTGCCACTCTGTTGCCTCCTTTTTTATCTCTAAACAACTTCTTTTTTTGTGGTTACAAAGAAAAAACATGGGCTATCTGCTCATGCTTAAAATTTTTTAACATATAATTTATTTACTCGATGACTGCTATTATATTGTTTATTACTTTATAGTATAAATATAGCAAACCCAACAAGGTGTGTTTCTATTAAGAAAATAGGTTTTATTGGTAAAACTTATCATTTTAATGTCAGCTGGTAATAATTCTAGTTCTTCCACCAATTAGTCATCTGCCATCGGTAGCTCTAAAGTGTAAAAATCTGAAAAAAACTCTAAAACCTTAACTTGTTATTTTATTATTGGAAAAGACAGTGGTATTCTTCCAAGTGTTTAGGGCTTAACTGCTATCGATGATGGTTTTAGCACAGTTAGCGTTAGAACAATCAGCGGTGAAAAAATACCTTTTTCGCCACTATATGGCTCCTACTAGGGTGACGAAGTTTATGTTCGTGACGCCACTGTTGAATTTACTACCGTTAATTTAACAATGAGGTTGTTGCTTACGAGCCAGTTCTTTAGTCATTGTCTTAACCATTCTTTCGATACTACCATCTTACAACGGAAATCATATCTAAAAATTCGGATATCGTTCATACTGATTGATACTTTTTTAAAGTAGTAAACAAAAAAGAGACTCTGACAGAGTCTCTTATATTAAAAAAAATTAATCCGCCAAATCATCATTCGTATAAAACAAGACCGCATACTCTTTTGGTTTCTTCACTTTGCGCTTCGTTTCATTCCCAAGCGATTTCCATTCTAGAAAATTACTATAACTTTCTTCGTTTGCATATTGCCCGTAAGCCACTAATAATTCAGCAACGCCCCACTCATCTAAGATAATATTCGGGCGTTGCTTTAACACTTTGGCTACATAATGAGCCATGTACGTGTAAATATTCAAATTCGCAAAAAATGTTTCCGATTCTTTTTCTACTGAAGTCTCATTTTCACATGCTTGTCTGTAGATTAACCGAAAAAAACATCTGCTTCATTAAAGACTTCTGGATGATTTTCCATGATTTTGTTTAGGTTTTCGATCACAGAGAATGGCAGCATATACTCGCCCATCTGATCGTCGATCCCTAAGAATGTTGCAACTAAGTTGTAGATAGCTAAATGAATTTCATCACCTGCGCCTACAAAAACAGATAACAATTCTTCTTTGCTAAAGTCTTCCATATCGCCATTTTCTTTCAACTTATTGAAAAATGGGATAATTTTCATAATCGCATCAACAATTCTTAAATCTGAACGTGGTGTGATCGTGATATCTCCAAATGCAACGCTAAACACATAATAAGATCCAACCTCTTTAGCACCTTCTGGTTTTTGCTCAAAATGAGTTTGAGGGACACGGAATCTCACACTATAGTCTGCTTTTTTCACTTCAGTTTTATTTGCATCCCCGATCACTGATACCTCTTGATCTTTTACCACCGCAAAAGGAGTATCCTTTTCATTCGTTTTTTTCAAATTATTGCTAATCGCTAAAAAATCAGCGGCTTTCATGCCTTTTTCTTCCATCTCTGTTCCTCCTAATTTTAAAAGCTAAACGGGCTCTAAATACTAGCCCGTAAAGCTAAATGATTTATATTACTCTGCTACACGGTACATTTCAAAGAAGTTACCGTTTTTATCGCGTTGTACTGAAATTGTAAACTCAAAAGTAGTTTCTTCGTTATTCACTGTTCCAGGGAATGAAGTGATCAAGACGTTATTATAAACATAGTTTTGTTTCACGCCATCTGTTTGTTCTTGTGTAAATGACATACGTACTCGACGTGCATCTAATACATCTTCATTTCCAACAAAGTGCTCTACATCAACTTTTTTCGGATAACTGATTACTAGATCTTTCCCGACTAATGATTTATGGAATAAGATTTTTCCATCAGCTAAAACGATAAATTGTTTTTCGTTGATTTCAACAACTGCGGGTGTATTAACACGATTCAATAGTGACTCTGTTACATTACAGCTATCCGCGATTGCTGCTGATGTAAAGGCACATTCGTCCATATTCATATCAGCAAGTTGAACATAACCATAGTCCACGCCATCAATTGTAGTAGCAGAAACTGCTTTATCTGCTGTTTGGATAATCCAACCGCTTGTTAATGTACCTTTAGACATCAATGGGTTCAATTTCCAGTAATTCGCTGTAGCGCTCTTACCAGTCAATGTTCTTTCGATTGCGATACTTGTTGCATCATATCCTGCACCAAAACAGCTTGCTTCCACTGGATCTACTGTTAATTCGCCCGCAAATTCATCGATACAGCCAATTTTAACAACATCATTGATTTCAAAATCTTCAATGCTGTTATAAACGTAAATTGAAGAAAAACCAACCGTTGAAATCGTTGTGCTATTTGGGATCACATCTACATGAATAATGATTCCATTTTCTCCAGCAGCCCAACCTGTACCCATTTCCATTGCTGGAAGTTTAGATAAATCAATCACAACTGGATGGAAACCTGCCTCTTGTACCGTCACCAAGTTTTGATAAATATCTGAATTTAATTTATTTTGATCAGCAATATCAGAAATAGACGTTTCTATACTGTAAACTCCAGCTGCAGGTAAATGAACGTAATACGTGATTACCCCTGCTGCAAATTCTGTTGCATCTGCATTTACTGCAAAAGATGCCCCAACTGAAGAGCCTGCAGTGTTCATGACAGTCAATGTCCCTGAGTTTTTACAGCCTTCTGCTAGACAGTTGAACATATCTTCTGGTGTGTTGTACACATTGTAGACTGCACTCATTCCGTCATAGTTAATATAATTTTTTGTATTTACTTTGACACAACTGTCAATATCCGTTAATACAGCAAAATCAACTTCCATCAATTTATTTAATGATTTCATCCCGATTTTTGAAATTAGTGTATCATTGCTACATCTTGTCATTTATATTTCCCCCTATTATTGATTATTTTGAACGACACGTGTTGCATCGCGCTCATATCTTCCGCCATTTTTTTGGTTTAATGTTTGTAATTTTCGTTGAATAAATACTTGTGCATCAACAGTATTTTTCTTCGAAACGTCTTTTGTCTTTTTCTCTTTAGTCATTTTCTTTCCTCCTAATTTTAAAAGTGAAACACACTCATTCATCCTAATTTAAACATTTTTACAGCTTGTCCATCTAAACTATATGTTTGTTCTAGTAAAAAATTCCCATCTTTCTCCATCACGTCATATAGTTCTCCAGCATAAAATGTTTTTGTTTGCCCACTTGGTAAAACCATGCGGGCTTCACGTTGAAACATGTGTTTTGACACTTGTCTGCTGCCGCATGATGAACAGCCAGATTTTTTAATTTGATTCTTGATCCCTAAAAATTGAATATTCATTACACAGCCTCCAGTAATTGCCTTTTCGTAAAATAACGTTCATTCCTCAATAAATTCTATAGCAAAGTACGAGATTTTTTTGATACGGCCACCGCAAGATTTACAAAAACTTTCTGTGTAGTCGATATTTAAAGACGTCAATTCATTCACTAACTGTTGCGAATAGGGTCTTTCAATTTGAATATTCTTCAATGACTGACGAAATACTTTATCGTCCCCTAATTCATATCTTTCACCAGGTTTTAAACGAATGTGGCTATACGCTGTTACGCCCTCTTTTTGACTGGCAACATTTAATGTTGTTATTGTATCGATTGCATCAATCAATTTAAAATACTTGCTCATTGACCTTCCTCACTTTTTTCTCTTACTTGTAATAGAGTCTACTAATCAAATTACTATGAAACTTAATTAGTCGTTGTATACAAATCTCATTTAGATATGCGATCGTCATATCTTGATCTATATAAACGTAGATAAATTTTGATCAGATCATACACTTCTCTGACCTTCACAAAAATCTACCTGCCGGAATTGTGATACATTGCCTAACACGATACTTTTGGTTATTAGAGCACATTTGACTGGAAGTAAGTTTATAATTATTCTTTTGAGCTTCCGTCAGCCAGTGCATTTCATAACTCATTCTCGATAGGTTCATTTTATACCGAATGTTGCTTTTGAAAATTCGCATATCGTCCATACTTGGTATTTCAATGGAACAATGGGTCTTCATCTATCAAAAAAATAGTTGTTCTAGTTATTTAAAAAACTGTAACTTTTTTTGATACTATCATCTTACCGTGGAAATATACTTCAAAAATCCGACTATCGTTCGGACCTTATATCGTTAAATTCAAATCTTTTGCTACCTGTAAAAAGAACCAATCTCTTAATTCAAAAGCTTTTGTTCGTCCAACAAAAATCAAATTATTTGTAATTAAACCTTGAATCGTATACTTGGGCATTCTCCGCATATACAGTTCTTGAATAATTGTTTTAGTATCTTCGCAACATTCTTCTAGTAGGTTAGATACAATACGTTTATTTCGTTCTAAGGCAGCTAGCCTTTGATCTTGTTCAATAGTAATCATTAAGCTATCTTGAGCATTATATCCAGCCCCACTTCCTTTAATTCCTGAGTTTAAGTCATTTTCACGATAGGGGTATCTTAACTCTTCTTCGCGTTGTTTAATGTACTCCTCGATTCTTGGATAATCTGACAGAATCTCTTTAATGTAATTAAATGTTGATTTTCTCATCTTATTGCCTCCTTTTATTGATCGACCATTCTCGCTAATACAACCAATATAGCGACTCACTTTTAAGCTGATAACTGTATTTTATTCACTCAATAAGTACATCTTACTTTATATAAATTCTTTTTTACTTTCGAATTACTGTCAATTGTCTCCCAAAAAAAATGACTGACTCCATCTCTCTTAATTAAGTCGAAAAAAATAGAGACATCCGTCTAAGCATTTTCAAAAAGTTAAACTTTCAAAAATGTTTAGACGGATGTCTCTAATATAGATTAACGTTATTTTATTTCTCTTTTTTTTCCTCTAGAAAAAACTGCAATACAACCATTTCCTGTATGACTCGTGATTGTTGGACCTAATGGATGAACGCGAATCTCCTTTACTTCCACTTTTTCTTCAATCAGCGCTTTGACTTTCTCTGCACTTTCTAAATCTCCAGCATATGCAATGAATAGGGTTTGGTTTAATGGTTCAATCAATCCCTGAACCGTCTCATCTGCTAGTTTTTTCAACGCTTTGCCTCGTCCACGAACTTTGCTGATGTTTTGAAGTTTTCCTTGTTCATCTACTATAATGATTGGTTTAACATTCATCAAACCACCGATTGCAGCAGCTGCTTTTGAGATTCTTCCACCACGTTCTAAGTGTTTTAAATCATCGACCGTTACCCATGAATGAACAGTCATTGTATTTTCAGATAGCCATAATAAGATATCATCTAACGTATGTCCATCTTCTTTTAACTGGATGACTTCGCTGACAAGTAATCCTTCACCTAAACTTGCAGCTTTTGTATCAATCACGTAAATTTCCGTATCAGCGTACTCTTCTTTTAAGATATCAACAGCTTGCATCGCACTTTGATACGATCCACTTAAACCAGAGGAAAAGGCTAGGTATAAGATCGGCATCTTCTTTTCAACAAATGGTCTAAAAAATTCAATATAGCGCCCAACATTTACCTGAGAAGTTGTCGGCATACCGCCCGTTTTAATTTCTTGTAAAAACCAGTTATAATCAAATGTCTTCCCCAAATCATCGACTAATTCTTTTCCATTTAACTGAATCGTCATACTGATAAAATCAACATCGTTTGCTTCTAAATATGTATATGGCAAATCACAACATGAATCTGTCATTAATTTAAATGTCATTTAAAATCTCCCCTAACTATTTTTCTATTTTAACACATAATTACTGTATACTCATACTTTATCCAAAGAGTAAACAACCAAAAAAGGCTTGTAATAGGAGAAAAATGAAAAAAAAGCAAAAGACAAATTTTCTATTGTCTTTTGCTTTTTTAAAACTTTAAATTTGTGCCCAAACACTTTCCAATACATTTGTTTGGTTACGGTCTGGACCGACTGAAAATGTTGAAATACGCACGCCAACTAATTCAGAAATACGGTGTACATAGTTTCTTGCATTAGCTGGTAAATCTGCAAGTGTTTTACATCCAGTGATGTCTTCTGACCAACCTGGTAACTCTTCATAAACTGGTTTACAACGACTCAACTCTTTCAAACTAGCAGGATAATGATAAATCATTTCTCCATCTAATTCATAGGCTGTACAGATTTTAACTGTGTCTAAGCCACTTAACACATCAATCGAATTCAATGATAAATTCGTGATTCCTGATACACGTTTTGAATGACGCATCACAACCGTATCAAACCAACCAACACGACGTGGACGACCTGTTGTAGTACCATATTCTTTCCCAACTTTACGAATTGTTTCTCCTGTTTCATCAAACAATTCTGTAGGGAATGGTCCATCACCAACACGTGATGTGTAAGCTTTACATACACCGACGACTTTATTGATCTTAGAAGGACCTACACCGCTTCCGATTGTTACGCCTCCAGCAACTGGATTTGATGATGTCACGAATGGATACGTTCCTTGGTCGATATCTAACATAACGCCTTGGGCACCTTCAAACAAAACACGTTTTCCTGCGTCTAATGCGTCATTTAAAATAACAGAAGTGTCTGTTACGTATTGTTTGATTTGTTGACCATATTCATAATATTCTTCAAAAATGTCTTCAAAGGCGATAGGTTCGCTATCAAACATTTTGACGAATTGACGATTTTTTTCTTCTAAATTGATTTTTAGACGTTCTTCAAAGATTTCTTTATCTAATAAATCTGCCACACGAATCCCTACACGAGCTGCTTTATCCATGTATGCAGGACCGATCCCTTTGATCGTTGTACCGATTTTATTGTCGCCTTTAGCATCTTCTTGCAATTGATCCAATTGGATGTGATAAGGTAAAATGACATGCGCACGGTCTGAGATACGTAAATTATCTGTGGTTACATTATTATCTTTTAAATATGCCAGTTCTTTTACTAATGATTTCGGATTAACGACAACGCCATTTCCGATCACACTGATTTTATCTTTGTAAAAGATACCTGAAGGAATCAAGTGTAGTTTATAAGTAACACCATCAAATTTAATGGTATGACCTGCATTATCTCCGCCTTGATAACGTGCGATGACCTCAGCATTCTCACTTAAGAAATCTGTGATCTTTCCTTTTCCTTCATCGCCCCACTGCGTTCCGACTACTACAACTGATGACATTCGAACACCTCGTTCTAAATTATTTTGTCCTGATTCATTGTACCAATAAAACAGAACGCTTTCAAGGAAAAATCGAATATTGTTTTTTTGAACACAAGAAAAGCGGGCAAAACACGAACATTATTTCATGAATTATTTTTCATCAGATAAAAAAGCGAAAATTTATTTATTCTCTTGTAAAGAACTCTCGCTTTGTTATAATCATAAACAATACACTATACACTTAATAGGAGGTCTATTCGGGATATGAAACATTCTTTTTGTTTGGAGATTGACGAATCTCTATCTTTAGTCCAGCCAACTCTCGAGATGGCTCAGGAACTTTTTGAAGTGGTTGATTCAGATCGGGAGCATTTGAGGAGATTCCTTGATTTTGTGGATTCTTCAACCTCTTTTGAACCACAGGAGCACTATATCAAAATGAAATTAGAAGGCTATGTCAAGGGGACTGACCGCTTATTTATCATTGCGTTTGGTCAGAAAATAATCGGCTGTATTGATTTACATTTTATTGACGCTGCTAATAAAAAGGCTGAGCTTGGTTACTGGCTTCATTCATCTCAAACCAATAAAGGTATTATGACAAAAGTAGTGAAAAAGGTTTGTGCAATTGGGTTTGAAGATATGGGATTAAATAAATTAAGTATTCGAGCTGATACTGAAAATAAGGCAAGTAATGCCGTTGCGATTAAAAATGGTTTCTCTTTTGTTGGAACCGATAAAGCAGAAGTTATTATGTATAATGAGTTTAGGGATTTAAATAAATATTCTCTTTTAAAAGCAGACTTCAATTAAAAAGATAGCCCAAGTAAGTTTTCAGTAACTACTTACTTGGGCTATCTTTCTATCTATTATTTAGAATTCTTCTCTCGGTGATAGTGACGCAAATTTATTGAACTCTTTAATAAATAACAGTTCTACAGTTCCTCGAGCACCACTCCGGTTTTTCTCGATAATCACTTCGATCACATTGTCGATTTCTGGTTCTTCACGAGCACCATCCTCGCCTTCTTCCCCGCGATCATAGTAATCATCACGATAAAGAAAAGCTACGATATCCGCATCTTGCTCGATTGATCCAGACTCACGAATATCACTTAACACAGGACGTTTATCCTGACGTTGTTCCACACCACGAGATAATTGAGATAAGGCGATAACAGGAACCTTTAATTCCTTTGCTAGCTTCTTCAATTGACGAGAAATTTCTGATACTTCTTGTTGGCGGCTTTCACGACCAGTTCCTTCAATCAGTTGCAGGTAATCAATCAAAATCAAGCCTAGATTGCCACGCTCTTGTGCTAGTTTACGACATTTTGCTCGGATTTCGGTAATTTTAATACCTGGTGTGTCATCGATATAAATTTGTGCTCTAGATAAACTTCCCATCGCAATGATCAGGTTTTGCCACTCTTCTTCTGATAGCTGACCTGTTCGTAAGTGTCCAGCTTCAATCGAACCTTCCGCACACAGCATCCGGTTAACTAATGATTCTGCACCCATTTCCAAACTGAAAATAGCAACAGAACGATCTGTTTTTGTTCCAATATTTTGGGCAATATTTAGGGCAAAAGCCGTTTTACCTACGGCTGGACGAGCCGCTAAAATAATCAATTCTTCCGCTTGTAGTCCTGCAGTCATTTTATCTAAGGCCGGATAGCCAGTTGGCAATCCTGTGATTTCTTCATCATTTTGATAAAGTTGATCAATATTTGCAATCGAGGTATTCAATACATCTGCGATTGATAAAAAACCGCTTCGATTTCTTTTCTCTGAAACTTCTAAAATACTGCGTTCTGCATCGTCTAGTATTGTTTCAACATCTTCACCTTGTTCAAACCCTTTAGTCACAATTTCAGTAGCAGTCTGAATCAAGTTACGCAGTAATGATTTTTGTTCGACGATTTTTGCATAGTAAACAATATTCGCAGCAGTCGGTACAGCTAATGCTAAATCAGATAAATAGCTTAAACCGCCCACGTCTTCTAATAGGTTTTCTTGTTCCAAACGATCTTTGATCGTAATAACGTCAATCGCTTCATTTCGATCATTCAAGGTAAGCATAGTCTGAAAAATCAATTGATGATTACGGCGATAAAAATCTTTTGGTTCTATGTATTCTAAAGCATCGATAATAACCTCAGCATCTAAAAAAACCGACCCTAAAACGGCCTGCTCTGCTTCCATACTTTGGGGCGGTACTCGATCTTGCCATACTTCATTCATTTTTTTCTCTCCTATAGCTCAAATTACGCTTTTCAGTCTTTTCATTTTAACAAGAAATAACCGAAAAGTACAATGACAATATTATATCATTTTGGATTGAAGATAAGAAAAAACAGAGACTATGCTCTGTTTTTTGACATTATTCTTCTACAACATGAACTTTGATTGTTGCTGTTACTTCATGATGCAATTTAACTGGTACTTTTGTAAAGCCTAGTGAACGAATCGGTTGTGATAGTTCTAGCTTACGTTTGTCTAATTTGACCTTATATTGCTTGTTTAAGGCTTCTGCGATTTGTTTTGAAGGAATAGATCCAAAGAGACGTCCATCCTCTCCAGCCTTCGCTTTAAGCTCTACAACAGTTTCTTCTTTTTCTAGAAATTCTTGCATTTTTTTCGCTTCTGCTAAAACTTCCGCTTCGTGTTTATCTTGTGCTTTCTTTTGTCCAGCTAAAGCACTGATACTCCCTTTATTCGCTTCTTGAGCGTACCCGTTTTTGATTAGAAAATTTTGTGCGTATCCTGTAGGTACTTCTTTCACTTCCCCTTTTTTTCCTTTGCCTTTAACGTCTTGTAAAAAAATAACTTTCATACTATTATTCCTCCTTGTATATAATGAATAATCCATAATTTCTTTTAAACTCTAGTTGTTTAAGGAGCCGGATCATACATTAAGTCTATATTTTGATGGATTACTTTCAGCAACTGCTCTTTTGTCTCAGATACTGTCATACCAGTTAATTGTACCGCAGCATTCGTGAAATGACCACCACCGCCTAAATTTTCCATAATTAGTTGGACGTTTATTGATCCATTACTTCGTGCACTGATCCCAATCTGCTTGTCAGTTCTCTTAGTTATAACAAAGGCCGCATTGATTCCAACCATTGATAACAAGGTATCAGCTGTTTTAGCTGCAGTTACGCTGTCGTATTCCTTTTCTTCACTGCCAGTTACAATGACAGTATCTGGCGTAACATATTCACTTTGGGCAATTAAACTGTTCATTTCCAAATAACTGGTTAAATCTGAGCTTAATAAATATTGTACTAAAGATGAATCAGCGCCACAAGTTCTTAAATAACTGGCTACATCAAACGTACGTGCAGTCGTCCGAACACTAAAGCTCTTTGTGTCAACAACAATTCCAGCCAATAATAATGTGGCTTCAAGTTTATCCAACCGCTTTTGCGCATTACTCTGATATTCAATCAATTCTGTCACCAATTCCGAAGCAGATGATGCCGAAGATTCAATATAAGCGAGTAATGGTTTGGCAGGAAATTCGTCTCCACGGCGATGATGATCGATAATTACTACCTTATCAAACTGCTCATATAGCTCTTGCGAAATCGAAAGTGACGGTTTATGGTAGTCAACCATAATCAATAGACTACTGTCTGTTTTTCGTTTCATTGCTTCCTTTGGTGTGATGATTTGCTTCGCCAGCTCAGGATATTTCTCCAGTTCAGCCATTACTCGTTCAACATCAGGAATACTCTCATTTTTATCTAGCACGACCCAAGCTTCTTTATTATGAAATTTTGCTAGTCGCGCCATACCAAAAGCCGAACCGATTGCATCCATGTCAGGAAAGCGATGTCCCATAATATAAACATCAGATGATTCTGCCAAAATCCCTTGAATTGCAGTACTCATTGCTCTAGAACGAACACGCGTTCTCTTTGCTACAGAAGCTGTTCTACCACCATAAAAAATTGGTTTCGCATTGTCTTTCGCTTCTTTAACTACGACTTGGTCGCCGCCTCTTACTAAGGCTGTGTCTAGGTTAGTTTGGGCGGTATTCCCTGTTTGACTTAATGTTTCACCACCGTATGAAATGCCCATGCTCAGTGTAATCGGTATCTCTCTTGTACTTGATTCTTTTCTGATTTTATCTAAAATTTGGAATTTAGAATCCATCATTTTTTTAATATCTTCTAACTGCGCAATAAAAAAATAACGTTCTGCATTCAGTCTTTTATAAAAAACTTGATATTCATCCATCCAATCAGATACCATTGTAGTGATAAAACTGTTCAAGTAAGAGATTTCTTTTTCATCCATACTATCTGTAATATCATCATAGTTATCAACTGATACAATTCCAATCGCTGTCTGCATTTCTAATTTTTCTTGATATAAATTACTCTCTTCAGTAATATCTTTAAAGGTTATCGTATTTTGGTTTGTATCAATATTGAAACGATAAACATTATTGCCAACTTTAAATATATCCTTCCCTTTTTCAGCACGTGATACATATGTTTGTATTAATTCTGGACTGATAAGCGTTTGTCCATCTTTATGAAAAATATCTTCCGCAAACGGGTTTAACCATTTTGCTTCTTTTGTATCTGGATCGTAATTGATGATTCCAACCGACACTTCATTAAATGCATAGTCCAACGATTTCTCCGCAAGCGTACTTGCTTCTCTAATCTTTTCAGTGTTAGATATCTCAATTTTTTTAATTAGATAATAAACACGATTTATCAAGATAAGATTAAGTAACAATAATCCAGTTATGGTTATGTATTTATTAGATATGAAGAAAAACAGCATTACTTCTAATAAAAAGAGGACGAATACAGAACCCAAAATCCGATTCATACCATTTTTTTTCATTATTAAGACTCCTCCATTGTTCTGCAGATAAGATTATTTTAGCATAAAAAGAACAATTCTGCGAACCCAAAATGTTTCACGTGAAACATACGGAATCAGATTATTCATTTTTAATTACTATCTTTATAGTAATTTATTATAATAAAAAAAGAGGTCAAGAACTAGTCCTTGACCTCTAAGTAAATTCTATATTATTGCTCTTCACCAACAAATGGTAATAAGCCCATGATACGTGCGCGTTTGATTGCAATTGTTAATTTGCGTTGGTTCTTAGCACCAGTACCTGTTACACGACGTGGCAAAATTTTCCCACGTTCAGAAATGAATTTTTTAAGTAATTCAATATCTTTATAATCAATATATTCAATATGGTTAGCAGCGATATAATCGACTTTACGACGTTTACGTCCGCCTCTTCTTTGTTGTGCCATTCTTATTCCCTCCTATCAAATTCGTTTAGAATGGTAAATCATCATCTGAAATGTCAATAGTTGAACCTGTCCCACCAAATGGATCAGAATCTCTATCGAAATCAGGCATACCGTTATTGCTAGACTGAGAGGATGATTGATTAAAATTGTTTTGTCCTGAAAAATTATTATTCTGTGGTTGGAAACTATTTCCGCCACCAGCATTATAGCTTGGTGTTGAATCTGATCCATCTGTTGTTTGTCTTTGTTCTGATGCAGAACGAGACTCCAACAACTGGAAATTCTCACATACAACTTCAGTCACATAAACACGTTGACCTTGTTGATTCTCGTAATTTCTAGTTTGAATACGACCAGTTACGCCTAATAATGTACCTTTACGCGCATAGTTTGCCATTGTTTCAGCAGGTTTACGCCAAATCACACAGTTAATAAAATCTGCTTCACGATTTCCATTTGCATTCGTAAAGTTACGGTTTACTGCTAAAGTAAATGTCGCAACTGCTGAACCACTAGATGTATATCGTAAATCGGGATCTTTTGTTAGTCTTCCAACTAATACAACGTTGTTAATCATTTAAACATCTCCTTTCGTCAATCCAAATGTTTCACGTGAAACAATTTGGTTATACTTCTTCCTTGATAATCATGTGACGGATAATATCGTCATTGATTTTAGCAAGACGATCAAATTCATTGATTGCTCCTGCAGTTGATGGAGAAGATACTTTAACGATATGATAGATGCCTTCACGGAATCCGTTCATTTCATATGCTAAGCGGCGTTTTTCCCAATCTTTTGATTCGATAACTTCAGCTCCGTTATCTTTCAAGATTGTGTCGAAACGTTCTACTAAAGCAGTTTTTGCTTCTTCATCAATGTTCGGACGAATAATATACATAACTTCATAATTCGTAACTTGACTCATTGATTTTCACCTCCCTATGGACTTTAGGCTCTTAGGTTGCTAAGAGCAAGGAGAGTTATCTAAAATTTATAGACTACTCACAATGTTTCATTATACAGCTAAAAGCTGATAAAATCAAGCGTTATTAGCAATTTTTGATCATTTTTTTTATCATTCATTTTTCTCTCGTGTCTTACTTTAATATACGCAAAAATCAATGAATTTATTTCTATTGCTTATAATTTAGGTTATTTATTTTTCATGTTATACTATCCTTGTTCGAAATTACACAAATACTTTAACGTAGTTTGAAAGGATGCTGTTACATTGAATCAATTGTTAGAATACCGACCACTCAACTTGTACACGAATTATCTTGAGGCTGCACGTAATAACCCAGAGACTGCCATTATTCATGATGAATCTTTACCGGCTTTTCCTGAACTTGGAACAAGTTACACGTATCAATTAAGTCACGAAGCCATTTTAAATCGTGCCTATCAACTGGCTAGTTTAGGTGTAAAAGCTGAGGATAAAATCATTATTTTCAAAAGCTCAAAATTCGATACGTATTTATTAGCTGTTGCTGCTTCTTACTTAGGAGCTGTTCCAGTGATGATTTCTTATCATTTTCCCCCTGAAACAATTGAAGTTTTTGTTGATAGATTGGAAAATCCGTTTATCTTATTTGATGATGAAACAGCAGAAAAAATCGCAAAAGTAAAGAATAGTTCTTCTGAAAAACAGATTTCAGTTGCAAAACTATTACAAGCACCTGCTAATGAAGTTTCCCAAGTAGAATTACCCAAAGATATGATTGCTTATATGACACATACTTCTGGTACAACAGGCATTCCTAAACTCATTTGTCATTCTGCTAATTCTATGGGCTGGCGTACAAAATGGCAAAAGACGATTTTTACAAAAATTGCTGAGAAGAAACTTGTTGGTTTTCATATATCGCCCGTTCACTCTCGGTTTAATATTGGAATTTCTTCTTTAATGGCCATGGGTTTTCCGTTAATGCCGTTATCGATTTCTAATAGTGATTCTGTAGCAAAAATGCTTTCAGAATACCAACCGATTGCAGTTGAAACTCATCCAAATAATTTCGTTCAGTGGACATCTTTAGCAAAAAGACAACCCGAAGCTTTCGCAAGTGTTCGTTATTATCACTCTACTTTTGATGCAATCAACAATGCTACGATGGCAAGTTTCTTAAAAGCTTCAGAGAAAAATGATCCAATTTTTCTTCAAGTTTATGGACAAAGTGAATGCGGACCTATGATCTTAAAAGCACATACCTTAGAATCGCTTAAAACATCCGATGCTCGTGATATGGGTGTTGGGTTAGAAGGGTTAACTGAAGCACGAATCGCAGATAAAGATGGGACTGTTTTACCCGCTATGACGGATGGACACATCCAATTTTTATCTAAGGGACGTGCACTGACCTACTATAAAGAAGATGATCGCTTCCAAGCAACTGTCTTTGGCCCTTGGTGGGACAGTGGTGATTATGGCTTCATGGATGAAAATGGCCATTTATTCCTTAAAGATCGTCAAGTAGACTTGATTGATAAAATCGATAGTAATTTAGCGATCGAAGATCACCTATTAGACGCCCTTGATTTTCTTCAAGAAGTGATTATTGTTCGAGCGAAAGATAACTCTCCCCAACCAATCTTAGCCGTTGATCCAAAACAAGGAATGGACTGGGATGCTTGGTGGGAACAAGTGACTGATTTACCTCATTTGAACAAACCGATTATTATGGATTGGGATGAAATTCCTCGTACAGCTACAATGAAAGTACAACGATTACAGATTGAAAAAGCTTTAAAAGAGCAGAAATAATTATAGAAAAAAGAATCATAGGCTAGCATAAAACAGCCTATGATTCTTTTTATTTAATAAATAGCGTATCGTAAACACCATACTTTAATAACGTGTTTTGGGATAAATCAACGCCTATTCCTAATCCATCTGGCACTCTGATGTCCCCATCTCTAATCTCAATAGGTTCCGTCAGAATATCCTCATAGTAATAGCGATCCGAAGCTGAAATATCTCCTGGAAACGTGAAGATTTTTTGAGAAGCAAATTGTAGATTTAATGCCCTTCCTATACCCGATTCAAACATGCCACCTAGCCAAACCAGTATCTCTTTTTCTTTACAGAAATCGACTATTTTCATAGCTTCTGTAAGACCGCCTACTCTTGGTATTTTTAAATTGATGCTACGGCAACTCCCCAAAGAAAATGCCAACTCACAATCTCTCAACGTTCGAATATTTTCATCTAAACAAATGGCTGTTTGGATTTCATTTTGCAAATATGCATGGTCTAGAAAATCATTCGCTGCAAAGGGTTGTTCGATCATTGCTAAATTATAGGCATCTAATTGCTGCAAGTGATGAATGTCTTTAATGGTATAGGCGGAGTTAGCATCTACCATTAGTGCAATATCAGGAAACTTCTTTCGAATTGCTTCGATTGGTTTCAAATCATAGCCTGGTCGTATTTTCAATTTAACTCTTTTATACCCAAGATCAATATACTTTGTAATTTGATCTATCAATTTAGTGAGATCGGTTTGTATCCCAATACTAACACCAACTGGAATCTGCGCTCTAGTATCATTAAAATAGGTTTTCAAGCTTTTATTACTACGTTTTGCGTATAAGTCCCAGACTGCGGTTTCAAGGCTAGATTTAGCCATTTGATTGCCTTTCACTCCATCAAAAAGACCTGCAACTTCTTTAGGATGTTGAATATCTGTATCCACCAACAACGGAATTAAATGTTTTTCAATAATTGTTCGAGCAGTATCTATTGTCTCTTCTATGTAATCCGGCTGTTCAAACGCAACCAGTTCTCCAATACCTTGATTCCCCAATTCGTCTGTCACAAGTAAAATATCAAAAGCTTTTTCTGTTAGACGTCCATAACTTGTTTCAAAAGGAATTCGTAAAGGCAATCGAACACGATAACGATCAATACGCTGAATTTCCAATGTGGTTTCCTCCTTTTAAAAGCAGAACAAACCAAGAACCCTGTAGAAAATTGCCAGTGAAACGCTTTTGTTTCACTGACGGTTTATCTATGTCCTAAGGATTGATTTGTAGCGCTAGATAAAAATGTATAAACAACTTCCTCAAATATCTCTGGTTTTTCCAAATGAATACAATGACCTGCGTCTTCTACGATTTCGATTGATACTTTCGGTTGTCTCTCTTGCATATTTTGGGCAATAATTTGAAATTTAACATCTAAATCTCCAACTATCAATAAGGTAGGCGCAACTATCTTGTATAGCTCGTCCCAAAAATCAGGTTGGACGCCAGTCCCCATAAACCATAAACTACAAGCCAAACCAAATGCTTGTTGGGATAATCGTTCTTTACGTAGTGTTTCTTGTATTTTAGACGATAATCGCTTTTGACTAGCAAAAAGAGCCAGATTTTCCCATTTTTCGACAAATGTTTCAATAGAATGGCTCATAATGAAACTAGCTAAATGTTCATCTGAACGTTTACGTATCATTCGCTCATCTTCGCTCTTTAAGCCAGGAGAACCACTCTCTAAGATTAGTTGTTGAACCTTTTGAGGAAATAGACACGCGAAGCCTAAAGCCACTCTAGCGCCCATTGAATAGCCTAATAAAGAGAACTGTATTATACCCAGTCTTTCCGTAACTATCGCAATATCTTGACACAAACACTCCATTTGATAGCGATAAGGGTGAACATAGCAGTCTGTACGGCCATGACCTATTAAGTCAATTGCTAAAATATTCATCTCATTTTTTTTGTGGAAAACAGGAGCAAATGTTTGGCTAGTTCCAGTAAACCCATGCAAACAAACTAAAGTTGGACGATCTGGCTTGTAGACTGACAGCCACTCATAATAGTAATTTACTTTGTTTATCGTAATATTCATTTATTTTTTACCCAGCTTCTCTGTCAATCCACCAATAACTTTTTCATAGAGTAACACATTTTCCTGACGATCACCGACAACTTCAATCAGTTGAAACTTCGCTTGTGTTTGCGTCGCTTCTAACAACTGTTCCAACTGCTCTAAACTCTCTGCCTTTGTGTATTCAGCATCATATAATTGAGCAACTAAAGAAAAGTCTAAATCGATGGGCGTACCAAAAATTGGTTCAAAATCATCCGATTTTAATTGACGTTGTGAAAGAAAAGAAAAAATACCACCACCATTATTGTTTAGCAAAACAATCGTTAACGGTAAATTATACCGTTTAGCCAGTAATAATCCATTCATATCATGATACATCGCCAAATCTCCAATCAGCAATACATTTTGGCGATTTGGATGCGTTGCACACATGCCCAAAGCAGTTGAAACAATACCATCGATTCCGTTGATTCCACGATTCCCAAATAATTGATACTGATTACTTTCGGGTGATGAAAAACGATCTAAAAAACGAATCGCATTGCTGTTTGAGACAAATAATTGACCATCTTTTGCCATTTTTTTATGGACAAGAATGCTTGCTGATGTTTCATTTAATGTCTTCATTTCGCTAAGTTTCATTAATTGCTGTGCAGTTATTTCTTGCCAGTTAATCCATTGATCTCGCCATGAATCAGTCGTTTTTATTTTAACCCTATCTCTGATTGCCTTCGCAAATAGCTGTTCTTCCGCTTGAATAGCCACTTGAGTCTGTTTTAGTTGGTCCTGCCATTCACCAGTTTCGTCAACAAAATAGATTTTACTTGTCTCACTAAGTGATTGCAGCCAAAACATTGTGTTTTTTGAAATAGGCACCATGCCGAATCGAATGACTACTTCTGGGGATTGATTCATTTCGACTTCTTGAATAAACAGGTCAGCATAACTCATAATTAAAGAACTATCTTTGCCACAAGCAGTGATATTTGCTAATGGATCACTAAGGATCGGCCAATTCAATGATTCTGCTAGTTCAATAAATACTTTAGCCTCTTCTGGTGTATGGCTTCCCCCTACCACCAAAACTCCTTTTTTTCCTTGGCATGCGTCCACAAACTTGATTAGTTCGTCCTCAGATAATTGCTTTTTGCCAACAACTATTTTAGTTGTTTTTTCAGCAATCAGTGCCTGATTCAAATCGGGTAGCAACGGCTCTCTTAATGGGAAATTTAAATGAACAGGACCTTTTGGTGTTTGACACGCTGTATCTATTACGCGCATTCCTTGCCAATATGAATAATCCAGCATCGCCTTAGTTCCTTCTGGAATTGCCATTTCTATAAATTCTTTTACATGACTTTGAAATAAATGGAATTGATCCATTGCCTGCGGCGCACCGACTTGACGCAATTCATGTGGCCGATCTGTGGTCAAAACAATCAACGGAATATGGCTAGCATTTGCCTCACAAATGGCTGGATAATAATTTGCAGCAGCCGTTCCTGATGTACATAATAACGCAACTGGCTTACCGCTAGCTTTACTTAATCCTAAAGCAAAAAATGCAGCCGAACGTTCGTCGACTTCAACAAATGTTGTGATTTTTTCTTGGCGATGTAACAGCAATGCTAGTGGTGTCGAACGAGAGCCCGGGCTGATCACAGCCTGTTCTACTCCACTGCTGATCATCCCCTCAACAAAAGCTTGTAAATAGTTTGTCGTATCACTCTGATTTGTCATGACGTTCCCCACCTATTCCTCTTAACATCGGTTGAAATTTAATTTTTGTTTCTATTCTTTCTTGCTCTGCTTGAGAATCCTTGACAATACCACACCCAGCATATAAATAACCGCGTTTCCCAGAAAATACGGCCGATCGAATTCCTACCGCAAACTCACCAATATCCTCTTTGATTGCTACCCACCCGATTGGTGCACCATACAATCCTCTATCTAATTGCTCATGCTCTTTAAGCCACATCAAAGCTAACTCCTTTGGTTCGCCACCTAGAGCAGGCGTTGGATGGAGTTGTTGAATTCCTGTGAGGAATCGGTAGTCTTTTTTCCGCTCCCCTTCAATCGGTAAGTATAGATGTTGAATATCCCGATTTTTTAATAGATGTGGTGTTTGAGCCTGAATCGTAGTTCCTGTCATCGCTTCTAATTCTTTGACGATTCTATCTACAACTATTTTGTGTTCTTGCTTATTTTTCATGTCATTCAACAAGTAATTACCCAATGATTCATCTTCGATTTGTGTTGTTCCACGTGAAACAGAACCCGCGATACTAGCTGTTGAAAACATCTTTTTAGAGGCCTTTAATAAGCGTTCCGGTGTAGCTCCAATAAACGTCTGTTCATCTGATTCTAAAACAAAAAAGTACGTATTTGTTTGTTGTTTTTGAAGATTTTTTAAGATAATATCTGCTTGAAATACTTGGTCACTCTTTACTTCCATTCGTCTAGCTAAAACAACTTTCTCTAACGGACCTGCTTCTTTCAATTTAGCTACAGTATCATCAACAACTGCCATCCATTCAGATACAGCGATTTCTTCTGCTTTTATTTGTGCATGATCCTTTTTTTCTAGTATTTCTGTACTCGCTAGTTTTGCGAATTGGTCTGCAAGTTCCAACCACTTTTGCTGTAACGTATCTCTGCTTTGAGCAGTAAAGTTCATCGTAAGGTATTGCTTTTCTTTCGCTTCAGTAAGTAAAAAAGTTGGCAAATAAAAAAGTCCTTGTTCCATCCGACCCCAATCATTTTTTCCAGATTGTTTACTATCAAAAGCAAATCCACCGAATAAAAGAGCTCCTGCTCCTGTAACAGAAAGATTTTGATAGATTTTGTCTTGTTCTCCTAGAATAAATGCATCTACTTGTTCAAACGAGGCCTGATCATACGTCAATTCTTTTTCTTTTCCAAAGCCGGCTAACGTAAAATCTTTGTCGGCTGTTTGCCAATAAAAACGTGCTCCTTTGAAACGTTTTTGCCCCTTCTCAAAATAGGTACGCAAAGAAACTGACGTTTCATTTATTTCTTTGATCCAACTAAATTGACGATAGCCATTTTCATAGGCTTGTTCTAATTCTTTAGGAATGCTCATTTGTTTAAAAAAGCCTCCCTTTCTGTTGTTGTTAAGCGGTGCTTCGCTAATTTTCCACTCGCCGTTTTTGGGAGAGAGTGGCATAAATAAATTCGTTTAGGGAGTTTATATTTTGCTAAATAGTTTTCGGCAAAAGTATTTACCTCTTCCCTTGTGATTGTTGATGTACCTACAATGTATGCAACTGGGACTGCACCCCATTTTTCATCCGGCTCACCAACTACTGCAACTTCTTTTACTCCTGGAAATTCTTGTAAAACGTGCTCAATTTCTGTAGGATAAATATTCTCCCCGCCTGAAATAATCAATTCGCTTAAACGGCTTACCAAATAAAGATAGCCCTCTTCATCTAGATACCCCATATCTCCCGTTTTAAACCAGCCGTCTGCCGTCCATTTTACGGTTTGCCATTGTTCGCCATTTAAATAGTGCCGAATGACATTCTTCCCTTTTAATAGAATTTCCCCGACTTCATTTGGTTGTAATAGTTGCTCTTTAGCATCAACGATTTTAAGTGATATACCCTTCAACGGTTTCCCAGCAGAACCCATTTTTCTCGCAGCATCTCCAAAACGTAATGCCACGACTTGTGAACAGGTTTCGGTCATTCCATACGATTGAATCACAGGTATTTTATAGCTTTCACATGTTTCTAACGCTTTGGGAGAAATCGGTCCGCCACCGAGTAACATTGCTTTAAATTGGGGACTATACCCCGTTGCAGGGTAGCTTTCCAATAATTCTTGTAACATGACCGCTACAACAGAAATCACCGTTCCTCTACCTTGAGTTAAGTCATCTGTCACTGTTTTAGCATCAAATTTACTATATAAACGAAAACTACATCCCAAAACCAGTTGACGAATAATAATCGACAATCCGCTGATATGAAATAGCGGGACTGGGCAAAGCCAACAATCTTCTACTGTAATATTCATATTTTCTTGTGTTGCCAAAGCGCTAGCTAAATGGTTACTAAAAGATTGCACAACGCCTTTAGGATTTCCTGTCGTACCTGATGTATACATGATTGAAGCGGATGCCTCAAGTTGATAAGTATTCACTATTTCAATTGTAGATACTTTTTTACTTCCAGGACAGACCATCTCAATCAATGTTACAGCATCCACTTCGGCAAGAAACGTTAGACTCTCCGTAGCTGTTACAATAAAATTGACTTGCGCATCTGATAACTGATAGCTAAGTTCTTGTATACTTAAATGTGTATTCAAGAAAACTAACTCTTTGCCCAACTCCCATAATGCAAGAATGGAAAAATACATTTCTTTTGAATTACGGCTAAATAGGCCCACTCGTTTTTCTTCAGTTGGAATCTCTAAAGAAAATACTTCTGCCCATTGTTTAACTTCTTGTTCCACTTCAGTAAAAGACCATACTTCATCCTGCCAATAAAAAGCAGGATGATCTGGTCTTTGATTTACTTGTTTTTGCAGCCAATTACGCATATTTTTCACCTTTTTATTTTATGGAAATTTAGGAAATTGATCGAAATCAGGGTCACGTTTTTCTTTAAATGAATCGCGTCCTTCTTTTGCTTCATCCATTGTGTAATACAGTAATGTTGCATCTCCTGCTAATTGCTGGATTCCAGCTAGTCCATCTGTATCAGCATTTAATGACGCTTTGATCATGCGCAATGCAAGTGGACTTTTCTTCAACATTTCTTCTGCCCACTCCATCGTAACATCTTCCACATCTGCCAACGGAACTACGGTATTGATCCAGCCCATATCCAGCGCTTCTTCAGCTGAATATTGTTTACATAGGAACCAAACTTCTTTCGCTTTTTTATGACCAACCACACGAGCTAAATAGCCAGAGCCATAACCGCCATCGAAACTGCCTACATTGGGTCCTGTTTGACCAAATTTAGCATTATCTGCAGCAATCGTTAGATCACAAACAAGTTGAAGGACGTTTCCGCCGCCGATCGAATATCCTTTGACCATCGCAATGACAGGTTTTGGAATCACACGAATCAAACGTTGTAAATCTAATACATTTAAACGAGGAACACTATCTTCGCCTACATACCCGCCATGTCCGCGAACTTTTTGGTCTCCACCTGAACAAAATGCTTTGTCTCCTGCACCGGTTAAGATAATCACACCGACATCTTGTTTATCACGGCTGATGTTGAATGCGTCAATCATTTCCATGACTGTTTTTGGTGTAAAAGCATTATGAACTTGAGGGCGATTAATCGTAATTTTTGCTACTTTTCCTTCTTGTTCAAATAAAATTTCGTCGTATTCTTTGATTGTTGTCCAGTTTCTCATGAGGAAACCTCCCTATAATTTTTAGTGATCAACACTTTATCGAAAGTCTAGCCTGCGATACTATATTTGTTTTCAATGCTTCTATTATACACAAATATGCAAGTTTTAGAATGATAGAGGGTTTAGAGAGTGGTGAAAAATCATATGAAGCGAAATCAGAAGAATTTAAAATTGTTTATATTCCTGTTCGTTAAAATATGTATTTCATGTACTATTAGGTGCACATGAAAAAGAAATAAATAGCACAACACAATCCTCCACCTAAATTTTGCTCATATAATAATACCCACCAAACTAAACAATAACCCCCTAAAAAATCTCATCTAGCCGATTTTTTAGGGGGTTGAATCTAACTATTTACATGCTTATCAATGTGCTAACATCTCTTGTGCAATATCAAATCCCGTCATATCAACTGGATAATAAGTCGGCCAATTATCCATTTCTTCCAATAATTTTTGTTGACTTTCATTACCAAAATAGATATGGAAATGTGCTGCTTTAGAAGGCGCGATGCCATGATCTGAAAATTGAACATACTTATATGGCGTATCCCCCGTTGCTTCAAACAAAAAGCGAACCCCACGATTTCCAGCTTTGTAAGTTAAGATTTCTTTTCCTGCGTATTTATATTTCGATGTGTATTTTTTATCCCCTACTATAAATGTCATGGCGTCCTTACTGATATCAATACGATCAACGTCTGTTTGATACCCTTTTTGATAATAGGCTTTGTATTCTTCTGCTGTCATTTTTTTCGTTAATTTTTCTTTATAATCAAATACTTGATCAAACGTACCATCTTCTAAATAAGGAAATACTGATTGCCACTCACCTGCATAATCAGAAAGAACACGATCTTTAACATCCTTGTCGTCAAAATACCCGTTTGAAACCGTCTTGTTTGCTTCTGGTTCAGCGACTTCTTTTTTAGGTGTCACTTCCGTTGATTTTATCAATGCTTCTAGATTATCTTTCATCACACTGATATATGTTTTACCGGCTTTCATATCCTCATTGGTAAGACCTTCTAACGGATTTAACACAAGTAATTCAACACCCGCTTCACTCGCTAACGTTTTTGCTACTCGGTCATTTGCATTTTCTTCAAAATAAATATAGTTGATTCCTGTTTCTTCAACTAATTCTTTTAATTCCGCAATCCGTGAAGGCTTTGGTTCTTGATCTGGAGAAATTCCTGCGATCGGTATTTGTTTTAGGTTGTAATCTAAGGCTAAATAAGAAAAAGCTGTATGTTGCGTAATAAAATTCTTTTGTTTAGCATTCGCCAACTTTGCTTCATACAACTTATCAAGCTCTGTTAACTCTTCGATATAATCAGCTGCATTTTTAGTGAATGTCTTTTTTTGTTCCGGAAATTGATCGATCAATCCATCTCTGATTGTTTCCACTTCTTTGATTGCACGAAAAGGACTTAACCATAGATGAGGATCATAGTCATGAGAATGTCCTTCGTGGCTTTCCTCTGCTGAATGATCGTGATCATCACTTCCAGGTAAAAGAACCATGCCTTCACTTGCTTTAATGCTCGTCACATTCTTTAGTGATTTTTCCATCTTAGGAACCCACGTTTCCATATATTCACTGTTATAAACAAAAGCATCCGCATCTTGTAAGTTAGCGATTTCTTTTGCAGAAGGTTCATAATCATGTGCTTCAGTTCCTGCAGGCACCATTAGTGTAACCTCACCAACATCACCGACAATATTTCTTGTAAATTCATACATTGGATAAAAAGAAGTAACAATCGTCAACTGTTCTTTCTCCTTATTTTGTGTTTCAGATTTCGGTTTAGTGCACGCAGTTAAAATAACCGTTAGTAAAAATAAACCTGTAATAATAAGCATTAACTTCTTTTTCATCCCTAATCTCCTCAATCGTTTTATTTATAATTTACTGTATCTTAAGATAATTGCTCTTGCGAAAAAAACATTATTGTATATGGTCTAGTTGTTCATTCGATCACTCCTTTCCGATTCTCAACACCTAAAGCGTAACGATTACGTTTTAACCACATGAGAATATAACAATTTTTTTTATCGTTGTCAAGAGACGAAGAAAGACCAAGAAAAAACATGTCTGTTTTTTCTTGGTCTTTCTATTTTTTTGCTTTTTTACTATTATTCCATATAAACACTATTTGTCGAAACGACCTGTGCACCAAATGGCATCAATGCTAACTTAGCCAATTTAAATGACTGCATACCAAACGGAATTCCAATAATTGTCACACATAAAATGATTCCACTAATACAATGACCTACCGCTAGCCAAAATCCGCTGATAACCAACCAGAGAATATTTACTAAAAACGAACTCGTACTTGTACTGTATACAACCCTTTTACCGAACGGCCAAAAACTCAATCCTGCAAGCTTGAAACACTGTAGCCCAATCGGAATCCCAACAATCGTAATACACCAAAGGACTCCTGCTAAAAGCCAAGCCAAACCACCAGCGAAACCGCCAAAAATAAACCAAATAATATTTCCAAGACATCCCATAAAGCAAACCTCTACTTTCTACTTAAACTTACAAAATAAATTATACTACAAAACAAAAAAACAAAACCTTACTCGAAACCTAAATTTACTAAATTATAGGAATTTCCTTGTGAACATTTACTAACTTGGTTACTATTGATAGTAAGTTATTCATCACAAAGGAGAGTTGTTTATGCGCACAGCAATCGTCTTTTATCAAAGTACACCTATGATCGGAACAAGCAAACTCCCAAACGGTAATATTCTAGGAATGTTTAAACAAAAAAAATTAGTAACACAACTAAACCAAGCGCTTGAAAAAAAAGGGAGTAACTGGCTAGCTGTCTTGGACGACTCTATAGCAGATATTGATCTTATTGCTCAAAGAGCAAATGCAATAATTTGTGTACCTGGATTACAAAAACAATTTGATTTCAAGGATTACCCAAAAGAAAAAGTTTTTTATTTTGATTCTTTAAGTTATCATGAACTGGCACTAAATAAAGTAATTGATTTTCTTGAATCAATTTAAAAAAGAAAGGGTTGATTTCCATGCATTTATTAGACTATTTAAACATCGAAACAACTGAACTATCTAAAGAAAAAGTTGTTTTAACAATGAAGATAGCCGATTTCCATCAACAGCCTTATGGCATTTTACATGGCGGAATGAATGGGATCTTGATTGAAACAGCCTGTAGTTTAGGCGCTAATGAACAGTTGGATAAGACTTCTTATGCAGTCGGTATTGATCTTCAAGTCAACCACTTAAAAGGAATGTCTAGTGGTGTTCTAACAACAATTGCCACACCCAATCACATCGGAAAATCCGTTCAAGTTTGGGAAGGAAAAATTTTTAATGCCTCTGGTGAAATGACTGCAGTTGGTCGTTGTACATTGATGAGCCGAAAAATAGAGAAGTAAAAATTAGCGCACGGACAGAAATGCGGCCGTGCGTCTTTAACGTTTAAAAAATGTTATTCACTAAGCTGACTAACATGCCCATCACAGGTACTAAAACCCAAACCCACGAAGTCAAATGACTTTTATTATCCTCTTTTATCGTAGCTAAGCGTAATCTCAAGTTTTCATTTTCTAATTTTAATGCTTCGATTTTTTCATTTTGATTTGTCATACTTATTCGCTCCTAATTAATTGATAAGCTTATTATGACGGATTCAGAGATCAACAAACAGACGTTTTTGTCAGAGATTGACATGACAAAAATCATATTCTTTCAATATGGCATTTGTCCCTTTTCTAAATGATTTCTCCCGTGATTACCTTTAAATTCATTAATAGCGAGGTCATGACGTCCAATTCTCTTTGATTTACTTCCGCATATTTTTGATTCATAATCTTTTCTCTTTCCTTTTTGACAAGCTTATACATTAAGTTTAATTCTTCTGAAGTTAAATTAGATAAATAAACATGGTTCGGTTCTGCATAAGCAAAAGCTTCGATTTCAAAGGTGTCGGGATTTCTTTTTAAGCTCGTTCTAATCTGAAAACCATTTGAAAAAGTAATCATTTCTACATAAAGATACTCTGAAAAAGTAATCGGTCTTCGTTCATAAACAGTTGTCTTTTCCCCGAATATTTCTAGTATATTTTCAATAAAGTTAGATAACGCTGTTCCAATATTTAATTGCTTTGAAAAAGTTTTAGATAATAATAATTTCTCTTGTGTCATAATTTTACCTCTCACTTCTTATTACCCTTTATTATAATCGTACTTTTTTCCAAAACAAAGCAAAATGATATTCTATTTTTTTTAAATTTAAAAAAAAGAACATTTCAGCATTTTTCTGAAATGTTCTTCTTTTAATTTATTCTTCAGTCGCTGTATCTGTTTCTGGCGTTTCACTTTCAACTACTGTTGTTTCAACACCTTCAACTTCTTCAACGATTTCATCTGGTTCTGGCTCAACAACAGCCATCGTTACAACTTTTGCATCTTCTTCCATTCTCATTAGACGAACACCTAATGTAGCACGTCCTGTTTGAGAAACTGAATCAACGTTGAAACGGATGATAACTCCTTTATTCGTGATTACTAAGATATCTTCATCGCCACGAACTGTTGTAAGTCCTGCTAATGGACCATTTTTCGCAGTAATATTTGCTGTCTTGATTCCTTTACCACCACGGCCCTTCACAGGGTACTCAGAAGCTTTTGTACGCTTACCGTAACCATTTTCCGTCAACACAAGAACTTCCGTGTCAGCGTCCAATAAAGAGGCTCCTACGACGTAATCATCTTCTCTTAGACGAATACCACGTACACCTGATGCTGTACGCCCCATATCACGGACAGCTGTTTCCGCAAATGTTACTGAATAACCATTGTGAGTCCCAATAATCATATTTTGTTCACCGTTCGTTAATACAACATTAACTAGTTCATCCTCTTCTTTTAGACCAATTGCGATCAAACCATTGCTTCTGATATTAGAGAATGCCTTAACTGCTGTACGTTTAACAGTACCTTTACGGGTCGTGAAGAATAGATAATGCCCTTCTTCAGCTTGCCCTTCAACAGCGATGATTGCTTGAATCTTCTCACTAGAGTCAATACCTAACATATTGATTACAGGAATTCCTTTGGCCGTTCTGCCGTATTCTGGAATTTCATATCCTTTAGCACGATAGACTTTACCGTTATTTGTAAAGAATAATAACGTGTCATGAGTTGAACAAGAAACTAGGTTTTTCACGAAGTCATCATCATGAACGCCCATTCCCTGAACACCACGACCACCACGGCGCTGTGCTCTAAATTCGCTGTTAGCTACACGTTTGATATAGCCATTGTTTGTTAATGTGATCACGACTTCCGCTTCTTCAATCAAGTCTTCATCTTCTAGACTTAAAACTTCACCCACTAATAATTCAGTACGACGGGCATCGCCATATTTATCACGAATATCACCTAGTTCAGTTTTGATGATCTCAACGACACGTTCTGGACGCGCTAAGATATCATTTAAATCTGCGATAAGTTTTAATAATTCCTGGTATTCATTTTCTACCTTATCTCGTTGCAAGCCCGTTAAGCTACGCAAACGCATATCTAAGATTGCTTGCGCTTGGCGATCAGAAAATTCAAAACGCTCGATCAATGATGCTTTTGCTTCATCATCTGCTCTTGAATTTCGGATAATTGAAATGATTTCATCAATATGGTCTAACGCAATACGTAAACCTTCCAAAATATGCGCACGAGATTCTGCTTTTTTCTTGTCAAATTCAGTACGGCGAGTAATAACTTCTTTTTGATGTTCTATATAATTTTCAAGAATTGATTTCAAACTTAAAATTTTCGGAACACCTTTTTCGATTGCTAACATGTTAAAACCAAAAGAAGTTTGCAGTGCTGTCATTTTGTATAGATTATTCAAGATGACAGAGGCACTGACATCACGACGAACATCAATAACGATCCGCATACCTTCACGAGAGGATTCATCACGTAAATCAGTGATTCCTTCGATTCGTTTTTCACGATGCAATTCTGAAATTCGTTCGATCAAGCGCGCTTTATTGACCATATAAGGTAATTCTGAGACTAAGATACGTTCTTTGCCATTTGGCATATCAACGATTTCAACTTTCGCACGGACAGTGATTGAGCCACGTCCTGTCTCATAAGCACGACGAATACCTGATTTACCCATAACAAGACCACCAGTTGGAAAGTCAGGTCCAGGCAATACTTCCATCAACTCATTTGTCGTAACATCTGGATTTTCCATTAATAAACTGGTCGCTTCGATTACTTCTGCTAAGTTATGAGGTGGGATGTTTGTTGCCATCCCTACAGCGATTCCGGTTGTTCCGTTGACTAAAAGGTTAGGGAAACGAGCGGGTAATACATCAGGCTCTTGTTCCGAATCATCGTAGTTTCCGTGGAAATCAACTGTATTCTTATTGATATCGCGTAACATTTCTAACGCAATTTTACTCATTCTCGCTTCGGTATACCGCATCGCAGCGGCGCCATCACCATCGACAGAACCAAAGTTTCCGTGGCCATCCACTAACATGCTACGATAGCTAAACGGTTGCGCCATACGAACCATTGCTTCATAAATTGACGAGTCACCATGCGGGTGATATTTACCCATTACGTCCCCTACAACACGGGCTGATTTCTTATGGGGTTTGTCAGGTGTCACACCTAGTTCATTCATTCCATATAAAATACGACGATGAACTGGTTTTAACCCATCACGAACATCTGGTAGCGCACGAGCTACAATAACGCTCATCGCATAATCAATGAAGGATTCTTTCATTTCACTGGTCAGATTGACGTCTTGAATGTTCTCTTTCATTTCTTCACTCATGAATCTATCTCCTTCTTAATTAAATATCTAGATTTTTCACGTAATGGGCATTTTCTTCAATAAATGCTCGGCGTGGTTCAACACGGTCTCCCATCAGCATTTCAAAAATTTGATCGGCTTCGATCGCATCATCCACACTGACACGTGACATTAAACGTCTTTCAGGATCCATCGTTGTTTCCCATAATTGATGATCATCCATTTCCCCAAGACCTTTATAACGCTGAACACTTGGTTTTGGACTAGCTGGTAGAGAAGCTAAGATTTCAGCTAGTTCATCTTCAGCATTTTTCCCTGGTTGAACGTACGTGATATTTTTTCCTTGTTTGACCCCATATAAAGGTGGTTGAGCGATATAAACGTATCCCGCTTCAACAACTGGGCGCATAAAACGATAGAACAACGTCAACAATAGTGTACGAATATGTGCACCATCGACATCGGCATCGGTCATGATTACTAGTTTGTGGTAACGTGCTTTCGATACATCAAAGTCAGCACCAAAACCTGTTCCCATCGCTGTAAATAATGAGCGGATTTCTTCATTTGCCAAAATTTTATCCATGCTGGCTTTTTCAACGTTTAAGATTTTCCCACGAATCGGTAAAATTGCTTGGAATTCGCGGCTACGACCTTGTTTTGCTGAACCGCCGGCAGAATCTCCTTCGACGATGAAGATTTCGCATTTTTCAGGATCTTTACTTGAACAATCGGCTAATTTACCAGGTAAATTACTGATTTCAAGTGCCCCTTTACGGCGGGTTACTTCACGTGCTCGCTTAGCAGCCATACGGGCTTTTGACGCAAGTAGACCTTTTTCTACGATTTGTTTCCCAACTGTTGGGTTTTCCATCAAGAATTTATTGAAATACTCAGAGAATAAACGGTCTGTAACCGTACGAACTTCTGAATTTCCTAATTTAGTTTTCGTTTGACCTTCAAATTGAGGTTCTGGATGTTTGATAGAAATAACTGCTGTTAAACCTTCACGAACATCTTCCCCTGTTAAGTTTTCGTCATTTTCTTTCATGATCTTTTGTTTACGAGCATAATCATTGATCACACGCGTTAATGACGTTTTAAAACCTGATTCATGGGTTCCGCCCTCATACGTATGAATGTTGTTAGCGAAACTTAATAAGTTAGTATGGTAGCCATCCGTATATTGCATAGAAACTTCTACAATAATGTCTTGTTGTTCCCCTTCAATGAAAACAGGCTCTGGGAATAAAACATCTTTATTGGCATTTAAATGTTCAACATAGCTCTTGATTCCGCCTTCGTAGTGATACTCTTTCAAGACAGGTTTTTCTTCACGTTTATCTTCGATCGAGATTTTTAATCCTTTGTTCAAGAATGCTAATTCTCTCACACGTGTTGCTAATTTATCGAAGTTAAAAATCGTTGTTTCTGTAAAGATTTCTGGATCTGGAACAAAGTGAACGGTTGTCCCATGACGGTCTGTATCACCGATCACTTTTAAATCGTCTTTAACAGCACCTTGATGGAATTCTTGATAATAGATTTTGCCTTCTTTGTAGACTTTTACGTCTAATGTTGTCGATAAGGCATTAACAACGGAAGAACCTACCCCGTGAAGTCCGCCGGAAACTTTGTATCCGCCACCGCCGAATTTTCCTCCGGCATGGAGAACGGTAAAGACTGTTTCTACTGCTGGACGACCTGTTTTAGCTTGAATACCAACCGGGATTCCACGCCCATCATCGACAACTGTAATACTGTTATCTTCTTCAATAACTACTTGGATACTTGACGCAAAACCAGCTAACGCTTCATCAATGGAATTATCAACGATCTCCCAAACTAAGTGATGTAACCCTTCTGAACTTGTCGATCCTATGTACATACCAGGACGTTTACGAACCGCTTCAAGACCTTCTAATACCTGAATCTGACTGGCATCATATTCTTGGGCACGTTCTTTCATATTTTTTTCTTCTTCTGTCATATAGTTGCTTCCCTCTCTATCTCTCCCTGATGAACATAAAATATGTCTGGTTCAACAGTTAATTTATTGTTTAAATGATCCAAACTAGTTGTAGTTAAAAAAGTTTGAACCTTTCCTTCAATCGTTTCTAGCAGGTGCAATTGTCGTTCATTATCTAACTCACTCATGACATCATCCAATAACAAAACAGGATATTCACCTGTTTCTGAATACATTAAATCAATTTCCGCAAGCTTTACGCTAAGAGCTGTGGTTCTTTGCTGTCCTTGTGAACCATATGTCTGGACATTTTGTCCATTTACATTAAAAATCAGGTCATCTCGATGAGGACCTAAAAAAGTATTCGCTTTGAACAATTCTCTTTTCCGATTATCAAGAAGGCTCTGCAGTAGTTGCTTTTGGATCTCTTCTAGTGAAAAATTTTCTTTGTCTAATGGGATACTTGAAAAATAGTCGATCGCTAATTCTTCTTTTTCATGGCTGATTTTTTTATGAAGTAAATTAGCCCAATGCTCTAATTTTTTGATGAACTCTAAACGAGCAAATAAGACTTTACCACCAAATTCTGCCAATTGTTCAGTCAAAATATCTAGATAAACATGATCAGATTGTTTTTTTTCAGCTAACTGTTTTAAATATTGGTTGCGTTGTTTTAAGACAGATTGGTATTGAACCAAATCGTATAAATAGATTGGATTGACTTGGCCTAATTCCATATCGATAAATTTTCGACGTAACTGAGGTGAGCCTTTAACTAAAGATAAATCTTCCGGTGCAAATAAAATAACGTTTAATTGCCCGATATATGAACTCAAACGTTTTTGTTCAATATGATTGACCTTTGTTTTACGACCTTTATTAGAAATAATGATCTCTAGCGGTACAGTACCTGTCTTTTTTTCAATAACACCACTGATTCTAGCTGAATCAGAATCCCAGTGGATCAACTCTTTCTCATTACTGGTTCGGTGACTGCGGGTCATCGCTAAAACATAAATACTTTCTAAGAGATTTGTCTTGCCTTGTGCATTTTCTCCTAGAAATATATTCAGTGTTTTAGGAAAATCTAAGGTCAGCCCATCATAATTACGATAATGCTGTACCTCGATTTTATTCAGTCTCATCGACTACCTCGCCTTTTTTGACCATAAAAAAAGTACCTTCTTCAGGTATCTCGAGCATCATACCAGCATATAATTTTCTGCCGCGGCGATTCTCTAATTCCCCATCTACGAAAACACTATTTTCAGCTAAGTACCATTTGGCAGCACCGCCGCTACTAATAACATCGACTTCTTTTAAGACTTGACCCAGTGTCATGTAATCAGTTTCTAAAACAATCGTCTTTTTCAAAATGCATCCCTCTTTTTTGTTTTCACTTTTACTCTTATATTATACTCTTTTTTATGTCAAAAAACAAATTTATCCGTCTAATTTTGTTTCTAAGCAATTTTGAATCTAATCGATAAAAAATATTCTAAGGATTAAAAAAGGCTTAAAATGCATTTTAAGGAGAAATTTGTAAGTTTTGTCTTTTAAAATTTTTTTCAGTGTTTCTCACTTAAAGATTCTTTTGAAAAGTAATTGACTTATACAGTCTAACGATATACAATCCAATTGTACAGTCAAACTGTATAAAATAACTCTATAAAAGGTGTACACTAAATGACTATCAATAAGATTTTACCTCTGACAGAAACAACTTTTTATATTATGATGTCACTCACTGAACCTTCTCATGGATATGCCATCATGCAAAAAGTAGAAGAAATAAGCAATGGTCGAGTACGCATTGCAGCTGGCACAATGTATGGCGCAACAGAAAATTTATTAAAACAAAAACTAATTTGTGAAGTTCCTGGAGAAGATAAACGTCGGCGCGTATACAAATTAACAACTACTGGCAAAAAAGTTTTAAAGCTTGAAGTCGAACGGTTAAAAGAATTAGTAATACTTGCTGACAATTTATTATAGGAGGAACAAATGAAAAAGTTAAAATTATTAATTGATATTAAAAAAGAAGAACAGTATTTAAAGGAAATGGCTGAACAAGGTTGGGCTCTGGAAAAATATAACGTTTGGGGTATCTATACATTTGAAAAGATAGCGCCAAAAACGCTGAATTACAGAATTGACTATCAGACATTCAAAAAGAAAGCTGATTATATTGCATATCTTACTTTATTTGAAGATAGTGGTTGGCAGCATATCAGTGGTACAAAGAGTAGTGGTTTTCAATTTTTTGTACCGTTAAACAGTAACAATCAAGATTTAGATATATTTTCAGATACTTCGTCAAGTAATGAACGGTATAAACGTTTATATAATCAAGCTATTATATGGGCAACATTGATGATTCTTTATTTCTTTCTGTTGCAGCCTTCATTTGAAAATATCTCTTCATGGTATTTGACTTCAAGCATTTGGGCATATACTGGTTTTCAATTGTTTGGAATGATCCTTGTGCAAACATTCTTTTTGAGCCTCCAGATAATGCCTATGATGTTTTTTATGTTTGGTGCTGTCTACTTTACAATTATGGGAACCAAAACAAAAAAACTTATAAAGAAATATGAAACTGTATAACATCCCTATCTTGATCTTAGCTACGATAAACATAAAAACGTGTGAGTGAAAAACTAAATTTTAGTTTTTCACTCACACGTTTTTTTAAATTTTTTAATTCGTACGAACTGGCGTAATTAATTGAATAAAGTCTAAATCTGTTTCTGTTGGTTCCAAAGTAAATGGACGAATCGCAGAAATAAATTTAACTGTGATACTCATATCACCAAAAGCACGTAAGGCATCTTTCATATAATCTGGGTTGAAAGAAATTTCTAATGGATCACCCGTTACTTTTTCGTAGTTTAACGGTTCTTCCACTTTACCGATTTCTGGAGAATTTCCGTAAAGCACAACTGAATCAGAAGCAATTGCTAAACGAACGATATTGTTACGTCCTTCATGTGAAAGTAAAGAAGCTCGATCGATAGCAGATAATAGTTCTGGAACATAAAAATCGATTTCTGTATTGAAGCTTGTTGGAATCAAACGATTGGTATCAGGGTAATTTCCTTCTAACAAACGAGAATAGAAATACATGTTTTGTGTTTTAAACAATACTTGGTTTTCCATGATACTGATTTCGACCATTTCTTCTTCATTTGTAAATGAACGAGAAAGTTCCGTTAAACTTTTCCCTGGGATTACGATATTGAAATTTTCAGCTGCTTGTTCGATCGGAATGATTCGTTGACTCAAACGATGTGAGTCTGTTGCAACAGCTAATAATTTTTGGTTTTCTAAAATAAAATGAACCCCTGTCAAAATTGGACGACTTTCATGAAGAGAAACAGCAAAGCCTGTTTCATTGATAATTTTTGTCAATAGGTGAACAGGTAATTGAATTTGATTTTTAGCATCGATAACAGGAAGGTGTGGATAATTATCTGCATCTAATCCATTAACGGTAAAATCTGCTTTTCCTGAAGTGATTGCGACTTGATTATTTTCTAGTACTTCTAATGTAAACATATCTTCAGGTAATTTACGGATGATTTCTCCAAAGAAACGAGCTTGTAAAACGATACTACCTGTTGACTCGATCGTCATTTGTGCTTTCTCATCTTCTTTACTTAGAAAACTTTCAATCGAAATGTCTGCGTTACTACCAGTTAATGATAAACCTTCATCTGTTAGAACGATCTTTACACCTGTTAAAATTGGGATGGTCGTTTTAGAAGAAATAGCTCGTTGAACAGTTTGTAATTCTTGTAAAAATGTATTTCTTTTTACGGTTAGTTTCATAATGAATGAACTCCTTTTTTAATTGATTTTAAAAGCATAAATTTTGCTAGGACAGTTTTGTATTTATATATAAATAAATAATAAAAGTAGTAGGTCCTGTTAATTCTGTGGAAAAGTGAAAAAACGAAATGAAATAGGAGTTTTCCACCTGTGTATAACTTGTGGAAAACTTTTTATTATTTCTCTTATTTATCCACAGGCTATGAATTGAGCAAGTTTTTAATTTCTCCAACTTCTTTTTGGATCGTTGGATCTTTTTCCATTAATTGTTGGATTTTTTCATGCGCATGAATGACCGTTGTATGATCTTTACCGCCAAATTCTGCACCGATTTTAGGTAGAGAGTTTTCCGTCATCTCTCTAGAGAGGTACATTGAGATTTGTCTTGGAACAACGATGGACTTCACACGTTTTTTGCCTTTTAAATCTTTTAATTGGATATGGTAATACTTTGCCACTTCTTCTTGGATTTGTAAAATCGATAAATGATTTTGACTGCCGACAGATTTCAACGATTTTAAAGCATCGGCTGCTAAACTAGTGGTAATATCTTCCCCATTAATCGTAGCAAACGCTTGAACTCGGACTAGAGCACCTTCTAATTCACGAATATTGGAATCAATTTGACCAGCGATGTAACTAAGTGTATCGTCAGGGATCTCTAGGCGTTCTGCATCGGCTTTTTTCCGTAGAATAGCAATTCGTGTTTCTAAATCTGGTGGGGTAATATCGACGGATAATCCCCAAGCGAAACGAGAAACCAAACGTTCAGGAAGCTTAGGAATATCATTCGGTGGTCGATCACTTGTCAGTACGATTTGTTTGTTTTCATTATACAAATCATTGAAGGTATGGAAAAATTCTTCCAAGGTTGCTTCTTTTTCAGCCAAAAATTGAATATCATCCACTAAAAGTAAATCAACATTTCGATACTCTTTACGAAACTGTTCTGAATTTTTTGTTTGGATCGAATTGATAAATTCATTCGTGAACGTTTCACTGCTGACGTATTTTACTTTCGCATCTGGTCGATTTTGCAACATTTGATGACCGATGGCATGCATCAAATGGGTTTTTCCTAAACCTACGCCACCATAAAAGAATAGTGGGTTGTAAATCGAACCAGGATCCTCTGCGACAACTAAAGCTGCAGCGTGTGCCATTTGATTCCCTTTTCCGATGACGAAGGTGTCAAAAGAATACTTTGGATTCAATAAAGCTTTTTTCCCATGTTCGGCAATTTTTTCTTGCGTTACAGGGGCTTTTTTTTCTTCTTGAATCGGCATGGTCTCTTTTTCACCAGTAACAACAAAATGAGGCATTACTTCAGCACCAGTCAATTTAAAGCCGGTTTCGACGATTTTTGCGGCTAAATTCTTTTCCCAATAGTCTTTATGAACAGCAGATGGAACCTCTAACCATAATTGGTTATTCTCCAACTTTAGCGGTTGTGTCGTTTTTATCCAAGCATCAAAACTTGGCGCAGACAAAACAGATTGGTAAGTATCTTCTAGATCTTTCCAGAAACTTTCCATATCGGGCATATGGTGACCTCCTTAATATAAAAGCGTAGCGGGCTCGTTCAACTCTGAGAGGAAAATAGGAAAAATCGATTGTGGTAGTTTTTACCACAAACTATTTTTATCTTTTTCCCGAAGAGTTAGCCCATGCAGCTAGATAGTATATGGTAACAACGCTCCGCTTCACCATGTACCATTCAACATCAACTCATTTCTTCGTGGTGTTTTGGTATGTTTAAACAGAAAAGCTCATAAAGCTAAATAAATTTTTTCTATTATAAAAAGCAGAACAAATATAAATAGATAAGCAAATAGAATTTTAGCATTTTTTTTAAACTTTTTCCACAGGCAAATTGTGAATTGTGGAAAAAAAATTCACAGAAGGTTATAAACTTATCCACATGAAGGTAAAAAACGGTGGATTTCTCAGAGTAATTTCATTTATCCACAGACCAATCTGTAAAACAAAGTCAAGTAATTCAAGCTTTTAAAAAAGTTATACACAGAAGAAAATAAAGATGTGCATAACTTTTTAACAGGCTGTTTTTTTGTGCAAAAGTGTGGAGAAAACTCAAAATAAATAATGGGCTTAAAAAAAACTATCCACAAGTTATCCCGAAAGAAAACCGTTTTGTGGATAACTTATTTAGTGTGTAGGAAAAATTAATTCCTGAAAATTTATTGACAAAACGACCCAATACTAGTTATACTATCAAAGTATGTCTATGTATTGATGGATAGTTACAATTTCAGGAGGTGGAACAAGAGATGAAAAGAACGTATCAACCAAACAAACGCAAACGTCAAAAAGTTCACGGTTTCCGTAAACGCATGAGCACAAAAAATGGTCGCAACGTATTAGCGAGCAGACGTCGTAAAGGCAGAAAAGTTATTTCAGCATAATCTATGTTGACTTTAAATAACGAATCAAGTTTAAACTAAGAACCCTTTATTATCTTCACAAACTATTCTGTGGAAATAATAAAGGGTTCTTTGCTTTTTATATAGGAACTTGTGGAGAATTTGAAAAAGAATAATAATCAAAGAGAGCGTTATGTTTTTAGCGAATGATTGTACCAAAATGCTAACTAAATAAAGTGAAAAAAACCAAAAAAAATGATACTATATGAATTTAGAGTCATGATTGACAAAATCTCTGGATATTTTCCTTTAATTTTGATAAAAAATGACTGAAATATGCTATTATTGTAGAGTGAGTAAAAAAGAAAGATAGAAAGAAACAAAGGGATGCAGATGAAGAAATCCTATAGAGTAAAAAAAGAAAAAGAATTTCAAGCAGTGTTTCAACATAAACAGTCCTGTGCGAATCGAAGATTTGTGATTTATGTATTGGAAAAACCAGAACAAAAGCATTTTCGGGTAGGAATTTCCGTTGGGAAAAAAATCGGGAATGCTGTTGTTAGAAATGCTGTAAAACGTAAAATTCGCACGTCGATCTACCAATTAAAAGAATCAATCGATCCGACTTGTGATTTTATTATCATCGCAAGACCAGGTGTCGACAAGTTGACCTCTGAAGAAATTCACAGCAACCTGACGCATGCTTTGAAACTTGCAAAAATTTTGAAATAAGAGAGGAACAGTTTTGTGAAGAAGTATAAACGCTTATTATTGATGGCAGGTTTAGTTACACTTGTTTTTGTGTTGTCTGCCTGTGGAACCGCCCCGATTAACGAAAGCAGTACAGGAATTTGGGACCGCTATATCGTCTATTATTTCGCTGAAGCAATCAAATTTTTATCAATTTCAGCAAATACAGGTATCGGGATCATCCTATTTACATTAGTAATTCGGATTATTTTATTACCATTGATGCATTTCCAAACGAAAAGCATGCGCAAAACCCAAGAGTTACAACCAAAATTAAAAGCGCTGCAAAAACAATATTCATCGAAAGATCCTGAAACACAACGTCTGTTCCGTGAAGAACAACAAAAATTATATGCTGAAAATAATGTAAACCCTTATGCGGGTTGTTTACCATTATTGATCCAAATGCCGATCATGATGGCATTATATCAATCGATTTCTCGTGTACCAGAATTGAAACAAGGAAGTTTCTTATGGTTGAATCTAGGTCAGCCAGATCCATACTTGATTTTACCGATACTTGCAGCGGCCTTTACTTTTGCTAGCACTTATTTAACAAGTATGAGTCAAGTTGAATCAAATGCTTCATTGAAAATCATGAATTTTGTAATGCCTGTTATGATCTTTGTTATGGGGATGAGTTTAGCCAGCGGATTATCACTCTACTGGGTAGTCTCTAATGCATTCCAAGTAGGTCAAACATTATTGATCAATAATCCATTCAAGATTCGTAGAGAACGTGCAGAAGCGGAAAGACAAGTAAAAGAACGCGAACGTGCATTGAAGAAAGCAATGAATCCTAAGAAAAAAAATAAGAAAAAATAAAAGGAGGTTTTCCAGATGCCGGTTTATGAGGGAAACACAATTGAAGAAGCAACAACTAAAGGGTTGCGCGCACTGAATTTATCAAAAGAAGAAGTAGAGATCAACGTAATAGCAGATGCTAAAAAAGGTTTCTTAGGTTTTGGTAAAAAACTTGCTCAAGTATCGATCGAGCCAACTGTTAGCGAACAAATCGCAGAAGCAGTTGCAGAAACAGTTGAAGATATCATTGTTACAGACGAGGAAGTAAAAGCAGAGACAGCTGTTGAAGAATTGCTGTCCGCTAAGTCTGATTCCTCTGAACCGAAAGTCTTGGAAAACCTAAATGATGAAGAAGCAATTACGGAGTTAGCGCTGTATTTAACCAATATTTCAAAAGAGTTGAATGCACCAGCATTAGTCCGTTTAGAGCGTAAAGATGGCTTGTTGGTTTTCCATCTAGATACAGATAAACAAGGGATTTTGATTGGGAAACATGGAAAAGTATTGAATGCAATGCAGTATCTAGCACAAGTATTCGTTCATCGTGTGGCAGAAAACAAATTATCTGTTGTAGTCAACGTTGGAGACTATCGTGAAAAACGCCAAGCAATTTTACAGCGTCTAGCAGAAAGAACAGCAGAAAAAGTGAAACAAACTGGACGTCCAGTTTTTCTAGAGCCAATGCCTGCATTTGAACGAAAACAAATTCATTTTACTTTGAGTAAAGATGACCATATCAAAACACATTCAGAAGGCGATGAACCTTACCGTTATTTAGTCGTTGAACCTGCAAAAAAACATTACTAAATCAATAAAAAAGACCCTTTAAAATTATTTTTTTAAAGGGTCTTTTTTTGTTTGGAATAGATAATTTCTTAAAAAAAATACATTGACAAATACTATTAAACAAAGTATATTTTAAACGAAATCATTCTTATCAACGTACAAAATACGATGATAAAGTAGTTGGAGCATTCGTGCTTCTTCCAGCCTGGTTCTTTTAGAATCAGGTTTTTTGTATTTACTGGAAAAGAGAGTGGATCAAAAGAATACAGTCTTCTAATCAAATGATGAAATTAACCAATATTCGTCTGCGTAAACTGAACTACAGTACCATAAGCAAATATTTCCACGACCCATTTCCCTTGATATTCCACATATTTTTCTTCAAAGTGACAATTGATCACTGCATCTGCTTCATATTCAAATGCAATGACTTTCAATTGACGATAGACACCACTGAATACATCATTTGGATTGACATCTGGTGAAAATAAATCTGTTTCGATTCGATCTGTCGCAAAAACAATATCACGAAGGATATATTTTTTGTTGACGTTTCCTGTAGATAATGTGATTCCATTTAAACGATTCTCTAATTCTTGTTCATTAAGTTCATCTTTTCTTGTTTGTCTCATAATCGGAACCTCCCTACTTTATTACATTTATTTTAAAGATATCTTAGAATAAATGCAAAGTTAACGAATGGTTCTAACAAATAAACAATGTTGCGAAAAAAAAGAAAATATGCTATTCTATGTCATGAAATTAATAGGAATTGACGCAGTGAAAGTGCTAGATCCAACCTGAAAAAATAAGGGGTGGAGTGGGCGCTTTTTTTGTAGCCAAAAATCGAACGATACATAGTTTAAAAAAATAAGAGCTGTTTAATGTAGCAATGACTATCTGACAACAGCTCAATCCACCAAGGAAAGGAAGTTAATCATGCAACAAATAACGCTAGAATTTGATACGATCGCTGCAATTTCAACGCCTCCCGGTGAAGGAGCGATCAGTATTGTCCGTTTAAGTGGTGACCAAGCAATCGCAATTGCAGACAAAGTTTATCGTTCCGGAAGTAAACAACTATTGGATGTGCCGACACATACGATTCATTATGGACATATTCTTGATCCTAAAGATGAAAGTTTGCTAGATGAAGTGATGGTTTCTGTCATGCGGGCACCTAAAACATTTACCAGAGAAGATGTGGTGGAAATCAACTGTCATGGCGGTATTGTAGTCGTTAATCAGTTGTTACAACTACTATTAAGAGAAGGTGCACGTTTAGCTGAACCAGGAGAGTTTACCAAAAGGGCCTTTTTAAATGGTCGGATGGATTTATCTCAAGCCGAAGCTGTGATGGATTTGATTCGGGCAAAAACGGATCGAGCAATGCATGTAGCCTTAGATCAATTAGATGGAAATTTATCTTCGTTGATCCGCTCATTAAGACAGGAAATTTTAGAAACGCTAGCTCAAGTTGAAGTAAATATTGATTATCCTGAATATGATGACGTAGAGGAATTAACAACAAAATTATTGCTTGAAAAAGCTGGATTTGTGAAAGCCCAGATAGAAGGATTATTGACAACAGCCAAACAAGGGAAAATTTTACGTGAAGGATTGAGTACAGCAATTATTGGCAGGCCAAATGTTGGAAAATCCAGTTTGTTAAATCATTTATTGCGTGAAGAAAAAGCAATCGTAACAGATATTGCGGGCACAACACGTGATGTCATTGAAGAATATGTCAACGTCCGCGGTGTACCGCTAAAATTGATCGATACAGCTGGTATCAGAGAAACAGAAGATATCGTAGAGCGGATTGGGGTAGAGCGCAGCCGTAAAGCACTAGCGGAATCCGATTTGATTTTACTCGTTTTGAATCAAAATGAACCCTTAACAGAAGAAGATCGTCAGTTATTAGTTGCAACAGATGGCTTAAAACGTGTAATTTTGTTAAATAAAATGGATTTACCATCTCAATTAGATCGAGAAGAATTAATGCAACTTGTTAAAAATGAAGAAATTTTACCAGTATCCGTTTTATCTAATACAGGGTTGGAACAATTAGAATTAAAAATTGCAGATCTATTTTTCGGTGGTCAAACAGGGGAAAAAGATGCGACCTACGTATCCAATACTCGTCATATCGCCTTACTAGATCAAGCAGCCATAGCATTAGATGAAGTGATTCGAGGAATTGAAGCTGGAATGCCAGTGGATCTCGTTCAAATGGACATGACTCGTTGCTGGGACTTTTTAGGTGAAATCGTCGGTGACAGTGTCCAAGATGAACTGATCACGCAATTATTCAGTCAATTTTGTTTAGGAAAATAGAAAGGAAGAGTCGATGAATCAATTTAAAGCAGAATCTTATGATGTAATCGTAGTCGGAGCAGGTCATGCAGGATCAGAGGCCGCTTTAGCATCCGCTCGTATGGGCAGCAAAACGCTGCTTCTAACAATCAATTTAGATATGGTGGCCTTTATGCCATGTAACCCATCTGTAGGAGGTCCAGCAAAAGGCGTCGTAGTTCGAGAAATCGATGCACTGGGCGGCGAAATGGGTCATAATATAGACAAAACATACATCCAAATGCGGATGCTAAACACCGGAAAAGGTCCGGCCGTTCGTGCCCTGCGCGCCCAAGCGGACAAACACGCCTACGCTACTGAAATGAAACACACGATCGAACGTACTGATAACCTATCATTACGCCAAGGTATCGTGGAACGTTTGATTGTAGAAGATGGTATTTGCAAAGGCGTTATCACAACAACAGGTGCACAATACCAAAGTAAAGCCGTGATCATTACAGCAGGAACAGCACTTCGTGGCGAAATCATCATCGGTGAACTAAAATATTCTTCAGGACCCAATAATTCATTACCATCGATTGGGTTAGCGGATCACTTAAAAGAACTAGGACTAGAAATGGATCGCTTCAAAACAGGAACACCGCCTCGCGTGAAATCTAGCACGATCGATTATTCTGTCACAGAAGAACAACCTGGTGATGAGCAACCGAATCATTTTAGTTTCAGCACGCCAGATGATGCCTATAATTTAGATCAACGTTCTTGTTGGTTAACTTATACCAATGAAGGAACCCATGAAATCATTCAAGACAATCTACATCGTGCACCGATGTTTACTGGAATCGTTGAAGGAGTGGGGGCTCGTTATTGTCCATCGATCGAAGATAAAATCGTTCGATTCTCTGATAAGCCTCGTCATCAATTGTTCTTAGAACCAGAAGGATTGAACACAGAAGAAGTGTACGTTCAAGGGCTTTCTACTTCTTTACCAGAAGATGTTCAAACGGATATCCTACACTCAATTGCAGGATTGGAAAAAGCTGAAATGATGCGTACTGGTTATGCGATCGAGTATGATGTTGTCGTTCCGCATCAATTACGCCCAACACTTGAAACGAAAGTGATCGATGGTCTATTTACAGCTGGTCAAACAAATGGTACAAGCGGATATGAAGAAGCTGCAGGACAAGGACTGATTGCAGGAATCAATGCTGCGCTAAAAGTCCAAGGCAAAGAACCATTTGTAATGAAACGTAGCGATGGCTATATCGGTGTCATGATTGATGACTTAGTGACAAAAGGGACAAATGAACCTTATCGTTTACTAACATCAAGAGCTGAATATCGTTTGATTTTACGTCATGATAATGCCGATTTACGTTTAACAGAGCAAGGATATGCCATTGGCTTAGTCAAAGAGGACCAATATAAAGCTTATCTTGAAAAGAAAAAAGCAGTCGAAACTGAAATTGCTCGCTTAAATTCAGTTAGAGTGAAGCCTACAGCGGACGTACAAGCGTTCTTAGAAGCGAAAGGTTCTGTTCCGTTGAAAGATGGGGTCTTAGCCGGAGACTTCTTAAAACGCCCAGAAATGAGCTATCATGAAGTGACACAATTTATCCCAGCAACTGAAGTAGAGTTGGATAATAAAGTGATCGAACAAGTAGAAATACAATTAAAATACGAAGGCTACATCAAAAAAGCATTAGAAAAAGTCGATAAATTAAAACGAATGGAAGCCAAACGAATTCCAGAAAATATCGACTATGCTGCAATCAATGGCTTAGCAACAGAAGCCAAACAAAAACTTCAAAAAATCCAACCAGAAACAATTGCCCAAGCAAGTAGAATCAGTGGTGTCAATCCAGCTGATGTATCGATTTTGATGGTATATATTGAACAAGGGAAGATTGCGAAGGTTAAGCCTTAGAATGCTTATGTACCAATAGATACATGCTGTTCAATATAAACCAAATCAATTTTGAATAAGATGTTGAATAGGGTTTTTTAAAAGACATGTATTTAGAAAAGTTTTCAGCAGACTCATTTTGTTTAGCATGAGTGACTTTAATATAGAGATAGGTCGTAATTTTTTTAGATTTATGACCTAGTCTTTTTGACTCTCTTCATCACATTATTAGCATATGATTTATATAGATATTGATTTTTATTTGTTAATACAAAATTACAAAAAACTACATTTTCATTGAAATCTTGAGCTCGTATACCGAGTTAAAATTTTTCTTTGATAATGTGGTTTTTCATTCTTTAAGGGTCTCACATGAAACGAATGGAGCCTGTTACAGAATAAGAATTTGATGAAGCATTTAATTATTTAAAATCTAAGGATTATTACAAACAAGTATTCAGTCTTTTTTATCAGCACCATTATCTAGTAAGGCATATGATTCGGCCAAAAGCTATTTCATAGTGGCTTACACGCCATTGTGTCAATCTGCTATAATGACAGGAGAAGCACTAGAAAGTGCGAATAAACGCCTACTTAGCGATTATCAGAGTATGGTTTGTGGAATTGATACGATCGAAGATGAAATTTTAGAACAAATCGATCGGTTCGAAGAGGTCAAACGAGATATTAAGCAACAAATGAGCACAACGAAAACAATGCGCCCTGATTTAGAACGGCGTTATATCAATGCCTGTGAGATTATTGAGAAGCGGCAGGAAAAATTGAAGAAGTTTCATCAATATAATGTCCATTCAGCAACTATTTTTTCCGATTATGAATCATGTGAAGCAGAATTTAATGCAGGTTTGAATCAAGTAGCAAACTGCAAAGCTTGGAATCCAGCAACAGGAACGTTTGATATGACTCGTTTAAATATGAGCTGGGCGAAACCAATCAATGAACGATGGAAAGCTCGAGCAAAAGAGCTGGAAAATCGAGCAAAAGCTAAACGAGATAATTGGGAAAAACAAGTAAAAGCAGAAGGCTTAAAATTACAAGGCGAATTGGATAAACGCAAATATATGCTTGTTGATATTAATGGGACGAAAAGATGGATGTGGGTCATTGATCCAACACGTATCACGCAAGAAGATTTCCAAGTGAATGAAGCCTATGATTTGTGGATCAAAAATCAGATCGAACTTTATGGCAGAGATGCGGTTTTTGGCAAAGAAGAACCTGATTATTTAACGAGATTAGCGATTGAATTACGAGATGGGAAAAATTATGATACAGGAAAACCCTTAACGGATCTTGAAAAAGCGCAACGTTGGGCAACTATTGCAAGTATGATTGCCGCGACAGGGATTGCAGGCTATTATGCAAATAAGCCTTTGACTGCGGGGCAAGTTACGCCTAAGAGTAAGAAAGCTAGTGGACCTAAGTGTTTTGTTTCAGGAACCCTTATTTTAACAGAACAAGGACATAAACCAATTGAATCTATTCAAATAGGTGAAAAAGTTTTTGCAAAGCATGAAAACTCTAATATTCAGTCTTATGAAAAAGTTGTTCAATTATTTGTTAGTGACACTAGCAGAATTGTTCGAATTATTGTTGGTAATGAAATAATTGAAACCACTGAAGAGCATCCATTCTATTTGATAAACAAAGGATGGGTAAAGGCCAAAGAATTAGCGTGTAATGACAATTTGATTGATAGTTTAGGAAATACATTGCTAATCACCGATATTCAAATTATCTGTCTGAATAAACCTATTAAGGTATATAATTTTGAAGTAGAGAATGCTCATACTTATTTTGTTTCTAATTTGAGTATATTAGTTCATAACATATGTGATGATGCTCTAAATAAATGGCATAAGGGGACTTTTGCTGATTCGGAAGCTTCTTTGACAAAGCATTTTGAGAAGCATGGAGCAGAAGTTAAAGCTAACTCTCTTGAACAATATTTGAATAAAGCAGAAGATTTTAGTCGTAAACTAAAAGGCGCACGAACAAAAAAAATAGATTATCCTACACCTAATGTAGTAAGATATTACAAAAATGGGAAATACATTGATATTCATAAGCCGACAGGAAAAATAATATCATTTGGAAAACAATAAAAGGAGAATAAAGTTATGTGGAAAAATTTATCTTTAAAAAATGTTTCAAAAATCGAGCGATGTGTTGGTGAATATAATATATGGATGGTAGGAATTCTTCCATATGGTAAAATGAAAGTGAAAATTTATGAAGATAATTCAGGTACGTTTTCTGGTTATACAGATATTAATATAAAATTGAGGTCTGATGATAATTATCCAGAATCTGCTGTTGGTTTTGGTAAAACTCAGCAGGAAGCGTTGAGTGAAACGATAAAGAATTTTAATGAGCTGTTAGAAAGAGAATATCCAGAAGAAGAGTTTCCAGAAGGCTTATCAGGAGATTGTATTGAATATACAGAACCATCAGACTTCTAGCAACATAAAAATAAAAAAAGAGGCGCTTTACTATTTGATTGGCGTCGGATAGTAAATGTAATTGCTAAATAATTTTCATGGTAGCTTTATAAGAGGTTTAAAGTATAGAAAAGGAACTATTTTATGAATTTATCTGATCGAGTAAATCAAGTGTTAGAAGAAAGAAGAGAAATAAGTTTAAATTATGATTATGGAGTAGAAAATAGTTGGGAAAAATTGACAGCTATATTGTCAGAAAATGAAGTAAAGACAATAAATTATTTAATGGGCTGTTCAAAAGATAATGTTTATTGGATTAGTGAAGTTTTTGAAGATATATCTGAAAGACTACAGAGTAGAAAATTTATCGAATGCTTGAGGGGGTTAGACCAAAAGTTTTCTGATTTGAATTTAACATATCATATTGATGTTGCGGAAGATTATATAAAATATGATAAGCTAACATCTAATACGATTTTTGAATTATCAAAAGAAAAATTTGATATCTTAAGTAAAGAAATGAAGAATAATAATTGCTATACTGTTGAACTAGATGGTAAGCAGATACAAAGTAAAGAACAGTTTTTTCAAAGTGTGAAAGAAAAATTCGATCTTTCGGACGTTTCAGGATGGGATTCGCTTACTGACTGGATGACGGATTTAAGTTGGATTGATAATAATTGCTTTAAAATAATTATATATAACTATTCTGAGTTTTTAAGTGAGGATAAAAACACAAAGGAACTTTTTATTGAGATCTTTCAAGATGACATCTTATTATTTTGGGAAAAAGAGGTAGTAGATACTGTAGTGGATGGTAAAACAAAGAGTTTCAACGTGTACTTAATTGATTAGGAATAATAAAAAAATATTAACTCTCCTATGAGAATTATTGGATGTTAGAGTGAATATTATGAAAGTGAAAATGGTTTATCACGTTAACTAAGATAGAGCTGACCTAAAATAATAAGTGCAGTAACATAAAAGTATATTAGGCTACTGATAATTGGTAGCCTAATTTTTGTGAATTCACTCTTTTATCATAATTAATGTATGGAAAATCGAGCAAAAGCTAAACGAGATAATTGGAAAAAACTATACATTGGATAGAAATAAGAGTAAGGGTAACTGGGGCGTTAAGATTCCTAGTGGAATTAATCTTAGAACTGTTATTAAAAATGGTGGAAAAATGCCAAATCATATAGTTATCCAAAAGGGAGGGCTATCTAAAGATGGGAAACCAAACTCTTCTGCAGATATTCTTAATCCTGATGGGAGTGTTAAACAACGAAGATATTATGATGAAAAGGGTAGAGCTACAGAAGATATAGATTTCAATCACTCAGATGATGGAACTCATGAGTTTCCACATAGACACAAATGGGATTGGTCAAATCCTGAAAAGCCAAAAAGATTAAAGTGAGGATGAATAATAGATGGAATGGAAAATTTTAGAAACACAATCTGATATAGACGAATTAATGCAATCGCTAGATAATTTTCATGATAGTTGTATAAAAGATTTGAAATATACAAGTGGTACTTATGTAGATGAAGATTTTTCTATGATAATGAACACGGATCCCGTTGTAAATCTATTTATTCAAAGACAATCAGAATTTATGACAACGATTGAATTTTGTTTAGAGGGTCTTAGTCAGTTTCATATAAATAATATTTTAGATTCAACATTAGAAATATTCGAAGCTAGCTTCTTTGAAAAAGAGGGGAATTTTTATTGGTATAGTAGCGATGACATTGAGGATGAAAGTGCTACAAGTTTTATATGTAAAAAAATTAAGTGGAGAGAGCTCTAAGTCATGAGGGCAAAGAAACACTATGATGTAGACGATTACATGATAAACGTAATAGTAGAGTTTATAACATTTTCATAGTTTAAAAAAGACTTGTTACATCAGTTGAAGAATTAGTTGTTGTGGATCCTTCATTAGCAGAAGATGATACTCTTGTAATACCTAACTATGTGGACGAAGTTAGAATGGCAAGAGCTGGTATTACGAAGTATAAAGTAAACAATGTTCGTTCTGGTAGTGATTATACTGGTGGAAGCATTGCTACAAGTAGTGGTGGACCCCAGGTGTTATGTTGACTATAACCCAGACTAAATCGATTTCAACATCATTAAGTGGTTCTTTCGGAGCCTCTAATAAAGTTATTAGTGCTAGTGTGGGGTGGAACGTTACAGGTTCTACGTCTATTGCAATTTCAGGTTCATATAAAGTTCCTTCTAAAATTGGAAATAAAAAGGTGAAAAATTGTAAGTTGACAGCTCACACAGTGTATAAAACAAAGAAATTTGATGTTCATAAAATGCCTTGGAATTCAACCAAATGGTCTAAACAAGGTACAGGCACAGTGAAAAAGGCTTATGGAGTTTCTTTTAAAAAGAGCTTTACTTATAAATAGAAAGCTGAGATGATAAAATTGAAGGTTAAACTAATTAAATTTACTTTATGTGTTTTTGTATATGCAATTGCTTTTTATTTATTCTTGAAATCAGTAGATAACTATCCGATTGCTAAAGAAGATGTTTCACAGAGTTTTTATATCGCAGTATTTGTTGTGAAAAATGTATATATTCTTTTTGGCTTAGGATTCTTGATACAATTTATTAGAAATTTCAAATCGTAATAGTTAAAAGTCAAACCAAGAGGTTTGGCTTTTTTTATTTACAGAAAATCGTTTGAATTAAAAGGTATTGCAAAAAAATAGAGTGGGAATATCCCACTCTACAAACGGTTAAATTTTTTATTTTATATTATTGAGCACTGTCAACATTATCCGTATCATCTTGCGTGATAAGGAAATTGATTACTTCTGATTGATCAGGGTTAAGAAAAATCACTTGGATTTTAATGTCTGGAATAGCAACCTTAGCGGTATCCATAACTGGTTTTAGCCCTTTAACTAAAGTAGGTTTTAAGGCTTCTGCATCAATATTTGCCTCTGGTGCTTCTGCAAATACATAAGTATAAACAATAGTACTGTCTTCTCCTTCAGTGATAGAAATATCAGAATACATTCCTGCATATTGTTCTTTTAAGCTTGGAATTTGTGATTGAGCTCCTTCAATCATAAGTGAAAAGGTACTTGAATTACCAGATTTTTTTTCTGTACTCTGTTCAGTACTTTTTTCTGTGCTTTTCTTAGTACTTTCTTTAGTAGAAGATTCAGAACTTTCTACTTGACTACTAGAATCTTTGCTTGCAGAAGTATCCGCTGCTTTGCCACAACCACTAAGAACTATAGCCCCCATCACAAAACAAACGATACCCATTTTTAACTTTTTCATTTCCATTCTCCTTGTAAAACAAATTATTTTTCGTAACACCTATTAATTTTACCACATTACAAGACGTATTCACTATCTATAGTGAAATTTTTTTCTATAATTTTTAACCGCACAAAAATTGCAGAAAAAAATTACTGTAAGGTTGTTTTTGTTTCATGTGAAACATTTAGGGAGATTTTTGACAGTAAATCAAAAGTTTGGAGAGACAGGTATGGAATAAAATAACTATATAAACAGAAGCAAAGTAAGGGAGTGAGAATGGTGCGCATAATTAAAACAGTGGAAGATTTTTGGCAAGTAATCGATGAAATAAGAGTAAAAAAGGAAATAAACTGGTCAAATTTAGTTGGAGGAAAAGCACAATTAGCTGCAAGTAAACGATGGAATCCGCCTTTGACAGATATTCTTCAAATGCAAAAGAAGCTTGATGTAGATATTATCAATACACTTGTCTATGAATTAACGGAAGCAGAGCAAGAAGTGACAAAAGATCCAGAAGTACCCGAAAAAATGAAGTTGATTTACCAATGGATTCAAGCTGACAATTGGATGGAAGATGAAGAACTTCTTCAAAAAGTACAAGAAGTTGCAAGAACGATTTTATAATAAAAGGTCATCTAAAGACAAAATAATGCTGAGAAAGAGCAACCTACGCTAGTCTTTACCACTTTGTTTTTTAAACACACACGAGTGGAAGAGCTTCAGAAAATAGGCCGAGGCTTTTTTCTCAACAGTAAGTAAAAAGGAGAAAAAATGGAAAATATAGAAAAAATGATTAAATGGATGTCAGATAGGAAAGGGAAAGTAACTTACAGCATGGCTGCTCGTCTAGGACCTAACAGTTATGATTGTTCCAGTGCGGTTTATTTCGCTTTGATCAATGGTGGTTTTTTAAACACAGATAAGATGGGCAATACAGATACATTGTTCGCCCATTTGGAAAATGCTGGATGGAATCAGGTACAAGCAGATGGAGCGGGCAATTATCCAGCTAAAAGAGGAGATATTTTTATTTGGGGAAATCGAGGAGCCTCAGGAGGAGCTGCTGGCCATACAGGGATTTTCATAGATGATCAAGATAGTATCATTCACTGTAATTACGGTTATAATGGTATCACAGTTAATAATCATGATACGATTTGGGCGTTAAATGGGTGTCCTGCAATTACGATTTATCGTTATGGAAAAAATGAAAACAATCAATTCCCTCCAAGTCCAACTCCAACCAAACCCAAACCTGCACCACAAGAACAACAATCTGGTTTGATTCCAATGTCAGGTCAATTTTATCCAGATAGAGAACTAGCGGTCAGCCAAGATACCAATCCAGATGATGTGGCTAGCCCAGCACTTGACTATTATTTACCTGGTATGATGATTCACTATGATCACTATATTCATAGTAACGGTTATGTTTGGATCAGTTATATTAGTCATGGCGGTGTACGGCGTTATGTTGCAGTAGGACCAGACGACAGCCGAACGGATACGACATGGGGGCGTGGGTTCTTTAATTGATCTACCTAAAGAGAATACGTGTAGTGAGGGGCAGTTCTATATAAATTTGCAGGATCTTGTTATAATAATGAAAAAGGAATGATAGATGGAGTGACGATTAATGAAAACTAATTTTGTAGAGAGTGAATTCGCTCCGTTAAAAAGAGTGGTTTTAGCGCAATCCCAATTTTGTTTACCTGAAAAGGAGAATGAGTTAGACACAAGTTTTTTATCCGAAAAAAATTTAGATCTTTTCAGAAATAAAGTCGGTGATATAGCCGATTTATATCCAGAGATGCAACTAAAATGGGAAAATGAAAAAGAGCAAATGTCTCAATTGTTGACATCGTATGGTGTGGAAGTGATTCGACCAAGGATGTTAACAAAACACGAAAAAGAACTAGGTAAAAAGAGCGGACATGGTTATGCCAATTTTTTTTCAAGAGATCCTTTCTTTACAATCGGGCATTTTATTATTGAAGGAAATTTGAGATTTACGCATCGGCGCTTGGAAGGTTTACCCATTCGAGCTATTTTACTTGAAGAGTCTAACCATCCAGAGGCGATTTATGCAGCTGTACCACAACCAGATATTTCGCAAGGAATAGAAAGTGAGACAGGTCCCTTTTTAGAAGGTGGGGATGTTTTAGTTTACGGTAAAACAATATTTGTCGGCTACTCTGGTTTAGCCAGTAATTTAAATGGGATCAATTGGCTGAAATCATTTTTAGCGCATTGGGATTACACTATTGTACCGGTCCGTTTGCATCCTGAGATTTTACATTTGGACTGTGCGCTTAGTATGGTGAAAGAAGGCTTGATGATTTATTGTGAGGAAGCATTTTTAGATGGTTTGCCTCAAGAACTAAATGCTTGGGATAAGATCAATGTGTCCTTGAAAGAAGCATCTGTACTGATGACAAATGGTTTGCCACTCAATGAATCGGTCTATATTACGGACCAATCCTTTACAAAACTAATAGCAGATTTAGAAAAACAGGGTATGAAAGTTGAAACGTTAGACTATGAAATCTCAAGAATATTTGGAGGGTCTTTCCGATGTACCACGCAAGCATTATTAAGAACAACCAACTAGTGGAGAACTTATAGAAAACGAAAAGAAGTTCAGAGTTTCACCAAACAATTGTAATAAAGAAGCCAATTTTTCAACACAAAAAAGTCACATTTTCTGGTTATTATATATTCATACCAAACAAACAACCCTAACAAAACACTTTTTCATTTTTTAACTCCTTTACCCACTCTTCCCCAAAGAGTGGGTTATTTTTTTATCGCAAAAACTAAAATGATTCGAAATAGTTAGATAGTAAATAAAAAAGCACCAAGCCGTAATCAATACAAAGTTGAATGATCACGGTTTGGTGCTTTTTGTTAGTTAGATAGTTCGCTATTTACTTGTGGTGTTTTCCTTTTTTTCTTCTCCAGAAAAGAAGTGTTCCAGCTGCTCCAGCCATAAATGAACCCATTCCTTGGCCTAATAGAGAAGTTTCTGATCCTGTATTAGGAAGCTTTCTTTCAGAACGAGTATTTGGTAGCTTAGAGCTTGAAGGGCGTGCAACAAGCCCTGTTTTAGTAGTTGTTAAAACGCCAGTCTTTGTTTTTTCTTCAGCTTTTTTCTTAGGATCGACTAAAGCGGTAGGTGCTTGAGCTTTAGCGCTGGCTACAGGTGCTTCTAATGCAGCAGGATCTGTCGGTGCAGTAAGATCAACTGTTTTTTCCACTGTCGGCGTTGTAGGATCAATTAAATCAGGTGCTATTATCTCTGGAATATTTGGTGCTTGGACGTCAGGTATTTGTTCTAATTCTTTTGGTTTTTCTAATGGATCGGCACCAGTGACATCTTCCAAGTCATTTAATTCTATAGGTGCGCTCGGTTTCGTACTCTCTACAACTTGTTCACTGTCTAATACTATATCGGATACATCTAATGGATCACCCAGTCCATCAACTGGATCAGTAGGATTTGATGCAACATCTTGAGTTAGTGCTGGTAATGTGATTTCAACAAGTGGATCTAATGTTTTTGCTGAAACGGCAGATGGTTTAATAGTATTATTAACAGGTTTTACTACAGGTTCTACTTGTTCCGGTTTGTTAAGAGCAGGATCAGCTGGTAGTGGAGCGTCTGGCATTGCTGGTACTGTAGGGATTACCGGATCAGCTATTTTATAGATTTCTAATGGTCCTAAACTTGGTTGGATCATTGCTGGAACAAAAGGTGGAAGTGGCGTGATTATATCTTCCTCTTCTTGTCCACTTATACTCCCTCTATATGCTTGAGCGTTAGAAAATCTTATTCCTCTTAACCAAGTATAGGCGTCATCCCCACTTCTAAGAGGGAAACTGTTCAACATTTCTAGATTGTACATATGTGTTGTTTTTAATCCTGTAACCATTGCTTTTGCAGTACTTGTAATATAGTCAACATTATAATCGAAATCAACTTCTACATTACTTCCAGTTTTTGCATTAAAAGCATTTATTTCATCAGCTAATTTGACTTTTGCTTCTGCCCACTTCGCTGCTACACCTGCCAGATAATCTGAATATTGTGAAGCTTCCTCAATTTTTTCAAGTCCAATTTTTTCATAGGCTGCAATAAATAATTTCCAATCTTCTCTTGTTGTAATTGCTCTCAGATCGTCATCACTATAACCAATTGATGTAAAATCTAATGTGAAAAGGGAATTGATTGTAGGTCGCCAAATATTTTCAAAATCATTATTAGGATCACCAACATTATTGATTGACCAGCCCTTTGTGTACTCATCAAAAGCTAATTGGTAATCAGAATAGGCTTGATAGTAAGTTTGATAAGTTTCTGAATTATCTACATTATTTTGCATAGCTGTCTCTGCATCAACAATATATTGAGTCAGTTTACTTTTAAAGTCTCCAGGATTAAAAACAGACGTTAAAATGTTCGTTGGTGCTATAGAACTAGCATTATACAGGTCATTTTGAGCTTGATATTCTTCAATGACTGGCCATGAATTAGATAAGGCATCTGTTAAAGCTTGTTTAGCAGCATCGTATTTTTCTTTCCAAGCAGCTACATCAGTTGAAATGTTAGCAAGATTATCTTGAGTAATTTTATCAACTGGAAAATCGTCAATGGTCTGATTCATAGTATCGATAGCAGCATTAATATTCGCTTGAGCAAGTAGTGCCTTGTTATAGGCTGCCAGTGCGTCATCGTAAGGTTTTGCGGCTGTCTTGAAATCTTCTGATGCAAGATCAAATTTAGTCTGTAGGTTATTAAATAATATAAGTGTAGCATCATAATTTTCAGTAAGTGTTTTTAGTTTGTCTGATGCCGTTGTGTATTTAGTGTTAGCCTCAGTAAAAGCATCATTTGCTTTAGTGTAGGCTTCATCCACTTTAGTGTACTCTGATTCAAGTGTTGTAAATGAATTTTTTAACCCTAGATACTCAGCTAAAACAGCATCGTAATCGTTTTTGTGAGTAATTTGCTCAGTTTCAAGTGCTTTTAATTTTGTAGAAGCATCCGTATAAAGTAGTAGAGTTGCTTGATATTTTTTTTCAAGCTCCACATGGGAAGCCGCTAAATCAGCATATTGTTGTTTGCGAAGTTCAAATGTTTCTGTAGCATCTCTAATAGCATCTACGGCTTCAATATGAAGAATTTCAGCTGCAGAACGTTCGCCTGCTATCGTAACGAGTTGATTTTTTAAATCAAGGTAAACATCTCTTGTTTGAGTATATTGTTCTTCTAAATTTGTGTAGTTGCCTTGGGCTGTTAGCAATAATTGTCCTAAATTGTCAAAATTTGTTTGTACTTGTGAGAATTCAGTTTTTAGCGCTAATAATTCCTCTTTCAGCATTAATTGTTCTGAGAAAAGACGATCATGTTCAGCAAGGGCTTCTTGATATTTTTTGTCAGCAAGTTCATATGCTTGGTTTGCTAAGGTATATTGCTCATCAATAAGAGTAAACGCATTTGAACCACTCGTAAACTCTGCTAATGCAGTGTCATATGATTGTCTTAGTTGATCATATTGAGCTTTTACTGCATCAGATTCTGTAAGAGCTGTGGTATAAGCGGTTTTCGTTTCAGTATAGACATTCATTACTTCGTTATAACGAATATTAATCGCTTCATAGTCTTGTTCTAATTTTTTATAGTCAGCTTGTGCTTGGTCTTTTTTGATAACAAGAGCATCATATTGTTGCTTGATCGATTGATATGAAGTTGAGATTTGTTGAAACTCGTTAGATGCTGTTTCGTAAGCTGTTTGGGTTTCATTAAATTGAGTATTTAGTAAATCAGCTTGTTCTTTTACTTTTTGATAGTCTTTATTCACTTCATTATAACGATCATTATTTTCATTATACGCTGCTAATGCTGTCGCATATTCTACGGTTCCTTCTTCATATTGTGCAAGAATTTTTTCTGCAGCTGTTCGCTTTTCGTTATATGAATTTAGTTCGGTTTCATAAGCAGTAAGTTGAGTATCGTACGCTGCTTTTTGTTGATCATAGGCTGTTTTAGCCGTTTCATATGTTTTCGTTTTTTGATCATACGCTGCTTTTTCAGTTTCGTACGTTGAGCGCTCGGTATCATATTGATTTGTCAATAGGACTAATTGATCTGAGCTATCGTTGTAAGCAATTTGAGCCGCTTCATAGGCTTGTTTTATAGTATTATAATCAGTTTTGATCTTATCATATTCAGCAAGTTGGATCTCATAATTACTGATTGAAGTTGTTAATTTGGCTAAACGTTCTTCATAGCTAGTTTTTTCAGTCAAGTAGTTTTCTTTGGTATTATTATAGTTAGTAAGTAATACATTATAATCAGCCAAAGCTTTATCGTAATTGGATTTTACTGCGTCGTATTTGACCTTTTCAGCTTCAAGATCTGTTTTTAGGGTACCGAAAGCTATAGTTGCGTTATTAAATTCTAGTGCTTTAGCATCATAAGCCACTTGTTTAGTAGTATACGTATTAAGTAAATTTTCATAAGAAAGCTTTTGTGCGTTATAGTCTATCACTTGACCATCATAAGCCAGTTTAGCATTGTTATAATCAGTTTGAATTTTTTCATAGGCTAGTACAGCGGCGTTATATGCTTCAAGTTTCGTTTCATATGCAGTACGTACAGTTTCGTAAGCTACTCGTTTTGCTTCAGCATCATTGTTTAATAGTTCGTAATCACTTTTAGCGTTCAAGTAATCACTTTGCATGGTAATAAAAGTATCTTGTGAGGCTTGATAAAGAAGCCGTTCACTTTCATAATTTGCTTTAGCTTCGTTGTAAGTATCAATATGTGCTTCGTAGCTAGACTTATTTGTTTCATATGTAACTCTATGTGCTTCATACGCCTTAGTCGCTACTTCAAAATCTGATAATTGTTTTTGGTAGTCTGGTTTCAATCCATCTAAAGCTGCTTTAAGCTGATTAGCCGTTTCATACGTTTTATCAGCCTCACTTTTAAATGTATTGTATTCTGCTAATGCAGCATCATAATCTGCTTTAGTTGTCAGATATGCATCTTTAGCATCCGTATATTCCTTCAATACGCTAATATAATCTTTCTGTTTACTTGGTTGAGCTGTTTTGGATACCTGGTCTATAGTAGTGGCTAATGTCTGCAAAGGAGCACTGCCTGCTACCATTAGAAACGTGCTTGAATATAATAAAAATTTAAACGAACCTTTTTTCCATGAATCATTCATTGAACACACGAACCTTCCTTTTTTTTAAAATAATATTTTTTATATAGTAAAAATATAAAACCTTAAGCTATTTATATTTTTATTAATGTCATTATACATTATGATTACGTAAGTTATTTATCATGTTTTTCTATACAATTCTAATTTTTTGATAAACGTGGATTAAATAACGATACAAGTTAATTTTTATATTAAAATATGTTTAAAAGGAAATGAGAGGGAATGAATTGAAAAGAGAGACAAAAGGTAATTAAATTAACGTGTAAAATTTCATTAAATAAACTATCTTCTTTGAGGTTAGTTGAACATAAAAAAAAGAGCCACTTTTTTTATAACAATTTTATGCAAAAATAATCGATAAAACGAAATGTAAATAGTGGTGGATTTATATTAAACAAACAATTGTAATAAATAATCCGATTTTTCAACACAAAAAATTCATACTTTGAGGTTATTATGAATTCATACCAAACAAACAACCCTAACAAAACACTTTTTCATTTTTTAACTCCTTTTCCCGCTCTTCCCCAAAGAGCGGGTTATTTATTGTGAATCACTACGCTACGCTTCGATCTCATCAATCAATAGAAGCTAAAGCTTTAAGAATTGAAGGACTACGACTGGCTCTGTTAGAGTAGATAATACATATACAAAAGCCCCCGGAGACTGAAAGAATCAATGACATCTCTAGAGGCTTTCTTTTATTTCCTAAAATTGTCAAATAAAAAATTGGTGTTCATTTTTCGAAAGAAATAACCTTAAATCAGCTGTAAAATACAGATAGAAAATGAAGGGATCGATGAAAAATGGTAGGAAGTAAAGTAGAAGAATTTAAAGTGGCACACCAAAAAGACAAACCACTTGTTTTATTGAATATTTGGAATGAGGCAAGCGCGAATGAATTGATCAAGAACAAGATAAAGCTTATTCCAACAGGCAGTTATGCGATGTCCGATTTTTATGGCTATCAAGATGGTGAAAAAATGCCTTTTGAAGAAATTATGTACGTTGTCGAAAAAATAAATACCCCAACTAATTTTATCACTGTTGATATCGAATCAGGCTATGCGTCAAATTTGCCAGCATTAGCTTCAACTATTGAAAAAATCGTCAATAGTGGCGCAATTGGAATCAATATCGAAGATAAAAAGTCAAATACGGATAGACTATACTCTATAGAAGAACAAAGCAAGCGATTACGATGTATCAAACAAAAACTAACAGAGATCAACAGAGAACTATTTATCAATGTTAGAACGGATATGTATTTTATGGGCGATAGTGCTAAAAATAATCAAAATGAAGCACTTTTACATCAAACAATCATGCGAATCAACGCGTATGAAAAAACAGGAATCGATGGTATTTTTATACCAGGATTAAAAAACAAAGAACATATTAAAACCATTACAAAACAAACAACCTTACCAGTTAATATCATGTTAGATGTTAAAGAAGATTCAATTGCTGATTACTTGAATAGTGGTGTTTCCAGAATTAGTTTTGGCCCATCCATCTACTTGCATTATAATGATAGCGAGAAGAATGAACTAACTACATTTTACACGTCATTACTGGCTGAGTTAGCGGAATATGAAGAGCAAGAACGTATTGAATTATTTAGAATCAAGTAGAAAGGAGAATGCCCAATGATCAGCGAAAAAGAAAAAAAGCACTACTACCAAGCTTTGCTGGCAAAAGACTCAACATATGACGGTATTTTCTTTGTTGGGATCAGCTCTACTGGTGTTTTTTGCCACGCAACATGTCCTGCAAGAAAACCTAAGTATGAAAATTGTACATTCTACGAAACCGCTGAAGAAGCACTTCTATCAGGCTATCGTCCCTGCAAACGCTGTAAACCACTATCTTATCCAAGAGAAATCCCACCGTTAGTGCAGCAAATGGTGGAATTAGTCGAAGAGAATCCAGAAAAACGTTGGAAAGATCAGGATTTCGCTGAATTGGGGATTCATTCAATGACTGCTAGAAGACAATTTAAAAAAGTGTATGGTATGACATTTGTTCAATACGCACGCTCAAGAAGGATGGGGATGGCTTTGAAATCGATCAAGAATGGTGAGAAGCGTATTGATACACAGTTAGACGTGGGGTATGATTCACCCAGTGGGTTTTATGATGCCTTTTCAAAAATCATGGGTAGAAATCCAAAACAATCGAAAGAAATCAAAATTTTATCTGCAGATTGGATCGACACGATCTTAGGACCCATGATGAGTATTGCGGATGATCACTATTTATATTTATTGGAATTTGTTGACCGCCGTGGTTTGGAGAGAGAAATTGAACGATTGCGGAATCGAATGAATGTTTCGATCGTTCCAGGAAAAACTAGGATCAACGAACAAATCAAAGAAGAATTGAATTTATACTTTGAGAAGAAGCTAGATGCGTTTCAAACACCCTATCTGTGTTTAGGATCTGATTTTCAAAAGAGTGTGTGGCAAGCGTTGACAGAGATTGATCGAGGTGAAACTTCTTCGTATAAGGAATTGGCTGCTGCAATCGGTAATCCAAAAGGAATGCGAGCTGTAGGGAATGCAAATGGTGCGAATCAGTTAGCAATCATTATTCCCTGTCATCGAGTGATTCAAATAGATGGCAGTCTAGGTGGTTATGGCGGGGGGGTAGAGCGGAAGAAATGGTTATTGAAGCATGAACGGGAGTATGATTTGTAAATGTAAAAGATAGTAAAAAGAAGCCGACTCATTTGTTAAGAGTGTGGCTTCTTTTTACGCTATCGTATTATTAATTTAAACCAGTTTTTAGATGAATAGAGGAGTGTAAACACACATAACAAAACCCCAGCGGCATTTAACCAAAGTAAAGGACCCAAGATTGCTAACAGGATAGCTAATGGATACAAAATCATAATCAGCGGATTAATTGTTATTTCAACATAATCGGACTCCTTGATCACGACTTTTTTACTGCCAAAACCAAATTGTTTGACTTGAATAGTAGTAGGTTCTTTGATTGTTAGTGTGTATTCTTCATTGTGTTTCAATTTTTGAATGGTACTGTCATTAATAACGATATTAATTTTTGAGGAGCCACCTAAGACACCAGTTTTTCGCTTGATAATGCTCATTTTTTTATTCCTAACTATTAAAAATTTAATATTAAAGCCAAGAGCCGTATGTTTTTCTTTTTTTCACATAACGATGTGTTGCGATGACTAAAATCAAACCGCTAATCAACGTTGGCAAGCTATAAATCGTTAAATTGGAATGGATACTGATCTGTTGGATTGTTGAGATCGTGATAAATCCTAAAAAGAAGGTACTTATCCAAGCAAACCAAGCTTTCCGACGTTTTACGTTATTGTTTAAACTCATCAAAAGTAGGACTGCAATCGCCGCTTGAATCAATAAGACTGCTAAATAGTTCGGCCATTGAACCAATCTCCAATTATAATAAATAAAACTTGTATGTCTAGTTAGTGCAAGAAATGCTAAAACTAGCGTACTACATAATTGAACTACTCCATGAATCTTAATCATTGTTGCTAAAAAACTACCTTTTTCTACAACCACTTTTTTTTCCTACCTTTTGTTTTTATTTTTCAATGAGCGAGAATATGTTTATTCTGATCAATAGAAACGAGATGACTGTTATTTATTAAATGTATATCCCTTACTTATTTCTGTCTAATTGTAGCATAAATGGATAGAGAAGAGGAAAGGATTTTGAAAAAAATGAGTGATTGACGTAAAGAAAGAATAAAAAATGTGCAGATAAGACCTACTAGTCGATTATTGTAACAAAGGGATTATTTTCGGCGTTGCTTTTTGTGTAGCCTAAAATAAAAAAAGCGGGGCAATAATCAAGATGTTACTCTAGCTATTATCCCAACGCTAATTTTCTATGATAATCTATATTCACCAACCGCCACCGCTACTGTGATAGATTGAGGTATTGAAAGGCTGTAATGTTTGATGTCAAGCGAAATAGATTCCTGGTATCTTGGCCTTTTATCAGGTGATGCATACGATATGTTACATGATTTATGACATCAACTGGACATAAAATTGCCATAAAAATCCTATCAGAAGTGCACCACTTATTGATAATAAACTTAGATTTTGTAGTTCAAATGAGTTACTTGAAACAATTACTAAAAAAATATATACCACGAATAATACTAGTCCAAGAAGAATAGTTGGAACTAATACAAACATTCTATAGATTTTACTCTTAAAAAATCTCAGTTGTCGTTGAGCTTCTTGTCCTAAATAACTATCGCTAGTTGCTAATCTCTTGCGTATAGCTAGATTTACAGTATGAATAAAGTAGGGAAGAAATAAAAATAAGCTGAGTAATCCGTAATATTTAATACTATCATTGATTAATAATGTAACTATAAATATAAAAAAAGTTAATAGGCTTAATAATTTTTGTCTCATTTCGTTACTCCAATTGATTTAATTTTTGCTTATAGGAATCTACATAAAACCAAAATAGAATAAAAGAGAATATTATTGAAGTTAGAGCGAGAATTATACAAATGACTTGTAAAGCAAAGCTGTTTTTTATAGCTGAAAAATAATATGGAGTTAGTATCTCTTTTGCTTCTATATTTTGTATGAAAATGATCACTATCGAAAGAACTGTAAAAACAGTAGTGAATAATTTTCCGAGTTTAAAAGAAAGTACTTCTTTATTAAATACTTTTTTAATTATAACAATATGCTTGTTACTATCTGTTATTTTTTTTGAAAAGATATTAAAATGACCCTTCATAACCGCAAAAAATACTATATCAAAAAACAGAATAACTATCATAAAAATAGAAAAAAAACCAAAGTACGGATCAATGTACATACAGATACCTGATAAAATAGTGAATAACCACCACTTATTTTTTAATTTATTTATCATGAGTTATAACCCCCAGCCAAAATCTAAACTTGGAATAGGTACTACTTTAGAATTAACTTTGGCTCCAAGTCGCTTAATAAATATTTTTCGGAATCTATCTCCATGTTGTTTACTTTCTAATGAAATCAAAACAAAACTATATTCAGAATTCTCACTTAAATTGATTGTCCAATTAAATTTCATGGTTTTCCGCACCTTTCTTTTTTCATATGAATGATTATTACCATTAGACCTTTATTATTTTCGTTTTTTTTCTGAAGAGAAGAAAAAAACGGAAATAAGAGTAAGGAAAAAAATGCTAGAAAATATTTTTAGGTTAAATTTTTTCATCGTATTCTCCTTTATTTTAAGTATTCTGAAGCATTTGTTTCGGGAAAAATTATGGTATTAACGAAGCAAGTATTGTCATAGCAGCAGCTCCTAATTTACCATTGATATCAAGCAAGTTCCAAATTCAAGAAAACTTTACTAATATATTATCCCAATCATCTTCTGTGTTGATGTTTTCTAAATTAATTTCTAAGTCTTTGAAATACCAGATATAAAACATATTTCCTTTGTACTCATAATCAAAAACTTTATCTACTTTTTTTCCATTTACGTGGAGCATTTTTACTTCTGGGTTAATACTCACCCCGTAAGAAGGCTGACGCGTAAGCTTTTTGTTTTCATTTCCTACAACATTTATTTTGATTATTTGTTCAAGACCAAAGTCTTTTTCCATCTTTTTCTGTGCGTTATAGTCAAAATAGTTGTCAGATTTTGTTTCAAATAATAATTTTTTCTGATTTTTATCTTTGTATGATTGAAAAACAAAGTCATTCTTTATTCTATAGAATGCATCCATACTGTCACTATATTCAATTTTTGCGATACTATTTGAAAGTTTAACAGGATATTTTGTTACAACAGTATCATCAACACTTTTTTTTGTTACGTTAGTAAAAATAAAATATCCAGTCAAAAAAATACATAGTAGAATAAAATATTTTATTAGGTCGTGAAAATAAAATTTTTTCATTTTTTCTCATCACTCTCCACAACTTCTTTAAAAAAACATGTTCCACCATATTTTACTATAAAATTTCTGCATTTTTTGTGATATTCAAGATCGTTATTAGATGCTAAATACGCAACATATGCAACGTTTACTTTGGATATATTAGAAGAGGCACTCATTTTTCTATGTCCCATGTATAATTTATAATCTAAATCTCCTTCTAAACACTCAATATAGGCTTGATTTGATTCTTTTAACGTTAAAATTTTACATGAAATACTTTTTCTTTTATAATTTAAATTTCTAAGTTCATTTTTTATTTGTTGCAATCCATTCATATCTTGTAAATAAAAGCTAAGGTTATTTTTAACGATATAGTAATTAACAAAGTCTGAAATAGAATATATTTTATTTGGATTTATTGAGGATAGCTTTTTGGATGCTTTCTCAAATTCACCTGTTAATAATAATGCGTTGATGTATTCGATTTGGATGGAAACTCTTTTCCGTTTATCAAATTTCATCTTTGTTAAATAATATAGCCAAAGTACTGCATCACAGTCATTTAGTAAAATAGCATTTAAGCTAAAATATTGTTTATACTCTTCTATGGAAGAATAGGTAATGTAGTTCTTTTTCTTTAAAAAGAAAAAAAGGATAATCATTAACAATAGTGCATACCCATTTATAATTCCTTTTCTAAAAAAGGGCATAATAGTTAGAAAAAGTAACATTATTAATGGCAGGTGTAGTAACAGCCGTTTCTGTTGCTCTTTTTTGTATGTTTTCAATTTTTCCTCATAGATTGGTTCTAATTTAAACATGTTACCTCCTCTGCTGATACTTCTTCTCCATTTAAGAAAACAATCAGAGCTAATAATGCCGCTGATCCAGCAGTAGCCAAGCCTCCTGCTTCTACTTATCCCTGAGAATGAACTTCTTTTAAAATGATATTTAATTCTTTAGTTGACTCAATTTCAATTCCCTATAGTTATGTGTTACAGTTTCAGAGGTACTAGTAATAGGTTTTGGTAATGGCTGAAGCGTTTTTTCTTCATTTTTTTTATTTCCTCATCTTTGTTGTAATTGAACAGTTAAGATTTGACAGATCTTCTGGAAAAGCGTCTTTAAAAGGAGCATGAGAGCTGTCAGAACAGGAACAATTGCAAAATCAACAACAGCACCTATGCTTGTAAAGTCATCTGCAACCAAAAAGGCTAATAGTAAGGCAAGAGCACCTGCTTTTATTTTTAAATCTATCCATTCTTTAGTATTTTAAATAAGTTTTTTCAAAATTAATCATCTTTATTGGTATATCTACTATATTTTTGATAGTCTTCAAAGGAATGGATTTCGTGTTCTTGACCGTCATTACTATTGTTTCTGTCTAGTACTAATCCATCATAGGGATTTTTTCTACTTAGATACTTTGATCATTCAATTTTCATTGCCTAGCTTCTCTCCATTTATTTCTAGGTCTTTAATTTCAAATGTAATATCAGAACCAGTATTTTCTTTTAGTTTATCAAGATACTCTATAGGAGCACTGGCAGAAATAGTTCTAGGTGAAACTCCATTTATGGGAAGATTGGGAAAATCATCACCTTCAAAATGGACATTTATAAATTCACTTTCTTTAATGTTCTTAAACTTAGGTTTTACTAACATTTTTATGCTATTGATATTATCTTTTGAGGAGTTAATAAAGAATACACCCAATGTGTAACGTTCTTCCTCAGGTGAGTAGTGCATAGAATAAGTTAATATATTAATTTTTTTATTTGGATCAATTCTAGCTTCAGCTTTCAATAATGCTTTTTCAAAAAAGTCATTTTCTATAAAAGTAGCAATATCTTGTTCAGATTTCTTGTTATTTTCAGACAATAATACTATATATTTTCCTACTTTAAATCCATTGTTTACTGCATCATTTTGTTGTTCAGTTAAAGTATTTTCAATATTTTGAATACTATATGTAGTAACAGTACTCAAATCAGTTTTTTGACAAGATGCGAGCAAAATTGTTAGTAAAAATAATAGAATACAATCAATTTTCCTATTTTTAAGCATTCGTTTCTCCTTTTTATAAGCCACTATCAAGATCTATAAGTTTCTTGTATTAAAAGTAAATCGTATGATCCTCAATCTGTTGGTCATCCTTCTCAGGCTGATAATCCGCTCCACTCCATGCGCTTTGGAACAATTCATAAATCTCATTATTCCCAACTTGTAAGTAGGCACGACCAGCTTGGGTGATTTCTGCCGCACCTGGCGTTTTCAACATTTCCATCGAATCGGCTTTATCTGCCACTTTCAACGCAAGTTTGAATTTCGAGTTACTCCAGATTTGGTCATTGACCACACCACTTGGTTTTTGCGTCGCAAGAATCAAGTGAATCCCCAATGAACGCCCAATATGAGCAGTAGAAACCAGTTCCTTCATAAACTCAGGCTGTTCTGATTTCAATTCCGCAAACTCATCTGAAATTAAGAAGAGGTGAGGCATCGGCTCTTCTACATCGCCATTTTTATATAATTTTTGATACTGATTGATATGATTCACGTTATTCTCCGAGAAAAGGCGCTGACGGCGTTTTAGCTCGGCATTGATGGAAATCAAGGCCCGCATACTTTGAGCGCCATCTAGGTTGGCAATACTCCCTAATAAGTGAGGGAGATTACGGAACAAGTTCGCCATCCCTCCACCTTTGTAGTCAATTAGTAGGAAAGCCACATCATACGGATGGAAATTCACGGCTAAACTCAAAATATAACTCTGTACGATCTCCGATTTACCAGAATCCGTTGTTCCAGCGACTAAACCATGCGGTCCGTTGATTTATCGATGAATGAAGCTATGTATTTCAATCTTTTATATTAAGGATAACATAAAGATAGAATAAAATTTTGATTTAAAAAGAAAAAGTCAAAAATTACCTAAAATAGTAATTTTTGACTTTGAAAGGTGAGGAGTGCTTATATTTTTTCTTTTTTGAAAAGTTGATAAAAGTCATTATGGAAATTAGTTGCCTTAATGGATTACCTAGACTCTGTAACAATAAGGGCTCTTATTCGTTCTTTGTCAACAAGTATAAATACTGTTCTTTATCTTCATTCACTTTACGCTCTAATAGATTGTTACAGGGCGTCGTTAAATCCAAAACATACCTAATTTGTTTCAATAGTTCTTTTTATTTTGTTATTGCCTAGAAATATTTTCGAAGCAATACAAAACCAAAAAATTAAAAGAGAAACCATTTTTAAGTAGACAATAGAGTATTCCAGCTAAAGAACTCAAACTGGCTAATGTAAGTTTAGTTTATTTTTAGCATCTCTCACATAGAATAGATCTTCGTTTTTATGCTCTATTCTATGAAAATATTCATTTGTACTTGTAAAAGTTTGTTTATTCCATTCATTAACACCCAAAAGATAATTTTTTTCTATTTTAGATAATTCATTCATAGCAGTTAAATTTTCAAGAGCAGTATGTTTATCAAGTTTGTCTAAAATAATATTATTAAACAAAGACAATTTATTCAACAAGAATTGTCCGTCAACTTGTTCTTGTTTTTTTAATTTTTCTGATTTCAAAATAGATTCTATCCTAATTTGGCAATGTTTAGATAACTCTTGTTCACCAAGAAAAGTGTAACAAAGCCCCTGCCAATAATAAGCAAGTATCTTTTGTTTTGCAGTTTTGTACTTGGGTAGTATATATTTAAACAACGTTATTGACTGTTTGAAATCACCTAGATAGTAACAAGCAACAGCTTCTTCTTGTTTAAAAAAGATAATATTTTTCTTCTTATCGCCTAATAATATTTGAAATTCTTTGTATGATTTTGGATCACACTGCTCTAGTAAAATATCGTATATTTTTTTATCAGTTTTCTTTTTTAAGAAAACTAAAACTAGAATAAATAGAAATAGGCTGAAGAAAACTAGGTTATACGAGTTCCCGTTTTTATTATATAAATATAATAAAAATGGGACTGGTAAAAATGAGCATAAGAAAAGTATTCGTATTATATTTACTAACTAATTTTTTTATGGTTATTCCCACTTTCTATCAAATTTTTTAAATGAAAATGACGAACTATTTTAATTTAAACAATTACTGGCATTAACAGAACTTGCATTTCCAAAAATTAGAAAAAGTAAGCTTGCTGCCCCTAGAGCTGCTAATATTGCTGGTGAAAGAACGATTCTAGCAGCAATCAGAGCAACTGCCCATGTAGGTAATCTTACACCTATTTTATTTAGTAGTGGTAATGCCATTTTCATCAGTTGTTGAACCAAATCCAAATAATTTTGTATCACCAAATAATCCAATATCGGTACCAAGACCGTATTTACTATTTTCGTTATGGACACCAGCGCTAATACCTACAATATCTTTGTTTCCTATAGTAAGACGTGCATCAGCATTCACTCCATGAGAGAATGCTTCAACAGATGCAGAGGCATCAACAGATATGCATCGCCCCAACTTATTCCTAAACTTGTTCCATCAAAACCAAATTTTCCCAAAGGAGTGTCTAAAGAAGGTAAATTTATTGATATTCCATCGACGTTTTCATTGGTACTGTTGAGTACAAAAATACCGCCACCATTTGTTTCAGTTTTAGAACTAGATGATTCAGAGTAAACTATCCCTCCATCCATATCTGGCAGATCTGGAGCAGAGATCTCCACTGTATTGCTTGTACCAAATACATTATTACCTAACCAGTCCCCAGCACTATTGAAAGCATCACCGATACCTTTTCCAATGTATCTAAGTGAAGGGAATTTCCCATCTAAATCTATAAGTGATAAAGGTAGAAAACAGTTTAAGTATCTGAGATAAGATACTTAAACTGTTTTTTCACTCTAGCTACTGAATTGTTATAACAAATTCATCATCCTTAGTGTTATTTTTTAAATCATCGAAGTAGTAAAAATATAGCTGGACTTTTTCTACTTTAAAGGGAATTACTTCCGTTGGCTTTTGATTATTTACTTTAATTTTTTGTACCTCTTTTTTTGCAGATAGAGACCATACAAAATTAGGATGATTTTTTAGTGTTTTTGTGGCATAGGTACTACTATAAAGATTTAGGAACATATTTTGTTCTTCTATAACACTATCATTTTTATGCAATTTACTGTCTATGAATTCGGTTGGCAATGGTCCGTAAGACAGAGGATTAGAATATTCTTTTTTTCCATCTTTATCTTTTGTTCTAAATCTCATGACTGCAAAAAATTCACCGCTATCATCAGCTTGAAATAATGTTCCATAAAAAATACAGCTTTCTTCATCTTCAATTATTTTTATGGTTTTCACCAACTCAAAATCAATAGGTTTTCCATCTGCTAAAGTATTATGTTTGATGGCTTCTGCAAGTGTTGGATAGTATCCTGTAATGTAATCATCTTCATTGAAGTCTTCATCACCTTCAGTAATACGTTCAACTTTAGTTGGACTATTTCCTTCACTATCACTAAAATTAATACATCCTTGCAAACTGAGGATACATCCTCCTAATAGTAAAAAAGTGAGTATTTTTTTCATAGTTCCCTCCTTATGCTAAGCTACAGCTCATAGCAGATGCAAATCTTGGATTTTTACCAAATGCCTCTCCTAGTTGAAGTAATAGTTTAGAAAGTGCCGCTCCAACTGGACCGATTAAGGCATCGTCTAGGATACCTATAATAGTTGCATCATTTGCTATTAGATAAGCCATAAGTGCTGTAAGAGCTACAGCTCCAAGCACCTTAGCAGGTACTTTAGCATATTCAAACAATTCTTTCCAAGTTTTTGAGCTAATAGATTTAACCAATTTATCTGTCATTCTACCTTTACTTTTACCTGTTGTACCAGTTCCGGTCCAACCATTTTTATCAAAACCAAAATCAGATACATTCAAATTCCCATCTGACGATTTAGTTCCTGCTCCGAGAGTAACAGATGGGTCTTTGCTGATAGTAATATTTCTATGAATATCAGACGTATTCCCTTGTTTATCTGTGAAAGAGGCTTTTTGATCTTGGGTAGCTTTCAAAGAAGAAAGGCCACTTGAATCTACTGAGATGCTAGATTTGTTAGACCAACCTATTTTTCCCCAAGGAGTAGGGATAGAAATGTCTATTGGAATATTTACTTGTACTCCAGCATTTACGGATTTCTTACCAGTAATAGGATCAATTGATATCTTGGAAGTTTCAACAAGTATACCACCGCCACTTGACTCGCTAGTAACATGCTTGGTCCCATCTGGAAGAGTCTCCTCTATTGTATTAGACTTCCCATGTATATTATTATTCCAAAAATCTGAAATTCCTTTTCCAATATCGCCCAGTGAAGGGAAATATCCATCCTTATCTACTAAATCTAAAGGACTATTCCAAACGTAAGTATATGGATTTAATGTCATAGGTGAAGTCAATACGCCTTTAATGCCATCTTCACTCACAAATCTGCCTTGGTTCTGGTCATAATACCTAGCCTGGGCATAATTCAATCCACTAACTTCATCTTGTTGGTACCCAGTAAAACCAAAGGGTTGATTTGTTGGTGTGTTGAATAACGCTTGCCCAAATTCATCAAAGCCATATTCTTCCATCGTTTGTCTAGTAGTCGTTAGTTGTCTTAACGGACTGCCTAGATCATCTAACAAGAAGTACTCTTCTTCATTCTTTGCCAATAAGTCATTATCCCATAAATACTGTTCTTTGTCTTCATTCACTTTTCGTTCCAAAAGATTGTTATAGGGCTTCGTCAAATCTAAAATATACTGAATCTGTTTCAGTGGTTCATTGTTTTTTTCAATTGTTTGACCAGTTCGATTTCTTAAACCGTTATATTGATATGTTGCTTTGTCACCTGATGCAGTGGTCACTTGTGTCATCATATTTGTCGCATCAAAGGTAAATGATTTAGTGACTTGATTGTTGATCAATTCTTCCACAAGATTGCCACGTTGATCGTAGTTAAATTGTTTGGTTTCTTGAGGCGTATTTTGTTTGATTAGCTGATTCAAGGCATTGTATTGATAAGTTGTTGAACCAGTTGCTTCTTGTTTACTGGTACGGTTGCCGAAGGCATCATAGGTATATTGCCGTAAGACTTCTTGGTCTTTTGAGACATGTGTCAAACGCTGTAAGGCATCATATTGGTACTGGTAGTGTCCGCTGTCTTCGGTCAAACCACGACGTTGTTTCTTGATGACTTGTTTATTCCCGGCTTCATCGTACTGATACTGGTATTTTTCCAGAATTTCTTGCTCTTTTTGATGGATCAAGGCACTTAATTGAGAAGCAGGTGTATAGTCATAGTGTGTGGTCACTTGGTTTGGCAAAGATTTTTCAATCAAGCGTCCTTGGGCATCATAGTGATAACGATAGACCTGATCCCCAGTGTGTAGTTCGGTTAGTTTATTGGATGGGTTGTAAATATATTGAACTTCCTTGCCATCTGGATAAACTAATTTTGTTCGATTGTTTTGCCCGTCCCAACTGTATTTAGTGATTTGTTGATCTGGCGTTAGAACTTCTTCTACACGACCTAAAGCATCTAATTTCATTTGAGTAGTGCCTAACCAGTCTTTCACCGCTTCAAGTTTACGCAATGGATTATACTGCATGATGACTTCTTTACCATCGGAATAATTCAATTTCTGAACTTGACCTGTTTGGTTATAGTCTAAAACAGTTTGATAGCCATCTTTATCCGTCTTTTTGATAAGCTGATTGTTTTCGTCATAGCCATACTGTTCTTGGTTGCCTAAGGCATCTGTGACAGAGGTCACATTTCCTAGTAGGTCATATTGATACTGTGTCACACGATTTTGTTCAGACACTTTTTCCAGTTCGGCATCAATTAATCCGTATTGTTGAATGGTTGTTAGGTTCCCTACAGTATCATAATCGTAGTGGGTTTCATTGCCTAAAGCATCTTTAACAAGTGTAAGATTCCCTGTTGGAGAATAATCGTATTCCGTAATGGCTCCTGTTTCATCTTGATACAATACAATTCGATCGGCGGCGTCATAAGAAAATTTCCGAGAGTTGCCTAATGGGTTGGTAATCGCTGTGACACGATCTAAGATATCGTAGGTATAGGTAATTTTACTTTCTTCACCTGTCCATTTTTCAATGACGTTGTCATTCAAGTCATACACATATTGTTCTGTTTCACCGGCAGGGTAGGTGACTTGTTTTAAGTTTCCACCTGGATAATACTCATAAGACGTGATCCCACCGTTTGCGTCTGTAACAGCTTCTAGTTGACCAAGTGATGTATAAGAAAGGGTGAGTTCATTGTCTAAGGCATCGGTTTGGCGGACTAATTGTCCTAGTAAGTCGTATTCAAAGGTCGTCGTATGGTTTAATGCATCGGTAATCGTTGCGACTTTTCCTAGTTTAGTATAGGTATAACGAGTGGTCGCACCATCGGCTTCAACCATCTTTGTCCGTCGGTTTAAGGCATCATACGTAAACGTTGTTTCTTCTCCTTTAGGAGAACGAATGCTCGTCACATTTTGATTTTCATCATAGTCATAGTGAACGCTATATCCTTTGGCGTTAACGACTTGGCTTAATTGGTTGTATTGATTGTATAAATAGGCCGTTTCTGCGCCATTGGGTTCTTTGATGTTGGAGATATTCCACATCAAATCATACGTCATCTCTGTCACGTGTCCAGATGGATTCGTAATCGCTGAAACTTTTCCTAGCTCATTGTATTTTTGTGTGACGGTTGTCCCATCGAAGTCTTTAACAGCTGTCACTTTATTGATGTCATTGTACGTATATTCGCGTGTATTGCCTTCATCATTCGTAACTTTCGTTAGGTTTCCTTCTGTGTTGTACTCAAATTTCGTGACAGCACCCGTTGGATTGGTGGTTTCAATGACTTGATTTTGGTTGTCGTAAACATAGTGAGTGGTTCCTTGATTCGGGTATTGAATACTCGCTAGATTGCCCCGTTCATCATACGTAAAGCACATCAGACTACCGTCGGGTTGTTTTACACTAACTGGTCGATGTTGTTCATCATAGGTCGTTTCAGATGAGTAGCTTAATGGATTTTCTACTTTTAATAAGTTACCATTTTCATAGGTAAAGGTATATTCGCCATCGTTTGGTTGTTTCATATAGATTGGGTGGTTCTGTTCATCATATTTGATTGTGGTCACTTCACCTAATGGATTGGTGACATTGATTAGATTTCCTTGTTCGTCATAGCTGTATTGTGTTTTATTGCCTTTTCTATCGGTCACAGAAGTTGGTTTATTCTGTTCATTGTAAGTGGTGATTTCTTCACCGTTCGGATAAACGACTTTCGTATTTCGGTAGTGTTTGTCTCGATAGTAGGTGACTTTTAATCCGTTTTGTTCGGTTACAACGATTGTTTTGGCTTCATCATCGTACTCATAGGTCATGACACCACCATCAGGGAAGGTTTGTTTCGTGATTCTTGAGAGATAGTCGTATTCATTTTTGACTAAATCAATCTTTCTTGGATTGGTCGTTGTCGTGAGTTTGCCATTTTCATAGCCGTAACGGACGATTGCTTTATTTGGTAGTTTTACTTCCGTTAAGCACGCATCTTCATAGGAGAAGCTTACTTTTCGTTTGGCTTGATCTTTGATACTAGTGAGTAACCCGGTATCATCATACCGGAAACGAATGAAGCCACTTGGACTTTCTACTTTTTTCAAACGTTGTTCTGAATTGTAGGAGAAGCGAATTTTTTGTCCAGATTCTGTCTGTTTAGTCACTAGTTGACCCTTGGTATTAAAGCGATAAAGGATTTGGTCTTCTGTTGTTAACTGATAGCCAGTTTCTTCTTTCACTACAATGTGGCTAGGGAAGAGAGGAGAATGGTAGTTGTTGTCTTCTAAGAATTCATAGAAAACAACATGACCATCTTCCATCATAATTTTCAGTTCGTCTGTTTCTTCGGTTACACAGACTTCAAACGGATGGACCCAATTTTTTCCTAAAGCCCCTTGGTATTCGTCCATGGCATTGTACGTACGGGTGAAGCTCAAAGGTACTTCCCCTTGAATGATTAAATCTTCTTTGTCTGCGCTGAAGTTACCAGTTGTCAGGTTGACTGGATCTTTACTATATCGGGCACTGGCTACTTTTAAGCCTTTAGACGTTTCAGATACTCGTTTTAGAGTCTTGTCTACATTTGACATAGACATGCCGTTTTTTAAGCGCATTTTAGATAATGACTTCTTAAATGCATCGACACTTTGAGCAGTGAAACCGCCGTTAATAAAAGATTGGTATTCTTTAAATAGACTAGCGAGTTCATTGGCAGCGCTCGTTAACTCAGAAACATTACTAGCCGCAGCTCTGTCTAAAGTTGGTAAATCATTTTGAAGCTTTTCAACATCACGTTGTAGTTTTTGTAATAATGTCTGGAATTTATTTTTTTCTAATTTAAAGCCGCTAGTGGCACCAGTTAAGCGTCCACTTTTGGCTTCTGAGGGAACCTGAGATTCTAATGAACGAACAGTCGATACTTTGGATTCCATTTCGTGACTGAATTGTTCCGCTGCTTTAAAGAGTGATTCATATTGTGTTTTTAATTCGACGATGGCCGATAAGAGAAACACGCGATCTTTTCCAACTCCCATTTTTTCCTCCTACTATCTGCTTTAGTTGTGTTTTAAGTAAAAAGGAGATAACAGTTTTACATTATCTTCCTTTTACTTATTTATAATTTAAACACGGTATATATTTACTTCCATTGTCCACGTTCTTTCAAAATTTTACTAATACTACTTTCCGCTAATTCCTTTTTGAATACTTTCGGAAGTGAGGGTGGATTTTCTGTATTTTGACTTAAGAGTTGTTTTTTCCATGTGTTATCTTCACTGTTTAGAGTCCAGTAGTAAAGACCAACATCACCGCTATAAACCCAAACTATATCTTCATCATCAGACCAAGAAAGAAGGAATCTGGAGTTTTTACTAAAATAGTCATCATCATCTTTGTATACATCTTTTAAGTTTTTAGTTGATTTGATTATAAAACTATAACCATCAACGCCATATTTATCTTTTTTTTCTTCTTGTACTAAAATATAATCTCCAGAAGCTGATTTAAGTTGTTCAAAATTATGGCTTTGAATATCTACATTAGAAGATCTAAAGTAGATAAATATTGTTATTAGTATAAATAAAACGAGTATACTACTGCAGAAAAGTATAACTTTTTTCATTAGGTGTTTCTCCTCATTTTTATAGAATTATGTTAGTCCACAAGGAGTGGGGCCTACTACTACAAATTGATTAATTAATTTTTCCCACCAGTTGTATTTTGTTTTAAGCCATCCACTTGTGAAGTCACCATTAGCATTCATTTTAGAATTATCTTTCCAAGAAATTTTTATACGATAATCTTTTGGATTAGCAAAAGGAATTTTTTTAGCGAAATTTGCTTTCCAACTATCAGTTTCATACGTAAAGTTGGGATCAATGATGTCATTCCAAGTATATCTCAAGTCAGTTTCTATATTCCCATTGTTATCTTTCCAAATCGTTCCTTCAATAGTAAAACCACCTGCATCGGCATTTGTTCCGTGTAAATATTGATAACCTATTACAGCTTCTCCATTTTCTATTTCCATAGGAAATTGTTCATCAACTTTAATTGAAGAATTGTTAGGAACGGGATTTGATAGTTCTTTTATCTTATCAGATATTTGTGCTGACAAGTTTTCATTATTTTTCATATAGTTAGCCCACTTTATACTATCTTCAAGATTCAAATCTTTTCCATCTCCATAAAGATAATGCCATAATATATCTCGTCCAGCCCAGTCATTTTCAAAATTGGATCCATTAATAGAATCTGGTCTATTTCCATCTAAATCTACAAGTATCAGGGGGTTATTCCATACATAGGAATAGGGGTTTAGTGATTTTGGGAGAGGAGCAGCTCCTTTAATATTATCTTCACTGACAAAACGCCCTTGCTTCTGATCATAGTATCTCGCTTGCGCATAATTCAATCCACTAACTTCATCTTGTTGATACCCAGTAAATCCAAAGGGTTGAGTTGTTGGTGTGTTGAATAACGCTTGCCCGAACTCATCAAAGCCATATTCTTCCATAGTCTGTCCAGTAGTCGTTAGTTGTCTTAACGGACTGCCTAGATCATCTAACAAGAAGTATTCTTCTTCATTCTTTGCCAATAAGTCATTATCCCATAAATACTGTTCGGTGTCTTCATTCACCTGACGTGCCAACAAATTATTATATGGTTTCGTCAAATCTAGAATATATTGAATCTGTTTCAATGGTTCATTGGCTTTTTCAACTGTTTGACCTGTTCGGTTTCTCAAACCGTTATATTGATACGTTGCTTTGTCACCTGATGCAGTGGTCACTTGTGTCATCATATTTGTCGCATCAAAAGTAAATGCTTTAGCGACTTGATTGTTGATCAATTCTTCCACAAGGTTTCCACGGTGGTCGTAGTTAAATTGTTTTGTTTCTTGTGCTGTTTTTTGAGTTACTAGTTGATTTAGAGCATTGTATTGATAGGTTGTTGAACCAGTGGATTCTTGTTTACTTGTACGGTTGCCAAACGCATCATAGGTGTATTGACGTAAGACTTCTTGGTCTTTTGAGACATGTGTCAAACGCTGTAAGGCATCGTATTGATACTGGTAGTGTCCGCTGTCTTCGGTCAACCCTTGACGTTGTTTCTCAATTACTTGTTTGTTGCCAGCTGGATCGTACTGATACTGGTATTTTTCCAAAATTTCTTGCTCTTTTTGATGGATCAAGGCACTTAATTGAGAAGCAGGTGTATATTCATAGCGTGTTGTCACTTGGTTTGGTAAAGATTTTTCAATCAAGCGTCCTTGGGCATCATACTGATAACGGTAGACTTGATCGTCTGTGTGTAGTTCTGTTAGTTTGTTAGAAGGATTGTAAACATACTGTACTTCTTTTCCATCTGGGTAGACTAGTTTGGTACGATTACTTTGACCGTCCCAACTATATTTTGTAATTTGTTGATCTGGTGTTTGAACTTCTTCTACACGACCTAAAGCATCTAATTGCATTTGAGTGGTGCCTAACCAGTCTTTCACCGCTTCCAATTTACGTAAGGGATTATACTGCATCAGGACTTCTTTACCATCGGAATAGTTTAATTTCTGAACTTGACCTGTTTGGTTATAACTTAAAACAGTTTGATAGCCATCTTTATCCGTCTTTTTGATAAGCTGATTGTTTTCGTCATAGCCATACTGTTCTTGGTTTCCTAAAGCATCTGTGACAGTGGTTACGTTTCCTAGTAGGTCATATTGATACTGTGTCACACGATTTTGTTCAGACACTTTTTCCAGTTCGGCATCAATTAAGCCGTATTGTTGAATGGTGGTTAGATTGCCCACCATATCATAATCATAGTGGGTTTCGTTGCCTAACGCATCTTTAACGAGAGTAAGATTCCCTGTTGGAGAATAATCGTATTCCGTAATGGCTCCTGTTTCATCTTGATACAACACGATTCGATCGGCAGCATCATAAGAAAACTTCCGAGAGTTGCCTAATGGATTGGTAATAGCTGTGACACGGTCTAAGCTATCGTAGGTATAGGTGATTTTACTTTCTTCCCCTGACCATTTTTCAATGACATTGTCATTCAAGTCATACACATAGTGTTCTGTTTCCCCGGCAGGGTAGGTCACTTGTTTTAAATTTCCACCTGGATAATACGCATAAGACGTGATCCCACCGTTTGCGTCTGTCACAGCTTCTAATTGTCCAAGTGAGGTGTAAGAAAGGGTGAGTTCACTTTCTAAAGCATCTGTTTGGCGGACGAGCTGACCGATTAAATCGTATTCAAAGGTCGTCGTATGGTTTAAGGCATCCGTAATCGTTGCGACTTTACCTAGTTTAGTATAGGTATAACGAGTGGTCGCACCATCTGCTTCAACCATCTTTGTCCGTCGGTTTAAGGCATCATACGCAAATGTTGTTTCTTCTCCTTTAGGAGAACGAATGCTCGTCACATTTTGATTTTCATCATAGTCATAGTGAACGCTGTGTCCTTTGGCATTGGTGACTTGACTTAGTTGGTTGTATTGGTTGTACAAATAGGCCGTTTCTGCGCCATTGGGTTCTTTAATGTTGGAGATATTCCACATCAAATCATACTCCATCTCTGTCACGTGTCCAGATTGATTCGTGATAGCTGAAACTTTCCCTAATTCATTGTATTCTTGTGTGACGGTTGTCCCATCGAAGTCTTTAACGGCAGTCACTTTATTGATTTTATTATAGGTATATTCGCGTGTATTGCCTTCATCATTTGTAACTTTCGTCAAATTGCCTTCTGAATCATACTCGAATTTCGTGACGGCACCCCTTGGATTGGTGGTTTCAATCACTTGATTTTGGTGATCGTAGACATAATGAGTTGTTCCTTGGTTTGGGTATTGAATACTCGCTAGATTGCCCCGTTCATCATACGTAAAGCACATCAGACTACCATCGGGTTGTTTTACACTAACTGGTCGATGTTGTTCATCATAGGTCGTTTCAGATGAGTAGTTTAATGGATTTTCTACTTTTAATAAATTAGCATTTTCATAGGTGAATTTATATTCTGCGCCATTAGGTTGTTTCATATAAATCGGGTGATTCTGTTCATCATACTTGATTGTGGTCACTTCACCTAATGGATTGGTGACATTGATTAGGTTTCCTTTTTCATCATAGCTGTATTGTGTTTTATTGCCTTTTCTGTCGGTCACAGAAGTGGGTTTATTTTGTTCATTGTAGGTGGTGATTTCTTCACCATTTGGATAAACGACTTTCGTATTACGGTAGTGTTTGTCTCGATAGTAAGTGACTTTTAGTCCATTTTGTTCGGTTACGACAATGTTTTTCGCTTCGTCATCGTACTCATAGGTCATAACTCCGCCATCTGGGAAGGTTTGTTTCGTGATTCTTGAAAGATAGTCGTATTCATTTTTGACTAAATCAATCCTTCTCGGATTGGTCGTTGTCGTGAGTTTGCCATTTTCATAGCCGTAACGGATGATCGCTTTGCTTGGCAACTTCACTTCTGTCAAGCAATCATCTTCATAGGAGAAGCTTACTTTTCGTTTGGCTTGATCTTTGATGTTTGTGAGTAATCCAGTGTCATCATAACGGAAACGAATGAAGCCACTAGGACTTTCTACTTTTTTCAATCGTTGCTCTGAATTGTAGGAGAAACGGATTTTCGGTTCAGATTCTGTCTGTTTAGTTATCAATTGACCATTTTTGTTAAAGTGGTAATGGGTTTGGTCTTCTGTCGTTAACTGATAGCCAGTATCTTCTTTCACCACAATGTGACTAGGGAATAGGGGAGAATGGTAGTGGTTTTCTTCTAAGAACTCATAGAAAACAACATGCCCATCTTCCATCATGATTTTCAGCTCATCTGTTTCTTCGGTCACACAGACTTCAAACGGATGGACCCAATTTTTCCCTAAAGCTCCTTGGTACTCGTCCATGGCATTATAGGTACGGGTGAAGCTCAAAGGCACTTCCCCTTGAATGATTAAATCTTCTTTGTCTGCGCTGAAGTTTCCAGTTGTGAGGTTGACTGGATCTTTACTGTATCGGGCACTGGCTACTTTTAAGCCTTTAGAGGTTTCAGACACACGTTTCAGTGTTTTGTCCACATCAGACATACGCATGCCATTTTTTAAGCGCATTTTGGATAAGGATTTTTTAAAGGCATCAACGCTTTGAGCAGTGAAGCCGCCATTGATAAACGATTGGTATTCTTTAAACAGACTAGCGAGTTCATTGGCCGCGCTGGTTAGATCAGACACATTACTCGCGGCTGCTTTATCTAGCGTGGGTAAATCATTTTGAAGCTTTTCCACATCTCGTTGTAGTTTTTGGAGTAAATCCTGAAATTTATTTTTTTCTAATTTAAAGCCGCTAGTGGCCCCAGTTAAGCGTCCGCTTTTGGCTTCTGAGGGTACTTGAGCTTCTAGTGATCGAACGCTAGAAACTTTGGCTTCCATTTCGTGACTGAATTGTTCAGCGGTTTTGAAGAGGGTTTCATATTGTGTTTTTAACTCGACGATGGCCGATAAGAGAAACACGCGATCTTTTCCAACTCCCATTTTTTTCTCCTCCTTTTCTATCCATATTTATTAAGAAATAGCTTTATCCATACTATTTGAAATGTTACGATCTTGTTCTTCGTAGGTATCCACAGCACTTAAAAGGGCTTGGCACATTTCTCTAAAAAAACCTTCTGATGCAATAATAATTTGCTCTTCTGCTTTAAATTGTTGCTTGATCTCTGAGACAAATGCTCCTTCTGACTCATTAAGCAAAGAAGACAGTTGAGAGACTGCACTCTTAGCTGATGATAAACTAGAGTTGATCTGGTTTTCGATATGACTGATTTCACTTCTTGCTTGTCCATAATTTATATCTACTTTTCCCATTTTTATTCCTCCTTAATAATTAGCAGCTAGTGTCCACATTCATGATGACTGCTTCATAATCTTTGATTACATTTTCGGTTTGGTTGAATAGTTCTGTTAATCTAGAAACTACGTCAGAGTTAACACCATCCATTAAACCTTGAATTTTTGGTGTTAAATTATCAGTATTTAAAGAACCTGAACCTAGTTGATTCGTCAATTCGATTACTTTCTTATAAGAATTAATGATTTCATGATGGCTTCTTTTCAAATTCGATGTAGTTTGCTCAAATTCATGATTGATTACTGCTATTTTTCCCATAATATCGCTCCTTTATTTAAATACTGGCTATTTGAGCCATGATATTGGTTAAAATATCTTGTTGTGTATCTTGATAGGTATTTAATTCTCTTATTTGATCATCAATGCCTTCTACAACTTTTCTTACTTTTTTTATATTTTCATCCATTGCTTTGATTCCTTTCGGGAGTTGAGAGGCTTGTTTTTCGGCAATAACCCCTTCAAAAACCTTAGGAACTCTTACTTGTGACACAATTTGACTAGATAGAGCAGAGTTTTTTTTCTGCTCTATCTGAGAAATTGCTTGATCGAATTCACTTTTTTTGGAGTGAAAGCTAGTAACAAGGTTATTGGCTTTAGAGATTTTCCCTCTGACTTTCTCCGCTTTCATTTGAAGTTCTTGACGGCGTCTATTTTTTTCAGCTTCTTCGGCCGCCTTTCTTGCTTGTTCCCGTGCTTTTTCTTTACTATCGTCCATGTTTATCCTCCTTTTTTATAATGACAAGGATACTTTGATTTTTTCTGCAAAATCATTTTCAATAAAGTAACCTTCTGTATCATCTGGTGTTGGATCTCTGTAACCAATATTTGATGCTTTTAGTTGTCCTTGATCACCAACTTTTCCAAGTACAAGACCTTTATCCACTTTTTTGAGTAATTTACTTACTTCATCATAGCCACTTACAGCATTGAATAGTGATCCATAAAGTAAGTAGACACCCATTTGAGAACCATTTTGTAAAATTTTGGTAAATAGTTTTTCAACATCGGCATTCATATCTGCTAAGAAATAGGAGATATTTGGAATAACGATCACCAATGGTTTTATGGTAGTGAGATACTCTTTAAGGTTTCTGATTTTGCCGTCTTCTTTCATATCGTCAAAATCATCTTCTCTATCTTCCATCAGTTCTATAATTTCTTGACAAATAGGTAAGAAGTCCTCTTTATTCGAGCTATAGCGTTTGGCACCAGCTCCAAGATTCATAAAGTTTTCTTCTTGATCATCTAAAATGACATACTCATATTTACCAGTCATGACTATAAATTGTTGAATACTGCTTAGGCTGCTAATAATACGTTCATATTTAGGCGCAAAAACTGCCAACTGCTGATAGGCATCTAACGATTTTGCCACAGGTTCAACTGTGTCGTAGTTTAAGCCCATTGGTATTGAGCCTTCTGATACTAATTGCTGTGATTGTTTCATTTGTTTAAACTCTTCAAAGTACAATACATCCGGCACCATCGGAATCGGTTCAGGTCTTTCACCAGTCCAATGTTCATCCATCTGCGCCACTTCTTCTTGAATCGCTTCAATAATCTGTAACGTATCTTCACCGTCAGCTGGAAGGGCAGCTTGGAATAACTCTGGTTCTTCCAACTTGATCAACCCACGACCAGGTAAATCATCGATCGTCAATGTTGTTCGTCCAACGATGGCTCTTGGCTCTGAATCGTCGATCATTTTCAACACGATTTGCGTCTTGATATTACTTGAAAGGGTCATGCGCATTGAATTCTGACGTCCTGCAGAAAGTAATAGGTGAAGTCCAATCCCAGCACCTTCACGGGCAACTTGTGTAATCACTTTCTCAAGGATCTCTTCAAACTTGGCACCTTTCATTCCTTCAAATCCATCTAGAAGAATAAGGATAATCGGTTCTTCTTTGCCACTAGCTCGTTCATACATATCCAAACTAGCCACAGAATACTCACTCAATAACTTCTTACGACGTTTCAATTCATCATTGATTCTACGAGCAAATTTCTCGATTTTCTCTTCTTCATCAATACTCATCGTATCTGCGACATGCGGTAATTTCTTCAACGGCAGAAGTCCATTCGTCCCAAAGTCTAATAGATAAACATTTAACCGCTCAGGACTATGCACTCGCGCCAAATCCATCACAACCGTCTGCATAAACGTACTCTTACCATACCCAGGACTACTAAACACGGTCATATGACCTTCTTGTGTCATATTTAAACGCAACGTATTTTGCGCCTGCATACTCGGCACATCCACCACACCTAAAACAGGTTCAAGCGGCTGTTTCTCCGTCAACCATTCTTCTCTAAAGTCCACAGGATGAAGGGTAGAAGAAGCAATTCGTTCTTCCAACGGCGGTAACCAAGGTCTTGGCAATGGCGTGATGTTTTCCCGTTCTGCCACTTCATGAATCCCATCAATAATGGCATCCAGTTCAGTCGGAATCTGTTTCACATCATCCGCATTTTCCAAGCCACTTAAATCTTCACTTAGAATCTCATACTGACCAAGGTCGTTAACCAAGTAAATCGTATGATCCTCAATCTGTTGGTCATCCTTCTCAGGCTGATAATCAGCTCCACTCCAAGCGCTTTGGAACAATTCATAAATCTCATTATTCCCAACTTGTAAGTAGGCGCGTCCAGCTTGGGTGATTTCTGCCGCATCTGGTGTTTTCAACATTTCCATCGAATCGGCTTTATCCGCCACTTTTAGGGCAAGTTTAAATTTCGAGTTACTCCAGATTTGGTCATTGACCACACCACTTGGTTTTTGTGTCGCAAGGATCAAGTGAATCCCCAATGAACGCCCAATACGAGCAGTAGAAACAAGTTCTTTCATAAACTCAGGCTGTTCTGATTTTAACTCGGCGAACTCATCCGAAATTAAGAAGAGGTGAGGCATCGGCTCAGAAACATCGCCATTTTTATATAATTTTTGATACTGATTGATATGATTCACGTTATTCTCCGAGAAAAGGCGTTGACGGCGTTTTAGCTCGGCATTGATGGAAATTAAGGCACGCATACTTTGAGCGCCATCTAGGTTGGTAATACTCCCTAATAAGTGAGGGAGATTACGGAACAAGTTCGCCATCCCTCCACCTTTGTAGTCAATCAGTAGGAAAGCCACATCATATGGATGGAAATTTACCGCTAAACTCAAAATATAACTTTGCACGATTTCCGATTTACCAGAACCCGTTGTCCCAGCGACTAAACCATGCGGTCCGTGGGCTTTTTCATGTAAGTTCAAGTAGACAATATCGTCTTTTCCACGTAAACCAAGCGGCACAGCCAAGGTTTTGTGAGGAGAATGTTCTGCCCAACGTTGGGTGACATTAAATTCATCAAATTTCTCGATGCCGTACATTTCTAAGAATGTTACAGCTTCAGGAATACTTGATTTCAAGTTTTGTAAGTGATTCAATGGCGCAAGTAGTCTTGGCAATTGCTCTTTGTTAAATTCAGCAGGGAAGTGATCCAATTGGAACGATTTGTTCATCAATTTGCCTTCTTCCAATAAGAGCACCCCAGTGTTACGGTCACGAATATCGATAACGGTTTTGATATTATCCGATAAACTACTCATCACATCTTCCACGAAAATCACGCTACAACCTAATTCGCTTGGATCTTCATTGAAGAATTCCATAATGACATGATCCAGAATCAATTTCTCATCAGTAATCATTACCACATAATGAGGGGAGAAGATGGTACTATCACGGCTATTGCGGTTTTCTTCCATGGAATTTTTACGGTTTTTCAAGATTTGATTCAAACTATTCAAGACTTGGTCACGGCTTCGTTGGTTATAGACAAAGCCACGCACATTCACATCCTGCATCGTTGCATGAGGCAACCAACGCATCCATTCCCATTGGTCTTTTTCGGCTTCAGGGAAAATCGAGATAAATTGTAAATCATGGTAACTATGGAACACAGATAATTGATTGACTAGTAAATGAAGCTGCTCTAGCACTAAGTTTCTAGGGCCGATATACCCAACAGGTCCATTAACTAAATTCGCCACGATCGGCATATCCTCAAGCTCTAAACTCTTCGTATAAAGCTCATAGCCACTTTTTTCTAAATCATCCGTTTCTTTGCCGCGTTCTTTGTTAGAATAGGTAATTTCACTTGACGATTGCAATGTTCCTAAACCTAAACGATAGAAAAGAAAATCAAAGTGCAACGGTGTTTTTTCATAAATTCTTGGGCTATAGGTTTTGGTCATATCCAACAATTCTGAAACCGTTGGATAATGGTACAATTGCCCTTGTTTTTGTTCTTGATTTAATTGGTGCAATTCCACCGATTTATCGACTAAATACTTTTTATAGCTGACTTCACGATCGATCAAGCTTTGTTTGTGTTCTTTTTTCCCTTTAAAGTAATTTGTGATCGAGAAAATAATTGTGATCAAGGTCGTTGCGGCGCTGGCTAAAACGAATAAACCGTTTGGTCTGAAAAAAGCCATTGCAACAGTTACCATCAACATGACGATCGGTGGTAAAATCGTTTTGATCAGTTGGTCTTGTTGTTTATTATTCGGTTCACTTGGCGCATTGATCATCATTTTTTCTTCTGGCTCACGGTAAATGATTCGTGGTGAACGGTGGAAATCAGGGTAATCTTCATACACATCATAACGAGAGGTATAAATTTCACATAAGTCTGATTTTACGATCGTACCTTCTGTCGCATGGATTTCATGTGTAAACACTTTTAAAGTGTGGTGTAAGAAAGACAGTTCGTCTCCTTTTTCCAATAAATATTCGTTCTCGGTAAATAGCTGATTGTTGATCATTAGTGTGCCAGAAATACGTGTTAGTGCCCACTGATCCTCTTGTTTTTTTAAGATAACGGAAAGAGGCTCTGCTAAATGATCACTCGGTAATGTAAGTGTAGCACCTGTATCGGTACTTAAAATAAGTTCTTTTTTGTCTAATAAATCAAAGACATGAAGTTTCGTCTCAGGTGCTAAAATAACGGTTATTTCTTGTTCATCAGATAAAGAGAAGGAAAGGGGTGTAACTAAAGTCAAAGCATAGTCTTTTTCTAGATGTGTCACTACCCATTTTTCGTCCTTTTTTTCAATCGTAAAAGCGTCTTCTTCTGTGATGAGTGGTAAGTGAAGCGCTGCTTGATTGTCTGATCCAATCTGTTGTTCTTTTTCTTCGTCAAGGGTCAGCTGGTAGCGATAGCCTTGAAGGTAGATGATGGCTTGTGTCTGGGTCATCTAGTTTCCCTCCTGTGCAGTCGATCCTTGTGTTTGTTCCGCTTCTTCTGCAGCGTTCACACTTTCGTCACGTTTTTCTTTGTATTTTTTATAGTCCGCTTCTAATTTACCAATTGTTTCTTCTTTTTCAGTTCCAGTCATTTTTGTATCTTTTCTAACTTGTTCGATTTTTTGTGTGATACCGTATAAAATCAAGTCAGAATCTTCTAGATTTTTCGCTACATCCAACGCTTCATCAAGATTTCCACGACCGTTTTCAATCCAGTAATCTAAATAATTTTCATCAGAACGCAAGGTTACGTTATTTAAAATGACTTTTTTCTGTTGTTCTTGCAAGGCTTCTCCCTGAATGAAGCTAAACGCTAATTCATATTTTTGCGTAAAGGGAATCTTGGCTGTTTTAACTGGTTCTAACGTTGTAATAACGGCCTCATAGTCATTTTTTAAGAAAGCAGTGTCAGTATTTTGCATACGATCTAAAAACGGTAAACGGAAAAAGAGTAGGTAAGCTAAAGGCACCACTAAAAAGATGGATAAAACAGTCATCCAAATCGATAATTGTTTCATGACTTGGAATTTTGTTTTGCTGACTTTTTTGATGGTTTTCTGTGTACGTGCTACGGTATGATCATACGTTTCTACAAGGTATTGTCTGATTTCTTCGAAACTCTCTTTTTTTAGGACTGTTTGGATAAATTCTGATCCTTTTTTGATTTCTAATTGTCCTTCATAAAGCTTGGTAAAATCATCTTTCTTTTCAAATAAGGCGATGATCAAGCTTTTATATTGTCTTAATAATAAGTCGTTATTCGTCACTTTTGGCGGCATCTTTCCATCGAGTCCACGGTAAGCGATTTTTGGTTGTAAGTTATAATCAAATAATAAATTCTCTGGATGGATAAAGAAGGTAAGGGGTAAATCTAAAAGTTGTTCAACTGCAGCCATATTGGTCATAGCACGAAGTTTATCTTCTTTTGATCCAGCTTTTAATTCGCTAAAGGTAATGCGTTCTTTTGGTAGTTCATAAGTAAAGGTTACGGCATCATCTTCCCAAAAGATACTCGTATCCATTAATAATGGGTGAGCAACTTTAAGTAAGGCCAAATCCTTTTCTTCATGAACCTGCACTTCAGATTTTCTTAATGCCAGCGTCCAGTTTTCCGCTGTTTTGTTAAATTCATACGTGTGTTTTTCAATAATTACGTCTACTTTTGTCGTTGTCTGCATCTATTTACTCTCCCAATATTTCGATTATGTCTCCGTTAGTGATGGCCCAATCTTTTAGTTTTTTCTCTTCATCTAAAAGAATCCCTTTGTTCACCACTTTGAGTTGGTATTTGTTTCGTCTTTTTTCTTTACCGAATATTTGATTTAATTCTCGGATAAAACGGTAAACAGTGATATTTTTTGGAATTCTTAGATCCATTTGTTTTTCTTTGTTTCCTTGATACAGTAAGGTGATGTTGATGTGTTCTTGGTTATCTGCCATTTTGCTGACCTCTTTTTCTATTGTGATACAACACTAGTGTTACAACTGTAACCAATAGCAAACCTAGTATTAATGGAAATAACGCAGGAGGAGAAGAAACAGTTTTGACTGTTTCTTCTTTTTTTACTGCTGCGTGATTAGTTTCATTTCCTATAAATAGCTCTTCATTATCATTTGCTTTTACTTTTGGTATTTTCGCCAAGAAGAACTGTGCTTCTTCTTCTTGACGTTGTTTGGTTTCTCTTTTTTTAGCGTTCTCGACTTTTTCCATCATTTCTGTTTCGAATAAGCGATCTTCGGCTATAAAACTTTGCGCTTTTCCGTTATCGACTTGGTCTTGATTTAGACGGTCTGTTTTTAGGTCTAGATTATTATCTAACAAGGTTTCTTTTGCATAGGAGGGTTCAACAAAAGAAAGAAGTCCTGTGACGACTACAAAGAAGAACATTAATTTCTTCATTTTTTCGCCACTTCCTTTGCTTTTCTTCTAGGTTTCCAAATGAAAATGTTGAACGCAAAAAGAGCGGTAATAGCAAGTACATATAAAATAATATGAACGATATCCAGGGCATTTCTTGCTAAGATATCAGCTAAATTATTCTCTCCTATCGATAGTGGGTTGATAGATCGAATCATCTCGACCATTGGATTATTTCCTTTGGTTTTACCGATTGCATTCGTAACAAACACATAACTAATAAATAGGAACAAACTAAAGCCAAATCCAGCGATATGGAATTGTTTTAAGGCATAGTGGTTAAGGAGTGAGAATATTAGCATGAAGAGTATGACCATCATGACCCAAACGATTTGAGATTCTTTTACGATCGACAGTTCACTAACACTTAATATACCTAATATCAAACCAATCCCAATTGCGCTTAGGCTAAGGATGATCGTTTCCATAATGTTATCTTTAAACCACAATTGTTCCCGTTTGAATTTATCTTTGACTTTTCTAACGACAGGTTGTGTCGCAAATAGGTAAGCAATGAATAAACTCAATGTGTACATGATCAAAATCCATGTGAATGGTTCATTGACTTCAGTTGTTTTGATTGTTGCTTCTGATTTTCCATGAACTGGATTTGCAATAAATTGTAATAATGTGTTATTTGGTACGCCATCTTTTTGAGCATTGCTGAGAACTTTGATGAAGGCAGAAACAAAGTCGTTATTGTTTGCTAGTTCATCGTTTAAGTTTGCCATGATCACGTCAGCGTTTGTTGAGAGTTCTTCCCCATTTTTTTGTGCAGTATTCACTTCTTGGTCGAAAGAAGTGAATACAGATTTGACTGTTTCTGCTTCTTTGACATTCATTTCGGATGCATCTTTGATTGCTTGAGATTGCTGATAAAGGGTTGCCAAAGTTGTTTTTGCAGATTCGATTCCTGAATCTGTTTGGCTATTCCAAGAGCTGACTTTACTTTCTGGGCTTAGAGCCTCTTGAATTTGTTTTTGTCCATTTTCTACGAGCTCGGCCTGTTTACCGATGGCTTCATTCAATCCAGAAGTCGTGTTTAGCACGTTACTCATTTTCTCTCCAACAACCTCTGATTGTGTTTCAAGACTGTCCGCTTTAAGTTTTAATGCTTCAAGATGGTCTACTTGAACTTTGTAATCACCACCAAGGAAGGTTTCGTTTAAAATTTGTTTGAAGGCATCTGTCAAATCTAATTTTAGAAATCCGCCAAATTGTTCAAACTGATAGTTTTCGTAAAAAGCTAACTCACTGTTGATTGAGTCGTACAGATCTAGTGTTTTACCAACTTGTTCGGAATAGAGTCTCTTTTTATGTTGATAGTCTTCATCAAGAAATGCAGAAGTATCAATATTTTGTTCCCATTCCAAAGTAAATTGGGATTGTACAAGTTCACTTGTAAGGGATCTTGTTTCAGTCGTTTTAGGAATTTCTTCCTGTGATGACTCAGTATTCTCGGTTTCTTCGGAAGAAGTGGTAGTCGTTTCTTCTTCACTTGATTCCGGTGTGCTCACTTCAGCTGTGAAAAGAGCATTTCTTGTATTAGATACTTCTGGTTGACCGATTTTAATGGTCATTTTTGGGGCGGGAGCTGTTTCATCGTATTCATCTGTAAATTTGTAAGTAACGGTTCTGGGAATATTTCCCAGGAACGGATACTCTCCATCTGCTACTATTGGACCAATTCCAGAAATCGCAACATCTGTGATTCCTGCTGGAATATCGCTAATAATAATAGTTCCACCGGACCCAATATTGCTCGGTCTTATTTGGAAACGACCTTCTGCAGATGCAAGTAATTGTGCTCGTGTATCGGTTAAATTGTCATAGGCTTCTTTTAAGTTTTTATAATAAGGACTTTCTGACGCTTTTATTGGGTCCATATCAAAGTCGATAGGTGCTTCTTTTAGATTATTCTCTTTATTGTTTTCATCGATTTTCTCATTGAGAGTAGAAACTTTTCCTAAAACATCAGTGAATTTTTCTTGTATTTCAGCAAAAGGTTGTCCATCGCCATAAGGTGCTTTTGCATATCTGAAAATATCGTCTTGTGGATTTAGGTTAAACGTGATCGATCTAAATGGTAGTAATGCTAAGCGTTCTTCCATCCATTTTTTATAGTCGACATTAAACCCAGTATCATCACTAGGTGGGTATTCTTTGTTGGCCTTTTTCAAGACATCATTCAATGTAACTGTCGATTCTCTGCCCGTTTCTTTAATGCCTAATGAAGCGAAAAAAGGTTCCTTATAGCGATCAAAATAGTTATCACTGATTTCAGTCAGTTTTTCTTGTTGTTCTGTAACAGCAGCTTTAGCATCTGCTAATTGTTGGTTTAAGGCATCCATTTGTTTGATTGTTGTATCAGACATTCCGTTAGGATTGAACTCATTTTGTAGGTTCTTGCCTGTTTCTTGCAGTTGTCTGAACATATCAGCGATACTATCGGATGTGACGGTATCTCTAGCCTCTAGTAATTGGTTTACAAATTCATCATATGTTAGTTGCCCTTTTGCTCGTTCTTCTAAAAGTTTCTCTAAAAGGGAAGAGTAGTCTTTATGACTATTCACGAGTGAATCTGTCCCTTGAATATTGCTACCTAAAGTGTTTGCTAGTAAATCATTGGCTTGCAGAGCACTTTTTGATTGCGATGTAATTGAAGGGAGGTAGTCTTTAAAGTTTAGTGTTGGTTGGTATAAAACATCTTGAAATTCCTGTACAGATGATGTTTGGTTTGCATAGACTTTTTCAATGTTTCTTTGTGCTGTAAATAGATTGTCCATAATACTAACGACATACAGATCCACTAGCTGCTGATTCAAATCGTTAACGATTTTTCTCCCAACACTTTTTGACTCATTTTCTAATGTTGCATTCCCATTTGCATTGATCTTGTAGTTTACTTGGACTTTTTCGGGTGCTTCACTGTCTAATTCTAATAATTTACTTGAGAAATTGCTGGGGATGGTTACAAGTAGGTTATAAGTGCCGTTTTTCAAGCCATTTTCACCAATTCCTCGACTAACTGTAAACCAGTTATAGGTAACATCTTTTTCAATTTTTTTAACATAATCTGCGCCGAGATTATACTCTATGTTATTTTTATTGACTCCTGCATCTTCATTTACCAACGCAATATTTAACCGCATATCTTTTTCTTCTTGATCTTTTTGTGCGGAAATATCGGTAAAATCCCGGTTCATGAAAATAAGCATAATAAGTAAGATTACAACCATCCAAACAGATTTCAACATATAATATAGTTTTTTACTGTTCATTTATCATTCTCCTAAACAAAAGAGGAACAGCGAGGAGCAAGTGCCCTCCCTATTCCTCAGATATGTGTTTCTTATAGACCTCTTCCGATTGCTGAAGAGATATTTTGGTCTGTTTCTTCTACAATGTTTGCAACTTCGTTCAATTGTTTGTTGATTTGCTCTAATAATTCAGCAAATTCAGATACTTTTGGTTTTAAAGCAGTGAATTGATCGTTAAAGCTATCAAAACCGCTACCTTCCCAGTTGCCTTGGATTGTATCTTGTTCAGATTGTAACTTCTGTAAAATATCGTTTACTTGGTTTGAACCATCCGTATATTTTGTTGCTGAAGTTCTTAGTTCTTGTGGGGATAATTTAATTCTATCGCCTGCCATTTTTTCATTCCTCCATGTAGTTTTTTTAGAAAGTGTCGAAACATTTTCTAGTTATCTAAACGGTACCATAAAAAAGCGATTCATAAACACTTAATGTAAAAAGTTGCGTGTTTTAAGTAAAAAATAACGACGAAAATATAATTATAAATTTTCTTTAGGATGGTTTTTTATTTTTATCTGCTTTTTATAGTTCTCTCTAGGTATGAAAAAAGAAAAAAACTGTAAAAAATACAGTTTTCTTAAAAGCGTATTTACGTTAGTTATGTTGCTAAGGTTATTACATACAATTAATGTTTTCTAGTTTTCAGAAATAGTTTATAAGTCGTTTTTAATTCATCTTTAAAAGTTCTACTAATGGGTAAAGAGAGGTTATTTTCTTGCAATACATCATTTTTAAATTGTTTTATGAAAGCTTCATTTTTTTTGATTTCGACAATATAACTTAAATTGACCATATAGCTCCCATGTATTCGTGAGAATAAATCTTTGTTTACCTTATTGATGATCTCTGACATCGTTAAATAGGTTTTGTAAATTTTTTCTGTGGTATGAATGTATGCAATACGACCACTTTTTGCAATATATACAATATCATTCATCGGTAAGACAACAAGTTTTCTATTGAAAGAGAACTCGAAGTACGCATGGATAGCATTAAAATAGTTTGTTGCGCGGTCCATTGTTTCGACTAAACGGTCACTTGAAATAGGTCTCAATAAATAATCAAAGGCCTGAACTTTAAATACTTCTGGCATGCGTTGGATATCATCAGATATAAAAATAATTAGTGCTTCTACATCAAGAATTCTTATTTTTTGTGCTAATGTAATACCGTCTATTTCAGCCATTTCAATAGAAATGAAGTATATATTGTATGTAGAATCCGTTTGGTTAAGGTATCGTACTAATTTTTCTCCATTATTAAAAAAATCAACTTCATATTGTTGAGACGTATACAGATGTATGTTCTGTTCGATTTTACTCATGTCTCTTTGATTATTATCACATAATGCAATCTTCAATAGCTCATCTCCCTTGAGTTTAAGATTAAAAAATGGATGTTTGAATAATGTTTCTAGTTTTGCATGATTTATTTTCTTCATTTTAATCATAGCATATTTTTCTTTCAAAAATTCTCAAAAATTTAACGTAAACTATTTATTTTAGAAAAAAATAGTATAATCTTTTTAAAGAAGCGATTCTTTCAGAAGAAATCTAGGAAGATGACTGCTATAATTGAGTATATTTTTTAGTAAATCAGAAGGAATGATAGGAGGATAAGCGATGAAAGAAACCGTCCGCCACAATCAGTATAACCAGCCAATCGGACATCCAGTATCGAATTGGAGCACGAGAAAAAATCCGACAAAACCAACATTAGAGGGAATCTATTGCCGATTAGAAAAAATAGATCCAACGAGACACTTAGAAGATTTATACACTGTTTACGGACCAGACACTACTCCGATGAATTGGACTTATTTACCTTTAGTCCCATTTGAGCATAAACTTGAATTTTCAGCGTATCTTACATCAATCAGCCAATCACAAGATCCTGTGCATTACGCGATTGTCGATAAAACGAGTGGAAAAGCGCTGGGAACGTTAGCTTTAATGAGGATAGATAAAGTACAAGGGACGGTTGAGGTTGGTTTTGTTATTTACTCTGATCAATTGAAACGAACACGAATAGCGACAGAAGCACAGTATCTTTTGGCATGTTATGCGCTAGATGAATTGGGGTATCGTCGATATGAATGGAAATGTGACGCATTAAATGAGCCTTCTAAGCAAGCTGCGTTACGTTTAGGTTTTGTTTATGAAGGTATTTTTCGCAATGCCGTCGTTTATAAGGGGCGCAATCGAGATACTGCTTGGTTTTCAATTATTGACAGCGAGTGGCCTAAAATAAAATTGCGGCTGGAATCATGGTTATCCCCATCAAATTTTCTGTCGGATGGGAAGCAAAGAAAACGGTTGAGCGATTTTTAAAAATTAAACTAACGTATTTGAAAGGAAATCAATAAGATGAAAAAAATAGAAATTGAGTTGGCGGAAATACCTAAACCACAGATTTTTACAGCTGTTGCTCCAACTTTTTTAACAGATGAAACGATGAATGAGAGAAAGAAAAAAGTATTGGATAATATGCATTCAGAGGACTTTGATGCACTCGTTATTTATGCAGATAAAGAGCATGGTGGAAATTTTGAATACTTGACTGGCTTTATTCCTCGTTTTGAAGAAGGTCTGCTTGTTTTAGATAAAAATGGAGAGTGCACCCTGATATTAGGGAATGAAAACTTAAAAATGGCAAAAGTCGCTCGGATCGACAATCACTTGATTCACTCGCCCTTATTTTCTTTACCAAATCAGCCGATGGACAATGAAGCAAGATTAGAAACTATTTTTGAAACGATTGGATTGGCTGAAAAAAATAAAATTGGTGTTGTGGGTTGGAAGATGTTTACGACGACTGAATCAGACAATGATACCTATTTTGATTTACCTTATTTTATTATACAAGCACTTTTAGCTAGTAAAGATGAGCATGCGGTGCTCAAAAATGCAGCACATCTAATGATTAGAGGCGATAAAGGCGCGCGGACTACGAATAATGCAAATGAAATCGCTCATTATGAATATGGTGCAAATCTGTCATCTAATAGTATCTTAAATGCGATGGATGCAGTTGAGGTTGGCGTGACCGAAGCTAGATTAGGAAATGAACTGACAGCAGAAGGGCAAACAAATACGGTCGTTACGATTGCCGCAACAGGGCAGCGATTTGAATATGGAAATGTCTATCCGACTCATAAGCAAGTAACGTTAGGTGATCCATTATCTTTAACGACTGCATTCAAGGGTGGTTTGTCTAGTCGTACGGGTTTCGTGATAGAAAATGAGACACAACTTCCAGAAAACCAACAAGATTATTTGGAAAGAGTCGCTAAACCTTATTACAAGGCTGTTACAACTTGGTTGGAAACCATAAAAATCGGAATGGCGGGTAAGGAGCTTTATCAAACGATTGAAACTGTTCTCCCTCAATCCAACTATCATTGGCATTTAAATCCAGGACATTTGGTATCAGATGAAGAGTGGATGTCTTCACCGATTTATGCTGGTTCTGATGAGACACTGAAGAGTGGCATGATTTTACAAATCGATATTATCCCATCTGTGGCAGGCTATACAGGAGTAAGTGCAGAAGAGTGCGTTGCTTTGGCAGATTTAAATTTACAAAGACAAATCAAAGAAGAGTATCCAGCGTTATGGCAACGGATAGTAACACGCAAAAACTATTTAATGGAAGTATTGAACATTGAACTAAATGAAGAGATTATTCCGTTATCAAACACAGTAGGTTATTTAAGACCCTTTTACTTAGCCAAAAATAAAGCTTTTCGTTGCGTTAAACAAAACTAAAAAGAAGGTCTGCTTCTATTATATAGAAGCAGACCTTCTTTTAATATATTGTTACACGTGAAACATTTGTTCTATTTCTTTTAGAATAATTTGATTTTTTAAGGTTTCAACATTTTCAATGGAAACATAACCAACCGCTTGTTCAAGTGCATTACTCATCCCGCAAGCCATAGCATAGCGAAGTGTTTCTTCTATCGAAAAGTTCTGATCTAAAGCGAAGGCTACTCCTCCGACGGTTGCATCACCAGAACCAGTGGGGTTAATGATATCAATAGTGGGAATGATGACATCAAAAATCTGATCATGATATTTTGCTACAGCACCGTCTCCACCGCAAGAAATTAAGACAAATGGAACTTCTTTCAACATCGGGTGATTGAGGTTGTTTATCACGTCTATTTTGCTAGTTAAAGGAAGGTCTATCAGATCTGAAAATTCTTGGATGTTTGGTTTTATAAAGTAAGGCTTTACTGAATTATTTAAAACATTTTTGAGCTGTTTTCCTGAAATATCTGTTAGGATCTTTACTTTTGTTCCTAGTTTGTCACGTAATTGCAGTAAATACTCTTGGTAAAGGTAGTCATTTTTAGTATTAGCGGATCCACATAAAGCGATGATTGGGCCTTCATTTTGTTCGTCAGCGAAATCAAGTATGGTATCTAGTATGATTTTTTCAGTGTCAGCTGTTATTTCGGGTCCAAGCTCTACGATTTCTGTTTGATTTTTTTCGCGGTCCATGACGGTGACAGCATTTCGGGATTCTCCAAATATTGAGATGAATTTCGTCTTAAAGGGTTCCTGTTCGAGTTCATGTCTGATCAGTTCGCCGTTTTTTCCAGCTAGAACGCCCATTGTGGTAACTTTCCCACCTAAAATAGCAGCAGTTCTTCCAGCATTGATGCCTTTTCCACCAACTGCCTTAATGGGATTACTACAGCGGTTCATAGCACCTAAAACGAATGTGTCTGTAAAATAAATAGAATCCATCGATGGATTTAGTGTAACGGTTAAAATCATTGTTATATCCTCCTTCAGAAGCCTAGCTAAACTGGGTTTCTGAGAGAATGGACAAAACCCAGTTAACTTTTTTTGTTTACTAATTTTCCATAAGATTGGTAGAAATTGAATGTTTGTTCATCGATTTTATCATCAGTGATGACATAGTCTAAGTCAGATAGTTTATAAAAAGTATATACATCACTAACATTGAACTTTGTACTATCTGCGACAACAATTTTCTTCTTGGCATTTTTAAAAGCTGCTTGCTGAACGCCTCCTTCTAAATAATTAGAAGTGGTCACATTGTTATTGTAAATGCCATTCGTTGCAGCAAATGCGATATCGATATTGATTGTCTCGAATGTTTGCTCTGCATGTTTTCCGATAAATTCTTCTGTAATCGGTGTAAAATCCCCTCCAGTTAACAAAATCCGATAGTCTGTATGTTCAATAATATAGTTGAAAGCCAGCAGACTATTTGTAACGATCATTAGATTTTGTTTCTTTATAAATGGCAGTGCATACAGAATAGTGGTTCCTGCACCAAGAAAAACAACTTGATGATCCTGAATCAAAGTGTTCATGATTTTTCCGATATATTCCTTTTGGTCGATATGTAGATTGATTTTCTCGTGAGTAGCCAGTTCTTTCTCTTTTCTATCAATCTTTTGAGCACCACCATATAAACGAACTAATTGATTAGAATCACTTAGCTCATTGATATCTCTACGTATCGTCATTTCAGAAACTTGTAATTCTTTGGCTATATCAGATACGGTCATAAAAGTATTTTTTTCCAGTAATTCAAGAATATGTGCATGTCTTTCTCTTTTTAACATAAAAAGTTCTCCTTTTTGTTCGAAAATGTTTATCTATTACATTTTAAACGTAAAACGAACAAAAAACAATCAAAAGAAAGCGTTGACAAACTTGTTTACAAGTTGTATTCTTTTTGTATAAACAAAGTTTAACATATATTTACAAAGTTGAACATAAAAAGTTTAAAAAAGATGGAAAGTCTAGAGCCAATAACTAGACTTTGAATTAGGAGGGAAAATATGGACACGAAGCAAATGTTTCAACCAGACTTAATTGACTTGCAAGTAACTGTTCAAGATGAAGAAGAACTATTTGAACTGATTGCAAAACGGTTATATCAAGCAGGGTATGTGAATGAAGGCTATTTGGATGGGATCAAATCGAGGGAGATCGGATTTCCAACAGGATTGATCACTGAATATCTTAATATTGCATTACCTCATTCAGACACAGAATATATTGAAAGGCCTTTCATATATATTGCAAGAACAACAAACCCAATCAAGGTCAAACAGATGGGAGACAATCAGGAAATGGAGGTGAGAGACTTATTTTTCTTAGGAATCAAAGATCCCTCAAAACAGGTTGGTTTACTACAAGAATTAATGGTCTTATTTCAAAATGAAGCATTTGTATCTGAGTTAGAGAACACAACAAAAAATGAAGAGGTATTCAGCCTATTCATGAAACAATGGGAGGAAGTTAAAAATGGCTAGAAGATTGATTGTGGCGTGTGGTAGTGGTGTAGCGACAAGTACAACAGTCGCAGAAAAAATTAAAAGTAATTTTGATGCAGATAGTATCGATTATCCAGTTGAAGCAGTAGATTACAAATCGATTTTACAAGAATTACCAAGTGCGAGTATTTATGTGTATATTGCGAAACCAGATGATGAAGTTCTGGAAACTGCTGAAAAATTAGGTGTTTCTGTCTATGCTGGAGTCCCTTTCTTAACAGGGATGGGCCTTGACGAAATTTATGAAGGAATTGTTAACGATACGAAGAAATAAAAAAGAGGCTCAGATTGTGACGAATCTGAACCCCGATAGATAAGGAGAAAATGTATCTCACTATCTAAATTAAAATTGTACAAACTAATCATACCAAAAAAATAAAAAGATAGGTAGGTAAAAGAGATGGGAATTTTTCAGTCTGTGATTGATTATATATTGAACCTAGGTTCTGCTATTTTTGTTCCGTTGATTATCCTAATTATCGGGCTGATCGCTCGAATGCCGTTAAAAAAAGCCTTTATGTCTGCGATTACACTTGGTGTTGCCTTTACTGGAATGAGCATGGTAATCGGTTTTATGTCCGATGCTGTCAGTCCAGCATCAGAAGCGATGGCAAAAAATACAGGAATCAGTTTACCTGCTCTTGATTTAGGCTGGACGGGTGCTGCGAGTATTACTTGGTCTTGGTCGTATGCATTTGTATTTTTCGCAGTTGTTTTAGGTGTTAATTTTATTATGCTTCTGTTGAACTTAACGAAAACACTCAATGTTGACATGTGGAACGTTTGGGGGAAAGCATTAACTGCGTATTTAGTATATTTTATCAGCGGATCACTCGTTGCAGGCTTTATTGCGGCAATTGTCCAAGTAGTTTTAGAGCTAAAAATGGGGGATATGTTCCAACGTCATATACAAGATCTGACAGGAATTCCGTTAGTAACAGTGACACATTTAATGAATATATCAGCGGTATTGATGCTACCCGTTAATATTGTGATGGACAAAATTCCGTTTTTTAATAAGAAAGCAGATACGTCAGCATTAAAAGCAAAAATTGGTATTTTCTCTGAAAATAGCGTAATGGGTTTTATCATTGGTGTGTTACTTGGATTTGGTGCAGCTTATGGTGTCTCTGGATCATTGAATTTAGGGATTCAAGTTGCTACAGCGATGGCACTATTTCCCATGATCAGCAAAATGTTTATGCAATCACTATCACCTTTAGCCGATGCAATGTCAGAAATGATGAAAAAACGATTCAAAGACCGCGAAGTATACATCGGATTAGATTGGCCGATTTTAGCTGGCCGCTCTGAAGTTTGGGTAACAGCCATCATCTTAGTGCCAGTATTTATTGGGTATGCGATGATTTTACCTGGCAACCAAGTATTGCCGCTTGCGGGAATCATCAACTATTCGATTGCCGTTGGAGGATTATTGCTGACAGGTGGTAATTTGTACCGGATGATCACGCTTGGCATTATTTACACTCCGCTTTATTTGTATGGCGCAACATATCTTGCCCCAGTCTTGACAGGATTAGCCAAAAAAACAGGAGCAGTTGATTTAAAAGGTGGCAGTATTACGTGGTCATCGATTGAAGGTCCTGAATTTAGAATTCTGTTTGCGGAAGCGGCTAACTTGAATATCGTGGCAATCATCGGATTTATTCTTTTTATCGCTATGTTCATTTGGTTGTATAAATACATGGCTAAAGAACCTGTTCCAAGTGCACGTTATGAAGATGTAAAAAGTTAATGAAAACATAGAAAGGATTGGTTAATATGGATCCAAAAGCCAAATGGATGCTGTTGCTATTTATGGATGTTTTATTGTTTATACTGGCGCTATCGATCAACATCACGCCATTGTATTTTCTAGTCATAATCCTTTCTTTTTACATTTATAAAAATGGTAATGCAGTACTTTTTAAAGAATACGATGAAAGAAAAAAACAAAAATATGAAGAATATAAAGTTGTACAGGATGCAGCAAAACAAGCGATTCGCAAAGGAAATCTACTAAAAAAGAAGAAGGAGCTGGAATAAAAAATGACAGATGGAAGAATTTTATTTGAACGAGAAAGAGAAGATATGGCAAAAATCGTACAGTTGATTTTTGAACGTAAAAATACGAATGTTGCGGGAGGAAATTTTTCATTTAAAACAACGGATAAAGAAGGAAAGGAATATATCATTATGACGCCGACTATGATGTCGCAAGCGTATCTTGGACATGTTTCTCCTTCACAGATATTAGTGGTAGAACCCCACACTAGAAAGGTCATTGCAGGAGAAGGTGGTCTAACGAGAGAAATCAACATGCACGAAGCTGTCTATGACGCCAATCCCGAGATTAAATCTGTTCTACATGCACATGCGCCAAATAGCATGTTTTGGGCTACCAGTGGATTAGATATGCCTAACTTGACTGAAGCAACTCAGAAAGTAGAATATATTGAAGTGCTAGAATTTGAACCTAATTGTTCAGAAGAACTAGCAGAAATCGTTAGCAATCACATTAAAACAATGGCAAGAAAAACATTACCACATGAATTTTTACTAGATAGTCACGGCGTGCTAATTACAACTGGCGGAGAAACGGGGCTGGAAGCGATCCATTCCGCATTAGCGATTCTTGATACAGTTGAGTGGAATGCAGAAATTGCGTATAAGCAAACGATTTTCCAAAAATTAGGAATTCTGGATGGTTATTATTCTAAAGGAGTAAAAATCGGTACGATCGAAGATTTGATCAACCGTGAGCCGATTTATAACCAAAAAATCAAAATGACAGCTGGCGGAGATTAATATTAAAAAAGAAGCAGTTCATTTGAGCCTTTATCGGGTCTTGAATGAACTGCTTCTTTTTAATGTATATAATAGAAAGTAATATTCTATTATAACTGCTATAAATCTTACTAAAAACATTGCAAGAAATCTCTATTTGCGTTAAAGTAGGAAAAGATAACTGTGAAACATTTTCTGTTTCACGCAAGGGAAGGAAACATATGACACCAGAAGAATTTAAACAACTATTAAGCCAAAAAGAGATCCAATTATCGGATCATCAAATGGAACAATTCGCCCGTTATTTTGAATTACTTGTTGAATGGAATGAAAAAATGAACTTAACGGCGATCACAGAAGAAAAAGATGTTTACTTAAAGCATTTCTATGATTCGATTTCACTAGCCTTTTTTGAAGATTTTTCAACGAATAAATCCATTTGTGATGTGGGTGCTGGAGCAGGCTTTCCCAGTATTCCGTTAAAAATCGTCTTCCCAACATTACAAGTAACGATTGTTGATTCATTGAATAAGCGGATCACATTCTTAACTGAATTAGTTAATGAATTGAAATTGGAAGATGTTTTTTTATACCATGATCGTGCAGAAACATTTGGTCAAAAAGAAGCATTTCGTGGTGCATTTGACTATGTTACAGCTCGTGCAGTTGCGCGTTTAAATGTATTGAGTGAATTGTGCTTACCATTAGTCAAAAAGGATGGCTTTTTCTTAGCTTTAAAAGCGGCTAAAAGTGAAGAAGAAATTATGGAAGCCAAGCCAGCAATCGCTGTCTTAGGTGGTAAATTTCAAAAAGAAGTGTCCTTCGAACTGCCGATCACAAAAGACGAGCGTCATATCGTTGTGATTCAAAAGAAAAAAGAAACACCTAAAAAATACCCAAGAAAACCAGGATTACCAAATAAGCAACCAATCAAATAAGATGGAGGGACACAAATGGCACGAATAATTTCTGTAGCGAATCAAAAAGGCGGTGTTGGTAAAACAACGACCACTGTGAATCTAGGTGCTTGTCTTGCTTATTATGGCAAGAAAGTGTTGCTGATCGATATTGATGCTCAAGGAAATGCAACGAGTGGTATCGGCGTTCGTAAACCAGATGTTGCAACAGATGTGTATGATGTATTAGTAAATGAAGAACCGATTAAAAACGTGATTCAGCAAACGTCTAGAGAAAATTTGGATATCGTACCAGCAACGATTCAACTCGCTGGAGCTGAAATTGAATTAACGTCGATGATGGCCAGAGAATCTCGCCTAAAAGCAGCCATAGAGGAAATAAATGATATTTATGATTTTGTTTTGATCGATTGTCCACCGTCATTAGGACATTTAACGATAAATGCTTTTACAGCAAGTGATTCGATTTTGATACCTGTACAATGTGAATACTATGCGTTAGAAGGGCTAAGTCAGCTATTAAACACCATTCGCCTTGTTCAAAAACATTTTAATCCTGACTTACGTATTGAAGGTGTGTTGTTGACGATGTATGATGCACGAACAAATTTAGGCGCTGAAGTCGTTGAAGAAGTTCGCAAATACTTCCGTGAAAAAGTATACGACACAATTATCCCTCGAAACGTTCGTTTATCTGAAGCACCGAGTCATGGCTTGTCGATTATTGATTATGATCCCCGTTCACGTGGTGCCGAAGTGTACCAAGCACTAGCAAAGGAAGTGTTGGATAATGAGTAAAGGAAAAGGTTTAGGCAGAGGTATTGATGCATTGTTTCAAGATTTTGCTAGTTTGGAAGATGTAGATGTTCAAAAAGAAGAAGTCCTTCAAATTCCTTTAAATGAACTTCGTCCGAATCCTTACCAACCAAGAAAAACGTTCGATGAAGCATCACTTCAAGAATTAGCAAATTCGATTCAGCAATCTGGTGTTTTTCAACCAATCATCGTTAGAAAATCTGCTGTCAAAGGCTACGAGATCATTGCTGGGGAAAGACGTTTTCGCGCTTCAAAATTAGCGGAGAAAGAAACAATCCCAGCCATTGTCCGTGAATTCGACGAAGAAGCAATGATGCAAGTAGCTGTTTTAGAAAACTTACAACGTGAAGATTTAAATCCGTTAGAAGAAGCTGAAGCCTATGATATGTTGATGAAAAACTTGAAATTAACTCAAGTAGAAGTGGCAGAGCGTTTAGGGAAGAGTCGCCCTTATATCGCGAATTACTTACGTTTATTGACATTACCTACACAAGTTAAAGAAATGGTTCAAGGCGAAACCTTGTCAATGGGTCAAGCTAGAACATTGCTTGGGTTGAAAGATAAAGATTTGATTCTAAAATTGGCAAACCGAGTGGTAGAAGAGAATTTAACGGTTCGTCAGTTAGAACAAATCGTTAATGATCTGAATGAAAACCAAGGCAAAAAAGCACCTAAGAAAGAAAAGAAGGCACTCAAAGATAAACCATATTACATTCGCGAAAGTGAAGATCGTTTAATGGATAAATTTGGGACAACTGTTGCTATTCAGGAAAAAGAAGGCAAAGGCAAAATCGAAATCGAATATCTTTCACAGTCTGATTTAGCGAGAATTTTAGATATTTTAGAAATACATTTTGATGAAGCATGATTCATTGAATTAAACAATCAAAAAAAAGCGTAAAGGGAAACTATTTTTAGTTCCCTTTACGCTTTTTTATATTCAAAAATAACATTATTTTTCTTGTTTTAATATAAAATAAGAAAAATCTATAATTGTTTAAATTAAACGATATAGACCTCTATAAATGACTAATTAGTAAAGTCACTTATACTACGAGTATACAATAAAGAATTTGGACATGTCAATGATGAATAAAAAATAACAATATATTTAATTTATCCATATTTTCATCATAGTGAGCCAAACAATCCAAAGAGCGATGGTGAGTCATTGATACTAGCAACATTCTTATATAAATATATAAAAAGATCCCTCTTTATTTTATTTCAACGTTTATTAAAAGGAGCCTGAGATAGATTTACTTATTTTTATACGCCGTCAAATGAACCGTCAAATTTACTTATAGGAATGAACTAGCTGCTCGAGATCTTTCAGAGAAGAATGGTTAAATTTATTTCTATTTTACGTAATAAATCATGATTTTCAGAAAAATAGAAGCCAGATTAAAAAAGAGCTGTGATTAGACTACCTATTCATCAATTGATAGTTATAAGCCACTGGAATTTTCTGGAATTCTCCAAAAAAGAAAACCTACGCTAAAAGTCTGAAAAGATCATGAGTTAGTGGAATTGTATTTCAAGTGAGACTGAAAAAAATAAATAAAAAGAATGATTAGCTTATTTTTAAATTTATAAATCATGATTCAGATTAGTATATTTTTATAATAATACTTATTTTTAAAATATTCTCTTTTAGATAGACCGTCATTCAACCGTCAAATCAAAAATGTAAGTATTGGTATATCAACGCAATAACATCATTTTTCTTATTTTATATTAGAATAGGAAACTCTTATTACTTAATAATTACAGTTTTCTGCATTATATTCATCTGTTTAAAGAATTTTATCAAACAATAAATGGTTGGAACTTTATATAAAAATTAAAAGGAGGATTTTCTTTATGAGGAAAAAAATTATTATATTGACCGATACACTAAGTGCGAATGGACTATTGCAAAATAGTCTATTGAATATGGATTATGAAATAATGGTTTCAAAAGATATTTTGACGCAACCAAGGGATAAAGAGTTTTATTTTCTACAAAATTTTGACCTGATTATCTATCAACAATCTATGTACAGCGGGCTAAAAGAATCATTTTTGGATAATCTAGCATTACTGAATAAACCAATTGTTGTTTTAACATTCGAATCAGAGCAAGTCAATAAGTCTAAGTATTCAGATAATGTGAATGTGAGTTTTGTCCGTTATCCAATATCCGTCACTGACTTAGCAAGCAAACTAGCAGCTATTTTTGAGGAGGTTGCCACTCGATCTGGGAAAAATAATAAGGAGAGAGTAGAGGATTATTCTAGGAGTAGTGAGGGTGTGTCTCGAACTGCATCAGGCTATTCAAATGTAGTAAAAGTTAAAAAGCATTACTCTTTTCAATTAAAAGACCGTACCTTGATCATTGATAATTGGCTGATTCCATTGACTAAGAAAGAACATCAAGTTTTAGAGCACTTTATTGAGTCAGATCAAAGAGTTTTTTCAAGCCAAGCACTATGTGAAGCCATTTGGACAAATGCAAAACAAAAAAACAAACAAGCATTATTAAGTAATCTGATTAATCGTATCAAACAAAAAATAATGGACAAAACATCTATTTTTGAACCATTTATTCTGAATAAGAAAGGAATAGGCTATTATCTGAATCAAGAATTTGTGGAATTAGATGAACAAAATAATGAAAAAATAAGAGAGTTACTGGTTGGCAGTGTCTAAACAAAAATACTAGTAAGAGGGGGCGCGATACACTTGGCAATATTTAATAAAAAAAGTAAAAAAAGAAACGATGAGTATGATGAATATTACGACGAATACGATGAGTATGATGAATATGACGAATATGATGATGAAGAATTTGAAGAAGAGATCTATGAAATACCTAAAAAAAGCCGTCCAGAAACATCCAGTAAAAGAGAGCGTGCGGAAAATACTATGAGAAAACAAGAGCAAGAAGTCCAACAAGAACAAGCAGCTGTAATCGAACATTTAAAGAATGAAAATCAACAATTTCAAAAAGAATTGCAGCGGCAAAAAACGATGGCTGAACGTTTGAAAGCTGAAGTGGAAAATAAGCAACAAGAAATTGATCAACTGACAATGCGTTTAACGAGTTCATCAAAGTCTAAAGAAAAAATCATTTCACTAGAAGATCAAGTAAGGCAATTAGAAGAACTGAGAGTCCAATTAGATGAACAATTATTAGATGAACGAAATAAAAGCATAGAGACTGAAAAACAATTGCGTCAACAAGATCAAATGAAAAATCAAATTGCAGAAGTTTTGATGGAAGCCAAAGAAAAGGCTCAGCAAATCATTGAACGTGCAACTATTGAAGCGGATAGAACTGTAGAAGCTGCAAGACATGAAACGAAAAAGGCAGTTTCAGAAGCATCAATAGAATTGAAAATGATCAATCAAGAAGCAGCAAATTATCACACACGGATTCTTCGCTTACAAAGTGAGACCAGTGTACTAATGGAAGATTTGTTGAACAAATCCAGCCGACTAGCTGACCAATCACTTGAATAGAGAGAAGGGGATTAAGAAGTGGTTTATCAAAATATTATGGTTGACATCTATCAAGCCGCTTCTCCAGCAGTAGGCGAACGTCTTTTTGACGATGATATGTTGCGGGACATCTATTATATCTGTGAAGAGATTTTTCAAAAGAAAAATAGACAAATTCCTTATCCTCAAAAAGAAGTAGAAGAATACTTTGAAGAATTTCATACCATAATTTCTTTTTTTAAACATGTAGAAATTACTTTAGATTTTGTAGATATTGATTGGTCCGCCTTGTTGGACGAGTTAATTCATACATTTCCTCAAATTGCATGGATTGGTGGGTCTAAAGAAAAGGAAGAAAACCGTGTTGTTTATTATATTGATTTTGTTCCTATTGCTTATAGAGAGAACGGTTTTCCTTTCATGGTCAATCTACTACAATCGCTAGAGCAGCAACTATATGGGGAAAGTGATGACGTATTAGATTCCTTTGTTGATGAGATAGAGAAGCTTGTCTCAAATTTTATCAAGCCCTTGAAGAGTTCAGTTCCGACTATTGGTAAAAAAGGGGAAGTCATAAATCATGAAGAGGATAATGCGACCTATTTAATTAAAATGGAAGAAGCAGTTAGCAGAGAGCGGTATGCAAAAGAAAGAATGCGGCTTGCAAATAAAAAATTGGAAGTTGTAATTGACCAGATGGAGCGGCAAAATCTGTCCAGGGCAATGAAAGAATTAAGTAAATCAAGTGATGATGATAATGAAAATTGGGATCATGTCCTAAAGGTAGATTTAAGAGAATATTCTCAGCTATTACAAAAAGCTAAATTTTTAGAGCAGTCGTGGGCAATGAATAAAGAATTGATCACAAAATCAGAAAAGATGACAATTTCTGATAATCAACTCACTTATGAAAGAGAGCAAGTAAGAAGCTTTAAAGATTCAGTTTCTACAAATGAAATTTACTTGATTTTAGATGAGTGCAAACTGATTGAATCACGAGTAAAAATCAAGAGAAAATCATGGTTTCGTCAACCACATGTCCGAATTATGAAGATGGACTACGATAGTATATTGAACAAAGCAGCTTATTTTGATCTTATACAAGGTGAAAACTACTTACTTGAACAGATTGTGTTAAACGAAGAATCAAGCATTGAGGGCTAAAATAGTTCCTCTTTGTGATTCTTAATAAGTAGAAACATGATTTTGTTTAAAGAAAAATTTGGGGAAGGGTTAGTTTTTCCCGTTTGATGTACATATAGATTCAGTTATTTACTTAGCAAAAAAAGCAAACTAATTGAAAGCTGAAAAAGAACGTTCCTTTGTTGTTTACTGTTCAGTAGATATCTAAGGTAACCTAGTCTCTTTTTCAAATTTGCGTATATGATTTTACGATGCAGGGAGTTTATAATTCAATGATGAATAAACGAAAACTACTTCACCTAATTGTTGTAGTGATAGGTGTTTTTCTTTTATCAGGGATAGTTATGATGGTCAAAGCTAACACAGCATGGGCTGTTTCGGTAAAGCCGATTTTACCTAAAAATCAATATGATTCAGAAGTAACCTATTATGATCTTAGAATGATACCAAGTCAAAAACAGAATCTGCAGCTGGAGTTGACAAATACTTCTGATACGGAACAAAGAGTTACGATACAAATCAATGATGCCACAACAAATGATGATGGAGATATAGATTATTCTGATAGATCCAAAATCACCCCAAGAGACAAGAGTTTAAAATTGTCATTGCGAGATGTTGCAAGCGTAGCACCAGAAACAACGATTCCAGCAAAAAAGACAGCTAGAGTAACGGTTCAATTAAAAATGCCTGAAACTAAATTTGACGGGATGATTTTAGGTGGAATCAAAGTTGTATCATCAGCAAAAGAAAAGGATACGTTTAAAGCAGACAATAAGAACAAACAAGGTACAAAAACTTACATTGTCGCTGTAAAACTAACTGAAACAGATGCACCTGTCGAAGCAAAATTAAATTTACTAAACGTGGTACCTTCCGAAAATTCAAGTAGAAATACTATAAAAGCAACGATTCAAAATGACCAAGCAATAAATTTGGAAGACATTACTTTTACAGCAAGAGTTTTCCAAAAAGGATCAGATAAGCTCCTCGCTCAGACTGAATTAACAGGATGTCGTATGGCACCTAATTCAAACTTTTCATTCACCATAGAAGAAGAGAAAAAAGAATTTCAAGAAGGACTCTATCAAATTCATTTAACAGCCAAATCTGAAGCGACTAAACAAGAATGGGAATGGGATAAGGAACTGGAAATCAAAAATCCTACAGAAAAAAAGGCAAATAGTCCGAAGTATAATTCTGAAAAAGACAAAATAACAGTTTACATCATTATTTGTGTGAGTACATTTATTTTATTGTTGGTATTTTTATTTATTTTGTTGATTACTAGGAATCGTAAAGAGAGACGTTATAAAGAGGCTCTATCTCATAGAAAGAAAAAACAAGTCAAAAATAAAAAAAACACGCAACGAAAGAAAAACTCTGAAGGACACAAACGAAAAAATACCAGAAAAAAACGGCCAATAGAATCTAGACAACCACAAAAATAAAATCATTATTTGAAAAATACTAGTACTAACTAGATGTTTTTACCCAAAAGACTATTGTTACTAGAAATTTAGCCGAAAACATTAAAGTAAATTTATTGTATAGAGATTTTAGGAGTTGGAGGATATGAACGAATCTGAGCAAAATACCCAAAAGCAGGGGAAAAAAATAATAAAAAAATACATTCTCCATCAAAAAGTTAATCCAAGACTTTTAGGAGTAGAACTTTTGAATAAGCGCTTAGCTACACCTTATGAAGCATACTTATCCTGCAAGTTACTTTTTAAAAAAGATGTTCAATCACTAATGGAACTTGAACAAATTGCAAAAAAGATCTATGAAACTTGGACTGAAAAGAATGATCAATTACTTATTAAAAAAATCAATGTGTTCACATCAACAGCCTACATTGTATTAACATTTACTATAGGATTTCATGAGGAAAAACAAGTAAGATTGCTACCTGAATTAAAAGAGTGTGCCAAAGAGCTTATTGAAACATATGACCGTTTAATCAACGAAGAAAAAGAAGCTGTATATAAGAAAAAAGAAGAAGAAATTCATGGTGTTTTAGAAAAATTTAGCCAGCTAACAAAGAAAATGGACGGTTTAGAAGATCGGCTCACGAAAAATGAATCGATAGTGTTGGATTCTGGAGAACTATTAAAAACTGAGCTTACAAAGGTAAGTCAAACGATTAAAGAGCAAATGAGTTTGACAGAATACAACATAAAAGAGAGTAGAAACTATTCTGAGAAACAAGAAAAAATAGAGACAGAAACCGATAAAAGTTCTGTAAATACAGAGATCAAAACCGCAAAGGCTAAAAAGATCAACCAAAATAAAGTACGATCGCATACACTTGATCGAACTAAACAATTACCTGGTAATCTTCAGATAAAGGAATGGACTTCGGATCAGTTACCACAAAAAGAAGAATCGACAGAACGTGTAGAACCGACTGGGAAAACAGAGTTAGAGGGTTATGTATCTAAACTGGAATTAAAAATTTTAGACTGTTTTACTGAAAATAAAGAGCTAAATAAAAAACGAATGGTACAAAAAAAGCAATTTTTGATTCTAAAGACGAAAGTAGAGTTTATTGATTATTTATGGATGTTGTTAGAATTGGAAGGAAAAGATGAAATCATCATAGCAAGTAAATTGAGTTGTCGAGAATTGGTCGAGCAATTAGGGCAGTTTATGGAGCTAGTAGAGAAAGTTGCTACGGGTCCAACAATTTTTAGCTATTGGGTTTATTGTCCTCAAGATATGTTGGTAAAACTTGAAGGATATGCAGCTTTAAAAGATATTTTAAATAATTCTTTGAAGCTAAGCAACAATAAGCTGATAAATGAATCATGATGGTTGTTAATAGGTGAAAAAAGGGGTGGTGTACAAGAAACTAGGGGTAGTTTCCGATGTATAGGCCTCTTTATTTTTCTTGAAATATTATATAAATAGTATTTGTATAACAAATAAATTTGTTGTTATGCTTCCAAATTTTTTCAGTTTTTCTAAAATTTTTGAAACTAAGTAAAAAAAAATATAATGCATAATTGGTTAATAAAACCATACCTATTGCAACTGTTTTGTATTGAAAAATCAAAATTATAAGAGTTGAGACCAAATAGAGTGGTTTGAAATATGTAAGTTCCTGTATTTAAAAATAACATAAAATATTTAGACGTTTGTAAAGATTTCATTTTCTAAAATTGATAAAAACTAAATATTAGAAAGGGTCTTATTTATGGCAAGAAGAGGGGAAAACATCTATAAAAGAAAGGATGGTCGTTGGGAAGGACGATACATAAAGGGGAGACATAAAAACGGTAAAATTCATTACGGATATATTTATGGCTATAAGTATACAGAGGTAAAACATCTGCTAATCTTGACAAAGTACGAAAAACAAACAAGTAATAGTAAAAATTTACTTCCTTATGAAGGTGGGGTAATAGACTGGACGAATTATTGGTTAGAGACGTTTGTACGCCCAAAAGTGAAAAGCAGTACGTACGCAAGCTATAAAAATAAAATGGAGGTTCAGGTATTACCCATTATTGGTTCAATTAAGTTACAAGAGTTAAAAGCATCAGATATTGATTCTTTAGTAAAAAAAATGGAGGAAACACTGAAAGCAAGCTCAATCAGATCAATATTTTCTGTATTAAAGAATTCTTTAGGCAAAGCCAAAAGTTTAAATTTATTATCAGAAAATCCGTGTATGGGCATAGAACTTCCTAAAATGAGAAAGAAGACAGTACAAGCGTTATCTATTAAAGATCAAACCAAGTTACTTAAAGAAATCAAAGCCAACCAAAAATTTTTCTCAATTACGCTAGCCTTACAGACAGGACTTCGAATTGGAGAAATTTGCGGCTTAAAGTGGGAAGACATTGATTTTGAAAACAATACACTTAGCGTTAATAGAACAATGCTTAGAATCCAAACGGAAGATAAAATAGGAAAAAAGACAGAGATTGTGGAAGTTAGTCCCAAAAGCAATAATTCACAACGAAAAATCCCGATCACTAAGTCTTTAAAAAAGAAATTGATAGAACTACAACGAACATCAACGAGTGATTATGTTATTTCAAACAAAAATAAAGCGGTGGAGCCGCGTACAATCGCATATCGATTTCAAATTATTCGAAAAAAAATTGGATTAGAAAAATTTTCTTTCCATTCTTTGAGGCATACTTTTGCTACTAGATGTTTAGAAGCCGGTGGCAACATTGCAACAATAAGCTCATTGTTGGGGCACTCATCAATAAAAATGACACTTGATTGTTATACAAACTCATTTTTTACAGAGGAACGTCAATTGGTTGAAAAACTTGAATTTATTTAAAATAGATGTCTTTTATTTATAGAGACTGTCCATTTTTTTGTGTAGGTAATTTATCTAGCAAACGATTATCGTTAGTAGTAAGAAGAATGAATATCATGGAGCAATTGATCAAGATCGAAGATATCTTTTTTTTCATTATAATTGGTTAAAAAAAAGAAATTTTTTCCACGTTTCTTTAAATAAGTGCAGTCTACATTACTAATAATCAGATCATACATTTTATCCGTAGCTAAAGTTTCAGCTTGTGCAAAAGTAGTTAATTCAACATAGTTGATCCACCAATCTGTAACTTTATTTTTGCATATCAGATCCCCTTCAATAAAAATTCCAACTGAAATTTTAGCTTTGATGGATTCTTCGTAAAAAGTGATTGCGTGTGCGTAATTTTCTATTAGTATACTGTCATGAGTGCTACTTACAAACATTAAAGGATACTGCTTTTTTAGACTATCAATAAAATCATAAACGATTTCAGAGTGTCTAGATTCTTTCCAGTTTGTATAATTCAATTTCCAATAATAATTGATATGACCCTTAAAGATTAAATGACGATATACAATTGAATTTACATAATGATCAAGAAAAACATGGCAGTTAGTCGTTAAATTAGCTTTGGGATGTCTTTTTTTCATAAAATCAAAAAATTCTTGCTTTAAAGTACGAATAAAAAAATTACTATATTCCTCAATTAAATCCAGCTCTTTTAAACAGGGAGAATTAGCAGGGATGACATCCTCTCCAATCATGAAAAGAAGTAGTAAGACTGTTTCGCTGGGAAGCATTTTAAACGAATAATAAACTAAAAATGTTCCAAGTATTTTATGCATTTTTTTGAACAAATGAGTTCTCTTCAAAGCGACTACAAACCTTCTTTGTCCATAGATGTCTGATTTGTTGTTGAAAAACAAAGCCTGTTCACTATGATTTTGGATATTCTTTTGGGCATTTCTTCTTTTTAATAAACTCAGATATATAATGATCTTTTTCCGAGTGAAAATGGAAAATTGACCGTCTAAAATTTGTTGAATAGCGTTGACTGTTTCATAAATCCTAGGATCGATATTTGGTACTTTTAATTGATGTTTTGGGTCTGTAACGAGGTATAGCGAAACGTAAAAATGGCGAACTTGTAATTCAGAACCTAGTAAAACAGCATTTTGAATAGACAAATCAAATTCAGTCAATAAATTGTTTAATTCATTGATTTTTCTAAAATAAGTAGAGTGACTAATTCCAATTTTTTCACATAAACGAGTGACATCAATGGCGCCGCAGAGCAGTAATTCTTCTAATATTTTGTATTTTGGTGCATGGACAATCAACTCATTAAATAAAGTGTGGAGCGAATAATCGGGTTTTGTTTGGAAGCTGATCGTGTGCTTGCTAGTATTGATAGAAAAACGGCCATTGGATTTCTTTGCTAAAGTTATCAACTCCTCAATCAACTTTGACAAAAAATAACTACCGATATCTAAATGATGTAAAAGTTCTTTTTTTGTTGCTTTACCGCCAACATTGCTTAGGTATATCAATAAGTCAATTTGATATACTTCTAACTTTTCTAGTAAGTCAAATTTTCTCATATGTAAAACTCCTTTTAATGTCAGTATAGGGTGCGGGAATTAAGCTGTTTTAAAGCTTCAAAACGTTCATTATACCCACATTCTTGTAGTAACATGTTCATTATTATCCAATATAAGTACAGTAAATACAATCTTATTTTTAATGGCCGCATGGTTGATTTTTAAAAGAACCGCCTACATTAATACGCACTTTTTTTAATTAGAAAGATAAAAAAATCAGATCAATAAAATAGTTTTGCTTGATTGCTCAAAAAATGGTATTGTATCTTTGTATGTTTATGTCTAATTTTCTGACTATTAACGACCATTTATAGAAGGGATATGTCTGTTATGTATGATCTTGGTGATGTTGTAGAAATGAAAAAGCCCCATGCCTGTCAGGCAAATCGTTGGGAAATTATCCGAATGGGTGCCGATATTAAAATAAAATGTACGAACTGCGGTCATATCGTGATGATGACACGCCGTGATTTTGAAAAAAAGATGAAGAAAATTTTGGAAAAAAAACTGATAAAGGATAGTGAATAATCAATGGCATTAACAGCTGGAATCGTAGGTTTACCTAACGTAGGGAAGTCTACCCTTTTTAACGCAATTACAAAAGCAGGAGCAGAAGCGGCAAATTATCCATTTGCGACGATTGATCCAAATGTGGGAATGGTTGAAGTACCAGATGAACGTTTACTACGTTTGACAGAGTTAGTGAAACCTAAAAAAACTGTACCAACTACGTTTGAGTTTACAGATATCGCCGGAATCGTTAAAGGCGCAAGTAAAGGCGAAGGTTTAGGAAATCAATTTTTAAGTCATATTCGACAAGTAGATGCTATTTGTCATGTGGTACGTTGTTTTGATGACGATAATATTACCCACGTTGAAGGGCGTGTAGATCCGCTAGCTGATATCGATACGATCAACTTGGAATTAGTATTAGCAGATTTAGATTCTATTACAAAGCGTTACACACGTGTAGCTAAAATCGCGAAGACAAAAGATAAAGATGCAGTAGCTGAATTAGCTGTTTTAGATAAACTTAAACCAGTTTTAGAAGAAGGATTATCTGCTAGAACAATCGAGTTTACTGAAGACGAGCAAAAAATCGTTAAGAGTTTATTCTTATTGACAGCAAAACCTATTTTATATGTAGCGAACGTGTCAGAAGATGAAGTGGCTGATTCAGATAATAATCCATATGTGCAACAAGTACGTACTTTTGCTGCAAATGAACAGGCAGAAGTAATCGTTGTTTGCGCACGTGCAGAAGAAGAAATTGCTGAACTAGATGATGAAGATAAAGCTGAATTTTTAGAAGCATTAGGTATCGAAGAATCAGGTTTGGATCAATTGATTCGTGCGGCATATGATTTATTAGGACTAGCAACTTATTTTACTGCTGGTGAGCAAGAAGTACGTGCGTGGACTTTCCGTAAAGGAATCAAAGCACCTCAAGCAGCAGGAATTATCCATACTGATTTTGAACGCGGATTTATTCGTGCAGAAACAGTTTCGTTTGAAGATTTGAACACATACGGTAACATGCAAGCAGCTAAAGAAGCGGGGAAAGTTCGCTTAGAAGGAAAAGAATATATTGTGCAAGATGGCGATGTTATGCTTTTCCGTTTCAATGTATAGGAAAAAATTGCTAAAAACTGTTTTTCTCCCTAAAAAATGTGTTAGAATACTTTTTAGGTAAAGACTGCCCCGTTGGCCACGGGCGAGGAGGACGCAAAAAATGGAATCAGAAGCACTTCGAGACATTGTTTCAGAAAATCGTGAACTTGAACAAAAATTGACAAAGAGAAATGAACAATACATCTTTGACTTAAAAAAATCACTAGTTGCTGCTAATCTTTCAGAAGAAGCACAGACACTTGCTTTACATGAAATTCTACCCCATTTAGTAGAAGGTCAAAAAAGTGGGAAAACTGCGCGTCAGCTTTTTGGCACAGTGGCTGAACGTACGGAGTCTATCTTAAATAAACCAGAAGAAATCCCAGAGTCGACACCGATCTTGATGTGGTTGGACAATACGCTATTATTGTTCGGTGTAATGACGATTATGTTTTCAATTATGATGATGTGGTCTAAAGGGAAATCACAACCATTGGGATTATTGACATTAGTCTTGGCTTCAATGGCAGGTGGTTATGTATTTTATCTAATGTATAAATACGTCTATCAATATGATCGGCCTGGCGTAGATAAATCAAAACGTCCTGGTTGGTTTAAAACAGGCTTGATTTTAGTTGGAGCTATGCTCTTATGGCTTGTTGTTTTTGCGGGATCTTCAATGCTTCCTGTTGTTATCAACCCAGTTTTAGATCCAGTAGTGGTTATCATTATAGGCGGAATTGCCTTAGGTACACGTTACTTATTAAAGAAAAAATATAATATGCGCAGCAGTTTGGCGCGTTAAAGAATAAAAAAGGCTTCAATAAAACGATCTTTCGTTTTATTGAAGCCTTTTTTCTATTTAAACCAATAAAACGCCTTTCTAGTAATGGATCAGTGAAGTGCGAATAAAAAAATTGTGATACAAGCTAAAACTTAAAGGGCTTGTATTTGAAAGAAATGCTGTATCAAGATAACATAAGAACTATAAATGAAATTTTCAACTAATTTTCATTATAGAGAGGTGGCATAATGGAACGATGGATCAATCAGCATAGTAGACTACTGATTTTTTTAAGCTTCTTGATTTTGAGTGTATTTTCCTTATATATTGTGTATCTTCAAAATGGGCATATCATGATTGGGGATGATTACCATTTTCATCAAAATCGAATTGAGGGATTAGCAGAATCTATACAGCATGGCATATGGGTACCAAAGGTGAGTCACTTTTTTATTGGTGGATATGGATATGCTTCTAGTTTGTTTTATCCAGATTTCTATCTTTATTTTCCAGCGCTTCTACGTATTCTAGGATTTTCACTGGCCAGTAGTTTTATTGTCTTCGCGATAGGAATAAATTTGTGCACATTCATTTTAACCTATGTGTCTGGCAGGTATATGGAGTTAACGAAAATAAAAAGTTATTTATTTTCGTTATTGTATACTCTGTCTATTTATCGGCTACAAGATTTCTTTAATCGTCAGGCAATCGGAGAACTATTAGCCATGGGCTTTTTCCCATTTGTTCTAGCAAGTATGTATTTGCTGAAAAATGGTAAAAAAGAAAAATGGCCTTTGTTAGTTGTTGGGATGACTGGAATAGGCTTAGCACATTTTATCTCACTGGAAATTGTTAGTATTTTTATAGGATTGTATATTCTGTTGAACATAAAATACTTTTTGAAAAAAGAGGTAATGATCGCTATTGCAAAAGCAACTGGATTAACCGTTTTACTATTGGCGTTTTATTTAGTGCCTATCTTTGAACAAATGAAACATATAACGTTTCAGGTGACCTCGAATCCACTGACATTGATTTCTGATAGAAGTTATTCATTGAGTGAGTTGCTTACTAATAGTTTTAAAAACACAGTATTCCATGCATCCTCAGCGAATATCGGGATTGTTTTATTGGTTGGTTTGTTTGTCTATGGCGCATTACTATTTAAGAAGGAGACAATAAATCGTGATTTGATTGTTCTTGCGCTGTTATTTATGTTTATGACGACTAATCTCTTTCCATGGAAGCTGTTTGATCAAACACCGTTTAACACGATTCAATTCCCGTGGCGGTTTCTATCGATTGTAACATTGCTAGTAGCATATATTATTGCAAATGACAGTATTCATTTGTTTAAAAAATTTCCTAGTAGTCAGCTTGTTCTAGTTAGCGTCATTTTACTAGGGGTTATGATTTACGAGTGGGATAGTGTTGATATGGAGGGAGACCGAATCCTGTCACATGAGGCATATGATGAAACGAACAGCTATTATATTGGTGCTGGCCATGAATACTTACCTAAAGAAGTAGATTACGCTACCATAAAAAAGAACAAGAGACGTCAGTTGCTTTATAATTCAGATGAAATAGCTGTAACAAAGGTTAAGATGCCATTTGGCTCAGTTGAATTTGATTATCAGACTAAACATGACGGAAAAACTAGCGTTACACTTTCACTCATCTATTATTATGGTTATCAAGCTACAATAATAAAGGATGGAAAAGAAAAGGTAATATCAACATCTTTAAATACAGAGAATGGTTTAGTAGAAATCCCGTTAACTGGAAAGGGAGAAGTTCTAGTTTCTTATCAGACAACGTGGGCCCAGAAAATTTCGTGGGGTATTTCTATTTTCACGCTACTGATTTGCTTAATATGGAGGATAGGATCAAAGTTTTCAGCTAACAGGAAATAAAAGAAATAACTATAGTTATCCTTGCGATTTGATAACAAAAAAATGAGAAAACGCTCATGTTTTGTAATACGGAAAGAAAATTTCTGTAAACAGAGAAATGCGGTTGACTTCCTTTTTATTATCTGTTATTTTCTTATATAAAATTAAATAGAGGAGTGGTCTGAAAAATGTCTAACTGGGAAACGAAATTTGCGAAAAAAGGTCTTACATTTGATGATGTTTTATTGATTCCAGCAGAAAGTCACGTGCTACCTAATGAAGTAGATATGAGTATCCAACTAGCAAAAAATATTAAGTTGAATATTCCTCTGATCAGTGCAAGTATGGATACTGTAACGGATAGTAAAATGGCTATTTCAATGGCTCGTCAAGGTGGTTTAGGCGTTATTCATAAAAATATGAGTATTGCGCAACAAGCAGATGAGGTTCGTAAAGTGAAACGTTCGGAGAGTGGCGTAATCATCGACCCATTTTTCTTAACGCCAACTAATTTAGTAGCAGATGCTGAAAATCTAATGAGTAAGTATCGTATCAGTGGTGTGCCAATTGTAGAAACGATGGATAATCGCAAATTAGTCGGAATCATCACGAATCGTGATATGCGTTTTGTCACAGATTATCAAATGAAGATCGATGAAGTAATGACGAAAGATAACTTAGTCACAGCCCCAGTTGGAACTTCTCTAAAAGACGCTGAAAAGATTTTACAAAAACATAAAATCGAAAAATTACCGATCGTTGACGAAAATAACCGTTTAAGTGGCTTGATCACGATCAAAGATATTGAAAAAGTAATCGAATTTCCCAATGCGGCAAAAGATGAGCATGGTCGTTTACTAGTTGCGGCAGCAGTTGGTGTTACAAGTGATACTTTTGAACGTGCGGAAGCTTTATTAGATGCAGGAGTTGATGCAATTATTATCGACACCGCTCATGGTCATAGTGCTGGCGTGATTCGTAAGATCAAAGAAATTCGTGATACATTCCCAGAGGCTACTTTGATTGCTGGAAATATCGCAACAGCTGAAGGGGCGAAAGCTCTTTATGATGTAGGTGTAGATGTCGTGAAAGTTGGGATCGGACCAGGCTCTATTTGTACAACACGTGTTGTTGCAGGTGTGGGTGTTCCTCAATTAACAGCTATCTACGATGCAGCATCTGTTGCTCGTAAATATGGAAAAGCAATTATCGCTGATGGTGGAATCAAGTATTCTGGAGATATCGTAAAAGCTTTGGCAGCTGGAGGACATGCTGTTATGTTAGGTAGTATGCTAGCTGGAACGGATGAATCACCAGGTGAATTTGAAATCTATCAAGGACGTCGTTTTAAAACATATCGTGGAATGGGCTCGCTAGGCGCAATGGAAAAAGGTTCTAGTGATCGTTATTTCCAAGGAGGCGTCAACGAAGCGAATAAGCTAGTTCCAGAAGGAATTGAGGGCCGTGTTGCATACAAAGGTAGTGTATCAGACATCGTTTTCCAACTAATTGGTGGATTAAAATCAGGTATGGGTTATGTTGGAGCAGCAGATTTAAAACAATTACGTGAAGAAGCGCAATTTATTCAAATGAGCGGAAATGGTTTGAAAGAATCACATCCTCATGATGTACAAATTACGAAAGAAGCACCTAATTACTCTGTAGAACAATAGATTTAGAAAACAATATCCAATGTCGTTTACGACATTGGATATTGTTTGTTTACTGGACGGGACGTTCATCTGTTGAACCATAATACATATGAAGTGGTTTGGCTTTTTTGCCCAGTAATTCTTTGGACGGTAAAATTTCATACCCTTCTTTACGTAAGTGATCAATTACAGTAGATACTGCATCAACAGTTTCTGGATGAATATCATGCATCAAGACAATCGTATCATTGTAGGCAGTATCATCGATTCGTTTGATGATAGATTGTGCATTGTGACTTTGCCAATCTTGAGAATCAACAGACCATTGAATGATTGGTTTGCCAATAATCATTGCTACGTCTTTGTTGACAGCCCCATAGGGTGGTCTAAAATCAGTAGGTAGTTTGCCAATGGCATGATAGATTGCTTTATCTGTCTTTTGAACCTCATCTTTCACGCGTTGTGCATCGACACCTGTCAATTGTGGATGAGAGTATGAATGGCTCGCTACTTCATGCCCTTCTTCTGCAACACGTTTAACAAGTGCTTCGTGCTTCACAACATTCTGACCTAACATAAAGAATGTTGCTTTTACACTCTTTTCTTTTAAAATATCTAAAAGTCGAGGAGTGGTTTCAGGATTGGGTCCGTCATCAAAAGTAAGAGAAATATATTTCTTATTTGGGTCTAAAGGTTCAGGCAATGCTTCTTTGATAGAGGCTGGGTCAATAATATCAGGATTTACATAACCAGCAATATCTTTATAGGATAAAGTGAGTTCCGTTTTACCGGTGGGGTTTTCTGACAGCCCTAAACTTATCTTATCAGGATAATAGGTAAAAGTGGTTCCGTCTAAGGTCATTTTTGGCATATTGAGAACCCCATCGATGAGTGCATTTCCGTCAGGACTTTCAGACAATAGCTTTTGTTGAACTACTTGCTGAATCGCTAACATATTTGCTTCACTCATGAAAATATCTTGTAAAGACAGTGGTTGCTTTGTTTTCTGATTGACAAATGCTGTATTTTTACCAAGCTCTGTTTTCTCAGACCAATCCTCTTTTTCTTGATCCCAGCTATAGATTTTAACAACTGGTTGATAGCTAAACACTTGGTCAGTTAGTTTTAGTCTTTTAGTACATCCGACCAGTTTGATTTCGTCATCTTTAGGACTGTTTTTTTGAGCAGCCTCTATCAGTGTAGTTAACTCCGATTTAATTGCTTGAAATTGCGGGATGGATTCAGTCGAAACTGGCTCATAAATTAATGTCTGAATATAACCATCTTTCTTCTCCTGCTCGCTCACCTCAAAATCTTCTTGTTTTTGAGATTTTCTGATTTTTTCTAACAATGAGGCTTCTTTTTTTTCATAATGGTCGTCATTTTCAAGTTCACTTGCTTCTTTAGGTTTATGTTGCATGGCATAGGTTGCATAAACGCCACCACAAATTAAAACAAGAGAAATCGTAAAAATAGATAGATAGACCATTTTTTTTGAAAAGCTGTGTTTCCTTGTTTCGCGTCGACTATTGCGGGTTCCTCGTGGGTGATTATTTCTGTCCATAACGTTTGATCCCTCTAATTTATAAATTTGATTTTTTACGTTAGTTTAAATGTATCATGCTTGTTTTGGACTTTCAACAATCGCATCATTACATGAGTGTTTCTTTTAATTAATTTAATTAAATTATTTAATCAATTTTAAGTTACCCATATATGGAACTAAAACTTCAGGAATCGTCACAGTACCATCTTCATTTTGATAATTTTCTAAAATAGCTGCTACAGTCCGACCGACAGCCAAACCAGATCCGTTTAATGTGTGAGCGTATTGTACTTTATCATGTTCATCACGGTAGCGGATCATTGCACGACGAGCTTGGAAATCTTCACAGTTTGAGCAAGAGCTGATTTCACGGTAAGCATTTTGTGCTGGGATCCAGACTTCTAAGTCATAGGTTTTAGCAGCAGAGAATCCCATATCTCCAGTGGCTAACGCCATGACACGGTATGGTAGATTTAATTTTTGTAAAATATCTTCGGCATTAGCAGTCATTTTCTCTAATTCTTCATAAGAATGTTCTGCATCACTAAATTTCACCATTTCTACTTTGTTAAATTGATGTAAACGAATCAAACCACGAGTATCGCGACCTGCACTTCCAGCTTCAGAGCGGAAAGAAGGGCTTAGGGCAGTGAAGTAGATTGGTAAATCTTTGCCATCTAAAATTTCGTTATTATAATAGTTAGTTAAAGGAACCTCAGCAGTAGGAATTAAAGTCAAATCAGTGCCTTCTAATTGAAAAACGTCTTCTTTAAATTTAGGAAATTGACCAGTACCGAACATAGAATTACTATTGACGATATAAGGTGTCATCATTTCAGTGTATCCATGATCATAGACGTGCAAGTCTAACATGAAATTATATAAGGCACGTTCCAATCGAGCACCTAAACCTTTGTAATAAACAAATCGGCTTCCAGAGACTTTTGCGCCACGTTCAAAATCAAGAATATCTAAATTTTCAGCGACATCCCAATGTGGTTTTGGTTCAAATGCAAAGTTTCTTGGCTCACTCCAACGACGTACTTCAACATTATCGTCTTCATCGGCTCCTACAGGTACTGAATCATGAGGAAGATTAGGCAATGTTGTAGAGATTTCTTGAAGTTTTGCATCAATCTCTTCAATTTCAGTATCCATTGCTTTAATAGTGCCGCCCACTTCTTTCATCTCGGCAATCTTGTTGGTCGCATCTTCCTTATTTCTTTTTAATTGTGCGATTTCAGCAGAAACATCATTACGATATTTTTTTAATTCTTCTGATTTTACTAATAAAGTACGTCTGCTTTCATCTAAACGTAAAAACTTTACTAATACTTCTTGTTTAACACCTCTAGTTTTCAATTTGGCTTGCACTTCGTCAAAATTTTGACGAATCATTTTTACATCTAACATAATTACTCCTCCTTATTTTAAAAGCGTAGCAGACTCGTTCAGCCTTGACAGAAAAATAGGGAAATATGAATGTGGTGTTTTTTGCCACAATCATATTTTGTCTTTTTTCCAAAAGGCTAGTCTGCGAAGCTAGATAACATATAAAAGCGTAGCTAGGTAATCTTATAGCAAAATAAAAAGCCACTCCATCCCCAGAAAAAAATTCTTGGGACGAAATGACTTGAATTTCGCGGTACCACCCAAGTTCAGCATAAAGCTGCCCTTGTAGTGCAGATAACGGTTGCTTCCGGTTTGACTTATCTCATCAAACGCATGTAATAGAGACGGACTTCTTTATAGTAGAATATTTGCTTTCACCACCGCAAACTCTCTTCGATTCAGAACTATAAATACTTTTTCTCTTTGCTTGTCATTAGGATACAAAACTTTTGGAGGGATGTCAACCTAAGTTAGTTGTTAAAAGAGAGTTTGAGTCACTATTTTAGTGTTTAATTTCTTTTTAAAGGCAAGTGTATGATAAAAGATGTCCAATGATTATCAGAAGTTGCGTAGATATAACCACCATGCAACGCAATGATGCTTTGCGCGATAGCTAAACCAAGACCTGTACCGCCTGTTTCTTGAGAACGTGATTCTTCAACACGATAGAAACGATCGAACAATTGGTCTAAAGAGCGCTTAGGGATCTGGGGACCATCATTTCTAACAGCAATAACAGCTTCCGTTCCAACTTTTTCTACATCAATAATGATATTTTTACCGCCTTTTCCATATTTAAGTGCATTCGACAAAAGATTATTGAACACACGCACTAACTTTTCGGTATCTCCATCCATTTTTATTGAAACTGGATTAGCATTGACTTGAATCGTCATGTTATTCTTGTCAGCTTCAAGTTCGAAATCAGCTGCAAGTTGTTCAACCAGTTGAGCCATGTCAAAATTAATGGTATTAATAGGAACAGACGGCTGACGAACTTTCGTATACTCAAAGAGGTCATCAACGAGCAGTTTCATTTGTTTTGCTTTAACATATGCTGTATGAGTATATTTTAGTAAGTCTTCTTCATTATGAAACTGTCGGTCCTCAATTAATCCTAAATATCCTATAATAGAAGTTAACGGCGTTCTAATATCATGACTGACATTGGTAATCAACTCATCTTTTGATTTTTCGATTTTACGTTCGTCTTCAATAGCTGCTACTGTACTATCCACTAACCCATTGATACTAGTAACCACCTTGGCTAAATCACCACTTAACTCAAATGGGATTCTGTGATCATAATTACCATCAGCGATATAATGTAATTCGCTAATAATATGACGTAATTGCATTTGACGGTATCGACGAATCAAACGCCAATACAATACACCTACATCCACTATGAAAAAAATAGGAATCACGAATTTACTCAAACTCCAAAATAAATCTGTATTTAATTCTTGAGCAAAAGCACCTTTAGTTGCCCAGATAATTCCTTTTAATGTCTCACTACCACTAAGAAGAACTGTAATTGAGACATTTAATAGAAGCAATAGGATAATTGTAACGATTCCTTCAGCAAGTAATTCACTTATTTCTTTTGAAGTTAAGGTAATTCGTTTTTGCTTTTCAATTTTCTTTTGTCTAACGAGCATCGATCTTATATCCAACTCCCCAAACTGTTTGAATGACTTTTTCTCCACCAGTTGCCTCTTCTATCTTATCTCTCAAATGACTAACATGAACCATAACGGTTTTTGCAGAGACAATACTTTCTTGCTGCCACACACGTTCGAAAATTTCATCCGCACTGAAAACGCGATTCGGATGACTAGCCAATAGATATAGAATACCAAATTCCAATGCAGTTAATTGAATCTCTTTGCCGTCGACAGTTTTTACTTCGTGAGAATCTTTATTGATAATTAATGATCCAATCTCAAGTACGTCGGGTTCATCCGCTTTAAGCTGCATTTGACTACGTCTTAAAATAGATTTAACACGAGCCATAACTTCTAATGGATTAAATGGTTTTGTAACATAATCATCTGCACCAGCTACTAAACCTTTGATCTTATCCATATCAGTTGTTTTAGCAGTCAGCATAATAATTGGAATTTGAGATTCCTTTCTCAATTCTTTCACTACCTGCATCCCGTCCATGATTGGCATCATGATATCTAGAATAAGTAAATCAATATCTGATATTGTTCGAATCTTAGATAAAGCCTCTTTTCCATCATAAGCCTTAACCACTTCATAGCCTTCGTTATGAATATAGATACTTAGTAGTTCTACAATCTCTTTATCATCATCAGCAACTAAAATTTTCATATCATTCATTTCCTCCATATATATAGTAGAATTCTTCTTCTTCATTCTAACAAAAAAATAGAAAAATTGACAAAAACAAAGAGAAGTTACGGTAAATTTAGAATATGTTACCAAAAATTAAGAAATAGAGTAAAAAGAGCTTGTTTTTTACTCAAAAACGAACAATAAACAACAAAAGTAATAAAACAATCGGTAACGAAAAAAACTTTAAAAAAAGTGCAAATTTTAGTTGACCTAAGCCTAGAATCTTGGTATATTATATCTTGTCGCAAGGCACTGATGAAACACGCCGAACGATGAGAATAATATAACAATCCAAGGCTGAAAAAAACTTTGGAAATCAGGAAAAAAAGTTGTTGACAAACAATGTTTAACCTGATAAACTAATGAAGTTGTCGCAAGAACTACAAGCGACAAACAAGAAATAGAATAACATTTCAAGTTCGAAAAAAACTTGAAAAATCAGGAAAAAAGTTGTTGACAAATAACTAATAACCTGATAAACTAATGAAGTTGTCACGAAACACTCGACAACATCAAGCAGAAAAAACTTTGAAACTTTTGAAAAAAAGTGTTGACATCGAATCGAAGATTTGATATGATATAAAAGTTGCTGCGAGGTAACACAGTAGACCTTTGAAAACTGAACAAAGTAAGACGAACCAAATGTGTAGGTTGTTTTTACAACGGTAAAAACAAACAACAATTTTTAACAAAGCGAAGCAATATGCTAGCAAACAAATGAGCTTAACAATCGCAAGATTGTGTTCAACTTTTATTATGAGAGTTTGATCCTGGCTCAGGACGAACGCTGGCGGCGTGCCTAATACATGCAAGTCGAACGCTTCTTTTCTACCGAGTGCTTGCACTCATTTGAAAAGAGGAGTGGCGGACGGGTGAGTAACACGTGGGTAACCTACCCATCAGAGGGGGATAACACTTGGAAACAGGTGCTAATACCGCATAATAGTCGACACCGCATGGTGTTGATTTG
>NZ_ASWB01000004.1 GCF_000407445.1 Enterococcus moraviensis ATCC BAA-383
AAGTGTTGTCTTGGAGGTTTAGCTCAGCTGGGAGAGCACCTGCCTTACAAGCAGGGGGTCGGCGGTTCGATCCCGTCAACCTCCATTTTTTGAGCCGTTAGCTCAGTTGGTAGAGCATCTGACTTTTAATCAGAGGGTCGCAGGTTCGAGCCCTGCACGGCTCATAGAAATATTTTGCGGGTGTGGCGGAATTGGCAGACGCACTAGATTTAGGATCTAGCGCCTTACGGCGTGGGGGTTCAAGTCCCTTCACCCGCATTTTTAGTCTCGTTTAATACTTGGCGATTACGCCGGCTTAGCTCAGTTGGTAGAGCATCTGATTTGTAATCAGAGGGTCGAGGGTTCAAATCCTTTAGCCGGCATCCAAATTGCGGAAATAGCTCAGTGGTAGAGCACCACCTTGCCAAGGTGGGGGTCGCGGGTTCGAACCCCGTTTTCCGCTTAGCTTGTTCGCCGGGGTGGCGGAACTGGCAGACGCACAGGACTTAAAATCCTGCGGTGAGTGATCACCGTACCGGTTCGATTCCGGTCCTCGGCATTGCATTGATACAGATGTATACATGTAGCACCCATAGCTCAACTGGATAGAGTGCTTGACTACGAATCAAGAGGTTAGGGGTTCGACTCCCTTTGGGTGCATAGTTAAAATGTTGACTACGGATTAGAAGGTTCAGAGAGTTAGTTCCTTTTAAGTATCTAGTCTTTTTTTATTATTATAGCTACGGGAAGTAGCTCAGCTTGGTAGAGCACTTGGTTTGGGACCAAGGGGTCGCAGGTTCGAATCCTGTCTTCCCGATTTAAAGAACAGAGTGAGTACTCTGTTCTTTTTTGTTTGGTTAAATAATTAACTATCTAAATTTTTTTATCTTTTCTTATTAATTGGGGCATTCTCCTTTATTAAACACTTGAAATTATGTATAATTAAGGTCAGTATTAGTCAAGGGAAAAGGATGAGTGTGATGAGTAATCAAAATACTTCAGATTTAATAGAAGCATATTTAAAGAAGATTCTTGAAGAAAGCAGTAAAATTGAGATTCGTAGAGCTGAAATGGCTCATTTATTCAATTGTGTTCCTTCCCAGATTAATTATGTCATCAATACACGATTTACGATTCAACGTGGTTATTCAGTTGAAAGTAAGCGCGGTGGCGGTGGGTATATCAGAATCGCTAAAGTTCAGATTTCTGATAGTGATCAATTATTAAAACAGATTGCTCAGTTTACAGGTAATGGACTTTCAGAAAAAGATGCGCTGATTTTTGTACAAAAATTGTATGAAGAGGAAGTAATCACGAAAAGAGAAGGAAATCTTATGTTATCTGTTCTTGGAAAACAAGTTCTAGGTAAAGCAGGACCAGATGAAGATTATTTACGTGCTCAATTGATGCATTCATTTTTAGAACGTTTGAGTTACGAGGAGGAATGATAATATGGATGAATTATTTACAGAAAGTGCCAAGGCAGTACTAGCTATTGCACAAGAAGAAGCAAAATATTTTAGGCATCAATCTGTTGGCTCAGAGCACTTGCTTTTGGCGTTAGTTTTAGAACCAAACGGAATTGCTGGCAAGTCATTACGCCAGTTAAACGCAGATAAAAATGATATTCGTGAAGAAATTGAGCATTTAACAGGATATGGAACGGTTAAAGAATATCCGAAAGGAGCTTACTTACCTTATTCTCCTCGTGCAAAACAAATATTTGCTTATGCAGGTGATGAGGCGAAACGATTAGGAGCACCGAATATTGGAACAGAGCACATTTTACTAGGTTTACTAAGAGATGAAGATATATTGGCTTCACGTATTTTATTGAATTTAGGGTTGAGTTTATCTAAAATGCGTCAGTTATTGATGAAGAAAATAGGTATCACTGATCCGCAGATGAGTGGGAATGTAGGGCGTCGTCGTAATAATCAGGCACAAAAAGCGGCACCTAAAGGAACGCCAACGTTAGACTCATTAGCACGTGACTTAACCAAATTGGCACGTGAGAATGATCTTGATCCTGTGGTTGGACGTTCTCAAGAAGTTAGACGTCTAATTCAAATTCTAAGTAGACGTACTAAAAATAATCCTGTTCTAGTTGGTGAGCCAGGAGTTGGTAAGACTGCGATTGCAGAAGGCTTAGCACAAAAAATCATAAACGGCGAAGTACCAGAAGATATGCTAGAAAAACGTCTTATGATGTTGGATATGGGTGCTTTGGTTGCTGGGACAAAATATCGTGGTGAATTCGAGGACCGACTAAAAAAAGTTATCGATGAGATTTATCAAGATGGTCAAGTAATTTTATTTATTGATGAATTGCATACGTTAATTGGTGCAGGTGGTGCTGAAGGTGCAATTGATGCATCGAATATTTTAAAACCGGCACTTGCACGAGGAGAACTACAAACGATTGGTGCAACAACATTAGATGAATACCAAAAGTATATCGAAAAAGATTCTGCTTTAGAACGTCGTTTTGCTCGTGTGCAAGTAGATGAACCAACACCTGAAGAAGCGGAAGAAATTTTAAAAGGGCTACGATCTCGTTATGAAGAACATCATGGTGTAGAAATCACGGATGATGCCTTACATGCGGCAGTTCAACTATCTGTTCGTTATATTAATTCTCGTCAGTTGCCAGATAAAGCGATTGATTTGATGGATGAATCTTCAGCTAAAGTTCGTTTAGATTTAGCCGATGAACCGTCAGAAATCAATAATTTACGTTTAGAAATTGCTCGTTTAGTTCAAGAAAAAGAAGAAGCAATCCAATCTCAATCTTTTGAAAGTGCAGCGAGATTACGTCAAAAAGAAAAAAGGTTAGCACGCAAATTAGAAAATATTCTACTGTTGGAGCAAAAAGAAGCTTCTGGTTATGCTAATCGTGTGACAGAGCAAGATGTTGCAAATGTTGTGTCACAATGGACAGGCGTACCTTTACAGCAGCTAGAGAAAAAAGAAAGTGAACGATTACTAGAATTAGAAAGTATTCTTCATCATAGAGTAGTTGGACAAAATGAAGCTGTTCAAGCTGTATCTCGAGCAATCCGTAGAGCGCGTAGTGGGTTGAAAGATCCAGATAGACCTATTGGTTCATTTATGTTCTTAGGTCCAACAGGAGTTGGTAAAACAGAGCTTGCGAAAGCATTAGCTGAGACTATGTTCGGCAGTGAAGATGCACTCGTTCGAGTGGACATGTCTGAATTTATGGAAAAATACAGTACAAGTCGTTTAATTGGTTCACCTCCAGGATATGTGGGTTATGAAGAAGGTGGTCAGCTGACAGAAAAGATCCGTCAAAAACCATATTCTGTTATTTTGCTAGATGAAGTAGAAAAAGCGCATCCTGATGTATTCAACATTTTATTGCAAGTACTAGACGATGGTCATTTAACAGACTCCAAAGGTCGTAAAGTTGATTTTAGAAACACTATTTTGATTATGACATCTAATATTGGGGCAACGGCTATTCGTGAAGAAAAGAATGTTGGATTCAACGTAAAAGATATCACAAAAGATTACGATGCAATGCAAAAACGGATTATGGAAGAGCTGAAAAAAGCTTTCCGTCCAGAATTCTTAAACCGCGTGGATGAAACAGTTGTCTTCCGTTCATTAGATCAAGAAGAAATTCATGAAATCGTGAAAATCATGAGTAAATCGATTGTGAAACGATTGAAAGAACAAGACGTTAATGTTAAAATCACAGCAGCAGCGATTGAAGTAATCGGAAAAGTTGGTTTTGATCCAGAATATGGTGCACGCCCAATTCGTCGAGCTTTGCAAAAAGAGGTCGAGGATCGCTTGAGTGAGGCATTACTTTCAGGTCAGATCCATCTCGGGGATAAAGTAACGATAGGTGCAAGTAAAGGGAAAATAACATTAAACGTTAAATCGCCTAAACCAGAACAAGTTCTACAAACAATTTAATTTCTAACTTTTTAATTCGCAGTGCAAAACGAATCTGTTTTGCATTGTTTTTTTTCTTTAGAAAAAGAATGAAAAGAGCTTATTTTTGTGAAAAATGAGCGTTAAAATAAAGAGAGTCTATTGGAAAGTTTGTGAACCTGTGCTACTATAAAACAGTTGTTAGAAGACTGACTTACAAGATAAAAAGTATTAATTTCAAACAGATTTGTTCATGACTGAACGAGTTTGTGCGATTTTTAGATTGTCTAGCTTCATGGGCTAGCTCTTCGGAAAAAAGATAAATATGAATAGTGGTAAAAAGCACCACCATCCATATTTCCTATTTTTCATTCAGAGCTGAACGAGCCCATTCAGCTTTTAAATTGTCTAGCTTCATGAACCAGCATCTCGGAAAAAAGATAAAATTAGCGTGTGACGAAGAGCGTCACATTCAAATTTTCCTATTTTTCATTCGATGCTAAACGGGTTCATTCAGCTTTTAAATTATCTAGCTTCATGAACCAGCATCTCGGAAAAAAGACAAAATTGGCTTGTGACGAAGAGCGTCACATTCAAATTTCCCTATTTTTCATTCGATGCTAAACGGGTTCATTCAGCTTTTAAAGGAGGATATAAAATGATTGAACTTATTGCGACTGCTGAGTCTATCGAACAAGCAGAGGCATTGTTAGCAGTAGGGATAGACACATTATACATTGGAGAAGAGATGTTTGGGTTGCGCTTGCCTACGTCATTTTCTCGTGAGGAGCAGCAACGTATTACTGAAATGGCTCATACTGTGGGGAAAAGAGTAACGGTTGCGTTAAATGGGATCATGCATCCAGAAAAGATGAAAAAAGTTCCGGAATATTTGGCTTTTTTACAAGAAATAAAAGTAGATCAAGTAACAGTGGGCGATCCAGGTGTTGTATTTGTGATGCAGCGTGATGGAATCGATATTCCATATATCTATGATGGTGAAACCTTAGTAACTAGTTCTCGTCAAATTAATTTTTGGGCAAAACGTGGATCGATCGGTGCGGTATTAGCCCGTGAAGTTCCTTTTGAAGAGATGAAAGCGATGAAAGATAACCTGATGGTTCCAGCTGAAGTTCTTGTATATGGTGCTACATGTATTCATCAATCAAAACGTCCATTACTACAAAACTACTACAATTTTACTAAAAATGATGAATCAGCTGCTAAAGAACGAGGGTTATTCATATCCGAGCCTAAAAAGGAAGAGACACATTATTCAATTTATGAAGACAGCCATGGCACGCATATTTTTGCAGATAATGACGTGAATTTAATCGGTGAATTAGAGAAACTTCACGAGCAAAACTACACAAAATGGAAGCTGGATGGCATTTATGCACCAGGTGAAAATTTTGTGAAAGTTGCAAAGTTGTTTGTAGAGGCTAAAGAAAAAATAGAAGCAGGCACATGGACAAGTGATCAAGCTCAAAAATCAATTGAACAAATTGAAACGTTACATCCAGAAAACCGTGGTTTAGATATCGGATTCTTTGATTTAGATCCAGATGAGATAAAATAAGGAGAAAAGACAGATGACAAACGAACGAACATTGAAGCGTCCTGAGGTTTTAGCACCAGCAGGGACGCTAGAAAAACTAAAAACAGCTATTCATTACGGTGCCGATGCAGTTTATATTGGTGGAAATGCCTATGGTTTACGCAGCCGTGCAGGAAATTTTACAAAAGAAGACATGATCGAAGGCGTAGCATTTGCTAATGAACATGGTGCAAAAGTTTATGTGGCAGCGAATATGGTCACGCATGAAGGAAATCAAGAAGGAGCAGGGGACTTTTTCAGAGAAATTCGAGATGTAGGGATTTCGGCAGTAATTGTTTCGGATCCCGCTTTGATTGAAATTTGTGCAGCGGAAGCGCCTGGCTTGCCGATCCATTTATCTACACAAGCGTCAGCAACGAACTACGAAACATTAGAATTTTGGAAAAACGAAGGATTAGAACGAGTGGTGTTAGCACGTGAAGTGTCAATGGATGAAGTAGCAGAAATCCGTAAAAATACGGATGTGGAAATCGAAGCGTTTATTCATGGGGCAATGTGTATTTCTTATTCAGGTAGATGTACGTTGTCTAATCATATGTCGATGCGTGATGCGAATCGTGGTGGCTGTTCGCAATCTTGCCGGTGGAAGTACGAGCTTTATGATATGCCGTTTGGCGCTGAACGTACTAGTTTGACCGATAAGGGTGAAGTTGAAGAAGAATTTTCAATGAGTGCAGTTGATATGGCGATGATTCAGCATATTCCAGAGTTGATTCAAAATGGCGTTGATAGTTTTAAAATCGAAGGACGTATGAAATCAATCCATTACGTTTCAACTGTAGCGAATGTGTACAAAAAAGCAGTAGATACTTACATGGAAGATCCTGAAAATTATGAATGCAAACAAGAATGGATCGATGAACTTTGGAAAGTTGCACAAAGAGAGCTTTCAACGGGTTTTTATTACCATGTACCAACCGATGAAGAACAATTATTCGGAGAACGTCGCAAGATCCCGCAATATAAATTTATTGGAGAAGTTATGGCATACGATCCTGTAACAAAAGTGGCAACCATTCGTCAAAGAAATCATTTTAGCGTAGGAGATGAAATTGAATTTTATGGTCCTGGGTTCAATCACTTCCATCAAACCGTAGAAGTTATGTATAATGAAGATGGCGAGTCAATCGATCGGGCACCAAACCCAATGATGATTTTAACAATGCCAGTTGAAGAACCAGTGGCAATTGGTGATATGATTCGTAAGAAAAAATAAATAATATAATTAAGGGGATTGGCTGTAGTAGCTTATCCCTTTCATTGCAGAAAGGATAAGGGAATAATGTCAAAACAATATGATTACATCGTGATCGGCGGCGGTAGTGGTGGAATTGCTTCTGCTAATCGCGCGGGCATGCATGGAGCCAAAGTTTTATTGATCGAAGCTGGAAATATAGGTGGCACATGTGTCAATGTGGGCTGTGTACCAAAAAAAGTGATGTGGCAAGCAAGTTCAATGATGGAAATGATGAAACGAGATGCAAAAGGGTATGGTTTTGATGTAGATGTAAAAGCATTTAGCTTTAAAAAACTGGTGCAAAATCGTGAGGCATATATCAATAATTTACATGCAGCCTATCATCGAGGTTTAGATAGTAATAAAGTAGAAGTTTTGTCTGAATATGCGACATTTATTGATAATCATACAGTTGAAGCAGGTGGTGAAACATATACAGCACCACATATCTTGATTGCGACAGGAGGACGTCCTAAGAAATTAGGCATTCCAGGTGAAGAATATGCGATAGATTCTAATGGTTTCTTTGCTTTAGAAGAATTACCGAAAAGAGTAGTATTTGTTGGAGCTGGTTATATAGCTGCGGAACTTGCTGGAACGATTCATGGATTAGGTGCAGAAACGCATTGGGCTTTTAGAAAAGATCGTCCGTTACGAGGCTTTGATGAAATGCTTTCTGAAAAAGTAGTTGAGCATTATAGTGAAGATGGTATGCATCTTTACCCTCATTCAACACCACGCTCAATTGAAAAGTTTGAATCAGGTGAATTGATGATCACCTTTGAAAATGGAACGAAGATTACAGCTGACAGTATTGTTTTTGGAACAGGACGTCAGCCCAATACAGATAATTTAGGTTTAGAAAATACTCAAATTGAACGGATAGATCAAGGTTATGTAAAAGTGGATAAATTTCAAAATACAACGCAATCAGGCGTATATGCCGTTGGGGATGTGATTGGTAAAATCGATTTAACGCCAGTTGCAATTGCCGCTGGAAGAAGATTATCAGAGCGTTTATTCAACGGAAAAGAAAATGAGTATTTAGATTATGAAACAATTCCGACTGTAGTCTTTACGCACCCAACAATTGCTACAGTTGGTCTAACAGAAAAAGAAGCAGAAGAAAAATACGGTGACGAGAATATCAAGATCTACCAATCAACGTTTACTCCAATGTATTTTGCACTAGGAGAGTACCGCCAAAAATGCGATATGAAATTAGTGTGTGTTGGTGAAGAGGAAAAAATTGTTGGACTACATGGTATTGGTCTTGGCGTTGATGAGATGTTGCAAGGCTTTGCAGTCGCTGTTAAAATGGGTGCTACGAAGAAGGATTTCGATAATACAGTAGCGATCCACCCGACAGGTTCTGAAGAATTTGTGACAATGAGATAAAAAGAAGAACCTGAAACATAATTTTTTTTAGTTATGTTTCAGGCTCTTCTTTTTAATTTGTTCGTGCAAGAATTGCTTGTGTGATTGTTAATAACTTATTTTTAGCATCAGTAGAGGTTTCAGGTAATTTAGCGATACCTTTCAGTGCTTGTTGTGTATATTTCTCTGCAAGCTTCTGTGCTTTAGTAACACCACCGAAGGAATGAACGAGTTCGTATATTTTCTCGGTTTCTTTATCGGTCAAGGATTCACCTTTTTCAAGATAAGGAAGTAATGATTCACGTCCTTCTTCTAATGCATAGAGTAACGGTAAGGAATAAATTCCTTGGCGGACATCTTCCAACACAGGTTTTCCGATTTGTTCTGGACTTTGTGTATAGTCTAAAACATCGTCAATAATTTGAAAAGCAATGCCGATATTTTCTCCGATTTTCCCACAATTTTTAGCAAAACGTTCTGAAGTTCCACTCTCATAAGCACCAACAAAGCAGCTTAGTGAAAAAAGTTCAGCAGTTTTTCCAGAAATGTTTTCAAGATATTGATTGATCGACATTTCAAGATTATAACGGTTATCCATTTGTCCTAATTCACCGCTAAGTATTTTTTCCATACTTCGAGAATTCAATTGGATACTTTTCAAAGAAGAAGAGTAATCTGCCAATAATTTGAAACAGCTGACAAATAAATAGTCACCAGCGTAAACGGCTGTACTGTTCCCAAATTGAGACCGGATTGTTGGTAATCCCCGTCGAATATCTGCTTCATCTACGATATCATCATGAATTAATGTTGCGGTATGAAGCAATTCGATAGCAGCAGCTAAAGAAGTTGCTTTTTTAGGCTCTCTATTTTCACCGAATTGTGAAAATAAAAGTTGGTAAGCAGGGCGCAGTAATTTACCTCCAGAATGGATCATGGACATCACGGCATTTTCAACTTCTTTATTTTTTAAGTTAACACTATTTTCCATTAGCTTTAGTGTTTTGTTTAATTCTTTCGCTAATTCAGGATATTTTTCCCACATTGGATGAACGTTCATAAAATGACTCCTTTGATTGTACTCGATCAGATTGAGATATTACTGGAAATATTGGCTCCATTTATGTTTAGAGGTTGATTCGTAGTTTAATTGAAATTTTCGTAAAGTTTGAACATGACGTAATAGGTAGTTTGCGGCAATTCCTATAGCGATTCCAGATAATAGGCCGATAATCGAAAGGAAAGGTAAATAGAGCATAGGTGCCCAAGACTGGGCGAAGAAACAGGTCGTCAACAATTGACCAACATTATGTAAGAATCCACCAGCAGCACTAATTCCAATGATACTAACGCGTTTGGGTCCTAATTGCATAATGATAAGCATGCCTAAGTAACTAAGTAAAGCGCCACTTGCACTATAGAAAAAAGTCGAGATCGTTCCGCCAAGTAAGGTTGTTAAAATCAGACGAAGACAAACTAAAAAGAAACTGTCCCTTTTTCTCATCGTAAAAATAGCAATGATTGTAATCAAGTTAGCTAATCCTAATTTTGCACCAGGGGCAAAAGCAAAGGGATAGGGGATCATGTTTTCAATTAAGCCGATGATCACACCTTGGGCGACTAACATGGAAATATAAATATTTTTTTGTAGTTTACTCATAATATACTGGCAACGTTTAATAAATCAAACTGCCATCCTCACTCCCATCAGAAGCCTCAACTGTAATGAATAAATTATGGGGCAAACAAGCAATAGGTGTTTCACCTGCTTTAGATATCCAACCTCGTTGTACGCAAACTTGGTCTCCGCAATTTGATTCTACCATACGGATTCTGTCACCACTGACTTCGATCAAATTGTAATCACCATCAGCATCTTCGTATTTGTATGTATAAGTAGGGCCGTCTTCTTTTAAATCAAAAACTTTAATGACTTCGCCATCCACTTTTAGCACTGCTTGTTTTGTTGCATCATCTTGAGCTGTATTTTGAATACCAAAAACAACAAGAGGCAAGAAAGAACTGATCGTTAAAAGTAAAATAATGACAATATCCCATGGACGTATATAACTTTTCTGAATAAATTCTTTAAAATCCAATTCTTCCCTCTCCCTTATAGTTTTTTGTTTAATATATTTTATCATAATGATAAAAGAAAGTTCTAGGAGTAAACCTAGAACTCTCTTAAATTTTACTATAAAAGTAATTATTTGCTGCCGTATCTAGATTTTGGCGTACCATACCACCATTTACCTAGTGTACGTTGTACCCATGGGATAACCCAGCGGTCTAAACCAAGTGAGCGTCCAGAGCCGTTCATCAAAGCAAATGCTACGAAGATAAACCAAATGTTTACCCAGTAGAACATACCTGATAGACAGAATGCAATTGTTAAACCGATTGTAGCGGCACTACTTAACCAAGTAAATAACCCAGCAATCAATGCTAAAGCAATCAAGACTTCAACAATTGTCATGAATTTTTGCATGAATAACGCAACTTCTTGGTTTGGCATCATGAATTTCATAACACTTTCAAACCATTTAGGCATATGATCGAATACTTGCATTGGCTCTTCACCGTATGCATAGCTTAAACCAAATTGAGCGGCTTTAGCAGTTGTTTCAGTTGCTTCAGCTCCGCCACCAGCTGCAGATGCACCTGTCGTTACTTGTTCTTGTAACCATGGGAACGGGAATGCAACTTTGTCAGTAAACCATGAACCATCACCGAACCAAGTACTTGGTTTTAAGTAATCGCCAGTTCCGACAATTTTTTTCATAGATTCGACTAACCAAACCATTCCATAGAATACACGCAATGGGACACTCCATAAAACATTTCCGTAACGAGAAGAATGTCCTCGTGTTACATTACGGTCATCTTTAATATGGAAGAACTCATGCATAATATATTGGAACATGTAATAGCCAGAACGAATGTCAAAGAAATATTTCAAGTTAACAATATGTTTCATGATAATCGCTAAGAAACCACTAAGATGGATTTTATCGAATAAGTTTGCGACACCCCATTTAGCACCGACAGAAACCATGAATCCTTGATAATTTCCTTTGAATTTGTGTTTTTCAGTACCTTTGATGTCCGCTACGATATTTGCAGCAGCTGTGTGACCAGTTTGTTCAGCAGCTTGAACGATTTGAGGCGTTGGTGTTTCAGGGAATTCTTCGTAGTACACCAAGTCACCAACGATATAGATGTTTTTATCTTCATATCCCTTAGCTTGCATGAACTCATTGGCAATCAAACGATTTCCACGAGCTGATTCTAAACCGAAGTCAGCAGCGTCAGAAGTTGCTTTCACACCTGCAGTCCAGATCAATGTGTGTGTTGGAACTGTAGAACCATCTTTTAATTTGATATGATCTGCAGCTACTTCAACGATTGGTGCGTTAAGCAACAATTTCACATTTTTCTTCTCTAAGTAACGTTCAGCTTTTGCTGCATCATTACGAGATAACATGTTTAAGATTGTCGGCATTGCTTCAACGACCATTAATGTAAATTCATTAGGGTCAAGTTTAAATTCTTTTGCAAGACGATCTTTCCAGTCGATTAGTTCGCCGACCATTTCGATACCAGTAAATCCTGAACCACAGACAACAAATGTTAGCATTGCTTTACGAACTTCTGGATCTGGTTCGATTGCTGCTTTTTCAACTGTTTCCAAGATATGTTCACGAATTTTCAGAGAGTTTTCAAAAGACCATAAAGTAAATCCATGTTCTTTCACTCCAGGAGTACCAAAATCATTTGGCTCGCCACCCATACCGATGATCAATTGGTCAAATTCATAAGAACCTAACTGTGTTTGAACGACTTTTTTGTCTTTATCGATACCAGTTACAGTGTCTGTTACAAGGGTAACGTTCTTTTTGCGTGAGAATAAACGTTGCAAGTCATATTGGATCGCAGAAGGCTCAACACGTCCTCCAGCTACTTCGTGCAACTCAGTCATCATGGTGTGGTAAGAATGACGATCAATTAAAGTAATCTCAACGTCAGAATCTTTTTTCAATTTTTTTGCTAAAAATTTAGTAGCTGAAACTCCAGCATAACCAGCTCCCACAACGACAATTTTTTGCTTTGTCATTGATAATCCGCTCCTTAAAAAAATAAAATAGAAAATGATAATAATTACACAATCGAATTCATTATATAGCGATAATCAGGTTTTGTCTAATAACAATTCTTAAATATAGGAAATAAATTTTTTTTATTAAAAAGGGGTGAAAAACGAGTAAAATTTTGTCTTTCTTTTATCACTTTAATTGACATAATTGAATTTTTCTATAGAATGTAAATTATATCACAAACTTAATTTGTGGAACGTTTAAGAAAAGGAAAAGGTGAACAAAAATGAAAATGAACAAAATTGTAAAGGGCTTCACAGCTATCGCACTTTCATCTCTTTTATTAGCAGCATGTAACTCAGATAACAAAAAGGATACAGCAAAATCTTCTGAATCAACTACTGCAACATCAAAAACAGCTGAATCTTCTACAGTAGCAGAAAAAGAAGCTGGTGCAGATTTACAAGATGGTACGTATAAATTAGAAGAAAAAAATGAATCAAACGGTTACCGTGCAACATTTGAAATGACTGTTAAAGATGGTAAAATCACTGAATCTAAATATGACAATATCAACGCTGATGGTAAATCAAAAGCGGATGACAAAGACTATAACAAAAATATGAAAGACAAATCAGGCGTAGGTCCTGCTGAATACATCAAAGAATTAAACGATTCTTTTGTTAAAGCACAAAGCGCTGACGGTGTAGAAGTAGTAACTGGTGCGACTCACTCTAGTGAATCATTCCAAAACTATGCACAACAATTGATCCAAGCAGCTCAAGCAGGCGACACTAAAACAATCGAAATCGACAATGGTGCTGACCTTAAAGACGGTACGTATGCATTGAAAGAAAAAAATAATTCAAATGGCTACCATACTGAATTCTCAATCGTTGTTAAAGATGGTAAAGTAACACAATCTAACTACGATAACGTGAATGACGAAGGCAAATCTAAAAAAGATGATGCTGACTACAACAAAAACATGAAAGACAAATCAGGCGTAGGCCCAGCAGAATACATCAAAACGTTGAATGAAGAATTAGTTAAAGCAATGAACGAAGAAGACGGATCAGCTGCAAACGTTGAAGTAGTAACTGGTGCAACTCACAGCTCTCACTCATTCGTAATCTATGCAGAACAATTAGTGAACGCTGCTGAAAAAGGCGATACTAACGAAATCGTTGTAGATAATATCGTAATGAAAAAATAATTTGTCCTAGTACAAATTAAAAGATAATTATAGGCAGAATCCAGTACCAAATTGGATTCTGCTTTTTGCTGTGAATCACTGTGACTGGCTGTGCCAGAGCAGATGATGAACAGTACTTGGCGAACGAAGAGAGCGAAGTAACCTAACTAGGAATCACTGTGACTGGCTGTGCCAGAGCAGATGATGAACAGTACTTGGCGAACGAAGAGAGCGAAGTAACCTAACTAGGAATCACCAAACGCCATGCACCTAAACCTGAAATAGTAATCAGTGGTCCTAAAGAGCACAAAATAGCCAAAGTCTTGTGCCAGAGCAGATGATGAACAGTACTTGGCGAACAGAGTGAGCGAAGTAAGCTAACTAGGAATCACCAAACGCTATACACCTAAACCTGAAATAGTAATCAGCGGTCCTAAAGAGCACAAAATAGCCAAAGTCTTGTGCCAGAGCAGATGATGAATAGTAAACAGTGACTGCAAGGCCCATTGCCTCATTACCAAAATTTCAAAGAAACATTGGCTCAATCTCACTATAAAACGAAAATAAAAGATAGAAAATCCTTTCCATTCATGAAAAAAAGAGCTACTATAAATAAGACAATTTTTCTATGTAGAAAGAGGGATACGATGAAAAACAAAAAATCACTAATTATTGTAATAGCGGCTCTATTTTTAGTTATTTTAGCAGGATGTAATACCAAAGATAAAACTGAAGAGGCAAAAATCAACAAAGAACCTTATTCAGATCAGCAATCATTATTAGGAACATATGTCCAAGTTAGAATCTATGATGACGGCAAAGAAGATGTATTAGAAAAAGCCTTTGCCAGAGTGAAAGAGCTAGGCGATAAAATCACGGTCAATGAAAAAGGCTCTGAAATCGATAAAATCAATGAACAAGCGGGGATCAAACCAGTCAAAGTCTCTGATGATATATACCCATTATTGAAGCGAGCATATGAATATAGTGAAGATTCTTCTGGTGGATTTGATATGGCGATTGGACCAATTACACAATTGTGGCATATCGGTTTTGATGATGCACGTAAACCTTCACAAGAGGAAATTGATCAAGCACTAAAATTGGTTGATTACCACAAAGTGAAGTTGAATGACGAAGAGAAAACAGTCTACCTTGAAGAAAAAGGGATGCAACTGGATTTAGGTGCAATCGCAAAAGGTTTTATTACAGATGAAGTTGTGAAAGTCTTGAAAGACAATGGTGTAACAACTGCGATTGTGGATTTAGGTGGAAATGTTTTTGTGTTGGGTCATAGTCCACGCGGTAAAGACATGGATTGGAATGTTGGAATCCAAGATCCAAATAAAGCACGTAATACAGTAATCGGAACGATTCAAGAGAGCAATAAAACACTCGTTACTTCTGGGATATATGAACGCTTTTTAGAAGTAGATGGGGAAAAATATCATCACTTATTTGATCCTAAAACAGGTTATCCTTTTGATAATGATATTGCTGGTGTAACAGTAATCACAAATGAATCGATCGATGGTGATGGACTATCAACAGCAGTATTTGCTATGGGTGTCAAAAAAGGCTTGGAATATGCTGAAGGATTGAAAAATGTTGATGTGATTTTCGTCACAAAAGAAGATGAAGTGTTTGTAAGTAAAGATATTGAAAAAGTTTTTGAATTAGGAAAAGATTCAGGTTATACAATGGGAGATCGTAAAGATCTGAAATAAGGAGAAACGATATGTCATTGAAAGTATTTTTGCAAGTTGTGGAAATTCAGACAAAATTAGCAAGTCTATTTCCTTTTGCAGTCGGGGTGTTATTTTCTATTGCCTATTTTCATGAATTTCAAATAGGTTATACGATACTGTTTTTCATTGGGATGGTCGTTTTTGATATGGCAACAACAGCAATCAACAATTATATGGACTTTAAAAAAGCAAAGTCTGAAGTATATAAATATGAAGAGAATATTATCGGAACTTCGGGTATTTCGCCAGTTCTTGTACGTAATATGATTTTTGGAATGATCGCTTTTTCAGCAGTAATAGGGTTCTTTTTAACCCTCAAAACGGGTTGGTTATTTTTGGTGATGGGCGGTGTATGCTGTTTTATCGGTATATTTTATACGTTTGGACCAATTCCATTATCTCGTATGCCTTTAGGGGAAGTATTCAGTGGATTCACTATGGGGCTAGGGATTTTTGCGATGACGATCTATTTGAATGTCCAAGAGAATCGTCCGTTTTATTTGTTGCTTGATTGGGGTCGTGGAACATTTGCGTTGGATGGGAATTTATGGGCGTTGTTTGCCATTGTTTGGGCATCTTTACCAATGGTGTTTACGATCGCGAATATTATGTTGGCGAATAATTTGAGGGATTTAGATACGGATATTGAGAATCATCGTTATACATTGGTTTACTACATTGGTCGGAAACAAGGCGTAGTATTATTTCAAGTATTAATGTTAGCCTGTTATGCAGGGATACTGATTGGATTGCCGTTTGGTATCTATCATTGGCCGATTTTAACTGTATTTTTATCCTTGCCAGTTGTTTGGAAAAATCTCCAATCATTTAAAAAAGAATTGCCACATCCAAAAAGCTTTGGCTATTCAATAAAAAATCTAATGGCTTTTAATGGTAGCTATTTGTTGGGCCTATTACTAACGATTGTTTTAGAAAAAATATAAATAAAAAAGAAGGAAGCAGTAACCAACAACGACTCTGCTTTCTTCTTTTTTTCGATCTATTTTTAACAACCCTTTTTTAAACTACTCTTTATTTTTTTTTACTTTTTATAAACAGAAATAATATAGCTAGTAAAATAATAGCGATACCGCCAATTGAAAAGTAAACATTTTTCTTTTCCCCGGTATTTGGAAATAGTCCTTTTTTCTTTTCTTCTTTTGTTTCGGAAGTCACTTTTGTCTGTTCAACTGGTTTAGAAGAATCCGTCGTTACTGCTGTAGCGAAAGCTTTATCAGTCAATGTGTAGACAGGTGAATAAGCTCCTGATAGAAAAGAGTAAGCAGCAAAGCTGAAATTATCTTTGTAAGGAAGAGTAAAATAACCTTCTTCATCCGTTGTACTATACGCAGTAGGAGACACTAATGGAAATAAATCCTTTATGGAATTAATAGCTTGTCCCTCAGTACCGTAAATATAAATACCGTTTGGCGTACTATCATCAATAGCGATTATTCGACCTTTGACTTCTTTTTTATCAGTATCATAAGAAATAAATTGGATGTCATAGCTTGGTGTAGCTTTGGCGACTAAATAGCCCATGCCCATAGTCATTTTTTCCTTTGTAGAATCGTCTGTGAAGCTGACCTTGACCTTATTGTAACCTAATTGCTCTGTTGGCGCTTCTTCTAAAAGTTGTAAGTCTTTAAAGGTATCACCTTGGGCAGAAAAATTATTCTGAAGCATTTCTGCAGTCACTTGTTCTCCTTGTAAAACAACCAGTGTTGAAGTCTTAAAGCTATTGTATTCTGCTTCTGACATACTAGTCATGTCTGTAGAAGTGGCTTCTGAAATTTGAGAAAAACTACTATCCACAGTTTTCGTATAAACATCCTCTGTGTTTTGAGTTGAGTCTACTGTGGAAGAACTTTCGACTGTTGGGCTTTCAGATGTTGCGTTGATTTCTTCGGCAAAACTAGTGCTTGGTAGAGTAAAAAGTAAAGTAACCAAACAAAAAACAATTTTTTTCATAACTATTCCCCTTTTTGTAATATTCGTATTGTTCGCAATATAAATGTAACATAATTGAAATGTATATGAAACTATTGTAAGGAATTAGCTATTTTTCTTAAGGAATTCTTAATAAATTTGATTAGATCGTTGGAGTGATCGCGCTTAAACTAATTTCTCCAGAAGAAAGTACTTTTTCTGATTGATCGTTCAATTGGACAATTAGTTCTCCGTGATGGTTAATTGCTGTAGCGATCCCTTCATAGTCAATCCCTGCTTGTGTAAAGGAGACTGTTTTGCCGATAACGAATGACTTTTTCCGATATTCGTCTAAAAAGCCTTGTTCAGGCAACTGATCTAAAATAGTGTAAAATTGAGTCCAAATGGCTCCAATTAGCTCGTTACGAGTAATAGTAGGCTTTTTTTCAGGGAATAAAGATGTCGCTTTTTTTTGTAGGTCTTCTGGGAACTCGTTTTGCTTCAATGAAAAATTGATTCCCATACCAATAATGACATTTGAAATTTGTCCTGATTCAACATCGCTCATGGCTTCTGATAAAATACCACAAACTTTTTTACCATTGATATAGATATCGTTGACCCATTTTATTTCGGTGTTTGTATGGGCCAGATCATCCATGGCACGAGCAATCGCTACTGCCATGATCACAGTGTATTGAGCCATCTCCTCAAAAATTTGATTGGGTCTTAACAGCATGCTCATATAGATACCGCTACCCGCTTTTGAAAAGAACGGACGACCAAATCGGCCTTTGGGCGCTTCTTGAATATCTGCTACAATCAAGGTATTATCAGGTTCGCCGTTAATTGCTGCGAGTTTAGCATCTTTCATAGTGGATTCAGAAGAATTTAACACGGTAATCGAAAGCTTAGGTGTTGTAGAACCGAGTGCTAATTTGATTCCTTCCACAGATAAGACATCTGATTTATCATAGCTGTAGCCTTTATTTCGGCTACTTGAAATAGTGTGACCTTCTTTTTTTAATTCATTGATTGCTTTCCAGATGGCAGTTCGAGATAAAGAAAGTTGTTGTGCCATTTCTTCTCCTGAAATAAATTCTGGTGCTTGTTTCATTAATAAGGTTAACACCTGGCTTTTAGTAGACATAATCTTCGCTCCTTTATAGTAATTTCATTGTATCTGATGGTAGGAAGGTGGGTCAACCATCATCCGCCTGAAAGAGGAGGAGAAAATCCATCTAAGGATGTATGCTTTTTATTGAAATGCTTGCTATACTTGAATGGTAGTAAGACGAAGAGTAATCGTAATGATTGAAAGAAACGGAGTGGGGAACTATGGAGAAGCAACAATATGTTTGCGATAAGTGTGGGAATATGCATTATGTTTCAGATCAGTTTCAAGCAACAGGTGGAAACTTTGCTAAGATATTTGATGTGCAAAATAAAAAATTCATCACAGTCAGTTGTACGAGATGTGGATTTACTGAATTATATCGTGGACAAACATCAGATGGTTGGAATGTTTTAGACTTTTTGATGGGTGGTTAATGACAATAGAATCAACTAAAAACAGGAATCAGTCCTCAATAAGTAGACTGATTCCTGTTTTTTTTAGACTAGTAATAGTTGATCATCTTTTAATTCAGCACCACTATTTTTGTGGAACATTTCCATTAGTTCGTTAACCGTTAAATCTTTTTTCTGTTCCTCAGGTACATCAACAACAACTTGACCTTGATGCAGCATGATCAGACGGTTCCCATATCGGATGGCATCTTCCATATCATGAGTAACCATGAAAGCCGTCAAGTTTTGTTCTTGAATCAGTTTCTCAGTCAATTCCATAACGGTTATTGATGTCTTAGGGTCAAGTGCTGCAGTATGTTCATCTAATAAAATGAGTTCAGGACGAATCAATGTTGCCATCAATAATGTAATGGCTTGACGTTGTCCGCCAGATAGCAAACCAATCTCAGTTCCTAGACGATTTTCAAGACCTAAGTTCAAGCTTGCTAACTGTTCTTTAAAGAACTGACGGTCATTTTTACGAACACCATTACCTAGTCCACGTTTTTTTCCACGTTTCATCGCAAGGGCCATATTTTCTTCAACAGTCAAACGGACCGCAGTCCCCATTTTGGGGTCTTGAAACACACGACTAATTTGTTTTGAACGGGCAACAACACGTTGTTTCGTAATGTCTTTGCCATTCAACATTATTTGCCCTTCTTCTATTGGTAAAGTTCCAGCGATACTGTTTAACAAGGTTGATTTACCAGCACCGTTTCCGCCTATTATCGTAATAAATTCGCCTGGCTTGATCGTTAAGTCAATCCCTTTTAATACATGGTTTTCATTAACGGTTCCCCGTTCGAAATATTGATGTAAGTTTTTGATTGTTAATACAGGTTCCATTAGTTTGCTCCTCCTTTACGTTTTCCGATTTTTGAAAAACCTAATTTTTTTTGAATCAGTGGTGAAGATAAGCAAATAACAAGAATAATTGCAGAGAATAATTTTAAATCTGCCGGATCAACGCGTAGTTCTAAAACGCAAGCAAGGATAAAACGATATAAAATGGCTCCAATCACAATTGTAATCAAACGCAATCCAAGTGATTTATTTTTAAAGAGTACTTCAGCAATGATAATCGATGCAAGTCCGATAACAATCGTTCCAATACCAGAATTCAAATCAGCAAAATTATTATTTTGGACAAGTAAAGCACCGGCTAATGCAATACAGCCGTTTGAAAGCATGTAACCAATGATTTTCATATTATCTGTTTTGATACCGTTGGCTTCACTCATGTCGATGTTGTCACCAGTTGCACGAGTGGCCAAGCCAATTTCAGTTTTGAAAAATAAAACAAGTAGAAAAATCACTATGAGTACGATGATTGAGCCAACCAATATTGCGCTGTTTACTTTAGTGAGACCTAATGATTGCGCATGGGAGAAAATTGAATCCGTACCAATTAAAGAAATGTTTGGAGCGCCCATGATTCTTGAGTTGATACTGTAGAGCCCCGTCATCGTAATGATTCCAGCCAACAACGCAGGGATTTTTAATTTAGTGTGTAAAAGACCAGAGACAAGTCCTGCCAACATGCCTGCACTAAAAGCAAAAAGTAAGGCGAAAATCGGCGCTATCATATAATGAATATCGAATAAGGACTGGATCGGTGCCGGCCATGTCGTGGGATCTTTTGCTAAAATAACGGCAGCTACAGCGCCACCTAAAGGGAAACTCCCTTCAGTAGTTAAATCTGCAATATCCAAAATCCGGTACGTTAGGAAGACTCCAATTGCTAATAAAGACCAAAGGAGACCTTGAGAGGTTGAAGAGAGTAGTATGTCTAACAATAAAATCAGCTTCTTTCAATAATTTTTATGTAAAGAATGAGGAAAAAGGCGAGTCGTTTTGAAATGCCCGTTTCTTTTTCCTCAACATTTGATCAAATATTAAGGTGCTTTGATGGTATCTGGATCGATATCCAAGGCTTTTGCCATATCTTTATTTACGAAAAGTTCTAAGTCTTTTGCTTTTTCAACAGGCATTTCTTCAGGTTTTGCTTCACCTTTTAAAATCTTAGCCGCCATAACACCTGTTTGTTTGCCTAGTGATTTGTAGTCGATTCCGACCGTTGCTAAGCCACCTTCTTCAACTTGGTCGATTGAACCTGCGATGACAGGGATTTTATGTTCTTTAGCCACTTCGCCTATCACGGCAGATGCTGAAGCAAATGTATTGTCGGTTGGAATATAAATAGCATCCACATCTTTTGCTAAACTTGTCGTGACTTGTTGTACGTCATTTGTTGAATTCGCCGTTAAAACTTTCGCTTTGATTCCAGCATCTTTTAGTGCCTTTTCTGCCATATCTGCTTGGATTTTAGAGTTTGCTTCGCCAGCATTATACATAATGCCTACAGTTTTAGCGTCAGGGACAATGCTCAATAATAAAGCAATTTGTTTGTCAATCGGCACAATATCCGTTGTTCCTGTGACGTTTCCACCGGGTTTTTCATCAGATTTCACTAATTTTGCGCCAACTAAGTCCGTAACTGCTGTGACTAGAATAGGAGTCTCTGTCGTTTCGTTTAATAACGATTGTGCAGCTGGGGTTGCAATTCCTAATAGTAAATCAGGTTTATCTTTGACCAGTTTTTCGCTCATACTTTTTAATTGAGCTTGGTCATTTTGAGCATTGCTGTATTCGATCGTTAAGTTATCGCCATCTTTAAATCCATTTTCAGCTAAACCTTCTTTGAACCCTTCAAAAGCTGCATCTAATGAGCCATGTTCAACAGGCTGTAAAACGCCAATCTTTTTAGTGTCACTAGTTGTTCCGCCATCTGCTTTTTTGCCATTTCCGCATGCGCCAAGAGTTAAAAGAGCTACTACTGATAAAATACTTAGTCCTAAAAGTTTCTTTTTCATGTTAATTCCTCCAATTATAGTTGATAAAACAAAAAATCCATTCAGACAATATGCCTAAATGGATTGATAAAAGTCGTTAGTAAACACTTCTTTATTCGCCACTTAGGATTGTCTACGTGGCCGTTTGTTCAGTACAAAGCGCTCTAGCCATCATAGATACAAAAACAGGTTTTTGCTGTTTGTACCCACGATTGCATGAATACAAAACTATCTAAAGTAGCTAAAGTAAGCTTTATTCAGTTGTGCGTTGATTGAGTGTGTCATAAAAATCCCTCCGCAAATTGAATTGTATTTAGTATATAGGAAAAGAGTATCTGCTGTCAACAGATTATTTTAAATTTTCAGAACATTCGTATAATATTATTTTGTTAAAAAGAATAGTATATAGAAAAGAAATTTGTGAATTTTTTTAAGTTAATGCTAATAAATTTGAAAAAAGAGGATATCTTTGTGAATTTTTTTAGGTTCATGCTAAGATTTAATCGTATAAATAAATAGCAAATAACTAGGAGGATGTATATGATTTCGAAAAAATTAATTACATTAGGCACGTTAGCGGCAACAGTATTGGTATTAGGCGCATGTAATGGCGATAAAAAAGATTCTAAGGACAGTTCTTCAGATAGCAAAACGGAAACATCAATGAGCTCAAGCGTTGATGCAGTAAGTGGTGCTTCAATCAGTGATAAACCAGAAGTAATCGAAAAAGCATTGAGCAAAGATGGAAACTGGATCGTTGCGGCAACAGCAGATCTTACTTTCGATAAGGACGTAACGGTTGCTGGTGAGTTTCATGATAAAGGGGAATCTTCAGGCGATATTTATAGAAAATTAGCATTGTATGCGCAAGATTCAGATAAAAAAGTTACAGCGGAATACACTGTAACCGTTCCTCAATTGATTGTTGAAACAGAAAACTTCAATATTGTTAATGGAACAATCAAAGGGGATATTTTAGTTAAAGCGAACGGCTTTGTTTTAAATGGAACAAAGGTTGAAGGAAACGTTACTTTTGAAAAAGAAGAATATAAAACTTCTGCAACGCTAGATAAAGAAGGCGCTGAAATTACTGGCGAAACAACCGTTCAATAAAAGATTTTAAGAGCGTAAGATATAACTTGAAACGTTATATCTTACGCTCTTTTTTTTATCGAAACTAGACTATTTTAAAGTCGTAAAAAACCTTGACTTTTACTATAGAAGGAAGTACAATGTATAGATGCAAAAACTATCTGAAAAATGACAAAGCAGGAGCGAAATATTGTCCGTTCCGGTTTTTAATAGGGAAACAAAAGTAGAGACGCACGAGAATTTTTCAAGAGCACATTCTATTTTTGGTTTTTTTTTGCCTAAAAACTGCAAAAAATGCTCAATATTACAGATATTTAATATTTGTAATATTAACGAAATATTTTTTGGCTAGTGTTTTGATAGACATTTAATTAGAGGAGTGAAGAGCTTGGCTGGACACGTAGTAAAATACGGAAAACACCGCGAACGTAGAAGTTTCGCCCGGATCAGTGAAGTGTTGGAATTACCCAACTTGATCGAAATTCAAACAGACTCTTACCAATGGTTTTTAGATGAAGGACTAAGAGAAATGTTTGAGGACATTTTACCGATCGATGATTTTCAAGGAAACTTATCTTTGGAATTTGTGGATTATGAATTAAAAGAACCTAAGTATACGGTAGAAGAAGCGCGCGCACATGACGCAAACTATTCTGCACCGTTACACGTTACTCTACGATTGACGAACCGTGAATCTGGAGAAATCAAATCACAAGAAGTATTCTTCGGTGATTTCCCTCTAATGACTGAAATGGGAACATTTATCATCAATGGTGCAGAGCGTGTTATCGTTTCTCAATTAGTGCGTTCACCTGGTGTTTATTTCCATGGCAAAGTAGATAAAAATGGTAAAGAAGGCTTTGGTTCAACAGTGATCCCTAACCGTGGTGCATGGTTAGAAATGGAAACTGATGCGAAAGACATCTCTTACGTACGTATTGACCGTACACGTAAAATTCCTTTGACTGTATTAGTTCGTGCTTTAGGTTTTGGCTCTGACGATACAATTTTTGAAATTTTTGGTGAGACATTAAGCTTACGTAACACGATCGAAAAAGATTTACACAAAAATGCGAGCGATTCTCGTACTGAAGAAGGCTTGAAAGATATTTATGAGCGTCTTCGACCTGGTGAGCCGAAAACGGCTGACAGCTCTCGTAACTTGTTAAACGCTCGTTTCTTCGATCCAAAACGCTATGATTTAGCGAACGTTGGTCGTTATAAAGTCAACAAAAAATTAGATTTAAAAACGCGTTTATTGAACCTAACTCTAGGTGAAACATTAATCGATGCTGAAACTGGCGAAATCATCTTTGAAAAAGGGACAGTAATGACGCACCAAGTAATGGAAACATTAGGTGAACATATCGACAACGGCTTAAACAGCGTAACGTATTACCCAAGTGAAGATGGTGTGGTTACGGAACCAATGACAGTTCAAGTAATCAAAGTTCTTTCTCCCAAAGATCCAGAACGCATTGTGAACGTAATCGGTAATGGCTACCCTGATACAAGTGTGAAAACTGTTCGTCCAGCAGATATCGTAGCTTCAATGAGTTATTTCTTTAACTTACAAGAAGACATCGGTAACGTAGATGATATCGATCACTTAGGTAACCGTCGTATTCGTTCAGTTGGTGAATTACTACAAAACCAATTCCGTATTGGTTTAGCTCGTATGGAACGTGTGGTTCGTGAAAGAATGTCGATTCAAGACACTGAAACATTGACTCCACAACAATTGATCAACATTCGTCCAGTTGTTGCAAGTATCAAAGAATTCTTTGGTTCTTCTCAATTATCACAATTCATGGACCAAACAAATCCTCTAGGTGAGTTGACACACAAACGTCGTCTATCTGCCTTAGGACCTGGTGGTTTGACTCGTGACCGTGCTGGCTATGAAGTTCGAGACGTTCACTATTCCCACTATGGCCGTATGTGTCCGATCGAAACGCCTGAGGGACCAAATATCGGGTTGATCAATAGCTTGTCAAGTTATGCTAAAGTCAATAAGTTTGGTTTTATCGAAACACCGTATCGTCGTGTTGATCGTGCAACAGGAAAAGTAACCGATCAAGTGGATTACTTAACTGCTGACACAGAGGATCACTATATCGTAGCGCAAGCGAACTCACGCTTAAATGAAGACGGAACATTTGCTGAAGATTTAGTAATGGCTCGTCTGCAAAGTGAAAACCTTGAAGTAACGATCGATAGAGTCGATTACATGGACGTTTCACCTAAACAAGTAGTTGCTGTTGCGACGGCATGTATTCCTTTCTTGGAAAACGATGACTCCAACCGTGCCTTGATGGGTGCCAACATGCAACGTCAAGCTGTGCCATTGATTCAACCTCGTTCACCACTTGTGGGAACTGGTATGGAATACAAATCAGCACATGACTCGGGTGCCGCTTTACTTTGTAAACATGATGGTGTCGTTGAATATGTGGATGCATCAGAAGTACGCGTTCGCCGTGACAATGGCGCATTAGATAAATATATGGTCACAAAATTCCGTCGTTCAAATTCAGGTACAAGTTACAACCAACGTCCAATCGTTCTTTTAGGCGAAAAAGTTGAAAAAGGCGATACATTAGCAGATGGACCTTCTATGGAAGAAGGCGAAATGGCTTTAGGACAAAACGTTCTTGTTGGATTTATGACATGGGAAGGTTATAACTACGAGGATGCGATCATCATGAGCCGTCGTTTGGTGAAAGATGATGTCTACACTTCTATCCATATTGAAGAATATGAATCAGAAGCTCGTGATACAAAATTAGGCCCTGAAGAAATCACTCGCGAAATTCCAAACGTCGGGGAAGATGCTTTGAAAGATCTTGACGAAATGGGTATCATCCGTATTGGTGCTGAAGTCAAAGATGGCGATTTATTAGTAGGGAAAGTAACGCCTAAAGGGGTTACTGAATTATCTGCTGAAGAACGTTTACTACATGCAATCTTTGGTGAAAAAGCTCGTGAAGTTCGTGATACGTCTCTACGTGTGCCTCATGGCGGCGGCGGGATTGTTCATGACGTGAAAATCTTTACCCGTGAAGCTGGAGATGAATTGTCTCCTGGCGTAAACATGTTAGTTCGTGTGTATATCGTTCAAAAACGTAAAATCCATGAAGGAGATAAAATGGCCGGTCGTCACGGTAATAAAGGGGTTGTATCCCGTATTATGCCGGAAGAAGATATGCCGTTTCTACCAGATGGAACACCAATCGATATCATGTTGAACCCATTAGGGGTACCATCACGTATGAATATTGGACAAGTACTAGAATTGCATTTAGGTATGGCTGCTCGTCAGTTAGGTATCCATATTGCAACACCAGTATTCGATGGTGCGAATGATGATGATGTATGGGAAACAGTTCGTGAAGCTGGTATGGCTAGTGATGCGAAAACAGTTCTTTACGACGGACGTACAGGTGAACCATTTGATAACCGTATCTCTGTTGGTGTGATGTACATGATCAAATTGGCCCACATGGTCGATGATAAATTACATGCCCGTTCTATTGGACCATACTCACTTGTTACCCAACAACCACTTGGAGGTAAAGCTCAATTTGGTGGACAACGTTTTGGGGAAATGGAAGTATGGGCACTGGAAGCATACGGTGCAGCTTACACATTACAAGAAATTTTAACGTACAAATCTGATGACGTTGTTGGTCGTGTGAAAACATACGAAGCCATCGTCAAAGGTGAACCAATTCCAAAACCAGGCGTTCCAGAATCATTCCGCGTATTGGTGAAAGAATTACAATCCCTTGGTTTAGATATGCGCGTATTGGACATTGAAGAACAAGAAATCGAATTACGTGATATGGATGACGATGATGATGACTTGATCACAGTTGATGCCCTAACAAAATTTGCCGAACAACAATCAGCGAAACAATTAGAAAAAGAAGCAGCTGAAGCAAAAGAAGCTGCGGATGCAGTTCTTGAACAAGAAATTCAAACTGCTGAAGATACAAAAGACTAATTGTTTAGAGTCTTATTAAAATTGTCAAGTTAGTTTAGTGTCAATGCTCTTTTTAAAAAGAGCATTGGTACAGATGGTGGAAGAAAATGAGTAAAAAATACTGTGTTTTCTTCTCACCCTAACTTTTCCTATCAAGAAATGGAGGGAATCCCTTTTGATCGATGTAAATAAATTCGAAAGTATGCAAATAGGTTTAGCTTCTCCAGAAAAGATCAGAAGCTGGTCTTACGGTGAAGTAAAGAAACCCGAAACGATTAATTACCGTACGCTAAAACCTGAACGTGAAGGTTTGTTCTGTGAACGTATTTTCGGTCCAACTAAAGACTGGGAATGTGCGTGTGGAAAATATAAACGTATTCGTTATAAAGGTATCGTTTGTGATCGTTGTGGTGTAGAAGTAACTCGTTCTAAAGTTCGTCGTGAACGTATGGGACACATTGAGTTAGCAGCACCTGTTTCACATATCTGGTATTTCAAAGGTATTCCATCTCGTATGGGGCTTGTTTTAGATATGAGTCCTCGTGCTTTGGAAGAGATCATTTACTTTGCATCTTATGTAGTAATTGATGCCGGAGATACTTCTTTAGAGAAAAAACAATTATTAACAGAACGCGAATATCGCGATAAACGTGATCAATATGGTCAAGGCTTTACTGCTGCCATGGGTGCGGAAGCTGTTAAACAATTGTTAGACAACGTTGATTTAGATGGCGAAGTCACTCAATTAAAAGAAGAATTAAAATCAGCACAAGGTCAAAAAAGAACACGTGCTATTCGCCGTTTAGATATTTTAGAAGCATTCCGTGCTTCTGGAAACTTGCCAAGTTGGATGGTTATGGATGTTATTCCAGTAATCCCGCCAGATTTACGTCCGATGGTTCAATTAGAAGGTGGACGTTTTGCAACAAGTGATTTAAATGACTTATACCGTCGTGTAATCAACCGTAACAATCGTTTGAAACGTTTATTAGATTTAAACGCGCCAAATATCATTGTTCAAAATGAAAAACGTATGCTACAAGAAGCTGTTGATGCGTTGATCGATAATGGTCGTCGTGGCCGTCCTGTTACAGGACCAGGTAACCGTCCATTGAAATCTCTTTCTCATATGTTAAAAGGGAAACAAGGTCGTTTCCGTCAAAACTTACTGGGTAAACGTGTGGATTACTCTGGTCGTTCAGTTATCGTCGTAGGACCTAACTTGAAAATGTACCAATGTGGTTTGCCAAAAGAAATGGCAATCGAATTATTCAAACCATTCGTGATGCGTGAATTAGTGCAACGCGAAATCGCAACAAACATCAAAAACGCAAAACGTAAAATCGAACGCGGAGAAGATGAAGTTTGGGATATCTTAGAAGAAGTTATTCAAGAGCATCCAGTATTGCTTAACCGAGCACCTACACTACACAGACTTGGTATCCAAGCCTTTGAACCAGTGTTAGTTGAAGGGCGTGCAATTCGTCTTCACCCATTAGTATGTGAAGCCTACAATGCCGATTTCGATGGAGACCAAATGGCCGTTCACGTTCCATTGAACGAAGAAGCACAAGCAGAAGCACGTATGTTGATGTTAGCTGCTCAAAACATTTTGAATCCAAAAGATGGTAAACCAGTTGTAACACCGTCTCAAGATATGGTCTTGGGTAACTATTACCTAACAATGGAAGAAGACGGACGTGAAGGGGAAGGCATGATCTTCCGCGACATGAATGAAGCTGTGTTAGCATGGCGTAATGGATACGTGCATTTACACTCACGTATCGGTGTTCAAACAACTTTACTTGGCGACAAACCGTTTACGGATTGGCAAAAAGAGCGTATTTTGATCACAACTGTAGGTAAGATCATCTTTAATGAAATCATGCCTGTAGAATTCCCTTACTTGAATGAACCAACAGACTACAACTTAACGGTACAAACACCTGACAAGTATTTTGTAGAAGCTGGTACAGATATTCCTGCACATATTCAAGCGCAAGAATTAGTATTGCCATTCAAGAAGAAAAACTTAGGAAATATCATCGCTGAAGTCTTCAAGAGATTCCATATCACTGAAACTTCTAAGATGCTTGATAGAATGAAAGACTTAGGGTATAAACATTCGACTCATGCTGGTATGACTGTTGGTATCGCCGACATCATGGTATTGCATGAGAAACAAGAAATCATCGATGATGCCCATAAACAAGTCGAAAATATCACGAAACAATTCCGTCGTGGTCTGATTACAGATGACGAACGTTATGAACGTGTTATTGCAGTTTGGAATAAAGCTAAAGATGAAATTCAACAAAAACTGATTGAAAGTATGGATGCTAAAAATCCAATCTTCATGATGTCAGATTCTGGAGCCCGTGGTAACATCTCCAACTTTACTCAGCTTGCTGGTATGCGTGGACTGATGGCCGCTCCAAACGGACGTATCATGGAACTGCCGATCATCTCAAACTTCCGTGAAGGACTTTCTGTCTTAGAAATGTTTATCTCTACCCATGGAGCTCGTAAAGGGATGACCGATACAGCCTTGAAAACAGCCGATTCAGGTTACTTGACTCGTCGTTTAGTTGACGTAGCACAAGATGTTATTATTCGTGAAGACGATTGTGGAACTGACCGCGGTCTAGTAATCCAATCAATTCGTGAAGGAAATGAAATCATTGAACCTTTAGAAGAACGTTTACTTGGACGTTATACTCGTAAAGCTGTCATGCACCCTGAAACAGGCAAAATGATTATCGGTGAAGATCAACTGATTTCAGAAGATCTAGCAAGAGAAATTATTGAAGCTGGTGTTGAAACAGTAACGATCCGTTCCGTATTTACATGTAATACCAAACATGGTGTATGTAAACACTGTTATGGCCGTAACTTAGCAACTGGTTCAGGTGTTGAAGTTGGGGAAGCAGTTGGTACAATTGCCGCTCAATCAATCGGAGAACCTGGTACTCAATTAACAATGCGTACGTTCCATACAGGTGGGGTTGCCGGAGATGATATTACTCAAGGTCTTCCTCGTGTCCAAGAAATTTTTGAAGCACGTAATCCGAAAGGACAAGCAGTTATCACAGAAGTTACCGGTGAAGTAATCGATATTTCTGAAGATCCTGCAACACGCCAAAAAGAAGTGACAATCAAAGGAAAAACAGATACTCGTACGTATACTGTTCCTTATACAGCACGTATGAAAGTTGCTGAAGGTGATACGATCCATCGTGGTGAACCATTGACAGAAGGTTCAATCGATCCTAAACAACTATTACAAGTTCGCGATGTATTATCTGTTGAAAATTACCTATTGCGTGAAGTACAACGTGTTTACCGTATGCAAGGGGTAGAAATCGGCGATAAACATATCGAGGTAATGGTTCGTCAAATGCTTCGTAAAGTTCGTGTCATGGATCCAGGTGACACTGAAATCTTACCAGGTACATTACTTGATATTGCTGAATTTAAAGATCGTAACTACGACACATTGGTAGCTGGTGGCGTTCCTGCAACAAGCCGTCCAGTCTTACTAGGAATCACAAAAGCATCATTAGAAACAAACAGTTTCTTATCTGCTGCGTCATTCCAAGAAACAACTCGTGTGTTAACAGATGCTGCGATTCGTGGTAAAAAAGACCCATTACTTGGTTTGAAAGAAAATGTTATCATTGGTAAGATCATCCCAGCTGGTACTGGTATGGCTCGTTACCGTAACATGGAACCAAAAGAAGTTGGCGTAGCGAGCGAAAATGTCTACAGTATCTCTGATATTGAAGCACAAATGGCTGCTGAAGATGCTTTGAATGAGTTGAATAAGTAATAGCGAATAAAAAAGGCTTGAAATCATTTGATTTCAAGCCTTTTTTTCTTAGTAAAGTTCTGATGCAGCTTCTTGATCTAAAACAATCGTTAAGTTAGGATGTGTTTGTAGTAAAGAAGCAGGTACTTCATTTGTAACTGGACCGAAGAAAGCCTGTTTGATGATTGCGGCTTTTTTCTTACCTGTGGCAAAGAGCACAATCTCTTTTGCTTGCATCACGCTTTTTGGTCCCATGGTTACGTAAAAGTCTGGACGTTCATTTTCATCGCCGCCGACCTCGCTTAATAAAATATCTTTCATATTTTCAGTGGCATCTTCTCCTACATAAGAAGTTAAATCTTCAAATTTTGTTGTTCCTGGAAGATTTCCACAATAATGACCATCTGCTCCGATACCTAGTAAAATCAAGTCTAATCCGCCATTTTGTTCGATCCTCTCATCTTGTGATTGATAGTTATTTTCATCTAATGGATGGATATGGTCTTCTGAAATTTCGGCTGGATTGAAGAAGAGATTATTGAGATTGGTCATAGTGACGCCATAACCTTTCTTTTGCTTGAAAGGAATTTCGTCGAAATTGTAGTAATGTACATTATCAAAATAAGGTTTATTTTTTACATCTGTTACTAGGTATTCATACATTTTAACCGGTGTTGATCCAGCTGTTATTGCAAGGTTAACTCGTTTTTTTTGATACATTTTACCTAAAAGAATATTTGCTGCGACACGACTCATTTTTTCGTAGTTTTCTTCAATGATGATGTTCATTTTGATTACCTCTCCTTCTTTTTATTTAATTTATCATATGGGAACCATCCCATGTCAATGGATTTTTATAGGCAAATCAATATCATTATTTTTTTATTCGGATTATGATAGAGAAAAGAAGAGGTGAAGAAATAATGGAACATCAATATGAGAAAGCGATTTTTGCCGGTGGCTGTTTCTGGTGTATGGTTAAACCTTTTGATACACAGCCAGGTATTATTTCAGTTGTAGCAGGTTATACGGGAGGACACATTGAAAATCCGAGTTATGAACAAGTTACGACTGGGCTTACTGGACATACAGAAGCAGTTGAAATAACATATGATCCGGCAGTTATTTCGTATGAGAAACTAGTAGAAACGTATTGGCAACAAACAGACCCGACGGATGCTTTGGGACAATTTGCTGATCGAGGGGAGTCTTATCGCCCAGTTATTTTTTATACAAATGAGGCCCAAAAAAAGAGTGCGGAAAAATCGAAAGAAGCATTGCAAGCCAGTGGTCGCTTTACACAACCAATCGTAACCAAAATTGAACCAGCCCAACCTTTTTATCCGGCAGAAGACTATCATCAAGAGTATTATAAAAAACATAGCGTGCATTATAATTTGTATAAAGAAGGTTCTGGTCGAGCTGGATTTATTCGAAAAAATTGGAAAAATAAATAAATTTGAGAAACGAGATAAAAGTGTAAAAGAGCTTTTGTCTCGTTTCTATTTACATAAAAAAACACAAAATAGTCCTATAGTTAGGAAGGGAACAAAAGGAAGTCGCCGTATTTTTTTCTGAAAAACGGATTGATAAACTAGTAAAAAGAGTAAACCACTACTACTCGCACAAAACAGTAAGAAAATCAGCGGTTCATACCCTAAGAGCGCACCTAATAAAACTAACAAGATAATATCTCCTCCACCGATAGAATCAGGATAGATTTTAGTTAAACCATACAGACTAATAAAAATGGCGAAGCTTGTAAAAAAATAGATCGGTAATGCTAAATAAATGTGCCAAGCACACAAGAAAAAGGCAAGCGGATAAAATAACCGAGGTGCAACAATCAAATAAAAAATATCTGTTAGAGATAGGACAACAGCTGTAAGCAGTAAAAAAAGTGAGTAGCAGGGCTGAATAGAATCAAAAGGGACAACAATAAACAACAACCCACAAATCAGTTCACTCATAAAATAAATGGGGGACAATTTATAGTGACAATAACGGCAACGAAAGCGTAGGAAAATAATAGAGATTATCGGAATCAACTCAAAAATCTTTAGCGGAGTCTGGCAACTAGAACAATGAGATGGAGGATTCAAGATAGATTTTCCTACAGGAATTCGTTCTGCAACTAAACAAAGAAATGAACCTACCACACAACCGGTAATAAAATGAATGACGAACATAAAAAAACTCCTTTCGTAATTAAATACGCAAATAAAAGCGTTTTTAACTAGACAAATATTTTTTTATTAGGAATAATAAAGGGGAGAAATGAGGCGAAAGAATGGAGAAAATAGCAATTGGTGTAGATATTGGTACGACACAAACAAAAGCTGTCGCTTTTAGAGAAGATGGGACAGTACATTCATCTGCCTATGTTCGTTATCCCCTTATTCAAGAAACAGAAGGAATGGCAGAACAAGATGTAGAGCAGATTTTTCAGGCAGTGACCACATGTATCCAACAAGTAGTAGCGAAAGTTCATCCACTTGAAATCTCAGTTGTATCTTTTTCTACAGCGATGCATGGATTGATTGTCATGGACGAAAATAATCAACCTTTGACGCGAGTGATTACATGGGCAGATAATCGTGCAGAAAAATACGCTGAAGAACTTAGAGATACTGCCTTAGGGCAAACCGTTTATCAAAATACAGGGTTACCGATGCATCCGATGACTCCTTTTCATAAAATTCGCTGGTTAAAGGAAGAGTTTCCTCAGATTTATGAACAAGCAGAAAAATTTATCGGTATGAAAGAATATGTTTTTTATCGTTTGTTTGATCGATATATTACAGATATAAGCACTGCTTCAGGAACGGGTTTTTTAAATATTCATGATCTGTCTTGGGATCAGATCGCTTTAACAGAAATGGGTATTAGTATGGATCAATTACCAGTATTGGACAGACCTACTTATCAATTAACTGGTTTAAAAGCGGAGTGGAGCGATCAATTAGGGTTAACTGCAAAAACGATTTTTGTATTAGGTGGAGCCGATGGTCCGTTATCTAATCTAGGTTTAGGTGCTGTAGCAAAAGGGACTGCAACATTAACGGTTGGCACGAGTGGCGCTTTGCGTTATACCGTAGGAAAACCTCAAACACATCCGCAAGCTGAAACTTTTTGTTGCGTACTGGATGAAAATCATTGGGTAATTGGTGGTGCTACAAGTAATGGAGCGGGTATTTTTGACTGGGCTTGTGAAAATTTATTGAAGGAAGTTCAAACGGAAGCTCGTATTTCTGGTCAAAATCCTTATGATGCCGTTATGGAACGGGTAAAAGAAACACCGGCTGGGTCAAAAGGAGTGATGTTTCATCCGTATTTGCTAGGCGAGCGTGCTCCTTTGTGGAATGCTGAAGCAACGGGGAGTTTCATTGGTTTAAAACGAAATCATGATGACACATTAATGATGCGAGCGGTGATTGAGGGAATTTGTTTGAACTTGAAGCGTATTTTAACAGAATTAGAAGAGCTCGGAGGGCCTGTAAAAGAAATACGTGCTACTGGCGGTTTTGCTGATTCAGCAGTGTTTAAAAGTGTGATGGCTGATGTGTTGGGGTATAGACTTTCACTCACTGAAAGTGTTGAAGCCTCGGCTTTAGGAGCTATTTTGCTAGGCTGGCAAAGTTTGGGGAAGGTGCTTGATTTAGAAGCTGCTTGTGAGCAAGTTGAGATTTATGAAATCGTCGAGCCTAATAGCGAGAGTACGCAGGTCTATCAACAGATGTATCCACTATTCATAACAACGCAACAGCAATTATCCGCCAGTTATCACCAATTAGCGAAGTTAAGAACAGATTTAGAATAAATTTTTTTGACAAATAACATGGAACTTGTTTTACTAGTAGTAAGAGAACGGAGGAAAGGAAATGAAAAAGTTATGGATCACCTCTTTGGTTTTAGTAGGGGTTTTTCTGACGGGTTGCGGTGCTAAAGGTATCCCAGCTGAAGAAGCAGGGGCGCTATTTGTTGATCGACTCGTTTATCAAAAAGACGAAAACAAATTTGCAAAAGAATTTCGTGATGGTAAGCAAGTTGGAGCCGAGCTAGATGAGAACAGTAAAGCGTTCGAAGAAAATTTTGCGAAAGGCTTATCCGCTACAGGGGCCAAAGTTCCTGAAAAAGAAGCTAATCAGTTAACGAAAGAGCTATTGCAACAAGCAAAAGAAAAGTCAACGTATAAAATTGTGAAAATAGATGAAACAAAAACTGGCGCAACCATTTCTTATTATGTGACTGGCTTAGACTTAGTGAGCGCAATGCAAGAGATGACCAGACAACTCGTTAAAGAGACCTTTGCTGATCCAACTATAGCAAAAGATGAGCAAAAAACGATAGAAGCCACTTTTTCTATTTTAGAAGAACGAGTTAAAGCGATTAAAATCAAGACAGACCCAGTTGAACTAAAATTACACCTAGAGAAAGAAAAAGGTAAATGGTTTGTACCTGAAAATCAAAAAACAGCTGTTTCCAATTTATTTATGGCTTTTATCTCTGGATCGGAAGATGTAGAAACAATGAATAAAGAGCTTCAAGAAGCGTTGAATGAAGTTGCAAAAGAGATTATTGATTCGTTGGATACGTTACCAGTACCTAATAATAACTAGTTACCCAGTTTATAATTATTATTAAATAAAAAATATTATAAAAATGAAGATTTTAGTGTACTTTTTTGTGGTTTCGTACTACAATTGTAAGTAGATAAAAATTTAGGAGGATGATGTATAATGAAATTTGAACAAACAAAAGAAGTGTTGAACCAACTTGTTGCCGATTTAAGTCAGTTTTCAGTGGTGATTCATCAAACACACTGGTATATGCGTGGACCAGAATTTTTAACATTACACCCTAAAATGGACGAATACATGGACCAAATCAATGATCAGTTAGATGTTGTTTCTGAACGTTTAATTACATTGGATGGCGCTCCTTACTCAACATTACAAGAATTTGCTGATCATACTGGTATTGAAGATGAAATCGGTACGTATGAACGTACAATTCCTGAACGTATGGAAAAATTAGTAGAGGGCTACCGTTATTTAGCAGATTTATATCAAAAAGGAATTGAAGTTTCTGGTGAAGAAGGCGACGATTCGACACAAGATATCTTTATTGCAAACAAAACAGATATCGAGAAAAATATTTGGATGTTGCAAGCAAAATTAGGTAAAGCACCTGGTATTGATGCAGATTCACGTGCAAAAACTCGTTAATCAAAAAAGTTAAAAGCTTCTGAAAGATAGTATACTATCTTTCAGAAGTTTTTTTAGTTTTCTTCTTTTTCTAATTTGTGCTTACTGTGTTCAATTGCGGCTTTGACTTGATCAAACCCAGTTCCGCCGAAGGAATGGCGCCGCTCAATTGCTGTTTTTGATGATAAAGTTTGATAAATATCAGATTGAATCAAAGGTGTAATCACTTGATACTGTTCTAATGGGATATCTTGTAAATAAATGCCTTGTTTTGTGCAATCTAAAACTAACTTTCCAACTATTTCATGAGCTTGTCTAAAAGGCATTCCTTTATTTGCTAGATAGTCGGCTAGTTCTGTTGCATTTGAAAAATCTTTTTCAGTAGATTTTTCCATGATCTCTTGATTTAGTTTCATCGTCTCTACCATACCAGCCATGATCTCTAAACTAGTTAAAATTGTGTGAGACGTATCAAACATGCCCTCTTTGTCTTCTTGCAAGTCTTTGTTATAAGCTAGCGGCAATCCTTTTAAAACTGTTAAGAGGCTGAATAAATTGCCATATACGCGACCTGACTTTCCTCGAATCAATTCTGCCATATCTGGATTCTTTTTTTGTGGCATAATCGAGCTGCCTGTAGAAAAAGTATCTGTTAATTCAATAAACTGAAACTCATGACTGCACCATAAAATGATTTCTTCGCAAAATCTGGAAAGATGCATCATTAAAATGGAACTATTGCTAAGAAATTCTAAGATAAAGTCACGATCACTCACGCCGTCTAGACTATTTTCGTAAATGGAAGAAAAACCTAGTAATTCAGCTGAATAAGCACGATCAATTGGAAAAGTTGTACCAGCAAGAGCCGCACAGCCTAAGGGTGAAATATCGATTCGCTTTAAACTTTCGGAAAAACGTTCTTGATCACGTGTCAGCATGCCGTAATAGGCCATCATGTGATGTGCAAACGAAATCGGTTGTGCATGTTGTAAATGGGTATAGCCAGGCATGATGGTCTCAATATTGTCTTCGGCTTTGTGGACTAAAACTTGTCGGAATAAGTGAATCTTGCTAATGACTTCTTGAACGATTTCTTTTAAATAAAGATGCATATCTGTAGCGACTTGATCATTTCTACTGCGGCTGGTATGCAATTTTCCAGCGACCGGACCGATTTCATCATGTAACAGTTTTTCAATATTTAAATGAATATCTTCGTTTTCGATACTGAATGTCAGTTCATCGGCAAGCAATTTTTCTTGAATCGTCGTAAGTCCTGAACTAATTTGTTGGGCTTCTTCTTCTGTTAAAATCCCTGTCTTAGCCAACATTTTCACATGAGCTAAACTCCCGATAATATCTTGTTTGGCTAATTTTTGATCAAAAGGAATTGAAGCGCCGAACGCATCAATCCATGCTTCGCTTTTTCCTTCAAACCGTCCGCCCCATAATTTTTCCATAATGCACCTCTCATTTATGTATTATTATTCATTGTGATAAGAAAGAAGGCTGGGACAGAAGTGTCTTACTCCGAGAAAATAAGAAGGAGTGTCTTCTGTGCCAACCGTTTGTTCTGATTTCTTGAGACTAAAATGAAGACTGATCGATTTCCTTATTTCGATCCGCAGATCAAAAAGAAATTCTCCTCGGATAAGTCATTTGAAATAGGTGAATCGGATAACCTTATTTACAACAATGTAAAAGTTAACTCACGTATAGATTCAACCTAGAAAAATAAGCATAGTAACGATCATTTTTTGTGCAGAGATGCTTGAACTTCTGCATTGACTTTGGTTGGAAGCCCCCAGAGTTTGATAAACCCAACAGCCGCATCTTGATCAAAGGTATCAGAAGAAGTATAGGTTGCTAAGTTTTCGTTGTATAAACTGTTTTCAGACTTACGCCCTTCAACGATAGCGTGTCCTTTGAATAGTTTTACCCGTACTGTACCATTCACGTATTTTTGGGTAGATTTTAAGAAAGCAATCAAGGCGTCAGTTAACGGGTTGAACCACAATCCATCATAAATGATTTGCGATAACTGGTTTTCGATGATTGGTTTGAAATGAGCTACTTCACGAACAAAAGTCAAATCTTCCAACTCTTTATGAGCAGTCATTAGTGTAATCGCTGCTGGGCATTCATAGACTTCACGAGATTTGATCCCAACAAGGCGGTTCTCCACATGATCGATCCGACCGATGCCATGTTTACCAGCTAAATCGTTCAAGTCTAAAATTAAATCAGATAACAGCATTTCGTTTCCGTTGATTGCTGTTGGAACACCTTCAACAAAAGTTAATTCGATAATATCCGCTTCATCAGGTGCATTCTCTAAACTAGCAGTTAACTCATAAGCACCTTCTGGAGGTGTTGCCCACGGATCTTCTAAAATGCCACATTCATTGGCGCGACCCCAAAGGTTTTGGTCGACAGAGTAAGGATTGTCTAAGTCTGCAGGGACGGGTACGCCTTTTTCTTTGGCATAATTGATTTCTTCTTCACGTGACCATTTCCATTCACGAACGGGTGCAATCACGTTTAGCTCAGGTGCAAGGGCGTTGATCGCGACTTCAAAACGTACTTGATCATTCCCTTTTCCTGTACAGCCATGAGCGATTGTGGTTGCCCCAGTTTCGTGAGCTAATTCTACTAACTTCTTAGCAATCAACGGGCGGGATAAAGCCGACACTAGTGGATAAGATTGTTCATAAAACGTATGACCTTGCAATGCAATCAAAGCGAATTCTTGTGCAAATTCTTCCTTAGCATCAATCGTATAGGAAGCAGAAGCACCGACTTCTAGCGCTTTATTTTTGATGAAATCTAAATCTTTCTTTTCACCGACGTCTAAACAGCAAGCGATCACATCGTATCCTTCATCCACTAACCATTTAACAGCAACAGAGGTATCTAGTCCTCCAGAATAGGCTAAAACAACTTTTTCTTTCATGAGTGACACTCCTTATTTTCTAATTGTCTTTTTTGATTGTTCTCATCATATCACTTGAAAATGCAAAAATCAACACTTTTTATAAATAAATATACATAAAAATAAATATTTTAGGAATAATATACATTTTAGTTTTTAAAAGGCGCGTAATATACATTACGCATATTTAGGCGTTTTCTATTTTGAAATTAGAAGTAAATTTTTTTAATCGTAAAAAATTAGAAGAAAAATAGTGGAAAACCTTAGAAATTCATTGACTTTACTAGTGATAGAAGGTATCATATTAAATGGTATTGTTTGCCCCACAATGAGCCCCGGAAACTCAAGTGAATGTCAAACATCGAATAGAAAATTGGAGGAAAGAATCGTGCGTACAACATATATGGCCAAATCTGGCGAAGTAGAACGTAAATGGTATGTAGTAGATGCAACAGATATCCCAATGGGACGTCTATCAACTGTAGTTGCTTCTATCTTACGTGGAAAAAATAAACCAACATTCACACCACATGTGGATACTGGAGATTTCGTAATTGTAATTAATGCTGATAAAATCAAATTAACTGGTAACAAAGCAAGTGATAAAATTTACTACCGTCACAGCCAATACCCAGGTGGGTTGAAATCTGTTACTGCTGGTGAATTACGCGATAAAAACTCTCGTCGTTTAATCGAAACTTCTGTAAAAGGTATGCTTCCTAAAAACACTTTAGGCCGTAAACAATTTACTAAGTTGAACGTATACGGTGGAGCTGAGCATCCACATGCTGCACAACAACCAGAAGTATTAGATATTACTAACCTAATTTAAGGAGGGAAATTCATTGGCTCAAGTACAATATATCGGCACTGGCCGTCGTAAAAATGCAGTTGCCCGCGTACGTTTAGTACCTGGTACTGGTAAAATTACTGTAAACAAAAAAGATGTTGAAGAATATATTCCACACGCTGACTTGCGTGAAGTTATCAACCAACCATTTGGCGTAACTGAAACTAAAGGCGCTTATGATGTAATGGTAAACGTTAATGGTGGAGGCTACTCTGGTCAATCAGGTGCGATCCGTCACGGAATCGCTCGTGCATTATTAGAAGTAGATCCTGATTTCCGTGCTGCTTTAAAACGCGCTGGACTTCTTACTCGTGATGCCCGTATGGTAGAACGTAAAAAACCAGGTCTTAAGAAAGCCCGTAAAGCTTCACAGTTCTCAAAACGTTAATTATTGGAGTCGTTGCGAATTTATTCGCTTACGAATACAATATGGGACGGAGATTTCGCAAGAAATCGAGTACCATTCAATTACAATGTTTAAGACACTTTCCAAATTTTGGAAAGTGTCTTTTTTTACCCTTTTGGGGACGAGTTTTCAAATGAAGGGCATCTTAACTTATATAAAGCCTTTTAAGCCTAGTAATTAATTTACTTTCTTTGCTTCTAGCAATCGTAGCTTAAACTTTTCATAAGTGGATAAATCAACAATGTTGGGTGGATTTACACAAACTTCAGTTGTCTTTATGTTGAAATGAGTCAATGCCCTAGAAATCAGTTCCATTGTTGCAACACCTTCATAAGCTAAGGTACTAAAGAGATGTCTAAGCTTGTGGGGTGTTGTGTATACTAAATGACTATGACGACACTTAACTGAGTTGATACGGTAATTGAGATAGTCCATATGACTGAAACATTAATATTTCCTTTCCTATAAGTATAAGTGAAGAGAAACAGCTTTATTCCTATTTGTAATAACTCCTGAGCTTGTTCATTTCTCCACACCTATTCAAAGTTGACAAGAGAAGGTGGAACGACTATGAGTGAAATATCAGAAACTCTAACACATTCTGATAATGAGATAACTGAAACATATATATACATCTCAAATGTTGTTGAATTAGCTACGTATGAGAAGTTTGAGAGCAGATTGAATAAAGAACGTGTAAAAATGAACACCTATGGAGACAATGCTATATGGGATGAATGACTACGTTGAAATTAATTATAAGAGTAAAAATTATTTAGGCTTTATTTAGGCTAATATATATTCAAAACTTTTGTGGCGGTACATAAATTCCTACGGTGTTATATTTGAACTTGAGCCTGAAGATAGACTGTTAAAACGTACCAAAATCAAAATGCTACGCTAGCTCATACAGCTCCCAAATTAGCAGTTAAAGCATATGGACCTCAAGTTGATTTAGCAGGAGAAACCTATATTGATCATATTATTTCAGTTGGTAAATTTGTTATGTAAACAACAAATGACGATAAGGCTTTAGCTGTTGCATTTTTACATGATATTCTTGAAAATACAGAAATAACTGAAAATGAGTTGCCAATTTTTTCTAGAAGATGTTGAGGCTATTGTTAAGATACTTACGAAAGGCATTAAATACTAAATTTACGATGAGTATATTGAAGAAGTTAAAATTAATGAGTTATCTTGTATTGTTGAGATAACAGACTTAAAGCTTATTACAGAAGTGATCTGGTGAGAGTGGGAAAATATAATAATGCAATTGATTGTTTCAAGTGATTAATTTATTAGTCTATTTTAACTAAATTAATAAAAAGGAAAGTATGAATTATTAGTCAAGTATGTTAGACTTTAAGTGGTTATTTTAAAGTGAAGGAGTTTGCAAATATATGGTTGAAAAAGAAGGAAAAGTGGATATATTAGCTCAATATGATAAACAAGAGAAACTGTATGCAGATTTTTTGAATTACTTTTATAATACAATCACAGGCATCTTAGATAGTGAATCGATTGTAGTGCAAAATATTGATGTAAGGTTAAAGAATCGAAAAAGTTTAGGTAAGAAGATTGTCTTAAAGGCTAAGTATAAAAAAATAGATGATATTACTGATATTTGTGGAATGAGAATAATAACATACTTTTCAGACGATGTGGATAAGATTGCTAATTTTATTAAAGAGGAGTTTGAGGTTGATGAAGCTAAGAGCGTAGATAAACGTGAAATTGATGACCCAACTAAATTTGGTTATGTGTCACTACACTATATTGTTAGCTTGAAAGGTAGTAGGAGTGAATTACCAGAGGCAAAAAGGTTCAGAAATTTAAAAATTGAAATTCAGATTAGAACAATTCTTCAGCATGCTTGGGCAGAAATAGAACATGATTTGGGATATAAAGCTGTAGGAGATATACCTGTTAAAGTAAGAAGACAATTTTCGAGATTAGCAAGTCATATTGAATTGGCTGATGAAGAATTTGTTAGAGTAAAAGAATCTATAAATAGTTATTCTGAAGAGGTAAGACGCAATATAAAAAATAAAACAGAGGAAGTACTAATTGATATAATTTCAGTTTCAACGTTTGTAATTAATGATGAGCAATACTTAAAAACAATAGAATCAATAGATAAATTTATGCCAAATAAAACTAAACGTAGCATAAATGACAGTACTTCTAAAAATATTTTATCAAAGATTGTTAAAATATGCACCAGTATAAAAATAGTTACAATAGGAGAATTGAAAACAATTTATCTTAGTTTGTCAGATGATTTAGAGAAATGCTTAAAAAGAGAGGTTGAATCACAAGAAATATGGGGAATGTCTCAAATTACACCTCTAATAAGTATTTTAGATATCATTAATAAAGCAAAAAACAAATCAATAAACAGCTCCGATTTTATTCGATATTATGAGAAGGAGCAGCAAGAGGTTTGGAAAGAAAAGTATTTAGAGGGACGTGAAGATAATGGCTATGAGGAAAATGGTGAATAAGACATTAAACTGGGACGTTATAATGGGCCAATAGATAAAATTCAAAATAACTAAAAATTAAAAAAAGTGATTAGAAAATGGCTATTAAAAATTTATGAAAGTAAAAAGAAATAATTAATATCGAACCAGGATTTAAGAGAGCTCTTAAAGCTTCACAATCCTCAAAAGGTTAATATCTTTGATATTATTGGATTTAAAGGCACTTTCTCATATCGAGAAAGTGCCTTTTTCCTTTGTATTAAAGATGATTATTAGTAGAGTAGAGATATTTGGAAAGAAATTTACTTAAACTCAGAAACAGTGGTACAAAAGTATTTCTAAACCCGAACTTTAGATTTTGTTTTTAGCTCTTCAATCTGTTTTTCCAAAGTAGTTGAACGCACTAAAAAATCTTCATAAAATGCTGTGAAAATATAAGAACTAGCATGGAACTCTTTGATAATTTTTTTCTTATTTAAAGGAATATCCCTATTCCCAAAAAAATTGTTTAGAACAGAGAGAGTTTCTTTCCATGAGTCAATCTGATTAATAGTATCATTTAAACGATACATATCTTGATACGAAATTTCCTTAATTGGTTGCTTATTTTTTGTAGTAATGACTTCTTTTTTCGTTGCTTCATTCATTTTGTTTTCCTCCTATAGTTGTTTTTATAGATCGATATACACATTTATAATGTTCCTTTATACGATTATAGACTTTTAAAAAACCAATTACAAGAGAAATAGATGTTTTAAACTCGTATTTTTGTCGTTTTATGTTGTAAAATTATGTACGAAGGGAGAGAGGTATATGCACGAAACAGATTTACGAATCTTTATATCAAAAAAATTAAATTACTTTCGACTGAAAAAGAACGTTAGTGCACGAGAGATGAGTTTAGCAATAGGACAAAGTGACAACTACATTAATTCGATTGAAAACAAGCGTGTAACTCCTTCTATCCAAATGCTGTATATTATTTGTGAATATTTAGATGTCCCAGTAAATGAGTTTCTTAATGAAACAAAGACGAAAGATTATTACTTAAAAGAAATTAACAAAAAATTAGTATCATTAGAAAGCGAACAATTAGAAAATATTTTAGCTATGTTGAAATCATTTTAATAGTATGCTCGATCAAAGGTGAATAGTGTTATACATTTGCTTTTTTTAATAAAGCACAAAAACCACTCTACGGCGAATAGAGTGGTTTTCTTGTACTTCTGTTGCAACTACGAACGAATGGGGATAGAAGAAGTTTGCTTTTAGTTATTGTCTTTCTCATCTAAACCAGTGAGAAAAACTGTAATCACGATACCTGAGTAAACTGAAATTCGCCAAAAAATGTTTACACCTTTTCTTTCATATCACGCGTTATTCCGCCACATTCCCACTACTCAAATAATTTCCTTTTTCATCCAAAGGTAACCAATCCAAGAAATTTTTCACATATTTATCCCAAAAATCCCACTCATGTCCACCCTCATCTTCAATATAAGTAAGTGGAATTTCTTTATCATCCGCAAATGATTTAAAGCCACGAACACTTTCAAGTAAGAAATCTTCTGTGCCGATTGGAAGATATATCTTAGGAATGTCTTGTTTGTTTTCGATCAATTGATTGATTAAATAGTAATAATCTTTATCACTATCCTTGATCGTATCGATCCCGCCAAAGGCATTGTCATAAAAGTCTAAACTCCAACCTGTAACGGATAATAATTCAGAACGTGCAATAATTTGATCGATCATCAAACCGGGTGAAAAAGCACCGATATGGCTAAAGGTTTCATGGTATTTCAATCCGTTGATCATAGCACCATAGCCACCCATTGAAAGCCCAGCGATGAAGGTATCTTCTTTTTTATGAGACAAAGGAAACATATTTCTCGTAAATTCAACGAGTTCATCTGCCACGTAGGCACCGTAGTTTTCACCACGATTTGGTTTATCGACATAAAATTGATTTTCACCTGACGGCATGATAACAGCTAGATTATGCTCTTCAGCCCAGCGTTGGATTCGGGTGCCAGATAAATAATCCGTATAATTGCCAAAGGCGCCGTGTAATAAATACAATGTTTTTAGTGGTTTTTGTTGGAGCACTTCTTCTTTTCCAAATGAGATATGATCTAAAGGAATAATTGCGTTAAAGGTTACCGTGCGTGATAACATTTTCGAGATAAAGTTTACTTGTACTAAAGCCATTATGCATCCTCTTTTCTAATTTTTATCGTATCTTTTTGTCTAGCAGTTTGCGCATTCTTTTTCTTTTGAAGACTTAACAGAATAAAAGAGCATGCACTTAATAGAATGAGACCTATTCCACTCATTAAAAAGCTATCCGAAGCGGTTGTCATCCCAAAGATTTTACTTAAAAAACTATTGATTGTGGGAGATAAAAAGACGCCTAAGTTGATCCCGACTAATAATACACCTGTCGCTAAGTTAGCGGAATTCTTCGGTGCAATTTGCCCAACTAACATAAACATGAAAGGCGCTGCTAAACTAAAGGCTAAACCTGAAACAATGGCACCGAGAGTTACGATCGCAACTGAATTGGCGGATAAAATAATGATAAAGCCAAGACCGATACCCAATAGTCCAATTGGCAATACCAGCTGTTTTAACCACTTGAAAATCTTGCCATAGAAAACGCCTACAACAATGCCGACAATTGTAACGGAACCTAAAATACTTGCGGCAGTTTCTGGTTTCCCAATACCAGTTTCCACCAGTAAAGTAGCTGTTTTTAACATGATGACAAAAAATAAAGCGTATACAATTAAAGCGAAAAGCATTAAGCCGATGGTCGCTCCGTTGACACGTTCTTTTTCTTTTTTAGTGTTAGCGGTCGGATTATCTAGTTTTTCCGCTGCAGGTAAGGTCACAAAAAGAGCGAATAACGCTAGTGGTAAAACGGTAATAGCGTAAACTAAAAAAGAATTCTGCCATCCAAATTTAGTAAAGTAGCCAACTAATAAGGTCATCACAGTGCTGCCAATCGACCCCATTGCTCCTTGAAGCCCCATCAAACTGGCCTGCTCATCCCCAGAGTAAAGTTCAGTAATTAAACTTACGGCAAGGGCATTAAATAAACCAACTCCTGCTCCAAACATAAAACGTGAGGCTAAGATAACTGTATAATTTTCTATAAACACAGGAATAAGGCCAGAGATCAACGCAAGGCTGAGCCCTAATAAAACCGTCTTTTTCTTGCCTAGAAATTTAACAAAAATATTGCTTAACAAAACAAAAATTAAAATCCCAAAGTTTGGAACAGTCGCAATGAGTTCAATGGACGAAGTACTTTGATCTGGAAAAGACTGCTGCATCAAAGGGATTAGCGATGATACGGCCGGCCCTGCTACTAAAACTAATGAGATAGACAGTAGTGATGCTTTAAATAAAAAGCTGTTTTTATTCATGATAGGTCCTCCAATATGTTATTGTAATCGATTACAAGCAAAGGATATCATGAATTCACTCATTAAAAGGGGCAGAAGCTATCGGAAAAAAGGTCATTTTCTGCCATTCTGTTTTTTTCGATAGTCTAATTGATATTTTTTGGGTGTTTGCTGGAAAACGTCTTCGAAGGTTCTTCTGAATGATTTTTCGTTGGGGAAACCAACGATATCAGAAATCACATGAATTGGTTTTTCACTATGAAGTAATAGTTCTTGCCCTCGATTGATTCGAACCAACTGGACGTATTTCATGACACTTAATCCAAGGCTTTTCTTAAAAAGTTTACTTAAATAATTTGTTGACATGTGAAAATGATCTGCTAGGATGCCAACAGATAATTCTTGCTGATAATTATTTTGGATAAAAGAGATGATGGGCTGCATTTGACCTAAATGTTGCTGATAGACATTAGAGTTGATTGGCATTTTTTCGCGGTGCATCCAATCTTTTGCCATTAAATAGATTAATTCGTAAGTTAAACGGATTAATTGCAATTCTAAAAACTCTTCTGGTTCCCGCCTGACCAGATGATAAAACTGACTGAGAACTTCTCGTAATTGATTGAGTTGGGCAAGGTTTCCAGAGGGTAGATGATCAAAACGCATATACTCAAAGTCAGGAATCAGCTTACTTAAAAATTCATAAGGAATCTGGATAGTCAACGCTTCAAGATCAGCGCAATAACTGGAAACAGCACCGTGAACCTCTGCTGAATTAATAAATAAAATAGTGCCAGGTTCTGTTTGATAGGTCACGTTGTTGATCGTATAGTTTTCGATTTTTCCAGAATAGGTGTAGGAAATCTCGAAAGAAGTGTGCCAATGTGGCAACACCGTTCCTGCTGAATGATCTGCACCATGAACAATCCAATTAACGGGGATCAATTCGTGTGTATATTCAATAAATTCATGCTCGAAAACCATGTTGAGCCTCCTTAATTTTTTTCATGCCAATAGCTTTTTGGGGTCATGTGTTCATATTTTTTGAATACCTTAATAAAATAACTTGCATCATTAAAATGAAGCAATGAACTGATCGTATTTAAATCGTACTGTTTAAATTCTAATAGTCGTTTACTTTCTTCTATTTTTTGCTTCATCACATATTGATTGAGGGAAAGTCCTACTTCTTTTTTAAACAACTTAGATAAATGAGGAACAGAGTAATTTGCATAAGCTGCAATCATCGGAATTGATACATTCGAGTAGATGTTTTTATGAATAAACTCACACGTTTTTTTGACCGTAGTAGAGTATTTGATATAATTGTATTTACGCACCTCTTTGCAAAATAATAGTAGTATTTCTAAGATGGGCGGTTGTGTTCCAGAAAAGTGATCTTTTCGTTCAATGTCTTGAATCAAGTTGTCGCTTAAAGTATACGCTCGTTCATACGGAACACCGCCTTTGATTGCATACCTCGTAGAAACAGCTACAGCGACAATCAAGATGTTTTTTTGATTCCTCAATTCTGATTCAGTTGAAAGTATACCTGTCTGGCTATTTTGTTGAAAAGCATAATAATATCGTTTTACGGCTTCTTCGTTACCGTTCATTACTTCGAGGAACATAGCCTCTTCGCTTTCGAAGTCGTGATGATAAAGTTGTTGTTCAATTTGCTCACTTAGTATTTTTTCAATAATCGTTTCTCTTAGGTAGAGAATATTTTGATTGAGAGACTGCACTTCTTTAGCTGTGAATTCTTTTTCCTTCATAAATAGATGAATAGTTTCAGAAATCTTCAATAACCGGTCGTTGTGAGAAATGAAATTGCCGACTTCATCATCAATGAATAGACAAACCAATTGATTTAACTCGTCGGTATCGTAAGCGAATAGTAGCAATTTTTGCTCTTTGAAATAATAATTATGAATGATACTTGTTTGCGTGATTATTCGTTGAATTTGTTTAGCTGTCAACTGATGATTTGTAAGATTCTTTTGGTGACTGATCTGTCCATTTGCTTTATCCACAACAATATAAGAAAAAATAGCGATATCGGATAGATGGTTCAAAAATTTTATAAGCGCTATCATTATTTTCAGCTCCTTTGATATAAAAATACCATTAATCATATAATTATACTATTATTTCTCTCTGAAACGAGTAAAATACAATTGAAAGCGCTACTAAAATCCTATCAAGAGATAACAGGAGGAAACCCGTATGACTGAATTAACCACTCATTTTTTAAGTATCGATATTGGAGGCACCTACATTAAGCACGCTTTAATCAATCGTAGCGGCCAAATTATTTTTGTGAAAAAGGAAGAGACTCCAAAGACTATTGAAGAGTTCAAAACCTGTTTAACAGGTATTCTTGATCAATACAAAGGACAAGTTAAAGCGGTAGCTGTTAGTTGTCCAGGGAAAATCGATTCAAAAGAAGGGATTGTCTATTATGGGGGTTCCTTATCTTACCTACATCAATTTCATTTGAAAGGATTTATTGAATCTTATATGAACTTGCGATGTGCCATAATGAATGATGGTAAATCAGCAGCACTTGCTGAACTGTGGTTAGGACAATTAAAAGACATCGAAAATGGCGGTGTGATGACACTTGGTACAGGTATTGGTGGCGGTCTTGTTTTACATAAAACACTTCACTCTGGCAGTCATTTCCAAGCAGGAGAGTTAAGTTTTATGCTCCTTTCAACCGATGTTCCGATCGGTTTGGGGACTGTTGCGGGAGCGAAAGGTTCTGCAGTAAATTTCATACGACAAGCGGCAAGCGTATTGAAATTAGAAGATCCGTTGAATGGTAAAAAAGTTTTTGAGGAATTAGAAAAGAAAAATGAGTTGATTTATCCACTATTTGAAGAATTCTGTCGCAATGTGGTGATTGTTATCATGAATGTTCAATCTGTCGTTGATTTACAACGAATCGCTATTGGCGGCGGTATCAGTGCACAATCCATTCTTGTGGAAGAAATAAAGCGACAATATCAACAGTTACTTGCTTCTGTTCCGTTGTTAGAGACGATGTTGACGCCAGTAGAAATTGTTCCTTGTCATTTTAGAAATGAAGCGGGCTTGTTGGGCGCCTTGTATCATTTACTTGAAGAATTAGAAGGAAATTAATCACTTAATTTGAGGGAGGAATCATAATGGCACGAGAATACGATATAAAATTAGTAGAAGCAATCAAAAATAAACAATATACAGAAGTTCGTAGAGAAGTATCGGTCATCGTAAAACCTATTCCAGATTGTGACATCGATGGCGCAATGGATCCGCGCGTATATAAAGGGGCTAAAAAAATGAGTCTACTGACGAAATTTATCCCTAAGAGTATGCTGAAAATGGATGCCAGTCCAAAATCAATCAAACGCTTGCGAAAAATGTTTAACAGTGTGGATTCAACACCAATGGTTGAAGAGGACATTAAAGAAATGGCTTTTACGGTTAAAGCGGAAGATGGTTTTGATATTCCTATGACACGTTTTCAAACAGAAAAACCAATGGATCACTCACCTATCCTATATTTTATTCATGGTGGTGGTTTTTTTGCTGGGAGCACGGATGTTGTTAGAGAAGCTTTGAGATTATTTGTTAGTCAAACCAATATGATTGCGGTCGGTATCGATTACCGATTAGCACCTGAAAATCCTTTTCCAATCGGGCATACGGATTGTTACACTGGCTTAAAATGGTTAGCCGATCATGCGGAGGAATGGGGAGCAGATAAACGGAGTATTTTTGTAGCGGGAGATAGTGCTGGTGGAAACTTAACAGCCTACTGCAGTAACCGAAATATTGAAGAAAAGCGTGAAGATGTCTGTGGTCAAATTTTACTTTACCCAACACTTAATATGGGTGGTATCAAGGATCAATATACTGAATTTGATATTGATCAAGATGTAGCGATTTATGCAAAACAAGCAAGTGTTATTCGTCCAGGTATTGAGATTTTCGGTGAAATGACGACTAGTTTATCTGATATTTTAGGAACAAAAGACATTTTAACTAAATACCTAACGCCATATATGTCCGTCAGTGAACAAATGCCAACCACGATGATTACTTCAGGAGAGCATGATTTTTTAACCTTTGAAAGCTTAGCTTATGCTAAAAAACTGATTGATTTAGGTGTGGATACGACCGTTACTTTATACAGAGGTATGGGGCATGCGTATATTGATCATGTAGGGAATTATCCGCAGGCAGAAGATTGTATGCGAGATATTAGTGAATTTATTAAGAAAAATAGGAGATAAACTAAAATAGTTCTTCGTGTCATCATTGTCTATAACCCAATGAATCTATAGGGCTAGTTTTTTTAAGTAGAGAAGTTATTTTAGTAGAATTGGGCTATCATTTAACAGTAGACGAGGCTTGCAATGTATATTACTATGAGAATTATAAATGTCGTTTAAAGGATATACGAAAGACTTGGGGGATTTGTTATGAAAAAAATGAAAAACAGTATTTTGTTAGGTTGTTACTTGGTACTTTCTGGATTATTAGTTGGGTGTGGTGATCCCAATAAATCAACTGCCGATACTGATAAAGCATCATCTAGCAGTAAAGAAACCACAGAATTAACCGTTAGTAGCACAGAAAGTAAAGAAGCCACAGAAACCAAAGAAACTACAGAGTCAACTACTGAACAATCAAGCACAGTTCAGGATACGCAAGAAACGGATGAGTCACATGAAGATGCAAGCGAAGAGCAACCAACCGAAGCAACTCAATCAATGAATCTTTCTCAAATTCAGCAAGGCGATTATTCAAGCTTGAATGGAACGTGGGGAAATGGCTTAGGAAATACTATTTTTGTAGCAAACAATACAATGAGTTTTACAGACATTTCTAACCAGAAGGAAGCAGCAGAAATCACTGGTTTAAACGTTGATATTCCTCAACTAAATTCACCAGAGGGAACGCCTGAGTTGGTATCGTTCATGGGAAATAGTGACAAAGTTTCTTCTTATGAACAGCAACTAGGCATTGAAGAAAATCAAGGATTTGTTTCTTTAAGAAGTAACCTTCCAGGAGCCGTGATTTACGTCTCTTTTTTACCAAAAGGTACAATGGGTGATATACTAGAGGGAGATACCGAAAGAGATAAAATTGTGGCTGTAGGCACACAAAACACTGCTACATCCGTTCGCGCAGATTATGTCTATTATAAAATCGACTAAGATAGTTTTATATAGGGTAAACTTATCGACAGATGAGTTTACCCTATAATCTTAGTCTGTTTCTTTACCTAGTTCCTCTTCTTCGTCAACAGATAAACTATTTGCTGGACCTTTATAAAACTCTCCCAAAATCATCCGAACTTCATCTGTCGATTTCGTCCCCATCAATTTCACACGCAAATCGCTAGCACCAGGGAATCCTTTCACATAAATCTTAAAGAAACGGTGCAAACCAACGATGGAGCGTGGAACCATCTCTGCATAATGATCCTGTAAATCAAGCTGCATCTCTAATAAGCCAAGCAACTCTTTTGGCGAATGCTTTTTTGGTTCTTTTTCAAATGCATAAGGATTTTTAAAAATTCCTCGACCGATCATAATGCCGTCAACACCGTATTGTTCTGCAAGCTGTAAACCGACCTGCCGATCAGGAATGTCCCCATTGATCGTAATCAAGGTTTGCGGAGCAACACGATCACGGATTTCCATGATTTGAGGAATCAAGTCCCAGTGAGCATCGACTTTACTCATTTCATTACGCGTTCGTAAGTGAACAGAAAGGTTGGCAATATCTTGCTTCAATAAATGGGTGATCCAGTCTTCCATTTCAGCAATTTCTGCATAGCCGATCCTTGTTTTAACACTGACTGGCAAACCACCAGCTTTGGCCGCTTCAATCAATTCAGCCGCTACTTCTGGTCTTAAAATTAAACCGCTCCCTTTACCACGTCCTGCAACGTTAGGAACAGGGCACCCCATATTAAGATCTATTCCTTTAAAGCCCATTTCGGCTAATCCTCGGCTCATCTCGCTAAAGAATGTAGGATTGTCACCCCAAATATGAGCGACCATAGGCTGTTCATCTTCAGTAAAAATCAAACGGCCACGTACGCTTTCGATACCATCAGGATGGCAATAACTATCCGAATTCGTAAATTCAGTAAAGAAGACATCAGGTGCGCCTGCTGCTTTGACAACATGGCGAAAGACAACATCCGTCACATCTTCCATTGGTGCTAAAATAAAAAAAGGCTTTGGTAACTCTGCCCAAAAATTATTCATCATTAAATACTCTCCACTCTATTGCTTTCGGTTACGATCTGAAAAACATACTCATTATACTAATAATATTGGAAAGAATCAAAGGGAAGAGCTGAGTAAATCCGCAGTATCGAAAGTTTGCTTATTTTTAGTAAGTGTATTATACTTCTTTTGTCAGTTTAATTCTAAACCAAAGGAGGCATAATCGATGGAAAAATTATCAATTTTAGAAAAAGTAAAATTAAGTTGTTGGATGTCCATTTTGCAGTTTGTTCAAAAGAGCAATAGCAAGTCTAATGAGTTTCTAAAACAATATGACTTGAATGCTTCAAAATTCGATATGCTACATCAGATTCAGGAAAACCAACCAATCACACAAAAGGAACTAGGAGAAAAATTGCTTATCTCCAAGGGTGGTGTTTCTCAAATGATCAAACAGTTTGAAACGGATGGTTGGATCACGCGTCAACAACAATGGAAAGAAAAATACATATCCTTAACGACTAGAGGTCAAGAACTGCTAGATAGTTGCTTTATTGCACAAAGTAAGCAACAAGCAGCAGCTTTTGACAATTTAACGAAACAAGAAGTTCTTCAGTTAGCGAAAATCAGCAAAAAATTGATGAAATAATAACTATAGTTGGATAGTAAAGAAGAGGTGCAGGAAAATGAATAAAAAAATAAATGAAAAATTTGGAATTGATTCCTCAAATGGGATGGAAATAGGGCTGTATTCACTAGGCGATCATGTCAAAAATCCAATGACAGGAAAGCTGATCAGTGAACAACAACGAATCAATGACATTATCGAAGCAGCAAAATTTGCCGATGAAGCAGGAATCGATGTGTTTGGTGTTGGTGAAAGTCATCAAAGTCATTTTATCGGGCAAGCGAATCAAGTGATTTTATCGGCAATCGCAGCGCAAACAAAAGATATTAAGATTTCTAGTTCAGTAACAGTTTTAAGTACCAATGATCCAGTCCGAGTGTATGAAGAGTATGCCACATTAGACTTGATTTCAAATGGTCGTGCTGAAATCGTTGCAGGACGGGGCTCGCGTGTCGGGGTTTATGAATTGCTTGGGTTTGATTTAAAAGATTATGAAGAATTGTTTGAAGAAAAAATGCACTTGCTAAAATTATTAAATGAAGCTGCACCAAACGAACGAATGAACTGGGAAGGTGCATTTCGTGCTCCGTTGCAAAATGCTGAGATTTTACCGCAGCCTGTTCGGGGACACTTGCCTGTTTGGCGCGCAGTGGGAGGTCCAGCTGATAGTGCAATCAAGGCTGGTTTAGATGGTATTCCAATGATGCTTACGACATTGGCAGGCCCTGCACCGATCTTTAAGAGAGCGGTGGATGCGTATCGTTTATCTTTGAAAGAAGCAGGTTACGATGAAAAGGAATTTCCACTGGCAACAACAAGTTTGTTTTATGTAGCTGAAACAGGTAGCCAAGCGCGGAAAGAAATGTATCCATTTTTGAATGCTGGTTGGTCAGCGATTCGTGGTGGAACCTATCCAAAACAACATTTTGCTCAATCACAAGATACACGAGACACTTTAATGGTTGGAGGCGTCAATGAAATTATCGAGAAGATGCTTTACCAATATGAATTATATGGCCATCAACGCTTTATGGCACAAATCGATTTTGGTGGTGTCCCTTTGGATCTAGTGAAGAAAAACATTGAATTGATTGCGACCAAAGTGATGCCTGAAGTTAAAAAGTATACCAAAGAATAGGATGAATAGTGATGAAAATAGTTGCAATAATCGGCTCCGCTTTTGGGAGTAAATCAAGGGTAGCTGTTAATTATACAATCAACAAAATAAAAGTAGTTCGAACAGATGCTGAAGTGGAAATCATCGATTTTTCAGAAATACACTTTCCGTTTGCTGATGGACGTGACTATCTTCAACACGAAGGTGAAGTTGGTAAAGCCTTGAAAAAAATCATGGAAGCAGACGGCTTGATTATTGGGACACCGATTTTCCAAGCATCGATGCCAGGAACATTGAAAAATTTATTTGATATGTTGCCTGTTAATGCATTTCGGAATAAAGTTGCTGGAATGATCGTCACAGCTGGTTCGGAAAAACATTTTTTGATTCCAGAACAGCAAATTCGTCCCGTACTAAGTTATATGAAAGCTAATTTAGTCCCGAACTATGTGTTTATTACCGATCAAGATATTATTCGTCAAGAAATCAAGAATCCCGATATTGAATTTCGATTGGATCGATTTGTGGATGACTTTTTCTTATTGCTGGATACGTATCAAACAATGATTCAGCAAAAAGAAGCGGAATATGATTTTTAGTAATTTAGGTAAAAAAATAGCTACGGTTTCTTCTATTTATAAAGAGAGACCGTAGCTATTTTCTGTTTCAATACAGTGTCGTGCGTTTAAATCAAATCAGCATCTTTTAAAATATCCCCGATATACGTATCTTTTGTTTTATCAACAAACTTCTCAACGATTTTCCGTTCTACAAAAGGCAATTCCATTTCAGTTAGTTTTTTCTTATCAGATAAATAGTAAACAGAATTAGCTAAAGTCCGTAAATCGTAAGCTGATGCAAAAACTTCTGGAACACCACGTTCAACGTCTAATAATTGATAGACAGCTTCCATCGCAGTTCTAACAGAGTATTCAGTAGTGAAGACAGTATCTCGCTCCGTTTCTGCAAAGTTTCCGATAAACGCTAAGTTTTTAGAACCGTTAGGAATGACTAAAGGACGGTCTCCTGGTTCACGTAACATAAAGTAAGAGGTGATAAATGGCATATAAACTGGAATTGCTGTACACGAATGTTCCGCAAATTTAATGATATCTTCTTCTGGAACACCTAAGTGATACATCAACTCTTGTGCAATTTCCTCACCGGAACATTGTTCGATTGGTTTTTTTATATAATTTCCAGGAGTATTTGATAGTAAACCATAGACCCAAGTGATCGATTGTTGTTCATTTTGTTCTTTAAAGTGAGGTTGACGATGCATTGCAAAACTCATTAACCAGTTGGAATCTTTGATCGTGATGATTCCGCCCGTCACAATTTTGCCTGTTCGCAATTTACGATGTGTCAGTCTAGAAATATAAGGCTCGATATCGAAGTTTTCCCATGTTACAGTAGCAGAAACGAACCAACTTTCTGCTGGTAAATTTTCACAAAAGACATCAGGATTTCCGAATTCTGGTGATTGTTTTGCTAAATTTTTCCAAAGGTTCCAACTACCGCCTAGGTCATGTGTGATCGGTGCGGGTGTATGGTGGTCGCCCTCTGTTGAACTTTCAGTGATTGAACCGTTTGTTACGAAAACCAAGTCATTTTCGGTTAAGTGAATTTCTTCTGTTTTACCAGCTTTGGTTAGTAAGATACTTTTCGCAACTTTTGTTTCTTCGGTGATATCCACTTTGATATCATTGATTTTTGTTTCATATTGGAAATCTACACCATTGTCGTCTAAAAAGGCTAATAATGGTTTGACTAAAGACTCAAATTGATTATAACGTGTAAATTTTAAAGCAGTAAAATCTGGTAACCCTTTAATATGATGAATAAAGCGCATCACGTAGCGTCTCATTTCAATAGCGGAGTGCCATTTTTCAAAAGCGAACATCGTACACCAATATAACCAAAAATTCGATTCAAAAAATTCTTCGGTGAAGACATCTTTAATTCGTTTTCCGATTAGTTTATCTTCTGAGGTCATAAATAAATCAACGAGTTCTTTTTGTGCTTTTTTAGAGAGCGTAAATTCACCATCATCTGAGGCGCGTTCGCCTCGATTATAAATAATACGGCAGTTTGAAGAGTTAGGATCGTCATGATCTAGCCAATAAAATTCATCTAATACAGAAGCATCCTCAACTTCTAGTGAAGGAACAGAACGGAAAAGATCCCACAAACATTCAAAATGGTTTTCCATTTCACGTCCACCTCGTGTAACAAAACCATCATGGGGAATGAATTTTCCATCCAAAGAGCCACCTGATAAGGATAGTTCCTCAAAAATATGGATATGTTCACCTTTCATGTGTCCGTCACGAATCAAAAAGACTGCTGCTGCTAAACCGGCTAATCCTGCACCGACGATATAGGCATTTTTCTCATCTACGCCGTCAGGTTTTCTGCTTCTTGCAAATGCTTCATAGTTTCCACTTACGTACTTCATAAAGATCCCTCCTGATTTTTGATTTGTTACACTATTATTGTAGCAAGGATCATTTTTACTCACAAAGGATAGCAGAAGGAAATTGGACAATTGATGGTTTCTGTCTAGAAAATTTTCTGTTGCAAAATAAAAAGCACACTTGAAGGATTTACTACGAGTGCGCGTGATGATTATTTTTTAAACGACCGTCCATTCGTTCAATGTCTTTCCATTAGCGTCTATCAGCTCTAACCAACTATTTGTTCCGCCGAAGTATAAAAATAAACCAACTTCATTTACACTTTTTAAAATGATGTCTTCAGTTGTTCTGTTGTTTTTGACTTTATCTTTATGGTCTTCTCGAATTCTTTGACCCATTTTTGCAGAAAATCCTAGAGACCCATCTTTGTTAAGGGGTGGATTTGCCATTATAGTAGCGCCAGCTTTTAGAAGCATTTCATTTCGCTTGTGCCAAAGTGCGGTTGCTTTACTATCTCTCGTATCAATAAAAAATTCGATTTGGCTAACTTCTTTAGTCCATTTATGACGTGCTTTAGCTGGTTTTGCTTTCTCTTTTTTAGGTTCTTCCTTCTGTTTTAGAGGATAGCCAAATTTTTCAAGAATAAATAATACTTCGTCTTTATAGGTGGTGACCGTTTTTTGATAACTTGCAGGAATTTTTGTTTCTAGCTGAGAGGGGGCAATCAATTGAATGCCGTTTTCTATAGCATCAGTGGTGAGCTGTTGCATTAAATAGTCTAATTCAATATCCCAAGATGGCGCAATTGTGATTATTTTGTTGAAATCTAACTCATTTTGAAAAGTACCAGTTTCTGATTTTCCTATTGAAATAACCGTATTATCCTTAAGTAGAATGTAGACAGCTGGTTGATCAAGTGCAATGTTACCGCTGTTTTCAATAATCGTGATGGTTCCGTAGTTGTTGCTCATTTCAATGCTTGTTTTTGTTTCTGTGATACGCACATTTAGTTGTATTTCCATAGTCGTCTCCTTTGAGGAACAGATAGATTCTTTACGTATTTTAATACTCACATAACTACAGTTAGAGTTTATCATGAAACGGTAGATAAGTCCTTTAATAGAAATCAAATTCTTGTTTAGCCGTTATTTTAAAAAGAGGACAACTATTGTTTTAAAAAGGAATTATTTTCGGGTTATCTCAGAAATAAGGTTCAAATCATAAACTTTTAAAAATATATAAATTTAAAAAAGTGAACTATTCCCTTTTTGTGATTTTTTGTATAATAAAATTATCTGTTATTTTTATATAGAAAAAATGTATTGTTTTCTGTGTGGAATTAAGGTAGAGTAGGCAGGTGTTGGGAATGAGCAAAGCATTCCAAGTTATATAAAGTGTAATGAAAAGCCTTGGGCAATCTACGGATGCTTTGTGGTACGTGAATAAAGGCGAAAATTTGTGTTTCTTAGGGGATAAACAGCTGTGGGAAAGTGCTCACGCTGTTATGGATTTTCGGGAAGTGGTGGAGTGTTCATATCAGGAAAACATTTCTTATTTTACGCTAAAACAAGAAATGTTTTTGATATTTATTTAAAATTATTTGTACAACATAATTCATTGTATTGGTTTTTAGAGAGAAAATCAATGGGATTTTACGAAAAAAAACAATAACTTTTCTCAGTTTTTTTCGAAATAATATAAAAATTTGAGAATTATTCAATGGTTATTTTTTCTTTATATAAATATAAGCGAAATGGTGAGCTGGATGAACGGTTGTTTTTTACCGCCGTCAATTCCGCCGTCAGAAAGAAAGGGTTTGATTTTTTGAGTAAAGGCGAAAATATATACAAACGAAAAGATGGACGTTGGGAAGGTCGGTATCCGAAAGGTAGAAAAGCGGACGGCTCTATTTATTACGGCTATATTTATGCGCGTTCATACCGAGCAGTAAAAGATCAGATGTTAGATAAAAAAGTTCAGTTAACGCTGTTTTACACAACGAATACCAAAGAATTTCAAGGAACGTTTGGAGAGTGGACTCAATTTTGGCTAACGGATATCATGGCTCCAAAAATCAAAGAAAGTACTTATGCGAGCTATAGCAATAAGCTGCAATTACATATTTTACCATTTCTAGCAAAACGCCCATTAAAAAAAATAACAGCAACAGACATCGATCGTTTAGTAAAAAGCTTGTCTGAAAATTTGGCGGCAAGTTCTGTGCACATTGTTTTTCGTATTGTAAAAAGCTGCTTTGAGGCCGCAAAGGAACGAGGCTACCTTATTTTGAATCCTTGCGAGCGGACAGTATTGCCTAAAATAGGGAAACAAAAAGTGCAAGCTTTAACACGACAACAGCAAAAAGAAGTAGAGACCGAGAGTATGAAATCAACAAAAGGACTGCCTATTTTGCTTGCATTAGAAACAGGGATGCGAATTGGGGAAATCTGTGCGCTGAAATGGGAAGATATCAATTTTGAAGCATCTATTCTAAGAGTTCATCGAACCAAACAACGGATTGCGTTGCCTAATAACTCAGGACATCTGACAAAAATCGTAGAAACAGCGCCAAAAACAATCAATGCGGATCGAATAATCCCGCTTTCTAAAAAAATCAAAAAGGTTTTATTAAAATGGAAGAACCAGTCATCTTCTACTTATGTTGTAGCCAACGGCTCAGATTCTATCGAGCCTAGAACTGTTAGTTATCGCTTTGAGCGAATAAAACAGAAGCTAGGTTTATTAAATGTCCCTTTTCATGCGCTTCGACATACCTTTGCGACTCGGTGTGTAGAAATGGGAGCGAATATCGCAGCAATTAGTTCCTTACTGGGGCATTCGTCCATAAAACTAACACTAGATACTTATACAAGTTCTTTTCTTGAAGAACAACGTACGACAATCGATAGATTAGCGTTTATATAATAGACAGGTCGTTTTCGTCTATCCAAAGAAATTAATACTCTTGCTATTATTTATTTTGTTAAAAGTTAGCCCTATTTCTATAGGCTAGCTTTTTTTGTTTTTTCGCGCCGTCATTTCTACCGTCATAAAGTACGATGAGTCCCATAAATAAAGGATAAATCAGCTTATTTCTTGTTTTAGCGTAAAACAAGAATCTTTTCTTCAGCATTTAATATCTAGATAAACAGTATAAAAACTATTCTAGATTACTGCAAACATAATGACCAATTTTTGAAGGAATGGCAAAAAAATACATAGAATCAATGAGGGGCGACGGTAAATGTATAATGTAGGAATTATTTCGACAAATAATGAAGTGGAAAACAGTACCTATGTAGACGCATTGGAAGAATCAGAATGTATGGTTCATTATCTACAGGATAAACAAAAATGGCAAGTCAGCGTAGAAAAGTTAGATGCTCTCATAATTGAAGAAACTGAAACAGACAATCAAATAGGAATGATTTGCGAGTCTATTATAGCGATACGGGAACAAAGTTCTGCTTTGATTTGGGTGATGTCAAAAAATGCAGATAAATCTACTAGGATCGTCTATATGAAGTTAGGTGCGGACGGTATTATCAATAAGACGATCGATTCAGATGAACTTTCCTTATTTGTCCAAAAAAACTTAAATAGATATGTTAAAAGCGCAGAGGAAAACGATTTTTCTTTTGGTAGCTCACTTGTGGGGGAAAAGAAAAAAATTGAATTGATTCCATCTAATTTTAGTGTTCTATTATCTGGAAAAACCGAAGTGAATTTAACAAAGTTAGAATTTCGAACGATTGAATTGTTGAGCAAGCATCCAAATAAGGCATTGACTTATGAAGAAATTTATCAGTATGTCTGGAATGGATCGGCGAAAGATAAGAGATACCGAGTTGCTAATATTATGTACCATTTAAGACAAAAAATCGCAAATGGGGATTCTTCTACTCAATATATCAAAACAATTCGGTCAAAAGGATATATGCTTCTAGCATAATTACTCTAGGTTTCAATTTTCAATTATTGAAGAGGTTCATATTCGATAATTGAAAGATTTGAAATAAATTGTTTTAAATTTACCAGGGAAGGAGGAAAAAAATGAAAAGAAAATGGATCATAACGACTGCTTGTGTGGTCAGTATTTTAGCTGGGTATCTTTACTTTGAGAATGCTGTCATAAAAGCGGAAGAAGGAATTTCTCCTTACGCAGATGGACCAACTGCTCGTGCTAGTGGCTCATTGATCACGTATCCTAACGTCAATTTAGTGAACAGTGCCAATCCAGGAGCTGCTACGCCGATCCCGGGAGAATATGCAACAATGTTTCGTATTACCCCTAGATTGACCTATACAGTTTCAGGAGCAACGAGCGAAGGAGCAAACTACGCGCGCTTTGATAAACGGGATATTACAGGAAACAACTTTGTACAATTGAATAAAGTTGCAATCTATAAAGGTGGATTTGTAGATCTGCGCGCGACGATCGAATCGTATACTTCGTCGACAACAAATCCAACAGCTTATATCTACTACCCAACTTCCACAAGTAGTAATGCGCAAAAAGATAACTTTCTAAGAATCGATACTCGTGGTACCAACGCACAAATGAAAATCAGATATGATTTCTTCAAAAGTGGTACCACCACAAAAATTCCAATGAAAGCAATGTGGAATGTGAAACGATTGAATAATCTAAAGGGACTAACGATTGATTCAGGGAGTGACTTTTTACAAGGAGTATACACGTATTCAAATAGTGAGATTATTTACAGTGATGTGGGTATTGGAACGACGAGATTTGTTGGAACCTCTGGTGGAGAAAAAGCAACACAGGAATTTACTTATCTGTTTAATTCAGATGGTTCTATGCAACAAACAATTGATTTACCATCAGGGGCAGTAGGGTATTTGAAATATGAAACGTCCGCTATGACGAGAATTATTCTCCCGCCACCTCAAATTTTAGGAGAAACCAACGAAGATCAAAATAAAATTGATTACACTGTTGTTCAAGATATGCCAGAACAATCAGATGCTTCTTTTTATCCTAAGCAATATACGATGTATATGAATGCAGATGCCATTTTTGATTTGTCACAGGCAACCGTAAAAGTTACAGATATGAACGGAGCGAATACTACTTCAAAATTTACGATTACAAAAGATATTCCTAATAATCGCTTTGTAGTAACTGTTCCAGCGAGTACGCTAAGTAGCGCGTCATTTGTTAATAATTCGTATGAATTTCAGATTACTTCTAAACTCACTGCAGGTGTTGATAAGGAAAAATATTATCAAAGTGATGGGTACTTACACATTCCGATGACTGTCTACAATGTTACTGGAGATGGCCAAAGTGAGGTCAACGAAGGAATTGCTAAGACAAAATTAGGTGGTTCTCCGACAGCTGATCCAATCCCACAAGAAGTAATGGTTGGATCAAGTACTCAAGATTTAGAGCCAGCAGATTTAGTAACGAATCTAAAAGGTGTTTTTGCTTCAGAAACGGTCAGTGTAATTGGCTTTGATTCCGAAAAGACATTTTCAACAGTGGGAAATGAGACAGTCACTATCGTCATTAAAGGAGATAAAACTGGTTTGACTGGGAAGATTAGTGTACCAATCACAGTAAAACAATTTAGTAATCCTGAATTTATGACGAAGGTTGTTTCAGAGGTAAAACAGACAGATGGCTCATGGAAAAAAAGTGATCAAGCAAAACCGTTGGATGAAGTTCGCTTTACGATAACATCAGAATTGACAAATGTTTCAAGTCGTTGGCAGCAAGCAAAACTCTATGCAGAATTAGATGCGTTATATAAAAATGTAACGCCCATTTCAGCGGAGCTGGTTGATTCGACAGGTACTTCTAAGAATTTAGGGTTACCCATAGTATCACAAAAAACACCATTTGCTGTTGTTCAAACGGCAGAGGATGATTTAGTGATAGGAAGTAAAGGCAGTATCTTAAAGCTAGTCTATACCGCACAAGTTGATGCCACTGCTAGTTCTAAACTATTAAAAACAAAGGCTACTCCCAAAGGACTAAATCCTGATAATTCAGTAATTTCTGTGCCAAATACGGAACATTTACTAAATGTTTTGGATGTTGAGCCACCAATTGCTACAGCCAAGTTGACGAAGGTCGCGTTAAATGATGCGGAGGCAATCATTGGCTCAAATGTTGATTTGAAAAGCTTTTTTACAACCGTATCCGATAATGTTTCATCAAAAGAAAAAATTACGGCAAAACTTTTAACAACGGATATTCCATCATTAGTTTCAACTGTGGGCAAAAAAACAATCAAGATTCGTTTAACGGATGAAGCTGGAAATTCAGCTGATTACGATACATTTATTTATGTAGTTGATGATTCTTACCATTGGGGAGAAGACGGTATTATCAAGGGAACTGACTTTAGAATGGATTACAGTGATTGGCCTAGCGAAGAGCAACGACCTCTAGTTATCACTAACGGAAAGGTTGAAGCATGGCAGTTTGTTAAAGACGAAACAGGAAATATCATTGATGTGACGGATGTAACGGCAGATGAAACATTATTTGGCATCGATATATCTAAAGTAACAAACGCTGAAGAAGTTGCCCATGTTATAACATTAAAGTTGAAAGACACAACAAAGATGATCTCAGTCACGTTCAATGATCGGACCAAACCAACTGGGACAGGTAAGCTAACATTTGTTGATTTAGGGGACAATGCGTCTATCGAAAATGCAACCGACTATACCGCTTATCTAACAGACTGGTCAGACAATGTTTCGGCTAAAGATAAAATTGCTGTAACGCTAAAACCAGGTCAAAACCTAGTGAATACAGTTTCAAAAGTAGGACCAGCTAGTTTTGTAGTGATCTTAACGGATGAGGCTGGAAATGCAGAAGAAGTGACTGTTCCGATTTTTGTCAAAAATGATGAGATGATAACGAGCAATAAATATGTATTAGATGGACGGGATTTCAGTATCGCTGCGAAAGATTATCCGACTACAGAAGAAGCTATTTTAACTATGATACGTGAAAAAGGGAAACTAGCACTTTGGGAAATCGATGATGTCACGGTTACTGCACTTGATGCGTCCAAAATTTCTATTGATAAAGGGACTTTACCGGGACCCGCAACACCTGGAACGCCAGTTGCCAGTGGTGATTATCAAGTAACGCTAAGTTATGGTGAAGGGCCTGCTAAAGTTGAGAAGAACATCAAAGTAACAATCATTAAAAGCGTTTCGACAGTCAATGTAGAATTTGTCGATGATACAGGTAAAAAAATTCATGACACCGTTCCTGTCAGTGGAAATATTGGTGGAACAGTTGATTTATCAAAGAACTTAGATGTCAAAGAGGTATTGAATACGTTAAGCGGCCAAAATTATCAAATTCAAAAAACGCCAGTACCAGAAAATGCTATCCCTGTGAATGAAACAGAATATGCAGTTCAGTACGTTTTTTCTGGGACCTTGTTTATCTATTCTGCCCCTCAATCTATTGATTTTGGTTTACGGGATGCCGGTATTTTTGGTGTTCGTGTAGAGAAACCTGCGTACGATAAAGAGTTGATTATCTGGGATAATCGAACAAAGTTAACGAATTGGACGCTAGATGCGAAATTAGAGTCTTACTTAACAAGTAATGATGGTGAGGGAGCAAAAATCTTACCTGAAGCTATTCGCTATCGAACAGGTGAGGGAAAAGAAAGCGAGATTATTTTGAATAATGAGAATCAGCCGATTGTTGAAGATTCGCATACGACAACAGGTCAATACGATGTCAGTGACAAATGGAAGACCGGTGAGCGAGGATTCAAACTAGATGTTCCAGCTGGTGCGGTTCGTGAATTAGGGAAATATAAAGCGACGATTGTTTGGACTGTTGGAGCAACACCATAACAAATGGAGGAAAGAATAATGAATCAAAAACATTTAGTTTCAGCCTTCTTTGTCTCTGTAGTTGCGGTTGCCCTATTTTTCAGCTATCCATTGTTTGGAATGGCTGAAGAAAATGGTGGAGCGGTTCAGACAAATGGCGGAATTACCTTTTACGAAGAAACTACATCTAGTAGCTCGACCGAACAAAGTACGACACCCCCAACCCCATCAAAGCCGACGAGTCCAAAACCTGTTGGGAGATATCCATCAACAGGAGAATTGGTGAAAGCCAGTCTTGGAGTCAGCGGGGCTGTGTTGGTTGCAATTGTTTTGATCCTGTTCTATTTGAAACGTAAAAAAGAGCGCGAAAACACTGAGGAAAAGGGGGCTTAACAGAATGAAAAGAATAAAAATGAGTCCTCTATTGCTGTTGCCGCTTTTCTTAGTGATGCTCTTGAAAGGTTCAGTACCTGTATACGCAGAAACAACTGGACAAGGAACAGGAAAAATTCAGTTTGAAGGAGAATATAATCAAATAATCAAAGATCCAGAACACCCAGAAAATGAAGCAGATCCAGGAGATAGCCCGTCTACAAAGGGGGATTTGAGAATTGATTTTGTTCCTCAGTTTGAATTTTGGCAAAACGAGAAAACCACAACGGATGCTGTGTATTTAGGAAATGCTCAACTGTTCCATGGACAACTTGGAGCTAGAGGTAATTTTGTCCAAGTGTCTGATTATCGTGGGACTGGTAAAGGGTGGAATTTACAAGTTCGTCAAGAAACACAGTTCAAAAATGATAATACTAAAAACAAAGAATTAAACGGTGCCGTGATTTCCTTAGATCAATCGTGGGCAAATTCAACTAGAAGTAAAGAAGAAGCACCACTTGTACAAAAAGATGTGATTCGTATTGACAATATTGGGCAAACTTATAATTTAGCTGAAGCTAAGCCTGGTACTGGAGAAGGTACTTGGTCCATTATATTTGGTGCTTCTGCCGAAAATGCTCAGGGAAAAAAGGAGTCATTAACACCGCGTTTAGACAAAGAAGGCAATCCAATCATGGACCCGAACTTTGATAACAAACCAATGTATAAAAATGAAGCATTGAAGTTGTCCATACCGGGGGCAACGAAAAAAGATCCGGTAACTTATCAAACGGTGATAACTTGGATTTTATCCGAGCTACCATAAATAGTCCAAAATATTAGGAGGAAATACAAATGAAAACTACACACAAATTAGCAAGTGCTGCATTATTAGCAGCAGTCGGCGTAGGTCTTGCAATGCCATCAGCAACAAAAGCAGCACCTGAACAAAAAGGAAAAGGAAATATTGAATTCCAAACAGATTTAACAACAAATCCAACGAATCTACCACCCGGTGAATCATCAGGTGATGAATTAACAGAACCAACTCAAAATCCTGATCCATCTGCATTGAAAATCGTGTCAGTAACAGATATGGATTTTGATAAGCACGATATTATTGCAAATGATTCTGAAAAAACATACAAAGCATTACCATTTACAGATGGTACTCAAACAACTGCTCACTTTGTACGTTTCAGAGATGTTCGTGCCAACGTTGCTGAAAACTTCTACAGTATTTCCGTTGCACTGACAAAACAATTTACAAGTACAGGAGCAGTTGCTTCTGAATTAACTGGTTCAAAATTAACATACAACAATGTTTCTTTAGTAACAGGTACAAATAGCGCTACTTTGCCAACTTCAGCAGCTGTAAAAGCAGTTTCTGATTTAGAATTTGCTGAAGATGGTTCAAAAGCACAAACAATGTTGACAAATGATCAAAAAGGTAAAGGGTTTGGTGTGTTTGAATTAATGTTTGATACAAACGAAAATGCCAAAGCTGGTAAAGATACTTATGATGGTGTGACATTGAAAGTTCCTGGGGACAATGTTTTGAAAGAAGCTAAATACGAAGCTGAAATCACTTGGGCAATCACTGCTGCGCCATAGAGAACTGTTTTAAAGAATAGGCTAGAGAGGATAATGTGAAAGAGGAGACTGAGGTATAACGCAATCTCAAGGTTAAACACTTTTATCTCATTCTCTTTTCACTAGTCTTTTATCAATAGTTAGAGGGTGAAACAAAACGAATTGATCGTTTTGTCCCACCCTCTTATTTTCAAGAATAGAAAGAGGGATTTTTAATGCTAAAAAAAGTAGCAATCAAACTACTGGGTTTACTATACATAGCTGCAATTATCGTTGTTTCTGCAGAATCAGTTCAGGCAGAAGCGTCGAAAGGAAGTCAAAATTCTGGTGGTTTCTCTTATGAAGTCATACTTCCGGAAAACCAACATAATCCCGAAGCGGGATACTTTGATTTGAAAGTAACACCAGGACAAAAACAAAAACTTCAAATCAAAATGAGAAATACTGCGGAAAAGGAGACAACTGTTTTAGTCAGCTTAAATGGCGCCAAAACCAATAGTAATGGCGTTATTGAGTATGGGGAAAATAAAATGAAAAACGATGCCTCTTTAAAATATGATTTTAAAGATATCGTAACAGGACCAAAAGAAGTGGTTTTAGCGCCAAAAAGTGAAAAGATGTTGGATTTAGAAGTGACAGTACCTGACGCTTCTTTTGAAGGGTATATTACAGGCGCGGTCAGTTTGTCAGAAAAAGATCAAGAGGGACTGGACTCTAAATCGGATGAAGGGATGATCAAAAATAAATTCGTTTATCAAACCGGTATTCAATTAAGTGAAGGGGATACAGATCAAATAAAACCAGATTTAAAACTGAATAAAGTTTACCCTGAGTTAAATAATTATCGTAATTCAATATTCATTAATTTTTCAAACATTCAGCCAATTTATGTGAATGATATGACCGTAGAGGTTCAAATCATGGGGAAGGGCTCAGATGAAGTTTTATACGATACTAAAAAAGCCAAAATGCGGATGGCCCCCAATACATTGATCGATTTCCCAGTATCAATGAACGGTGAAAAAATGGTGCCAGGAGATTATCGGGCAAAAATTTTAGTAACGACAAAAGCTGGTGATCGTTGGCAGTGGGAACAAGGATTTAAAATTACAGATGAAGATGCGGATAAATTTAATGAACAAGATTTGACTCTAGTTCAAGAATCAGGCATCGATTGGGTACTGATCGCAAGCGTTGTGGGTGGTATTTTAGCTTTAGTGTTCATTATTTTCATTTTGATTCGTCTGATGAAAAAAAATACTAAGAAGAAAAAAAGCAAAAGAAAAACTTCATCACCAAAGAAGAAAAAGTGATGAGTACTAGAGGAGGCATAGAAAAATGGAAATATTAGATTGGTTATTTATTGGGTTACTTTCCTTAGCTATCCTCTGTTTTGTATTTATGCTGATCTTTTTGGTCGTGACAATACTAACTGGTAAAAAAATTCGTCGACTGAAAGTCAAGAAACCAAAACGTAAGCCTAAACTAAAAAAATGGAAAAGAGCTTTCCGTACGTTGATGAAAAAACGCAAACAACAAATTCGTTGGGTGCTTATCTTTTTAGTGATAGGAATCATCGGAATGAGTGGGGCGTTTTACAGTCGCTATTATCAAGCAACTAATCTAGGGAAAAAAGATTCGGATGCGTTGGTTCAAGGCTACTTTTTAATTTCAAGTATCGAGGAGCAACTAAACCAAGTGCAGGGGACAGATAACCCTAAAAAAGTTCAAGGAACGTTATATGACTTGTCGGCGCGGCTTGCCAGTTACGGGGCACATTCTGCAAATGGGCGTTTATCTGAAGAAGGGCAAAAACAATTGAATCGCTTATATTCAAACATGAAAGAATTAGGAGTGAATATGGGAAGTCAAACGGTAGAGTCATTAAATGACCAAGAAACATTAGACGGGTACAAAGCAGACTTGAAGAAAACCCAAGACAACCAGAAAAAAGTATTAAAGTATTTCCGAATCAACGAAGCGTCTTTAAAAGGAAAGAAATAGTCATTTTCTTGCACGTTAAGGAGGGCTCTTTGATGAGTAGACATAAGCCAAACGCTCTTCAACATAAAAAAGGTAGAAATAGGAAAAGAAGCCATCCAACTCATCCTACTTCTAAAAAATCTGTGAAACAACAACATTTTAGGAAACAATCATTGAAACAAAGAAAAAAAAGGCAGCGAAAAAGAGCTAAGAAAATACTTTTAGAGTTGATTTCTAGTCTTACAATAGCTGTGTTGGTCATTTATCTAGTTTCTTTGTTTACCTTTGTGATTCCGCAAATAGAAGGTTTTGGAATGGCCCCGAATTTGAAAGAACCGAATCGTATTTTCGTTAACCGCTTAGGAGAAGTCAAACGATTTTCCCTCGTTTATTTTCATGTGCCAAAACGTTCCAAAGAAGTTTCTACGCGTAGGATCATTGGTCTACCAGGAGAAAAGATAGCATACAAAGAGGATACGCTGTTGATTAATGGACAAGAACAAGTGGAACGTTTTTTAGCTGAAGAGTTGCAAAAAGCTAAAAAAGAAGGGTATCAATTAACCGAAGATTTTAGTACAGAAGAGATAGCAGGAACAGAATTAGGCAGGATACCCCAAGGGAAATATTTAGTTTTAGGAGATAATCGTTCTTTCGCAACCGATAGTCGATATTATGGGCTAGTTGATGAGAAGGAAATCATAGGTGTTGCCACAATGAAACTACTCCCACTTCATGAAATGATGAAATTGTAGAAAAGATAGGTAGATGATATGGGTTCTAAAAGAATAAATAAAGAACAGCAAAAAGAAGTATATAAGGGAAATCGAAAAAGTCCATATCCTCCGAAAAAAAGAAAAAGACGATCATCTGTGAAGAAAAAGCAACTTCAGCGTTCCAAAAAGAATAAAAGAATGGAGAAAAATAAACGAGCGAAACGGGCCAATTATTTAGAAACGATCGCATTTCTAATTTTCGCTATTCTATGTATCAATTTTATTCTGAACTATCGTGCTCATTTTGTGGATGGTCATTCAATGAATCCAACTTTTCAAAATGGAGACCGTTTGCTTATTCATAAAAGTAAAAAAGTTGAACGCTATGACATTGTGACTTTTGAGCCTAAAGATGAGCCGGGTGAATCGTATGTCAAACGTGTGATTGGACTACCTGGAGATCGTATCGTTGTGAAGAATGATCGATTGTATCTAGTTGAGCATCTAGATAAAAATGTAGATCTTTCCCGATGGATCGATGCTGGCGTTTTACCAGATAGCACTGTAGTGGTGAGAATTGCACAGGAATCTATTTTGCACTTATTAAGTAATGTAGAAGAAATTCCGAAGGATCATTATTTTGTTTTGGGAGATAACCGTTCCAATTCTAAAGATAGTCGTTCGATTGGATTTGTGAGCAATGATCAGATTGAAGGAGTGGTTACCTTTAGATTTTACCCATTCAATCGATTTGGATTTGTTCATTAAACTGTAAAGTGAGGTTCGTATGAGAAAGAAAATTCATTTATTTATTAAAGACAACGGACTTTATATGTTATTAAGTCTAGCGTTGCCTGTGCTGATCATGATTATTGTATATGCAAAAATCGGTATTTATCCAGGAAGTGAGCATCGAACTATTTTAGCAAGTGATGCTTTTTCTCAATATGTTAATTTTTATGCTAGTTTAAACAACGTATTTAAAGGCGATCAGAGTATTTTTTATACATGGAATAGTTCGATGGGGTTGAATTATTGGGCCTTTATTGCGTATTATTTAGGCGGAATATTTAGTCCGCTGGTTCTCTTCTTTTCAAGTCTTCAGCTTCCAGATTTTCTTTATTATCTGACTTTGCTGAAAATCGGTAGTTTGGGCGGAGCATTTTGGATTTTTTCTTATCAAACGTTCCGTTTACCTAAGTGGAACCATGTTGTATTGAGTGTTTCATATGCATTGATGTCGTTTGTTATTGCATACTCTGAAATTCTTATGTGGTTAGATGCTATGGTTTACCTGCCTTTGATTGTTTTGGGAATCCATCGTTTAATGGATAAGAAAAAGCCAGTACTTTTGTTTATTAGCTATTTTCTGTTATTTGTGTCGAACTTTTATATGGCATTTATGGTTGGCTTGTTTACGTTTGGCTATTTTATCGCACGTTTGTTGACGGATCGTTCAACGTATTTGCAACGTTTTCCTATGTATTTGATCACGTCATTCTTGGCAGGTGGGGCATCGATGGTGATGGTTTTGCCGACTTTACTGGATTTGAGAAACAATGGTGAAGCGCTTAGTAAAATCGTTCGATTAAAAACAAAAAACACTGGACCTTGGGATTTAGTGATCAAAAATATGGTAGGAATCTATGATAGTACGAAGGTTAAGTCCACTCCTTTTATTTATATCGGGTTGTTGGCTGTTGTTTTTTGTTTGTTCTTCTTTGTGACGAAGAAAGTAACATTACGCCAAAAGATTTGCTATGGCAGTCTACTGCTGGTCTTAGTGGCGAGTTTCTATTTAGAACCGTTAAATCTCTTTTGGCAAGGGATGCATACGCCAAACATGTTTAATTTTCGATTTAGCTTTTTGTTTTCTTTCTTGGTATTAGTGCTAGCGGGTTATGGTTTTGAAAAATTTAAGCCTGATGATTTTGATCAGTTGGTAACCATTGTTTTGGGTGTGATAGGTACGTATATGGCTGTAAAATTTATTACGGGTCAAGGTGGTTATAACTATATTAAATCAATCAATTTTATTTGGACACTCGTTTTTTTAATCAGCTACTTGTTCCTTTTTGCTTTAGTAAAAAGAAAGAACGGTTTTAGAAGAGGGATTGGGGTCTTTTTTATTCTATTGGTTTGTGTAGAGGCAGGACTTAATAGTTATGGTATCGTTGAGGGAATTCAAACGGAGTGGCATTATCCGGCTCGAAAATACTATGCAGATCCCTATCAACCAATCAAAGAACTAGTGGATCAAACGAAAGATGATAATGACACGTTCTATCGTTTAGAGAATTTGAATCCTGTGTCACCCAATGATGCGTTTAATTATGGTTATAGCGGCGTCAGTATGTTCTCTTCTATTCGAAATCGTCATTCGTCTTACTATTTGAATGCATTAGGGTATCGGTCGTTGGGAACGAACTTGAATATTCGTTATGCCAATAATACTCTTTTGATGGATTCATTAGTAGGCATAAAATACAATCTAGCGAAAGAGGATGTTCTGAAATTTGGCTATAGTAAAATCTCTGAAAAAGGAGAGTATGCACTTTATGAAAACAAGTATGCATTGCCTTTAGGGATGTGGACAGATGATGCAATCTATGAACCTGGTGCAGTCGAATCTCAAGCAACACTCTTGAATCATTTAGCGAAAACAAACGAAAATTTCTTCACGTTTAGTGACTTGGAACAAGTGAATACGGTGAACACGCATGAAGAAAAGGGACGAATCAATCAAACGGATATTGTGACCTACAGTCCTCAAAAGCAAAATGAGCCGATGGTGTTGGAATGGACAGTAGACGTGCCAGCTAATAAACAAGCATATGTCAGTATTTTTCCAGTAGAGTATAGAACCTTTGGGAGCCCCGCGTTGACGTTAGAAGTAGATGGTGTGGTGTATGACAGTTCCGTTAGTGAGACTGGGCAGTATTACTCGTTAGGTTACCATAAAGAAGCCAAAAAAGTCTCATTTAAAATAACTATTTCTAATGTTAAAAAGAAAGATGTTTTTCAAATCGTTCAACCCGATGTTGCTTTGTTAGATGCTGATAAATTCAGTCGATCTATTGAAGCAATCAAGGCCAACGGGGTAGAATTTAAAGTAAAAGGGCGTAGAGCCAAAGCGAAAGTGTCACTGGATCAAGATCAAGTCCTCTTCACTAGTATCCCGTATGATAAAGGTTGGAAAGCCTATATTGATGGGAAGAAAGTGGCTATTCCTACTTTTAAACAGGCCCTTTTGACGTTACCAGTAAGTGCTGGCGAACATGAAATTGAATTTGTTTTTTTACCGCAAGGATTTTTGACAGGCGTTGCGTTACTGATTATATGTATGGGTAGTTTTATTGGCTATGTTTGGATAGTGCGTAAGAAAGAGACAGATCCTTTTTATATGGAGTAGCGCACTGATTGAAACGATTTTCAACTTAGTATCTTCTGGAATTGAGGAGTGAGGAAGTTGAAAGTCGTTTTTTGGGATCATCCACTAAGAAAGAGCGTTTAGTTGCTAATTACATGAATAATTTAAAATAATTGAATACTATTCATTGACATTTACAAGAAAACGCAGTAAGATTTAAATGTAACTTATATTGTTACTAAGAGTTGGAGTGATAGACATGGCCATGTCGACAAAATTAAGTGTGGCGATCCATATCCTCAGTTTGATCGAAATCGGACCACCGGATCGTGTCAATTCTGAATTGATCGCTGCCAGTGTCAATACAAATCCAGTCGTTGTTAGAAGACTGATGAGTAAGCTAAAAAAAGCTGGACTCATTCATACAAGCAGAGGTGCCACACAAACGTATCTTTTGAAAGAACCGGAAGATATTTCTCTCTATGATATTTATGAAGCAGTTGAATTAGAACATGAAGTATTCAATATTCACCAAAATCCTAATCCAAACTGTCTAGTCGGAGCAACGATCCAAACAGCTTTGGAAGTGCAATATGCAAAGGTTCAGCAAAGCATGGAAGCAGAACTAAAAGAGATTGTTTTGTCGGATGTGATCCATCAAATCAAGCAACAAGAGACGTAAACAGTCTCTTCTCTTTTTAAAATAAAATGTAACAAAATTAGTTTCATTAGGAGAAAGAAAGGAAGATCATCATGAAAGTAGCAATTTTAGGAGCAAATGGAAAAGCAGGTTCAGAAATTTTGAAAGTAGCAAAAAAACGAGGACTAGATGTGACCGCTATTGTTCGTGATGCAGCTAAAATCACAGATGGCACGCCTGTAATCGAAAGAGATGTGTATGCCTTAACGACAGAGGATGTTAAAGACTTTGACGTCTTAGTCAGTGCCTTAGGTTTCTGGGGTGATGTGAGTGAATTTACAGGGTCAACACAACACTTGATCGATATTTTAACAAATCAAAAAACGCGTTTATTCGTTGTTGGTGGAGCTGGAAGCTTATTTGTAAATCCAGAACACACGGTTCGTTTAAGCGAAACACCCGATTTTCCTGAAGCCTTTAAACCATTAGCGACTGCAATGGGCAAAGGATTAGATTTATTGGAAGCATCTAAAGGATTGAATTGGACCTATATTAGTCCAGCAGCAGAATTTGATGCAGAAGGTCCAGCTACAGGTAAATATGTGATAGCTGGCGAAGAATTAGAGGTAGATAAAGACGGTAAGAGCTATATTTCATACGCTGATTATGCGAGTGCAATGGTGGATGAAATCGAGAAGAATACACATCCGAACCAACGTTTTAGTGTTCATCAATAGAAAAGAACGTTCATTAGAAGTGTTCAAACAAAGTTGTGAAAGATTTTGTTTGAATGCTTTTTTTTGAGCGATCGTTTTTGAATGACAAAATTGAAAGGTTCTTGAAAGGTGATTCTAAGGCGGAAATGAACTGTTTATTTTATAATATGTTAGGTTAATAAGTAAGGAGCGTATCAAAATGAACAGTTTAAGAATTGGTAAGTTTAAGGGTTTCACGACATTTGATTTGAAAATAATAGGAATTATTTTAATGTTTATTGATCATATTCATCAAATGTTTGTTCCGATGGGTGCACCAAATTGGTTAGACTGGTTTGGAAGACCTGTTGCAACGTTGTTCTTTTTTGTTAGTGTGGTTGGTTTTAGCCATACAAGAAGCAAAGAGAAGTATATGTTGCGTTTATATATTGGGATGGTGCTCATGGCATTAGGAAGTTTCTTCATACAAATGATCGTTGGATATGAAGAAGTTCAGCTGATGAACAATATTTTTAGAGATCTTACAGTAGGAACCCTAATGATGTATGGAATTGATAAAATTTCTGAAGGACGGTTGAATAAAAACGTTGGTAAAATAGTAGCTGGTATCGCCATGATACTATTTCCGATTCTTTCTTCGGTGATTTTACTTTCGTTTATGTCCAATCCAGATACGGTTATGGCAGCAGTATGGGGTGCAAATTTCATTCCATCATTAGTATTTACTGAAAATAATTTCATGGTACTATTGATTCCCTTGATGTACTTAGCTAGAAATAGTCGTTGGTTGCAATGTGCATTGATTGCTTTAGTGGCAGCATTTTTCTTTACGCAAGGGTCTACACAATGGATGATGCTATTTGCTGTGATTCCTATTTTATTATTTAATGGAGAAAAAGGAAGAGGTATGAAAAACTTTTTCTATTACTTCTATCCACTTCATATTTGGCTACTGTATCTAGTCTCTGCATATATAGCGATGCATTGAGCTCCCAAACGAAAAAGGACACTTCCAGTTTTAGGAAGTGTCTTTTTTTTGTTAGAGAAAATGTCGTGAAGCTTAAAAACATTTAGAACAAGGTGTTAGGCCTCTCGCTTGTGCTTCTTCTAATGTGGCTGGAGTATAGGTTCCGTTTCCGCATTTTCGATTATGATATTTTTGTCCTGTTGGGGTAACTAAGACAGATGTACTGACAGCTTGTGTATCAGGTGCCGGAGTTTCAGGTGTTTGGGCAGCAACGGCGGCTTGTGCTTGCTGTTGTTCAGCCGCTTGAGCTTCTTGTTCTGCTTTTTTTTGTGCTTCGGCAACTTTTTTCGCTTCTTCTTTTTGCGCTGTTAATGTTTGTTTGACATTATTTGCTCTATTGCTTAAATCTGGATGGCCATTAGGTAGTTCTTTGATGCGAGCGATTGCTTGATTGTAATGGTCATCTGTGGGTTCTTGTTCGGCTTTTTCAACCGCTTCGCGTGCTGAAGCGAGTTGTTTTTCAGCGGTTTCTTTTGCAGTAACTTTTTGTTGAACCGTTGTCAAACGTTGTAATAATGAATCTTTGTTTAAGGTTGCTTTGGCCACTAAGGCAGTTGCTGAGTCGATATGTTCCTTTGTTTGTTTCGTTTCGGCTAGCTCAACTGCTTCATAAATAGGAATATTGTCTTTTATGATGGCTAAGCGTTTCATAAACTCCTTTTGTTCTTGTGTAAGTGACGTCACGCGTGTTGAGGCTTCATCATAATTTTTTTGTGTAGGTTGATTCTCTGCTAAAGCTAACGCTGTCTCAGCATTTTTTAGTGCTTCTTGATCTTGTTCTTCTTCATTTAAGAAAGCGACAAAGGCTTTTGATGGTTTGACTTCGATTGTTTCGGCTTTGTCTTTATCCCCAATGGAAGCAACGAAGGTCAATTTTTGTGGTTGATCGTCTTTTAAAGTTACTTTGTATGAAAAAGTGCCCTCTTTTGTTTTGACTTTTTCACCAGCAACGGTGATTGTGCTTTGTTCATTTGTTTTTCCTTCAATTACGGCGATTCCATGGTCGTTTGTTTCAATGGATTTTTCAGCCAGTTTGATGTGTGGTGTTGTAGGCGTTAAGGTAAGAGCTGCAAGCATTACAATAAAGCTACCAGCAGTTATAAGCAAAGCGTTCCTTTTGGGCTGCTTTTTTAAAACGGCTTTTAATGAAAAAATTCCTCCAATTATGATTCCTACAAAACTTAGTAGTCCAATAAATGCTACCATATCGATTTTTTTCCTCCTTTTAACTCAATAGACAAATTGTATCATATTATTATTCAAATGATAAATTTTTCACTTTTTCAAAAAATAAAAACGTTCATTAGCGATAAAAAAATTTCCTGTGATAAAATGAAATAAGAATCATTTACGTATCTTATTAGAGAAGAGGAGAAAAATGAAAGCAGAGATCATAGCAGTTGGTACAGAGTTGTTATTAGGACAAGTTGTCAATACAAACGCGACATTTTTATCAGAAGAACTAGCAGATTTAGGAATTGAGGTGTATTATCATACAGTTGTAGGGGATAACCCTAAACGTTTGGAAAACTTGTTAGGCGAAGCGGATCATCGGAGTGACCTGATTGTATTATGTGGAGGCTTAGGACCAACAGATGATGATTTAACAAAAGATACTGTTGCGGCACACATTCACCATACACTCGTCCAAGATGAGCAGGCGTTGGCTCGGCTCCATGAATTTTTTACTTTCTCAAACAATGCAATGACAGAGAATAATTTGCGGCAAACATTAATGATCGACGGAGGAATTGCGATTCAAAATCCTACTGGACTAGCCGTGGGGACGTTGATCACGAAAAATGAAACAACCTATCTGTTGCTACCAGGCCCTCCTAACGAATTAAAGCCTATGTTTCATCACAATGTACGCCCATTGTTAGAGGAACGTTTTCCGCAAGCAGAGCAGTTGATATCAAGAGTGTTGAGATTTTATGGTATTGGAGAATCGCAGTTAGTGACAGAACTTAAAGACTTGATCGATAACCAAACAAATCCAACGATTGCGCCTTATGCCAAACCGAATGAAGTAACCTTACGTTTAACTGCTAAAATTGCGGACGAAATGGCTGGACAACAGTTGTTAGATGATTTAGAAGCGAAAGTCATGGACACAGTAGGGGACTATTTCTATGGATATGGCGATGACAACAGTTTAGTAAACGTTACAGTGGAAGCGTTGAAAGAACATGGGAAAACTGTAACGGCAGCCGAGAGCCTGACAGCAGGTCTTTTCCAGAGTACTTTAGGGGACATTTCAGGTGTCTCAAAAGTTTTTAAGGGCGGTTTTGTCACTTATTCAGTTGAGACAAAAGAACAGTTTTTAGGGATAGATCCTCTATTGCTTAAAAAAGAGGGGACTGTTAGCGAGGCCTGTGCAATCGCGATGGCAGAGCAAGCAAGAAAATTAGCTGATGCGGATATTGCTGTATCGTTCACAGGCGTTGCAGGCCCGAATGAATTAGAAGGACAACCAGTTGGAACAGTTTGGATAGGGCTAGCAGAAAAAGGGCAGCCGACTGTCGCTGTGTGCCAACAGTTTAATCGTGATCGACGTTACATTCGTCAAAGTGCTGTAATGAAAGGCTTAGACCTGATTCGAAGAGCGGTCGTTAAGAAAAAATAAAAAGGCGAATGTTTGTTCGTTTTTCTCTTGCTTTTTTTAAATAAACCAGTTATGATGTATTTATTGAAAAGGAATTTAAATCGTTTATATATAAGGAGGATTATCGATTGGCAGATGATCGTAAAGTGGCCTTAGATGCCGCACTAAAAAAAATCGAAAAGAACTTTGGTAAAGGTTCAGTAATGAAATTAGGGGAAAAGATCGATCAACAGATTTCGACTATTCCTAGTGGTTCTTTAGCACTGGATGTTGCATTAGGCGTAGGTGGATATCCTCGTGGAAGAATCGTAGAAGTGTATGGACCAGAGAGTTCAGGTAAGACAACCGTTGCATTGCACGCTATTGCTTCTGTACAACAACAAGGTGGAACAGCTGCATTTATCGATGCAGAGCACGCTTTAGATCCTCAATACGCGCAAGCATTAGGCGTGAATATCGATGAATTGTTGCTTTCACAACCGGATACAGGTGAACAAGGATTAGAAATCGCTGATGCATTAGTTTCCAGTGGTGCAATCGATATCGTTGTTATTGACTCTGTCGCAGCCTTAGTACCTCGTGCAGAGATCGATGGTGAAATGGGTGCTAGTCACGTCGGACTACAAGCTCGTTTGATGTCACAAGCTTTACGTAAGCTTTCAGGCTCAATCAACAAGACGAAGACAATTGCGATTTTCATTAACCAAATTCGTGAAAAAGTCGGAGTTATGTTCGGGAATCCTGAAACAACACCTGGTGGACGTGCTTTGAAATTCTATGCGACTGTTCGTTTAGAAGTAAGACGTGCAGAACAATTGAAGCAGGGAACAGATATTATTGGTAACCGCACAAAAATTAAAGTTGTTAAAAATAAAGTAGCACCTCCATTTAAAGTAGCCGAAGTGGATATCATGTACGGTCAAGGGATTTCTCAAGAAGGAGAATTACTGGATATGGCCGTTGAAAAAGACATCGTCGATAAGAGCGGTGCATGGTATAGCTATAAAGAAGAACGAATTGGCCAAGGCCGTGAAAATGTTAAAGTTTACATGACGGAACATCCAGAAATGGTAGAAGAAGTTTCTAAACGTGTTCGTGATGCATTTGGAATCGGCGATGGAACAGCTGTCGTTGAAGAAGAACAAGCGCAAGAAGAACTTCTTCTTGATGATGAGGAATAAATAGAAGAAAACACAAACCAATGAGTGCTGTAAAAAAGCATTTTATTGGTTTGTTTTTTTGTACAATGATAATTCTTTCTGATGTATGAGCTGTTTCAGTCAGAAAGGGCTTTTTTAAGTTGACACACTGGTGCACAAACATTAGAATAAAGTTGTGTGCAAAACACGTATGCAAGTAGGCATATTGATAATTGATTATAGTTTATCAGAAAACTACATGAATATTGAAAATTTGAAGATAGTACGGAGGTGGAAACAATGGTTTTAGGAATTCTCCTCGCTATCATCGGTTTAGTTGTCGGTCTTGGTTTAGGGTTAGTCGTTGCAAAATCACGTCATGAAAAGGCTATAGATGGTGCAAAGTCCTCTGCAGAAGGCATAATTGAAAGTGCGAATAAAGAAGCAGAGACTCTGAAAAAAGAAGCTTTATTAAAAGCTATGGAAGAAAACCAGAAGTATCGGTCAGAAATTGAAAGTGAGTTGAAAGAAAGCAAAGTAGAACTTAAATCTCAAGAAAATCGTTTATTACAAAGAGAACAAACATTAGATCGCAAAGATGACTCTCTTGAAAAACGTGAAAACTCACTGGAAGAAAAAGAAGAGAAACTTGGTGCTAGACAGCAATTAATTGATGAGCGAGAAAAAGATGTAGAAGAACTAGTTGAAAAGCAACATCAAGAAATAGAACGTATTGCTTCACTATCTAAAGATGAAGCAAAAGATCTCATCATGAAATCTACAGAAGAAGAACTAAGTCATGAATTAACAGTAATGGTTAAAGAATCTGAACAACGCGCTAAAGAAGAATCAGATCGTAAAGCTAAAAATTTACTTTCTCTTGCAATTCAACGTTGTGCAGCGGATTCAGTTTCTGAAACAACTGTTTCTGTTGTGAGTTTACCAAACGATGAAATGAAAGGAAGAATTATCGGCCGTGAAGGACGTAACATTCGTACATTAGAGACCTTGACAGGAATCGACTTGATTATTGATGATACGCCGGAAGCAGTAGTCCTTTCTGGATTTGATCCGATTCGTAGAGAAATTGCTCGTATGACGCTTGAGAAATTGATTCAAGATGGCCGGATTCATCCAGCCCGTATTGAAGAAATGGTTGAAAAATCTCGTAAAGAAATGGATGAACGTATTCGTGAATACGGTGAACAAGCAGCCTTTGAAGTTGGTGCTCACACATTACATCCAGATTTAATCAAGATTTTAGGTCGTTTACGTTTCCGTACAAGTTATGGCCAAAACGTATTGAACCACTCGATCGAAGTAGCAAAATTAACAGGTGTCTTGGCAGCAGAAATAGGCGAAGATATTCAATTAGCCAAACGTGCTGGTTTACTGCATGATATTGGGAAAGCACTGGATCATGAGATAGAAGGTTCACACGTTGAGATTGGTGCAGAATTAGCTGCTAAATACAAAGAAAATTCAACAGTTATCAATGCAATTGCATCACATCATGGCGATGTAGAAGCAACTTCTGTTATTTCAGTATTAGTTGCAGCAGCAGATGCGCTATCAGCGGCTAGACCAGGTGCTCGTAGCGAATCGATGGAAAATTACATTCGCCGTTTAGAAAACTTAGAAAATATTTCTAATGGATTCGAAGGCGTTGAATCTAGTTTTGCCGTTCAAGCTGGTCGTGAAGTACGTGTCATGGTTAAACCAGATGAAATCACAGATTTAGAAGCTGTTCGTTTAGTTCGAGATATTCGTAAGAAAATTGAAGATGACCTTGATTACCCAGGTCACATCAAAGTAACGGTTATTCGAGAAACACGTGCAGTTGATTATGCAAAATAGTAAAAAAGCAATACGCTGAAGCGTATTGCTTTTTTTGTTTATATTAGAAAAAGTTCAGAATATTCTTAATAAAGCTGTCGCATGGTTTTAATAGAGATGAAAGGAGAAGTTTGCTATATTCTTTATAGCTTTTATTAAAATTGGGGGTTTTTTATATGAAATTAAAGAAAAGTGCCTTACTAGGTTTGGTCGCAGTATCAAGCATTGCTCTAGTAGCATGTGGTGGAAACTCTAAAGATGCCAGTGGCGGATCCGATAGTGGTGAAAAAGTATTTAGATTTATTGAAAGACAAGAAATGCCTAGTGCAGATCCTTCACTAGCAACAGACGAAGTGAGTTTTGTAGCATTGAATAATGTCTATGAAGGAATTTATCGTTTAGATAAAGATAGTAAACCTCAACCAGCTGGAGCTGCTGAAAAAGCAGAAGTTAGCGAAGATGGCCTAACATATAAAATTAAATTAAGAGAAGATGCAAAATGGACAGATGACGAACCTGTAACAGCTGCAGACTATGTTTATGGTTGGCAAAGAACGGTTGACCCAGCGACTGGTTCAGAATATGCATACATGTTTAACTCTGTAAAAAATGCTGAAAAGATTTCTAAAGGCGAAATGAAAAAAGAAGAGCTTGGAATAAAAGCGGTTGGTGACTATGAATTAGAAATCACCTTAGAAAAAGCAACACCTTATTTTGATTATTTATTAGCATTCCCTTCATTTTTACCACAAAGACAAGATATTGCTGAGAAATATGGAAAAGACTACACAACTGCAAGCGATAAATCGGTCTACAATGGTCCATTTACCTTAACGGATTTCGACGGACCAGGAACAGACACAAGTTGGTCTTATACTAAAAATGATAAATATTGGGACAAAGATACAGTTAAATTGGATAAAGTAGCAATCGATGTTGTGAAAGAAGCACCAACATCATTAAACTTATTCCAAGATGGACAAGCAGACGAAGTACCTTTATCAGGTGAATTAGCGCAACAAATGAAAAATGAACCGAATTACATCATTTTAAAAGGTGCCTCAACGTTCTACCTTGAACCAAACCAAATAGAAGACAACTCACCCTATCGTAATGTGAATTTACGTAAAGCATTATCATATGCAATTGATCGTAAAGCGTTGGTTGAACAAATCTTAGCAAATGGTTCAGCTGTTCCAACTGGGTTAGTACCAGAAGGACTAGCAGCAGATCCTAAAACAGATGAAGATTTCGCTAAAGAATCAGGAAACGAGATCGTTTATGACGTTGCAAAAGCAAAAGAATCATGGAAAAAAGCAAAAGATGAATTAGGGGTCTCTACTTTATCTGTAGATTTATTGATTGATGATACTGATAATGCGAAAAAAATGGCGGAGTATTTACAAGGGTCATTATCTGACACGTTAGATGGCTTGAAAGTATCTGTTAGCCCAGTTCCGTTTTCTGTTCGTTTAGATCGTTCAAACAAAGGGGACTTCCAAATCGCTGTTAGCGCTTGGGGTGCCGATTATGCAGATCCAAGCAGTTTCTTAGATTTGTTTACGACGGGTAATTCTTATAACCGAGGACACTATTCAAATCCTGAATATGATAAATTGGTAGAAAGTGCTGCAACAACTAATGCTAACAACCCAGAAGCACGTTGGAAAGATATGCTAGATGCAGAAAAAGTAATAATGGATGACATGGGTGTTATTCCTTTGTATCAAAAAGCTGAAGCGCACCTTCGTTCTGAGAAAGTCAAAGACGTTGTGTACCATTCAACTGGTGCAAAATATGACTTCAAATGGACATATATCGAAGATTAATAAGAAGAGAATGAAAGAACCTGAAACGTAACTTTTTTAGTTATGTTTCAGGTTCTTTTTTCTCTATATGACATTTGTCATATAGAACCATGACAAGATCATCTAACCATGCCCTCTGTATTCAGATAAAATAGGTACATAAGCAAAGGGGAGAAAGAAATGATTGCAATAACTAAACTTACCAAAATAATTAATAAAAAAACAATTTTAAACAATATTTCACTCGACGTGAATAAAGGGGAAATCATCGCCTTAGTTGGGCCAAATGGTGCGGGGAAAACCACACTAATCAATTGTTTAACGGGGTTGATCCACCCAACAACTGGTGAGATAAGTTTATTTGGAACGAACCCAAAACAGAAAAAAATCAAAAGTAAAATAGGTGTGATGCAACAAGAAAGCACGACATTAGAAAATGTTAAAGTCAAAGAGCTATTGACCCTTTTTCAAAGCTTTTATCCTAATCCGCTTACGTTAGAAGAGTTGTTGGCAATTACAGGCTTACAAAAGCATCAAGATACGTATACAACTAAATTATCTGGAGGTCAAAAACGTCGCTTAACTTTTGGTCTATCGATTATTGGTGACCCAGAGTTACTTATTTTAGATGAGCCTACAACAGGGATGGATGTAACGAGCCGTAAGCTCTTTTGGGAAAAGGTGACTGAGCTGAAAGAACAAGGAAAAACAATTATTTTAACAACGCATTACCTAGAAGAGATTGAACAGGTTGCGACTAGAATTTTATTAATGAAACAAGGCGCAATCGTTCATGATGGTACATTAGAAAGTATTCAGTCTGAAATGCTGCAAAATAAACTAAGCTTTCAATTACTAACGGATCATGATGAAGCAAAACTTGGTAATTTACCTTATATCTCATCTATCGAAAAAGAGGGAACAAAAGTAATTCTTTATACGTCAAATAGCGATGAAACACTCATAGAATTATTCGCAGCAGAAATCAAATTTAAGGATTTATTGATTATTCCAGGTAACTTAGAAACAGTTTTTAATACCTTAGTCGAGGAGGAGAGCAAATGAACGCATTAGTCGTACAAACGAAAACAGATTTAAATCGCTCTTTATTTAGAAGTAAACCTTTTATCTTTTTTTCATTAGGAATGCCAGTGGGCTTTTATCTGTTGTTTACCAAAGTATTCAATATGGGCGTGCCAGCAGAATATATGGCTGTTTTTTATAAAGACAGTATGATTCAAATGGCAACCTATAGTGTAATGATCAGTTCATTATTTTCCTTTTCAATGACCTTGATCGAGGACCGTAAGCAAGGGGTGAAGCAATTTTTACGATTGTCACCAATGCCAGAAAGTATTTATTATGCCAGTAAAATTTTGACTCAGTTTTTGATCAATAGTTTATTGTTAGTTGTCATTTTTTTTGTGGGGCATTTTGTGAATGGGGTTCAGATGGATTTTAGTGCGTGGCTAACTAGTGCTTTGTGGATTTTGTATGGTTGTTTACCAATTGTCGCATTAGCTACGATCGTAAGTCTTGTGAAAGATCCAAATACGGCTAGTGTACTGAACAATATGATCTTGATGCCGCTTGCGATCGTAAGTGGGTTGTGGTGGCCGATTGATATGTTTCCTGAAGTGATTCAAAAAATAGCGGCAGGTTTACCGACCTTTTATGCAGCACAAGGAGCAAAGCAGTTAACCGCAGGACAATTACCAGATGGTAAAGGAATATTTGTCATCTTCATTTATTTTGTAGGATTTATGGTATTATCAATATATCTGAATGGTCGTAAAGAAGAAGTAAAACGTTAGGAGTAAGTTATGATTGGCAAGTTTAGGTTGTATCCAAAAGAAGATGGGTTTGTTTCATTTATATGGTTGATTTTTATTTTGATCCCGATCATTGCAATGTATCCATATGATAATTTTGATAAGCAGTTAGCACTTTTTACACTAGGAATTTTCGTAGTGACCTATCGAAATTGTTTATTTAATGGGAAATGGTTTCCGTTTTGGATGGCGTTGATGTACGGAATATCATTGTTTTACACACTGTACTTTGGTTATATTTACTTGTTTATTTATCCAGCATGGATGATTGGTTTTATTCCGATGAAGAAACAAGCGTTTAAGTATTATTATATTGCGCTATTATGCACACTGACACCTGTGCCATTTAGTTTAAGTCGTTTGCCAGAATATGTGACACAAGATTTAAAAATCACGATTTTTGTCTATGGTTTCTTTATCTGCGCAGCACCTTTTGCAGGTCGTTCAATTCGTAAACAAGCAGAGTTGCGTAAACAAATGTATCAGTCTACCCAACGAATGGAATATGTGATTAAACAAGAAGAACGTTATCGAATCGCTAGAGATCTACATGATACGCTAGGTCAATCGTTATCGATCATGACAATCAAAACGGAATTAGCTGGGAAGTTGTTAGACAAGGATCGTGAGCTAGCAAAAAAAGAAATTGCAGAAGTCGCAGAAACCTCGAGAGATACTTTGCAAACAGTTCGGGAAATCGTTTCAAGTATGCGTCATGTATTGATTGCGGAAGAAATGATCACAATCGAAAAAAGTTTACGTGCTGCAAAAATCATCTTATCTACAGAGGGTGAAGCGTTAGCGAGAGAACTAGCTACAGATATTCAAAATACTGTGAGTTATTGTTTACGTGAAAGTGTGACGAATGTCATTCGACATAGCAAAGCGAGTCACTGCAAGATTACGATTGTAAAAGATGCTGATTCTTACTGTTTTATAGTGGAAGATGATGGCAAAGGAATGAACGGTTCTGTATGTGGTAATGGACTGACAGGATTACAAGAACGGATCGAAAGTGTTCGTGGGAAACTTGAATTTACTCAAAAAAATGGCACGAAGGTTCTCTTTACTGTACCTGTGGATATAAAAGAAGGAGACGTTCAATGATTAAATTAATTATTGCAGAAGACCAAGGGCTGTTATCCTCAGCTTTGGCAATGATTTTAGGATTAGAAGAGGATCTTGAAGTGGTGGGGATTGCTAAAAACGGTGTGGAAGCATTGGAACTTATTGAAAAACATAAACCAGATATTTGTTTAACAGACATTGAAATGCCTTTAAAAACAGGATTAGATTTAGCCGAAGAATTAAAAAATCAGAAACCAAACGTCATCATTTTGACGACATTTGCAAGAGAAGGCTATTTTGAACGTGCGGTCAAAGCGAACGTCTCAGGGTATCTTTTAAAAGATACCCCAACAGATGAGCTGATTGAAAATATTCGTGCTGTGATGAAAGGGAAAAAATTCTATTCACCTGAACTGGTAACAGGACTGATTTCACAACAAGATAATCCTTTGACTGAACGAGAGCAAGAGGTCTTGATCGCAGTCGGTGAAGGATTGTCTTCTAAAGAAATTGCAGAGAAATTATTTTTGACTGCCGGAACGGTAAGGAATTATATGTCTGAGATTTTGAGTAAATTAGATGCAAAAAATCGAATCGAAGCGGTAAGTATTGCAAAGGAAAAAGGCTGGATTTAATAAGTGAAACAATAATAATATTAAAAAACACTTTTTATTGATTAATTTTTTAATAAATATAGTTATACCAATTTTTTTTATGTATATATTCTTTTATTATATGAAAGTACCTACATAAAAAGGAGCTTATTCATGAAAAAGACAATCATTAGCTTATTTATTTTAGCTATGGCTATATTCTTATTGCCATTATCAAGCGACGCAGCCCAACTTAATTTTTACGATATTGATACGCTCAGTCCACAGGAACATGCAGCTATTATCAAAGACAGACCATCCATAAGTTTAGAACATGAGCAATATAATCTCATCTACCAAAAAGTTACTGATGTTTCTGAAATTGGTAAATCTTCAGAATCAGGAGATCAGATTGAGCAGAAAATTCTAAATTCAAAACCGAAGAATCAGACTAAATTGCCAAAAGCGGGGGAGCTTGACCAAACTAGGTTGTTATTATATGGGAGTGCTTTTATTACCATTAGTGTATTTGTTTTATACAAACGGAAAAAGTACAGTAAATTATTGCTTCTCATTATTATTCCGACAGCGATAGGCACGGCTTCAATAACGGCACTAGCAAAAGAAGAATCATTGATTCCAACACAGAATGTCTCGGTTTCTAAGGACGAGATAAAAGCAATTGATCCGGTTGTAATAGAAGGATACCAGTACGTCGGGTACTACCCGAACTTTGAGATGATCCCTCCGTCAGTCGAATCTACGGTCACAATTCTTTATCTAGATGAAAATAGCAATGCGCTTCACGAAGCAAAAACAATCAGTGGAACGGTCGGGGAAGCATATGATGTATCTACTGAACAATTTAGATTACCGATAGCCGACTATACCTTGAATGAGGACAAACTACCAAATAATTCAGTTGGTACCTTTAAAAAAGAGCCGCAAACGGTCATTTATGAATATAAAAAAGAACCTGCTGTAGAAAATGGAAAGGTAACGATTCAATACTTAGATCTGAATGGGACAGAGATTCAAACGCCTGACATCTTAAGTGGTGAGCTAGGGCAAGCATTTCACATTGAGCAAAAAGAAATTGCCAACTACCTTTTCGACCATAAATCGGGCGAATTAGAGGGCATATTTTTAAAGCAAGAACAAGTGGTTCAGTTCTATTATACGGATGAAGTAAAACTCACCATTCATTATCTAGATAAAACAAGCAAACAGCCGCTTTCTTTAAACTCACTGCCATTTTACGCGCCTTATTTAAAACCTGACGTGAGTGATATAGATGAGTACTATTATACAAATTCATACAATGGGAAAACATATGAACAAGGTGCTGTTGTGCCAACAGATCAACTCACTGTGAAAGTAGGGACGACTTATACACTTCCCAAAGAAATCAGATTTTTAATAACAAAACCGACTGGTGAGACAATGAATTCTTTTCAATTTCCAAAACCAGTTTCACCAGTGGGAGGTGGTCTGATCATGGCTATTGATAGCTATTCAAATTTCCTATACTTTCATGAAAAACCTGAATACATTCCTGTAAACTATACAGGAACTGCAGATCAGCTGGAAATAGATGTTACGTACGAATTAGCGTATATCCCTACTGCTATTCCCGAGCCATAAAGATAAAGTTTAGCCATGACAATTCGTCGTCTGTTCATACAAGAAATAAATCAAAGAGAAAGAAGCTTCTTCAAGGTATTTTGAAAAAGCTTCTTTCTCTTTGATTGAGATCATTCAAGGGCGTGGAGAACCAAATAAAAATAGCCCAGATACAATAAGTAATAGTTTTCCATATTGAGTGGCATGATTTCTACTTTTTGAACGAACTGTTGTTTTGCTGTTAAGTGTTACAAATTGAATAGGTGCGAGCAAGGTTTTTTTTCGATAAACAAAGATAATTTCTTGTGGCTCGTCAGTGAATTTTCCCTCCTGACTCGATGTGTTATTAAGTAACTCCCAAGGATGAGCAGTATCATTTTTTATGTAATAAATAATGGATGCAGGTTGAAAGATCAATAATACAATCGAAAATAAGATCATCATATATAAACTAAAAAATTTCATTTTTTTCATTTTCAAACTCCCTTAGTTCGATGACAATATCAGCAAATCTCGCCCAATCTGAAGGAGTAGGTGGCTGTTTCCAGATGATTTGTCGGCATGTGAGTTCTGTTATTTTATAATCTGAGATGGAGAGCTGAGTATCATTATTAAATCTAGTTTGAATAACGATATTCAAGTCACGAAAACGGTGTAAACTTTGGCTGATATATTCTGTGTAAGCATTCCCATGAGAAAAATCAATATAAATCGTGATCGGCTTACCTAATTGAGAAGACTCTAAGCACGATAAAATAGAAAACATAAAATCATAATAAAGTTTCGCTTGTTCATTTTTCGAAAGGTCTAAAGCTAAACAAAACTGATTTTTCCGAATAAACCTTAAAATCAGTTTATGTAATGGATTGTAAACTTCTGAAAAGTAGCTATATGCTGAGACATCTACAAAGGTTGTATAATTTTGCCTGAAAATAGATAAACCTAAGACTTTTTTTAAAAATAAGTGGTATAAATGTTTTCCCTGCTGTTTAGTTAATTGGAAAGAATTCGATAAGTGAGCGACTAATGCTTTAGCAGTTTCTTTTGTTTCTAATAATAAGTCATCATTGAATAGTAAGTCACAATCAAACATATCAGATACGAATAAGAATAGTAAAATATAATTGCTTTCTCCTTCTCCCTCTGAAGATTGCATCAGAACTTTTTTAAGCATTGCTATCTGAGAACCGAATTGTCGTTGTGTTTTTTCTCCTACTGTACAAAAATTCTCTTGTAAATGATGGTGATTTAATCTTCGATTTTGCATGATCTGAAGAAATAAAGCAAGTTTTCTTTTTTGAAGAAAACTTAAATCTAAATTGAAATAAGTGATCAACTGCTGTAATAATTGTTGTATTTTTTGTTCAGAATTGGTAAAAGGATAACGCTCCCCAAAGTAAAAATAGGAGATAATATCAAAAATGACCGAACGTACGCGTGTTTCAGGTCCCATTAATTTATTTTTCCGGATAGATAAACCTGCTTCTTTTAAATTAGCTAACACCTTATTTCGAATTTGATAAAAAGTCGTTTTAGCAATATGCTGTTCTGTTTGGAATTTTTTAATTGATTTTTCTTCTACCAATACTTCAATAAAAAAGCGGAATTTAGAAGATCTTTCGGCATAGCGATATTGCAATTCTTGAATCATATCATTTGATATTGGTTGAAAAACGATTTCATCGTAATATTCTTCAGAAATTCGAAGTTGAGGAAATTCGTTGTTTAACTCAACTAAATATCGTTCTAACAAAAATCTAGATAGGCTGGTTAATTCAAGCAATTTTTTCTTACTTAAAAATTGTTCGTTATACAGCTGTAGTATTTTTAACAATTGGGCTTTTTCTTTATCATCATCTTCTAAAAAATCTAAGTATTTCATTATTTCACCTCAAAATCTACTATTAAAATGTTAGTACCATTAATGTGCTATTTTTGCCGTAACTGAGAAAGAATCTCCAATCTTGCCATGTAGTGTCGTTGATGAAGCTATTTCGCATCCGTTCTCGTCTACATATTTTACTGTCACAGTTCCAGCTTTTTTTTTGCTTTTCTGTTTTTTCAATGAACTTGGTTCAATGACAACTGCCCCTTGATTTTCTCTAAACGTATCTGGGAGTTCAAGAGTAGTGAACAATGGATTATTAGAGGTGGTCGCTTCCAATGATGACATGAACTCACTAGTGAAAAGAGTTAAATAGGGGCTAGGCGCAGGAGTATGTATCGATTCGCCAGATAAGGTATCGGAATTGAGTAAATTCTTTGTTCTTTCTTCTTCGTAGCAATAGGTTACTGTTTGCTGTTGCTCCCTAAAAGTCCCTTTACTATTTGTTGGTATCTCTTTTAGCAACCAATTGTCAATGGATTTAGCACTTGTTTCATAAGTCTCATTTAGGTTTCCTTCTAATATTTCTGACGCGAGTAATTTTTGCCCATGAGTATCAAGATACTCAATAACAACAGGCGCACCAGCTTTTTTAGTATAGGTGAAAATGATTTGATCGGTTTGATCAGTAAAAGTTCCACTCTGATTGTTAGGAGCATGTAGCAAGCGCCAACCTGAAATCTTCTTTTCCGTTGCTAAGTAGTGTTCACCGATAGTTCCTGTCAATACTTCTTGCGGTGCGATCTCGCTGCCATTCTCATCTAGATAATATACGCTGACAGGTGCTCCAGGTTTTGGTGCATCGATAATACTAAATGTATGGCTGTAAATGCCATTAGAAATAGAATAAAACGAATACCCGGCAGGTTGTATATAAGAGCCAGCTGGATTATTCATACGTGCATTGAAAGTCAGGTTAGATAATTGCTCAAACGCTTCTTGAGACACATTTGAAATGAAAAGACCATCCTCTGTGACTTGTATGCGATCAGGGGTTATTTGGACATTATTTAATGTGAGTATCATATTATTTGTAGCAGTAGACGTTGTGAACGACGGTAGATAGCCATCAAAATTCGTTAGTCTGTTTGGCATAATGGTAAAAGGGATAAAGAGTGTTTGCACATTAGGACGATAGCTTAATTCTGTTCGATCGATCGTACTGGGACTGAGCTTTCCTCCAATATTTTGTCCGTGAGCTCCTAAAATAGTTAAGGATGGAAAGTCATTAAGCACTGTAAAATCAGCAACCCCATCAAATTGAATATACAGTGTTTTTAAGTTGGTTAAGACATTCAACGGAGTGATCGTTGTAATATTTTCGTTGTATTCAATAAAAAGTTTTTCCAAAGACTTTAGAGGAGTCAGCTTATCAAAAATCTGGTCATCAACACCCGCTCCAGTTAAGGAAATTAAGTTTATAGACAAGTTATTTCTCAGGTCAGGAAAATTTTCATTAGTAACATTATCACCTTGAAGTCGAACATAACTTAACTTTGTAAGTTTTTCCAAAGGACTAAAATCGGTTACGCGAGTTGTAGTCATCATATTCAGATTCTCTAAATTAACAGCGTATTCTAATCCAGAAAAGCTAGTGATTTGCTCCGCAGGTTCTCCAGCTAAATATAGAGAAGTCAACTGTTCTAGATCAGTTTTCGTTAGCTGTTCATTTGCAGTTTTTCCTATGCTAGATAAAATGAATGTTTTTAACGATGAATCCATCTGATCGATTGTTTCAAGAGCAGTTCTTTGTATATTACCATCTGAATGTAGACTAGAGGTAAGGTCATCTTCTTTAACTGCAAGAGTTTGGGATGTAGCGAATAAAGTTGTATAGGTTAAAGCACTTAGACATAGTAATAAAGTACCCATTCCTTTTTTTAAAGTCTTCATTTTTTTCACCTCATAACATTTATAAGAAACCTTTTATCTTAAACCTTTAAAATTATAACTTAATTTTTCGAAAAAAACTCTTATTTTTCAAAAAATATATATTATTTATTTGTTTTTGAGAGGGTTAAAAAAGTCTGAAAATAAAATAGTCGTTACTAAAGATACTACTATTTAAACTAAAGTGAATCCATAGTGATTAAACTTGTTTTTCCGTTTTTTTTTCTTTTTTTCGTAAATATTCCGAACTTTTGCAATAAATAAGTATTTTTTTTACTTGTACTTGGTTGTTTAGAATCCCGAATTGCTTGAATATATAGAAGTACCAATAAGAGATAAAAAAGATCTAATTGAGTTTTGAGAAAGGAGCTGTTTTGATGAGCTCTAAATTAGTTGTTGAAATCATTAATCTTCCAAAAAACTTCGATAATGAGCGATTAAGCGAGCTGGATAATACGGAAATCTCTATAAGTTACACTCAAACTTATTTGAAACCTACCAATAACGTAATAAAAAAGCATGTCGATTTTTTTCTTATCATAGAAGATCAGTTGAGCTTTATGGAAGTATTTGAAATCACCACAGCCATAAGAAAATCAGAACAAGCAGTGATTTTCTTATTAATTGAGCCAGAACATGAAGTAAACAAACTATTCTATTTAAAAATAGGAGCAGATATAGTAGTGAAAATTGATGAGTCTTTCGATGTTTTGAAATGTATGATGTTAAATTTGGGACGGTTAAAAGTACAGGGAAAACCTAGCCTGCTTAAAAATAAACAATTCACTTTAAATGAGTCCAACCTAAGCACCACTATTGCTGATAAGGAAATTTTCTTAACGAAAAATGAGTTTCGTTTACTAAGTCTGTTAAACAAAACACCCAATGTCACAATAAGCTATCGCCAAATCAATGAGTATCTTTGGGGTAAAAAGGAGAATACTCAAGCTGTCAATATTGCAAATATTGTTTTTAAGTTGCGGGAGAAATTGAAGCAAATTGAGGGTGTTGATAAATGTTTAATAACTGTTCGTTCTAAGGGGTATATGTTGGATATCACAAAAGACCCTACTAAGATACTGTGAAAGGAGGTGACAATGAAAAAATGAGAAAGAAAAGGCAACTGTTATTAGTGCTTGGTACGCTCGTTTTGTTTCTAGTACTGATGTTAAATTTCTTTCATTCAACTGATAAAAAGATATTAGCCGAGGATCAAACAAAAGAAACCACAACAAATCCCATTAATTCTTATTTCACGTGGAAAAATGACTGGCAAAAAAATAATGCGGTTAAAGTGACTTCCATCAGAAATGAAAATAAAACGATCAATCCTCCTACACTTTATAATCGAGCAATTGCGAACGCTTTTAGTTTTGATCTTTTAGAAGGAGATACGAAACCTGTATTAAACTCTTCTGCCTATACGTTTGGGCTGGTTACACCAATTGAAGCTATAGAATGGCCTGTATTTCAATCAGTTGATCCGACCGTCTACTATGAATACAGTAACCCCAGCTATTGGAAAGGACTGCCAGAAAATGTGGATGGAAAATTTACATCCAGCAAGAGTAATTGGCCAAATGTGGCTCATTGGAGCGGATGGCCAAATGGACAGGTGAAAACAACCGCTTATGTTGTTTACCCTAAAGGTCCAACCACAAATGATTGGCTCTCCTATACATTCTCAGATGAGGTACCAAATAATGTTACGATGGAGATTTCTACACAAGTAAAGGTGGACGATTCCTATGAAAAACCAGTAGCGCCTCAAGTGTCATGGCTGTGGGGCTTAGGTTGGAATATTGAAATCCCCCAAGTCGTAAAAGCTGTGTTTAAGGATGTCGACGATCCAAATGGGGCATCGATTTCGGCAGATGAAGTTTTAGGTTATGGTGGTGAAATGGCAGATTCGGTTGTTTTAAAAAACAAAGAACTAGTTGGTTATCATTTTGTATCATCACAAGTAGTTTTGGGCCCAACAATTAATTCAAGTAGTTTTGGTACAGGAATTAGAGAACCAAGCTCTTTTTACTACGATGAGAAAACGAGCTCGATCAAAGAGCCAACAGCAGATACGAGCTGGACAACAACGATAGATAAGCAGCAAAAAGGTATCGTATTCTGGTATAAAAAGAAAGCACCTGCTATTACATTGGATAAAAAAGTGAATCAGTCGTCCGCAATGCTCGGAGACGAATTAACGTATACATTGACAATGGAAAATAAAGGTGATGAGGCATTATTGAAGGGAACCATAAAAGATAGCTTACCAGCTGGGTTAGCTAAGCCAAATAGGCTCCTATTGGGTGATAAATCATTACCAGAAGGAACGGCTAATAGTGAAGGACACTATTTCACCTGGAATAGCGCTACACGTGAGTTAACTGTTCATGTAGGAACTATTTTAGAAAATGAAAAGAAACAACTGACCTATGAAACAAGCATTACTACAGGAGTATCTGGAGAGGAAATGGTGAATACGGCCATTTTGACGGGGGAAAACACCACTCAAAAGCCACAAGGACAAGCGACAGTAACGATCGTTGATCCGTGGAAAGTGACGTTTGAATCAAATGGTGGAAGTAGTATTCCAGAACAACGTGTGAAAGACGGTGAATTGGCCCAACAGCCAAATGATCCAAGTTATCCTAATAAAGTGTTTGTAGGCTGGTTTGAAGACAGTCCCCTAACCACACAATGGAATTTCACAACGCCTGTGACACGAGATATCACGCTTTATGCAAAATGGCGCAGTAAGATAGTGGACCCAAATAATGGGGTTGATCCATTAACACCGATTGACCCTAAAGATGAATCAGACAAGCCAACGAATCCAACGAGAGAAGATTTGCGAATTGAATATGTATCCGATTTTGATTTTGGTACTCACAAAAATACTGCAAGTAAATTGGCATTAAAATCAGCGGGAGATCATGGCAAAGCAGCAAACGATACAACTAAGACCGTGCCGTCATTTGTCTCCATTATTGATGACCGACCAAATAATAATACAACTAGTTGGTCGTTACAGGCGAAAGCTTCTACTTTTAAAGATGAGAAGGGTGAACCCTTGAAAGGGGCAAGACTTCTTCTTTCAGACTTGAATTATGCAGACAATGGAAAAGAGAGACCGTGGGTAACAAAGGATGTTGTTGATTTATCGGGAGACTATGTTCCGATAACGGATACTTTAGGTAAAAAAATAGGTAATGGGACTTGGTCTTTAGCCTTTGGCAAGTTAGATTCTAATCAGCGCTCAACAGGGGTAACGCTTGATATCGCACAAGGATACGGCAAGAAACAGGCAGAATACTCAACAACTATTGATTGGGAGTTAGTAGTCGAGCCATAAGGGAGAGGAGAAGCATGAAAAAATTGTTTTACAGTATTTGCTTTGGCTTGTTCTGTTTCTTGTTCGTCAGTGGACCGGTTGTTAGTCAAGCTAACGGCATTACCTCAAATGGAGGGATTAGCTTTACACCTGCTCCAAAAGAGCAGACACAAAGCAGTCAAAGTGAACCACAAAAGTTAGATCCCACAATGGAAACAAAAGTAGAAACAGGAGCTAAGGATTCTAACACGAGTAAAGGAATCTTTCCTAAAACTAACACAGAGAATAGCCACTTGAAGATTTATTTGGGAATAGGACTATTAGCTCTGTACCTAGTAATAAGTGTTATAAGGAAGAAGCGATTAAAAAATTAGATATATTGTAATCCATTTACTTTATATAAATCGAAAAACGAGAGAGGAAGACAAAAATGAAATTAAAAAAAGTGATTATTGGCAGTACTTTAGCAGCAACTATCTTAGGAGGACTAGGTGCTCAAACCGTACAAGCGGCTGAATATCCGTCTGCAACAGAAGCTAAAAGTGAAGGGAAAGTAACGTTTACAGAAGGTGGTCCTGAAATCGTTGACCCAACTGATCCAGATATCCCTATCGCACCAGTTGATCCAACGGACCCAACAAATCCAACAAAACCTATAAATCCAGGGAAAGCGGATTTAATGATTCAATATGTATCGGATTTTGATTTTGGTACACATTCAAATAGTCTAAAAGCATTGAAAGCAAATGCAAAACCAGATTATGCGTTTGCGCTAGATGCACAAGGCAATCGAACAGGTGATTTATATGCGGTGCCATCGTTTGTTTCAACGAAAGATGTTCGTGCCGAAAGAACAGGATGGGAGTTAACAGTAACTGCTTCTAAATTCACCTCTTCAAAAGGAACAGAATTAAAAGGAGCCGAGGTTACACTTAAAGACCTAACATATAATACACCAACAAATCCTATTGGGACTGCACCAACAGCAGCAACTGGTAATAAAATCCTAACACCTGCAACTGAAACAACTGTTGCAACGGCAGGTGATAATAGTGGGATTGGTTCATGGTCACTAGGTATGGGTGCATTATCAACAGATGAAAAGGCAGTTCAAGGGGTTGAGTTGAATATCCCTCAAAACTCTTTAAAAGAGAATGACACGTATAAAGCAACCTTTGACTGGGAATTAAAAGCTGATCCAACTGTGGCGCCGTAATTGATGTAAACTAATTCAACAAATAAGAGATCGTTAAGATTCAGATAGTCATACGAATCTTAACGGTTCTTCTTTTAGAAAGGTGACAATAAATGAAAAGAAAATGGTTTCTCTACTTATTCGGCCTTTTCTTTCTTTCAAGCCTATTTTTCATAACAGCTGTTGCTGATGAACCAAAAGAAGAGGCGAATAAAGGAACAGGTGCCGCATTTAGTGTATCCCCGATATATCCAGAAAATCAAAAAAATGGGAAAAATGGGTATTTTGAACTGAATGTCTTGCCAAAACAAAAACAAGTTTTACAGATCGAACTACAAAACTACTCGGAAAAAACGATCACCGTGGATGTCGAGGCAAATCGTGCTACAACAAGTGACGCAGGAATAACTAGCTATAAAAAAAGTACGCGAGAAAAGGAGGAGAGTCTAAAAGTAGATTTTGAGTCTTTGGTGCAGATAGAAGAACAAGCAATCACCTTACATGCGAAAGAAATAAAAAAAATCAATATTACGCTGCAAATGCCAGAAGAATCTTTTAATGGTCAAGTATTAGGTGGGATTCATTTTTCTCAAAAGCCTGACGAAAAAGAGAAAAATGAAAAGAAAAATGCTGTATATAATACATTTTCCTATAGTATTGCTGTACTTTTAACAGAGAATAAGCAACAAGTGGAAAACGAATTAAAATTGGTTGATGTATTTGCAGATCAAAGAAATTATCGTAACTTTATTGAAGCAAGCATCAAAAATACTGCACCAATAATGATCAAAAACTTAGCAATCAAAGCAGAAATATACAAGAAAAATTCTACAAAGATTGCTTATCAAGCAAATAAAAGTGCACTCAGAATGGCTCCTAATTCAATGTTTAATTTTGGGCTGGATTTACAAAATACAGAATTGATTTCAGGGGATTATACGTTAAAAATGACCGCGAATGCAGACGGAAAGGAATATAATTTTTCAAAAGACTTTAAAATCAGTCGAAAACAAGCAAATGAACTCAATGATCAAGCTGTTTATATAGAAAAAAAGGATAATAAACAATTATATCTGCTTATTGCCGGTATTATTATTGTATTGGTCGTAATACTTATTTTAATAAAACGAAACAGAACCAAAAAGGCGGAACTACAAAGAAAAAAAAGTAAAAACAAGAAAAGAAAAAAGAAGAGAAAGTAAAGACTCACTTTTTGTATCAAAAAATACATAGCCTGTTAAAGGTAGAGTGAATATCAAATGATGTAAGTAGCGTGAATCATAGCGGGCACTTGCATCATTTATTTTACATTCTTATTGCCAGTTGTCAAAAATGAAATGAATCTACCAAACAACTCCCAAATTCCTCTCAAAAAAAATTTTATGAGGAGCATTCTCTTAGTAATTGTTCAAGATGGGATAGAGATTTTTTGTTTCTGTCCGTGGTCATTTATTGACTTGGTTAGTACCACGAGTGGTTTTAGAAAACGGTATGGATTTGTTTATGTGGATCGGACGGATACTGTGTGCTTAGAGAATAGACATCGAAAAGACAGTTTTTATTGGTCTCAAGGAGTTATTAGGAGTAATGGAAAAGTGTTGTAACTATAAATAAAAAAAGATCAGATTCTATTTGTGGGAGAATCTGATTGGTTTTTTGAGTTAGCGGGCATTCTTTAATAGACAAGGTCACTCTATAGCTGAGAATCTCCCGGTTAATTCTCATTAAAAATATCTGTCACTTTCTTCCCCAATGAAGTAGCAATATTAAGTGCTAGAGAATCAGAAGGTTTGTATTTTCCCTTTTCTATACTTTAAATCGTTTGGATCGAAACATTTACTTTATTCGCAAGCTCCTCTTGAGTCAGCTCTTGACTAGTTCTAGTTTCTTGTAAATTATTTTTGTTTTCGATATTTTTTTCATAGCATGATACTCTCTTTTTTATCGTTATTTTTCGTAATAAATAGTGATCGTAAAATAAAAAAAGTAAAATCTAATTATAAAATATATACTAAAAATCTCTTTTTTTTATATTTAGTGCTTAACATTAAGCTGCGCCTAAAGAAATTGCATTCTTTCCTAAACGACTTCTAGCATGAATAACTTCCCCAAATTTCATGATTGCTAGGAGTTGTTTCATTTAAGTCTCATATGCTCATACTAAGGTTGCAAAAACTGTTTTCTTCTAACAGATTGTCTAATAACAAGATTTGTTGGGGATAATAAATGCTTCTTAATATATAATATAAGATATTCCAATTTTAAAGAACATATTATTCGACTATTTGTAAATAATGAATGATATTTCTTGTGCTATTTTAGTAAAAAAATGAAATGAAGTGTAAAGCTAGCGCCGGAGCTGTTAAAATCGGCTGAATAAAAATACTGTTTTATTTATATTTGCAAAAAATATTAGTACTTGCTCTTACTGTTTTTAACTTTTCCACGTTAGGATCAATGCCCGCCTCTTCCTTTCCTTGCTAAAAACCTCTATAATAAAAATAGAAATCAAAAGAGAAGAGGAAGATTTTTTGCGTATATTATTTATAGGCGATGTAGTAGGTTCATTAGGCCGAGAGACGATAACGACTTATTTGCCAAAGTTAAAGAAAAAGTATCGCCCACAGGTAACGATTGTTAATGGAGAAAATGCTGCTTCAGGCAGAGGCATCACTGGAAAAATCTACAAAAAGTTTTTACAAGATGGTGCAGATGTGGTTACTTTAGGGAATCATACTTGGGATAACAAAGAAATTTTTGAATTTATCGATGATGCAAAAAAAATGATCAGACCTGCTAATTTTCCTGAAGGCACACCTGGACAAGGAATGGTATTTGTCAAAGTGAACCAGTTAGAGTTGGCTGTGATCAACATGCAGGCCCGTGTTTTTATGGCTGATATCGATGATCCATTCCGTAAGGCAGAAGAATTGATTGTAGAGGCACGTAAGCGAACACCGTTGATTTTTGTTGATTTCCATGGAGAAACGACAAGTGAGAAACAAGCAATGAGTTGGTTCTTAGATGGAAAAGTCAGTGCAGTAGTAGGGACTCATACCCATGTGCAAACCAATGATGCTCGAATTCTACCCGAAGGAACAGCCTTTTTAAGTGATGTTGGTATGACAGGACCTTATGATGGTATCTTAGGGATGAAGCGTGGTCCTGTAATTGAGAAATTTAGAACAGCTTTACCAAAACGTTTTGAGGTTGTCGAAGAAGGACGAAGTTTATTATCTGCTTGTATCATTGATATCGATGATCAAACAGGACAAGCGAAAAAAATCGAAGCGATCCAAATCAGTGAAGATCGCCCTTTTGAAGAATAAATAGTTTTTTATTCTACTAAAAATAAGAAGAGACAGTAGCTTCAAGCTCCAAGCAATCAGTGGAGAAGCTATCTGCCTCTTTTTTGTGCGAACCTTTGAGCTTTTATGAACAGAAGGATAGCATTTTGCATTATAATGGATGCAAGAATCAGAGTGAAAAAGCGGATGTCAGTTTTGGATACACCTGTTTATTTTTCTAGAAGAAACGATCTACGCTAAACTCAGACTACAAGGAGGCGCATATGCGGAATTCTTTTATGGGAAAAAAAGAACGACTGAAATTTGAATTATTCAAGTCAATCATTTTCTCAAGAAATGGGCTAAGTTTTAATGAATTGATGCAAAAGCATAATCTTACGAAAAGCACGCTAAGTCGGTATATCCATGAGTTGGGACAAGAAGTTGAACTGGCATTTTCAGGTGAAACAAATTTGATCCAAAATCCTAAAACAGGTACGTATCAGCTTCAAACAAAAGCGCCTTACAGCTTAGGTTATTTGATTGATTATATTCATTTGTTTTATGTAAACAAAAGCGGCACTTTTTTTATATTAGATGCACTGTTGAAAAATCATTATAGTACGATCGAGGCGATGGCGTTAGATTTACACATGAGTAGCTCGTCTGTTTATAAACAACTAAGAGCGCTGAAAGAGATGTTGATTCCTTTTGGTGGCAAGATTTCATTTGAACAAGGGGCCAGTCCACTAAGAGGAGATGAATTAGGCGTTCGTCTTTTTTCATTTTATTCTTACTGGTCTGTCTTTAAATCAACAGAATTCACTAGCAATGGTTATCCCGAATCATGGTTGAACATAGAAAGCATTGAGGCTTATTTCGACCATACGCGTTCCTTGTCAGAATCACAACAAGCAAAATTGCGTTTTATTCAGTTGATTACATTGAAAAGAGTTCTCCGACAGAAAAAAAATATCGAGCTTTCTGATAGTTTCATAGAGGATACTGCTTTTTTTGATACCAAAGACACAGAAGTGTTACCGCTATTAAAACAACGATTGCCAGATAAGCTTTATCAAGCGGAACGTGCGCTATTACTTTATGCCACTAGAGGGTTAGTTTACAATTTAGATTCTTTAGAGACAAAAAAGAAGATCGTTCAAAATTATGAAAAGTCTTCCCTAACAATTGCAATATATACAACGAGGTTGATGCGACAAGTACAGGAGGAATTTAAGCTAGCCTATACTGAAGAAGGGTATATCAATTTTTATTTCTACCTGATCATTTTGTTGATTTATATTAAACACATCAATATCGATATTTTAGGGTATTATAAAAATGAGCTTTCATTCCATTCAATGATCGACTACGATGAAACAAATTTAGACATTTTTCAAAAAATCACAACAATTATCGAACAGCAGGAATTTTATTCTAAAATAAACAAGGAATCGCTAAAAGGGGTCATGTCAATTCTTTCTTTGACGATCTATTCAGGTATTTATTTAAATAAAAAATCTGGAAACATATCGATTTGTGTTATTTTCAATAATAATTTGATTTTGGCAGATGGCATTAAAAAGGTTATTCTAGATATTTATAATCCAGATCGAATTATTTTTACGAATGATGTCACAATGGCAGATTTTGTTATTTCAGATTCTTATGAGATGGTAAATCCAGAAACAGACTATTTTTATTTTGATGATCAACTAAATCCAAAACAATGGGAACTTATGATTGATGCAATCAATCAGATGTTTTATAAGACAATTTTTCTAAGGCTCTAGGCAAAACGTATGTATCAATTTATAACGAAAAAATATCGAAAATATCTCTGTTTAGAGGTAGGAACAAAAAAACTGGTTTTTTTTGTTCCTACCTCTTTTTTTTGAAAAAATGCTGAATTGACGGAATCAGAAAGTGTTGTTTTTAAAATGTGAAACGAATTGTTTCATAATTATGTAAATATTTTCTGAAAAAGATTGTATTATTTCATAGAAGAAGAAAGTTCTTTACGCAAACGTCGCTAAATGAAATAAGTAAATAGGAGAAATCGATGAAAAAGTATGTTTTGAGTCTATTCGCTTTATTTTTTTGCCTATTAAATACAGTCGTTTTAACGGATAAAGCATTTGCTGACGCAACGTTTCCACCTGTAAACTCCCCACTTGGAGTATCGACTAAAACAAATTTGACTGCTGGTGGGACTCTTTATTTTGACACCAATCAATTGCAATCAAAACAGCTTGTTGGTCAATTTTTAGCAAGAAATATAACTTCTAACGGTTCTTCTGGACTATCAAAAGGTAGCTTTCAAAATTATCAAAATTCACAACCACTATTGGATTTTGAGCAAATTGACCCAGCAGTAGTTTCGGAAACCATTACGGGTAAAGATACTATTCAGTGGTTTGCCAATGATACAAGTTTTCACTATGTCAATAACGAAGACCTCCATTTCTATATAGAAAATCAGCCAACGGAACAAGAAATAAATGATGCGTTACAATACTATCCTGGGTTAAGTGATAACTTTTCGAAACGATTGTATCCAGGATCATTAGAATCATTTCCAGCATTTGTTGATAACGGTATTTCTACTTTTTCTCAAGTGACGGAAAATATTCAGAACGTGAGTGATTATTATGCCTCTTTAACCCATTCAAATCAAACCACCCTTTATAATTCAGCGGTTCAAGCTGCTGAGGTGAATACAGAGAAAAAAGTAGTCAACCCAAATGATTGGGGCGGACAATCAACGATTCAAATCAATATTGCATTAAAAAAAGGGACAACAGAACAAGCGGTTGTAATTGTGGATGTAGATGGGCGAATCGATCATTTTAAAAATGCTCAAGATATTTCGATCAATTATACCAATTATGATCCGGATACTATGTTACCGCCGTATCTTTTTATCAATTATAAACATTTCTCATCATTTAACTTCACTGGTAGTACATTCTTTCATGCAGCAGCATACCCAAGTTTACCTAATGATGAAGAATATGACTTTGAAGGAAATAGTGGAGTGTTTTTTGAAGGAAAGTATGCAGATAGAGAAATTCCTTTGGTGAAATCCGATAGTCATACAGTATCAGATGAGTTGAAAGATAAAACATACAAGGTAGCTACGCATCTTGTTCATAATTTTAATGATGAAAAAAACGAGATTCAATTTGAAAGTAATGCTTCTTTATTTATAGGGACAGTTTTAGCGCCACGGACCTCTGTTAATATTGACGACACACAAGGACGCGTATTGGGAAGTGTGATTTCTGGTTATGATATCCATACCAATATGTCGATCAATGCTGAAGAAAGTAATGCTAGATTTGATTACGAAGACTTTCCAGGGCTGGGAGATACGACTGGCGAGGAAGAAATTGAGGCACCAGTTAAAGTTGGGGAACAGTTTAATTACACTGGAAAAGAGAAACGACGACTTTATACGATTACGCAAAAAATACCAGCCTACTCTTCTGAATTTCCGATTCAATCGATAACAATCAACGATCCTATGTCTGATTCATTAGCGATTGTAAAGGAAGACGTTTTGATCACAGATGAAGCAGGAACCAATGCAACTGATTATTTTACGATTCGTAATGAAGAAGGGAATACACTGACGATTGAGGCAACTCCAGATAGTTTGCTGGATGAATCCTTTTATGGAAAAACATACACGATTGAATTAAATGGAACACTAAATGTAACGCCAGAAGAAGTAGCAGATCCAAACATTCGTCAGATTACAATACCAAACACCGTAACGACAAAGATCAATGACAAAATAAAAACGAGCAACGAAGCTTTACTTGAAGCAACTCTTATTCAAGGAGAAGCGGTCACTGTCCGTTATCTAAACGAAGATGAACAAGAAATAGCACCAGCTGAAATTTTGGTTGGAAAAATCGGTCAGCCGTATCAATCCAAAGCAAAAGACATTTTAGATTATATCTTAGTAGGTACTCCAGAAAATCAGACAGGCACTTTTTCGGACAAAGAACAAACAGTGATCTATCGGTATCAAGGACACTTAACATTTTCATCTATACCAACGCAACTGTCTTTTGGAACGCACACCTTATCGAATAAGGACGAACATTACAAAGTTGAATCTAAAGACAAAGACATCGTTGTAAAAGATACTCGAAAACGTGGTTCAAACTGGCAATTAAGAGCAACTTTGGACAAAGAATTGATTGGAAGCAAAACACAGCATGTGTTGACAGACACTTTATTTTATGTGAAAGAGGGTCAGACATTTCCAATCACTACCAAGGGATCGACTATCATTGAATCAGGGGTCACGACGACACATAATGAATGGAACATAACAGAAGATTGGACAACATCAGACGATGGATTGAAACTATCAGTGAAGCCAGGAGATGCGTTGGCTGATCAATACTCAGGCGAAATCAGCTGGGAATTATATGATGTTGTCGAGAATGAATAATCGCCGTAAGAACGGTTGGTTTGAAAGAGAGAGTCAGTACTAACTAGAGTATCCATTCAGTTATTTAAACTGGGATGATATCATACAGAATTTTAACAACAAGGAGAGAATTTAGATGAAAACAAACAAAATTTTAGCAGGATTGGCAACAATTGCCATCGTTTTTAGTTCAAGTACACTTGCAAATGCAGAAGAAGTTGCAAGTCAAGGGTCAAAAAGCAATGTCGGATTTACATCACCGACTGAGGGGGCACTAACATTAGTGAATGTCGCTGATTTTGATTTCGGTTCTCATCCGATCTCAGCTCAAAATGAAGTATATAAAAGCCAAACAGATACTGTGACAACGATTCAAGACATCCGTGGTACAGAATCTGGCTGGACTGTACAAGTTGCTCAAAACGGACAATTTAAAGTAGATACAGATGAATTAACAAATGCGCAAATCACATTGAAAACACCAACGATTTCGAGCGATTCAACAGGATCAGCTACCGTTAAAACAGATGTCGTTTTAAATACAGATGGGTCAAGCGCAACGATTTTGGATGCAGCAAATGGATTAGGTAACGGGGTAACGATCGAACGCTTTGCAAAAGATGCCGCTACTTTAGATGTACCGGGAAAAACAGTTAAAGTCGCAAAACAATATGAAACAACATTGACATGGACATTGTTGGATCAACCAGGAAATAATTAATACAAATATAGAAATGGAGCGGGACGACAATGTATGTTAGACCGCTCCATAACGTGTACATAGCGATAAAAAATGGAGGGATTTATATGTTGAAATATCCACATAAAGTTCTAGTAGCGTTGCTCTTTTTGCTGTTCGGGTGTTTGGTAGTACCTGTTAGTGTTCAAGCTCAAGATGCAGAGTATGAAGTAAAAGCAATTCCTTCAACCAAACAAGTAGATCAAACGAAGACCTATTTTGATTTACGCCTTGATCCTGAAGAAAAACAAACCATCACAGTGAGAGTAACAAACAAAGTAGATCATGAAATAACCATCAATACCGATGTGAAAACGGCCACAACCAATACGAACGGTATAGTCGAGTATAGCAACAGTGACCAAAACCAATCGATCGGGTTGCCCGCTGATATAAGTAAACTCGTCAAAGCGAATGCCTCTAAACTTACATTAGCACCACATGAGTCAAAAAATGTTGATTATACTATTTCAATGCCTAAAGAAGAGTTCTCGGGAGTCTTATCTGGTGGTATTATTTTTACAAGTGACGTCTCAAAAACGAAATCTACGGATTCAACAGCAGATGTTGCAATCAATAATCAATTTGGCTATGTAATCGCGCTTATTTTACGTGGAGACAAGGACGTTTCGCCCGATTTGCAATTCCCAGAAGTTAGTTTAGGACAAATCAATAACAGAAATACAGTCTTTGCCCATTTAGCTAATCCTAATGCGGCATACTTAAACAAGCTAAATGTGGATGTTAAAATCAAAAAGAAAAATTCAGATAAAATTCTTTATGAAGAAAAGAAAAAAGACATGCAAATGGCACCAAATTCAATCTTTAACTATCCCATCAGTTTACAGGAAACGGAATTTAAACCAGGCAAATATACACTGAGTGTTCATGCAGAATCAAAAGGCAAAACATGGGATTTTGACAAAGAATTTGAAATCAAAGCAAAAGAAGCAAAGAACTTAAATAAACAGGCATTTATCCATCAAAACAAAACAAACTATCTCCTTTATTTAATCCTATTTTTAGTGTTCTTATTAGGGATTCTCTTGTTTATTATCTATAGAAAAAGACAACAAAAAATTAAAGCACTAGAAGACCAACTAGCAGAATTAAAGAAAAAAGAGTGACAAACAACTAGCTCTTGCAAAAAAAAATTACTGCCTAAAAGAACAGAGCAACCAAGATGAACGGTTGCTCTGTTTTTTTTAGTTATATAAGGCATTAAAAAAGGCAAACTGTTGATTCTGTTGGAATTATGTTAAAATAAATAGACCTGTTTTACAACAAAATCTTACCGAGAATAAAGGTGTGAAATCATGGAGCCATCCATTACAGATAAAAAAATAAATGAAGAATTAACAAAATTATTATCTTTATTAGGCGAAGACGAATTGATCAAGCGTTATAAAGAATTAGAAGAAAAAGTTGAACATAATGAAAAGCTTACGGATTTGGTAGAGCAGATAAAAGCAGCGCAAAAAGATGCGGTCCAATTTGCACACTACGATAAGCCAGAAGCAGAAAAAGCAGCAATCAAGCGAGCGGATGACCTAACAAAAGAATTTGATGAACATCCTTTAGTTGTGGCCTATAGAGAACAATTAATAGAAGCAAATGACCTCTTACAACACGTCACAGACATGATCCAATATAGAATCAATGAAGAACTAGAGAAGGAAGGGTAACAATGCCTCAAAAAACGAAAAACACACCAATGATGGAACAATACTTAGCAATCAAAGAACAATATAAAGATGCGTTTCTCTTTTATCGATTGGGCGACTTTTACGAAATGTTTTACGAAGATGCAGTTAACGCATCGCAATTATTAGAATTGACATTAACTAGTCGTAATCGGAACGCGGATGATCCAATTCCAATGTGTGGAATACCTCATCATGCAGCGCAAGGCTATATTGATACATTGATCGAAAAAGGCTATAAAGTAGCAATTTGTGAACAAGTAGAAGACCCTAAGACGACAAAAGGCATGGTCAAACGTGAAGTCGTTCAACTGATCACACCAGGAACGGTGATGACTAGTAAAGGCTTGGACGCCAAAGACAATAACTATTTGACTGCTATCGTTGAAGAGGATGGCAGCTTCGGTTTAGCTTATGTCGATTTAAGTACAGGGGAACTGAAGACAGCTGTATTAGGCGATGAAGACGGTGTGATCAACGAAGCATCGGCATTGCAAACCAAAGAAATCGTATTAGGGAGTGCAATATCTGAAACATTACAGCAAACGCTAAAAGATCGGTTGAACATTATCTTTTCTGAACAACAACAAGCAGAAGAAAATGCAGAATTTAGCTTTTTAACAAGTGAATTGACGCATCCGTTAGAAGTTGAAGTGACTGGGAAATTACTCACTTATTTAACTGTGACTCAAAAACGTGGATTGTCACATATTCAAAAAGCCCTAGAATATCAACCAGATCATTTTTTAAAAATGGATCACTATTCTAAATTTAATTTGGAATTAACACAATCGATTCGTACAGGCTTAAAAAAAGGTACATTACTATGGCTATTAGATGAAACCAAAACGGCAATGGGCGGCCGTTTGTTAAAACAATGGCTCGATCGTCCATTGATCCAGGAAAAACAAATTCAAACAAGACAAGAAATGGTTCAATCGTTATTGAATGCCTATTTTGAACGAGTTGATTTACAATCAACACTAACGAAAGTGTATGATTTGGAGCGTTTAGCTGGTCGTGTTGCTTTTGGGAATGTAAACGGACGTGATTTGATCCAACTGAAAACGTCCTTAGAACAAGTACCACTGGTTCGTGAGCTAATTGTCGGAATCAACCAAGGTGAATGGAATGATTTATTATTAGATTTAAATCCAGCCGAAGATATTGTCGAACTAATCAATAATGCAATCAATGAAGAAGCACCACTTGCAATCACAGAAGGTAATATCATCAAAGATCAGTACAATGAAAAATTAGATGAATACCGCAACGCGATGCGTAATGGGAAAAAATGGTTAGCAGAATTAGAAGCAAAAGAACGTCAAGAAACGGGAATCAAAACGCTGAAAGTTGGGTTTAACCGAGTATTTGGGTATTACATCGAGGTGACTAAATCTAATTTAGCTAACCTAGAAGAAGGCAAATACGAGCGTAAACAAACCTTAGCAAACGCAGAACGTTTTATTACTCCAGAGCTAAAAGAGATGGAAACCTTGATTCTTGAAGCGGAAGAGAAATCTGTCGATTTAGAATATCAATTATTCCTAGAAGTCCGTGAGCAAGTCAAAGCCAATATTGAGCGATTACAAAAATTAGCGAAAACAATCAGTGCGGTCGACGTCTTACAAGCATTTGCAACAGTGAGTGAAAGATATCAATACGTGCGCCCAACACTAAAGAGCAATAGCAAAGAACTGCATATTGTGGAAGGACGCCATCCTGTTGTAGAAAAGGTTTTAGGACATCAAGAATATATCCCAAATAGTGTGCATATGAGTAAAGAAGACATTATTCTATTGATCACAGGGCCAAATATGTCTGGTAAAAGTACGTACATGCGTCAATTAGCATTAACGGTCGTAATGGCTCAAATTGGCTGTTTTGTACCAGCTGAATCGGCTGAACTTCCTATTTTTGACCAAATATTTACACGAATCGGTGCGTCAGATGATTTGATTGCAGGTCAAAGTACGTTTATGGTGGAAATGATGGAAGCCAATCAAGCGTTGCGTCATGCGACACCGAACAGTTTGATATTATTCGATGAATTAGGTCGAGGAACTGCGACTTATGATGGAATGGCATTGGCACAAGCGATCATCGAATACATTCATAGAGAAGTTAAAGCAAAAACACTATTTTCAACACACTATCATGAACTAACGGTGCTAGATGAAAACTTAACTGGTTTGAAAAATATTCATGTTGGAGCAGTTGAAAAAAATGGTGAAGTTGTTTTCTTGCATAAAATGATGGATGGTCCAGCAGATAAAAGTTACGGTATTCATGTTGCCAAAATTGCAGGCTTACCAAGTGATTTATTAGAACGGGCAGCAACGATTTTATCTGCTTTAGAAGCAGATGAACAACCGCTAAAACAAGTAGAATACAAAGATGAAATCAAAGAAGATACAGAACAATTATCTTTATTTAAAGAAGTGTCCACCGACGAATTAGGTGTGATCGATACATTGAAGAAAATTAATTTATTAGAAATGACACCAATGGATGCCTTAAATAAACTACACGAACTACAAAAAAGAATTTAACTTTCAGAAATAAAAAAGAAGACTGAGCAAGGAAAGGATCGTACCGATGGGAAAAATTCAAGAACTATCAGAACAGCTAGCCAATCAGATCGCTGCTGGTGAAGTAGTAGAACGTCCTGCTTCAGTTGTAAAAGAGCTTGTGGAAAATGCGATTGATGCTGGAAGTACACAAATCGATATTTTTATTGAAGAAGCAGGACTCAAAACGATTCAAGTCATTGATAATGGTGAAGGAATCGCAAAAGAAGACATATTAAATGCATTTAAACGTCATGCAACTAGTAAAATTCATACACGTGACGATTTATTCCGAATTCGAAGTCTGGGTTTTCGTGGAGAAGCCTTACCCAGTATTGCATCTGTGTCTGAGATTACAGTTGAAACTGCGGTTTCAGACGAAGGAGAAGGCAGCTTTATTCAAATGAAAGGCGGAGTGATCGAAGAACACCGCCCAGCAGCTCTAAGAAAAGGAACAAAGCTTACTGTCTCTAACCTATTTTATAATACACCTGCTCGTTTAAAATATGTTAAAACGATTCAAACTGAGTTAGCGAATGTTGGCGATATCGTCAATCGTTTAGCCCTAAGCCACCCCAAAATTGCATTTCGTTTGGTTCATGACGGCAATAAGATGATGAATACTGCTGGGAATGGTGATCTGAAGCAAACCATTGCCGGGATTTACGGGATCGGTACAGCGAAAAAAATGTTGAAAATCGAAGCGGAAGATTTAGACTTTAAATTGACTGGTTATGTTTCGTTACCAGAAGTTACTAGAGCAAGTCGGAATTATTTATCTACCATCATCAACGGACGATACATCAAAAACTTTGCGTTGAATAAAGCGGTTGTTGAGGGATATGGTTCTAAGTTAATGGTGGGACGTTTTCCTCTGGCTGTATTGGAAATTGACATGGACCCGTTACTCGTAGATGTCAATGTGCATCCTACAAAACAAGAAGTCCGTTTAAGTAAAGAAAAAGAATTGATGACGTTGATCAGCGAAGCGATTCGAGACGTATTGAGTCAAGAACAATTGATTCCAAATGCTGCAGATAATCTTCGTTTTAAAAAGAAAGTAGAACAACAGCCTAAGGTAGAGCAAATGGAAATCCCGTTGAGTGAACCGGAAGAAGCAACACGTCCTACTAGAAAACCGAGTAGTCTGGGGTATGATGCAGCGAGTGGTAATTTCTTTGTCAAAGAATCCTCGCCAGAATTTACAGCGACAACGCCGCCCAACAACTGGACAAAAGAAGAGAAACCGCAAACGAAAGAGGAACTCGAAAAAGAGGCCTTGATGGCTTATGCATTTAGTTCGCCAGAAAATGTGGAAGAAGAAGTATCTTCTGATAACCAGCAACCGACTGAACAAACAGAATCAGCAGTACTTACTGAAAATGATCACCCTGTAGAGCATAAAACGGTGGAGGAGCAAGTATACGAAGAAGAATTGAGCCATCATCCTGAGTTTGATTTTTCAGCAACGGGTGCTCAAAATGATTTAAATAAAGCGCTGAACAAGCTATCAGATGAACGTCCTAAAGAACGGTTTCCTGAACTAGAATATTTCGGTCAAATGCATGGAACGTACTTGTTTGCACAAAGTAAAGATGGGCTGTATATCATCGACCAACATGCAGCGCAAGAACGAATTAAATACGAGTATTTTAGAGAAAAAATTGGTGAAGTGACGAATGACCTACAAGAATTGCTAGTTCCAATTGTGATCGATTATCCGAATAGTGATGCTTTAAAAATCAAAGAACAAAAAGAAACACTTGAAGAAGTGGGCATTCATTTAGAAGATTTCGGGCAAAATAGTTTTATTGTTCGTGCGCACCCAACTTGGTATCCAGCGGGAGAAGAAGAAACGATCATACGTGAAATGATCGATATGTTCTTGACTACAGGTTCAGTCAGTGTGAAAAAATTCCGCGAAGCTACAGCAATCATGATGAGTTGTAAACGGTCGATCAAAGCCAATCATTATTTGAATGAACAACAAGCCCGTGTTCTATTAAAAGACCTCGAAACATGTGAGAATCCTTTTAATTGTCCGCACGGCCGACCTGTTTTGATCCATTTTACAAACTCAGATATGGAAAAAATGTTTAAACGAATTCAAGATCCGCATTAAAAACGACGGAAGAAGGTTTTTATTCTAATGAAAGTTATTTTAGCATCTCAATCTCCACGCAGACGTGAATTATTGAGTCGAATTATAGCGGATTTTGATGTCGTACCCGCTGATATCAATGAAGAAGTCAAAAGTTATTTTACCCCGATGGATTATGTTTTAACGATGGCTGCACAAAAAGCGGCGTATATCGCAAAACAATATCCGGACGATTTAGTGATCGGTTCGGATACTATTGTAACGATCGATAATGAAATACTAGGAAAGCCAACTTCTAGAGAACGAGCTTTTCAGATGTTACGACAATTAAGTGGTAGAACGCATAAAGTCTATACGAGCGTTGTCTTGATGAAGGACGATCAAGAATCTTCTGCAACGGTTCCAGCGTCTGTCGAATTTTATGATTTGACCGATGAAGAAATCAATCGCTATCTAGATACAAATGAATATGTAGACAAAGCTGGTGCTTATGGTATTCAAGAACAAGGCGCTCTGCTGGTGAAAAGTATTCAAGGTGATTACTACGCAATCATGGGGCTGCCGATAGCCACACTTTATCGAATGCTACCTGATTTTGATTAGTCACTGAACATAGAAAGAAGGAAATAAAATAATGAAATGTTCTGAAACAAGAGCAATCCAAACACATATGATTACTTATCCACACTTAAATCTTCATAAAACATTATTTGGCGGTCAATTAATGGCGTGGTTAGATGAAACCGCTGGACTTTCCGCTGTCAGAGTATCCAGAGCCGCAATCGTAACAGCATCAGTCGATCATTTAGATTTTCTAGCGCCATTAAAAGTTGATCATGCTGTCTGTATTGATGCATTTGTCTCTGGTGTGGGCACACGCTCAATGGAGATATTTGCTAAGGTGATCGGTGAAGATTTATTTACAGGAGAACGCTATTTAGCGGGAACATGTTTTATGACCTTTGTGGTACCTAAAGGAGCTTGCTTGCCAGAACTAATTGAGCCTGAGACAAAAGAAGAGCAATTTATTTGCCAAGGCTACGAAAAGAGAAAACAAATTAGATTAGCTAAACGTCAAGAAAGTATTGATCTTGCCAATAATATTGATTTAGCTATTCCTTGGAACTGATTTAAATGCTAAAACACTGATTTTCTAAACAGAAAATGAGTGTTTTTTTCTTAATGATGCTATGATAAGACTAACAAAAAAGCGAAGGTGTGATTTGTTATGGAAAAACCATCAAAAGAAGAGTTGAAAGAAACACTATCTGATATTGAATATGCTGTAACCCAAGAAAATGCTACAGAACGCCCCTTTACTGGCAAATATGACGATTTTTACCAAGAAGGAATTTATGTAGATATTGTCAGTGGTGAACCGCTCTTTAGTTCAACAGATAAATATGATGCAGGCTGCGGCTGGCCAGCGTTTACTAAACCAATTGAAAAACAGGGAATCAAAGAAAATTCGGATTTTTCATTAGGAATGCGTCGGGTCGAAGTGCGCAGCAAAGAAGGGGATTCTCATTTAGGGCATGTTTTTACGGATGGACCAAAAGATCAAGGCGGCTTACGTTATTGTATCAATGCCGCAGCCTTACGATTTATTCCAGTTGGAGAACTTGAGAAAGAAGGATATGGGGAATACAAATCCCTGTTCGAATAGGAAAAAAGCCTATCTAAACAGATTATTTTTGTTTAGATAGGCTTTTTTTGTTTAAAAGAATAAACGTTATTTTATTTGGCTATAAAATTGATTGCTATTTAGGAGAATTTCTAGTATTATAAAAACATTCATAAAATTAGAATTTAGAAAGAAAATAATTATTTATTAAGGAGAAATAGATGAAAAAGACGAATATGAAGAAATTAATCAGTGTGATGATGTTATCTACTTTGGTATTGGCAGCTTGTGGTGGTGGCAGTGGTAAAACTGATGCTACCGATAGCGGCAAAGACGATAAAAAAGCTAGTGGGGAACAGCTTTTTAAACTAGTCGTTCAACAAGAAATGCCAAGTGCAGATTTATCAGTAGCGACAAATACAATCAGTTTTTCGGCATTGAACAATGTCTATGAAGGACTCTATCGCTTAGACGATAAAAGTAAACCACAACCAGCTGGAGCAGTTGAATTGGCGAAGAAAAGTGACGATGGCTTAACGTATACATTTAAGCTTAGAGAAGATGCCAAGTGGTCAAATGGCGATCCTGTGGTAGCAGAAGACTATGTTTATGGATGGCAACGTACAGCGGATCCAAAAACTGCTGCGGAATACGCCTATATGTTTGAATTAGTTAAAAATGGTGCAGATGTTTCTGCTGGAAAAAAAGGACTAGAGGAGTTAGGGATCAAAGCAACAGGCGATCATGAACTAGAAGTAACCTTAGAACAAGAAACACCGTACTTTGATTACTTGCTAGCATTCCCATCGTTTTTCCCGCAAAATAAAAAAATAGTTGAAGAAAAAGGCAAAGATTATGCAACAACTAGTGATGCATCTGTTTATAATGGACCATTTACATTAACTGATTTTGATGGACCTGGTACAGATACAGAATGGTCTTACACAAAAAATGAGCAATATTGGGACAAAGATGCTGTTCAATTAGATAAAATCGAAGTAACAGTTGTGAAAGAAGCGCCGACATCATTGAATCTATTCCAAGATGGACAAGCCGATGATGTGATCTTGAGTGGGGAATTAGCAAAACAAATGGCGGATGACCCAGAACTTGTCATTGAAAAAGATGCGCGTACATCATATCTTGAATTTAACCAAAGAGATGAAAAGTCACCTTATCGTAATGCGAACCTAAGAAAAGCGATCTCATATTCAATTGATCGTGACGCATTAGTGGAACGGATTTTAGGAGATGGTTCGATTGCTTCAACTGGACTTGTTCCAGCAGGGATGTCATTTTCACCAGAAGGCAATAAAGACTTTGCTGACGAAAATAAAAATGTATTGACTCATAACACAGAGAAAGCAAAAGAATATTGGGAAAAAGCCAAAAAAGAACTAGGAATCGATTCATTTAAATTTGACATTGTCGGTGATGATACAGATTCCACTAAAAAAATCTTGGAATATATTCAAGGTGCTGTCAAAGAAACATTAGACGGCGTGGACGTAACGGTTACCAATGTACCGTTTACAGTTCGTTTAGACCGCGGTAAAAATGGTGACTTTGAAGTAATCATGGGCGGTTGGGGAGCGGATTATGCAGACCCAAGTAGCTTTACTGATTTGTTCCTAACTGGTGGTTCTTATAACAGAGGTCGTTACTCAAATGAAAAATACGATCAATTAGTAAATGATTCTGGCAGTAAAAATGCTGCAGATCCAGAAAAACGTTGGACAGATATGGTAGATGCTGAAAAATTATTGATGGACGATATGGGTGTTGCACCTGTTTATCAAAAAGCAGAAGCTCATATGCGTAGTAAAAAAGTCCAAGGCGTTGTCGCTCACGGAGCTGGTGCACGATATGATTATAAATGGACTTACATTTCTGAATAAAAATAAGATGAGCTATAGATAAAAGTGATCGTTTATTCGGATACTAAGAGCCTGAAACATAACTTTTTTAGTTATGTTTCAGGCTCGTTTTTTTATTTAATAAGATACGCTTTTTCAAGCTACTGATTTTCTTGAATTTGTGCTAAAATAGAAACATATGTGCGTGTAAAGCATAAGCAAGGTTTATGAGAAAGGTGAATGTATGTACGAGTATATCATTGGTAAAGTGACATTTATCAGTCCCTATTATATTGTAGTAGAAACAAATGGTATTGGTTATCAGATTTCTGTAGGAAATCCGTATCGTTATTCTGGTAAGACGGATCAACAAGTCAAAATCTATCTACATCAAGTTGTTCGCGAAGATGCTCATTTGTTGTATGGATTTGGCGATTTAGATGAAAAGCAACTCTTTTTAAAACTAATCAGTGTTTCTGGAATCGGTCCTAAAAGCGGGCTAGCGATCATGGCGTCAGAAGATCACGGAGGATTGATCAATGCTATCGAAAGTGAAGATGCTGCTTATTTAACCAAATTTCCAGGTGTAGGCAAAAAAACAGCGCAGCAAATGGTTCTTGATTTAAAAGGAAAACTAGGAGAGTTGGAAGCATCAGAAGCAGCGGTCGAAGCAATGGCGAAAACACCATCAAACCAATCGGCGAATCAGTCATTAACAGAAGCCTTAGAAGCATTAAGTGCGTTAGGCTATAGTGATAAAGAAATCAAGCGAATCACACCGAAATTAGAAGAATTAGGCGAACAAAAAACCGACGAATACTTACGCAATGCACTGAAATTTATGATGAAACGTTAAGGAGGAATAGCAATGACAGAAGATGAACGACTACTTTCCGCTCAAACAAGCGAAGGGGAAGAGTCCTTAGAAAAATCTCTGCGTCCTCAATTTCTCGAACAATATATTGGTCAAGATAAAGTCAAACAAGAGCTTACGATCTATATCGAAGCTGCGCGTAATCGGGAAGAAGCTTTAGACCACACTCTTTTATATGGTCCTCCAGGACTTGGTAAGACAACTATGGCAATGGTGATTGCCAATGAAATGCATGTCAATATCCGTACGACTAGTGGACCTGCGATCGAACGAGCTGGTGATTTAGTGGCCATTTTAAATGAACTAGAGCCAGGCGATGTTTTATTTATCGATGAAATCCATCGTTTACCTCGTGTAGTAGAAGAAATGCTCTATTCTGCAATGGAAGATTTCTACGTAGATATTATGGTAGGCCAAGGAACGACAGCACACCCAGTTCATTTTCCTCTACCACCATTCACATTGATCGGTGCAACGACTCGAGCTGGAATGTTATCTGCTCCATTGCGGGACCGATTTGGGATTATTTCTCATATGGAGTATTACGAAACAAAAGATTTGAAGGAAATCGTATTACGTTCAGCAGATATTTTCCAAACAGAAATCGTAGAAGAAGGTGCCTTTGAGATTGCGCGGCGTTCCCGTGGTACACCGCGTATAGCGAACCGCTTATTAAAACGTGTTCGTGATTTTGCCCAAGTACAATCAAACGGTACGATTGATCGAGGGATTGCAGATCAGGCATTGACCTTATTGCAAGTTGATCATCAAGGTTTAGATTACGTGGACCAAAAATTATTAAAAACAATGATTGAACTATACGGCGGTGGGCCTGTTGGGTTAAGTACGTTAGCTGTTAATATCAGTGAAGAGACAGAAACGGTCGAAGATATGTACGAACCGTATTTGATTCAAAAAGGTTTTATCAAGCGAACGCCAAGAGGGCGGATCGCAACGGCTTTAGCTTATGAACATTTTGGCTATGAATCGTATTATCAAGAATAATGGAACGAAAATAAGGATGGAACAAAAGTGCGGGTTACTTTTGTTCCATCCTTATTTCTTTGTTTTTATTATGAGATCAATCAAACTGTGAGTGTAAATCTGCGTTCACTAAATTTAACCGTTTTCCTGTCCTTTAAAGGTAGTAAAGAAAGCGTCTAGCTCAACGGCAATATCCGCTTGGTCTAGTATTTTCAGTGTATTCAATGCCCAATGAACTTTTTTTTCTCCAGCGATAGCGTCTCCCTGACAAATAGCAAACAATCCACTGTAATAGATAAACATGATCCGAAAAAAGCTGTTGATAAATTCTTTACTAAGTTCTTCCAACCAATCTAGCGCCTGTGAAATGTCAGCCCACTCTTGCTTGCGAAACAATGTCGGCAATATGTTAGCGAGTAGAGCACCATAGATTGGCACTGCTCGATCATATGAACGGTAGTGAGGAAGGGATTTTAGTAGTAGCTTAAAAAAGAAAATTTGTTGTTCTTGATTAAACATATCAGCATTGTTACTAAATAAGAGAATCTCCTGCAATGTCCAACTTTGTACATCCATCAAATAGCTACTAAGGATTTGGATATCCTTTGGATTACTTTGCCAATTTTCAAACGTTTTATGGTGCTCAAAATAGGTGAGAGACTGAATTCTTAAACGTAGTTCAGCCTGACGTACAAGGGTCAAAGCAGTAGGTTTAGTATGGTGTAATTGAGTTTGGTACATTTTTTCTAATGCTTGAATATCATGGCGATTGGCTGCGTGAGAAAAATTGTTGATATAATCGTTTTCTTCCTGTAGGTGGTACTCATTGTGAATATAAAAAAATTCATCAATATCTACCCTTAATCGGTCTAAAATCTGCCTAAATAAAAAAAGTGAGATATCATGCTTTCCTTGTTCAAATTCAATGGCATAGGATTTTGTGATGATCTCGTTGTACACTTCTTTTTGACGATAGCCTTTATTTAAACGAATTTGTCTAATTGTCAGTCCATAATTTTTCAATTCGTCAGCACCTCCTAGCGTTAGTTTAACTTGTTTTTTTACAGGTATCAAAAGGTTGGACTCAGTCAGGTCTTATATATCAGACCAAATCAATGAAACGCTTAAAAAGTGGTTATTATCTAAACAGCAGAAGTGTTGTGCTTGTATACTAGGCGAATCACTTGTTTACTACAAAGATAGAAATTATACTAAAGAAAATAAACTTGAGGGTGTGGAGAAGATGCAAGAATTATTTGATCGAAAAGTAAAATTAGTCCCAGCGATTGTCTCATTAGTGTTATTGGGTGGTGCATTTTACTCATTATTGAATACGGCATTTATATTGAATTTTTGTATTATTCTTGTTGCAGGATTAATAGGTATGTACTTGATGTATGGGGTGGAAGGAATTAAAAAGCTGTATTCTCCGCTGAAAAAAGGCTCAGTTAAAATCATATTGATTGCCTATGTTTTAAGTTGGGTAACGGCTCTTTTAGCAAAATTTTTAGCTGAGGTCATTGGTCAACCTACTGCTGATAATCCAATCGTAAATCAATTCGGACAAGGATTACTACCAGCACTTACCTTACTAGTAAAAACACTATTTATGCTTGCTGGAGAAGAAATCATTACGACGATTCCGTTGATCTTGCTGGTTCATGTAGCGTTACGCTATAAAGTTGAACGAAAAACAGCGATTATTGGTTCTGTTATATTGACTAGTCTGATGTTTGGCTCGTTACATTTAACGACGTATGATTGGAATTGGTTTCAGTGCTTAGTGGTGATCGGTTTGACTCGGATTCCATTTACATGGGCGACGTTAAAAACAAATTCAATCTGGGCGGGTACGATCATTCATATCGCATTTGATTGGTTGATTTTTATTGGTGTGATGCTTTCTACATTAGCTCATTAACAATAGGAATCAGTAAAAATTTTCTGCTATTAAAAATACAATGTTAGAGCTATACCATTTCGAGGTATGGCTCTAACATTTTTTTGTTTTATATGCAAATCATAGCCCCTTTTAAAAAAAAAGTGAGTATTTGATTAGAAAAAAAATCGTATCATTTGCACTAAATTTTTTATGCTCTTATAGTTGATAGTATACCAATTAGTAAAAATAATAAACGAAAGGATGGAAATTATGGAAAAGAATACGAGAAAAAAAGGTTTTGTATCATACTTAACAACGCAAGATGAAGCAGGGGCAAATATCTCTTGGGGGGCAATTATAGCAGGATTAGTTTCCTTCTTTGCAATTTTCTTTACTTTAAGTTTGATCGGTTCAGCCATTGGTTTTGGGATCGTTAAACCAACATCGGATAATCCGTTGGACGGTGTGGGAATGGGACTTATTATTTGGACAGTGGTGACATTTGTTCTTTCATTATTTTGTAGTGGATTTATTGCAGGAGTAGCAGCGCGCAGAGTGGGCTTAGTTCATGGTTTTCTAACGTGGGCAACAAGTGTCTTGGTGCTATTAGCTGTACTTTCATATACAGCAATCGGTGCATTTTCAGCGATCGGTTCGTTATTTGGGAATATTGCTTCAGCGACTGGCAACACTGTGGAAACTGTAGCTTCAGGCACATCTGATGTGATCAGTAAAGGATTTGATAAAGTTACAGATGGAGTTCAATCAGTAGATACAACAGAGCTTCAAGGACAAGTAAAAAAAGTATTATCGGATACTGATGTGAAAGAATTACAACCAGACTATCTAACAGATCAAATGAAAGAAGCCACAGATGAAATCACGAATGCTGGAAAAGAAATCGTCAAAAATCCTGATAACTCGGATAAAATCTTCAAAGATACTGCAGATTCATTAGAAGCAAAAGCAAAAAAAATCGGTGATTCAATCGATCGCCCAGCAATCGCGAATGCAGTAGCAAAAAATACAGATTTATCGCAAGAAGAAGCAGAACAAGCAACCAATAATATCTACAATGAATTACAAAAGGCATCTAAAGAAACACAAACACAAATCGAAAATGCAAAAACAAGTTTGGAAGATGCCAAAGAAGACTTAGATAAAAATATCAAAGAAGCGAGACAAACAGCAGAAGATACGTCAAACACAGTAGCTAAAGCGTCTATTTGGGGCTTTGTTGCAATGGTTTTAGGTATGGTCATCACTTCTCTGGCTGGTTTGTGGGGCTCTAATTTAGTGAAAGATCCTGTGACTGAAAGTAAATTGTAAAATCATATAGCAATGAATCAGTTTTAAAGAGGTATAGCGAGGCTATGCCTTTTTTTACTTTCCGTTAAAATTCCCTCAAAACCTTATATTTTCCACTCATTTTTTGGTATGATGAACCTATCTAGAAAAAGCGAGGAAAATAACATGAGCGAATCACAAATTACGAAAAAAGCTATTTCGGCTGCGTTGATCGAATTATGCGATCGAAAATTATTCAGTAAAATTAGCGTCCAAGATATCACGAAAGAAGTTGGGCTAAATCGTCAAACGTTCTATTATCATTTTACGGACAAACAAGATTTATTACGTTGGATTTACACTCATGATGCATTGATTTATTTAGATTCACCAGATGTTTCAATCGACAACTGGGAAGAACAGGCGTTAAAAATGCTAAAAGCGATTCAATCTAAAAATGATTTCTATTATAATACCGTTAGTTCTGATTCCGATATTTTAAGAACGTGTTTTTCAACGATCACTAATAAATTGTTTATCAATCTATTTGACCAAATGGACAAAGAAAACCAATTGCTTCCAGAAGATAAAGTCTTCTATGCACGCTTCTTTTCATATGGCTGTAGCGGTGTCTTGATTGACTGGATTCTGGGTGGTTACAAAGAATCACCGCTTGAAATTGCAACACAGCTATTCCGATTAGCGAAAGATACTGAGTTTTTCTCTTATCGTCTCTACGCGCAAGAAAATGAACTATTGTGACAAATTGTCCATTGTGTCTAAAAAGAAGACGGAATGGAAAGGCTATCACAAGACATTTATAAGAAATCATTGTACGCTTGGTTCATAAATTGAATCGGGGGGATTCTCATGAAAAAAAGACATATTGGATTAGCAGCAGCAGGTGCCTTAGGTGCGGCCTTTCTAGCGAAAAAAGTATCCAGCGAAAAGAAAGTAGAAAAAGTTGCTGAAATCGAAGAAGAAATCAATAGTCGTTATTATGGAGATAAACAGGTCTACTTAATCGGTGGGGGAATTGCCACAATGGCTGCAGCAGCCTACTTGATTCGCGATGCGAACTTCAGTGGAAAGAATATCCATGTGATCGAAGGCATGAAAATTCTCGGCGGAAGCAATGATGGGATCGGGACCAATGAAAAAGGCTTTGTCGCTCGTGGTGGGCGGATGTTAAATGAAGAAACGTACGAAAACTTCTGGGAATTATTTAGCAGCATTCCATCATTAGAATGGCCTGATCACAGTGTGACGGATGAAATTTTAAATTTTGACCATTTACATCCAACACATGCGCAAGCACGTTTAGTGACAAAAGATCAAGAAATCCTTGATGCTCATACAATGGGCTTTGATAATGAAGACCGCTTAGCGATGACAAAATTATTAGCTGCTTCAGAAGAAAGTTTAGATGGTGTAACAATTGAAGAATGGTTTGGACCACATTTCTTTGAAACAAATTTCTGGTATATGTGGCAAACAACATTCGCTTTCCAAAAATGGAGCAGTGCTTTTGAATTACGTCGTTATATGAATCGAATGATTTTAGAATTTTCTCGAATCGACACATTAGAAGGCGTTACTCGTACACCGCTAAATCAATACGATAGTGTGATTTTACCTTTGAAATCATTTTTAGAAAAACATGGGGTCGATTTTACCTTGAATGAAGATGTAGTCGATTTAGAATTCAAACCAGGTTCTGAAATCACGGTTACTGCGTTGAAACTTGGTAATGGCGAAACAATCGAGCTGAATGAAGAAGACGTTGTGATCATGACTAACGGAACGATGACAGATAGTTCTACAGAAGGTGATTGGAGCACTCCAGCACCGGTAGTTACCGAAGAATCTCGCTCTGCCCGCCTGTGGCGTAATATTGCGAAGAAAAAAGTAGGATTAGGAAATCCAGAACCATTCTTTGGCAATGAAGCTGAGACCAATTGGGAAAGCTTTACTGTAACATGTCGTGGTGACAAACTATTAAAACGAATCGAAGAATTTTCCGGCAACATTCCTGGATCAGGTGCTTTGATGACGTTGAAAGATTCAAGTTGGTTAATGAGTACCGTTGTGGCGGCGCAACCTCATTTTAAAAACCAAGATCCTGATACGACAATTTTCTGGGGATACGGCATTTACACAGATAAAGTCGGCGATTATGTGAAAAAACCAATGCGTGATTGTACTGGGGAAGAAATTTTGTACGAATGGATTTGCCAAATGGGGTGGCAAGCAGATTGGGATGAAATCGTTAAAGATGTGGTGAATGTGATTCCTGCCTACATGCCATACATTGATGCACAATTCCAACCACGTAAAATGACGGATCGTCCCCAAGTGGTTCCAGAGGGCAGCACGAACTTTGCAATGGTCAGTCAATTTGTGGAAATTCCGAAAGATATGGTCTTCACGGAAGAATATTCAGTACGTGCGGCGAGAATTGCTGTTTATACGTTATTTGATATTGATAAGGAGATTATTCCGGTTACGCCATATAATCGTGATCCGAAAGTGTTAGCTAAAGCTGCACAAACGATGTTTAGATAAGAATATATAGATTGTTTATCCTTAAAAAGTTTAGAATTAATAAATCTAAACTTTGTATTGAAAAATATGTATCGTGTTATATGAAATAGTCAAAGAGTAAAAGATAAATCAAGGAGTGATTTATCTTTTACTCTTTTTTGATATTCTATTTTCCAGAAAAAAATCTAAAATAGATTTTTGGATTTTAATATCTTTTTTTGGGACGAAAATTTCTAAAAAAAAATAATAAAAAATATGTGAATTACTGCATAATAGTTTTAATCTAATCGAATTATTTCTTTTTTTGCTGAAAAAAGAGTAAAAAAAGAAATGAAAAACGAGGAATAAAGGATATATTTATTGAAATAGAGTACTTTTTTTATTTTTAGGAGGGAATAATGAGAGCTTTTTTGGATGAAACATATGATAGGCAATTAAAAATTTTAAGTTATATAGATAATAAAAAAAAGGTAGTCACGATAAAACAAATTTCTGATGATACTAATCTTTCAGAGAAAACAGTATTACAAATAATCAGAAGGTTCGAACAAGATCGTGATTTCCAAGAACCTCAGTTTCAGATTATTCATTCCAATAAATCAATTAGAGGAATTTATGCAGAAAACCTAGACTTGATGAGAATCTCATCAGGGTATGTAAAAAAATCTGTCCTTTATAAAATGATCCGTAATATTTTTTTATATGAAAAAGTAGATGTTAAAAAATTTTGTGAGTTAGAATATATAAGTCCTCCAACATTTTCTCGCTATCGGCAACGGCTAGTTACTATCTTAAAACAGTTTGGTTTAAGGTTATCCCGTGAAAACCAAATTCATGGAGATGAAATGAAGATCAGAAACTTCTTTTACCAGTTTTTCTCTCAATCATCAAGTGAATGGGAATTTAGCTTACAAGAATATCGTGAAATTGAAACGTATATTTATAAGCAAATCAACACTTGGCAAGCTAACAACAAAATCAAACAACGAAAAATTTGCCTGCTTGTTTATATCAGTAACGTTCGTTCTTCGCAAAGACACTATTGTGAAAATAATATAATGACTCAACTAACAAAACAGCTTAATATGGATTATCATTCAGACTACAAATATTTAAGTGGATTATTTGGTTATTTTTTATCAAAGAAAAATAGAACATTGGAGCAAGTTTGGAGTGAGTTAGCTTTCATACAATTGTTTTTATACATAGAAGATTTAAGTGATGAAACAATCGACTACGACAATTATGAAGCATATTTTAGTGAACAGAACTTTTCTTTTATTAAACAAAGTAATTTATTAACAGAAACAATCATTACGACTTTTTTTTCAGAAATTGATACGACCGATAAAAAACTATTTTTACAAATCAGGCAAGAAATAGATAAAATGCATCTAGTATTATCTGAATTTTATATCGATTCGCGCATATTTTATTATGTTTATGATCCAGTCAATTTTTATTACCGTGATTCATTTGAAGGTAAAATTTTTGAGCAGGTAAAGCAAATCGTGGCTGAACTGATTGAAGAACCTAAATATCAATATTTATGGAGTCAATTAAAAAGAAATACGAATGAAGAAGCCTTTGTAAATTACCTGTATTTAATCGTTTATGCTCTTTTGAGCAAGCTTCAACAGTATACATATAAAACAGTCAAAGTGATGATCCAAAATTCAAAATTATTTATAGAAGGTATTATTTCCAATAAATTGAGGTTGATTTTTGGAGATAGAATTCAATTAGTAGATGGGTTTCGAAATAATCCTGATATTTTGATTACAGATGTATATTTACCTGACACACCAAAGCAAACCAAAGAACTATTCGTCAGTTCCTTCTCCGACCTCGTGGATTTTAATAGCGCTGTTGATGGAATAAAAAAGGAAATCATCAATCAATATGACCAACGAGTAGTTAAAAAAAATTCAATCAATGTTCATTTAGAAGTAGCCAGTCTGAATTCTTGTGCTTACGAATAGAGATAGAGCTTCCCAAGTAGCCGAATTGAAAGGATCATCAAAGAAGAAAAAGTCTTGATTACTAATATCCCCTTCATAACTGTCAGAAATGACTAAGTTTGCTTGCTGAATATCTGAAGTAAAATGAATGACTCGCGTTCCCAAGGTAGTTAATAAGTATTTTTTGATCTTATCTCCAATATAAAAATTTTTTGAGTATTGGCAAAAAATATACAACGGTTCTATATTTCGAGCACTATCTATTATGCAATAAAGCAAATTGGTCATATAAGTAACTAATCCTTTATTAGTTATTTTTTTTAAGAATGAATCGGTTATAGAAAATTGTACTATTAGATTATCAATTTCTTTTTCAATTTTTGAAAAATTCTGCCCATCATTATCTAGGAAAGTAAGTCGATCCTCATTCTCTAAAGTAGAATGATAATCAACGTTGATGTAGTGCACATAAAGTAAAGCAATCATTAAATTGTAGTAATAGAGAAGATATTCTTCTGAATTCATGACTAAATCATATTTTACTTGTATTAACTCTAGTAAATCAGTACAGCTTTTAGTTAAAGCTAGTTGTGAATTGATCAATCGTTGAGCTGTTTTTTGTTTGGTCTTTTTTGTATCAATATCAGAAATAAAAAAACGGCTTAAAAAACCAAAATAAACTTGTTCATTTTTTAGTTCTTCCAAGGTCAGTGTATTGTTGAAGTCAATAGTAAATGTTGTCGGATTTTCTGTTTCTAAAATAATTAAGTAAGACAAAAATTCCTCTGTAATCGAGATTTTTTCTTGTAAATATAAGCTTCTCCAGTAAGTAATATTTTGATGGTAACGTAGTCGTGTATGTTGAGATGGGGCTAATATCGTGTTGATTGGCAAAGGCAACTGCTTGAAATAATCTGGGGATTTGTTGAATGGCCAGACGATCCCTTTATTTGTATTCCAATACATGTAAAAAAGAAAAAAGCGAATATCAGCCTCAGCCCCATAAACATTAGATTTGCGAGAAAAATCGCCAAAAGCAATTTTTACTCTGAAGTAACTAAGTTGCTGATTGATTGTATTCAAACTTTTGTATGTATATGAGGGGCTCAAGTTAATGCTTTGAGCAAGTGACTCTAAAGAAGCATGATTTTTGTTAGCCGCCGCCGCAAAAATCAAAATTTCGGACGAAATATAGATATAGCTAAGTCTCACTTTATCAAGCACAAAAGCAATGTTTAACAAATCAGGTAGCACAACATAAAATGTTGTGTTTTTTTGCTGTATCTGGATGGGTGTTTTAGTGAATAGAAGGCTTAGATCTTCATTTAACTGTTTAATATAGCGATAGATAGTACTTTTAGATTCTTGACTATCGGTGATGATTTCTTGAATGCCAAGACCTTGTTTACTATATAGAAGTTTTTTTAGAAGCTCAAATTTATTGGCTTCATTTTTTTTCATAAATTTTTTATTCATACTATCATACATTCCTTTTGTATTAAAAAAACGATTTTTTTATTTTTATTATTATGGAAATATAACATAAAAAACTGAATTAGTTAAAAGGTAAACACTGTAATTCAAGTATATTTCAACTATTTTTCAAAAAAAACGGGAAAAATAGTAATTTTTGTAATTTTTATTAAAAATCAAAAGATATAATTTAGGAGAAATGAATATCTGTTTTGAAACAAAAAACATTTTTTTATTTTATTTTTGAAATTATTTGACAGAGTCATTTTATTATTTCTTAAAAAGAAAGGAAAATAATATGTACAACATAGGGATTATACCAGTAGAAGAATTAAAGAACAGTACATATACTGAGCAGTTTAGCAAAACAAGGTATCGATTATATTCTTTAACAAAGGCTGAAATATGCACCAAAGCTTCACAAATGGATGCCTTAATAATAGAAGAGTCTCCATTAGTTGGGCTAAAAAATACCTGTGAGTTAATTTTAGAACTTAGACGTAATGCTAAATCCTTGATTTGGGTGGTATCCAAAGCAGTGACTAAAACAAGTAAAATTGTTTATCTTCAGTTAGGTGCAGATGGTGTAGTAGATACAGAAACAGAGAAAGAAGAATTTTTATTACAATTTTCCAATATATTAAGCAGATTTACGAATGAACAAAAAACGGAAAATAAAACATTTTCATATGCTGGACAAGAGTCATTCCAAAGGCAGCTAAAACTCATCCCGAGTAACCTAAGTATTGTTGTGGAAGGAAAAGAAATTAGTTTAACCCAACTTGAATTTCAAACAATCGCGCTTTTACTAGAAAACAGAGGGAAAGCCGTGACCTATGAAGAAATCTTTACAACTGTTTGGCAAGATAAATATGCCGATACACAATTAGAGAATAAGCAATATCGAATCAGCAACCTAATCTTTCATTTACGGAAGAAGATGGAAATAGACACTGGACATCCTAACTATATCAAAACGGTCCGCTCAAAAGGATATATGTTAGTAAATACAAAAAATGCATAAAATTCTAATTAATATGTTGGCATACCAGAAACAAGCTGACCGTTAGTATATAAATCTATTAAATATAAAGCTAGTAAAAAAACGATAGAGGATGAAATGATGAGTAAAGAAAAAGTAAAAGGTTCTGCAAAAAAAAAGAAAGCGGGAAAGACTAACTCTGATCATACTCGTAAAGCTAAAAGTAAAGTAAGAAGGTCTGGATCACCCACTAAAAATGGTGTGGTAAATCGAAAAAAGAAAAAAAAATCTCCAATTTCAACTTCAAAAGGACACAGAGTATTTCTCTTTATTTGGAATTTTATTTTCTATGTTTTAATGCTGAGTCTATTGGTAGGTTCCAGCTTAATGGCGATGATGCAGCAACAAGATAAAGCATTAAACGGTTATCGAATGTTTGGCGTTTTAACGAACTCAATGGTCTCGCCAGACAATACATTAAAAAATGGTGGATTTCGAGCGGGCGACATGTTGATCATCAAAGAAGTTCCAGATAATCAAGTAAAAGTTGGGGACGTAATCACTTATCGTCCATCAACGAATCCAACGAATAAAAGTACTAATTTTCTAACACATAGAGTGGCGAAAATAGAAGATCACTTAGGTGAAGAAAAAGGCATCTTTTTCACTACTCGGGGAGATGCGAATAAATCAGATGATATGCCCATCAGTGCTAAAGCACTAGTTGGCAAAGTAACAATTCGTGTACCGAAAATCGGCGGCATTTTAGCTTTTGTAAAAGAAAATTGGTTCATTTCATTAATTTTTATGATTAGCATTATTGGTTTTATATGGGTCACTCGAATTTATATTCTAAACGGATCTGGAAAAACTCATAATCAGAAAAAACGAAAAGCAAAACCTAAAACGGATATTACCTTATCTAAGGTTAATATAAATAAAACACACACTAGGAGGAAACACCAATGAAACAAAATAAGAATAAGAAAAAATGGGTTGTAGCTGCTACAACACTAGCAGCGATGGCTGCTTTAGCAGGAACTTTTGCTTGGTTTACCAGCCAAGATAGCGCAAAAAACCATTTTGAAGGAAGTATTGCTGGTAGTGACGTAGAAGTAGTCGAAACATTTACACCACCAACTGATTGGAAACCTGGACAAAAAGTGAATAAGGACGTAGCCATTTTAAACTCAGGTGATTATGATTCAATGATTCGTGTATCTTTTAATGAAGTTTTAACAAAACTAACAGATGCTTCTTCAAAAACAAGTAATGATGTAACAAATTTAGATGGAAAAACAAAAGATCAAGTTTATCTATTTCCTTTGAGTAAAACAGAAGGAACGTGGCAAGATGCTAAAGTAGTAGATACTAAAATGACTGTTGCTACCGGTGATTATGCTGGAACGTATACATTGAAAGCAAAAGAACAAGTAGTGACAACAAATACAGGATCAACATACCGTTATGTCTCTTATTGGGATAATGGGACAGAACAATACTACGCAAAAGCAGGTTCATATAGCCGTGCAGAAGATGGAAGCATTACTCCTTCAACACCAGAATTTAAATATGTTGATCTAGCAGCAACACCAGTGAATATGGACTGGACAAAACCCATGTACAACCCAACTTTAACAATTGATGCCGATGGTAATGCTACAGTTTTGGCTGGTTCAGATACAGGGAAACAGATTACATTAGATTTTGTTAATTTATCAGCAACTCCAACAGCGGGTAAATGGTACTATAATGAGAATGATGGCTATTTTTATTATGTAGGAATTGTAGCATCGCAAACGCAAACACCACAATTATTAGACTCAGTTACTTTAGGAAATGGTGCAGATAATAGCTATAGTAAAGTACAATTTGACTTAGTTGTTAATTCTACATCTATTCAAGCAGCAAAAGAAGCCGTGAATAGTGATCAATGGGTAAAAGATACAAATGCTGATTTAAAAACTGCTTTAGAAGGTTTATACAAATAAAAGGTGAAATGAAAAATAAAATTTTAAAATAGAAGTAATTCAATAAGTACATTAATACTAGCTGGTTAGTGAGTGATGCATCCAATCATCAACCACTAACCTGCTTTTGTTTTGAAAAATGAAAAGTGAAAAGTGAAGTAAATTGATTACTGACTATTTTCTCTAGCTCTATGGGCTAGTTTCACGGGAAAAGAGAAAACGTGATTAGGATAAAAAGCACCGCACTTAATGTTCCTATTTTTTCAGATGAGACTAAATGAGCTCATTCCGCTTTTAAATTAGAAAGGAGGCAAAGAATGACTCATAAAAAATGGATACAAATTTTTTCTCTCTTGTTTTTTGGATTGATAGTCGTAGGATATCCACCCAATCAGGCTTTGGCACAGGAACTTCCAAAAGGAATGGTTGTTGGCGATGATCAAGGAATCGTTGCTAAGAAAAATGGCGAATACTTAATGGAAGTCAAAGCGGTCATGCCTGGTAAAAAATGGCATACGACCATTTCGATGGTCAATATGGAAAAAGGAATTCCGTATAGACTTACAATGCTTATTTCACCTCCTGAAGTGTCAGGAAATCTTGATTTATCAAAATCAATCCAAATGACATTAACCTACCAAAATAAGCAGGTGTATCATGGACCGATTTCAGGAGTGAGTAGCAAGCTAGATTTACAACGTACACCACTAGACCTAGGCGTCTTCCAAGCAGGAGATAGCCGAGCTTTGGAAGTGGACTTTTCTTTATCAGGAGAATATACAAATCAAGATTTTGCTGTTAAAAATGTAATGGATAATATTTGGACTTTTTATGCTGTGACAACGGCAGAACCACCCTCCGATTCGACAACAGATTCACTAACTCCAAAACGACACGGATTATTTCCTTCAACAGGGGAGGCCATGAAGCAAGGGATGATTTTTCTTTGTTTAGGGTTGTTTATTATTCTACTCGTTTTGCTGATTGGAAAAGCAAAACGAAAAGGAAATGAATAAAAAGTGGCGGATGCTTAGAAAGAAGATGATGGAGACGAAAAAAAAGTTAAGATATAAAAAAATAAACTATTTATTAAAAAACAAATGGTTCGTTACGCTATTTACACTTGGATTTATTGTGAGTGTAACTGCCTTGAGTGAAACATATGCTTGGTTTGAATCATCGGACAATCGCAAAAACTCTTTTGAAGGAACTAAGCTTGTAGCAGAAATCGATGAGATATTTACTCCAAATAAAGAATGGCAACCAGGCAGTACAACAACAAAAGAAGTACGTATCAAAAATGTCGGACCTGCTACTGCGTTTGTTCGTGTCTCTCTTTACGAATTTTTAGCAAGTTTCCAAATAGACGTGACCGACCAAACTGGAAATGGCAATTTAAAAACAGTTGCTACAGCAATTCAGCCGAGTCTAGATGAAGCAAATACGGATACTTGGGAAATAGCAGCTAAAAATCATGGCACGTATACAAGTATCGGGGAAAATTATGTTACAGATTCAGCGCTAATTTCAGATCCATTAAACAAAACGGGCATGTATGAATATAATAGTTCTGAAAGAGAAAAATCAGCTTTAAAATACTTGGATCTAAATTTTTCCAAAACATTTGAAGCAACAATACCAAATGAAACAGGAAAAAAGTGGGTCTATGAGAATGGCTACTTTTATTATTTGAGTCCATTAAAATCTGGAGAATTAAGCGAACCATTGCTGGATAGTGTAACTTTATCTGATACACTATCTAATCAATACAAAGGAGCACTTTATAAACTAAAAGTTTATATGGACGCACATGATTTAACACAACCGCTGATAAATGAATGGCAATTAGACCAGAAAGGTAAGGTTTACCCATTATTAGTTGACCAACTAAAATGAGGAGGACGAAAAAATGGAAAATAAACAGCAGAAAAAATCATTGAAAGTGACATGTCTTTTTTACTCATTCTTCGTTTCTATACTCATACTTGGAATATGGGGAGCCAAAGTGGTATATGCCTCACTAATTTCAGCCGATCATGTTGTAAACGACTTTCAAGTAAGTGACTTGAAAGGAACGATTAAAGAAGACTTTGTGCCGCCAACCAATGATAATCCAATGAAGCCGGGAATGAGCTATCCTAAAAAAGTAGCGATAAACAATACAAGTACAACACCATTTTATGTAAGAGTTTTGGTGACTCCAGAAATTCAATCAGCAGATGGAACGTTGTTAACTGGTAATATTGGAAAAGAAGTGAGCATTGATTTGGGAGAAGACTGGTTATTAGGTGAAGATGGATATTATTACTATCTAGGAAAAGTTGGGAAAGACCAAACCACGTCTCCTTTATTTACCCAAGTAACTTTAGCAGATAATGTAGATGAAGCTTATACTGGTGCGGTTATGCAGATTCATGTTAAAAGCGAAACGATTATTGCGGGGAAGAAGCAATATAGAGAAGCTTGGTGGGATGGAAGTATCCCGAACACAGGTGTATTGCAGAAGATAGATACTAAATTACAAAATTTATAGGAAAGGAGGACAATCATTTTGGGAAAAAATATATTTTTGACAATCGCCAAGGCATTTGTATTCTTCAGTGCTTTGTTTCTAGTCAGTTTTTTTACATCTACAAAGGTATATGGATCGGAAGAGGTTGCAACGATTCCTAAGAGTACAAATTATGTGTACGGATTAACATCTCCCGATGAACAGGACTTCACCGCTATTTATGCTTATGACATAAATGGATACGACCAAATAGCAAAATATTTCAAAAAAATAACTACGAAGGCTGGTAAAATAGCTGTTATAAAAAATGCTAATAATCTAGGTGTTAGAGAAGATGGATTCTATTTTAAAGAAAATACAGGGATTAAAATGTATCATGTGGATTGGGACGGGATTATTCAAGAAACTTGGGATGATCCTAGTTTGACTGGAAGTGCTCGGTCAGGTACTTTTCTTACAACTGGAAAATATGTTACTACATCAGATCAGTTAAGTAACAAAAAAAATGAACTCTATATTTATGATATAAATTATCATATGCTGGAAAAAAAGGTTCCATTGACCAATAAAACAGATACACCTTTACCTGTCAGTAAGTTGAATAGTATGGGAGATATCGTAGGTGATGCAGATGATTATTTATATGCCACTATTTCTGAGGCAAAATTATCTTCTACAACAGTGTTAAAAATAGATAGCAATAATGGGGATATAGTAGATATCTTACCTGTACCTGGATTACAGCATAGTCCAGCTATTGCTTTTATGGAAGATGGCCGATTATTACTTGCAGACAAGAATGATACAGGTGCTATAGTCGATTTTTCAACTGGCCTTGTAACTTATACTGACAAGATAGGTGATAAATTACCTGCGATGGGCGGAACTCAATCACATGTTAGGGACTTTGCATCACTGAATTTCCCTTCATTTAATGTTGAGTTATTTGCAATTAAGCAAGGTCCAGAGACAGCGGTCTATGGAGAAGAATATGAATATACAATTAAAGTTTCCAATACAGGGAATATTATGTCTTTACACAATACCTTGATAGATTCTCTATCTAATTACTTAGAGTATGTACCTAATTCAACTTTATTAAATGGGAATAAAGTTGCTGACGTAAATGGCACTAGTCAGATGTTTTTAGGCGGAATGAAAATTGAATCTCCCGGTGGTGTTGATGGAGCAATTACCAAAGATAAGCCAGCGGTCATAACCTTTAAAGTAAAAGTGAAAGACACTGGTGATACAACAGTTGGGATTGATATTCCAAATATTGCTTACGTTGCTAATACTAGTACTAATTTAGTGAGTACAAATAAGGTTATGACTAAAGTGCCTGGCATTCCTATATCAGAATATATATTAAATCTGTATATCAAACAGGAAGTGCTCAATAGTCGTTTAGATTTAGTTTCACCGTCAATTGGGTTTGCAGATGTCAAAAATAATCTCGATCAATATCAGGTGACGATTCCTTCGTATCTGAGCAATACGAATCAGACGTTCAAGCTTGTTAAAATCAAAGCAGCTGATATGAATGATCCTTACAACGTTAGTATCAAGATACCTGAGTTCTATTCCTATGCAGGTTATCAACTAACAGCAACAAAATCGAATCATCTTGCTTCTGATAGAATGAAGACTCCAATTGAATCAATCAATCTTTCTAAAGGATTAGATCGTTGGTTAACAGTGTATATTGAACCTAAACTATTTGACGATGCACCCCCATTTTATAGTTGGGACTATAAAAACAATGATTTTGGTAAGATAGGTATCGAGTAGTTCGTTGTAAAAAACAGTGGGTCTAAATATATCTAAAAAAATTTAGACATGATTAGTATTGAAGGTCTAAAATGCTAATAGGCGAATGTGATTGAAGTTAGATTGATTCTAATTAATTTTTTTATCGTGTATTCGAATTTTATGTGACTGTGATAATGCTCTTAGCGTTATCACAGTCACTTTTTTTGTAAGTGATATAACTAGAATAGGATACAGAATGAATAATAGCTTATCTAATTATCGTGATGTTAAATTTCAAAAAAAACGGAAAAATAAGTATTTTTTGTAATTATTATTTAAATTAAAAAGATATAATTATGTAATGAAAACAAAGGAGTTTGGGTAAGGGAAACTAAAAATAGAAAGGAAAATGATATGTACAACATAGGAATCATACAAGAAAAAGAACAAAAAGCTAATACATATTCTGGAAACTTAAATACGAAGACGTATCGCTTATATTCGTTAAAAATGGAAGATATTTTTAAGGAAGCTTTAAAAATGGATGCGCTGATAATTGAAGAGTCGACAGCTGTAGATTTAAAAGAGACTTGTGAATTAATTCTAGAACTTAGACGTAATTTTAAATCATTGATTTGGATCATGTGTAAAAGAATATCTCAAACCAATAAGATTGTATATCTTCAATTAGGGGCTGATGGAGTATCTGGTGAAGAAGAACAAGAAGAAGCGATTCTTCAATTTTCAAATATATTAAATAGAATAAAAGATGAACGTGAAAATTTAGACGAAACAGTGACTAACGGACAAGAGAATGCAAATAATAGGCATCTGGAGTTGGTTCAAAATAATTTAAGTATTATTTTGGCAGGAAAAGAGATTAGTCTTACTAGATTGGAATTTCAAACGATCAGATTCTTATTAGAACACATTGGAAAAGCAGTCACGTATGAAGAACTTTATAAGAATGTTTGGCAAAATGATTTTAGTAACGAGAAAAAAGGGACGAAACAATATCGAATTAGTAATTTGATTTTCCTTTTGCGCAAGAAATTAGAAATAGATCCAGCTCAACCAAGTTATATTAAAACAATTCGTTCGAAAGGGTATATGTTTGTTGATGGTAACAAAGTTTAGGCAAAATATGTTCTAGCAGTTGATTTATGAAATACATAAGTGCGAGTTTTGAAAATAAAATTGATTTCCTTTTTTCATTGATATAGCCCAACAATTATCTAGTTTTATTGAGACTATACAAGAAAAAATCGAAATAAATGTGTTTTACTTTGAAATACAAAAGACTAGCAAGAAAGGAGGAAAAAGATGAAAAATAAAAAGATATGTTTTTTAAGTAGCTTAATCGTCCTTTCAGGGATGATACTAGGTTCGCATACTGCTAAAGCTGAAGTTCCAACATGGCCAGATTGGGACGGTAATCCGAAAACAGGATGGCAAAAAGTCGCAGATCCTGTTAGAACAGATATCACTTCGTGGCTCAATAATCCAGATAAAAATATCATAGTTGGTGACAAGAACAAGGCGCTAGCAACGGTTGCTACAGGTTTTTCTCCTGGTGGAGTTAAAAGAGCTACTGCTTATCCCTCGGAAGATACCTATTTTCTTAGAAGGAGAGTGGATATACCATTCATAGAGTTTTTGCCTAAAAGTGTTGGATTAAATTTAGGAATACCATACAAACGAGCATCTTTAGGAAGAAACGTTGACTTAGGGCAAAGTGGGGCTGTAAGACCTGCTTGGAATCTTAATTTAAAATCTTTAGGATTAGTTTTTGCTGTAGAGGACGATGTTAGTACAATTCAAGAAGCTTCGATGGGAAAAATTACGAAGTACGACCTATCACCAGAGGAGCCGACAATAGATCGTACAACATTTAAGGTCTATACAAAGGAGGTATCCAGAGTTAATTTAGTCAATGGTTTTACGATGACTGCATTAAAATATGTATATGAAGTGACTATTAAAGATAGACAAGGTGATTCTTATCGTGTTCAAGTTGACCAATCTTATTTTCCTTCAAAAGATGGACGAGTAAGAGTAAGCTTTGATATTAAAAATATCGGTGATAAGGTGATTCCTAAATTGATGGTTGGGTATAATTATACACCAGAAGTGAAATTTACTAACTATAATATCAATAATACTCCGAATGGTTCTGGTATCCCTGGTACAGTCAAATATTTAGGGAAAAATTTGGGTGTTTACGCTGTTGATGGCGAAGGAATCTATCGAGCAGAAATTTATCCAACCTTTGATAGATATGGAGCGGATAGTTGGGCAGTTTGGGCAGAACCATTTATTGGTACGTATGGAATGGGCAGCCGAGACAGTTCTGTTTTTATGAAAGGATTTGATGATCCAAGCGATTTGTTTTCTAAAGGACAAGAAGATAAGGGAATAGTCAAAGATACGCCTATTAATGATGAGCCCAAAACGAATGTTGAAGGTGGTTCCGATACAACCATAAGTATGAAGTGGAATCCTCAAGATCTAGCAGTTGGAGACACAAGAAATACGGCATGGATATATGGTTCAGAGATCAAGGATATTTATCCGCTTTTGAACCTAATTGATGAGGATCGAAAATATGCTGTAGCAAAAGATGGGGAAGCTAATGCAATCCTTAGAGGAACTTGGAGAACTTATGAAACCATTACTGGAGCGATCAAATATACAATCGATGATGGAGAAGAACATTCACTTCATGTTCATTACGATTCAGAAAATGATATGGGAAGCATAGAACTTTTTGAGATTCCTTTAACGTTTAAACCGACAGCTGATCATACAGTGAAGATATACATGGAAGATGCTGAGAAACGTAAGACTGATATTAAAACAATCGTCTACTCGTTTGACTATCCTGAACCAAAGCTTAATGGGACATCGTCAATCAAGGTCAATAATAAAGTTAGCAATAAGATAGCAATTGGCGGAGAATTTACCTACAACATGAATTTAGCAATGCAGACGCCGTATTCGAAACTATTTGGCAACAAAGCTTCAATCCCAATTGATACCACAATCATTGATCCTACATCACTGAAGGATATTTCAATTACTGATGGGAATAAAGTAGTTAAAGGAATGTTCAATTCTATTGGAAAGACGTTAGATTTTACTTTTGACGATGACATTCTTGCAGATGGTTCATTACAAGCTCAATTTACTGGAAAAATTATTGATTCTGACTCTTTAATTGGAGAGAGCTTGGTTATAACTCCGAGTGAAGTAATAGGCAAATCAGGTGTTGAAACTGATTTTAAAGATTATTCGATGCCGATAGCTGATCTACCACAAGCGACAGCAACGATCGTCTCTAAAGTATCAGCAATCAATATACGTTATTTAATAGAAGGAACAACTACACCGCTAGGAGATGAACTGTCAAAGGAAGGCTTGATTGGTAGCTCAGACAGTATTCCATCCAAAGTTTTTACAGGCTATCTATTAAGTAAAATCATGATTGATGGTGTTGAACAAAAACCACTGACTGATCCAGTTTCAATCGAATACGGTGAGACCTCAGAAGTGATTTTTTATTATCAAGTAAAGCCAATTTTGGAAACAAGTTTAGCTATTTCTTTACCAGAAATTTCAGAAGGTGGAAAGGTAACATTTACATCAACCTTTAAAAATACTGCGACAGCACCATCAGATTTAACGGATGTACTGTATGAAACGACAGAAGTATTCCCTAAAAATGTCACTGTTGATTTAGACAGCGTAAAACTGAATGGGCAGCATTTGGAAGCTAAGGCAGCTATTGTTGATAATAGTGGTAAATTAAAGGTCAATTTAGGGGATTTAAAATCAGGTGTTGACTACACACTAACGTATGATGTTGTTTCTACAATTACTACACCACCATTAGCAAACGTTTTAGAAGTCAAGCAAGCCTATACACTTAGCGGGAAATCGGCAGATAAAACCACTGTTAGAGCTAGCTCTGGAGAAGTGAAAATATTCACAATAAAACCAAGAGTTGCAGATATCGCTGTGCAGTATTTAGAAGAGGAAACAGAAACTGAACTTGCGCAAGAACAACTAAAACAGGGCGTTATTGGTGAAGAAACTACGTTTATTGCAAAGACAATTAAAGGATATGTACTAAGTAAAGTCATTATTGATAGTGATGAACAACCACTTTCAAGCGTTGTTAAAGTGAAGTATGGTGAACATTCTACTGTCCGATTTTACTACAAAGGAGTTCTAGAGTTTTCTTCCGTTCCAAGTACAATGAACTTCGGAACGAAAGCATTGGATGGTAATGAAATTAGAGTGAACCAACCAAGCTATGATGCTCCTTTAGTCGTTAGCGACAGCCGTTCTGATAAAAAATCATGGACGTTAAAAGCGAAAATAACAACACCTTTAACCAATGAAAATGGCAAGATTATTGTAGGAGCGATCCGCTATAAGAGCCCTGAAAGTGATGAGTTCCCATTAAATGAGGGAACACAAACGTTATTGACGGCTTCAAACACTGAAACTTATGATGTTAGTGCAACTTGGGGTGCTTTAAAAGACAGCCCTGGTTTCAAATTTGAATTACCAGCAGTCAAAGTAAAAGAGTTAGGTAAGTACAAAGGAATGATCGAATATTCCTTAGAAGATACCTACAAGCCATAACGGAGGGGAAAATGAAAAATAAATCATTTTATATACGAGTAGTAACCTCTGTATTTTTCTTAGGAATGTTAAGTATGATGGGTATTCAAGCAGTGGCACAAGAAAATGGTGGTGCTATCGGAACTAAAGGAGAAATTATTCTTCAAGAAGAAACCGCCCCATCATCAGAAACGTCAGCAAGTACAACGGATACGGCAAGTGTTACTACAAAATCAGGTCCTTCAGGAATAGCATCAAGCAAATCTAAACCCAAAGGTAGGTATCCATCTACCGGTGAATTAGCAAAAACAAGTTTATCTATTGCTGGCCTAATCTCACTGATTGCAGCTTTACTTCTATTTATTTGGAAGCGAAAAAGCAAAAGGAAAGGGGTTAAGGAGGATGAAGTATAAGCTAATTAATACAGCGCTAGTACTTTTATTGGGAAGTTGTAATTTTTCACAAGTATACTGGGCACAAGAGTCAAAGTTAGGGACCGGTGATATTGAGTTCTCAGGAAAAGAAGACCCCAATCTGAAAATTAGACATCCAGAAACATTAGAAGATGCTGATCCAGGTGTTATTGCTAGCACTACAGGTGCTTTGAGAATTGATTTTGCTCCACAGTTGTCTTTCGATATAGGCGGTATTTCTAAAAAAGATGCTAAGTATTTAGTAAATGCCCAGCTATATAAAGGTGAGATGGAACCAAGTGGGAATTTTGTTCAGGTGTCAGATTATCGTGGGAGTACAACTGGTTGGAAATTACAAGTACGTCAAGAAAGTCAATTTCAGCAAAGTGATCGGCCGGAAAATCAATTAAATGGTGCAGTACTTTCCTTTGATAAAGCGTGGACGAATACTTCGGCAGAAAATCCAAGTGATGCACCTTTGGTTTCTAAAGAGGTTGTTCAAATGAACAATATTGGTGATACATACACCCTTGCCGATGCTACGGTTAAACATAGTGTTGGAGCTGGCACTTGGAACATTGTATTTGGTGCATCAAAAGATAATATCAACGACCAGGATGCAACATTAAGTCCGCGTTTAAATAAAAATGGGAAAGTAATGACTGACCCGGACTTCAATAATCAAGAAGTCTACATGAATAGTGCCATCAATTTATCCATCCCCGGAGAAACTAAAAAGGTACCGGGAGCTTATTCAACGGTGTTAACTTGGATTATAGCCGAGTTGCCATAGATCAAACACACATAAAATAGGAGGAAACACAAATGAAATTAACACACAAATTATGCGGCGCTGCATTATTAGCAGTAGCTGGGGTAGCAGTAGCTCTACCGAACAACACGAAAGCAACAGATGGTGACCCTCGTTCTGCAGGAGCGGATATCGAATTTACTTCAACTGAGATCACTGCAGAAAAACCTGATCCAAACCACAGTGGTTCTGGTGATGGCGTTCCTGGAAATAGCTCAGATCTTCCTTGGACAGATGCTAAAGGATTCGGGGTTTCTGCTGTAACACGTTTAGAATTCAGTAAACACGCAATTGTACAAGATGGTAAAGATCAACCTTATCAAGCTAAAAAATGGGTATCAACTGACGAAGCTGGTGAAGCGATTGAAAATGCTAACTTTGTTTCATTTGAAGATCTACGTGTCATTGATGATCACAGCTACAAAATTACTGCAAAAATTGCAAAACCATTTACAAACTCAAGAAAAGCTGCTAATGGCAAAGACGTATCCTACACATTAGATGGGACAACCTTGGCATATAGTAATATGACTTTGAGCTCAACAAATGGTGCTCCAGCTGAGGCATATCCAACAACTGGGTTACAAGAAGGCGCTACTTTATCATATGATAAGACAACTGGAGGAGCTCCAGTGGTAATGTTAGATAACACCAACACAGCAAGCTTAGACCAATATGAAAAAGGTGCTGGTAAATATAACCTGTACTTTGGTCAATATGGTTCCACAGAAAAAGACCCAGAAAAATCAGTTTTATTAACAATTCCAACAAGCAAAAATATTATGCAAGAAGGTAAATATAGCGGAGTTGTTGAATGGACAATGGCATCAATTCCAACGACTCCTAAAGGGTAATTACTCCACGATATCGATTTTATTGAGAAAAAGGAACAAAAAGCAAGGTGAGTCAAGGGGAAACTAACTAGTTTTACCCTTGACTATAAATCAAACATTGACAGGAAAAGTATAGTTGACCCGAAGTTCTGTCGCCTTGTTTTATCGCAAGTAAGAAAGGCTAGAATAAAAATGAAAACAACAACAAAGATTTATCTATTTTTATTATACATAGTTTGTTTAGGGACTTTTTCACAACATGTGTTTGCAGAAGAACAAGTACAAAATCCTGGAGCCTTTACATATAAGGTGATCCATCCAGAAAATCAACGTTCTAACGCTGGTTATTTTGATTTACGAATGACTCCAGCTAAAAAACAGACTGTTCAAATCGAAATAAACAATCCTTCAGACAAAGAAGAGGTGACAGTCAGCGTTTCTCTAAATAGTACAAAAACAAATGCTAATGGAGTTTTAGAATATGGACCATCACTGTTGCAAAAAGATCCGTCTATGAAAAAAGATTTATCCGATATTGCCAAAGCACCTGAGTCAATTACACTTAAACCAGGGGAAAAGAAAAATTTGGACATTGATATTACAATGCCAAAAGATTCTTATGATGGATTTATATCTGGTGGTATCCAACTGAAAAGGCAATTGACTGAAGCTGAAAAAAAAGAACGTGAAAAAAAATCAGGGATTCAAAATGAATATGCGTTTATTATTGGGGTGTTATTAACTGAAACTGATACAAAAGTTGAACCCAATTTAGAGTTCAATAAGTTCTATGCAGAGTTATCTAATTACCGTAATGCTGTTTTTGCAAGCATCTCTAATATTAATTCAGCTTATGTAGATGATATGACGATTGATATGCAAGTCATGAAAAAAGGGTCAACTGAGGTTTTATATGATACGAAAAAAACAACGATGCAAATGGCGCCTAATTCAGTAATAAACTTTCCTTTAATTATGAATGGGGATGAAATGGTACCCGGAGAATATACAGGGCATGTACTAGTGACTAGCAATGAAAAAAAATGGGAATGGACAGAAGGGTTTACAATCAGCAAAGAAGAAGCTGATAAATACAATAAGCAGGATGTTTCAATTACGCAAGAACGCGGCATTGACTGGAAGCTAATCGTGATGATCGTTTGCGGTATCTTGATTGTTCTATTGGGTATTTTCTTATTTGTTCGCACATTAAATAATAAAAAAACAGAGAAAAAGAGAAAACAATCTAAGAAAAAGAAATAATCTAATGGAGGATCGATGAAGTGGGGATATTATATTGGTTATTCATTGGTCTGTTAGTTAGTAGTATTCTCCTTATACTTGTGAGTATTTGGTATATCTATTTAGGGATCCAAAGCTCTAGAAAAAGACAGATGTTGAAAATGCGACGTCCTAAAAATAAACAAAAACGTCGGAAGTTAAAAAAAGAAATATTGCGATTACAAAAACAAAAACAACGTTATATGCGCAGTAGTTTTCTCCTTCTGCTTGTGAGTATTCTGCTAACCATGGGAGCATTCTATACAAGGTTCTATCAACAGACATCGTTAAGTGCCAACGATGGTGAAATTATTGTTCAAAGCTATTTTTTAGTAGATTCTATTGAAAAAGATATCCAAGGTATCCAAAATGGAGCAGACCCAGAAAAATCACAGGAAAAAATCAGAACAATGACGGCATTAATGGTCACTTATGGAAACCTGCCGCCATCTGGTAGTTTAACAAAAGAGCGACAACAAATGTTGAAAAAATACTATCAAGGAATCCGTGAATTAGGGATGAATTTGAATAGTCAAGCAGCTAGAAGATTGGGAGATCCTAAAATAGTAGAAGATTATCTATCTGACATCAAACAATTAAAACAAAGCCAACAAAAAATTTTTCAAACATTTAAAGTAAACGAATCCGCTTTAAAGCAAAAGAAATAGCTTGGGAATAGGAGAAAGATGATGAGTGCAACCAAGTCAAAATCGAACCCTTCATCTCAAGCTTTTCCTGTGAAAAAGATTAGTTCAAAAAAAATAAAACAACGATCTAAATATCCAAGTAAAACGTTCAAAAGGAAAAAAAAGCGACATTCAAGAAGAAAAATAGTGAAAGAGCTGTATCAAACTTTTAGTATATTCTTTGCTCTTTTGCTACTAATACAAAAAATGACAATTGCTTTACCAAAAGTTGAGGGATATTCTATGATTCCAACATTAGTGGATGGAAATCGTGTGGTTGTTAATAAGTTTGGTCAGGTGAAAAGATTCAAACTCATTTATTTTAAAGATACAACAGGAAAAATAGGCGCGGTTCGTAGAATAATCGGAATACCAGGTGATCGAATCAAGTATAAGAATGATCAATTGTGGATTAACGAACAAGAAGTAGTTGAACGGTTCTTGGAAAACTCAGTACATAAAGTTCAAGAGTCTACAATGAAATTTACAGACGACTTTACATTGATCCAAGCAATTGGAGTAGAAGCTGTTCCGATGGGGAAATATTTTGTCATGGGAGATAATCGACCTTTTTCAACAGATAGCCGAGTCTATGGTCTAATCGATGAAAGTCAGGTCGTTGGAACGGCAGAATGGTTGCTGTTTCCGCTGTGTAAATTAGACTATTTTTAACAGTATTTTATTTTTATAGAAAAGAAGGAGCGCTATGGCTGAGACAAAAAGGAAACCGTCGAGAAAGCTTATTTCAGTTTCCAAACGTAGAAAAGTTAAACTTAAAAAGAAACTATTTGTAAAAAAGCAGTCACAAGAAATACAACCCAAACGAATAGTAAAGAGATCACGATTGTTCTTCGTTGGGGGAATATGTGTAGTTGTTCTTTTTGTGTTAATTCGAATGACTGTGCGCAGAGTAGATGGACAATCAATGGATCCAAATTTAGCAAATAGCGATCGAGTTTTGGTTTTCAAAGATAGCCAACCAAAGCGCTATAATATCATAACATTTCGTCCGAAAGGAAAGCCAAATGAATCGTATGTTAAAAGAGTAATCGGCATTCCAGGGGATGCGATTTGGATGGACAATAATACGTTGTATATCAACCATCAATTGGTCAGTGAAACAGAGCGGCCATTAACGAATAGTAATCTTTTAGGTAGAAAATTACCTGACGGCACCATCAAAGTTTGGCTGAATCAAAAATTGATCAAAGAGTTTGCTGGTAAACAGATGATTCCGGAGAATAAGTATTTTGTTTTAGGGGATAATCGTAATCATTCATCTGATAGCCGAGTCTTTGGCTTGGTGGATACTTCTCAAATAGAAGGTGTTGTTAAGTGGCGTTACTATCCATTTAATAAGATTGGAACAATAGATTAAGTAAATCAAGTGGGACAATATGAAACGAGGCTATTATGAATAAAGCAATAAAACAATTTGTTAAAGATGAGGCATGGAGTCTGTTTATGAGTATCATGATTCCAATCATTATTTTAGGTGTTATTTATTATCAAAATGGAATCTATCTAGGTAGTGAAAAGACAGTTTTAGCTAGTGATGCCTACCCACAACTTTCTAATTTTTTAGCGAGTTTTCACAACGTTATGCATGGTAAGCAAAGCATTTTCTATACATGGTATGGTTCATTGGGACTTAATTATTGGTCACTAGCTGCTTACTACTTGAATGGGATCTTTACACCGCTAGTTTATTTTTTTAAGAATGAAGCCATCGCGGATACATTTTACTTACTGACATTACTCAAATTTGGTGCGATTGGCGGTAGCTTTTGGCTCTTTGCTAGGCAAACCTTTGATCTTTCTAAATGGTTATTAGCAGGTTTGAGTATTAGTTATGCTTTAATGGGTTTTTCTGTAGCATACTCTCCAATGTTGATGTGGTTGGATGCAATAATGTATCTGCCATTAGTGATTCTGGGAATTCATCGCTTGATGGATAAACGTAAATCGGGTGTATTATTTGTTAGCTACCTTTTATTGTTTTTATCTAATTTTTATTTAGCTTTTATGATCGGTGTTTTTTCTTTTCTCTATTACTGGGTAAGATATGGTACTGATCCAACTAGGTATAAAGCAAGTATTTTGTTATATTTAGTCACTGCTATTCTTGCGGGAACAGCTTCAATGATTACAGTTATCCCAACGGTCATTGATTTAAGTAGTAATGGCGAAACACTAAGCGAAATCAGTCAATTTTTAACGCCTGATACGGGTCCGTGGGATTTGGTCGTAAAAAGTATGACTGGCAAATATGATACAGCTAAATATAATGGTGCTCCGTTTATATACATAAGTTTGCTTTTTCTTTTGTTTGCCGGTGTTTATTTTTTCAGTAAAAGAATTAATTTACGAAACAAACTACTGTACGGTACGTTATGTTTATTTTTAGTATTGAGCATCTATATTCAGCCACTGAATTTATTTTGGCATGGTCTACATGCACCGAATATGTTGCTGTTCCGCTTTAGCTTTTTGCTTTCGTTTCTATTATTGACTCTTTCTGCGTATGGGTTGGAAGTACTTGAACAAGAGGCGGTTGATTCCTTGTTAAATAGCGCTATTTTGTTATTAGGCTTATTTTTAGCAGCGTTTTTACTGGCCAATAGAAAACGATATGATTATTTTTCAGGAAGAAATGTACTGATTACGTTAGGTTTTATTAGTGCGTATTTTATATTATCCTACTTATTAGTCAAAAAAAACGGCTGGAAACAGTTTATTTTTATTGCGATGTTGCTACTCGTTATTTGTGAAATGGCTTTTAATAGTCACGCAATGATTCAGGGAATAGCGAAAGACTGGGTTTATCCAGAACGAAGAGGATACACGCAAAAATATCATGAGATTCAAACGCTAGTTGATCAAACGAAAAAAGAACAGTCTGCGAGTTATCGAATGACTAATTTAGACCCCATTAGTGTGAACGAAAGTTTTAATTTTGGCTATAGTGGTGTTTCTATGTTTTCTTCTATTCGAAATCGTCATTCGTCAATGTATTTAAATGAGCTAGGTTTTCGTTCAGAAGGGACAAATTTAAATATCAATTATTCCAATAATACACTGATTATGGACTCTGTATTAGGGATTCAGTATAATCTGGCAAAAAACAATCCTAATAAATTTGGTTTTACAAAAGAAGCACAAAGTGGAGAGTACGGGTTATATAAAAATAAGTATGCATTACCACTAGGAATAGTGACAGATAAAGGAATTTATGCCGATGGAGCGGTACATAATCAGACAACTTTACTTGATTATCTAGCCGAAAGTCAGACGACATTTGTATCTTTTACTGAACCCAAAGAAATCAGTCATGAAAATGTCTTGATTCAAGAAGAAGGACCTGTAGTCTATTATTCAGAAGAAACACCGCAGGCCAAGAAAATTATGAGTTGGTCAATTTCAATCCCAGCACATACTCAGGCCTATTTAAGTTTGTATGACGTAAATGATTACTCTGTTGCATTCAAAACAAAAGTGGAAATAACAGTTGAAAATGAAGCTGCACGAGTGTATCAAATGAAGGATGTCGGACAATATTATGATCTGGGGAATTATGAAAAAGCAAAGATGATCCAGGTTAAAGTAGTTTTTTCTGGTTCACCGTTAGTCACTATTTTACGACCGGATGTTTTATTACTTGATACGGAGGCTTTTAAAACAACCATTGAAAAGATCAAAAAAAAGGGTGTTGCATTTGAGACGAGTGGACGAAAAGCCAAGGCTGAAGTTACGCTGGATAAAGAACAAGTGATAGTAACTACGATTCCTTATGATCAAGGGTGGTCGGTCAAAATTGATGGAAAAAAAACAGAAATCATCCAGTTTAAAGAGGCATTCTTAAGCGTTACTGTACCGCAAGGCAAACACACGATTGAATTTGTTTTTCTGCCTAAAGGCTTTAAAGCTGGTAGCATTTTGTTTGGTGGAAGTCTAACAATTTATGCCTGTTTTTATTGGTATAAAAGAAGGGATAGGATTAATTAATGAAAAAGAAGCATCGTTTTATTCTTTTGATGATTCCGTTGAGTATCTTCTTTTTATTTGGGTGTTCAAAAGAAGTAATTGAAACAAACAAACAAACAATTGAAGGTGAAGGCTTGACTTATGATTTACAACTTCCTAGAGGATGGAAAAAACAAGCAAATTATCAAACAATATATGGCCGTCAATCCGCTTTTGGAGCAGAAGATACTAAGAGTAAATCAGGGATGTCGGTTTTACTTTTTCCTAAAGAAGGGGTAGACCAAAAGGGGTTTGGCGAACGGACTAGAAAAGAATTGGCAGAGAAAAATAACTATAAAAAAGTTGATGGAGTGTATCTAAAAGAGTATACGATCAATGAAGCACCAGCTTATAAATTTACATTTGAAACAAGATTTGGAGACCAGAAGGTTTGGTCGCATTTCTATGCTATTTTTACAAAAAATGGTGTGATCGAAGTGATGTTTTATTCCGCACAAGATACAGCGTATAAAGAACGGGCTAAATTAATCGATGCTTCGATGGATACAGTGAAGGAAATCGCCTATGATGAAGTAGCGAATTCAGCTAAAGATGAAGAGAACTCAGACAAAATAGAAGTTGAAAATAACGAACTTTCTGCTGTGATCACAGGGATTCGAACGATTTCAGGAAAACATGAAGAGAAAATTTTTGTACTGCGCTATCAATTAACAAATCTAAGTGATCAAGTAATCAAACCTGTTGAGTGGCAAACGTTTATCGAGCTGAAGCAACAAGGAGTTCTTTTAGAAAAAGCAACCTTGCCAGAAAGTACGACTTCTTTTGATACTAAAGAATTAGTAGACGCTGGTGAAAAAGAGCTGAACAAAGGAGAATCAGTTGAGTCAGTCCTACTCTACAGGTTACCTGAGATAGTTAATATCCAACTTACATTTGATTCAACGCATTTTCCTAGACAAAAAACGTATACCTTACTTTTATCAAATAAAGAGGAGAAAAATAACGAATGAAAAGAGTAGCCATTGTTTTAGCAGTCTCATTACTTGCCATCATCGGTTGTACAGTCAAAGAAGATGGGACTAGTTCGTTGCGTAAAACCGATAGGCAGTATGTTTTGTATAAAGAACGAACGAAAGGATTTGGTAACTATGATTATCCAAACTTAAAAGAAACCGAAGCCGAAAAGCTGTTGACTGAAAAGTTCCAATTAGAACTGCCAACTCTGTACAACGAGATTCAACAGATTATAGAAAAAGAGTTGGAAGGAAATGATATTAAAGCTGCCAAACCAGTTTTTCAATTATTTGTCCAACCAACACAAGTGGTATTTACAAGAATGACTTCGTACGAGAAAAATAATCGACCTTATATTCATACAAAAATAGAGCTAAAATATTTTTTTGATGATGGAAAGAAAGTAGCGAAATTAAACAATCAGACTGTCATGCTGATCAATCAAACTACAGAATCAAAGGCTCTCTCTGAGAAGCTTCCGTTATTTACAAAGGAAGTCGGTAAAATGATTAATCTGAATGGACTAGAACAAGGATTGAGTAATTATGAAAAAAAAGTTCAAGCGTCAAAAGGTTTAATAGTTCAACAAGCAATATCTATCGCTGATAATAATAAAGAAGCGAAGAAAGAGAAAGGATTGTTGAAATCTATACAAGTTTCGTATGATGAACACGGCATTTTACGAGAATTGTATGGGAACATAGCTGATATAACAGAATAGGTAGTGACTGAAAGCAAGATAAACATATCTAGTGTTGAAAGCTAATTAGTGCTTTCAAAGTACCCGTAAGAGGTATGTTTTTCTCGCATATATTCTAGTTTAAGAATGAAGTAAGCTTGTTTCGTTTTACTTGTTTACATGGAGGAAATAATGGGGAAATTGAAAAAAAATAGTAGAATACGTATGCTTAGTAAACGACCATTGTTACTATATTATAGTGTATTTCTATTATTGAGCTTTTTTAGTATCTATTTTGTAATGATTCAAAACCGGCAATTATTTTATGGCGATGATCTTGGGTTTCATTTAGGCAGAATCGAAGGTGTGGCAATAGCATTTATAAAAGGGGACTATTTTCCTAGAATCAATTATTTTCTTACAGGAGGAATGGGCTACGCTACGGGGATTTTTTATCCGGAAATATTTTTATATCCAGCAGCATTATTACGAATCTCTGGCGTATCGTTAATACATAGTTATGTTATTTACGTATTTCTAATTAATTTTTTGACTTTTGTAATTGCCTACCATTCCTTTGATTATTTGAAACAAGCGCCCAGAAAAAGTCTACTTTTTGCAGTGTTGTATGGTTTATCAGCTTATCGTTTATCTGATGTATTGTATCGTGCTGCGGTAGGTGAGTATTTAGCCTTAATGGTGCTACCTTTTGTTTTTGTAGGAATTCACTTGATTATATTTGATTCATATAAAAAATGGTATGTACTATCAATTGGTATGGCTACTTTATTTATGGCTCATTTGTTAAGTAGTGGGATTATGATACTATTTATTTTTTGTTTGCTTATTTGTAACTGTGTCCGTTTGTGGCATGAAAAAATCCGGTTTATTGCGTTATTCAAAGCTGCGGGAGTAACGATTCTATTAGTCGCAGTTTTTCTTTGTCCAATGATTGAACAACTGAGCTTTCAGCATTTACGTGTTCAAGATACGCCCATGTTCTATTTACAAAAAATGGCTGAAACGCCACTGAACTATTTAGAGACGGCAGTTAAAAATATTCGGTTTAATAATATTGGTTTACTTGTTTTGTTTTTTTTGATTTTATTAGCAATTTGCATGATAAAACTTTCAAGTGAAAATAAACAATTAATAGGAATCAGTCTGCTATTTTTTTATGCTTCAACAAGTTTTTTTCCACATTGGCTTTTTCACGAAACGTTATTCAATTCGATTCAATTTCCATGGCGCTACTTCATGATTGTCACGTTTGGTGTACTGTGGGTATTGGCTGACAGTTTAGATCGGTTAGTTGCCAAACGACAGGGAGCAAAAGCGGTTCTTTATATTTTATTGTTTGTAGTTACGCTTTTTAGTACATTTGATATGGAACAAAAACTTAAACGTAGTACAAGGGCGACTGTTGACTATAGTTATTTTGAGCAAGTGGACGGCAGTAAAGAACTTGGATTTGGTGAAGAATTTTTACCTAGTGGTATGGAAAATTGGATGGCACCCACAGGTCTCTTATCCGAACCTACTACTATTAAAATAAGGAATATGTCTCGCTCCTATAGCACATTTTTTTTAGATTATGAAGCACCAGAAATGACCAATTTAATTTTTCCACTTATCTACTATAAAGGGTATGAAGTAAAAGTAGAAGGAGGAGGAACGGTTAGTAAAGTACATGATGCTGGACGTTTTAAAGACGGAAATATGCATGGCTTTGTGGAAGTTACAGTGGTAGGCAATGGGAAATTAACGCTTTGGTATGCAGGAACTTTCGTTCAAAAAATGTCTTTTTTGGTAACTTCAATCGCTTGGGTGGGGATGATAGGTGTTCTTTTATGGAGTAAAAAAATAGAAATTAAATCTTAGCATATAATCAGCACTATTTACCTAGGAAAATCTCGGACTTTAGATGGATGTATCTCTCAAGAAAAAACTTTACAATAAAGAAGTAGAGAAATGACAAAGAAAAAAAACACTAGATAAAGTTAAAAGAGATTGGGGAAATGGATCATGAAGCGTTTATTTAAATCAGTTGTGTTTGAGATGAGTCTGTATTATGGAGTGCTAGCAGTTGTGTTGCCGTTGATTTATGCAGTGACGTATCACGTCTCTTATCTATCTGTTTTTAGCGCTGAATGGTTTGCTGTGACAGTGTTCATGTATCCAGTTGTACTTGTCTTGTCAGCAATTCGTTATGGTTATGGACGTATGAGAAAGACTAGTCACTTCTAAATGAAATTGAAATAGGCTAGGACAGAAGTGCTCACTTCCATCCTAGCTTATTTTGAAATTCTATAAGGTTAATTGTTCCATATTAAACGCATCGGTCATAGCTGGTGTTGCTTCTTTCATTGGTGTAACAGATTCTAATTCACCTTGAACGGCGATTCGTGTTGTAGCGTACATGTCACCACATGTGATCAACGTGATCATTTTCTTGCCTGGAACGTCATCAATCAGTTCTACTCTGGAAGGATCGATTTTTTCAACATAAGTGATTTTATATGTATAAACATTATTTAAATCAGTCGTATAAATCAATTCTCCTGGTTTTGAATATTCCAATGGTGAAAATAAAGAAATCATGTCTTGTACACGATGACTAGCAAGGGCATAATTGCCTTTACCCATTTCTTGATCAGGCTTCATCGTTCCAGCACCAGTTAGTAACACAACATTGTCTAATCCTCTGAAAATCGGTAAGTTGATTTTGACATCAGGAAGAGCTACTGCACCAACAACAGGCAGGTTTTTATTTGATAACTGGGCTTTTAGAACAGCTTCTGTACTAAGCGATTCAACTGCAGCAAAGTCGAACGAAGTGTCCGTCTGATTGTTTTTTTCAACAATTTCAGGAGTTAATTTCTCTACTGCATATTCTTTTCCGTTTTGTTGGATCAACCAATTTCTGATTTGTGTATTAAAAACCAGAGCTAAACCAACGACCAATAATAAAAATAAAAATATATTGATCAGCCAATTTCTCTTTTTAGATTTTTTCTTTTTAGGGCGTTTATCTCTTGAGGCCATAAACTTCCTCCTTTTTTTATATAAGTGTATCATAAATCAATTTGAAACCCTAGTTTAAAATCTTTATTTTTTTATAAATATGCTTATTTAAAAGGATCCTTAAAAAAAGAGATAGATCGTGTTATTTTTTATTATATATCTGATACAAGAGAGAGATACAATTTAACTCTTTGTAACTGAATCTTAAAATAAAAGACACAAGCTTTTCTTCTCAAACTATTGTAAAATGTAAGAGAAGACAATTTGATGGGGGTGATGGAACAAATGTTGGACTTGATTTATGTACATATTGATATGACAAGTAATGCGGTATTGTCAAAAGGGATCACGCACGCAGATTTTACGCGGTCCATTGTTCATCACCCTAAGAACTTGCTTTTATTGAACCCTTCTGCAGAGGAAGGCGAATATGATATGCATAGTGGATTGAAGATTATCCGTGGGCAAGAGAATGTGGAACAATATTTTTCTACTGCTCACCGTCGGAAAATGAACGAAGAAATCAAGTGGATCGATTTTTCAGATGTTACAATGCTTAAAGAATTAACACCAATGGAAATTTCAGAACTGCTTTATTTTGGACATATGAAAACGAGTTTACATTCACCTTTCTTTTACAAATTACAAAATGATTTTGTCTTTTTTGAGTTTGTTGATCATATGACAAGGGTTTATTATCGTTATATTGACGAATTTTATCGAATTTTGGCGGACAAAATCACGCGAGTTATTTTAGAAAAAGTCAATGATCGTAAAACATTTTTTAAAAGAGGCATTCCAGTTGAGAAGTTAGATGCAGAATTATTGAAAGAAATGAAGCCAATCTTGCAAGAAGGGGTTGTTTTTTGTTTCGATCAAATGGATATCAAAGGAAAAGAATACCATATCCCGATTCATGTAGTGGAAGATTCTTTATGGAAAACGAAAAACTTTGCTTATCGTAATGAACCAGTGATTGCGATATTGATTTACCATACAGCCAAACGAACATGGCGTTTAATGCAAGAAGATGAATTTGGCTTTGTCGAATTACCAAGGCGAGCGTAAATATAGAAGAAAAAAAGAGTGGGACAGAGGTGTTAAACAGCAATAAGAAGCGTTTGCTCCTTATTGCTTGTTTATTCAGATTCCTTGAGGCGAAGATATGACTCGTAGAGTTATGTCTCCGCCTCTTTTTTGTGGATTCTATTAGATATTTTTTTGCAAACGTAAGCGTTTGGCAATCTTTTCGATAAGAAATAATGCAGGTAATTGTGAGGTTAGTTCAATTGTTTTGTCATGGTTATCACTCGTTTTATAGATAGTTTCTCTATTGATAGTATAGGGAATATTTAAGTCAGACATTCTACTGATAGTAGAGCTATCACTGTTTGTGATTGAAATGATCGTGCATTTTTTTGTGTTCAAGCGTTTGATATAATGAATGATTTCTTTGGTTTCACCAGTGACAGATAAGGCGATGACACAAGTTCTTTCTAATATGTCATCAGGAAACCATTCAATTGGATAGTTAGAAGGATCTTCAATTCGGAGTGCAGTTTGCGATAAATTTGTGAAATAAAGGGACCCGTAAGCAGCAATAGGCTCAGAAGAACCAGATCCAAGAAAAAGGACGAGGCCTTTGTCAGCAAGAAGTGCAACAGCTTGTTCGATTTTATCGTCGAGAAAGGGTTCGTTAACACGTTCTAAAAAATGAATATGCTGTGTTTCATCTACGTCAGCTATTTGGGCTTGGTTGATAGAGTCATAATATAATTGCAATTTTACTTTAAATTCGGAGAAACCATTGCATTCAAATTTGTGACAAAAGCGTAAAATACTGGCTGTGCTTGTGTGTGTTTCCTCTGCTAAATCTCTGATCCGCATGTACGTGACGATTTTTAAATGATTGGCAATATAATGATAAATCTCATATTCCAAAGGGTTTAAATCAGGAACATAATCTAAAAAAAGCATAGCGTCCTCCTTGTGGTTACAAACTGTGTCAAAATTGTGAGAAATAACAAAAAGTGTCACTTATCACAAAGGAATGAAAGCGCATAACAAACATTATAATCAATGCTATACTCCAATTATAGATTGTGAAAGCGCAATCTGCAAGTGGGGTAGATAGGAGAACTTGTTTCCGTGCCCAAGGGTTTTGCGAATTTAGTCTAATAATTGGAGGAATAAGGAATGAAAGTAGAATTTCCTAAGACGTTTTTTTGGGGTGCTGCTTCAAGTGCAACGCAATCAGAAGGGCGTATGGAACGCGATGGAAAAGGAGAAAATATTTGGGATTATTCATCAAAAGAGTACAATCATCGTTTTTATGACGGTGTCACAACAGAAAATACTTCTTTATTTTATCGTGACTATCAAAAGGATATCCAAAAAATGCACGATATTTCATTTAATTCGTTTCGAACATCTATTTCATGGTCTCGTTTGATACCGATGGGGACAGGAGAAGTCAATCCGGAAGCAGTAATTTTTTATAATAATGTGATTGATGAATTAATTGCAAAAGGAGTAGAACCGTTTATCAATCTGTATCATTTCGATATGCCAATGGTACTTCAAGAGAAAGGGGGATTTGAAAATGAAGAAGTAGTTGAAGCCTATAAGCAATATGCTAAAACATGTTTTGAGTTGTTTGGTGATCGGGTGAAGTATTGGTTTACGTTCAATGAACCGATGATTCCAGCAGAAGCAGGTTATCTGCATGACCGTCATTATCCGTATGTTGTAGACTTTAAACGAGCTGCAGCTGTTTTGCACAATATTATTTTAGCGCATTGTGAAGCAATCCAGGTATATCGAGAAATGAAATTAGAGGGAAAAATCGGGATCATTATGGATGTCATTCCAGTTTACCCACGTAGTCAAAATCCAGCTGATTTGTACGCTGCTGAAATGGCAGATCTGTTTTATACAAAGAGTTTGAATGATGCGATTCTAAAGGGCAAGTACCCAACGCGCTTGAAAGAGGTTTTAGAAGAATACGACCAATTGCCAAAAGTAACTAAGACACAGCTTCAATTGATTTCAGAAACTAAAATTGATTTATTAGGAATCAATTATTATCGTCCAAGAAGAGTGAAAGCGAAAGAATGTATACCCAATCCTCAAGGCGTTTTCTCACCAGAATGGTTTTTTGATGAATACGTTATGCCGGGCAGACGGATGAACACATCACGTGGCATTGAAATCTATCCTAAAGGAATTTACGATATTGCGAAAAAAATTCAAAATGAGTACGGTAATATTGATTGGTTTGTTTCTGAAAATGGTATCGGAATCGAAGGCGAAGAAGCATTTATTGACGCAGGAATTGTTCAAGATGATTATCGTATTGATTTTTTGAAGGAACATTTGAGTTATTTGAACCAAGCGATGGCAGAAGGAAGCAATTGTTTAGGGTACCATATGTGGACTTTTGTAGACTGTTGGTCGTGGGGAAATGCGTATAAAAACCGTTATGGTTTTTATCGTTTAGACTTAGAAACAGGAGAAAAGACAGTGAAAAAATCTGGCTTATGGTTTAAAGAAATGGTTGAAAATCACGGTTTCGATTAAAGAAAGGAAGAGTGATTCTTATGATGAAAACTCTTGATAATTTAGCGATGAAATTATTACCGATTGCAAATGCAATCGGTAATCAGCGACACTTACAGGCAATTAGAAATGGCTTGATTTCGATTTTACCACTCACTATTGTGGGGTCCTTTTTTACAATCCTACTGAACTTACCAATCCCTGGATACTCTGACATGATTGCGCCTTATTTAGCCGCGTTAGATGTTCCTTTTCGCTTCACTGTAGGGTTGATGTCTTTGTATGCAGCTTTTACAATAGGATCGTTTCTTGGAAACACGTATAAGCTAGATAAGATCACCAGTGGCTTTCTTTCCATGCTAGCGACGCTTTTGATGGTTATGCCAGTTAATCTTCAAGAAGGTGTAGATGTTGCCGGAAACGTTGTGGCAGGCGGTCGTTATATCCCAATCACACCGTTAGGCTCACAAGGATTGTTCGGAGCGATTGTTGCCGCGTTGATTTCTGTGGAGATTTACCGTTTCACAAAAGAGAAAAAATTAGAAATCAAAATGCCAGAAGGCGTGCCACCAGTTGTAGGAGAATCTTTTGCGGCGCTTTTGCCTACATTATTAGTAATCTTAATTTTTTGGATTCCGCGTCACTTTTTTAATTTTAATTTAAACGACTTGCTAAGTGTGGCTATTTCACCTTTGAAGGTCTTTTTAACAGGAAATAATATTTTTGGCGGTATTATTACACAATTTATGATTTGTTTATTTTGGGCTTTAGGAATTCATGGACATGCAGTTCTTGGGCCAATCATCCGTCCATTTTGGGATCAGGCGATTATAGAGAATGCAGAGTTGTTCCAAAATGGGACGAGTGCATTTCAACTACCCAATATTTTTACAGAACAATTTTACCAATGGTATGCACAAATGGGTGGGACAGGCGCAACGTTAGCACTTGTTTTCTTATTTTTGTTCTCCAAATCAAAATACCTGAAGCAATTAGGAAAATTATCGATTTTACCAGGTATCTTCAATATCAATGAACCCGTTATCTTCGGAACACCGATCGTGATGAATCCGTTACTTGCCATTCCGTTTATTTTAGTTCCGATTGTGAATACGATTTTGGTGTATATTGTGACAGCATTGGGTTGGATGCCAAAAATGATGGTCAAGCCACCTTTTTCAATTCCAGCACCTTTAGGAGCATTGATTACGTCTAATTGGAATTGGGTAGCGTGCGTAATGGTATTTGTTTGCTTTGCTGTCTCGTTAGCTATTTATTATCCATTCTTTAAAATGTTCGAAAAAATCCAAGTAGAGCAAGAGCAACAAGCCGAAGCAGATTCTGTTGTATCAACTGAGGAAATTTAAAAAAGTATCGGGGGCGAAGAGATGATATACGCTATTAGTGGCTGTATTATTTTTGCTACACATTATTTATTGAGGGAAAATCAGTGGTTACTTCAAAAGAAACTATGGCAATTGATCATAAGTGCCATTTTGATTGTAGGCGTTACGATTTTATTGAGTACGTGGATTGGTTCGTTATTTCCAGTGATTGGGTCAACGTTAGTCTGTGCAACGATTTTGCAAATCAAGTATACCCATCAATTGGCTATTCAACGATTAGGGTAGAAAAATAGGAAACCGCTTATTTTGGTGCTAAGTGACTGGGGTGTAACTTGTAAAGTTATGTCCCAGCCACTTTCTGTTTCCAATTGTTTGTTTAGCCATTTTCGCATTTCCACAGTTCATAGAAAGTTGCTAAACGCTTGATATGGAGAGGAATACGCTCTGGCGAGGCTTCTAAAAAGGTCAACGCATTATTTTCTGCAGCAATCATTCGTTGATCAACAGAAGCCTTGATTTTTTCCATTTCTTGTTCTAGCATGTGGAGATTATCTGCTAAACGTAACTGTTCAGTAACCGTTTCTGGTTCATTAGGAAACTGTCTTTCTAGCTCTTTTTTTAATTCTTCACGAACATGAGGATAATACTGTGCGGGATTCATTTCTACATTTATTTTAGGGCGTTTTTCACTCATCGGGTCTCTCCTTCGATGTTTTTGAAGCAAGAGGAGGGACTAAGTGAAGGTCAGGTTTCTTTGGCGGTTGTTCAATATTGGACAACTTTTCCACTAATTTTTGTGTATCTTGAATGGTTTCAAGCATACGTGCCATTATTTCACTCGCATTTTTTTCAACAGTCGCATGCATTTGTTGTTGTTTAGTGACGGCTTCCTCGCCTAGTTTTCGAATAAGCTCTTTTTGTCGTTCTTTTTCACGCTCAAGCTCTTTTTCATCCATAAAGCCACCTCATTTTTCTTTAGTTTAGTATAATCAGCTATTATATCAAGTATCAACAATATTACCGATTTCAGCAAGCATAAACACTGCAATCGATTGATTTAGCTTGAAATGTAAGCGAAAGCCATAATTAATCAATGTTTCTGTCTTTTTTAGTTAGTGGCTCTCTTTTTCTGTGAGCGGTATAGCTCACAGAGAAGCACTCGTTTTCTATAGCGATTGAATTTTTGTGGTCTGTTGTTTTATGGCCTCTTTTACTTTTTTTCCTGCTTGTCCTTTTAGAGAATTGCCTAAATTACTGGATAAACTTTCTAACGAACATTTCAATTCATTTATGTACGTATCCGTTATTGATTTTATTTCTTGTTCTCTTGATGCGTGGTCCATGAGTGCGGCAGTTCCTACGAAAGAACGAATATTATTTTTTTGTCTCGCTTTTCTAAGTTCCTTTAATCCAGCTTCATCAAGAATTTCATCTGTGAATATTTCTGCCATGCTTTCTAAAATCCCCCTTTCAATTTTCTAGATTACGTAGTTCTTTTTTATAGTTTTGTTCTAACTCTTCCAGTTCGTTTAAGATCTTTTTTCTTTCCCGATGAAATAAATCTTCCAATGCCATTGATTCGTTTTGGAAGTGATGGTACGCTTCAGATATGGCTTCGCGACCAAAAGGGAGCTGGCCTGCCCAATACTCTGTTTCGTTGATATAATCATCTATTTCTTGAAATACTTTTGTTTTGTGCCAGGCCAATTGATCTTCTTTTTCCTCACACATACGCACTTCTTTCATATAATCTAGTTTTAGTTCTTCTTCTTTATCCATTCTTAACGCATTCCTTTATGGTTATTCTGGTTGAAATTGTTTCGCTAATTGCTGATCAACAGATAACAGTTTTTCAATACTTCCATGAATTTCCGTTTTGAGCGTATCACAACTACTCGCGATTTCTCTGTATTCAGCAATTTTGGCTTCATTTCTCTCTCTTGGTTGATTGGAAATGATTGATTCACTGACGCCTATAGATTCAAGTGCATCTAATACTTCCGAATCGCTTAGATCATGCCCTAATACCGTTCCTGCTCTTAATGATTTTTGCCAAGATTGTTCTGCTTTTTCTGTTTGCCGACGGAGGAAACTTTCAGCTTCCAAAAACGTCGCGTTGACCGTGCTCATTTGCGCATTTAACACAAGAAGTGCCTCAACGCTGTCTAAGAAAATCGCTTCATTAGCTGATAAACCACCACCACTTTTCTTTAACTTGTTCCGCAAGAACTTCATCCAATTTTTTGTGCTGCTAAGAACACCTAATAACTGTTGTTTATCATTCTCAGCTCTTTTTTTAATCGCGTTTACATTGAACGCATTGTCAGGAATCAACAGTCGACCTGTCTTCTTATCAAATTTCCACATAGCAAGACTATGATATGCTCCACCCAATCGATCAGACACCTTGCCATCTTTTTCCATATCAATAATAAGTGCAAACTCTCGACCGGTAACTCGAATACCTCCGACAGCATCGTTCCTATTTCGATAATTGTAAAACATGCCTGGGTTGTCTTTTGCCCATTTTTTCCCATCCTTTGACATCATGCTTCCTGCATATGGGCCATTGAATCCTACGTTAAGCCATTTGTTTTCTGCGGCAATGTAAAATGCTAAACTTTCTCCTAAAGAATGCCCCGTCGTTGTAATTGTCGCAAAAGGATACTGATTTCTAATAGAGTCTGCGAATTGTTGAGCTGTGAGAGACTGAGGATCCGTAGATCTTGGAGCTTCAAACCAATCAAAGGATTTTAGTTTATCGCTTCCAGCACCAACTGTTTGTATATCTGTCGCTATATCTAATTTGTCTGATGAATTCGTCCCGGCATAGGCGATCACTACTTGTGACGTGTCTACTTTTCCGTTAACTACTGGGGCGACGGCCATTGCTTGCATTCCGTTTTTAGGTTCGTGTTTAACGTCGAGAATTTTGTATTCAATTCCTGCTAGTTCTCTAACAGCCCCTGTTTTCATTGTTGAATCGTAATCTTCATGCTTAGGATCTAGCCAATAAACTTCCTCACTTATTTGATTGTATTCTTTATCTGTAAACATCTATAATTTGTCCTCCTCTCTATTTGAGTAATGAACTATAATTTTTTTAGTCGTGACTCCTTTAACTTGCGCGTTCCTATTTTCAATACCGTAGCTACCTATTTCATCACGCTCTTTCCAAAAACTGTATGTAAACTCAACTGCTTCATTATCTGAAGTTATCAATTTTACAAACATACGGTATGCTCCTGTCATTTTATTGTACGAAGTTTTTTTAAATTCTACAGATTTGATATTAGCAAATGTTTGTTTTAAAACAATTGCAGATTCTCTTTCTGTTTCCAATAAATCTCGTTGTTCTTCCATAGCTGTTTCTTCTGCTTTTTTGTCCATATACAATTTCCCTCCAAATCCAATAAGCACTATGGCGATAATACCAACTAGTATAATAATTCGTTTATTCATGATATCCTCCTGAAGATAGGTGATAAATTAATTGTATCACAGTGAATAAAATACTTTTCTTGTTTTTTTTTTATAGGACAACATCTAACGAAAATAAAGTCACAAGACTTTAAGTGTCTCACTTCCTTCATGTTTGTATATCTGTCGCTAAATCAAAACGATCCGATTGATCCATTCCCACAACTGCCATTGCTTACATTCCGTTTTTGGGTTCATGTTTAACATCAAGAATTTTGTACTTTTTTCCATTAATTTTTCGAGTTTCGTCTTTTTTATTTTCGGATCATACTTATTATGTATAGGATCTATCCAATACGCAGTATCACTTATCTTATTGTAATCTTCATCAGTTATAGTCACTGTTTTCCTCCTGTACCATCAGAATAAATTACTTCTACTTCACTTACAGTCTTTCCTTCTTTTTGAACCTCTTCATCTGCAACACCATAATTTTTTAATTCAGTTTCCCCTTTTACATAAATAGCATCGAATTCAACTTCTGTGCCCAAGTTATTTTTCATCAAAAAAATGATTTGATATGAGTCTGTCATATTATTAGGTTCATCACTATGTTCAATTTTTACAAAAGCCACATCTGAAAATGTATTCTTAAGTGCCACTATAGAATCCCGTTCTATTGCTAGTAAATTCTTTTGTTCTTCTTTTGCTTTTTCGTCTGCTCGATAATCCACATAAATTTTTCCTCCTAACCCAATAAACATTATAGCAATAGCTGCTAGCATGACAATCCGTTTATTCATTGTATCCTCCTAAAGATAGATGGTAATTTAATTGCAATATAATATAAATGATTTTATTAAAAATTTCCTAAATAGCGTTCTTTAATTTACAACTTATCGTTATTTCTATTAACACAAGCCAAGACGCCCACCTGTCACAACTGATTAGTAAACACTTTTTTGTGGATTCAAGCTTTAAGTACTGGCTTTCACAGCTCACAGTGCTTCAAATCAATCAAATGATTTCAGTTTATCGCTTCCTGCACCAACTGTTTGTATATCTATCGCTATATCTAATTTGTTTGATTGATTCGTTCCGGCATAGGCGATCACTACTTGTGACGTGTCTGCTTTTCCGTTAACTACTGGGGCAACGGCCATTGCTTGCATTCCGTTTTTTGTGTTATCTTCTGCTTTTAAAATTTTATATTGTTTATTCTCTCCATTAATTTTCTTAGGTATTTCTCTGATTTCATTTTCTTTTGGAGTGAAACCTTTATTATCTTTCTTCTCATCTATCCAATAAGAAATATCTGAAAAATATAGTAACTCATTCTCTGAAAAACTCAACTGTCCCAACCTCCGTAGCTAACTTTTACTTGTTTTAATTCTTTCGAAATTTGATCTCCATTTAACTCACTCTCTCTTTTTTTCATGTCAGGATTAACTACTGATTCATTTCCATACATTTCATTTTTAGAGAATAGGTACGAATATCCTTCATCTCCATTTAGTGTAAAAGCATAATGAGTATATCCTGTCATGTTGTTTTCTTGTACCATTGTAAAAGTAATTTCTTTCACATCTTCATATGTTTTTATTACATCTACTACTATTTTTTCTTCATTTTTTCTATATGTACCTATTACTTTATCTTCTTCTTCTTCTTTATTCATATACGATTTTCCTCCAAATCCTATTCCTAATACAATTAAAACGACAATAATAAATACTATTATTTTATTTCTTATAGCCATCACTTTTTCTCCAATCTACAGCAGCATCCATCATCCATTTGTTTTCTGCGGCAATGTAAAATGCTAAACTTTCTCCTAAAGAATGCCCCGTAGTTGTAATTGTCGCAAAAGGATACTGATTTCTAATAGAGTCTGCGAATTGTTGAGCTGTGAGAGACTGAGGATCCGTAGATCTTGGAGCTTCAAACCAATCAAAGGATTTTAGTTTATCGCTTCCAGCACCAACTGTTTGTATATCTGTCGCTATATCTAATTTGTCTGATGAATTTGTCCCGGCATAGGCGATCACTACTTGTGATGTGTCTACTTTTCCGTTAACTAATGGGGCGACGGCCATTGCTTGCATTCCGTTTTTAGGTTCGTGTTTGGTATCGAGAATTTTGTATTTTACACTATTAAATTCTATGGTAGCTCCTTCTTTTAGATTAGGATTATATTTAGGATGCTTAGGGTCTGTCCTATATACTCTATCACTGATTTCTTTGTACTCTTTTTCTGAAATCATTTAAATCCCCCCCTTTTCTCCGTTTGTATAAACTACATCTACTTTACTTGTCGTAGCTCCATTTTTTTGAATTCCTTCGTCTATCACATCTATACTTCCAATATCATTGGCTTCTTTCCAATAACTAAAATTGACAGTAACAGATTGGCTATTTTTTGAAGTAATTGTTACACTCATATCATATGAGCCTGTTATTTTATCCGGTCCATAGCTATCTATAAAAACTATTTTTTTTAGATTTTGGTATTTATTTTTTAAAACAATTGCAGATTCTCTTTCTGTTTCTAATAAATTTCGTTGTTCTTCCTTAGCTTTTTCTTCTGCTTTTTTGTCCATATACAATTTCCCTCCAAATCCCATAAACACTATGGCGATAATTCCAATTAGTATGATAATTCGTTTATTCATGATAACCTCCTGAAGATAGGGAATAAATTAATTGTATCACATTGATAAAAATATTTTCATGTTTTTTTATAGAACAACATTTCACGAAAATAACGTCACAAGATTTTAAGTGTCTTAATTCCCTCAATTAGATATATCTGTCGCTATATCTAATTTGTCTGATGAATTTGTTCCGGCATAGGCGATCACTACTTGTGATGTGTCTACTTTTCCGTTAACTATTGGGGCGACGGCCATTGCTTGCATTCCGTTTTTGGTTCGTGTTTGGTATCGAGAATTTTGTATTCAGAGTTATTAAATGTGATTTATAGTCTTCATGTTTAGGATCAATCCAATACGCTATTTCGCTAAGTTTTTTATAATCTTGTTCTGTAATAGTCATACTCTATCTGTCTCCCCATTATAGAAAATAACTTGTATAACATCTTTTGTTTCGCCCTTTATCTGTACGTTTTCATCTTCTATTATATAACTTTCTAATTCTTCTTTTCCCTTTATATAAATAGCAAAAAAAGTAGTTGATTTTCCTTCTTTATTAGTCATAGTTAATACTAATCCATATGATCCAGTCATTTTATTCTCATCTGGATTTTCTTCAAATTTTAATGAAGTAATGTTTTTAAATGAGTTCTTCAAAGCAATAGTTGCTTTTTTTTGAATTTCCAATAAATTTCGTTGTTCTTCCTTAGCTGTTTCCTCTGCTCTTTTATCCATATACAATTTCCCTCCAAATCCTATCCCTAATACAATTAAAACGACAAAAATTGCTCCTATTATTTTGCTTTTTTTAATCAATTGTTTTTCTCCAATCTACAGCAACAGCTCTAATCTGATGAAAGCTGCCTTGTCTTTTTTAATTTCGTATAGTTCGTGACCGATCTCAGAAGAACTAGTTGGGTTTGATTGAGCAAACCTATTATTAGTTTATCACAAAAAGTTATCTATTTTTACCAAACGATGAAAAGAATTCCTGTATTTATGATTCAAATCGAGGAAAACAAATACTAAAAGTAGCGCTTAAATGTAAAGTATTAGGCAGCACAAAGTACAGATTGGAAGGGTTTGTATCTAAAATAAAGAATTAATGATGCGTTGCTTGGTAGCTAGAGAAGAGGTATGTTGGAAGAGTGACCCTATATTTCCTATGATTCGATTGTGTTATCATTCTTCAGTTGACAGTACATTCGTTTTTTGAAGAATAAACAAGGCGTAATAAAAGTAGGTCATCTTTCACCCGTAAATTACCGGGGAAAAATGACCTACTGTGATGTTTTTTGTAGTATCAAAAGGCGTTTGCTGTTATCGTTTAGCTGCTCTTTTTTTCTTCTGTTTCATTCTCTTTATCTTTCAGTGCATCTTCAATTTCTTTATGCAAGAAGTAAGAGATCACCGTTCGAATTACCACTAAAATGGCTAATTTCAAAATATCTTGAAAGGTCGGTTTGATGATCGATTCAATAATATCTGCTGCAATTAGTATTTCTAAACTGAGTAAAATGTAGCTCCCTAAAAAACTTTTGATAAAATTATTTTGACGGGCCATTACTACACGATTACGATCAGTTCGTTCGCTTTTTAGAAAATCAATACCAGCCATGATCACACCCCAAATCAAGACGACGATAGAAAAAATATTCAATGCTAAAATGAATAAGTCAAAGAATGGAATCAGGTTATCCATTATATTTTGGGCCAAATCATGCATACATTATTCCTCCAATTGTTATAAACGCGAAATGACGTAATCGTACTAACCAATTTTTTTAGCAGAAATAAGCAACATCATTGGTCTGCGCAATTCATCACGCATTTGTGCACTTGCTTCTAGCATTTTAGGATCTGGCATGGGTTCGACGAACCGAGTCAGTTGAAAGCCATTTGTTAGCAAGCCATTTAGATAAGTTGTTACTGTTTTATGATATTTCATTACTGTTTCACCTAAAAATGTTGTTTCACGAATACTTTCATCGAAATAGCGATCCACTGGCCAATAAAGGGGCAGGCCTTGCTCATTGTAGATCCAATCCTCTGTTCCTTGAGCAGTAAAAATCGGATGTTCCGCAGAGAAAATAAAATCGCCATCAGGACTTAAGCAGTGGTTGACCTTTTTAGCGATTTCATCAAATGAAGCAACATAATGAAGTGCTAATGAGCTGATCACAATATCGAATGTTTCATTTAAACCGTCAATTTCTTCCATTCCCATCAAAAGATAATTGATTTTGGATGAATCCGTCATTTCTTTTGCTTTGTTTATCATTCGCTCTGATAAATCGATGCCAATAACTTTTTCAGCACCATTTTCGACAGCATAGCGACAATGCCAACCATAGCCACAACCGAGATCCAGTACGGTTTTTCCAGTGAAATCAGGCAGTAATTTTTTTAACTCATGCCACTCCCCAGCACCTTTTAGCCCTTTTTTTGAACGATCCATTTGGCTGTATGCGTCAAAAAAACTAGGGTTATCATATTCGTTTTTCATGTTATATCTCCTTTTAACAAGCATACTTCTGTATCTTTTATTGTATCAGATTGTTAAAATAATACCCATAAAATAGAAATTAACCAAAGTGAGTACTTATTGGAATGTATGGCCATGCTCACGTAAGACACGGATAGCCTTATCCTTATCTTTATTCTTGATCAACAGATAATCGGTATTGTAAGTTGATAAAGCAAAAATTGAAATTTGATTTTCTGCTAATGGATTGGCCAATTGAGTCAAAATGCCAACGAGAGAAAAGTCCAATTCTCCAATGATTTGAATGATAAACCAATCATCGTCTACAGAAATTGCTTGTTCAGCGGGTAGGGTAGCAGACGGCACGATAATGGAGCATTCATCTGCTGTGTACGTAATACTTTTAAAGTCGTTTATCGTATGAAACAAAGTAGGGACTTCAGTATGAGCTGGAAATTTCATAATGGAATATGTTCGTTTATCAAATAATTGTAAGTGCATGATGTAACCTCCAATAGTAATATTAGATAGGGATCTGTATAAAAACTTGAGAGCCGTAAATAGTGGGAAGTGAATTTTCTACCGTTTTAAAACCAGCTTGCCGACGTAATGAATCAGTATAGAGTTTGTCTTCATTGACGATGATCGTAAGTTGATCTACAGTAGAAAAATGTTTACGAATAAATGAGGGCAATAAATGTACGGCTTGTTTAGCATATCCATTCCTTAGATGTCGATAGTCTGTTGAAAAATCTTGTAGCAATAGATTGTTTTTATTATTGGAATACGAGCTTCCGCCGTTAGCCTGGTAGAGAGTGAAAAAGGCAACAAGTTGTTCATTTTCAACTACAAGAATAGCGTGACGATTGGGGTCTTTTTTTGCTAACGCAACCACAATTTTTGGTTCACGGACATAGCGTAGCTTACGTGCTGATAAACAATAGTTAGCAACAAGTTCTTCATATGTATCATCATAAAACCTCAACTGCATGATCTTTTCCTCCTGCCTTATGTGATGACGATTTTAATCGAACGTAAAATAACAATTTCTCTTTATTTATAGTATAACCTGTTTAAATGTTCTTGTGCAGTGACTTTAGAGTATTTTTTTCAAAGGATTAAAAAGAATACCAATGATTTTTCTGCTGGCAGTTTGTGAGTAGCAAGTATTTAGGGGAATAGTTTAGTGCTAGGTGATACATGTTGGACAATGCAGGATACTGTGTCCACATATATTATTGTAATTTGGGGATAAAAAATAGTCAGAGAGCAATAAAAGCATTGCTCTCTGACTGCTTGATTTATTTAATGAGACGTTTGTCATCTTTAGATAACGTGCTTACCTTTTTTATATGTTCAACAGTAATCATCCGTATTTGCTGACTATCTTCTTGAAGACGCAGCATAATCGAATCGGCGATACGTTTGGAAACGATCCAACCGGAAACTGTTTCAAATTTTTGAGAAGTCGGCACTTCTTTCAATTGTAAAACAACTAAACTTTTCTGAGCAGAAGCAACTTGTAATTTTTTTATAATTTCTTCACGCTCTTTATTTTTACTCTGTTTATCTTTAGAGTCATCTAAAAATGCCGAAAAGAAACTTTGGGAAGATTGGCTGATCAATTTTGAAATGCTTTTCATTGTTGATTTGTGGTTGTTATCCATTCTTCTACCTCCTTTACGAATTCACGCTAACTATCAGACTCTGAACAATCAGATAAACCTATTCTACCTAAAAAAGGCAAATAGTTCAAGAAAATATGTTCGTAATGATTTTGTAAATAATTATTCTTACTTGCTTTTTTCGTTAGATTCAGTAATATAGAAGTACTGATTACTATCCATGTAATTCGTTTGAAAGTGAAGAGTCAAGAACAACTTTCAACTCAAAAGAGGGAGATACTAATGACACAAAAAAAGACCGACAAATCAAAAGTTTATATTATAGCATTACTAGCAGTATCAGCATTTACAGGAGCGGCGTTAGCGAAAGCTGCTCCAATGGAAGAAGGGCATGGTTTTTCATCTTTATTTAAAGAAGAAGAGAAAGTAGCCAGCCAAACAACAGAAACAAGCGAAGCAAAAAAGGAACCCAAAAAAGTTGAAAAACTTACCTATACAGAACAAATCAATAAGGATTTGGCGCAAAATAAATTTGCCAATCGGATGCCCATCAACTTATTATTACAAACAGACGATAAATGGAAGGCAACGCCTTATGGCTCAGGAAATCCTGATGGTAATACATTAGAAATCAACGGATGTGCGATTCTTACATTGGCCATGGTTTCATCTTTTTTAGATAATAAAGAGTATACACCGCAAGATATTCTGAATTGGTCAAAAGACGATTATTTTGTAGAAGGTGAAGGAACTGCGTGGTCTATCTTCTCAGACTTTGCAATGGAAAAAGGGTACCAATTTGAAGATCTTGAAGGCAATATCACTGCGGTAGAAGAGCAATTAAAGCAAAAACACCCTGTGATTATTTCCGTAAAACCAGGATTGTTTACGCAAACAGGTCATATCATGGTGCTTAGTGGCACAAACAATGGGAAGTTTTGGGTAAATGATCCAAATGATTCAGAAGAAAAAGGCCATTCAAAAAAAGAATTCACAGCAGATGAATTGCTGAACGAAGCGATGAACTTTTGGACTATTTATAAATAAGTTAGAAAAAAATGCTTAAAAAAGACAACGTCTATTTAGTGTTGTCTTTTTTATGGATAGAAAACGCTTTATTTATTTTTTTAAAACCATTGACATGGGATGGTTCCCACATTATACAATGATTTTATAAAAAGGAAATGGAGTGAACAAAATGAAAATTATTATCGAAAAAAACTTTGAGGCAATGAGTGAAACAGCTAAAAATATTTTATTAGGCCATATGAGCCAAGATAAACGTGTTAATCTATCTATCACAGCAGGCAATACTCCTGTTGGTGTATATAAAAGAATGGTCGAGAGTGTAAAAGACTCACCAGATTATGAAAATGTTCATTATTATAACTTTGATGAAATCCCTGTGGCTGGTCAAAAAGAAGGGGTAACGATCACTGATTTACGAAAACTCTATTTAACACCTGCAAATATCAATGAGGCAAATATTCATCCTTTGACCGTGGAAAATTATGCAGAACAAGACAAACGCTTGGCGATGGATGGCGGACTAGATGCCATGTTGATCGGTTTAGGCGGAGATGGTCATTTCTGCGGGAATATGCCTACAACGACTCGTTTTGAGAATTTAACGTACAAATTAAAAGTTACTGGAGAAGAACCGTGGTTTGAACCAGGAATGATTGATGTAGGGTTAGAATTTGTTACAATGGGGCCAGTTAGCGTGATGCGTGTGAAACAGTTGATTTTGATCGTAAATGGCGAGAAAAAAGCTGAGATGGTCAAACAAGTTCTACAAGGACCAATATCAGAAGAATTTCCAGCATCTGTTTTACAATTGCATCCTAATTTAACTGTAATATTAGACGAAGAAGCAGCAAGTAAATTAGATAAATAGGGACCATCCAAAGATTGAGGTAGGAAATTACCTTGATCTTTTTTTGTTCGATTTACAAACGTACGTTCTCGTGTTATCCTTGAATAAAATAAAATAGAATGGAGCAAGAGATGGAAAAAATCAGGTGTGATTGGGCGAATGGACATGAATTAGACGAACAGTATCATGATGACGAGTGGGGAAGAGCAGAGCATAACGAGCAAAAGCTGTTTGAAATGTTGCTTCTAGAAAGTATGCAGGCTGGTTTAAGTTGGTCTACAATCCTTAAAAAGAGAGAAACATTAACAAAAGCATATGATCAATTTGACTACACTAAAATTGCTGAATATCAACAAGAAAAAATTGATTCTTTATTAGAAGATCCAGGAATCATTAGGAATAAGCTAAAAGTAAAGGCAGCAATCAATAATGCGAAAGTTTTTATGCAAATTCAGGAAGAATACGGGAGTTTTGATCAATTTATTTGGGCTTATGTAGATGGAAAACCCATCAAAAATCGTTGGGCAACGATCAGTGAAGTTCCTACCTCAACAGAACTGTCTGATAAAATCAGCAAAGATCTAAAGAAAAAAGGGTTCAAATTTTTAGGTACAACAACTGTCTACGCATTTATGCAAGCAACAGGTATGGTTGATGATCACCTAGCGTATTGTTTTAGAAGCCATGAAGCGTAAACGGACTAATTAGATCGAAAATCTACATCACTCTCTACATAGTAGGGAATAGAGAGTGGTGTGTGGCTAGTTTCTGAACGTTGTTTTCATTTTGAAGAAATATGAAGTATTTCATAAAGAGCCGCATCGCCTTTGATCGGTTTTTTTGCATAAAATTTAAATACAGTGGCTTGCCATTTATCTGGATTATACACGATAAGCTCTCCTAAATCAGATTGAGGTAAGGTGGACAGTAGTTTTGAGAGTTCTTTTGGAACCGATAGTAACGAGGAATTTTGATGAATCATAACCGTTTTTTCTAATAAGTAACAGGCTTCTTTGAAGTGTTCTGGCAATGATATTCTTAACGGAATACCGATTTGAATGGACTGCCAACCGAAGTCATGGATGATAGTATCGTAGAATCCTTCAAAAATAAATTGGGACATCCTATAAGAATCTTCCCATACATATAGCGGGGAATAAGTATTAGAAATGGCCCCATCTGCGTTTTCTGAAATAAGATAGGCTTTAAAAAGAAGTCCTTTGAAATTATCCGTTTTTGTGCCATTTTCTTCCACGCGTGTTCGTATCAATGACATATCATAATCGTTAGGCAGTGTTATTTTATATTGCATAGCGTTCATTTAGATCAGCTCCTCTTATTAATAAATCCAGTCTAATCTATTTGAAAGGTATTGCATAATACGAAAAAATGATATAAGGTATCAGTAATTGTGATAGCAAGAAATGGGTGGGAAGATGGAACTGAACGATCTAAGAATCTTTCAATGTGTGTCACTTAACGGATCAATGTCAGAAGCTGCTAGAATAATGGGATACGCACAGTCTAATATCACTGAGCGGATTAGATTATTAGAGCAAGAGTTGACTGTGAAGCTTTTTGAACGCACAAACAGAGGCGTTCTACTACTTCCAGAAGGTGAACAATTATTAGAATATGCAACGGTCATTTTAGCTCAGATCGATGAAATCGAAAGGCATTACAAGAAACGACCAATAAGAATCGGCACTACACAGACAATTGCATCTAACTATTTTGAATTGTCAGAAGTCATCTCGTATCAACCTGAAATCAATCTGTATCTGGATACGATTGAACGACTAGAAGCAATGTATAGAAAAAAAGAACTTGATGTGTTGGTCATAAATAAAGGAACATCGCTTCAAACCAACCTTCTCTTTTACGAAACAATCGGTTGGCTGTCTACTGCAGATGCGCAAAATGTGTATTTGATCAGTCGAGATAAGGAATGTCCGTATAGAAAGATGACGCTATCTTTAATCAATCCGCAGACATGTAAAATTGTCGAAGTTGACTCTATTTACTTGATGATTGACCTGATTAAAAAAGGAGCAGGTCAATCACTTTTACCCAAGTGTTTCTCTCAGGAGGAACAGAATCAGTCGTTGCTATTTAATGAGATAAAGCAGCAAGTTTCTATCTATATCGTTGGAAATGAAAAGAACAGTGAACTTGTTCGTTTATTTTTAGAGCGTAGCAACGGTTTGAGATAGAGAGGATTTGGTTTTTACGAGTGATATTTATAAAGACATCCATTTGAATTATGAACGGTTATCGGATACGGAACGTAAGGTTGTCGATTTTATTTTAAAATCAGACGATGTTGACAAATTAAAGCTAAAGGATATCAAAGACGTGTTATATGTATCAAACGCTACGATCATTAGAGCGTGTAAAAAGTTGAATCATCCTACGTTTAATTCGCTAAAATCCGCATTTGTTAAAAGCGAGAAGGAAAAAAGTACGTATCCATTAGAAGTCGATTTTTCATATATTTTGGATGGGATAAAAAAAGAAACATTAGCGACATTAGAATTAATCGATGAAAAAAATGTTGACCAAATATGTAATTGTCTGATCGAAGCGAGAAGGATTTTTTGTGTTGGACTAGATGGAAGTTCTCAAGTAGCGTCTGAATTTAATCGCAAACTCAAATCAATGGATATTTGGACCAATAATTATTCGGATCAGTCTTTAGTTGATTGTATTCCTTATATCAGTACCGATCAGGATGTAGTGATTATTTTTTCGTTGAGTGGTCAAATTGATGATATCAATGAGAACATGCTCAAAGTGAAAAGGAAGGGGACAACGATTATTGCAGTTACGAATGTGACGGCAAATAAATTGAAATTAATTAGTACACATGTACTTGTAACGTATAATGATCCAGATGATAGAAGAACGCTTTATTCAAGATTAATGTTACATGCATTGAGCACCGTAATCTATGAAAAATTAAGAACAAAAGTACCTAGTTTTGAGTAAAACTTACTCAGCTAGGTACTTTTTTCTTTACTCATTTTATTGTCTAGAGATTACTGTTCAACTTTCTGTTCAGCCCATTTCGCAGCATATTGTTTACCAGCTACCAAATCATACTGAATGTATTTATAATCCTCTAAAATTACTTTTTGTTCTTTAGTCAGATCTTTTTCGAATATTATTTTATTTTTCTCTGTAACAAAGACTTGTTTTCCGTTATAGCGATTAGAAATACTTTCAATCGGGTCAATAGTTGAAGCAGGTAACTTATCTGTCACTTGAGTCAATAAGGCGTAAAATGGAGTAACTTTGATATTGGCCTGTTCAAACGCAAGTGCATTGAAATTGATAGGCGAAGCAACTTTTTTATTTACTTTCTTAGATTGCTCACGACTAAACGCGTTGCTGTAAATAAAGTAATCTGTCTCATGGTGCTCTAAACCGTATTTCTTTGAATCATTCCCACTATAAAGTGAGGGCAAGTGATCACCATAAAAGACAAAAGTAATTGGTTTTTGAATTTTGTCCAACTCTTGTAAAAAGTCTTTTATCGCTTCGTCCGTATAATGAAGACCTTGCATGAATGTCGCTAGCTCTCCTTTTCGACTCTCTAAAATAGCTGTTCCCTCGGCTGTGTAGTCTAGCTGATCATAATAATCTTCGTAGGGCATGTGATTTTGCATCGTGGATACTTGGATGAATTGCGTAGTTTCTGTATTACTTTTCAACGCTTTCAACGTTTCTTTATAAGCAGATTCATCAGAAATCCTTGGGCTACGTTCGATTTTATCAGTGTACGTCAATTTATTTGGGCTGTCGATATAGTAGAATTCTTCGAAGCCAAATTTATCAAAAACACTTTTTCTTTGATAAAGTGATGCTGTAAAAGGGTGAATCGCAATTTTTTGATCGAATAGATTTGTGATATTCGGACTAACTTGTTGGGCATTCACTAATTGTGTATAAGGTGTGACAAGTGACGCAGACAGACTGCTGATGTCTAAGCTTGTTAACCCTTGCCATTCCATGTTAGCAGTGCCACCGCCATATCCAACAGAAAGCATTACACCACCTGTATTATTCTTTATTTCTTTCTTGATAGTAGGAATTGGATCAACAGGGACTCTGAGGTTAGGCACTCTAGCTGGATCACTAAAGCTTTCACTTAAATTTAAAATAAGCGTTTGGTTTTCTAACCAGTTATTTCGTGTTTGATTTATTTCTTTTGCTTCATCATCATATTTTTTCATGATTTGTTCGATTTTGTCTTTTGAATAATTTTTTGGCTCATCCATTATTTTTACATCAATGTTATTCAGAAATTGAATAATCGGTCCATTTTCTTTCACAGCTTCACCTTGGTTAATAAAAAGCTTGTTTACTCTGAAAAGGTTAAACAATAAGAACGAAGGTGAATTTTTATGGTTAATGAAAAAAACGCTAGAAAGCATAGCAGCTAGTACGATGATTCCGATAACTCTTTTTTTCCAATTGAACTTTAGCGAATAACGGTGTTGTAATTTTCGTTGAATGACAATACTAGAAATTGTCAGTAAGACGATCAAAGCAGCACCAACGGCTATTAAAATAGGGCTGACCATGGACAGTAACTCGGAAATACTGTTCAACATTTTTAAGTCAGAAGGAAAAACAGGTTCTTCTCGTAAACTAACTTTGATGACACTAGAAACTGTCAATAATAAATCAACAAGTAACGTCAAGGAAAAGACGTACCAAAAGCGATTCGTTAGTAGTAAAAGCAATAAGAAGAAGCTCATAATAATTAAAGTTGTTAAAACCAAAACAGATTGTCTTAACGTGAAAATTTTAATCACAACTTGAAAGGTCTGTGTCCACCCGTCTTTTTTTTCAAGTAAAAAGATCTGCAAGAAAGTGAACAAGTAAAAGAAAATAGCTACATAAAAAATCATTCTTTTTTGATGGATCCAAGATCTCAACGCACGCAACTTTTGAGAAAGTTGCGCAGGAGAATCAAAAGATAGAAAGTTATTTAGCTTTTTAAATAAGGAAACCTTTTGAAGGATCAGGCAGATAACAATCAGTAGAAGTGTTACGCCTAAATAGATCCCGATAAATTCAAACATATTCATAAGCCATTTCTTACCTGAATCGGGAAAGCTCTTCTTCAAATAGGCAGTAACGCGATAGGTAGTTAATGGCCAATAGGTAACCATTTGAGTAACAATTAGACTTGTTGCAACTATGCTGGCTTTTACTTTAATGCCTAATTTTTGTGAAATGGCTTCAGAAAAAGTAAATAGGCTAATCGTATAATACAATGAAAATAAAGAATAAGGGACAGAAAATCTATTTGCAGTGGAAGCATCGCCTCTAATTGATAATGAAATTTGTGTCATAAGTAAAATCAAACCAATAAGAATACCTAAACTCAAGCAAACATGTAAAAATTTAAACTTCATTTTTTTGTCTAAACGTAGCTGTTTGATTGCATAGCCGACAAGGAATAAATAAAAAATCCAAAGAACATTTGCACCATTTTGGAATCCCCAAAGATCTTTATTGAATAAAGTGGGTAAAATACTGAATCCTACTGTTAAACCGATCGTTACTTTTTTCAAGTAGTCCGTTGACAACAGGGTGAGCCATTTTGTTAGGATAGGAATACTACAAAATAGCAGAACGCATGATGCCGCATAAATGAAATAATTTTGGCTTACTGGGAAAAAAATCAGCCAATAATCACGAAGGTTTAGAACAGAAGCTTGTACATAGAAAAAGATATTACTTATTAAGGCAATAAAAACATAGAGCAAAAAGAAGCTGCTTAGATAACGCAATACGTTCTTTTTCGCTATTTTCTGGTAATGATAGCCCATATACAATGGAACTAACCCAAGGCCAGCACCAACAGCTACTTTCATAACCGAGTAAAGGTAAAATCGTCCTGGATTATTTGCATATTCGGGAACAGTAATCGCAGAAAGGAGAACTCTTTGTACGATCATAAGAAGACAGGCTATCAAAATAGTTCCTATTTCTAATTTTTCAGATTTATTTTCTTTCAAAAAAAACACCTACTATATAAATATTTTAAAGACACCTATTCAAGCTAATGAAGAATAAGAATCACTAGTCCAACCATTATAGTACCTTAGAACGCACGTGATTACAATCTCTCTAAAGGTGGTGTAGGAAGATAAGGATGACGTATTTTAATCAACTATTATAGATCCCGGAGTCAGATCATTCATAAAAACAGCTTCACTTTTATTAAGTCAAGCTGTTTTGTATGGTAGTTCTATATAAAGAGCGGTTTAATCTTTACCGAAATAGTCTTCATAAACTAACATTAATTTATCGAAACTTTTGGCATCAGGAATCATTGGAATAATGATGGTGGGAATATCATTGAAATAAATTTCAGGGATATCCGTTATGATGCAATCATATGCCGCAACTTCTCTTTCCAGTTCTTTTAACGAACTGACCTGTAGCGGTGTGCAAGAGAAACGTCCTCTCAAATAGTAAGAAATTCGTTCAGAAAGCATATCCATATAATCTATTCCAGAATTAAATAAAAGACAGGCCTTCATCGTAGGTGTTGAATATTCCAAACGATCAAGTAAATTTGGCCAGTTCGTAAATAAAATCGAAATAGCTTCATAGACCAGGTATTCTTTATAAGGGTTGGAATAAAAGATTGCTTGTAAGGAGTGTAGCAATTCCATCGGAAAATGACCGTATAAGTTTTTGATGCTTATAAGAAACTCCTTGTTTTTGTTATGTAGGATAAAAGTACGTCCGTGGATCTGACAATCCAAATTATAAAGACGCATAAAAATCTCTTCAAAGTTATCACATTTGCAATCCATCTTTTTTTCGATTTCTTGTAGAAGATTTTCAATTTTTTGATGCTTTAAAAAAACATTGTGATCCTGCATTGCCTGCCTACGAACAGTTTCTAGTGAATCAATATACTGATTACTAAAAAATAAATAAAAAAATGAATTCAAATGAGTAGTGGATAAAGGCAGATGAAATTGAGCATAAAACTCGTCGCAAGCATATGTATCGTTAAGTATGGCAAAGTCTTTATTAGGTAAATCGTGAAGTTGATTTTCGCCATTATGTTTTAAAAGAATGATGACAGTGTACGTGTAAAAACGCAATTGATTCAACAAAGAGAAATCAAGGTTATAAGAAGCTTTAGTTGGAAGTGCTTGTTTAACCATCTCAAAAGCAACCTTGTCTAAGCTAGTCAATTGGCTAGGTGTTAAAAGTTTTTCAGCAAGACCATATTTTTCATAAAAGTAATGTTGCATAAAATTACAAATACTACGGGGGTCCCCAATAAGTTGCATCTTTTTCAGGTTGATTGTAAAACCTTCTATTTGGAGAAGTTGGTTTACGCGAATAACAATTCGTTTGATTGTTGAAACACTTGTATAAAGGTCGTTAGCTAGCTCGATGACAGTAGCGAAATTATGTAAGAAAATCTTTTCGATCAACTGAAATTCGACGCTGTTCTTTATGAATTTTTGATAAATGCTTGTTTTACAGAAGCCGAAATTTGACGCTAAACGAATCCCGTATTTTTTTGATGACTCGATTGTAGCAGGTGCAAGTAAGGCTCCTAACTCAATGATATCCGATTTTAATGTTTTAACAGGAACGCTGAGAGATTTTGATGCAGTAGTAAAAGTGACCCAATCGTTATCCGCTAAAAGTTCCATCAACTCTAATTGGCGTTTGGATCTTGAGGAAAGGATTTCTTTCATAATACCAACACTTTCTTTTTGATGTTATTTTATATATTTTTTCATATTGTAATGAAATAAATTTCAAGATATCATTCATTTTAACTTGAATTAATCTGTTTTGTCTATATAGCAAGTAATAATAAACTCTATTTTTATAGTATTTTAAAACGAATCGGTCATTTTTTTCTTTTTAATAGAGAAATTTGACCTTTTTCTTGTGTGTTTTATTGATAACGTTTGTAATATTTCCTATAAGTTGTTTTAAATTTATTTTCATTTCTTTTTATGAAGTAAAAATAACCAAATCTTTCTTTTTAATGACCTTAAATGACCCTTTTTTTTCTTACAAAACGTTTAAACTAATGTTAAGCCGTATTCAGGCAATAGGACGATAGATAGGAGAGAAACATGAAGAAAAAAATAGTAGGATTAGCGTTGGTGTCAGCAATTAGTTTAGGTGGAGCAGCTTTGTTAAACGCAGAGGAAGGGAATGCGCACGGATATGTAGAAAAACCAGCAGCTCGTGGGTACCAAGGGTCGTTGGATAAAAATACATTGGGTTGGACTGCTGCAATGGAAAAATACGGGATAGTTATTACAAATCCACAGTCTTTAGAGTTTGATAAAGGATTTCCACAAGCTGGGCCAGCAGATGGTCGTATTGCTTCAGCACAAGGTGGGAAAGGCCAAATTTCTGATTTTGTAATGGATAGTACTGGTGCTAACCGTTGGACAAAACAAGAAATTTCAACGGGATCTAATACATTTACTTGGCATTATACAGCACCTCATAGTACAACTAAATGGCATTACTATATGACAAAAGTGGGCTGGAATCCAGAAAAGCCATTAACAAGAGCGGATTTCGATTTTCTAGGTGAAGTAAAGCATGATGGTTCAGCTGCTTCGAATAATAAGTCTCATCAAATCGTCGTGCCTGAAAATCGTTCAGGTTACCATGTGATTTTAGCGGTCTGGGATGTTGCGGATACATCGAATGCTTTTTATAATGTGATTGATGTCAATGTAAACGGCAGTGGTGAGATTACACCACCAATTGAAGTTGCACCAGAAAAACCTGCGAATGTGAAAACGTCAGAAGTTACGATGTCTTCACTGAAATTAACGTGGGATACAGTTGCAAATGCAAAAGAATACAACGTGTATCGTAATGGAAAAAAAGTAGCAACAATTGGTGGAACGCAATTCAACGATGCTAGCTTAGCTGAAAATACTACGTATTCTTATCAAGTTGAAGCAGTTGGGACAAATGGGAAGGTCTCTGAAAAAAGTACAGAAGTAAACGTGACAACACAGTCATCAGCAGTAGAAGATAACCAAAAACCAACAGTACCAACAAATGTTCATTCAATGGGAACTACAGAAAGTTCAGTAGCGTTAATGTGGACAAAATCAACCCACTTCTTAGGCGTTAAAAACTATGAAGTATACCGTGATGGAAAAAAGATCGAAACGACTGAAAAAACAAGTTTTACAGATACTGGCTTAAAAGCAAACACGACGTATGATTACACTGTAAAAGCCGTTAGTCTTGGTGGGAATGTTTCAGAGGCAAGTGCTGTATTTTCTGTGAAAACCAAAGAAGCATCAAACGGTCACTCAACATGGGAAGCGGATAAAGTGTATACTGCTGGAAACAAAGTTCTCTTTGATGACTTAGAATATGAAGCGAAATGGTGGACGAAAGGCGATCGTCCGGATAAATCGGATGCTTGGAAATTACTTTCAGATAAAGTAATGAACTGGGAAGCGAGCAAAGCGTATAGTGGCGGGGACACAATCATTTTCCAAGGGAAAACATACAAGGCAAAATGGTGGACTCAAGGCAATCAACCAGGAACAGCGCCTGTTTGGGAAGCTATATCAGACGTAACTGATTCTCGTTTATCAGAGTAAAAAATCTCTACGACGTAGAACATAAAAGAAGGAGTAGTCAAGATGTAGAGCATCTTAGCTAGTCCTTCTTTTTGTATATAGTGGAGATGGAAAGAGTACAGAAAAAAAGACAGCTATTTTTTAGTTGCTAAAGTTGTTATTTATTCTGGTTAGTCCACTGTTAATAGGGAAGTTGATGCAGGGTGCTTTTTAGCGTATTATTTATTTTGAGAAGCAATCTTTTTGTTTGTATTGAACGAATCTGTTTTTTTATTGAAATAAGGAGGAAGATCAATGAAATATGAGTGGCGAAAAAAGGAAAAGGACTGTTACTTACCGAAAGCGAAACCAATGGAACTTACTATACCAAAACAGAAATTCTATACAATTTCAGGAAAAGGTGATCCAAACGGACCAGACTTTGGCGAGGAGACTGCAGCATTATATGCAATGTCGTATGGGATTCGAATGATGCCTAAAAATGGTATCACACCGGATGGGTATTTTGAGTACACGGTTTACCCATTGGAAGGATACTGGACTTTATCAGATGAAGCTATAGCAGAGGGAAGAGCGTTTGATAAGGCGGATTTAGTGTATAAAATCATGATTCGTCAGCCTGATTTTGTAACTGCTGAGTTGGCGCAGGCCAATTTAGAAGCTGTCGCAAAAAAGAAACCTAATGCATATAATCAAAAGGTGAAATTTGAAACGATCGAAGATGGTAAATGTGTACAAATGTTGCATCTAGGTTCTTATGATGATGAGTTTAAAACATTTGAAGTGATGGATCACTACTGTAGCGAGAGACAATTGGAAAGAACAACATTGGCACATAAGGAAATTTATCTATCTGATCCAAGAAAAGTAGCACCAGAAAAGATGAAAACAGTGTTACGTTACTTTGTTAAATAGAACAAGTAGTTGGTACAGAAGTGTTTAACTCCGAGAACCAAGTAGGTACTGTGTAACATCAGCTCGTTCCTCGCTGTGTTTTACAGCAATTTCAGTTTATTTCATAAGGAGTTGTTTCTGCCTCTACGGTTCTCGTTTCACTCCTAGCCTCGAAGCATCGAGGACCATTTGCTTCCACCGTTTATTCGGATACTAGGTGTCTGGGACATAACTCTACGAGTTACATCCCAGACACTTTTTAGTTACCCGATTATTTCTCGATAAACATGCGCTTCGTAATTGGAAAGGCATAGTTTGGAATGTAAGGATTTCGTTTCTGAATTGGAAATGATTTCGACCCATTTGGCATAATCCCAAGAATCAGGGAATGAGACGGTTGTCTCTTCACGACCTAGTTGAACTAAAATCAACCAACGTTCTGTTTCTGTTGTGCGAGTGTAACAAAAAACAGTTGGATGTTCTGGCAATAATAATTCGAATGTACCATCAATAAGAGCGTCTGTCTGTTTTCTTAACCGGATCAACGTTTGGTAGTAATGGAAAATACTACTACTTTCAAGATCTTTTTGAGCGGCATTGATCATGGGATAATTGTCATTAACGCGTAACCAAGGCTCAACTGTCGAAAAACCGCCATGTAGAGTGTTTTCCCATTGGAAAGGCGTTCGACTGTGGTCTCTGGACCAATTTACTGCGATAGCTAAAGCTTCTGTATCTATCATTCCTTGATCTAATAGCGTTTGATAAAAATGGATCGTATCTGCGGCATTGATTTCTTCGATTGAGCTGAAAGGATAATTTGTCATGCCAACTTCTTGTCCTTGGTAAATAAAAGGAGTCCCTTTCAGCAATAAAAGAATTGTAGCTAAGGCTTTCGCTGCTTCTGGCGTGTCGTCACCATAGACGGATACACTGCGAGGCGTATCGTGGTTCTCTAAATATAATGCATTCCATCCATCAGCCTCTAAACTAGTTTGCCATTGATTTAAAGAATGCTTTAAATGTGGAATCGAGCCTTTTTGTTGCCCGACTGTCCCGATCCTTTCGCAATGTTCTAGTTCAAAAATCATATTGAAATAGCCGTTTTCGCCTGTCCAATCGGTTGCTTCTTGATGAGGAACACCGCTTGCTTCACCTACAGTCATCACATTGTATTCATTGAAAATAGCTTTCAGTTCTTCTAAATAAAGTTCGATTCCAGCAACATTCATAAAGGGGGCCCACTGATTCTCGGTAATTTTAAAGTCCCAAGGTTCTTTTTGAATATGGCTGATCGCATCTATCCGAAAACCGTCTATTCCAAGGTCTAACCACCAACGAATCATTTGGTAAATTTCATGACGAACTTTTGGATTTTTCCAATTAAGGTCAGGCTGTTCTTTGGCGAAAACATGAAAATAGGACTGTTCAGTTGTCTCATTATATGTCCAAGTTGAGCCGCCGAAAAACGATTGCCAGTCATTAGGGGGTACTTCTCGTGTGGCATCGGCCCAATGATAATAGTCACGGTAAGGGTTGTCTAATGATTTTTTTGATTCTAAGAACCATGGATGTTGGTCACTTGTATGATTGACTATGAGATCCATAATGATTTTTAGATTCAAGTTGTGTGCTTCATTAAGTAAGGCTTGAAAATCCTCCATTGTACCAAAATCTTCGTGGATTGCTTGGTAATCGGAAATATCATAGCCATTATCAACGTTTGGTGATGCATAAATTGGATTGATCCAAACAAAATCGATTCCTAGTTCTTTTAAGTAAGGCAACTTTTCTCGAATGCCGTTAAGGTCACCGATGCCATCGTGGTTGCTATCTTTGAAACTGCGGGGATAAATTTGGTATCCGACAGCGTTTTTCCACCAATTCTTTTTTGTTTCTATACTCATTTGTTTTGTTTGAATAGCTGAGTTCGGCATGTTCTTTCCTCCTAGATTTAAGGGTATAGCTAGATGCTATTAAACACTGAACGATTCATTTTTAACACTAGTCTGGCTAATTAGAGATAGCAACGACAAACGCTTCGTAAGGTTCCAATATTGTGTCAACTAACTGGCTATAGTGTTTCTCAGTGTTTGAGAGGATTGTTTCTGTTACAGTTTTCTCTAATGAAAAGACTTGTTCTTGATCAGAAAAATTGCAAACGACTAACCATGTTGCGCCTTGATAATGGCGATAATATGCAAAAATATCAGTTGCAGTTTCTTCAAGTAATTCAAAACTTCCCCAAATGATCAATGGATAGTTTTTGCGGAGGTCAATCAATTTTTGATACGTATAAAAGATTGAATCATTATCTGCTAAAGCTTGTTCAACGTTGATTTTGTCATAATTTTCGTTAACGGCAAGCCAAGGAGTTCCAGTTGTAAAACCAGCATTTTCGGAATTGTCCCATTGCATTGGTGTACGGGCGTTATCACGACCTTTGACGTTGATAGAGGCTAGAATGTCCTTTTTCCCATACCCTTTTTGGATACGGTCGGCATACATGTTTTTACTTTCGATATCTTCAACTTCTGTAATGTCATGGATCACGCGGTTGGTCATTCCGATTTCTTCCCCTTGGTAAATGTAAGGTGTGCCTTTTAGCATATGGAGTAAAATAGCTAGCATTTTAGCACTTTGTACACGATAAGCCTTATCATTGCCCCATCTTGAGACGATTCGAGGTAAATCATGATTATTCCAAAATAGGGAATTCCAACCTTGGTCACCGATTTCTGTCTGCCATTTTGCAAAAACTTCTTTTAATTCGGCTATTTGTAATGGGCGTAGATCCCATTTGCTTTTTCCTGGTTCCTCATCTAATCCGACATGTTCAAATTGGAAGACCATTGAGAGCTCATTTCTTTTGGGATCAGAGTATTGTTTAGCGATTTCAGGTGTGGCGCCCCATGTTTCGCCAACGGTTAATAGATTCTTACCTCCAAATGTTTTGGCATTCATTTCTTGTAGATAGTCATGCAGTTTTGGTCCATTTCCTGTGATTTTCTGATCGGGGATTTTTCCTACTAGGTCGATTACATCCATTCTAAAACCGCCGATTCCTTTATTGATCCAAAAATTCATCATGTCGTAGATGGCGTCTCGGACGTTCGGGTTTTCCCAGTTTAAATCGGGTTGCTTTTCGCTAAATAAATGGAGGTAATATTCCCCTGTTGTTTCATCCAATTTCCAAGCTGGGCCTAAAAAGGTTGATTCTAAATCGTTTGGACCACCACCATTAACGCCTTTTCGCCAAACATAAAAATCACGGTATGGATTTTCTTTAGATGATCGGGAGTCGATAAACCATTGATGTTCGTCACTGGTATGATTGACTACAAGATCCATAATGATTCTTATCTCTCTTTTTTGCGCTTCTTGAATCAGTCGTTCCATGTCGGCCATTGTGCCGAATTCTGTCATGATTTGCTCGTAGTCGCTAATATCATAGCCGTTATCATCATTCGGTGAACGGTAGACGGGACTTAACCAAATCGCGCTGATCCCTAATTTTTTTAAATAGTCCAAACGTTGGATGATTCCAGTTAAATCGCCGATTCCATCTCCGTTACTATCTTGAAAGCTCCGTGGATAAACCTGATACACGACGGCTTCTTGCCACCATTGCGTGTCTGTTTTCTGATGTGTCATTTTGATCAATCCTCTCTGTGTTTTCTACTGTTACAGCGAAACCATAAGGTGCCAGTTCAACTTTATTTTTATCTAATAAGTGCATGTTGCTTGAAAATAAAATATCTTCCTTTTCAAAGTAAATTGGAGACGGCCCAGTGTTGAAAATACTGCGGATCATTTTTTCTTCGTATTCGTAAGCAAAATCAATGAGTCCTGTTTCTTCGTCGATTTCCAGCCAGCGTAGTTTCCCTTCAGATAAAAGCGGTTGATAGGCTTTTCTAAAGGCAATTAGCTTTTTAACGAATGCATACATGTCTAAATCTTGTTTATCTGCTTCCCAAACCATGCATTTACGACAATCAGGATCACCTGCACCGTCCATCGCGTATTCGTCACCGTAATAAAGGCAAGGCACTCCTTTTTGTAAGTAGGTGAATGCTAAAACTTGTTTCATCAGTTCTTTGTTGTTTTGTGCGATCGTTAATAAGCGTGGTGTGTCGTGAGAGTCAAGCACGTTAAACATAATTTGATTGGTTTGTTCACGATAAAGCATCAATTGGTGATTTAGCTCAGATACGAGTTTGCTTAATGGAATCGTTTGGTAGACAAAATAAGAGAGAATTGCATCAGTAAACGCGTAATTCATTACGGCGTGAAATTCATCTCCTTGCAGCCATGCTTGAGAGGAGTGCCAAATTTCACCTAAAATATAAATATCTGGTTTGGCTTCGGTACAAACATCATGAAATTTCCGCCAGAAACGATGATCTACTTCATTCGCTACATCTAATCGCCAAGCATCGATATCGAACTCTGTAATCCAGTAACGCGCGATTTTTAATAAATAATCTTGTACGTCCTTGTTTGCTGTGTTTAGTTTTGGCATATGAGGTGTGAAGGCGAATGTATCGTAAGTAATATCTTCAGAAAATTCAAAATCAGCTGTTGGTGTGTAAGTAACTGGGAATTTATGAATGTGGAACCAGTTAGCATAAACGGACTCTTCTCCATTTTTGATGACATCTTGCCATTGAGGTGAAAAATCTCCCATATGATTGAAAACGGCATCTAACATGACCCGAATCCCGCGTTTGTGACATTCGTCTACGACTTTTTTAAAGAGTTCTTTATCACCAAAAGCTGAATCAATTTCAAAATAATCAATGGTATCGTATTTGTGATTGCTGGCGGCTTGGAAAATTGGGCAGAAATAAATGCCGTTGATGCCCAGATCAACAAAATGATCTAGATGATCTAAAACACCTTGTAAATCGCCACCAAAAAAGTCATCACGCTCTGGATGTTCTTTGCTCCCCCAAGGTAAAGTACCTTTTGGGTCGTTTGAACTATCTCCATTAGCAAAACGCTCAGGAAAAATTTGATACCAAATCGTTTCTTTTGCCCATTGAGGAGCTTTGAAACGGTCGGCTTCATGAAAATAAGGCAATTTAAAATAGTTGTTAGCAGCTTTTAATGTATCTTCTTGATAAGGAAAGAAGCCGTGGTCACCATAGAAAAGAACTGTTCCATCCATCCCTTCTACCTTGAAAGCGTAACTTAGGCGTCTGAATGGCGCAGAAGTTTCCACCGTCCAATAATCGTGAGTAGCAGTAGATAAATATTTTTCCATAGGTATTGTTAAGTTGAACCATTTACTGTGTTCAAGTTGATATGGGTCACCATTTAATAATGCGACACTTTTGATATCGCCTCTTCCTGTTTTTAGCCGAATATGCATTTTGTCTGCTTCATATAAATAGGCAAATTCGCTTTCTGGTTGATGATGGATTGCTGCAGTATTCATCTAATTTGTCCCCCTGTGATCGACTTTGTATTTTTTCTAGTCATGTATTTCTAAAATCCACTCATATTATGACATATAAGAAAAACGTTTTCAATGTATTTTTCGCAAACGATTGCACTTTTGCTTATTTAGTATGAGCGTCTACCTTAGAATGGTAGCAGAGAACAAATAAATTCGCCTTTTTTTGTGATTTATCTATTCTAATGGTTATCTAATCGATGTTTAGGAATAGGGTTTCGCTGTTGATGTAGAAGTGTCTTTCCCTTTTCCGAAAATTATTTTGGCGCTTTCTATAGATTTCTCTTGACAATTTACGCAAACGATTGCACAATGTATGAGAATAGATCATTAAAAAATTCCTGGGAGGAACAAAAGATGAAAAGAAATACGAAAAAGCTTTTGGCATTAGGCGTAACAATGACGGCAGCAGCATTTGTTTTAGCGGCGTGTGGTGGAGGGGCTGAAGAGAAAAAAGCTTCTGACGGAAATGAAAACGCTTCTATTAAGCTGTGGGTGGATGTAGCGTTTGTTGATACATACAAACCATTAGTTGAAGAATTTGAAAAAGAACACAAAGATTGGAAAGTTACAATCAAACCAAGTGAATCTGCCACAGCTCAAGAAAACTTAAAAAAAGATCCTAGCGCAGCGGCAGATGTTTTCATGATGCCGCATGACCAATTAGGTCAAATGGTGGATGCTGGAATTATTTATGCGAATACAAAATACGAAGATAGCGTGAAAGAAAATAGTACGGACAGTGCGGTAGAAGCTGCAACGTATGATGGGAAATTATATGGTTACCCTTATGGTGTTGAGTCGCAAATTTTGTATTATAACAAAGCGAAATTAACAGAAGATGATGTAAAAAGCTGGAAAACATTAACATCAAAAGGCAAACTAGGTGCAAACTTTGGCGAAGCTGGAGCTAACTACATTTTCACACCATTATTCATGTCAAACGGCGATGAATTATATGGAAAAAATGGGGAAGATATCGATGGAACGAATTTTAACAATGATAAAGGTGAACAAGTCTTGAAATGGATTCGCTCGCAAAAAGATAATGCCGGTGTTATTCAATCGAATGCGGATGCACTTTCTAACTTAGGCAATGGCAAAATCGATGCTTTTTTATCTGGACCATGGTCTAAATTGGATGTCGAAAAAGCGTTAGGTGATAACTTTGCGGTAGCGCCATATCCAACAGTTGATCTAGGTAATGGTGAAGTACAACAAAAGGCATTCTTAGGCGTGAAATTATTTGGAGTAAATGCGTCAACGAAAAGTCCAGTTGCAGCGATGGCTTTAGCTGATTTCTTGACCAATAAAGAAAATCAATTAACTGTTTTTGAAAAAAATGGGACAGTTCCTGCGAACAAAGAGGCACAAACGGATAGCGAAGTGACTTCTGACGAAGTGGCAAAAGCTGTTATGACGATGAGCGATGCTGATCATTCGGTTGTTATGCCGAAACTTCCAGCAATGGTTTCATTCTGGGGACCTGCTGATGCGGTAATCAATGATACGTACAACGGTAAAATTGCGGAAGATCAATACTTGCCAAAATTAGACAAACTCGTAAAAGATACTAGTAAATCTGATAAATAATCTATAAAAATTGTAGTAACAAATAGAGGTCTGAGGAATCTAGGGAACACTCTTTGAGTTGTCGCCTAATGACTCAGCCTCTTGATTTCAAAGAAGAACAGGAAGTGAAAAGCTATGAAACTAAAAGCAAAAGCCGATGGGCCGATTTCTTTTAGAGAGTTGTTTAAAAAAGGGGATACACCAATCAAGCTTTCCTTTATTTTTATGGGAACAGCGAATAGTTTAAATGGACAGATCGTTAAGGGATTGGCGTTTTTAGCGTTGCAGATAGGGTTTGTGGCATGGTTGGTTGTAAATGGATTCCATGCTTTATCGATGTTGCAATCGTTGGGGACGAAATCTCAAGGTTGGGTCATGGATGAGTCGTTAGGGATCGAAGTGCAACAGCCGGGGGATAATTCGATGTTGCTGTTGTTATTTGGAATCGCTGCAATTATTCTTATTTTGCTTTTTATTTTTCTGTATATTGTAAACCTTAGAAGTGCGCGCAAAATCTACACGCTAAAACAAGCGGGGCAATCATTGCCTACGTTAAAAGAAGACTTGAATAGCTTGTTGAATGAAAAATTCTATATCACGTTGATGAGTATTCCGCTATTGGGTGTATTGGCGTTTACGATTTTGCCGTTGCTTTATATGATTTCGATTGCGTTTACTAGTTATGATCATAATCATTTGCCACCTAAAAATTTGTTTCACTGGGTCGGATTTGCTAATTTTAGCAATGTGATCACTGGTGATATCGCTGGAACGTTCTTTCCGGTATTAACTTGGACATTGATTTGGGCAGTCCTGGCGACAGCTACAACGTTTTTCTTTGGTATCTTATTAGCGTTATTGATCAATGCTAAAGGAGTAAAAGGGAAAAAAGTATGGCGGACGATCTTCGTAATCACAATGGCTGTTCCGCAATTTGTTAGTTTATTATTAATGGCGAATTTGTTCAATGGTTCAGGACCAGTCAATGCGATGTTACAAAACTGGGGCTTAATCGATCAACCGATTCCATTTTTGACAGATGCGTTGCTCGCGAAAGTGACCGTTATCTTCGTTAATATGTGGGTTGGGATTCCAGTTACGATGTTAGTGGCAACAGGAATCATTACGAATTTACCGACCGATCAAATAGAAGCAGCTGAAATTGACGGAGCAAATAAATTTCAAATTTTTAGAAATATCACGTTTCCGCAAATTTTGTTTGTAATGGCGCCTAGCTTGATCCAACAGTTTATTGGGAATATCAATAATTTCAATGTGATTTTCTTGTTAACTGGCGGACAACCGGCAAATAGTAATTTTCACTCTGCGGGTGAGACGGACTTGTTAGTGACCTGGTTGTATAAATTGACTGTAACAGCGGCTGACTATAATCTTGCGTCTGTCATTGGGATCATTATCTTTGTTCTTTCAGCAGTTTTCTCGCTTTTTGCCTACACACGAAGCAGTTCATTTAAAACGGAAGGGGCGTAAACAAGCATATGAAATCGAAAAAAAGAAACCATTTAATTTTGCATTATACGTTGTTGACGATTTTATCGATCGTTTGGATCTTCCCAATCGTTTGGATTGTTTTAACTAGTTTTAGAAGTGAGGGCGGAGCGTTTGTAACGTATTTTATTCCGAAGCAGTTTACGTTTGAGAATTATAAAATGTTATTGACGAGTTCGACTTATCCTTTTGTTCAATGGTTTTTAAATACGCTGTTTGTAGCGATTTGTAGTTGTATTTTGTCAACGTTGATTACGATTGCGATGGCATACTCGTTGAGTCGTTTGCGATTTAGAGCGCGTAAACCGTTCTTGAAATTAGCGTTGGTATTGAATATGTTTCCAGGATTTATGAGTATGATCGCTGTGTACTACATTTTGAAAGCGATGAATTTAACAGGTAGTTTATTGGCATTGATTTTAGTGTATTCATCTGGAGCCGCTTTAGGATTTTATATTGCGAAAGGCTTTTTCGATACGATCCCGATGGCGCTGGATGAATCTGCGATGATCGATGGTGCAAGTAAGTTTGAGATTTTTACAAAAATCACGTTGCCGTTAAGTAAGCCGATAATCGTCTACACCGCATTGATGGCTTTTATGGCACCATGGATGGATTTCATTTTTGCGAAGATCATTTTAGGTGATAACGTCAATAAGTACACGGTTGCGATTGGGTTGTTCACGATGCAAACGAAAGATAAAATCGATCAATATTTTATGGCATTTACAGCGGGCTGTGTGTTAATTGCTGTGCCGATCACATTATTGTTTATCTTTATGCAAAAGTATTATGTAGAAGGGATTACAAGTGGTTCTGTGAAAGGATAAAGTTAGAAAAAAGCATTTCCGAATGGGAGATGCTTTTTTATGTCTGTCTTTGTGTATAAGGCGATGTATTTCCTTTAATAATGTTTGATAGTTCAACTGCTAACTGTGCCCTTGAAATAGGATGGTATCTTTTGACGAGTTTTCTGAGTCCAGGAATATGTTGTAAAGTGGTGAGACCAAGGCCGCTGATGACAGAAAAATAGCGTTTTTTATCCACTACTAAGCTCGGGTAAATAATGACATGTGGTTGTGTGCTTTCTTTAATCAGTTGTTCAGCTTGGAGTTTGGCATCCATGTACTTTCTTAAAGGAAATGGTGCGCTGTTGGCGGAGATGAACAAGAACTTTGCAGATGGATTGTTGACTTTTAAGTACTCTAAAATCAGTTGGACAGGCGTTAAAATAAACCGTTCGTAAGTGATGCCTTTTTTAGGCTGTTCGAAAAGAATCCCGATTGTATCGATGACCCAATCAGCTTCGTTGATAGCGTTATGCCAAAGCGTATCGTTTAGAATATCTGAACGAAACCAATGGACTTTTTCTGCCCATGGATCGGATAGATCGGTGGGTTTTCCTTTGCGTGAGATACTTGTCACGTTATGCCCGTTGTTTGTTAACTCTTCAGAAAGTTTTTGTCCGATAAAGCCGCTTCCGCCGAAAATCGTTATATTCATCATGTGCGCCTGCTTTCTTTGGGTAATATAGCTAGTGTATCATTATTTTCTGAATCATAAAAAGAAACAGTACGCTGGGGCTTAAACGTACTGTTTCTTTTTAAATAATGGTTACGGCTACACCAAAGTGATCGCTGATAATAGGCGTTTGTTTTCCATCGAAAGTGACTTGATAGCTTGAAATCGTTAATTCTTGTGAAGTGAAAATATAATCGATTCGTAATTTTTCTTGGTTTTCACCCCAACCATCAATAGCTTTTTCTACGGTATGTTCACCGATTTTTTCGTTTGCAACTAAAAAGCTGTCCTGTAATTTCAGGGGACTGCTTAAAACCAGATCGTAGCCAGTCTTAGTGGCGGAAGCTGGATTGTTGAAATCACCCATAAGCACTAAAGGTGTAGTGCATTTTTTTAAAGCGAGCTCGGTCTGCTGCCATTCGTGGTTAAAACCACCCGTTTCTAGCCACCAAGAATAATGACAGCAAACAGCTGTAATCGGTTTTTCAGCTATTTTTGTTTCTCCAATCAATAATACTCTTGTGCGATAGTCGAGAGGATCTGTTTCTTCTGAAACGATGACTGTTTTAGGTTGAAGTGGTTGTTTGGACAGTAAAGCCACGCCTTCGTGATAGGTCGAGTAGCCGATATGATTGTATGCCCAGCACCAGTGATAGCTATGGCCTAGTTCGTTCAATTGCTGAACCAAAAGATGGGCAAAGTTGTCCTCGTGAATCGGCAATTGATTTTCAGTAGGATGAAAATTGTGAGTAGAGATCGCAGGTAAACTATCAATGCGTTGGTTGACCTCCTGTAAGGCAATCAATGCGTAATCTTCTTTGATGATTTGTGCGGCCATTTGTTTTAATTTCTCTAAAGGATTTTCTTCTAACCAGCTGTGAGTGTTCAATGTTAATAGGTTCATGCTTATTCCTCCGCGAAAACAGGGTCAGAATAAAACTCTATGAGTTTTATACCGACCCTATTTAGAATTTTACGTGTATTAAATATCTAAACGTCCAATGGTCGTTCCAGGTTCTTGTTTGCCGACTTTATCTAAATGGAAGGCATTGACTTTTTCACCGTTTGTAAAGACGACGATCATGGTTGTTTGTTTGCCAGCTGCTTTGATTTTTTCCAAATCAGCGGTAGCGATCGATTCACCTGCTGTGATTTTTTGTCCCTCTGTAACCAAAATAGTAAAGGCGGAATCTTTCATTTCGACCGTATCAAGTCCCATGTGGATCAAGACTTCGATTCCGTCTTCTGTTTGAATTCCTAGCGCGTGTTTAGATGGGAAAATACTGCTGATCACACCATCGATTGGCGCATAAATCGTTGTATCCTCTGGTATCACAGCGAAACCGTCGCCCATCATTTTTTGTGAAAAGACAGGGTCATCGACTTGTTCAATAGCGATCACTTCACCATTTGCGACAGGAACAATTGTTTTAGAAATGCCTAGATAATCAGTTGCGCTTGTCGCTGTATCGATTGATTCTGTTCGTTCAGGTGTAGGAATTGTTGCGCCAGAATCTAGCAAATCTTGAATATCTGATTTTAACACATCGGCTTTTGGTCCGTAAACTGCTTGGACGCCATTATCTTTGACGATCAGTCCCATAGCACCAGCTTTTTTCCACGCCTCTTCTGTTCCGACTTTTCCTTTATCGGTCACACTTACTCGTAACCTTGTCATACAGGCATCGACATCCACGATATTTTCTTTTCCGCCTAGTAGATGAATGATATCGATGATTTGAGGGTCGATTCCATCTGTATTTGATGTATTGCTTGATGATGAGTCAGTTTGGGCTTCAGTATTATCATAGTTGCCGTTTCTGCCTGGAGTAGCAAAGTTGAATTTTTTGATCATGAAATTAGCGATGAAATAAGTCAAGACCCCAAAGGCAATCGTGCAGAGAACGAAATTCAGTAAGTCGCCACCTAAACCAGCTTTGATAGCTAATGGTGTTCGGGTCAATAATTCGATGTTCCCGAAAGAGTGAACGCGTAGTGCAACCAAATCTGCCATAGCGAAAGCCGCTCCTTGGATGATGGCGTATACGATATATAATGGAACTGCAGCGAACATAAACATGAATTCTAAAGGTTCAGTAACACCTGTTAAGAATACGGCTAAAGCAGCTGAAAGATACATAGATTTATAGCTTGCTCGTTTGTCTGAATCGACATTCCGATACATTGCAAGAGTCATGCCCATCAAAATACCAGAAGCGCCGATCATTTGTCCGACTTTGAAACGAGCAGGTGTCCAGTTGGTTAAAACAAAATTGTATTGTGATGTGTCGCCAGCACCTTTTAGATTGACTAAGTCAGTTGCCCAAGCGAGCCACAAAGGATCTTGTCCAAAAACTTGAGTTCCAGCTTGTGCGCCAGATAAAATTTCATATGTTCCACCAAGTTGAGTGTAATTGATTGGGATCGTTAACATATGATGTAAACCAAACGGTAGTAACAAACGTTCTAATGTTCCGTATAAAAAGGGTGCCAAAACCGGTGCGGTATCTTGAGATTGTGCAATCCAAAGCCCAAAATTATTAATACCTGCCTGGATATAAGGCCAAATAATAGCCAACAGAATTGCGACGATTGTTGACCAAAGAATCACAACAAATGGCACAAAGCGCTTGCCGTTGAAAAATGAAAGTGCGTCAGGTAATTTTCGGTAATTATAATATTTGTTGAACGCCATAGCGCCGACGAAACCAGCGATGATTCCGACAAAGACACCCATATTCAATGCGGGTGCTTCTAAAACGCTAGTGAAAAATCCTTTGACCATGATTTTTGTTCCGAATAGTGTGTGCGTAAAGGCTTTTTCATCTGCTAACATCGCACTTGTTACGCCAAAAATCGAACCTGTGATTCGATTGATTAGGATGAAAGATAGTCCAGCAGCAAATGCACCACCTGCACGTTCTTTCGCCCAGCTTCCGCCAATTGCAAGCGCGAATAGAATGTGTAAATTGCCGATAACCGCCCAACCAATATTTTCTATCACGCCACCAGTTGTTGCTAACATAGCCCAATCGGGATTGATTAGCGGGATTGTTTTACCGATACTAATCATTAGCCCTGCTGCGGGCATAACGGCAATTACGACCATTAATGCCTTACCGAACTTTTGCCAAAATTCAAAACTCAATAACTTTTTCATCTTTTTTCTCTCCTTTGCAATAATTGCGCAATCGATTTCGTTGATTGTAGTATAAATCAGATTCCTGTTTTTGTAAACCCTTAAATAAAATGGGGTTCTTTTTAATATGGAAAAAACAGTTATTACATTATTAGCAAAGGATTGTTTAGTAGTAAAAGCTTTTTCATAAATAAATGTTTGACAATGCAATCGGTTGCGTTTATTATGGTGATAAGAAGCGAACCACTTACAGGAGGAGAGAAAATGAATCATTTATTTGAAATAGACCCTTGGAAAATTGCAACACATCAACTAGAGCGAGGAGAACGTCGTTTACAAGAATCGTTAACATCAATGGGAAATGGTTATATGGGAATGAGAGGGAATTTTGAAGAACAATATACTGGAGATCATCACCGAGGAACATATTTAGCAGGTGTTTGGTACCCAGACAAAACGAGAGTTGGCTGGTGGAAAAATGGCTATCCTGATTACTTCGGGAAAGTGATCAATGCAGTGAATTTTATTGCGATGGATATTTTTGTGAATGGTGAAGCCATTGACTTAGGAATGCAAGAACCAAAAGATTTCTATTTAGAGTTAGACATGCGCAATGGGTTGTTGACACGTACTTTTGTTGTTAACGTTGATGAGACAAGTGTTAAATTCCGTTTTGAACGTTTTTTAAGTATTGTTCAACAGGAGCTTGCGGTGATTCGTGTAACAGCAGAAGTGCTTGAAGGGACTGCAGATATTCAAATCATCTCAAAAATCGATGGAGATGTTCGCAATGAAGACAGTAACTATGATGAGATGTTTTGGGAAGCACAACAATCTGGTTTTGAAGAAGCAATCGGCTTTTTAACAACTAAGACGATCCCAAATCCATTTGGGATTGAACAGTTTAGTGTAACAGCTGCAATGAAACATCTAACCAATGCTCAAGTTGGTGTTGCGGAAACGGAGCCACTAAAAGTGCAGCAATCATTTCAAGCAACACTGCAAGCCAATGAATCGATTACGCTAGAAAAACAAGCAATCGTCTTGACTAGCCGTGATATTCCAGAAAAGGAACAACAAGAAAAAGCAGTGCAACTACTGAAAGAAACAACTAAAACATTTGATGCATTATTGAACGAACAAAATGAAGCCTGGGCAAAACGCTGGGCACTTGCGGATGTTGTGATCGAAGGTGATGATGCAGCGCAACAAGGGATTCGATTTAATTTATTCCAACTGTTTACGACCTATTATGGTGAAGATGAACGTTTGAACATCGGACCAAAAGGCTTTACAGGTGAAAAATATGGTGGTGCTACTTATTGGGATACAGAAGCGTATGCGGTTCCTTTGTATTTAGCTTTGGCCAAACCAGAAGTAACAAAAAATCTATTGAAATACCGTTATAATCAATTAGAACAAGCAAAACACAATGCTCGTCAACAAGGATTAGTAGGAGCTTTATACCCAATGGTGACGTTCACAGGAATCGAATGCCACAACGAATGGGAAATCACTTTTGAAGAAATCCATCGGAATGGTGCGATAGCCTATGCTATCTACAACTATGTCAATTACACAGGGGATAATGAGTACTTAAAAAACGAAGGACTACAAGTGTTGACAGAAATCGCACGTTTTTGGGCGGATCGCGTTCATTTTTCTAAGCGTACTGGAAAATACATGATCCACGGTGTAACTGGACCAAATGAATACGAAAACAATATCAACAACAACTGGTACACAAATACCATCGCAGCCTGGGTATTGCAATATACTTTAGAAAATTATACGAAATACCAAGCAGAAACACCTGTTGAAATTACCGAAGAAGAACAAAAACAGTGGCAGGAAATTGTCGAAAATATGTATTATCCATTTGATGAAGAGTTAGGCGTTTTTGTTCAGCATGATACGTTCTTAGATAAAGACTTAATGCCAAGAACAGCCTTAACACCAGCGGATCTTCCATTAAATCAACATTGGTCTTGGGATCGGATTTTGCGCTCTTGCTTTATTAAACAAGCAGATGTGTTACAAGGGATTTATTTCTTTGGTGAACGTTTTTCACGAGCAGAAAAAGAGCGGAATTTCTTGTTTTATGAGCCGATGACAGTCCATGAATCTTCTTTATCTCCAAGCGTTCATGCCATTTTAGCGGCAGAATTAGGTATGGAAGAAAAAGCAGTGGAAATGTATCAACGGACGGCACGTTTGGACTTAGATAACTATAATAACGATACTGAAGATGGCTTACACATCACGTCTATGACAGGAAGTTGGTTGGCAATCGTTCAGGGCTTTGCGCAAATGAAAACGGCGGATGAAAAATTAAGTTTTGCGCCATTTTTACCAAGCACATGGACGAGCTATGCTTTTCACGTGAACTATCGTGACCGATTATTATATGTCACAGTGGACAAAGAGAATGTGCGTCTGCAACTTGTTTCAGGAAAAGAGTTGCCACTGACTTTATATGATAATAAAGTGGTTTTAGCAGATGAATTAGTGATCGAAATGAAAAAGGTGAATGAACATGTTTAAAGGGGTTTTATTTGATTTAGATGGTGTGTTAACAGATACGGCGGAATATCATTATCAAGCATGGCAACGTTTAGGCGCAGAAATTGGGGTCACGATCGATCGAGCATTTAATGAAGAATTGAAAGGTGTTAGCCGTGAAGATTCACTCAAGTTGCTTTTAGCTCATGGAGGACGAACAAAAGAGTTTGATTCAGAGCAATTTGCTGAATTAGCGCAGCGGAAAAATGAGTATTACGTTGAGATGATCCAACAGGTCGGTCCAAAAGATGTTTATCCAGGAATTTTAGACTTATTAAAACACTTAAAAAAAGAAGGAATCAAAATAGCATTAGCTTCCGCTAGCAAAAATGGTCCATTCTTATTAGAAAAGATGGCATTGATGTCTTACTTTGATGGGATTGCCGATCCAGCTGAAGTAGCGAAAGGTAAACCAGATCCAGGGATCTTTCACTTGGCCGCTGAACAAGTTGATTTAACAGCCGTTGAGTGCATTGGAATCGAAGACGCCAAAGCTGGGATCCAAGCGATTGTAGCTAGTGGAGCACTGCCAATCGGAGTTGGGCGCCCAGAAGACCTTGGTTCAGATATTGAAATTGTTTCTTCTACAGAAGAATTAACGATCGAACGGTTGATTTCCGTATGGGAAATAGCAAGAAATGGCTCTTGATTTAAACGATAACTGCCTTGAATGAAAATGACGATAGCAACGAGGCATCAATCTATGGTATTATTTTCTACGATAGAATGATTTAAAACTAACCGTGAAAGGAGTGGAAGAGATGACGATTACAGTGAAAGATGTTGCGAAAAAGGCCGGCGTTGCGACCTCTACCGTATCAAGAGTAATTAATGATCATCCCAGCATTTCAGATGCTACAAAGAAAAAGGTCTATAAAGTAATGGAAGAAATGGGGTATGTGCCGAATATTGCTGCCCGAAATCTTGGGAAACGATCTTCAGGAGCGGTTGGCGTGATTTTACCACCGTTGGATTCTCGTGAGCGGATGGGTAATCCATTTTATTTGGAAATTATTGAGTCGATCAATGATGAAGCCCGTCAACATAGTATGACAACCGCAATCGCAACGGCGCAATCCTTTGATACGTTACTAGAAAACGTACAGTTGATGCATCGCCAAAAGCAAGTTGATGGATTTATTTTACTCTATTCTGATAAAGATGATCCTGTCATCAACTACTTGTTCGAAAATCAAGTTCCATTCTCCTTGATCGGTCAACCTTATACAAATGAAGACAAAGTTATCTATGTAGATAACGACAATCAGTTACTTGGTAAACATGCCACAGATTATTTGATTGAAAATGGGCACAAGACTATTTTATTTATTACGAATACAACGCATGAAAATGTCTATTATGAACGTTATTTTGGCTACCAAAAAGCAATGATGTTGGCGGGGTTGTCAGTTCTGCCTTCTGTGGATATGGAAAAACCAGAAGATTATGTAGCATTTGAACAACTACTGAAAGAAACAAATGCCACAGCAGCTGTTGTAATCGATGATATCTTTGCAATGCGGATGATTCAATTAGCGCAGATGTACGGCTATCGTGTGCCCGATGATTTTTCTGTAATTAGTTTCAATAACTCGATTTATGCTACCTTAGTTCATCCTTACTTGACGAGTATTGATATTGATATTGCTGAGCTTGGGAAGATGGGTATGCAAAAGCTAATCGAATCCTTGCAAGAAAAAGAAGCAACAGGCGTTCGGATGGTGATTCCGCATAAGTTGATCAAGCGAGAGACGGTTCTTTCGTTAAAGTGATGATCTACTAAAAAAGATAGAATTCGATTTTTTTGATCGAATCCTATCTTTTTTAGTAGATCATCAATAAATGGCAATACTCATCGCACGAGAAGTAATCAGGATATCTTTTTAGCTTCATTTGGGGACTATAGGGGATAGCATTAATAATTTTTTTCAAAACACACATTATAGACAGTTTTACTACTATTTTAGAGCTGTAAGGACTGATGGGAGGATATTCATTTTATGGCGGGGCTTCAAACAGATAGAAACCAATATTTTTATTCAGAGGATATACAGGGGCAGCAATATCAAGCTATTGTTCGTTTAGCTTTAGAGCAAAAATGTACATTTTTTGAGTTTTGTATTCGACACGATATTGATTTTAAAGGAGATAATACTTACTCCTATCACAAAAAAGCATACGAATTAATTAGTGAGTTAAATTCATTTTTAATTACTAAAATTGAAACAAATAGTTGGGCAACTTCAATGGTCATTGCGCGTGAAAAAGTAGTAGAGGTATATCGTTTTGAATTGAATTCAGATTCGTTGTCAATTCTTTTAAACTATTCAAAATCGATCGGAGATTGGCAAGGACCGAATTTGCCAGAAGATATTACATTTTTTCAGGATGAGAAAATGTGGTTAGGAACAGTTGGACACGAAAAAATGTCGTGGTGGTTTTTGACAGATACAGAGTGCCAAGAAGTTAGAGATCGTGGTATTGCGTTATTCGGAGGAATGTAGGGAGCTTTTCATTCTTTTTCAACTCAATATCCATAGGATGTTCAAAAAGCTGAATATTGCTCTATCAAAAGTGATTACGCTCAGTTGCGGCAGGATCACTTTTTTTCTGTTCAGAATCTTATATAAGTTCATTTAGAAGGGGTAGTTAGCGTTATTTGCTAAATAACCATGCTTTCAAGCAAATTAAGTGATCAGATCTTTAGGTTGACAAAAGGAATATTCTGTCTTAATATAAAGGAGAAATGAAACGACTACAAATATAGTCATTCGGGTGGTAACCAAAAAAAGCAACTAAAGGAGATGTAAAAAATGGAGGCAAAAACATTTGATATAGAAGGGATGACCTGTGCTTCATGTGCGCAAACAGTCGAAAAAGCGACTGCGAAACTAAGTGGCGTATCAAAAGCTACCGTCAACCTAGCAACCGAGAAACTAAATGTTGAATATGATGAAAATAAACTATCAGAAAGCGATATTCAAAAAGCCGTGTCCGATGCAGGCTATGAAGCTTTAAGTAATGTACAACAACGAACATTTGATATAGAAGGAATGACCTGTGCTTCATGTGCCCAAACGATCGAAAAAGCAACTAACAAACTAGCGGGTGTCTCAAAAGCTTCAGTCAACCTAGCGACAGAAAAAATGGTCGTTGACTTTGATCCATCAGCAATAAACGTTTCTGATATCACCAAAGCCGTATCAGATGCTGGATATGAGGCAATCGAGCAAGTGGATTCTGCAGATACTGTGGATAAAGACCGTGAGAAAAAACAAAAACATATCAAAGAAATGTGGCAACGTTTTTGGATGTCAGCAGTCTTTACGGTTCCATTATTATATGTCGCAATGGGTCACATGGTAGGTTTGCCATTACCAACATTTCTAGATCCAATGATGCATCCAGAAACATTTGCCATGGTTCAATTGATTTTAACGATTCCTGTATTATATTTAGGTAGAAGTTTCTTTACCGTTGGGTTTAAAGCTTTATTTAAAGGACATCCTAATATGGATTCGTTAGTTGCTTTAGGAACTAGTGCAGCTGTAGCGTACAGTTTATACGGGACTGCTATGATTTTTGCTGGCGATCCGCAATTCACAATGGCGTTATATTACGAATCAGCTGGCGTGATTTTAACATTGATCACATTAGGGAAATACTTTGAAGCCGTTTCAAAAGGAAAAACATCAGAAGCAATCAAAAAATTAATGGGCTTGGCACCAAAAAATGCCCGTGTTTTCCGTAATGGTCAAGAAATAGAAATTCCAGTAGACAGCGTTCAGTTAGAGGATACGATCATTGTTCGTCCAGGAGAAAAAATTCCAGTCGATGGCGTTGTGATAGAAGGATCATCTGCAATCGATGAGTCAATGTTAACAGGTGAAAGTATGCCAGTTGAGAAAAAAGTCGGGGATAATGTTATCGGTGCAAGTATCAACAAAAATGGTAGCTTCCGTTTTAAAGCAACCAAAGTCGGTAAAGATACAGCATTGTCTCAAATCATTAAATTAGTTGAAGATGCTCAAGGGTCCAAAGCACCAATCGCTAAAATGGCGGATAAAATTTCTGGTGTTTTTGTACCGATCGTAATGGTTTTATCTGTGTTAGCTGGTTTAGCTTGGTACTTCTTAGGACAAGAATCATGGGTATTTGCGTTAACGATCACGATTTCCGTTTTAGTTATCGCTTGTCCATGTGCGTTAGGCTTAGCGACACCGACAGCAATCATGGTGGGAACCGGAAAAGGCGCTGAAAATGGCGTATTGATCAAAAGTGGAGATGCACTTGAAACGACACATAAAATTCAAACAATCGTTTTCGATAAAACAGGAACAATTACAGAAGGCAAACCAAAAGTAACAGATATCGTGACAGCAAATGATATCAGTCGTGATGAACTATTAAGACTAGCAGCTTCAGCTGAAAAAGGGTCTGAACACCCTCTAGGTGAAGCAATCGTAAATGGTGCAGAAGAAAAAAATCTAGCCTTTGCTCAAACAGAAGATTTTGCAGCAATTCCGGGACATGGGATTGAAGTGACGATCGAAGGTAGTCGTTTATTGTTAGGAAATAAAAAACTGATGGATGATCGCAGTATTTCTTTAGGAAATTTAAGCTTTACTTCAGATCAATTAGCAGAACAAGGTAAAACACCGATGTACATTGTAAAAGATGGCACGATTGCAGGTATCATAGCAGTTGCGGATACAATCAAACCAAACAGTATTCCAGCAATTAAAAAACTGCATCAAATGGGTATCGAAGTTGCAATGATCACAGGGGATAATAAACGAACAGCTCAAGCGATTGCTAAGCAAGTGGGCATTGATCGTGTACTAAGTGAAGTTTTGCCAGAAGACAAAGCGAACGAAGTGATGAAATTACAAAAAGAAGGCAAAAAAGTTGCCATGGTTGGGGATGGAATCAATGATGCGCCAGCATTAGCACAAGCGGATATCGGGATCGCAATTGGTTCTGGTACAGATGTTGCGATGGAATCAGCAGATATCGTCTTGATGCGTAGTGACTTGATGGATGTACCAACAGCGGTGGAATTGAGTAAAGCGACAATCAAGAATATCAAAGAAAACCTATTTTGGGCCTTTGCGTATAACACGTTAGGAATTCCAGTGGCAATGGGTGTACTGTATCTATTTGGCGGACCATTGTTGAATCCAATGATTGCAGGAGCTGCGATGAGTTTTAGTTCAGTCTCTGTGTTGTTGAATGCTTTAAGGTTAAAAGGGTTTAAACCATCGGCATTGAAAAAATAAAAAAGAAACGCTAGTAAATTGACTTAAAAGTGTATAAAATAGCCACTATCTTACCTTAATTAAGGGAAAGATAGTGGTCTTTTTATTTCTGGATTAAAAGGATTAAAAAATTGATTACTTCTATAATGTAGCAGGTGCTAAAGATCTATCTTTATGGCAATAACTGCTTTTTTAAAGTTTTATCCGCAACAAGCAAATTCCCCTGCAAATAGCCTAGTTGATCATAGGTATTTATGTAGCTTTCTAATTTTTCTTTAAAATTCATAGTGTTTCCTCTTCAGAAAGCGTAGCGGAAATTTCTTTATGCAAGGTCCATACATCTTGCCCTAAGTTACTCATGATTGTGATATTTAGGTTCTGTGATCGATCATAAGATGAAATAAATGAGATGCCAGGATCTTGTCCCTGCATATATGGGAAAATCCGTTCATCCTTTTTGGCAATCCAAAAACCATAGCCGTAATAATCAGAAGCTTGTATTGTTTGCATCAGGTTTACAGCATGTTCAGAGATGATCTTTCCGCTAAACAAGGTTTTCCAAAAACGGGAAAGATCGTTTAATGTTGTAAAACATCCTCCTGCACCACTCCCTTTAACGTCGATGCTATAAATATTAGAGTAAAATTCTTCAGTTTCGCTATCATAAATATACGCATTCGCGACATTAGCTGGCAAGCGGTCTAAAGAAAAATATCCAGTTGAAGACATGCCGGCAGGTTCAAAAATGAGTTGTTTCAAATAACAATCAAATTTTTGGCGAGTCACTTCTTCGATGATCGTTGCTAAAAGAACATAGCCTGTATTGTTGTATTGAAATCTTTTCCCAGGGATATTAACCATTTTTTTATCAATAAAAAGCGGAAAAAGATCACTATTTTTACGTATTTTATAATTAGGAAAATCTTCCCACAAGGCTGCATAATCAGTCAGTTCTTCTTCGTCGAAATAATCTCCAACACCTGATGTATGATTCAGTAGTTGATGAATAGTGACACGAGGATCGATATTGGGCATATTTTTTGAGAGAATTTGATTGATAGGCTGGTCAATACCGATTTTTCTATCTTCAATCAGTTTCATGATCGCAACGGCAATGAATGTCTTGCTTCCAGAAGCTGTTCCGAAAATCGTATCAATGGTATTGTCTATTTGATTAGAAAGATCTCGATAGCCATAAGCGTCCAATAATAATGGAACATCATTAGATGTAACGCTGATAAAGCCACTAAAATCTTTTGGAATAGAGTGAGATAAGTTCATGAGCGAAACTCCTTTAGTTTAGAATATGTATTTGTCATTATATACTAGAATAAGTTTATCATTAATTATGTGCCGAATGGTTTATTTTTTTACCCTTTTGGGAAAATAGTTGGTGGATTGCTCACTTTTAGTATTTAGTGTAACGCTATTAAAAGAAGGAGTGGAATTGAAATTGCAAGAGAATGTATGCTACCATAGAGCAGATATCAAACAAACGTACAATAAAGCAAGAAAGGAAGTGATCAGCAGATGAATACCTATAACTTAATATTGATCATGCTCCCGCCGCTTCCCGGAGATCGATGTTTTTTTTCAACTCTTTAATAAAGTAAAGTAGCTGTGAAGATTTGTTTTTGCAGCGTTTAATCTAGGAGGAAGTATTTTGAAAAAAAGCATCGTAACGCGTGTACCATCTTTATTATTATTGATTGTTTTAGTTGGATTTCCACAAATCAGTGAAACAATTTTTACTCCGTCATTACCAGACATTGCCCTTGATTTTAAAACCTCTATGGCCACTGTTCAATTGACGTTGAGTATTTATTTTCTAGCATTTGCATTAGGAGTATTCTTTTGGGGTTGGTTATCTGATTTTATCGGCCGACGTAAGGCAATGCTAGCTGGATTGTTCTTGTACGGAATCGGTAGTTTTCTTTGTTTTCGTTCAGAGACGATAGAATTTTTACTCTTTGCTCGATTTATTCAAGCTTTTGGTGCTAGTACAGGATCAGTTGTCACTCAAACGATTTTGCGTGAAAGTTATTCTGGGAATCAGCGCCATGCGTTATTTGCACAAATTTCCGCAGCTCTTGCGTTTACCCCAGCAATCGGACCATTGATTGGCGGCATCGTTGACCAATATTGGGGCTTTAGAGTCGTTTTTCTTGTGTTGGTCGTGATGAGTGTGTTGATTTTTGGTTATGCCTACTTCTGTTTGCCAGAGACTTTTGAAGTGAGTAAACGGATGTCGGTGAGATTAAGACCAATCATTAAACGTTTTGTAACGAATCCAAGAGTTTTAACGTATGGTTTTTTAATAGGAGCAATCAATGGTGTGTTGTTTAGTTACTATGCAGAAGCTCCTTTTATCTTTATCGAGCATTTTCATTTATCAACTGCGATGTATGGATTTTTAGGAGTTGGTGTTGCGGGAGCTTCCATTTTAGGCTCGTTATTATCGAAACGCTTGTTGCCGATTTATCAGCCAGAAAAGATTATTGTGATTGGAATTAAAACGATGCTATTCGGTACGATGTTTCTACTTTTGGTAAGTGGACTACCTATTTTTACCGATGGCACTCAATTTTGGTTGATGTTGATCGGGATTTTTATTCTACTCACAGGGACAGGAACGGCACTTCCCAATTGCCTAAGTTTAGCATTGACAGATTTTCAGGATGTCATCGGTACAGCGGGAGCTATTTTTAGTTTAGGGTATTATTTGCTAGTAAGTTTGTTCACGTTTGGTATGAGCAAACTTCATAATGGAACATTACTGGTGATGCCGTTGTATTTTCTGGTGATCGGCAGTGTGATGCTGTTTTTGGCACGGAAGTTCTTGTCACCAAAGAAATAAAGTTAAACCAATAAATAAAAAACATCTGCGTAAACGTGCGTGGATGTTTTTTCGTGAGCGGTTTCTTTTTTTGTTATAATTGAGTTAGTATTAGAAAAAATAGTGAGGGGCGAGTTTGGTGAGAGAAATTTTGTTACAAGCAATCGGCTTTTGTTTCGTGATTTTTTTAGGCTACTTGATGAAACGGATTGGTTTGTTAAGGAAAGCAGATGGCGGAACATTGTCTGTTATTATTGTAAATATCACATTGCCGGCAACAGTTATTGTGAGTTTAGCAAGTGTAGATGTTTCCGGAACGTTATTTTTCTTATTGATAATGGGAATCATCTTAAATATCTTAGTTATTTTGATTGGTGGGCGAGTAAGTAAAAAACAAGCTGTTTTAGAACGGAAATTTCAAATGTATTCCATGTCGGGTTATAATATTGGGAACTTTAGTTTACCTTTTATCCAAGGGTTTTACCCTTTGGCAGTGCCATTTCTTTTGATGTTCGATATTGGAAATAGTGTCATGTTGACAGGTGGGAGCACTTTGTTGATTGATAAAGTTGTTGGATCCAAAGAGGAGACAACGTTTAAAAGAATTGTATTATCGTTGTTTAAATCAGCGCCTTTTACAGCGTATATGGGTATGTTATTGCTTAGGATCATACAGGTTGGATTGCCGCTAGAGTTGATAGGCATACTAGAAATGATTGCCAAAGCAAACGGCTTTTTGTCGATGTTTATGATTGGGTTGTATTTAGAATTGAGATTGCCTAAGAAAGCGATGCGATTAGTGAAAGAAGCGTTAGTTTGGCGCTATTTATGCGGAGTGGCATTTGCATTATTATTTGCTTTTGTGTTGCCATTGGATCCGTTATTACGGATTGTGTTAGTTGTATTGAGTGTAGCACCGATGCCGACTTTTTCAGTGATTAATAGTGTAAAAGCAGGGATGCCAGAAGAAACAGTTGGATTTACATCCTCTGCAAGTATTTTGATCAGTTTGATATTGATGACGGTCATCATGATGTTGATGGGATGATAATAGAAAAAGAGTGTGAGACAAACGTAAAAATCACGTTTGTTTCACACCCTAAATGCGGATGGACGCTTTTGTCCCATCCTCTTCTTTTTAATTTAAAATCAAGCGTTCTGCAATGTAGAAATCCCCGTCATACGGCGTGTCTTCTCCGCCGACTTTTTGATACAAGTCAGCACCTTTTCCAGCCAAAACGACGGCGTCTTCTCCTTGACTCATGGCAAGAGCCCTTTCGATTGCTTCACTTCGATCGGCGATTATTTCGACTGGAATATCTGTTGTGATATAAGACTGGATTTCTTCACATATCATAATTGGATTTTCATCAGCAGGATCATCCGTCGTTAGAATGGCACAATCAGCTAATTCAGATAAAACAGTACCAAAATCTTTACGTCGAGAAATAGCTTTGTTTCCAGTGCTGCCGATAACAACAAGTAAACGACCCTTAGGATGCTCTGCTTTGACAAAAGTCAAAAGATTCTTTAAACTGTCATAATTGTGTGCATAATCAACATAGACTTTTGCACCATTTTTATTTGTTAACAATTCCATTCGTCCAGGAACGGTTGTGTCGCTGATTCCTTGTTGGCAATCGTCGCGTGTGGCACCAACCAAAGCGCTAGCCAACGCAGCACTTAATGCATTTCCTTTATTGAAATCGCCACCTAAGCGCAAGTGATAGGCTCCAGACACAGCTAACGAATCATTTTTTGCTTCGATTGAGAAAGAAAGTGAATCATCTGCACTTTTTTGATAGACATAATCAGTATCTGATGAAAAGTGATCGCCATAGACAATATAGGGAACGCTATGCAATTCAGCCGTTTCTTTCAATAATTGGAAATGATCAGAGTCGTGATTCAAAATCATTGTTTTTGAATGGGTGATCAATTGACGTTTGCAGTAAAAATAATCATCAAACGTTGGATGCTCGATTGGGCTTATATGGTCAGGTGTGATGTTTAGAAAAATACCGACATCGAAAAATAGACCATATACCCGATTTGTTTTATAGGCTTGCGACGACACTTCCATAATGAAGTGGGTCATATTATATTGAACCGCTTCAGCCATCATGCGATAAAGATCAAGAGATTCAGGCGTAGTTAAATGTGATTTGAAAAAAGTCTGGCCATCTAAAGTTGAATTCATCGTGGACAACATCGCAGTTTTCTTATTTGTTGCCTGGTCTAAAATGAATTTAGTAAAGTAAGCAGCAGTTGTTTTTCCTTTTGTCCCAGTAAAACCAATTAGTTTTAATTTATTTTGGGGATAGTCGTAAAAAGTCATGCTTAAAATCGCCATTGCTTTTTTTATATCTGTTACGATAATTCCTAATGCAGCTGGGACTTCATAGGGCTGTTCTGCTACATAAACCTCAAGTCCGGAAGCAACTGCCTTTTCCAAATAGTCGGCTTTAAAATTGAGTCCTTTACAGAAAAAAAGTGTATCAGCACTTACAGTACGGGAATCATATGATAGTGTAGAAAATGTTTTATCGTTCATTGAGGCAGGGGGTGTTAACAGCCAACCTTGTTCTGAAACGAATTCTTTTAAAAGATGCTCTTTAAGCAAGCATTCACGGATTTTTTTTAAAGAAATAGTCATCATTGCGCCTCCAAGCGGTATCTCTAATCTAAATAGTAGATTATTGGATAGAAAACTTTAGAAATTCATCATACAATTTAAATGTCAAAACTTCAAGACACGTGCTGATGAAGGCTCCAAAAAAATGCTGGAAAATAATGGATGAAACAGAATTTTTCAATATATTTAAGATATATTAAATAACAAACGGATAAAGAGTATATTTTAATAGGATATGAAAAAAACTATAAAATTAAAGGTATTTTTAACATGTTTTTTTCTGAATATAAATAAAAAATAAATACTTATAAATGAAGTGATTCTTTGGTTTTTAGATAATTCAAAAATCATAACCAGTGTTTTTTTGCAAAATCCGTGAGGAAAATATAAATAAGTGAATTTATTCAAGAAAGTCGTTGCATATACTTGATTTAACAATTAAAATAAAGAAAGCATGTTCAAAGAAAGTTGGAGGAGTTAAATGATAAATCAACCAAATCTTGCTGATCAACCTATCTTGACGAACCAAGAAAAAATGGTTAAAGGTTCTGCTTGGATGACAGCTAGTAATATAATTTCTCGTTTGTTGGGTGCAGTCTATATTATTCCATGGTATGCATGGATGGGAGAACACGCCAACGAAGCAAATAGTTTATCCTCTATGGGGTATACTGTGTATGCTCTCTTTTTATTAATCTCTACAGCGGGTATTCCTGCTGCGATTGCTAAACAAACTTCTTACTATAATTCACTAAATGAATATAAAATCAGCAGACAGCTTTTTTATAAAGCCCTTCAATTAATGGCTATTTTAGGAGCGATTTCTGCAATTATAATGTACCTTGCAGCACCATTGTTGGCAAAATGGTCTGGTGGTGGGGAAGAATTGATCCCGACCATGCGTGCATTGAGTTTAGCGGTTCTGATTTTTCCTTGTATGAGCGTTGTACGTGGTTATTTCCAAGGAAATCAAGATATGATGCCATTTGCGTTATCACAAATTGTTGAACAAGTCGCACGTGTTTTTTATATGTTATTGACAGCATTTATTATCATGAAAGTATTTAAAGGTGATTATGTTGATGCAGTGACACAATCGACTTTGGCAGCGTTTATCGGGATGTTAGCTAGTTTTATAGTATTATTTTTCTACATCCGTAAGCAAAAACCAATGTTTGATTATCTTGAAGCACATAGTGCGAATGAACATGAAGCATCAACGCGTGATTTGTTAACAGAAACGTTAAAAGAAGCGATTCCGTTTATTATCGTTGGTTCAGGTGTAACAGTCTTTAAATTAGTCGATCAATTTACTTTTTCTAACTTTATGAACACATTTACCACTTATTCTGGTAGTCAATTACGGACGCTATTTGCGATCTTTAATGCGAATCCGGATAAATTAACAATGGTCGTGATTGCTTTAGCAACATCAATTTCAGCAACAGGACTTCCTTTGATCACTGAAGCAATTACGTTGAAAAAATACCGAGACTTATCGAAATTGATTAGTAACAATCTACAATTATTTATGTTTGTGATGTTGCCAGCAACATTCGGAATGATCGTCTTGGCAAAACCGCTTTATACAATGTTTTATGCTCCAGATGATTTAGGTGTATCAGTCTTGATCCAGGCATGTTTTGCTGGTCTGTTTATGGGGCTTTATATGTTGTCTTCAACAATGTTGATGGGAATGTATGAAAATAGAGCAGCAATCAAATATTTTGGACTTGGTTTAGCCTTGAAATTAATTGTGCAATATCCAAGCGTACGTCTTTTTGAAGTGTATGGTCCATTGATTGCTACAATGATCGGTTTCACATTATCTTGTGTCCTAATCATGAGAAAAATCAAAAAGGTCAGTCACTTTAATTTTGGGTTGACGTTACGACGTGGTTTGTTGATTTTCTTGATCACCTTGGTTATGATGATCGGGGCAATCATTATGAGACAATTCTTGTATCTATTTTTAGATCCAACACGTAAGTTCCAATCTTTTGTGATCATTATGATCGTAGCAGCCTTTGGTGGCGCGATATATGGGTATATCACATTAAAACTACGTTTAGCCGATAAATTATTAGGTGCTAGCGTTGGAAAAATTCGCCGTAAATTAAAAATAAAATAGAATCAAGTAACGAGCGGGGCGTAATGCTCCGCTTTTACTCTATCTAGTTTTAAGAGCTAGCCTATTGGGAAAAAAGCTGAATCAACTTGTTCAGTTTTTAAATGGAGGAGAGAGTATATGCGTTTAGATAAATTCCTTGCAGAAACAGGTGTTGGCAGCCGAAAAGAAGCCAAACAATTATTGAAAAAAGGGCTAGTAACAGTTAATGGTCAAGTTATCAAAGAGGCTAAAACACAAGTGGATGAAGTGCAAGATATCATTGAATTTGCTGGTGAAGAATTAACCTATCAACAGTATTACTATTACATGTTGCATAAACCTCAGGGCGTGATTTCAGCAACTGAGGACAAATGGGATCAAACAGTGGTAGATTTACTAAAAGATGAAGATTATCGGGAGGATTTATTTCCAGTTGGGCGCCTAGATAAAGATACAGAGGGGTTATTGTTGTTGACCAACGATGGACAATTAGCACATCAATTACTATCCCCTAAAAAACATGTCGATAAAGAATACTTCGCAATCGTTCAAGGGCTTGTAACGAATGATGATATTCTTCAATTTGCAGATGGCTTTGCATTGACCAACAAAGAATTAGTCAAACCAAGTGAACTAATGATTGATGCTATAAATGAAGAAGAGGAACGCTCAGAAATTCGTTTGATCATCCAAGAAGGAAAGTTTCATCAAGTAAAACGCATGTTTGAAGCGATAGATAAAAAGGTTGTCTACTTAAAAAGATTGCGTATGGGGAATTTATGGTTGGATGAAGAACTGGAACTTGGAGAATATAGAGCGTTAACTGAATCAGAACTTGAAGGATTAAAAACGAATAACTAGAAGGTAACCAAAATACAAGTAAACATGATGGCTTTACTTTAAGGCAATCATAGTTACTTGTATTTTCTTTGACTAGTTAGTCAACGGGGGATATACTTCAATTGACTAATTAGTCAATGTTATCTGACTATGCGAGCTAACTCTTCGGAAAAAGATAAAATCTGATTGTGGCAAAAAACGTCACCCTCATATTTTCCTATTTTTCTTTCAGAGTTGGACGAACCCGTTACGCTTTTATATTGAGGAGAAGTGATAAAATGAATGCTATTGAACTCAAAGGATTAACGAAATTATATAAAAAACAACCAGCTATCGATCAAGTAGAATTGTCTGTAGAAAAAGGGGAAATCTACGGTTTCATCGGTCCAAACGGTGCAGGAAAATCAACGACGATCAAAACCATGCTGAATTTTATTTATCCAGATCATGGAACCGCTACGTTACTTGGGTTAGATAGTATCAAAGAAGCAAAAGAAATTCGTAAGCGGACGGGATATGTCTCTAGTGATGTTCGTTTTTATCCTAATATGACTACTCTTGAAGTACTTAAATATGTCGCTGCGTTTCATCAAGTAAAAGAAAGCAAAAAGCAAATTGATTATTTTATTGAGTTATTTGATATTGATGCGAAGAAGAAAATGTCTGAATTATCCTTAGGAAATAAAAAGAAAATCGCGATAACAGCAGGAATTTTACCTAATCCAGAATTGTTGATTTTAGATGAACCAACGAACGGGTTAGATCCATTGATGCAACATCGTTTATTTGAAGAGTTGGAAAAATACAATCAACAAGGGATGACGATCTTTTTATCTAGCCACGATTTAAACGAAGTTCAGCAGCATGCACATCGAGCCGCCTTTATTCGTGAAGGGGAAATCATCACCGTTCAAGATATTACAAAAGAAAAATCTCTAGGTAAAGTGATCACATTGATCGGAGACCACATTCCATTATCTTTATTTGAAAAAATGGGCGCAGCAATTTTAAAACATCAAGGAAATGAGACTCGTTTATTGTTCGAAGGAGATTTACGAGAAATTTTACCGTTATTAGCAGATGCGTCGATTCAAGATTTTACGGTTACAAACCCAGAACTGGAAGATCAGTTTATGGCGTTGTATGAAGGAGGGACAGTGAAATGATCACAGCTAAAATCGAAAGCAAAGGACTCATTAAAGGATTAATCATTTGGGTGATATTATTTGCTGTGATAATTTTTGGCTTCAGCGCTGTCTATCCGCAAATGCATAGTTCAGCTATGGAAGATCTTTTAGGGGCAAAACTAGACGGATTATCACCGGCGCTTTTAAAAACTTTTAATATTAGTGTAAATGGTCAAGCAAGTTTTTTAGTTGCTGCAGGTTTCTTTGCCTATTATTTTCAGTATATGTTTTTAGCTGCATCGATTTACGCAATGATGCTAGGCAGCCAGGCATTGATCAAAGAAGAGACGGATGGCACTATTGAATTTTTATATGCCCAACCTGTGACACGTAGAGAAATTGTGACGAGTAAAGTTGGAGTGAACCTACTCATTTTGGCTATCTTTTGGTTGTGCTCATTCGGTGTATCGCTAGGCTCAACCTTGCTATACCGTCAATCAACCGATTCGGTCGCAACGATAACCAAAGAAATCAGTAAAATCTTCATGCAAGAAAGTTTGATTTTACTGTTTTTCTTAGCGTTAGGCTTTTTTGTCTCAACCTTTTTAAAATCAAGCAAACAAAGCACCAGTGTTTCTTTAGGGATTGTGTTTGGGTTTTATTTGATCGGGATTTTTTCTGATTTGAATGACTCTTTTAGTTGGGCGAAAACAATTTCTCCAACCCATATGGGTATCCCAAGTAATTTATTAGATAAAGGCTTATCTGGAGGTAATGTATTATTGTTGAGTGTGTTGATTCTGTTATTCCTAGGAGGAACTTACATGGTTTACCAACGGAAGGATCTGAAAGTCTAGTGCAAAACATCAACATCGATCAACAAAAATATGACCGAAAGATATCGTTCAGTTAGTTTTGGGTGTATTGGATCAACTTTATATGGAAAGTATACAGTTTATAAATAGGGATCCAGACGTGATAGAGACCGACCAAATGGAATTTTTAGTGAAACGGGCAGAGACGTATATGGGGATTTTACAAACTGGATTTCTATAAAATAAAGCAGAAGAAAAATGAGTCTCATTTTTCTTCTGCTTTATTCTGTGTGTTTTCAAACTGTTTCATATAATAGGGTAAATTCTGACTGATTTCGGTGGGTAAGACCACGTAATGTTCTGTTCCTAACGTCTCTCCAATCAAACTATGGAGATAAACTGCCGCGCAAATGGCTGCCTCTTTATCATCAAATTGGGCGAGAAAGCCAGCAATCATTCCAGCTAAAGTATCCCCCATTCCGCCAGTCGCCATTGCAGGCGTTCCTAGTGGGTTTTTGAATTGAGCATTGCTCGTATAGATTTCTGTTCGATGGCTTTTTAAGATCACTGTGGCACCTATTTGTCTTTGTACAGCTTGATTTTGTGTAACGGTTTGGTTGTCTATTTTAAGCCCACTTAGCCGTTCCCATTCCATTTGATGGGGTGTGAATACGACTTGTTTTGGATACTTCAACGCGTAATGATGTTGAGCGAATAAAGTAATGGCAGATCCGTCGATCACGAGCCGTTGTTCAGGTTTTTGTTGCTGTAAAACTAAAGCTAAAAGTTGCTGACTATGAGAAGTCAGACCTAACCCAGGTCCAATCAAAATCACATCTGCTGTATCAAGTAAATCCGTTAGTCTATGTGTAAGTGTCCAATCTAGCACCATCGCCTCAGGCAAACGAGCATGAAGTGCTGTATGGTTCTTTTCGGCTGTAACGACGGAGGTTAACCCGCAGCCTGCTTTGACACAAGCTTCTGCACTCATCATGATGGCTCCACCATACGTTTCATTTCCACCGATCAATACCGCTCGTCCAAAGGTTCCTTTGTGAGAATTTTTCGGCCGAGAACGGATCACCGCACTCAAATTTTTTTGTGAGAGTCCCTGCATATGAATGTCCTCCTTGAGGGATTTACCCTCAGTATAAATCTGTTTCGAATCAAGCGCAAAATATTACGGAAAAAACTGTTCCCGCCTTTTTCTTTTAAGCCAGTTAGTGGTATGATGGGGAGGTAGAATAATGAATTGGAGTGACTAAAAAATGACAATTGATTGGCAAAAAGAAGTAGACGCACGTAAAGATGCGCTATTAGAAGATTTACAAAATTTATTACGTATCAATAGTGAGCGTGATGATTCTAAAGTAACACCAGATGCACCATTTGGACCTGGTCCTGTAGCAGGCTTAAAACATATGTTAGCGTATGGCGAGCGTGATGGCTTCGTTGTGAAAAACGTGGATAACTACGCTGGACATATCGAATACGGTGAAGGTGATGAAACATTAGGGATTTTCGGTCACATGGACGTTGTACCTGCTGGCGATGGCTGGGATACTGATCCTTACGAGCCTGTTATCAAAGACGGAAAAATCTTTGCACGTGGCTCAAGTGATGACAAAGGGCCAAGTATGGCGGCTTATTATGCATTACGAATCATCAAAGATTTAGGGTTACCATTATCTAAAAAAGTTCGTTTTGTCGTAGGTAGTGACGAAGAAAGCGGCTGGGGTGATATGGATTATTACTTTAAACATGAAGAAAAACCTGACTTTGGTTTCTCACCAGATGCAGAATTTCCGATCATCAATGGTGAAAAAGGAAACGTAACGATTCGCTTAACTTTCAAAGGCGGAAACGGCGTGGACTATCAATTAATTAACTTTAAATCTGGCTTACGTGAAAATATGGTTCCTGGAACTGCAACGGCAGTTGTAACGGCTGCTTCAGCAGATGATGCAGCATCTTTAACAGCATCATTTGAAACATTTATTAAAGAAGAACAAAAAATTTCAGGACATGCAGAACTTTCAGATAAAACAGTTACCTTCCATGTTATTGGTAAAGGTGCACATGGCGCTAGTCCACAATCAGGAATCAATGCTGCTACATTCTTAGCAACTTTCTTAAATAATTACAGCTTTGCTGAAGGGGCCTATAGCTTCATTAATACATTAGCGGAATTTGTTCACGAAGATTTCTACGGTGAAAAATTAGGAACTGCATTTGAAGATGAAAAAATGGGCAAATTAACCATGAATGCGGGTATTGTGAACTTTGATCCTGCCAATCCAGAAAATAGCTTAGTAACATTAAACTTCCGCTATCCAAAAGGGACATCAGCAGAAGAATTACAAGAAAAAGTACAAAAAACAGTGGGTGAAAATGTAACGGCCACACAAGGTGGACGAAACCAAGAACCACATTATGTACCAGTAGATGATCCATTGGTTGAAACGTTATTACAAGTTTACGAAGATCATACTGGTCAAAAGGGTCATGAACAAATCATCGGCGGCGGAACATACGGACGTTTACTAAAACGTGGTGTGGCGTATGGCGCAATGTTCCCAGGCTATACAGATACAATGCACCAAGCTAATGAGTTTATGGCATTAGATGATTTATTCCGTGCCACAGCTATTTATGCGGATGCGATTTACCGTTTGGCGAAATAAGCTTCACCCCATTAATCTAATAAATTCAGAAAACCTGACAGACAGTTGTCAGGTTTTTTTCTGTACAATAGAAACAAGTCGTTAGAAACAAATAACATTTTCAAGTATACTTATAAACATACTTAAAAATAGTGAAGGTTTGACGAAAGACAAATAAGACATGCATAGAAGAAAAAATGAGGTGAATAGATGATTAATTTTCAAAACGTATCCAAAAAGTACAATGACCAATTGGTATTAGAAGACTTCGATGTTTCCATTGAAGACGGTGAATTTTTTGTACTAGTCGGCCCAAGTGGAAGTGGGAAAACAACCACGTTAAAAATGATCAATCGCTTGATCGAACCAACCGATGGGGATATTTATTTTAACGATCAACGGCTGATTGAGTACAATTTAAAAGAGCTAAGATTAACGATTGGCTATGTGCTTCAACAAATCGCACTATTCCCCAATCTGACTGTCGCTGAAAACATCGAGCTGATTCCAGAAATGAAACATTGGAGCAAGGCCAAAAGACGGGAAAGAACGGAAGAATTACTAAGAAAAGTAAGCTTACCGCCAGAAGAATACCTTCATCGAAAACCAGCTGAATTATCTGGTGGCGAACAACAACGGATCGGAATCTTACGAGCGATTGCAGCCAAACCAGATATTATTTTAATGGATGAACCGTTTAGTGCTTTAGATCCGATTTCAAGAGGGCAATTACAATTGTTGATCAAAGAGCTGCATAAGGAATTAGCCAGCACTGTTGTTTTTGTGACCCATGATATGAATGAGGCTCTACTTTTAGGCGATCGAATTTGTGTGATGAAAGACGGTAAAATTGTTCAAACAGATACGCCAGAAGCCATCAAAAGTCATCCGGCCAATGAATTTGTGGCGCAGTTCTTTCAACATGAGCATACCAATTTGGAGAATTATTGTGCAGAAGATTTAGTAGCCGCTGGATTTGTAGAGGATGGACAAGTTGAGAGTGAAACAACGGTGAATGTAGGAACAGATTTACCAACAGTGATTCGTTTACTTGTAGCAGGAAAAACCGTTGTATTAGTCGATGAAGATGGTCCAGTCGGTGAAATCACAGATCGAACGATTCTACGCTTTTTAGAGACAAAGATAGAAGGTGATCAATAATATGGGAAAACTGATTGAAACATTCATCGCCCGTAAAGAAGACTTTATTCAAGCAGTCGTCGAACATATCCAACTATCGTTATTGTCATTATTGATTGCGATTCTTATCGCAATTCCGTTAGCAATTCTACTGACGAATTACAAAAAAGTCGCTGAATTTGTTCTGCAAATTACGGGGATTTTCCAAACGATTCCGTCACTCGCTTTATTAGGGTTATTGATTCCAGTTATTGGGATTGGCAGTCCGCCAGCTATTGTGGCGTTAGTGATTTATGCACTATTTCCAATTTTGCAAAATACCTATACAGGTTTAACTGAAATTGATCCTTCGTTGGAAGAAGCAGCCGAAGCTTTTGGGATGAATAAACGGGAAAAACTTATCAAGTTTGAATTGCAGTTAGCGTTACCTTATATCATTTCAGGGATTCGCACAGCAACCGTTATGATTATTGGGACGGCAACATTAGCGGCTTTGATCGGTGCAGGAGGTCTCGGAACATTTATTTTACTGGGAATCGACCGAAACAATGTGTACCTAATCTTGATTGGAGCAATTTCTTCCGCTGTCTTAGCGGTCTTGTTTAACTTTGGAATCCATTTGTTGGAGAAAGCCACAGTGAAACGAATTGTAGCTGCATTTATGGTGTTACTTGCTTTATTAGTGGGGTCATTTGTCTATACCCATCAAGAAGCAGAGCAAAAAGAAATCACGGTTGCAGGAAAATTAGGTGCAGAACCAGATATCTTGATCAACATGTATAAAGAATTGATTGAAGCAAATAGCGATATCCACGTAAACTTAAAATCAAACTTTGGGAAAACCAGTTTCCTATTTAACGCACTAAAATCTGGTGAAATTGATGTTTACCCTGAATTTACAGGAACTGTACTTGAAACATTTTTGAAGGACAATAAAAACACATCGAATGATCCAAGAGAAGTGTACGAATATGCACGAGATCAAATCAAGAAACAAGAAAATATGGATTATCTCGAACCCATGCGTTATCAAAATACGTATGCGGTGGCAGTCAAACGATCATTTGCAGAAGAGAATGGTCTGAAAACCATTGAAGATCTGAAAAAAGTTGAAAGTCAGTTAAAAGCTGGTTTTACACTAGAATTTATCGATCGTGAAGATGGGTATAAAGGATTGCAAAAGTTGTATAACTTGAATTTAGATGTGAAGTCGATGGAACCATCGTTACGCTACCAAGCAATCAATAATGGGGATGTGAATGTAGTAGATGCCTATTCGACTGATAGTGAATTGAAGCAATATGATTTGGTGATTTTAAAAGATAATAAACAGCTATTTCCACCGTATCAAGGTGCGCCATTGCTGAAAGCTGAAACGCTTGAGAAATACCCGGAATTAAAAGAATTATTGCAGCCTTTAGTTGGTAAGATCACGGAAGAAGAAATGAGTGAGATGAATTACCAAGTGAATGTGGAGCAAAAAGATCCAGCGACCGTTGCCCATGATTATTTGGTGGAGCATGGGATGTTGGAAAAATAATGGTTGATAGATGAAAAGGCACGACATAAGAGAGCTATCTATCTCTTATGTTGTGTTTTTTATACTTTATAAGGTATAATAAAAAAGAAGGTAATCATCTTTATTATGATTACAAAAAGCCAGTGCGGAAACACTGACTCTTTAGTTGAGTTTTGACTAAAGCTCGATAGTTTGTTGCAATGCCACTATCTTACTTTAGCTGAGCAGATAGTGGTCTTTTTTTACTCAAAAATAGAAGTGATAAAAAGTTTAATCCCTTCGACAATATAGTAAGCCACAAGCGTGACCACTATTTTCGAAGCGATATCTTTTAACAAATCTTTCAAGGATCGCTGTTCCTAAGCAATAAAGCAGGACAAAAGCGATAAAGACATATCTTTATGGCATCAACTCCTTTTTCAGAGCTTCAGCCGTTATTCAACTAGTTATAGTATATCAAAGATTGCGTCGATAGTGTATTAAATATTTTACAAAATAGTAACGAGCAAACAGTCAGCCGTGGAGAATGTTCATCTGATCGAATGCTACAGATTCTGGTAGATAGCATTCTTTCTTAACTATACGCATTATTGACTTAGGCAACTTGATTTATCAGTTCGTGCTGATTGTTTTTGGCTTCAATATGTCAAGTGACCGCTTAACATATTGAGGTGTCGGCTGTTTCCTCGTTACTATCATGGCTACAATAATCTGTCTATAAAAAAGGCTTGCTCCGTCAAAAGTTAGCACAAAATTGGCAGATCATTATAGAAAAGTGAAGTGTGATGAAAGAAGTTAGATTTGCGGTAACTTCCTAAAAACGATTATTCAAATTTCAAAAAATCGTTACTCCACCGTAAAATAGAACGAAAAAAAACGGTTCCGGACACCTGCCGAAACCGCGCTAAGTACAATTAAGAAGCATTGACCTGTTTTTGTCGTTAAACTCAGAACATCAGAAAAAACACTAGTAATTTCATGAAATATTGAGTAAAATAAAAACAGTCAATGAAAATTGACTAGGGCAACTTGTACGATCAGGGTAGTAGCTGATTGTATAAGGCTCTGTGGGATGACGACCAATCTTCCTGCAGAGTGCCTTTTTATTTTGTCTAGCTAAACGAAGTTCGTTTGGCTAGATTTTTTTTCGTTCTATCTCATTCCATTTTAATTTAAGTGAGGTGGAGAGTCAATGGGGGAATGTAAGTTTGTGTGAAATATCTTTCATTTGTATAAATAAAACCTTTATAACTCTGAAATGATTTTTTTACCAAATGGCGAAAGCTCTTGAAACTTCGTCTCTTTTTTAAATTCTTTTAGCTTACTTTCGGTACCTTTAACTTGAGAGTAGTTATCAAAATTACTGCTAATTAATAAAAAGTCTTCTTTGGGAAATCCTAAATCAGTCAAAATACGTTCATAACCGTCAATAGAATTTGAGTATGATTTAATCATATTAATACTTTGTATGAATGCACGATTTTTAGTTGTATCAAAAAGACCTTTTTGATCAAATAATTCGTATATAGAAATCATTTTTGTCATTTTGAATTTGATAAACTCATCTATTTGGAATAAGGTGTCAATAAAAAAATTAATATCTTTCCTTGAATAGTTTCCATAAATATCTGTAAATTTATCTATAACACTTTTCATTCCTTTTGTTGAAACTAACAATAGATATACAGGATCAAGCTGTAAGTAGTTTTTTGCTGTGGTAATTTCTGAGCTGAAAGAATATTTTGATAGCTTTAAACCATCTAAATATTTATTATCTTCAGACAACAATTTATATTTTATGTCTTTAATTACATCAAACTCTTTAGGATAGTTTGTAATTGTATCAAATTCTAAAACAAATCTCTGTAGTAATTTGAATTCTATACCTGCATCAATCACATCAGAGTAATTTAATTTAAATTTTTCGTGTAGAGCATTTGTTAGGGTAGTAATTTTTTCTTGAGACTCTGGACTTGGTTCTTTTTCAAGGTATAAACTTTCATCTTCGGCGTCTATAGTTACAATATTTTCATCTTCATATAGTATATTCAAATCGATCCATGTATCAGGATCATACATTTCATAAATTTCTCTATTTCTTATATATATATTTCCGATTTTTGGTTTTTTAGTATTTAATCTACCAACACGCCCAATTAAGTTGTTAAGTTCAAAAACGCCTCTTGGTTTATCATAGACGATTAAGCTATTAGTAGGAGTATTTATTCCTTCTACCAAAGTGCTAGTACATAAAATAGTATGAATGTTTCCTTTTGAATATTCATTTTCAATGTATTTTCTTAAAAAAATAGGAGTCTTTCCATGATGGATACCTATCCCTTTTTTTAAATACTCAATATAGTACCAATCAGGATGAATACTATTTGAAATCCATTCAATTATATTTTTATCAAATTCAACATATGGTAGTATTGGGATGTTTTTTTCTAAAAAATTGACGATATTTTTTGGTGAATCAAAATAGATAAACCTTTTATCCGTAGTTCTTCCATAATAATCGGTGAAATTTTCATCAAAAATTATTTTATTATAAACTAAGTTTAAGTTTGTAATGAATTTCTCAATTTTAATTTTAGAACGATTAAACTCAACGTTCTTGATAAATGGACCCAATAACAAGATTTTATTTGATTTCTCAATAAGGTATTTATAGGTATAATTCATTTTTATTAATCGTTCATTATTATGAATACTATCACCTTTGTTTGAATTCAATTTGTAAATTTCATCGTAAACTAAAAAATCAATATTTTTTTCATCTAAATATTTTTGAAATGATCTTGTACTAATTCTTTCAGGAACAACGATGATAATTTTTTTTGACTCTGAATAATATTGTTCTAGCTCTGCATCAGATGTTATAAGTGTATAAGTATCTCCAAAGTAATGATAACATTTTTTTCGTAATTCATTCATCAATGCAATAGTAGGAACAACAAATACTGCATCATCAATTTTCTTTACATTTCTTGCAATATACTCTAAGGCAATGAATGTTTTTCCGAAGCTCGTAGGTGCGCTTATGAATAGATTGCTCTTTGAAAGTATATTCAAACATTCTTCTTGTTCATTAGTTAGTATTACTCCATTATCTAAAAATGATGACCGTACTGATTTACTAAGCCTGCTAAAGAAACTACTATCATCAGAATAAATATCTAAATCTGTGAGGTTAAAGATAGCATGATTAATTTTTACGTTATTATAAATATTTAATAAAACTTCTTCTCTTAATTTCTTCATAGAATCATCTAAATAATAGAACTCATTTTTGATCATAGTATTCCCTACCTTTCTCAGTTGAGTATTCTTCAAAGTACTTTAAAAACTGTTTTTTGTCTAAAATGGGAAATATGAAAATAAGCACTTCGAATTTATCTTTTAAATCAGCAAGTATATTATTTGTTTCGATACAACTTTGAACATCTTTTTCAAGGTAATTATCATCACACATTAGAAAGAGTATTAATTTTTCTTCAACACCATCTGTTACTTCAATAATTTCTCCAAGCCTACTGGTTTTTATATTACGAAAAAATTCTGGATCTATGATATCTTGAGACGTTTCATTGTGTTTTTCTAGAGATGTTACAGCTTTTTTTATAGCGCTGTTTAAGTTGCTATAAAATTTTGCTTCCATGTAGTAAATTTCATTTTTCTCAGGAAAATATATCGTACCATCATTTCCTTTTACAGCTGAACCTGGGGTAGTTTTAAAAATTAATTTAGGATATAAATATTTTAAGTTTTTTTCAGAATCTATAAATTTAGAGACTAATGTGTGCATAAAAAACTCTCCAATATCGCCATGAAGGATTGTTAAATTTGTATTTATTCCTTGCTCAGAAATAAAACCAATTTTGTGTAAGGCATCGTAATATCTTTTTTTTAAAATTTTATCTGTATATCTAGGACTAGGAGTATAAGCTGTTGCAATATTTAATACATTAGTTTCATCAAATAGGAGAGCAATCATTTTATCGAATAATATTGTTACATCTAAATTTAATTCTTCCCAATTAAAAAATCTTAGTTTTATTTTGCTAGCATAATCATTGACTAATTTACTTTTAAAATCAAGATTCTCAGTTATTGTGTATTCTTTATAATAGATACCTGCATCATAAGTATTTACGTTCAAGATTCCTAAATGTTCAATAATTTCATTTTGTATTTCAGTATCAACTTTGCTATAAACGTATTTATCAAAGCTATTTACAAATATTTTTCCAATACAATATTGAGTTTTAGATAAATTTGTGTAGCATACAATGAAAAACAGATTGTCTTGCACTTTATTATATTTGTTATAAAATTTGTCTACTTCTGCAATGCGGCCTGAATAGTTAAATTCATAGGTGCCATCTCTATTGTAATAATTAAAGACGGCTGGCTGAATAGTATAATGTATTAAAATCTGCATCGTTCTCCTCCTAATAATACCCAATAAAATTAATAGTTCTTGTAAGTAAACTGCAATCATAGTTTTAAAGTGATCATTATGTAAATATTTTAACATAAAATACATTAATTATAATCATTTAGTAATTAATTTTTTGTTTTTTGAATATTCATATTGATAGTATTGAGTAGATGATTTTTGAAACTTTTTAATAGAAAATTAAAATAGTAAAACTAATATTGGGTAGGGGAAGTATTGTGGATTAAGTTGACTTTGGAATTCCGGGTATATGTAACTAAAAAAGTTCTTGAAGTTATACATAATTCGTGTTAGTGTTAAATAGAAATCTTTTTGTAAGATAAAAGTGTTTTTTAGGCATCTAAGAGTTAAGAAATGGGGGAGAGAAATGAAAAAGAAAATTTTTTATGTGTTGTTTGGATTGGTATTATTGTTAGCATTATCTACAAAAGTGGACGCGGCAAAACCACCTAGATTTTCGGGAGTTTTATCTCAAGGAGTTAGAAATATCAAATATTATATTGCACCAAGTGCATCTGGCGTAGCGGGTTATATTGATAATGCTAAGCACAATTGGATGTATACTGGCTGGGCAAATCCAATTTATATGTATAAGCAAAATCACAATTGGCTATCCAATATAGACGCTCATGGCTATACTAGCTCTGGCAGTAAAACAGGAGGCTATGTTGAGTTTTATGACAATAATGATAGAGCGATTTCAACGGGAGGGCGTGCACCGAACAGAAACTACTATTATGCAATCATTCGTTTTAATATGCACTATAAGAATAATAGTTATATGAGAGATCGAATTCCAAGACATGAGATGGGGCACGCCTTAGGTTTAGCGCATATAAATGATAAGACGAGTATTATGCATCCAAGTGTAGAAGGCGGTCCTCGTAGTGTTGATAGAGATGCAAGCAACAAAATTACAGATATATATGGATGGTGATAAAAAATGAAAAAACTAACTATAATAGCACTTCTTTGCTCTAGCATTCTTTTAACTGGTTGCAATAATACGTCTTCCAAAAGTGCTGAAGTCAAAGAGCAATCAACAGAAAAAAGCAGTTCAAATGTAACACCTAAAACCAAAGAAGAAACATCATCAGAAATAAAAAAAGCAAATTACTACTCTTATCTCGATGAAGTGGATCGTTCCAATGTACAATCATCAACAGTAGAATCATTTCTAATGTACGATAATACCAACCCAAAAAGTCTTCAAGAAAATACAAATACTATTTTCTTAGCCCGTGTAATCTCTATAGATAAAGCGGATGTAGATGCCAATCTTTCTGAAAACGACAGCAACAGCATTTTACCTGACACTTATGGAAAGCTAGAAGTATTGAAAAATATCGAAGGAACAACAGATAAAGAAGTATCATTTATCAGATCAGGTGGTGTTATCAAAGAAAAAGATCGTTTTAAAAACGCTGAAAAAGAAGAAGTAGATAAACACAATCGTTTGAGAGCTGAATCGGGCCGGCCTCCTATTACTCAGAGTGAGGATTGGGTGGAAGTGAGAGAAGATGGCGATATTGAACTTCAAGCAGGTGAGGTATACTTGTTCTTTGCTACTTATAATGAAGAAAGAGGAGCATATATTCTAGAAGGCTATCAATATGGTGCTTTGCTACTAGAAGATGACGAACAACCAATTTCAAGAACACGTTCTATCCCAAATGAAATTGGAAAAACATGGAAAATAAAAAATGCTTCTTCTGGTGAAGAGCAAGATCTTGGCGATTATTTAAAAAATGAGCTAGGAATCGAAATGCAAGAAAATTAATCTAATAAAAATCAAAGCTTCGCATCCGTGATACCAAACGGATGCGATGTTTTTTTATATCCTTATACGTCACTTTTCTCATAATAAAGTAATTTTTACCAAAAAGAAATGCAAATTTCTCAAACTTTCGCTATAATAAAGAAAATAACCAAAACAGGAAGTGTAACTAAACATGAAAAAAGCAGACCGACAACGGTTGATCAAGCAACTGATCACAGAAAATGAAATAGAAACCCAAGACGACCTGATTGCACTTCTTGAACAATCTGGTGTCAAAGCAACCCAAGCAACTGTTTCAAGAGATGTGCGTGAAATGAGTATCGTTAAAACGCACGGCTCAGATGGTCGAGTGAAATACGCCCTATTTTCTCAGCAACAAGCATCTAGCAGTGAGGAAAAACTAAAAGAGTCTGTGAAAGATTCAGTAATTCGCATGGAACGGGTTCAATTTATGGTCATCGTCCATACCGATATGGGCGCAGCAGATGTCGTCACTAATTTTTTAGATGAAGTCAGTTATGAAGAAATTGCAGGAACGGTTGCAGGAGTGGATACAATCATTATTATTGCTCGTTCGGAAGATGACGCAATCGCCGTCGTTGAACGTTTTGAAGCAATGATGGATTAAAATAGAACCAATCAAAAAATGAAGGGAGATTTGGTTACATGGATTTGAAAGCGTTACAAAACGGGTCAGATATAAGAGGAATAGCAGTAGAGCATGGGGAAAAAGAAGCGAACTTAACACCAACGCAAGTCGGGAAAATTGCAGTCGGAATGGTTCATTGGCTTCGTGATGAAAAAAACTTAGCTGAAAAACATCAATCGGGGAATTTAAAAATCGGTATCGGACATGATAGCCGTATTTCGGCAGATAGCCTAAAAAAAGCCTTGATCGATAGCTTTGTTGAGCAAAATGTCGAAGTCTTAGACTTTGGTTTAGCGACAACGCCAGCTATGTTTATGGCTACGCAATTTCCGCAATATGATTGTGATGCCGCAATTATGATCACAGCCAGTCATTTGCCTTATTATTTTAATGGATTGAAGCTGTTCACTAAATCAGGTGGTGCAGAGAAAGCGGACATTGCATATATCTTAGAACACGCTGACAAACCTGCACTTGTAGCAAAAGGCTCAGTAACCAAATACTCGATTTTAGAGGATTACTCTGCTGATTTAACTGATAAAATTCGTAAAGGCATGAAAACGACAGACGAGAAACCTTTATCCGGTTTTCATATTATAGTCGATGCTGGTAATGGTGCGGGCGGTTTCTTTGCGGAAAAAGTCTTAGCAAAACTTGGCGCAGACATTACAGGTTCGCAATTTTTAGAACCTGACGGCATGTTCCCTAATCATATTCCTAATCCAGATAATAAAGAAGCAATGGCAAGTATCCAACAAGCTGTTTTGAAAAACAAGGCTGATTTAGGAGTGATTTTTGATACGGATGTGGATCGCTCAGCAGTGGTAGATGCATCAGGCGAAGTCATCAACCGAAATAATTTGATTGCCGTTTTAGCGACGATTGTCTTGGCTGAGAATCCTGGTAGCAGTATTGTGACAAACTCACCAACTTCAAGCCATCTGAAAGAGTTTATCGAGTCAAAAGGCGGTAAACAAGTGCGCTATATTTCTGGTTACCGCAATGTGATCAACAAAATGATTGAACTCAATGATGAGGGAATCGATACCCAATTAGCGATCGAAACAAGTGGACATGCAGCCTTTAAAGAAAACTATTATTTAGATGATGGGGCCTATGTTATCGCTAAAATTTTGATGCTGTTACCTACATTAAAAAAAGAAGGCTCAACACTCGGTGATTTGATCAGTTCATTAAAACAACCAGCAGAAACTCAGGAATTACGTTTTGAAATTTTGGACAGTCATGTCTGTGATTATGGAGAGCGAGTAATTCGAGATTTAAGTGGGTTTGTTTTAAGTCAACGAGGCATGAAAGTCGATCCTGAAAATCATGAAGGAATTCGAGTAAATGTTTATGATGAGTATGGCAGTGGTTGGTTCTTACTAAGGATGAGTTTACATGAACCATTGTTAGTTTTACAAGTTGAAAATGATCAAGCTGGAATGAATCAAAAGGTTTTAGAAGAAATGGCTGGTTTCTTTGAAGGATATAAACAATTGGACTTAGCGAAACTCACTGAAGCATTGGGGAAATAGTAAAAGCTAGGAAAGAACAAAACGTTCTTTCCTAGCTTTTTGTTTTACCACAAACTCGGCTCGGCAACTGCCATAATCGTTTCTCCAGTAAACGGATGTGTCAGGTGCAGTTCATAAGCATGAAGCATCAAGCGTCCATTAGGTTTTGGATGATACAACGGATCACCAATGATCGGGTGCCCAATACTTGTTAGATGTACACGGATTTGATGCGTTCGTCCCGTTTCCAGAACACAATAAATAGTAGTGTGGTTTGTCTTTCGATCATAAGTTTCAACCTCAACATGAGTAACAGCCACATCACCACGCCGTTCATCAATCACTCGTTTTCGTCGATCATGACGATCGCGGCCAATTTTTTTTCGAATGGTCATAGACTCGTTTAGCTGACCTGAAATCACCGCTTGATAGCGACGATAGATTTGCTTACTTTCCAATAATCGTCCTAAAATAGGCAATACGAAAGGATTTTTAGCAAATAAAATTGCACCGCTTGTTTCTTTATCTAACCGATGAACCACATATGGGACTTGATTTTTAGGTGCTAAGTAGGCAGCTAAATGATTAAGGAGTGTGTCGTTTTCATTTGGTTGATTCGGGTGAGTTTTCATGCTGATCGGTTTATTTAAAATAATCAAATGGTCATCTTCAAACAGCACATTCACTTTAGACTCATTCCCTAAAAGAATCGTTGGGATTGGATAATCTTCTGGCTCAAATTGTAACGTAACAACATCGCCACTTTTTACAGGAAAATGAAATAAAGCGGGCTCTCCATTGATCGAAACATTTCTTCTGGTTCTCAAAAAGTGGCGTACTTTACGAGGAACTAACCATTCTTGTTCCAGTAATTCTCTGACTGTTTGTTCGTTAAAATTCTTTGGTAACCGGATGGATAATTCCATATGTTTTCCACCTTTTCAATAGCGTTCTCTCTTAGTTTAACAAATGGAAGAATAAGTTCAAGTGATTAGTTGGAAGTAAAGGTTCAAGTAAGGAAGATTTTTGAGGAAGGTAAGTAGAGTGTATGGCTTTTCATTGTTGATCATCTGTGCTGGTTCCAGTTCTATTTTTTGTTTGTTAATTTTTGTCTAAGGCGTTTGGTGATTCCAAGTAAGGAGACTTATCTCACTGCGCTTGCCAAGTATTGTTCATTGTCTACATTGATGGGTATTGTTTTAGTCGGTTTGCTCTGGGGAGAATTTTTTAACCTTGGCGTGATTCCAAGTAAGGATACTTCGCTCACTATGTTCGCCAAGTACTGTTCATCATCTACTCTGGTGGTTATTGTTTTAGTCGATTTGTTCAAGGTAGGATTTTTTAACCTTGACGTGATTCCAAGTAAGGATACTTCGCTCACTATGTTCGCCAAGTACTGTTCATCATCTACTCTGGCGAAGCCAGTCGTAGTGATTCACAGCAAATACCCACTCTTTGGGGAAGAGTGGGAAAGGAGTTAAAAAATGAAAAAGTGTTTTGTTAGGGTTGTTTGTTGGTATACATATATAATACAAAGCAAATATGAATTTTTTGTGCATTAATTTAACTGAAACTGTAAAGCTTTTCTAAAGAAGTGTTTAAGATTCACACAAAAGCCCTAGCTAGTTGCCATTCATCGTATTGATCAATCGTTTTGTCCAGCTAAAATCGGTTTTTGTAATGGTATCATCTCCAAACTGTTTTCCATCCCGATCGATTGCATAAACGAACATGCCGCCTTTTTGTCCATCTTTTGGATTCCATTTGGCATAAGCATAAGCTCGGCTGGTTTCATATGGTTCTACGGTATCATTCCAACGGTTGTGATCTTGTTCTTCTGGGAAAGAGATGCCTGGAAGAAACTGTTGTGGTGTGATCGATGTTTTATAGGTGTTCCAAGTAGTGTCTAAAGAGCTAGCTGAGCGACCATACGCTTGTACAAATAGGTAATCAAAATAAGATGCTGTTTTTTTAAATAAAGAATGATTATCTTTGTTTGTATCATAAATCAATAGCTTATCAGTATTAGAATTTGGACCTAATTTTTTAGATAGGGCTTTGAATGTACCGACTGCCATTTCTTCTTGCTTAGCTGTCAAAGTAGATTCCATATCCACATCCAAACCATCTAAATTCCATGGTGTTAAATAAGTATCGATCAACTGTTGTGCGTATTTCTCATATTCAGCAGTTGTTGGTATAGTACCTACATGTGGGACATTCCAAATTTCTCGGATATCGATCGTGCGAATAACACGTGTCCCTCTAGCGTGTAAGGTTGGAACATAAGTGTCTCTCAACGTATCCCAAAATTTTTGTTGATCAGTACCTGAGTTTACGTAATGGAAAACAGAGACAATATCCACACCTTCTGGAATATCTGTCATAGCGGTCACATTTTGATCAGGTAATGTAGAATTTGCATCGTGGGGCATTGTTACGTCTCGCCATGTACGATAGTAAGCCATCATAACAGGATCTTTTTGAGTTGGTTGTACGGCATCGGCTTGTGTCGATGATAAACTAAAGTTTAGTAGAAAGAAAATTGGAACAAGTAATAACGCTAACTTCTTAGACATAAAAACACTCCTCTTCTGTTGTTTTTTTGTAAAACGTTTACATTTCAAAAAAAGTGTAGCATAAAAAAATCTTCAAAAACAAGATTAAGTGCATTTATCAGCAATCTAGGTAGAAGTTTCAATTCAGTTGATTTTACTTGAAAATTTTCTCAAAAAAAAGAGACCCACTCTTTGGGGAAGAGTGGGAAAAGGAGTTAAAAAATGAAAAAGTGTTTTGTTAGGGTTGTTTGTTGGTATACTTGTATAATAAAGGGAAAATATGAATTTTTTATGATTAAAGTTTTCATAAAATAGCACTTTTTTATACTGAAAATAAGAATTTCTATTTTTGACGGCTAGTTAAGTCAGTCAAAACATGGATTTCTTGATGGATTCTTAATATTTTCTACATAAAAATAAAAGAAAAACGTGGTAAAATAGGCAAAACAAAATCTATGTGTATTATTCATGCTAAAGCCGTATGAATAAACAGAACGAACTGTGTTAAAATGGCTTAGAAACTTTTATATAAAGAGGGAGCACTATGGACTTTAAAACAATTATGGGAAAAATAAAAACAGGTTTCCAAGTTTTCTGGGCTTGGATCAAACCTTATCTTGCTCGTTTTCATCACTGGAGAAAACGAATTTGGAAAAAATATCAAATCAACAAAATTATTTTGCTATTAGGGATGGTTGTTGTTTTAGTGGCCAGTATCTATTTATTTACCCTAGCTAAGTCAGCAAATGTTGGCGCTTTGAAAAAAGGGCTGGAGGAATCTACCGTTATTTACGATAAAAATGGAGATGAAGCTGGTAAGCTATTTGGGCAAAAAGGAACATTTGTCACGATTGACCAAATTTCTCCTTATGTTAAAGATGCGTTGATTTCAACAGAGGATCGAAATTTTGAAACCCATCACGGCTATGACATCAAAGGATTGTTACGTGCGGTCGTTGGGAAATTAAGCTTTGGTATGATCGGTGGTGGCGGTGGTGGTAGTACAATCACACAGCAGCTAGCCAAAAATGCCTACCTCACACAAGAACAAACAATGACGCGTAAAGCACGAGAGTTATTTTTGGCAATTGAAATCGAGAAAAAATATGATAAGTCGCAGATTTTAGAAATGTATCTGAATAATTCTTACTTCGGTAACGGTGTTTGGGGAATTGAAGATGCATCCCACAAATATTTTGCTGTTAGTGCTAGTGAACTTTCGGTTGGCCAAGCAGCAACTTTAGTTGGAATGTTGAAAGGACCAGGTATCTATAACCCCATCGACTACGTTGAAAATGCAGTTAATCGCCGTAATACAGTTCTGCAGTTAATGGTAGATAATGGCAAATTATCTCAAGGTGAAGCGGATGCCCAAGCAGGTGTTGATATGGGTAGTATGCTAGTTGATAATTATTCTGACCAAAATTCAGACTATAGATATCCCTATTATTTTGATGCAGTCATCGATGAAGCCGTTAATAAATATGGATTAAAAGAAGAAGATCTGCTGAATAAAGGATATAAAATTTATACAGCGTTAGACCAAAATTATCAAAAAGCAATGGAACAAACCTATGCTAATGATGCCTTATTCCCACCAAATGCAGAAGATGGCGCAATGGTTCAAAGTGGGTCTGTTGCACTTGATCCAAAATCAGGTGGTGTGCAAGGAGTAGTTGGTGGACGTGGGGAACACGTATATCGTGGCTTTAACTTTGCGACCCAAACAAAACGTTCACCGGGTTCATCTTTAAAACCAATTTCTGTTTATACGCCAGCTTTAGAATCAGGAATGAAACCAAATAGTATTTTAGAAGATAAGCCCCAAGATTATTACCCAGCTGAAAACTACAGTAGAACAAGCAGTGGTGAAGTGACAATGTATCAAGCGTTAGGTGAAAGTTTGAATCTACCTGCAGTTTGGACCTTGCATAAAATTGGGTTAGATAAAGGGTTTGAAAAAACAGAGAAATTTGGTATTCCCTTAGCAAAAGAAGATAAGTATTACGGATTAGCTCTGGGTGGATTAAAAACAGGTGTGTCGCCACTTACGATGGCGAGTGCGTATAGTGCGTTTGCCAATGACGGTGTTCAACCAGAGGCGCATCTTATCACCAAAATTGTTGATTCAACAGGCGCTGTGATCGAAGACAACACCAATGCGAAAACAAAACAAGTCATTACAAAAGATACCGCAGATCAAATGACAAGTATGCTTTTAGGCGTATTTAGTTCAGGAACTGGGATCAACGCCGATCCAGCAGGTTATGTTATGGCAGGAAAAACAGGGACAACTGAAACGAATTTTGATACTGATAAAACCAATGACCAATGGGTTGTGGGATATACACCAGATGTGGTGGTTGCAACATGGTTAGGTTTTGAGCAAACAAGTGAAAGTCATTATCTGCAAGGAAGCAGTGCCACGCATGCTTCAACTGTATTCAGTAGCCAGACCCAAGGCATTTTACCTTACACAGCACAAACACCATTCACAGTAGCCGATGCCTATGCAACAGGCGGAATCGTACAGCCAGCAGGAGAGGTTACAACACCTGATAATAATGATGATTGGAAAGACAGCGTCAAAGATATTGGTGGACAAGTCAAAGAAGGTGCCAAAGATATCGGCGGTAAACTCAAAGAAGGTTGGGACAATGCAAAAAATGGGTTGAAAGACTTCTTTGGTGGCTTAACGGGAGAATAATCGGTTTGAAAACAAATCAAAGAATGGTACAATCAAAGAGAAGAATTTATAGAAACGAGGGAGATTGAATGAGTAATATTTATGATACAGCCAATCAAGTAGAACGCGAAATCCGTGAAATGGACGAATTTAAAGCGTTGGAACAAGCTTATGCAGATGTAAAAGCAGATGAAGAAGCGTACAAATTATTTAAAGAATTCCAAACCTTCCAACAAGGATTACAAGAAAAACAAATGCGTGGCGAAGAATTTTCAGAAGAAGATGCTGAAAAAGCGCAAGCTTTAGCGACAGAGGTTCAAGCAGCAGAAGTCATCAATCAATTGATGCAAAAAGAACAAGCATTCAGTTTGATCGTCAATGATTTGAACCGTATTATCATGACACCAATTCGTGATTTGTATAACGATTAAGAGATAAATCCAAAGCTTTTAGAGATAGTTGATAAGAAATATCATCAACTATCTTTAAAAGCTTTTTTTGCCATCTTAACTAAGTATGAATCCATCCTGTATGCCGACCATCAAAAACACATGAAATAACAAAAAAGCTCGCAATTTGCGCCGTTTTAATGATATAGTAATACTAAACGAAAAAATGATTGGGGAACAAAAAGTATGATTGGTATTTATGATTACACAGTTATTCTAACATATGGAAACGCCGTTTTTTCAATAGTTGGAATGTATTTAGCATTGACTCAACATATCGTAGAAGCAATTTTTTGTTTGGTACTTTCTGGTATTTGCGATATGTTTGACGGGTTCGTTGCGAATCTTAAAGAACGTACGAAAAGTGAAATGTGTTATGGGATTCAAATCGATTCACTCGCTGATTTGATTAGTTTTGGGGTTTTCCCAACTGTTTTAGGCTATGCATCTGGTCTGACACAAGGAATTTATCTGCCATTATTTGTCTTTTATATCTTAGCAGCGTTGATTCGTTTAGCGCATTATAATGTAACCGAAATGGAAAGAAAAGAGCAGTGCGACGGTTGTCGAGAATATTATGAAGGGTTGCCAGTAACGAGCAGCGCTGCATTGATTCCATTGCTGTTCTTTGTTGCTGGACGGTTGCATATCGCGATTACTTTAGTTTATCCAGCCGCATTATTGGCTATAGGATTTCTATTTATTTCAAAGGTGAAAATCAAAAAAGTCGATCCGAGAAAATTAGCTTTCGGAGCCTTTGTGGGCGCTGTAGTCGCTTTTTTCATTCGCTAAATTTTTCAAAGGGGGAAAGATATGGAGAAACGCTTTAAAACAAAGGCTATTATTGAAAACGATAGTCAGGCATTAAATTTTTTATATAAGAATCCGCTTGGACGATTTATGCTAAAAGGACTTATTCAACCACCGATTACTAAAATTGCGGGTGCGTATTTAAATAGTTCAATGTCAAAAAGAATGATTACTGGTTTTATCAAAAAAAATCAGCTTCAAATGACTGATTATGAGCCAATGGCTTATACGTCGTTCAATCATTTCTTTATGCGAGAAATAAAATCTAGTGCGCGTACATTAACGCAAAATGCAGCTTCTTTAAGTGCACCATGCGATGGTAAAGTGACGGTTTATCCAATCACTGCGGAGCAAACATTTAAAGTAAAACATTCAGAATACTCTGTTTCAGAATTACTTAACAGCACAGATCTTGCGGAGGAATGGCAAGCTGGGTGTGCTGTTATTTTTCGTTTGACACCAGATGATTATCATCATTACTATTTTATTGATGAAGGAAAAATTCTTGACCATCAGAAAGTGGCGGGTGTTTTCCATACAGTTCAACCAATTGCAGTTTATAATCAACCGGTATTTTCACGGAATACGCGAGAGATTACAATCATTGAAACGGAAAAATTCGGGAAAATAGCACAAATTGAAGTGGGCGCTTTAATGGTTGGCAAGATCAAGAATCTAAAACAATCTGGTGAATGTCAACGCTTTGAGAAAAAGGGCTGGTTTGAATTTGGCGGGTCAACTGTGATTTTATTGTTCCAAAAAAATCAAGTGACTATTGATCCAGAAATTTGGCAGAATACTGAAAACAATCTGGAAACAATTGTGAAATTTGGGGAAGTTATTGGTCAAGCAGTGGAGGGAAGTCATGAATAAGTTCGCTTTTTTGATTATTGGATCGTTATTTCTTTTAAGTAATTATTATATTGGCAAGAAATTTCTTTCTATACTAGCCCAGTTTTCATTTTTCAAGTATCCGTTGATCTTGTGGCTAATTATTGGTGTATTAGCCTTGACCTCAATGCTAACGTTATTATTATTTGATGCTAATGTAGGCGGATTGATTGGGAAAATTGGGAGTTACTGGCTATCATTTTGGTTTTTGTCGTTCGTCATTTTTGGACTGAGTGATTTGGTCTTAACAATAGCGAAAAAAATTATCACTGTTCAAGCAAAATCAGAATTGATTGTTTGGTTAGTATCAACAGTCTTGATTGTGGTGTTGTTTTGTTATGGATCATGGCAAGCGCAACAAATCAAAACAATCAGTTATCAAGTGACAATCGATAAATCAGCAAGCAATCGACCGAAAACAGTAAAAGCCGTTTTGATCAGTGATTTACATCTAGGCTATGTCAACGATGCAAAAAAATTAGAAAAAATTGTGACTAAAATTAACCAACTGCATCCAGACATTGTTTTTATTTCAGGAGATCTATTTGATGGAAACTACAAAGCGCTCCAAGATACACAGCAGATGGAAAAGCAATTTAAACGTCTTTCATCAACATACGGAACCTATCTGTGTTGGGGCAATCATGATGCTGGAGAAACATTTGAGAAGATGAAAGCGTTAGTTAAAGCGTCTAATATTACACTGCTTGAAGATGAAATGACAGTTGTAGGTGAAGAACTATTAGTTGTCGGTCGAAAAGACAGTAGCCCCATCGGTTCACAAGATGGCAGTCGAAAAAGTATTCAAGAGCAGTTCAACAAAGTAGGCAACAAGTTACCAAAAATCATCTTGGATCATCAGCCATCTAATATTGATGAGTATAAACATGCGAATGAACTGATTCTGTCAGGTCACACTCACCAAGGACAGATTTTTCCCTTTAATTTAGTAACAAAAGCTTATTTTACAGTAGATTATGGATACTATCGTAAAAATGAAAATAGTCCTCAAGTGATTGTTTCTTCTGGTGTTGGTACTTGGGGTCCTCCAATGAGAATCGGCACACAAAGTGAAATAGTTCAAATTGATATTACCGTAAATGGAGACCACGCTAAGTAACCATGTTTAGGAAGTGCTGATGAATGACTGGAGACTATAAAAATAGTCATTAGGTTAAGCGATTTGGATGGAAAAAGTCAACTGTTCCTAGTGTGCTAATGAATTCTACACTACTACTTTTTCAGCGAGTTTATTTAATTTAAAAACGTGGAGTGAACCAGCGGAGTGGTTTTTTCCACGTTTTTTTTATTTTCCACCTAAAAAAATAGAAAACGAACAAGTTTTCGTATGTTTTTACTGACCGCTTCTAAATAAAATGATATGATTAAGGAAAAGAATTCAGGCAAATAGGAGGACCTTATGAAAGTATTGCATACGGCAGATTTACATCTAGATCGGTCTTTTGAAGGCCTAAAAAATAGTCCAAAACAACTCGTTGAGAAATTACAAAAAGCCAATCATAACGCGCTCACAGCGATTGTTGATATAGCAATAAGGAATCAAGTAGATGCCGTTATCTTTGCAGGTGACACATTTCATCAAAGTCGGACATCTATTCGAACGCAAGCTTATTTTATTGATGAAATGAAACGTTTGGAACAAGCCAAAATTCCTGTGTTCATGTCCTTTGGCAATCATGATTACTATGTAGCAGAACGTTATTGGTTTGATTTTCCAAAAAATATGTTTCTTTTTCAGAAAGAACAAGTTGAGACGCATTATTTTATGACGAAAAACCAGGAGAAAGTAGCTGTTTCTGGATTTAGTTATGAACATCCATGGATCAATACAGATAAGTTAACAGAGTTTCCTGTAAAAGATCCTGCTGCAGACCTACATATTGGCATGTATCATGGCGATACGACGAATAATGGGCAACAGAATTATGCTCCGTTTTCATTTAGCGAAATGAAAACAAAAGGCTATGACTATTGGGCGTTAGGCCATATTCATCAACCCCAAGTTGTGAGTGCGGATCCTTTGATCGTGTATCCTGGAACACCACAAGGCCATACAAAAAAAGAGCGAACAGTACAAGGCGTTGCGATTGTATCAGTTGAATCTGGTCATGCAACTGTTCGATTTGAACCGGTAGCCCAAATTACTTGGCAGACAGAGCAATATTCAATGAGTCAAGCTAGAAATTTACAAGAAGTACTAAGCCTGTTAACCAAATTATTGTTGGAAAATCGATTGGATCAAGACCAGGTAGTGTTAAAGCAGATTCAATTGACGGATATTGATCAGTTGGGTGAAGAATTCCAGATATCATATGAAAATGGCGAATTACTTCAATACTTACAAACTATGTTACTTCAGAAAACAAATGAGTCTCTCTTTTTATTTCAAGTAGAAGTTTTGTCCGATGATGTTGAAAAAAAAGTCAGGATCAATGCTGCGCCGGAACTGTTAAATCAGCTGGAGAAGAATTATTTGCAGGCCGATATATTTTCAAATACGTTACAAGAATTAATGCAAAATCCGTTGTTCTCTTCTGTTGTTTCACTAAACGAAGAATGGCGTGGGCAGACGCTCAAGCAAGCTGACCAAAAAATACAAGAAGATTTTGTTATTCAGGAGGATCAGTTATGAGACTCATTTCAATAGAAATTGTTGGCTTTGGCAAATGGCAGCAACGTAAAATCGAGTTTACACCTAAAAACCAATTACTATTTGGCGCTAATGAAGCAGGAAAGTCAACGATTTATCAATTTATTCAAGCAATCCTTTTTGGGTTTCCTGCTAAAGGAAAACGAAAAAAAGATTACCAACCTAAGAATGGTGGAGCCTACGGAGGACGTTTATGGTTTTCTCATCCTGTATATGGAGAAGTACAGGTAGAACGTTTTAAGGGGCAAAATAAAGGACAAGCAAAGGTTTATTTTAACGATCAGATTGGCGATGAAAAGACATTAGAGAAGATGCTTCACCCACTGACGAAAGAGCTGTTTCAGTCCGTGTTCACCTTCCAACAAGAGCAGCTCAGCCAATTGGAAAAGTTAAATGAAGAAGAACTACAAACCTCCTTACTTTCGTTAGGGTTATCTGGAAGCCAGCAGCTGTTGGTTAGCAGAGAAGACTATTTTAAAAAGGCACAAGCGATTTATAAAGGGAAAGGTAGTCAACCACCGTTAAATCAAAAATTGAACGACTATCAAGCATTACAAAAGCGTATTAATGAAAAAGAATTGCACGAACGTCCTTTCCAGCAATTGTCTATGGAACTTGTGGATACGCAACAACAGATAGTGGAGAAGCGTCAAGCAGCACATGAGATGAAGACTCAATTGGCACTTGTTGAAAAACAAGTTATGAATTTACCATTATACGAAGAGCTGCAAGCAATCGATCAATCAAACATAACGAATGTATTAAGACCAGATGAACAAGAAAACTTACTTTCTATTTATCAGCAACATCGTTTTTTAAGTGAAGAGTTAACGCGTTTGAATCAAAGTATTGCGGCACAAAGTGACACGGAAGAGCAATCAGATGATTACCAGTTTTATTTAAAGGAAGAAGAGCATATCCAACAATTACTTAATCAACGATATGACATTGACAAGCTACTTTCTGAAATCAATTGGATGACGCAATCGTTACAGCAAAATCTAGAAGAGATGACGCCTTTAGAGAAACAATGGGGGTGGAACGCGAAAACACCGCCGCAACTGACCTTTGAGGAACAAACAGTCAACGAAATGAAAGATGAAATCGTTACACGAACAGTTAAGTTGCAAACGATGCAGACTGATTTGCAGATGCTAGAAGAAGAGATTTCGACACGAGAAGAAAATCTAAGTACATTTGAAACAATCAATAAGGAAATGTTTCGGAAAAATCACCGACAAACGAAGAAAACAATCAATTGGTTTTTTTGTGGAATTGCAGGGATTATTCTACTCTTGAGTTTCTTTTTACCTGTACCACTTCGGTATGGAATGCTTGTTTTAGGTGTTGGTTTTTTGGCTGGGGGATTATTACCGCTGTTTTATCAACCAAAAGATGCGTATGCGAATGAAAAGCGACAGTGGCAGGAGAAATTATCTCAGTTGGACTATTTAAACGATCAGCTGCTAAAAATAAAAAACGAAATCAAAACGATCCGAGAAGAAGAAAAGGAAATGTCTCGATATATTGCTGAAAAAGTAACTGAAAATCATTTAGGACGAATGGATCAAGTTGATTTTTGGTTGACACATCGAACAGATATTACACGCTATTTGATTTTACTAAATACAAACCAAGAACTTGAGCATCAATTAAAAGAAGACCAAGATCGTGTAGCCGAGCTAGCCAAACAGACTGAACGCTATACAGCGAGATTGCCTATTGCTGGAACGTCATTAGCAGAACGAATACGTGTACTCAGTAATTTTGCTGATAGGATGGAAAAAGTTCGTTTTGCTCAAGAATATCAGGCAGATGCCTATTCACGACAATCGATTCGCGAAGTCAAAGAAAAACAACAACAAGTAATGGAACAAGCTAAACCATTGTTACAACGGTTCCAAATAGCATCCATAAACGAAATACCAATTAAAATCCAAAGCTATCAAGAAAGTACAGCAAATCAAAAGCGAAAACAAGAACTACAGACAATGTTGGTCGGTCTATATTCAGAGTCTAGTGATACGAAAAAACTACCAGCTATGCAAATAGAATTAACACAACAACTTAATGAAATAGAAAACACGATTCAACAATTACAGGAAAAAGAACAAAAAATTCTTTATCAACGTCAACAAATGCTGGCGGATGGTACATTGGATGAACTTTATCAAGAACAAGCCGAACTAAAAACTGAGATTGAAGAACTTGGAATAGAATGGTCGGCCTATCAGCTAGCTGGTCAGTTACTGATGGATCTATTAACAGAATTGTCAGAGAAGCAACTACCTAACTTGTTGAAAAAAGCGACGGATTATTTCAAACTTTTGACACAAAGTAAGTATCGGGGGATTCAACTAGAAGAAAGCCAATTGATTGTGATTCGTGAAGATCAACAACGTTTTATGCTACATGAATTATCTACTGGTACAAGGGATCAAGTGATCATGGCTGTTCGTTTTGCTTTTCTTTCTCTGCAGGAGCAACATAGTTTATGTCCGATTATGATCGATGATGGTTGGCTGCATTATGATAGCCAAAGAAAAGAACAATTAGCACAATTATTTGCTGTTTTTTCTGAACATCAACAAGTCATTTGTTTTTCTTCAGACCAAGAAATGGTAAGCTATTATAAAGAATTGAAACAACCAATTATGGAACTAGAAGGAGCATAAGTATGAAAAAAATCCGTGAATTAACTGTAGATGAAACGTTTGAATTGTTTCTATTAATCAAAAATGCAGATGTGCGCATTGCAAAAAATGGCAAAAAATTTATTGCATTCACTTTCCAAGACACGTCAGGTACCATTGATGGGAAATATTGGGATGCTTCAGAGGAAGAAATCAGTCGCTTCACACCGGGAAATGTCATTCTCTTGAATGGAAAGAGAGAAGTGTACCAAGGAAATCCACAAGTAAAAATCATTCATATGCGTGTGGCTCGTCCAGATGAACCAAGTCAACCAACGTTATACATGGAACGTGCACCATTAAAACGTGAAGATATGGTGGAAGAAATCAACCAAACTGTGTTTGACATCACCAATGCACATTGGCAAAGAATCGTCCGTTATTTGCTCACACAATACCAAAAAGAATTTTTTGACTATCCTGCAGCTAAAAGAAACCATCATGCATTTGCAAATGGGTTAGCGTATCATACGGTATCTATGCTTCGTTTAGGTAAAGCGATTTGTAAAGAATATACTGAGCTGAATGCGGCATTATTGTATTCGGGAATCATCTTACATGATTTGGGGAAAGTAAAGGAACTTTCTGGTGCCATGACGACTGAATATACGCTGTCTGGGAATTTGATTGGTCATTTAGTTCTTGTGGATGAAGAAATTACCAAAGCTTGTATTGCATTGAAAATTGATGAAAATGACGAAGATGTAATCGTGTTACGTCATATGGTTTTAGCCCATCATGGTTTGTTAGAATATGGTTCGCCAGTTCGTCCGAGAATCATGGAAGCAGAGGTATTACATCAAATTGACAATATCGATGCATCGATCCAAATGATGCTAGGATCAGTCCGCCAAACAGAACCAGGACAATATACAGATCGAATCTTCGGATTGGATAATAGAAGTTTTTATGTCCCAAAAGATATTTAAAGGTTTAGGAGATAAGTATGAATCAATCAGCGATAGAGTTATGGTCACGATACAAAAAGGAATCTGATCTCACGCATGATCACTATGAAGCTTGGGCTTTCGGTAATTCGCCTGAAATGGCTGATGAGCTACTAGCGCATGTTTTGAACGGTGAAAAGACGGGCACATCCTCGTTACATATGTTGTATGAGTTAGATTTAGAAGAAGAAAAAATGCCCGAAGTTGGAAACTATAGTGTGCTTTTAGATGGAAAAGAGCAAGCACAAGCCGTTATCTGTACAAAAGTAGTAGATATACTACCTTATTCGCAAATATCAGAAGTGCACGGCTATCTTGAAGGTGAAGGTGATCGATCATTAAACTATTGGCGTCATGTACATCAGCCTTTTTTTGAGCAAGAGCTAAAGAAATATGATTTAACATTTTCAGAAGATATGTTGATCGTATATGAGTTGTTCGAAGTTGTTTTTGAAAAATAGTGTAAAAAAAAGAGATGACTAGTCATCTCTTTTTCTATTTGATTATTTAGAAGATTCTTCTGTTTTACTTGAAGATTCTTCTGTTTTGCTTGATGAATCTTTAGATTCTTTTTCTTTAGAAGATGATTCTTTTTCTTCTTTCTTAGAAGAGTCACTTGATTTAGAAGAATCTTTTGTTTCAACTAAACCAGCTAAGACATCTTTGAACGCATCATCTTTGATTTTAACGTTTGCTTCAGTTAAGACTTCAGAAGTTACTTTTTGAGTAAATTCTTGATCTGTTAATTTTGTTTCTTCAGCAATTTTTTTCAACTCTTTTTTGTAAGGAGCCATGTCGTTGCCTTTTTCTTTATTTTTCACCATTTTTACAATAGTGAATGTTGATTGGTAACCAGTAGCATCTGTTGCTTGGATTGGTTCAGAAACTTCACCATCTTTTAATTTAAATGCTGCTTCTTTTACAGCTACTGCAACTGTTTCAGATTGAGAATCAAATTTAATTTTGCCGCCATCTTTTGAAGTAGTTGTATCTGTTGATTTTTCTTTAGCGATTTTTGCAAAGTCGCCGCCGTCATTCAATTGTTTTTTGATTTCTTTTGCTTCATCTTCAGTAGCAACTTGGATAACTTGTGCTTCTACTTCTGGATGGAAAGATGCCCAAGCAGTTTTTAGATCTTCATCAGTAATTTTGATGTGCGCTTTAAGTCCAGCTTGATAAGCAAGGCTTTGTTTGATTTGTTCTTTGTAGCTCTTTTCTGTAAGGCCAGCTTGTTTAAGTTGATCTACAAATACGCCGCCTTGTTCTTCAATACTTTTCTTCGTTTCATCGAATTTAGCTTGAACTTCTTTATCAGAAACGTCTTTACCATATTTTTGATCAAATACTTTGAAGATGATCATTTGTTGAACAGTTTGTTGGCTTTGTTGGCTTGTTTTTGTTTGGTTGTAAAAATCATCAACAGTGATTGTTCCACCTTTCATTGTTGCGATGTCTTGTGAACCACCTGTACAAGCAGCTAAAGCAAATACGCTGAACAGACCTGCTGCAGCTAAGATTAATTTTTTCTTCATTCTTTTAAGCACTCCTAAGATTATTTTATTTTTTATTATGTAGAAATTAATTCTCACGGTTATAACTATACCACACTATGTTTCATAAAAGAAATACGTAAGTAATAGTTTCAAAGAATTTTCGAATTTAGGACACAATTTCATCTATAAAACTGAGGAATTCTAAAAAACATCGTTTTTATTACACATTTAAATGATGAAATGAACGAGTTTTACTATTTAAAAAAAGGATAATTATTTGAGAAAAATAAAAAATAAGGGATAAAATATAATAAGGCTGGATTTTATCCCTCACAAAAAATTATTTTTTTTCAGGCATTTCTGGTAATTCTGCTTGAATTTTTTCAACTTGTTCTTGAATTTGATCTAGTCTTGGCTCCGCTTGGAACATAAAGTTTTCGACGTCTCGGTTAATGCCCTCAATAAATGGATCAACATAGATATCAGCTGCTTCTTGTAAGGCTTGCGCAGATGCTTTAAACTGATCTAATTTATCGTTAAAATCTTCTTTTAAATCTGACCAATCTTCTAATTCATCAACAAATTTTTGCCGAGTGGCTTTCCCACTTCTTGGGGCGAAGAGTAATCCGCTAGCAGCACCAACGACTGCACCAAATAAAATACCTTTAGAAAATTTTCCCATTATTGTTCCACCTGCTTCATAATTTTTTCTGCTATTTCCTGCATTTCTTCTGAAGCGTATACGCCTTGATTGTTGCCAAAATGGATAGAAAAATCGTCCGACTTGCCATAGCGCGGGATCAAGTGGATATGAGAATGGAAAACAGATTGATAGGCTAATTCTTTATTATTATTGATAATATTTAATCCTTGTATTTCTGGAAAAGCTTTTTCTAAGGCGCGTGCTACTTTAGGCACTCGCGCAAACACTTCGCCAGCTAATGCTGGTTCGTATTCAAAGATGTCTGTCACATGTTCTTTAGGAACAAGTAAGGTATGTCCTTTTGTTACTTGAGTAATGTCTAAAAAAGCATAAACCTTGTCATCTTCATAAACTTTATAACTTGGAATATCTTGATTGACGATCTTACAAAAAATACAATCTGTCATGGTGTCCCTTCTTTCTTTTTACTGTTTCTTTTACTTTACCATACCTTGAAATTTATTTGGGAGGAAAAGTTCATGAAACCTTCAAAAAGTTCGTGGTATAATAGATTCACGATAAAAATAGTTGGAGGTATAGGAATGAGTTTAGTAATTGAACATTTAACAGGCGGCTACGGTCATATTCCTGTTTTAAAAGATATTAATTTTGAAGTGAAATCTGGTGAGATGGTTGGCCTGATTGGCTTGAATGGAGCCGGTAAAAGTACGACGATCAAAAATGTGATTGGTTTATTAACACCGCAGAAAGGGAAAATTTCAATTGATGGGGAAACGTTGAGACAACAACCTGAAAGTTACCGTAAAAAGATTGGTTACATCCCTGAAACACCTTCTCTATATGAAGAATTAACATTACGAGAACATATCGAAATCACTGCTATGGCGTATGATATCCCGATAGAAGAAGCCTTTAAGCGAGCTGATACGTTATTAAAGACATTCCGGCTAGAAAATAAATTAGACTGGTTTCCTGCTAATTTTTCTAAAGGAATGAAACAAAAAGTGATGGTTTTATGTGCATTCTTGATTGAACCTAGTTTATATATTATTGACGAACCCTTTTTAGGATTGGACCCATTAGCGATCCATGCATTGTTGGAATTGATGGATGAAATGCGTAATCAAGGGGCCGCGATTTTAATGTCGACACATATTTTGGCAACTGCCGAACGCTATTGCGACCGTTTTGTAGTTTTACATGATGGAGAAGTTCGAGCTGTTGGCTCTATGGAGGAACTGCGTGAAGAGTTCAGTTTACCAGGTTCTTCTTTGGATGATATTTATATCGCATTAACAAAAGAAGAAAAGGTGGGTTAATATGTCTGGATTTTTTGGCATTCGTTTAGCACGCCATTTGAAAAAAATGATGAAGTATATGCGCTATGTTTTTAACGATCATTTTATTTTGGTTTGTGTCTTTTTACTAGGGGGATTAGGTTTTTATTATTCTCAAGTATTAAAGACATTACCAGAAAATTTTGTTTGGGGAAGACCAATCATTTTAGTTCTTTGGCTAGTGTTGTTGCAAATCGGTCGTATCGCGACTTTAGCGGAAGAAGCAGATAAGGTATTTATCTTACCTAAAGAGCCAGAGATGAATAGTTATTTAAACCGTTCGATGCGTTATTCATTTTGGCTACCATTAGTGATGTTGTTCTTAATGGGCGGTATGTCAATGCCGTTGGTGGTTGTATCAACGGGATGGGCATTTTCAACGTTTAGTTACTTCATTGTCATGTTGGGGATTTTAAAGGTCAGCCATTTGCGCTTGCAAAAATACGAGTTGTATCAAGTTTCTTCAAAAGAATATTATCAATGGTTTGTGTTGTGGCTCGTTACAAGTTTAGTTGCAATTGCTCTTAGTTTATATGTGGCACCGATAGTAGGACCACTAGTCGCTATCGTACAAGCGTTGTTTTTCTTCCTAGTATTGAACAAAAAAGAACAAAACGTATCATTGGACTGGGAACGGATGGTTCAAAAGGAAAAAAATCGGCTACATCGCATCTATCAATTTATTCATTTGTTTACAGATGTCCCAGAGATTTCTAGTAGTGTTAAGCGTCGTAAATTTCTTGATCCATTGTTGAGTAAAATTAAAAAAACAACCCAAAATACTTACCTGTATCTGTATGCCCGCAGCTTTTTAAGAGGCTCTGAATATAGTGGCTTGTTTGTTCGTCTAGTATTAGTGGGTGGCGTGGTTTTATTTTTCCTAGAAGAATTTTGGATTTCGATGGGGGTTTCGGTTCTGTTCATTTATTTGATTGGATTTCAGTTGATTCCGATATATACGCAATTTGATTACATGGTGATGACGCACTTATACCCTGTAGCGAATGGACAAAAGAAACAAGCGGTGAGTAAGCTTGTAACGATTTTATTATTTGTAGCGGCAGCATTGTTTAGCGTATTTGTTTTGATTGCTCTCCCAGATGTGAAAGAAGGATTATTAGTCGTTTTAGTGTTGGCTGTAGAAGTTATATTATTTGCTAAGTTTTATGTTCCGTATCGTTTGAAGAAAATGGAGGCGTAATGATGCATATTTTATGGAATAATCAGATTGTTGAGCGTGAACAAGTAAAAATCGATATAGAAGATCGAGGCTATCAGTATGGAGATGGCTTGTATGAAGTAGTTCGTGTATACAATGGTCACTTGTATATGATGGAAGAACATTTGAATCGTTTATGGAGCGGTGCTGAAAAAATCAGAATGACGCTACCGTTCTCAAAAGAAGAAGTAACAACCAATTTAAAAAAATTGGTAGAAATTGAAGGAATCAAAGAAGGAAAACTCTATTTTCAAGTCACAAGAGGTATCGATTCACCGAGAAATCATGCATTGCCAGACCCAGAAAAAGTCAAAGGCGTTTTAACGGCTAATATTAGACCATATGAACGTCCTGTAGCGAAAATGGAAGAAGGAATCACAGTTGCTGTAGTTCCTGATACACGTTGGTTACATTGCGATATAAAGTCATTAAGTTTATTGGGCAATGTGTTATCACTAGATGAAGCTCGTCGCAAAGGGTTTGATGATGCTGTTCTTGTTCGGGATGGTAAAGTGACCGAAGCTTCAGCGGCTAATTTTTGGGTTGTCAAAGAGGGAACAGTGTATACTCATCCAGATGGTAATTTGATTTTACCTGGCATCACTAAAATGAAAATTATAGAACTAGCAAAAGAATTAGGAATTCCAGTCAAAGAAGAAGCTGTTGCTGAAGAAGAACTATTTACAGCAGACGAATGTTTTGTATCAGGTTCATTAACGGAGCTTGTACCTGTTGTAAAAGTGAACGATCATATCGTTGGAACAGGAAAACCTGGAAAAATCACAAAACAGCTGTTAAATGCCTACATCGCAAGTGTTGAGAACGTGTGCGGAGCTTCGGAAATCTAATAATGGTGTGAAAAGAACAAGAGAGATGCTTGACGTTGAACGCTATGGAAGCTAAAATGATACTTACTGTAAATAATTATTAGAAGTTGTTAGGATAGGAGATAATTTCCATGGCATTTCAGTTGGATAAGGAATGGCGCTTGCAGCCAATAAAAGGCGCAACTGGCCAAACTTTCATGGGTATACGTGCGACTGAAAGAGTATTTATTAAAAGAAATACTTCTCCTCTTTTGGCTGCATTGTCTAAAGAAGGAATTGCCCCTAAGCTAGTTTGGACAAAACGAACAGTGACAGGCGATATTTTAACGGCACAAGAATGGCTAGACGGCCAAGTACTTAAAGCCCAAGAAATCGGTCAAAGAAATGATGTTGTGGATGTCCTTTATCATTTACACCATTCACATATGCTGAAAAGCATGCTGGGAAAAATCGGCGGTCAGATCCAGACACCTGCAATGATGCTTCAAGCGTACGGCGAGCGATTGCCTATAGAACTTCAAAATAATTCGTATCTTGCTAGAGTGTATCGTTATCTGCAAGAAAATATACCAAATTACTCTATTCATAATTATATGGTCGTCCATGGTGATGTTAATCACCGTAATTGGATCGTATCGAATAATTATCTGTATTTAGTTGACTGGGATTCAGTGATGATTGCTGACCCTGCGCTTGATTTAGGAATGTTGTTAGGACACTATGTTCCGCGGGCAAGCTGGAATAAATGGCTATTATCTTATGGCATGCGCCCAAGTGAGGAAGCGTTGACGCGAATCAAGTGGTATGCGTTATTCAATTTTTTACAAGAAATTCTCCGCCATTACCAATCAGGTGAAAAACGAGAAATGAACGCTGAAATTTTGAAGTTGAAACAAGCTTTTGGGTATTAAAGAGACGAGGAAAGAGCGTAGGTTCTTCTCTTCCCGTCGTTTACTTGAATAATAGAGGGCAGCGAGTCTCAGACAAAACGTAAATTAGTTTTGTCTCGGTCTCTCTACCCTCTTAAAATTTGCGATAAAGAAAGGAAACAGAAACTATGAGAATGAGAAAAAGACCTGGAGCAGCTGAATTGCTGGCTAACCATCCAGAATTAGTCGTAGATGAGCCAGAAAAATGGCAAGGGCGTTGGGCGGAACGTTTTGGGAACAATCACCCTATCCATATTGAAATCGGTTCTGGTAAGGGGCAATTTGTCGTTGGAATGGCAAAAGTACATCCAGAAATCAATTATATTGGGATTGATATGCAATTAAGTGTTCTTTCAATTGCGTTAGAAAAAGCGCTGGAAGAGGAATTACCCAATTTACAATTGCTTCATGTCAATGGAGAAGAGTTGACACAATATTTCGCAGAAAATGAAGTGGATCAAATTTATTTAAACTTTTCTGATCCGTGGCCAAAAACAAGACATGAAAAACGTCGTTTAACATTCAAAACCTTTTTAGCTACAGATGAAAAAATTCTAAAACCGAATGGCGAAATTCATTTTAAAACAGATAATCGTGGCCTGTTTGAGTACTCATTAAGCAGTTTTTCAAAATATGGTATGATCTTAGAACAAGTTTGGTTAGATTTACATGCGAGTGATTATGAAGGCAATATCATGACGGAATACGAAGCCAAGTTTTCGGCAAAAGGACAACCAATCTATCGTGTAGAAGCAAGATTTCAGGCTGAAACACAGGATAAATAGAATGAATTGAATATGGAAAAACTACCCATCTAACACAGTTATTTCGATGGGTAGTTTTTTTAGTGAAATAAAACAGGTACCTACATATTTTTGTTGACATTTAAAACAGGTACCTTTATAATTAATTTTATAAGGTACCTGTTTTAAATGGAGCGAACGGATAAAAATATAGTAGGAGATGATTTTCATGATAGCTTGTCTATTTTTGATTTATGACTTTTATAAAAAATATCAAGTATCCAATAAACTAAGACCAATGGCATGTAGTTGATAAGAGAAATAGAAACTAAAAATGTTGATTATGGATAAAAGAACAACAACTAAAGATACACGAACAGAAATACTCACACAAAAACAATGAGCCTCCGTAGTTAGTGGGGAGAACGAGTTTTGTCAGTGAACATCGTTTGTCGACGATTTATGATCCAGACAAAATCGTCTTCATGAATCATGGAGATGAAATTGACTCAAAAGAGCATCCAGAACTGCTAACAGCTGGAGATGTGTATTCGGATCGTTATAATAGCCGATATTTAAACTGATATAGCTTCATTAGAAATAGAAAAAAGATAGGAGTAATATGAAATTAGCCGATGAAAAATTAAGAATCGAATTGTTTAGTGATGCGGTTATCGCAATCGTTATTACAATTGCAGCTTTGGAAATTCCAATTCCTCATGATGGTAATTATAGCCAATTTATAGAAAGTTTGGTTACTTTTGCAATTAGCTTTTTTATCATCGCAAGTTATTGGAACGACCATCGCAAGCTATTTGAACAAATAAAAAAGAGCAATGAACGCTTTGTTCTTAGAAATACCTGTTTCCTTTTTTCCCTTGTTTTGATTCCGGTCTTTACGAAGTGGTCGATGGAAGCGGCAGATAAGCAGCTTCCAATGCTCGCTTACGGAGTATTGTTGATGTTTATTAATGCAACATTTAGTGGTTTATTTATCGCGGGGATTCCATTAGCAAAAGAACTAACAGAAGAGGATGGCTATTTAAAAAAACTGTATCAAAATCGTGATCGTATCTATTATTTAGCAATTCTTTTGGTAATGGGTATCGGTTATTTTATCCCACAACTAGCATTACTTTTATTTATTGGATTGCCGATTGTCAGTTACTTCTTAAAAATGAACTTTGATGGTAAATTTGAAGAAAAACAGCCGATAGGGCATAGAAGAAACAACCGACGTAAGAAAATGAGATAGGTACAAAAAGAACAGTTGAAACGAAACTCTGAGTTGTCGTTTCAACTGTTCTTTTTAATCTTTGATACGATTTACATCAATCACTGTCCCGGTATAGGCATCAGCAGTAAATTCATATTGCACCATGATCCCATCTTCTAATCGTGAGATCCCACCATTGTAAGTTTTGGAGTGAATGGCAAATTTCCTTAACGGTTTTTTCTCAAATTCAATCCATGATCCTTCGATCGGACCTTCTTTTAAAAATGCATCTTTAACGTTTTCTAAAACCAAATCAGCATCTAATGTCCTTTTCTTTTGATACCATAAAGTTGAAGCAATCCCGCTCAATATGCCAAGACTCACACCGATTGCCAAGCCACCTTTAAAATAGCTTAATTCATTTTCTTCATTCATGGGGAATAACCTCCGCGTATTTTCAAATGTTTGCCAAAAAAACTTAGGCTTTAACTCTATTCTAACACATTGTATGAAAATATCGAAAAACAAAAAACGTGGGCAATTGAAAAAATTTGCGTTATAATGAATGTGAAATCATATGAAAGGAGTATCTGCCGTTTTTGTTTAAAAATCATGTTATTTTTTACAAAAAAGAACGGTTGAACCTGAAGAAAGTCGTAAACAGGCGAACTGGCAGATAATACAACAATGGAAGAAAAAACTTTTCAACGCATCAAAGAACTAACAGAACTACAAGGAACAAGCGGATTTGAAGATGATATTCGTGCGTATATGAAAAAAAATATGGCACCATTAGTAGACGAGATTCAATATGATGGTTTAGGTGGGATTTTTGGTCTAAAAAGAGCAAAAGAACAAGATGCGCCACGCGTTATGGTTGCCGCTCACATGGACGAAGTTGGTTTTATGTTGACACAGATTAAAGATAATGGATTATTCCAAGTGGTTCCTTTAGGTGGTTGGAATCCCTATGTCGTCTCAGCACAACGTTTTACATTAAAAACAAGTAAAGGCAATTATCCATGTATTTCTTCTTCAGTTCCGCCACACTTATTACGTGGAACAGGCGGTCAAAAACAACTAGAAGTAACGGATGTGTTATTTGATGCAGGTTTTGAATCTAAAGAAGAAGCAGAAAGCTTCGGCGTTCGCCCAGGTGATTCGATCGTACCTCAAACAGAAACGATCAAAACGGCTAATGGCAAAAATATCATTAGTAAATCATGGGATAATCGCTACGGTTGTACTTTAGTATTGGAAGCATTAGAGGCATTACAAAACGAACAATTAGGCCACACATTAATTGCGGGTGCTAATGTTCAAGAAGAAGTTGGCTTACGTGGTTCTAAACCTTCTGTTCATAAATTTAATCCTGATCTATTCTTTGCAGTGGATTGTTCAGCAGCAGATGATATCCAAACGAAAAAAGGCACATACGGTCATTTAGGTGAAGGAACATTATTACGTATTTACGATCCAGGAATGATCACATTACCTCGTGTACGTGAATATTTATTAGACACAGCAGCAACACATAACATTCCTTACCAATATTTTGTTTCTAAAGGTGGAACGGATGCAGGTGCTGCCCATACAACAAATAATGGTGTACCAAGTACTGTGATCGGCGTTTGCGGACGTTATATCCATACACACCAAACGATGTTTAACATCAAAGACTTTGAAGCAGCTCGTGAGATGTTGATTCAAGTCCTAAAAGGATTGGATAAAACAACGGTTAACACAATCATTTACGGAAAGTAGAGGATAGTTTATGATTATTCCAACTTCTTATGAAGAACTAGCAAGCTATGTAAAACAAGATAAAAGTGTTTTTTTCTTCACTGCAGATTGGTGTGGCGACTGCCGTTTTATCAAACCGGTGATGCCTGAACTCGAAGCAGAATTTCCAAAATTTCGTTTTGTTGAAGTAGACCGTGATAAATTTATGGACCTTGCTTCTGAATGGAATATTTTTGGTATTCCGAGTTTTGTAGTCACAGATCAAGGCAAAGAATTAGGTCGCTTGGTCAATAAAGAGCGTAAAACAAAAGAAGAAATTTCATCATTTTTAAACAGTATTAGCTGAAAACAAGACAATACTAGCAAACTGATTCAAGAGAGAAAATAAAACAATCGGGAGATGAGTACTGTGTTAACACAAACCTATAAAAATATTTTAGTTGGTGTAGATGGCAGTGATCAAGCAAATTTAGCTTACGAACAAGCGATTGAAGTAGCTAAAAGAAATAATGGACGTGTAATCGTCGCCCATATTATAGAAAATAAAGCCTACGCAATGATGGGTTATTCTTCTTTAAATGATAGTTTATTAGATCAAGAAACAGAAAATGCTAAAGAATTACTCGATGATTGCAAAGAATATGCAAAAAGCGTAGATTTTACGCAGGTCGAAACAGTTGTAACTTATGGTTCGGCAAAAGACGTGATGTGCCAAGATTTACCTAAGAAATATGAAGTTGATTTGATCATGGTAGGTCAGTCAGGATTAAATGCCGTAGAGCGCTTAATGATTGGTAGTGTCAGCAGCTACATCATACGTCATGCACCGTGTGATGTTTTGATCGTTCATCCTGAGCTAAATGAAAAATAGATGACGCATGTAAAATAGGTGAAGCAAGGCGTAACCGTTTTGTTTCACCTATTTTTTCTGGATAAAGCGAGTATAAGAAAAAATGTCATGCAGTTGATCTGTTTTTTTGTTAAGATAGGACAGGAGATATCGTGCATGGAAAGGTTTTTACGCAAGTATCTTGGAAAATGAGAAAAATGGAGTGAGGAAAAGAAATGATTTTTGCTTATAATAAGGAACATGTCGGCGATGTCTTGATGGTCATCGTGTCTGATGATAAAGGGCTAGATAATCAAGTAGAACGTAAAGGAAATGTAGCACGAGTAAGTGTTGTAGAAGATGATCAAACCGTTGCTTGGAATATCTTTGAAGCATCTGCCGTTTTAGGTGATATAAAAGGCGTTGGTCAAATAGAATTAACAGATGAGCAATTGACTAAAGTGAATGAGGAACTTGCTAGAGCTGGATTTTCAGAAACATTAGTTAATGAAACGGATCCAAAAATCGTTATTGGGTTTGTAAAATCTTGTAAAAAACACCCAGATTCAGATCATTTATCGATCACTCAAACAGAAGTGAATAATGGTGAAGTGCTGCAAATCGTTTGTGGTGCACCAAATATCAAAGCAGGACAAAAAGTAGTTGTCGCAAAGCCAGGTGCTATGATGCCAGATGGATTAATGATTTGGCCGGGCATTTTACGCGGCGTTGAAAGCTTTGGGATGATCTGCTCGGCAGGAGAATTACGTTTGCCGGATGCACCTGCCAAAAAAGGAATTTTGGAATTACCATTTGATGCAGTAGTTGGGGATGCCTTTCCTGTAGGGAAATAAAAATAGAAAGCCGCAGCAACTCTGAAATTGGGTTTGCTGCGGCTTTTAGTATATTAGTCACCATTATATTCGGCAAAACTTGGACTAGTTGAGCGAACTTGATTTTGTTCCTCTTCGTCTAATGCAGTAAATAAGGTGCTATCATTTAAAAAGGTATTCCAATCAGCATACATCATTGCATTTAAAGCATCCACAGAACTGTGGCCTAAAACTTCAGTATTTATACCTTCATCCGTAATAAAATGACCATTTTTATCATGCTTAGCTTTTTTCAATTCGTCTAAATCATGTTTTTTACCAAATAATTTATCCCATTCCTCACGCAACTTATGAGTCATAGCGAATCCCTCTTTCTAAATTTTTATTTACCCTTAGTGTATAATAGAATTATATTTATTGCTCGTATAAAGGAATCTTTTAAAGAAAAGCGAGGCGATACTTTCTGATTAGAAGAAAGTATCACCTCGCCTTTTTTGGATCTATGGATTTTGTGAATTGTTTGAATTTTGTTTAAGTGCAGATTGATCGATCGTTAAATCAACAGTGACAGTTTGCTCTTTGCCATCACGATAGAACGTTACTTTCATTTTGTCTCCGACTTTTTTCTTGTAAAGAGTGCTTTGTAAATCAGTTACAGACTCAATATCTTTGTCGTCGATTTTCGTAATCACATCATATCGTTCGATTCCTGCTTTATCTGCTGGTGTAGCTGTTTGAACTGTGCGAACAAGGACACCCATTTGGACAGATTCAGGTAGCTTCAAGATTTCTTTTCTTTGTTGTGTTGAGACGTTGGTTAATTCTTCCATTGAAATACCTAAAGCTGGACGAGTAACTTTTCCGTCTTTTTCTAATTGATTAATGATATTTACAACGTCATTACTTGGAATGGCAAAGCCCATTCCTTCAACGCTGACTTGGCTTTCTGATTGGACGATTTTAACAGAGTTGATCCCAATTACTTGTCCTTCGATGTTTACTAAAGGACCACCTGAGTTACCAGGATTGATTGCTGCGTCTGTTTGAATCGCATTGATGTTGATTGCTTGACCATTATTTTCATTTTGGATATTTCTGTTTAATGAAGAAATGATCCCTTGTGTTACTGAATTCGCATAAGCTGAACCTAATGGAGAACCGATCGCTAAAGCAGGTTCTCCGATTTTCAAGTTATCAGAATTACCAAATTCAGCAATTGAATCTACTTTATCAGAAGAAATCTTGATTACGGCAAGGTCAGTATAAGAATCTGTACCAACTAATTCGCCTTCAACTTTAGTCCCGTCGTGTAAAACAACTTCTAATCCTTTAGCTTGATCTACCACGTGATTATTTGTGACTACGTAAGCAGTTTTACCATCTTTTTTGTAGATAACGCCACTACCTTCACTAGCAGCTTGTAAGTCACTACCATCAGACTCAGCCTCATCAGAGCCACTACCATCATTTCCGCCAAAGATACTGCCGAAACCACTAGCATCGCTGTTTTGACTAGGGCTTTGTAAATTGATAACAGAAACAACAGAATCTTTCACTTTATCCACAGCCTTCGTAACATCACTATTTACGTCTAAACTAACATTGGTTACTTTCGTATCCCCTTTATTATCTTTTACCGAATTTGTTGTTGTGCTTGAATTAGATGAGGATGGATTTTGGCCCATGATAGCATACGCACCACCAAAAGCAAGTGCACCACCAAGTAAGCCCCCAACTAAACCAATCCCAAATTTCTTGAACAAGCTGTTTTGTTTTTTATCTGAATTAGGTGTAACATCTTTTTTTTGCATACAAGCAACCTCCTATTTAATTATCATTATTTATTATATTTAGTATAGTCTTTCAAGACACCTTTAGTCTACCTAATAGCTTTGAATTTTTTATGAACAAGTTTGGGAGAAAAACAGATACAAATCATGAAAAATCGGATTATAGAAATACTTATACACATGAAAGTGTGAAAAACTTTTGAAAAACAGAGGAAAAGTGCTGTGAAAAAGTTATCCACAAAATGTGGATAATGTGGATAAATAAATGGGAATATGTGTTTGTATCTCGAAATACTATGAAATAAAGGAAAAATAGACATCAACCTGTGGATAAGTCTGTGCATATGTGCATAACTTTGTGGGAAAGTATGTGGAAGAGTCAAAACATTCATGATAAACTTGTTAACAAGTGAAACAATTAAATCGAAAGAGACGTGAATCTGTTGAAAATAAAAATTATTACTGTGGGAAAACTGAAAGAGAAATATCTAGTTCAAGGAATCAATGAATATTTAAAACGTCTACAAAGCTATGCAAAAGTTGAAGTCATTGAAGTGGCAGATGAAAAAGCACCAGAAAATTTAAGTGACGCAGAGATGCTACAAGTTAAAGGAAAAGAAGGCGAACGAATTTTAGCCAAAATCAATGATCAAGATCATGTTTTTGCGCTCGCAATCAATGGAAAACAGTTCAGTAGCGAGGATTTTTCAAAGGAGATCGAACAACTTGGGATCAACGGTAAAAGCCAGTTGGCCTTTGTAATCGGGGGTTCACTTGGATTGAGTGATGCAGTGCTGAAAAGAAGTCAACAACAGATGTCATTTGGAAAGTTGACTTATCCACATCAGTTGATGCGGTTGGTTTTGGTAGAGCAGATTTATCGAGGATTTCGGATTATGCGAGGGGAACCGTATCATAAATAGGGATATTTTTTGGAAAGGATGACTAATGGATAAACGTATATACAAGACGATGGACTATATTTCATTTAACGATATGACTATCACAGATGCTTTATTTCAAAATCATGTACTTATAATTAAGTTTGATGGAGTATATTGCTTTTTAGAAAATAATAATGAGAAGGGGGTCTTTGTATCTAACGGTCAACAAAAATTAGTTATAACTGTTAGAAATATTTTGAATTGGCATGACTGGGAGAATGAACGTCAAAGTACTGATGATTTCTCTGTTCTTAATGGTAAAACCTTTTTAGCTTTAGAAAGTAAGGAAGAAAAAAAGATCAAACTAATTTATAGTATAGGCGAAATCGAAATAGAGATAACAGAGATTTTTTCTGAAATACTGCTTACGGATCTGTATTGGTATAGAGGACTGGATGCTGAAGAGAGAAAATATATGAATCTACCAATCTCCTCGTTACCAGTTTCATTTTTTTGAAATTTGGTAAATATAGATGACGGTATTTTTTATTAAAGTTAAAAATAGAATCAACTAGCCTATTTGATAGAGAGGATTACTTCTCTATTAAAAAATAAATTTATATTATAATCATGGAGCCTAATCATCTAAGTGTGATTAGGCTATTTTGTGTCCAAAGAAAAGAGATAGGATAGTTAAAACCAGAGAAATCGTTATATCATGAAAGAAGTGACATAGAAACCAAACTGACGTATTTACGAGACTTTGAATATAACCATAACGTCAAGCGATTAAGATCACTCTTCTAGCTATTATGCAGTTTTATGAATCTAAGCGCTATGCTACAATTATCTTACTTTTACTTTAAGGAGAAATAAATGAAACCCAAAAAAAGCATAGTTCTAGCTATAATAATTTTCGTAGTAATTGGAGGAGCATGGTATATGAAAAGAGAAAAAGATTTAGCCGAGTTACATGATATTCAAACAGATTTAGCTAATTATTTGTATAACAACATAGAACATTATCAAAAAAGTATATGATATTGTTCTTGACACCATTGACACGAACAAAGACAGTTTAAAGATAGATTAAGCACCTTGGAAAAATAGGATGCAAGCGATGGCTGTGGCAGAAATTAAAGACGAGTATAAAAATAAAGTGGATGCCGATTTAAAAATAGTACCTGGTTATCCAGAAAAATAAAGCCCACCAATCCTGCGATTGGTGGGCTACTTGTATTAACGTGAATGATGTCTGTAAGATAGTTAAATAAAAAATGTATTCTTTTTCGAAAGTATGATATAATTTACTTTAGAAAAATAATTTTGAGGTGTCTTAGATGGAAAATGATAAAAAAGAGAATGAACGAGCACTCTCTGAGATAAAAAAAATCAAAAAAAGGACGTTTTCTTCTATTTTAGGAATATTTTTAGTGATTGTTATAGGAATAGGAGGAAAAGTGTATATGGATAACAACCGATTCAATGATGAAATGATGAACATAGTAAAGAGTGATCAGGCAAGAAAAATTTTTGAAGAAGGGTTAAAAAATTTAGACTCGAAAGCATTAACAACAGATGGCACTATTCAATCTTACGAAGTGGATTATAATAGCATTGAACATAATCCGATGGGGGGAATCATGAATAAACTTATTATTAATAAAAATGAAAAGCTTTATGTACGTGTTACTTTGTCAAAGAATTCTAATAACGAATTAGAAGAAAGTGGAGGAGGAGTATCTAGAGATTTAAGAGAATTATTAGACAAGGAGATAAAGGTCGATGGTGAAAACAGATAAAGAAAATGTTGAACTCGCTAAACAAGAGTATGACCAATATGAAGTTGGAGAGACTGTTACTATTGGTAAAGGGGACAGAAAAAAAACAATAGGCTACGTATCAAAAGTAGTAAATAATAAAAAAACAGGAGAACAAGCGTTTATCATCACTGACGGAGATCCTAAAGTACAAAAACCGTCTGAAGTGAATTGTATGAAGGCTCTACAAGCCTAGAGAAAATAGGCGGTCAGGCAAGAGAAGTGAAGCGTGATTGGTGGGATAACGATAAGCAAATCTTAAGTAATATTGAGAAAAGTTATAAGAACCCTAATACTATATTTGATCTACCAAACAAATTAGAAGAATGTCATAGTTTACTTATGAAAGATAATTTTGAGGTGTCTTAGATGGAAAATGATAAAAAAGAGAATGCACGAGCACTCTCTGAGGTAAAAAAAATCAAAACAAGGACGTTTTATTCTATTTTAGGAATATTTTTATTGATTGTTATAGTAATAGGAGGAAAAGTGTATATGGATAACAAACGATTCAATGATGAAATGGTGAATGTAGTGAAGAGTAGTCAAGCAAAACAAATAATTGAAGACGGATTGAAAAATTTAGATTCTAATGCGTTGACATCAGAGGGAGTTATAAAGTCATACGATATAGAGTATGAAAGTATTGAACATAATTCTATGGGTGGGATTAATGGTAGATTATATATAAATAATACAAAAAAATTGTATGCTACGTTCATTTTAGATGTTGATTCTGAAGGGAATTTAAATAGAAATCATGGAATTTCAAGTTATTCGTCTGAATTAGATAATATGTTAAAGGAGAAAAATAACGGGTAAAGCATATACAGATGATGAACGTGTTCAAATAGCAAAAAAGAGTATGATAATTTGAATGAGAATGATCCAGTGACCATTAATAACGGAGAAACAATAGGTTATGTATCAAGGCTCTACAAGTCCAGAGAAAATAAGCAGTCAAGCAGGAGAAGTAAAGCATGATTGGTGGGATAATAATAAGGAAATTTTAAATAATGTCAAAAATAGTTATAATAGGCCTAATACTATATTTGATCCGACAAACAAATCGCAAGTATGTTATAGTTTACTTATGGAAAAAAATTTTGAGGTGTCTTAGATGGGAAATGATAAAAAAGAGAATGCACGAGCACTCTCTGAGATAAAAAAAATCAAAAAAAGGACGCTTTATTCTATTTTAGGAATATTTTTAGTGATTGTTATAGGTGTAGGAGGGAAAGTGTATATGGATAACAAACGATTCAATGATGAAATGGTCAATGTGGTGAAGAGTGGTCAGGCAAAGAAAGAAATAGAAGTAGGGTTAAAAAACTTGGATTCAAAAGCTTTAACACCAGAGGGAATTATCAAATCCTATGAAATAGATTATGAGAGTATAGAGCACAATCCTATGGGTGCTATTATGTTTGATGTGATTATTAATAAAGATGATGAACTTGTTGCTCAATTTGATTTAAATAATCACTCAAATACATTAGAAGTTGGTGGAATTGTACTATCAGAAAAGTTATCAGGTTTAATTGACGGGGTGACATATGACTAATTATACAGATGAAGAACGTAAACTTATTGCAGAACAAGAATATAAAGATTTAGAGATTAATAAAAAAGTAACAATTAATAAAGGGAAAACATCAATAGGCTATGTATCAAAAATAGTAAATAATAAAAAAACAGGAGAACAAGCGTTTATCATTACAGACGGCGATCCAAAAGTACAAAAACCATCTGAAGTAAAGAATGTAACTGTACTGTATCAAGGCTCTACAAGTCCAGAGAAAATAAGCAGTCAAGCAGGAGAAGTAAAGCGTGATTGGTGGGATAATAATAAGGAAATTTTAAGTAATATTGAGAAAAGTTTTAAGAAACCGAATACTATATTCGATCCGACAGTACAAATGAAATCTTCTGCTAAAACGCTAAATAAGGCGATGGGCAAGTATTCAAATGCTCGTTTTGATGTGTATGGGCATTCTCAAGCATCTTCAAATGCTCAATATGCTTTAGGCGCATTGGATTCACAAGATAAGTTAGACCGAGTGAATGGTGCTTTTCTTTATCAAGGACCGAATGCTTACTGTATGATGACAGAAAAACAACGAAAGCGAGTGGCTCAGTTAAAAGACCGTATCTTTAATTTCGTAGATGAAAAAGATATTGTGCCTATTGGCTATAGACATACAGATTGGAACATTAAATTGCGACATGTAGGAATGCTTATTTTTGTTGATTCAAAGAAAAAAGGAATGATTGATTAACATATGTGGGGTGGGTATCAGTTTAAGAACGGAAACCTACAAGTAACGAAGGAATCGTTGGTACAATTCCAACAAGCAAAACATGCGCATAATATGTTGATTATGCGTGATCAGTTGAAGAACTTGGAACAATTAAAGAAGAAATTTACAGCAAGTGGTGGCGGTTTGTCATCTAGTGAACAAATTTATTTAGATGATAGTCAAGCCTTAGCGGTTGTGAGCCATGCTTCCTCAGAATTTGAAACCGCGATGTTATCAGTTGTGATGGTGTATCATACAGGCATACAAAACGCAGAAAAATTATGGACAGAAACGTTAACGGATGCTCGATCGATTGGGACTGATTTATCTGAAGGAGAAATCAAATCTGCCTTAGCGGAAGGTGGTTGTACAGAACAAAGTATTGTGACAGAACCCGTGAATGAGTATAAAAAAAAGATAAATAAAGCCAAAAAAATGTCTGAAAAATTCCAACAGTTAGCACAAGAAATACGAAGTAAAATCAATGAGCTTGTTCAAAGAGACAAAGAATTAGCGAACCAATTAAAAGGGCTTGTTTCATAGAGGGGAAATAAAAATGACTACAGATACAGAAGAAGAATTATTCCGAAATTATCAGAGTGCTAGAGTAGAGTTGGAGGAGCAAGAAGATAGAGTCAAAGAATATATCCGAAATGGAGAGGATTATACGCAAGAATTGTTGCATCAAGTACGACAAGTAGTGGGAAAAAGAGAGCGTTCTATGGATTCGTTAATGGATATGCAACGAGAATTACAACGCAATGAAGCGAATTACTTAGAAGAATTAATTCAGGAACGAAAAATTTTGATTCAACAACAAGACGAAGCGGAATATGATTATCGAAAGAAACATCAAGAATTAATCCTAAAGGAGGACTAAAAGGTGTCAAAAGAAGCAAAAGAACGGGAGCAAAAAGCACGAGAAAAAGCGTTCCGAAAAGAAAGTCAAAAAATAGCGCTACGTGGACTTGGGAAAAGTGCAAGTAGCCAAATGAACACGGATAAAGAATCAGTCAAAACAAAAGGAGAAAAAGGGATGAGCGAAGCATCTACGATGATTGGCTCAACAGGAAGCTCCTTTCAAGAATCAGTGAAAGGTCAATTTAGTAAAAAGGTAACGCAAGTATTTGAGGAACAAAAACAAACGTTAGATTCTTTTTAATAGGTATTTTCCCGAAAGTTCATTACTCCTGCGATAATCGGTATAGAATAAACAGTAAAGGAGTAACAAATGAAAAAAGTTTTTCTTCTAAGCCAAGTATTATTTGCTATTAATATAATTATACTCATAATCATACCTGCAATTTTTTTAATTCTTTTTAATATTTTTCCTAATCTGGATTCAAGCGAAAATGGATTAGGTGCCTATCCGTTGGCGTGTTTTATATGGGGGATTGCTGGACTGATGCTAACTATTCCATTTGCCGTGGTTATGGCAATTACATACGCTATTTATAAAAAGTATAACAACCATTGAAAAAGCTGGCTCTGTTTGGTATCTTGAGTAAACTGATGTATCTAGCTCAAAAATAATTATATAGTATATCTATGAGATCAATCATCTTAATCGATGATTGGGCTATTTTTGTGTTTTAAAGAGGGATAAAATGTTTAATAACAAAGAAAATCGTTACATCACGAGAGGAGTGAACGAACAAGTACCAAAAGAAATCCAACTCTATTGCTAGCAATTAATCAACAAAAAAAGAAGTGAAACTGAAATAGAATTAGACTATTTAAAAATAGAGTACTACTTTGGGCAGTTATATTAAGCATTTCGCAATCTAACTTGATTGAAAATAAACTATGTCTTAATAGTAGCGTGATTTTCTATTTTTATACTCACTAGGAGAAATTCCCATTTCTTTTTTAAATACTTTACTAAAATAGTTTCCTGTAGAAAAACCAACTGATTTTGCGACAATATCCACTGCGTTATCTTCCCATAATAGCGATAATGAATGAAGGATGCGCACTTTTTTTAAATAGTGTATTGGTGGCGAGTTATAAGCTACTTCGAATTGCCGAATCAATTTGTATTTTGAGAGTTCGTATTTTTCAGATAAAAACTCTAGGCTAATGTCTTCGAAATAGTGTTCATCAATATATTTTTTTACAGTCTCGATAATATCTGTTTTTTGTTGGGTTTCTTTTTGCACCTCTTCTTTAATATCTAAAAAAAGTGAAAATGCAGCTTTAGCATTTTGTGTAACCGTTAATTCCTGTGTTTTTACATCAAGAATAAATCTTCGTAACAGTTCAATGAATGTCTCTGATAATTCAACAATGGTAATCGATGTATCTAACCATTGCAGCATACTTCCTGAAAACTCTACAAATAGAAAGTGCCAATCTTCACCAAAATAGCGATAATTTCCAGGAATCTTAGCAAAAAAGGCTTTATTTTGTGTTAAGGTAACGGTTTTGTCTCCTATTTGTATAAATCCTTGCCCTCTTAATGTCACTTGCAAAACAATTAGTTGTTCTTTTCGATTACGTGCATCCCAATCATAATGAATACTTCCTTGGCCGACACCAATGCCTCGGATGAGTGGTAAATGTCGGTCATCGATGTAATGGAATTGACGTACAAAATTCTGCAATTTATTACCCTCCATGAAATAATTTCTTCTTGTTACTTCTGATTATACTCGATATCATGAATATAATAAAAGAAGAGGGATGATAAATATGTCGATCTATTTTGATGCAGCACAGAATTTTTTTCACCTAAGCAATAATGAAATCAGTTATATCATTGGTATCGAAAAAGAACAATATCTTACCCATAGATATTTTGGTCCTCGTTTGGCAGAGTATCATCAAGTCAATCAGCTGCAAATGATCGATCGCGGTTTTGCTACGAATCCAATCAGTGAAGAACGTACTTTTTCGCTAAACACGCTACCACTTGAAACGAGTACGCAAGGTAACTTAGATTATCGAGTGAGTAATTATCAGTTTCGGAATATAGACGGACATTGTATTACTAATTTTGTGTATGATCATTTTGAAATTTCAGAAGGCAAGCGACCTTTAGAAGGTCTCCCTTCACTGAGGGGAGACCAAGGACAAACCTTAGCAATTTATCTTGTAGATTCTATCCAGTCACTTGAAATGGTGTTGTATTATACGATATATGAAGATCTTCCTGTCATTACACGTAGCGTATCATATACAAACAATGGGACACAGATAGTCTATATAGAAAATGCTGGTTCGATGCTCTTAGATTTTCCCCGTTGTGACTTTGACTTACTAACACTTAACGGGGCGCATACAAATGAAGCAACAATCCATCGCCAAGCTCTCCATCCTGGTATACAAAAAATCGCATCGACCAGAGGAACGAGCAGTCCGCAGCATCATCCGTTCTTAGGGCTTGCTGATCGGTATACAAATGAAGATCAAGGGGATGTTTATGGTTTTCATTTTATTTATAGTGGAAATTTTGTTGCTCAAGCTGAAGTAGAACAGTATGGAAGCACACGGGTTCAAATCGGAATCAATCCAGAGACATTTGAATGGAAATTGTCACCTGGAACAACTTTTCAAACGCCAGAAGTTGTGTTGAATTTTAGTAGGCAAGGATTTAATCAACTTTCTCAGACGTTTCATACGTTATACCAAACCTATCTGATTCCTAAGCAATGGCAACAGGAGGAACGTCCCGTATTACTTAATTCTTGGGAAGGGAATTATTTTGATTTTACTGAAGAGGACTTGATTCGCCAAGCTCAATTAGCGAGTACATTAGGGATTGAATTATTTGTTTTAGATGACGGGTGGTTTGGACAACGTGCAGATGATACAACTTCTTTAGGCGATTGGTATGTGAACAACGCAAAACTTCCAAATGGGATCGAGCATCTTGCGGATGTTATTCACCAACAAAAGATGAAATTTGGTTTATGGTTTGAGCCAGAAATGATTTCTGTAAAAAGTCGTTTGTTTGAAAGACATCCAGAATGGAGTTTACAGGTTCCAAATTACCCACAAACACAGGGGAGACAACAGCTGGTCTTAAATTTAAGTTTGCCAGAAGTACAAGATCACCTCATTCAAATGCTGACAGCGTATCTGTCATCAAATAAAATCGATTATATAAAATGGGATATGAATCGACATTTAACGGAAGTGGGTAGCTTTCTTTTACCTCATGATCAGCAAAAAGAAGTTAGCCATCGTTATGTCTTAGGACTGTATCGTATTCTATCTGAAGTAACAGAACGATTTCCCAAAGTCCTTTTTGAAAATTGCTCTAGTGGTGGAGGTCGATTTGATCCAGGAATGGTTGCTTATATGCCTCAAACTTGGGCAAGTGATAACACAGATGCGCTATGTCGCTCGAAAATCCAATATGGTTATAGCTATCTGTATCCGCCGATTATGATGGGGGCTCATGTTTCGGATAGTCCTAATCATCAAGTAGGGCGAAATACTCCCTTAGAAAGTCGATTTTTAATTGCAATGAGTGGAAACTTTGGCTACGAATTAGCAATCGAGAAACAAACGCCGCAAGAACTCGAAATGATAAAAGAGCAAATTATATTTTATAAAAAGCATCGTAAACTGTTACAGTTTGGTCAATTCTATCGTTTAAAAGAACTTGATGCGTCTTATTCTACTGCTTGGCTATTTAAAAACGAAACAGAAGCGCTTCTTGTCTATTCCAATGGACTAGCTCAACCAGCACAAACGGTTCAATACTTAAAAACAAAATATCTTGAGGAATCAACTCTTTATAAGGATACGAATACAGGGGAAATATATAGTGGTAGTGAATTAAATCATGCCGGTATTCTTGTACCGAGGATCAAAGGGGATTTCAATTGTTTCTATATTCATTGGACTGTTTTTAGGTAAATGATACATTAAAACGATCCACTACGGCAAACTGCTGTAGTGGATCGTTTTGTTAATTTAGTAAAACAGCATAGGCTTCGTAAGGGAGAAGGGTTTGACTAATTTCTTTTTCATAATTATGAATCAGGATTTCTTTGATTTGTTGTGTTGCATCCAATAAGAATTGATCTGGCTTCTCGGAAAAATTGACGACAACTAATAATTTTTGTCCTTGATACTTACGAATATAGGCCAATACTGCTGTGTCTCCAGTTGAAATACTCTCAAATGTTCCTTCTGTAATCACTGGTAATTCTTTTCGGAGTTGAATCAGTTTTTTATACGTATAAAATAAGGAGTTTGGATCATCTAAAGCGGCTGCTACGTTGATTTCACTTGAATCTCCTACAGGTAACCAAGGAATACCAGTTGTAAAGCCCCCTTGCTTAGAATTATCCCACTGCATCGGATGGCGTGCGTTATCACGTCCTTTGGCATTGATAGAGGTAATGATTTCCTCTTCTGTATAGCCTAAAGTGATGCGTTCATCATACATTCTACGACTTTCAATATCATCGACTTCATTGATGGATGTAATTGGATGATTGATCATCCCGATTTCTTCACCTTGGTAAATATAAGGAGTTCCTTGAAGAAAATAAAGATAGATAGCTAACATTTTACCACTAAGCACCCTGTACTCTTGATCATTGCCCCAACGAGAAATGATTCGTGGCAAATCGTGATTATTCCAAAATAGGGAGTTCCAGCCTTTATCAGTTAATTCAGTTTGCCATTTAGAAAAAACATGATGTAGTTCTTGTGGATCAAGTTTTTTTAGATCCCATTTTCGTTTGCCCGGTTGTTTATCCAAATTGATATGCTCAAATTGGAAAACCATCGATAATTCATTTCTGTCCTCGTCAGAATAAAGCTGAGCAATTTCGGGTGTCGCGCCCCATGTCTCGCCGACTGTGACCAAATCATATTCTCCAAAGGTATTTTGGTTCATTTCCTGTAATAGTTCATGGAGTTTTGGTCCATTTTTAGTAATGAATTGGTCGGGTTCTTTTCCAATTAAATCAATAACATCTAGACGAAATCCGCCTACTCCTTTTTCAATCCAGTAATTCATCATACGATAAATTTCGTAGCGCATCGTTTTATTTTCCCAATTTAAGTCAGGTTGCTCTTTGGCGTGTAAGTGAAGATAATATTCTCCAAGTTCTGGAACCAATGTCCAAGCAGAACCGCCGAAGTTTGACTGCAGGGTGTTCGGCGGTCGTCCGTCAACGCCCCTTCTCCAAATATAGAAATCATGAAACTCGCTCTTTGGATCGTGAAGCGCGGATTGAAACCACGGATGTTCAGAGGACGTATGATTGACGACTAAGTCCATGATGATCTTGATATTCCTCTTTTTGGCTTCTTCAATTAGTGTGTCCATATCCTTCATTGTTCCATAATCTAGATTGATCGCTTGATAATCACTGATATCATAGCCATTATCTTCATTAGGGGATTGATATACAGGACTTAACCAGATTGCTTCTATTCCTAGAAAAGCAAGATAATCTAACCGTTGAATAATTCCAGGAAGATCCCCGATGCCATCTGCGTTCGTATCTTGAAAGCTACGTGGATAGACTTGATAGATCGTTGCTTTTTTCCACCAATTAGTTTTCATAACGCACACTCAATGCTAGTAGATCTTGGTTTCCATCGGCACTTAATGTGTCAATTACTTCAACGGCTTCATAGTCGTTCGTATTGGTCACGATCATCATCACTGTTGGGTCAAAGCCGGCTTGTTTGACAGCGTCTAAATCGACTGTTCCTAAGATATCCCCTTTTTTCACTAAGTCTCCATATTTTTTAGTCGTTTCAAAGAATTCTCCATTTAATTTTACCGTATCGATCCCAATATGGATCAGGACTTCTGCACCATGGGTTGTTTTTAATCCATACGCATGTTTTGAATCGTATACGACCGTTAATTCCCCATCGGCTGGGGCGTAAATAATCCCTTTTTCTGGAATTACCGCAATGCCTTTCCCCATCATTTCTTGTGCAAAGACAGGATCGTTGACTTCTTTTAAAGCAATAGGTGTGCCTTTGACTGGTGCAGCTAAGATTTCATCTTGAACCGCGATCACTTCCGCTTCAGGATCTTCATTGATTGCAACCGCAACTTCACCTGCACTAGTGTCATCATCTGCAAATACAGCCATATGACGTTTACCATAAGCATATGTCGTAACGAAACCAACTAAAATGCTGATGACGATCCCAATCATGAAATAAGGAATTGATTTTGGTGCGATTGAAATGAATCCGATCACACTTGCAGGGCCCATTGCAACGGATAAAACATGAAATGCACCGATAAATACACAAGCAACTGCTGAAGCAATCATACCGCAGATAAATGGAAATTTAAGTTTTAAATTGACCCCAAAAATTGCTGGTTCCGTAATTCCTAGCATCGCTGAAATACTTGCTGAGGTCGCTAAACTTTTTTGTTTTTTATTTTTAGTTAATAACATAATGGCAAGTGTTGCTGCACCTTGACCAACGTTTGCCATAGAGGCAACTGGGAAAATGAAGGAACCGCCAGTGCGTGCAACATCTGCTAACAAGGTAGTCTCAATTGCTGGAAAACTTTGATGTAGTCCTGTAATAACAATTGGTGAATAAAACAGTCCGAATACACCTAAACCAATTGCTCCTGTTGTATTATACAACCAAACAAGTCCATCAGTTAAACCATCTGAAACGATTCTCATCACAGGTCCCACAACGATAAAGGTTAAAAATCCAGTAATAATAATGGCTAGCATTGGGGTGAAAGTAAAATCAAATGCATTTGGAATGCGTTTGTGGAAGAATTTTTCTAAGGTTGCTAAAAGCCAAGCAACCACTAATACTGGCAATACAGAACCTTGATAACCTGCTTGGGCAACGTTCATCCCAAAGATATGCCAATAATTCATACTGCCTTCCGCAATTGCATTCGCCACACCATAACCATTAACTAAATCAGGCATAACCATCGCCATTCCAATGGCAGCACCTAGATAAGGATTACCACCAAAGCGTTTGGTTGCAGAAAATCCAACTAAGATAGGTAAAAAGGCAAAAGGAGCAGAGGCCAACAAATTAATGATGCTAGCAACATCCGTTACAGCTGGAAACATTTCTACAACGGATTGCGGGCCAAACAAATGTTGTGCAGTTAACACATTATTCAAGGCCATCAATAAACCACCCGCAACTAAAGCAGGAACAATCGGAACAAAAATATCAGATAATACTTTAATAAAGGCCATAATTGGATTGTTCTTCTTACCGTTTGCCGCGACTGCTTTCAAATCAGCGGTGGATGCTTCTTTGACATTCGTTATTTTTATCAGTTCATCATAGACATTGTTGACATCACCAGCCCCAATAATGATTTGAAACTGGTCATTAGCTTCAAAGGTTCCTTTAACAGCATCATTATTGTCTAAAGCTTTTTGATCCACCTTACTTGAATCTTTTAAAACTAACCTTAGTCGTGTCGCACAATGCGCTGCAGCTTGAATGTTGTCTTCGCCGAGTGCTTGCTTGATTTCCTCTGCTACTTTTTTGTAATCCATTCTCGTTCCTCCTAAATGTCATTTAAGCGATTTCAATAGAAGTGGCCATCTTGTGTATGAAAGATAGAAATGAAATCGCTTTTTCACATCCAAAGTATACCATTTTTTATAAAATTGTCAAACGTATAACAATAATTAAAATCCCTTATTAAAGGGGAAAATACATTTTTTTATTATGGATTGATTAACGTTTGACATTGTGTGTTTTTAAAGCTAAACTATATGCAAGAATACGCTTACGAGGAGAGTACATATGTCTGTAAAAAAAGCTTGGACAAAAGAAGAACGTTATCGTCCATATCAAGAATGGGATAAAACGCACGTGGCCTTATTGAAAGAGAAAATTGTTAATTCTAAATGGCGTTTTGGGTATCATATCCAGCCAAATACTGGCTTACTAAATGATCCAAATGGTTTTTCATATTTTAATAATCAATGGCATGTTTTTTATCAATCCTACCCAATGGGAGCCGTTCATGGGTTAAAATCTTGGTATCATCTGACATCCGATAATTTAGTGGATTGGAAAGAAGAAGGGACGAAAGTATTTCCAGATAGTTTGTATGATAGTCATGGTGTTTATTCGGGGTCTGCTTTGCCTGTTTCGGACCAGTTGTTTCTTGCTTATACAGGAAATGTTCGTGATGAAGAGTGGGTTCGCCATTCCTATCAGTTAGGTGCCTGGATGGATGACTCTGGAACCGTTCGGAAAATCGAAACGCCACTGATTACTGAACCACCGGCAGGTTACACATCTGAATTTAGAGACCCCCAAGTGTTCCGTTCCGATGATGAGTACTTGATGGTCATAGGTGCTCAAAATGAGGCTGAAAAAGGAAAGATTCTTACTTATCAGAGTTCTGATTTGCTTACATGGCAGTGCAAGGGTGAATTAGAGTTTACCGATAAAGAAATGGGTTTTATGATTGAATGTCCTAATTTACTAGTAACGAAAGATGCTACATTACTTATTTTTTGTCCTCAAGGTTTAGAACCAGCTATTTGTTCTTATGGAAATATTTATCCTAATACTTATGTGATTGGGGATTCTTACGATAGCGAATCGAATCGTTTGATTCAGCCTACTGCATTAAAAAATCTAGATGAAGGGTTTGATGTATACGCTACACAAGCCTTTCAAGCACCAAATAACCGTTTATTGTCTATTAGTTGGGTAGGTTTACCAGAAATTGAGTATCCAACAGATCAAGAAGAATGGGCTCATTGTTTAAGTAGTGTAAAAGAGCTACTTATAAAAGATAAAAAATTGTATCAACGTCCTGTCGTAGAAATGAAACAATTACGTGAAGGTGAAGCGATTGAGTTCAACCAAGATTCTGATTCTTTTTTTGAAACAGACACAAATCAGTATGAATTAATGCTATCATTTGACCCGCTTTCCTGTGGAACGCTTACTTTGTGTACGAATAAAGAACAAAATAAAGGATTAAGGATTAATTTTGACTCGCAACATGGTAAAATAACGATAGACCGTAGTCAAGCTGGTGCTGTTTTTGGAGAAGAATATGGATTTGTCCGATCGTTTTCTGTTGAACAAAAGCCTTTGGAACTACAAATCTTTGTAGATTCTTCGATTGTTGAAGTCTTCGTCAATGAAGGTGAAAAAGTAGCAACAATGCGAGTATTTCCAGAAACACATCAGACAGGAGTCTATCTAGATTGTGATGGAGGCTATCAAGGGAAATTATGGCAACTGCGGAAAACTAACCAATAAAGGATGAATGAACATGGTTGTCAAACTAACAGATGTAGCAAAGAAAGCTGGTGTTTCTCCTACTACTGTTTCTCGTGTTATTAATAATTATGGGTCCTTAAGCCAAAAAACGATTGATAAAGTAAATTTGGCAATGAAAGAGCTGAATTATCAACCAAATTCTTTAGCTCGCTCCTTACAAGGAAAAAATACACAACTGATTGGATTGATTTTTCCAACTGTTGCCAATCCTTTTTTTGGTGAGCTCGTTGAAAGAATCGAAGGAAAACTATTTGACTTAGGCTACCGTGTTATTTTGTGCGATAGTGCTAATAATAAAGAAAAAGAGCGTCATTATATTAATATGCTTGCTGCGAATAAAGTAGATGGGATCATAGCTGGTGCTCATAACTTAGGAATTACCGAATATGAAGATATCGAGCTTCCCATTGTTTCTTTTGACCGTTATTTAGCTGACAATATTCCAATCATTGGCAGTGATAATTTTCAAGGGGGCTATCTAGCTACTGAAACATTATTTGTCAAAGGTGCTCGAAAAATTGCGATTCTTACAGGATCACAAGAATCCAATTCGCCTACAAATTTTCGTTTAAATGGGTATTTAAGTTTCTTAGAGAAACACGAATTAGAACCTAAAATTTTTCAGATTCAAACAACGGCTAGATCAACAACGTTGAAAAATTTAGAAATCAAACATATTTTAGAAACAGAAGAAATTGACAGTTTGTTTTGTACAGATGATTTAACGGCTATCCTAGCATACAATCAATGTCAGCAGTTGAAGATAGATGTTCCTGAACAAATCAAGATCATTGGGTATGATGGAACCAAATTCATTCAAAATTATTTTCCTCAACTATCAACGATTGCCCAACCAATGGCTGATTATGCAGATATTTTAGTAGATTTGTTGTTACAACGAATCCAAAATCCAGAAAAAAAACTTGAAAAAAATTACCTACTACCGGTAAAACTAATTCAAGGTCAAACAACATAACCCTTAAAAGGAGTGAACAATATGTTATACGGTGCAATCGAGGCTGGAGGCACGAAATTTGTTTGTGCAGTAGGAAATGAAAACTTAGAAATAATTGAGCGTGTATCGTTTCCTACAGAAACACCTGAAAAAACGATGCGCTCTGTGATTGATTTTTTCAAGAAATTTGAAACCCTCTCAACGATCGGAGTCGGATCATTTGGTCCAATCGATGTTAAACGAGAGTCTGAAACGTACGGCTATATTACATCTACACCGAAACTTGCATGGAAGAATTTTGATTTTGTTGGGTACTTAAAAGACCAGTTAGCTAACATTTCTGTTGCTTGGACAACGGATGTAAATGCGGCTTGTTATGGGGAATATATTGCGGGATGCGGTAAAGGCTTATCAAATGTAGTGTATTATACTATTGGAACGGGCGTTGGTGGTGGTGCTTTAGTAGATGGGCAATTCGTTGAAGGCTTTAGCCATCCCGAAATGGGCCATGCGATGGTTCGACGGCATCCTGAGGATACATTTATCGGTAGTTGTCCGTACCACAAAGACTGTTTGGAAGGATTGGCTGCAGGACCTGCCATCGAGAAAAGAACAGGTACTAAAGGTCAGGATTTACCTCCTGAAGATGCATCATGGGATATTGAAGCATACTACATTGCACAATGTGCGTACAATACAACCTTACTTTTTTCCCCACAAATAATTATTTTTGGCGGTGGGGTTATGAAGCAAGAACAATTAAGAAAAAAAGTCCAAGAACAATTCGCTAAGCTCATGAATGATTATGTGAAGTATCCAGATTTATCGACTTATATCGTTACCCCTCAATTGGGGGATAATGCTGGCGTGATTGGTTGTCTCGCTTTAGCAAAGGATTTATATTTGCAAGCTTAATCAAAGGTGACAAAGAAGAAGCCATTATAGATTATCGTTCAATGACTGATAATTTAATCGATGTTTGATCTTTTTTTCATATTATTGATTTGACAGTCTATCCAACTATTATTCACTTCTAATACGCAGAGTAATATCATAACTAGGAATATTTTTAGAAATCTCGCCATAAATATACTAAATAATAAATGAAAAATGATACACTTACAATCAGATCAAGATTACAACAATAGACATTGTAAGTAAAAATACAATCTTGTATAATAAAATGAATCAGAAAAGCTACTTCTACTCCTTAGTAGAAGTACTTTTTTTATCTAAGTTTAAAGGAGGAAAAGTATGTTTTTAAATTTTATCGGGCTAACGTTATTTTTTGGTATAGGGATATTAGTTGCAAATGGTCTTAGTTTAATGATCACAAAAGGGAAAAACATTAAAAAAATCATTGTGTTAGTAGTGCTTGAGCTACTCTTGTTGGGCAGTTTCTTATTTATTGCCTTACCTAGCAAAACACTATCAACTATTTTATGGATCAACCTAATAGGAGCGGTACTTGCAAGTAGTTTGTTAGTGGCAAGTCGCTCTCTCAGTCAAGCTTCCAATAAAATCTTGCACAAAGGGCATAAAACGACCGTGACAAATGGAGTGAATGATTGGTCTGGGCGTGTATTGGGTATTAGTATTGCTGCGATGGTTTTATTATTTATTGTTAGTTCTGTAACGAAGGTAACGGCGATTGATGCTGTCTACCAAACGATTCCGTTAAAGACTGAAGAGAAAGCAGAAGTTTTAACCTCTACCAAAGAAACACCGATTGCTATTGCACCAAAAACAGCAAAACGTAAAATGTTACAAAAGTTCTCAGTGATTCCAAACTCCAATATGTTTACATTGGATGGGATTACGGCGCAAGTTGTGAATGGGGAATACGTCTATGTTGCGACAGTGGAATTTAATGGATTTTTCAAATGGTCAAAATTAGGAGCAGTTCCTGGCTACTTCATTATTAGCGCAACGGATATTAATGCTCAGCCAACATTTGTAGAAAAACCGATCATTTACACACCTTCAGCTTATTTTGGGAAAGATGCTGCACGTAAAATTTATGCTGCTTATCCTGATTACGCGGCTACTGGGAAAATCAATTTGGAAATCGATGAAGAGGGGAATCCTTTTTATATCCAAACCTTATATAAAGAATACGGTGTTTCTGGTCGAATGAATTATAACGAATTTAAAACAGCTATTTTAAATGCCACAACGGGTGAAGTGAAAGTCTATGACAGCAAAGATGCGCCTAAATTTGTCGATGCGCCAATCACTAGTTCTGCTGCCAACAGTATCAATGAATACTTTGGTCGTTATAGTCAAGGCTGGTGGAATCAAACAATGTTTGGTGCTAAAAAAGATGTTAAAATCCCAACGGAAAACGGTATCTATGCATCAGGACAAATCACGCCGATGATGAATAAAGAAGGCAGTCAATTGTTGTATTTTACGGACTTTACAAGTGGAGATGAGGATCAAGATTCTGCTTTAGGTTATTCACTGATTAATGCCAGAACAGGTCAAGTAACTTATTATCGTGATACAAAAGTAGGGATCATGGATAGTGACGGTGCTATTTCGATTGCAGCGAAAATTTATCCAGAGAAAAAATGGAAAGCCAGTATGCCAGTGCTATATAATATCGATGGTGTTCCAACTTGGATTGTTTCTTTAATGGACAGTAAAGGGATTTTCAAAAAATATGTGTATGTGAATGCCGTTGATAATGATATTGTGGTAGATGCTGATGCAGCCCAAAATGCATTGGATGCTTACCGAATTGAATTAGCAACAAAAGGTAGTAATAATACAAGTAGTGAAGCAGCTAATTTAAAAGAAATCAAAGGAAGTGTTTCTCGTGTAACGATCGTTGCAAGTGAAGCACAAACCGTTGTCTCCTTTTTGTTGGAAAATGATAAAACCATCTATAGTGTGACAACGAATAACAGTCCAATGGCTCTTTTCCTGAAAGAAGGAGATAAGGTGGCGTTCAAAGCGGCTGTTACAGTAGATGCAAAAGCTGCTAGTATTGAAAATTTTGTGATAGAAGGACTAGAATAGCATTATAGAGAAGTTTGCCAAATCTAGAGGAATAACAGTCCTCTAGGTTATTTTGATAGATAAATGAAACCAATTTATTATTTAGTATTAACTGAATACAGCTGTTAAACAATTTGGATTGATACAAAGAGATTTAGAAAGGAAAAAAATCCATAACAAGATATGATACAATACTTCTCAAATGAAGGCGTTATCTTTAATTCTTCAAATAAATAATAGAGGAAGTTGAATTTATGTATGTAGGATTTGATATAGGCGGAACGACCATTAAATATGGTGTTTTGGATGAATGTGGTACTATTTTAGAAAAAGGAAGTATTGAGACAAAATATGAACCAAGTGCATTTTATGCAAATCTCCTAAAAATCATTGAAGAAGCACAAAGAAATTATCAAATAAATGGAATTGGTATAAGTGCTCCAGGAATCGTGCAAAAAGATGGGTTTATGCTAACTGCTGGAGCCATCAAACCATTATATGGCGAAAACTTCAAACAAAAACTTGAGGAATTAACGGGGCTGCCTGTTACTGTTGAAAATGATGCAAATGCAGTTGCTATAGCAGAAAAATGGATTGGCAATGCAATTGATTTGGAGAATTATTTGTGTTTAGTTCTAGGTACTGGAGTTGGTGGTGGAATCGTCATTAACGGGAAAGTATATCGTGGAGCTCATGGTATGGCTGGGGAATTTGGTTGGATGATGATCGACAAATTGCCGGAAACGGGTAATCTTGAGGCAGTTTCGATTAATAGACGAGCTTCTGTCGTCGACGGTCTTGTTCGTTTGTATAATGAAGCGCGGCAAAGTGAGGACGAAACAGCTGTGCCTGTTCGAGATGCAAGGGAGATATTTACCTTAGCTGAAAGTGGTGACGAACGTGCAATAGAAATGACGAAACAATTTTATGTGGATCTTTCAGTCGGTCTGGTAAATTTAATTAGTTGTTTTGATCCAGAAGTGATTCTGATTGGCGGCGGTGTGAGTGCGAATGAACATTTTCATAGAGAGCTTCAAAAAACGTTGGCAGAAGTAGAAAAGAATCATGCAGCTATCAATTATTTAAGAGGAAAGACTATTGCACCTGTTAGACCAACCAAATTAAAAAATGACGCAGGACTTATCGGAGCAGTTTATCAAGTACATCAAGTTGTCAGCAAGTAAATTTTTTATGGTATAATTTTCTTAGCGAATTAAAGGAGATTAACATAAATGGCGATATTTGATTATCTGAAATTAAACGATCTATCCTCTGTGGAACAAGAAATTTATCGATTTGTTGTGAATAACCTAGATAAAATCCCTTATATGCGTGTTCGAGATATTGCGGACGGTGCTCACGTGTCGTCAACCTCTGTTTTTCGCTTTGTTCAGAAAATAGGGTTTCATTCTTTTCCAGAGTTTCGTTTTTATATTAAATCTCATTTAGATAATGTTCGCCAAGCAGAGAATAAAAAACATATTGGCATTGAAGAGCGAGTGAACTCCCTTAATATGGAAATTTTTCATCCCGATGTAGAATATCAAATAAAAAAGATGGCACAAGAGTTACGAGATAGTGACCTGATATTGTTTATGGGAATGGGCGCTTCTGGTGCAATCGCACAGTATATAGCTAGAAAATTAGCGAGCTTAGGTTATTTATCCATCAGTTTGGATGATCTGACCTATCCTATTCGTAGTTTTTTACGCAAAGATCAAAAAAATGTCATCGTATTTTTAAGTGTCTCTGGTGAAACAAAAGAATTGGTAGAAGTAATTGCGGGTTTACAAGATAAGAACAGTGTCAAAAAGTATTGTATTACGCTAAACAAGAAAAGTACGCTAGCTCAACTTTGTGACTACTCTATTGAGTATGAAATCAAAGAAGAACGCAAAGATATTTTTCTGGATTTGACTAGTCAGTTACCAGCGATTGCAATCTTGGAAACACTGATCAGCTATCTTAAAGACTTTCGTAATGATTAAATCAACTATAGTACAGCAAATTAACTAGAGGGGAAAACGTACTTTAGTTAATTTTTTTTGTCTAAAATATGGAACGACTTGTTCCGTACAAGGAATTTGTTCTATTTCCCAAGAATTTATTTTTAAAAAGGAGGCGCTTACTTTTTTTCGGATTAATTTATGTATAATACGTTTATAAATGAAAGGAGTTTTATCTATGCAAAAATTTAATGACATCATTGATCGTTCATTAGTACCGATTGCGACAAAGTTAAATAATCAACGTCACATCGCAGCGGTTCGAGATGCGTTTATGTTGATTTTTCCATTAACGATTTCTGCGTCACTGGTTATTCTAGTTAACAACATTTTATTTTCAAATGACAGTTTTGTCGTGCAATTATTACGTTTATCTAGTGTTTTTCCAAATTTAGAAGACGCTCAACAGGTTTTGTCCTCTGTGGCAAATGGAACAATCAATATCATGAGTATTTTTATCACGTATCTTGTGGCTCAAATCTTAGCAAAACATTTTGAAGCTGATTCAACTTTGGTCGGGTTAACAAGTATTGCAAGTTTTATGATCTTATATCCTAAACCTTTTAATGCAGACGATATGAATGTGATCAGTACACAATACTTAGGAGCGCAAGGCTTGTTTGTTGCGATGATCGTTGGTTGTTTAGTAGGGGAGTTTTTACCAAAGTTATTCAAAGTAAAACGTCTACAAATTAAAATGCCAGAAATGGTTCCGCCAGCGGTTTCTCGTTCCTTTTCAAGTATGATTCCAATCGTTATTGTAGTGGGGATTTCAGCAATTATAAACTTTTTAGTATTGATGATTGCACCTGAAGGGGTGAACGAACTTATCTATAAAGGAATTCAAAGTCCATTACGTGATCTTGGTGGAAATGTTGTTGGAGTAATGTTATTAGCCTTTATTCAAACATTGCTATTTTCTATCGGTATTCATGGTCCAAATACGTTAAATGCTGTTCGTTCTGCTATTTTTACAGAGCAAGATTTAGCTAATCTGGATTTTATCAATAAAGGTGGTTCACTTTGGGATGTTCCTTACAAAGAAACATGGGGAATTCTAAATGATATGTTTGCGAATATGGGTGGCACGGGGATGACAATGGGCTTAATCATCGCGATTTTTATTGCATCACGACGACCTGAACAAAGAGAAATTGCGAAGATGTCATTAGTTCCAGGGATTTTTCAAATTAATGAGCCCATTATATTTGGGTTACCAATTGTTTTAAATCCACTATTGATCGTTCCGTTTATATTGGTTCCAATGGTTAATATCATGATTGGTTATTTTGTTACGGTGGTATGGCCGATTATGCCGTCACCCGCAATAGGTGTTCCATGGACCACACCTGGGATTATTAACTTATTCTTAGGGACAGGTGGAAATATTGTTGCAGTTTTAGTAGGCGTCATTTGTTTGGCAGTGTCTGTTTGTATCTATTTACCATTCGTTATTGCCTCTAATCGTGCACAGAAGATAGATTTATAAACGAAGTATTTTTGATTGAAGGAGCTTGGTTATGACGAATAAAATAGCAGAAAATTTTTTATGGGGCGGTGCGATTGCAGCCCATCAGGCGGAAGGGGCTTGGAATATAGATGGTAGAGGGCCTAGTACCGCTGACGTGATGACCGCCGGCGGAAATGGTATCCCTCGGAAAATAACGAAAGGGGTTTTGGATGGAGAATACTATCCAAACCATGAAGCGATTGACTTCTATCATCATTATAAAGAGGATATACAACTGTTTAAAGAATTAGGCTTGAACTGTTTGAGAACGTCTATTTCTTGGAGCCGTATTTTTCCTAAAGGAATCGAAGAAGAGCCAAATGAAGCAGGTCTATTATACTATGATCGTTTGTTTGATGAATTACTAAAAAATGGTATTGAACCTGTTATTACCCTATCACATTTCGAAATGCCTTATTACATTTACGAAAAATTTGGAGGGTTTGCCAACAAACAAGTTATCCCCTTATTTGTAAAATTCGCTAAGTGTGTGTTTGAACGGTATAAAGATAAAGTAACTTACTGGATGACATTTAATGAAATCAATAATCAAGCGGATGGACAAGAGCCCCTTCATGTTTGGACGAATTCAGCGATGATTATTGAAGATGAAGACAAAAAAGAAGAACTTGTTTTTCAAGCGGGAATCAACGAATTGATTGCTAGTGCCGCCGCTGTGATCGAAGGGAAAAAAATAAATCCTCAATTCCAAATTGGTTGTATGATGGCGTATGTTCCAGTTTATCCGTACTCGTGTAATCCTGAGGATATGATGGCCTCTGTTAAAGCGAATGAGCGAAGATTTTTCTATAATGATATCCATGCTCGAGGAAAAATCCCAACCTATGCGACAAAATATTGGGAACGGAAAAACTACAACATAGCTATTAGTGAGAGTGAATTAGCTATTTTGAAAGAAGGAACGGTCGATTATATCGGCTTTAGTTATTATATGTCTGGTACGATTTCCACGCTTAAAGATGTCGAAGGGATGCAGACAGAAGATATTCCGAATGCAAAAATAGTAAAAAATCCATATATAAGTGTGTCTGACTGGGGTTGGCCAATCGATGAAGTGGGCTTACGCTATGTTTTGAATACCGTTTATCAACGCTATGATCTACCATTGTTTATTGTAGAAAATGGCTTTGGTGCGTATGATAAATTAACGAAAGAAAATACCGTCCATGACGACTATCGGATCGACTATTTGGGTAAGCATATTGAACAAATGAAAAAAGCCATCATAGAAGATGGTGTTCCAGTTATTGGGTATACGCCTTGGGGAATCATCGATATCGTTAGTTTTGGTAGTGGGGAAATGGAAAAAAGATACGGTATGATTTATGTGGACAAGGATAACGAAGGAAAGGGAACACTTCAACGTTTGAAAAAAGACTCATTTTACTGGTATCAGAAAGTGATTGAAACGAATGGTGAAGAGGTTTAAGTGTTAAGTAACGAACTATCTTTTCGTATTTAAGCGCAGTAAGATGATCAATAGATTGTTAAAAATAAAAGACAACGGTATCTCATTTTCGTAGAAACCGTTGTTTTTTTAGATGAATTCAGAATAATTAAATGAGTTATATGGCAATAGTAGTTGCTTTTACTTCAACTTTATCTCTTATGTGTTTTTCCATTAAGCAGACTTCATAAAAGAGCACCCTAGTTGGTGCAAAATCCGTAGATACTTTAATGAAATTTTATTCTACTTTCTTAGTGGTTTCAGCAGAGATTGCTTTTGTCGCTACTTTTGCCATTCAATGGTATTTAGGCTTTGATGATATTGAAAATGACAACGAAATATTAAGCAAAAAGGCGGAGTCTAAAAAAGTTGAGTCAATTCAAGAAATTTATAGCCCACTTAACGGAACGGTTATTCCATTATCTGAATTTCCAGATCCTGTATTTGCCAATGAAATGATGGGAAAAGGTGTAGCCATTTTACCCAAGGAGAATAAAGTCTATTCTCCTGTTGTTGGAAAAGTGGTAAGTATTTTTGAAACAAAACATGCTATCGGAATTGAGGATAGTAATGGGGTAGAAGTGTTGATTCATATTGGCTTAAATACAGTTGAGCTGAAAGGAAAGTATTTTGAATTGTTTGTTCAGGTCGGAGATTCGATTAAAATGGGGGATACATTAGCCCATTTTGATAGAGAAGAAATCGAAAAAGAAGGATATTCAATGATCACGCCTATAATTATTACAAATTCAGCTGATTATCAAGAAGTTTTAGTAGTAGCTAAAGGAGAAATTCAACCGGGGATACCGCTGATAACTGTGTACTAAAAGGAATTATATCATTTATTTGTAATGACCAATCATCTTAAATGGTGGTTGGTCTATTTTAATGTTAGGAGGTGAAAATAAGAAAGTCTATTATTATATAGCGAATAATGGTGTTGATGCAACTACTGGTACTGAGAATGCTATAAGTTTTGGAGAAGTAAATATAGATGATATGTGGAAATCGCAGTCTAATATTAACGATTTTGGTACAGTAAATAAAATTGTAAACAATATCATTATGGAGTAGAATAGCAGTCCTTATTCTATAAAACCGTATTTGTTGAAAAAAGAAGTGAGATAAATATATAAATAGAAATTAGGATAATTGCGCATTTACAATTACCCTAATTTCTTTACGAGTTGTTTCTAAAACCATAGAGAGTAAGAACTTTCTGTTTCCGCGTAGAAGAAACACTTGTGTAAATTTCCGTTGTAGAGATATTGGAATGTCCTAAAAGTTCTTGAATATCTCTTAAGTTAGCACCATTATTCAATAATTGAGTTGCAAAACTGTGACGTAAATAGTGAGGAGTAGATAAAGAATTAATTTGAGATAAATATCTATATTTTTTGTAGATATTTGAAATTCCAAAGATAGATAAGCGATTACCATATTTATTTAAGAAGAAAGAATCTTCATTGGGCGAAGGGGTATACTCTTTGCGACAAAACAAATAATCATTGATTATTTGTTTTGATATATCAGTGGTTAAAAAAAGTATTCTCTCTTTGTTATTTTTACCATGAATAATTAAATCGCCATTATTATAGTCGCTCAAATTGATATTACTGATTTCGCTAATTCGAAGACCTAAATTAATCATTATCTCGATGATTGCTTTATCTCTTAAGTGATCACGTCTTTTTTTATCAGACGAGGGCAGGTAGTCATTAACGCTACTAGTTAATCGACGGAGTTCGAGCACACTTAGTGTTTTGGGCAATCTTTTTTCTTTACGTATAGCTATAGTAGGTAAGGCCATGAGTTGTAAATTCTCTTGATCAGTTAAAAAATTCCAAAACATTTTTATTGTAATCAATTTTCTTTTTTTTGTGTTGGACTTATAGTTGTTTGTTTGAATTAAAAAATCAGTATAATTAACAAAACAATCATCAATTGTACCATTAGTTGGATCATAGTGATTTGTAAGTTGATTTAAATCAGTTGTATATGCACGAATTGTTTTAGGCGAAAGGTTTTGCATTTTTTTATAAATAATAAATCTATTGATATAGTTTTTCATAGGTTCTCCTTATTGAAAGTTGGTATTTTTTACAAAATATATGATATAATAAAACTACTAATAATACGCAATTATTTGGAGGTTTTTTATTTGAAAAAAATTGATACAGAAAAAGTGAAACAATTTTATGAAGAAGTTAATGACGTTTGGCAAAAAGATAAATGGTATACATATTCAAGAAAAATTATTGAAAAATTTATACTTAATCAAAATATACCAACTAACCACTATATTTTGAATGCAGGTTCTGGAGGAAGTGTCTATAATTTATCAAACAAAATGGAACATTTAGACTTAGCTGAAAACAAAATCAACATTTTTCCAAATTATACCGTGGGAAGTATTGAAAACACAATATATCCAGATAATAGTTTTGATTGTGTCATTTGTGTAGGTAGCGTCCTCAATTACACAGATGCATTAGCAAGTATTTCCGAAATATCTAGAGTTCTAAAAAGGAATGGACAACTTATATTAGAATTTGAGAGTAGTTGGGGATTTGAGCACCTTAAAACAAAAGCCTATAAAAAGGATGCTGAAATATTGGATTTAAAATATTATAATTCATATCATAAACAGTGGGTTTATTCGCCTTCTTACATTGAAAATATTTTAAATAGTTATGGCTTTAAAATTACTATGGACAAAAAATTTCATATACTTAGCTCATTACACTTTAGGTTTTCTCAAAATGAAAACAAGGCAGCATATTTTGATAAATTTGACTCTCTCTTAGAAAAAATTCCTTATTTTAAAAATCATTCAGATAACCTAATAATATCAGCTATAAAGTTATAATTTATTTTTGCTTTTTCCAATTAAAATGGAAACTATTGGTGCGAATATTATCGTGAGAACACTTCCTACTATTGAATTAATTTCACTCATTTTTATACCAAGATAATCAAGTAGTTTGTTCATACCAAATATCAGTCCAACCCCAATTGTTAGTCCCATGATTACAAACAAGAAGATTTTTTTATTAGAAATGTTTTCTTCTGATGGAAGAAGCTTACTTGTATTTTCACTGTAATCTTTGTTTTTTAAACTACCATAGTTAGAATATTCAATATGCACTTTAGGATTGTTCTTCGTAGATTTTTCTATTTCTATCAAGTTCTTAGCGGTTTTTTCTTCAAATTTATTGGACAAGTTATCACTATTAAAAATTTTAAACCATTCAACTGAATAAGAATAAACACTTTTCACTATTTGTATATATGTTTGCCGTGAAAGTGTAGGAACATTGTCATCTGCTTGTATGTATAATTTTGCTTCAAATGAACTTTCAAAGTTATCAAAACCAATTTGTAGAGTATGATATAAAGCTTTTAATTCACCAAAGTTTTCTAAATACAAAAGTTTTCTAAAAAATCTACTTTCCTTGTCCACATTTTTTCCATTGTCTTTATTACTAATTTCAACTATCCAGTATGCAACATCTAGAGGTAGTTCAGAAATAAAGGTTTGCAATAAATTTAAGTAGGTTAAAAACGATACATTATTACGAATAGAATTTTCAATAGCAATATACTCAATCAAAATACTTTTCGAGTCTTCTAAGTACGATAAAATTGCTAGACCACTAACTTTATCACTATACTTCAGAATAAACCCCAATACTTTAAAATCTTCTTTTTCTTCATTTTCAAGCATCTTCGTGATTTCATTAGAATCTGTTTTTATTTCACGAGGAGTAACCATATTGTATATTTTTAGAGCTTCTATATAGTCTCGGCTATTTGTTTTACTGATTCCTGTAATTGAAAAATTAATTGAAATAGTTCTATTTTCCACTTTAAAACCTCCAAATAATTGCGTATTATTTGGAGGTTTTAAATTAATTTAGATTTTAGAAAACTATCATTCACTTCTGATACACAGAACTGTATCATAAATAAGGAAATTTTTTGAAAAGAAGGTATTCAGGTGAGTAATAGGTGCGATTTTCTGAAATTCATTATGAAAAGATGAGTTTCACTCTTAAGGAGTAGAAAAAAAAAATTTAATAATAAAAAAAGAGGTTGAATTGAAAAATAATATCGGTTGAATAAAAGAGCACCTAAAAAGATGTTTCTGTTAAAGAATACATTTTAGGTGTTCTTTTCTATGTCCTGATAAACAGAAAGTGCAATAACGTTATTGAAAAATCTTGTTTGCGTATCAGCCTGTTATTGTTATTAGTCATTAGGTTTGGTAAACTTTAAATTATAACCTGACTTTATGTAAAGGAGTAAATACATGTTTTTTACCAGTGAATTTCTAGAAAAGAAGCAGAAATATACCACACTTAAAACAGAATTATCGACTGCTTTAACAGAACATTCTTCCTATTTAGAGCAATTGGAAACTACGATCTCTTCAGCTGAGGGAAAGTTTACTAGTATTTCTACCGCAGACGGAATTCCGAATCAAGATACGTTAAATAAAATAAACGAACTGATATATGAACTACAGATAGTAAGTAAAAAAATAAAAAGTCGAAATGACAGTATCTCAGATGGTGTTGCTGCAGCAGAAAAAAAAGCGAAGGACTATGGAGAGCGTTATACGGCAGAGAAGAAGCGTGAAGATGATTATCGTCAAGAAATAGCGAGAAAAACACAAGAAAATATACGGAAACAACAAGAAGCACTTGAAAACAACAAAATTATCCCAAGATAGTTAGAGTGAGGAGGCAACACACGAATGAGTAATGTTGAGATAAAATCAGGCGATCTCTCTGAAGTGATCAGTAGTGCATCGAAAGCAGAAAGTGCAATGCGTGCTTCTCTGGATGTAGCGAAAGCTCTTGTTTCTAGCAGCAGTGGCTATGATCAGACATGGACAGGTGAATCGAAAGATAGCTATCTGATGTATTTAGGAATCGTTAAACAATACCATGAAGACTTAGCGAAATGCGTGAAGAGTTATAAAAAAGCGGTCACAGAACTACAAAAGGACATTGATTCGTTTGATTCGTCGGAAATGGGCGAAATACGAGGGATTTAGGAGGAAACTATGACCATTTTTTCTGAAGAAGAGTTAGTAGTATTAGCCGATATGGTGGGACAAGTGGAACTATTTGGTGTGCCACAACTAACGGCCTATCGCTTAAACCACACGACAGTTGTTCCGAAAGGCATCGAGCAGTTGGAAAAGAAAGAGCTGTTAGCAGAAGGAAAACTAACCAAAAAAGGCTATTTGGTTGCTTCGTTGATTGAGCGCTATGGGCAATCGGAAACCTATATCTGTTTAGATAAAACGTACTATGTCGCTACAGGCGAGCAAGCGATCGTTTTAAAAAGAGAAGAAGAGGGCTACCAATTGACCATTCAAGAACCAGAAACCCTTTTAGGACAATGGCTTGTGGAGTATTCTATTTTGCGCAGAAAAGGCACAGAAGAGGAAAAGGAATTTCGTTCAAGACGAGCGCGACTAACTTTAGAAGAGTTGCAAAAACAAGGAATTGAGGCGGCAGTCGTTCTAGGCAGCATTCAGAAGCAGGAAAAGAACTTGGCTAAATCTGAATATGCTTTGTTATTGTCTCAAGGGACGTTGTATCGATTGGATAGTGAGCAATTAAAAAAAGTCAGTCAGTTTTGGGTCAATAAATGGCTAGTTGACCAACTAAAAATTCCTTATGAAGGACCAAAAGATAAAACAGAAGGGTTGGCGAATTGGTTTGGCAGATAAAATCACGGTAGATCCTGGTGAGTTATCCGATATTACAAGTAAGATTCAAAGCGTTATTAGCGAATTAGAATCATCCTATAGTTCCTTACAAACTATCACAGGAAGTGAGTATTATGTGGAAGGAATGGCGCAAGGACAAGTCGCACTGTTCAATGTTGTAACAGTTCGCATGGAAGAATTGATTTCCCACTACGCTCGATTAGGAGAGTATGTGACCTATGCAGGAGAAACCTTTGTGGAATTGGATCAATCGGTCAGTAGCGACATAAAGTCAAAGGAGAAATAATAGTTAGTAGCTTTAGGAAATGAGGGTAGGTATGAAAGATGTAAAGTTTAAATCAGGTGACTGGAATTCGTTGGTAAATGGTGTGAATTCCTTACAAGATCTGGATATTGTGACATTAGTTCGAGAACTTGGGACGATTACTACCAATGCTAAAGACTCCTGTGATCTATACGATGTAGACAATGCTATCTATATACAATCAATGGATGGTGTACTAGTGGATGATTTAGATGAGAGAATAGCGAAGTTAGCGCAAAAAACATTCACGATCCAAGATACACTTCCAGCGGATATCGATCAGCCGTTTTATGATTCTATGGATTCTTTGATAGAGAAGTTAAGCAACATGAACATCATGGGCTATGAGACAATGGCGAGAGGTTCATTCTCTAACGGAGTAAATAGTGCAGGAGTCGCCATGCCTAAAATGAAAGTGACGTTAGAAGATCTTTTAGGCAATAGTTCTCCCCTAACGGACTATCTTCGTGTAGAATATAATCAGATGAAGCAACAAATCGGTGATGTCAGTTTTGAAGACTATAAGAATATGGCTTTTGCAGATAATTCCTTTGATTATTATTCTAGGAATGAAGAAATAAGAGACCTAGCAGTGACCCTAGTGATAAATGGTGCAGTTCTAGTGATCGGAGGAACGTTGCCATGGCCGCTAATGGTAGCATTAGGACTGACATCCGGTGGAAAGAATATTAGTGATGCATGGCGAGGAAAAGATCTGTTTACAGGGAAGAAACTTTCTACAGGAGATCGTATCTTACGAGGGTTATCAGGAGTTGCCGATGTAGCATTAGCGGGATATGGAACGTATAAAGGGCTTAGACCACGAAAAGGAACAACGAAGGTTGTTGTTTCGGATAAAGGTAGTGGGGCTAATAAGCTGTTAAAACCTGATTTATTAGATGAGCTTTCAAAAAGTGGTGTAAAGTATAATCCAGATGATGTGATTATGGTTGGAAAAGATTCTTCAGGTAAATTACTTTGGCTAGAAAAAGGAAATGATAAAGCAGGATTAAAGCACATTATTAATGGGCATGTAGAAGATTTCAATGCCAAAGGTATTCAAGATATTCCCAACTTTTTACAGGATACTTTAAAAATAAATCCTATAAAACAAGGAACAGGACCTAAAGGACCATATTCAGTTTATGTTATTGATGGACAAAAATATACTTTGGCATATGGGAATAATGGATTTATAGTTTCTTTTTATCCAAGTAAATAATTAAACAAGGAGGATACTCATGTACAAACTACTTTCTATAGAAGAATCAGTTGCAACAAGAAATTTAGAATTGAAAAATTTGAATACAAATACAATTGATTTATGTTTTGATGATGCAGCTGTAACCAGTTTTAAAAATTTTGATTTTATGGAAATCAATGAAATATACGATTGTAAAATTTATCTTTTTGGTGAATTAGATGATGCTGGTGAGAATTTAAAGTATATTAAAGATGTAGCGATTGGGAGTAGAGATTTATCAGAAGTAGCAAACGAAAAAGGAGATGTGTACTATATTGACAAAATTTCTGTAAGTAAATTTATCAATGCAGAAAAAGCATTGAATTACAAGTACACTAGAAAAGATATCATTCAAGTGAATAATGTTGTACATCCAGACTTTGAATAGAAATTATTTTTTAACTAAAAAAATTTACTTTATCATACGATTGGTGTTGGGGAGCAAAACCTTGACTAGTAAGCAGAATCTCACCAATCAAGTTGTCAATAGCTAACCAAAGCTAATTGTGTTTATTGAACAAAAATTCAGAGGACTTTTCTAGTCTTTTCGAATATTTATTCAATGTACAGTAATTTAAGCTAGAAAAATGTGAAACTATTGAAACGGTATTAGTGTGGAAACAACCACTGATACCGTTTTTTCGTGTATCAAAAAATTAAAGGAGTGAAGAAGAGGAGGAAATCTATTTGCATAGGAGAAACTTTCTACAGGAGATCGTATTTTACGAGGATTATCAGGAGTTGCCGATGTAGCCTTAGCGGGGTATGGAACGTATAAAGGGCTTAGACCGCGAAAAGGAACAACGAAGGTTGTTGTTTCAGAGAAAGCTAGTGGGGCTAATGTTGGTAAGAACTTACAAAATCAATCAAAAAATCTGAGAAATAATCTAGATGATTTTATAAAAAACTACAAAAATTCTGATGAATACCTAAACTTGTCTAATTCCCAAAGAAAAATAGTTAATCGTAAATTAGATAGATTAGGAAAAGGAAATGTTGCAACAGCTGAAGTTGATATTCCTGGATTAAAAAAAGATTTTAAAGCTCATAGCCAAGTACATTCTAATGATTCATTAGGATACATGGACGATTTTTCAATTGCACCAAGCGAAAAAGATAGAGTTTTAAAAAATTATGTTGAAGATGGTTATCCAAGATATAATGATACAGAAGCTAAAATATTAGAAGATATAGCGTCTAAGATAAAAGATCCTAATATAAAAGGAGAAATTAATCTGTTTTCAGAATTAGATTGTTGTCAAAGTTGTACAAATTTGATACTAGAGTTTAGAAAAAAATATCCTAATATTAAGATAAATGTAATAACAAATAATACTTTGAAATAAATGAAGGGAGTTTTTATCTTGAAAGAAAATTTACCAACTTATGATGATATAGTTGAGGCTGTTCAACTAGATTTGGATGAATATGTTAATGAAGATGGGCTAACTATTGCGCAAGCAAGTGCAAAAATTCTTGAAGAAGAGTGGCAAGATATTAATGAAGATGAATGTGTAAAATATTCATATCTGCTTACTTTAGCATTAGATGGAATTAAACAAAAACAACTTTCTGATTTTTTGTATGACAAACTTGAATTTTATGGTAATAACATTCTAAAAATGGATAACAATGAATCAAGTCAATTAAAGCAAGATTTTCTAACATATCAAGAGAAACTAAAAGAACAAAATTTTGATATGATAGAAACTAATGTTAATACTAAGTCAAGAGTTGATTACATTCTTAATCAAAATCAGTAAAATAAAAAGGCACTTTACTATCTGATTGGCGTCGGATAGTAAAGCCTTGAATAGTAAGCACAATCTTACTAATCAAGTTGCCAGTAGCTAACCAAAGCTAGCTGTATTTATTGTACAAAAATTTAAGAGACTTTTCTAGTCTTTTTGAATGTTCATTAATTGTACAGTAATTTCAGCTAGACAATGTAAAAGTTATTGAAACGGTATTAGTGAGGAAATAACCACTGATACCGTTTTTTTGTGTATCAACAATTAAAGGAGTGAAGAAAATGATTCAAACAGAAAATAAGCAACTAATCAAAGAAATCAGTCACCAAGATATTTACGCACTTTATGATGTATGTGAACAACTTCAATCATGGCAAGAAGTGTTATCAGTTCTAGAAAAGTTCTTCAAAGACGAAAACAGACCCGTCAACAAGCAACAAATCGCCAGAAAATATTATGCCTGTTCACAAGTTTTCATGCTGTTTTACCTAGATTTTAAACAAACCATGCAAAAGATGGAAAAACAATTGTTAGAGTTGCGAAGCAAGAAAAAGGTTTAGAAATCTTTCACTGTTATTTTGCTAGATTCTGAGGGTGGAAAAAGAAGAATTTAGAAGAGCCGATTCAAGTGGTAAAGCAAACGGTGGGCATGTTATGCTAAAAAGCTCGAGGAACTAGCCAAAGTGATAGCTATTTTGTGAGTTCCTCGGGCACTTATAAAAGCACATGCCTACTAATGAAAGTCAATGGCGATGGAATCGACGAAGTGAACCATTTACTTTTATTAGAGTGTTATTCAGTGGGTGGATTGACAACAATATCCATGGATGGTGTACTTACGGATGATTTAGATGAGAGAATAGCGAAATTAGCGCAAAAAACATTTACGATTCAAGATACACTTCCTGCGGATGACGCCATGCCTAAAATGAAAGTGACGTTAGAAGATCTTTTAGGCAATAGTCCTCCCCTAACGGACTATCTTCGTGTAGAATATAATCAGATGAAGCAACAAATCGGTGATGTCAGTTTTGAAGACTATAAGAATATGGCTTTTGCAGATAATTCCTTTGATTATTATTCTAGGAATGAAGAAATAAGAGACCTAGCAGTGACCCTAGTGATAAATGGTGCAGTTCTAGTGATCGGAGGAACGTTGCCATGGCCGCTAATGGTAGCATTAGGACTGACATCTGGCGGGAAAAATATCAGTGATGCGTGGCGAGGAAAAGATCTGTTTACAGGGAAGAAACTTTCTACAGGAGATCGTATCTTACGAGGGTTATCAGGAGTTGCCGATGTAGCATTAGCGGGATATGGAACTTATAAAGGGATTAAACCTGTGAAGGGCACGAAGAATGTTGTAGTTTCAGATAAAGCTAGTGGGGCTGAACCATCTTCAAAGGATTTATCTCAATTTGAAAATCTGAAGGGAGAGTATGCTTCCAAAGAAATACCTAATGCAGATAGGGTTGGTAGTGGTCTGAAAGAAGATCCCGGTCATAGAGCTGCAAGCTTTATAACAGAAGAACAACTGGCTAATGGAAGAGTCACAAGTTTTACTGGTGGTGATGGTAAGTCCTATTCAGTACTTCAAACACAAGGTAATTTTAATGGGTTGGATGGGATATATGAATATGTTTTGGATACAACTGGAAAAATAACTCATCAGAGATTTATTGAAGGTGGCAAAATCACAGGTTTTCCAAATCAAAAAGTGCCTAAAGGAGGTTATTAGATTTGAGCAAAAAATACGATTTTTTTGAATTTTCTCAAGCAAAAATTAAATGGACTTGGCAGGAATTATTATTTGGAATGGAAGACAAAATAATCGGACGAGAAGATATCATAAATTATGCTACACATATTCTCAATGAAGGAATTTTAGGATTTGATTTAGTTCTAAAAGTAGCAATTGCCGATGAATATGAGGACATTCTACCATACATCCATGAATTAATTAATTTAGAGACTTTTGAGGGAAACAGTATTATACAAGATAAATGGAGATATGTAATTTTAAAAGAACTTCATAATAAAAAATCTGATTATGATAATTTTAACGAAAAAGTTGAAGAAATTTATGCAGATTTTGATTATCCAGAAGACATGGCAGGGTTTATTGGATATATGCCATCAATAGATGGAAAAAGCATGGAAGAATCTTGGCAAGAATATTTAAACAAAGCTAAAGAAAATTTTAAATCTATATAAAAACATTATCTGATTAGTGTTGAATAGTGACTAGTAAGTATTCATCTGCTAGTCTTTAATATGCTATTTTGCTAGATTCTGAGGGTGAAGTAGAATAGGTTTGAAAGAACAAATTCAAATACTGAAGCAAACGGTGGGCATGTTATGCTAAAAAGGCTCGAGGGACAAATCAAGGTACTAGCTATTTCATGAGTTCCTCGGGTACTATCAAAAACACATGCCCAATAAAGAAAGTCAATAGCGACGTTAGGAGAGCTTAACGGTCTATTGACTTTCTTTATAGTGTTTTACGGATTAGAAGAGTCGTTTCTATTCTTCTCTATTTCTTCTGCTTCTTTTAGAAATTGTCGTATGACAAGTACCTTAATAACTTCTATTTCATCCTCTGTTATATTAAATTTCTCTTTCCCAACTTCAAAAATAGTATTCATATTTTACATTAGTGAACCCGATAGTTCTTTAGCTTCCTATAAAGGGCTTAAACCTGTGAAGGGAACGAAGAATGTTGTAGTTTCAGATAAAGCCAATGGGGCTAAAGATGTTATTAAAAATAACTTAGGCAAAGAAATAGATATAACTCCCTCTAAAGCTCATACTAAGGTCAATAAAAATCCGGGTCCATTTGGTGAACCTAACAGTAGTGTAGATATTTTAGATTCTAAAGGAGAACTTACTACAAGACGGTTTTATGATGAAACAGGAAAAGCTGTACGTGATGTTGATATGACAAATAATGGTAATCCCAAACAACATCCTGAGTACCCTCACGAACATAAGTGGAAGTACGACTCTAATGGAAAACCTAGTAGAGAATAAAAAATATATATTTGGAGTATGGAGGTTTATAGATTATGGACTATAAAGAAATGGAAGAAAGCATAGGTTATGGAGAAGAATACAATTTTTATTATAAGGACAAAGAATTTTGGATTAGTCAAAATCCTGATGGGAATTACTTAACTGAAGTTGATGGAGAAACTCAAGAGTTTAAAAACTCAGAAGATTTGCTGAATAATGCACGAATAAATGGGAAATCTATTCGTGAGATTTGGGAAGAAATAAAAGATCAGTTTTAAATAAAAGGCACTTTACTATCTGATTGTAGTCGGATAGTAAAAAGCGAGCACTCACTAATCAAGCTGACTATAGCTAGCTGTATTTATTGTACAAAATTCAAGGTTAAAACAAAGAAACGATTGAATTCTATCGTTTCTTTGTTTGCTTTTATACATGTGATATTTCCCGCCCCGGGAAAACCAGTGGGGCTGATGTTCCAAAACCTAATGTTGGAGTTGTGTAGTCAAGAGTAAATTTAGCAGAAAATCCGACTAGATTTAGCCCATCAAAAAATGCGGGGATGAAGCATGTCAGAGATAGACATTACAATCCTTCGAAAAATGCAGGACAGTTTACAATTCCTGAGTCAGATTTAAAAAATATACTGCAATCAAAACCAGTTGTAAATACACCTGTAAAGCAGATAGAATCTGGAGGGGTTGAAAGAGTAATAGATATAGGTAAAAATGTTGGCACTGTTAAACCTAGCTTAGGTGGTCAACCAACAACATGGATAAAGGTTATCACGGATAAAGCAGGTAATATAATTACTACCTATCCTGTACCCAAACCTTAGGAGGAGACTATGAAAGAAGATATTTTAGCAATTTATAAAAAATTTGAAATCAATAATTTGGACATGTTCTTTGATAACCTTATTGAGTATGTGAACAAGTATTATCCTGTGTTTTCAAAATATACATCTATAGATTACCTAGATGCAATAACTAGAGTTGATTCTGCAGGTTTAATTCTAGGGCATTCTGATGACAATTTTGAAATAGCTATCCCATTTTATACAAATAAGGTTATAGAGGGTTTAAGTGAAGAAGAACTTTCTAATCAAGTCTCATCATTGATATGGGATTTAAGTGCATACATGACGGAAGAGTTATGTCCTAGCTGTAACGATAGTAATTTACGATTAACAACAATAGTTAGTAAAGAGGATATATTAGTTAAATTTTGCGATGAATGTTTGTATACGGGAATTAGAAATGAACATGTAGAAATTGAAGAAGATCTTGTTCCAGCACCAAAGAAGAAGATAGAAGTATATTTAAGTGAAAGATAAGGAAAATACTATGAACATTGTATTGCTTGTAACTCGCTAATTTAGTTTTTTCTCCGCTATTTTGCTAGATTCTGAGGGTGAAGTAGGAAAGACTTGAAAAAACAAATTCAAAAGCTAAAGTAAACGATGGACATGTTATACTGACAAGGCTCGAGGGACAAATCAAGGTACTACTTATTCTGAAATATAAAGAATGGTACAACGATTTGGTGAAAACAATGAGCCTATGGAATGGGCAAGACGTGAACTATCACGTCTTGAAAATAATTTTTTCTCAGAATTAGACAGTGAGAAACGAACCCTTTCATTAAAAGAAGAGGAAACAGAACAAGTCTATCGTAAAAAACTTCAAGAACAAACTAAACTGTAAAAGGAGTATGATTACGTGTTAGAAGCAATCGAAAAACTGTTAAAAGAATATAAAAAGAATTTACAAAAAATGAGCGCTCAAGCTGCTGCAATGGCACTTGTTTAACAGAAAGATAGTCTTGTGAAAAAAAAACAAAAAAATCAAGAGAAACGGAATCAGAAAGTGCAAAAAGGTCCATCACTTCTGCAACAAGCGGTCTAGGAGAAACAGTAAAAGGGCAGTTTGGAAAGAAAGTAACACAAGTGCTAGATGAACAAGAAAAAATGCTAGATAAATTTTAATTAGAATAAAAAAAGGTGACGCAAAAAAACTCAGAGATGAGTGTGTTCTATCTGAGAATAGTGAAGCCAATATCATGAAGGGAAACAAATGTATCTAGCACAAAAACAGTTGTATATTCTATCTACGAAGATCAATCATCTTACTCGATAGTTGGTCTATTTTTGTGTTTCAAAGCAGATAACGCACCTATTTTATCGTTCAGGTTAAAATCATCAATAAGCCTAAATTATCAATATTTTTTTAAAAAATAAAATAATATGACGAAAGCTAAAATATTCCTATGGTATAATTTTATTGATTCATTTTATAACAAAGAGCGTCATATTTGGCTGGTTTAGAATAATAAACATAAATTAAGTCATTAAGTAGCGATGGGAAACTAGATTTTTTTTGAGGTAAAGGCGATATAAAAATAAATCCAAAAGCTGATAGTATAGCCGAAAGAAGCCCTTGAAAAAGTAAATTGACTCAACTAAATACTAAAAGGAAAATCAAAATTTAAAGGTGATACGTGCAAATGAATCCATGGGAAGTTTTAGACATTGACTATACAAAAGATACTAGGAAAATAAAGAAAGCTTATTCTAAAAAGTTGAAATTGATTTTTCCTGATGAACAACCAGAAGAATTTCAGACATTGAAAATGGCCTTTGATATGGCTTTAGCTATAGCCATAGCTTCTACTGCTGAGAATGAGACCATTCTTATAGAGAAAGAAAAGGAAGTAGAACCAGATAGAGCTACCGAAGAACAAACTGGGGAGCAAGAGAATCTTAGTATGCTTGTTATTCCTTTTTCGACACAGCTACAACTAGTTTTGGGTGAAAAAGATTATTTTTATAATTTAACTCACTGGGAGCGGTTAGTACAACAAGTCAATGAATGGTCTATTGATGAATTTATGGCAAATTCGTATAGTATTCAAGTGTTTCTAGCCGATTACTATAAAATTATATCAAAGGAAATTATTCATTTTTTAGTTCACACGTTTGATTTATTAAATCTTCGAGATGAAATAGGTCAAGGAAATTATGTATATCGAGATTTTGTAAACGTAAAATATCAACTATATAATGTTCCGCCATTTTCATTTGAAATCGCTAAAGATATTGGAGCGAGTCGTCGAGAAGAATATTTCAATTTACGCTATTCTATTTATTGTATGCTTGAAAGTGATGCAAATGTTGAGTTGATTGAGAAGAAATTAGATAGAGCGAAGCTTATTATTTCTGATGACAAGGATCTTTCAAATTTGTATGTACTGACTATTTTAAAAATGTATCACGGCGATATCAAAAATAAGTTGGTTTTAACTAAACTTGAAAACGTCCTACTATCTACTGAAGACGGGCAAAAAAATGAGACAACAGAATTTTTAAAAGAGTATATCCACGCTTTGAAGAAAAATCAAGCTAGTCAAGTAGTTCAAGAAACGATTACCTGGAAGAAGTCGCAATTGATTATTCCGCAAAAACTCTACTACTTATTGGAAGGGTATATCTTTTTCTTCAATAATGAATACGGAAAAGCTTTTGATATATGGATACAGCTTCCCATACAAGAAATAATTTATTTGGATGCTCCTTTAAAGGGAATGAAGAAACAGTTATGGATTACACATAAACAAGAATATTTGAACCTACAAAATAAAATTAAAAAGAGTAAGCAAAAGGAAGAAAAGGGTAACCAATCTTCTAAAATAATCATCATCAGTTCACTTATTCTAATAGCTATTTTTTTCATAATTATTGTATTTAATCATACTAGGTCTAATAATACATACACAATCTCAAAAACGGACCTTCTTGAACAGCTATCTAGTTCGCTAGAAGAGAAGGAAGATAAATATGTAGAAAAAGAGTTAAACAAGGAATTAATTGAACGAACATTTGTTGAGGCTTTTTACTTATCCGATCAAGTAGAGAAGCAGGAACAGTTTCAGGTAGATTATATGGATGACAATATTTCAATCAAAGAGGCATCACCATTAAATGCTCAACCAAAATTTGAAGACGCTGTATTAAGCGATTTTACAATCAAGAAAAAGGAATCTACTGGGTTAACAATCCTCTATTATCGTGATGAGCCTATTGTTTTACTCAGTATAAATGAGTACAACCAAAAAATAGATAGAATATACGGAGAAGGCTGGGACAGAATTGAGAATTTTACGCCGGTAAATTTTGATGATCTGGGTCTCCCATTTGATTCAGTAGCGGAAAGATTTATTTACACTTTCTATATTTCAGACAGCCAGTTATTAAAAGACATTTTTAAGCTTAATTTTACTTACGATGATGGATTAAGAAAACAAATGACTGATTTTTCACTAGCTAATTCTTATGCAAATAGTTCTATGTCAGATTTCTCTTTTATCTCAAAGGAAAAAGAAGATAATGAGATCTCGGAAATTGTCTATATTCGTTATAAAGACCGCCCGTTTTGTACGCTTAGATTTTATTCTGGAGAGAATGGACCATCAATTAATGGAGTCGTTGGTGATAGTTGGAATTTCCAAGGACAGAATTATTATGCGCCTATTAAAGTTGTTAATTATGAAGAGGCAGTCAAAATTTTTATTCGATATCTATTATTTTCAAGTGAAAAACAAGAAAATCTAGCAAAGTATGATGAGTATTTTAGCGACAATATTCGTTCATTAGTAAATGATCGGTTATCATTGGATATTCCTAAAAACTTAATAAACACAGATGTCTATATGGATATGGAAAAAACTAGTGACGTAATCGGTAAAGGGCCAATATTATTTTTGAGAAACGGCTATGATGTAAGTTTGATTTTTACCTTTGACGATTTAGGACGGTTAGACCATGTTTATGGTGATGGCTGGGAAGAAGGTGAAAAATTAGAGATAGAAGGGAAATATACGAGATATATTAACAGTACGCGAGTTATTTTAGAGCAGTAGCCTAACTTTTTCGTGCCATTTTTTAGTTGAGGAAAAATAAATAATATAGAGTAGTATGAAATTTAGGGGAGAATAAATGAAAAAAGCGAAAAAAGCGAAACGTTCAGTTTCACTAAATTGGTATAAGCGTTATAAGAAGCGTTTTAATGCCCTGTACATTTTTGCGTGGATTAGCTTAGCTATAGGCATTTTGTTTTCTATTTTGCTATGCTTTTTAGTGTTATTAGGCGTAAAAAATTATAACAACTCAAAAGAACAGATCACTGAATTAACCAAAGAACGCTCAGCACTTAGAGCAGAAATTCAAGCTTCAGCAACAAATGATCAATTGAAAAAATTTGAGCAAACTCAAGCAAGTTTAATAAGTGGCTGGACGAATAGTGAAGATAATTATAAAGTAGAAGTGGCTGGTAAAAAGTTAGTAATTAACCAAAATAATATCTTTGTTTCTGATAATGCAAACATATTGAAAGCGGACACTAAAAAGAAAATTTATCAGATCAATAAAGAATTCTCACAATTTAACGAAGGGCAACAATTAATGATCGTAACAATTCAGTCACTCCCTAAGTATACGACGATCGAGTCATTTGCATCAGATGTTTTTAATCAATTAGGAGTCGGCCAAGCAGATAAGAATAACGGTGTTTTGTATATAATGTCAATTGATGAGCGTAAAACTAGAATAGAAGTGGGCTATGGCTTGGAATCTACAATGACAGATGCGCAAGCAGGCGCCATACTTGATGATGAAGATACGATAGCGGATTTTAAAGATGAAGCGTATGATCAAGGCGTTAATCGTATTCTAGATCAATTGTATACTCAAATTGGTTCTATTACACCTGAACTTGATTTGGAAATAAAGAATATCGAAGAACATTTAGGGAATACGAAAGTTGCAATTATTGTCTTACTTGCTTGTATAGTGATTTGCTTAATAAGTGGCGTGTTATTTTTGAGACAAACGAAGAAAATAAAGCAACAAATGAATCAATTATCGGATAAAGAAATCTATTGTTTATATCTTGCCTCTCCTATTCTTATTTTCACACTTCGTGGACTGAAAGCGATGATCGATACTGGGCAAGTCATGTCTAAACATGCAGGTGCTAAGCGTAAAGGGGCAAATGTCTTAGTAGGAAATCGTTTGTATAGTGGTAGTGGTCATATCATTACACGAGATTACGATTCGTATAGTTCGTCTTCTTCTAGTGGCGGCGGCTCTTCGAGTGATTCATTTGGTGGCGGTTCATCTGGAGGAGGAGGCGCTTCAGGTGGCTGGTGATGCACAATTTTTTTGTTAGAATAAAAGAATTACTTATACTTGAATGAGGTCAATGGAGGATGAAATGAAGAAAAAAGGGTATGTTTTAGGTTTAGTTATACTGTTAAGTATTTTTGTTAGTGGTTGTACCAGTAAAGAAGAGGCTGAACAGTCTGCTGATAAAGAAAAACGAATCAAAAAAGCGGAAAAATCATTAGCAGAGCGTCCAATTGTTTATATGTCCAATAATTTTATGGGACTAATGGACGATAAAGGGACTATTTTAATGGATGGAGAAAAAGGGCTGGTAAAAGAAATTAATGCGTTCGCTAATAGCACATTGATGGAATATACCACAACTATGTCCGATGTGTTGTATGTTAATACAGATAGCTATCAAATTTTTCCTGAAAACCCAGAATTTAGAATCCCAAATTGGGCGTTTAAAAATAGTAAATATGGAAGCTATAATGATCCGGAACTAAATAAATTTGGTATTGTCTTGAATGATGGAACACTTGTAAAAGAAGCGAAAGACATGCCAGATGGTATATCAGAACTTATTTTTAGAAATGCTCGTTTTGCTCATGTCCATTTCAAAGGCGATACCGAGGGCTTAATGAATAATGAAGGCAAGATGTTATTAAAAGGAATTGAAAGCTTTGATTATCTGGAAGAAGAAGGAATTGACAGTACGGTAGCTGTTGTTAAAATCGATGGAAGTTATGGCATTGTTCACGAAAAGAAAGGGTTGATTTTTTCACCAGACGAAGCAAAAAAATTGGAAATAACAGAAATTTTTCCCTATGCCCAACGTTCAGCAGCTATCTATAAAACAGAAGAAGGCAAGTATGGTTTAATTGATCAAGAAGGAGATGTCATCTATGAAGAGGAAGAACCGTTGTTGTTTAACTCTATTTCATCTTTCTCTGAAAAGGGTCTTGCTTTAGCTAGATCTTATGGTGATGACCTTATTATTAATGAAGCTGGCGAAGTGGTGTCTGTAGTCGCTGATGAGGTAGAAGAGGATATTTCTGCTGTTGATGGCTTTTTAAAAGATAATACTATTTTAGTGAGAATTGGAAATTTGCATGAAGGAAAATATGGCTTAATGAACGAAAAATTCGAGTTGGTCGAAACGTTTTCAGGCAAGTATTACAGGTCCCCTTTTTATCTTGGTAATGGGTTGTTCTCTGTTCAAGGACAGGGTGAAGATGCTTTTCCAGCTATTATAAATAGTTCTGAAAAGAAGATTTTTTCTGAAACAGAGAGTCAAACAAAAGACATTTATATGTTTAGTGAATTTACAGATTCTGGATTATCTATTTTTCGTACAAAGAATCATGATGAAGGTTTGGTGAATCAAAAAGGTAAGATTCTTATGGAAGCAATCGAAGGATCAGAAATTGAGATAGAGAAAATGCAAAATATCTATCAAGTATCTAAAAGTTTGCCTAGGAAAATGCCAACGAAGTATTACTATGACAAGGATGGAGAGTTATTCTATCAAAAAAAAGAGGACGAACAGATATTTTTATCCAAAGGACTAATTATGATCGTAAAACCAAATGGAAAGACAGTTGTTCATGATGAAAATGGTTATTTGATCAAAACAATCGAAGCGAAAACAGATAAAGGGGAATAAATTCAAACTCTATTTATCTCAATCAAGATCAATCATCTTAATCGGTGGTTGATCTATTTTTGTATTTAAAAAAATGTAAACTACGTGTAACACCAGTACTAGCGTAGAGAAGAGAGTGATAATCGACAATCCATTTATACTATAATAGAACTAAAAAATAATAAGGAAGGCTATATGTACGTTGATTGACACAGTAGTACTTGAGGCTCAGGTATTCTTTTTTTGATTTAGTGGAGCGCTAGAAAGTTAAGCCAAATAAAAAAATCATTAGTACAAGACATTGCAACAAGTTCTTGAAAAGAATTGTCATATAAAAAAGTAAGCGCTACCGATATAATCAAAAGTGTAAAAGATGGTAGTGCTTACATTTTTAGATTTCAGAGATGAATTAACCTAAGAACGGAGGGAAAGTATGGAATTGATACAGAGACAATCACTTCTTGCTTCATTACTAATAAAACAGAATGGTTTTCAAACAGTTAAGTACTATGCAAACCAATTAAACATTTCTGAAAGAACGATACATTCTGATTTAAAAGTTGTAGAGAGGTATCTCTTGCAAGAAGGGTATCAAGTAGAAAAAAGACCTGGTATTGGGATTAGCATAAAAAGAAGTGTTGAAATCCCGCAGAAAAAAAATGAGGTGTTAGAAAAAAACATATACTCTACAGCAGGTAGGCGAGAAAAAATTATTCAATTACTACTATTTGAAAATCAAACGGTGACATTTGAATTATTATCAGAGATGTTTTTGATCAGTAAAAGTTCTATCAATAATGATTTTAAGTTTATAAAACAACTACTTACAACTGGAAACACAGTAAAAATTGTTAGTGACTCAAAGGGAACGAGGTTGTCTGGACCAGAAAAAGAGCTGCAAAAAGCCTATCTTGAGTTTAATCGTTATTTAACAGAAGGGGAAAATAATTTATTTGAACCAAATGATGAAAAGAAAGAGGCATTGCTTACTCAGTACTATGGAGAGGATATCGTTCGAGTGTGTACACGGGTTCTTTATGGGTATATCAAAAGCGATGTGACTGTAATAGCAGAGCATTATGTTTCAAATGTGCTAAATATGATGATTATTTTAGTCTATCGGGTTAAAGCGGGGCATCATATTGAAGGCTTAGAAGAACCTGAACCTGAAAATGAGCATGTCTTTTTTGAGAAAAGTGCGCAAGAGATGTTGAATAAAATATCATTGCGACTAAATCTTGAATTTACTCGCAATGACATTGAATATTTATCAACGTATTTAATTTCAAATCGTTTTGAACCTTTACCAACGAAAAAAAAATACCATAGGATTGTGTCAACTATTATTGAAAAGGTAAGTAAGTCGCTCAAAATAGATTTTATTAAAGACCAGAAATTAAAGGAGCAGTTAATGCTGCACATCCCTCCGATGATTTATAGATTACGAGAAGGCGTTCAAACCAATAACCCATTTATTTACCAAATAAAGAATGAGTTTACGGTTATGTTTAACTCTATATGGGTTATTTTAAGTGAATATGAAGAAGAATTAGAAGTCACTTTTAACGAGGATGAAATAGGGTTTTTAACAATTTATTTTCAGTCTGCAATTGAGCGAGCAAAGCTAAGTAAGAAAATTTTGATCGTATGTCCAACAGGAATAGCCACCTCAGAGTTACTTTTAAACCGAATCAAAAATATTCTACCTTCTTTTGACATGATTGAAGTGGCATCAATTAAAGAAGTAGACGCACTTGATTTAGCACAAATCGATTTGATTATCTCCACTGTGCAGTTAAATCGATTGGATAAAAAGGTTGTTGTTGTTTCACCACTGTTGAGTGATCAAGATATAAAGAACATTACAGCCGCTTATAATGAACAGTTTATTTTCTTAAAGGAGTATGAGGATGGAGCGATAAAGGAATTAAATAATCTTAGTCCTTATTTATTAGAAGAATTTGTCTTTTGGAATGAGAATTTCAAGACAAAAAATGAGCTGCTAAAAGAAATTGGCAAGAGACTTAAAGAAGCGGATATTGTCACAGAAAAATTTGTTGAAAGTACGATGAACCGAGAAAGACTTGGTGGGACGGACTTGCCGACAGGAGCTGCTATACCTCATGGTAACCCTAAGTATGTTAACAAAACAGTGATTGCGGTTGTGAAAAATAAAAAGTATATCAAATGGAATGAACACTCTGTAAAACTAGTCATGATTGTTTGTATTGCTGAAAAAGATATACAAGAAATTAAAGGAATATTATCTGATATCTACCAAATAGTAGAAAGTAAAGAACGATTGAATCAGTTTGAAGAATTTACAAAAAAAGAAGTGTTAAGTCAAAAGATAGGATGTGAGACTCTTGAAGGATAGTGCAAGTGATGTGATTAGAGAAGACATGATTTTACTGCAGACAAATTTTGACACAAGGGATGATGCATTACGTGCATTAGTCCAAATGGCAGATGAAACTGGATTGATTTCGGAAAAGGAAGTTTTTCTAAAATCTGTATTGAATCGGGAAGAAGAAATGCCTACTGCAATTGGGTATCAAATTGCTATTCCACATGGGAAAAGTGAGGTAGTGAGAACGCCTTTTATTGGTTTTTTACAGACAAAAGAGGAATTTATTTGGACTGATGGGCACGAGGAACAAGTGAAACTTGTCTTTCTAATCGGTGTGCCAGCTGAGAATGAAAATAATATCCATTTAAAATTTATCTCACAGCTCAGTAAAAAACTGTTAGATGAGGAATTTAGAATACAATTACTAGAAGAAAAAAATCAACAAAATGTCTTTAAGCTGCTACGTTCAATCAAAGCAGCAAGCTGAAAAAGAATAGGAGGAAATAAGATGAAAGTTGTAGCAGTAACCGCGTGTCCAACAGGAGTAGCGCACACGTATATGGCACAAGAGGCAATTGAAAAAGAGTGTAAAAAAAGAGGGTATGAGGTACAAGTAGAAACACAAGGAAGTATGGGGATCGAAAATGAGTTAGAGCAAGAAGATGTTGATGCTGCAGATGTGGTCATTTTAGCCGTTGCAATAGGAATCGAAGGGGAAGAGCGTTTCGATGAAAAAACAGATGAAGGAAAAGTATTGCAAATAGATCCAGCAGACGCAATCAAACATCCTGTTGAGGTGTTAGACAAGGCTGAAAAATTATTTAAAGCATCTGAATAAATCAAAATAGAGGAGATGACTCGGAATGAAAAAGGAAAATAAGTTTTTTAAAGATCTACAAAAAGCTTTTAATACGGGTGTATCATTCATGCTGCCTGCTGTTGTCGTTGGCGGGATTTTCTTAGCAGTAGCATTAGCGACAGGGAAAGCGACAGATTCAGGAATGGAGATCACCAACCCCTTTATGCAAAATCTAAATGATTTGGGTGCTGCTGGTTTTGCCATGATGATTCCATTACTTTCTGGTTATATTGCAAATTCACTTGCAGGAAAACCAGCCTTAGCACCAGCGATGATTTTAGGATTTGTTGCAAACAACCCAATTGGAGAAGGTCAAGTAAAGACAGGTTTCTTGGGTGCCATGATCATGGGGGTAGCGGTTGGTTATTTTGTTCGTTGGTGTAAAACGTGGAAAGTTCCAGCAACGATTCGAACTATTATGCCGATTTTGATTGTGCCAGTTCTAACAACATTTGTTTTAGGAATGATCTACATCTATATTATTGCAGTGCCAATTGGTGCTGGGATGGATTGGTTAGTAAAAGTATTAGGAGAAATGCAAGGTGGTAGTGCGATTATTCTAGGTCTTATTATTGGTGCGATGACCGCAATAGATATGGGAGGACCAATCAATAAAACAGCAACTGCTTTTACGTTAGCATTAATGTCTGAAGGGGTTTATGGGCCTAATGGCGCACATCGAATTGCCGTAGCAATTCCTCCTTTGGCGATGGCTATCTCTACCTTTATTGATCGTAAGAAATATACAGCAGAAGATAAAGATCTTGGGATTTCTGCCTTTTTTATGGGACTGATTGGGATTACAGAAGGAGCGATTCCTTTCGCTGTAAAAGATATAAAACGAGTATTACCGGCAATTATTATCGGTAGTGCAGTTGGTGGTGCATTAGGGATGGCCAATGGTGTAGAAGCGTTGGTTCCTCACGGAGGATTAATTATTTTACCTGTTGTTAATGGAAAACTTTGGTACGTGTTATCCATGCTGATTGGGACCTTGATATCTGTAGCAATTCTACATTTTACAAAACCAAATTTAGATGAAGAAAACAAAATGAAAGCAGAAAAATAGTACAAACTAAAAGAATGGAATTGGAGATGGCAAATATAATGGGAAAATTACCAATAAAAAAAGTAGTAGAAAGCTTATTAGAACTGCAAAAAACAGGAGAAAGTGCAACGCTGTTAGGAATTGGGCCTATGTCAAAAAATTGTGTTCAAGCAACACTTGAGCTATCCAAAGAAGATGATTATCCAGTGATGTTTATTGCCAGTCGAAATCAGGTCGATGCAGATGAACTTGGCGGGGGCTATGTTAATGGCTGGAACCAGTTTACCTTTGCTAAAGCAGTAGAAGAGGTAGCAGAAGAAATTGGGTATGACAATTTCTATTACATGTGTCGTGATCATGGTGGACCTTGGCAGCGAGATCAGGAAAGAAATGACCACTTACCAACAGAAAAAGCAATGGAGTTAGGAAGAAAATCTTATGTAGCAGATATTGAAGCAGGCTTCGATTTACTGATGATCGATCCTACAAAAGATCCTTTTGAAGTGGGGAAAGTCATTCCATTAGAAACCGTATTGAATCGTACAGTAGAATTGATTGAATTTTGTGAAACTGAACGAAAAGCACGAAATTTACCAGAAATTGGTTATGAAGTAGGAACAGAGGAGACCAATGGAGGGTTAACCTCTACAGAAACATACGAAACCTTTATTCTACAATTGAAAGAAGCGTTAGAAAAACGTGGATTACCAATGCCAACATTTATAGTTGGACAAACAGGAACACTGACAAGAAAAACAGAACAAGTTGGTACGTTCAATTTTAAAAACGCTTATGATTTAGCACAAATGGCAAAAGGCTATGGTGTTGGATTGAAGGAACATAATGGTGACTATCTAGATGACGTAACCTTGTTAGAGCATATTCCTTCTGAAATTACCGCAACAAATGTTGCGCCACAATATGGAACAGAAGAAACGCGTGCCTATTTAAATCTTGCAGCAGTAGAAGCAAAATTGGTGGAAAATGGTCTTGTAACAGAGCCGTCTAAGATAAGAGAGGTTTTACTTGTACATGCAATTAAGAGTGAACGCTGGAGAAAGTGGATGGTAGGGGATCAAAAAGAATTGACTGTTGCCGAAATTATGCAAGATAAGGCACTGTCAGATGAAATTCTTGATATCGCTGGACATTACACGTTCAATGATGATGAAGTGAAAAACGAAATCGCAACACTTTACGCAAATCTTGAAAAACATAATATTCATGGACAACGCTATGTTATTGATCATATCAAGCGTCCGATTAGAGACTATGCGGAATGTTACAATCTAAAAGGAGTAACGACTCGGATTAAACAATTAGGCTAAAAGAATAAGGCGAGCTAAAAAGTACGTTTGTATGAAGTAGATTCGTTTTTGGATAAAGCAAAATGTGTCCTGTTTTGTTTTATCCTTTTTTGCCTATTTTAGAGCCAACACGTAACAGAGTTAGGAGGAAGAACGTGTATAATTTTATTTTTGATGTGGATGATACGTTATATGATCAATTAGAGCCGTTTAAGAAGGCGTTTCAAGAAAATTTTTCACCTAAGAAAGTCATTTCTATAGAAGCTTTGTATCGTTATAGTCGCAAATTCAGTGATGAGGTTTTTGAACAATCGCAACAAGGAAGGATTTCTATGGATGAAATGTATATCTACCGTCTTACAAAGGCTTTTAATGAGTTTGATATTTCAATTCAGCCAAAACAAGCCTTAGCTTTTCAAAAAGATTATGCCGCTTTTCAAGATGAAATCACTTTACTTCCAGATATGGAGAAAACATTGAATTACTGTACAAGGAAGCAACTGACCGTTGGGATTATTACAAATGGCCCTTCTAAGCATCAACGAAATAAAATCAAAAATTTGAATTTGACTCATTGGATAAACCCAAAGCATATATTCGTTTCGGGAGAGTTGAAAATGGCAAAGCCGGATAAAAAGCTTTTTCATTACGTTGAAAGTCAGATGAAATTAGAACCCCAAAAGACATTTTACACTGGTGATTCCTATAGAAATGATGTGCTTGGAGCGAAAGAGGCAGGGTGGAAAGCGATTTGGTACAATCAACGTGGCCACTCTATAAAAAATAAGGAAAGCCAGCCTGATTTCATTGTGGGAAAAGAGCAGAAAGTCTATGATTTAGTGAGAAGTTTAGTAGAATAATTTAGGATGAATAGAAGCGATACTAGTTAAAAATTTTCTGAGTTAAAAAGTTTGTTCGGAAATTTCATTCGTCAGTAAAAGATAACAAAAAAATAGTTTGCCTATGATCTCTTGATGAAAGAATAGTACAGAATAAGTCTATTCATTATCCTGCTAGTATGAATAAAATCGCTATTACCGTTCCTTAACTTAAATAGCCCCTTGCATCAATAAAGAGACAAAGGGCTATTTTTAAAATAACTAGATCGTTATTTCAGGTGAGTGTTACTTAGTAAAAATTAAATATTGACCCAAATAAAAACTGACATAGCAACTGCAGTAGCAACTGTAAGCATAGCGATCCCTCCTTTCAAAAATAGACTATTTCGAACATTTTATATGTAATAATGTGCTATACTTGTACAAAAGGGAGTGGAGCTAGAATGAATGTAGAAGAAGCACTTTATTTTTTTAGGAAAAATAAAAATTTAAAGCAAAAAGATGTTCTTACGCATACTGATACTTCGGTCTATTCTAAAATCGAGACAGGAAAAAAGATTTTAAGATTTTCTGAGTTAACAGATATTTTAGAGCGTTTCTCTATTCCGTTAGAAGAATTTTCAGAATACTTAGAAGACAGTCTAGAACAAAAAAAATATCGTAAACTATTTAAACAATGTGGTCATAACCCAACTGATAACGCAAGTAAACTTGAGTTACTTGATTATTATAGCCAATTAACATTTTCTAAAGAAATGCATCTTAGAGAAATGGCAAATTTTGTTGGCATAAAAACATTATTCTCCAATTTTTGGAAAGAAATCTCCCCTTTGAGTAAAGCAGAGTTAAACCAAATTTATGAACTTTTAATGGAAAAGGAGTATTTTTTTCAGTATGATTACGCAGTATTGTCTAATACAATTTTTCTATTTAATGATAATCAAATCAAGAGTCTTGCCAAAAAAGCTTTACCGGTTAAAGATATTGAAGTCAGAAATGTAGAAACAACAGAATTCATCAAAAATATGATCAATAATTTAATCACAACGTTACTACGTAAAAAGGAATATGAAGAATGTCTTTATTATTTGAAATTAGCCACTACGAAAGAAAGAAATCATACGTTTGATTATAAATTGGTCATTCAGTATTTGAAAAATTTAACAAGCTATTTAATGACTGGTGACGATAGTTATAAAGAACATATTTTTGATTATATCCATTTGTTAAATAGGCTTGGAGAACAGCAATTTGCGAAAAGTATTGAGCTAGAAGTCAGCTCTATTATTTCGGAGAATAAAGATATTCCTATCTTTATTCAAGCTGATCTGTAATGTAGGACTTCCGAAAGTGTTAAATAAGACTTTTGAAATGATTTTTTCTTCTTTTTGTCATTTTAAACGCACTATTAGCATACCACATTATTAATGTTTTGTTTCATTTAAATTGTAAATAATGGGAGTTTATATTCGTAATTTCTCTAATTTCTAATGATTTAGTCGATAATACATCCTGAATGGCACTTGTTTGAGTGCTTTTTTTACGCTATGTATTTACTCATTCATTAAATTGGAAGCACCTGAACAAGTTTTTGAAAGAGGAAAACTTTTAGTAATTGGTAGATGATGCATAGGGATCACAAGATAAGCTACTCTTTTTACTCTAGAAAAGATATAATTTATTACGTACGCATGCATCATGGTAATAGATTGGAGCGTTTATGGAGTTAAGAAGCTTTCAAAAAAAGATAATAGATGAAATTGAACTGTATTTAAAAGATACAACGATTCATGTCGTGGCGCCACCAGGAGCTGGTAAGACTGTTTTAGGCGTTGAAATAATCAAAAAGTTAGATAAGCAAACGTTGATTTTGGTTCCTTCGTTGGTTCTAAAAAATCAATGGTTGAATTATTTAAGAGATAATTTTGGTGTAGAGCATGTTTCTCAACGTTTATCTGATCATAAAAAAATAACCATTACAACGTATCAAGAATTTCATTTGCAGGGGGAATCGATCAAAAGGGCTTCATATGCGTTTATTATTTTAGATGAAGCGCATCATTTGAAAAGAACATGGGCAGAAGAAATCATCTCGTTTAGAGAAGAAAATCAAGCTATTCAAAGTCTATCACTGACAGCTACACCACCATATGATGCGACTACTATTGAGTGGAAAAGATATTTGGCGTTAAATGGTGCGATAGATATCGACATTCCAGCACCAGAATTAATCAAAGAAGATGTCTTGGTTCCCTATCAAGATTATGTCTATTTAATTCCAGAATCTCAAGAAAATGAAGAGGCATTTTTTGATTTTTTGCAACAGCAAAATGAGATTGTTTACGCAATGATGAATGATGCTGAAGTCACAGAGTATTTATTAGGACTAGCTTTCATTCAGTATCCGTTGGAAAATGAGTCATTCATTTATGAAAATTTTGATACGTATCTCAGTGTTTTGCTGTATCTGTATGACCAAGATTTTGAATTATCAAACGAGCACTGGGAAGTACTAGGGATCAAAAATTATAAAAGGAAAGTACGGCTACCACAGCAAACAAAAGAAAACATAAAGACACTGTATCGGTTTCTATATGAGCTGAATCCAAATCTTAGTATTTTTGAGTATTTAACACAGAATAAATGGCTTTTCCAAAATAAATTATCCCTATTTCCTGCATATAAAGATAATAAAAAGTATCGTTCTATCCCGCTAAAAAAAGAAAGTATTGCCAAAATATTAATCAAAGAAGAAGCATTTTTAGGTGAAAATCTGTGTAGTGTCGTATTTATGGATAGAATCAAAATAGAGACGCTTTTTGGTCAAGAATCGTATCTTGAGTTTGGTGTAGCGCCATTATTTCTTTATTTAAAAGAGTTGATCAACCCAACAACGAATTTAGCTGTAATTTGTGGTAAATTTTGTCTGTTGTCTAATAGTGTAGCGTTGAAACTATTCCCTGAATTACATTTTAGTGAGTTAGAAATGGATCCAAACTATTCGTTTATTTCGTTGACAGATGAAAATCGCAATCAAATTCTTACGGGCGTAACACAAGCATTGAATCAAAAGAAAATCAATCTATTGATCGGTACGGTGAGCTTTTTAGGAGAAGGGTGGGATTGTCCCGCACTAAATACAGTGATTTTAGCAAATACATCGGGTTCCTATGTGCAAACACAACAGCTTAGAGGTAGAGGACTACGTAAATCACCTGAAAAATCATTTGTAAATATTTGGCATATTGCGACTGTTTATAAAACTATCGCATTAGAAGAACAGCTAGAATTCCAGTATATAGCGAAACGATTATCTTTTATAGAAGGCTTTAATAAGCTAGAAAGTGTAGCGAAAATCAGTACAGGAATTGAACGTTTTGAATTACCGTTAAAAATTACTGAAGAAAGTATCAATAGTTATAATGCGAATAATTTTTTTCTGGCACAAAGAAGAGACGCACTAAAAGAAGACTGGCATAAAGCTATATCAAAAGGGACACATCAATCAATGCCATTGATAATGAAACCATTAAAAAATAAAGAGTATCGCATAAATGACCTTAAAGAAAATCATTCGCCAGTGAAGAAAAATTTCTATGATTCTATTTTTAATAGTTTATTTTTTAGAAATTTTCGAATTCGGCGTTCTTGGAAAAAATATTGTACGCAATTAGAGCGATTAATCAATGGAGTATTTCTTCTATTGATGGAAGATGGGGTAATTTCAAAAGAGAGTCGTTTACGGATTCAAAAAGAGGATACGCTGTTTTCCTGTAAACTAGATAACGCAAGCTTCAATGCGAATACACTCTTTAATCAATACGTTTTAGAAGTGATGGAAGATATAGACAAACCAAGATATTTATTGAAACTGAATCGAATTTACTTCTCTGTTCCAAGCTATTTTAGCAAAAATAAAAAAGATGTCTTGCGTCTAGTTGATTCCCTAAACGGACTGTCGAAGAAACAATCCATTTATTATACGAAGAATTCACAAGGACGAAAAGCGCTGATCGAAGCCTATATACAGCAAAATAGTCGAGAAGTTATAGAAGAAAAGATTTGGGATTGAAAATTATACAAGTAAACAATAGTAATTAGCACATAACTTATTTTTGTTGCATTTTTACCTAATATTGTTTAATATTTTACTATAAGTAAAATATTTATTCGTGATTAATTATATATTTTTCCTTAGTTATTCTAATTCTAGGAAAATTACGTTTATTGATAGTAGCTATATTAGAATAGTTTAATAGATTTTAATAAAATTATATTATTTAAAAATTAGTATGTAAAATCTTATACAAGAGATGGTACTTGCAGGTATATTAATACGAAAGGAATTTATCATGGAAGAAAAATTAAATTTGTTGTCAAAAGATGAAAAATTTGTAAGTAAAATGAATAAAGCATTTGTTATGACAAATAGTGATACTGATATATCAGAATTTGATAAGAAAAGTAATACTGATGATCTCTCACAGTTATATGTTGATATTAATGGTCATCTAGAGAGCTTAGTTGCAAAAAGTAGCAGATCAAGTGGTGTAGTCTCGGGGTTACGCGGAACTGGAAAAACTCATTTAATGCTTTTGGCTAGAGAAAAAGTGAACAATGATAATGATTCCTTTTGCTTTTATCTTAATTTAAAAGGAATTGTTTTTCCAGAAAATTCCAATCAAGAAATAACTAATAAGGTTTTTAGTATTAAAATGTATGAAGCAATATCAAACCAATTAATTGATTATTTCAATAAAAAAGAGCATAAAATTTGGGAAATTCTAGAAAAAAATAAAGTGAAAAAAAAGATAATTGAAACTGTAAATTTTATAGGTAAATGTAAATTCGAAGCGAGCATCGGAAATTTTACAATTAATGATAGTGAAAAAATTTCTATAGAAAAAGAAGAAACACTTGAGTACATCAATACATCTCTCAGTAAATTAAGTTCAGAACTGGGCTTAGAAAATGGTTTTATAATTAATTTAGAACAGAACGAAAAAGAAGTATCTAGAAATTTGGACAAAGTTATAACTAATGGGGATTTAAAGAAATTTTTGGACATATCATCATTTAAAAATAATATGATAAGATTAATGGAAATATTGGGGAAAAAAACTTTTACATTTTACTTGGACGATTGGGAGAAACTAAAAAATAAAAATATTTTTTTACAAGAGCAACTATCTCGTTACATTGATACAATAATTGGAAATCCAGTATATGTGTGGATTGGAATAGTACCAGGGCGAGGCGATCTTCATGGGTTAACTCATGGATCTGACTTACAACATCGTATAGACTTAGACTCTGATTTGATTTTTGAAAAGTCTAAATCAGAAGGGACTAAATGCATTAAATATTTCACTGAACTTGTTAATAAAAGATTGCATTTTTTGTTAGAAAACCAAAGTATAGATATTTCTACATTGCTAACTAGTCCCAATTTATTATTGTTAGTACATGCATCTATGGGGAATTCTAGAGATTTTTTAAATATGTTATCTAATTCATGGGATAGTTATATATCTTCTAACAAAGCTTCAAAAGGTCGAACATTTGCAAGAATAAGTAAAGAAATGATTATTGAAGCTATTGAAAGTATTGGTGCTCAAAAGAAGGAGAATATTGTTAGTAAACCTGAAGTAATGGACGTTTGGAATGATATTAAAGAATTTTGTTTGGAGAAAGAGTACAGCCATTTTGCTATAGAAAATACTTTTGAAAATAATCAAATTACTCGAAAAGAATGGTTTGAGGAGTTGATCTATCAAAGAATAATACACTTCAGAAAAGCGAATATATCAAAGAAAGATACATCTGCAAGTGATTTGAATATATATGCAATTAATTATAGTATGATTTACGATAGGGTGAGTGGCAGAGGCAAAAAGCTTGATTTTGTAGTTGATTCTGATACTGTACATAACAAAATTCGAAGGTATATTTATAATCCTAAATTGATATTTTCCAAAATTGAGACCGAGCAAGGAAAAATAATTAATTGTTTGAAATGTGATTCCATTGTAAGCAAAGAAAGAAGTGAATTTATGTGGAATCAAAAAAAATGTCCAAATTGTGGAGCTGATTTACCCATATAATCTCCAAGAAAACTTCCTCACAAGTTTTCTTGTTTATCTTAAAAAGATATGCTATTATAAAAGTGCTTTCAAAAGAAAATATAAAAAGTAATAAATGGCATAGTCATTGTTTTATTAAATGAAAACAAGCTAGACCCATTTGTCGACTAAGTTTCGTGGCGATTAGACACGTTTATTTAGTTGTACAAATGGGTCTTTTAATTTTATCAGGAGGAATGAGGATATGGGATTACAAAAAGATTTTTTATGGGGTGGCGCAACCGCTGCTAATCAAGTTGAGGGAGGCTATGATCAAGGAGGGCGAGGCCTAGCTAATGTAGATTTACTTCCGTTTGGGAAGGATAGAGAGGCTGTGATGGCTGGGGAGTTGCCGATGTTAAGCTTTGACAAAGACCATTATTATCCAGCTCAAAAAGGAATTGATATGTATCATCATTATAAAGAAGATATTGCTTTATTCGCTGAAATGGGCTTTAAAGTCTATCGCTTTTCAATTGCGTGGACACGAATTTTTCCATTGGGAGACGAGGCAAAACCGAATGAAGAAGGATTACTTTTTTACGAACAGCTGATTGACGAATGTTTAAAATATGATATAAAACCTTTAGTAACGATCTGTCATTTTGATTGTCCGATTCATTTAGTAAAGGAATATGGTGGCTGGAAAAATCGTAAAATGATTGATTTTTATCTGCATTATGCTGAAACGTTGTTTGAACGATTTAAAGGGAAGGTGTATCATTGGATTACATTTAACGAGATCAACATGTTGTTACATGCACCTTTTATGGCGGCTGGGCTAGTGTTTGAAGAAGGGGAGGATCGTGAGCAAGTTAAATTTACGGCAGCTCATTATGAATTGGTTGCAAGTGCATTAGCGACAAAACGAGGAAAAGAAATCGATGACAAGAATCTTATCGGTTGTATGTTGGCAGCAGGAGATAATTATCCTAATACACCGAATCCAGAAGATATCATGGCTGCAAAATTAGTGGATAGAGAGAGTTTCTTTTTTACAGATGTGCAAGTTCGCGGTTATTATCCAGCATATGCATTAAAAGAATTAGCAAGAAAAAATATTCAATTGGACATCACAGAAGAAGACAAACAGATATTACAGCAAAATACCGTAGACTATTTGACCTTTTCTTATTATTCCTCATCCGTTGCCAGTGGGGATCCAAAAGTAAATGAATTGCGTGAGGGGAACCTATTTCCAACACTGAAAAACCCGTATTTAGATGCCAGCGAATGGGGATGGCAAATTGATCCATTGGGGCTACGTATTACAATGAATACATTGTATGACCGATATCAGTGCCCGTTGTTTATCGTTGAAAATGGGTTGGGAGCTGTTGATGTTAAGGCGGAAAATGGTGTTGTAGAAGATGACTATCGAATCGATTATCTTGGAAAACATATGAAAGAAATGATTGCTGCAGTCGAGCTTGATGGAGTGGAATTATTAGGGTATACCTCATGGGGCTGTATTGATTTAGTTAGCGCCAGTACAGGAGAAATGAAGAAAAGATATGGTTTTATCTATGTAGATGCGGAAAATGAAGGACAAGGAACCTTTAAACGCTCTAAAAAGCGATCATTTGAGTGGTATCGACAAGTCATCGAAAGCAACGGTGACTGTTTAAAATAGTAAGAATGTTGACGAAAGTGTAATGAGTAAAAGTGAGGAAAGTACGATGGAAATTAAACGAGTGCTTAATAATAATGCGGCAATAACGATCGATCAGTCAGGTTCAGAAATTATTGTGTTAGGAAAAGGTATCGCTTTTCAAAAACAGAAAGGTGATCTACTTGAAGATCAAAAGATAGAGAAAATTTTTCATTTATCTAATTCGGATGTTTTTCTTAGATTTCAAGAACTTTTGACGGAGATTCCTTTAGAATATATGAATTTGAGCGACGAGATCATTACGATGGCGAAGTCTGAGTTAGGAAAAAAATTGAACGATAGTATCTATGTCTCCTTTAGTGATCATTTGTATAATTCTGTTAAACGATTTAAAGAAGGTATTGTGATTAAAAATGCGTTACTGTGGGATATTCGCCGCTTTTATCCTGTGGAATACAAAATAGCTGTCAAAGCCTTAGAACGAATCCAAGAGACATTGGATTTACGTTTGCCAGAAGATGAAGCTGGGTTTATTGCACTACATTTCGTAAATGCGGAGGACTTGGAAGCAAATCAAGATTCGTATCAAGTGACAAAAATCATGCAGGAAATCAGTAATATTGTCCGTTATTATTTTAAAATCGAATTTGATGAAGAATCGCTCTATTATTATCGTTTCATTACTCATTTAAAATTTTTTGCGCAACGATTGACGAGTCACAAGTTGCATAGTGACAAAAATGAAGAAGGACTCGTTGACGTCGTGAAGATTCGCTTTCAAACGGCGTATGCTTGTGTTGAAAAAGTAAGTGAACATATTGAACGAAACTACCAATATGTTTTAACCGATGAAGAAAAGTTATATCTCACGATCCATATCCATCGTGTTGTTTATAAAGATTGAGAAGAGTAAGGAGGAAGCAGTTAAATTTTTTATTGGATAGTGACATTAAGTTGGCTAGACCTTCATTTTAATTGATAATGGAGGAATAAGAAAATGGGGAAATATGAACAATTAGCAGCAAGAATTGTCGAAGAAGTCGGCGGAAAAGAAAACGTATCTGGGTTAACACATTGCGTAACAAGACTGCGTTTTAACTTAAAGGATGAAAGTAAAGCAAATGATGAAGTAATCAAAAATCTCGATGGTGTGGTCACGGTAATGAAAAGTGGCGGACAATATCAAGTCGTTATTGGAAATCATGTAGCAGATGTGTATAGTGATGTTTTGCCTATTATTGGCGAAATATCCCAAGAGAAAACAGCGGATCAACAAGAAAAAGGCTCTGTATTTGATCGTTTCATCAATGTTATTTCGGGCATTTTTCAACCAGTATTAGGTCTAATGTCAGCAGCGGGTATGTTAAAAGGATTGAATATTTTATTTAGTGTAATGGGACTTTATTCCGATACAAGTGGCGTGTATATCTTTTTATCAGGGATTTCAGATGCTTTATTTATGTATTTACCTGTTATTTTAGGGTATACTGCAGCTAAAAAATTCAATTTGAAACCTTTGATGGGAGTCTTGTTAGGCTTAGCGCTTTGTTATCCTGCCCTACAATTAGGCACGTTAGCAGAAGCGGGTAAACCACTGTATATGTTATTTGAAGGAACAGTCTTTCAGTCTCCTGTCTATCTAGATATTTTGGGAATTCCACTAATCAGTGTAGATTATACATCGACGGTTATACCGATTATTATTATCGTGTATTTTGCTTCTTACTGTCAAAAATTATTTGATCGTGTGATTCCGGATGTAGTTAAATTCTTTGTTGCACCGATGTTGACGATGGTTGTTGCATTGACAATTGGCTTTTTGGTGATTGGTCCATTAGCGACTTTTGGGTCTAATTTGATTGCAGAAGGTGTTATTGCGGTTAGAAGTTTCAGTCCGATGATTTCGGGGGCTTTAGTAGGTTTCTTCTGGCAAATCTTAGTTATTTTTGGTTTGCATTGGGGCATTATCCCAATCTACATCAACAATATTATGACAGTGGGCTATGATAATGTGATGATGCCGTTTTTTGCCACAACATTTGCTCAAACAGCAGTCGTATTCGCTATGATGATCAAAACGAAAGATAAGCAACTAAAAAGAATTGCGTTTCCATCTGTCATTTCTGGTATTTTCGGAATCACAGAACCAGCAATTTACGGGATTACGTTACCGAGAAAAACGCCATTTATTATTAGTTGTATTGCCTCTGGGATTGCTGGAGCGTATTATGGTTTTGCGAATTTGAGAGAATATATTTTTGGTGGAATGGGTATTTTTGAGTTTCCAGCAATGATCAATCCAGAAACACATGGAACAAGTGATATTGTTGTAGGAATCATCGGTATTTGTATTGCAGTACCGATCGCCTTGATTTTAACCTTTATTTTTTATAAGGATCCTGAAGAGGTGTTAGAAACAAGCACTATTCAAACTGATGCGCTAGATTCTGAACCGATTTTAGCAGTGAAACAAATGACTGTTTATAGTCCGCTTACTGGGGATGTGATTCCTCAAGAAAAAATTGAAGACGTAGCTTTCTCACAAGGTTTGTTAGGAAAAGGGGTAGGCATTTATCCTTCGATTGGGGAAGTTGTTGCACCGTTTGATGGAACTTTAGTAACGCTCTTCCCAACGAAACACGCATTAGGAATTGTTTCAGACGATGGCTTAGAATTGTTGATCCATGTAGGCTTGAATACCGTTCAGTTGGAGGGAAAACATTTCACCAGCTATGTGGAACAAGGGCAAGTAGTGAAAAAAGGGCAGCGTCTATTAAGCTTTGATATAGAGGCGATTGAGGCAGCAGGTTTTAGCGTAGAAGTACCGATTATTGTCACGAATACACCTGATTATGAAGATATCGTTGTAACGACAGAAAAAGAGATTCAAAAAGAGGCATTTCTTTTCTCGGCGTTAACCTAAATGAAAGATCAATACAAAAGTAGTTAACTCTGGTGAGCATTTAAGGTCTGTTCCATATTAAGTTTTATTCAAAATTATTTCTTTTATTAAAAATGAGTGAAATCAATTTTGTTGCAAATACCTCAGTGAGTACGAATTTACAAGGTTGATTTGATCTTTAGTACTCGTTACGTAATTCAGATACGGTCGATGTTGTGTAAATGAAGAGATTCGATGAGATTGTGAATGGTTATCGATTCATTACGAATAACACAGCAAGAAAAATTGTCGAGATAAATCTAGTAAAAGCAGAATCAGTTTATTAGTATGACGAAAAACTCCTCAGTACAGCGTAAAAAAGTTGTGCCGAGGAGTTTTTAATTTATTTTTGCTGTAACCAATTCATAGCTGACTTCAAAGGATTCGATAGTTGTTTTTTATTTTTCATTTAAAGTAGCTATAGTAAGCGAAGGAAGATCATCAGATTGAACATCTAAGATTCCCATAAAAATTTGAGCTGTATCTAACGTAAAGATGAGGCAAAAATGTTCTGATTCGTTGCTGTTGTATCAAGATAAGCGTAAACTAGTAATAGAACATGTAATTTTGTTGACGTTGGGTTTTACGAAAAGTGAAAAGGAGCGAACTAAAATGAAAATCACACAATTATCTATCGATACGTTAAAGAGAGCACAAGAACGTTTTGAAGAAACACTTGACCAGATGAGCGTAGAGGAAGCAAATACCATGCCAAATCCCTTAATCAAATCGGTTACTTGGTTGATTTGGCATACAGCAAGAGAGCTTGATTATCAAGTGGCTGAGCTTAATGGAACTAAGCCGTTATGGTTAGAAGCTGGATGGAGTGGAAAATTTGGACTTGCTTTACCTGATGATACTCAAGATTGGCAGCATACTCCAGAAGAAGCGGCTAAGGTGGTCGTAATGGACAAAAACTTGCTTTTAGATTATCTAACGGCAAGTGTTGATTTTACGAATGACTATTTAGAAAAGTTGAACGAAGCAAGTCTTATCGATGTTGTGGATACGAACTGGACACCAGTTGTAACCCGTCAGACTCGAATCGTTTCGGCTATTGATGATGCAGTGATGCATTCTGGACAAGCTGTTTATACAAGAAGATTGGTTATTGGGAAATAAGAATGAGTTCTAACAAGCATTAAAAAGAGAGGGTCTATCTAATTTTTACTAGATAGACCCTCTCTTTTTTTAGGATTTTTTACTTGATTCTCTTAAAACCAACGAAACAGGAACCACGATTTGTCTACCTAGTTCCCCTTTTTTATTAATCAATTCTAACAATGATTCCACTGCATGATTCGCAATCAACTCTGTATTTTGTTTTACGGATGAAAGCGTGGGCGCTGTGTATTTACCAGTAGCCGTATCGTCAAAACCAATCAATTTTATTTTTTGTGGTACCTGGATATGATGTTTCTTTAAGCGAAGCATTAACTCTAAAGCGATCAGGTCATTGATGGAAAAAATCCCATCAGTACTTGGATTTTTCTTGAGAAAAGTAAGAAGATCTTGTTCAAAATCACTACTTTCAATATCGATGGAAAGCAAATGGTGTTTAGCATTGAACGTAATACTATTTTTCTTTAATGCGTCCTTAAATCCCTTCAATCGTTCTTTTGCACTGGTTGATTTTTGATTATGCATCGCGATAACAGGATGTTGGCAGCCTTTGTGAATCAACTCTTCAGCACTTTCAAAGGCACCCTGATAATGATTAGAGGAGATAAAAACAGTATCCTCTTTCTTTTTAGGCTCTCGATCAATACAGAGATAAGGGATTTTCTTTTCTGCACTAGACGAAGTAAATTCAAACGCCTCGGCTCCTGAAATAACGATCAATCCATCCACGCCTTTTCCTTCTAAAATACGTAAATAAGCAAGCTCCTTTTCTGAACTTCTAGACGTATTGCAAATAATGGTGGAATAGCCTTTCGCAAATAAAATCTCTTCTAAACGCTGCACAACATCAGAAAAGAAATAGTTGCTTATATCTGGGACTAAGATGCCAATTGTAAACGATTTGTTCATACGTAAGTTTTTAGCACTGTAATTCATTTTGTAGCCAGTTTCGTCAATGACCTTCAAGACTTTTTTTCTAGTTTCTTCAGAAAAGCGGCCATTATCATTAATAACCCTAGAAACAGTTGCTACAGAAACCCCTGCGATTTCAGCGATGTCTTTGATAGAATAGTTTTTCATAGCTCATTTCCTCTTGAGTAATCGTTCTCTTTTTTCTTTGATATTTACTCACATTTTCTCATAAAAAACGATTAAACACAAATTTTTAAAGCGAATTGTGGTTGACATGGGAAAAAAATGGTGCTATATTATCCGTAAACAAAGGTAAACGATTACCCATATATTTTTTTACTCTTTGAGTAATCGTTATCTCAAAAAGGAGGAGAAACGATGACGAAATTATTATGTCCATCAATGATGTGTGCTGATTTTTCAAATCTGAAAGAAGATACTCAAAAACTAGATCAAGCTGGCATTGATATTTTCCATATGGATTTTATGGATGGGCGTTTTGTTCCAAATTTTGGAATGGGCTTACAAGATTTTGAATTGGTCCGCTCTGTGACGGAGAAACCGCTAGATGTTCATCTCATGATTGAAGAACCAAGTAAGTATGTTGAGAAATTTGCTGATCTTGGTGCAGATATCATTTATATTCATCCAGAAGCAGACCAACAGGTTACACGAACATTGGACACGATTCACCAAAAAGGAAAAAAAGCTGGGATTGCAATTAATCCAGGCACATCTGTTGAAATGATCCAAGAATTATTGCCATTAGTCGACTATGTAATGGTGATGACCGTCAATCCAGGATTTGCTGGTCAAAAATATTTAGCGTATACAGATCCTAAAATAGAAAAATTAGTAGCGTTATCCAAGACATATGAGTATAAAGTAATGGTAGATGGGGCGATTTCACCAGAAAAAGTTGAACAACTAAGCAAAAAAGGCGTAACTGGTTTTATATTGGGGACATCTGCTTTATTTGGAAAAACTGAATCATATGAGGAAATACTTATGCAATTAAGGAAATAATACGATGAGCTGCATCAATCATTTCAGCTTTTCATAATAGGAGGAGTCGTTGTATGAAATTAGCAATAGGTAGCGACCATGTTGGCTTTGAATTAAAACCAATTATTATAGAGTATGTAAAAGAATTAGGGCATGAAATCGAAGATTTTGGTAGCTTTTCAGCAGAGCGAACGGATTACCCTCGTTACGGGAAAAAAGTAGCTGAAGAAGTTGCTGCTGGGCATTTCGATGGTGGAATTTTAATTTGCGGTACAGGCGTTGGCATCTCGATTTCAGCAAATAAAGTAAACGGCATTCGTGCAGTCGTTTGTAGTGAACCCTACTCAGCAATACTTTCTAAAGAGCATAACAACACAAATATTCTAGCATTTGGCTCTCGAGTGGTTGGTAGTGAGCTTGCGAAGATGATTGTAAAAGAATGGTTGGAAGCGACATTTGAAGGCGGAAGACATGCTAGAAGAGTAGAGATGATACAACAAATGGAACATTAAAAGGGGTATTCGCTCCCATTTTTTGAACTTTTGTGATAAAAAATGGAATAAAATGAAAAATAATGATTGATAATGAAAAAAAGAAATGCTATTATGGAGGTGTAAAAGAGAAAAGGAGGAATAAAAATGAAGTTAGCGACAAGAATCAATTCATTTTTACCGAAATTTAATAATGATGTAGAAAAAGTTCTACAAGAATTTAATCGTCTAGGTTTGTCACATGTTGATTTCAATTATCCAGAACATGTAGAAGGTGTTCCCGCTGAAAAGATGAAAGAGTGTTTAGAAAAAAATAATTTACTCGCGAATGGTGTGGCATTACGTTTCAGAAGTGAATTCATCAATGGCGAATTAGGAAACGCCGATCAGAGGGTTTCTAGTAAGGCTGTACAATTATGTAAAGAAGCCTGTGACTATTGTCGTGAAGTAGGCGGAGAAGTAGTAACGATCTGGTTAGGTTTTGATGGTTTTGACTATTCTTTTCAAATCGACTATGAAAAAGTTTGGAACCAAATCAAACAATGTATGATCGAAATTGCAGATTATGCACCGGATTTAAAAATCAGTATTGAGTATAAACCATTTCAACCTAGAGCGTATGCCTTTTTAGATAGCTTTGGAGTAGCGTTATCAATGATTCATGAGGTTGGTCGTGACAATTTGGGGATTACCTTGGATTATTGCCATATGTTAATGAAACACGAAAATCCTGCATATGGTGCTAGTATTTTAGGGAGTCGGAAAAAATTATTTGGGGTTCATTTAAATGATGGTTACGGCTTGAATGATGATGGATTGATGATCGGCACCAGTACCTTGATTAAGACAATCGAATTTATCTATTATACAAAATTACACAATTATGCGCATGCAGTTTATTTCGATACATTCCCGATCATAGAAGATCCAGTGGAAGAATGTGAAAGAAATATCAAGATGATCAAAAAGATCGACTCGATCATTGAGCGATTAGGGATGGATTATATTGCAGATGTGATTAAACAAAATAGTGCTGTAAAAGTAAGTGATTTAGTATTAGAAATCTTAGCCTAAGATTTCTAATACCTTGTTAAAAGAGCAAAAAATACGGGGAGTGAATGAAGATGGATTTCAAATTAGCAGCAAAAGAAATTTTAGAAAATGTTGGCGGTCCTGATAATCTGGCGAATATGACCCATTGTGCTACGCGATTGAGGTTAACGCTGAAAGATTCTTCTAAAGCAAATGATGAGGCAGTGAAAGAAATCGATGGTGTTGTTAATGTTGTCAATAAAGCAGGACAATATCAAATTTTGATTGGAACAGAAGTACCCAAATTGTATGATGAATTTGAAGCACTGGTTACAGGGGAAGATGGTAGTGCCCAAGTAAACAATAGTGGAGAAAGTTCTGGCAATATCATAAGTACCATTTTTTCAGCTATTTCGGCAATTTTTGCGCCATTATTACCTGCGTTAGCTGGTTCAGGTATTTTACGAGGACTATTGATTTTAGCCGTACAAACAGGAATCTTATCAGAAAATAGCGGAACATACAGTATCTTAAATGTTGCATCAATGAGTGTCTTTTATTTTTCACCTGTATTGTTAGCGTTTACTTCTGCTAGAAGATTTGGTGCTAGTCCCTATTTATCAGCATTGATCGGTGCGGCATTACTAAATCCAGAATTTATTGCCTTAATGGGAGATACTGGGAATGGCGCAACAACAAGCTTTTTGAAAATTCCTGTTGTCTTGATGAATTACAATTCCACAGTTGTTCCGATTATTCTTTCAATTTGGGCATTTTCTTATCTGTATAAGTTTTTGGATAAAAAAGTTCCAGAAACATTAAAACTAGTAGTCGTGCCATTGATTTCTTTAGCGGTAATGATTCCGTTAACGATTATTGTGATTGGTCCAATCGGGGTTTATAGTGGTGAAGCAGTGGCTCAAGTGGTCAACTGGTTGATCGAACGTAGTAGTATTTTAACAGGTGTATTGATCGGTGGTGGTTGGAGCGTACTTGTAAGTCTTGGGATTCATTGGGCAGTTAATCCAATCATGATCAATAACGTTTCAACGTATGGATTTGACTACATTGTCCCATTTACCTTTGCTTGTAACTTCGCAGTAATTGGTACAACGATTGGTGTCTATTTAAAAGCAAGAAATAATAAATTACGTAGTTTTGCCGTAACAGGCTTTGTAACAATCGCGCTTTCCGCTATTATTGAACCGACTCTTTTTGGACTATTAGTGAAAAACAAAAAATTATTTTTAGCACAAATCATTGGTGGTGCTGTCGGTGGTGCCTACTTAGGATTAACCAAAGTCGTAACAAATGCCTTTGTTTTTGGGAGTGTAACAACATTTCCTGCATTTGTAACAGATAATGCGTCAAACTTTATTCAAGCAATGATCGGACTCGCTATTTCACTTGTTGTGTCAGCTATTTTGGCTTATATGTTTACGGATAGAGAAGAAATGTTGTCATAAATTAAAAAGAACTTCTTATAATTTCGTTTATTTCATTACTATTTATTCGGATTTATGGTATTTTAAGAATGAACATTCTTCTTGAAAGCATTAGTAATGAAAAAAGCGAAAGGGGTTTCTTATGATTCCATATGTTCGACAAGAGAAAATTATAGAGATACTAGAAACTAGAGAGCTGATCAGAATAGAGGAATTACAAAAGTTGATACCAGAAGTATCAATATCGACTCTTAGACGTGACTTAAAAGAATTAGAAAGTTTAAATAAAGTGCAGACTCTTTCAGGCGGAGCCGTCAAGATTTCGTCGAGTGTCTCCGAATTACCTATGTCAACAAAATCTAGTTTGCAGACAAAAGAAAAACTGTATATAGCCGAACTGGCAGCCCGTGAAGTTGTTGCTGGAGAAACGATTTATTTAGATTCAGGTTCTACATGTACTGCTTTGTTAACAGAGTTACTTAAAAAGCAGATTCGGATCATTACGACGAATACAGATGTTCTTAGGTTGACGGGAGAGTTTGAGGCAGAGATTACGATTTTAGGTGGAACGTACGATCCTAAAATTTCCTCTTTAAGTGGTCCCTTAGCAGAAGCAAATATTCAAAAATATGTCTTTGATAAAGCATTCTTAGGCGCAAATGGTATCGATTTGAAATTTGGCGTAACCACACCCAATTTGGTGGAAGCCATCAAGAAAAAAACGGTGATCGACCATGCAAAAAAAGCATTTCTATTATGTGATAGTTCTAAATTTCATAAGACATCTGCTGTTAAATCGTTCGATTTAAACGAAGTGATTTTGATTACGAATAAAGCAGATTCAGATTTGAGTAAAGAAATGACTATTATTTCTAAATGAAGAAATACAAAATGAAGCACGTCTCTATTTTTTTTAGAGACGTGCTTCATTATATTTCAATAAAATTCAAAAATACTCATTTAAAGCAGAATCAACTTCTTAATCCACGTCCTCGATCAATCAAATACCAACAAACAGCATAAAGTACTGAGATAAAAAGAATCAAAATGACCATAGAAAAGAGGATCGGTACGTCGATTGTTCCAAGGAAACCATATCTAAATCCCGAGATCATATAAACGATGGGATTGATTTTTGAAATGGTTTGCCAAATAGGTGGTAACATAGATATCGCGTAAAAAACACCACCAAGGTATGTTAATGGTTGTAACACGAAAGTAGGAACAATGGATACATCATCAAAAGACTGCGCAAAAATCCCGTTTAACAAACCTGCTAATGAAAATAAAATAGCTGTCATAAGAAGAGTGATGATCACGATCGACCATGAATAAACGTGAAGTGGGACAAAAAATAGAGAAATCATTGTCACGAGAGTTCCCACTAAAACACTTCTCCCTAAGCCACCAAAGACAAATCCCCAAATAATAATGTGGGTGGGAACAGGTGCAACGAGTAATTCTTCAATGTTTTTCTGGAACTTTTGTGAGAAAAACGAGGAAGAAACGTTTGCGTAAGAACTTGTGATCACAGACATCATGATCAGCCCAGGGACGATAAATTCCATATAGGAAAATCCATCCATTTGACCAATCCGTCCGCCGATCAGATTTCCGAAAATAACAAAGTATAATGACGTCGTAATAACTGGTGGTACCAACGTTTGAACCCAGATCCGCAAATAGCGGTTTGTTTCTTTTACTGCAAGACTTCTTAAAGCCGTGAAATATAACTTAAACATGTTTAATCTCCTTATTTCTATTAAAGTACTGGTTTTTCAAAAGAAAAATCGGTCTGATAAGATAGCGTATCTCCTTTTACTGCTTTGATTCTTGAGCGGTCGAATGAGCATCCACGTGACGTTTTTCTTCTGTGATTTTTAGAAACAGTTCTTCTAAACGATTTGATTTGTTACGAAGAGAGAGAACTTTGATGCCTTGTTTTGTCAGTTGGTCAAATAATTCATTGATTCCTTGATCACGCTCAACTTCTACAACAAGTGTCCGTTCATCTTCAAAACTACTGTTATACCCAATGATTTCAGGTTGTTTCTCAAAATCTTCTAAATCAAAAATAAACGTTTCAAATTGTAGTTTCGCTAGAAGTGTTTTCATGCTAGTGTTTTCAATTAGTTCACCCGATTGGATGATCCCGATATTTCGACAAAGCATTTCTGCTTCTTCAAGATAATGAGTGGTTAGGATAATGGTGGTGCCATTTGCATTTAATTCTCTTAGAAAATCCCACATTTCTCGTCGTAACTCAATGTCCACTCCTGCTGTAGGCTCATCTAAAATAAGAAGACGAGGTTCATGCATCAACGCACGAGCAATCATTAATCTTCGTTTCATCCCGCCAGAAAGCATCCGTGCGCGCACATTCCGTTTTTCCCATAGATCCGATTGTTTCAGATATTTTTCGCTTCGTTTTAGTGCTTCTTTTCGTGAAACACCATAATAACCAGCTTGATTGACAACGATTTGTTCGACGGTTTCAAAGGGGTTGAAATTGAATTCTTGAGGGACTAATCCAATTTGTTGTTTTGCAAGGACCAAATCATTATCAAGATCATAACCAAAAACATTTACTTGTCCTGAAGTCTTATTGACCAGTGAGGTGATTATACCGATCGTAGTGGATTTACCAGCACCATTTGGCCCAAGTAAGGCATAAAAATCGCCCTCTTCTACGGTTAAATTAATTCCCTTTAACGCTTCGACACCTGTTGCGTATACTTTTTTTAGATCTTTTATTTCTAGTGCATAAGTCATTTAATTGCGATCTCCTTTTGTTTCTTTAGTATTCTGGCAAAGACAATCTTCTCCGCTATCCGAAAGTAATTGCACCATAGAAGCCATAAAATCTCTTACAAATTCTTCTTTTAACGTGTAGTGATGCCATTGGCCTTGCTTGTTTACAGAAACAATCCCAGCACTTTCTAAAACTTTCATATGATGTGAAAGAGTCGGCTGCGTAAAATCAAAATGTCTCAGTACATCACAAGCACACATGCTACTATATGAAAGTAAATCGATGATTTTCATTCGGTTAGGATCGGCCATAGCTTTGAGTACTAAAGAAATTTTTTTGTAATCCATTTCGATTCCTCCTGAATATAGATGGACGTCTATATAGAATATAGATGAACGTGAATATAATGTCAAGTAAATCTATTATAAAAAAGTGACATGAAATAGACTAAATAAGAACAATTGGCTAGTTGAAGTATAAAGCGACGATACTTCATCATACGCAGTAATACTGTTATAATAGAAGCTAAGATAAATAGAATCAACGAAAAAATTGTGTTTTTAAGAGGAGTAAGTAAAAAAATATGAGAAACATTAAGTTAACGATCGAATATGATGGCACTAGATACCTTGGCTGGCAAAGACTTGGGGATTCGGATAAAACGATTCAAGGGAAAATCGAAAATATTTTAACCCAAATGACACGGACCAAAATTGAAATCATTGGTTCTGGCCGAACGGATGCTGGCACGCATGCAAGAGGACAGATCGCCAATTTCAAAACGGAGAGTAAAATAGTTTTACCAGAGATGATTGAATTTCTAAACCGTTATCTGCCACAAGATATCGTTGTAAAAAAAGCAGAGGAAGTTCCTGAACGATTCCATGCTCGATACAATGCTAAAGGGAAACAATATAGCTATTTTATTTGGAATGATGTGATACCTTCTGCCTTTGAGCGTAATTATAGTTTTCATTACTCTGAAACACTTAATTTTGAGTTGATGAATGAGGCATGTCGTAAATTGACTGGAACCCATGATTTTATTGGTTTTTCTTCTCTCAAAAAGACAAAAAAATCGACGACCCGGACGATTGATAAACTCTCAATTCGAAAAGAAGGGAATCTAATTCATTTTACCTTTGTTGGAGATGGTTTCTTACATAAAATGGTTAGAATCTTGATGGGCACACTTTTGGAAATCGGGTCAGGAACATTGCCACTAGATGTTATTGATGAAGTATTTGAAAGTAAAATCAGGAGTGAGGCAGGAATGACCTTACCTGCGCAAGGGCTATTTTTAGATGAAGTTTATTATTGAGTTTTGAAAGATATATAAGAAGACACATAAAAAGACCAATCATTCTACTAGCTGATTGGTCTTTTTGCTGATTTTATCTATTGATGCACCTTAATCAGTGAAAAGTATGATTTTCCAAAAAGCTAGACATTGAAAAGTCGTTAATTTAGGGAATAACCAGCTTTAGTTTAAGAGGAGAGGTGAACAGCTTAAAACCTTAAAATATGCTGATATTCGTGATTTACGTCGATTGATTTATGTTATACTAGCAGAGGTATGAAATAAATACAGTGTTAGATTTAATGAAAAGGGAGCTTTTGTAGTGAAAGAAAAGTCATTAAGGCTGAATTATGTTCCAATTATTATAGCCTGTTTATTTATGGTGGTTCAAAGGGTGTTGCAATCTGCAACGGTTGTTCCAGAGTATGGTAGTTACCTAAGTCGTTTTTATCTTTATCAAGTGATGAATACCATTGTGATGGTGGGGGTAAATATTTTCCCGCTTTATCTCGGATTCAATTCAGAAAAGATCAAAGAGAAGAACGTGTTTAAAAACATTAGCCGATACTATTTAATGTATATTGGTACCTATTTTTTAGTAAATATTTTGTTCTATGTTCTTAAAAATGCATTGAATATGCGGGACTATTGGTCTATTTTTTTTCCAATCAGTCAAAATCACTATGGTTATGCCGTTTCTTGCGTGCTGGCCTTGTTATGTTTACCGAATATCGTGAGGTGGTTGGATACAACTTCCGATCAACAGATAAAAAGTGGGGTAATGCTTACTTCGTTCTTATTTGTAATACTGCCAACTTTGTTTAATAAAGATATTTGGGTTGTACAAGGTGGAAAAAATAGTGTCTGGATTTTTTATTTGTTCTTTGTTGGGTATGCGCTGAAAAGATTAGCGCTAATTCAAAAAGTACGTTGGCCGTTTCTTCATTTGATTTTTAGCATTAGTTTGTTAGTTGGGTCTATTTTTGTCATGACCAAGATTTCCATGTTTATGCATGGTGATGTATCGACGGCAACACGTTTTTGTGTACCATTTTCAGTGTTTGGGATGTATTATACGTTGAGTTTATTTGCAACTTTATCCCGTATGAAAAAACTTAGATTGAAAGTATCAGCTTCAATGATTGCCACGACGTTGATAAGTACTCAAGTTGCAATCAATTCACCTGTTGCGACTTATTTTGTTGGCACTTTTTATAAAAAGCCATACGAAAATTCAGGTGCTCAGTGGTTAAAAGCAATCGTAATCTTCTCGATTCTATGGCTGAGTGCGTCAATTTTATTAATCATCATTAATGTGTTAGCACAAAAAACAATGGTGTTTAAATGGTTGGAAAGGTCGTTAAGAATCGATTCACTGGATGCGTTGAAGAACAAGATTTCTAGTGTGCTAAAATGGCTCTCACAAAAAAGAAGGCTTGTTTTTGCAGCAATCTTCTTTTATGTTTTTACGATCATCCAGATGTTTTTGATTTCTGAATCTCAAATCAATATAAGTGTATCCGATACTGTTAACTCGTATGCGTTTATTTTATTGAAACGACAAGCGCCAATTGTATTGAATGTTTTGATTATTATGTTGTTTTTCTTGTTTGTATTCGTTCTTACGAATCGATTTTGGCATTCCTTTATTTTGACAGTGATGCTTGATTTGTTGATAACGATCACCAACTATCTGAAGATTTCATTACGTGAAGAACCATTATTGCCAGCGGATTTAAAAATGCTGACAGGGATCAAAGAAATTCTTGATATGGTTAATCCGTTTATTATTCTTATCGGAGTGATCGTCGTCGTTCTATTAGCAATATCCAGCTATTTATTAGAGCGCAGAACAAGACAACGGTATGATTTAAAACCAAATGGGAAAAAAAGAGTAACGGTTATGATGATTATTCTCGTGTTTTTTTCCAGTCTCTTTTTTGTCAATCATAAAAATTCACCCTCTTACTTAATGTTCAATCTTTTCAGAGTGAATCGCTATTTTTATAATCAAAAATTAGGTGCTCAAATAAATGGACCAATCGTCCAGTTTTTGAATAATATCGATATTAAGGTTATGGAGCGACCAGCAGATTATTCTGAAGCGACAATCAAAGAGATTATGAAAAAGTATGATCAAGAAGCGAACGCCATTAATAGCAATCGATTAGACTGGGCGGACAATGAAACGGTTATTTTCAATCTAAGTGAAAGTTTCAGTGATCCTATGCGAGTGCCTAATTTGACTATCGAGAAAGATCCGATTCCGTATATTCGTCAAACAATGAAGAAAAATACGAGCGGCTGGATGTTGTCAAATGGTTACGGTGGTGGAACGGCAAATATGGAGTGGAGTTCATTAACAAGTTTGGACATCAGTAATCTTTCGCCAACTCTCCCAACGCCATATACCCAATTAGTGGAAAAACAGATGGTTTCTCCTAATATCACAAATCTGTTTGATGAAAGTATAGCGATCCATCCTTATGTTGCGACGCTTTATAATCGGAAAAAAGTATTCGCCAAGTTCGGTTTTGATAAATTCTACTATTTAGATAGTCCAAATGAACTGACTTATCAAGATAAAATCGATGAACATATTTATATTTCCGATGCTTCTGCTTATAAAGAAACCTTAGAGAAAATAAACGATAATCTGGATAAAAAACAATTTATTCAAGTATCTACGATGCAAAACCATATGCCGTATAAAGAAAATTACTATCATGCAAATGATTATTCATTTAGCGGCACAGCTGTTGTGAAAGACCGACAACCAGAATTAAACACGTTTATGCAAGGGATTCATTACACGGATGAAGCTGTAGAAGAGTTTATACAAGAGTTGGACAAGATTGAAAAACCGATTACGTTTGTCTTTTATGGAGACCATTTACCTTCAATTTATAGTGGCAATAATATGAGTAAATATGGTTTAGTTCAGCATGAAACGGATTATTTTATTTATAGCAATCGTTATAGTCGAGAACGAAGTAAAAAGCTAGATAAAAAAATTGTTTCTCCATATAATTTCCCAGCATTGGCTTTAGAGCAAGCGAATATTAAAGTAACGCCATTTTATGCGTTGATGACAAAAATTACGAATGACGTGTTGGCCTCTACGACAGATCCTTCAGCGAGTATATCTAATAATTATAATGGTCAAAAAATCTTTGTTACGGATAAAAATGAAACCATAACAGAAGATAAATTGACAAATAAGCAAAAAGAAATACTGCAGGATTATCGCTTGATCCAATATGATTTAACAGCTGGTGAAGAGTATGCATCTGCATGGGCAGTACAATCACTGAATGAATAAAATAGTGCTTAACGAAACATGAAAAAAAGCTCGTATGTCGATTGATCATACGAGCTGTTTTTTTAGTTTATCAAGTGTCTTTCCGTAATGTTACTGAGCGCTATCAATCAGTTTTTAGGCAAGAAAGTCTTTGAAAAAAGCCATTTCCTCATCATTGCATTGTTTGGCAATATCACTTTTTTGATTTAAATGAAAGACATGTCCTAATTCAGAATAATCTGGACTTGCATAGAGTTGGCAATGTGCTTTAACGCCTTTTTCGTTCAATAAATCTGTCAGTGGTTGAGCAAGATCCTTTAAAAAGTCATGCGTAGCAGTTGTAACAAAAGCAGGTGGAAAGTTGGCTGTGATGTAGGCTTCTACTGGAAATTGCTTTTCAAGAGTAGGTGTGATTGTTTCACCAAAGTAATATGAAAAGTCTTGATTGATAGGGGTATCTTGTCCAATAAAATAAGCGCCACAATTCAAAGCCACTGCTTTAAAATGAACAGTAGCAACCGGAAATGAAAAGTTTTGTGCGTAAGTTGAGTTGCTCGTTAACGTGGCGTATTGTTCTGCCAATTGAGCTCCAGCGCTATCGCCAACCAAAAAGAGATGATCAAGATCAACGTAATAATTTTCCACATTTTCGATTAGCCAATTCATCAGAGTGTTTGTATCTTCTAAAGGTGCTGGATAGTGATGTTTTGGGGCTAAGCGATAATTAAAATTTACAACAGTAAAACCTTGTGTTGCTAAATACATCGTATAAAAACGATACAGCTCTTTATCCCCATAAAAGAACCCACCACCATGAATATTGATGATCGTTGGCAAGCAAGTATTTGTGCCTTTGGGATAATAGAGATCAAATGTATTTTCAACACCATGAGGTCCATAAGATAGGTTCTTGAACATTTCGAGTGTATCTGGTTCAGTCAAACCCGCATCACGCTGTTCATCGCTTGCTCTTATTTGACTGCGCATGGTTGGGATATCAAAATTTTGCATAATTATTGTCCTCCTAATGAAGTATGTCTTATAATTCTATTACGATTGGCAGTAGATATGCAAGCGGTTACTGTTAGGATTAGTAAAATAATTTTTTTATAAAAGTTAAAATAAAAAACTGAGAGATAACAAACTTTTGTTCATTGAAAGGATAAAACGTACTAAATTCTTTTATACACGCGTATAATTGGAATAGCAGAATAGACGACATTTTTTTGCATAGGAGGTTAACAATGACTATTCTTAAAAGATATGGCATTCATTTTTTATTAGTAGGGGCAATCAGTGATTTTTTAACCCCTTATATTTTGGGCTTTTTTTATCCTAAGATGAATCAAGGAACGATGGTGATCAGCGTATTTGGTGATGTAGATAGTCCAGTTAGAGAGGCTTTTTTAGTTTGGTCAGTGGTGTCAGGTGTCTTTTTTGTCTTTGCAATACCAGCAGTCTATCAAGCATTCAGTGATACGTCTCCTATAATAGCTAGTCTACTTGCCTTAGCGATTGGAGCGTATGGTATAGGAGATTGTATTTTTACAGGATTATTCAGTATCAATACTGAGCAAGCAACATGGAATTTATCGACGTGGATTCATAATATTGGGTCTGGTTTAGGCTATGTAGGCTTTTTATTCTTCCCATTTATTTTGTATGTATTCTATCAGAAACAGGGGCAAAGGGAATACAGTAATCGATATTTGATACTGTCGCTAGTTAGCTTCTTTTTTGCTACGATGTACGGATTAGCCAGAATTCCAGTAATCAATCAGTTCCCATTACTCAACCAAATTGGACTTTGTCAAAGAGTTAGTTTTATCTTTAATTATTTACCGATAGTCTTTTTTGCACTAAATCAAATGAAACATGAACAAGTTAGGCGTGTAAAAAATTGAAAGAACTCGGCGTTTTCGTGGATACAATCATTGCTGCTTATCTTTTGAAAAATGACTATACTTTCTTATAGAAAAATAATCTCGGAAATATCCTTTAGATATGTATTAATTATCTCGTTTTGTTTTAACGGAAGAATTGATATAATGTAAAATGTAATTAAAATTTAGGAGGACAACATGAAAAAATTTCTAGGGGTATTTTCAGTATTGGTAATGGTATTTGTTTTAAGTGGATGTGGTGGAAAGGCCGAAACAGATACATTCACACAATCGCCTATGGCAGGAACGGATGTTTCAATCACTATTGAGCACAAAGGGGATAAAGTAACGAAAGTATCTTGTAAAGCTGTTTTTGATAATGAAAAATTATTCATTACAGATGAAGACATGGCGAAACAAGTAGCAGACGCATTTGAGAAATCTTCGAATTTGAAGGATTCTAAAATGAAGTATACAGACAAAGAAACCGTGATCACCTATGAGGCGCCAGAAAATAGCGTGAAAACAGGTACTAGTTTTAAAGAGGGCGAAAAACAATTAACAGATATGGGCTTTAAGAAAAAATAATCTTAAATTCAGTATGTCTATAAAAAAAGAAGGAATCGTGGGTGAGAAATCGAACCCACGATTTTTTTATGTTAACATCATCCAATCCCCAATAAAACAAGCTTTAGATGAAATAAACGTACAACAAAGCTTGTCATGAAGAGAAGAGTAATAGATAATGGAGATAGGAGAAATGAAACTTATAAAAGGAGTGTACACGTATGAAAAAGATAATCATTGTGATGAGTTCGTTTTTCATCATTGGTTTGGTAACGGGATGTTCAAATGAGAAAAACGGAACTTCAGCGACGAGTGAGGTTACCGAAACAACAACCAGTAACAAAAAACAATCTGAATACGATGCAGCAATGTCAAAAGGGAAAGAAGCGATTGTTGATAAAGATAGTTCGAAAGCGATAGGCGCATTTCAACTAGCTTTGGAATATAAAAAGGATAGTAAAGAGGCGAAGAAGATGATAGAACAAGTCACGTTATATCAAGAAGCCGTTTCTTTAAAAGAAGAGAAAGACTATTCGAATGCTTTAAAAAAATTGTCAGAATTAGGCATGTCTAAAGAGGGATCAATTTCTCTAAAAAGATATGGAAAAGAACTGACCGATGAAATAAACAAGGAGCGAGCTAAAGAACGAGCTACGAAACGTGAAGCAAGTAAAAAAGAAGCAGAGAAAACGGCTGAGACCACAACGCAAACGAAAGAGACACCAGCACTAACGCCAGCACCGACACCAACACCCGCGCCCGCTGCAACTACTTTATGGAGTCACCAAAAAAGATTGGAACTATTTTCGTTCATGCAAAGTTGGGGGAGTGTGATGGGACAAACGTATTTAGAATACGCTCCAGGGACGGAAGCGGATTGGTATGGATATAGTTTCCCAAGCGTTTTGTCTAATAATAATATCGCTGTTGGAGGAAGCCAAGCAACGCTGCAATGGTCTACAGATGGAAATAGCCGCGATATTTATAACGTTGTCGCTATCTATTCAGATATCGCTACGACAGATAAGTTAAAAAGACATTTGTATCTGTTTACCATTTTAAATGGGCAACCGATTGTATTAGTAACAATGCAAAATCAAGGGAATAATGAAAATATGATTTACTTTGATCAGTCACAAAATGCAGATTTGAACAATGGATTTGCTACTATCGTAGGGAATGGATAGAAATGTATCCTAGCTAAAATAGTCAAAATAATATTGTTTAGGTTTTAGGATAAACTCATTGAGTTTTATCCTAAAACCTTTTTTCATTCATACCTTTACTTAATTTTAACTAAATCTATACGAGTATCATATAATAACGCAACAATCTTTTTTTACAATTGAAAGTAGATAGGAGGTTTATTAATGAATGTTATAAAAGAAAAAAGAGAGTTAGTAACACTTGGATGTTTAGGGATGTTGTTATTGGTTGGTGGACTATGGGATAAACAAATCAGTCAAGGACTGATGAATCAGGGGTCGATAGTGGGTACTTTTTTTCAAAATTATGGCTTGATTTTTCCAGGAATTATTATTTTTATGGCCACTCAAATTTTTATGTACTATGCGAAAAAAAGTGATTTATCCAGTTTTTCTAAGGGAAGTATCTATGTTCTTGCCATTGTGGCAGGAGGCTATCAAATCTGGCAAATGATCAAAATCATGCTTTTTTACACAGTAACTTCGCTAAACAACAGACAACATAATCAGCCACTTGGCGCTGCGAATAATGATGGTGGTGGGGCAATCCATTTTCCACAATGGTTTTTCCCAGCTTTAGTCCTACTTTCTTTACTGACTTTTGCGATAGGATGTGTCTTGTGTAATCGTTGGCTGAAAGAAAAAACGCTTCAGGAAATGAATGGGTTAGTCGTTGTTGGATTAGGTGCTATCGTTGCAGTTTATACGGCGAATACGATTGTAGATGTGATGAAAGGACTTTGGGGAAGGCTACGCCCTTATGAACTACAAAATAATTGGTCAGAGTTTACAAGTTGGTTCAAGATCAATGGAGTAAACGGACACAAATCCTTTCCGTCAGGACATTCCGAACAAGCGTGGTTAGCCTTGTATTTACCACTGTTTGTTACCCCGACAAAGAAAGCTAAACGGCAGAAAATAACCATTTTAGCAAGTGTATTTGGCTGTTTAGTCGCTTGGTCAAGAGTTAGGATCGGGGCTCATTTTTTGAGTGATGTTGTGGTTGGGTCTATGATTGCTATTTTTGTAGTATATGTTGTATCACGTCTTTTGAAGCAACGATTAGATGGAGAAAAATTAATCTAACAGTCTAGGAATTGAATAGTGAAATGACAGGTGCTCTTAGCAAAGAAAGCCTGTCATTTTTTTATTCAAAAAGTGGTACAAGCCGGTACAGTTCAATCTTATTGTTTACTTATTCCCTTCTTTATTATATGATTGAACACGTTGTTTACGTAATAAAATGCAATTTTATGAACAATTTATTATTCAGTTTTTAGGAGGATATCAAGTGAAAGAAAAAATTATTTCCTATTTTGAAATCGATCAATTAAATACGACGGTTAAACGTGAGTTTTTAGCTGGATTTACAACGTTTATTTCAATGGCGTATATTTTATTTGTAAACCCAACAGTTTTGGGCGCATCCGGAATGGATGAAGGAGCTGTTTTTACAGCAACAGCACTAGCTAGCGCATTAGGGTGTATTTTGATGGGGATTTTTGCGAAATATCCAATCGCAACAGCACCAGCTTTGGGGATCAATGCCTTTTTTGCTTATTCAGTTTGTGTTGGAATGGGGATTCCTTGGGAGACTGCGTTAGCCGGTGTTTTTGTCGCGTCATTGATTTTTATTTTGATTACCGTATTCAAACTACGTGAATTGATCATTGATGCCATTCCAGCAGATTTAAAATTTGCTATCTCAGGCGGAATCGGTCTATTCATCGCATTTCTAGGTCTAAGTGAAGGGGGAATCATTGTTTCTAATGAATCAACATTGGTTGCTTTAGGCCCCTTGAATGTTGGAACGACCTGGCTGACTATTTTTGGTCTAATAATTACGGCGATCATGATGGTACGTCGTGTTCCAGGTGGTATTTTTATTGGAATGACTGCGACGACTATTTTAGGATTAGTAACGGGTTTGATTGATATGCCAACTAAAATCGTTTCAGCTGCACCTAGTCTTAAACCGACTTTTTTAGTTGCATTAAAACATGTTGGAGACATAAATTCTCTACAGTTATGGGTCGTTGTGTTGACATTTTTATTAGTGACGTTCTTTGATACGGCTGGAACACTCGTTGGTTTAGCGAATCAAGCAGGCTTTATGAAAGACAACAAAATGCCTCGTGTTGGAAAAGCATTAGCCGCAGATTCTACAGCGATGTTAGCAGGTTCTCTTTTAGGAACTTCTCCTGTGGGCGCGTATGTAGAATCATCTGCAGGTATTGCGGTGGGTGGACGTTCTGGATTGACAGCTGTGACAACAGGCTTATTCTTCGTTGTGGGCTTGTTTTTCTCTCCATTGCTTTCAGTTGTCACATCACAAGTAACTGCACCAGCGCTAATTGTTGTAGGTGTATTGATGGCGCAATCACTTAGTCAAATCAAATGGAAAGAAATGGAAATTGCCATTCCTTCTTTCTTGATTTTGTTAGGCATGCCATTAACGTACAGTATCTCTGATGGGATTGCACTTGGCTTTATCTTTTATCCAATTACAATGATCGCTGCAAAACGTGGCAAAGAAGTATCACCGATCATGTATGCATTATTCTTTGTCTTCGTAGGATTTATGTGGATTTTAAACGCGAATTAAACGTTGAATAATAAAGAATCAAAAGTCATGGGACTACAATTCCATGGCTTTTATGTTACGAGTGAGGTTTTAAAATTTTGACTTTTCTACCAAAAACAAGCAAAATGTAACTAGTTGAAGAGAAGAGTCTGGGAGGGATGAGTAAATGGAAACACCTCTTATATCGCAATGGCTGGATTCTGTAAAAAAGCAGTCTATTGTTGAAAAAAAATTAGAAGAAATGTTAAAGCAAAAGAATCAACTTACTACAAGTGAATATTATGCCTTATACCAATTGAAACAAAATGGTTGTCATATGCGACTGAACGATTTAGGGAGCTATTTGTGTTTGAGTCAAAGTGCCTTATCTCGTTTGATCAAAAGATTGGAAGACAGAAGCCCTTCTGTGATTGAAAGAAAAAATTGTTCAGATGATAAACGTGGTGTATATGTTGATTTGACTGATGAAGGTACAAAACTGTTGGCCTCAGTTGAACAAGAAGTGGATGCCATTTTAAAAGAGTATTTTAGTTAAAAGGCTAATGAGTTGCTTTTTAGTCTTTTATTCTTTATTATCTATTTATATGCATGCGCATGCATGTTAAAGAGGAGGAAATTTGATGAGTAATTTAGATTCAGGTTTAACGTTTAAAAGAGGACTACACTTAAAGAATAGACTAGTTGTTGCACCGATGACGACAAAGATGTCTTTTTTTGACGGTGTTGTAACAAATGATGAAATAGACTATTATGCATTACGAACGGGTGAAGTAGGTGCATTTATTACTGCAGCAGCGAATGTTCATGAAGGAGGCAAAGGCTGGGATGGAGAGTTAGGTGTCTATGACGATCGGTTTATTCCAGGTCTTGCTAAGTTAGCGGCTGCTATTAAAAAAAATCATACAAAAGCGATTCTACAAATTTTTCATGGTGGACGTATGACAGATTCGAAAGTATTACAAGGCGTACAACCTGTCGCACCAAGTGCTGTAGCGGCTGAACGTCCAGATGCACAAACACCAAGAGAGCTAAAGGAAACAGAGATCATTGAGATCTTAGAAAGCTTCAAACAAGCAACAAAACGAGCCATCAAAGCAGGTTTTGATGGTGTAGAAATACATGGAGCAAATACCTATTTGATCCAACAATTTTTCTCTCCACATTCTAATAGACGAACAGATGAGTGGGGTGGCTCGTTAGAGAAACGTTTTAAGTTCATTAATGATTTGGTTGATGGTATTACAGCAGTCGTTGATCAATCAGGCGTCAAAGAGTTTGTTGTAGGCTATCGTTTTTCACCAGAGGAATATGAAAATCCAGGGATTCGTTTAAGCGATACGCTATTTTTAGTAGATCAATTGTCTAATAAACCGTTAGATTATTTACATTTGTCAATGAGTAATTATAAAAACCATTCCGTTAGTGATGAGTTTAAAGGAAAACCAATTATCGACTATATCAAAGAAATGATCAATGGTCGACTTCCACTGATTGGTGTCGGGGATATTAGAACTAGTGCTGATGTAAAAGAAGTATTGGCAACAGCTGATTTAGCAGCCGTTGGTCGCGCAATATTAATTGATCCACATTGGGCACAAAAAGTGTTAGATGGACAAGATCACTTAATAAGAACAGAACTTTCTCACTATGACCGAGATGAATTACGAATCAGCAATGGCGTTTGGGGATTTTTAGAAGGCATGATGCCAGAGCGTCTGAAATAAACGATTCTTCATTCAAAAATGAGCCTATAAGTAAGCAATTACTTATAGGTTCTTTTTTTGAATGAAACGTATTAAATAAAACGATCCATCATGAATTGAAGCGATTATCAGTTTAATTTATAAAGAGAAATCGAAAATAAGTTGTTTATTATCCAAATATCTAGTACAATTTCATTATAAAGAAAAATATTTTTTTGGTCTAAAAAATTATTAGGAGGTAGGGCGTAATGAGTAAAAATTATCTGAATTATGTAGGTGAAATCATCACAGATGTTGAATACCATGGATTAGGGGAACCAGAAGGTTTTTTGGAAGTTCATATGGATGTAGAATTACCATTTAGACTGTACTGTAGAATGGGAGATGAGGATTGGGAAGAAGTGACAGAGCAAGGACGCCTAGCACTGATCGAGCAATTACAAGATAAAAAATCAAAGTTTTCTAAAAGTGATTATCGTTTTTACACATTGGATTTCTATCTTGCCAGTTTAGGTGGCTTATAAGGTTTGACCCAAAATGAAAGCGCTTGATAATCGAGCGTCTTACAATAAATAAACGCCTTTTATGACATGATAAGGGGCGTTTATTTGTATTTACTTTAAACGATAAGAGTGGGTACAATAGAGTAAAAAGACGAGGTGCAAAATGACACTGAAAATAGAGAAAGTTGATGTAACAAATCTAGATTTACTAAAGTTGATCGATGAATTAAATGCTTTTTTCGATCAAGAGTGGGGAACGGAAGTAGCCAAAGGGTATCAAAATCACCATAACTTAACTGAAATGGCCTGTGCAGTGGTTGCTTACGAGGGAGATACGGCAGTCGGTTGTGGCTGTTGGAAACTTTTAGATGAACAAATACCAGAAATAAAACGTATGTATGTAAAACAAAACAGTCGAAATAACGGGACAGCTGGGGCAATCATTCAACTATTAGAAGCGGATATACTGGGAAAAGGCTATCAACAAGTGGTTTTAGAAACGGGCAAGGAAATGGTGAACGCCATTCGTTTTTATGAAAAACAAGGGTATCAGATGATTCCGAATTATGGGGAGTTTGTTGGTGATGAACGTTGTGTATGTATGAAAAAAACACTAAAAGAAGGATCAACGAACCAATCGTCATGATCCTTCCTTTAGTGTTATATAGGCAATACGCTCCAAATAACTGAAATCAAACAAATTAAAATCATCGATACTGTAAACCACTTGTACTGTGTTAATAAAGCGATATACTCGCGAATAAGTGCAGTTGGTAAAAAATACAAAGCAGTGGGAGCGCCAATACCTTCGGCTTTTAAATGTGCCTTTCTTGCGTATAAAGCGCCTCTTAGCACATGGTAATTGTTTGTTGAGAATAAAACGGTAGGCGTATGGTCTTTAATTTTCCAATCGTCAAAAATAATCTTTTTTGAAAAAGTCATATTTTCAAAAGTTGTTGTAGATTGATCTTCTACTAGAATTTGAGCTTCTGGGATTTGCTGTGATAGTAAGTATTTTTTCATGGCAAACGCTTCTGAGACAGGCTCATCTGCACCTTGTCCACCGCTAACAACAATCTTTGCATTGGGATTTTTATGATAATATTCGATTGCTTTGTCTAAGCGACTTTTAAGTAACGGAGGAACTTCTTCACTTCTGATACCAGACCCCAAAGTAATGATATAATCTACCTTTTTCTTACTAGGAATCATTTGATACATCCACGAATAAAATAAGTAACACGTAAACAGAAAAGAAAAAAGTAAATCACTCAACAAGACAAACATTAAAAAGGAGAATAGCCACACCGAGATATGGTGTGTTCCTACAGATAATAAATAGAAAAATAAAGGTATCGTGATAAGAAGATTAACACCTAGTAGTGCTGAAAGTTTCGCGGTAACACTCCGCCCTTCTTTTGTCTGCATGGTATGTGTATTGAAAATAAAAAAGGCACATATACCCAAAAATATCAGAGGAAATAATGCATAAACAATAAGAATGACTAAAGTGGAACTAGTTGCAGAAATCTCGCCTAATTTTATCAATCCCATCATTAATAAAATCAACGTAAGGAACAGGCCGCCAAATGCAAAACTCATACCTCCAAAAAAACTTCTCCGCTCTTTTAGTAAAATAATGACTCCGACAATAATAAAAATACAAGGAACAATAGCCAGTTGCATGTTATCTAACTCTCCTTCACCAAATAAATAGGATGGAACAAAAGCACATACTTTTATTCCATCTTTTATAAAAATTTTGTAAGAGTAGACAGTGTTGTATTTTGGTTAATCTCTACTCTCGTTATATAGTTGACACATTTCTAATTTATTATAATTGATTAAGGCTTTAGATGCATCTGTTTTGACTTTTAAGACACCTAAGTGAACGGCAGAGCCAGTAAATTCACTGTATTGCGTATCTGGAAGGATGAATATACTCGTAACGTAAGCGGAAGACTCACCTAATGTCGCGTACTCATGAACCATTGAAGGAAATGCTTTATTTGCTTCGTCTGTGATCAAAGGGGATTCCTCTTTTGAGAAGAACGTTGTTTCATTTTCGGAAATGTGTTTTATCGATTCAAATGAATAATCATTTTTTGATTTGGTCACTTTTTGGAAGCCATTAAGCGCCATAACTTTTTTTGCATCTGTTACATTCAATACAAGCATTTTGGATTTTTCGACCCATTTTCCCTCCACAGTAACAGCTTTTTCGATATCTTTTTTCTGTGAGTTGAGTGCATCATTTACCTTTGTCCCATCTTTATCTAAAACGATTATGCCGTAGACCGGTTTATGGCGAAACGTATTATACAGGAGCAGTCCCCCCGTAGACAAAATGACTAGACTTAAAATAGAAATTATAATTTTTTTTAACATGAAAACTCTCCTTTTGTAAGCTATTTAACGTTAGTATATAAAAGAAATAAAATAGCAACCATCGATTAAAGACTATAAAAACGAACAATAATGAAAGATAAAGAACAGTGTGTGTTGGGATTTTATCACTAAAGCTTGCTTTTAAGCGCAAGAAATCTATAATGTTTATGAGATGGTACGTTAAGTCTAAGGGGGATAGGTATGGAAGAAAAACAATTTAGTATAACAATACCTGAAAAAATAGTAGAAGAGTTTGATTTAGAAAATGAAGAAGAAGTCATTTTAAGCATCAAAGATCAAAAAATAGTAATTGAGCCGAAAAAGAAAGTCGCTGGAAACCAGACGTTGTCATTACGATGGTTTTTGATTCCAACAACGGTGATCAGTCTGTTATTTTTAGGATACCTCATCTATACTGATAAGAGTCAAATTGCCTTGGTGGGAGCCTATTCAATTGCAAATTTTGTTCTGTCGTTTGGTGTATTGAGTGGGGTGTTTAGTTTCTTAGTTTTTTTTGTCAAAGGGAAAAGAAATCAAATCACCACGCAATCAAAAGATATCTATTGGCGAAATTTTCCTACGATTTTATTATCATTCATTGTCATTTTAGTCTTTTCTTTGTTAGTTTTTTTCAAAGTGATCGGGCTGGTTTTTATAGGGGCAACATTTGATCGCTATACTGCGACGCTGTTGTTTTTCGTATTTGTGGGATTGGTCAATTACTTCATGATTTATTCAGCGTTATCGATCACACCAGCTAAATTAACTAATTTGTTGATTTTTGTCATTATCGGTGGTGTTCTATTGGCGATGATCACAAATAAAGATTATCAGTGGTGGCAATTTAATTTTAGCTTTTTAGGAACAATTGAAGCGAAAAGTAGCTGGCAATTCAATTTAACGTTGATGTTCTCTTCTTTATTGATGGTTGCTTTGATCGACGGGCTATTCGTAGAATTGCAAAAAGCGATTCCACACAGTAAAAGATTAACGATACTAAGAATTCTTTTGACATTGACAGCTTTGGATCTTGGGGCAGTAGGATTATTTCCATACACTGAAACTGGCCCGTTTCAAGGAGTGCATAATCAAGTTGCAGGTTATCTCGTTTATTTAATCGTTGCTTTAATCGTAGGGATCAAGTGGTTATTACCCAATGTAACGAAAGAATTTTTATCTATCTCTTATATGATTGCCGCAACATTGGTCGTGGTTGTAGTCTTATTTCAATGGACAAGTTATCTGTCATTGACTGCGTTTGAGCTATTGGCTTTTATGTTAGCATTCAGTTGGATTGTGTTGTTACTTCAAAACTTGCAAAAAATGGCACAAAATCTCAATAATAGTTTTCTAGTTAAAATTAAATTAAATCCAAAAAAGCAGGTAGTTGAGACAAAAGAGGACACTTCTGGAAAATAAGTGACTGTATCAAGTGGGCTAAAACAAAAGAAAGCAAACTGTAACGTTAAACGTTAGAGTCTGCTTTCTTTTGTTATCTATCAAGATAACGCGACATAAGTTCCATATGATGCATTACTGCAGCTTTTCGCATAACGCCCATACCAGGGAATTTATCAGTTGAAACAGCTTCAAGAAGTACTTCAATGCCTAATGTTACGGTTTCTCCACATAATTTAGTTTTCCATTCGTTCACTTCATTCATCAGTTCAAAAAATTTATCCTTTTGAGTAGGTAGGTCTTCGCTAGAAAGAAAATGGTGGATGCGTAAATGATCCCCCTCGAAATAGACGAAATGCAAACTCAACATTTTTGAAGGATAGCTGTGTTCGTAATAGATTCGACTGTCGATAGAAAAATCACTAAACCCAACAAACCCGCTTTTTTTGTAGGTCAAGTGAGTATCTGAAAAGAATTCATCCGCACATTCTTGATAGAAACTTGATTTAGGTAGTCTGGTGAAGGGATCTTGCGAAATGATTTTAGACCCTTTGATTTTTTGGAGTAAACGGAACTCTTTTGGTACTAGAACCTTCGTTTGATTGGTTTGCCAATCACTTTCTAGTGCAGGTGTTGAATGCCCAATCACAAATAATTGTGGCTCTTGTTCCACTGTTTCAATAGGCTGTTCAACGATCATTGCTTTATCTAAAGATAATGAATTTAGGTAAAGAAGTCCATCTTCTGTTAAAAAATCGCCCGCCTGAGGATTTTGTACAAGATAGAACGGTTGGTTTTCCCTTTGAAATACATGAATAAATTTTTTTAGAGCATTAGAATTTTTAACAGGTTCAATAATTGGAAACAGTTGAGTGGATAAACGATGTTGTTCTACTAAGGTCGTCAAGGCGAATAAGTCAAATTGTTTTCCGCGAAAATAAGGATAGTACATTATTTTTCCTCCAAAAGACGTCGCTCCAATTCAAAATAAGCTTCACGAGTTGCGTCTAATTCATTTTTTAAAGCTTCGACTGCTTGCGCACAACAATCTTCTACGAAACGATCATAAAAATTTACGCCTCCGCCAAACAAGTCATAATCTGGTTGTCTCTTTTTCAATTCTTTATAAAGTTGATCCGTTGAAAATGCGCGTAGACCACGTGCTGTTTGCTTCGCTTTGCCAACTTCACGAGCTTGAGAAGTGATTAAACGAAAAAGTAGTTCTTGTTCATTCACTAAAAGCGGCTGCCTTTGCGGTTTTTTCTCTATTGTGAAGTATCCTGGTAATAGTTGATCTTCCGTAGAAAGATACTGATGGTAGACCATCACACCAATATGGCTTGGTATTTCTTCTTTTACTTTGGTAAAAAGAGCAGCAGGTAATACAAAATAGTTATAATTTCCAATAAAAGATAATTTTGCTTTTGAGCGGAAATCCGCTTTGCTAGCTTTTAATTCATAACATCGCCATTCAAATTGTTTTTCATTGGTTAGACGACAACTTAGTGTATCAACAATGCCTTGCTCCTCAGGCATCGTGACTTCTTCTACTACTATATCCCCATTCTCTCGACAATAATAATAAAGAACTTCTTCCATTTGAGTTGTTAATGACGTTTTCATGCTGAACTCCTTTTTTCTGTTTCTTATACTATAAAACGTATGTTCGTAAAAATAAAGTGTTTTTTCTTCTTTCCTGTTTAAAAACGGAAGATGATTAAATGATGAATGAGGGATAATTAGTTTGTAGAATAATTTAATGACCGATTAAAAAATATAATTTTAATATCTATAATAAAAATATCGAATATAGAACGTTTTATTAAAAAGGAAATCCATAACTTTGATCATCATAATTCGCTGTATGTCTTGATAAGGGTCGTTGCTTACTCATTAATAACAAGAAGTATGTTTTTATTTTTTATTAAAATATAAAAAAATAAACATTATAAAGTTTAAAAAAGTATATTATATAAATGGATAAAAATATTATTAAAAAGGAGCTTGCTCATGAAAAAGAGAAAATTACATATATTTATGCTTGCGATATTACTTGCACAAAGTCTTAGCCCAACTGTAAGTGCATTTGCCACGACAACTACGGAGGACGACTCTCAAACTGAACAAACCGCTGATACATCAGCAGAATCAGAAACGAGTGTGTCAAATGATGAAGTAGAACAAGCGACAGAAAATCAAGAAACGAAGATCAGCGAATCAGCTGAAAGTCATAATCCAACTATAGAGAGTGGAGCTAAACCGTTAGAAACAACGGAACCGTCAACTTCTGTAAGCGCACCTGATGCTACTGTGAAAAAAGTAGAGACGAAATCAGCAATTGAAGATGAAATCTTAGCAAATCTGACAATCACGAATATGGGCGGCGTTGAATATAGCCAAAGTTCTTTAAATAGAGTCCTAAATTCAACACCAGTAATGGTAAAACTAAATTTTGTGGTTGAAGACAAAGACTATGCGCCGGGTTCAGTCTATACTATGACGTTACCTGATCATCTTGGGTATTCAGATATCAGCGGCGAAGTGGCAAACGTTGGTGCTTTGTGGTCAGTCAATGCACAAAGTAAGACAGTAACGATCACATTCAATCAGCGTGTTACAGAGACACAATTTAATTTAGATCTGAAAAGTTATGTGTATTCTGATGCAGAACCATTAGTGACCGTTAAAACAACAGGTCAAACCATTAATCAATACAATTTTGATTTATATGAAGATGTGGCTCCTATCAAATATGAAGAAGTGACTAATAAGTATGGGATCAAAGGAAATATTTATTATAACTTGGATAGAGAATTGTCTGGTAGCCAAACGCTAGAATTAGGAATGTCTGCTTCACCAGGTGCAACATTTTTTAATACCTCTACAGAGCAAATCGGTGTTTCTTCATACGATGTAGATATCAACGGAAATATCATTCCAGGCTCACAGCAGATTTTAGTGAAGGATCAAGACTACACTCTTGATGAAGACACTGCCTATCGAGGTGCAGTTACGATTACGAATATGGACAAACAAAAAGCATATGCCTTATCCGTTGATCGTGCGTTGGCGTTACAAAATGTTTCAAATTATTCCTATAGTTTTTATAATCGTTATCCTACAACAAAATTAGGGTCCGTTACGTTGAATCGTACAACTGGACAGTATGGTGGACTTGAGTTTATAGCAAAAACAAGTAAAGACCAAAAATCATTAAAAGAAGCTTCATTAGCGTCACTTCAAGGAGCAAGCTTGCAAGAAAAAGGAAATTACTATATTAATATTTATGATTTTCCTACACAAACGAAAACAGGAGAACAAATCATTTTAGAAAGTAAAAATGGACAAAAAATCGACGATTATAAAGTTTCAGCGATTGATATAGACTATCAGCAAGTTCAAATCACGGACTTCTTTGATGTGAAAAAAGAAGACAATAAACTGATTCTGACAGCAACGAAAGATAGTTTTTTAAAAATAAGAGCAGATAAGCTTGTCGTTCCATTTGAGCAAAAAGACATAGACATTGTTTTGAGTACGCCGGTGGTCAACGGAGGAAAAGAAATAATGTTGGTATCAGATCAATACTTACAGCCAATCTCAATCATTAACCCTAATAATGTAGAAACCGCTTGGGGTAATTATGAGGCAAACGGTGCCTATATGGGCGATACAACGATTGCAATCGAAGGGAGCGAAAAGACTCCTGTAAAAAATGCAACGATCAAAATCGAGCATCCAAGCTATCTGAAGTTAAGAGAACCCAAAGGAGACTACTCTTATTATAAATTAAATAAAGACTATACTATAACGCCTGTTGCTGGGGGCACAGTAATCAAATTCACGACGCCAGTTACCCATTCGTTCAATCTTGATTTAGGGTTTAATTATGTACCAGATAGTTTAGAAAAAAATAAAAGTATTCCAATCGATACACTTCCAGTGACGTTGAGTACAGATGATTTTACAGCGGTAGATACAACCGTTAGAACCGGGAGAAAACAATATTCAGAGCGGACACTGCAAGGAAGTAAAAATCAATTTCTAATCAATGCTAGAAATGACTCGTTTGATTCATTGAGCGTAACAACTAAAATTCCAGACGGTGCGGATGTAGTGTTTGATATTTATGATGTTTCAAATGATCAGGTAGACTCGATTTACCCTCAGTATTGGGATCGTGGACAGTATTTTGACAAACCATTAGCGCCAACTAGTGCAGCCTATCCTAAGATCACCTTTGATGAAGCCACAAATAGCTATAAATTTGATTTTGGCAAAACATCGAAACGCTACATTATAGAATACAAGTATGCGAATGGCTGGATCGATACTAAAGCGATCACTGTGACAGGAAGTGCTACTGAACCACTTTATGGCGATCAGGTAATGAGCGCATTTGTTTCCGTGAATAATGAAGGGACAGAGATTTTATCGGCAACCCAAACTAGCCATGAAACACTAAAAAACGTAACGAAAAATGAAGTGAAAACAAAAAATATCAATAATGAGACACGTAAAGTTAAAAATCCAACCTTTGAACTTGCGACGAAAGGTACAACAAATGCTGGAATTGATTTAAATTCAATCTCCGTATCAAATGTGCCGCAAGATGCTTATACGATTAAACAAACAGCAACAGGTGCCCAAATCATTTTCGAAAATTATACGCTAACACAAGATGTGACGATCACCTACAATACGATTTCTAAAAATGCAGGGCAAGTATATACAGAAACAATCATTAGCGCTGATAATTTGGATAAGATGACAGAAGCTCGTAGAACAGTTACGACAACGCCAATTGTTTTGAGATTTTCTGATGGAGACGCAGAAGGAATCGTATATTTGGCGCAAGCACAATTTCACACGTATAATGAAAATAACCAAGCAATCAATATACCAAATGTCCCATTTGAGCTCATCGATAATGTGACAAATAATCAAACAGAGTTTACGACAGATGAAAATGGGGAATATCAATTTGATGCGATCATGTCAGGTGATTACACAATAAGAGTAACGAATATCCCAGAAGGATATACGGTTGCTGACGAGTATATCAATGGGAAAACGATCAAATTGACAAAAGGCTCGAATAACATCGAAATCCCACTTGTAGAAAAAACTGATTTAAGTAGTGTTAGCGCAAAAGACTCAACAATTTTCTTAGGAACAACTTGGAAACCAGAAGATAACTTTACTGGTGCTACAGACAAAGACGGCAACTCAGTTACGTTTGACCAGATAAGCGTAGTGGGAACAGTCGATACTAATAAAATTGGTGATTACAAGATTACGTATCAGAATCAAGGGAAAGAAGCTGAAGCAATCGTTTCTGTTGTAGATAATCAAGCTACTTTAGCTGTCAAAAATTCTACTATTTATGTAGGTGATGCATGGCAAGAAGCGGATAACTTTGTATCGGCAACAGATGAGAACGGGAAGGCTGTGCCAATTGAAGAGATCACTGTAAGTGGAGTCGTGGATACGACAAAAGAGGGTGTTTATCCTGTGACATATAGCTTTGGCCAAGAAGTAGCAGAGGCTAAAATCACAGTATTACCAAATCAAACGACCGTTTTCGGAAAAGATTCTACCATTGCTGTCGGGACTAACTGGACACCTAAAGATAATTTTGTATCGGCCACCGATAAAACAGGGAAAACAGTAGCATTCGATCAAATCAAAGTGACTGAAAATGTTGATACGACAAAAGTTGGCGATTACGACGTTGAATACGACAATCAAGGTCAAAAGCACCAAGTAATCGTACATGTAGTTGCAAATCAAGAAACACTTGCAGTGAGAGATTCAACGATTTATGTAGGTGATTCTTGGCAAGAAGCAGACAACTTTGTCTCTGCAACTGACAAATACGGAAAAAATGTTCCTATTCAAGATGTTACAGTAACGGGAAATGTAGATACGACAAAACCTGCAGTTTATGAAGTTGTTTATGGATCAGGCAAGTTAAAAGAAACAGCTAAAATTACAGTAAAAGCCGACCAATCAACACTAATCGTCAAAGATTCAACGATTTATGTAGGAGATGACTGGAAGAGCGCAGATAACTTTGTCTCAGCAACAGATCGTGATGGTAAAGATATTTCATTTGAAAAAGTAGAAGTCACAGGAAGCGTTGAAACGAAAGAAAAAGGCGAATACCACGTAACCTACACAACTAAAACAGATGAAAAAATAGAACCAAGTAGAACGAAAAAAGTGAAAAATACTGAGACTCAACTAACAGCTACAGCCAAAATCACTGTACTTGAAAAAAATGCAGCGAAACCAAATCAGAACCAAACCCATATTTCTAAAACAACCAAACAAGCAAACTACCCGAAAACAGGCGAAAATGACAATCATTCTCTTCGCTTGGTAGGCGTATTAGCTATAGCGATCACACTAACAGTCGTGATTCGACTAAGAAAACGAAGAACAGATTAACTTAACGATAGTAAGAATTTGGGCTAGAACAGAAGCAATGTTGAACGTGCTTTTGTTCAGGCCTTTCTTCAATTTTATTGAACTTTAGGGGGCAAACGACTAGGTGAAAAATAAACCATTTATAGTAGGGACAGCCTTACTCTTTTCGTCAGCACTTTTTCTGCATTTTGAAACGTTTTATGGAGCAGAAGCAACAACTCCAGGAAAGTACAAAATGACCTATGAAGTAGATGGAAAAACTGAGACTGCTATAGTTGAAGTAAAGGAAAATCAAACGGAACTTCTTTTGAAAGATGTCACTATTGAACAAAATGAAAGCTGGTCACCGTTAGACAATGTGGTGTCGTTAAAGGATAAAACAGGTGCGCCATTGAATATCAACGAGGTCACAATCAAAACAAATGTAAATAATCAAGAAGCAGGGATGTATTTTGTAAAGTTTTCATATGAAAACTACAGTTCTGTTGCGAAAGTATCGGTCAGCCACTTGGCAAAACCATCGCGCAAAAATAGAGCAACAAATCAAATGAATTATTATGAGCCAGACGAAAAACAAATCAAAATCATTTTGAATGATGAATTGATGAAAAATGAACCTGCTAAAAAAAGGATGGACGAAACCATTTCAGGAGGAGCAGAGAGTGGTTCCGCAGGTTTTGGAAGTATGTTAAGTTTCCTGTCAGGTACACTTCTGTATGGAACAAGGAGAGTTTAAATGGATTTCTTGTTATTAGACGATCGAGCAAATTTAAAGCTATCAATTATTCGGAAATTAGAACAACACTACTCATTTTCAGAGCGTAAAGATAGTTTATGTGAACAACTACATATCTCTCAATACCTTTTAGAACGAAGTATCATAGAAATAAATGAGGATTTAAAAAGATTTGAATTGATCAATGAAATGGAATTGATTGAACAAAATAATGAAATTATTCTATTTCAAGAATCTCAAATATCGTCAAGTATTGTTGAGGAAAGGTATTTAAAGTATTCATTAGAATTTACATTGTTACAAACAATATTTTTCAATCAGTTTACTTCAATCAAAAAATACGGAGAAAAACAAGGAATGAGCCGGACTGTCGTGTATAAAATCGTGGACAGAATTCGCCAAGAGCTAGCGCAATATGATATAAAATTATCTAAAACATTTCAGCTAATTGGGAATGAAATGATTATTCGTCAGTATTTTAGTATGTTGTACTATCGAATTTATAAGGACTCTGATGAGCTGTATAATCAATCCGATATTCTATCAGTCAATGAATTGCTTTCTGCGATTCGATTGCAATGTGAAGAGGCAACTAATTTTTATCTTTTTAAACACTATGTATTTGTTATGTTGGAGAGAGTAAAGCGCAAACAAAATTACTTTTTACCGAGTGATTTCAAGTCCGCAGATTTTGACAAAGAAAAGTTTATTTATCAAACAATCGAACGATGGGCAAATCATACACTGCAAGGAACCAACCGAGAAAGGGAAGTTGAAATACGTGGGATGCTCAGGCAATTAGGGGTTTATCGAATGGAGTTTTGTGATCTTGAAAATGTAAGGGTCAAAAAATATGCATCCCAGTTGAAAGAACAATTTCTCTTGTACCCAGAGTTAATGCTAACAGGTCAGGAGTTTTGGGACAGCATAAATATGACGATCTATCAGCATACATTCATTACACCATTGATCGATCTTACATTACGAGTAATTGATTTGGATTTTTTTTATGAGCGCTATCCACTTGTTTTTGATATTTGCCAGACATTTATCTATCAATTAAAAAAGGATGAATTCACGTTTAGTAAAAAATCACTCTTCTTCAATTTATTACTGGTCGTTTCTCAACAATATGATCAAGAAAGCGAAAAAAGTACGATCAATATTCATGTGAATTTTACGCAAGGGGAAAAATACAATCAATTTATCCAATCACAAATTCTGATTTTTGATTCCTTTAGCATAAATTTTCAGCCTGTCGTACATCCAAATACAGACTTGATTGTTTCAGACTATCTTCCCAAAACAACATTTTCAGCACGAAGCTTGATTTGGTTAGCGCCTCCTAGAGCAAGTGATTGGCGTAATTTTGGAAATGAGATTGTGGAAATCAATAAAAAGCTGCAACTAAATAAAAAACGAATGTAATGTTATTTAGTAAGCGAGTGAGAAAAAGTACAGTAGACTTTTTCTCACTCATTTTTTCTATATAGAGAAAGACCTAGAAAATAATACGATCCATGATTTCAGAGATAAATGTTGTTACCAAAGCATATAAATTACCATGCGTTTTAAATTTTTTAGTTGTTTTTTCTTTGTTCATTGTAACCCTCCTTTAGGTATAACGTAATAATAAACGAATTAAGAAAAAGACAACATCGATAAAGAATGTTTTTTTATTACAGTTTTGAAATATTGAAAGAAACAGGAATTGGAAAATTGAAAAGTTACGCATGTTATTTTTTAAAGGGATATAAGGATAGAAGAAGAAAGGCTACTGATAATCATTCTCAACTACTCTATCATGTGTTATACTGAACAAGATGAAGTAGAAGAAACAGTTGCTTCTAAACTCTAGAAAAAGGCAAACACTAAAGCACCTCAGTTAGTATTTGCTATTTTTCTATCAGAGCTAAATGAGCCTGTTACGCTTTTAACTATCTAGCTACACAGGCTATCTCTTCGGAAAAAAGACAAATAATAAATGAGGTAAAAAACACCTCAGTTAATATTTGCTATTTTTCTATCAGAGCTAAACGAGCCTGTTACGCTTTTAAATTTGGAGGTTATTCAATTGAGGCAAAGGAATTCTGGTCCTATTATTTTGGAAGAGATTCGTTTAATGGAGGTTATGATTCGAGTTTATTATCATAAGCAAGAGGATGAGCTGATCCCAGAAGATAGGATGTTGAATTATGCAAGGACACGCTTGGAATTTTGTCAGTTTGGAGAGCGCAAAACCACTTGTCAAAAATGTCCTGTTCATTGTTACCAACCTAAATATAGAGAACAAATGAAAAAAATCATGCGTTATTCGGGGCCGCGGATGTTGTTCAAACATCCGATTTTGACATTTAAGCATGCGTATCGAGGATTGACAAGGAGTGTTGAAAGATGAAGAGATGGTTATTTATTGTATTAGGATCAGTGATGTTTGCTTTAGGAACGTTAGGCATCTTTTTGCCATTCTTACCGACAACTGTTTTTTATTTGTTGACGGGATTTTTCTGGATAAGAAGTTCGGATAAGTTGCATCAAAAATTTACAGGCTCACAAGGTTATCAAAAATATGTTCAAGAAGCTTTAGTGAAGAAAAAAATAACAACAAAAGGAATGATTCGCATGTTCATGATGTTGTTAATTGTTTTTTTGATACCTGCAGTAATAGTGAATAACTTAGTCATGCGCGTTACTCTGGCTGTCGTTTATGTAGCGCATGTCATCGGGTTGACTTGGTATTTAAAAGGAAAGAAAGAAAAAACGGTATCTGATATAGGTGATATAAATGATTGATAAAAGACTGTTTCGTTTAACAGATAAAACCAATCTGTTTAAATTAGTGATCGCACGACTTTTAAATCTTGTGTTGTCAATTTTTATGTGGTTAACGATTGCTAAGCAATTGGCCAATTATTTAAATAGTGGGAAGGTAGACGACAAGAGACTGGTTGTAGTATTGATAGGGGTATTGCTTTTTAAAATCCTGTTGACGAAATGGATGGAACAATTGACCTACCAAGCCTCTTCAGAGCTTAGATTAGCAATGAGAAAAGCGGTGATGGAAAAGGCCTTTCGACTAGGAAACGGACAAGGACAGCTATCTGCAGCTTCACTTGCACAACTATCTGTAGATGGAATCGAACAATTAGAGATTTATTATGCTCGCTTTTTACCGCAATTATTTTATTGTTTATTTGCCTCTTTATTGATTTTTTTATCATTAGTTGGATTTGCTTGGCAGCCAGCTTTGATTCTTTTAGTCTGTATGCCGCTGATTCCACTGGTTATTATGAGTGTGATGAAAATTGCAAAACGAATTTTAAGTGGCTATTGGAATCAATATACTGATTTAGGTGCTAAATTTCATGAAAATTTAAGTGGATTAAGTACGTTGAAAGCTTACGATCAAGATGAAATCAAACAAGTTGAAGCGGCCAATGATGCAGAGAAATTTAGAAACGTTACGATGAGTTTACTTTCAATGCAGTTAAATTCTATTACGATCATGGATATTGTTTCTTATTGCGGAGCGGCAGTAGGAATTGGATTGGCATTATTTGCGTATCAACAAGAGCAGTTGACACTTGTGGGTATGCTGATGTTTATTTTATTGAGTGCGGAATTTTTTATTCCGATGCGTCAATTAGGTTCACTATTTCATGTTGCAATGAATGGTATAAGTGCATGCAAAAAGCTATTCACCTATTTGGAGCTGCCAGAACAAGAATATGGAGAGGTTACGTTGTCATCATCTTTGGATCAATTAAAAATAGAACACGTTGATTTTCGTTATGCTGGGTCGGAAGCGTTGGCATTAAATGATGTATCATTACTCATCAAACGTGGGGAATTTACGGCTTTTGTAGGGCAATCAGGTTCTGGGAAAAGTACGATCGTAAGGCTGTTGTTGCATCAATTATCTCAATACGAAGGAAGAATTTACTGGAATCAGGATGAGCTGAAGACATTATCACAAGAAACGATTCAGCAAACGGCGAGCCTTGTTGATAATCACGGCTATCTCTATCCAACGACCATCAAAGAAAATTTACTTTTAGGAAATAAAAAGGCTTCTGACGATGAATTATGGCAAGTATTAGAAAAAGTTCAATTAGCTGATTTTGTGCAACAGTTACCAAAAAAACTATCAGAACCTTTGAATGAAAATGGGGCTAATTTATCTGGAGGACAACGTCAGCGTCTACTATTGGCCAGAGCGTTACTCAAGGATGCACAGTTGTATGTTTTTGATGAAATAACTTCGGGGATTGATTTGGCCAGTGAGCAGATTATATTGTCTTGTTTGCAGGAATTGGCTAAGACAAACAGTGTTATTTTTATTTCCCACCGGCTATACAATGTCTTGGAAGCGGATCAGGTAATTGTTTTTGAGGACGGTCGAGTGATTGAATCGGGCAGTCCAGCTCAGCTTCAACGCGAATCTGTTTACTTTAAAAATTATTTCAAACAAGAGCAAGCGATGATCAATGGAGGTGAGCAGTAGATGAAGGAATACAACTTGATTCGTTGGCTGTTAGCGTTCGTTCGTCACGTAAAAGGGAAAGTATTATTGGCTGTAACACTTGGAATCATTAGTAACTTGTCTGTTGTTGCGATTCCGTTGATTGGATTACATGAGGTATTGAGAGTGACAATGGGGCTAGCTGGGCAGCCGATGCAAGCCTTACTATGGATGGTGATTTGTGGGGTGATTCGAGGAGTCACACGTTATTGTGAACAATATTTGAACCATGATATTGCCTTTCGATTACTAGCTGAGATTCGTCAAGAAATTTTTGCGACGATTCGATCATTGGGGCCAGCCAAACTAATAGGGAAAAAAAGTGGTGATTTAGTGACAGCAATCACGACAGATGTTGAAGCATTAGAAGTATTCTTTGCCCATACGATTTCTCCTGTTTTGATTGCAATTGGGACGACCGTAATCACGGTCAGTTATCTTTGGCAATATAGTGTGTTGCTTGGGCTGATTTTATTGTTAGGACAATTGATTGTCGGAATCGTTATTCCAGTTGTTGGCTATCGTAAAAGTCGAGCATTGGGAGATGACTACCAGAAATCATTTGTTGAGTTGAATCAAACGGTGATGGAAAATACTGCTAGTTTACAAGATATTACCCAATATGCCATTGAAACAGAGCAGCTAGAAAAATTAACTAGTGCAGGTGATCAGTTGAATGTCCAGTATAAAAGAAGACTTGCTCAAGAAAGCCAGCTTAGGATTTTAAGTGAGATTGTCATTTTGACAACAGCGGTTTCTGTGCTAGTAGTTGGTGTAGCCGTAAATTTGTCTGCTGAGGCTGTACTGACAGCAACTGTTTTGAGTTTAAGTTCGTTTGGTTCTGTATTGGCTTTGAGTGGGTTAGGCAGTGCGTTGTTGACAACGTTAGCAAGTGGTCGTCGGTTATTTGCCTTGACAACTGAGCGACCAGATGTTGATTTTGCAGCAAGTCACAAGGGAATTACTGAATTTGAAAAAAGTTCTATAGAGAACGTTTCATTTTCATATGCAACGGAGCAAAGAGTAGTTCTTTCTGATCTCACTCTTTCAATTGAAAAAGGGGCGGTCATTGGGATCGGCGGTCAAAGTGGGAATGGGAAAAGTACGTTAGTGAAATTACTGATGCGCTATTGGGACCCACAATCTGGGCGAATCATGTTTGATCAAACCAATGTAAACGATCTTCAAGAAGAATCTTTACACCAAATTGAAGGCGTGATGGAGCAAGCAACATTTATTTTTGAAGATACTGTGGGGAATAATATTGGTTTAGGGAAAAAGCAAGCGACTCAAGAAGAGATCGAAGCGTCTGCTAAAAAAGCTTCGCTTCATGAGTGGATCATGTCTTTACCAGAACAATATGAGACCAAAATCGGTGGCAATAATCGGAGTATTTCAGATGGTGAACGCCAGCGGATTGGTTTAGCAAGACTATTTCTTCATGATGCGCCATTCTTACTCTTAGATGAGCCAACAAGCAATCTAGATTATTTAAACGAACAAGCGATTTTACAAGCACTAACAAGCGGGATGATGGATAAAACAGTGCTATTGATTTCGCATCGTGATACAACATTGAGCATCACCGATCGTCGATATGACTTATCTGGTGGTACGTTATTTAAACAATGAAGAATGTAAATAGTGCGCTAAGGTGCTAAATAAAGACAAATTAAGACATCGTAGGGAAAACGCCTCTTTGATTAGATTATCTAATCAAAGAGGCGTTTTATTTGTGGTACTATCGTCATCACTAGATAGGAAGAAACGTAGCGAAAAAATTTAAATACTTCATTCTAGATTGCATATTTTTCTCACCTTGTTCTTATGATAAACTAAAGAGGAATGGATAAAAATAAAGGAGAAATACGGTGAATAAAATGAATTATGACATGTTGGTTGGGGAAGAGGTAACGGTAGAAGCGATACGCTATAAAATTACCGGAGTCATTGAATTTCAACAAGGGAATTATTACTGGCGCGAATTCAAATTGGTTGGAGAAAATCAAGAAATCAAGTGGTTGAGTATTGATAAAGATAATCCAGCAGAACGTTACAGTTTGTTTCAAGGAATAGAAGCTTTTTTTAGTTTGAGTACACCAGAGTATGAAAATGAGAAATATACATTAGCAGAGTCTGGAACGGCAACAGTGATTGCAGTCGAAGGTGAGGTAGATGCTGAACGTAACGAACGAGTGACGTTTAAAGAATTTTATGCTCAGACGAATGAACTGAAATTATTAAGCTATGAAAAATGGTCAGATGAGTCAGAGTATAGTAGTGGGAAAATCATTTCTGCTTCCCAAGTAGAATACCATGGAGAAATCACCGAAAGCAGTCGAACTGAAAAAAGGAAAGTCGAGCTATCCACACTAAAAAAACTCAAAAATGGGCAGGAAATAGCAATTGGCAGAACAATTTATAAAGTTGTTGGGTGGGCCAATTATCACCAAGGGAGCTATTCTTGGATTGAATACAGATTATTACCAAAGTCTGGTAAACAAGAAGCTTGGCTAGTTGTAGAGCCTCAAGGGGATAAATACGTACTTAGTCTATTCAAAACAATTGGAAACAAACAAGTTTCATTGAATACGACAGGCTCCCAAGTGAAATATAAGAACAAAACCTACAATATTGAAGAAACAGGAACCGCAATCGTCACCCGTTCAGCTGGGGATGTTGATTTTGACCCGAATGAAAAAGTCAGATTTACAGATTTTACGAATGAAAAAAAAGAGATCTTATCAAAAGAGCAATGGTCGGATGGTATTGAATACTCTTTCGGTCGGATACTGCATGATGCTGAATTTGAGTTATTAGAATATGTCGATCCACCATTTTGGAAAAAAGAAAAAGTCAAAAAAACGATGCTGATCAGTTTGATTGGACTCGTTATCCTTTTTTTCTTTGCTTTATCAGAAGGTCTCATCCATTTTCCACAAGCTACGATAGAAAAGCAAATGCGAGAATCAGCGATGTACGAAGAAGTGACAAATGTTACGTTTAAAGACCCTAGTAAGACTAAATCAACAATTTATAAAAGTGATTTAACTGTGGATCAAACCTGTGAAAACTTAATAGAACTAGATCCTGAACGGATATTATATGTAACGACGGATAAAGAAAATATTGAACAAGGGGAAAAAATGATCCAGACGAAAAAGGAAACAGTTTTGGTTTATATAGGAGAAGATCAAGAAACCTATATTCAGATTTTTCCTAATAAAGATTATCAAAATAGTTACAGTTCATACCATGCAGCCAATCATAGCCGTTTGCGTTCATTTTATGTGAATAGTCGAAATTGGGGGAATAACCAAGGAACAACGCAACAACCCAAAAATTATTCAGATGGATCGGTAGAACGTTCGATCGATACAACGCATTACAGCGGGGTCGTTGCTTCGGCGAGACAAAATAGTATCAATGCAAGAAAGCAAGATGGCGGAGGGACAGGTTTTGGTAAATAAGATACAGCAACATGAGTTTAGTGGTACACACGTTTTAGCGGAATTTTACGGGGTAACTATTCCGTTATTTGATCAACATGAAATAGAAACGGTTGTGAATAAAGCTTGTTTAAAGGGGCATGCCCATGTAATCAAACAAGAGGCTGCTACATTTGCAAATGGTGGGTATACGTTATTTGCATTATTGAAAGAGTCTCATTTATCGATTCATACTTATCCAGAACATCATGCAATCTTTATTGATGTTTTTACGTGTGGAAAGGCAGACTCAAAAAAAGTTGTAGAAGAACTAGCAACCTATTATCAACCAACATCACTCACTCTTAAAACGGTTAAGCGAGGGATAAAAGATGACGAGGGGTAAATTTATTCTTAGCGATAATCATTATTTGAAAAGTAGTCAAAAGGGGAGGGATATCGCGTGCTAGAAGAACATCATGGGGAAAAAATAGAGTTTAAGATACGTCCGTTGTTGTTTACCACACTGATTATTTCAGGGTGTTCAATGATCTACGAATTGATCATAGGGAGTCTAGGGTCCTATTTATTAGGAAATAGTGTAGTGCAATTTTCATTGACCATCGGAATTTATTTATTTGCGATGGGAGTAGGAAGTTATGGTTCGAAGTTTATTCATCAGCACTTATTTGATTATTTTGCTAGTTTAGAGGTCATTGTTGGATTGTTAGGGAGTTTTTCAAGTATTATTTTATTTCTTTGTTATATTTATACAGATATCTATTCAATCGTGATGTATGGATTAACGTTTGGGATTGGATTTTTTGTGGGTTTAGAGATTCCTTTGTTAGTAAGAATCATCGAACAGCACGATAAAGTATTGAAAGATGAGTTGGCGAATCTTTTTGCGTTTGATTATATCGGTGGTCTGCTAGGATCATTGGCATTTCCGCTGTTATTATTACCTCAATTTGGCTATATCACAGTAGCCTTTATTACAGGGATCTTGAATATTTTAGCGGCAAGCGTGATTGTTTTTAAATATGATGCGCACCTAAAATGGAAGAAAAGTCTTAAAACGGTTATCGTCGCATCGCTTATTGTGATTGTTTCTTTCATCTTTTTTGGCAATCGTTTGACTAATTTTTTAGAAGGTGGCTTGTACGAAGATCAAGTTATTTTTTCTAAACAAACCTTATATCAAAAAATCGTTGTAACGAAACATAAAGATGATTTACGAGTCTTTTTAGATGGAAATACACAGTTTTCTTCAATCGATGAAAAAAGATACCATGAAGCGCTAGTCCATATTCCTGTTGGATTAACAGGTCAGCCGAAAAAGGTCTTGTTACTTGGAGCAGGGGACGGTTTAGCTGCGCGAGAATTATTAAAATATTCATCTATAGAAAAAATTACGCTTGTTGATTTAGATGAAGAAATGGTTGAACTTTGCCGGACAAATCCGGAGATTTCAAAGTTGAATGAACAGTCGTTGGATAACCCAAAGGTTGAATTGGTTTATGAAGATGCGTTTACTTTTTTAGAGAAGAATAAAGAACAATATCAGGTCGTGATCGCTGATTTACCTGATCCAAACAATGAATCCTTGAATAAATTATACACAACGAGTTTTTACCGTTTGGTCAACCGAAGTTTGACTGAAGAGGGCATCATGGTCACCCAATCAAACAGTCCATTGTTCACAGGAAATGCATTTTGGTGTATCAACAAGACCTTAAAAGAAGAGTTTCCCTATGTTGTACCGTATCATCTTTATGTTCCTTCCTTTGGCGATTGGGGATACAACTTAGCCTCAAAGACCAAAATAGAGCCAGCAAAAATAAAGCTGGATCAGTTGGACTTATCTTATTTAAATGAGCAAACGTTACCAGTCTTGTTTAGTTTTGCCGAAGATGAAAAGAAGGACTTAGCCAAATTAGAAATCAATACTTTATTTAAACCAAAATTATTTGAATACTATGACAGTGACACAAGCAAACTCTGAGTGATAGGCTCGTTCATTGAAATTCTTAAAAGCAACGGATTACGAAAATCGTATAGTACTTAATATTTACTGGATGATAAAAGAGGTTATTTCGGAAATAGGGGCATTTTTTTGATGGTTTTTAAAGCGAAAGATAGCTGAAAAATAAACTTTATCACCTGTTTTTGTTGTTAGGATACCATGTGCTGCTCCTTCTTTTCCGTGTGTTAGAATCGATTTTATTTCTAAAGTACTAAGCTCTTTTTGTTCTTTGAGGATCATTTTTATAAACAGATCTTTTCCTTCTAATGGTTGTTTCCCTGGCACGATCCAATAAAAAGAGTCAGAAAGGATGGTGTTTAATAAAGGCAGATTTCCAGAAGCGGCAGCGATTAAATAATCTCGAATTATTTTTCTTTTTGGTGCGTTATCGCAATTTAATGAACCGATTACAGCGAAGTTTGTTTGGGGAACAGTATCATCACTAGAAGGCAATTGAAAAGCTAAATTCTGATCTTTCAAAGCTTTTTCTAAAATCGTTAGTGCTTTAGGACCCACGCCATGTATTTTTAAAAGAGATGCTTTATCTAATGTGCTCACTTGTTCAAGGGTAGTAATGCCGATTGCTTCAAGTGCATGTTTAGCGGGTTTACCGATACTTGGTAATTGCGTCATCTCCGTGCCTCCTTCTTTGATTTAGTTATTTTCTCTATTATATAGTTATTTGTGTCGATTTAAAACGATGCAAGTCTAAAATCAAGTGGCTAATATCTGAATTTGACTATTTTTCTTCAAAATGGTAGAGTACCTTTGAGGAAGGTGTTTCAAATGTACGTATTATATATTTCAACTCTTAGCTCCCTACAACTTATGTTTGATGAAGTGTTGTATGGAGCTTAATCGGAAAGCTTATGAGCTTTTCTTATTCATCAGTAAATTTTGTATACTAAAAAAATAGCATCTATTTGCTATGTATTTAGTCTGCTTATTTACTGAAGGATATATAGATTAAAAGGCCCTAGACATTTTGTCTATGGGTCTTTTTTGTATGTTCTTTAGTAAAAATCTAGGAAACCACATGAAAGAGGAAATTAAAATGGAATTATTACAAGTCAAAGATTTAACTTATGCAGTACCTGATAAACAGCTTTATGAAAACAGTTCATTTACGTTAAGAAGTCACGAACATATGGGCATCGTCGGTAAAAATGGTGCAGGAAAAAGTACCTTGTTGAAGATGCTTTTAGGGAACGTTTTACCCGATGCAGGAGCAATCATATGGAATCCAGCTGCTACATTAGGATATTTAGACCAATATGTGGATATGGATCAATCGCTGACGATCAACGAATTTTTAAGATCAGCTTATCAAGAATTATTTGCCACAGAACAAGAAATGTTGAAACTTTATGAGACATATGGTGAAACGGGCGATGACCAATTGTTAACAAGAGCGGCAACCTATCAAGAAAATTTGGAAATGAAGGGATTTTATGAAGTTGAAAATGATATCAGCAAAGCAATCACAGGGCTTGGCATCAGTGATGCTGATCAAACATTAGCTGCATTAAATCGTGGGGATCAAATCAAGGTCATCTTGGCTAAATTACTATTGGAAAAACCATCTGTCTTAATTTTAGATGAGCCAACCAACTATTTAGACCAAGAACATATCGAATGGCTGACAGATTATCTAAACGCATTTGAGAATGCATTTATCATCGTTTCCCATGATACAGAATTTTTAAGTAACATTGCAACCTGTATCTGTGATATTGATTTTGGTTCGATCAAAAAATACCATAGCAACTACACTGATTTTTTGAAACAAAAAGCGCACTTAGCCGAAGCCTATCAAAGTCAATTTGTAGCCCAACAACGAAAAATCAAAGAAACAGAAGCCTTCATTCAGAAAAATATTGCAGGGATCAAAACCAAAATGGCGCAAGGTAGAAGAAAGCATTTGGAGAAAATGGATCGTTTGAAAGAACCAGAGAAAAAGATAAAATCTAATTTTTCTTTTAAACTGATGCCCCAAAGTTCACCCAATGTTTTGACGATTGACGAACTAATAGTAGGGGACAAGGAACCGGTACTGACTGTACGTGATTTACAAGTGAAAAAAGGCGAAAAAATAGTACTCACTGGTGCAGATGGTTTAGGAAAATCAACACTGATAAAAACGCTTCTATCAATAGTGCCAGCGATTTCTGGAAAAACACATTTTTCACCACAGGTTGTTCCAGGATACCATTCACAAGATATAGAGTGGGAAAATACTGATTGGACACCGATCGAAGCGCTAGCCAATAAATACACGAAACTTACGTATGAAGATGTTCGGCGAGAGTTGGCTAAGTGTGGCTTGAAACGAGAAACTGCTTCAAAAAATATTTATATGCTAAGCGGTGGGGAACAATCAAAAGTGAAATTATGTGACCTAACGATGCAACCAAGCAATTTCCTGATTTTAGATGAGCCAACCAATCATTTAGATGTGGATTCGAGAAAATCCCTACAAGATGCTTTAAAAACGTTTAGAGGCAGTATTTTGCTCGTTTCAAATGATGAAGAGTTTTATTCACCAATCGCAGATCAAGTATATACCATTGCGGATAAACATCTTCTGAAGCAGTGAGGTGAACGCTGAGGCTGTTGACTGGATGTAAAACGACCATCTCTATGAATTTTAGTGGACCAGACAAGAAATTCCCAAGGTAAAAACGCAACAACTTCTACACTGAATTTTGATGTTCAAAAGTGGAATGTTAAAGTGCTAATTAGCTACACAAAAGAAAGAAGTCTTTCATATTGAACGCTCAGATAAACTTCTTCCGCTATTAATAACTTCATTGTGTCTAAACCCTATGAATTTTTCTAATTTAGTTTATAGTTAAAAGAACAAATTAAAATTCAAAGGAGAACTAAATGTTCACAACAATTGAAGAAGCTAATTTTCAACAAGTAGTCGATACATGGAATCAAGGATTTAGCGATTACCTATTACCGATCAATGTCGATCAAAAAGGCTTAGAGCAAAGAATCCAATCATTAAAACTGTCCAAAAAACTTTCTGTTCTCTATTCAATCAATGGTGAATTTGCGGGTATTATCTTGTTAGGTGTACAGACTTTTCGAAATATAAAAGTGATGTGGGTCGGTGGAATGGCTGTAGTTCCGAAATATCGCCAAAACAAAGTTGCCTCCAAATTGATGAACTACGCTGAACAGATGGCAAAAGAACATCACTGTGAGCATTTACTCCTCGAAGTGCTTGAAGCCAATGAACGGGCGAAACATTTATATCAAACTAAAGGGTTTCAAACTATAAATGAGTTAGTCGTTGGGGAGGTTGTGTTACCCCCTACGACAAATAAAAAAAGTAAGATTCACTTTCAACCTATCGCACCAAAAGAGCAAGTAGTGAATGAAAATAAATGGACACCTTGGCAAAACCGCTGTATTTTTTCTGATAAAAACTATACTATTTACCAAGAGTCAGCTAAAATTGGTTCGATCAGTTTTAATGTGGTGGATGAATCTTCTAGCAAAAACTTGATCCTAAAACAACTCCATTTATTTGAGCAACGAGACGTATTCTTAGTAGAGAACATCCTAACTACTTTAAAAGAGCAAGAAAACAGTGATAGCATCAAAGTAACCAATTTTGATAAGGAAACGTCTGAATATGCTGTACTTGAAAAAATCGGTATGAGCATACAACTCACACAATTTCAGCTAGCAAAAAAAATTGTTCAATCATAGTAACCCCAAAAATATAACTAGGTTTGTTTTAGCGAATAAACCTAGTTATATTTTTTTGCTGAAAAGACTGTTAAATAAAGGAGCAATGTATCGTTGCATGCCTCCCTATTGTATAATAAAGGAAAGCAACGTATTTATGCGCTAAAGATGCTGGACGCTAGAAAGTAGGTGGACTATAGTGACTGTAGAAATGGGGAAACAACTAAAAAAATTCCGTCAGGAGCAAGGGGTGTCTCAACAAGAACTAGCAGATTACTTGTCTATCTCCCGGCAAACAATTTCCAAATGGGAGTTAGGAAAAAGTCTTCCAGATGTTGAAAATATTATAAGACTTTGCGATTATTTCAATATCAGTGCAGATGTTCTAATCGGACGTAAAAAGCCTAGTTTTTTTGAAAACTTGTTCAGAGGAAAAGAAAGAAGGCAAATGCCTATGGATCAAGAGAAAGAAAAAAAGAACAATGCAGTATTTTATAGTGCCTATGCACCAGATATCGAACCACTGATTCTAGCGGGGCAGCGAGTGAACACATTTGTGAAAATTGAAGAGAACATTTTGCCGCACGCTACTTTTTCTAAATTAATGGGGTATGCTAATTGTTTATGCAACTTTAATGGCGAGAAGGTCTCAATTGATCAAATCGGGAAATTTGAATGGGTTGTAAATACTCCAATAGAAAAACCAATCGTTGAATTTTCACTTCAAGATGTTTTGGAGATAAAGCTACAATTTGGTAAATATTTTCGGAATGTTGGCGGTAACTTTGTGACATTGATCGATATTGTGACCAAAGACCAAACGTATTCTTTTTGGGTAGAATCTTTAAAAATCGCCTATGTGATTTGGCATCATGAAAAATTTAAGAACGTAAAACTCAACGTAGATAAAACATTCCAAAAAGCTTTAAACTTATCCAATGAAGAAGAGGCAGTTGCCGCAATTCGCAATGATGCAAAAAACATTCCCTTATTCTACAGCAATTCAAAGTGAATCATATAGTTTAGAAAAGAGCCGGTGTGTACCGTCACTTTTTTATTTATGTAAGCTTAGTCTAAAAAAAGTGATCTTGCTGCAGTAGCACAAGATCACTTTTGATTTTATAGAACACTATAGTTTCGACTCTATTTTGAAAAAAGTTTAGCTATTCCTTTTTATAGTTAAATAGTCTTCACGAGCCTTTGTTGAATCTTCTTTCATCGTTGGATATGCTTTTTTTATATCGTTCGCAGTAAGAAAAAAGAAAATAATAGCTACAATTTCAAGAGGGAAGACAATCAAGCCCATTAGACCCAAAGATACATCCCCTGTTCCTCCACTATAGATTTCAGAAATCATTAAGATACCAATGAGAAAGCCAATTGCTTCTGCGACATACATGATTATTGGGGCCACATATTTTCTTTTAGATACAAGTGTTAATTTACGTACACCAATATGTGCTAAAATCGTAAACACAAAGATAATCACGCCGACTGAGTTTAGATCTATTCCTAAAAAAGACAAAATAAATACAGCAATAACAATGATTGGAATGCCCAAATAGTATCCATATACTTGGTACGGCCTAACATTGTCTTTCATTTCTTTTTTTGCAACCTTCAAGTGTTCTTTCATAACAAACATCCTCCTTAATTTTAAAACCATTTGTTATTATACCATTCTTGATATTCCAAATTCTAGATAGAAATAGAGAGTTTGAGAGGCAATCAAGGAACAAAATGCAACTATACATAATAAATAGAAAGGTGTTTTTTTTTTGAATCATTTAAGCGATGTCAAACCTCAAGTAGTATTAAAAAATCAGCCTCAGTACTGATATATCATAAAATAGACTTTGTTATAATAAAAACAAGAGAAAAACATTGAGAAGTAGGGGTGTTATGAGGGTGGGAACTATTGATAGGGTGGTTAAAGAAAAAAAAATAAGTACTCAAGGCATTGATTTAGTTAAATATGCAGCAGCAATTTTAGTGATTTGCTTCCATTGTGAAAGAATTTTTCAAGATCCGGCAATCAATCATTTATTTAAGAATGTATTTTGTCGATTTGCGGTTCCATACTTTTTGATTTCTACAAGTTACTTTGTTAGAAAAGGACAGAATCAATCACCAGATTACATAAAACACTATATCAAATCGTTAGGGAAATCGTATTTATTTTGGAGCTTGCTCTATTTGCCAGTAGGCTTTATGTGGATCCAACAAAATTATTCTCTTGACCCAATGCTGTATCCAGTTGCCTTAATAGTAGGTTTCTTTTATACAGGAACGTATTATCATCTATGGTATATTCCAGCTATGATTTTTGGCATTGTTTGTGTTCAGTGGCTACTTAAAAAGACAGGGTATGGCTTACTGTTTGTACTTGCAGGGATAACATATGGATTTGGTACACTAGAAACGTATTATGCCTATATTGAAAATGAACAGTTGAGAAATTTTTTTGATCAGTATTTAAGTAACTTTATCACTACGCGTAATGGTTTATTTTTCGCATTGATATTTGTAGCAGTGGGTTTTTTCTTATGGGATCATCAAGAGAAAATCATTCGTCTTCAGAAGTATCTGAGTAGGCTTCTAGCGGTGATGGGGTTATTGTTAATAATAGAAGGTAGTGTGGTTTATGCGAACGTTGGAATTGATAAGAATTTCATGTGGATGTTAATTCCGTTTACTAGTTGTCTTTTTTGTTGGAGTTTGTTTATAAAAGTAGATAGGAAAATCGATGTAAAGCGTTTGAGAGAATTAGGTAAGTATTATTTTTTCATTCACCCACTGTGCATTTTGTGGACAGCAAGTTTGGTAAATAACTATGCATTTCTAAGTAATACGTGGCTACAGTTGGTTGTAACACTGAGTGCGACACACATATTGAGTTCATTGGCAATAACATTGGTTCAGCAACTACCCTATTACTATTTCGATCTACAACTTATGCTTCAAGTAAATCGAGCGTATCTACAAAAACTTATTTAAATGAATGTAAAACAGTTTCTATGAAAAGTGAGGCTGAGATAAAACGCCCAATCGTCTATCTCAGCTTCTTTTTCTAGTTTTTTACGTAAGGTGAACGCCCTTATCCACATAAATAATATCCCCTACGATACCAGCAGCTAATTCACTGACTAAAAAGGCACACGTATTCCCTACTTCTTCGATCGTTACACCAGCTTTATCTGGCGTACGGCCTTCGGAAATTTTGATCAATTGATCGTAATCTTTTACGCCTGTGACAGCAAGTGTTTTGATTGCACCTGCTGAGATGCCATTCACACGGATTTTATCAGCAGCAAATTCATAAGCTAAATATTTTACGGCTGTCTCTAAAGACGCCTTAGCGATGCCCATCATGTTGTAGTTTGGAATGGCTCTTTCAGAACCTAGGTATGTCATCGTTACGATACCAGCGCCTGGATTTAGCATTGGCTTAGCATGATGTGCAACAGCTAACAATGAGTAACTACTGATGTCTTGCGCTAATAGAAAACCTGAACGACTGATATCACTGACATTTCCATCTAGTTCTTCTTTGTTGGCAAATGCAATTGCATGGACTAGGCCATCGATTTTTTCATATTTTTCTTGAATCGTTTGGAAAGCTTGTGCAATCGAGTCGTCAGATGCCACATCACATTCAACAAGTAAATCTGTAGGTTCAGCTAATTTTAATAATTGCTTTTTCATGCGTTCGTTTTGGTAAGTATAAATAATATCTGCACCTTGTTCTTTTAATGCTTTGGCACATCCCCAAGCGATACTTCTCTTGTTTGCTACGCCCATTACGACGATTTTTTTATTTTTTAAAAACATATGGATTTTTCCCCTTTTAAAATTATTTTTAGTGTGTGAAAAAGGTCTCACATCTTAACAAAATCGTACGATCTGATTTTATTTAAGTTGACGGATAAAATTGCAACTGGTATTATCTGTGTTGAGAAAGATAAAAAATTTCTCTAACGAATAAACAACACCTGTACAGACATTTTATCGGATGTCTGAATTATTAACTAAAATACTTTGAAAGTCAAACTATTTTACTTAAATTTAAACAAAAAAGTGGTGTTTACGCAAGTTTTTTTTAATTTGATAGTCAAAACAATAGTGGAGGTGCACGATGAAACGAGTTGTAATAACAGGAATGGGAGCAGTGACTCCTTTAGGAAATACGGTAAAAGAGTATTGGCAAAATTTAGTCAATGGGAAATTAGGAATCGCTAAAATCACGAAGTTTGATTCTGAAGATACAGGTGTAGCACTTGCAGGTGAAGTAAAAGATTTTGACCCGAGTGAAGTTCTTGATCGTAAGGAACAAAAACGGATGGATCTATTTTCACAATATGGTTTAGTCGCTGCAATGGAAGCATGGAATATGAGTGGCTTAACGCAAGAAACAATCGATCCAAAGCGCTTTGGCGTAATCGTTGGTAGTGGTATCGGCGGGATGACGACCTTACAAGACCAAGTAAGAGTTATGGATAAAAAAGGTGCTAAACGTGTGACGCCATTCTTTGTACCAATGGTGATCGCAAATATGGCTTCAGGAAATATTTCAATCAAATTAGGTGCAAAAGGACCTTCTCAAACAATCGTAACTGCTTGTGCATCTGCGACAAACGCAATTGGTGAAGCATTCCGCACAATTAAATATGGCTTGGCGGATATGATGATCACAGGTGGAACCGAAGCGACAATCTGTGAAATCGGAATTGCTGGGTTTGCTGCGTTGAGTGCGTTGAATACAACAGAAGATCCAACAAGAGCGTCGATTCCGTTTGATAAAGAACGCCATGGATTTGTGATGGGTGAAGGTGCGGGCATGTTGATGCTAGAAGAACTTGAGCATGCGCAAAAACGTGGAGCTACGATCTTAGGTGAGATCGTAGGATACGGTAGTAATTGCGATGCTAGTCATATGACAGCGCCGCTAAAAGATGGTAGTGGAGCGGCAGATGCTATTGAATTGGCTCTAGCTGAAGCGTCGATTGATGCTTCTGCTGTAGGCTATGTCAATGCACATGGGACATCAACACCAGCAAATGATGCGGCCGAAACCGCAGCTTTAAAACGTGTCTTTGGTGAACGTGCCTACGATATTCCAATTTCGAGCACGAAAAGTATGACAGGTCATCTCTTAGGAGCGGCTGGAGGAATTGAAGCAATTGCTTGTGTGAAAACGTTACAAGAAGGTGTTGCACATCCAACAGTTGGCTATCAAGTAGAAGACCCTGAATGTGATTTAGATTATGTAACAGCAGGCTCACGTCCTGTACAAGCAGACTATGCAATCAGCAATTCGTTTGGCTTTGGCGGACACAATGGCGTTATTTGTATGAAGAAATGGGAGGAAAACTAACAATGACAAGATTAATGAATGCAACAGAAATTATGGAAATGATTCCAAACCGTTACCCAATTTGCTTTATCGACTATGTGGATGAAATTATTCCAGAGAAAAAAATTATCGCGACCAAAAACGTTACGATCAATGAAGAATTTTTCCAAGGACATTTCCCTGGAAATCCAACAATGCCAGGTGTTCTAATTATTGAAGCATTGGCACAAGTTGGGTCGATCTTGATTTTAAAAATGGAACAATTTAACGGCGAAACAGCGTATATCGGTGGGATCAATAAAGCCAAATTCCGTCAAAAAGTTGTTCCTGGTGATGTATTGAAATTACATTTTGAAATCGTAAAAATCAGAGATTATGTAGGAATTGGAAAAGCGACAGCTTTTGTTGAAGATAAAAAAGTTTGTGAATGTGAATTGACGTTTATCGTAGGTAGATAAATAAATAAACAAAAAAGTCGAAACTAACAAAATGTTTCGGCTTTTTTGTTTATTTTAATGATGCAATTCATATAATTTCAACGCCAATTGCAAGGCGAAAGTATTTTTTTCTTGCTCTAAATCCACAGGTATTAGGCTTTTGATCTTTTCAATCCGATAAAGCAACGTATTTCGATGGATAAATAACGCTCTTGACGTCGTAGCGATATTTAAATGATGAGCCAAGTACGCTTTTAATGTCGGAGTGAAATGTGTGTTATTCTCTTGATCATAGGTCAATAATGTATTTAAATAGTGTGCGTAGAATTTTTTTCCTTGTTCTTTTGAAATGGAATCAACTAAAAAGGAATCAAAGTAAAAATCATTAAAAAAATAAATTTTCTCTTCTTTTAAGTCACCTTCAAGCAATTGGATGACTTTTTTTGCTTCTTCAAAACTTTGAGCCAATTCAAAGATAGGCAAAGTTGAACCAATCGTACAGAAAATCTCTCGTTCAGAGTGCCCTTGTTGTTCCAAATACATGCGGATCCGTTCGGCTGTATCAGACACTTCGTTATGGGTTTTTACAGAACTTAAAGTACGGTCAGTTCCCAAAAGCATGACAAGCTGATTTTTACGACTGAATAGATGAAGATGAGAGAACCGATTCGTCGTATACGTTGTGAGTGAGGACAACAAGCTTTTCATCAAGCGATCTTCTGATTGTTTCTTTTGCATCAAAGAGGTAGAAGTTTGACCAAATGATTGAATCGATAAAATCAACACTGTATAGTTCAAGCTTGGATCGATTGTCGTATCGTAAGCAGCTAAAGCCTCCACATCTTTAATTTGTCCAGATAACAATTGATCGAAGAAATCACGGCGAATACGGTTTTCTGTTCGTTCAATCTCAAAAAGGCGCATTTGCTCTAGTGCAAATGCCATTGAACCATTTTCTAAGGCAACATAATCAAGGTCAGTTAACGGACGCTGAGTTTGATAAACCAAAATAAATCCATAATGGATCGTATCAAAATAAACGGGCATGATCACGCAAGGATGTTCTTGTTTTTCAACAAAAATCCCACGCGTAATTGGTTTTTGGATCCGCTCAAAGTCTGTTGGTAAATCGGTAAAAGTTTGAACAGGGAAGCGAAACGTATTCCCTGTTTTTTCAATAGTTGCTTGAATCAACGGTTGTTTTTCGTCACTCACAGCATTCACCGACCACTCTGTATCCACTAATACAACTGGATTGTTCACCATTTCGGCTAAACCAGCAGCGATTTTTGTCATTCCACCACCATGTAAAGAAATTTCAAAAAACTGGGAATGAATATCTAATGAGGCTTGATTCAACTCATTCATTCGACCAGAAATTTCAGCCATAACAATATTCATAATCTTTGAAAAGGCAATTCCATAAGGGATTTCAATGATTGGTAAAGCGAGTTCATCAGCTAAATCACGTATAGATTTTGGAATTTCTTTCAAGTAAATATGTGGCTTGATACAAATCGCCGAACAGTTGATTTCTTTAAAACGTTGAATAAATCGGCGTTGGATTTCTTCATTTTCACTAAAAAAATAGCCTGAAGTAATCAACAATTCTCCAGCCGACAACCAATCGGAAGCATCTGGATTGTCTAGGATATTCACACCAGTAATTTCATTTGTAAGACCATTTGCTCCAGCGACTAATTGGAACGTTTTGAATGGAGCAAGCTGTAAGAAGCTTTTGACCGTTAACATAATACACCATCTTTCTAGTTCGTGAGGTTAATACATCAACTATACGGCAATTGGTTAAAGTGTACAACTGAAAAAGAAAATATTCAGCTATTTTATCTCTTTTTGAAAAGGCTTTCTTAATGTAAATTGAATAGTGTAAAGAAGATCAATCAGTGAGGAAGTGAGTAAGATGCTTACGTACCAATCCCTATCTGGAGCTGGAAATTTCTTGCATGAAATCCAAGAAAAGTCGTGGAAAGGAGAAATTCACAGTGCGTTCAACCGGACGATAAATATTATTTCTGATTCTGGAGAATTGTATACGATAGCGTCAGAGGAATTGGATAATGCGCCCAATACTTTGAGGGTGAGAGGATTATTTAATAAGGGGCCGAAAATCACTGTTAAAACACCTGTTTATTCTCGGAAGGATCAGTTGATAATCGGAAAAACAGTTGCCGTTACGATTCAAAGTGCAAGTGAATGGCGATACCCACAAATTGAATTTCCAAAAAAACAAGCGTATTTCAGAGTCCGTAACCGTGTAGCTCAAGTAAATGAGTGGATGATGCAATTAGGAAATACTGGAGGCTATTTATTAAACAAAACACAGGCTACGACTTACGAGAAAATGATCCATGTAATGCTTTTACAAGAATCGGAACAACTATTAGTACATTTGAAGGAAAAACAGTTGTTTCAAGCGATGAAACAGTTGAATCGTGTAATTGGATTAGGCCCGGGCTTAACACCATCCGGCGATGATTTTTTAGTAGGACTCGCACTTATTTTTACGACGGTAAATTATCCATATCATTCTTTAAAGCAATGGCTGGACAATAACCGAAATGAACTAAAAAAAAGGACGAATATCATTAGTTATTCTGCATTAGATTGGGCAATCAAAGGCGTAGCTAGAGAACGGCTCGGATTATTTTTAAATGAATTATTTTACGGCGAAAGTGATAGTCTTCTGAAAAGAAAAATGATTGATGTACTGGAAATTGGTTCAACATCTGGTGGAGATATCCTGACAGGGATGTTGGCAGGAATAAAATTGACGATGGAAAGTAGCAGGTGAAACGTTGTTACCATGTGTTATCTAGCTGCACAAATCAATCCTTAGGAAAATAGATAAATTGTCAGTGAAATAAAGAGCATTTCAATGCCAATTTCCTAATTTTCTACAGGATTAAACGATTTGTTACGCTTTTATTGTTATCTAGCTACGCGAGCTAACCCTTCGGGAAAAAGATAAAAATAGTTTGTGGTAAAGAGCACCATAATCGATTTTTCCTATTTTCCTGTCAGAGTTGAACGAGCCCGCTTCGCTTTTGCTTTGAAACACAGTGAATAAAATGAACTGATGTTGAAAAGTACAAGGTGTAGCGTAGCGAAACGTTGTTACATATATATAAGGAGGAACCAAAATGACAATCAGTATTAAAATTCAACCAAATACCTACATTGATTCAGTCTCATTAATGGCTTTATCAACGAAAGCCAATCAAATAGCTGGGGTTGATCAAGCAATTATTGCAATGGCAACAGAGATGAACAAAGAAGTGATGAAAAATGTTGGTTTGTTTACCGATGAGATTGCGCAAGCGCAAACGAGTGATTTAGTTATCGCATTAGATGCAAAAGAAGAACAGGATTCACAGGAACTGATCAAACAAATCGAAACATTGATGACGGAGAAAAAAGCCAAGACTGCTAATCAACCTACAGAACAGTATACAACGATCGAAACCGCGAAAAAGAACATTCCAGAAGCAAACCTCGCTGTGATTTCAGTTAATGGTCAATATGCTGCTCGTGAGGCTAGAAAAGCGTTGAATAATGATCTGCATGTGATGATGTTCAGTGATAATGTCAGTGTAGAAGAAGAAATTGAGTTGAAGGACTTGGCGCATGAAAAAGGATTACTGATGATGGGCCCTGATTGTGGCACAGCGATTATCAATAATGTGGGGTTGTGTTTTGCTAACAAGGTACGCAAAGGAAGTATTGGGGTTGTTGGAGCGTCTGGGACTGGTAGTCAAGAAATCAGTGTGCGCATCCATGAGTTTGGTGAAGGGATTTCTCAATTGATTGGAACGGGTGGACGTGACCTGAGTGAAGCTGTCGGCGGAAAAATGATGCTCGATGCGATCGATGCTTTAGAAGCAGATCAAGAAACAAAAGTGATCGTTTTGATTTCTAAGCCACCAGCAAAAGCTGTGGAAGAAAAAATTCTTACTAGAGTCAGAAAAGCGGAAAAACCTGTTGTGATTTGGTTTATCGGAAGTGAAACTAGAGAAAATGAAGAAGGTATTTTCTTTGAAAAAATGTCTAAAGCCGCCGCTTTGAGAGCTGTTACTTTAGCAGGGATCGATCAGAATAAATTAGATGTCCATCCTTTGAACTTACCCTTGATTGATGAAGTTCGAGAAAAATTGAACTCGGAACAACAATACATTCGTGGTTTATTCACAGGTGGCACTTTATGTGATGAAGCAATGTTTACTGCTAAAGAACGTTTTTCAGATGTGTATAGCAATATTGCAACAAATCAAGAACATCTTTTGTATTTCGGCGATCCAAGTAAAGCCCACACTTTTATTGATTTCGGGGCAGATGAGTTCACGAATGGCAAACCACATCCAATGATCGATCCTTCTAATCGTATCGCTCGTTTTAAAGAAGAGGCGGCGGATCCTACGGTTGGCGTGATTCTAATGGATTTTGTACTAGGTTATGGAGCGCATCCAGATCCCGTTGGTGCAATGTTACCTGCGATGAAAGAGGCAAAAGAACATGCAACAGCGAATGGTCGTCATCTAGAAATCATCGGCTATGTGCTGGGGACAGATTTAGATAAACAAAATATCGATGAGCAAGTTGAAAAATTGACATCAATTGGTGCAACGTACGCTAGCAGTAGTCAAAATGCTGGATTATTAGCAAGAGAGTTTGTTGTGAAAGGAGCAGAACAATGAGTAAAATAACTGAATTATTCACTGAAGAACCAGTCATTATCGATCTTGGGATCGAGTCATTTCAAGAAGAATTAATCGAACAACAGGTACAAGCGACGTATTTAAATTGGGCCCCGCCAGGACAAGGGAAAGCAAGTATTTTAGCCGCTTTAGAAAAAATTGAAACGCCAGAGAATTTGGAAAAAATCAAAAAAGCAAACGAAGAAGCAGTTCATCGAATCATTTCTTCTCAAATTTCCTTGATTGGGTATGATCAAGCAATCAATGTTGTGCCAGGGATGACTAAAAATACAATTTTACATGCAGGACCGCCGATTACATGGGATAGAATGAATGGCCCAATGAAAGGTGCTGTTAAAGGCGCAATGGTTTTCGAAGGACTAGCGAAAAACCTAGACGATGCTGAAAAGGTTGCAGCTTCTGGTGAAATCATTTTTTCTCCCTGTCATGAACATCAATGCGTTGGATCAATGGCAGGTGTTACCTCTGCATCAATGTATATGCACATCGTAGAAAATAAAACATATGGCAATTTGGCATTTACAAATTTAAGTGAGCAAATGTCTAAAATCTTGCGAATGGGTGCTAACGATGATAGTGTAGTTGAACGTTTGATTTGGATGAGAGATGTTTTTGGTCCGATTTTAAGGGATGCAATGAAATTGTGTACAGAAGGAATCGATTTAAAACATATGCTAGCGCAAGCGGTACACATGGGAGATGAATGTCATAATCGTAATAATGCGGGTACCACACTGCTAATTCAAGCATTGACTCCTTATATTATTCAAACAGATCATTCGATCGAAGAAATGAAAGAGGTTTTTGATTTTGTGGCAAGTAGTGATTATTTTTCAGGTCCAACTTGGATGGCGATGTGTAAAGCAGCGTTAGATTCAGCTGTAGGAATTCCTTATAGTACAGTTGTTACAACAATGGCGAGAAATGGTACAGATTTTGGCATTCATATCAGTGGTATCGAAGGTAACCCATGGTTCGTTGGTCCATCGCAAAAAGTTATCGGTCCGATGTTTGCAGGGTACAAGCCAGAAGATGCAGGTCTTGATATTGGAGATAGTGCCATCACTGAAACGTATGGTATTGGTGGCTTTGCAATGGCTGCAGCACCAGCAATCGTAGCGTTAGTTGGTGGAACGATCGAAGACGCTTTACGTTTTTCGACAGAAATGCAAGAAATCACAACTGCTGAAAATCCTAATATCACGATTCCAACGTTAGACTTTATGGGGATTCCATCAGGAATTGATAGTTTAAAAGTAATTCAAACCAATACATTACCGATCATCAATACAGCTATTGCGCATAAAGAAGCAGGGATTGGCATGATTGGAGCTGGGATCACGCATCCGCCAATGGAAGCTTTTGAAAAAGCAATCATTGCATTTAGCGAACAACTATAAAAATAGAAAGGAGTAAAACGATGGATACAGTAAAAGTAAATCAATCATTGCTAAAGGCAGTAACATCCGGGCAAACACAACAAGTTATACAACGATTAAACGAAGGCTGTGATGTTTCTGTAACGGATGAAGAGGGGCGCTCCCCGCTAATGATTGCAGTGCAACATAATCAATTAGAGATCGTGAAAGAATTGTTGGTGTTTGGTGCAGATGTGAATCAACGCGATAATACGCAATTAACACCATTTATTTGTGCAGCGGCCAACGGTTTTGATGAAATCCTAAATGAGATTCTGCAATCTGGGCGAGCAGAATTAGCATCTGTCAATCGTTTTGGCGGTACGGCACTTCTTCCATCAAGTGAAAAAGGGTACCTAAGAACCGTTCAATTGTGTTTGACTGCAGGAGTGCCTGTTGATCATGTGAATCGTTTAGGCTGGTCAGCGTTATTAGAGGCTGTAATTTTAGGAAATAGTGGTTTTTTATACCAAGATGTGATCCGTGAATTGGTACAGCATCAGGCAAATGTGGCCCAAGTTGATGGCACTGGCAAAAATGCTTTGATGTATGCAAAAGAAACGGCCGATGAGGGACTTTTGGCTATCTTAGAAAAAAAAGAAGTTGAGGCACCGATTTTTAAAGAGGTACGTGCCTATTTAAACAATGGAGACTTACAAAAAGCTCTAACAATATTAGACGCACAAGATCAAACTGATTTAGAGGTTCTCTATTATTTAGGGTATACACACCAACGATTAAAAGAGTTTAAAACAGCAATCACTTATTATGAAAAAGGCTGGAAAAAAGATCAGCAATTTGCCTTTTATATAGGAAATAGTTACCGCATGATGGGTGAAATAGACAAAGCGCTTCAAACGTATGATCACGCAATCAAAACAGATCAGAGCTTCTTTTATCGTTATCATAAATCTAATTTTTTAAGAGAATTAGGCCGTCATGAAGCAGCAGTCAAACTGATGGATGACTTGTTGGGTGACTATCCTGAACGAGTTGATTTCTATTTTCATAAGGCAAACAGTTTACGTAGTTTGAATCGCCATCAAGAAGCCGCAGAGGCGATGGAACAAGCGATTCAACTAAGTCCAGAAAATCCATTATTTTCAGAACACCTTGCACAATCACTTCAGTTAGTAAAAAACTAAAGAAATGTATTGGAGGAAAATACAATGGAATCAGTAGAAAAACAAATCATCGCTGACTCACCGACCTATTCGGCGGAGCTATTGCCAAAAACAGGAGCAGACAAAAACTGGGGTACCTTTAATTACGTGACGCTTTGGATGGGAGCCGTTCACAATATTCTTTCTTATATGACAGTAGCAGGATTTTTCTTGCTAGGATTAAATACAAAACAGGTGTTAGCTGCTGTAATGGTGTCTGCTGTGATTGTTTCGGTTTTCTATGTATTGAATGGTGTGGCGTCAGCTAAATATGGACTGCCATTTCCCATGTTGTTACGTTCCGTCTTTGGTGTAAAAGGGGCGATCATCCCATCGTTATGTCGAGGGCTGATCGCAGGCGTTGTATTTTTTGGGACGCAAAGTGTTGTAAGCGCTCAATCTTTAGATGTTTTGTTTAGTCGGATTTTTCCTAACTACATGAACATCGGTGGTGGCATGACGATCCTTGGGATGGCAGCACCTACAATGCTTAGTTACTTGATCGTTTGGTGTGTAACGGTTGCGCTATTTTTAGGTGGAACCAAAGTGTTAGATAAATTCGGTAACTGGTCTTCCCCAATCGTTTATGTCTTTATTATAGGCGCTGCTGTTTGGACCATTCAAATTGCTGGCGGTTTTGGTCCAATTTTAGCGTATTCACCAGCGAATGCTACTACAAGTCCAATCGTCTTTATTGCGTGTGTCAGTGCCTTAGTATCAAATTGGGCGGGACCTATTGTGAATATCGGAGACTTTACTCAAAAAGCGAAAACGCCTAAAGCTATGATCATCGGGTTACCGTTAGGTTTTATTCTTTCTTATATTTTGTTTGCGGTTACATGTGTAGGGTTGATTGCTGGAACACAAATTGCTTTTGGAGAACCTATTTTTAATATTGTGAATGCATTTGATAAAATCGACAATACCTTCGCCGTTTTTGTTCTAATTTTAGCCTTAAATATGGGCGCTTTAGCATTTGTTGTATTCGGAAATTTATTCCCTGCAGGGTTACAAATGTCATCGTTATTCCCTAAATTTTTGGATGTAAAAAAGGCAGGTGTTCTGACCGCAATTATCGGTACTCTGATTTTACCGTGGAAATTAGTGGAAAATGCTTCAACCTTGTTTTATTTTTATAGTTTCATCGGGTCCATGTTTGGCCCGATTGCAGGAATCATGTTAGCAAGCTTTTATATTGAACATAGACAAGTGATCCATTTAGAGGATATTTATGTGGAAGAAGGCCAACCAGGTGAGTTTAAATCAGGTTATAATAAAATGGCAATGATTACCTTGGCAACAAGTTTTGTAATCACGATGTCAGGCGCATTTTTACAATCTGTCTCATTATTGAAAACAATCAACGACTTTGCGTTCTTTTCAGGGTTGATATTTTCGTTTGTTGTGTACAGTTTGCTTAGTAAAGTGATGAAAGGAGAAAAATAATGGATTATATGAAAATGGCAGCCGATGCAACGGTTGCTGGAATGGAAAAGAAATTTGGCGGGCCGTTTGGTGCAACTTTAGTTAGAAATGGTGAGGTGATCGTAGCCGTCAGTAATACAATGATGAAAGATACAGATCCTTCGGCGCATGCAGAAATGATCGCGGTAAGAGAAGCGTGTAAAAAATTAGATACGATGGATTTATCTGATTGTGAAATTTATGCAACATGTGAACCTTGCCCGATGTGTGTAGGCGCCATCTTATGGGCAGGTATTAAAAAAGTTTATTATTCAAATACGAGAGAAGATGCTGCGAAGCATGGTTTTTCTGATATGCATTTACGACATTATTTAGACGGATCGGATAAATCGCCACTTGATATGATCCACACAGGTGGATGCCCAGAGTGTGATTCGCTGTGGCAAACATTTACGGAACTTAATTCGAATGATGTGGAGAAAGTAGGAGAAAAATGAAACGTGTCGTTGTAGCATTAGGTGGTAATGCAATTTTGGAAAGTGATCCGACAGCCGTTGCACAACAAAAAATTGTACAAGAAACGGCAGAATCACTAGCTAATTTATTAACAGACGAGATGGAGTTAGTCATCGTACATGGAAACGGTCCACAAGTTGGCAATTTACTGCTACAACAAGTTCAAACAGAATCAACAGAAAACCCAGCAATGCCTTTGGATACTTGTGTAGCAATGACAGAGGGAAGTATAGGGTATTGGCTGGTCAATGCGTTGACAAATGCTTTTGAGCAAAAAAAAATAAAGCGAAATGTAGCCGCTATCATGACCCAGGTAGAAGTATCACCTGAAGATGAAGGCTTTGCACATCCGAGTAAGCCTATCGGTCCATTTTTAACTGAGGATAAAGCGCAAGAATTAATGCAGACGACAGATGCTGTGTATATGGAAGATTCAGGTCGAGGTTTTCGTAAGGTTGTACCATCACCAAAGCCTTTTGCAATCAAAGAAAGCCAAACAATTCAAATGCTCATAGAAAATGGCGTGGTAACAGTTGCTGGCGGTGGTGGAGGCATTCCAGTAATTCGTTCAGAAGGCAAATTAGAGGGTATTGAAGCCGTTATCGACAAAGATCTAGCAGCAGAAAAATTAGCTGAGTTGATCAATGCGGATACATTGATTATTCTAACAGGCGTAGCAAATGTTTTTGTGGATTATAATAAACCGAATCAAAAAGCATTGGAAACAGTCAGTATTTCAGAAATTGAGCACTATATCGAAGAAGGACAATTTGCCCCAGGCAGTATGCTACCTAAGGTTGAAGCAGCAGTTCAATTCGTTAAACGAAATCCAGCAAATAAAGCGGTGATCACATCACTTGATAATCTGGAAAAGGCTGTAAAAGAGGGCTTAGGAACCATAGTTGTACAAAAAGAACAAGTCAGTATCCGTTGATTTATGATGTGGTTGGGATAGAAGGAGTTGCTTCTGCCTCTACGGTCCTCGATTCACTCCGATCCTCGAAGCATCGAGGACCATTTGAACCCATCGTTTATTTGGATACCAGGTGTCTGGGATATAACTCGCAGAGTTGTGCCCCAGACACTTTTTTTACTGAAATTGGGTATGTGACTTGTTTTCATTCAAAAAAATCGATCCAGATAGCGTATTCTCTAGAATATCCGCTAGTAATCTGCTACAATGGGTGAGAAGATTTTTTTTAAGAAGCGTTTTTAATCTAAGCAGTTTCCTAGATATAAGGACGCGATACTAACGTTTCGATCAAATTTTGCGATCGAACCTTAAAGAAAGAGGAGAAAACAACATGATAGCAGTAAGTGATCTTAAAGCAGGTATGACTTTTGAACAAGATGGTAAATTGATCCGCGTAATGGATGCAAGCCACCACAAACCAGGTAAAGGGAATACGGTAATGCGTATGAAATTGAAGGATGTTCGTACGGGTGCTACAACGGATACAACGATGCGTCCTGATGATAAAGTAAAAAAAGCATTTATCGAAAGCAAACCAGTTCAATACTTATACAGCCAAGATGATACAGCCAACTTCATGGATTTAGAAACATACGAACAATATGAAATTCCAACCTCTGTGATTGATTATGAATTAAAATATCTTTTAGAAAACATGGAAGTAAAAATCCAGTTTTACGGATCAGAAGTTATTGGTGTAACATTGCCAACAACTGTTGTCTTAAAAGTGAAAGAAACACAACCTTCAATCAAAGGGGCAACCGTTTCAGGTTCTGGTAAGCCTGCTGTGATGGAAACAGGATTAGTGGTTAACGTTCCTGATTTTATCGAAGTGGATGAATCTTTAGAAATCAATACACAAGAAGGTACGTATTTAAAACGTGCATCAAAATAATTAAAAATGAAACGGCTGGCAGAGAAAAAAATAGATCTGTTAGCCGTTTTTTATTTTGCAGAGAAATCCTATTATTGCTACGAAAGCAAACAAGCATGGTACAATAATGTAGATGATTTTATAGTAGAAAGGGAGAGAAATATGGGTTTTTTATTAACATTATGTCTTGTCTTATTATTTACAAAACTTGCGGGACATTTTTGTAATCGAGTAGGGATCCCATCTGTGATTGGGGAACTATTGGTAGGTATTTTAATTGGTCCAGCATTGTTAGGTTGGGTCAAACCAGATGATTTTATGCATTATTTTTCTGAGATCGGTGTCATCATTTTGATGTTTATCGCAGGTCTAGAAAGTGATCTTGAGCTACTGAAAAAATATTGGCGACCAGCGCTAGCTGTGGCGCTTTTAGGAATCCTATTCCCAGCTGCGATGGGATTTGGTGTGGGAGAAGCATTTCAGTTTTCTGCCCAAAATTCAATTTTTTTAGGTGTTTTATTTAGTGCGACATCTGTTAGTATTTCTGTCCAAGTATTAAAAGATCTGAAAAAAATCGATACCGAAGAAGGCGCGACGATTCTTGGTGCAGCAGTTGTTGATGATATCGTTGTGGTATTGATTTTAGGTGTGATGTTGAGTTTGATGAATCGATCTGCGCCTGGTGAAGGGTTACCGATGTGGGAAGTTTTATTATTGAAAGTATTTTTCTTTATTGTTATCTTTGCAGCAAGTAAATGGCTTGTGCCGTGGTTGTTGAACCTAAGTAAAAAGCTGATTGCTATTGAGGCTGTATCTGCGATTTCCTTAGTAATCTGTTTAGGTTTTGCCTATTTTGCGGAGATGTTAGATATGGGCGCTATTATTGGCGCGTTTTTTGCAGGCGTAGCAATTGCACAGACAGATTATCGTAAGAGCGTAGATGAAAAATTAGAGACAATTGGCTATACTGTTTTTATTCCAATGTTCTTCGTATCAATTGGCTTAAATATGACGTTTACTGGCATGTCTAAGCATTTACTTTTCATTGTTGTTTTAACCGTTGCTGCCGTATTATCTAAATTATTAGGTGGGGCATTGGGTGCGCGCATGACTGGTTTTAAAGGTGTTTCTACTTTGATCATTGGCTCTGGAATGGTATCGAGAGGGGAAATGGCTTTGATCATTGCTCAAGTAGGGCTGACATCAAGTTTTCTTTCAGAAGAGTATTATTCTTCTGTGATCATTGTGATTATCGCTACGACGATCATTGCACCGTTATTATTAAAAGCGACGATTATGAAACAAGAACGACAACTTCACTATTAAAAAAACAGTTTCCGCTAATGCCTAATTTATTGGCGTTAGCAGAAACTGTTTTAGTTTAATGAATGGAACCCATTAGTTTTTTGATAGGTTTCTTAGAAAGAATCAGTAGAATACCTGCAATGACGGCGACGATCCCAACGATTCCGAAGTAGGCTGATTCAGTTTGGGGTGTGTAAAAACGTGCAATTTGAGCATTGATTGCTTGTGAAGCAGCATCGGCTAATAACCAAATGGCCACTGTTTGTGATTCAAACGCTTTAGGTGCAAGTTTTGTTGTAATAGATAAGCCAACCGGAGAAATACACATTTCACCGACAATCATAATAAAGAAACTAAAGAATAACCATAAAGGACTCACGCGTGTATCTGTACCATACAGCAACCCTGGTAACATTAAAAGGACGAAAGACAAACCAGCAAAGACTAAACCTAACGAAAATTTCACTACAGTTGAAGGTTGTTTTTTGCCTAATTTTGTCCATAAAGTTACGAATACAGGGGTTAAAACAACAACAAAAATCGGATTTAATGATTGAAACCAACTAGGTGCAATCGAGAACCCAAACAATGTGTCATTTGTCCGTTCGCTAGCAAATAGAGCTAAAATAGAAGACCCTTGCTCTTCTAACGACCAAAATACAATACCAGCTAAAAACAAAGGGATATAGCCGAGAACTTTTGGTTTTTCTTCAGCCGTTACATTTTTAGAAGTCAGCATTTTGATAAAATAATAAACAGGCAATAAAATTCCTAAGACGCTCACACTGTTAATGAAAAAGCCGATAGTCAAATGTCCGGTAGCAAATGCGCCACCAAAGAGAACGATGACAAAAACAAGTGCGAACAATAAAGAACGCATGAATTTTTTACGCTCGTCAGCCCCAATCGGATTTGTTGGGTTTAAGCCAATAGTGGATAATGATTTTTTACCTTGGAAATAATATTGCAATAAGCCGAAAAACATACCAAAGGCTGCAACAGAAAAACCAACATGATAGTTATACGTTTGCCCTAATGTTCCAACCACAAATGGAGCTAATAAGGCGCCGATATTGATCCCCATATAAAAGATCGAGAAACCAGCATCTCGACGTGTATCGGTTTTTGAATAAAGATGTCCGACCATACCAGAGACATTCGGTTTTAACATCCCAGTTCCAATGACAATCAGAAAGATAGAAAGAAATAGTGCGGAAACTCCGAATGGTGTCGCTAAAACAATATGTCCGACCATAATGAATGCGCCACCGAAGAAAACCGTTTTTCTAGCACCTAACACTCGGTCAGAAATCCAACCGCCAACAATACTCGACATAAAAACGAGTGATCCGTAAATCGACATGATGGCTAAAGCAGTTTCTTTAGGTAAGCCTAATCCACCATTTGCTACTGTATCGTAGATATAGTATAGTAAAATTGCTCGCATACCATAGTAACTAAATCTTTCCCACATCTCAGTAAAGAAGAGTGTAGACAATCCTTTGGGTTGACCCAAGAATGATTTGTCTAACTGCTGCTCGTCCATAAATAATAACCTCAATTCTTTTTAATATTCAGAAAATTCATTTAACCTAGAGTTACTGAAAAAATATATACGATATATTGTAAACTTCTACTCTTTTAAAATTCATAAAATTCCGTGAGTAGACTGTAAGAAAAAATATGTTTATATTCATTTTTTTTTAATTTTTTAAAAATTAAAAATAATTGATAGCAAAAATGATGCAATGGAAGGGATGATACTTTGAATGTATTCGCAAAAAGACAACAAGAATGGGCTTCTTTGAAGTATTTAGTTTTATCAAAATCCCAACAAGATTACAGAGGGATCAGAACATTGTTTTCAGATAATGGTTGGGATGAAAGAAAAGAGCAGCAATTCCGTGCCTATCTGCAACATGCGTGGTCACAACCAATCACCAAAGGGAATGCGTTGAATGCATACCAGCATGTTTGGGGCTACTTTAAGAGAAAAGCCACAGAGGAAGAAAAGAGAAAGTATGAAGAATTGAGCAACGATTTTACCTTGGAACAGGATGAAATACTCCCGTTTTTAAAAGAGTTGACATTAAAATATCAAGAACAGTATTTACTAAACGCAAGATTACTCTTTCCTAAAGAAGAAGAATAGAAAAAAACAATCTTAATGATGACATTCGACTTTTTGTTCGTTATAAATGTTTAAGATTGTTTTTTTTATTTTTTTTTTTGTTTTTATAGATCAATACACGAATATTTATTGATTAAAATGAAAAAACGTATTGAAATTGATAGGCAAAATTAGTATACTGAATCAGTGGAAAAACGAACGAGGAGTGTATAGATGAACAAGAATGTTCCGTATTTTATCGTAGCCCCTGGGATGATTTTATTACTATTTTTCTTAATGATTCCTTTAGTTACAAGTATTTTACCAACTATTTTTACAGAGCAAGGGGTAACATTGAGTAGCTACCTCGACTTTTTTAAAGACGAATATAACATGTCGATCTTTTGGCGCACAATCAGAGTATCATTGATCGTTACATTTATTTCAATTTTATTAGGGATTCCAACGGCGTATTATATTGCTGGTGTGGGTAAGAAGTGGCGTGGCATCTTGATGGCGATGACCTTGTTTCCCTTACTGACAAATTCCGTGATTCGTAGTTTTGCTTGGATCAATATTTTAGGGAAAACAGGCGTGATCAATACGTTGTTGTTGAAAACAGGTTTAGTTTCTCAACCACTGAATTTACTTTATACAGAATTTGCTATTATTATTGGCTCTGTTTATCTCTTTTTACCTACGATGATCATGACACTTGTGGGCGTTATGGAAAATATTGAAGGAGAAATGCTGGAAGCTGCTGAAACATTAGGTGCAAGCCCGTTTACTGCTTTCCGAAAAGTCGTGCTGCCACTTTCTATTCCCGGGACGATTGTTGGAAGTATCTTAGTTTTTACTGGGACATTGACAGCTTATACAACACCGCAATTATTAGGTGGAAATCAGAAGATGATGATGTCGACATTTCTATATCAAAAAGCCAATACTTTGGGAGATTGGAAAGCAGCAAGTGTTTTGGCCTTGATCATGATCGGTGTAACCTTGATCGTCATGAAGGGATTAGATCTGGTTGCTAAAAAAGTTGATAGGAGAGAGGCAAACAATGCGTAAACAAAAAGGGATGACGCTAATTGCGATCCTAGTATTCTTATTTTTATTCTTACCACTTTGCTTAATTGTGGTCACATCTTTTGGAACAGCAGCAGCTATCCAGTTTCCAATCAAAGGATTCACGTTAGACTGGTATGTTAAGGCGTTGCAATCAGATACCTTTATGAGCAGTTTTAAATTAAGCTTGTTGATTGGTGTGTTAGCGACTGTTTTATCATTGATCGTTGGGATTCCAGCCTCATATGCACTTGCCCGTTATTCAGTTAGAGGGAGAAATTTTATTAAGAGTTTCTTTTTATCACCTACCGTAATTCCAGGGATCGTTGTTGGGTATACGTTGTTTCAATATATTGTGATCAAATTAGGATTGCCGATTTTTCAAGGGCTACTGATTGGGCATTTTTTGATTAGTTTGCCTTATATCATTCGTGTAGTGGGTTCAAGTATGGAGCAATTGGACTATTCTATGGAAGAAGTTGCGTGGACATTAGGCTGTACCAAAATGCGAGCTTTTATCCAAATCGTTTTACCAAATGTATCTTCAGGGATCTTTGCAGCATTTATGTTGGCATTTGTAAATTCTTTTAACAACGTCCCTGTTTCGATGTTTTTATCTGGTCCAGGAGTGACGATGTTGCCTACTTCTTTACTCAGTTACATGGAATATAACTATGATCCAACCGTATCTGCTATTTCCGTAATGCTCATGTTATTGACGATGGGCTTGATGTTTTTGATCGAAAAAACATTGGGATTAGCTTCAATTGCGTAAATAAAAGAGAGAGCAACTGTAAATATCCAACTTATAGGTAGAAAGAGGAGAAAATTTTGACTTTTGTTGATTTAAAAGAGATACGTGTCAGCTATGATGGCAAACAGGATATATTAAAAGATTTAAGCATTTCAATGGAAAAAGGAGAACTGGTCTCCTTACTTGGTCCAAGCGGTTGTGGGAAAACAACCACGCTTCGAGTGATCGCAGGATTAATCAAGCCAAATGATGGTACATTTGAATTGGATAAGGATGATTTGACTAAAGTCCCTGTGCATAAACGCAATTTTGGAATGGTCTTTCAAAGCTATGCACTTTTTCCCCATTTAACAATTGCTGAAAATGTGGCTTTTGGCTTGAAATTAAGGAAAGAATCTAAAGCTACCACAAAAGAAAAAGTAGAAAAAATGCTTGAAGTTTGTGGATTAGAAAATCTGGGCGATCGTTACCCGAAACAACTTTCTGGTGGTCAAAGACAACGTGTAGCGTTAGCTCGTGCCTTGATCATTGAACCTAAATTATTACTATTAGATGAACCATTAAGCAACTTAGATGCAAAATTAAGAGTAGCAATGCGAATCGAAATCAAACGTATTCAACAACAATTAGGCATAACAACAGTCTTCGTGACACATGACCAAGAAGAATGTTTTTCGATTTCAGATAAAGTAGCAATCATGAATAATGGTGTGATTGAGCAATATGACTCGCCAGAGAAAATCTACCGCTTACCAAAAACAAAATTTGTAGCACAGTTCATCGGTTTTGAAAATTTCTTCGAGGTGACTAAAACAGAGGGAAATCAATATCAAAGTCAAAGTGGACAGTTGTTTACGACTACAAATCCACAGCCTAGTGTGACAGGAACGGTCGCGACGATTCGTCCAGAAGACATTGAGATTACGAAAGAAGTAACACAAGAAACGGTTGAAGGGACAGTGGTTGTGAGAACGTTCTTAGGGAAGAGTTACCAATATGAAGTAACGACGCCGCTTGGGGAACTTTTAGTTAATGGAACCAGTGAACAAACCTATGAAACAGGTGATAAAATAAATCTGGCTTTTCCAGCCGATAAGTTAGTTGTTTTAGAAAAATAAAAGATGGATAAGGGGATATAAACAAAATGAAAAAGAAGTTAATGATCGGTATTTTAGCAACAACTTTCTTAATGGCAGCGTGCGGAAATAGTGAAGCCAATACTAAAGAAGAAAGCAAAAGCGGCAGCAAAGCATTAGTTGTTTCGACTTTTGGCTTGAGTGAAGATATTGTCAAAAAAGACATCATTGCACCTTTTGAAAAAGCAAACGATGCAAAAGTCACATTAGAAGTAGGGAACAGCGCAGATCGCTATACAAAATTATTGAACAATCCAAATGCGGGAATCGATGTAATCGAGTTAGCACAAGCGAATGCAACACAAGGAAACAAGGAAGAGCTGTTTGAAAAGATAACTGAAAAGGAAGTACCGAATATCAAAGAATTAACTTCTGGAGCAACAGAAGTATACGAAAGTGGAGCGGGTATTCCGATTGCCGTCAACAGTATCGGGATCGTTTATGACAAAGAAAAAGTAGGAAAAGAGATCACAAGCTGGGATGATTTATGGTCATCAGACTTAAAAGGTAAAATTTCTGTTCCAGATATTTCTACAACAGCTGGACCATTAATGTTATACGTAGCAAGTGATCATGCAGGTGTAGATATTACGACAGATAAAGGCAAAGCCGCTTTTGAGGCGATGAAAGAACTAAAACCCAATGTCGTAAAAACCTATTCAAAATCATCAGATCTTGCAAACATGTTCCAATCAGGTGAAATCGAGGTCGCGGTTGTTGCTGATTTTGCAGTAGATATTATCCAAGGTGCTTCTAAAGAGGCGACATATGTTGTTCCTAAAAGTGGGACGTATGCCAATTTTAATACGATAAACGTACCAAAAAATGCTAAAAATAAAGAGTTAGCCTATGCATTTGTTAATGAACGTATCAGTGAAGCATCACAAAAAATAAAAGCTGTTTCATTAAATGAAGGTCCAACGAATAGCAAAGTAACCCTTGATGAAAAACAAGCGGAAAATAAAACATACGGTGAAGTAGCTGATAGAGCAAAAACAGTTGATTTTTCATTCATCAATGACAATTTGTCTAACTGGGTCGATCAATGGAACCGTACGATGAATCAATAAAAAACGAGAAAGGCGATAAGTATGAAAGTAGATATGATTATCCAAGATGTTTGGGTTTTCCAAACAGTAACACAATCATTTGTAAAAAAAAATGTCTCAATTAAAGAGGGTAAATTTTACTATATTAGCAATACAGAGATGAATAACTTAACGCCTGAAACGATCATCAAAGCCGAGAATCAGTACATGATTCCCGGCTTGATTGATGCTCATATGCATATTGAGAGTTCAATGACCACGCCAACGATTTTTTCAAAAGCAGTGTTGCGTTACGGTGTTACAACGGTCATTGCAGATGCACATGAAATGGCAAATGTCTTTGGACTAGAGGGACTTGATGAATTTATGAAGGCAGAAACAGAATTGGATATATTTCATGCAATTCCCTCCTCTGTCCCATCAACAACTCCAGCGTTAGAGACGACAGGTGGTATTATTGGTCTCGCTGAGGTAGCAGAACTCTTGAAAAATCCTAAAATCATCTGTTTAGGTGAGGCAATGAATTTTAAAGGAATTGCCTATGAGCCCGAATCATTGATCCAACAAATTATCGATTTATGCAAAAAAGAGCGACCAACGATGCCTTTAGAAGGACATTGTCCGAAAATCTATGATGAAGAGTTAGCTGATTTCTTGTTTAGCGGTATTACGTCGGATCATACACACCAATTTCCAGACTCTTTAAAAGAAAAAATTGAAGCAGGTGTGTTTATTCAATTTCAAAATAAATCGATCACACCTGAAAATATGAGTGTTATTGTAGACAATGCGTTTTATGAGTATGCCAGCATTATTACAGACGATGTAATGGCAGATGATTTGCTCCATGGTCATTTAAATGAGAATGTGAAAAAGGCTGTAAAAGCTGGCTTACCACTAGAAAGAGCAATATACATGACGACGTATACGCCAGCAAGACGAATGGGGTTCAATGACCGTGGTGAAATAGCACCTGGTCGTATCGCTGATTTTATTTTGTTGCGCGATTTAAAGGACTTCACATTTGATGCAGTCTATAAATCAGGTAAGAAAGTCTACGAAAAAGGCGCAGAGATCGAATATCCTGCTGTTGTAGAACAATTTCCAGCAAGCTATAAACAATCTGTTCACTGTAAGCTGCTGACAGCAGATGATTTACTTATTCGAGTAGCGACGGATAAAAAAAGTGTGCGCTGCAATGTGATCCAAAAGCAAGAAGTTGGTACATTTACTGAACGGATAACGAAAGAAATACCTGTAAAAAACGGTATTTTACAATGGCAGGAAGCAGACTGTGCGCTCTTGATTGTAATGGAAAGATATGGCAAAAATGGAAATATTTCCTTGTCGTTGATGGATAAGCCGATCAGTGAAAATGGCGCGATTGCAACGACTTGGGCTCATGATCACCATAATGTAATGGTGATGGGAAATACATTAGAAGACATCATTTTAGCTCAAAATGAACTTGTTGAGATTCAAGGTGGTTATATTGTTGTTTCAAATGGTGAAATCACAGGGAAATGCCCGCTACCTATTGGGGGGATCTTATCCCAAGCACCTATTGAAGAATTAGGTGGAGATTTGCAAAAAGTGCGTGCCAGTATGCAAGCATTAGGCTATAAGAATATGAATGAAATCATGTCCTTTTCTACATTATCTCTTCCTGTTTCACCGGCAATCAAAGTTACAGATAAGGGTATGATGAATACGAAGACCCAAGAATTTTATCCCTTGATTTTTCCAGAAGATGGAGAGTTGCTGAATGAAAACACTGATTAGAAACGTTCATATCCTTTCAATGGATGAAAACTATTCAGAAATTAAAGATGGTTATCTAGTGATTGAAGAAGAGTGTATCACCAAAATTGGTTCTGTTTCCGAACTCAATTCATTGACGCTCGATGTTGATAAAGTGATTGATGGGAAAAATGGTTTGCTGATTCCTGGAATGATCAATACTCATACACATGCAGGAATGATTCCATTCCGTTCTTTGGGAGATGATGTCCCCGATAGACTACGCAGATTTTTATTTCCTTTAGAGCAATATATGACCAAAGAATTAGTAAAGGCCAGTAGCAACTATGCGATCGCAGAAATGTTATTAAGTGGTGTAACGTCGTTTTGTGATATGTATTATTTTGAAGACGAAGTAGCAAAAAGTTGTAAGAAAATGGGGATTCGTGCGCTTGTTGGTGAAACGATTATTGATATGCCAACTTGTGATAGTCCAACGCCATCTGGTGGTTATGCGTATTGCGAAAGCTTTCTTGAACAATGGCAAAATGATCCATTAATAACGCCAATCATCGCACCACATGCTCCTAATACAAATAATGTAGAAATGCTAAAAAAAATAGTGTCACTTAGTGAAAAATACAATGCACCAATCACGATGCATGTATCCGAGATGACGTATGAAATAACTGAATTTCAAGAAAAGTACAATCAAACACCGATAGAATTTCTCCAAACATTAGGGTATTTTGAGCGTGATTTTATCTTAGCCCATTGTATTTTTGCAACTGAACATGATTTAGACATTCTTGTAAATTCAAAAGGCAAAGCTCGCGTTGCTCATTGCATCGGAGCGAATACAAAATCAGCAAAAGGAGTCGCGCCAATCAAGCAAATGCTTGAAAAAAATATCTTAACAGGTTTAGGCACAGATGGACCAAGTAGCGGGAATACGCTAGACTTATTTAGTCAAATGCGGCTCTTTGCGAATGTTCATAAAACGTATAACCAAGACCGCTCACTATTTCCTGCAAAAGAAATTGTCCGTTTAGCAACAATCGGTGGTGCTGAAACGTTAGGTTTAGCAGATCAAGTTGGTTCGATTACGGTCGGCAAAAAGGCTGATTTGACCTTGATTGAAACGGAGTCAGTAAACATGTTCCCAATTTTTGATCCATATTCAGCGATCGTATACTCAGCGAATGCAAGTAATGTTGATTCTGTTTGGGTGAACGGAAGACAATTGGTAAGTGAAAAAAAATTGGTTGAACAAGAGTTGAACGAAATCAAAGCAACCTTGTACCATGAAATGGCAACCTTTGTTACAGAGGCGAATAAAGTAAACTAAAAAAAGGACAGAAGTGTTTAACACGAAGAACCAAGCAGGACCTGCCTAACATCAACAAGAGGAATGTACGTCTGCTTTCACCGTCTATTTAGAATGCTTGAGGCTGAGATATAACTCTATGAGTTATATCTCAGCCTCTTTTTTTATTTTGACAGATACGTTTCAATCGGTTTTTGATACAGATCCCATGCTGTTTTCCCTTCATTGAAATAAGTTGCTAAAAGAAAGCCGATATAAGGGCCCGTTGTCAGTCCAGAAGAGCCTAATCCACTAGCGACAACAGCTGTCGGTTCATCGGGTAAGCAGTTAAAAAAAGGAGCAAAATCTGATGTATAGGCGCGTGTCCCTACACGATAAGAAGCGGGATAGTCTTTAAAAAGAGTTGATTCAGCCAGGAAAGAACTTGTTTTATGTTCTAGTAGAGAGAATGCTTCCTTGGTCGGTGTTAAATCAAACCCGCCATCATTTTCATGGGTTGCACCAACTAGAATTTGACCATCTTCAAAAGGAATCAAATCACTTTCTCCATCCAACATTGCGACAGGCCAAGTGCCACTTTTTTTGAAAGGTGTATCAAAGGCTAGTAATTGTCCTTTTTGTGCTCGGATATCTGTGACATAGCCGAGAGGTTCTAATAATGCAGGGAGTCCAGGCCCCGCACATAAAGCGATAGCATCAAATTGTTCAATGTTACTAGGGGTGTGAATGGACCACAGTTTTTCTGTTTTACTGAGCTGAACGGAGCCAGTTTTTAACGTGATATTTTTTACTAGTGCCCGTTGTCTCAATGTTTCTAAATAACTAGCACCGTCTAATTTTCCGCCACCGGAGATAAATACCGCTGGTTGTGCTTTTAATAAAGGCAGTTTTTCTGCGACTTGCTCTGCGTTTAATAATTGAATAGTGCCAATCTCAGGGGCAGTCTGTTTTCGTTCATACGCTAGATCCATCAAAGATTCGAGTTCGCCATCTTTTCTAAGAATCAACGTGCCTGTTTGCTGATAGACACTTTTGGGTAAAGTAAAATCTTGCACCAATTTAGGATAAAAGGCTGCACCGTCCTTAGCTAATTGGTACCATTTTTTATTGCGACGTTTTGACAACCAAGGTGAGATGATCCCAGCGCTAGCTTTAGTAGCTTGTCCGACTGGATTGTCAAAAACAGTCACGCTATATTTAGTTAAATCAATATAATTGGCTAAGGTCAAACCAATGATGCCACCGCCGATAATAGCTAATTTTTTCATCATTAACTCCTTTGTTTACTTCTATATTCAAGTAACTCATTTTTACATATCTGAAAGGAGGATGCAAGGGGGAGAACTGCCAAATAGATGTAGAATATATTTTTTTATAAATAAAACATTTAATAAAAAAATAACGTGAATCCGATTAGAAAACGATTATTTTTATGTTATGATAATAAAAGTATTGCTGTTTCAATAGATTTTGAGTATATAGGAGGTTACTAAAATGAGGAATACAAAATTAGGGAATTTATTAGTTGCGACAAGTTTCATGGTTTTATTGAGTGGATGTGGTACTAATAAAGAAAAAACTGACGAAGCTGGCCAAAAAGGAACGGACAACGAGCAGACATTTTCGGTTGTAGCAAAACAAGAAATACCATCCATTGATGCATCTGTCACAAACGATGTTGTAGGGTGGGGTGTATTGAAAAATACCAGTGAAGGATTATTTCGTGCGGATAAAGAAGGAAAATTAACGCCCGCTGGAGCTGCAGAACCACCAAAGGTCAGTGAAGATGGCTTAACGTATACCTTTAAATTACGAAAAGAAGCGGTTTGGTCAAACGGAGAACCTGTTGTCGCAAATGATTATGTTTACGGTTGGCAACGAACTGTTGAGCCGAAAACAGCATCAGAAGTTGCGTATTTATTTGAATCCATCAAAAACTATCAAGCGATTATGGATGGTAAAGTACCAGCTAAGGAATTAGGGGTAAAAGCAATAAACGATCATGAACTGCAGGTGACATTGGAATCGCCAGTTCCTTACATTGAGTCTTTGTTGTCCTTACCACCATTTTTCCCGCAAAATGAAAAAACCATCACTGAAAGTGGCGAAAAATATGCTAGTTCAAGTGATGATATGGTTTATAATGGTCCATTTGTGCTTAGTGATTTTGAAGGTGCAGGAACAGATACAAAATGGAGTTACGTAAAAAATGATCACTATTGGGATCAAGAAAATGTTACAATGAACAAAATTAATTTTGATGTAGTAAAAGAGGATGCAACTGCCTTGAATTTATTTCAAGATGGCCAAACAGACGATATTGTCGTAACGGGTGAATTAGCGCAACAAATGGTAGAGGATCCAGCATTTTTCTCACAAGAGATGTCAAATGCTACCTATGTAGAATATAACCAAACAAAAAAAGAATTCCAAAATGAGAATGTCAGAAAGGCGATTTCTTATGCGTTAGATCGTCAAACTCTCGTGGACCAAGTCTTAGGTGATGGATCGATTGCAGCGACAGGTCTAGTGCCGAAAAATATGTCGTTCAATCCTGAAACAGAAGCTGATTTTGTGAAAGATTCTGGTAACCACCTGAAATATGATCCAGAAAAAGCCAAAGAATATTGGGATAAAGCAAAATCAGAATTAGGAATTGAAACCTTAAAAATCAATTTGCTTTCATCTGATGCCGATTCTGCTAAAAAAGTGGTAGAATACATGCAAGGTGCAATTCAAGGGACGTTGAAAGGCGTTACTGTCGACGTTTCGTCAGTACCTCTTTCAGTTCGGTTAGAACGTGGCAACAAAGGTGAATTTGATATGATTTTAGTAGGTTGGGGTGCAGAATATGATGATCCAAGCGTATTTTTAGAACTATTTGCATCAGACAATATCAATAATAGCGGTAAATATAACAACAAAGAGTTCGATAAGTATTTGAAAGCTTCAGCTACAACGAATGCTAGTGATCCTAAGGCACGCTGGAGTGACTTGATCGACGCTGAAAATGTGTTGATGGATACGATGGGGGTTTGCCCAGTCTATCAAAAAGCCGAGGCACATTTACGTAATCCAAAGATCAAAGGCATCCTACCTTCTGGTCCGGAATATGATTATAAATGGACCTTTATTGAATAGTAACTGAAAGTAGAAAAGGTGGGAGTTAGATGATTCATCGGTATATAAAAGTAATAGGATCAGCATTTGAACGCGGCGTGCAGATTGGCGAAGTGTTAAAAATGCAGATCGAAACAAATTTATCTAGTCAAAAATTATTTTATAAAGATCCCCCTGAAATCATTGCTAAATGGTTGAAAAAGGCTCAAATGTATCTTGACTATACAGAGGAATTTGCACCAGATGTCGTTAGCGAAATGCAAGGTGTCGCAAAAGGGAGCGGGCTGGCTTTTCAGGAAATTTTATATCTATACACTGTGTATGAACGTTCATTTTTTGATGAATTGATCAGTGACAAATGTACGTCATTTGCAGTAAAAGGAAATGCTACCTCTGATGGTTCTGTGATCTGTGGGCAAACCAATGATGAGCGACTTGATGAATATCGCTCTGAGGTTGATTGTGTTGTTCACCATATAGAGGATGAATCTGATTTTGAATCCCTGATTTATAGCCACCCTGGTATCCCAGCTTATATGGGCATGAACAATTATGGTCTAGCAGTTATGTGGACATATATTGATAATGGACAGCGTAAAGAGGGAATTCCCACAGCTGGAATTATTAGAGAGTTGATCAATAAAAAAAGTTTGAAAGAAGCTCGCGACTATCTTTACAGCATTCCTCACGCGGTACCGAATCAATTTAGTTTATCTCATTCAAGGGAAGGAATTGCGAGTTTTGAGTGTTTTCCAAACAAGATTTACGAACATGATCCATCCGATGTGATGATTCATGCCAATCATAATAGCATTACGGCCGAAGAACCAGAAATGGGTGGTTCTAAAACATCCCATTCTCGTTTTGAAGCAATGGAAGCCATTGTCAATGAAAATTATGGTATCATCGATGTCAACTTAGGGAAACAGTTTTTGGCGAATCATCGGAATTTCCCGAAAAGCGTCTGTAATCATCCGTCACCGGAGCATCCATTATCAAAATCGTTAGCTTCGATGGTTTTTGATTTAGGCAAAGGAGAAATGCATTTAGCTTTCGGAAATGCTTGTGAACAGCCGTTTCATACGTATCAATTCAAGCAGTGGTTTGGCTAAAAAAGAGCAACGTCTTTATGTAGTGACCCCCAAAAGTCTAATTTTTTGGGGTCGGCTCATTTAGACGTTGCTCTTTTTTATGATGAAGGGGACCTTTTTTTCAAATCCGTTAACAGTCGGGCGGTATGTGTCAATAATTCTGTAAGACCTTCCTCTTCAGGAGGAATACCACCGTACAAAGCTTGTTCGTATAATACTGTTAGTTGGATAAAGCTGCCGTGAAACGCAATATAATTAGCCTCAAAACGTTTGGCATACTCATTTAGTGGTTCGTCTATCTGGCGCACTAATAGTTGTTCTGCTTTGCGCAATAGTAAACGATAGGCTTTAGAAAATTGTTTCGGATAAAGAATCAAATGAAGCCTAAAACGCAGCAAGAAAAAGTATTTTTTTAGAAAGAAACCAATAACTACTAATGAAATAGTGAATAAAACAAGCGCAACATTACGTAAGATAGGAAGCCATTGAGAAAGTGTCGAACGAGAAGTTTCCTCTTTCTTTTGAGTTGCTACGCTACTAGCAGTTGTTTCGCTGGTATTCTTCATTTCAGAAGATGATATTGTTTCCGTTGTCGTTTCTGATTGGCTATTCGATGTAGACGTAGTGGTTGTTTCAGGTTGACTAACTGTATTGGTGAAACTAGGCGTAGGTTCAAAAGGAATCCAGCCATATCCTTCAAAATAAACTTCAGGCCAAGAATGCGCATCACTATTTTTAATGGTGTATTCTTGATAGTTGGTATTTTTCCCGCCTGTTACTTCGCCAGAAGAGAATCCTTTTGCCCAGCGAGTAGGAATGCCAATGGAACGTAGTAAAACCGTCATCGCACTGGAAAAGTTATCGCAATAACCAACTTTAGATTCAAAAAGAAAATAATCAACATAATCTTTTGTTTGTGGCGTATAAGGGGTATCTGTTTTTGAATATCGATACCCACCATTTTGTTTAAGGTAACGTTCTATCGCTGTGACTTTTCCATATAAAGTTTCTTCATTTTCAGTCAATGAGCGAGCAAGTTCTTCAACTCGTTTAGGTGTAGTAACAGGAACGAAAATGTTCTGTTTGTCTTGAGAAAATGTATAAGGAACTTGTGCCAAACTCTCTTGTGCAAAAATAGGTTTCTGCCAGGTAAAATTGAAGGATGTTGGCGAATCTAAAAGCGTGAACCGTTGTTTTTCTTTGATTTGCTCAGTTCGTCCAATTTCATCAAAAGAAATAGCAGTATTTCCATAAGGATACGGCAGATACTCTTTAGGCGAACGAAAGGTCAAAGTAATGGTTGTTTCAGGTGCTAAAGCCCCTTGGTATTCTGGATTTGTTGAAATGGACAAGGTTTGCTCTTCAGAATGAGTAACAATTTCAGAAGTATTTGTCCAACCTTTTCCAGTATAATGATTCTTAGTTTCAACACGCCAATAATGGTCGCTCGTCTGTTTCGCTGTAAAAAGGATCGTTTGATCATCGTTTATTGGGCCGCCTAATTGGGCATCATTTTCGCTAAAGCCTGTTTTAGAAGCAGTGCTGGAACCATACTCTTCAATTTGGCGATACAGTCCTTGCTTATTCATGTAGTGACGAACGCTTGCAGATTGAGTAAGTAAAAAGTTTTTTGGTTGAGGAATCATGAGTGGAAAAAGAGATGATATACCTGCAATCAAAAATAGTATGAAGCTACTCAATAGAACAAATGCACTCTTCTTTTTAGGTGTAAGTGTCGTCGGTATCTGTTTCAAGCTATAAAAAAGAAGAGCGAAACTGCTGATCAAAATAACCGGAATACTTAAATTCAGCTGATTAAAAACCGCCAACATGAGCAAGTAGCCAATCAGGAGCAGAGAACCAAGGGCCCAACGTTCATAACGAATAAAAAGGACGCATAATAGAATCAGTAAAAATAAAATAATGGACAAAGCGAAAAAGTCCGGTAAATAATTGATTTCACCACTAAACATTTTTGCATATGTCTGCAGAAGTCTTTGGGCAAATACGCCAATCCAAGTAAACCCAAACGGGCGCTCAAAAGGGAAATAATAATAGAGTGTGAACAAGTAACTAATCACATACAACGGCAAAACAATCAAGTACCTTTGGATCAATACGGTCATAAAACAAATCAATGCCAACATACCAATAAAGAAAAAGGTATTGCTTTTAGGGAATGCATATACACTTAAAAAAGGGAGGCTAGCCGTTACGACGATAAAAAAACTAAGCAAGGTAAAAAGCCATTTTTCTTTTAGTCTACTTTTCAAGAATAGGCCCTCCTTTTTTAATGACGGTTACTTGATCTTTCCAATGCAAGCAGATCATTTCGCCCTCAAACGTGAACAAAAAGATGTCATTCTTTTTCTGTAGACTAGTCAATTGCATTTCAAGATACTCGGTTTTTTTTGGCGCAAAAATCACTAGTTTTTTATTTGAAAAAGTAGGTAACGGACACTCTTTTCGTAATGGCGTCATTAGTGCTAGCTGAATTTCTTTTGAGGTAGAATCAGGAATAGTAGCTAGAATAGTTTCTTCAAAGGATAATCGCTTCTCAACCAAATGAATAAGTGAATAATAAAGAGAGAGCAGTTCTTCGAATTTCTCATCAGATAGTCCATAAAATAAAAAATGAGTGTTTGTTTTCGTTTCGTGTTCAAATTCCTTGATAATCAGTTCATTCCGTTTGCCAGATTGTTTCCAGTCTACAGAATTAAGTGGATCTCCTGTATTATAGTTACGGAAATTCCGAACAGTAAAAGTCTGATCGCCAAAAGGAGCAGTAAAATTAGGACTAGCCGCTAGTAAATGTTGGTACACTTGTTCAGCTAAATCCAGCTGTAACATAGGTAAAATGACAAAAGGACCGGTTACAAAGAGGGTCTTTTGTTTAGAAAATAATTGAAATACATCTGAACCGACTAAAATCAATGGAAGTTGTTCAAAGACGCCTCTTTTAGTAGGCTGCCAGTTAAAAACGAGTTGTTTGCTTTGGCCTGAATAAAGAGGTAAAACCTGTTTTTGTACAGAAACATTTTCAGCTAAAGTTATGGTTAGCATCGGAATTCTAAGGAGTGTTGGACGATAACGGAAAATTTCTAATTTAATCTTATGTTGGCGATTTACTTCGTAAAGTGTATGCTCCGATGAATGAACTTGAATTTTTTTTAAAGACGGAGCTAATAAGATAAGATCAGCCAACAATAGGAACGTCAAAAAGAAAAATAGTGCCCAACCAGTTGGATTATTAAAGACAATCGTATACAAGAAAATACTGCTATAAAAAAGTGCAAATCGGAATGCTCGTATTAGGTTAGTGCTAACGTATCCTTTCATCGCTATTTCCTAACGGGAACAGGTACGCGTGTAAGGAGTTGATCCAAAATAACCTGTACATTTTCAGTAGAAGTGGGATGTCCACCTTTTAGAAGAAGCCGATGGCCAAATGTTGCAGGTAAAATGAGTTGTAGATCGCTCGGCGTAACGTAATTTCTGCCTTCGGTCAAAGCAAAAGCCTTTGCAGCCCTAATGAATGAAATCGAGCCTCTAGGACTGATTCCTAGTGCGATTCTATCGTGATTTCGAGTGGCATGGACTAATTGCAACGCATATCTAGCAACTGCAGCATCAACGTAAACATCATCGACAATTCGTTTTAACTGGCTAATATCAGATGAACTCAAAATTTGCCTTATCTGATTCAATTCGTTTCCAGTTTGGTTTAAAATTAAATTTAGTTCATCTGAAAATTCTGGGTAGCCAACATGAAGTTTAAATAAAAAACGATCTAGTTGCGCTTCGGGTAAAGGGTATGTCCCTTCATAATCTAGCGGATTTTGCGTTGCTAAGACAAAAAAATGTTGATTTAAAGGATATGTTTGGTTATCGATCGTTACATGATTTTCAGACATAGCTTCTAATAAAGCGGCCTGCGTTCTAGGGGTAGTGCGATTGATTTCATCTGCTAATAAAACGGTTGTGAAAATAGGACCTTGATGAAATTCAAATGATTGAGAAGTAGTATTGTAAATCGAAACGCCTAATATATCGCTAGGTAATAGATCAGGTGTAAACTGAATTCTATTAAACGTTCCATGAGTTGCTTTTGCTAATGTTTTAACCATCATTGTTTTTCCAACACCTGGAATATCTTCAAATAAAACATGACCACCTGCTAGAAAAGCGGTCACAGTTAATTGGAGAACGTCACGTTTTCCTAAAATAACTTTCTCCATCTCATCGATCAGTAAAGTAATCTTTTGATGTGCTGATTCAAGCATACTGTGTAATCTCCTTCGTTTAAAGTCTAGCTGGGGATTTAAACGTGCATAAAGCTAGATCGTGTGTGTTTATTTTATTGTATAGATAACGATAGCTCTGTGCAAGGTATCCTAAGCTTTTCTTAACATAGTGTTTCAGACGATTGTCAGTTTTTTTTGTAAGACAAATAAATGTTAATCTTAAACTATTTGGTTCATACTACTAATAAAGAATGAAAGGGAGGAAAGAACAGATGCTGGAAAACAATCAAATGAGCGTCGTCGGTTTTTTTGAAGGGTTACCTATTGAAGAGGAATGTAGCTTTATTGATGCACAAAATACGATTCCAGTGCCTGATCAGCACGACATTCTTGTAAAAGTAGAGGCTGTTTCCATAAATCCTGTCGATACAAAATTAAGACAAACAGCCAAACGAACAAAAGAGATGCAGGTTTTAGGGTTTGATGGTGTTGGAAAAGTGATGGCAATTGGGAAGAATGTAAAAAAATTTTCGATAGGGGATCGTGTTTTTTATGCAGGAACCACCAAACGGGCTGGGAGCAATCAAGAATTTCAATTAGTTGATGAAAGAATCGCCGCGTTCGCTCCTAAAAATTTAACTAACGAAGAAGCTGCGACATTACCTTTAACATCATTGACCGCTTATGAATTATTGTTTGAAAAATTTGCTCTTATCCCAAAAGAGAATGCTAATCAAGGGAAAACGATTTTAGTGATCAACGGTGCGGGTGGTGTAGGATCGATTTTAAATCAACTTGCCCATTGGTCAGGAATGACAGTGTATGCTACTGCTAGTCCCAAAAATTTTGATTGGGTAAAAGAAAATGGCGTTGACTATCCACTTGATTACCATCAAGATCTTAAAAAGAATTTAGAAAAACTAGGTGTAAAAAATGTAGATTATATCGCTGTTTTATTCAATATCAAGCCTTATTTTGAGGTCATTGCAGAATTGATCAATCCTTTTGGTCACGTTGGAACGATTGTTGGTTTTGATGAACCTTTAAAAATTAGCGCTTTGAAGAATAAATCTGTCAGTTTCGATTGGGAATATATGTTTGCAAAAACAGACCTTGATTATCATATTGAAACACAGGGAGAAGCGCTTGCTCATATCACTGAGCTTGTTGAAACTTGGAAAATAAAAGCAACTATTGGGAAAGTGTACAAGAGTGGAATCAATGCTAAAAATTTGAAAAAAGCTACAGCAGATGTGGAAACAGGGCATATGATCGGAAAAGTCATCGTTAGCGGTCCTTTTAACGGAAGTTGCAGGAAGTGATTTTAGTATTGTACGTTTGGACAACTAAAAAAAGCTAAGAGGAAACGAAGGTAGTATAGTCCTTTCGTCTCCTCTTGGCTTTTTAGTTGCAAAATACTTATTTATCTTGTTTTACTTTTTTTAAAATATAGCGATAATGAACAAATCCAATAAGAAGGGTTCCAAGGACGAACCAGGCGTAGTTCGATTGTTCTCCTGTGGCAGGTAATCTCTTTTTAGCAGATAAGTTACTTTTCGTTCCTGCCCTAGGTGGTTGGCTATTTTTAGGCGCATCTTTTTGAACGGATCCACTAGAATTCTGAGTGTTGCTTTCAGAACTAGACGTTGTAGTGTCCGTTGTATCTGTTGTTGTATCAGATGGTGGGATGGACGAATCCGTCGATGTAGTCGGATCGGTTTTATTTTCATCTTTGGTATAAATGTACGTTACACTCTGTTTTTTTTCAGTATAGAAACCAGTCGTATTTCCTTGTACTTCTTTAAAAGTGTAGCCTTTGAAGACTAATTGCTCGGTTGTAAAAGGAGTTCCAACAATTTCAGTTTTGTCGATAGCTGCTCGAAGCGGAACGTTATTTGTGTCCACATAATTCACGCTAACGGTTCCTTTAACTTCTTTTGCTATCTCTTTATAAACAAACGTTACGGTTTGTTCTTGGTCAGAAAAAGTACCTGTTGGATTGCCGATTGTTTGGTGTAGTTCATAACCTAAAATGTCAGGGGCCTGAATCTCAAAAGATTGTCCTACTAGACCTTGACGCTCTTCACTAAGCTTCAATTCATTTCCAGCGATATCTTGATAATTGACCGTTACAGGTTTACCGTCGTCAACGACATTAAACTGGTGTAAATAAGTACCAGATGAAATAGCATAAAATGTAAAACCTGCCGGTTGGGCATAAGAGCCAGCTGGATTATTCAAACGTGCATTGTATTTAAAATTAGCCAGATTTTTCAACTCATCTTCTGAAACACCAGAAATCGTGATACCTAAATCTGTAATTTGTAGACGATTTGCAGGTAATTGTGTCCCGTTGAAATCAAGATAGGTGTTACTTGCAGAATTTGATGTTGAAAATGGCGGCACATAATTATCGAAATTTGTCAGTCTATTCGGCATTAATGAAAATGGAATAAATAGACTTTGTTGGTCAAAATCATAAGACAATGCAGAACGACCAATCGTTGTAGGTAAATCATTTCGCCCAGTATTTTGCCCAAAGGCGGCTAGATCACTGAGCATTGGGAAGTCATTGATAACCGTAAAATCTATAATGCCACAAAATTGTGCAGAAAGAGATCTTAGATTAGGTAAAGCTTTTAAAGGTTCAAGAGTCGTAATCCCCATATTTGAATCTAGGTAAAGACGTGATAATGAAGTGAGCTGAGCGATTTTAGGTAACACATTGTTGTCGATACTGGTAGAACCTAAACTAAGATTTGTGATCCCTGTACTTTTGCTTAAATCTGGGAAGTTAGCGCTAGTTAAACTCTTCGTTTGCAGCGTAACATAAGTCAAAGACGAAAGTTGTTCCAACGGACTAAAATCAGTGATACCAGTCGTTCCATTCAGAAAAATAGAATCTAAATTAAGCGCATTTTCTAGTCCGGAAAGGCTAACGATCTGAGCGGAACTAAGTGAAAGCGATGTGAGGCGTTCCATATCTGCTTGCGTTAATTCGCTACCAGCTGGTAAGCCAAGAGTCGTTAAAATAGCTTGTTTTAAAAGTGGGTCTGCGATAACCACAGTAGCGGCTTTAGGAGTGGGTGTCACAGAATCTGCTTCTACAATAGTTGTGGAATCTAATGTAGAAGGAGTTGTTTCGCTTTCGACCGATAGAGCAGTTGTCGCTGATTCTTCAGTACTGGAACTTTCCATTGTTGTAGACGATTCCAGCGTTGATTCGGTTGTTTCCGTACTTTCTTGAGCTTCAGAAGACATACTTTGTTCAGTAGCAGTGTTGTCTTCAGCAAAAACAAGAGATGAGAAAAGTAAAGTGGGCGCTAAAAGAGCAAGTAACATAAAGGTATGGCTCTTCTTTCTCCTATGTAATGGTGCGTTAGATCTTTTTTTCATATGTGTTTCCTCCAAGATTAAAAAATGATGTGTGTTAACGTAGTATAAAAACAGTATTGTAAATCATTTTATCATAATTATAAATAATAAATGTATTTATTATTTAAAAAAACATTAATTTTTATGAAAAAGATGCTGTATGTGCTGTTTCTAAGGCGTTTTCCTCTTTTTTTAAATAGTGGATAAATGATTAAAAAAATAATATTATCTGAAATTTAATTTTGAAGTGGAAAAGATGGAAAGCTATTTACTGGTGGATTATAATAGAATGGACTGTTGGGGAAATCGAAGAAACCAAGCCCATTCAGCTTTTAAAATAAGGAGTATCAATCATGACATTGAAGCAAAAAATTATAGCGGAGAGTAAGCGTTTAGGCATCGATAAAATCGGGTTTGCTTCGGCTGCTCCGTTTTATGAATTAGAAGAATCATTGATAGAACAAAAGGAACGTGGCTTTAACTCTGGGTTTGAACATCAAGTTATTGAAGAACGGATCTATCCAGAAAAGACATTTGAAAACCCAAAAACAATTATTTCAATTGCGTTAGCCTACCCAACTAAAATTGAAGGAAAAGTACCTCGAGATGAAAAAAGAGGAATGTTTGCTCGTGCTTCTTGGGGAATCGATTATCACGATGTGCTTCGTGATCGTTTAGCTAAACTGATCGACTTTATTCAATCCCAAGCTAAAGATCTTGAAGAAACACAAGAATGGCGTTTTGCTCCTCAAGTCGATACTGGAGAATTAGTGGATGTAGCGGTAGCTCAACGAGCAGGACTAGGATTTATTGGTAGAAATGGCTTATTGATCACAGAAGAATTTGGTTCATTTGTCTATCTGGGAGAAATCGTAACAAACATTGATTTTGAAGTAGATAAACCTGTTCCTTTTGGTTGTGGGGATTGTACCCGTTGTGTAACGGCTTGCCCGACCCAAGCGCTTTTAGGGAATGGTAGTATGAACGCTAAAAAATGTCTATCATATCAAACACAAACAAAAGGGATGATGCCAGAAGAATATCGAAAAAAAATGCATAATGTCATCTATGGCTGTGATATTTGTCAGCTTGTTTGCCCATATAATAAAGGAAAAGATTTTCATTTTCATAAGGAAATGGAACCAGAAGTTGATACAGTTTATCCTAAGCTAAAACCCATGCTCAGTATCTCCAATAAAGAATTCAAAGAAACATTTGGACATCTTTCAGGATCATGGCGAGGAAAAAAGCCATTGCAACGAAATGCCTTGATCGCATTAGCTAATTTAGGCGATCGCAGTGCGTTGCCAGAGATTCACAGATGTGCAACAGAAGATGTACGTCCTGTGATTAGAGGGACAGCTGTCTGGGCAATTGGAAAATTAGGCAATAAAGACTCAGAAAAATGGTTGGATGTCTTAAATGAATTGTTAGAAGTTGAACCAGAAGAAGAGGTACTTGAAGAAGTTAGAAAAGCAATCAAACAATTAGAAAAATAAAAGGCGCACGCATTTTATTATTGAAAATAAATAGAAAAGAGCCTGAAACATAACTTTTTGAGTTATGTTTCAGGCTCTTTTGATTATCAACAAAGGAATATTAAGCTTTTGCAGCTTCTTTTGGTTCGCGGCCTAAAATGGCTTGTAAGATCGTTAAGACGCCGTATGAAGCTAAGATTGTGTAAATCAAGCTTGAATAAGTTGTAATATCGAAATCCCACGTTTTGTAAATAACTAAAACAATTGCTAAAACAATACCTGCAAGAACGTTGAAGAATGCAAATGCCCATAGATTTCCATTTTCTTTACGTGAAAGATAATAAATCGAAAACCATAGACTTAATACGCCCCAAGCGATGCAGACTAAAATCGCTGCCCAATAAATAATAAATGCTACCACGAAGTTTCACCTCACTTTTATACATTATGTATTCTATCACGTTCTCTTTTGTTTGTCATGAAAAGACAGTGAAAAACCTATCATTCTTAAAAGCTTCTCACTTGAGTTTCTTCCCGATAATTTCATGAGGAATCTGTTTTTTTAGAAAGAAAAATAAAGCATTTCTTTTCATTTTGTTTTCTCTCTACTCCTTATTTACGCTATAATAAATTTAATGGGAGATGAAACGATGCAAACAATTGATAAAACTAATGCGATAACTCTGATCCAACAAGCGAAAAAAATCGTATTCTTAACAGGAGCAGGTGTTTCTACCGCTTCAGGTGTACCGGATTATCGTTCATTAACTGGAATGTATAAAGGAATTGAGCAACCAGAATATTTATTAAGTCAAACATGTATGCTAGACGAGCCGGAGAAATTTTATGCATTTGTCCAATCGCTGTATCATCCTGAAGCTAAACCTAATAGTATCCATACAACATTAGCCGAATTAGAAAAAGAAAAAAAGGTATGGGTCATTTCTCAAAATATAGATGGACTTCATAAGGCTGCAGGCACCCGAAATCTAGTTGATTTTCATGGCAATCTATATGATTGTTATTGTAGAAAGTGTGGGCAACCAGTTCCAGTAGAGAGCTATTTAATGTCTGATCGACATGAACTGTGTGGTGGGCAAATTCGCCCGAATATCGTCTTGTACGAAGAAGGATTAGATCAAAATGCAATCAGTGTATCGATTGAGGCGGTTGCGAATGCTGAATTGGTCGTTATTGTTGGGACTAGTTTTCAAGTACATCCATTTTGTGACTTGATCCATTACGCATCAGATGCCGTGAAAATTCTAGTGATCAATGAAACAACGGTTCAATTAAATAAAGAAGCTTATTTTTTAAAAGAAGATGCAACGAAGGTCTTTTCAAATAATAGATAGAGGAGTTTTAATATGGAAAAAATAAAATCAGAGCGACAAAAAATGATTGATGGTGAGCTTTATTTTGCGGGTGATCCAGAATTAGCAACAGCACGAAAATTTGCGAGAGAACAAATGAAATTGATCAACAAAGAAGAAGATAGACAAATTCGACGTCAATTAGTAGAAGAAACATTTGGAACAACAGGAACAGGCAGTTACATTGAGCCATCAATCAGTTTTGATTATGGATTTAATATTCATGTTGGGAAAAATTTTTATGCTAATTTCAATAGTATTTTTCTAGATATATGCCCAATCACGATTGGCGATAACTGCATGTTTGGTCCTAACACTCAATTATATGCAGCGACCCATCCGTTACACCCAGTTAAACGCAATAGTGGGTTGGAGTATGGAAAACCGATTACGATCGGCGATAATGTTTGGTTAGGTGGTGGCGTGATCATTACCCCAGGTGTGACTTTAGGGGATAACGTCGTAGTCGCAGCGGGTTCTGTTGTAACGAAATCATTTCCAGATAATTGTGTGATCGGAGGCAATCCAGCGAAGCTCATCAAAGAAATCGAACTTGAGGAAAAACGTGCGCCTTTGACGATCGAAAGAGAGAAAATTGATGTTTTGGATAAAAAAATTGTAGCATTGTTAGAAGAGCGCATGAATGTAGTCGAAGCAATCGTTGATATTAAAAAAACAGCAGACAAAGAAATTTTAGATACAACAAGAGAACAAGATGTATTGAACAAAATCGATACATATATCCAAAATGATACGTATAAAGAAGTAATCAAAGAAACCTACCAAGGAATCATGGATGCCTCAAAACATTTTCAGCAAAAGAAAATGAACTAAGGTGTTAGGAGGGGATTGAATGGACGGCGTGGAAAGAAGAGCAGCAATTCTAGTAGAATTGGAATCTGCAACAAAACCAATCAGTGCCAGTCGTTTCGCGAAAGAGTTTAAGGTTAGTCGCCAAATCGTCGTTGGAGATGTTGCGCTGTTAAGAGCTGCAGGTTATGAAATCATTGCAACGGCTAGAGGCTATCTGCTTGAAAAAGAACATCAAGGAATCATTCGGAAAATAGCATGTCAACATACACCAGAACAGTCAAAAGAGGAATTGTTAACCATTGTCTCTTTAGGTGGTGAGATAATAGATGTCATAGTTGAACATCCAATTTATGGTGAATTAACAGGTGGCCTACACATTCGTATGGAAAAAGAAGTAACAGAATTTATTCAATCGTATGAGAAAAGTAGCGCTGCATTACTTTCTGAACTAACCGGTGGGATCCATCTTCATACCATTCGTTGTGAAGATGAGGAATCATTTAACAAGATTGAGTCAACTCTGGCACAAAAAGGAATTTTATATAGAAACGAATAATGAATAGACATAAACAAGTCTACGGTGATTGTTTATGTCTATTTTTTCCAGAAATTGAATAGACCAATTTTGGAAAAAGAGGAAAAATAGAGAGATATTTCTAGTTTTTATTTACTTTTTTATTTTTAAGGCTATAATGTAAGCGTAACCAAAAAAAGAAAAGGAGTTGTTTTTAGTGAGTAGACCAATCGATATTCGTAACTCGCTGGATAAGGAGTATCAACTGTATATTGACGGGAAATGGACAAGTGGTTCAGAAAATCAAAAAATCATCAGCTACAATCCGAGTAATGGAGAAAAACTAGCTGAATTTATTGATGCGACACACGAAGATGTTGATCAGGCGGTAGAGGCAGCTACAGTAGCATTCGAAAAGTGGAAAGATGTAGATGTTGTGACACGTAGTAACTTATTGTTGAAAATTGCTGATTTGATCGATGCAAATACAGAGCATTTGGCATTAGTTGAAACGTTAGACAATGGAAAACCTTTGCGTGAAACGCTCTCGATTGACGTGCCAGCTACAGCGGATCATTTTCGTTATTTTGCAGGAGTGATCAGAGGAGAAGAAGGCTCTGTGAAAGAGTTTGATCAAGAGACGCTTTCCATTGTGATCAAAGAGCCAATCGGTGTCGTTGGTCAAATTATTCCTTGGAATTTTCCTTTGTTGATGGGCGCATGGAAACTTGCACCAGCGATTGCAGCTGGGAATACAGTCGTGATTCATCCCTCTTCGACAACGTCCCTAAGCTTACTTGAATTATTCAAATTATTTGATCAAGTGTTGCCTAAAGGCGTTGTAAATTTAATTACGGGAAAAGGTTCAGACTCAGGGAATTATATGCTGGAACATCAAGGGTTTGATAAGTTGGCCTTTACAGGTTCGACAGAAGTTGGTTATACAGTAGCGAAAGCAGCTGCGGATAAATTGATTCCTGCAACGTTAGAACTAGGTGGGAAATCAGCTAATATTATTTTTGATGATGCAAATTGGGAACGTGCATTAGAGGGGGTTCAACTAGGTATTCTGTTCAATCAAGGGCAAGTTTGCTGTGCGGGATCTCGTGTGTTTGTTCAAGAAGGGATTTACGATAAATTTGTAGCAGCTCTAAAAGAAAAATTCGAGAACATCAAAGTAGGCTTGCCTTGGGAAGATGGCGTGCAAATGGGTGCTCAAATCAACGAAAAACAATTGAAAGATATCTTAAAATATGTTGAAATCGGGACTAAAGAAGGCGCAACGTTAATTACAGGAGGGCGTAAAATCACCGAAAACGGATTGGATCAAGGAGCGTTTTTAGAACCGACCTTATTAGCGGATGCCAATAATATGATGTGCATTGCCCAAGAAGAGATATTTGGTCCAGTCGCAACGGTCATGAAGTTTAAAACAGAAGAAGAAGTAATTGCTTTAGCTAATCAATCTGATTATGGTTTAGGTGGTGCTGTTTTTTCACAAAATATCAATACAGCAATTCGCGTAGCTCGTAAGGTAAGAACGGGTAGGATGTGGGTCAACACATATAATCAATTGCCAGCAGGTGCACCATTTGGCGGGTATAAAAAATCTGGAATCGGACGTGAAACACACAAATCAATGCTAGATGCTTATACTCAAATGAAAAATATTTACATTGTGACAAAGGAAGAACCAGATGGTTTATATAATTAACGCAAAAAAAAGAATCGCCACCAATTGGCAGCGATTCTTTTTTTTAATTATTTTCAGCTTCAAATTTATCAAAAGCGGATTTAATTACTTCTTTTAATGCATTAGCAGAAGCGTTCATACGATCTTTTTCTGAATCAGTCAATGGGATTTCAATAACTTGTTTGATTCCTTGACGGTTGATTACAGCGGGTGCTCCGATGTAGATATCGTTTTGTCCATACTCACCATCTAAATAAACAGAAAGTGGGAAGACAGAATCTTCATCATCTAAAATTGCTTTTGTGATTCGTGCTAAAGCTGCAGCAATTCCATAGAATGTTGCACCTTTTTTCTCAATGATTGAATAAGCAGCGTCTCGTACGTTAAAGAACAAGTTAACCATCGCTTCTTCATCGACATCAGGATTGTTTTTGACCCATTCATAGATTTGTAAACCAGCAACATTGGCGTGAGACCAAACTGGAAATTCAGTATCGCCATGTTCACCTAGAATATAAGCGTGGACGTTACGAGCGTCTACATCTACTAATTCAGCGATTGCTTGGCGGAAACGGGCAGAATCAAGTGAAGTTCCTGAACCGATAACGCGTTCTTTTGGAAATCCTGAGAATTTCCATGTAGAATAAGTTAAAATATCAACTGGATTAGCAGCAACTAAGAAAATTCCGCTAAAACCAGAATCAACGATTGCTGTAACGATTTGTTTGTTGATTTTTAAATTTTTATGAACTAAATCGATTCTTGTTTCGCCAGGTTTTTGTGCTGCCCCTGCAGTTAATACAACAAGATCAGCATCATGGCAGTCATCGTAAGTAGCAGCGTAAATCTTTTTAGGAGAAGTAAAAGCTAACGCATGAGATAAATCTGCGGCATCTCCTTCTGTTTTCTTTGTATCTATATCAATAATACCAACTTCTTGTGCAATATTTTGAGTGACTAAGGCAAATGCATAACTAGATCCGACAGCGCCATCTCCAACTAAAATAACTTTTTGGTGGTCTTTATTTCCTACTGCTGCAGTCATGTGTACCATTCCTTTCAGTTAATTGTTTTATCACAATGATAATACCACCATTTGTGAGGTTTGTCACGTTTTTTGTTTTTAATATTAATACAGTTTTACGAGGTGTTTCATAAGAAAACTCTTTCATGTGCGGTATTTCACTATTTGTCATTTGAGCAACAATCTTATTTACGAAATAATTAAATGAAGCTTACGGCTTTTTTAAGAATTTTTAAGCGTCGGCATTTAGGTGTTTTATGGTATAATTAGAAAAAAACTGGGCAAGGGATTCTCCTGTCCAGATATTTTGTGTTGGAGAATGAATAGGAAAGCACTTAAAAACCCTTGTTAAGGAGAAGAATAAATAGATGAAAATGATCGTTGGATTAGGTAATCCAGGAAGCAAATACCAAGAAACAAAACATAATATCGGTTTTATCACGGTAGATGAAATCGCTCATCGATACAACGCAACATTTAATAGAAGTCAATTTGAAGCAGATGTCGCAGAATTTTTTATAGGGACAGAAAAAATCATGTTGATCAAACCTCTTACATTTATGAATGAGTCAGGCCGTTCTGTAGGGCCATTGATGACTTATTATGGCGTAGAAGAAGCGGATTTGATCGTTATTTATGACGATCTAGATTTGGATATCGGTAAGATTCGATTACGCGAAAAAGGTAGTGCAGGTGGACATAACGGGATTAAAAGTTTGATTTCTCATTTAGGAACGAACGTGTTTCCGAGGATCAAAATCGGCATTGGCCGTCCAATTGGCAGTAACACAGTTGTTCATCATGTACTGACCGGTTTCCCTAAAGATACGCATGAAGAAATCTTATTAGCCGTTAAAAATGCGGCAGATGCAGCGATTTATACCTGCGAAGGGCATACTTTTGTTGATACGATGAATCAGTTTAATGGAAAGTAAGTATAAGGTGAAACGAAACGTTGTTACCATTGTGTTATCTAGCTAAGCAGGCTAATTCCCTTGGAAATAGGGGGTGAAAGAGCCTGTTACGCTTTTAAATTTAGGAGGAGTCTAACGTGAACATCATTGAACAGATTGGTGCAAGTACACTAGCGCGAGATTGGCAACAGCAACTCATAGGGAATACCCGCCAATTGATCACAGGGCTAGCTGGCTCTGCTAAAACATTGGTCATGACTAGTGGCTATAAACAAAAAAATAAAAAAATCGTCGTTGCTGTTCCAAATCTATATTATGGCAACCAGTTAGTTGAAGATTTTCGAAATATAGTATCCGATGACGAAGTGTATCTTTTTCCTGTAGATGAAGTGCTATCGGCAGAAATGGCTTTTTCTTCACCAGAAGCAAGAGCGGAAAGGGTCGCTGCGCTTAATTTTCTTTTAACGGATCGAGCTGGGATCCTTGTTGTTCCTGTTGCTGGATTAAGAAAATATTTGCCAACCAAGCAAACATGGGAACAGGCACAACTTCATTGGGAAATCGGTGGAGAAATTGAACTAGATACATTAGCGCAACAATTAGTATTAATGGGTTACGAGCGCCAGTCCTTAGTTGGCAAACCAGGTGACTTTAGTATCCGAGGTAGTATCGTTGATGTGTATCCACTCAATTGTGAATACCCAGTTAGAGCGGAATTATTCGATATTGAAATCGATTCTCTACGTTACTTTGAAGCAGATACCCAACGTTCTGTAAGTCCAGTTGAAGCTGTAACACTCTCGCCTATGACCGATCTTGTTTTTTCAAAAGAAGACTTAGTTCACGGGGAAAAAGAATTGACCAAAGCATTGGAAAAAAGAGTAGCAATCGCTAAAGATACTGCTGAAAAAGAATTTCTTCAAGAATACTTTGGTCAACTAGCAACTTCTTGGAGTCAAGGGATTCCGACGGACACAGCTCATTATTATACTGATTTATTATATGAAGAAAAAACAACTTTGTTAGACTATTTATCTGAAGACAGCTTGGTTTTTATAGATGATTATGCACGAATTCTAGAAGCAGAACGTGAGATTATCCGAGAAGAAAACGAATGGCAAGTTCTTAAATTAGAAGAAATGCGTGTTTTTCCAGAGCAAACCTTTGGCTTAGAATTCCATGAACAAGTTCGGAAAATGCATTTTGCTACAACGTTTTTCTCGCTATTCCAAAAAGGGATGGGGAATCTGCGTTTCCAAGCGATTCATAATTTTCAATACCGTTCAATGCAACAATTTTTTGGGCAAATGCCATTATTAAAAACTGAAATGGACCGTTGGCAAAAACAGGATCAGACTGTCATTGTTTTCGTCCCAACAAAAGAACGTAGTCAAAAAGTCGAAGAGCTGTTTCGTGATTTTGATATTTCAAGTGTCACAGCATCTGCTGACAAATTAATAGAAGGAAAAATTCAAATCGTAGAAGGTTCATTGCAGTCTGGCTTTGAATTGCCTGTTGAAAAAATCGTCGCTATCACCGAAAAAGAAATCTTTCATACGACGACAAAAAAGCGAGCACGTCGACAAACCGTTTCTAATGCAGAGCGTTTAAAAAGTTATAGTGATTTAAAAAACGGCGACTATGTTGTGCATGCCAATCACGGTATTGGTAAATATATCGGAATGCAGACACTAGAAGTAGATGGCGTTCACCAAGATTACATCACGATTTTATATCAAAATGACGATAAATTATTTATTCCAGTTACGCAATTGAATCTGATTCAAAAGTTCGTTGCATCCGAAGCGAAATCACCGAAAGTCAATAAACTAGGTGGAAGTGAATGGAGTAAAACGAAACGTAAAGTATCGTCAAAAATTGAAGATATCGCAGATGATTTGATTCAACTATACGCATCAAGAGAATCTGAAAAAGGCTATGCTTTTCCACCCGATGATGCCTATCAAAAAGAATTTGAAGATGCTTTTCCATACAGCGAAACAGACGATCAATTGCGCAGTACAGCAGAGATCAAACACGACATGGAAAAAACACGACCGATGGATCGGTTGCTGGTTGGTGATGTTGGTTACGGTAAAACAGAAGTAGCATTGCGTGCAGCGTTTAAAGCAATCAACAATAATAAACAAGTAGCCTTTTTAGTTCCAACGACAATTTTAGCACAACAACATTATGAAACGATGTTGGATCGTTTTGAAGGATTTCCAGTAGAAGTAGGTTTGTTGAGCCGTTTCAGAACGAAAAAACAACAAAGTGAAACAATCGAAAAAATTAAACACGGACAGGTAGATATTGTAGTCGGAACACATCGTTTGCTTTCTCAAGATATTAATTTTAGTGACCTTGGACTTTTGGTAATTGATGAAGAACAACGCTTTGGTGTAAAACATAAAGAACGTTTGAAACAATTAAGGGCACAAGTCGATGTTTTAACACTGACGGCAACCCCGATTCCTAGAACATTGCACATGTCAATGCTTGGTGTGCGGGATCTTTCAGTTATTGAAACGCCACCAGAAAATCGTTATCCGATCCAAACATATGTGATGGAAAACAATCCTGGTGCAATCCGAGAAGCGATAGAACGAGAAATGGCTCGTGATGGGCAAGTTTTCTATCTATATAATCGTGTTGATACGATTGAACAAAAAGTCGAAGAAATCCAAGCGTTAGTACCAGATGCTAGAATTGCTTATGCCCATGGTCAAATGACCGAAGTTCAACTTGAAAATACGTTGTTTGACTTTATCGAACGTCAATATGACGTATTAGTCACGACGACGATCATCGAAACAGGCGTAGATATTCCAAATGCAAACACATTATTTGTAGAAAATGCTGATTATATGGGCTTATCGACGCTATATCAATTGCGTGGTAGGGTTGGTCGAAGCAATCGAGTAGCCTATGCTTATTTTATGTACGAACAACAAAAGATTTTAAACGAAGTCAGTGAAAAACGTTTAGAAGCAATCAAAGATTTTACTGAACTTGGTTCAGGCTTTAAAATTGCTATGCGGGATTTGTCGATTCGTGGCGCTGGAAACCTCTTAGGTGCTCAACAGCATGGATTTATCGATTCAGTTGGGTTTGACATGTACTCACAAATGTTGTCAGAAGCCGTTGCCCGTAAGCAAGGAAAAACGATTCAAGATCAAAAAACATCTGTTGAAATCGATCTTGGAATTGACGCTTACTTACCAACAAGTTATATTTCAGATGAACGTCAAAAAATTGAAATCTACAAACGAATTCGTCAGTTAGAAAATATGGATATGTATGATGAATTAGAAGCAGATCTACTCGATCGTTTTGGTGAGTATCCAGATGAAGTAGCGCATTTGTTAACAACCGGACAAATCAAAATGGACGGTGATCGTGCTCTGGTTGAAACGATCCGTAAGAGACAACAAGAAATAACTTTCACGTTAAGCAAAATTGGAACAAAAACATATAATGTAGAACAAATTTTTGAGGCATTGTCCCATACGCAGTTAAAAGCGGATCTTGCTGTGGACAACGAGAAGATGTCTATTCGTTTAAAATTGCCTAAAGATATGAAAGAAGCTACTTGGCTTCAAGAAGTAGCATTCTTTACAACTGCTTTAAGACAAGAAAAATATAAGACTGTAGCCGTTGAGGCTGAGTGATAAAAATTAGTTTTTAAGAGAAAGAAAAAATCTGATTTTCCATTCAAGAAGAATCAGGATCATTCAACGTTTGAATGTGTCTAGCGTTACGGGCTATCCTCTTGGAAAAAGAGAAAATACGTATGTGACAAGAAACAGCCTTGCGCATTTTCCTCTTTTCCGCTCGAGGTTAAACGAGCTCATTACGCTTTTAAAATAGGAGGTCAACCATGGCACACAAAGAAATGCGGTCAATGATGCAAGGTGCAGCTATTTTAACGATTGCATCGTTTATTGCTAAAGTGCTGAGTGCGGTTTACCGAGTGCCTTTTCAAAATTTAGTTGGAGATGAAGGGTTTTACGTCTATCAACAAGTTTATCCGATTTATGGCATTGCGATGACTTTAGCATTATCTGGGCTGCCGCAATTTATTTCAAAAATTGTAGCAGAACAATCAGATATCAGCGGACAGAAAAAAATTTTACAACAGCTTTTCCCTTTTGTTTTTGTGATTGCGGGTTTGTGTTGGGCATTTTTCTTTTTGGGTAGTCATGAAATTGCCTTTATGATGGGAGATTATCGATTAGCACCACTGATCCAAGTTGTGTCGTTTACCTTTTTACTAGTGCCGATCTTGTCTTTTTATCGTGGGAATTTTCAAGGACATTTATTGATGGTTCCAAGCGCTGTTTCTCAAGTAACTGAACAAATCGTTCGAGTCGGAGTGATTTTGATAGCAGCGTATTCTTTTAGTCGATTTGGTTGGTCTGTTTATCAAACAGGCACGATCGCTATGGCAGGTGCCTTGTTTGGAGGTATCGTTGCGGCGGGAATACTATGGTATTATGACAGGAAAATTCGTGTAGGAAGTTCCGCTTATCTTACGCAATGGAAAGTTGAAAAAGGCTCTAGGAAATTATTCGGTCGTTTAGTCGTTGAAGGTGGGATCGTTTCATTATATAGCGCCTATTTGATCCTCTTTCAATTAATTGATTCTTTTTTGGTCAAAAATTCATTAGTAGCAGCTGGAATCAGTGACGCGGCTGCTAAAGTTGATAAAGGGGTTTATGATCGTGGGCAGCCGTTGGTTCAGTTAGGTCTAGTGGTTGCATTAGCATTAAGTTCGAGTTTTCTACCAGCGTTGACAAAATATTTTATGAGTCAAGAAAATGCTCGTTTTTTACAAGCGGCTAAAGTATTTTTACGATTGACTACAACGATTGCAGCCGCTGCGTCAATTGGTTTAGCGTTGTTACTTCCTTACATGAATTTTGCTCTATTTAAAGATTATAAAGGGAACGGTGTGTTAGGAGTATACGTTTGTTCGATTGCTTTTATGGCAGTTATCCAAGCCTATCAAAGTATCTTGCAAAGTCGCAATCGATTTTTTACCTCAATGTTATCAGCTGGGATCGGTTTATTGGTCAAGTTATTTTTAACAAGTCCGTTAACCTATTCTTTTGGAACACTGGGTGCGAGTATATCAACAATTACTGGATTAGTAGTTACCTTGTTTTTCTTGGTTGTTTTTTCAAAAAAAGAAATTAATCGTTTTGTCGTGGAACATCATTTTTTGAAAAAATTAACGATCAGTTTAGGAATCATGGGATTTGTGTTACTCTGTTATCAAGGTGTGATTGCGGTGCTTTTTGGAATAGTTGAACATCGTGGTCAAGCATTGATCCTTACAATAGTTGGTGTTTTAATGGGTGGTACGACCTTTATTTTTACGATTGTTAAAATAAAACTATTTACAATTCGGGAATGGCTTACATTACCGTTTGGAGCGAAAATATTAAGAATGAAGAGGTAAAGTGTATGCGTTTAGATAAATTTTTAAAAGTGTCTCGTATTATTAAGAGAAGACCTGTAGCGAAAGAAGTCGCGGATAAAGGGCGGATTCAAATCAATGGTATTCTAGCAAAATCTTCTAGTAATGTTAAAATTGGCGATCAAGTTAAAATTCAATTTGGAAATAAAATTTTAGAAATAGAAGTTCTTGAATTACGCGATTCAACGAAAAAAGAAGATGCAGAAAAGATGTATCAGATTATTTCAGAGAAAAGAGTCGAAAATAGTGACAATTTAGATTAGACAAGCTTCTTAGATGTTGGTATAATGAGACAGACAAACCAAAAACGAGTGGAGCGGAAAACATGGGCAAAAAGAAAAAAGACATGGAAAAAGTTGCTGCCTTGGATAATGAGTATACAAAAGAACAGTATGCTGAATTTCAAAAACAGCAAAAGCAGTTGATTTTCAGGCGCCGACGTCTGGCAGTTGTTTTTCTCGTGGCGTTTGTGATATTTATTGTTTCAGGTGTCCAGCTAATGAAAGATTATCAGCAATTGAATGCATTCAAAAAACAGCAGACTGAAGCTGTAGCTGAGTCGGCAGAAGCAGATAAGAAGTTAAAGCGCTTGGAACAAGATGTTGCTCTTTTGAGAGATGAGGATTATGTGGCGAAGTTAGCTCGTAGCCGTTATTTTGTTTCAAAAGAAGGTGAACAAATCTACAACATTCCAGAGTTAGGCGGAACGACTAGCTCCAGTAATGAGCAAAAATCATCAGAAGAAAGTCAATCACAGTCTCATTCATCTGATAAAAAATCAGGCGAATAGCTGCAGATATAATAGGGTAAATAATAGGAGGAACATTTTTTTTATGTCAATTGAAGTAGGAGCGAAGTTGCCAGGAAAAGTGTCTGGTATCACTAATTTTGGTGCCTTTATCGATTTAGGTGAAGGAAAAACAGGGTTGGTTCACATTAGTGAAGTATCAAATGGATTTGTAAAAGATATCCATGATGTATTGACTGTAGGGGATGAAGTAACTGTAAAAGTTACCTCAGTCGGAGATGATGGTAAAGTAGGTCTGTCGATTCGTAAAGCGCAAGAACAACCGGCTGAACCAAAACGTGAATATCAACGTCGCGATAACAATGAGCACCAAGGGAATCGTGATCGTGGAGCGCGTCCAGCACCTAAAAAACAATTTACAAGAGCACAACCAACGAACTCAAAACAAGATTTTGATTCATTAATGAGCTCATTTTTAAAAGATAGTGATGACCGTTTGACTTCTTTGAAACGTAATACAGAAGGTAAACGTGGTGGACGCGGTGGGCGTCGCAACTAATGAATAAATAATTGAAGCTGAGCGAAAGCTCGGCTTTTGTGTTTTAGGCATTTCCTTGAAAAAGTCTATAAACTATGGAACAAAGAGGTGAATAGATGTTTCGAGAATTTTACGATCATTGCAAAAACAATCACTATTGGTCACCCAATCAAAAAATCTTATTAGCGATTTCTGGTGGGGTAGATTCAATGGTTTTACTAGAAATGATGCAAGCAGCAGCTAAAAAAGATCAATTGCAACTTACAGTAGCGCATGTCGATCACCGATTGCGTATAGAATCAGAAGAAGAAGCGCTGTATCTAAAAAAATATTGCCAAAAACAAGGCCTAACCTATTACAGTAGAATATGGGAAGACGCCGATAAAACAAAAAATACAGAAGCTCGTGCTCGTAAATTTCGATATGATTTTTTTGGCGAAATCATGGCGCAAGAAAAAATCCCAGTACTTTTAACTGCTCACCACAGTGATGATCAAGCTGAAACGATTCTAATGAAGCTGACAAGAGGAAGTGCATTATCCAATTTAGTCGGAATAAGAGCAAAACAAGTTTTTGGTAGTGGAATGCTGATTCGGCCTTTCTTGATTTTTTCCAAAGAAAAATTAGAGCAATTTGCTGAACAATCAAAACTTGTGTATTTTGAAGATCATACCAATCAAACAGATACGTATATGCGCAATCGGCTAAGGCATCAGGTCGTTCCACTTTTGAAAAAAGAGAATCCTCGTTTTTTACAGCATATTGCTGAATTTAGCCAACAAATTACGTCAGCTGATGAAGTCGTTCAAATGGTTATTGAACCGATGTATGATCGATTAGTCAAAGAAACGGCAGAGGGCTGGGCGATTCAATTAACAGAGTTGAAACAAGCCAAACGAAGTGTGCAGACATTTTTCTTGATGTCTTTATTTCAACATACATTAATCCCAAAAGGAATCACAATCAGTCAAGACCAAATACAACAACTACTGACAATGATTGAACAACCAACGCCACAACTATCGATGGATATTGAAAAAAAATGGCAAGTGATCAAAGAATATGATATCCTTTGGCTGAAAAAAAAGCAGATCAACTATGAAGAAAATCTATTTTATTTAAATGAGAATGAGCATGTCTTTTTGTCGGAAAATGAATGGCTGGGGTTGGAACTTGCCGAAGGCACACTTATACCACCAGAAATTGTAAACGATTGGACAGAATTTTCCTTACGCATAAGTACACAAACAAGACTACCTTTAACGATCCGTCATCGCAAAAATGGAGATAGAATTTCGTTGACACCAAATTTAACAAAACGAATCAATCGACTCTTTATCGATCGGAAAATACCTAATTTAATGAGAGAGCGGGCATGGCTGATTCTCTCTGCTGAAGGTGAGATCATTTGGGTTCCGCAATTTGCAAATTCATATTTGAGTATTCCTAAAGAAACTGATAAAATACACTACAGGCTCCTTTATAAAATAAAAGAGTAAAAGCCCTAAATTACTTTTATTCAAAGAAGCAAAATAATATAAAACGTTAGAAAAATAAACTCACAGGAAAAGGAGAGCCGTTGCTCTTACGAATTTATTCGTTTAAAAGCAAAGGGCATCGAACCTTAAAGGAAAAGGAGAGTAATATGTTAGAGAACGATATTCAACAAGTATTGATTACGAAAGAACAAATTCTTGAAAAATCAGTAGAACTTGGCAAACAACTAACAGAAGATTATAAGGGTAAGAATCCGTTAGTAATCGGTATTTTGAAAGGTGCAATTCCTTTTATGGCGGATATTACCCGCTGTATCGATACTCATTTGGAGATGGATTTCATGGCGGTCTCTAGTTACGGGAATGCAACTGTATCTTCTGGTGAGGTAAAAATCATCAAAGATTTAGATACAAATGTTGAAGGCCGTGATATTTTGATCGTAGAAGATATCATTGATAGCGGTCGTACATTAGCTTACTTAGTCGATCTTTTCAAATACAGAAAAGCAGCTTCAGTGAAAATTGTCACGTTGCTGGATAAGCCAGAAGGACGTGTGGTTGATATCGTTGCAGACTATGTTGGCTTTGATGTGCCCAATGAGTTTGTTGTAGGGTATGGCTTAGACTATGCAGAAGCTTATCGGAATCTTCCATATGTAGGCGTATTGAAACCTGAAATCTATGAAACAAATTAATATCTCTCTTAGATTTACTTATGTTACAATGTAAAGGTCAGAATTGATAAAAAATAAAACGTAAAATTAAATTACGCATAGTAATCAAAGGAGGACAGGCATGAATAAAAAGAATAGTGGCATGAAAAATGGCCTATATTATGTATTGCTGATTTTGGCGATGGTCATGGTTGTATATTTCATCTTTGGAAATAACAATCCTCAATCACCAGATATCGAATATTCGACTTTCAGTACTCAGTTAGAGGAAGGGAAAGTCAAAGAACTAACTATCCAACCAACCAATGGTGTGTATAAAATCACAGGTCAATACAAAGAAAAACAAGAAATCAAAAACACTGGTGGTTTGTCTTTATGGGGATCGACAGAGGTTTCTACAAAAGCATTTACTACGATGGTCTTGCCGAGTGACATCACATTATCAGGGATTCAAGATATGGCGAAAGACAACAATGTGAAACTTACAGTCAAAGAGCAATCAACAAGTGGTGCTTGGCTGTCAATCTTATTTAGTTTCTTACCGATCGTATTGTTCATCTTCTTATTCTATATGATGATGGGACAACAAGGTGGTGGCGGTGGCGGTGGCGGCCGTGTCATGAACTTTGGTAAATCAAAAGCCAAAGAAGCAGACAAAAAAGCGAACCGTGTACGCTTCTCTGATGTAGCAGGAGCTGAAGAAGAAAAACAAGAATTAGTAGAAGTGGTCGAATTCTTAAAAGATCCTCGCCGTTTCGTTGAATTAGGAGCTCGTATTCCAGCGGGTGTCCTATTAGAAGGACCTCCAGGGACAGGTAAAACATTACTTGCTAAAGCTGTTGCCGGTGAAGCAGGCGTGCCGTTCTACTCTATCTCAGGTTCAGACTTCGTTGAAATGTTTGTCGGTGTCGGTGCAAGCCGTGTCCGTGATTTGTTTGAAACAGCGAAGAAAAATGCTCCAGCAATCATCTTCATCGATGAAATCGATGCAGTTGGTCGTCAACGTGGCGCTGGTATGGGTGGCGGACACGATGAACGTGAACAAACTCTTAACCAATTACTAGTTGAAATGGATGGATTTGATGGTAACGAAGGAGTAATCGTCGTTGCTGCAACAAACCGTTCAGATGTGTTAGATCCAGCATTATTACGTCCAGGACGTTTTGACCGTCAAATCTTAGTTGGCCGTCCAGATGTTAAAGGTCGTGAAGCGATTCTTAAAGTTCATGCTCGTAACAAACCATTAGCTGACGATGTTGATTTGAAAGTCGTAGCACAACAAACACCAGGTTTTGCTGGTGCTGATTTAGAAAACGTCTTAAACGAAGCGGCTCTAGTTGCTGCTCGTCGTAATAAAAAGAAAATTGATGCATCCGATGTGGACGAAGCAGAAGACCGCGTAATTGCAGGTCCTGCGAAGAGAGATCGTGTGATCAATAAAAAAGAACGCGAAATGGTTGCTTACCACGAAGCAGGACATACCATTGTTGGTTTAGTCTTAAGCCGTGCCCGTATCGTTCATAAAGTAACGATCATTCCTCGTGGACGCGCTGGCGGTTATATGATCGCTTTACCAAAAGAAGATCAATTCTTAATGACCAAAGAAGACATGTTTGAACAAATCGTTGGATTACTTGGTGGACGTACAGCAGAAGAAATTATTTTCGATGTACAATCAACAGGTGCTTCTAATGACTTCGAACAAGCAACAGGGATTGCCCGTAGCATGGTAACTGAATATGGAATGAGTGACAAATTAGGTCCTGTTCAATATGAAGGAAACCACCAAGTCTTTGTTGGACGTGACTATGGTCAAACAAAAGCTTACTCAGAACAGGTAGCATTCGAAATCGATCAAGAAGTACGTCGTATCTTGATGGAAGCACACGATAAAGCGCGTGAAATCATTGAAACGCACCGTGCGCAACATAAACTAATTGCTGAAAAACTATTAGAGTATGAAACCCTAGATGCTCGCAGTATCAAATCATTGTTTGAAGAAGGCGTTATGCCACAAGACGTTATTGACAGCCAATTCCCTAGTGAAAAAGCACAAACGTTCGAAGAGGCAAAACGTGCATTAGAAGAAAAAGATGCACAAAAACAAGTCGAAGAAAAACAAGATTTTGAAGAAGCAAAACAAGAATTAAACAACGAAGCTGAAGAAGTAAAAGCGGACAGTGAAAAAACAGAGGAAAAAGTTCAATCAGAAGATGAACGTAAAAATGACTCTGAATACGACCGTAATAACTTTGATGACCGTTATAAATAAACACATAGAGCATCCCTTTTACGGGGTGCTCTATTTTTAACTGAAATTATTTAGTTGAAAAAATAATCAATTCCTAGTATTATCGGGTAATGAGTCAGAAAAAGTAGCAAGTGAGAAGAGGAAAATAAAAATGGAAGATTACTTAGTTAAAGCGTTATGTTATGAAGGATCGATTCGCGCTTACGCAGTGTGCGCAACAAATACAATTTCAGAAGCACAAAAACGTCATGATACATGGAGTTCATCAACAGCAGCATTAGGCAGAACGATGGTAGGCGCTTTATTACTTGGAGCAACATTAAAAGGTGAAGATAAATTAACTGTAAAAGTTCAAGGAAATGGGCCAGCAGGAAGTATTGTTGTTGATAGCGACGGTAGTGGAAATACTAAAGGATACATAAAAAATCCTCATGTTAGCTTAACATTGAATGAGAGCGGTAAAATCGATGTTCGTGGAGCTGTTGGAACGGAAGGGATCTTTACTGTAATCAAAGATTTAGGTTTAAAAGAAACATTCTCAGGACAAACCCCCATCGTGTCTGGCGAAATTGGAGAAGATTTCACTTATTTCATGGCCGTTTCTGAACAAATCCCATCTGCAATTGGGCTGAGTGTCTTGGTTGATACAGATGAAACAGTCAAAGCAGCAGGTGGCTTTATGATTCAAGTTATGCCAGGTGCGGATGAAAAAACAATCGACTTCATTGAACAACGTTTGCAAGAAGTACCGATGATCTCTCGGTTGATTGACGAAGGAGAATCGCCAGAAGGTATTCTAGAACGTCTACTTGGTAAAGATGAAATCGAAATACTAGAAAAAATGCCTGTTCAGTTTAATTGTAATTGCTCAAAAGAAAAATTTGGTACGGCGATTATAGCTGTGGGATTAGATGAAATCAACGCCATGATTGATGAAGATCACGGTGCAGAGGCTGTTTGCCAATTTTGTGGTAACAAGTATCATTATAGTGAAGCAGATCTAATTGAACTCCGAGACGAAGCAATTAAAAATACACGTGAAAAGTAGGAGAGATACACTATGTGGAAAATAGGGAATGTAGAAATTCCGAATCGCGTTGTAGTGGCGCCAATGGCTGGTATCAGCAATGCTGCATTCCGAGTGACGGTCAAGGAATTTGGAGCAGGGTTAGTGGTCTGTGAAATGATCAGCGATAAAGGAATCCAGCAAAGAAACAAAAAAACGTTGGATATGCTTTATATAGATAAACGAGAATATCCATTAAGTGTACAAATTTTTGGCGGAGACAAAGAAACGCTAGTTGAAGCAGCAAAATTTGTTGAAGAAAACACGGATGCAGCGATTATTGATATTAATATGGGGTGTCCTGTAAACAAAGTCATCAAAGCCGAAGCAGGAGCAAAGTGGCTTTTGGATCCGAATAAAGTATATGAAATGGTAGATGCTGTTTCTTCAGCAATAGATCTTCCTGTTACAGTAAAAATGAGAACCGGTTGGGATGAAGAACATCTATTTGCTGTTGAAAATGCATTAGCAGCAGAAAAAGCAGGTGCATCGGCAATCGCTATGCACGGGCGCACCCGAGTTCAAATGTACGAAGGAAAAGCGAATTGGGATATTCTAAAAGAAGTCAAACAACATTTGACGATTCCGTTTATGGGAAATGGAGATGTACGCACACCAGAAGATGCCAAACGTATGCTAGAATACGTGGGTGCAGATGGTGTGATGATTGGAAGAGCTGCATTAGGAAATCCTTGGATGATTCAACGGACGAAACAATATCTTGAAACAGGAGAACTTATTCCAGAACCATCTCCTCATGAAAAAATCAAGACAGCGAAAATTCACTTACAGCGACTAGTTGATCTAAAAGGAGAAAAAATCGCTACTAGAGAATTCCGTCAACATGCTTCGTATTATTTTAAAGGAATTCCACGGGCTGCTAAAGTAAAAGTGGCAATCAATCAAGCAGAAACCCAACAAACGATGGTTGAATTGATGAATGAATTTGAAGAAAAAGCTGAAAAATATGCAGAAAAAGATACAATTGAAATAAACTAATAAAAAAAGCGGGTCGAAACAAAAATTCGGCTTGCTTTTTTTTGTTTCAATGTGGCATTATAAGGGTATGTGATTTCAGAATGGAGGAAGTATAGTGGCAGATGAACAACAAGCGCACTTAGAGGATCTAAATGATCAAATGCTTGTGCGTCGTGAGAAAATGGAAAATTTACGTGAAGAAGGGATTGATCCTTTCGGCAAGCGTTTTGATCGTACACATAATTCAAAAGAATTACATGACCAATTTGACCAACACTCTAAAGAAGAATTGAACGAAATGGATTTATCTGCAAGCGTGGCTGGTCGTATGATGACTAAACGCGGCAAAGGTAAAGCTGGATTTGCCCATTTACAAGATCGTGAAGGACAACTTCAAATATACGTACGAAAAGACCAAGTTGGTGATGAAGCGTATGAAGTATTCAAGCATGCGGACTTGGGAGATTTCTTTGGTGTTACAGGACAAATCATGAAAACTGATACTGGAGAAGTGACAGTTAAAGCTAAAACAATCGTTTTATTAACGAAAGCCTTACGTCCGCTACCAGATAAATACCATGGATTGACAAATATTGAACAACGTTACCGTCAACGTTATTTAGATTTAATCAGTAATAAAGACAGTTTTGATCGCTTCATGAAACGTAGCCAAATCATTAGCGAAATTCGTCGCTATCTTGATGGTCATGGATATGTAGAAGTAGAGACTCCTGTCTTGCATAACGATGCTGGTGGTGCTGCTGCACGTCCGTTTATTACACATCATAATGCACTGGATATGGATTTATATTTGCGAATTGCTTTGGAGCTACATTTGAAGCGTTTGATTGTCGGTGGCATGGAAAAAGTTTATGAAATTGGTCGAGTATTCCGTAATGAAGGAATCGATACAACGCATAATCCAGAATTCACTATGTTAGAAGCCTATACAGCCTATACAGATTATAAAGATGTGATGGATTTGACGGAAGGAATCATTCGTAATGCTGCAGATAAAGTATTAGGAACAACAACTATTACTTATGATGGACAAGAAGTTGATCTAGGCTCTGAATTTAGACGCGTGCATATGGTAGACGCAATCAAAGAACAAACAGGTGTTGATTTCTGGAAAGAAATGACTGTAGAAGAAGCACGTACGTTTGCGAAAGAACATAATGTAGAAATTAATAATAATATGTCAGTCGGACATATTTTAAATGAATTCTTTGAAACATTTGTTGAAGAAACACTGAAACAACCGACATTTGTTTATGGTCATCCAGTAGAAGTATCACCTTTAGCGAAGAAAAATCCAGAAGATGATCGTTTTACAGATCGTTTTGAACTATTTATAGTAGGAAAAGAATTCGCAAATGCCTTTACGGAGTTGAATGATCCGATTGACCAACGTGAGCGTTTTGAAGATCAAGAAAAAGAACGTGAACAAGGTAATGATGAAGCGCATGGTGTAGATGAAGACTTTATTGAAGCGTTGGAATATGGCTTACCGCCAACCGGTGGTTTAGGAATCGGTATTGATCGTTTAGTTATGCTATTAACGGACGCACAATCGATTCGTGATGTCTTGTTATTCCCAACAATGAGATAAAATGAAAAAAGAGAGGCTGAGTAACAAATCAGCCTCTCTTTTTTTTTCTAAAAAATGTCAGAAAAAAATCAGGAAATACACTGTAAAAAACAGGGAAAACGAACAATAAACAACAAAAGTAATAAAACAATCGGTAACGAAAAAAACTTTAAAAAAAGTGCAAATTTTAGTTGACCTAAGCCTAGAATCTTGGTATATTATATCTTGTCGCAAGGCACTGATGAAACACGCCGAACGATGAGAATAATATAACAATCCAAGGCTGAAAAAAACTTTGGAAATCAGGAAAAAAGTTGTTGACAAACAATGTTTAACCTGATAAACTAATGAAGTTGTCGCAAGAACTACAAGCGATAAACAAGAAATAGAATAACGTTTCAAGTTCGAAAGAAACTTGAAAAATCAGGAAAAAAGTTGTTGACAAATAACTAATAACCTGATAAAATAATGAAGTTGTCACGAAACACTCGACAACATCAAGCAGAAAAAAACTTTGAAACTTTTTTAAAAAAGTGTTGACATCGAATCGAAGATTTGATATGATATAAAAGTTGCTGCGAGGTAACACAGTAGACCTTTGAAAACTGAACAAAGTAAGACGAACCAAATGTGTAGGTTGTTTTTACAACGGTAAAAACAAACAACAATTTTTAACAAAGCGAAGCAATATGCTAGCAAACAAATGAGCTTAACAATCGCAAGATTGTGTTCAACTTTTATTATGAGAGTTTGATCCTGGCTCAGGACGAACGCTGGCGGCGTGCCTAATACATGCAAGTCGAACGCTTCTTTTCTACCGAGTGCTTGCACTCATTTGAAAAGAGGAGTGGCGGACGGGTGAGTAACACGTGGGTAACCTACCCATCAGAGGGGGATAACACTTGGAAACAGGTGCTAATACCGCATAATAGTCGACACCGCATGGTGTTGATTTG
>NZ_ASWB01000005.1 GCF_000407445.1 Enterococcus moraviensis ATCC BAA-383
AAGTGTTGTCTTGGAGGTTTAGCTCAGCTGGGAGAGCACCTGCCTTACAAGCAGGGGGTCGGCGGTTCGATCCCGTCAACCTCCATTTTTTGAGCCGTTAGCTCAGTTGGTAGAGCATCTGACTTTTAATCAGAGGGTCGCAGGTTCGAGCCCTGCACGGCTCATAGAAATATTTTGCGGGTGTGGCGGAATTGGCAGACGCACTAGATTTAGGATCTAGCGCCTTACGGCGTGGGGGTTCAAGTCCCTTCACCCGCATTTTTAGTCTCGTTTAATACTTGGCGATTACGCCGGCTTAGCTCAGTTGGTAGAGCATCTGATTTGTAATCAGAGGGTCGAGGGTTCAAATCCTTTAGCCGGCATCCAAATTGCGGAAATAGCTCAGTGGTAGAGCACCACCTTGCCAAGGTGGGGGTCGCGGGTTCGAACCCCGTTTTCCGCTTAGCTTGTTCGCCGGGGTGGCGGAACTGGCAGACGCACAGGACTTAAAATCCTGCGGTGAGTGATCACCGTACCGGTTCGATTCCGGTCCTCGGCATTGCATTGATACAGATGTATACATGTAGCACCCATAGCTCAACTGGATAGAGTGCTTGACTACGAATCAAGAGGTTAGGGGTTCGACTCCCTTTGGGTGCATTATAGCTACGGGAAGTAGCTCAGCTTGGTAGAGCACTTGGTTTGGGACCAAGGGGTCGCAGGTTCGAATCCTGTCTTCCCGATTCATTTTGTGGGGCCTTAGCTCAGATGGGAGAGCGCCTGCTTTGCACGCAGGAGGTCAGCGGTTCGATCCCGCTAGGCTCCATTAGTACTTTTATTATTTTCGCGGTGTAGCTCAGCTGGCTAGAGCGTCCGGTTCATACCCGGGAGGTCGGGGGTTCGATCCCCTTCGCCGCGATTCCTTTTTAAGAGCCAAGGACCTTTAGCTCAGTTGGTTAGAGCAGACGGCTCATAACCGTCCGGTCGTAGGTTCGAGTCCTACAAGGTCCATTGTAGTGACGATTCATTTAATAGTACTTTTTATTTCGGAGGATTACCCAAGTCCGGCTGAAGGGAACGGTCTTGAAAACCGTCAGGCGGGTAAAACCGTGCAAGGGTTCGAATCCCTTATCCTCCTTTGCTAAGAATTTCTTAGTACTTGTTGATCAATAGGAATCATCAAGAGTAACACCTTTCTATAGTCCATAAAGACTATAATTATCGCGGGGTGGAGCAGTCAGGTAGCTCGTCGGGCTCATAACCCGAAGGTCGTAGGTTCAAATCCTGCCCCCGCAATTGCTTTTAAATAAAAAGCATAAGTATCATAAAGTGATGCAATACATTACCTTGGTTTGGTAGTTCAGCTGGTTAGAATGCCTGCCTGTCACGCAGGAGGTCGCGGGTTCGAGTCCCGTCCAGACCGTTTTGAAGTATTGCGGGTGTAGTTTAGTGGTAAAACCACAGCCTTCCAAGCTGTTGTCGCGAGTTCGATTCTCGTCACCCGCTTTATGGGCCTATAGCTCAGCTGGTTAGAGCGCACGCCTGATAAGCGTGAGGTCGATGGTTCGAGTCCATTTAGGCCCATTTTTAAATTATTTTCTTGGGGAAGTACTCAAGTGGCTGAAGAGGCGCCCCTGCTAAGGGTGTAGGTCGGGAAACCGGCGCGAGGGTTCAAATCCCTCCTTCTCCGTTTCATAGCGGCCCGTTGGTCAAGCGGTTAAGACACCGCCCTTTCACGGCGGTATCACGGGTTCGATTCCCGTACGGGTCATTTTTTTATATTATTTCGGAGGATTACCCAAGTCCGGCTGAAGGGAACGGTCTTGAAAACCGTCAGGCGGGTAAAACCGTGCAAGGGTTCGAATCCCTTATCCTCCTTTATTGAGAATCACAATGCTTTAGCATTGATGATGATTAGTACTTGGCGAATGAAGTGAGAGAGTAACCTTACTAGAAATCACCAAGTTAACACCTTTCTGTAGTCAAAAAGACTATAATTATCGCGGGGTGGAGCAGTCAGGTAGCTCGTCGGGCTCATAACCCGAAGGTCGTAGGTTCAAATCCTGCCCCCGCAATTGCTTTTAATTAAAAAGCTAAGTATTAAAGTGATGTAACACATTACCTTGGTTTGGTAGTTCAGCTGGTTAGAATGCCTGCCTGTCACGCAGGAGGTCGCGGGTTCGAGTCCCGTCCAGACCGTTATAATAATTTTTGGCGCAGTAGCTCAGTTGGTAGAGCAACGGATTGAAGCTCCGTGTGTCGGCAGTTCGATTCTGTCTTGCGCCATTTGAAAGAAGAAACATGCGGGTGTAGTTTAGTGGTAAAACCACAGCCTTCCAAGCTGTTGTCGCGAGTTCGATTCTCGTCACCCGCTTTTTTTCTTGAAGGGCCTATAGCTCAGCTGGTTAGAGCGCACGCCTGATAAGCGTGAGGTCGATGGTTCGAGTCCATTTAGGCCCATAATTTTAAAAGGCCCGTTGGTCAAGCGGTTAAGACACCGCCCTTTCACGGCGGTATCACGGGTTCGATTCCCGTACGGGTCATGTATTGAAACATTTTGCTTGAGCATGATGTTTTTTTATTTTATATTTTTATGAAAACGTTGACATTGTACCTGTAATAAGGTATTCTATGCTTGTACACAACAAGTGAATAACTGGATAGTGATTGTTTAAATACAAGCTAAACCTAATTTTTCCAATGAAGAGGATTATCTTCTTTTTTGGAAAGGTTGGGTTTTTCTTTTTTACAATTAAGGAGTTAAACGTGAAGAAGGGAGCGAAAAGATGATTATTCAAAAAATTTTGAATAATAATGTTGTGATTACGTTGGATGCAAATAGGCAAGAACAAATAGTGATGGGACGTGGTATAGCTTTTAAAAGAAAAACAGGTGACATTATTTTAGAAGAACAGATTGATCAAGTATTTCGGTTAGCGAACCAGGACACATCTTTGAAATTTCAAGAACTGCTTGGGGAAATGCCTTTGGAAGTAATGCAGCTATCAGATGAAATCATCAAATATGCGAAAACTAAGCTTGGTAGAAAGTTAAATGATATGATTTTTATTTCATTAACAGATCATCTACACACAGCTTTAGAGCGAATCAAACAAGGGATAGAGGTAAAAAACTTTCTTTTGTGGGATATCAAACGCTTTTTTTCAGATGAATATTTTATTGGGAATAAGGCTCTGGAAATGGTTAAGGATAAATTTGATATTCAATTGCCAGAAGATGAGGCAGGATTTATTGCATTACACCTAGTCAATGCTGAAATGGATGAAGAAGTGGGAAACATTTATGAATTGACCAAAATAATGCAAGAAATTACAAATATTGTTAAGTATCATTTCAAAATTACTTTTAATGAAGACTCTGTCTATTTTTATCGTTTTAGTACTCATTTAAAATTTTTTGCATATCGTTTATTAAATCATAAAGAATTTCGTGATGAAGATGATGGAGAATTATATGAAATGATCAAGAAGAAGTACTGTAATGCTTATAATTGTGTGAATAAAATTGCGTGTTTTTTAGCGGATAGTTATGATTACACCGTCTCTAAAGAAGAGAAGATGTATTTGATCATCCATATTGCACGAGTAGTACAAACCAATTGTTAATATACTTATTAAGTTTTAATAGATGTTTAAAATAAAATGAAGGATGACTAAAAGAACAATATTGAAAAAAAGAGACCCTTTGGATAGTGACATTAAGTTGGCTAAACCTTCAAATGTAATGTAAGTAAAAAAAACTAAACTTTGGAGGAACAAAAAATGGGAAAATATCATGATCTAGCACAGAAAATTGTTGAAAATGTAGGTGGCAAAGAAAATATCAATAGCTTAACGCATTGTATTACTCGTCTACGTTTCAAATTGAAAGATGAATCAAAAGCAAATGACGACATATTAAAAAATATGGATGGTGTTGTGACTGTGATGAAAAGCGGTGGACAATATCAAGTAGTCATTGGAAATCATGTACCTGCTGTTTACGAAGACGTTGTAAGCATTGCTGGTATTTCAGCAGATGCAGAACAAGAATCATCTGGTGGCAATCTATTCAATCGTTTGATTGATATTTTAAGTGGTTGTTTCCAACCATTCTTAGGTGCATTAGCAGCAGCTGGTATGGTAAAAGGATTAAACGCTTTGCTTGTTTTCTTGAAATTATATTCTGCTACTTCTGGAACATATACAATGCTAAATGGGATTGGCGATGCAATTTTTTATTTCATGCCAGTGATTTTAGGTTATACAGCAGCTAGAAAGTTCAATTTAAACCCAATGGTGGGAATCGTTATTGGAGCGGCTCTTTGTTACCCAACTGTTCAAGGCTCTGCTTTGCAAGCTGCTTTTGAAACAACGGCAGGAGCTGGCGCTGCTGCGCCATATAGCCTATTAGGTTTGCCTGCGTATGATACGTTCTTAGGTATCCCATGGGTTGGTGCTGGTTATACAAGTAGTGTTGTACCGATTATCTTCATTGTGGCATTTGCCGCGCAAATTCAAAAGCTTTTCAAAAAACTTATTCCTGAAGTTGTTCAAACATTCTTAGTACCATTCTTTGTGTTGTTGATTGCTTTACCAATTGGATTCTTAGTGATTGGCCCAATCATTAGCATGTTGACAGATCTATTAAGCGCTGGATTCCAAGCTTTAATGGGCTTCTCGCCAGCATTGTATGGTGTTATTCTTGGTTTCTTCTGGCAAGTATTAGTTATTTTCGGTTTACACTGGAGTGTTGTGCCTCTTGCAATCATGCAAATTACACAAGAAGGTGCAAGCCAAGTATTGGTAGGTTCTTTTGCAGCAAGTTTTGCTCAAACAGCAGTTGTTATGGCAATGTTCTTTAAATTTAAAGATGCAAAAATGAAAGCTTTATGCCCACCTGCCATTATTTCTGGAATTTTTGGTGTAACTGAACCAGCAATTTACGGTATTACATTACCGAAAAAAACACCATTCATTTTTTCAATGATCGGTGCAGCTGCAGGTGGATTTTATTTAATGTTAAATGGCGTAACGTCTTATACAATGGGTGGATTAGGTATTTTCGGTGTTTTAAACTTTATCAATGGTGACGATGCAAGTGGGATGATTCATTCATTTGTCGCAATTTTAATTGCGGTGGTTATCGGATTTGCCTTAACATTCTTTTTCTGGAAAGATGAAACAGTCGTAGAAGAACTTACAGAAAATAAAGAAGCTCAAAAAGCGCTAAAAGAAGCAATTTTAAGTCCAGTTAAAGGAAGTGTTTTACCATTAAGCAAAGCAAGTGATCAAGCATTTGCACAAGGAGCTTTAGGCAAAGGCGTTTTGATTGAGCCAACAGAAGGTGTAGTGAGAGCTCCGTTTGATGGGACAGTGATGACATTGTTCCCAACATTACATGCAATTGGCTTGATATCAGATCAAGGGATGGAGTTATTGATCCATATCGGCATGGACACGGTTCAATTAGAAGGACAAGGTTTTGAAGCAAAAGTGGCACAAGGTGATAAAGTGAAAAAAGGTCAAGTGTTGGTTACTTTTGACATTGAATCGATCAAGGCCGCAGGTTATAGTGTGGAAACTCCCATTATAGTTACGAACACAGCTGACTATTTAGATATCGTGGAAACGCAAGAACAAGAAGTTACCTCAAATGATACATTAATTACAGGTTTAACTTAAAAATAAAAGAAAAGAACGGACATACAGTAAAAAGATAGTTTTGCTGTATGTCTGTATAAGAAAGGATTTTTGAAATGGGATTTAGAACAGACTTTTTATGGGGCGGCGCAACTGCGGCCAATCAATGCGAAGGTGGCTATAACGAAGGTGGTCGCGGTTTAGCGAACGTTGACTTAGCACCAGTTGGACCAGATCGTTTTCCAGTGATCACTGGGGAGAAAAAAATGTTTGCGTTTGACGAGGAACATTTTTACCCAGCACAAAATGCAATCGATATGTATCACCGTTATAAAGAAGATATCGCCTTATTTGGTGAAATGGGCTTTAAAACTTACCGTTTATCTATTGCTTGGAGCCGAATTTTCCCTTTGGGAGACGAAACAGAGCCGAATGAAGAAGGCTTGAAATTCTATGAAGATTTGTTTAAAGAATGTCGCAAACACAACATTGAACCTCTTGTAACCATCACTCACTTTGATTGCCCAATGCATTTAGTGGAAAAATATGGGGCATGGCGTAGTCGCGAAATGGTTGGTTTCTATGAAAATCTATGTAACGTTATTTTTAATCGTTATAAAGGGCTAGTAAAATATTGGTTGACGTTTAATGAAATCAATATGATCTTACACGCACCGTTTATGGGGGCTGGTCTTTATTTTGAAGAAGGCGAAAATAAAGAACAAGTGAAATACCAAGCGGCACACCACGAATTATTGGCAAGTGCCATCGCTACGAAAATCGCTCATGAAGTTGATCCTGAAAACCAAGTGGGTTGTATGTTAGCGGCTGGAACAAATTATGCCTATACATGTAAACCAGAAGATGTCTGGGCGGCACGTAAAGCAGATCGCGAAAACTTCTTCTTTATCGATGTTCAGTCTCGTGGAGAATACCCAGCGTATGCACTTAAAGAATTAGAACGTGAAGGCATCCAATTGCCAATTGAAGACGGGGATTTAGACTTGTTGAAAGCACACACAGTCGACTTTATTTCATTCTCCTATTACTCATCACGTGTTCAATCAACAGATCCAGCGATCAATGAAAAAACAGCAGGAAACATTTTTGCTTCAGTGAAAAACCCTTATTTAGAAGCAAGTGAATGGGGCTGGCAGATTGATCCGCTAGGGTTACGCACAACCATGAACGATTTGTATGATCGCTATCAAAAACCATTATTTATCGTGGAAAATGGCTTAGGAGCAGTAGATGTACCAGATGAAAATGGCCAAGTCATTGATGATTATCGTATTGACTATCTAGCAGCACACATTCAAGCGATGAAAGATGCCGTAGAACTTGATGGTGTGGACTTATTAGGGTACACAACATGGGGCTGTATTGATTTAGTATCTGCAGGAACAGGTGAAATGAAAAAACGTTATGGCTTCATTTACGTAGACCGTGATAATGAAGGCAATGGAACCTTAAAACGTTCGAAGAAAAAATCGTTTGACTGGTATAAAAAAGTTATCGCAACAAATGGGGAAGATTTGACGAACGCATAAATAAAATAGGAGGAGAGAAAATGAAAAAAAGTGTAAAACTATTAGGGGTTTTAATGTTAGGCTTATTAGCAGTAGCAGGATGTGGGAATGGTAGTGCAAAAAAAGAGGATTCCTCCACTGCTAAAAAAGCACCAGAAGAATTAACGTTGTATATTGTCCGTCATGGTAAAACAATGCTAAACACAACAGATCGCGTTCAAGGATGGTCAGATGCAGTTTTAACAGAAGCTGGTGAAGAAGTAGTAACAGCTGCCGGCATTGGTTTAAAAGATATCGATTTTCAAAATGCCTATAGTAGCGACAGTGGCCGTGCAATTCAAACCGCAAACCTAATTATAAAAGAAAATAAAAAATCAGCCGATTTGAAAGTCATTACAGACGAGCGTTTACGAGAATTTAATTTTGGTACGTATGAAGGTGATTTGAATCATACAATGTGGCAAGATATCGCAGATGACCAAGGTATAACATTGGAAGAATTTTTAAAAAATATGACGCCAGAATCATTTGCTAATAGTGTTGCTAAATTAGATGCAAAAAATGTAGAAGAGGTTAAGCTAAACTGGCCAGCAGAAGATTATGAAACAATCACGACTCGTTTGAAAGCTGGAATCGATGATATCGTCGAAAAAGAAATGAAGAATGAAGGCTCGGGTAATGTTTTGATTGCTTCACACGGACTAAGTATTTCTGCAATGCTTGATACCTTGTTCGATGATTTTAAAATCCCCGAAGGTGGTTTAAAAAATGCGAGTGTTTGTACGGTGAAGTATAAAGATGGAAAATTCACACTAGATAAAGTGAATGATTTAAGCTATGTGGAAGCAGGACAAAAATAATAGTGAAAAGCTTAATTGAAAAGCAGTAAAATATCAATCTGTTTCAATCATGCTCGCATAAAATTCGATCAAAGAAACATTTTTGATCGAATTTTGTGTATAATGAGAACAAAAAGAAAGAAAAGGGATGTTGATTATGGTGACGATTACAAATTTTCGTGATATCGGTGGTATTAAGAATAAAGAAGGGAAACAGATTAAACAAAATCTCTTTTTAAGATCAGGGGAACTATCAAGTCTTGCAAAAGAGGATGAACAACGTTTAGAAACAACTTATCGTTTAGGAAAGATCATCGATTTGAGAAGTGAAGCTGAAGTTAAGGAAAGACCAGATATGTCTGTTCCAAAAGCGGAATACATCCACATTGATATTTTAGAAGATATTCAAGACGAAGGCGCATCAATTGAAGACTTCGTTAAGATTGGATCTCCAGAAAAATCAGCGGCTTATATGGAAAAGCTATACGCAGATATTGCATTAAATAAGACATCACAAAAAGGGTATAATAAATTTTTTGAAGAAATTTTGGCTTTACCTCAACAAGAAAGTATCTTATTTCACTGTTTTGCTGGAAAAGATCGTACAGGTATTGCAGCATTGTTAATATTAGAAACGCTAGAGGTGCCAAGAGAGGCTATTTATACAGACTATTTATTGACAAATAACCTGAGAAAAAAAGAAAATGCACAAATTTTAGAGCAAGCTAAAAAGGCTCACCTTGAGCCAGCAAACTTAGATGCATTACATGTTGCATTGAACGTAGACAGCAGTTACCTAGATAATTTTTATCAAACTGTGGAAAAACAATATGGAGATGTCTCTACTTATTTGACACAAGCAATCGGAATGGATAAAGCAACAAAAGAAGCATTTAATCATCGCTTTCTTTTGAACTAAAAAGCTATAGAAAGAATAGGAATCATCTATGAATAAAAATCAACATATTGAATTATTGACACGCTGCATCGAAATCTCTCAACAGGCACGTGAAAATGGGAATACTCCTTTTGGAGCCTTGCTAGCTGATAAAGAGGGGAATATTCTTTTAGAGCAAGAAAATATTGAGATTACAGAGAAAATTTGTACAGGGCATGCTGAGACAACTTTAGCAGCAAGAGCATCACAAAAATATAGCAAAGAATTTTTATGGGACTGTTTATTATATACCACGGCTGAACCTTGTGCGATGTGTACTGGAGCAATTTACTGGGGAAATATTGGAACGATCGTATATGCTATGACAGAGAAACGTTTGTTGGAGTTAACCGGCGATAACGAACAAAACCCAACCTTTGATTTGCCTACAAAAGAGATAATAAGACATGGTCAAAAAGATATTCAAATAATCGGCCCATTTCCAGAAGTTGAACAAGAAGCGGCTGAGGTTCACCAAAATTATTGGCATTAAGCTTTGCTAAATAAGGTTTAAAGATATGGGGAAAACGAATGAACGTTTTCCCCATATCTTCGTCTATTAAAGTATAATGAATTCTTGAAATGTAAATTAAAATGTCAGAATTTTCTAAAATGTTATTGACTTCTCTATGCGTTAAGGCAATAATAGATAAAATCACTTAAAAATGAATGGGAGTTGTTATGAAAAAATGATTATTAAACCATCACTGCCACAAGAAATGACGATTTTTTTTGATGCAGAAAATCAACCAAACGAAAATGTTCAGATGGGCGTCGTTATCTTACAGCCTGGAGAAAAAAGACCTTTAGAAGGATTTGCTAGGCATGACCAAGATGAATATTCTTATGTTGTTTCTGGTGAAGCACATACGATCTTAGAAGACGGACAAGATTTAGTCGGAAAACCAGGAGATGCTCAGCTGATAGAAGCAGGCGAAGGCCATATCAACTATAATGATGGAAAAGAAGCTGCCGTTGTCGTTTGGATGCTAGTTGAACGCGTATAACATAAACATGAGGGAGAATTATATGAAAAAAGTAGTTAAATCAGTCATCGGACTAACAGCAATGATGACCATCATTTCGGGATGTTCTGGTGGTAAAGAAGAAAATAAAGCGCAAGAAACAAAACCATTAAATTTGATGTCACCATCGGAATTGACTACATTGGATACATCAGTTATGTTGGATTTTCCAGATGCAATCGTTCAAACAGCCGCATTTGAAGGCCTATATGCTTTGGATGATAAGGATCAACTAATACCAGCAGCGGCAAAAGAAATGCCAGAAATCTCTGAAGATGGTAAAACCTATACAATCAAATTAAGAGAAGAGGCAAAATGGAGCAATGATGATCCAGTAACAGCAGCTGACTTTGAATATGCTTGGAAAAAAATGATCGATCCTAAAAATGGATTTGTTTATAGCTTTTTAGTAGTGGATACAATTTTAAACGCAGAAGAGATTTCAGAAAGTAAAAAACCGGTAGATGATCTTGGCGTCAAAGCGATTGATGACCATACATTAGAAGTCAAATTAAAAGAAGCAAAGCCTTATTTTACTTCTGTTTTAGCATTTCCAACTTTCTTCCCGCAAAATCAGAAATTTGTTGAATCTAAGGGGACAGACTACGGCACAACAAGCGAAAATGTTGTTTACAATGGACCATTTACTGTAGAAAATTGGAAACAAACCGATTTAAGCTGGGATTTAAAGAAAAATGAAAAATATTGGGATCAATCAAATGTAAAATCAGATAAAATCCATTATGAAGTAGTGAAAGAAGCCTCAACTGCACTGAATCTCTTTGAAGATGGACAACTAGATGTTGCAACAGTAACAGGTGAGCTAGCAAAACAAAACCAAAGTAATCCCAATTATCATTCATATCCAACTGCAACAATGAATTATATTCGATTAAATCAAAAACGTAAAAATCAAGAGACACCTTTAAAAAATGAAAACCTAAGAAAAGCCTTAGCGTTAGGTATAGATAAAGAAAATCTAGTGAATAATATTATTGCAGATGGCTCAAAACCATTGTATGGAGCAATCACAGAAGGATTTGTAAGTAATCCTGAAACAGGTGTTGACTTCAGAGAAGAAGCAGGCGACTTGATGAAGTATAATAAAGAAGAAGCGTTGAAACAGTGGGAACTAGCTAAGAAAGAGCTAGGTGATCAAATTACGCTTGATTTGATGGTAACCGATGATGGATCGTATAAAAAGATGGGAGAGAGCCTTCAAGGGAGTTTAGAGAAACTGTTCCCAGGGCTAAAAATCAATGTCACTGCTCTGCCAACTGAAACAGCATTGAACCTTAGTCGTGAAAGTGATTACGATATGTTCTTGATTTACTGGACACCAGATTATCAAGATCCAATATCGACGCTAAATATGTTACGAACAGGGAATGACCGAAACTATTCCAATGCTAAATATGATGCATTGTTGTATGAAGCGTCAAAAAAATATGCAACTGATCTAGAAAAACGCTGGGAAACATTGATTGCTGCTGAAAAAGAAGGAATCGAAAATACCGCAGGAATGATCATTATCAGTCAGAACCAGCAAGCCGTTTTACAAAACGAACAAGTTAAAGGGTTGAACTATCATACATTTGCAGCACCATTAACCTTAAAAAATGTGTATAAAGAAGTAAATTAATCATATTAAAAAAGTCTTTCAAACAAGAAAGACTTTTTTTAGTCAAATCAATGTATGAAATTGCTAGAACATTGTATGATAGAGTTAAACAATGTGAAGGAGAAAAAGGATGAAGCAAATGAGAAGTAAAAAAAATTTTGGTCATAATAATATGATCCAGCTGAAAAATGTAGAAGAAGAAATACAACGATTTATTCTTAAAATACGTCCTGATTTGACAGAAGAGTCACAAATTGCTTTTCCCAATTTACTAAATTACCGGTTAGACTATATAAAACAGTTGATTTCCACTGACTCTGGAAAAATGGAAAAATTAAATGAGACAATTGTTCAAAGTATCAAAGAAAATACAACGATTACGGATAAATTGAAGCCAACATCAACTAAAAAATTAACGTTGGGACAAAAGACGGCAGATGGGATTGCTAAATTTGGTGGTAGTTGGCCATTTATTTTTATTTTTATCATTGTTTTGGCTGTATGGATCATTGTTAATTCTACCATGATTTTTTTTAAACCGTTTGATCCCTACCCATACATCTTACTTAACCTCGCTTTATCTTGTTTAGCGGCAATTCAGGCACCCATTATTATGATGAGTCAAAATAGGCAAGAACAAAGAGATCGAGCAGAAGCAAATAATGATTATCAAATCAATCTAAAATCCGAAATAGAGGTAAATTTACTTCATGAAAAAATGGATTACTTGATTGATAGCCAATGGCAACACCTAGTTCAAATGCAAAATATGCAGATAGAACTATTAGGCGAATTACAAGAACAGATCAATGAACTAAAGGAAAAGAAGTGAGAAAATAAAAATGGTTAGAATAATAGAAGTAGTTGCGCCTCAAGACAATTGGATAGAACAATTTGAGTTAGAGAAACAATTATTAGAAGACATTTATACTCAAGAAATAATCGCGCTCCATCATATTGGTAGTACAGCAATCAAGAATAGTAAAGCAAAACCCGTGATCGATATGTTAATGGTAGTAAAAGAGCTATCAAAAGTGGACAAGTACAATTTAGAGATAGAAAAAATAGGATACGAATGTCTTTTGGAAAATGGCATTTCTGAACGACGTTTTTTTAGTAAGGGAGGAGACAATAGAAGTCACCATCTTCATGTATTTCAAGTGGGAAATCCAGAAATTAAGCGCCATTTGATTTTTAAAGAGTTCATGAATTGTCACCCAGAAGAGGTTAAAACATACAGTTACCTGAAGGAAACACTGGCACAGCAGTTTTCTAATGATATTGACGCGTACATGGCGGGAAAAGATGCCTTTATTAAAAATATCGATCAAAAAGCTGAAAAGTGGTATGATAATAAGCATCGTTTTAGGAGGTCGGAATGAAACAACATCCAGCAATTATAGCCGAATACGATCTTCTAGTAGAAATCTGGGCAAAATCGGTTAAGAAAACCCATGACTTTTTACTAGAAAAAGATTTTGAAAGAATCAAAAATGAATTACCAACCTACTTTCCATATGTGGATCTAAACGTTTGGACAGATGGAGAAAAAACTATTGGCTTTTCTGGCGTGGATGGCAATAAGCTAGAAATGCTTTTTCTCGATCCTGATTTTATAGGAAGAGGATATGGTCGACAAATAATAACTTACTTACTTGAAGAAAAAGGGATTCAATATGTGGACGTCAATGAGCAAAATCAATCTGCTAAACTATTTTATCAAGTCATGGGGTTTGAGGAATATGATCGAAGTGAGATAGATGACGCAGGTAGAGAATATCCTATTTTACATTTAAAACGAAGGACAAGATAAAAATTTTATTTAAAAAATATTATAGTAATCAAAATAAAAAAAGGCTCACTTCCCTTGTAAATAAAGGAAAGTGAGCTTTTTTTTGTGTGTAAAGTTGAAAAAAAATAGACATAGGAATGAAAAAAATGACAAAAAAACTTCATTTTAATAGCATATTACTTGATATAAAAGATTGAGAGATACTATAATGAAGATAAGTCAGCGGTTTTAGCTGCTTAGTTATGGGAGGAGAGAGCATTATGTTCAGTTATACAGATATGATTTTGTCAGTAATGCAACGTGTTGAAGTCTACAATGAGATTTTTAATGCCATTTCTAAGGAAGTACAAGAGAACAGCTGTAGCCAAGCCATTAACAGAAGAGGCAAAGATACATACTTGTTTTGCCGCAGCAATGTTAACCGGTTCTTTGTAGAAGAAGCAAGTTTTAGGAAAAACTTAGTATTTTATGGCGAAAAAGAAGCAACAAAGATTTTGTTAGAAGGCTTAGATACCTATAAAGAAGGAATCTACTTCTGGTTGGAAGCGCTAAATGACAAATGTGAAGTTATCGATGAACTTCAGTATAAGCGAGGATTAAACAGTACAGAAAGTTCGTTTAGATTGATCAATCAAGCATGTAAAGAGGCATGCGGGGGAATTCAAAGTGCACATAGTGTACATAAAATGTAAACAATCGCACCAAAAGATCAAGGGAAAAAGTGACACTGATATTTTGTTAATTAGTATCTGAAAAAGATATTTCGTTGAAATAATTAATTGTAAACATATATAATGCATATTTAATTTCATTCATTTTGTAATTTTTTGAATTATTTATTTGAAATTCATAAAATACCAAGACTATGCTTTCTGTAGTCTTGGTATTTTTTTATTTCTACATTTTTGTTAAGAATTTTTCAATTAACTTGTCTAAGGCGTTATCAATCTGGTTACTATTCTCGTCATTTCTGTGCATAAATAATTGTGGAGAGGAATACATATCAATTAATTTTATTCCAACTACTTCCTCACCGTTTATAGAGAGTGTGATTTGAGGATGTACGATGCTATCACCACAGGGACCAGATAGTAAATAGGCAAGCTCCAGTGTGCTTGGATTAATTGTTCGGATTCGATAATAACCATCAGAAATAAATCTTTTTTCCTCTGTAAAGGCTGTTAATAGCTTGTCAAGTTGCTGTTTTCTATTCATTTTCTCCCCCCTTTTTAATTATTGTACCATATCTTCGCAAACCATGGAGGACCAGTAAAAAGTGTTATAAATCAACAATTTAGACAATAAAAATCTAATTGAAATACTATATGATTTAATAAAGCCTAATGTATTTTTCACATAATTCTCAAATATTTGTGTTTTCTTTCAAAAAAATGATAAATAAATGATTGAAATTAAGTGGACTTAGTAAATGAAATAGATTAAACTTATTTTAGTTTGAAAAGTATATCGATAATATATCGAATTTATAACTTTTTGAAAAATAATTTAAAATAAAAGTATGGAATGCTGGTTTGGATGCTGGATTACCAAAAAATTTAAAGGGGAGCACCATATGTACAACATAGGATTTGTCTTGTTTGATAATAAAGATGAGCAAAAATACATAGATACACTAAAGAGTACTCAATTGGACGTACATCCAATCAATAAAAATGAGGCTGCTGAAACAATTGGGAATTATGACGGTATCGTCATCAATGAACAGCATATCCAAAATATCGGTATGATTTGCGAACTGATTATTCTATTAAAGAAAAATCATAATACGTTTATTTGGGTGATTTCAGAGCGAAACAATAAAATGAACCATATTGTTTATTTACAATTGGGAGCAGACGGGATTATAGATAATGAATGTGATCCAGAAGAAAGTAAGCTGTTAATGATAAATGCATTTAATAGGTATAATCGAGAACGTTTGATTGCTGATGAACAGGTTGGAAAGGTACCAAGTGTTCAGACGCTTCAGTTACGTCCGTGTAATTTTAGTGTTCTATTAAATGGAGAAGAAATCAACTTGACTAAGTTGGAATTTAAGACAATCGAATTTCTGCAAACAAAGCAAGGTGTCGCAGTATCTTATGAAGATATTTACAAGAACGTCTGGGAAAATGATGGAAATGATAAGCAGTACCGAGTATCAAATCTAATTTTTCATTTAAGACAAAAAATCGAAAAAGATGCGGCACATCCCCAATACATTAAGACAGTTCGCTCGAAAGGTTATAAGCTGACTTCGTAAAATCAGTTTGTAAAAATGAACCATTTTTTGAAAAATCTAAATGTCATGGCGGTTGCTCCGAAAAATCGAAGACAATGACGGTGACAAAACTAAAAAACTAAGTTTTCTCTTTTTCAAGCCAACTATTGAACATAAACAAAATAGAGAAAATAAGTGTTCTTTTGCAGAATACAATTAGAGAACAGCCATTCTCAAGTTGAATAGTAAACAAAAGGTAAACACTAATTTTCCCCTGCATTGTGAATGTATCAAAAAAGTAGACAATTGGCAAGGAAAATAGAAATAGATTGTACGTTTTTTTAAGACAAACGTGCAAAAAATGTTTTGGGGAGGAGTTGAGAATATATGAAAATCGGAAAAAAGTCTTATTTTATTGGGCTAGCTTTTGTTCTATTCAGTATTTTAGCGGTTATTTTCTTTAATAACTCTAATAAAATTGAAGCAGCTGAGGAACCTTTGATAGAAAACGTTGATTCTTCTACCCTATTAAAAACCGAAGAGGACCTGCATAATCAAGAAACGATTACTATTCCCCAGATGGAAGCCTATATGGATGGAACTAATTATCAACCTACTCAGACAAAAATTGAGAACAAAATCACTGGAAGCATGACAAATGAGCAGTATCAAACACAATATGCTGATTTGAATGCTCAGCAAAATCAAGCATGGAATACTCAATATAATTTCCGACCTGATACCAATGCCGTCCATGTAGCAACTTGGGCTGAATTTAGAGCAGCATTTGAGAATAATAAAGTCTCAAAGATCATACTTGATGCAGATATTTATTATGCTACTGCGATTGCTATTTCTAGAGCAGAATCAATTGAAATAGATGGTCAAGGGCATCTCCTTGAGATGCGAAATGGTTCAATCAACGTTGATGACTTAAGTTCTTTGGCAAGTTTCGGCAAAGCGTTTTCTGACGTACCAGTATTCCACATGCATGATATTCAAATTGCGAATAATACTGGATATGGAGCGTTAGAGGGGAATCTGGGAACTGCGTGGTCGTTTGTTAATGGTAAAGGACAATGGGGGACAGGTGGTTCAACTGGCTCAAATAGAAGATTATGGCGTTACAGAATTGGAAATATTTACACTCCTTATGACACTAGTAAAAAAAGTGATAACCAACGTGTAGGTGGCCGTTTGATCAGTGCTCCTCGTGCTGAAATCAGCATGTACGGATACAATGTCATTGTAACAGGTGCTGAAAATTTCTATACCGGTGGGATGACTTTTGAACCTAGTACCTTTTATAAAGGTACAAACGCTGAGTATGATTATTCCGTTGTTTGGTTCATGGATAATACTGGTAAAAATGGTGATACTGATTCGACAGGGACAAGGAAATTTGATATTGGAGAAGGTAGTTTTGTGTATTTAAATTACACAGCTAACGGGACCAATTACCCTGCTGTGTATAACTTTTTCGATGAGCTAAGAGTCGGGAAAAATGCAACTTATAATGCAAATATGCCAGGGTCAGCTGCCTATTTTAATGTGGACGATGCAAGCTTTATAGCGGAAGAAGGTTCAACAGTTAATTTACTTTCTCGTGCAGGCAGTCGAGCTACTGTTCAATCTGGTGCTGTAAATGCTACGAATACTGGTTCACAAGCGAATCCTAAAAATACTAAATATGAATTTAAGCCTAAATCAAATGTGTTTATTGTTGGGAATAACAATGGTGGAGTAGTTGCGTATAACTCAACTAATGGAGGAAATCAATTTATATTTGATAGTCCAGAGTCATTTGATATTCGTAATTCGTTTAATAGTACAACAACGACCAATGCCTTTTTGGGTGATACAACGTCGAATAGAGGAACCAACAGTTTCACTATAAAAAATTCTGATATATCTATTTGGAATAATCAAGCAGGTATTGATGGTGCTCCAACCTATGACTATTCAAACGTAACAGATTTCACTGTAACAAATGGCATAGCGAACGGAAGTGTTACAAGTTCTGATCCAACACTTCAAAGTCAATACAGTCGTCCAAATTACAAACGTATTTCTGGAATGAATAGCACACCAGAGTTGACATGGACGCCAGTAACTGATGCGGATTTCGACCAACAGAATCGTATTTTAATAGGATACACAGCAGTTGGTGGTAGTGATCCGTTTGATGAGGATGGTAATGCAAAAACAAAGCCAGTTTATGCAGATAGTATTCGTAAAGCCTATGTCGACTTTACAGATACTTTGGGAAATACGTTTACTGGAATAAGTACGGATGATAATTATGTACACTGGAAAAAGGCAGATCATACGATACCAGGATTTCAACTTGCTCAAAAAGACATGTTCGGAACACCGTATCGTGCATCATTTGTCAATAGTGTTTTGACACCGTATAGAGTAGGAGAAAAGACACCGACAACAGTAATTGATGTCACACCACCTGAACCAGCTATTGTTACGGGTGATAAAGTCACCAATGGAATGAAGCAATTGATTGGGAAAGATGCTGAACCAAAAGCAAAAATCTATGTTGATATTAATGGTACACGCCAATCTACTGTGGGAACAGTCAATGATGATGGTACTTGGGCTTACAACTTGCCTCGTTACTTAAATATTGGTGAAACAGTTCAAATTTTCTTAGAAGATAACGCTGGTAAGATCACAGAAGTTTTAGATCCAGCTGCACCATCGACCAATAGTGATACTGGAAATATCAACCCAGCTACTGAAATGAAATATCGCGATGCTACATTTAAGGCAGCGACGAAGTATACCGTCGAAGATGTATTACCAGATAAACCAGTTATGGAAAAAACGGTTGTTTCTTCTGGTGGACAAACAACCCAAGTTGGAGATGTGTTGACGTATACGTTAACTGCTAAGAATAACAAGGCAGCAACATTTACTACAAATTGGTCAAAAGTTGTGATAACGGATACCCTTCCTGCTGGCTTAGATTTTGATCCAGCAACAGCTGATATTAAAATTAATGATGTTACAGCTGTAAGTCCAGCTGATTATACGTATGATTCTGATTCTCGTGTATTAACAATCAATGTTGGAGATTTAGCAACAGGAGCAACCGCTAAGGTGACATTTAAAGCAACCGTTGCAGCCAAAGCTGTTGGGACGATCATTACGAATGAGGCGGAAGCAATCGGTGATTCTCCAAGAGAAACCCCATTTGTCGAAGGTCCAAATGATCCAAATGCAAAATATGAAACCTATTCAGCAAAATCACTTGCAGTAGATAATCCTGGTGGCACAGTTTTTGGTGTTTTAGAATTAGCCTCTGCACCAACAGAAATTGATTTCGGCAGTGTGAAATATCAAGGGAAGAAAACCCGAGTGAACGCGGCTGAACATCATGGTGCTGATCTTGTCGTTAAAGATAGCCGAGCAAATAAAAAAGGCTGGTCTTTGACTGCTAAAATGACGACACCAATGACAAGTACAACACCAGATGCACCTGTCTATACACTAGATGGAGCGGTGAAGTATGTTTACAAAAACCGTGAGATCACGCTAAACGGTGGAGCACAAGATATTATGGTACAGGATGCTGTTACTGGTGGATCAATTGAAGGAGCTACCTATAACATTAGTGATACATGGTCTGAGTCTGGTGACGGATTCAAATTTGAGGTTTCTGCTCAAGATGTGAAAGCACTTGGTTCTTACCAAGGAGAAATTCTTTGGGAATTGGGCGATGCTCCATAAAAGTAAAGGAGATTCTTAATCTATGAGAAAAAAAATCAATATATTAATCTTCTCCTTTACTTTGCTATTATCGCTAGCAATCAGTTATCCTTTGACTGCTATGGCTAATAACAATGGAGGAGAAGTGCAAACAGATGGTGTGATTCGTTTTTATGAAGATAGTTCTTCAACGGAGCCATCAACAAGCACATCAACAAGTACACAACCGTCAAGTAACACGTCAACGAGCTCATCTCAAGTTGCTAAACCTGTTGGACGTTATCCGAGCACTGGTGAAATGGTAAAAACAAGTCTTGTATTTACCGGAGTCGCTTTGGTCATTATCGGATTACTTCTGTTTTTCTGGAAACGCAAGAAAGAGAAAGAAGGGCGGGATAACAAATGAGAAGATTGAAAAAAATAATTAAATTTCTCGTTATGCCAATTGCTGTGATTTCTTTATTAGCGCTTACCAGTGATACTGCATTCGCAGAAGCAGAAGCAATAAGTGGACCTGGCAAAATCAAATTTTCAGGTGAATATCCGCAAGACATTGTTGATCCAGAAAAACCAGGTGAGATCGTCGATCCAGGAGAAACACCCCAACTTAAAGGGGATTTGAGAATTGATTTTGTTCCTAAACTAGATTTTTATCAGAATAAAATTTCCGATAAAGATGAAACATACTATGGAAATGCACAAAATTTCTTTGGTGCAACCAAACCTAGAGGAAACTTTGTTCAAGTCACTGACTTGAGACAAAAGCCAACAGGGTGGACGTTACAATTGCGTCAGGAAATGCAATTTACCAATAAAGAGACTGAACACAGCGAAATAAACGGGGCAATGTTATCACTAGATAAATCTTGGGTAAGTTCTACTCGAGATGCTAGTGGCGCGCCCCAACTCTCAAAAGAGATCATTAATATAGACAATATAGGTGCTTCGTATAACTTAGCACAAGCAAATGCTGGTCAAGGCGCAGGAACGTGGACAATTTCCTTTGGTGCATCTGAAGAAAATCAGAATAACCAAAAGAATACACTGGAACCTAGATTAGATCATACTGGTCAAGCAGTTTTAGATCCAGTATTTGATAACAAACCTGTCTATTTGAATAAAGCTGTTTCACTATCAATTCCGGGAACAACAATCGTTGATCCGGTACCTTATACTACGGTGTTAACTTGGATATTAGCCGAGTTGCCATAAATAGAAACAACACACACACACTAACATACACAAACTAGGAGGAAACACACATGAAAACAAAAACATTATGTTCAGTAGCATTATTAACTTTATTAGGAGTAAGTCTAGCAACACCAGCGGTAGCTAACGCTGAAGCAAAATCTTTACCAACTAACGGTAAAATCAAATTTACTGAAGACAACGGTCCGAAAGACATCGTTGACCCAGAAGATCCAAAAGAACCAGTTATAGATCCAAAAGAACCAATCATCGTTAACCCAGATCGTGGTTCATTCAGTATTGACGCTGTAACTGAATTAAACTTTGGTGAAGATAAAGTAAAAGCTTTCGCTTCTAACCCAGAATACTTTGCTGCAGCAATCCCAGTAACAACTTCTAAAGGGGATGTTACTCGTGGAAACTATGTACAATTTACAGACGTACGTGGTGTTGCAAACCATAAATACCAAGTAAGTGCACAATTATCAAAACAATTCGAAGCAAACGCTAACGCTGGAACTTTCTTGAAATCAGCTACGATTGATTACTCAAATGCAGCAATCACATCTGCTGATCCAGCAACACAATGGCCAGCAACAACTGTTGCCGGATTCCAATTAGCAGCAGATGCAGCTGGAACAGGCGCTGGTTCTTCAGTAGTAGTTTTAGATAACAAAGACGCATCTAAAGGAATCGGAACATACACAATTGAATTTGGTCAATATGGTGACGGAACAGCGGATACAACTGCTGAATCTGTTAAATTAACTGTACCAAACACAAACGTTTTACTAGCTGATGAATATACAGCTGAAATCACTTGGACAATTGCGGAAGTATTATAATTTACACTGAATAAGTAGGTTGAATTATATCGCATACTTTAAGTAGTTATGTTCATATAAATGGCGAGACAGAAATAGTTATTTCTGTCTCAGCCTTTTTAAAGAGAGGGATAGCGATGAAGAAAAAGCATCTATTATTTTTAGTAATGTCACTTATGATAACAATACTTTTGCCAATCAAGACATACGCAGAAGAAAACAGCGGCGGCAACGCAACTGGCTTTACATATGAAACAATTAAACCTGACAATCAGAAGAGTCAAGACGCAGGCTACTTTGATTTAAAGATGACACCTGGGCAAAAACAAACCGTTAAAATCAAACTTAAAAACTTGGCATCAGAAGAGGTAGAAATCTCAGTGAAATTAAATGGTGCTAAGACAAACGCTAATGGAGTTATTGAATATGGTCCGACAACGATCAAAAAAGATAATTCATTAAAATATGATTTTGAAAGTATTGTTAAAGCTCCTGAAACAGTTAAATTGCCAGCCAATGGCGAAAAGGATGTCGACATAGAAATTACGATGCCAGAAGCTTCATTTGATGGAGTGATTTCAGGCGGAATCCAACTGCAAAAAATTGAAAAAGAAGAAGCCTCAAAACCTAAGAAAACGGGTGTTATCAATAAATACGCTTATGTCATCGGGATGTTGCTTTCTGAAACGGACAACGAAGTTCAACCAAATTTAGAATTAAATAAAGTTTATGCTGAATTAAACAACTTTCGTAATACATTTTTTGTGAACTTTTCTAATGTGCAACCTGCCTATCTAGAGAATATGACAACACAAGTTCAAATCATGAAAGACGGCAGTGACGAAGTTTTATATGAAACAAAACGTTCTGGTATGAGAATGGCACCAAATTCTTTGATCGATTTTCCAGTCAGTATGGAAGGGGATAGCATGGTTCCAGGAGGCTATCGCGCTAAAATCTTAGTGACTTCTGGTGAGAAGAAATGGGAATGGGATGAAACGTTCAAGATTACAGATGAAGAAGCAGATAAATTCAATAATCAAGACGCTGGTTTAGAAGATGTTCAAACCTTCAACTGGCAGTTGATTGCAGGAATTGTGGGAGGCGTAGTAGCCTTAGCAGTTATTATTTTCTTCGTAATTAGAGCCGTAAATAAAAAGAAACAAGCAAAGAAAAAACAAGCAAGAAAAAAGAAACCTAAAAAGTAATAAAGAACACAAAACAATTATCTAGTGTAAAAAGCTAGCGATATTTTTAAATGAAGGAGGTAAACAAATGACTATATTAGATTGGTTTTTTATTGTTTCTTTATCCATAGCCAGTGTAGGATTATTATTTGCAGGGACCTCCTTTTATCTGATGATTCAAACTAAAAAAGCTTTAAAAAAAGTAAAAAGAACAAAAGTCAAAAAGAAAAAAAAGAAACAAAAAAGACGGAAAATCAGAGAACTAACAAGAAAAAGCAAAAAGCAGCGGACGTTTGGGATCGTATTAAGCATTTTATTTTTACTGTCAACGTTAAGCGCAGGTTATTCATTGTATTATCAATCCATGCATTTAAGTCAAAAAGATTCTAAAGCGGTCATTCAAGGGTATTATCTAGTAGACAATATCGAAAAAGAACTGCAAGCAGCAAAAACAACGGATAATGATGTTAAAGCTGGGAAAAATATTAAATTACTAGCAGGGCAGCTTTCAAGTTATGGTATTTATAAAGCAACGATCAGAAATACAGAACAAGGGCAAAAAACGTTGAATAAATACTATAAGTCAATGAAAGAGTTAGGAATAAACTTATCCTCTCAAACAGATGAATTTTTCAAAGATGAGACACTCTTAAATGCGTTTGAAGCAGATGTTGCGGCAGTTAAGAAAAATCAAGAAGCAGTAGTCAGTTACTTTAAAATCAATGAAAAAGCGTTGGTAAATAAAAAATAACCTGGTGATTTTATGAAAAAAGCAACTCATAAAAATAGAGCGAAACGAAATCCAAAAAAACAAACCGCCCAAACAATAAACGCTAAAAAAACAGGCAAAAAAAAAGTTCCTATCAATTCAAAGAGACCTTCAAAAAAGCGTAAGAAGAAACAGAATAAGAAAAAGAGAAGAAAAATGAAGCTTCTTTTTTTTGAAATAGGCTTAACTATACTGGTAACAACTGTGGTGGTCTATCTATTGTCTCTATTTACCTTTTCTTTTGCGAAAGTTGAAGGTTACTCTATGAATGATACGTTGGAAGATAAAGATGTAGTTATTGTCAATAAACTAACAGATATCAAGCGTTTTGATCTTGTCTACATGCAGGTACCTAACTCTAAAGATAAATCAATTCGAAGGATCATCGGTCGTCCTGGAGAAAATGTCTATTATAAAAATGGACAGTTGTATATTAACGAAGAGGAAAAAGAGGAACGGTTTATTGCTGATTACAAAAGGCAATTTGAAAAAGATGGTATGATGTTTACCGAAGATTTCACATTAAGGTCTTTAACAGGAAAACCTACGATACCTAAGGGGAAGTATTTGGTTTTAGGCGATAATCGTCCCTATGCAACGGATAGTCGTTATTATCAGCTAGTAGATGAAAATGAGATTATTGGAACTGTCGAAATGAGAGTGTTGCCGTTACATAAATTACAAAAATTCTAATGAAACACTGGGAAAACACCGCGATTTTACGGAGCCGCAGGTGTTTTTATTTCTATAAATCAACTTATCTTCTAGCGCTGATAAAAAAATAAAAGAGTTTTTCTAGGAAAGAATAAAAAGTAAGTTTTTTCTTTGGAAATCTGTTATACTAATAAGCGTTACAAGTTCCCGAAAGGATTTGTTGTGAAATTATAGAGTTTTAAATGATTAGCTAGTGGAACTAGTCTAAAAGTTACTCTATATTTTATACAAAGATGCCTTGTAACCGAATATAAATAGGGGGAATACATTATGACAGAGAGACATTTATTTACATCAGAATCCGTTTCAGAAGGACATCCGGACAAAGTTGCCGATCAAGTGAGTGACGCAATACTAGATGCGATTTTGGAACAAGATCCAAAAGCCCGTGTGGCATGCGAAACAAGTGTTACGACTGGTTTAGTTTTAGTTTTTGGAGAAATTTCGACTACGGCTTATGTAGACATCCAAAAAGTTGTTCGACAAACATTAAAAGATATAGGCTATACTCGAGCAAAATATGGGTTTGATGGAGACACAGTTGCTGTTTTAGTTGCAATCGATGAGCAATCACCAGATATTGCACAAGGTGTGGATGACGCATTAGAAACACGCGGCGACAAAGATACCAAAGACGATATTGGTGCTGGAGATCAAGGGCTGATGTTTGGTTTTGCGGTTGATGAAACACCAGAGTTAATGCCTTTACCGATTTCATTGAGTCATAAACTGGTTGGTCGTTTAGCTCAGTTGCGTAAAGAGGAAAAATTACCTTACTTACGTCCAGATGCCAAATCACAAGTTACAGTTGAGTATGATGAAAATGGTAAACCACAACGTGTAGATACTGTTGTAATCAGTACACAACATGATGAAGAAGCTACGCTGGAGCAAATTCAAAAAGACGTAAAAAAACTCGTTATTGAAGAAGTAATTCCAGCAGAACTATTAGATGAAGAAACGAAATATTTTATAAATCCTACAGGCCGCTTTGTGATTGGTGGACCACAAGGTGATGCAGGTTTAACAGGACGTAAGATCATTGTAGATACTTACGGCGGTTATGCGCGTCATGGTGGCGGTGCCTTTTCTGGAAAAGATGCGACGAAAGTCGATCGCTCTGCCAGTTATGCAGCACGTTACATTGCAAAAAACATCGTTGCAGCAGGATTAGCTGAAAAAGTTGAAGTTCAGTTAGCTTATGCCATTGGTGTAGCACAACCTGTATCGATTTCAATCAACACTTTTGGGACAAGCGAAGTACCTGAAAGCAAATTGATTGAAGCGGTTCGTAAAAACTTTGACCTGCGTCCAGCGGGAATTATAGAAATGCTTGACTTACGCCGTCCAATCTACAAACAAACGGCAGCATATGGTCATTTTGGTCGTACAGACATTGAACTACCTTGGGAGCAGACAGATAAAGTCGATGCAATCAAGAAAAGCTTGATGGAGTAAACGAGGCGGCGCTACTAATGAAAATTAGTGGCGCCGTTTTGCTGTGAATCACCACGACTGGCTCCGCCAGAGTGGATGATGAACAGTACTTGGCGACCAAAGGGAGCGAAGTTTCATTACTAGTGAATCACCAAACGCTATAATGCTAATAACAAATAGAAGCCAGCGACCAAGGGAGCGAAGTTTCATTACTAGTGAATCACCAAGCGCTATAATGCTAATAACAAATAGAAGCCAGCGACCAAGGGAACGAAGTTCCATTACTAGTGAATCACCAAGCGCTATAATGCTAATAACAAATAGAAGCCAGCGACCAAGGGAACGAAGTTCCATTACTAGTGAATCACCAAGCGCTATAATGCTAATAACAAATAGAAGCCAGCGACCAAAGGGAGCGAAGTTTCATTACTAGTGAATCACCAAATGCTATAATGCTAATAACAAATAGAAGCCAGCGACCAAAGGGAGCGAAGTTTCGTTACTAGTAAATCACCAAATATGTTAAACCAAACAACAAATACAAGCCAACAACCCACAAAATCAATCATCAAGTCAGTTACAATAAACTTAAAAACGCTCATATTCAATGTAAAGTCTCGCAATAGATGCAACAAAACTCTGTAAATGAATAAGTAACTATATCAAAAAATAGCAAAAAGGATGGAGATACATGGAAAGAAAAACAAACGTCAAACTTGTAACGATCAGTGTTTTTGTTGCAACGTTTATGACAGCAATTGAAGGAACGATCGTTTCAACTGCTATGCCAACGATCGTAGGATCCTTACATGGCATGGAAATTATGAACTGGGTATTTTCTATTTACTTATTAACAAATGCAATGCTAACGCCTATTTATGGAAAGTTAGCGGATAAAATTGGACGAAAACCGATTTTCATGATTGGTATTATTATTTTTATTATAGGATCTTCACTTTGTGGTTTGGCGCAAAATATGATCACCTTGATCATTGCCAGAGCAATTCAAGGAATTGGGGCAGGAGCGATTATGCCTGTTGCATTAACAATTCTTGCAGATATCTATTCAATTGATAAACGTGCAAAGATGTTAGGGCTGAATAGTGCTGCTTGGGGAATTGCCAGTATTTTTGGACCACTTGCGGGTGGTTTTATCGTGGATACAGTTGGTTGGCATTGGATTTTCTTCATTAACGTGCCGATTGGTCTTGTGTTGATGGGATTGATTGCTTACTTTTTAGTGGAACCTAAAAGAGAAAAATCCAAAGTACCAATGGATATCTTGGGTAGCATTCAGTTGATGTTTGTTTTATTAACGCTATTATTAGGATTTCAATTAATTGGAGATGGCGGTTTTGATTTAAAAGTGTTCTTATGCTTAGGAGCCTCTGTGTTATTCTTTATTAGCTTTATTTTTGTGGAAAAAAGAGCCAAAGATCCCGTGATCGATTTGATGTTGTTTAAAAATTCTACTTTTGTGATTGTGAATATCGTAGCAGCATTGATCAGTGGATTTTTGATGGGTGTAGAAGTGTATATTCCAATGTGGATGCAAGGTGTATTGGGCAAAAGCGCTGGAATCGGTGGATTAGTATTAGCGCCAATGTCGATTTTATGGATGGTTGGATCGTTTATTGCCAGTAATTTAATGGAGAAACATACAACAAAAAGAGTATTAACGATCGGTTTGAGTATTACGCTATTAGGCGGTATTTTCTTAGTGTTGGTTCCAGCAACGATTTCATTTGTCTGGTTCTTTGCAATCTCTTCTGTTTTAGGGATTGGTTTTGGGATTACGATTACAACCACAACTGTGACAGCACAAAGCAGTGTTGATCCTTCTGAAATGGGTGTGGCAACATCCTTCAATACATTAGCGAGAACAATTGGGCAAACCTTGATGGTATCGATTTTTGGGGTTATTATCAATGCTGTGACAACTTCTGAATTAGCGAAAAGTACCTTAAAAGTTGATTCAGATGTGATGAATCAACTTGTGAATCCCCACACGGCTAATACCATTCCAGCAGATTTATTGAAACCATTACGTGGAATGCTTTATGCAGGACTTCATAATGTATATATCGTTGGCATCGGTCTGATTATTGTGGCGATTATTTTAAACATAAGTGTTAAAAAGAAAATAGCAAAATAGAGGAGTTATTATTTCTTTATAAAAAATGACGATAGAATACGAAGTTTCAACACAAAATGTTCATATTTTCTTTGTATGATTGAGACATACCAAAAGAAGACAACTTGAACAAAAGTATTTTTCATTTTTAACTCCTCCTCGACTCGTTCTTCATTAGAAGAACGAGTTATTTGTTTTATCTATTTAGTCAAAAAATGATGGATTTAGTGCTACAATAATAGAAAAAGAAATGAGGGATGTTGGATGGCCTTTTTACAAGCAAATATTTATTCAAATATATTAGAGATGGAAGTATCATTGAATGTGATCTTACCTCAAAAAACGGAGAAAAAAATTGGAACAGCCTCAAAAGGCAATAGTAACGATGTTCCTGTGATGTATCTACTTCATGGGATGGGGGGAAATCATAGTGTATGGGAACGTCGGACTTCGATTGAACGATATGTCTCTGATCTTGGAATCGCTGTGATCATGCCTTCTACAGACTTAGGTTGGTATACAGATACGAGATACGACATGAATTATTGGACGTTTATTGCTGAAGAATTGCCAATGATTTGCCATGAATTATTTCCTCAATTAACAACTAGAAGAGAAAAAACATTTGCTGTTGGACTCTCGATGGGGGGATATGGTGCATTAAAACTTGGGTTGTCAAAACCAGAAAAATTTGGAGCTGTGGCTTCACTGTCTGGGGCTGTAAATTTAGCTGATCGAATGGAAGACCTGCTATCTGTCAAAAGTAAGAATTACTGGGAAGGAATTTTTGGTCCGTTAGAACAGGTTCAAGGGTCGATCAATGATCCAATGTTTTTACTAGATCAGTTAGTTAAAAGTGGGAAAAATGCGCCGAATATTTTTCTATGTTGTGGTGAAGCAGATCCATTATTATATGGGAATAAAAAAATGGCGGCAGCATTACAGGAGAATTATGTTGAGCATACTTTTGAAACGGGTCCTGGTCAGCACGATTGGGTCTTTTGGGATGAATGGATTCAAAGAGTTTTGGCATGGTTACCTTTAAATAGATAAAGATAAAAAAAGCTTGGTCATTAAAAAATGTCCGAGCTTTTTTACGTATTTATAGTTAGACGAGCGTATCTAATCCATTTAAAAATACCCGTAGTGTCTTCATGAAGAAATCTTTTTGTTTTTCTTTTTGTCGATAGTGAATACTTTCGCTGATATTGTTCAGCTCATTTTCTTGGACATATTGTTTCATCAAAATGATCTGTTTTTTTAAATAATCATCGCCAGCCATCACTTTCGTATATAACTTCTTCTCTTCGGAAGAATCCATCAGCATACCAAATAATAAATGCTGTAAGGACGTGACAGTCATGTAACTTAATTCGATTGAGAAACCAGCTTCATGAAGTATACCAAGGATTGCATCAAGATTCCTTAATCGAGAGGGGTAGGAAGGAATCGTTTGAATTTCGATCTCTATGGCACATGGGTATTGTTGGTATAATTCATAATAATTTTCCATATAAGCATAGATTGTTTCTTTCCAATTCTCTTGAGGTTTTGGTGGGATAAACTGGTTTTCTATTTCTTCAGCCATACTTTGGAGCAAGGCTTGTTTATTTTCTACATGCCAATAGATTGCAGGTGCTTGGATATTAAGTTTTTGCGCTACTTTGCGCATAGATAATTTTTCTAATTCAGGGTTTTCTGTCAATAACTGAAATGCTGCCTGAACGATTTTATCTTTTGATAATTTTGATTCCAATTTTATCATCCTTTTATTTAAAAAATATAAGCTAACTTCTTGAATTTCATTGTTAAAAATGGTAAATTGTTATGCGGCCTAATTTTACAGTGTTAAGTTTGTGAATTTGATAAATGAAATAGACCACTTTATTTATCCATTAACACATAATAACATTAAATACTCGTTGAAAGTTGCACAATGAATTGAATAGGCTAGATTTACAAAGAAAGTTGGGATTAAGTGAGTATTATTATGGAACACGTCAAGAAGTACAAGTTGGAAGTTACCATAGCATTGATTACCGTTGTTATCATGGTCATGTCGGCCTTATGGCAACCTAAATTATTACAAAAAGTGTTAGAAGCCATTATTAAAGAAGATAAAAGCCAAATGAAAGAACTAGGATTATACTTGATTGGAATCGCAGGCTTAGGATTGATTGCCGGAGTTTTCAATACAATTTATTCTGCCAAAGTAGCGCAAGGTGTTAGTGCCGATATTCGAGAAGCAACATTTCGTAAAATCCAAACATTTTCATTTGGAAATATTGAAGAATTTTCTGCTGGAAATTTAGTTGTACGTTTAACAAATGATGTTACTCAAATTCAAAATGTGATCATGATTGCGTTGCAGTCATTGTTTAGAATTCCGATCCTATTTATCGGAAGTTTTATTTTAGCGATGATGACATTGCCTCAATTATGGTGGGTAATTATTTTACTTGTCGTGGCAGTATTTATTATCACAGCTTTATCATTTTCTCAAATGGGCAAACATTTTATGATCATTCAAACATTGATCGATAAAGTGAATGGGTTAGCAAAAGAAAATCTTTTAGGGATTCGAGTAGTGAAATCATTTGTTCAAGAAGATAATGAATTAAATCGTTTTAGTAAAGTCAGTGAAGAGTTGACGAAACATAATTTGATTGTAGGAACATTGTTTTCTGTTATGATTCCGTCATTTATGTTGGCAGCTAACTTAGCGATTGCAGGATCGATTTTTCTTGTTAGTAATCTAGTGAAAGATGATCCAACTGTTGTTGGTGGAATTGCTTCATTTATGAGTTATTTGATGCAAATCATGATGGCGATCATTATCGGCGGAATGATGATGATGATGACTTCTCGTGCCGCTGTTTCAATCAAACGGATCAAAGAAGTCATGGATACAGTTCCTGCATTGACATATAAAGAAGTGCCAGAACAAAACCTAGATGGTAGTGTGACGTTTGACCATGTTAGTTTCCGATATCCAGGAGATGAGTCAGATACACTGAAAGATATTTCATTTTCTATCAAGCCAGGTGAAATGATTGGTGTCGTTGGCGCGACAGGTGCAGGTAAATCAACTTTAGCGCAATTGATTCCACGATTGTTTGATCCTTCTGAGGGAACTGTAGAAGTTGGTGGTGTGGATTTAAAGGATGTTAATGAACAGAGTCTACGTAAAGCTGTTTCATTCGTCTTGCAAAAAGCAATTCTCTTTTCAGGTACGATTTCACAAAACCTACGTCAAGGGAAAAAAGATGCTAGTGAAGCTGACATGAGTCGAGCTACAGAAATTGCGCAGGCAAAAGAATTTATTGAGAAACTTGCGTTGCAGTATGAAGCACCAGTTGCTGAACGAAGCAATAACTTCTCTGGTGGACAAAAACAACGTTTGTCTATTTCTCGTGGTGTGATCGGTGATCCTAAGATCTTAATTTTAGATGATAGCACAAGTGCCTTAGATGCACGTTCAGAACGTTTAGTTAGAGAAGCGTTGGATAAGGACTTAAAAGATACAACAACGATCGTGATCGCTCAAAAGATTTCTTCAGTTGTGCATGCTGACCGTATTTTAGTTTTAGATAAAGGGCAATTAGTAGGCGAAGGAACACATGAAGAATTAGCTAAAACAAACCCAATCTATCAAGAGATTTACGAAACACAAAAAGGAAAGGATGAAAATAATGACTGATTTAATAAGAGCAAGTAAATTCTTTTTTCATTATTTAAAACGATATAAACTTTCCTTCTTGTTCATCTTTATAACGATTGTGATTGCAACTTATCTACAAGTGAAAGCACCGCAATTTGTTGGTGAAGCGATTCAAGAATTAGCTAATTATGCTAGAGCTTTAGGGCAAGGAACAGATGATAAGAGTAAGTTTATTGATATTATCTGGAAGCTATTTATTTTCTATGTATTAACAAGTGCAGCCAATTTTATTTATAGTATTCTATTTACACAAGTTGTTGGAAAGTCAACGAATCGGATGCGGATTGGTTTATTTAATAAATTAGAAAAATTAACGATTCGTTTCTTTGACTCTCATCAAGATGGTGAAATTTTAAGTCGATTTACGAGTGATTTGGATAACATCCAAAATAGTTTGAATCAAGCATTGCTTCAAGTATTGACTAATGCAGCTTTATTTGTAGGGATTTTGATTATGATGTTCCGCCAAAATGTTCAGTTGGCGTGGGCAACGATTGCCTCAACGCCAGTTGCGATTTTGATTGCGGTAGTTGTCATCAGCAAAGCACGTAAATATGTTGATATTCAACAAGATGAAGTTGGAAAGTTAAACGGATATATGGATGAAAAAATCAGCGGACAACGTGTGATTATTACGAATGGTTTGCAAGAAGAAACCATTGAGGGGTTCTTAGAACATAATGATACTGTACGCAAAGCGACATTTAAAGGACAAGTATACTCTGGTTTGCTGTTTCCAATGATGCAAGGCATGTCTCTTGTGAATACAGCTATCGTGATTTTCTTTGGTGGTTGGTTAGCATTAAATGGTGATTTAGAAAAAACAGTTGCGTTAGGTTTAGTGGTAACCTTTGTTCAATATTCGCAACAATACTATCAACCATTAATGCAAATTTCTTCAGGTTACAGCATGATCCAGTTAGCGATCACAGGTGCTCGTCGTTTAAATGAGATGTTTGACGAACCGGATGAAATCAATCCGAAAAATGGAAAAGAAATCGCTGGTATTAATGAATCTGTTTCTTTAAATCATGTTGAGTTTGGATATGATCCAGAAGTGCCGATTTTAAAAGATGTTTCAATCAATGTAAGCAAAGGTGAAATGGTTGCATTAGTTGGACCAACGGGTTCAGGAAAAACGACGATCATGAACTTGTTGAATCGTTTTTATGATGTAAATAGCGGTTCCGTTACCTTTGATGGTACGGATATTCGCGAAATAGAATTAAGCAGTTTACGAAGCCATGTAGGAATTGTTTTACAAGACTCAGTGTTATTCTCAGGAACAATTCGAGACAATATTTCTTTTGGTAAACCTGAATCTACTGAAGAAGAGATTATTGAAGCGGCAAAACAAGCGAATATTCACGAGTTCATTATGGAACAGGAAAATGGCTACGACACTGAAATTACGGAAGAAAATAACATTTTCAGTACAGGTCAAAAACAACTGATCAGTATCGCACGTACAATCATCACAAATCCATCATTATTAATTTTAGATGAAGCAACAAGTAATGTAGATACCGTGACTGAATCGAAAATCCAAAAAGCGATGGACGAAGCAATCAAAGGCAGAACAAGCTTTGTGATTGCTCACCGTTTGAAAACCATTTTGAATGCGGATCGTATTGTTGTTTTAAGAAATGGTGAAGTGATTGAAGAAGGAAGTCATCATGAATTATTGAAACAAGAAGGGTTCTATTCAGAATTGTACTATAATCAGTTTGTATTTGAATAAATAAATGTCCTTAGGGGTTAATTCCTACAAACGGTTTGGAATCTCTAAAGTAGTATATATCTAAAGGTTCTAAATAAAAGTAAATAGGTAGTAAAGCAAAACTGTCTATGTTTTGCTTTACTACCTATTTTTTCTCAATGCAAAATAAAATTGGAGGATTATTCTTCTGATTAATAAATTGATAAGTCAGAACACTGTATTCTTCTTGTGGAAGCTGTTGCGAATATTCTTTTATCAGCGCTAATTCAGCTTCACCACCAGCGTGACCATAGTAAACGACTAAAATGATTCGACCGTTAGAGACTAATCGAGTGAGTAGTGCATCTAAAGCTTGTTTCGTTGTATCTGGTTTTGTGATGATCTGTTTATCGCTTTTAGGTAGGTACCCTAAATTGAAAATAGCAGCACGTAAAGCTGTTTCTTCAGGAATAGCTGTTTCAATCGTCTCGTGACCTTGATGTAATAGGCGGACTTGCTCTCGTACTCCAGATTCCAAAAGCCTATTTTCAGTATTTTGCAAAGCTTGTTCTTGAATATCAAAAGCGTAAACTAAACCATTTGTACCAACGAGTTGCGCCAATAAAGCTGTATCATTTCCATTGCCCATAGTTGCATCTACAACCGTATCACCAGTTTGGATTATTTCTTTTAATAATGTATGACTAAAACGCATCGCCGTTTGTAACATTAGATAGAAACCTCCTTTACATCTCGAACATTGTAGAGTCCTTGAACACTATTTCGACGTTTCATTTCATCATCAATTGCGTTCAACACTTCCCATTTCTTTAAACTCCACATTGGTCCAACTAAAGCATCAGTGGGCGCATCACCGGTTAAACGATGGATCACGATCTCTGGTGGGATCATTTCTAATTGATCACAAATCACATTGACATAGTTCTCTCTCGTCATCAATTGCAAACGTCCTTCATGATAATCACGCAACATACGCGTATTCGTCATTAAATGCAGTAAATGTAACTTGATTCCTTGAATATCTGAATCAAGAATCGTACGACGGACATTTTCTCGCATCATCTCTAAACTTTCGCCAGGTAAACCATTGATCAAATGTGTACAGACCCGAATATTATGTTTACGTAATTTAGCAACACCATCTAAATACGTTTGATAATTATGGGCGCGGTTGATTGTGTTACTCGTATGTTCATAGGTTGTTTGTAAACCTAATTCTACCCATACATAATAACGTTGGTTCAGTTCTGCTAGATATTCTACAACATCATCGGGCAAGCAGTCAGGACGCGTACCAATCGAAATACCCACAACGCCTTTTTCATTGACAACTTGTTCAAAACGGTGTCGAATCACTTCAACAGGAGCATGCGTATTTGTAAAATTTTGAAAATAAACAATATACTGGTCAACCTGTGGCCATTTTTTATGCATCATCTGTACTTCTTTTTGAAATTGAATCGGTAAAGGATCCTGTGGTGCTACGATCATATCGCCTGAACCTGAAACACTACAAAAAGTGCAGCCGCCTTTTGCAACTGTTCCATCACGGTTTGGACAATCAAAACCACCATCTAAAGGAACTTTAAAAATTTTACCGCCAAATTGTTGTCGTAAAGCATAATTCCATGTATGATATCGTTTATTTGGATCTTCAGTATATAAAAATTTTGACATTTTCTTCTTCTTTCTATTGTTGTTTATTTTTAAAGCGCCAAACAAAACGTTTTTCTAAATAAATTGGATAGGTCATCAAGAGCCAAGCTAAACCAAAGCAAAAGCCTCCTAAAACATCACTAGGGAAATGAACGCCTACATAGATTCTACTTATCCCAATCAGAAAAATGCCGACACCTAAGATAATTTGTAAAAACAAACAAAGATTTTTTTGTTTAATAAATTGTGGAAGCAATAAAATAATCGTGCCATACAAAAGGACGCTTCCAGTAGAATGTCCACTGGGAAAGCTATAACTATGTTCCGTTACTAAATGATGTAAAGTTGGACGAGTGCGCATAAATACTAACTTGATCAATGGATTTGCCACACCTGCAATTAATGCTGTATTGATTAAAAGCCAAAGGACTTCGGCATAATAGCTTCCTCTAAACAATATAAAAGCAATAGTTAAAGTAAGGATTCCTATGGTCAATGGATCTGCGAACTTCGTATACCAAATAAAGAATGGATTAGCAGAAGGATAAGGCATACGTACAATGGAAGTGATCGTTTGGTCAAAACTTTTTAACCAACCAGGATAAAAACGAACGACATAACCTAAAAACATAAAAACGACTAGAAAGCAGCTTCCTGCAAACTGATAATATAACTTATTCTTCATTAAAAAATCCTCTCCAATTATAGATAAAGTTTATTATAACACCAAACAAATAAGAAGACATCTGAGAATACTAAAAAAGCCTATATGAAAACTTCAACGTTTCATATAGACTTTGATTTAAAAAGAAGATTAGCTATCCTCACCATCTTCATAATCTGATGGACCTTCAACTGAAATATCCCCAGAATTTGTTTGTAACGTGAACGTTCTTGTTGCTTTTCCTTGCTTATAAGAAGTGCGTTCCTTACCGAAAATGGTACTATCACCTAACTTAGTTTTGGTTTTGATTGTTACATCATATAGTACTTCTTCTGTAAACAAGTCAATACTTCCTTGTTGTGTTTCAACGAGTAACTCTTTAGGAAGTTCAGTGCCGTATAGTGAAAAATCACCATTGATACTTTTAACTTTTGCGTTCCCTTTAAGGTCTGTTGCGTGGATTTCACCATTAGTTGTTTCAATAGTAGACATCCCTTTGACACTATTCAATGAAATATCGCCTGAAGTACTACTAGCAGACCATTTAGAGGCAGCAAAATCATTTAATTGAATTTCACCGTTTTGGGTTTTGAAGGTTGCGTCATCAGCACGAACGTCAGTATGAACGTTCAGATTACCGTTAGTGGTCTCGATCGCTAATTTTTCCGTGTTGATATCACTAACAGTAACATCTGCATTGTTCATTGTGATGGCTAAATTTTTTGTTGTGGCTAATGAAACATTGATTGCGCCAGTTGCTTTTCCGTCTATTACTAGACGTTCAGTATTCTCTGGGATCGTTAAAGTCACTGCAGATCCGCCATCAAAAATGCCAAATTTAAACCCATCAAATTCGGACTTTTTCTTTGTACTATTTGCTGAAATAGTTAGTTGATCCTTTTGTTCCTTAACATCTAATGAACTATTAAGTGAAACAGGTACAGAACTTCGTGTATCCATCGTTACTGTATTTGAATTTTCAGTTAGAATATAAAATTCAGCATCTCCGGAAAGATCAAGATGAATTTCTTTTGAACTTTGTTTATTTTTTATCTCATAGGTTTGAGTTTTCATCTCGGTCATAGAGTGTTCAGCCCGTTTGAAATAAACGGCACTGCCAATCCCGCCGATGATCATAGCTAAAACACCTATGGATAGAAAAAAAGCAGTTGTCTTTTTCATACTAAATCTCTCCTCTTAAAACACGTATATTCCATTGTAGGTAATGTTTCAGGACTTTTCCAAAGAATTTTGTTAAGGGCGTCAAAATCAATAACCCGATAATACCAGCACCGCAAAGGAATAAACTAAGGAACAGTTGGAACATTGTCCCATCATTAAAACCAGCGAAAACTGAGATCCCTCCTAAGATCGGTGAAAATAAGAATAGTACAGCTGCCAACCAACCTGAAAATAAAAGCATAATAGCAGTAAAAATCATCCAAAACATAAAAAGAAAGTTAAGTGAAAGGACACCCGCTACTTGGCAAAAGCGGACAAAGCCATTGTGATGAGGTCGATCATCAGTACGATAGGTATAATCATAAGGATGCTCAGGTGCCTCTTCATAATAATAATCATTCGTGGCTACGGGCTGAATTTCTTGCCAGCCTCCTCGTTCAATTTTTTTCTCCGGAACAGTGATATCAAATTCTTGTAAAATTTCTTCTGCAATTCCTCTTGGTTTGCCTAAGCTTTTTGCAATCTGTTCTTCTGTCTCACCATTCGCTAAACGTTCTTTAAAAATTTCTTCATATTTATTCAAGATAAAGGACTGCTGCTGACTGCTCAAAGGCTTCAAGTAGATTTTCAATTCAATTAAAAAGTGCTCTTTATTCATCTTTTTCCCCCATTTCATTTTACAATCTGACTTCTTCTTCTCCACTATAATTTTTTTTGGAAGTAATAACAAGTCCTGAATCAAAAAATCAGCCTAAGGTAAAGAGTTAAATCAGACTTGAGACCTAGTTCAGTTTCAATGAATCATGAAAGAATTGGAAAATCAAAAAATGAAAATAGAAAGAAATGTTTAACACATTTTTTTGTATATTAGGGAAGAAAAAAATAAAAAAAATTTCTATTTTCTTTTAAAAAAGGGTATACTGTAATTCAAAGAATACTTTTTTTAGAAAATTCGGAGGACATATTATGGAGAACTACAACACAACAAGGAAAGAGCGGAGGAAAGCCGAACAGAACAAGCTTGCTTACGATCAGTTAAAAAAAGGGACCACTATGCTGAGTTCAGCAATCGTCGTATCTTCGATCGCAGCCCCAATCGCTGCTCCAAAAATAGCGGAAGCTGCAGAAGACCAAAATTCAAGTGCACAAGTAAGTTACTCAGATACACCTACACATACAGAAGTCGTTCAGGACACGACAACTGACACTAACAATTCGATGACACAAGAAACTCAGACAACAGAACAAGAAACATCCAGTGAAGCAACGTCTGAAACACAAGAATCATCAGAATTAAATACATCAGAAACAACGCAAAGTACTGAGACAACTGAACCGACTGAAGAATCAACTGAATCAACAGACTCTTCAACAACTGAAACACAAGAAACAACAGCACCAGAAATTATGATGCGCTCAGCAGCATTATCACAAACTAGAAGCATCAGCCCAAGTACCTTTATCGCTGATATAGCGGGTCATGCTCGATCAGTTGCTTCAGCGAACGATTTATACGCATCTGTGATGATGGCTCAAGCAATTCTTGAAAGTGATTGGGGAAGAAGCACATTATCAGCAGCACCAAATCATAACTTATTTGGTATAAAAGGAAGTTATCAAGGTCAATCTGTTACGATGAAAACTTGGGAAGTGTATAATGGGCAATGGGTTCAAGTAGATGCTGCATTTAGAAAGTATCCTTCTTATTCAGAATCATTTAGTGACAATGCCTATGTTTTAAAAAATACAACCTTTCAAGCTGGTGTATATTACTATTCAGGTGCGTGGAAAAGCAATACAAGTTCATACAGAGATGCAACGGCTTGGTTAACAGGTCGCTACGCAACAGATCCTAGCTATAATACAAAATTAAATAATATTATTACTACGTATAATTTGACACAATATGATACCCCTTCAACTGGTGGCGGCAATACAGGTGGAAATACAGGCAGTGGCAACACAGGCGGAACAAGTAGCCAAGATGTGACACACACAGTAAAAGCTGGTGATAGCTTATGGGGATTATCTGCCAAATACGGTACATCTATCGCGAATATCAAAAGTTGGAATAAACTGTCTAGTGATGTCATTTATGTAGGCCAAAAATTAGTTGTGAAAAAAGGTTCTGGCAGTACTGGTGGCGGTAATACAGGCGGCAATACAGGTGGAAATACGGGTGGTTCTGGTAATACAGGAACAACAAACTCTTATTACACAGTAAAATCAGGTGATTCATTATGGGCAATAGCTAACGCCAACGGTATTAGTATTACTAATTTACGTCAATGGAACAATTTAAGTGGTGATATAATTTATCCAGGCCAAAAACTGATTGTGAAAAAAGGCTCTAGCAGTACTGGTGGGGGCAATACAGGCGGGAACACTGGAGGCAATAGCGGTAATACAGGTGGTTCTAGCAATACAGGAACAACAAGCTCTTATTACACAGTAAAATCAGGCGATTCACTATGGGCAATAGCGAATACCAATGGCGTAAGCATTGCGAATTTACGTCAGTGGAATAATCTGAACGGTGATATTATTTACCCAGGTCAAAAATTGGTTGTGAAAAAAGGATCTGGTAGTTCAGGAGGCAGTAATACGAATGGCGGTAACAGCAGCTCTTCAGGAAATACTGGTAGTTCAAATAACGCTGGCACTTCGAATAGCAACTATACAGTAAAATCAGGTGATTCATTATGGGCGATAGCCAATGCCAATGGCGTAAGCATTGCAAATTTACGTCAGTGGAATAATTTAAATGGTGATATTATTTTCCCAGGCCAAAAACTAATTGTGAAAAAAGGTCAAAGTGGCTCATCAAGTTCAACGAGCACATCAAATAATCAAGGTGGTAGTCAAACAGCGGGCTCTCACACTGTAAAAAATGGCGATACGTTATGGGGACTGTCCCAAACATATGGAACTAGCGTTCAAAAAATAAAACAATTGAATGCCTTATCCAGTGATACAATTTATATTGGTCAGAAACTGAAAGTGAAATAAAACGATTGAAATTAACTGAAATATTTGGTAGTATGATACCACATGATAGATATTGAAACAGTGAAAAGGAATAGTAGAAAGAACCATGTTTTAGAGAGCGTATGGTTGGTGAAAATACGCACAGAAGCTTTCGAACTCGCCTTTGAGTTATTTTACTGAACAAGGAGAAAAAATCTACTTTACTAAGTAAAATCGGTGGCGGCCGTTACAGCGCTGAGGCTTGTATCTATACAAGCGAATTTAGGTGGTACCACGTTGTCAATTATACGTCCTATAGGAGTTTTTCCTGTAGGACGTTTTTGTTGTGAATCACTATGACTGGCTACGCCAGAGTAGATGATGAACAATACTTGGCGACCACAGGGAGCGAAGTAACCTTACTAGTGAATCACCAAAAGCCTAGATCTAAAAAAGTTAAGAGATGTAAGTAAATCACCATTAAGGTCTTAAATGATCAAAGCCAGGCTACGCCAGAGTAGATGATGAACAATACAAGGCGTACAATGGCAGTAAAGTTAAATCGCCACTAAATACAATGAATAAAAGCTACCTAAATAGGAGGAGAAAAACGTGAGTTACGATCACAAGAAAATTGAGAAAAAATGGCAAAAATATTGGGCGAAGCATAATAGTTTTACAACACATGATGATCCTAATAAAGAAAAATTTTATGCGCTAGACATGTTCCCCTATCCATCAGGACAAGGGCTTCATGTAGGGCATCCAGAAGGATATACAGCAACAGATATTTTATCTCGAATGAAAAGAAGCCAAGGATACAGTGTTTTGCATCCAATGGGTTGGGATGCATTTGGCTTACCAGCAGAACAATATGCCTTAGATACAGGCAATGACCCAGCAGAATTTACGAAAAAGAATATTGAAACCTTTAAACGTCAAATTAATTCATTAGGTTTTAGTTACGATTGGAATCGTGAAATCAATACGACAGATCCAGAGTACTACAAGTGGACACAATGGATTTTCACAAAACTATATGAACATGGTTTAGCTTATGAAGCGGAAGTTGCTGTTAACTGGGTTCCAGAACTTGGAACAGTAATCTCAAATGAAGAGGTTATTGATGGGAAAAGTGAACGAGGCGGTTTCGATGTTGTTAGAAAACCAATGCGTCAATGGATGCTTAAAATTACAGCATATGCAGATCGTTTGCTTGATGATTTAGACTTAGTAGATTGGCCTGAAAATATTAAAGATATGCAACGCAATTGGATCGGCCGGTCTGAAGGTGCGAATGTTGATTTTAAAGTCAAAGGAAGTAATGAAACCATTACGGTCTTCACAACGCGTGCAGATACACTATTTGGAGCAAGCTATCTAGTCGTTGCACCTGAATTAAAAATTGTTGAGGATATCACAACGCCAGAACAAAAAGAAGCAGTACTTGCATATCAAGAAGAAGTTAGTAAAAAATCTGATTTAGATCGTACCGATTTATCTAAAACAAAAACAGGTGCTTTTACAGGTGCGTATGCAATCAATCCAGTGAATGGCAAAGAGATACCAATTTGGATTGCGGACTATGTTTTAGGAAGTTATGGTACTGGCGCTGTTATGGCTGTACCTGCTCATGATGAAAGAGATCATGAATTTGCTGATAAATTTAATATCGAAATGATTCAAGTCATTGAAGGTGGCGATATTACGAAAGAAGCCTATACAGGCGATGGTCCACATATCAATTCCGACTTCTTAGATGGCCTAACAAAGGATGAAGCCAACGAGAAAATGTACCAATGGTTAGAAGAAAAAGGCTGTGGTAGAAAAGAAGTGACGTATCGTTTACGTGATTGGTTATTCTCTCGTCAACGTTATTGGGGGGAACCGATTCCTGTGATCCATTGGGAAGATGGTACAACGACAACTGTCCCAGAATCTGATTTACCGTTGAGATTACCAAAAACAGATGATATCAAACCAAGTGGAACTGGAGAATCACCGCTTGCCAATATTACTGAATGGATCAATGTAGTTGATCCAGAAACTGGAAAAAAAGGGAAACGTGAAACCAACACAATGCCACAATGGGCAGGAAGTTCATGGTATCACTTACGATATATCGATCCACACAACAAAAATGAAATTGCCAATTTTGAAAAATTAGAACGTTGGTTACCTGTAGATATCTACATTGGTGGAGCGGAACATGCGGTACTTCATTTGTTGTATGCTCGTTTCTGGCACAAATTCTTGTACGATATCGGTGTTGTACCAACAAAAGAACCGTATCAAAAACTATATAATCAAGGAATGATTTTAGGCCAAAGTTTCCGTGATAATCGTGGTGTATTGGTTCCTACAAATATGGTTGAAAAACGAGATGGCGTTTGGGTGAACATCGAAACAGGTGAAGAGCTTGAAGAAGCGCCAGCTAAAATGAGTAAATCGTTGAAAAACGTTGTCAATCCGGATGATGTTGTGGAAAAATATGGGGCAGATACACTAAGAATGTATGAAATGTTCATGGGTCCACTTGATGCATCTATTGCATGGAGTGAAAATGGGCTTGAAGGAAGTCGTAAATTCTTAGATCGTGTATGGCGTTTGATTGTCGATGAAAATGATAAAATGCGTGATCGTATTACTACGATCAACGATGGACGTTTGACTAAAGTATATAATCAAACAGTCAAAAAAGTAACAGAAGATATGGAAAATCTACACTTCAATACAGCAATTTCACAATTAATGGTTTTTGTAAATGAAGCAAATAAAGTAGATGTTTTACCATACGAATACATTGAAGGGTTTGTTCAATTACTCGCACCAATTGCACCACATCTTGGTGAAGAGTTATGGGCAATTCTTGGAAATGAAGAGAGCTTAACGAATGCACCTTGGCCAACTTATGATGAAGCTGCATTGATCGAAGATGAAGTCGAAGTCGTTTTCCAAGTGAATGGGAAAGTTCGGGCAAAGCTAAACATCACTAGAGGGCTAAGTAAAGAAGAACTAGAAGAAAAAGCGCTAGCTACCGCAGAAATTCAATCATTTATTGAAGGAAAGACGGTACGCAAAGTGATTGTCGTTCCAGATAAATTGGTGAACATTGTAGCAAATTAATAACATAAAAATTGGGCTGGAATCTAACTCTGTGAGTTACATTCCAGCCTTTTAGCATTTAAAATAGAAGCTAGTAAAAAAGCCGTTGCTTCTTAATTTGTTTTTGACGTAACCTTATTACACTATAGAATTGAGAGCATGGGAGGAAATGAAATGATCAGTCACATAACATTTATTGTGCATGATTTAGACAAAGCAACCTTATTTTTTGAAACAATTTTTGATGCTAAAGAAATTTATTCAAGTGGAGCAGATACATATTCAGTAGCGGAAGAAAAATTTTTTTTAATTGGTGAGTTGTGGATAGCGATCATGCAAGGCGATTCTCTTCCTAGTAAAACTTACAATCATATCGCGTTCAAAATTGAGGAAGAAGAGTACGATTATTATATGGAAAAAATCAATTCACTAAATTTGGAAATAATGAAAGGACGTACAAGAGTAAAAGGCGAAGCAAACGCCATTTATTTTTATGATTTTGATCATCACTTATTTGAATTACATACAGGTACTTTAGATGAGCGATTGAGGTGCTATAAACAAAAATCAAAATAATCCTACTTTGCACAAAATAATGTATCATGCTACAATGTGTACAAGAAATGACGAGGAGGTGAATAAGTACAATGGTCGACATGCCAAAAATAACAGCAGGTTTTTCATATATAATAACATACCTAGCTTTTTGTCATGCCATTATTTCCATTTTTTTATCTCAAGGGACAAGTGTGTCCAAAAAGAGATAAAAAATTAAATAAAAAGGCCATTCAGACTTATTTACTTAAAACGAATCAGTCATAATATAACAAGAAAAAAGAATTTCTTTCACGAAATTCAATTAGAGAATCAGTGTATATTTTGAATTAAGTAGTAAAATGAAGGTTGAACGAGGAATTTTGTTCAGCTTTTTTTGTGCATGCTATTTTTTAAAACGTATATAAAAGAGAAGATTGTTTCATATATTTAATCTGTCTGAATGGCAGAATGAGGAAAACATGTTACTACAACTGCAAAGAATAACTAAAAATTATGGAACAGAGCCACTTTTTGAGGCGTTAAACTTACAAATAAATAAAGGAGAAAAAATAGGATTGATTGGTACAAATGGATCAGGTAAATCAACACTCTTAAAAATCATAACGGGTGCTGAGAATGTTGACTCAGGGACAGTTAGCTCTAAAAAAAATAGTCGTATTGGTTACTTAGCGCAAATGCCAAAAGCTTATGAGAAAAAGGTGAAAGCATATCTGCTGGAGACTTTTACATTAGTAAATTCCATTCAAAAGCAATTAACACAAATAGAGGAACAAATGACACAACCAGAATGTGATTTAGATAAATTACTAGATCGCTATGGACAAAAACAAGAAGAATTCCAACAAGCAGGCGGTTACGAAATAGAAAATAGATTAGAAATGATTGCAAACGGCTTGAAAATCGATCATTTGTTAACAAAACAATTTGCTCAGTTGAGTGGTGGAGAACAAACAATCGTTACTCTAGCAAGAATTTTATTACAAGAAAATGATCTTGTATTATTAGACGAACCAACCAATCATCTAGATGCTAAAAGAATTGCTTGGCTAGAAGGCTATTTGACTCATGAAAAAACAGCTTATTTGATTGTTTCTCATGATCGCTTATTTTTAGATCGAACGGTAGAAAAAATTGTAGAATTAGAAGATGGAACTTTACAGGAATACAAAGGAAATTATTCTTCTTATAAACGTCAAAAGGAAGAAAAAATTGAAAAACTAAAAAAAGACTTTGCGCAACAACAAAAGGAAATACAAAAAATAAAATTGGCGATTCGACGTTTTCGCCAATGGGGACATGAAGGAGATAATGAGAAATTTTTCAAAAAAGCAAAGCAGCTAGAGAAGCGTTTAGAAAAAATTCAAAGAATTCCAAAGCCAAATGAAGAGACAACAATAATGAATAAAACATTCAAAGAAACGAATCGTTCGGGAAAAGAAGTCCTTCAATTCAAAGAAGTCAGTAAAACATATGGCGACCGCCTATTATTTGATAAGGTAGATTTTTCATTGTTTTGGCAAGAACATTCAGCTATCGTAGGAGAAAATGGCACAGGAAAAAGCACCTTATTAAAACTGGCGCTGTCACTAGAAAAGGTGGATGGCGGTGAAATCAAACATGGGACAAATCTTCAGGTGGGCTACTTACCACAAGTGATTCACTATGACAATCCCAAAGAAACTATTTTACAATCATTCAACAATGCGTGTTCATTAGCAGAACAAGACAGTCGACGCGTTTTGGCAAAGTATTCGTTCTATAGTGATGACGTGATGAAGCAGGTCCGTTTTTTAAGTGGTGGTGAAAAAATTCGTTTAGAACTAGCAAAACTTATGCAAAATGAAGTTAATTTCTTGGTATTAGACGAGCCAACGAATCATTTGGATATTGAAACGAGAGAGGAAATAGAGGAAATGCTAGAGGCATTTAAGGGGACTATGCTGGTTGTTTCACATGATCGCTTCTTTTTACAAAAAATGTTTAATACGTTTTTACTGGTTGGGCAACAGAGAATCGAGAAAGTAACAAGCCAATATATAGAAATAATCGAATAAGTATCATTTAATAAATAGAAATATCACGGAACAGGATAAAAATGATAGGAATTTTTATCCTGTTCCGTGATAATTTTTTTTACTATTGCCATAAAAAGGTCAAAAACGATATGAAAATTGAAGATCTTTAAAAAAAATTAATGATTTTGAAATATAAAACAAATGCACTTAAATGGTGAATAATGTATAGAAAGTTAAAAAAAATTAATCTAAAATGAATAAAATAATAATGGAAATAAAAAAACTGTTGTTATTAAATTGAATTTTACTTGAAATTACAATACAATGATAGAGGGATGAAGATTTTAAAATCTGATTTCTATGAAAAAAGTAGGGGAGGATGTCGTGAAAAAAAGTATTCATTTAATTTTTATTAGCTTCATTATCTTAATGATATTTCCGATTGATTGGTCTTACGCTATAGAAACGACGCATTCTATTGAAGAAAGCTCTTCGACAGAAGAAAGTTCACAAACGACTGAGGTGACTGAGTCTACGGAAGAAGAGGCGGTTTCTGAATCGTCAGAACTACCAATCGACGATTCCTCTGTTGAGCAAGAATCCTCCGAGGAAGAAATAACTGTCGAAAGTGAAAAAATAACAGACGATAGCAGTATAAATAATTCAATAGATGAAAATAAATCTGAAATAAATAGTAAACAAATGTTAAGGCTAGATGCTGCACAAGATGCGGACGGCTTTTGGTTAGTTGATTCAGCTGCTACATTAACAGAGTATTTAAAAGATAGTCAAAAACTAAACTTTCGTTTGACTGCTAATATTGATTTAGGATCAAATAGTTTTCAGCTTAAAGATCAAATGATCATTGATGGTGCTAATCACGTTGTTACATATAACAAAGGGGGTTCACCAACTAATGGTTTTTATGCGAATCAAGCAAATGCGGTAATTGAGATTCGTAATACACAGTTTGGAAACAGTGACGGCTCTGGTGCAGTAGGCTATTATGGTATTTTATCTGGAGGATCAGCTGCTAATATGACATTTATATTTGATGGTGTTGATTATTATTCAACAAATGGTCAAATGATTCATAACATAAACGGGTCGGTCATTATGCGAGGGCAAAACAATATCGATCAAAGAGGAACGAATACATATTCCCAGGAATGGGCAGAAATCAATTACGTAGAAATTCAAAGCGGTCATACTTCAATCAAACATGCTGGAACAACAGAAGCGTTTATTTGGTCGACCAGTACTACCTCGGCTAATCCACACGCAGGGACTTCCCAAATTGTAGTGAAGGAAAATGCTCAACTTGATATACAAACGAATGGAAATGTGATGTATGGTAGTTTGTCACCAAGTTATATCGTTGAAAAAAATGGTATTTTTAATTTGGATAAAGTGACACTAGCATCAACAAGTTCAAAAAATCGTTTCTTTGCTGCAAACCTGACTCAGCCAGTTACTTTCGATTTTAAAGAAAATGCCCAAGTGAATTTTAAATTACCTTTACCGATTAACCTTTATACAGCTAAGGGAGGAATGTCGATAGGGGAAAATGCTGACGTTTCAATTGATGTTGAAAACGGCAGTGTCTTCACGACATCCTCATCTAGCACCTTTGCTCTCACTATGGATAAGGTAAAACAAGCTTCGTTTGCAGGAACTAGTCTTGGAACTTTTGGACTAAATGGTGCGAATGGGGTAAATAATTTATCTTTTACAAGTAACTATTTACAAAAAATAGAAACATTCTCAAGCAGAACAAGTAGCACACCGGAACAAGAGATAGTGAAGAAAGCTTCAGATTTGAGTGCACAAGGAACGAATTTTACGAATATAGCAACTTCTATCGATCCATTTAATGCATCAGAACTACTTGCTTTAAAAAATTCACAGAAAATTGTATTTAGTGAATTTATAGATGTTCCAGATCAATTAGAATTATTTGCACTTGAGGCATCGGATACTTCTATTTCATTGTCTGGAAGTTCGATGAATAATGGAAGTCCAGCAACTGAAGTAAAATTCTTCATTTTTTCTGATGAAGATGATGCAAATGATTTGAGGAATGCAAGGCAAATTGTTACGTTAAATTCATTTGATGGTCAGATAAACACAGCAGTAAAGTCACATTACAATGTCGTAGTGGATGGTCTAAATCCAAATACTCTCTATTGGGCTCAAATGATGGTGGTCAATCAAGCTGGGGAAAGCGCGTTTTCGGATACTGAATTATTTGCTACTAAACCGCAACTAAGTAATCTCACAGCAGATGTCACAACAACTACTGCATTTATCAATGGCGAACTGGCAAGTGATTCAGGGAAGTGGACGGACTATTCAAACGGAGAAGCCGCAGCAATACCCGATCAACCAGCAGATTTTGGTGCCAAGTATCGACAAGTAACAGTAGAATATAGTAAAAATAAAGATTTTCCAGAAACTGAAACAAGCACCCAAATTGCGGATCTTTCGGGAGATAAGAATCAAAAATTTAGTACGAAATTAAAAGACCTTGATGGAGATGTTACGTATTATGTTCGTGTAAGAGTTGCAGGTGTTCACGGAGAAGAAGTAGTTTTAGCAATGACACCTCTAACCGAATTTCAAACGGTAACGGAAATTATTAAGGTGGAAGTACCAATTGAAATGGCTTTTCAGACAGAAAATAAAGATTTAGGAACTTTGAATGAAGGGAAAGTTAGTTCAGCGGACTATCCAATTATAAATAAAGGAAACACACCGACTAAACTATCGATAACGAATCTGACCAAGGAAAATACAGACGCAAACCAATTGTTATTACTAGATAACCTTTCTGGAAACACAGGGCAGAATGAACTGGCGTTACAGTTACTTGTGGATAATAATGAGTCGAGCCCACTCTTTTTAACGAGTGACTTAGTCAATAATCCGCTATCGGTCGTGATCTTAAAAGCCAACGAACAAAAAAGTCTGAGTCTAAAGGGTAGATATTTCAATCCAATGGAGCAGGCTGTGTATCCAACCTATAAAATGACATTTAAAGTTGAAAAAGATGGACAATGAGAGGAATTCTATGGATAAAACAAACGAAGAGAAGAAGAAAAAGAAACGACTACTGCTACTATTATTGTTATTGTTACTTGTATTATCAGCTGGCGGTTTATACTATTATTTCTCTACTAAAACGGAACCTGTTCAAGTTGTTTCCGGGGACTATTTACCAGAAACAAAAGGTGCCAAAAAGATGAGTGATAAAGAAGTGAAAGCAGCAGAACAAAAAGCTGTTGATGCAAGCAAATTCAATATGGTCATCAAGTCAGAGGCCGTATTTGAAACAGGTGACAGTGAAGGCAGCCTGTACATTCAAAATCCCGTCGAAAACGGTTATCCTATCAACGTAGTGATTCGTTTAGACAGCAACAATGAACAAATTTATTCTTCTGGTGCAATTCAACCAGGTTATGAAATAAACGGAGCAAAACTAGATAAAAAAATTGCTCAAGGAGATCATCCAGCAACAGCCACATTTGACATTTATGATTCAAAAACAAATAAAAAACGTGGACAAGTACAAGCTGGTATTACAATTCGCGTCAACAATTAATAATGTTATTTAACAGGATTTCTGTTAAAAATAAATCAATCACACATAAGAGGGAGAAACAATATGAAGAAAACAAACTTTTTACTTGCTGCAATGATGCTAGGTTTAAGCGTATCTGGGTTAACACAACTGGCTTCTGCTCAAACAATTGATGGGGAAAACTCAGCGGACGTTATTATTAACGGAACAATCGGTAAATTAGATAACAAAAATCCAGATACAGCTATTCCAGAAGGGGCTGATGAGTGGATCAACGTTACTGTTGATACTGCTACAGCATTCCACACAACAACAGCTAGTGCACACAAAAATATTGAATCAGCAGATTACAGTATTGTGAACAATTCTGGACGTGGTGTTGCAGTGACCTTGAATAAGATGGTCGGAACACCAACGTATGTTGATACACTAACGATCAATGCTAAAGGCAATGGTTTAGTTGCAGCGCCTGTAGCGACGAACTTGGTTGACGGAAATGCATTGGTTGACTTGACAAGTTCCCCTGTTTGGATGCGTTTAGCAAATAAAGATGGACGTTTGAACATCGAGACAGATGCTGCTTCAACGTATGCTAATTCTGCAAAATTTAACTATACAGGTACAACAGTTGCGAACTTACCAGCAGATGTTAATCAAAAAACAACTGCAGAAGATTACACATTGACATTGAAATTTACATCAATTCAAAAAGATGGTACAACACTTGGTGTAACGCCATAATTTAATCAAAGGCTGTGATAAACAATGAAACGATTTAGTTGTCACATCATTACATTGATTCTTTTGGTGAGCGGTACGATTTTTTTACAAAGTTCTGCTTATGCAGCAACAGATGTAGAAATTTATGGGCAAATCGGTGGGAATCAAACTAGTTCTCATCCGCCAAAAGAATCAGAAGCAGATACAGGTACAAAACTAGCACAACTAGCACAACCAAAGCAAACGCACATAGAACTAAGAAGATTTCCTAATATGGGTAGTATCGTAGAAAAAATCACGCCAATTGGATTGATTCTACTAATGATTTATTTACTCGTGAATAGATGGAAAGCACATAGAAAAGAAGTGTAGGAAAATTTTATATTTTCATACGTATATAAATGTTTGAACCGGACAACCTTTTTATTCAGTTTGTCCGGTTTTTGTTCTCTATTTTTGAACTCGGATTGACAGCGTTTTCTTGTGTGGTATAATAAAAGACAACGGAATGTAACTGATATTTTCAGGCATAACCATAATGGAGTAGGATGACAAGGACTTGTCATGTTTACGCTATTATGGTTTTTCTCGTTTTAACGGACGGTGTTCTGGCATCAGTAAAAATCATGTACCGAGCAATTTAGTGTTTCTAAAAAAGTAGAGTAAGGAGAAATGATCAATGAGTAAATCAGGATTTCCAGAAAATTTTTTATGGGGCGGAGCAACGGCAGCTAACCAATACGAAGGTGGCTATCTTTCCGGTGGTAAAGAACTAAGTACTTTAGATGCCATTACAGGAGGCAGCCATACAAAACCAAGAATGATTACTTACAAAACAAAAGAAGGCAAAATCGAAACATGTACAAGAGGAGCCGCTTTACCAGAAGGGGCAGTTGGTTATGTTGATCCTGATCAATACTATCCAAGCCATGTAGCAACCGATTTTTACCATCATTACAAAGAAGACATTGCTTTATTTGCTGAAATGGGCTTTAAATGTTTTAGACTTTCGATTGCATGGTCTAGAATTTGTCCAAAAGGAACAATGGAAATCAATGAAGAAGGTTTGGCTTTTTATGATAAAGTATTTGATGAGTTACTTCGCTATGGAATCGAACCTATCGTGACAATCAATCATTTTGATATTCCCATGTATTTAGCAGATGAATTAGATGGTTGGTCAAGTAGAAAAGTAATAGATTATTTCTTGTTTTTCTGTGAAACCTTGTTTAAACGCTACAAAGATAAGGTGAAGTATTGGATGACATTCAATGAAATCAATTTCTTACGCAGTTGGACTCAAATCGGTATTCATCAAAATGATAAACAAGCAAAATATCAAGCAGCACATCATTTATTCGTAGCGAGTGCTAAAGCGGTGAAAGTAGGTCATGAAATCAATCCAGACTTTAATATTGGGATGATGGTGGCTTACATTCCAAGTTATCCAATGAGTTGCAATCCAGAAGATGTGATGGAAGCAATCCAATTTAATCGTGAGCAAGAATTTTATATTGATGTGCAAGTTAAGGGGTACTATCCAGCGCATAAACTGAAAGAATTCGAACGGGAAAATATTGTAATCAAAAAAGAAGCTGGAGATGATAAACTCATTCAAGAAGGAACTGTTGACTACATTGGCTTTAGCTACTATATGTCGACCGTTTCAGCATCTAATCCAGATGAAGTAAAATATGTGGGCGGTAACCAAATGCCTGCTGTCAAAAATCCCTATTTACAAGAATCTGATTGGGGCTGGGCAGTGGATCCGTTAGGTTTACGTATTTCTTTGTGTAAACTGTATGATCGTTATAATGTACCATTATTTGTTGTAGAGAATGGTTTTGGTGCAGTTGATCAAGTTGAAGCGGACGGTACGATCCAAGATGATTACCGAATCGACTACTTCAGTAAACATGTCGCTGCAATGAGTGATGCGATCGAATTAGACGGTGTTGAATTGATTGGGTATACACCTTGGGGTTGTATTGATTTAGTTTCAGCAGGAACGGGTGAAATGAAAAAACGTTATGGTTTTATTTATGTTGATATGGATGATGAAGGAAATGGAACTTTAGAGCGTTCTAGAAAACAGTCATTTTATTGGTATAAAAAAGTAATTGCAGCAAATGGCGCACAAGATTAAGAAGAATTGGACTTACTTCAAACTTTTGAAGTAAGTTTTTTTTATGAATTTCAAAAAATGCACGTAAAAAGTTGTAGTAAAAAGAAACAGTGGTATACTGCTAATGAAGCGAATTTATTGATTACAGAATAGAGTATCAGTAGTCAGTGTGTTGAAAAAGCTACAGGGGGAAAATTACTAGAATGAAGAGAGTATCAGTTAAAGAATTAAAGAAATTAATCGAGTTAACAGTGAACGAACCAGTCTCAATCATTGATGTGCGAGAAGTAGATGAATTTGCTGCTGGCCATATCGTAACCGCTAAAAATTATCCATTGTCCACATTACCAGAAGCAATGGCGGAAATCGATCATGACCAACCTCATTATGTTATTTGTCAGCATGGTGTACGATCTGAGCATGCCTGTTCTTTTCTAGAGAATTATGGATACAATGTAGTTTCAGTATCAGAAGGTATGTCAGTCTGGGATGGCGAAAATAAAGTTACTAGTTATAGATAAGAAAAAAGTCGTAATGAGCAGACAGCTTATTGCGACTTTTTTGCAAATATAGTCAGAAATTGAGAAGAAATAAAAAAACTTATTTTTAGTAAGTAAATTCTCTTGTAAGTTTACTTACTTTTTGTTAGTATGTAAATATAGATAAGAAAACAACAGTTATTGGAGGAATAAATCATGACAACAAAATTATTAATCGCTTATTACAGTTCAACAGGAACAGGTACACAAATGGTAGAGTGGGCTAAAGAAGCAGCACAAGCAAATGGCGCTGAGGTTCGTTTAAGAAAAGTTCATGAGCTAGCACCAGATGTAGCAATTGATTCAAATCCAGCATGGCGTAAAAATGTTGATGCAAGTACGGATATTCCAGAAGTGACAAGTGATGATCTATTGTGGGCGGATGCGTATATCTTCTCTTCACCATCACGTTTTGGTGTAATGGCCAGCCAATTAAAACAATTCTTTGATTTACAAGGCGGACTTTGGGCACAAGGTAAATTAGCGAATAAATTTGTCACAGCATTCTCTTCTGCACAAAATCCAAACGGTGGACAAGAACAAGTGATTCAAGGAATTTATACTGTAATGCAACACTGGGGTGCGATCATCGTACCAGCAGGATATGTAAATCCTTCTACTTTTGCAGCGGGTGGTAATCCTTATGGAACGAGTGCGTCAGTTGATGGCGAAGGAAATATGTTGAAAGCTGATGAAGTAAAAGCAGCAGTTCAAGATCAAACAAAACGTTTGGTCGATGTAACAAGTAAATATTTAGGCGAATAAAAGCAGCTTTAAAATTAAACCCCTCCAAGAGAAGATGATTCTCTTGGAGGGGTTTAATCGTTCTATTGATTTAGTAGCGATTACTTTGTCACATCTTCTCCAAACCATTCTTTGGAAATATCGGCAAGTCTACCAGATTCTCTGAGTTCTGCAAATGCATTATTGATTTTTTCTGCTAATTTTTTGTCAGACTTTCGTAAACCGACGGCAAAAGCTTCGCTTTCAAAATCACCACTCACAATCGAGAAATCAGCCAAATTATCTTCATGAGACAAATAGTAATTTGCGTAAACTCGATCGATCAACAATCCGTCGATTCTTCCTGATTTCAAATCCATAAAGGCTTCATTAAAGCCATCATACAAAATAGCTGTTTGGTTTTTGACATATGTTTTTAAAATTTCAGGTTGCTCTTCAAAACTGTTATATCCAGAAGAACCATTTTGAGCACCTAGAACCTTTCCTTGCATATCTTTAAAGTGATTGATGTTATTTTTTTTCAGTGAGACGACAACTTGTTCGTTTTTCATATATTCATCACTAAAAAGTACTTTTTCTTCGCGTTCGGCACTTTTAGAATACCCATTCCAGATTAAATCAATTGTTTGATTTTGTAATTCATTTTCTTTCATTGACCAGTCAATTGGTTGAAAATCAACAGTGATGCCGTATAGGTCAAAGACTGCTCGAGCTAAATCGACGTCAAAACCAATAATTTCTCCGGACTTATTTTGAAAGCCCATAGGTACAAATGAATCATCTAAACCTACAATGACTCTTTTTTCAGAATGGATACGTGACCATTGATCTGTATCTGTTTTCTTTCGACCACAACCAGCTATTGTTAGGAAAAGGAATAAGGCGGTTAGGGTATACAATAAATATTTTTTCTTCATCATCTTAAACCATCCTTTCTACTGAACTGGTGTTACGGTCAGTAAGTTATCTGCAATATTTTCAGCAAAGTTCATATCGTGAGTGACAACGATTTGAGTCATGCCTTGAGCTTTTAACGTTAAAATCACTTCTTCAACTTGCTGACGAAGTTCAGGGTCAAGTGCACTGGTCGGCTCATCGTATCCTAATACTTTGGGTTTCATGGCAAGTGCTCGTGCGAGAGCGACTCGTTGTTTTTGACCGCCAGACAGTTGATAAGGATAAAGCGACTCTTTACCGCTAAGGCCAAATTTTGTCAGTAGGTCGATTGCTTCGGCTTCACTGGCTTCTTTTGTTTGTTTCAAGGAAAGAATCGGAGCTAAAGTAATATTGTCTAAAACAGAAAGATGTGGGAACAATTGGAAATCTTGGAAAACGATCCCCACGACTTGATCTGCATTATCCATTTCGACTGGATTGAACGGTACACCATCCATTGTCAGCTCACCTGAATCAATGGTTTCTAGTCCAGCTAAACAGCGTAACAACGTTGTTTTTCCTCCACCAGAAGGGCCAACAATCGTTAGGATTTCTCCATCTTTGATTTCTAAATTTAATTGATCGATGATTCGACGACCATCGAAGCTTTTGGTTAAGTTTTTAATTAATAACATGATTTTCCTCCTAATTTAAAAGCTGAAAAGATTCGCTTAGTCTTATTTATAATATTGATAGTGTTTTTCTAATTTTTTTGATGCTAGAGTTAAGACTGCTGTCAATAACAAATAAATAATGCCAACTAAGACTAGAGGCAATAGACTTACATCACGACTCATTGCAATTTTCCCTGCTCTTAATAAATCACCCAACCCAAGAACATAAATCAAGGAAGTATCTTTCACTAGATTGATGACTTCGTTTCCGATGGAAGGTAAGACGACCTTAACAACTTGAGGTAAAATAATTCTTGTCACAGTTTGAAAACTAGTTAGACGTAAAACTTTAGCTGCTTCATATTGGCCCTCTGGAATCGATTGAATCCCACCTCTAAAAATCTCGGCAAAATAGGCTGCATAATTTAAAATAAAGGCAAAAAGTGCTGCATCATAGCGCTCAAAAACAATACCAATCAAGGGCAAACCATAAAAAACAAAAATAAGTTGTAATAGCAAAGGTGTTCCGCGCATAAGCCAAATGTAGATATTGATCAAGAAATTCAACGGTTTGAAATTTGTTTGTAACGCAAAAGCAACTAAAATTCCAAGTGGGATAGAGCCTAAAAGTGTGAAGATAAATACTTTCAATGTCATAAGTGCACCGTCTAATAATGCCGGCATGATTTCTAAAATGTAATCCATGTTTTTTCCTCCAGTTGTTAAGTTCATTTTTTTTAGATAATGCAAAAAGTCCCCTTGGCTAGTTAGCCAAGAGGACGAAATAATCGTGGTTCCACCTCAATTTGTTATTACCTCGCGATAATAACCTCATGGAATTTTTAGTATAACTAAAGATTCTTTTCTGATAACGGTGAATGCCGCATCTACTTACTTTTTTCAGAAGATGACTGAATCAGATGTGTTCATCAAAGGTTTCCAGCTTTTTTTCTCAGCGAATAAAAAAGTCTCTGTCAGGAAAGTGTCTGTGATTACTTGTTCCGATCATGTGTTTTGTTTGTATTAGAGTAGCTAATTGAAATTTTTTAATAGGTTGTTTTTATTTGTTGTGAAAGTATTGAGTGACGTCACTAGGCTGATGTGCTTACCAAGTAACACTAAGTTAGTTCAAGATAAACAACAAAAAAATCCTTTGGCAATTCAGCCAAAGGACGTAAAATTCGTGGTTCCACCTTTTTTTATTATCGCCTCACAACGATAACCTCATGAAGTCATAGACTTCCAATGCTATAACGGGCATACCCGAACTTTCCTACTGAACCTTTCAAAAAGTTAACTCCCAGATGTGGTTCGCTTTATCTTTCTGTCTTTTCTCACCAACCAAAGACTCTCTTTGAGAATAAAATAAAGGTACTCTTCTGCTCTTTGTTTTTTATTACTTTAACACCAGTTTTTCATCTTGTCAACAACTAATTGTTTAGAAAATTCAGAAAATAATAGTTTTTAAGCATAAAAGTTACCGATTAGGTCAAGTTGAGGTAAAATAGAAATAGTTGTTTCCTATTAAAAAGTAAGTAAACTGGTGATAGTCAAAAACTATCGCACGCACTCTATTTGTACTGTCCTTTCCTATATATATCTGATAAACTAGTTACAATTATTAGCGGAAAGTAAAAAGGAGTGGTGTCGTTTGAGACGACCGATTATTGGCATTGCAGCAAATGAGATTGAAGATGCAGGAGCACGATTATATCATTTACCGATTAGTTACACTCCTTGTGGATATATTAAAGCAGTTCAAAATGCCGGTGGGTTACCGTTGGTTTTACCAGTCGGTTCTCCTGATTTGGCTAAGGCATATATCACTCAAATCGATAAATTGATTTTAGCTGGCGGACAAAATGTATCTCCAGCACTATATGGAGAAGAAATTCAAGTTGAAGAAGCAGCACTCTCACAAACAAGAGATCAATTTGAGTTAGCATTGATTGAAGAAGCCGTCGCTCAAAAGAAACCGATTTTTGCAGTTTGTCGCGGGTTACAACTAGTGAATGTAGCGCTTGGTGGAAGTCTGCACCAAGATATCAGCAGTTTGACTAATACTAAAATAGCGCATATGCAGGTGCCAGTATCCAGAGAAATTCCGACACATAAAATTCGTACAGAGGATACAAGTATTTTACGTAGTATTTATGGAGAAAAAACAACGGTCAACTCCTTTCATTTTCAAGCAGTTAAAGAGTTAGCAAAAAATTTGAAAGTCACTGCTTTCAGTGAAGATGGCATTATTGAAGGTGTGGAAAGTAAGGATTCAAGTTTGACATTCTTAGGTGTGCAGTGGCATCCAGATTTTGCTTATGATCATTTAGAACAAGAAATGAAAGTGTTTCGTTATGTCGTTGAAAAATTATAAACTAGGAAGCTTTATAGAACAACTTGTTTTGTTTAGCTTTTAAAAAGAGGAGGAATTTGGAAATGAAGAAAAAGTTTGGTATTTTTATTTTGGCAGCAGGGTTGTTATTGACAGCTTGTGGTGGGGGAAATGGCACGAGTTCTTCTAAGGAAAAAACAGATGGCGATAAAAGCTCTCAGACACAAGTGATAAAAGTTGCTTCTGGTGGTGAGCTGTCAACATTAGATAGCGCGCATTATACAGATGTTTATAGCTCAGACATGATTGGCCAAGTGGTAGAAGGTCTTTATCGTATGGATAAAAATCATGATCCAGAGTTGGCTGTTGCCGCAAGTGAACCAACAGTTAGTGATGACGGTTTAGTGTATACGTTTAAATTAAAAGAGACAAAATGGAGCAACGGAGATCCTGTTGTCGCTGGGGATTTTGTGTCAGCCTTCAAAAATGTTGTAGATCCAAGCTTTGGTTCAAGTAGCAGCAATCAAATGGATATTTTCAAAAATGGTCGAAAAATTCGTGAAGGACAAGCGAAATTGGATGAGCTTGGCGTGAAAGCAATTGATGATCAAACAGTAGAGATGACATTAGAATATCCAATTCCTTATCTAGCACAAGTACTGGTTGGAACACCATTTATGCCTAAAAATGAAAAATTCGTCAAAGAAAAGGGCGATGCTTATGGTACTTCGGCAGATAATTTTGTTGGTAATGGTCCATTCGTGATTTCTGGTTGGGATGGCAATACAGAAACTTGGAAATTAACGAAAAACAAGGATTACTGGGATCAAAAAAATGTAAAACTTGATACAATCGATGTTCAAGTAGTGAAAGAAATTGGGACAGGAACAAATCTTTTTGATGCAGGTGATTTAGATTACACTGTATTAGCAGATACTTATGCACTACAATATAAAGAGTCACCACAGGCACATTTTACACCTAAAGCGATGGTTGGTTATTTGAGTCCAAACCATAAACGAGAAGTGACAGGCAATGTAAATGTTCGCAAAGCGATTTTACAAGCAATCGATAAAGAAACATTCGCTAAAGACATTTTAGGTGATGGCTCGACTGCTATCAATGGTTTTGTACCGCAAGACTTTGCTAAAGATCCTAAAAATAATGAAGACTTCCGCAAAGAGAATGGTGATTTCTTACCGTTTGATTTAAAAGAAGCTCAAAAAAGCTGGGAGACAGCTAAAAAAGAACTAGGGAAAGATGAAATTGAGTTAGAATTACTCTCAGCGGATTCGGCCCTTGCTAAAAAGACGATCGAATACGTTCAAGGTCAGTTACAACAAAATTTACCAGGTCTAAAAATCACATTAAAATCAGTCCCATTGCAAAATCGTTTAGATTTACAAACTGCTAGTGAATTTGATTTAGTTTTTGGTACATGGACACCAGATTATGCAGATCCAATCAACTTCTTGGAATTTTATGATTCTAAAAGCGGGTTAAACACTGCAGGGTATAACAATCCCGAATATGATAAAGGGTTGAATGATGCGAGAATCACATTGGCAAATGACCCAGAAAAACGTTGGGATAAGTTAAAAGATCTCGAAAAAACATTGATTGAAAAAGATGCTGCTGTTTTGCCGCTTTATCAAGGAGCAATCGGTTACCTTAAAGCAGATCAGTTAAAAGAACTACAAGTTTTTCCTTTTGGAAGAACGGTATCCTATCGTTTGGCTTATGTAGAACAGTAGAGAAAATTTAATAGAGTGAGTTGTCAATTAGAGGTAGTTCCTTTATATGACAGCTCACTTTTTTTTAATACCTGAAATAGTGTTCAAAATCCACATACACGTGTAGTTGGCAGATAAACAAAGAGTAAAAAAATGGTGGGTATTTAGCACAAACCATGCGTATCTTTTGTAATTGTTGAATAATGCGTTTAACATTAATTGTATAGAGAAGAAAAAAAATTTTACAAAAGGACAAACAACGTTGGAGGGGAAAATCTATGCGAGTGATGAAAGGCCTTATTTCATTGTTATTAGTAGCTGGTATTTTTGGAATCACCGGTCTATATTCTCAAATAATGGATTTAGGCGTTGTGAGTACATTTTTTAATGATCTATTATTTCGATATGACTGGCTGTTTTATTTTTACCAAATCGTTCTTTTTGCGGTATTAGCAGTATTATTGCTCCTATTTTTACTGGTTGTATTCAAACCAATCACTAAAAAGCAAATACATCTAAAAAAAGACACAGGTCAGGTGAATTTGCCGTTAAGCACCTTGGAATCGATTGCCAGATCGTCGTTACAAGGAATTGTTGACAGGGAAAATGTACAGGTAAAGGTCAGGCTGACTAAAAACCAAACAGCCGATGTAGAAGTTACGATAGCGGATGAGCAACAACAGCAATTTTTAAGCAGAGGAAAAAAGATTCAAGAAATGATTCCGCAAGCGTTGCAACAAATGGCAATGGTCGAAACACATAAAATAAACGTTATCTTTAAAAAGAAAAAATCAGAATCGACAATATTGCCAACAGCTAAAAAAGAATCTCGGGTCGTTTAAAGGAGGGAATAGGTTGAAAAAATTAATGACAGTCGCTCCTTATCGCAACCAAATCATTTTTACAATTTTAGCCAGTCTAATTGCCATCTTGTTGATGACGATTGGATTTTGGAAAACCGTTTTGCTTGTCGCTTTAACAGGAATCGGCTATTTTATTGGCAAAACGCAAGATGAAAAACGCTCTATCTCTTCAATTTTAGCTTCAGTGCAAGCTTTTTTTGAAAGATAAAATAAATTGAATCAAAATCAGAAAGGTTGAGAAGACAATGGATAACAAAGCAAATGGAAACACAACTGAGGGAACCAACGTAAATGGGATCAAAACAAAATTAACATTTGACGATCAAGTCGTGAAAAAAATTGCTGGTATCGCCGTATCAGAAATTCCTGGTATTTTAGGATTGAGCGGAAACGCGATCACAAACTTAACTGATAAATTCACGAATGGAAACAACCCAACAAAAGGCATTAGTGCAGAAGTTGGAACAAAACAAGTAGCCATCGACTTAGATGTAATCGGTGAATACGGGAAAAACATTGCACAAGTTTTTGACACAGCAACGAAAAAAGTAGCGGAAGAAGTCAAAAACATGACAGGTCTTGATGTGATTGAATTCAATATGAATGTAGATGATGTCATGTCAAAAGAGCAATATGAAGAAAAATTCGAAAACAAGAAAAAAGAAGAGAATGAAAATGAGAAAAAACAAGAAAATAACACACGGACATTACAATAATAAGTAGGTTTATTCTAATAAGAGGAGGAGAGGAATTATGTTCGGTTTTATTTGGTCATTGATTGTCGGTGGAGTACTTGGTGCTATTGCTGGAGCAATTTTAGGAAAAGATGTACCTGGTGGTGTAATCGGTAATATTATCGTTGGGTTTATCGGAAGTTGGATAGGAACAATGTTATTGGGTAATTTCGGTCCCATTATCGGTGGATTTCCAATCATCTCTGCTTTAATCGGAGCAGTAATCTGTATTGCGATTTATTCGTTTATTGTTAAACGAATGGCATAATATAAAAAAATAAAAACAGTTCTACACAGCTTATAAAAGTGATGTAGAACTGTTTTTTTATAGTTATTCCAGCATTTCTGCAGGCAATAAAATCGTTTCCTTATGACCGTCATCAAAGGCAAATACCTGAGACGGATACTCATCAGAGTAAACAAAAGGTAAATCAATAGCCATTTGAACATCACTGATTTCTTGAGAAAAATGAATTGTTACTTTCCCACCATTGTCTATCAAATCAAAATACAGCATATTCGTAAGTGGGATGACCCCTTTTAAATCTAAATCAATGATTAGCCAAATGCTGTCGATCAAAGCACCAGGTAAGCTTTCCACAACACCTAGGGATGCATAACGACTACGTTCACTATCAAAACTTTCAACCATTTATTTGACCTCCTTTAGCTATCTAATATCAACAGTATACATTATTTAACTGAAACTGGCTTCTGTCAAGTTTCAAAAAAAAAGCAACAATTACGCTTGCGGAGGGTATCTATTTTTTAGGGTATAAAAAGAGCCTGGTACATAACTAAAAAGTTATATTTCAGGCTCTTAGTATCTGAATAAACGGTGGGCGCAAAAGTAATTACTACGCTTCGATCACATCAAACTCTAAGTGCTAAAGCACTAAGAGTTGAAGGCTTCTTATTTCTCGAAGTTAAACACTTATGACCCAACCTCTTTATCTCTATTTAAATTAGTGGATTATTCTGGTTTTTCACCGATCACTGTAGGTTCAGCGGCTTCTCCAACACTTTCTTCTTCTGTTTCGGATTTAGCTTCTACTACTGCTGCAATTTGTTCTTCACCATCCGTAATGATGTCATAATCTTTACTCTTTGGTAAATCAGCGACAGTGATAGCATCACCAATTGCAAGTTTTGTAATATCAACTTCTACACGTTCTGGCAATTTATCTGGCGTTGCCGAAACTAAAACATTGTATAAGTTTTGAGCTAGTTCACCACCAGCTTTTACACCTTCAGATTCGCCGACAAGCACGATTTCAGCTTCTACTTCTGTTGCTTCTTTCATGTTTACAGCTAAAAATTCAACGTGTTTCATTTTGCTTGTGAAAGTATCTAATTGAGCTTTAAACAGTAATGTATTGATTTTTTTACCGCCAACAGTCATTGTGATCACGGCGTTGACACCATTATCTCGTAAAATTCTCGTTAATTCTTTTTCTTCCACTGAAATAGGAGTACTTTCAATTTCAAATCCATAAACGACGGCGGGTACTTGACCAGAGTGACGTAGTTGATTTCTTAGTGAACGCGGACGGACAGCTCTTTCTTTAACTTCTAATGATACTGACATAACCTAAATTCCTCCCTTGATTTAAAAGCCAAACAGGCTAGTGATACTAGATCAATCAAAATGAATTTATATTTGGTTATCTACAAAACGCAACATGATGGAAAAAAGGAGTTTTGTTGACGCAAGTTGTAAACATGTAAAAGCATAAACGTAGCTAAGGTTTTCCTGTTCAAAGTTGAAACGAACAAGCAGCTTCTACAAACGAGCAACAAAAACAAAAAATCCCGAATAATTGTGCACAATTATCCAGGGGGAAATTCCATATGATATCTTATTCTCTCCCAGGTCATTACGCTGTTTTTGAGAAACCTTATTCACTTTCTATATCAACCATAACGCGAATCCAAAGTTAAGTCAAGGGAAGTGAAGGAAGAACAGACGTCTTTTAAATAGTACTTAAAGAATGAATAGGGCGAATATGTTTTGCTTAATCGGCTTGTTTTCTTTTCATTCTTTAAAGTTTATACTAAAATATTAGATGAAAAGAGGAAAGTAAATGCGTTTAGATAAAGTATTGGAAGTAGAAAAAATAGGTTCCAAAAGAAAAGTCAAAACACTGATCCGCAGTAAACAAGTGCGGGTCGATGGACAGATTGTCATGGATGAAAGTTTAAACGTAGATGCAGCCTTGCAAGAAATTTATGTTGGGGATAAAAAAATTCAACAAGAATCCCATGTGTATTATATGTTGAATAAACCTCAAGGCGTTGTGACCGCTGTCAAGGATACCCGCCATCAAACTGTTATTGATTTAATCAGTCAAAGTGATCAACGAACAGGGCTGTATCCTATTGGTCGTTTAGATCGTGACACAGAAGGTCTGTTGCTGATTACAGATAATGGTCAGCTTGGATATCAACTACTGTTGCCGCATAAAAAGGTTTCAAAGAGGTATGAAGTTAGAGTGAATGCAATGCTGACAACGAACGACTGTAACGTATTTGCTGAAGGAATCATCTTTTCAGATGGGACAACCTGTAAACCAGCAACATTGACGATTTTAGCTTCAGAAAACAATGAAAGTCACGTCTATTTAGACATCACGGAAGGCAAATTCCATCAGGTCAAAAAAATGTTTTTATCTGTGGGAAAAAAAGTGATCTATTTAAAACGATTATCGATGGGACCGATTCAACTAGATCCTACCCTTGAAATAGGAGCATATCGGCCGTTAAACCAAGAAGAACTGCAGGAGTTACTGCCTTATTTTACGATTCATAAAAAAGAAAAGAGAGTGGAACATGAAATTTAAAACATTATTATTTGATGTGGACGATACATTACTAGATTTTCAAGCAACAGAAAAAAAAGCATTACAAGCCCTTTTTGAAGAAGAAGAGGTAACATTGACGGATGAAATAGAAGCAACTTATAAACAAATCAATAGTCAATTATGGCGGGAATTCGAACAAGGAAAGACAGACAAAAAAACAGTTACAGATACTCGTTTTAGCTTATTGTTTGATCAGTTGAATAAGACAGTCGATGGCAAAAAAATGGGAGAACGATATCGTTATCATTTAAGTCAAGGACACGATTTACTGGGCAACAGTAAAGAGATTATTGAGCGTTTGAAACCTGATTATGACTTATATATTGTGACAAATGGTGTAGCAAAGACGCAGTATCAACGACTAAAGGATTCAAATATGACTGAATTTTTTAACGATATTTTTGTTTCAGAAGAAGTAGGCTATCAAAAACCGATGAAAGAATATTTTGATTATGTGTTTGACCGAATTCCTAATTTTGAACATGAAAAAACGATGATCATTGGGGATTCCTTGGCATCCGATATTCAAGGTGGAAACTTAGCTAAAATTCAAACATTGTGGTTAAATCCTTCAAAACAACCAGCCCATTCAGAGATTCAACCAACATATGAAATCAGTCGTTTGGATGAGATCTTTACTGTATTAGAATAATAACAAAAGAGAACAAGCGCTTTGCTAGAGGCTTGTTCTCTTTTTTTAGGTTATACATCCATACTTAAACGAACCATATCTTTTAAAATCAGCTTATTTTCCACGATTTCTTCTTCATAGTGACGAATAAAAAAGTCTCGATCAATACTCGTCATCCGGAAGCCACATTTTTGATACAGATATAATTGACCAAAACTAGTGCTACCCGTGCCGATTTCTACGGTTTTGTACTGGCTATTTTTAGCATAACTCAGTGCAAATTGAAGCAATTTCTCGCCGATTCCTTGGCCTTGATATGTTTCTGATACAGCAATATTGACGATTTCTAAAGTTTCTGGTCTAGTAGGGAGCAAAGCTAAAATACCTACTGGACTACCGTCAAACATAGCATCAAAACAAACGCTACGTTTGATATAGTCTTCAACCAATTGTTTGTCTGGATCAGCTGATAATAATAGGTCGTAGTGAATAGCTTGAAATTCTTGGATTTCTTTAATTATCATGGCATTGTTCCTTTCTAATAAATGGATTGAATAAATGAACAGTTTTTTTTAATTAAATAGATAAAATTGTGGTTTTCTTGCTCGTTTCTATTATAATAGAAAAAGGTTATTATGACTATTACACATAAGAGAGAGGTTTCGTTGAATGAAAAATACTCAACCAATCGTGATTGGTGTTACTGGCGGTTCCGGCAGTGGGAAAACTAGTGTCAGTCGGGCAATCTTCAATCATTTCCCAAACCATTCAATCATGATGCTGGAACAAGATTCTTATTATAAAGATCAAAGCCATCTGAGTTTTGAAGAAAGACTAGCAACGAATTATGATCATCCGTTTGCATTTGATACAGATTTGTTGATTGAGCATCTAACACAATTATTAAACTATCAATCGATTGAAAAACCAGTGTATGATTATGTTGAACATACGAGAAGTTCAGACATTATCGTCCAAGAGCCGAAAGAGGTCATTATTTTAGAAGGTATTTTAATTTTAGAAGATAGTCGTTTAAGAGAATTGATGGATATTAAGTTATATGTTGATACAGATGACGACATGCGCATCATTCGCAGAATCAAACGTGATATGGAAGAACGTGGAAGAACCTTAGACTCTGTTATTGAACAATATCTGACTGTAGTAAAACCCATGTATCATCAATTTATTGAACCAACGAAGCGTTATGCAGATGTGATTGTGCCAGAAGGTGGAGAAAATCACGTAGCCATTGATTTGATTACTACTAAAGTGGCGAGCATTTTAAATGAAGTGTAAGTAAATGAATTAAAATAATCCGTAATTGTACTTGGAAATACTAAGTAGAATTACGGATTATTTGTTATTTTATTTTAGAGCAAAAAATGAATCGTAGACAAATCATTCTTAGGTATAGTATCTTATGAGATAACTATTGGCGACTAGGTCGGCTTTTTGAAGGGAACGAGACCGATGAGAATATTAATTATTGAAGACAATCGAGAATTGGCATTATCAGTACAAAAAGGATTAGAACGAGAAAAATTCGTGGTGGATCTTGCTTTTTCTGGTTTAGAGGGAGAAGAAAAGGCTTATGTGAATAGGTATGATGCGATTTTATTAGATTTAAATTTACCCGATAAAGACGGGTTGTCGATTTTAAATTTTTTAAGAGAGTCAGGCATAGATAGTCCAATTATTATTATCACAGCTAGAGACGAAATCGAAGAGCGGGCAAAAGGACTTGATTTTGGCGCGGATGATTATTTAGTAAAACCGTTCGAATTACTGGAATTAGTGGCACGCATTCGCGCAGTGGTTCGGCGTTTTCATGGGCGAACCTCTCCCCATATCAAGATTGGTTTGTTAACGATCGATCCAGTGAAACGGTTTGTATGCTATGGCAATTCTGAAGTGGCATTAAAACCTAAAGAATTTGATATTTTATTATGTATTGCTCAAAAACATCCAGCGGTAGTTTCTACAGAAGAAATTGCGGAACATGTTTATGACGAAAACTTTGACCCCTTTTCTTCTGTACTTAGGGTCCATCTTGCCCGAGTGAAAAAACAACTTGTGCAAGCATCAGGAAAAGAGCTACTTAAAACAATTCGAGCGAAAGGATACCAATTATGCGAGTAAATTTGAAGATAAGTTTAACTGTTTTGACCTTTGCATTTTTTGTCATTTTGATTATTAGTGGTGGTTTTTTCGCGGTGAAAAGCAACTGGAGTTCACTAAATATTGGTCAGTCTATCGGTTCGGCTATCTATGTAGTCAATGATACAAAAGAAGCGATTTTACAACCAACTGCAACGGTCGAACTTAAAGCATCTGAAATGGTGAGTACAAAGGCGTTGGATGATATTTATTTGACTAGTTTACTGAAGTATTTACCAATGATCATATTGATCGTTTGTTCAGCTATTTTAGTGTTAACGATGACTTTATGGGTTGTCTTACGGCGAATTTATACAAAGCAAATGGTTTCGATCATTCATGATTTGCAATTTTTGGAAAAATTTTCAGAGGAAAAAGTTGAAGATAAATCAGTCGCAAAAGCATTTCAACAATTAAAAGATAAATTTGATGGGAATCTAAATGATTATAAAAGGCTTAGTAGCTACCTCACACATGAGCAAAAAAATGCAATTGCGATTTTAAGGGCTAATCTGGAATTGAAACAAAATGAAACTGGGAATTTACTTATATTAGACCGTTTGACAGATAGTATTGATGATATTTTGACTCTGTCCAATAGCACGGAAGAAGCAATGAGTGAACAGGTGGATGTTTCATTGATTTGTGCAGAGGTTTGCGATACCTATCGTAAAAGTTATCCTAACCTTCTATTTTCTTTTGATGAAATCGATGCAACACTGATCTTAGGAAAGAATCGTTGGATTTATCGTGCAGTCTCAAATCTAGTAGATAATGCAATCAAGTATGGTGACAATAAACCCGTCGAAGTTTCTGTTACTAATCAAAAAGGGAGTATTATCGTTGAAATCAAAGATCATGGCAAAGGGATAGATTCTGACGTTCATACGGCAATTTTTAATCATAATTATCGAATCAATGGCTTGAAACAGGACGGATATGGCATTGGATTATCAGTCGTTTCCCACGTATGTGACCTATGTAAAGGATTTGTTTATGTTGAAAGTGAAGAGAATAAAGGGGCGACTTTTTATCTATCTTTTCCACAAATTTCTGAAAGTTAACATTCAGTTAACAATTGATTTGGTATTGTGGAAACAAGGAAGGAGGAGAGCAAGAACATGTTCGTCTTTAAACATGCTTTCTTAAATCTTAAAAGACACACTTGGCGTTATTTACTAGTTGGTATCATTTTATTTCTTTTAATTTTAGGCACGGTAGTAACAAGTACTGTGTATACATCTGCTAAAGTTTTTGCAAAAAATTACAGTAAGCAGTTTATGACCCTAGTAACCATTCTTGAACCAGATTTAAGTAGTCTTACGCATGAAAAAAAACTAACGAAAGAACAGTATCTCAAATTTGGCGAATCGAAATATGTAAATGGAACCCGAATGGCTGCAAACTTTCCAGTATCATTTGACACGTTAAAGACAAATTCAGAATCAAGTCCATTACAAGTTCAAAAAATGGATGGCGATGAGGTGAAGGAAAATTATTATCCATCAATCGCGAGTTGGTTTGGTGTTGATACACAAGAACTTAAAACAGAGTTCTTACAAGGTGACATGGAAATCAGTACGGGGCGTGCAAATCTAAAAATGAATGAATGTTTGATCAGTGCTGAGTTAGCTAAGTTGAATCAGCTTAAAATAGGCGATTCGATTCAGGTAACGGTAATCGGCAATCAAGTACCTGAAAAAAAGGTGTTGGTCATTGCTGGAATCTATCAACCTAAAGAACAAACTGCTTCAAAAGAGGTTAATGAGTTGATGCGTATTCAGGAAAATAATATTTATACAAATTTAGAGACAGTACAAGCAACCAAAAGTTTCGAAGAATATGGCTATAACAATGTGGCCTATGAATTAAAGAATCGATCTGATTTCGACGCTTTTTTGAAAGAGTTACAGAAAAAAGGGCTACCTGATGAGTATCATGTCATGACAAATGAAGCGAATATGGACATGCTTTTAAGTCCGGTTAATGGGGTAGGAACGTTGTCAGGAACTATTCTTTTGAGCTTCTTGATTTTTGGTAATTTTAGTCTAGCATTGTTCTCGATTCGAAAATTCAAACAAGAACAAACAGATATTTATGTGTTGCGTAATATAGGGATCACTAAAAGCCAACTGATTCAAAGTCGTTTAATTGAATTAGGCGTTAGTACAATAATCAGTTTTAGTTTAGCCTTCATGACTGCTCGTTTAGTCACTCAACCGATTGCAGATTGGCAGTTAAAGAATCAAAAACAAATGATGGGGAATGTGGCTCAATTGTTCAGCGTTATGGACAATGGAAAAGTAGAATCGATCACAACGATTCCTATGATGCTCACGAATTATTCGTTTGTTTTTATGATCGGTATTACCAGCTTGTTCTTGATGACGATTATTTCCATTGAAGCCTATAAGATTTTCAAATTTGAACCGATTGAATTTTTGTTAGAAAGGAACATCGATGAATCATGATTCTCTCTCTTAAAAATATAGTATATACGCATAAAAAAAACAACGTGACTGTATTGGATAATGTAACGATCGATTTTTCTCGTGGGAACGTTTATGGCATCTTAGGAAAACCTGGCGCAGGAAAAACGACATTGCTAGCACTTGTTGCAGGAATGGACACCGTTAGTTCGGGTACGATTCTTTTTAAACATCAAAACCTTGAGACACTTGATCGAGATCTTTATCGGCAACAGGAAATTGGCACGATTTTTCAACAGTATAATGTACTTTTAAATGAAACAGCTTTGACGACACTTAATTTGTGTACGCCTAATGCGACTATGCAGGTACAGCGTAATGACTTTTTTTATGAAGCCTTAAAAAAAGTGGGAATCGACAAAAAACTGGCAAACCAAAAGATCAAAAAATTATCTACTGCCAATCAGCAACGAGTTTATTTAGCCAAAGCCATGATCAATGATCCGAAAATCGTCTTGATCGATGAACCTATGGAATCATTAAGTGAACTTTCACTAAAAATGGTGATGGAATATATCCGTATATACGCTGAAAATGAAAACAAGTGTATTATCATCACTTCGCAATCCAAAGCAATTGCAGAAGGAGTTGATGAATTATGGGGATTGAATGGTGGGAAACTATCATTTATTAAAAACAATGTAGCAAATGGAAAACTTTAGAGTCTATCCAGTGTTGTTGACTCGATGAAATAGTGTTGCGATAGCGAATTAAGTCATTTCTACATTGTTTTTAAGTAGGAAGGAAGAGTATATGAACTATTGGAATCGAGCATTGTGTAGTGTTACAAGGAGAAAAGGAAAATCAATTATTTTATTTGCTGTCATTTTAATATTAGGTAACGTGATAGCAGGAGCAATTGCAATCCAACAATCTACAGCCAACGTTGAAAAGAAAATAAAACATGACCTAGGTGCAACAGTAAGTGTTGAGTTAGATTATCAAAAAATGATGGATGAAGGACAATCTTTTTCACCGACAGCTTTAAAAGTAGAAGACGTAAAAAAATTAGGCAAATCTGCGTATGTTAAAGAATTTGATTATAATGTGAAAACGAGTCTTTTTGTGGATAAAATCAAAACCTATGAAATGGAAAACTCTGCGGTGATGGGTGGTATGCCTAAAACGTTGAGTCTTAAAGGAAACAACTTGTTAGAACCTCTAGATTTTAAGGATAAGAAAGTGAATCTAGTCGAAGGTAGACTATTTAAACAAGAGGAAATCAATAATGGCAAGGATGTAGCTGTTATTTCGAAAAAATTAGCAGAAGAAAATGGATTCAATGTTGGGGATAAAGTGGTTTTAGATAGTTCAGTCATGGATTTTAAACAAGATGGATCAATGGAACAGTTAGCGAGCCAAGATCATCCTGTAGAGATCATTGGCATATTTGAACCTACTAGTGTTGAGAAGAAAAAATCGGACGGAAAAGATCAAAAAGGAATCGAAGAGCAATTTATGGAAACAGAGCAATTTAATACGATCTATATGCCTAATGATGCCGTGATGACTATCAATAAAGTAGAATTTGAAAAAGGGAAAACCTTGTTACCAGACCGTTACAAAAAAGCGGATGGAACAGACATGACGGAAGAGGATATGAATCAAATTACCCCTGTTTATGTACTGAAGACACCGGAAGATGTGGAGGCCTTCAAAGAAGAGTCGAAATCATTGATTCCAGAAGGGTATAAGTTAACTGCATCAACAGATCAGTATGATCAAGTTGGTGGTACATTTAAAAAAATGTCGCAAATCTCTGGCTATGTTGTTCTTTTAGCAATTGGTGCAACACTGCTGATTATTTCACTAGTGGTGATTCTCTTCTTACGTGACCGTAAACACGAATTGGGTATTTATTTATCATTAGGTGAAACGAGAGCGAAAGTGATGCAGCAGATTCTAATCGAATTGCTACTTATTAGTTTGATCGCGATGTGTTTATCACTGATTACAGGGAATTTTCTTGGGAAAATGGTTTCAGAATCATTGATTGCCAGTGATGCATTTTCAACTGTAGGGGATACTGCTGGTAACGGTGGCACAATGATGATTGGGGCTAGTGGAGCGAGCGTTTCGACGTTAACGACAGAAGATGTTTCAAATGCATATGAAGTGACCTTCTCAATTAGCTATATCGTGAGCTTTTTGATTGCAGGATTAAGTACAGTTCTATTATCTGCAGTTTTACCGTTGACTTATGTACTGCGGTTAAATCCAAAGAAAATCATGATGTAGGAGGAAACCAATATGACAATTTTACAGACAAAAAACGTAAGCTACTTTTATCAAGATGGCGATAAAAGACGGATGATCTTACAAGATACGTCAATCAATTTTGATCAAGGACAATTTTATACGATTTTAGGGCAATCAGGTTCAGGAAAAACAACGTTTCTCTCGTTAATTAGTGCATTAGATGAGCCGAAATCTGGTGAAGTGTTGTATAAAGGGCAAAACATCAAGAATATTGGCTTAGAGAAGTACCGCAGAGATGATATTAGTATTATTTTTCAAAGTTATAATCTAGTTCCGTATTTAACCGCATTGGAAAATGTTTTGGTCGCAATGTCGATAACAGATAATGATATGCCAAAAGACAATCGTGAAGTAGCGTATAACCTATTGGATTACATTGGCATTAATAAAGCCAAAGCAGATCGTTTAGTCGGGCAATTATCTGGTGGGGAACAACAACGTGTGGCAATTGCTAGAGCATTAGCCACAAATGTGGATATCATTCTTGCTGATGAGCCAACAGGAAACCTTGATGAGGGAATGGAACAAGAAATTGTTGATATCTTTAAAGATTTGGCGGAAACACATAATAAATGCGTAATTGTTGTCACACATTCAAATGAAATCGCAAAACAATCAGATAAAACGTATTTTCTAAAGCAAGGTGAGTTGATGTTGAATGAGTGATTTTTTATCTAATTTCAATAAATCAAATTACGATAATACGAAGGAAAAAAAGGCACGAGAGTCTTCTGATTCAAACAGCAATGATCCACAGGAAAAAATCGGACCAATCAATAGACCAGAATCTCAAATACCCATGGAATCGACTAAAGCAGCACAAGAAACACCTTCTCAAACAAGGAGTAGCCAATTACAGGATGAAATGGAAATCGATCCGACCTATCATAAGAAAAGAAAACAAAAATTTCGTATGATTGGTGCAGGGATTCTGGCAGCGCTATGTCTCCTGTTTTTCATTTATTATCAAGCGACGCATGTTAAACTTCCTGATTTTACAGGAAAAGATCTTGCACAAGCAAGAACTTGGGCCACTGAAAATAAAGTAAAATTAAAAGTCGACCAAACATACGATAAAGAAATAGAGACCAACAAGGTGATTTCGCAAAAATCAAAAAAAGCGAGCAAAATCAAAAAAGGGTCAGAATTAACTGTTGTAGCAAGTTTAGGTGCTGATCCAGAAGAAAAACTAACACTTCCTGATTTTATGACAATGAAAAAATCGGAAGTAGAAAAGTGGATCAAAGAAAATAAAGCAGAAAATATTTCTTTAATTGATGAATATAGCGAGACTCTAGAAAAAGGCAAGCCCGCTCGATTTGAGATCGTGAATAAAGAAGTCTCAAAAGAAAACTACAAGCGCAAAGACAAAGCGAATATGTATTACTCTAAAGGAAAAGAGACCTTTGAAAAAAATATTTCTGTTCCCGACTTTACTAAAAAAATGAAGACGGAAGTTGAAAGCTGGGCTAAAACCAACGATATAAAAGTAACATATGAAGAAGCAAGCTCCGCAGAAATTCCAGCAGAAAGCATTATATCTCAAAGTGTTGCAAAAGACCAAAAGGTAGCTAAAAAGGATAGTTTGACTGTGACGGTATCTTTAGGCAAAGGATACACAGTGCCCAATTTTGCTGACTATACACCGGAAGACGCAACAACTGCGGTAGAGGGATTAACTGTCCAAGCGAAAAGTATTTATACGAATAATGTTCCATACGGACAATTGGTTTCCCAAAGTGTTGAAGCAGGAACTCAGTTGACGAGTAAAGATGATCTAAAAGTAAAGGTTTATTATTCAGCTGGTCAACCCTACCTCAAAGATTTAAGAGGGAATACATTAGAAGGCGATTTACAAAAACAATTTTATGATGAATTTCAATCAAAAGGTGCAACTATTCAATATACAGTTAGATATGTTGATTCTGCAGAACCTAAAGGTACAGTTGTAGGAATGAGTGCATATAACTTGTATGTACCATTAGATTATACAGTAGCCTTAGATATCAGTTTAGGTAATTTAGAAGGAGCTTCCAATCCAGTACCTAAATCCTCTGAGAAGGATTCAACTGAGAATGAAAAAGACGTAAATGATTCGCCGTAATAATAGAAAAAGATACCATAGGAAGTAGTCGATTCCTATGGTATCTTTTTCATTTAAAGGATCGGAAAGAAAAGTAGAAAAATAAAAGTTTGATGAGAATTTATTTACACGTTTATTTTTGTAAAATCAAGGAATAGGATTGTTAATAATTTGTTCAAAGATAAATGATAATTTTTGCATAAATAATTGGATAAAACATCCGTTTTAAATGCTTAGTATTTGTTGTCTTTTAAGTATTTAACCACGTTGTTATAGCATTATTCATTTTAAAGTCAATATATTTATTATTAAAATGTAATTTAACACTATTTTGGAGGAAGTAATAAAGAAAATAGCATGGAAAAATTCAGATAAATTACATTTTTTTTTGGAACGAATAGTGTAAAGTATTTTCTCATGGAATTTTCCTTTTATAGAGTTTATCAAAGATTTCCATGATTAGTATAAAATATTGAAAAATTTCCTCATAAAAGCATGATATAATTTACACGAAAGTGGTTTTTTTAGTTAGGGGTGATAAAGTATTATGATGCGAAGGGGAGAAATTTTTTATGCCAATCTCTCACCGGTTGTTGGTTCAGAACAAGGAGGAATTAGACCAGTATTGATTATTCAAAATAATAAGGGGAACTTATTTAGTCCAACGTTGATTGTTGCGCCTATTACTAGGAACGTGAATAAGAAAATGCAACCAACACAGGTCAAAGTGGATATACCACATGAAGACCGTATGACACCGTCTTTGGTATTGTTGGAACAAATCCGAACATTGGATAAGGAACGAATTCTTCACAAAATTTGTCAATTAGAAGAAGAGGACATGCTGAAAGTCAACCAAGCACTGAAAATAAGCATTGGTATTCGTTGATTGAAGAGTGATACATAGGGGAAGATATACATAAATAGTCGTAAACTGCGAATCGTAAAAATAGAATAATCACGACACAAGCAATTTACGCCTATTATTTTTTAATGTAAAGATTTATCGAAGTCTGAGACAAAACCTGCATTTCGTTTTGTTTTAGGCTTTTTGTGTGAAAAAATAGGGGAAGCCAATAGAACTTTTGAACTTTTCAATAGTTATCGCTATAGTATAGGCAAAGGAGTCGATAAGGATGAAGAAGATACGTTATGGCATTTTAAGTACAGCACAAATCGTTCCAAGATTTGTGGAAGGGATCAGAAAAAGCGCGGACGGAGAAGTCGTGGCGATTGCATCACGTAACCTAGAAAATGCTGTTGATATGGCTGAAGAATTAACTATTTCTAAAGCTTATGGCACGTATAAAGAATTATGTGAGGATGATGAAATCGATATTATTTATGTGGCAACATATAATAAAGGGCATTATGAAGCGGCAAAATTGGCATTGACGCATAAAAAGCATGTGTTAGTAGAAAAACCTTTTACTCTAAATGTGGAAGAGGCAGAAGAACTTTTTACATTGGCAGAAAAAAATGCTTGTTTCTTAATGGAGGCCCAAAAATCTGTTTTCTTACCAATTAGTCTACAAGTGAAAAAAGTGATTCAACAAAATAAAATTGGAAAAGTACATTGGCTTCAATCTGTAACGACTTATCCGAGTGTAGAGCATATCGCTTGGTTTCATTCATTGGATGCAGGTGGTGGTGCATTGCATGGCTCAGGAAGTTATCCATTGCAGTATATGCAATTTATATTAGGGAAACCAATTGAAGAATGTCAGGGCAATGCCACAAAAATGGACGGTGGGACAGATGATCAAGTTAATTTAACTTTAAAGTTCGCTGATCAAGTTTTAGGTTCTATTTTTATCTCGGTAAAACTTGATATTCCAAGTAAGCTGACGATTTACGGAGAAAAAGGTCGGATAGAGATTCCAAATTTTTGGAAGACAAAGCAAGCGACTATTTATTATGAAGATGGCAGTGAAGAACGATTGACGGGTGGGTCTGATAGTGAATTTGTCTTTGAGATAGAACATGTCAATAACTGTCTTCAAAATCAACTAAGAGAAAGTCCTGTCATGACCAGAAAGATGACGATCGAAACGGTTCGTTTAGTAGAAGGATTTTATAACAAATGGAAAAAAGAAGAGGATAAAGCATAAAGAGATTGCAATCGCTGCATATCTGTGTTAAAGTAATCCTCATGCGACGAGTTGACTCAATCAGACAGCTTAGGCTGTTCCGTTTTGACGGCTAGTGATTGACAAAACAACAGAGGCACATATGTTTAATCATACCTACCGGATGTAGGCGTGTCGGATAAATATTTTTGTGGAGAAGATTTTATCTATTTATTTTTATAAATACTGTGGCAAAAAAGAAGACTTCGGTCTTCTTTTTTGTTTTTTTAACGTTTGCTGTACGCTATTTGAATTCTTCCTTAGATAAGTTCGTGCAACGTTTATTAAATAATGGATAAGATAAGTTGCACTAAGGAAAAAGCAGACTAAACCTCTTTTTTAAAGGTAGATTTATTTGAGAGTAAAGAAATAAAATAACGCATTTGGTAATTTGAATCGTTGAATAAAAATAGTATACTAAGAAAGTTGCACTTGTGTAAGTGCAACTTTTTTGTGTTGTTACGAAATAAAAATCAAGATATAGTTCAAGTGTAAGAGAAAGAAGGTTGGTGAGTAGAATGTCACTGCACTTATCAAAACGGGAAATAAAAATATTGTTATTGCTTTTAGATTTAGAAGAAAGTGTGACAACAAAAGAATTGGCAGAAACCTTCCATGTTAGTGTCCGAACGATCAAATATGATTTAGAAAATGTACGTGATTGGTTTAAAGAACAGAATGTTTTACTTAAAACTAGACGAAACAAAGGGATTTGGTTGGAGTTACCAGATTCAGAACGATTGACCTTAAAAAATGAAATTATTGAAGTTGAACGATTTGAAACATACCCAGACCAAGAATTGCGAGTAAATCAATTGATTTTTCGTTTATTATTAGCACCCAAATGTTTGACGTCACAAGCGTTAGCCAATGAATTACAAGTTAGCAGAAATACGATCATCAGTGATTTGGATCGCATAGAAGAATTGATCGACGTTCATGAACTTGTATTAAATCGTCAAAGCCGTCAAGGTTTTTCTATTGTTGGAGAAGAAAGCAAGATTCGTTTGTTGATGGAATACATTACCCAAAAAGAAATTACTGAATATGATATTTATCAAATCATGAGCTATTTTGTGCAATCAGGACAACAGAAAAAAATGCAAGAAGTTCATGTGGGCGTCAACACGATTTTTCAAAAAATCTATCAAGTTGCGCTAAAGGAGATGACGGGACTTCTAGATCCCTCTTTGTTTGATCAATTTAACTACGCTGAAATTCTTTCAATTACGCTACGAGTTGCGATTGCAGCTTCGAGAATGCAGTTACACCATACAGTTGGTGGGTATAAAATGTTGACAAATCAAAAGGTATTGCAACAAAAACAAGAGTTACCGTTCTTATTAATGAAGAAAGTTTTTGATCATTATGAGCTTCCTCTGTTAGCAGATGAATACTTCTATATTTATAGTGATGTATTTGTTGCAAATAACCAACAAGACATTGTTGGTTTGACAGAAGAGTTGATCAAAGATGTGTCAGAAGAAATTAATTTTCCTTTTTACCGCGATCGTCAACTTTTTACGAATTTATTTGCACATCTTTCCTTACGGTTAACAAAAAAACACCTCTTTATAAATGAGTACAATCCTTTTGTGGATGATATCAAAGCAAAATACCCGCAACTATTTTCCGCCATACAACTTGCGAGTCAAAGTGACATTGTAGGCTCTGCATTATTGATCAACGATTCATTTATTGCCTATATTGCATTGCACTTTTTAGTGGCATACGAGAAAAATCTTCATGAAGTCAATGTAGTTAGGATCGTGTATGTGTGTTCGACAGGACTAGGTGTGACAAGCTTGATTGAACAGAAAATTTTAGAGGAAGTCGCAAATGTTGAAATTGCTGGTTTTGCTTCGGTATTAAATGCTGTTGATATTATAGAAGAAAAAAATCCAGACTTGGTTTTGAGTATATTTCCCATTGAAATTATCAATCGTCCATTTGTCAAAGTCAATCCATTACCTACAGAAGCCGATATTCAGACAATCCAAGATGAAGTCAATAAAATTTTGACCCATACCAAAACAGGAAAAGTTCCTCGTTTGATCCCTCGTCAGCAAGTGAGGGAAAACCAAGGAATCGAAGCAGAAAGTCGAGATATTATTGTTCAGACGTATGTCATTTATGAAGCGTTACTTAAAGCATTTGCTGAAAAATTAGCAGAAGAATATAAAGAAGCATTTTTACTTCATGTGATGCTGATGGTTCATCGAATTACGTTTGACGGTCAATATGAAAACGAAGGCAATATCGTTAAGGAAATGCTACTTGCTCAGCAAGAGTTAGTCGAACAAATCGAACGGATTTTTGCCGAAAATGATTTAATGGTTAATCAAGCAGAAATTACTGCTTTATTGAATTATATAAGAGAGGAGTAGCACGTATGAAGTTAAATGACGATGCTCAAACAATCATTGACGAAAGTCAAAATCAGGTTGAACTTCAAGCAGCACTTGAACAAATCGATACGCTATTGAAGGAACAACAGATCCAGCCAAGCGAATTACAATGGACAATCTTGATCAATCATATCAATGAAATGATCAAACGCTCGATTGCAGGAGAAAAGATGTCTGGTGTGGACCCGAAGATGTTTGAAGAAGTATCCAAAGAAGCTTTGCTGATTGCTGATAAAGTTGTACAGCATATTGGGAATTTGCCCTCAGATGAAATGTATGTATTATCAATTCATTTTGAAGCAGCACGACAAAATGAGATTTAGTAAGAAGCTTTTAAGAATGATTATTAGTATATAAATAAAAAATTGGAGGAATAATTATGATAACAGTAGTAATCGCAGATCGTTTAGGAAAAGGTCAAAATGTTGCAAAAGGTGTCGAGGCTGCAGGAGGCAAAGCGGTTGTTGTACCTGGAATGGGTGCAGATATGCGTTTAGGAGATGTCATGCAGCAAGAAAATGCTGATTTAGGCATTTCGTTTTGTGGAAGTGGTGGTGCAGGCGCTTTAACAGCTGCAACAAAATACGGCTATTCAGAACGTCATGGTATGCGCTCCATTGACGAAGGTATAACAGCAATCAATGACGGAAAAACTGTTTTAGGCTTTGGTTTTATGGATCAAGAGGAACTAGGGAAACGGATAGTAGAAGCGTATTTGAAAAAGAATGCTTAACTAGTGAATTAGAGGAGGGAAAACTAGATGGAGAAAGTCACTGTAAAAAAACGTCAGGTCATTCAAGTTGAAGGTACGGGGAAAGAAAAAAATCTAGCTTTTGCGAATGCACTGAATCAAATCCACAATCGTGTATTAAAAGAAAAAGACGATGTGATCGTACGCATCGAACCTTTAGATATTCAAATTATTAGAGCAGAACAAGAAACATTTACGGAACGCTTTCTCTTTTTCTTTTTACCGCGGACACGTGCAGATTATCGTGTGTTGTTGGATGTTGAAGTGGAGATCACATTGATTGAGATGGAGATGATTCCGTTTGTTGAAAAAAGAGTGAGTGATCCAAATGGTCTTCCAATCCCTTTTAGCAAGAAAAAAAGAGTGCATAAGGAGGCAAATTAAATGGACGTTTTAGTTGTTTTACTCAAATCATTATTGATTGGAGGATTGGTTGGATTTGCAGCGGGAGCAGGCGCTGCAAGAATGTTCCACGCACCCAGTACACAAGGCTTAGGTGCTTTTAGAACATTAGGCGAAATGAATGCATGTGAGGGAGATGCGGCTAGTCATTTTTCGTTTGGATTAGGGTTCTTCTTTAATGCGTGGGCATCGACGGTTGGTGCTGGTGCATTTACACAAGATGTGGATCACCGTGTTATTCCTAACTGGGCAGCTGCAGCGTTATTAGTAAAAAATAAAAATGTTGCTGAAACAATGCATAATCCTAAAAAAATGGGGATTTCTGGTGCAATCGTGGGTATGTTAGTCGTGGCGTTTTTAAATACGACAGCCTCAGCAATTCCAGAATCTTTACAAGTGACAGCAATCGCTGTTTTAGTACCAGCTGCAAACTTACTGATTAATACTGTGATGCCAGTTTTATTCTGGTTAGCAGCAATTGATGCAGGCAAACGTTCAGGACTTTGGGCAACGATTTTTGGTGGACTTGCCACAATGATTATGGGAAATGCAGTTCCAGGTGTTGTTTTGGGTATTTTGATTGGAAAAGGTGTCGATGAAATTGGGTGGAATAGAGTAACCAAAAGTATGATGGCAGCAGTCATTTTATTATTTGTATTTAGTGCCTTTTTCCGTGGATTTGACTTACAAATGATTGAAAGCTTTAGAATGCAAATCCCAGGTTGGCTGCAAAATATGCATGATGCATTTACTATTGGTAAATAATGAAGGAGAAAGTGAGGAACTGTAATGGATGAGATAGTAGAATTAGAGAAAAAGAATTTTTGGTTCGCTGATTGGTCGTTTCCAATTTTAGTCGGTTTATTATCTGCTGGAGTATTTGCTGGAACCCACATGTACATTGAGCATGGCGTTGGAGCGTTTAATGAAGTAGCTATTGTTGCAATGCTAAAAGCCGGAATGGATGGCGGTTCTTACGGAGCAGCGGCAGCATTTGGTGCAAGTTTCTTATTTGCTCGTATATTAGAGGGCTCTTTGGTTGGCATTTTAGATATTGGAGGTGCAATTTTGACAGGTGTTGGAATTGGTGTTCCTGCAATACTTTTAAGTATGGACATTACAGCGCCAGTTGAAAACTTTGGCCTTTCCTTATTAACGGGCATGCTTCTTGGTTTGATTATTGGCGGCATCATCATTATGATTCGTAAATTTACCATTAATCAGTCAAATTCTACGTTTGGTGCTGATGTTATGATGGGCGCAGGGAATGCTTCAGGTCGCTTCTTAGGACCTTTGATCATTATCAGTGCATGCGGTGCATCTGCTCCAATCGGTATTGGTTCAATTATTGGTGCTGTGATTTTCTACGTGTGGAAAAAGCCAATTGCAGGTGGTGCAATTCTAGGTGCGATGATTTTTGGTGCAATATTCCCAGTTGATTTACCTAGTTAAAACGAATTAAAGTTGCACTTTTCTTTTGAAAACCGTTTACATTATAATGTTACCATGTTATTATAAATGAGAAATAATTTTGATTTTTTATTTATATTAATTTTTGAACGGAGGACAAAAGAAATGAATGGTTTTGTGCAGTGGATGGAAGTAAAATTGATGCCGATTGCCAATAAATTTGGCTCACAGCGTCATATGACGGCAATTAGAAAGGGACTTATTGCTACAATGCCTTTGACGATCGTCGGTGCATTTTTTACAGTGTTCCAGAATATTCCAATCGATGCGTATATGAAATTTATTGAGCCATATCAAGCAGTGTTGGATATTCCTTCTCGATATACTATGGGGATTTTAGCTTTATATGCAACGTTTGGTATTGCTTCTTCTTTAGCAACAAGTTATAAGTTGGATTCTTTAACATGTGGGATTTTAGCGGTTATGGCCTTTTTAGTAACGGCAGCACCGCCAACACGAGTTTTTGAAGATGTGAAAGATGTTATTGGTGCAGGTCGTTATATTAATTTAGCGAATATCGGTTCAGCCTCATTATTTGGCGCAATCGTTACTGCCCTTGTTTCAGTGGAAATTTATCGTTTCTTTATTCAAAAAGATATTACGATTAAAATGCCTGATGGTGTTCCACCAGAAGTATCAAATTCATTTATCGCATTGATTCCAGGTGCTGTGATCTTATTACTATTTTGGGTAATTCGTCATGTGATTGGTTTTGATTTAAATGGGTTCTTGAGTACATTATTGATGCCGTTGAAAGACACTTTAGCAGGGAATAGCCTATTTGGCGGATTGCTTACAGTCTTCCTGATTTGTTTCTTCTGGGTTTTAGGGATTCACGGACCAGCGATCATGGGACCGGTTATCAGACCGTTTTGGGATATGTCGATTGCTGAAAATACACTTGCTTTTCAAGAAGGAGCGTCAGTTCACAATTTACCGAATATCTTTACGGAACAATTTTTACAATGGTTTATCTGGATCGGTGGCGCAGGGACTACTTTAGCGTTAGTTGTTTTAATGATGTTTTCAAAATCGACATACCTGAAAAGTTTAGGTCGTTTGTCTTTCTTACCAGGTTTATTTAATATTAATGAGCCCGTTATCTTTGGTACACCAATCGTTATGAATCCAATTTTAGGGATTCCATTCATTGTGGCACCATTGATCACCACAACATTTTCTTATTTCTTAACTGTTACAAATGTGATTCCGATGATGGCAGCTCGTTTACCATTTGCAATACCAGCACCAATCGCTGCTTGGATGAGTACTAATTGGAGCGTGCCAGCAGCATTGCTTGTTTGTGTCAATTTCCTGATTACTTTGGCGATTTACTACCCGTTCTTCAAAGTATATGAAAAACAACAGTTAGATAAAGAAGCAGAAGAGTTGGCAGCAGAACAAAAAGCGAAAGCAGCTGCTTAATTTAAAAGAGGGGGAGGGTAGTAGATTTACTATCCTCTTTGGTGATTAAGATCATGTTGATTTGGTTTATTGTATTTTTTATTTTGAGTCAAGTCATGATCGAAAGAAAATGGTTGCCTGCATCATTTACAGGATTGAGGTTGTTCCATTTATGTATTGTATCGATTGGGTTGATTTTGCTCTCAATCGTAGTTGGAATTTTAATTAGACAACCACTGTTCATAGTAGGAAGTGTAACTATTTTGTGTAGTTCGGTCATCTCTTGGAAGTATCGACATAAATTTGATTAGATAACGCGGAGGGAAAACAAATGAAACGAGCATTAGGTGTATCAGTTTATCCAGATCATAGTGAAATAGAAAAAGATAAAGCTTATTTAAAAAAAGCTAGCGAGTGTGGATTTTCACGGATTTTTATGAGTATGTTAGAAGTTACTGAAGGCAAAGAAGTAGTAAAAGAGAAATTTAAATCATTAATTTCTTATGCGAAAGATTTAGGTTACGAAACAATTTTAGATGTAGCACCAAATATTTTTGATGAACTGCAAATTTCCTATGATGATTTAACCTTCTTTTACGAAACGGGAGCGGACGGTATTCGTTTGGATGTTGGATTTGATGGGAACAAGGAAGCTAAATTGACATTTAATCCATTTGATTTAGCGATTGAATTGAATATGAGTAATGATGTAGCCTATTTGGATAATATTTTAACGTATGAAGCCAATGTTCCATTCCTTTACGGATGTCACAATTTTTATCCGCAAGAAGGCACAGCGCTACCGTATGATTTCTTTGAGCGCTGTAGCGTTCGTTTTAAAAAGCATGGGATTCGCACAGCTGCCTTTATTAATTCTCAGGCAGGTAAGATCGGTCCTTGGGATGTCAATGATGGCTTACCAACACTGGAAATGCATAGACATTTACCAGTAGATATTCAGGCGAAACACCTATTTGCGACTGGTTTGATTGATGATGTGATCATAGGAAATGCCTATGCATCGGATGAAGAGCTTGAATTACTAGGTCGTTTGAATCGCTATCAATTAGAATTAGCAGTTGAGTTTACAAACGAGGCTAGCAAAGTTGAAAAAGAGATCACGTTAACGGAACAACACTTCCGTCGGGGCGACATTACAGATCAAGTCGTTCGTTCAACGGAAGTTCGTAAAAAATACAAAGATGCTGCGAATCCTGCTCACGATAATACGCATGAATTTCAAATCGGCGATGTTGTGATTGGAAATGATGCATTTGGGAAATACAAAAATGAACTACAGATTGTTTTACAGCCTCATTCAGATGACCGTAAAAACAAAGTGGGGCAAATAACAGAGAAAGAATTGTTGTTGTTGGATTTTGTAAAACCCTGGACAAAATTTAGATTTACAGAAAAGTAGGGGATAAAATGAGTTACGATTTAATTATAAAAAATGGAAGAACCATTGATGGTAAGCCAATAGAAATAGCAATCAATGCTGGTAAAATCGTTAAAGTTTCTGATACAATCGAAGCAAAGAGTAAAGAGGTATTGGAACTAGTGGCAGACTCGTATCTATCTGCAGGTTGGATCGATGACCATGTGCATTGTTTTGAAAAGATGACCTTGTACTACGATTTTCCAGATGAAATTGGGGTAAAAAAAGGTATCACAACAGTGATTGATGCTGGTACTACAGGAGCGGAAAACATTCATGAATTTTATGACCTAGCGAAACAAGCCAAAACCAATGTGTATGCGTTAGTGAATATTTCTAAATGGGGCATCGTTGAACAAGATGAATTAGCTGATCTAAGCAAAGTTAAAGAAGAGTTAGTGCATAAAGCATTAGCGGAATTACCAGATTTTGTAGTAGGAATCAAGGCTAGAATGAGTAAAACAGTGATTGGAGAAAATGGAATCACACCTTTAGAAATGGCGAAGAAAATTCAAAAAGAAAACAATGACTTGCCATTGATGGTTCACATTGGTTCTGCGCCACCTGAACTAGATGAAATTTTAGCTCATATGTCAAAAGGAGATGTGCTGACGCATTGTTTTAATGGAAAACCAAACGGAATCTTAAACAAAGAAACCGATCAAATAAAAGATTTTGCTTGGGCAGCATATGATAAAGGAATCGTATTTGATATCGGACATGGGACAGATAGTTTTAATTTCCATGTGGCAGAAGCAGCTCTAAAAGAAGGCATGAAAGCAACGTCGATCAGTACAGATATCTATATTCGAAATCGTGAAAATGGACCAGTCTACGATTTAGCAACCACAATGGAAAAATTACGCGTTGTAGGCTATGAATGGCCTGAAATTATTGAGAAGGTTACTGAAGCGCCTGCTAAAAATTTTCATTTTGATACAAAAGGACACTTAAAAGAAGGCTATGATGCTGATATTACAGTCTTTACAATAGAGGCGGGGCATAAAACATTGACTGATTCAAATGGTTTTACCAGAGAGGCAAAAGAATTGATCAAACCAGTAAAAACGATTATTGGAGGAACCGTTTATGACAATTAGTTATGAAAAATTCAACCTAAAAGAAGTGATCAATGCTTCAGGTAGAATGACGATTTTAGGTGTATCAAAAGTATCAGAAAATGTTCTGGCTGCTCAAAAATTTGGTGGTGAACATTTCTTCGAAATGAGTGAGCTAAGTATTCAAACTGGCGCCTATCTTGCAAAACTCTTAAAAGTCGAAGATGCTCAAGTGGTTTCTTCTGCATCTGCTGGTATTGCACAAAGTGTGGCAGCCTTGATTGGTGAAGGATTGGTGTTTCATGCCTATCATCCTTATACAGAGAAGATCACGAAACGTGAAATCATCCTGCCTAAGGGACACAATGTCGATTATGGTACGCCTGTTGAAGTAATGGTAGAACAAGGTGGTGGACAGGTCGTTGAAGCAGGCTATGCAAATATGTGTACACCAGAACATATTGAAATGATGATTACCGACCAAACTGCAGCTATTTTATACATTAAAAGTCACCATACTGTTCAAAAAAGCATGTTAAGCGTGACAGAAGCTGCGACCGTAGCCAAAATGAATAACATCCCTTTGATTGTGGATGCAGCAGCAGAAGAAGACCTCTTCAAATATATTGAAGCAGGAGCCGATCTAGTGATATACAGTGGAGCAAAAGCTATTGAAGGGCCAAGTGCAGGACTTGTGATTGGTAAAAAAGACTACATCGAGTGGATTCGTCTACAAGGAAAAGGTATTGGTCGTGCGATGAAAATCGGCAAAGACAATATCTTGGGGTTCACACAAGCTGTTGAAGACTATGTGAAAAATGGCAGTGAATCAGGAGAAGCGATGCAAGCCCGTCTCACACCCTTTATTGAAGCGTTAAATAATATTCCAAATATTGTTGCCAAAGTCGTTCAAGATGGTGCAGGTAGAGAGATTTATCGCGCAAGTATTAAAATCAGTGGAGCCAAATCAGCCAAAGAAGTTATCCAAGAATTACGGGCTGAAAGTCCAGCAATATATACACGTGAATATCAAGCGAACAATGGCATTATTGAATTTGATATCCGGTCTGTCAATGAAATAGAAATGAAGAAAATCGTGACTCGTTTAAACGAAATCATGAACTAAAAAAGAAAAAATAGGAGTGAATCAACCATGACATTAACACCAAACTATTTAGAAGATCGCATTTGCTTAAACGTTTTAGCAAATTCAGTAGAAAATGCGAAAAATTGTTACGAAGCTGCTGAAGGACATATCGTATTAGGCGTACTATCAAAGAATTACCCAACGGATGCTGCTGCAATTGAGGATATGAAAAAATATGCAGCAGAAACAAATAATGCTTTATCTGTAGGGTTAGGTGCAGGTGATCCAAATCAAAGTCAAATGGTTTCAAGAATTTCAAAAGACTTACAACCGCAACACGTGAACCAAGTTTTCACTGGCGTAGGAACTTCTCGTGCATTACTAGGGCAAAACGACACGATTGTGAATGGTTTAGTGTCTCCAACAGGTAAAGTTGGTATCGTTAATATTGCAACTGGCCCATTAAGCTCACAAGCACCCGCAGGGGAAGTAACAATCGAAACAGCGATTCGTCTATTACAAGATATGGGCGGTAGCTCAATCAAATTCTTCCCAATGAAAGGATTAGCCCACATTGAAGAATATAAAGCTGTGGCAGCAGCTTGTGCTAAATATGACTTCTACCTAGAACCAACAGGTGGCATCGATTTAGAAAATTTTGAAGAAATCGTCCAAATCGCAGTTGATGCAGGAGTGAAGAAGATTATTCCTCACGTATACAGCTCAATTATCGATTCAGCAACAGGTGACACAAAACCAGAAGATGTCAAAACATTACTTGGAATGATGAAAAACACATTAACAAAATAAAAGCTGATCAAGCTCGTTTAGGACTGACCGAAAAATAGCAAAACTTGAATGCAGCGGTTTTAGCTGCCGTCAAGGCTTGTCTTTTTTCCTAAGTCCTAGCTTGTAAAGCTAGATAAATAAAAGCTGATCAAGCTCGTTTAGGACTGACCGAAAAATAGCAAAACTTGAATGCAGCGGTTTTAGCTGCCGTCAAGGCTTGTCTTTTTTCCTAAGTCCTAGCTTGTAAAGCTGGATAAAATAAAAGCTGATCAAGCTCGTTTAGGACTGACCGAAAAATAGTAAAACTTGAATGCAGCGGTTTTAGCTGCCATCAAGGCTTGTCTTTTTTCCTAAGTCCTAGCTTGTAAAGCTAGACAAATAAAAGCTGAATGAGCTTTTTCAGCACTGAAAAAAGTAATAAAACTTGACGGTGGTATTTTTTACCTGATTCAAGTTTTATCTTTTTTCTGAATGGCTCGTTCATGAAGCGAGAAAGTAGGCCGGAATCAACATGAGAATTGTAGCTTTTGGTGAAATAATGATGCGTTTGACACCACCAGAATATTTGATGTTGGAACAAACAAAAGAGTTACGCCTAGATTTTACAGGGACAGGAGTCAATATTTTAAGTAACCTTGCTCACTTTGGTTGTCAAACAAGCTTACTAACAAATCTTCCTGATAATCGATTAGGGGAGGCAGCTAAAGCAAGTGTCCGTCAGCTAGGTATTCAAGATCATTGGATCGGTACGGCTGGGGATCATATTGGCTCTTATTTTGCTGAGATGGGATTTGGCCCAAGACCCACACAAGTAACCTATCAAAACCGCAGAAATAGTTCGTTTGGTATAAGCAACGCTGCTAGTTATGATTTTGATGCAATCTTAGCAGAAACTGATTTGATCCATATTTGTGGTATTTCATTGAGTTTGACGGAAGAAACACGCTCAGCAGCCTTTGCATTAGCTGAAAAGGCACATGATTTTGGGAAAAAAGTTTGTTTTGATTTTAATTTTCGCCCCAGTTTAAATGAAGAGCATGGAGTATCTTTTATGAAAGAGCAATATGAAAAAATATTACCGTATTGTGATCTCGTTTTTGGAAGTCAGCGTGACTTGACTGATTTATTAGGAATGAAACTAGATGAAACGCTGGAGTCTTCTAAACAATTTGAAGAATTAGTTCATCGGTTTATGACAAACTATCAACTTGAGTATTTTGCTGGAACACTTCGGCAAGGAGATGGAGACAAGCAGTATTTAACAGGTTTTTTAGTTGATTCAGATCATTATGTACAAGCAGCTCCTAGAGAAATTATCAATTTAGATCGAATAGGTGCAGGTGATGGCTACGCTGCAGGTGTATTGCTTGGTTATAGCGAAGCATGGCCTCTGATTGAAACGGTTGAATTTGCTACAGCCAACGGTGTCTTAGCGCATACGATCCAAGGAGACGTACCACTTACGACTCGAAAACAAGTCAGACATATTATGGAACAGCCGACAGTAGATTTGATTCGCTGAAAAAAGACAAGAACAAAGTAGTATAATTAAGTTTATACTACTTTCGTTCTTGTCTTTTTTTCATTATAATAAGAAGAGTAGGGAATTTAGCGAAACCATTTACGTAGTCCCGATAAATTGGTATGCTTAGAAAGTAAAGATAGGATGCTAAACGTTATTTTTATATAGAAAAGTCTGTTTATAGGAGGAAATCGATATGGCCAATGAAAATATTTGGAAAGCACTAGACGATGATGTTTTGAAAGATAGTATTCGAAAACGACCAGGTATGTATATTGGCGGGATCGGTCCGACGGGTTTGGAAAGTATGGTCTTACAAGTATTGGATCATTTACTACAATTAGCGGTCGATTTAACACAAGCGGAGCTTTCGATCGAACTTTCAGAGAGACAATTCATCTTTTCTTTTTTCAGTAAAAAAGGGCTATTTTTAGATAAAATTCCAGAAGAACAGTATACACCGCCGTATCTTTTCCTTTCAGTAGTCAATGCATTATCAGAGCAGTTGGGATTTGGGATCGAAAAACAAGGGAAACGAACAATCCAAATCTATCAAAACGGACAACTGAATAAAAAAGCGTTGATCCCATCTGAAGACGAAGGACAAAGAATCGAACTGGCTTTTACACCAGCTGAACCTTTATTTGGGAATAAGGAATTATCTTATTTTGTTTTATTTAACCGATGTCAAGAACTCGCAATGCTAAATAGCGGATTGACGATTTCGTTGACGGATGGGAAAAAACAAAAAAACTATTTTCATTACAAACAAGGACTTGTTGAATATATTTTTCAAAAAGACGATAGCATTACGAGAAACGGACAGCCGTTAGTCATCAATACGATTAGTGAAGGCGTCTCGATTCAAGCTGTGATTTCAAAAAATGGTTCTACTAGTGTTAAAGACAGTTTTGTCAATGGTCATTTACCTTCAGATGGTGGAACGCATTTGGATGGTTTTGTTCAAGGAACCGTGGATGCAATTAACCAATTTTTAGAAGAAACGAATCGACTGAAATATCTAACAACCGATAATTTTCCTGAACGTTTTGATGTTGTTCTTTCAATTAAAGTTAAACGTCCGAGATACACAGGAGCAGTCAAAAAGAAAATCAGAAATCCTGAATTGTATAAAATCGTAAAAGAAGCAGTTTTTACAGAAGTATCTATATTTTTAAAAAGACACCCAGCTTGGTATTTGAATTGAGTATCCACCAATGAAAGGGAAGACATATGAAAATTTTTATCGATGGTGATGGCTCACCAGTAAAAGATACGACAATTGAGGTCGCTTTGGCTGCTTTGGTCGAAGTGGTGATTGTGACGAGTATCGATCATTATTCATTGAAAGAATACCCTAAAAATGTTTCGTTTGTTTATGTAGACAAAGGAGCAGATGCAGCTGATTATAAAATCGTCCAACTCATTCAAAAAGACGATATTTTAGTAACGCAAGATTATGGATTAGCATCGTTAGTATTACCAAAAGGAGCGCGAGTTATACACCAGTTGGGCTATGAGTATACTGGAGAAAATATGGATGGCTTGTTGGAACAACGTTATTTTAGTGCGAAGGTTCGAAAAAGTGGTGGGCGAACGAAAGGACCAAAAGCGTTTACTCAGGCTGACCGTGACAAATTTAAAGAAAAACTTCTTGAGTTACTAAACTAAGAAAGTAAGAGAAAAAAGAGACTGAGAGATAACGCTACGTGGGGGATCCTAGCCTCAAGTTTTTTAGGCTCACAAGCAATTAAAAGCTTCGTGTAGTCTATTGACGTATCGATCAAAAAAAAATTCTTGTATTTCGTGATTTGTTTCTATTCGGACTAACGCTTTTATGCTAAAATATGAAAGAGCTATGTTGAATTCATTTATAAGGTACGATAATACGAGCATTTGTGTTATCTAGTTAGCACGACACATTACGCTTATAAATTCTAGTAAAAACCTTGGAAAATAAACGATGAATGTGGTAATAAAATACTTCTACTTTATTTAAAGGTGAAGTGAACAACGTTATCACACGTAAAAAATTATCTAGCTTTATAGGCTTGCTCCTCGGAAAATAGAAAAATTGAGTGTGGTCAAAAGGATCACAGGATAATTTCTATCAGTGTTTGATGAGTCTGTTTAGCTTTAAAAATTAGGAGGAAAAGCATTTGAAGATTACTTTGCTATATGGTGGGAGAAGTGAAGAACATGACGTTTCGATATTATCTGCCTATTCCATTTTAAATGCGATTTACTATAACTATTATGAAGTTCAATTAGTTTTCATCAGTAAAAACGGTGAATGGGTCAAAGGACCTTTGCTATCAGAAAAACCTGAAAGCCCAGATGTCTTGAACCTGACTTGGTCCAAAGAGAATGAACCAGATAAATGGGGAGAATTCACTGGACGTGTGATTCTACCTTGTGAGATCAAGGAAGAAGATACGATTGTTTTCCCAGTATTGCACGGACCAAATGGTGAAGATGGTACGATTCAGGGCTTTTTAGAAACAATAGGCATGCCTTATGTTGGTGCTGGCGTATTAGCAAGTGCGAATGCAATGGATAAAATCATGACCAAATACCTATTGCAGACAGCAGGGATTCCACAAGTTCCATTTGTTCCTGTGCTAAGAAGTAATTGGAAAGAAAATCCTAAAAAAGTGTTCGAACAATGTGAAGGTTCATTGATTTACCCAGTATTTGTTAAACCCGCTAATATGGGCTCAAGTGTTGGGATCAGCAAAGCTGAAAACCGCAAAGCATTACAAAATGCCTTGGAAGAGGCGTATCGTTATGATTCTAGAGCGATTGTGGAACAAGGAATCGAAGCACGTGAAATCGAAGTAGCAATTTTAGGGAATGAAGATGTTCGTACAACCTTGTTAGGTGAAATCGTGAAAGATGTTGATTTTTACGATTACAACTCAAAGTATATTGATAATCAAATTACGATGCAGATACCGGCAGAAGTGCCAGATGAAGTTCATCAAAAGGCACAAGAGTATGCTAAAAAAGCATATGCTATTTTAGATGGTAGTGGATTAAGCCGCTGTGATTTCTTCCTAACAAGCAAAAATGAATTGTTCTTGAATGAATTAAATACGATGCCTGGTTTTACAGAATTTAGTATGTATCCACTATTGTGGGAAAACATGGGCTTGAAATACAATGATTTGATTGAGGAATTAATTCAATTAGCCTTAAACCGTTTCAAACAAAGACAAAGTTTTTACCAAAAATAAAATGCCAAAAGGGAGGAAGCAAAACGTAGTATGTTTTGTTTCAGCCCTTTTATGTTGAAGTTAGAATGGAAGATAGCATTTCTGTTTCTGACGTGTCATTAAACTAGTTTACTTTAAGGAGAGAAACCGATGAAATTAACTTTTTGGGAAGCTGCTGAAGCGACAAAAGCTACTAATGATTGGAAGCAATGGGCTGATTTTGATTTGACAGGTATTGAATTTGATAGTCGTCTAATCACGCAGGGAAATTTATTTGTCCCGTTAAAAGGCGAAAATGATGGCCATTCTTTTATTAAAAACGCAATGGATAAAGAAGCAAAAGCGGCATTTTGGAGTTCTGCAAAAGCAGCTCCTGAGCAGTTTCCTGTGTTACAAGTAACGGATACTTTGAAAGCGATGCAGGATTTAGCTGTGTATTATTTAAAAAAAATGAGCCCAACAGTGATTGCGATTACTGGAAGTAATGGTAAAACAACAACAAAAGACATGACAGAAGCAGTTATGGCGCAACAATTTAAGACATATAAAACCCAAGGGAATTACAATAACGATATCGGGTTACCGTACACTATTTTACACATGCCTGACGATACCGAAAAACTAATTTTGGAAATGGGTATGGATCATGCAAACGAGATCGACTTTCTATCAAAATTAGCGCAGCCTGATGTGGCGGCAATTACGATGATTGGTGAGGCCCATATTGAAAACCTTGGTTCAAGAGAAGGAATTGCAAAAGCAAAAATGGAAATTACAGCGGGTCTTGCAACAAAAGGCTTGTTGGTCGTTCCAGCGGCGGAACCATTGTTAGTTCCCCTCATTAAAGATTTACCCCAAACAATCAAAACATTTGGCGTAGAACAAGCAGATTGCCAAGCTGAAATCATCAAAGTGCAAAAAGACTATACAGCCTTTAAAATCAACGGGTCTGATACGATCTTTACTATTCCTGTTCCTGGTAAATATAATGTCGGCAATGCGTTGATTGCAATGACGATTGGACAATGGTTTGACCTTTCAGAAGAACAAATAAAAACTGGTTTAGCAACATTTCAATTAACCAAAAATCGAACAGAATGGTTGAAGAGCCGTTCAGGGATTGAGCTATTAAGTGATGTTTATAATGCAAACCCAACAGCGATGAATTTAGTACTCGATAGCTTTAGTCAAATGCCAACCAAAGGAAAACGGGTAGCAGTATTAGGAGATATGCTTGAATTAGGTCCGGATTCTGCCGAAATGCATGCTTGTGTAAATGAACATTTAGACCAAAATGAAATCTCAGAAGTTGTTTTGTATGGGACGGAAATGAAGGCCTTATATGACGTATTACTAAAAAAATATCCAAAAAACCAAATCCATTACTTCAATAAAGAGGAGAAAGAATCCTTAACGAATACTTTAAAATCAATTCTTACCCCTCAAGATATGGTGGTTTTAAAAGCAAGTAATGGTATGGGACTAAATGAAGTTGTGACGAAACTTCTCGAAATTTAGCAAGCTTTCATAAAACTTGCTGAAAATATAAAACTATGCTAAAATAACCTATTGCCGGAAGATCGAAGTAGATAAATCGAAAGTACCTATTGAAGATACTTTTCTATCATATAAAGATTAAAAAAGCTGAACGAACTCGTTTGGCTTTTCTAGTGCCTGTAGCTTCATAAGGTGGATTTTTCGGTAACACTAATATGAAAATATATTAAACCTATGTAGAAGGTTTACTGTTTTTTGAACATTTTCAAAATTAGTGAAAGACAAATCACCTGTATTATCATTACTAGAAGAAAAAATTTTCTTCTGTAACAAACACTATTTAGGAGGATATCATTTGAAATTTAAAGAACTAGGCTTAGAACCAGACTTATTGGCAGCGATTGAACGTTCAGGATTTGAAGAAGCAACACCGATTCAGGAGGAAACGATCCCTCTAGCATTGCAAGGAAAAGACGTAATTGGACAAGCACAAACAGGTACGGGTAAAACAGCTGCCTTTGGCTTGCCAATGTTGCAAAAAATCGACACATCAAACCGCGTATTGCAAGGAATCGTTATTGCACCAACTCGTGAGTTAGCGATCCAAACACAAGAAGAATTATATCGTTTAGGCCGTGACAAAAAAATCCGTGTACAAGCAGTATATGGTGGGGCAGATATCGGTCGTCAAATTCGCGGATTAAAAGAAAATCCACATGTTGTTGTCGGAACACCAGGACGTTTATTAGACCATATCAATCGTCGCACACTAAAATTAGATACAATTGAAACATTAGTTTTAGATGAAGCAGATGAAATGTTAAACATGGGATTCTTAGAAGATATCGAAAAAATCATCTCTAAAATTCCGTCAGCTCGTCAAACATTGTTATTCTCAGCAACAATGCCACCAGCAATCAAAAATATCGGCGTAAAATTCATGAAAGAACCAGAACACGTAAAAATCAAAGCAAAAGAAATGACTGCTGATTTGATCGATCAATATTATGTACGTTCAAAAGATTTCGAGAAATTCGATATCATGACACGTTTATTAGATGTTCAAACACCAGAATTAACAATTGTTTTTGGTCGTACAAAACGTCGTGTAGATGAATTGGCTCGCGGTTTAGAAGCGCGTGGTTATAAAGCAGAAGGAATTCATGGTGACTTGTCACAACAAAAACGTATGAGTGTTTTACGTTCGTTCAAAAACGGTAACTTAGATATCTTAGTCGCAACGGACGTTGCAGCTCGTGGATTAGATATCTCAGGTGTAACACACGTTTATAACTACGATATCCCTCAAGATCCAGAAAGCTATGTTCACCGTATCGGCCGTACTGGTCGTGCTGGTAAAGGCGGAATGTCAGTGACTTTCGTTACACCAAACGAAATGGGTTATTTACATGTCATCGAAGAATTAACGAAAAAACGTATGACACCACTACGTCCACCAAGTGAACAAGAAGCGTTCAAAGGACAATTAGGTGCAGCTATCGAAACTGTTGAAGAAAAGTTAGCAGAAAATGGTCTTGAAAATTACTTGCCTTCTGCTGAAAATCTTTTAGAAAAATATTCTGCTGAAGATTTAGCAGCATTATTACTAAAAACTATTTCTAAAGATCCGTCAGATGCAGTACCAGTAAAAATTACGCCAGAACGTCCATTACCATCAAACAAAAAAGGCTTTAATAAAAACAATCGTGGTGGCGGTGGTGGTAACAGTCGTAACCGTAATAAAAATGGTGGCGGCGGTTATCGCGGCAATAAAAATAACAAAGGTACAGGCGGCAGCGGAAATGGCGGCGGCTATAATAAGAGCAAAGACAATCGTTCAGCAAAACGTCATAACGATAAAAAACGTAGCTTTGTTATTAGAGATAACTCAAATTAATAAATTCAAAATTATATAAGTAAGAACTAAATTAATTTAGTTCGGTTAGTTATTGAATTTTAAGAGGGTAAAGCAAAGCTTAATAGCTTTGCTTTACCCTCTTTTTTCTATATCAAGCTTTACATAGCAAGTTAAAAAAGATAAAATTCAAATGGAATAAATAAGTATTTTGCTTTTATTTTTTTAAATATCACCGTAGCTTTCGGTGGTAATTCACCTTTTTATAAATTTTTACATTATTATGTGGAAAAATTGCTGAAATTTGATAGAATAAGAGTGATTTATAAAATAAAAAAGAAGGTTCTGAAGAATGATTAAAGGAATTGGTATAGATATGGTGGAACTTTCAAGAATCGAAAAAATTATTGAAAATAAAACTTCTTTTGTGGAGCGAGTTCTTACCACAGATGAATTGAAACTTTTTCAAAAATTACCCCATAAACGTCAGGTTGAGTTTTTAGCTGGAAGGTTTGCTTGTAAGGAAGCTTTCTCTAAGGCCTGGGGGACGGGGATCGGTAGCGTAGGTTTACGTGATATTGAAGTTTTAAAAGAAGAGAATGGTGCGCCAAAAGTGACGAAATCTCCTCATGAAGGCAATGTATTTGTTTCGATTTCACATACAGATACGTTTGCAGTTGCTCAAATTATTTTAGAATCTGTTTAATAGTAGTATGATTCAGTAAGTTTATTTGAATAGAAATTGTGGAACTTTTGAAATAGTGAGCTATTCATTGATCAGGTATTTCAATTTTAAAAGAAAGAAGGACGCTTATGGCTGTAGGATGGCATCGTCCCACTAAGTTAGTGATCGATACACAAGCAATTAAAGAAAATGTTTGGAATGAAGTAAAACGAATGCCGCAAGGTACAGAGTTATTTGCTGTCGTCAAAGCAAATGGTTATGGACATGGAGCTGTTCAGACAGCAAAAGCAGCTATCCAGGGAGGCGCTACGGGTTTTTGTGTAGCAATACTAGATGAAGCAATAGAATTGCGTGAAGCGGGTATTACAGAGCCTATACTGATTTTAAGTGTTGTGGATGTTTCTTACATAGAGTTGCTATTGAAATATGATTTATCTGTCACAGTAGCAAGTCAAGAATGGTTGGAACAAGCAATTGAGCAATTGAACGGTATAAAAACACAAACATCATTAAAAATACATATAAAAGTTGATACAGGTATGGGACGGATTGGCTTTACGACGCCAACTGCTGTAAAACAGATAGTTGAATTAGTGAAAACAACCCAAATGCTCTTATGGGAAGGGCTATTCACTCATTTTTCTACCGCAGACGAAAAAGATGATTCCTATTTTAAAAAACAAACCAATCGTTTTCAAGACGTATTATCGGCACTTTCCGAGCTGCCCAAATATGTCCATGTAAGTAATAGCGCAACAGCACTTTGGCATCCGGATAATGTAGGCAATATGATTCGATTTGGTATTGCAATGTATGGGTTGAATCCTTCAGGGACAGCATTGCCAGAAGTGTATCCTTTGAAACCAGCACTAAGTTTAGTTTCAAACTTGATCCAAGTGAAAGAATTATCAGCTGGAGAAGGAATTGGTTACGGGAATACGTATACGACCGCTGAAAATCAATGGATCGGTACAATACCGATAGGGTATGCAGATGGCTGGTTGCGCCATTTACAAGGATTTTCAGTTTTAGTCGATGGAGAAAGATGTGAAATTGTTGGAAGAATCTGCATGGATCAGTGCATGATTCGTTTGCCGAAAGAGGTGGCAGTAGGAACTCAAGTAACTTTGATTGGACACGATCACGGGGAAACAATCACGATGCAGATGGTGGCAGATAAACTAAAGACGATCCACTATGAAGTGGCATGTACGTTTTCTGACCGCATGCCAAGGGAGTACAAATAGAATAGGAGGCTTCAAATGGTCAAAAGGGGTGACATATATTTTGCAGACTTATCCCCTGTTGTTGGATCAGAACAAGGGGGAGTACGACCAGTACTAGTCATACAAAATAACTTAGGCAATCATTTCAGTCCAACCATCATTGTCGCCGCAATCACAGCGAAGATGGCTAAGCCAAAATTGCCAACACATATAGGAATCAATTCAGAAGAAACAGGAATCGAACGAGATTCAGTCATTTTACTAGAACAGATTCGAACGATCGATAAAATACGGTTAAAAGAAAAAGTTTGTCATTTAGGCATAGAAATCATGGATTCTGTTGACCGTGCTTTAGGAGTAAGTGTGGGGATTTTGGAAGCAGAACTAGAAGAAGAAAATCTTGGTACATATCGTTAAAAGTAGCGGATATTTTACTAGAAAACATAAGATTTATCCACCATCAACAAATTAAGGATAATCGTTTGATGCAGAATAATTCCAGAAATCAACAAACATTTTTACGTAGACAGTGTTATTTTCTCAGAATGAGTCATGAAGAGTAAACAGCCATATGCCACAAGCAAAAAAGTAGAAATCAATCAACAATCAATCAATTTCTTTGTTTGAAATAATAAAAAAACACTAAATTTTACGAGGACCCCAACCATTTTTATTGACTTTTAGTCGCGTTTATAAAAAAAAGTTGGCAATAACGTATCGTAATGTTACAATAAACTATGTATAATTGGGTGGAAAGTGAATAACTTTCAAAAAAGTAGATATAGTTAGTGTTTTTTTATTACGGGATAAAGGAGTTTATATTTGATGACGATTTTCATGTTTGTATTAGTAGTAATACTGTTTCTTTTTTTCAGTTACCAGTTGTATGTTCGGTTTCAACTGGAGAGTCTAGATTCTGATAGTCCAAAAATGAAACGAAAGATCAATTTTTATAAGTACCAAGAGAATAATCGATCATTATTATTTTTGATGATTGCAGCAATTATTTTTTGCTTAATACTTTTTGGGATACTTTATAATCAAGATTCTTTGAGAAAAGATAATAAAGATTTAGAATTGAAAATAGAAGAAATAAAAGACACTAGAGGGGGAGCTTCTAGTGCTCAAATTGAGAGTTACAAAGAGAATACGTTGAAACTGACGGAGTTCCCTTGGAAAAAAATTGTTGAAAGTCGAGATGCTCAGACCTTAGATAACTATGAGCTTCAACTTTTAAGAGATTGGCAGCCCTTTTTTGGCGAAGCGAATGTGGCAATCCTGATTAGTCAAAAAACAGAAACGTTGACAGTTTCAGCTTTTCCAACGGCTTTGACATTTAATGATTTTCAAACAGCCGAAAAAAATATCGGAACATTTATCAAAGAATTACAGCCAGTAAAAGAAATCAAAATGATTGATTTTAACTTTACATATCGAGATAAGGAAAATAAACTTTCGAAAAAGTCGTTTGTTTATACACGAGAAGCAAAAGAGAGTAACTTAGAAAAAGTAGAACTTAAAAAATAAGAGTAGAGAAATAAAAGACGGGGTGTAAAACACATGGCAAAGAGACGGTTAATTAAAAAAATTAACGAAGTTTCCGAAGAGGAATTAACACAGGATATAGAGTTCAATTCGGATAATGAACAACGACCAGCTGCAGTCACAACAACAACGAATAGCAGTCTAATAGCAGAACAAGAACAAGAAATCACACGGTTAAGAGAATTGATCGAAGAATATAGAATGCAAGAATCAGAGTTTGAACAAAATAAAGAGGAAAATTTCCGTTTATCACAACAAAATAAACAATTAGTAATCAAAGTCGAAAGCAATCAAGATGAACTTGAACGACTAAAAGAGAAGAACGATGAATTAGCAACACAACTTAACCAAAAAGAAACAGAGATTTTCGAGTTAGAAGATGCAAACGAAGCAGTAGATTCTTCTGAAGAAGTCAATCAGTTGAAAGCACAAATAACAGAACTGAAAAAAGAAAATACCACTGGACAAGAACAAATTGCTTACTTAGAAACAACTCTTGTTGAAAAAGAAAAAGCATTAGAAACACAAATTTTTGAAAAAGAAAATGAAATTAAACAATTAAAAGCTGATTTAGCTGCCCGAGGAACAATCGGAGAAAAACAAGAAGCATTGGAGACGGTGAAGATGGAATTAGAATCATTGAATGAAAAACTTCAAACTACTGATAAAGAAAATCAAGAATTGACACAAAAACTTGCTGATCTTCAAGAACAAATGCGCCAATTACAACAAGAAAACCAAGACTTAAAAGATAAAGAAATCACTTTATCAACAAGTAGTGATGTTTCTGTTGACAACAGCCGTGTTGACGAATTGAAAAAAGAATTAGAGTCAGTTCTAAAAGAGAAAAGTGAGTTAGAAACCACTCTAGGCCGTATCCAAGGATTGAATGATAAATATTCTATCCAAAAAAATGTCTTTGAATCTGAATTAGCCGGTTTAAGAACGATTTATAAAGAAAAAGAAGAAGAATTAGAAAACTTAAATGCTGAATTAGAAACAATGCGCAGCATGTCTGCAACTGGCGAAGCTACAGGAAATCAATTAGCTGAACTCTTGCAAGCAAAACAACAAATCAATGATTTATTATTGAAAAACCAATCTTTACAAGAAGAAGCGCTAAAATCGCAACAAGAAATCGGTGAAGTAATGGTTTCTGCTAAGAAAGAAGCAAATCGCATCATCAGTGAAGCGCAAGTTGAAGCGAAACACATGGTCAATTCAGCAGAACTTGAAATGTTGAACATTGGTAACCGTGCGAAAAATATTTCTAATGAAGTAGAAGAATCTAAGAATGAAATTATGACAATCTACCGTGAACTAGAAGAACGTTTAAGCAAACTATCACGTCTAGATAAATCTGGAAACTAAACGACTATAAATTGAATGAAAGGAAGAACAATATGAAAAAACAAAGCAATAAAACATATACTATATTGTTGATTTTTTCTGCAATATTGTTTAGTACGGCTATTTACTTTATGTCTAGTTCATTGATTTTGGGAGCTTCAGCAGGTGGTAGTGTATCTGCACCAGTAACAACGATCGAGAGTGAAGACGTAGTACCTGAAACAACTCCATCGGCAGCTGTTGCAGAACCTAAAGAAGCAACTACCGCAACAAGTGCTGTTGTAGAAAATAACGTTAGAGAAGCGCCAAAAGAAGTCTACGTTGTAAAAGAAGGTCAGACATTATGGGAAATTGCTCAAGATTCTGGCTTATCTATTCAAACGTTAATGAACCAAAATCAACTTAGTAGTAGTGTCATTGTTGAAGGACAAGAATTGGTAATTGATTAATAGTATGTTTTAGGTGGGTGAACCAAAACTTTTAGAGTTTTGCTTCATCCACTTTTTGAATAGAGTAGAAACTAAGTTTTTGTATGGAAAAATACATAGCAGTCTGTTATTCTTAATTAAGAGTATTAATCGGTATGATTGAGGTGCATCATGGATGAAATAAGAGAACGTTTCAAACGTTTGAAGCGACAACTGAAGAGGAAATTAAATAAAAATAAAAAAACTAATAAAAATAAGAAAAAAAAACGTCCACAACCAGGACAAAAAAAGAAACGACCAAGATCGAATGAACGAATTGAACTATCAAATGAAGAACCAAGACTCAAACCAAGACCAAAAGAAGGAGTCATAGACGATCCGGTAGCAAGTAGTAAAAAGAGGAAAAGGAAAAAGCTAACAAAAGAAGAGATTGAAAAGAGAAAGAAGAAAAAGAAGAAAGAGAACATTGTTGAAATTGTCAAATTTATGCTTCCAGTAGTATTGTTTGCCATTTTTGTCTTTTTCTTTATTTTAAAAACATCCCCTCATATGGTTGATGGGGATTCAATGAACCCTACTTTGTTGAATGGAGATCGGGTCATCGTTCGCCGTACAAAAGTACCAAAAAGATATGAAATCATCACCTTCAAACCACCTGTGAAAAGTGAATTTCAATACGTAAAACGAGTCATTGGTATGCCGGGAGATCTGGTTTGGACGGAAGGTAACGATTTGTTTATCAATCATCAAGCTGAATCCTTACCTGATGCTTCAGAATTGTCTGCTGCACACGAACTACCAGATGGGACAATCAAAGTAAATATATCTCAAGAAGCATTAGATCAGATGTCACAATTGAGGAAAATACCTAAAGGACATTATTTTGTCTTAGGCGATAATCGAAATAATTCCAGTGATAGTCGAACCTTTGGCTTAGTGGATGGACAAGCAATTGAAGGCGTGGTTTCCTTTAGGTTTGCACCGTTTAATAATATTGGATGGATAAAATAAAAAAAACGATAAATTTATCGTTTTTTTATTTTATATAAACGAGTTGATTTATCATGTTTTTTTGTAAAAAACATAAAAATAAAAACAATTAAATTTAGGAATTATGATACTCTATAAATAGGATTATTCTCAGCAAATTTAATAAATAGAAAGAAAACAGAGAACATGAAGGACCTGTTCTCTGTTATAATTTCAATTAGTAATAGATGAAAAAAATAACGTTATCTTGTATCAATCAACTGAATAATCAATTTTTCAATTTCGGTCATATCATAGCTATTTCCAATGTCTGAAAAAATATAGACAAGTTCTTGTTTTTCAGAAATCATTTCGCTATAGATATTGGAAAGGAGTATATCGTAATGACTATCTTCTTTAAAAGCTTCAGCTTTAATTGGGTACTTATGACCCAATACGTTCGTTAGATGCTGTATAACCAATTCACCTATGAATGGATTTAGTGAATGATAGACACCGATCGCAATTTTCTCTTCATTTAATTCCGCAATGTGATTTAATATGATCGTATAGTGGATTTCTGTGAATTTGTTTTTATAACTGCCTTTTTCACCATCTTGATCGAATTTTTTGGTAGCGATATCCATTAATTCAAAGACTTCATTACCTGAAAACGGATGACGATGCGCATTGACGATAGATTTTATCGTCCAACTGTCGAATGGTAGGATGAAACCATCAAAATAGTAAAGTTGTGAATGAAGTTGGAACAATAAATTTTCAATATACAATAGGCGAGCGGATGAAGCATAGTTTGACAGATACCCTTGTTGCTTTAAATATTTTAAAATCACTTTATTCATGTAATTTAAATAAGAACTTTCTCTGCGTTGTTTTTCAGCCAATCGAAATGCAAAAGTGGAATTGGGAGAAAAATTGTGCATAGAACAAAAGAAGTCATAAAACATGTATGCTTCGTAAATAGTATATGGACGGTCGATTTTTTTCATATATGTATGTAAGGCTAGATTGATTTCTTCAAACAACGGCCGATCTGGATAATCATAGTTAGGACTAATGACAGGATTGTATTCGGTTGTCAGTCGTCTAAACGATATTTTCATCCATAATTTGATCTGTAATACTTCGGTAGGATCAAATACTAGATTGAGAGATTCTTTTAAGATATCTACAAAACCAAGATATTGGTTAGCGGTTTCTTTTTCTAAACTAGTTTTATCTTCAAACAGAAACCAGAAAAAATTAAAGAAAAAATAGCGTATCTGTTTTTCTTCACCAATTAGTTTTCCCCGTTTGATTTGCAGGCGAAATTCTTTAAGCAAGTCATTGAGTTCAGTGATTTTACGATAATACGTTGCAGAACTGATGGCATAATTCAACTGAAAGTAATCACACGTTAATTCACCTTTGTTAAATAATTGGTTGACCATTTGGAACTTGATTGATTTCTCTAAAAAAAGTACGACAACTTTTTTTAACGGAAAGGTCGGCTCCTTTTTTAAAGAAATGTGTTCACCAGCTAATGTTATTTCTACTTGTTCGTTTATTTGATTCTCTTCGAGAAAAGTTTGCAGGAAAGATAAGTACTCATTTAATGTTGGCAAGCTAATTTGAAATTCACTAACTAGCTCGTTTTTTGTTGCACTGCCTTGATTGTTATATAAAAATAGTAATATATCATTCATATAATCGAAAGGCTTTTCTAAAAAATCTCGTTTTAGCATAATAGACACCTCACTTTAAGGATACTTGATTCGTGAGAAAATGGCAATACGCAACTTATAAAAAGAAAGTAACTATCTAATAAATATTTCAAAACAATAAAGTTTTATATATAATAGAGTATAAAGTTGTTTTTATTTAACATATATGTAATTATGATAAGTGTTTTTTCGATTGAAGGGAGAAGAACCTTGGTGAAAGTAGTAATCATCGGAGCCTCACACGGAGGACTTCAAGCTGCATTAACATTAAAAAAATTAAATCCTCATACAGAGGTTATTCTGATTGAAAAAAGAAATGAGATCAGTTTTGTTTCAAGTGGCGTAGTCTTGAAAATGAATCAATTAGTAGACACGCTAGACGAAGTGAGGTATCTTACTTCGGAAGATTTGGCTGAAAAAGGGGTCGATGTTTTACTTAATGCGACAGCTACTACGATCATTCCAAATAAAAAGATCGTTGTTTATGAAGACAGCAATAAAGATATACATGAATTGAATTATGAAAAATTGATTTTGGCAACAGGTTCAAACCAGTTTGCTACGAATCTAACGTTGCCAAGTAAAGACAAGGTGACAGTTTTCAAAAGTTATCCTAGTTCAGTTGAAGTACTAGAAAAGCTAGAGAAAGCAAAGTCCATCTCCATTGTGGGTGGTGGATATATCGGTGTAGAACTATGTGATGCGTTGAAAGATCAAGGGAAAGAAGTTCATTTGATCGAAAGCGCTGATTCTGTTCTTTTTCGCTATCTAAGTAAAGAAGTCTCTTCCTTAGTTGAACAAAAAATCATAGACTCTGGGATTCATCTCCATCTAAATGAGAGTGTTATTGGTTTTTCAGACTTAGATCAAGACATGTTTATTACTCAAACAACGAATGAAGAAATCAGAAATGATTACGTGATTGTGGCAGTTAACGCAAGACCAGATACGACATTAGTAAAAGACTTTTTGGACTTAAATACAAATGGAACAATTTATGTAAATGAAAAGATGCAGACAAGTGATCCCAATATTTTTGCTTTAGGTGATGTTATTTCTTATCCCGTTCGCAATAGCTACCGTAAATCATTTATTCCTCTGGTAAATAATGTTGTACGGAGTGCGACAGTTGCCGCAATGAATGTTTTAGGTCATCAGATGAAATACAATATGACACAAAAGACGACCGCTACAAAAATCTTTAACAGTTACATTGCAAGTACAGGGTTAACAGAAGATGAAGCCAAATTTGAAGGACTTGAAGTTGAAAGCATGTTTTTAACATTACCATGTCAATTACCTTTTCTTGAATTACAGGAAGAAGTACATATTAAAATGGTGATAGAAAGAGGTTCACATAAACTGATTGGTGGACAATTGATGTCTGAAAAAGATATTACACAATCCATTAATACGTTATCATTAGCAATCGATAAGGAAACAACATTGGAAGAATTAGTTACGATGGACTTTTATTTCAATCCAGCAATCAATCAACCGATGGGCATCATTAGCCGAGCGGCTTACGAGTTTTTGATCAATAAATATAAAGTGTAAGAACTTAAATAAGCGGGAGATACGTCGTACAATAACGTATCTTCCGCTTATATTTACATATATATGTTTTTTTAGAATAAAGCAAATTACTTCTCCTTATTGTTATTAAGGCTTATAATAGAATAAAATTCTAGGAGGCATAGCCGATGAAAGCAGATGAGAAGAAATTCTATGACTTCATAATGGATCGTACAACAGCACAACATCAAGAAGATATGAAACATTTACTGGCAGAATTGATGGAAAGAAGAACAACAGACAAACTTGATAAGATGTATCTTATGAGTGTCGTTCCAAGAGCTTTATCTTATTTAGATCCTGACTCCGTAAATGAAGTGAAAAAAGTTGTATCAGAGTTTTCAGCAAAACTATAAGCTAAAAAGAGTAAGGGCAAGCTGATTCAGTTGGATGAGTTTGCCTTTTTTTAGGTGTCGGAAAGCGTAGATGAACAAGATAAATAAGGATAAAATCGATTGTTTGAGTTACGCAAGTAGATACAAAAAATAAATCTCTACGACAGTTCAAGAAACCTGTCGTAGAAATGGACAAAAAAGTGATTTTTCATTTGTTATTGATAAAAAAATTATGCTAAAGTATATCAGTCATTAAAAAGAGTGGGTGAACAGGATGAAACATATAAAAAATACATTGAAGTTATTTAAATTAGATTGGCAACGCATTTTTAAAAATCCGATTGCAACATTTTTGATTATTGCACTGATGATTATTCCATCACTTTATGCATGGTTCAATATCAAAGCTTTGTGGGATCCTTACGCAAATACAGGGGAGCTGCCGATTGCAGTATACAGTGATGATCAAGCAGCAACTTTCAAGGATAAAAAAGTTAATATTGGAGAGGAAGTTCTGAAAAATCTCCATGAGAACAAGCAATTGGGGTGGCGGTTTGTTGACTCTAAAGAAGAGTTAGACAAAGGTGTACGATCAGGTAAATATTACGCTGGTATTTATTTGCCTAAGGATTTTTCAAAAGATTTATTGAGTTTTACGACAGGAGAAATCACCAAGCCTAAAATAGATTATTCGATCAATGAGAAAATCAACGCGATTGCACCAAAAATTGCGGAAAAGGGTGCAACTTCTTTACAAGCACAAATCACAGATGAATTTACTAAGACAGCTAGTGGTACATTAGTCAAGGTTTTTAATGATATTGGTTATAATTTAGATTCTAATTTAGTCAGTATTACAAAAGTGAAAAATATGATTCTTTCAACAGATGAAAACATTGATGAAATCGACAAGTATACCCAAGAAGTTGTAGCACTTCATGGTAAAATGCCAGAACTTAAAACAAAATTAGAAAAAGCAAATGAATTTGTGGACTATTTGCCTCAAGTGGACGCTTTAGGGACAAAATTAGTCGATTTAAATGACAAAATGCCAACAATCAAAGAACAAGCGAAAGTGATTTTAACGTTGCAAGAAAAAATTCCGGAAATTCAAAATGCAGGCAAACAGCTAGCGATGATTGACGATGATTTTGCTTCTGTTGAACAAACGATGAATGAAGGAATCGAAGAAGCCAAGCAAGGTTTAACGATTATCCAACAAGTTCAAACAGCGCTACCGGATATTGAAAAACTTGGAGACCAAGCAGGTCAATTAGCGAGCGCAACAAGTGAAGGGGCAACGAAATTACAAGAAGCATTGCCAGGTATTACAAGCAGTATTAAAGTAACCTTAGAGTCTGTTCAAACAATTGGTACAAATGTATCCGCGATTGCTGGACAAATCGAACAATTATTGACAGACAATGAACTGACACCAGAAGAACGTGTAGCGTTACAACAAATGTTACAACAATTTAGTGATAGTTTAGGCAAACAGCAAGCTGCCATTGATCAGTTAGTGGCAATGTTGACAGAGATTCAAAATTCAACAAGCGATCCAAAAATTCAAGATATTATAGTGGAACTGAATAATATTAGTACCTTATTAGGTGGATTGAAAGTACGAGTAGATAGCATTGATGCAGATGCGATTTCTGTAGAGCAGTTAAAAGCTGTTTTAATTGAAATTGAAGACATGGCTACTAACATTGCAGGTATTGCGGGAAGCATCAAGGTTGATGCAGTAGCAACAAGTGTCAATGATATTTTGACAAAACTAATCTCAACCATTAGCACGGCTCAAGGGCTCCTTGATAAAGCGAAACAAATCGACTTCGCTTCTTTATTAAGCTCAACACAAGCAACAGTTGCCAATGCAATCGGTATTTTAGAAAAATACCAAGCAGAATTGCCTGCAATCAAACAAGAAGTACACGATGCCAACGTTTTATTGAATGGTCATATGGATACAATCGTAAATGGCATCAATAAAGGGGCAGAACTTTATAACAATGAATTACCTGTAATAGAAGAAAAACTTGGATTAGCAGCAGATTTTATTAAAAATGATTATCCAGGAATCAAAGAAAATATTACTGGAACCTTAAAAACTGTTAATGAAAAAATGCCAGATTTAGAATCTGCTCTAGACAAAGCAAATGACTTAGTTCAAAATGATTGGCCAAACATCAAAACTGGCCTTCATAAGGCTGCTGAAGCAATCCGTAAAGGTGAAAAGGATGTAGATCTTGGGCAAGTAATAAAACTGCTTAAATTAGATGCTAACGCTGAAAGTGACTTCTTTGCGAAACCCGTAGAAGTTTCTGAAAATAAAATTTACCCAATCGCGAACAATGGTTCAGCAAGTACACCGTTTTATACAGCTTTGTGCTTGTGGGTTGGTGCCGTTTTATTTTCAAGTGTTGCAACAACTGATTTCTATTTAGATGAAAAAGATCGTGGAAAATACTCTAAACGCGAACAATTTTCTGCAAGAATGTTAACCTTCTTAGTGATGGGCTTAGCACAAGCATTGATTGTTACATTAGGAAATTATTTCTTATTGGGTGTGGACGTAAGACAGCCTGTATATAGTGTCTTGTTTGCCTTATTGATAGCCTTTGCGTTTATGATGATGGTTTACGTATTGGTGGCATTGTTTGGAAATGTCGGAAAAGGAGCTGCAATCATTATTTTGGTTCTCTCAATTTCTGGTGGTGGAGGAAATTATCCTATTCAAGTTTCTGGGAAGTTCTTCCAATTCATCAATCCATTTTTACCGTTTACACATGCGGTGAATTTATTACGAGAATCAGCTGGTGGCGTCTATTGGCCAAATGCGTGGAAAGCTATCCTCATCCTAGTCAGTATTTCGATCGTCTTCTGTGTGTTAGGAATTTTATTGTATCCTTACATCGAAGAAAAAACGAAGAAATTAGCGAAAGTTTCGCATGAAAGTCATATCTTCCATTAAGAATAAGAACGAATCTATAGCAAAAGATTGAGACAGCCTTTCGATAGGAATGTCTCAATTTTTTGCTATTTCGGGAGAAGTCGCGGATGATAATGACAGGACTATTCTTTCAAGGTATCCCTAACAAAAAAGCAAAGAAGTCCAATGAATCAAATTGGGTCTTTCTAAACAATAAAAAGTCACTAATAAAAGTAGTTTTTTACTATACAAATTTCTAAAAAAAATTTATAGTTCTAAGATATGCTAAAAACGAGGTAGGGATTATGATGATAAATTTTTTAATTGATCGTTTTGAAAAAAGAAAACAAAAAAGCTCGGATATGCGAACAGCATTTGGCATTTTTGCCGGAGTCGTTGGCCTATTATCAAACTTGTTACTGTTTGTAGGTAAATTGTTGATTGGCTTGATTTCAGGTAGTGTATCAATCATGGCAGATGCGATGAACAACTTGTCTGACACGGTATCGTCAGTGTTGACTTTAATTGGTTTTTATATTTCTGGAAAGCCAGCGGACGAAGAACATCCATATGGCCATGAGCGATTTGAATATATCAGTGGCATGTTAGTTTCGTTATTGATAACCTTCGTAGGGTTCCAATTTTTTATGACATCGATCGAACGCATTAAAGACCCACAAAGCATCAAAGTAACCCCAGTAATATTGGTAATATTAGTTTTATCGATTTTGATCAAAATTTGGCAAAGTCTGTTTTATAGACGGGTGGCTAAGAAAATCGATTCCAATACCTTAGTTGCAACTGCTAAAGATAGTTTGAACGACGTCTTCACAACAATTGCAGTATTAGTTTCGGCAACGATTGAAGGCATTACGGGGCTTAAAATCGATGGATTCGTTGGATTGGTGATTGCCTGCTATATTATTTTTAGTGGGTTACAGTTGATTCGAGAATTTGTAAATGAGTTGATGGGACTACGTCCGAATCAAGCAGCCATCGATAAGATGAAAGTGTATTTGTCTTCTGTTTCAGAAATCGTCGGCTATCACGATTTATTGATCCATCAATACGGACCGAATAAAACCTTTGCATCCGTTCATATTGAAATCGATGACCGTTGGAATTTAACACAAGCACATGAAACGATCGATGAGATTGAAAAGAAATTTAAACAGCAGTTAGGAGTGGATTTAGTCTGTCACATCGATCCAGTAAACTTGCATGATCAACAACAACAGTTTATCCATCAAGAATTGAAAAAAATCATCAAAGGAATCAATGGTGAATTAAAAGGACACGATATACGCCTAGTAGATCATGGAGATAAGCCGCGTATAGTATTTGACTTAGTTGTGCCCAATCATTTTAAAGCAACGGATCAAGAACTACGAATTCGTCTACAAGAACAAGTGTATAGAAATATGGGTGATTATATAGTAGAAGTAACTTTTGATCATAATTATTTATTATAAATATTGATGAGACGAAAAAAGTGATTCCATATTCTCAAAAAAAAATATATATAAGGTTATTTAAACAAAAAAATGAAAAAATAAAAACCTCCAACATGATACTATAGAATTGGATCGTTAGGGGGAGTTATAAAATGGATACAAATTTGTTAGTTATTCTATATTTTTTAGTTGTGGTGATTGTTGTTTTGACTTTAGTGATTGTAAGGGACAAACAATTTTTAAGAAGTTTGCTGGAGAAGAAAGACATACTGCAGGAAGAAATCACAGACTTGAAAGTGGAGAAAGTTCGATTAAAACATACGATAAGATTACAAGATGAAACAATTTCTCATATGTTGACTTCACAGCCACAGTCGGCTAGGCTTGAAAAAACTGAAATGTCAACGATGAAAACTGTAGAAGACGCAACAGTTCAAGAATGGGATTTTGATAAATATGAAAGTATGAATCAGGAGTATTACAACGAATAAAATTAAGAACGGAAACAGGACTCAAGGAGTTAGGTTTCCGTTTTTTTGTAGTCATTCGACATTAAACGTAAACTTGTATATCACGCTACAAAAAACTATACTAGAAAGAAAAAGGAGGGGATTGGATGGAAGCTCAATTGATCGTATTAGGATTTGTTGCGTTGATAATTCTAATCATCATCATAACGGAAATATATAATCGTATAAAATTAAGAGCATTAGTCAAAACAAAATGGGGGAAATTTCCAAGTGGGAATTTTTTTGACAAAGAAGAGAGCTTAAAAACAGCGTGGGGGAAAGCAAAAGCGTATAGAAAATACGATAGTGAAATCGATGATATCACATGGTATGATTTAGATGGATTTTCTTTGTTTGAGCGAATCAACGCAACGTATTCGAGTGCCGGATCAGAAGCCTTGTATCAGCGAATGCGTAATTTCAACTTCTCTAAAAAAAGCCATGAACGCTTAGAAACATTAATTGATTATTATAAACAAAACCCAGATGTCCGAGAAGAAATCCAATTCCAATTTGCCTGTCTTGGTAAAAAAGATAATAATAATGTAGAGAATTATTTGGCTGAAACGAAAAGCCAAGCGTTACCGAATACAATGATTTATTTAGTATGTGGAGTATTGCCAATTGTAGGAGTTATTTCATTTATCTTGTTTCCGTCAACACCAGCAATCCTATTTTTAATAGGTTCGATTTTATTCAATGTCATCTATTATCAAATAAAAAAAGAAAAACTAGAACGTGAGTTAGCTTGTATGGGTTATTTGGTTCAAACCGTGGCATGTGCAAAACAAGTAGCCAAACTACGAACGCCTTTTCAAGAAGAGTTGACTAAAAATCTCAAACCAATCGCTTCCATGACTAAATTTGGTATTTCTTTTCGTATGAAGTCGAATAGTGAAGCTGAATTGATGTTTGATTATTTGTCTATGATTTTTTTGTTGCCGCTTATTTCCTATAATTTCGTTTTAGAAAAAGTAAAAAATTACGAGTCTCAAGCAAAGGAACTTTGGCGTTTACTTGGTGAATTAGAGGTTAGTGCGGCTGTTTTGAATTTTCGTGAGATAATGCCTGATACTAGCCAACCCATTTTTTCCGATACGCTTCAAGTGATCGGGGAAGAAGTTTATCATCCACTATTGGCAACGCCAGTACCCAATGCAGTAAATTGGGCAAAAAACACCCTTGTAACAGGTTCTAACGCTTCAGGTAAGTCTACTTACGTCAAGAGTGTTGCCATTAGCTGTATCCTATCTGCAACGATTCATACGGCATTAGCCACCAAGTTCCAACTGCCTTTTGGACATATCTTAACATCTATGGCCGTTGAAGATGATATTTTTGAAGGAGATAGTTATTTTGTAGCAGAAACAAAGTCTGTTAAACGAGTATTAGACTTAGCTGAAACGAATACTCCGTGTTTATGTTTTATTGATGAGATATTAAAAGGAACCAATACGATTGAACGAATTTCAGCATCATCCAGTATGATTCATTGGCTAGACAATTACCCATCATTAGCATTTGTTGCGACTCATGATATTGAACTGACCGAAATTTTAAAAGAATCCTGTGATAATGTCCATTTTGAGGAGCAAGTAACGAAAGAATACGGGGTAACCTTTGATTACAGTTTGAGACAAGGGCCTTCGACTACAAGAAATGCGATTGAATTATTACAGGTATTGAATTATCCGAAAGAAATCGTTGCACAAGCAAAAAAAGAAGCGAATCATTTTGATAAACACCGTACATGGCAAAAATTAGAATAGAAATCAAGACAGGGATTGCCTTTTACGGAATCCTTGTTTTTTTATATCCTAATAGAATAAGGAAATCAAACTATTTTTTTTGAAAAGAAAATCTTGATAAAATAATTAGTCTGATAATTTCTTTAGTAGAGAAGGAGGAAGCGATGAAGATTTTTGAAGTTTAGCAAATAAATAATTGACAATCTTAATCTAGGGGAGTAGCATATGTGATTGTTTGTGGAAAAAACATATATTTTTCTGAAAACGGAATAGAAGAAAACTGAGAAGGAGAGATGGATCAAGTGGACTATTTAAAACGATTATTTATCGGAAAACCCTTAAAATCTACTGAAAATGACGACCATAAACTAAGTCGATTCGCAGCACTGGCTTTATTATCATCTGATGCGTTGTCTTCAATTGCATATGGTACTGAGCAAATTGTGGTTGTACTCGTTACGTTATCTGCTGCTGCCATATGGTATTCGTTACCGATTGCTGCTTTTGTTATTATTTTACTTATTTCTTTAACCTTATCTTATCGGCAAATCATTCATGCGTATCCTCATGGTGGCGGAGCTTACGTAGTCAGTAGTGAAAATTTAGGAAAGAATGCAGGCTTAGTAGCTGGTGGGTCATTATTGGTCGATTATATGTTGACTGTGGCTGTTTCTGTTTCTGCGGGAGCTGAGGCAATCATTTCTGCCGTGCCAGCATTATATGGCCATCAAGTAGCGATTTCAATTGTTATTGTCTTGCTCATTATGTTGATGAATCTTCGTGGGTTAAGAGAATCAGCTAGTTTCTTGATGTTTCCTGTTTATAGTTTTATTGCGGTGATCACGTTGCTGATTGCAACTGGTCTATTCAAAATCGTAACAGGTGTCGTACCGATGCAAGCAACAGCTGTGCCTGGTGCTGTTGTGCCTGGAATCACGATTGCATTGATTTTACGGGCATTTTCTTCAGGTTCGTCTTCTTTGACTGGGGTTGAAGCAATTAGTAATGCTGTCCCTTTTTTCAAAAAGCCTAGAGCAAAAAATGCGGCGGGCACTTTAACGCTAATGGCTGCAATCTTAGGTTTTTTCTTTGTGGGAATCACTTTTATCAACTATTGGTATGGTATTGTCCCTCAAACTGAGGTAACTGTGTTGGCTCAAATCGGAAAAGCGGTTTTTGGTCAAAACATCCTGTATTATGTCTTGCAGTTTACAACAGCATTGATTTTAGCTGTTGCGGCAAATACGGGTTTCTCGGCGTTTCCAGTTCTAGCTTATAATTTAGCAAAAGATAAATTTATGCCACATATGTATATGGATCGAGGAGATCGTTTAGGGTATTCTAATGGGATTTTGACTTTAGCTGCAGGGTCTGTTGTCTTGTTATTGATTTTCCAAGGGTCAACAGAACGGCTGATTCCGCTTTATTCTATTGGGGTATTTATACCATTTGCCTTATCTCAAACAGGAATGGTTATAAAATGGCGAAAAGAAACCAAAAAATGGCTATCAAAATCGATTGCTAATATTGTAGGGGCTTTGATTTCTTATGGGATCATTATTATTTTATTTATGTATCGTTTAGGCGATATTTGGCCATTTTTTATCATTATGCCCGTGTTGATTTTTGTTTTTTACAGTATCCATGCTCACTATAAAAATGTGGCAGAACAACTACGGTTGGAAGAGACTGTGAAACAACAGGAATTTTATGGGAACACAGTTATCGTTTTAGTTGGAAATGCCACGCAAGCAAATGTTGGAGCAGTGAATTATGCTCGTTCGATTGGGGATTATGTTGTTGCCATGCATGTGTCTTTGGATGAAAATCAAGCGAAAGAGAAGGAAATTGAAGCAGAATTTAAAAAGCATTTTCCAGATATACGCTTTTCGGTTGTTCATTCATCGTATCGCTCAATCACCAATCCAATTCTGCGTTATGTTGATTTGGTAAGCAAAAATTCAGCGAAACGGGCGTATACGACCACCGTATTGATTCCGCAATTTGTTCCTAATAGACGCTGGCAAAATATTTTGCATAACCAAACAAGTTTACGTTTACGTCTTAAATTATCTTGGCGGGAAAATATCGTTGTTGCAACATATAGTTATCATTTGAAAAAATAAAAGAGTTTCGTTCCGCGCACAGTTTTACGACTAGTTCTGAATAACATGAATCGCGATTTTTTCTCTCGATTGGCTGTCCGATTGTTTATCTAATGGATTGTTTTATTGAATGAACAAATTCTTCAAAAAGCTTATGGATACTGACTTGCAACTAGAAGTTGACATGTTGCAAACAGAAAAGTGCTTTCTTTTCCACTCCTTTTTTTGTACGGTTGATATATAAAAAAGGAGTGGAAAATATGAAGAAGAAATTTATTGTGGGGGCAGTGTTCTTTTTAAGTTTTATTGTTAATGATTTGGTGGCACATGCTGAAGAATATAGAGGGTCGGTCGATTATTCGTTATCAGATACACAAAAGCAAGTCTCAAGTGTTATTACAGAAGAAGGCGAAGAGCTGATTGTTACAATTGAAAAAGAACCAACTCTCTCTCGGGCACTAGGTAACGGTACGTATACCGTCTCAACAGAAAGAAGAGGTTCTTGGAAGGCTAGTTATCAGGTAATTATAAAGAAAAATTCGATTATCTCAACAAAAAATGCTAGTGTTAAAGCTATTTCGGGATCATTTACTAGTAAATCTTTACGAATCGATCATTCAAAGCAAGCTACTTATTATTTAAAACGAAAAGTAGGGACTGCTGAAACAACGATAAATCTTCGCGCAAAAATTGATGGTTCTAAGTTGAATGTTTCAGTACTTACCTAAGGATCAGGCGTGTAGTTTATTTCGATTTTTTGGTCCCATAAGAGATAGTCTCCAAGTATAATGTAAACAAAATATAGATTAATTAGCATGCAACACACACTTACAACGTTAACCAACGTGTAGAATGTGTTGCTTTTTTTGTTGCGTTTCATGATAACTGGAGCAAGTATTAGACCCAAAGGAGCAGCGACGGACAAGCCAATTACGGCAATCAATAACAGTAGCCCTTCATCGGTTTCACCGGCTCCTTGATCATGAATCCAATCTAATTTTTTCCGATGCTCTTCAATCGTTTGGTTGTTTTCATCAATTTTCTTTTTCAATTCTTTGTTTTCTTGAACAAGTTCATCTATGGAGACTTCATAAATTTTACTAAGTAAAATTAAATTATCAATATCTGGGTAGCCTTTTCCGGTTTCCCATTTAGAGACGGACTGACGAGAAACATTCAATTGATCTGCAACAGCTGCTTGGGAAAGACCTCTATTTTCTCGATGTGCACGTAACTGATCAGCTAAAGCCATGCGTTTCCCTCCTCTTGCTTTTTTATACTTAATCATACGTCATTTTGAACGAAAAAACTATCATTTTTTGTGTATTTGGGGGCAACTTTTAGTTGCAAGGAGTGGGGCAACCACAGCGTGTCATGATGTAAACCAATAGGTGCTTACTAAACTATTTTTTTCGTGTGATGATGATTGCATATTAAAAAGAAAGAAGGTTTTATTTTATGAAAAAAGTGTGTATTGCTTGTTTTGTTTTAGGAATATCTTTAATCCCTTTGATTTTTCCGAAATATTCTTATGCGGAAACCGAACAGGTAAAAGAGAGAAGGGAAGATTCTGTTATTATCATTAAGGATAACGAATTGTCTTTCGATGGTATTATTGAAAATTCATTCGAACTTCCTGATGAAAATCAGAACCCAACTATCAGTTCTCGAATGGTAAATCCTATCCGTTATCGCAAAAAAAATGTAAAAAGTTACCAAGAATGGTCTGGGTATAGACGTATATCTGACAATTTGAAAACAGGAGCTGCAGGTGGCTCAATAAGTGCTACTAAAACGACTACTTTTGGTGTCAGTGTATCTGGAGACATATCGGGAATCAATGTAAATGCATCGGGATCTGTATCTAGTGCGAAAGGATATAAATTGAATGTTGGTGCAAACAAACGAGTTTATCTTGGTTATAGAACGAGATATGCTGTAGAAACGGGTAAAAGAGAGCAATATGATTTAGAAACAGGCAAAGTCTATAGAACAAATAATTATACTGTGAAACGTCCTTTATATGGTGAATATGCTCTAATAAATTATTAACATCTACCTTAAATAAAAAGCGGATAAAACAAATCGATAGTAAAAGAAAGAGGGAGTTATTTTATGAAAAAACTTTTATTTGTTTCAATTGTTGGGTGCTCATTGTTTTTAGGAAATAAAACCAGTTATGCTGATGAAAACGTTGAAAATTCAATGAATTCATCAGATGTAGTAAGTTCTCATGAATTCATTGATTCTTTTGGAAATACAGTAAAAGAAGTCAATGAAGAAGATATTATTTTTTACACCGAAGATTCTAAAATTGAAGAGGAGAGCTCGTTAGAAATTGCACCTAGATATGCTCTATCTACTCGTAAAAAGAATGTAAAAACATATGATGAGTGGTCAGGGTATAAAAGAATATCTGACAATGTTGCTACTGGTAGCAAAGGTGGTTCGATAACGGCTACGAAGACAGCTACTTTTGGTGCGAGTGTATCTGGCGATATAAAAGGGATTAAAGTAAATGCTTCAGGATCAGTATCTAGCGCAAAAGGCTATACTTTAAATATTGGCGCTAATAAGCGCGTATATTTAGGGTATAGAGTAAGATATGCCGTAGAAACAGGAACGAGAGAAGTTTATCGAACAGCTAGTGGAAAATTACATTCTAGTAATAAATATACTGTTAAAAGACCAAAGTATGGAGAATATGCTTTAATTAACTATTAAATAAAAAAATGTTATGATAGATTAAAAAGAAAGGACTTTAAGTATATGAATATAAAGTTTGTTAAAGCGATAGGTTATCTCATCATCTCTGCATCAATTCTACTATCATTACTATTTAGCTTTAATCCTGATAAAATTCTTGTTGATGGCAACCCGTTAGATACTGGATATATGATATCAAAAACCTTATTTATAATTACTAGTCTACTTATTTCAACCATAATTGGAGTTCAATTGATCAACAAAAAATAGTCCTATTCTAACTATTGAGAAAGTTGATACTAAGATGATGAATAAAAATAAACGAAAAAATTATTATGTTGTTATAATTACGTATGTGTTGATTAGGATGATTATTTTATTTAGAGATGATCACCTAATTTTATCTTCTTTTTTGAATTATGAATTATCTGGTTTGATCGGGTTTATTATTGGGTATACGTCACTTTATTGTCTAGTAATAAGGAAAGACAAGTAATTAAAAGTCTTAATTCACTAACAAAACGACCTTCACTACTTTTCTGTAAAATAGTAGTGAAGGTCGTTTTTTATTTTATTATTTTACTGATAACAACTGCTGACAAACTGTCTAAGAATTAATTGGTTGAATGTTTACTCGCCGGATCTAATCGGCGTTCGATTGTCCCTAACACCCAGTCTGTAATGATTGCCATCAAAGCGGTTGGTAAAGCTCCTACAAGGATAATAGCCGTACCGTCTGTTGCATTGGTACCTCTGATAATGATATCACCAAGCCCACCAGCGCCAACGAAAGCACCAATTGCAGTGATCCCAATCGCTACAACTAAAGCATTACGGATACCCGCCATGATCACAGAAACAGAAAGTGGCAATTCTACCATGTAAAGTCGCTGCCATTTTGTCATCCCCATGCCTTTACCTACATCTAAAATATTTCGATCGACTTGGATCATTCCAGTATAGGTATTTTTGATGATCGGTAAAAGAGAGTAAAGAAAGACAGTAACGATAACCGTGTTTACGCCAAGACCAAGACCAAGCATCAAGATCGAAAGCATAGCGAGTGAAGGGACTGTTTGGATCAAGTTAGCGATACTCACGACCCAACCCGCCATTTTTCTTCTACGGGCAATGAAAATACCAATCGGAATACCGACGATTGCGGCGAACAATACACCATAAATGGAAATTAGAAAATGCCGAACAAATTGACTTAGAACATAACTACCGTTTTGCTCAAAGTAATAGAAAAACTGTTGTAGCAAGTTCATATCTTGTAAATTCTGCATTATTTTCCACCTCCTTCAGATTCAAAGAAATGGTGTTCTTTCAAGAAATTATCTGCAACGGTTTCTGGTTCCATTAAATCATTATCTGCTTGATAATTTAATTTTTGCATCGTTTCTGTTGAAATCTGTCCAGATAGTTTAGCCAGTACATCTTTCAATTCAGGATATTTCTTTAAAATCTCATCCGTTGCAACAGCACAGGCATCGTATGGAGGGAAGAAATGAAGATCATCTTCTAAAATCACAAGGTCATAACTACCGATCCGTCCATCTGTAGAATAACCTAAAACGACATCCATCTTGTTAGCAGCAACTGCGTCATAAACTAAACCGATCTGCATCGGGAAAACACGTTTAAAATCAAAACCATACGTTTCAGTAAAGCCTTTATAGCCATCACCTTTACGGTCGATCCAAGACGTATCAACACCTGCAGTCAGCTGATCACCAACTTTTTTTAGGTCACTGATCGTTTTCAAATTGTATTTTTTAGCGGTTTCTTGTGTGACCATGAATGCATAGGTATTGGCAAAACCGTAAGAATTAAACCATTTTTGTTGAAATCTTTTTTGGAATTCTGATTGCACCACATCAAAGGCCTTTTTTGGATCTTTGATTGGTTCTAAATTGAGCGTAGTTGTTAAATCAGTTCCAGTATAACGGGCAGCTGAAATTTGTGCATCGCCATTCATCATAGCTTGGTGATTGATGGTAGTGGTTGCCAAATTGTTGATGATCGTTGTTTTTTCATCAGTGTAATGCTCAATCATTCCAGCAACTAGACTGGCTAGTATTTGCGCCTCAGAAGTAATGCCGCCTGTGATCGAAATTGTAGAATCATCAGAATTTGATGCTAAACCAGGTAAAGAACAGCCAGATAGCAACAACATAGCACTAAGTGTGATGAGCAATAATTTTAATTTTCGTTTCATATTATTCCGCCTCCCTTAAAGCTTTAGGCGTCAATTTCTTCTCTAGTAGTCCAAGTAATAAGTCTGCAACTAAAGCTAAAATAGTAACAGGAATCGTTCCAGCAAAAATCAAATCTGGTTGGTAATTATTTAAGCCACTGAAAATGAAATCTCCAAGACCACCTGCGCCAATATAAGAGGCAAGAGTTGCCCAAGCAATAACATAAACAGCTGCTAGTCTAATTCCAGCCATAATTGTTGGCATAGCAATCGGTAATTCGACCATGAAAATCGACTGAACATTTGTCATCCCCATGCCTTTTGCTGCATCTTTGTAATCAGAACTGACTTCTTTGATCCCGATATACGTATTTCGTAAAATAGGTAATAAGGAATAAATAAACAATGCAATGATTGCTGGAATTTTTCCAACACCAAAAATAGGTATCATCAATGCGAGTAAAGCTAGTGAAGGAACAGTTTGCAATGCACTCGTTAATCCAATGACAATAGCTGCTGTTCGTTTCGTTCTTGTCAATAAAATCCCAATCGGTACAGCCAATAGAATTCCCAAGAGCAGTGCTACACCAGAAATAAAAATATGTTCACCAATTTTAGTGACAAGTTCATTTCCTCTTTCTAATAAAAACTGATTCATTTTTTACACCTCCGCTTGAGGTTGTGTGACATCAGTTGATTCTGTTTCACTTGCAGTAGGAACCGTTTCTTCTGTTTCTTCCTCACCCCAGATAACATCGTAAACGATATCTACCAAGGAAGCTCGAGTTAAAATTCCTACAACTTTTTGTTGGTCGTCTACTACTGGAACATATTTTAAGCCACGTTTTAAGATGCGTTGCAATGTATCGCGTAATAAAGAAGATTTTTTTACAAAGAAAACTTTTGGATTCATGATGTCACTGACACTTGTCGCAGTATTTCTGCGGCGATCAAGGGTTTCGACATCGATGAAGCCTTTTAATACACCGGCGCCATCAACGACTAAGAGCGTATCAACACGTTTTTCTCTCATTAATTTGATCGCTTCTGACAATGATTTTTCAGGTGTAATCGTAATGGCGTTATTTAGCATTACTTCGCCAACCGTCGTAATATCTGGTTTCGCTTGAATCAAACGGTCTTCACCAATCAGTTCTTCGACAAATTCATTGACTGGATGACGTAAGATATTGTCTGGTGTATCAAATTGAATAACTTTCCCTTCGCTCATAATGGCGATTCGATTTGATAATTTTAGTGCTTCATCCATATCGTGGGTAACAAAGACAATTGTTTTGCCTAAACGTTCTTGTAAGTCTTTCACTAAATCTTGTAAAGAGTCTCTTGTGATTGGATCTAGAGCACCAAAAGGTTCATCCATTAAAATGATATCTTGATTTGCTGCTAAGGCACGAACAACACCAATTCGTTGTTGTTGTCCTCCAGAGAGTTCGTTAGGATAACGGTCAAGCATTTCTCTAGGCAATTCAACTAGATCGATCATTTTTTCTGCGATTTTATTTCGCTCTTCTAGATCAACTTTTAATAACTTAGGTACAAGAACAATGTTTTCTCTGATTGTCATGTGTGGCATCAAGCCAATATTTTGAATAACGTAACCGATTTTTCTACGTAACTCTACAGGATTGATCGTTTGAATATCTTCGCCATTGATCAAGATTTTTCCTTTTGATGGATCAGTCATTCGATTGATCATCCGCATTGAAGTAGTTTTTCCGCTACCACTGGTTCCGATAAAGCAGATAAATTCACCTTTATCAAAAGACAGATTGATGTCGTCTACAGCGATTTTACCGCCTTTGTAAATTTTTGAAACATGTTGAAATTCGATCAACTTTCTCACCCCAAATTCTTTTTTCTTGTTCTCGTTTCTTAAATGAACACACTGTTTTCTAATAAACGTTTCTATTACTAGTATGCAACAAAACCGCGATTTGGACAAATCAGAGGATTTTTTTCATTTTTTTGAGATAAAAATCAAAAGAGTTGCTTGTATTTGGAACAACAAGAAAACAGGAAAAGTAGACTAAGCTATTGGGCGTGACTAACGTTCTATTGACAATAGTCAGAAACCTTAGTATATTGTTGATTAGCAACTACTGTTTTATGAACAATAGGAGGCGAGTCAACAGACAAAATAGAAAGATCGGTTGTGGTAGTTAAATTAAGCTATTTGCTTTTGTGTTATCTGAATAATTCCATTCAAGTTGAACGAAATGGAATAAGTACAAAAAATCAACAGTTATTGTCAAAAAAGGAGCCAATTAGACGTATGAAAAAAGAAAAAATCATTATTATGTTTGCATTAATAGTTGTTGTATTGACTGGATGCTCAAAGGGTGCTAATCCTAAAGAGGTTGCAACAGTTTTTATCAATAATGTCATTTATGAACGAGATAAGGAAAAAGCAGACAGCTATTTTTACAAGTTGGATGCACCAAATCAAGAGGATTTAATTCAAGATTTCTCTGAATTATTTGACCTTTCAAAAGAACAAGCAAAGGAATTAGTCGTAATTTATCAAGAACGACTGGATAAAGAAACGAGTTTTTCTGTAAAAATGAAAGAGAATACGACCAAAAAACATGAGGCTGAAGTAACTGTGACAGGGTTAGATCAGACAAAATTTGATCAAATGATCGATCAAAAAACGGACCAAGAATTGGTACAATGGTTGAACGATAAAGGCTATGATAAGCTGAAAACGATAGACGATATTGATAAGATATCTGACGAGAAACAATTAAATGCTATTTTAAAAGAACTCACATCATTGAAAGATAGTGACCTTAATCAAATTCAATTCGAAGCACTTAAAAAGACATTTCAAGAATTGAAAGCGGCAAAAGAACCAAAGACAATCCAGTTAGAACTGGAGCCAGATAAGAAAGAGAAAAAATATTGGATCATTGTAGATGAAGAAGAACGGTTTAATGAACTGCTAGATGCATTTCAAGGGTAACGAATAGTAGAGAAATATGTTGAGTAAGGAGAAGTTAAAATGAAAAAATTTATACTATTTTGCATGGCACTTTTGATGGTTGGTATGGGGATGACCCAGAACACTCAGAGCGCTGAAGCGGTATTTTCAAAAGACGAAGCAGTTAGAGAACGGTTTGCTTTAAAAAGAGAGAAACTGGCCGAAGTTGTCTCAAAAAAGGTTGCTCATGTTGAAAATTCCATCAAGAAAAAATTAAAAGTTCAAGAAGAAAAGAAAGTAAAAAAACAAAAAGAAGAGAACGAAAAAAAGGCGGCTGCTAAAAAAGCAGAAGAAGAAAAAGTTGCTAGCCAACAAGCTGCTGCACAAGCAATTGAGAATGAGCAGGCAGCCGCAACAGAGCAAATTGAAGAGCAACCAATAGAACAAGCACAAGTACCAGTTGCACCTGAAAATCCCCAAGGAGCCGAGGCAGTATCGGGTGCCTCAGCTAGTGGACGAGAAATAGGGCAAAAAAATAGAGAATGGGGCGAGCAGTTGAGCGATCCTAATTTGACACCAGAAGAACGTCAAGGTATCATTCAAGAGAAAAAGAATTACAACCGCAATAACCACTGATAAATGGCTGGACACTATTTTGCTCCAAAGATTAAAAAACTTTGGAGCTGAATTGCTTTTGATTAGTATTAGAATCTGGAATTCAATCAGTAAATAGAATTCTTTTTTCTAAACAAACATCAAATGAAAGCACGTGCAATTGCTCTTTTCGTAGTCGATTTATTTCAGTGGATAGTGATGGAATAAGCGGGTAATTTGTCAATCAAAACTGTGATAAGGGGATTGAGCGATGAGGGCTTCTAGCCAATTTAAAAAAGGAGCACTAGAAATGTGTGTGCTCCATTTTATTCAAAAAGAAGATCGTTATGGATACGAATTAACACAACGAGTGAATCAGTTTATACCGATTACTGAAGGGGCGCTTTACCCAGTTTTGCGTCGATTAGTCAAAGAATCGTATTGTGAGATTTATACGAAAGAATCACCTGATGGTCCTTCCAGAAAGTATTACCAAATTACTCAAAAGGGAACAGAATATTTGGAGCTTTTAGAGCATGATTGGGATGAATTCGTTGAGCAAGTAAGTAAACTGAGGAGGGCAGATTAGTGCAAACGATGGAAGAGTATTTAAAGCAACTAAAAGCTGCTTTTGCTGAAGAAGATATAGAGGATTTCAATGAGCTGAAAGAAGATTTATTAGAGCAGCTATATATTTGTTTGGAGGAAGGACAAACAGAGGCAGAAGTTGTTTCAAGACTTGCTTCACCAGAAGAAATGGCAGCGGATTACTATGCAGATTTAAGCTTGGATGCTGCGATTAATGCGAAAACATCCGTTGTACCTAGAGAAGAAATTAAAGATGTATTTATTCAAACACAGAAAAAAAGAATGCAAAAACTTGTGAAAACGGTGTTCAAAGTAGTGAAACCGTTAGTCCTTTTGCTTCTTTTATCAGTGTTTGCTTTCTTTTTGATGTACATAATAAAAGAGTTGAAAGAAGAACGAAACATTGCCGCTATCCCAACGATTTTATGTTTATTGTTGTTGCCGATCATTTTACAATTAGTAAAAGAATGGGTCGTAGAAAAAAGACAATGGATAAATGGTTTATCAGTAGGTTTGGTATTGCTGGGTGCAGCAATGTCACTGTTTTTCTCTGCAACAGACCGTTTGATGTATGCAGGTAGAAAATACTACAAAGAAATCAGTCTAAGCACGGATAAGCATGCGGCCTTTAGCTTCGATTCCGATGCGGATGTTGAAATTACAACGGTAGAAGTATCTAGTGCTGAAAAACCTAGCTTGATGATCAAAGGACGCTTTAAGGAAAGTGATATTAAAAAAATTGAAAACGGCTCATATGAAGATAAGGTCGATCTAACATTAGACGAAGAGAATATTTTTGATATCTTTACCCGAACTGGACGTTCAGAAGTCATTTTCTTTATTCCAAAAGGAACGATACTGGACGATTTTCATCTAGGGTTAAGTCGTGGAGATTTGCGTTTATTGGATATTCAAACAAAGAATTTTGATTTAGATTTGATTTCAGGAGATGTTTACGCTAAAAATATTATTGCTGATGAAGGAAATATCAATAGCGATTATGGTGATGTGATCATTGAAGAATCTGCGATAAATTTAAAGGTTAAAAGTAATTCAGGAAAAACAGTTATTACGGGTATGCTGGGAGATTTAGAGATTGAGGGAAATAAAAGCCTCTCGATTTTAAAATTTTTACGTTCAGACAATGTTGTATTAAATAATCATTCAGGTCGTATGATTTTGGAAGATGCGGAAGCAAAAAAACTTACAGCTACTGCAACTGATGGTCAAATAATCGTAAAACGAACAAAAGGTGACCTATCGATGGCCAATAAAACGGGCAAAATCGTTTCGGAAGAAAATCAAGGTACATTAGAGTTGAAAAATGGATCTGGCCCAACGATTGCGATTCAAGAAAGCAAAGTCAATGCAACTGTTTTAAGTCAATCTGGATTTATCAAATGGTTACAAGATCCTGAACTAGCAATTAAAATCACTGCAAACACTGAAACGGGTGAATTGCGAAATGATTTTTTAAATGTAGCAGATAATGAAAAATATAAGATCGACGTGCAATCTAAAACGGGAGATGTCAAAATCTTAAAAAAAGTTGAATAAAATCAGTTGAATAGAAAAAGGCAGCGCAACGGGGAAACCATGTTGCACTGCCTTTTTTTATAACTATATAGGTGGATAATAAGACCTAGCTGGTTCTTTACCTGAAAGAATGTGATGTAATGCGTCACTCAGCTCATTTGACTTAGCCGTTTTAGGAATGCCGGAGTAAATAAAGTTGATTTCAAGTAATTTGTCTTTTTACAAAATGCGTTCTTCATAGCCAGATACTATAAAAAATGGTAGAATAGCCAAGACAAATCAAGTAGAAAGAGTGACAATTATGCTTAGTACAGAAGATTTTGATTTTGATTTACCAGAAGAATTAATTGCGCAAACACCGTTGAAAGATCGAACAAGTTCACGATTATTAGTTTTAAATCGTGAGACAAAAGAAATTGAAGATAAACATTTTCACGACATTATCGATGAGCTAAATGCTGGGGATGCACTTGTTATGAATGATACACGAGTATTACCAGCCCGATTATATGGTGAAAAACCAGAAACTGGCGGTCATTTAGAAGTCCTTCTTTTGACTAATACACAAGGAGATACGTGGGAAACATTAATCAAACCAGCTAAACGTGCGAAAGTTGGGACTAAAATCAGTTTTGGTGATGGACGCTTAACAGCAACTGTTATTGAAGAGTTAGAACATGGCGGACGAATTGTGACTTTTGAATATGAGGGGATCTTTTTAGAAAATTTAGAATCACTTGGCGAAATGCCATTGCCACCCTATATCAAAGAACGTTTAGAAGATCCAGAACGCTACCAAACGGTATACGCTAAAGAAAATGGCTCCGCAGCGGCCCCTACAGCGGGTTTACACTTTACGCAGGAACTTCTTACTAAAATACAGTCTAAGGGCGTAAAGCTTGTTTATTTGACCTTACACGTTGGTTTAGGAACATTTAGACCAGTTAGTGTGGAGAATATTTCAGAACACGAAATGCATAGTGAATTTTATCGTTTAACAGAAGATGCGGCAGCACAACTAAATGAAGTTCGAAGTAGTGGGGGCAAAATAGTTGCCGTTGGGACAACATCGATTCGGACTTTAGAAACAATCGGAACGAAGTTTGATGGTCAGATCAAAGCAGATAGCGGATGGACCGATATTTTTATAACGCCAGGATATGAATTTAAAATTGTTCAAGCTTTTTCAACGAATTTCCATTTGCCTAAGTCAACATTAGTTATGTTGGTCAGTGCATTTGCTAGTCGAGACTTGACACTTGCAGCATATCATCATGCAATCGAAGAGCGTTATCGTTTCTTTAGCTTTGGAGATGCAATGTTTGTAAAGTAGTATAAGTGATAAAAAAACTCATTCTAATTCTAACTGAATTAGTGGGGATAAATGAGCTGTTTCTTTTACAGAGTACATTTATCTTCCACATTCAGGTGAGAAACGAATGAGTTTTTTTGATTAAGTTTTTTTAAATCGAGGTATTAGTAATTATAAGCCACTTAAAAGCAAAGTTTGAGATAATTCTCGTTTACGAACTGATCTTGGCAAGAAGCAACGGATTTCATCTTCATTAAAGCCAATTTGTAATCTTTTTTCATCGATCATAATTGGACGACGTAGTAAACTTGGATTATCTTGGACTAGTTCTAATAAAACATGTAAAGGGAGTTCGTTAATATCTATGTCTAATTTTTGGAAGACTTTGGAGCGGATTGAAATAATATCCTCAGTGCCTTCTTCTGTAAGGATTAATATATTTTTTAGTTCATCTAATGTAATAGGAGTAGTGCCAAAATTCTTTTCTTCAAATGGAATATCATGATCAACAAGCCATCTCCGTGCTTTTCTACATGATGTACAGCTATTTGTCGTATATAATTTTAACATATTTTTTCAGATCCTTTCGAAAATATTGGTACATACCTCTTGATAACTATAATATACGAAAAGTGAAAAATTCACAAAATAAATGCTTTGAAAATAAGGGTTTATTTCTATCGAAAGGTAAAAATAGCTATAAATTCACAAACTTTTGTTATTTTTGTTGAGGAAAGTAGCCTGCTGCCAATCTGAAAAGCAAATCTTAATTGTTATATAAAATTTAGTGGGAATTTCTTGAATTAATCCTACGAACGGTGTACTTAAAACGGCAATTTGTTTCTTACTATGAAATTAGTATAGTATTTTTCCTACTTTTTTATTATTATTATAAACAAGACAAACAATGGATAGGGAGAGAACACGATGATTGAAGAGTTGACCTATAGTTATGCTACAACAATATCAGAAAGAATCCAGTGTTGGCAAGGATTGAAGCTAGAATCAGATGTTTATTTCAAACAATGGCAAGCACGAAAAAGCTTATTGAAAGCAGCTGATTATACGAAAATGCTTCAATGCTACGAGTTAGATGAAAAAACATTTGGTATTGGATTACTCCCTTTTACAGAAGAACGGGCACAATTGCTCTTGCCCACAGTCGAGAAAAGTGAGTGGTTCCAATTGCATAGAACTTTGTTTAGGACGGAAGTTTCAATCAAAGAAGAATCTCTGAGTGCAGCTTTACGATTTCACATCGATTATTATGAACGTCATATACGAAATCTATCGAAAAAATTCTCTAAGATCCGACTTTCAGAAAAAGCGATAGTTAAACTGATTGAGCAACTGACAGACGAATTCCTTTTTATCGCCCAAAAAACATTAGTTTGGGATGTTCATCAAATGATTGAAGAATACCATTTACAGGCTGAAACAAAAGAAGAAGAGTTTACTAAATATATCGATGAATTTCTTGGAGATAAACAACGGACCTATCTTTTTTACGGAGAATACCCAGCCCTTGCTAGAGTCCTTGCTACTAGATTGCGTTTTGCATGTGAAATGATAGACGAATTTATGTCAGCAGTAAATGACTCGACAGAACAAATATCAAAGAGGTTTGCTCTCTCATCGTTAATGGATATTACCAAGATTGAGGTGGGAAAAGGAGACAGTCATGATCGCGGAAAAACAGTGATTCAATTTCAAATTCAAGAAAAATCGTTGATTTTCAAATTTAAAAATTTGGAAATTGGTGAGCGATTTAATGCGTTATTGACCTATCTTGAAGGTCTAAATCCAGCATTGTCTTTTTATAAAATAAAACGAATTGTTCAGCCCACTTTTACAATTGAAGAAAGAGTAGCACATCAAGAATGTAAAGATGAGGAGGATGTAACGAAATTCTACCAAGAGTATGGTCAACTACTTGCAATCGTCTATTGGCTTGGTTCAACCGATTTGCACATGGAAAACGTGATTGCTAGTGGTGCTCACCCTGTATTGATTGATGTAGAAACGTTGATCCGTCCGGAAATGTTTAAGCAGACCAAAAAAACATCAAGACAAATTCGAATTGAAAAACAATCAGTGCTCGTAACAGGGTTGGTTCCACAGAAAAAGCAATGGAAACGCGTGTTGGAAATGGACGCACTATCTGGCACCGAACAAAAATTACCAAAAAAAGTTCGAAGGTTAAGAAATGAACGCTCCAGTGAAATCGCGTTTCAATTAGAAGAGGCATATATGGATGGTGCTCAAAATATCCCATATTTAGCTGGAAAAGAAGTAGACTACCAACTTTATCGGCATGTGATTCAATCATCGTTCAAAAAGATGAATCAACTATTATTAAATAATAAGGTCGCATTTATCGAAAAAGTTAAAAAATTGTTTTCAAATACGGCGATTCGTTTGATTTATAGAGATACACAAGATTACGGGAATTTATTGAATTTTACCTTACACACAGAAAGCATGTCGAATTACATTGAGCGGGAAAAGATCATTGAAAATTTATGGGCAAGTCAAATTATTCCAGAGGCATTGATTCCTTTTGAGATTCAAGCAATGTTAGACCATGATATTCCTTTGATCACAGCTAATACGTCATTAACCAGTGTATACACAAACGGTTATGAATTGCCTAACCTTTTAGCTAAGACACCTCTACAAGATACTGTAGAACACATGGAGAAAATTACAGAGAAAACGAGTCATTTTTCGTATCTTTTATTAAAAGAAAGTTTAGGAACGTTAGAATACAAACTTCAGGAAATAACGATTGCAGAAAAAAATAGTTCAATGGACCAACCATTACTACAAAAAGCTGCTGATATTGGCGATAAAATCATTGATCAAATTGACATAAACTATGACCTTGGTGAAGTGGATTGGATGAGTGTTCTTCCAGAGTCTGCTACTGAAATAGGTATCGGGTATCCAGATACAGATCTATACGGCGGGAGTGCAGGAGTCTATTTATTTTTAGTCTATTTAAATTATTATGTTCCTAAAAAGAGTTATCAAGAAATAATCGCGTTATTAGAGAAAGATATTTTTCTGATAAAGGAGGACATAAACACGTATGAAAGTGCCTTTTTTGCCGACGGAATGCGCGTGACGGTTGCTTTTTATGTGACAAAGTTGCTCAAAGATGCCAAACATCGTTCGTATATGGAAACGAGTTTACGCTCTTTAAAAGAAAGTCGAACTACTTCTGTAACGGTTGCGAATGAATGGTTATACGGTAAAGCCAGTTTAATCGCTATTTTAGCAACTGTATCTCAAGCATTTCATAATAAAGACGCATATGAGTTACTTTCACGCTATACACAAGAAATAACGCTGGAAGAAATGGAAGATAATAGTTTTGCTCATGGCTATGCGGGCATATGTTACGGGTTAAATAGTGCGAAGCAAGTTCTCCAATCATCAACTGTTGAAGAGAAACTGAAATGGTATCAACAAAGGTTTGAAAAACAGTTATACAAAGAAGATTCGTTAAACGTATCTTGGTGTCGAGGAATAACAGGAATCGAAGAAGTCTGTCATGTATTGAATCGTTCTTTTCCAAATAAAAATATTATGGGGATTGAAGATGAAAGTAGAGAAGAATCTTGTTTGTGCCATGGAAGATATGGAAATGATGATAATTATTTAAATAATATCTTTATATTATCGAAAAGTGTTATTAAATTGAAGACGGATATAGAAAGCACTCCGATAGGCTTATTCTGTGGCTTGGGGGGAATCGGATATCAATTGCTAAGAGCGTATGATCCAGTCAATGTTCACTCCTTGTTATTTATTAAGTGACACAAACTGAAAAAATAACTTTACTTATCGGAGATAACGTTTTATAATTTAGGTATTAACGCAAGGGGGAGAAATAATATCATGAGAAAATTATCAATTGAAAAAATGGAAACTGAAAAAGATATCAAGAAATTAGACAAATTTGTTGGTGCATCATTTGAACGAAATGAAGAAACTGATGAAATGTTTAACAGACTTGATGAGACAACACCTAATTCACTTGGTGGTTGGACTAGATTGATTTGTTTCTAAAAAGTAAAAGAGACCTTTAAAAGGTCTCTTTTACTTTATGTTTTTCAAAATAAGTATCCCAATTGCTTCGACACCTGAAATAACAAGAACGAAGAAATTTAATATCCAGTTAAAAGCTAAATGGCTTTTTGAGACAATTTCAAAAAGTGTTGAAAAGTTGTTCAGAATAGATATTAAGATTACTGTGATAATAAAAGAAATAAAACTTGCTGTTGAAATAATTTTCTTTCCACGTTCATCTTTACCTTCTTTGCTAAAGTAAAAATAAATTGAATAGACAATAAAAATTACTGATAATACAGCAATCACAATACTAGACCAATGATTTCTAGGCAAGTTATCAAAAAAAGATTTAAGTGATTCAGTCATAATTTATCCTTTCCTTCCGTTAGTCGGTTTCTTCGTTTGTTTGCTCGTCTTCTGTTAATTTTTTGAAAGTGAAGATTTGTTCAATCGGCACTTCGAAAACGTCAGCTATGTCGTGAGCCAGTAAAAGGGAAGGATTGTACCTATTTCTTTCTAACTGAATAATTGTTTGTCTAGATACTCCCACCTTGTCAGCAAGTTCCTGTTGGGTCATGCGTTTCATGGCTCTGTAGACGTGAATGGAACTCTCAAAAGATGAGTTCTTCTTTTTTGGCAATGCAAATCCCTCCAATAGTCTAATTTATGTATTAAATAAAAAGCGCATAGTCAATATACCATATCTTACTTTCACTTACAAATATCTTGCAAAGAAAAAAGCCAAGCTTCTCGACTAGCTTGGCTTTCATTTACGGAAGGAATCAGCGTATTGAACGATATTTTTTTTACTTTTCGCTATACATGTAAAGTAATTAGTTGAATTTCTTGTTCATAAACAAAAGGTTGTCTTCATTACAGTATCTACATTTCTTTTTTAAAATTTTTTTTCAATCAAACTATCTTTATACGTGTTTTTTTGAGTTGCTTGGATTTTTGTCCGATATTTCACACATATTCACTATTTTTTAAAGATGTTTTTATGATTTTTATACTTTACATATACGTCGTGATGAAAGGTGAATCGTGTTCTGCTAACAATTTTGTGTTTATTCATTTTCTAGCTTCGAGAAATTCTTCAATACAACTGATACTGCCTCCTTCCTTCTATAGTTATAATACCATTTTGAGTAAGCGTTTTCAAGTTTAATGCTTTTAATAATTCTTTGGTTTTGATTAAACATCTTAGGGACAGGTTAAAAAGAAATGGAAAGAAAAAATGAAAAAGTAGCCATATTTATTGAAGTTTGAAAAAAAAACATGGTATAGTGAATATAGATACTATAATAATAGAAGGAAAAATTTAAGAATGGGGGGATAGGATGGAAGCATACAAACAACCTATCGAAACAATTATCAAAGAAGTGAACACAAATAAAGAGCATGGTTTAACGGGGGAAGAAGTAAAGAAACGCCTCGCTGAGCATGGTGCTAATAAGTTTCAAGAATCTAAAAAAGAGTCTGTATTGAAAAAGTTCCTTCATAGTTTATCTGATTTTACGACAATTATTTTATTGGTGGCAGCGGCTATTTCATTTTACACAGCCATCGCAACAGATCATGGAGATTATTTTGAAGGGATTTTAATTATTGCGATCGTGATCATTAATGCTGTTTTGGCAATTGTTCAAGAAGGGAACGCTGAAAAATCGCTTGCAGCATTACAAGATATGAATAAGCAGAGTAGTTCTGTTTTGCGTGATGGCAAGGTAGAAACGATAGATGCAGAAGCTGTGGTCGTCGGAGATATACTTGTGTTAGAATCAGGATCGATGATCACCGCAGACGCTCGTTTGATTCAAGCCTCACAACTTAGAGTGGAAGAATCTGCATTGACTGGAGAAAGTGAACCTATTGAAAAAGATGCCGAGTACATAGGGGAAAAAGATGCACCAATTGGCGATCAAATCAATATGGTATTTAAGGGTTGTACTGTGTCAAACGGTCGTGGGCGAGCGATTGTTACAGCGACAGGCATGCAGACAGAGATGGGTAAGATCGCGGGGTTACTGAATGACGACGTAACACAGCAAACACCATTACAAAAGCGTTTAAATCAATTAGGTAAACGGATTAGTTTAATTGCGTTGGCTGCTGCAACACTTGTCTTTATCATTGGTGAGTTACAAGGTGAACCATTATTAGAAATGTTTATGACAGCAGTCTCATTAGCAGTTGCAGCCGTACCTGAAACATTAATGGTAATTGTAACCTTAACATTAGCTTATGGCGTACAAAAAATGGCTAAAAAGCATGCAATTATTCGACGATTGCCTGCCGTTGAGACATTAGGAACTGCCAATGTGATTTGTTCCGACAAAACAGGGACATTGACACAAAATAAAATGCGCGTTAGACGTGTTTGGTCTCGTGGAGACGAAGTAACGGATACGGAAGACGCGATGACAGATGAAGCAATGGAAGTTTTAAAAATGGCTTCACTATGTACAGATGTTATTGTGGACAAAGATGGGGATGACTTAGTTATTCAAGGGAATCCTACAGAAGCAGCAATTGTACGAGCAGTGGAAGAAAATTACCATACAAAAGCTGAATTAGAAGAAAAATACCCAAGAATTGGGGAAATACCTTTTGATTCAGAACGTAAGATGATGACAACTGTCCATAAAATGGGGAAAAAATATATTTCTGTAACAAAAGGTGCTTTTGATGTCTTATTGACACGTTTCCGTTTTGGCGATTTAGATCAGGCAGCTGTAGTAAATGACCGCTTTGGAAAACGCGCTTTACGCGTGATTGCAGTGGGGTATGCGATCTATGATGAGGAACCTACAGAAATCACTTCAGAAGCTTTAGAGAAGAATTTAAGGCTCTTAGGATTGATTGGTATGATCGATCCACCAAGACCGGAGAGTAAAGGTGCTATTGCTAGAGCGAAGAAAGCTGGAATCAAAACAGTCATGATCACAGGAGATCATGTGGTAACGGCAGGTGCCATCGCCAAAGAATTAGGTATTTTGACGGATAAGAGTGAAGCTTTAACAGGATCAGAATTACAAAAAATGACAGATGAAGAACTAGATTCAAGAGTAAAATCTCTTTCAGTCTATGCTCGAGTGACACCAGAAGACAAAATTCGTATCGTTAAATCTTGGCAGAGAACAGGTGCAGTTGTTGCTATGACAGGTGATGGTGTTAATGATGCACCAGCCTTGAAAGCGAGTGATGTTGGCTGTGCTATGGGTATTACAGGAACTGACGTAGCCCAAGGTGCCGCAGATATGATTTTGACGGATGATAACTTTGCAACGATTGTGGATGCAGTAGCGCAAGGGCGAGCGGTTTATCGAAATATCCGTAAAGCGGTAAACTTTTTACTAAGTTGTAACATTTCGGAGATTTTTATTGTACTGATTGCTATGCTGATGGGCTGGGGTGCGCCGTTTACAGCGGTTCAACTATTGTTTGTAAACGTTGTTGCAGATGGTCTTCCAGGGTTTGCCTTAGGAAAAGAACCAGCTGAAAAAGGCATCATGGATGAAGCACCGATTCCTAGAAATGAAGGGATTTTTGCGCGCGGTTTATGGCAAAAAATTGGAATCAACGCATTTGTCTTTACTGTAATTACGTTATTTGGTTTTTATTTAGGTGCGAATGTTGATTCTGTTTCTTACTTTTTTGAGGCGAGCCATGAAATTGGTCAAACTGTAGCATTCTTGATTTTGGCTTATTCATCTATCTTGCACGTTTTCAATGTAAGAAGCACAGAATCAATTTTTAGAGTAAAATTATCGACAAATAAATCATTATTTGAAATGGCAGTACTGGCCGTTATTATTACCACAGTGATTGCGTTGTTGCCATTCACACAAGAGTTGTTTGGACTAGTTCCGATTGGCATCAATCACTGGTTATTAGTAATGGGATTATCGATTGTACCGATATTTGTAAATGAAATGATTAAATTCCATTATTCAACAGACGAAGATGAAGAATAGGATAATAAGTAGACTAGTTAAAAGGCTAATTTCTTAATAGAAATCAGCCTTTTAACTGTTCTTTTTAGGAAATAGTTGGTGTTTGAAAGGACACTTTGAAAACACTATTGAAATTATTTACATAAAAGGCTTGCTAAAATCTTAAAGGAGTATTATAGTTGTTATCGAAATCAGTTATTTTGATTTTTTTCTAATAGTTTTCAATTAAATTATAAATCGTAACCGATATTTTTATTTGGACCTCCAAATAAAAATCTTAGGGGAGTAGCAGCATAGATCATCTATGTTTTTAGATCAACAGCAAGTGTGTGAACACTGGTCTAAGAATGAAATTGCGAGACCTAAGTGTAAGGGCCAAGTGTCGTTTCACTTAGGTCTCTTGTTTTATTTAAAAAAGGAAATCTGAACACTGTTTTTTTGTTGAAGCCAATTCAGGAACAGAGGCTTTTAACAACATCTAGCTTGGCACGCTAACGCATTAGAAAAGTGAGTACCATTTTTCTGTCAGCGTTATATCAGTTTGCTCAGCTTTTAAATTGGAGGAGAATCTTGTGGTAGAGAAGTCAAAAGTTTCGCATCATCAGAAATTGACTGCTGCTGGTCTTTTAGTAGCAATGGGTGTCGTTTATGGAGATATCGGAACAAGCCCGCTTTATGTAATGAAGGCAATCGTCGGAGATAATGGCGGTCTGCAGAATGTTTCGGAGAATTTCATTATTGGTGCGGTATCATTGATCTTTTGGACATTAACGATTTTAACGACGATTAAATATGTCGTGATTGCTTTAAATGCGGACAATCATGGTGAAGGCGGAATCTTCTCTTTATACACGCTTGTACGTAAAAAAGGAAAGTACTTGATCATTCCAGCAATGATCGGTGGAGCAGCACTTTTGGCTGATGGTGTTTTAACGCCTGCTGTAACCGTAACAACCGCAATTGAAGGGTTACGTGGTATTCCTGTTTTCTTTGATCGATTTGGAAGTGATCAAAACATTATTGTTATGATTACCTTAGTCATTATTCTTATTCTATTTTCTGTTCAACGCTTCGGAACGGATGCGGTTGGTAAAGCCTTTGGACCGATCATGTTTGCTTGGTTTACATTTTTAGGTGTGATGGGGCTGATTAATTTTGGCCAAGACTGGACGGTTCTTCGTGCGCTGAACCCATATTATGCAGTTCATCTATTGCTTAGTCCAGAAAATAAATTAGGGATTTTTGTTTTAGGGAATGTCTTTTTAGCAACAACTGGGGCAGAAGCGTTGTACTCAGATTTAGGACATGTTGGGAAACACAATATTCGTGCGAGCTGGCCATATATCAAAATTTGTTTGATCCTAAACTACCTTGGACAAGCAGCGTGGATTTTAAGCGCTAAAAATGATCCATCAATTTTAGCAATCGAAAACCTTAATCCGTTTTTCCAAATGATGCCAAACAGCATTATGTTGATTGGCGTGGTTTTTGCTACTGTTGCGGCAGTCATTGCTTCTCAAGCCTTGATTTCAGGATCGTTTACGCTAGTATCTGAAGCAATTAAATTAAAGCTATTGCCAAGATTGAAAATTATTTATCCAGGTGCAAATATTGGTCAGATGTATATTCCAGCAGTCAATATGATGTTATGGATCGTGTGTTCATTGATTGTGATTACGTTTAGAACATCTACACATATGGAAGCGGCTTACGGTCTTTCTATTACTGTAACGATGTTGATGACAACGATTTTACTAATGTTTTATCTCCTACAAAAAGGCGCGCCAAAATGGATCGCTTATCTTGTTACCTTGTTCTTTGGCAGTATTGAATCCATCTTCTTTGTCTCAAGTATTGCCAAATTTTTCCATGGAGGCTATGTTGCGGTTGGAATTGCTCTGTTGATTTTGGCGGTAATGTCTATCTGGGAATGGGGCAATATTATCAAAGAAAAAACATCTGATACAGTTCCACTTAAACAATATGTTGAACAGTTACGGATGCTAAAAGATGATACCACCGTGCCAAAATCTCAAACTAATGTGGTATTCATGACACCTGATACAATTGGAGATGAGATCGGACGTCAGATTATTTATTCGATTTTAGATAAACAACCTAAACGAGCAAATGTATATTGGTTTGTGAATGTGGAAGTGACGGACGAACCTTTTACGAAAGAATACTCTGTAGATATGATGGGGACAGATTTCATTGTTCAAGTTCAACTGTATCTTGGTTTCCATGTAGCGCAAGAGGTCAATGTTTATATTCGTCAGATCGTTTATGATTTGATGAAAGAAGGCCGTTTACCTAAACAACCACAAAAATATTCATTGACACCAGGTCGTGAGGTTGGGGATTTCCAATTTATTATTATTCGTGAAGAACTATCGAAAGTAACGGAACTAAAAAAATGGGATCGTCAAATCATGCAACTGAAATTAGCAATCAAAAAGAGAACGACATCTCCAGAAAACTGGTTTGGGCTAGAATATAGTGAAGTTAAATATGAATCTGTTCCGTTGATCATTGGTGATGCACGGAAGACGAGATTAAGAGAAAGAAAAGCTTTATTATAAATAGAAAATCTCTAAGACAGCCTATACGTCTTAGAGATTTTTGTTTTTGTGTGAATAGTTCCTATTCGCGCAATTTTGAAAGGACAAGTATAATAAACAGATAGAAGGAAAATGAGGTGTAAAATATGCTTGCAATAAATTTTTTCATATTATTTTTAATGATTGCCATTACGGCATTTTTTGTCGCGAGTGAGTTTGCTTTAGTGAAGATTCGTATGTCGAGATTAGAGCAGCTGAAAAAAGAAAATGTAAAAAATGCGGAATTAGCGATCCATGTAACGCATCATTTAGATGCGTATTTATCTGCTAGTCAATTAGGAATTACATTAACTGGATTGATTATTGGGTGGGTCGGAGAAGGTTCGGTAGCTGCATTGCTACATCCGTTAATAGGAAATTTGCCGATCAGTGTTGCCTTGAGTCGGACTATTTCGGTTATTTTAGGCTTTGCGATCGTAACCTATGTTGATGTCGTTGTAGGGGAATTATTGCCGAAAAGTTATAGCATCGCTCAAACTGAAAAAGTGGTTTTGGCAATCGTCAAACCTTTGCATTATTTCTACAAAGTGATGTATCCTTTCATTTGGTTATTAAACCATTCTGCCGCAAGGTTAGGGAAAATGTTAGGGATAAAATTAGTTTCAGAAGGGGAAGAAACCTTAACCCAAGAAGAATTATTGTATGTAGCAGTTGATTCTTATAAAAAAGGTGAATTAACAAAAGAAGAATACCATTATATGGAAAATGTGTTTGAATTTGATGATACATTAGCCAAAGAAATTCAAGTAGATCGAACATCGATGGAAGTTTTTGAAGCAGATGAAACGGTAGAACAAGCTATCCAACATTCTTTAAAACGAGGCCATACTCGTTACCCCGTAATCGAAGAATCTAAAGACAACGTGTTAGGCTATGTGACGCTTCCAGCGTTGATCAAAGAATCATTTATCAATAATCAAAAGAAAGTGAGTGAGTTGGTAGAAGAACCAATAGTCGCATTAACGACGATTCCAATCAAAAGCTTATTGACGATGATGCGAAAAGAAGGAAAACATATTGCCATTTTAAAGGATGAATACGGCGGTACGACAGGCATGGTCACTATCGAAGATATTTTAGAAGAATTGGTCGGAGATATCAGGGATGAAACAGATTTAGAAAATGCCTTGATTGCTAAAGACTCTGAGAACACCTATATTGTGTCCGGGAAAATTACACTGGATGATTTTGAACGTTACTTTAAAGTGAAAATCCCAATATTTGAAACCTCTGAAATGTCCACTTTAGCAGGGCTAGTTATGGAGCAAAAGAACAATCAAATTGCTGTAGGGGATCAGATTAAAATTGATCACTTTATGTTTGAAGTGATGGATTATGAACATGCGCATATTGATTATTTTAAAGTGACAAAAACAACTGAATAACTAGTAAGACACGAAGAAAATAAACCATTCTTTGTGTCTTTTTATAAAACAAAACTAAAGTTTAGGCAAATGATTATGATTGAAAAATGGTGTCTAAAAAAATCCACCAAAATTAAGCTAGCTATTCTGTCTTTTAAGCAGTAAAATAAAACGTATCGTAAGACAAAGTATGGAGGCAAAACAGTGATAAACTTGACAGAAATAACGGAGAAAATGTCACCAAACCAAAAAATAAATTATGATCGTGTGTTACAAAAAGTCATCGCAGAATGGGAAAAATCAGCAATCCGACCTACGATTTTACTCCACAGTTGTTGTGCACCTTGCAGTACATACTCGCTGGAATATCTGACACGATATGCAGATGTTACGATATTTTTTGCCAATTCCAATATTCATCCACGGGCAGAATATCAACGTCGAGAAATCGTTCAACAGAAATTTGTAGAAGATTTTAATAAACAGACCAATAGCCAGGTTCAATTTTTAGCTGCGCCTTATGAGCCTAATAAATTCATCCAAATGGTGCAACAAAAAGAACTGACAGAAGAGCCAGAAGGTGGAAAGCGCTGCTCCGCCTGTTTTCAAATGCGCTTAGATATCGTTGCGGAAAAAGCACAGGAATTAGAATACGATTATTTCGGCAGTGCGTTGACGTTATCACCGAAAAAGAATAGCCAATTGATCAATGAAATTGGTATTGATATCCAAAAGTTTTACGCGACCAATTATTTACCAAGTGATTTTAAAAAAAATAATGGCTATAAACGTTCGATAGAACTGTGTAAGGAATATGATGTCTACCGTCAATGCTATTGTGGCTGTATGTTTGCGGCATCAAAACAAGGCGTTGATTTAAAAGCTGTAAACAAAGAAGCAAAAGAATTTTTAGCTGAACAAAAATAGAAAAGGACGAGGTTGGGACAGAAATGTTTAACTCTGATGGTGTTACTTCTGCTTCTACGGTTCTCGTTTCACTCCGATCCTCGAAGCATCGAGGACCATTTGCTCCCACCGTCTATTCGGATACCAAGTGTCTGGGTCATAACTCACAGAGTTATGACCCAGACACGTTTTTTTTAGTTACTGTTTTGATATAGTTTAAAACTATATTTATCGATAGAAATTAAGTGTTATTCTATATTCCTTTCCCGTGGTAAAGTAGTTGAAATACCTTATTGAAGGAGGAATAGTATGAAAACATCGATTATCGGGTTCCCGCGTGTGGGAGAGGTGCGGGAATTAAAATTTGCAACAGAAAACTATTTTAGAAATGAAATTTCAGCAGAAGAATTAGAAAATAAAGGAAAAGAATTACGGGATAAACATTGGAAGTTATTAGTCGATCAGGGAATCGACTTTATCCCTAGTGGGGATTTTTCATTTTTTGATACAACATTGGATGCTGCAGTGCTATTGAATATTGTGCCAAAAAAATACCAGCAATTAAAGTTATCACCATTAGAAACCTATTTTGCATTGGCTAGAGGCTATCAAGGCGAAGCAGGAGATGTTACAGCTTTAGCGATGAAAAAATGGTTTAATACGAATTATCATTATATGGTTCCAGAAATCGATGATGAGACAGAATTGAAACTTGTGGGTGATAGCCTGTTTACAGCTTTTAATGAAGCGAAAAAAGCAGGAATCATTACACGACCAACGATAATAGGCCCATTTACTTTGTTGAAATTAGCGACGTATCACGGTACTAAGCAGGCAGCAGATTTTTACGAGGATGCAATCAACGCCTATGCGCAAATCTTTGATCGATTAGTTAAAGCAGGGTGTGAGTGGATTCAAATCGATGAGCCGGCATTGGTCTTGGATTTATCAACAGCTGAAGTTCAACAATTCAAACAACTGTATCAAAAATTGTTAGCTAAAAAAGTCAATCTAAAGGTGTTGGTACAAACCTATTTCGGAGACGTTCGAGATGTGTACCAAGAATTAATTGAGTTGCCATTTGATGGAATCGGTTTAGACTTTATTGAAGGGCGGAAAACAGTCAGCTTACTTGAAAAATATGGATTCCCAAAAGAGAAATTACTATTTGCAGGTATCGTAAATGGGAAAAATATTTGGAAAAATAATTATGAAGTAACACTTACGTTGCTTGAAAAAATTCAAACATTCGGTAATGTTGTGTTGAATACATCTTGTTCATTGTTGCATGTCCCTTTCACATTAGCTAATGAATCAGCACTAACAAAAGAAGTAACAAATTATTTTTCGTTTGCCGTAGAAAAATTGGCTGAATTAAACGATTTGAAGAAAATAAGTACGGACAAAGATGGAAATCAAGCGATACTAAATGCCAATACGGCATTATTCAAAAAAGAACGTTTTTCTAAAAACGAACAAGTCGCTCAACAGGTTGATTTACTAACAGAACAAGACTTTATCCGATTACCTGTTTTGGCAGAACGGGCAACGATTCAAAAAGACAAACTAAACTTACCGATTTTACCAACAACGACGATTGGCTCTTTCCCACAAACGAAAGAAGTAAAACAAAATCGAGCAAAGTTTAAAAAAGGTGAAATTACTGAGCGTGAATATACAGCGTTCAATCAACAGAAAATTGCAGAGTGTGTGGCTTTTCAGGAAGAAATTGGGTTGGATGTTTTAGTTCATGGTGAGTTTGAGCGAAATGACATGGTAGAATATTTTGGTGAAAGCTTAGATGGTTATTTATTTACTGAAAAGGCTTGGGTGCAGTCGTATGGAACGCGTTGTGTAAAACCACCAATCATCTGGGGCGACGTTTCGCGTTCTCAACCGATCACAGTAGCCTATTCAAAATACGCCCAAACCTTGACGAACAAACCAATGAAAGGAATGCTAACAGGACCTGTAACGATCTTAAATTGGTCGTTTCCACGTGAAGATATCAGTTTAAGAGAATCAACCTTGCAGCTAGCATTGGCCATTCAAGAAGAAGTGTTAGATTTAGAAGCGAATGGTATTGAAATCATTCAAATTGATGAAGCAGCCTTGCGTGAGAAATTACCTTTACGTCAAACAGATTGGCATTCTGAGTACTTGGATTGGGCGATACCGGCGTTTAGACTGGTTCATAGCAAAGTAAAACCGACAACACAAATTCACACGCATATGTGTTATAGCGAATTTGCCGATATTATTCAAGATATCGATAATATGGATGCGGACGTTATTTCGTTTGAGGCTTCTCGTTCTAATTTAGATATTTTAGATGCCTTAAAAGCAATTGATTTTCAAACACAAGTAGGGCCAGGTGTCTATGATATTCATTCACCTCGTGTTCCTTCAGTCAATGAAATAGAAGCAACCATTCACAATATTTTAAATAAATTACCTATCGAAAAAATTTGGGTCAATCCTGACTGTGGGCTAAAAACACGTGGCGTACCAGAAACAGAAGCTAGTTTGAAAAATTTAGTACTTGCAGCTAAAAAGGTACGTGGAGGGGTGTAAATGAGAACCGATTCCTTGTTCAAAGAAAAAACGGTCTTTTCCTATGAGATTTTCCCACCTAGACGAACAGCACCAATTGATACGATTTATCATACGTTGGAACGATTGAAAGGACAACAACCTGATTTTATAAGTGTGACATTAGGTGCGGGCGGAGCAGGAGCAAATTTGAGTACCGCAGATATTGCTCAAAAAATTCAAGAGGAACAATTTTTACCAAGTGTAGCTCATTTACCAGCTGTTAATTTCTCAAAAGAGGAAATTGTTGCTATTTTAGAGGAACTAAAACAAAAAAAAGTAGAAAATATTTTAGCTTTAAGAGGAGATATTTTACCAGATAAAACACCAAAGAAAGATTTTATTTATGCAAATGACCTAGTAGCATTTATAAAAGAACAAGGCGATTTTAATATTATTGGTGCTTGTTACCCTGAAACGCATAGCGATGCAGAAAATTCGGTTGAAGATATTAGAAATTTAAAGCGAAAGGTTGATTACGGAACCAATCAATTGATTACGCAGCTGTTTTTCGATAATAACTATTTTTATACATTTAAAGAAAAATGTGATATTGCAGGAATTGACGTCCCGATTCAAGCAGGAATCATGCCTGTAGTCAACAAAAAGCAAATAGAACGCATGGTAAAAATGTCTAATGTTGATTTGCCAATAAAATTTTTAAAAATGATGGAGCGCTATGAGCACAATCCAGAAGCAATCCGAGATGCAGGTATTGCTTATGCAATCAACCAAATTGTAGATTTAGTTGCGCAAGGAGCGGATGGGATTCATCTTTATACAATGAATAATCCATATGTAGCTCAAAAAATTAGAGAGGCGACGCGCAGTTTATTTAATGCATAGGTAAAGGAATAAAATGAAAAAAGATTACACGAGTCAAATGTCTTTAGACATGTTTGCTCGTGTATTTTTTTGTATATAATCAAAAAAATGTGTACAAAACAGATTGTTTTATTTCATTTTTTTGTATTTATAAAATAACAATGTTTTTGATTATTTATTTTTTTGAACTGTTTTTGATAATATAAGATATTAAAGTTTTGGTAATATGTTTTTTAGTTTGTTTATCGGAAAAATTGCTCGTTAAAGCCGTTTTATAAGCGTTTTTTTGTGATTGGAAAAAGTGAGGTAAATTTTTTTCTATTTTAGTAAAAAGCATGAGAAAGAAAAAAACAAAAAACTATTGACACTAAAAATAACAATATGTATAGTTTGTGTAAGGGCGAAAAAGATATTATTTTGAACTATTTTTTATTTTTATAGTGGATTTATAAACTATTTTTTTATTGCAAGTAGAAGATCAAACCACGGATGAGATTTAATGAAATGAAAGGGGATTGTATATGCCGAAAAAAACATCTGTACGAAAGCGTGTCCGTCCTAATGATGAAATGGCTAGACAAAGGGCTCCCAAAAAGCGTTCACGTGGTTATTCAGAAAAGGAAAGATATGAGCGACGTATAGCAAAACCCAAACCCAGATATGCAGATAGAGAGAATCGTGATCGTTTAACTGAAAATTTTAGACAAGCTGAGGACTCAAGATACCCACGCAATAGACGACCAACTCAAAAACGCAGATTGAAGGATGATTTTGATAGACGGGAACAGCAAGTACTGACTAGAAGTCCAGCTAGATTAGCTTTTTCTTTTTTTAGTAATTTAGTATTTTACGGTGTTACAATTGGCATTATTTTAATGTCGGTAATGTTTTCATTTAGTTCGAAATCAACAGCATCTATTTTTGGTTATCGATTTTATACAGTTTTGACTAATTCCATGGTACCGCAAGAAGATGGACCAAAAGGCGGTTTTTATGCTGGGGATATTGTGATCGTTAAACTAATGGATGGAGACAAAGTGAAAAAAAATGATATCGTGACATTTTCTGTCGGTGATGGTTCACGTTACCTCACTCATAGAATGGTGGAACGCAAGGATGAACTAAACGGAGAAAAAGGCGCATTTCTTATTACGAAAGGGGATGCCAATAAAAGTAATGATCCACCGATAACAGCTGATCGTGTGCTGGGAAAAGTGGTTATTGCAGTGCCGAAAGTTGGCAGTCTCATAGAATTTGCTCGAGAAGAATTTTGGGCTTGTTTAGTTTGCATCTTATCACTGTATGGTTTCTTCTTGGTGTTGAAAGCTTATCTATTTTCATCTAAAGATGAACCAGTTCGTAGAAAAAATAAAAATCGCCCAGCGTATAGCAGATGATATTACCACTTCGCCTTATTGACACAGGCAAGTGAGAATAATATATATTATAACTTTATAGGAGGAACAATAAGAATGAAAAAGAACAAAAAGAAAAAGTTGGTGGCAGCGGCTTGTTTAGCAATGCTAGCTGCAGCAGCAGGTACCTTTGCATGGATTAACTCTCAAGATCAACGAATTAACCGTGTGAAATCAGCTGCTATCAAAGACGGTAGTGTCAGTGTAGAAGAAACGTGGAATCCAAAACCGATTGTTCCAGGTACAGAGGCAACAAAAGAAGTAGCAATTACGAATTCAGGAAATACACCAGTCTTTGTTCGTGTTTCGTATGAAGAAGTATTGAAGCATTTAACAGAAAAAGGAGCAGTTAGTACTAGAACTACAGGATGGAAGAGCAGTGCAACACCAGCTTTAACAGATGATATCCCTGTTGAGTATGATGGTGAAAAGTATATAGATGCAGGAAGTGGTTATGTAGATATATCAAGTAAGGTCAAGGACAGTGCTAATGCCGATCTACCATCAGGCGTTAAAGTATACGGTAAAGGTTCTGTGACAAAAGATCCTGTTACAGGAGACGAAAATACTACCTTTAGCTATTCTGCATTTTTCGAATATGCACCTGATAAATATCAAGCAATGGAGACAGAGGTAGGGGTAAAAACAGGGAACACAGATGGAGCAGCCATTGAATCGTGGAGTTTCGAAATTTCTAAAGCTGATTACTTAGTCTATAAAGGCGGTTATAGCAATGTTGTAGCAAACTGGGCAGCTTCTTCTTTAGAAGGTGCTTCATCAGAAGCAACAGCAGCGAATGCTTCTTTACTAGGAAGCGCTGGGAAAAAATATGCTGTTGATTATGACTATACAGTGGCAACATTAGGGTTGAGCGCACTTCCAACAGCAACTCCAGCAACAGAAGCTGATCAAATTCCGATCGCTGATGCAGATAAAAAAGCTATTCAAACAGATAAAGATGCTTTAGGTGTTAGTGGAATCAATGTAGAGTACGGAACAGATATGGTTACAACAGCAACGATGGCAAATGATAAATGGGCATACAACAAAGAAGACGGGTATTTCTACTTCACAAGTCCAGTTGTTTCTGGGGCTACTACACCGCACTTGTTGAAAAAATTAGTATTTACAAATAACGTCGGAATAGAATTTACAAATGCTACGTACGATTTAATTGTAAAAATGGAAGCAATTCAAGCGACTAAAGCAGCATTGACTGATACGACTGGTTGGAATTTGAATGGAGCAGAAGGCTCAGAAACAAAAAAAATTACAACGTATCTAGATGGTCAAGCAGCAAGTTAATTTCTAGCTAAGAATAAGTAAATGGAAGGGGAAAACGATGCAGCGACAATTAATGCGAAAACGTCTATCATTTCTGGTTTTATACAGTGTATTAAGTGTTTTTGTCACATTAACGAGTGGAACACTAGTAGTTGTTGCCAGTCAAACCCTTCCTCCAGGGGTGATCATTGGTGATGAGACAGGGATATCTGCTTCTTCAAAGGGAGATTACTTTGTTGATTTACCAAATGTTTTACCTGGAGAAAGTTACGAAAAAACAATTACGATTCGGGGGATGGATGTAAAAGAACCCTTTGAATTAGGTGTTTTAGCGAAGCCGGAGTCTACAAAAGGAGTAATAGAGTTTGGCAAACAAATCAAATTAACTTTATCGATAGATGGCAAAAAATTGTATCAAGGTCCTTTACTAGGAAATGGAGAATTTGATTGGACAATAGAACCTTTGATCATAGGAACTTGTGAATATGGAAAGGATCAAATTTTGACTGCACTATTTGAAGTTGATAAGAATTTAACGAGTGAAGATTATAAAGAGGAAAGTCAACTCGTGTATCACTGGACATTCATTGCAACCAAAAACCAAACTAAATCATCAGAAACAAATGATAGCGATTCTTCTTCAGCGAAAGTAAAACCGAAAGGAAAATTTCCTATGACCGGAGAAGAAATCAGAAATATGATGTATAAAATACTATCAGGCTTGCTGTTAGTATTGATTGCAATTTTATTATGGAAAAAGCATAAAGAACAGCAAGGTGAAGTAGATTAGAGAAAGGGGTAGACGAATGAGTAAAGGAAAAATAATATTGAAAACAATGAATCAAAACAAACCGTTTTTAGCCATGTTTTCTGTATGTCTAAGCCTATTACTTGTAGTAGGAAGTACTTACTCGTGGATTACCTATAGTGATGAACAGATTAATCGAAACAAGCCAAATAGAAAAAAAATTTCTGCGATAATCGATGAGGTTTTTACACCTAATCTACAATGGGTACCAGGGAATGTGACTGAAAAAAAAGTAACAATAAAAAATGATGGACAAATTCCTGTAATCGTTAGAGTATCTCTATACGAATTTTTTGCACAGTTTGAACTAGATATGAGTGATGGAGTTGGCAACGGTAATCAAAAAATTGTGAAAAATTCAAATGGATATGACATGATAATGGATGACGTTAACACCTGGAAAAAAGGTAATACATATAAAATTGCTTCTGGAAAGTATTATACGGCATCAGAAGTTTATAAAAGTGATAAATCAAATTCAAATACAGCTTATATTTACAAAGGAAGCAGGGATGTTGAGGCATTAAAATTCCTGAATATTCAATTTAATGACACTGCTATTTATGATGAAAATGATCGACCAGCGTTTGGAGTGAAGGATTATTGGTATTATTCAGATGGCTATTTCTACTATTCGGAAGTAATACAACCAAAAGAAAAAACAGTACAACTAATCAAAAGTGTTAATTTGGATAAAGAGTTACCGAATAAGTATAAGAGTTCTTTATATCAATTAATTCCAATTATGGATGCTCATGATTGTACGAAATCTCTGATGGGCGATTGGAATGTTGCGACTGGTTCCTATCTGGAAGAGATGTATCGTGAAAAAGTCCAATAGGAGGGAATTAAGGATGAAAAAAAGCAAAAAAATAATTTATATCTTATGGATGTTACCTGTACTTTTTTTGTGTTTACTTATTGGTAGTGCAACTGTTTATGCAGCAATGACGGTAAGAGATGAAAAACAAAATCTTTTTCAGATTGGAAATCTTCAAACAACTATTGAAGAAATATTTACTGAAACAACAACGATTTTACCAGATAAGCCTGTTGAAAAGAGCGTAAGTGTCACAAATACAGGAACAGTTGATCAATTCGTTCGTGTAATGCTTCAGCCTGAAATTTCTGTAGGAAATGACGAAGATAAGAGAGTATTTCCCTCGAAAATCGGTGAAGAAATGCTGTTAGACTTAAATGATACCGATTGGAAATTAGGGGAGGACGGTTATTATTACTACTTAAAAGTTTTGAAATCTGGTAAATCAAATCGGACTGAAACACTATTCACCCAAGTCAAATTAAAAAATGGATTGGGACAGGAGTACGATAAGGCAGTTGCCAGCTTATTAGTTAAAGTGGAAGCTATTGGTTGTGTGAAATATACCTATCGTGATGCTTGGTGGCAAGGCGCTATTCCAACGGATGGGCAGCTTCAGCTGATTGACAATCAATTAGCGACTATAGCAGAGTAATCATGATTATGTGGTAGAAAATTGCTTTTTTCAATGCAACTCAACACTCATGAAATGAGTGTTTCTAGTAGGAAAAGGTCATTGATTTGATGAGTATTGAAGAGAGGGATATTGAGTGAGAAAACAAAAGCGTAAATTGAATATCAAAACAAAATTTATAGGAGTATTTTTGTGCATTACTTTAGTAGCCATAAGTTCTTACCTTATTTTTTATCAAGACAAGTTGACAGCGTCGACTATAGTAGTGATGAGAGATTTTAGGTTGAAAGCTGAGAATAGATGGAGTGGTGACGATAAGAAGAGCTTTGCTTATTTAGAATGGGATAATGTAAAAGATATAGATAAAACTGGTTATCAACTTTATCAATCTGAAGATGGCAACAGTTGGAGTGTTCGTTCTTTGAACTATGGAAAGGCCATAAAAGTTCTTAATATTTATCCAGATCTTACTAGCTCAAATAATTTGAAAGTTTGGATGGATAGTTTAGATTTAAAAAATTCTAAGGGTGAAAAATTAATCAATGTTGATGCCAGTAGTCAAAGAGACTATAGTGCTAATCCAAATAAATATTTGAAAAATGCGCAAGGTGAATACCAATATGATGTGATTATGTTTGGTTCGTGGGACTATAATAATCATATAGATATATCTGTTTCCGCTAGAAATGCCACACAAGCGTTTATTGATTCTGGAAGAGGAGTACTTTTTGGTCATGATACGATTACACCTAATGATCGAAGTCATACGAATTTTAATAGTTTTGCTAGTCAACTAGGACTAAAACTACAGGCAAAATCATTTCAGCTTGGAAGTAGAAATGTAAAAATAACCAATAACGGTTACTTGATGAAATATCCTTTTGAATTACAAAATGATTTGGATTTGACGATACCTCTAACACATACGTGGGGGCAAGGGATTTTACCGAACGCCACAACAACTAAATGGTTAGAATTTAAACCGCCATATAATTGGAATAAACCTGGTGATGGTAGTGCAGATGCAACATTTTATTTGGCAACCAATAATAATTTAGGAATGATCCAAACTGGACACAGTAATGGTACTTCTACTCCGGATGAAAGGAAAATAATTGCGAATACACTGTATAACTTAGCCCAGGTTTCTTTCGAAACAACCGCACAAGATCAAACAGTTAAAGATGATCAGGCACCATCACTAGCGACGGCCATTCAAAAACCAGGTGGAAGCATATTGAATTTTGATATAGAAGTTGATAGTGTGGATAAGGGAAAGGAATATCAATGGTTTATTGAAGCAAATACAAAATCAAATGGACTAAAGAGATCAGATATTGTAAAAGAAAATATTACGAGTAACATAGCTGGTTATTTTTACACAATCGATACCTTGGCTACTTCTCCTTTAAAGGAAACCGTGGAAGGCTATAAGGATGCATTCGGTCGTATCTCTGCTAGCTTATTTGATATTTATATAGCACCAACAGGAGAGACAAATAGTGAAAGCCCAACGTATGATCCAACGAAAGATGCTAACTTGGTGAACTACAACACTAAAGGAACGATCAAAGGGATTAATGGAATAACTGATTTAGAGAAGTACCTTCATATCGTGACGGTTGACCGTTCTAATAATGTTAGTGGAATCAAAACAGTTAAAATCAAAGAGTTGATGAATGACTTTCGTGTCCTTGAACAATACGTTGATACTGAAGGTGCTAAAATTAAGCCAGATTCTTATCAAGATATTCAAAAAAATAATTCATATGAAAAAAAAATTGAAAGTATTGATAAATATGTAATAGATAGCTATAAAATCAACAACGAAAATAATATATCTGCAACATCAGATGGAAAAGTAATGATTGAACAGGTCAACGATCATCACACAGTGACTTATTATTACAATAAATTAATCCAATTGAATATTAGGCAAATAGTACTCACAGGCCACAACGAACTTATCGTACCGAATAAAGGCTATGTTCAACTAGATAATGGCCAGATAGATAAAAAAAGTAATGTCTTTCATGTATCTGTGAATTCAGGTGAGGAGTCTGAAAATATTCCTTATTCTCCTATTCAATTTGCTAAAACGGGAAAGCATGATCAATTAGCAGTATCATTGATGATTCCTGAATATTATCGTTATAGCGGGTATATTATGACGGAAAATGATCGTCCGCATGACAGTATGAATAAAGTATCGGGCGAAATGAATATAGATATTAATGGACAAGGGAATTACTGGCTAACAATATACCTTGAACCGGCTATTGGCTTGGATACTTCTCCCACACCGTATAGTTGGAGCTACAAACAAAACCAATTAGGTGAAATTAGCCTTGATGAGTAATATGGGATAGAGGTGGTCATAAAAACTCAATATTTTCTTTAGTTGAGTCTTGAAGAACAAAATATTTAGACCTAATAGAGAAGGGTGATGTAGCGTGTATTTGCTTTTAGTTGCCTTAGGGATAATTAGCTTTATCCACAGTCTACTATTCGTTTTTATTATTCAAAAAAATACAGATTTAATAAATAAAATCACTCGACTTGAGCAGGCGAACTTTTTTTTAAAATCAAATGGGCAGCGAGAAAGGGTATCAAAAAAAGAAATGAGAAAACCAAATCAGTTCAATACCGAAAGAAAGACGAAACCAATGAAACGAGGAAATAGACGACGATGAATTTAGGCTATGCTCGTGGACATAAATTAGATCAGCAGTTTGATTTGTTAGAAGCCTATGAATTAGATGAGATTTTTTCTGATAGTGATCTGAATTTTGATGTGCTTAAAGATCCAGAAAGTGATTATCGAAGGTTATTAGATTATGCGGAATCAGGAGATTGTTTAGTCATTTCATTTTTAGAAGTCATCTCAAGAGATTATCATCAATTATTGGATTTTATTAATGAACTTGAAACGTTGAAATTAGATTTAATTGTGTTAACTTCACCAGAACTGACATTGATAAATTGGCGAGAAGTACTTTTTTGGGCAAGTCGAAATGATCAACTAGTACACCCTCGTTTGATTAAGTTAAAGTTGAAGCAAGAAAAAAATCGAAATAGAGAAACCTATTCTGTATTTACTAGAGACCCCGAAGCTAAACAAATGTACCGTGATATAGTATGGCGATTGCTTGGAAAACAAAAATTACGAAAAATAGCGAAACAAAAGGGGATTCCAATTGAGACGGTTTATCGAATTCAACAAGAATTCAAACGATTGAAATTGGCTTTTATCTTAGCTATTTGTTTTATTTTAGCCATAACGACTATCAAAGTAACCGAGAACTTTTCAGATAATTTACTGATTCAGATTGGTGTTTGTGTGGTATCAACATTAGTTATTCTGTACAATACTTTATCAGATAGTGAACAATCTTAATAAAAATAGTTTTGCTTTTTCATCATAATAATGGAAAAAGCAAAACTATTTTAGTTTAAAAATTCATGTTTTGTATTCGATCAAAAGCTTCTTTCAAAACCGTGTTATTTTGTGTCGCAGCTAAACGTACATAGTCATCTCCAGTTGTTTCACCAAAGGCTTTTCCAGGAATCATTAATACGTTTGTTTCTTTTAATACTTTTTCAACAAAAGGAACAGAGGTTAGTCCTGTTTTGGAAATGTTGATGAACGCGTATATACTGCCTTTAACTGGATGCAGTGAAAGAAATGGAATCGTAGCGATACGTTCTTCTATATATTCTAGCCGCTCTTTAAAGACTGAGACTACGTCAGGTACTAAAGCGTCAGCGTGATTTAAAGCATAAATACCAGCCTGTTGAGAAGGACTTGGAGCAGAGTAAGTAATACTTTCATTGATTAGTTTTGCTGCATCATTAATATAGTCGGGCGCAACCATATACCCAATACGCCAACCAGTCATCGCAAACGCTTTAGAGAAACTACTGAATGTAATTGTATTTTCAGGCGCAAAAGTTGCCATTGGGACAAAATCGTCATAAAAACAAAAAGCCTCATAGACTTCATCAGAAAGAATATAAAAATCATGTTCAATTGCTAATTCTGCAATGGCTTTGAATGTTTCTGGTGAGAATACAGCACCTGTTGGGTTATTTGGTGAATTGATAATAATGGCCTTTGTTTTATCTGTGATCGCTGCCTTTAGTACATCAATGTTAATTTGAAAGCCATCTTTTTCATAAGTTGGGATAAAGACAGGTTTTCCACCAGCGAAAATTACTTGATCTTTGTATGGTGAAAAGTAGGGTTCATGAATAATTACTTCATCTCCTGGATTTAGCAATACTTGTAAAGTTAAGTACATACCATGCAATGCACCCACTGTTGCACGAACTTGGTTAGGCTCAAAGGATAAATCATATTGTTTTTCATAAAACTCAATCACCGTATCGATAAATTCTTGACTGCCGCCGGATGCAGTGTATTTAGTATGCCCGTTTTTGACATCTGTAAAGGCTGCTTCAATAATTCGCTCGTCTGTGATCAAGTCAGGGTCACCGATTGATAAATCTAGTAGATCAGGTACTTGTTTTGCTAAAGTAGCAATATCCATTAAAATATTTTCTGCTGGTTGCTGATGTTTTTTTGCGATAGTTGAACGATCCATGTTGTTACCTCCTATTACTTAATACACTATTCATTCTATACTATTTTTTTAAGAGGGCAAAGCAAGTATCCAAACTTGCTTTGCCCTCTTTACATTTTTACAACACTTTTCTTAAAAAGTCTTGAGTTCTTGGGTTTTTCGGTTGTCCAAAAATTTCTTCTGGTGTTCCTTCTTCTTGAATGATTCCTGCATCCATGAAAATTACACGATCTGCAACTTCACGAGCGAAGCCCATTTCATGTGTTACTACGACCATGGTCATACCTTCAACAGCTAATGCTTTCATAACTGATAACACTTCTCCAACCATTTCTGGATCTAGTGCAGAAGTTGGTTCATCGAAAAGCATTACGTCTGGATTCATTGCTAAAGCGCGAGCAATTGCTACCCGTTGTTGTTGCCCACCCGATAAGCTTGAAGGATAGCTTGTTGCTTTGTCTTTCAAGCCAACTTGTTCTAATAAGGAAAGAGCTTTTTCTTTTGCTGCTTCGGTTGTTTCTTTTTTGACCTTGATTGGGCTGATTGTTAAGTTATCTAAAACTGTCTTATGAGGAAATAGATTGAAGTTTTGGAATACCATGCCCATCTTTTGACGAAGTGCATCGATATCCGTATCTTTATCTAATAAATTTTTTCCTTCAAATTCAATGAGTCCATCTGTAGGTTGTTCTAATAAGTTTAAACAACGTAAGAAAGTACTTTTCCCACTTCCGGAAGGACCGATGATTACGACCACTTCTCCAGCGTTTACGTCTAGGTCGATACCTTTTAATACCTCATTTTTCCCGAAGGTTTTGTGTAAGTTTTTAATATTAATCACTAGTACTCATTCTCCTTTCAGCAACACCCAATAGGCGAGAAATAGTAAAGGTTAAAACAAAGTAAATCAATGATACAACTAAATATGGTAAGAACGGCTTAAAGCTGGCACCTTGAACATTACCGGCTTGGAAAATCAACTCGGATACTCCGATAACAGAAACAACAGAGGATTCCTTGATTACAGTTACAAATTCATTTCCTAAAGCAGGCAAAATATTCTTGATTGCTTGTGGCAAAATGATAAAACGCATTGCTTGCGGTTGGTTCATTCCAAGAGAGCGAGCAGCTTCTAACTGTCCTTTGTTGACAGCGTTGATGCCGGCACGGACGATTTCAGCTACATAAGCACCACTGTTTAAAGCTAGCGCGATACACCCAGCAGCGATTTTTGATAAATCAAGCCCTAGAACGCCTGTACCAAAATAAACGATAAAAATTTGTACTAATAATGGAGTACCACGAACATATTCAATATAACAGATGGCGATTCCACGCAAAATCTTAGATTTAGATAATTTCATTAATGCTAGTAAACCACCTAAGATGGCACCGAATAATACACCCATAAAGGCTAGGAAAATGGTGTATCCAGCACCACTGATATAAAATTTACCATATTTACCAAGGAAGCTTTCGTCATCCGTAAACATCAATTTCCCGGCTTCCTTTTTATACCCCTCTAACAAATTATTGTCATTGATTGTTTTGATTGAGGCATTAACTTTTTGTTCTAACACTGAAGCATTTTTTGGAATGGCAACGGCTGCATCTTTTTCACCTTGTTCAAAGGTAACATCAGCAAATGCCAGTTCTTTATCACGGTCTACGTATGCTTCGGCAACAGGGCCTTCTAAAACTGCAGCATCAACTTTTTTGTTTTTTAAGTTCATGATGATGTCGGGTACTTTTTGCAAAGAAGTTGGAATGGACCCAACGAGTTCAGTTTTTGCCAATTCTTCTTGCGTTGTTTGTTTTTGAACACCGACTTTTACGCCATCAAAATCTTTAGTTGATTGGAATTTATCTGTGTCGTCTTTTCTTACAACAACTTTTTGTTGGACAGTCATATAAGGTGTTGAAAAATTAACTTCTTGGAGACGTTCTGGTGTGGGAGCCATACCAGAAATGATCAAATCGATTTTACCAGTTTTTAATGCACCTAATAATGCATCAAAACCCAATTCTTCGATTTTCAATTTTACCCCTAAATCATCTGCGATTTTCTGAGCGATCGAGATGTCAAAACCAACAACTTGATCTTTTCCATCAACATCTGCATGAAATTCATAAGGTGCATAATCAGCAGATAACCCGACGATCAGTTCTCCTCGTTTCATGATACTGTCATAGACAGGATCTTTTTCATCTGCAAATGCTGTAGTTACAGGTAGAAAAGTAAGTAGTACTAGTAATACAGGAATAATAAGTGCTAAGGTTTTTTTACATAGTTTCATTTGTTTTTCTCCTTTATAATAGAATGGTAGAGAGTGGATAGATCTTTTTATCTTCATTCCCATTTTTTCAATAAATATTCTAAAAAACGTGTATATATGTATAAAAATTTATTGTTTTTGGATGTGTTTTATCATATCATAGATTAAGGGAAAGGAAAAGTGAATTTTATCAAAGAATTTACAAAATTTCACTTTTGCATAAAAATTAGTAAAAAATGAAAGGTCGAGAAGAATGAATCAATCATTGATAGTAAGAGGAGCGCCACAAGAGTATGAATGTAGAGTAGGGGCCTGGGATGATTTAGAAGAGCACTTAAATAGAAGAAAAATCAAACGAGTGATGATTTTACATGGAAAAGAGTCATGGGAAGCAGCCAAACCATATTTTCCTACATTAATGAATATAGAAAAATGCTCTGTTTATTATGGCGGAGAATGTACAGATGAGAAGACAGCGGAATTAAAGCAGATAGTTGAACAAAAGCACTTAGAAGGAATTGTAGCTGTTGGCGGTGGTAAAATTGCTGATTTAGGAAAAGCAATAGCAAACCAATGTGACAAACCTATTTTGATTTTACCAACATTGGCTGCAACGTGTGCTGCTTATACACCGCTAAGTGTGATCTATAAAACAGATGGTTCTATGGATCGCTATGATGCATTTCCACAAAGTAATGCGTTGGTTCTAATTGAACCTAGAGTGATTTTATCTTCACCGATTGAATTGATGATTGCTGGGATCGGTGATACTGTAGCCAAATGGTATGAAGCAGATGCCATGATCTCACAATTAGAGATACAGCCAATTGAAATTCAAGTATCAGCATTTGCGGCGAAAAAATGTCGAGATGTTTTACTTTCTGACAGTCAAGAGGCGCTTAATGCTATGAAAGAAAAAGAACTCAACCAAGCTTTTTTAAATGTTGTTGAAACGAATATTTTACTTGGCGGAATGGTTGGCGGATTCGGTGATGATTATGGTCGAACAGCAGGTGCTCACTCTATTCATGATGCATTGACGATGTTACCTGAGAGCCACCAGCAACTGCATGGGAATAAAGTTGCTTACGGTGTTTTTGTTCAGTTAGTGATCGAAAATAAGTGGTCTGAAATTGAACGCTTGCTTCCGTTTTATCGTAGTCTTGATTTACCAACATCTTTAAAAGAAATGAACATGGTTTTATCTGATGACGAGTATATGAGAGTTGCTGAACGTGCTTCAGAACCTCATGAAACGATTCATTATATGAAAGAAAAGATTACACCAGAAGTAGTAAAAGATGCAATGAAAGAACTAGAAAAATTCAATAGAAAATAAAAATCACACAAAATGTTTTTATTTACTCTTTTAATGATAACTATTTTATGAGAAAATCTATCTACAAAGGAGGAAATAAAAATGAAAAAAATAATAAGTGTTTTGGTATTAATCAGCTTGATTAACTTTTACCCTACTTGGGCATTTGCTGAGGTGACAACTAGCAGTCTTGGAGAGATAGAACCGACAGAAGAAACGATTCAAAGTGAATCTGGATCTGAACATACGGAAATTCAACGTGTAGTAACAAAGATATCATCTGAAGAAATGACAGCTTCGAGTGATGATGAGACGGCGAATCCAATGAGTGAAGAAGCTGAACCTATGGAAAGAGATTCAATCATAGCTGGTGGCTGGTCTACTCCACATATCGTCTATAAAACATATGTGCAGGATTTAGGTTGGCAAAAACTTGTCACTGATGGAGCAACAAGCGGAACTGTCGGTAAAGGAAAAGCAATACTAGGTAAGGACATGTATTTCCATGGTGGGGGACCAGGAATCAATCAGTGGATAGAAACAGGTTTTCATCTTGCGGATTATGGCTGGGATTCAGACCGAGCTATATATGAAGAAGTACTAGGACAAAGGTTCAAAAAACGTTTAGAAGCTGTTCACTATACATTAGTGGGTACGACTTTAAGTCGATATAATCTTTATTATCGAGTTCATGTGCAGAACTTTGGTTGGATGGGATGGGCAAAAAATGGTGAACCGGCAGGCACTGAAGGCTATGGCTACCGAGTAGAGGCAATGCAGGTCTGTTTTGTACCCAAGAATAAACCCGCTCCTGGAAGCACAGCCAATGCGTTCAAAAAAATGCCAAAACTTAATTATCGTGCAAATATTCAAGGAGCAGGTTGGCAAAATTACGTTCGTAATGGTAAAACGAGTGGAGCGGTTGGCCGAGGTCTTCGTATGGAAGGTCTTCAGGCGAAGATAGCAGATTATCCGTCCACGGGTTCTGTTGAATACCAAGCATATATTCAAAATACTGGTTGGCAAGGCTGGAAAGCAAATGGAGCAACAAGTGGGTCTGTTGGAAAGCAATTACGAATAGAAGCTGTTCGTTTTCGTTTAACGGGGCGACTAGGTGAGGAATTTGATATCTATTATCGAGTATATGTAGAGGGAACGGGCTGGTTGGATTGGGCAAAAAATGGTGCAGCTGCTGGTACTAAAGGCTTTGCCTACCGTTCAGAAGGTATTCAAATTAAGCTTGTCAAAAAAGGAACCACAGCTCCTGGAAAAACGCAGAGTTCTTTTTTTGAGCGAATAGCGTCAGAACGTTATTTTCCTAAGGACGTTCATTAATAAATAGGGCTACATTTAATGCCTCTAACGTAAATATTTACAAAAACCTAAGATAAAACGAAATATAGACGTTATCTTAGGTTTTTTATATGCAGTGCAAGATTTAATTCATTTAATAACCTGTTGTTAAAAATTGTTAGGCTCTATTGTTTCAATTATAGTCTAGTACTATCCCTCAATTATTAAAAAACACATTGAATCCATAGTTGGAAACGGTTCAGGTCTTGCAAATACAAACAAAAAAAAGTATGATGAGGAAAGTGTAAAATTGTAAAAGAAAGTAGGGAAATGAATGACGGAACCAGCCATTCGTTATCGTTTAATAAAGAAAGAAAAACATACAGGTGCTCGTTTAGGAGAAATCATCACGCCTCACGGAACGTTTCCAACACCGATGTTTATGCCTGTAGGAACGTTAGCGACAGTAAAAACAATGTCACCAGAAGACTTGAAAGAAATGGGTGCAGGAGTGATTTTAAGCAATACCTATCATTTATGGCTTCGCCCTGGCGATGATTTGATTGCAGAAGCTGGCGGCTTACATAAATTTATGAATTGGGATCAACCGATTTTGACAGATTCTGGCGGCTTCCAAGTATTTTCGTTAAGTGATATGCGTAAAATTACAGAAGAAGGAGTTCATTTTAGACATCATTTAAATGGGTCTAAGTTATTCCTTTCACCAGAAAAAGCAATCAATATTCAAAATAATCTAGGCTCTGACATTATGATGAGTTTTGATGAGTGTCCGCCGTTTGATGAAAGCTATGATTACGTGAAGAAATCAATTGAGCGTACATCACGCTGGGCAGAACGTGGTTTGAAGGCTCATGCTAATCCTGATCGTCAAGGATTGTTTGGAATCATTCAAGGTGCAGGATTTGAAGATTTGCGTCATCAAAGTGCGAAAGACTTAATCAGCATGGACTTCCCAGGATATTCTATCGGTGGTTTATCTGTAGGTGAACCGAAAGCTGAAATGAACCGCGTTTTAGATTTTACAACGCCGTTGATTCCTGACAATAAACCAAGATACTTAATGGGTGTGGGAACAGCAGATTCATTGATCGATGGTGTGATTCGCGGGATCGATATGTTTGACTGTGTCTTACCGACTCGTATCGCTAGAAATGGTACGTGTATGACGTCTAAGGGCCGTCTGGTTGTTAAGAATGCACAGTATGCAAGAGATTTCCGTCCATTGGATGAGAAATGTGATTGTTATACATGTAAAAACTACACGCGTGCCTATATTCGTCACTTGATCAAAGCGGATGAAACATTTGGTATTCGATTAACGTCTTATCATAATTTATATTTCCTATTGAATTTGATGAAACAAGTTCGTCAAGCAATCATGGATGATAATTTACTGGAATTTAGACAAGCCTTTTTTGAAGAATATGGATTCAATAAAGAAAATGCAAAAAGTTTCTAAAAAAGTGATCAAAAGACTAGTGTTGTACGTGAAATTTTGTTACAGTAAACTAGTGATTACACGATAGAGAGGTGAATAGATAATGGGCGGAGGACTTTCGTTTATTTTACCATTAATTCTTTTAGCGGGAATGATGTTTTTTATGACACGTTCGCAAAAGAAACAACAAAATGAACGTCAAACACTTTTAGATGCAATGAAAGTGGGCGATGGCGTTGTAACGATTGGCGGATTACATGGTGTGATCTCTGAAATCGACAGCGAAAAAAGAACTGTACTAATCGATTGTGAAGGAATTATCCTTGAATTTGATCGTGCAGCAATCAAAACTGTAAAACCAGGAACTGTTGTTACAAATGACAGTGATGTAACAGTTGTTGAAACAGAGGAAATAACTGTTGAAGCACCAACAACAATTTCTGAAAACGATGAAACGAAAGAATAAATTCCAGCTTGCTGGAATTTTTTCTTTCTAATAGCAACTAAGTAAATAGACATAGATTATTCTTTGGAAAGAGGGGGAGAACCATCGAAAAGTTATCATGGCACCAAAAATTCTTATTAAAAAAAGAATTAAAAATCACTTGCCGATCTTTTCAGCAAATGGGCTATTCATCAGTCAATGAAACAGAATTGATGAACTACCTCGTTTCTTATCGTTGGAAAAAGAACGCTCCATCATCGATCAAAGCATGTCGTGAAGACATTTTACATATTGAGCCAAATGAATTTTTTGATTATCAGCAGTTGATTGCACAAACAAGTAATCTAACGATTAAGGATTGGCATGATTTAACGGATCTATTCTAGTTTAGGATAGGTTCTTTTTTCTTTTTACTAGATAAAAACGCTTACTTTAAGAGGATAGATAAAAAAACGATTTAATGTGAAAAAAATCACAATAAAACTATTTACAACTGAAAAATAATGTTGTATGATATGTATGTGAAATAGTTAACAAACAAAAATAAATAACTTATTTTTCTAGGAGGATCACAATGGCTAAAACAATGAAGAAAGAAGATACCAAAACGACTGATGTATCAGCAATGATCGATGAGTTAGCAAAAAAAGCAAACGTTGCTTTAAAAGAAATGGAAGACTTCGATCAAGAAAAAGTTGACCACATTGTGCACCAAATGGCAATGGCGGCATTAGACCAACATATGCCTTTAGCAAAAATGGCGGTTGAAGAAACTGGCCGTGGAATTTACGAAGATAAAGCAATTAAAAATATGTATGCTTCTGAATATATTTGGAACAGCATCAAACACGATAAAACAGTCGGTGTGATCAATAAAGATGACCAAACAGGATTGATCGAAATCGCTGAACCAGTTGGGGTTGTTTGTGGGGTTACACCAACAACGAATCCAACTTCAACAACTATTTTTAAAGCATTGATTTCAATCAAAACACGTAACCCAATCGTATTCGCGTTCCACCCAAGTGCGCAAAAATGTTCTGCTGAAGCTGCTCGTATCGTTCGCGATGCTGCCATCAAAGCAGGGGCTCCTGAAAACTGTGTACAATGGATCGAACAACCTTCTTTAGAAGCAACTTCAGGTTTGATGAATCATCCTGGAATCGCGATTGTTTTAGCTACTGGTGGTAGTGCCATGGTTAAATCAGCGTATTCAACTGGTAAACCAGCGTTAGGTGTTGGACCAGGTAATGTTCCTTCATATATTGAAAAAACAGCTAAAATCAAACGTGCAGTAAACGACTTGATCGTGTCTAAATCATTCGATAATGGTATGATCTGTGCTTCTGAACAAGCTGTGATCGTAGATAAAGAAGTTTATGCAGCTGTAAAAGCTGAATTTGAAGCACACCAAGTATACTTCGTTAAACCAAACGAATTACAAAAACTTGAAGATGCTGTGATGAACGAAGGAAAATATGCAGTAAATCCAGCAATCGTTGGGTATTCTGCTGAACATATCGCAGATCTTGCTGGAATCAAAGTACCAAAAGGAACGAAAATTCTAATTGCTGAACTTGAAGGAGCAGGAGCTGAATACCCACTTTCTCGTGAAAAATTATCTCCAGTTCTTGCAATGATGAAAGCAAAAAATACAGATCATGCTTTTGATTTATGTGAAGCAATGCTTGAATTAGGTGGCTTAGGACATACAGCAGTGATCCATACAGAAGATGAAGACCTACAAGTGAAATTTGGTTTACGCATGAAAGCTTGCCGTATCTTAGTAAACTCTCCATCTGCTGAAGGCGGAATCGGTAATATCTATAACGAAATGATTCCTTCATTAACATTAGGCTGTGGATCTTACGGTAAAAATTCAGTCTCTAAAAACGTATCTGCTGTTAACTTGATCAACGTCAAAACTGTAGCGAAACGGAGAAATAATATGCAATGGTTTAAATTACCGCCAAAAATTTTCTTTGAAAAAAATTCATTACAATATTTACAAAAAATGGAAAACGTTGAACGTGTCATGATTGTTTGTGACCCAGGAATGGTTCAATTCGGCTATGCGGATACCGTACGTAAAGAATTACAAAAACGTAAAAACGATGTTCAAATCGAAGTATTCTCAGCTGTAGAACCAAATCCATCTACTAATACAGTCTATGCTGGAACAAAAGTCATTGTTGACTTTGAACCAGATACAATCATCGCTTTAGGTGGGGGATCTGCAATGGATGCGGCTAAAGGAATGTGGATGTTCTACGAACACCCAGATACAGAATTCTTTGGCGCTAAACAAAAATTCTTAGATATCCGTAAACGTACGTACAAAATTGAAAAAGCTGTTAAAACACAATTTGTATGTATCCCAACAACATCAGGTACGGGTTCAGAAGTAACACCATTTGCGGTTATTACAGATAGCGAAACACATGTTAAATACCCATTAGCAGATTATGCATTGACACCAGATGTTGCGATCATTGATCCTCAATTTGTAATGTCAGTTCCAGCTTCTGTAACAGCAGATACTGGTATGGATGTCTTAACACATGCAATCGAGTCTTACGTTTCAGTTATGGCTTCTGATTACACGCGTGGATTAAGTTTACAAGCAATCAAATTAGTCTTTGAACACTTAGAAAACTCAGTGAAACGTCCAGATGCTGAAAGTCGTGAAAAAATGCATAATGCATCAACAATGGCTGGTATGGCTTTTGCCAACGCATTCTTAGGAATTTGTCACTCAGTAGCACATAAAATTGGTGGAGAATATGGGATTCCTCACGGACGTACAAATGCGATTTTATTACCGCATATCATCCGTTACAATGCCAAAGATCCTTCAAAACATGCAATGTTCCCTAAATATGACTACTTCCGTGCAGACACAGATTACGCTGATATTGCGAAATTCTTAGGTCTTAAAGGAAAAAATACAGCAGAATTAGTGGATGCATTAGCAACAGCTGTTTACGATTTAGGTGTATCTGTTGGAATCGACATGAACTTGAAAGCACAAGGTGTGACACAAGAAATTCTTGATTCAACTGTTGATCACATGGCAGAATTAGCGTATGAAGATCAATGTACAACAGCAAATCCAAAAGAACCGTTGATCAGTGAATTGAAACAAATCATCATTGATGCCTACAATGGTTAATTAAAAAAGTACGAAGAGTAACTGAAAAGTTGCTCTTCTTTTTTTGTTTAGAGGTATAATAAAGTCAAAATAAAAGGGAGTGATACAAAATGACCATTAGAGAAGCAAAAATAGAGGATATCGAAGCGATTAATCAGTTAAATACGTTTCCGTCGAATCATGAATACCCATTAGAAGAGGCCAAAAGACAGTTACATTACTTATTATCTTCGCCGACGAATAAATTATTTGTAAGCGTTATAGATACAAAAGTCGTTGGCTACATTCAGTTAAGTGAATATGTTTGTACGTATGGTCCGAAACTGATGAACATTTTGGCACTTGTCGTAAATGAAAACTTTCATGGTCAAGGAATAGGCAAATCATCACTGACGCATGCAGAAGTATGGGCTAAAGAAAACAATGCTGATGGTATCCGGCTGAATTCAGGTGTTGAAAGAACGGAAGCACATAAATTTTATGAACATCAAGGATATAAAAGAGTTAAAAACCAAGTGAATTTCAGAAAATTATTTGATTAAAGAAGAGATAAATAGCTGTCGTAATGAATAAAAATGTCTATTGACAAAGTAAATTATAAAATGATACCATAGAAAAATAATAAAAGAAGAAAGGAGGGAGCAAAATGATAATGAATCAATTTATGCGAATGAATAATCAAAAATGGGATGTTACGTATTATCTTAGATTGAGACAACAGCAGGAATCATGTTTTTTTGCTCTCTCTTTCAGTATATAGGACTATTTGAGTATAGTTCTTTAAAAGATAAACCGTCGATCATTTTTGATCGACGGTTTTTTGTGGAAATTTCTTGGAGGTGAACCCAATGAGTGGAAGAAAAGGAAAAAATCAAACCGGCTAAGGAATGCAGCCGACATTTTGCATTCCAACAATAAAAAAAGAACGAGGAATCAGAATGTTAACAATCAAAGGAAAATATAACGAAGCACAAGTATATACAGATATGTTAGAGGATAGTACGATTGGGCAAATCATGTCTTTATGCAATCAAGAGTTTGCAAAAGAAAGTCAAATCAGAATCATGCCGGATACTCATAGCGGCTCAGGGTGTGTGATTGGCACAACGATGACGATCAAAGACAAAGTAGTTCCTAATATAGTCGGAGTTGATATCGGCTGTGGCTTGCATGTTGTGAAATTAAACAAATCGATTAAAACAAATTTTGATAAATTAGATCGAATCATTCGTATCAGAATCCCTAGTGGTTCTAAGTCACATGATAAAAAACAACATGAGTTTGAACTAGGAAATATCCATGCGCCGATCCACAAAGGTTGGGCTTTAAGAAGTTTAGGGACACTTGGTGGTGGCAATCATTTTATTGAAGTGAACGAAGGAACAGATGGTTTATATTTAGTGATCCATAGCGGCAGTCGTGTTTTAGGTAAGGAAATCGCTGAATATCATCAAGAAGTAGCCTATCAAAAACTATCGCAACAACGAAAAGAGTTAAAAATTGCTGCAACTCTGGCGAAACAAAATGGGGATACAAAAAAAGCAGCAGAACTGAAGGCAGCACGAGAAGCGATAAAAGTCCCTTATGAGTTATCGTATGTATCAACAGATGATCTAACTAAATATTTAGCGGATATGAAAATCGCTCAAGAATATGCAGCTATGAATCGCAAAATCATGGCAGAAACCATTCTTAAAGGAATGAAGTGGAAAAAGGCGGTCATAGAATCATTCGATTGTCCTCATAACTACATTGATTTAGACAGTAATATTTTAAGAAAAGGAGCTGTATCTGCCAAGCTTGGGGAAAAAATCATTGTGCCCTTGAATATGAAAGACGGTAGTATTTTAGCAACGGGTAAAGGCAATCATGATTGGAATCAATCAGGTCCTCATGGAGCAGGAAGGGTATTGAGTCGTTCCCAAGCAAAAGCAAAAATCAGTTTAGAAAGTTATCAGCATGCGATGAAGCATGTTTGGACGACCTCTGTTTCAAAGAAAACAATCGATGAAGCACCAAAAGCTTATAAACCAAAGAAACAATTAATAGAAGATATGAAAGACACAATGGATATAAAAGAAGTGATTCGCCCCATTTACAATTTCAAAGGGGAATCATAAAAGAGTTGAATAGTGTTAAAACGATTGGATTATCTATATAATAAGAGCTAGAACAACTTTACTTGAAAAATCAGTTTGATTAAGAAAGGAAGATCGAATATGTCAAAATTTTCTCCATGTTTATGGTTCGACGGAAAAGTTGAAGAAGCTGCAGAGTTTTATGTGAACGCATTTGAGCAAAGTAAAATCAATAAAACGGATTACTACGTCGATAGCGAACATCAACCCAAAGGTTCAGTATTGACTATAGCGATGACACTTGCAGGACAAGAAGTTATTTTACTAAATGGCGGACCAGAATTTGATTTTACACCGGCAATTTCGTTTTTTGTGGAATGTGAAACTGAGGAACAAATCGATCGATTATGGGAAACATTAAGTCATAATGGCGAAGTATTGATGGCATTTGGTTCATATCCTTTCAGCAAAAAGTATGGTTGGTTAAAAGATCAGTATGGTGTTTCATGGCAATTAGTTTTATCTGAAACGCTACAGTCTATCTCACCTAGTTTCTTATTTTCTGGGGAACAATTTGGAAAAGCAGAAGAAGCGATGAATCAATGGATTGAAATTTTTGGTGATGGTAAGGTAGAATATATGCAAAAAAATCCTGATGGATCGGTTGCACAAGCATTATTTACAATGCATGGACAACCCTTTAGAGTGATGGACAGCGGAGAATCACATGATTTTACGTTTACGATGGCGACTTCATTTTATGTCTATTGTAAAGATCAGGAAGAAATTGATCGGTTATGGAATGCTGTTACTGCCAAGGGGAAAGAGTGGCCATGTGGTTGGATGGAAGATGAGTATGGGGTGTGTTGGCAAACTGTTACAGTTGATATGGATACGCTATTTGATAACTCAGATCCTGAAAGAGCCTATCGGGTAATGCAGGAATTGTATAAGATGAAACGGATCGATATAGCTGCACTGAGAAAAGCATACGAAGAATAAAGTAAAAGAAGATTGAGCATTTAAGCTCAATCTTCTCTCTTTATTTACTTCTCTTAGCAAACGGCTGATAAGCAATCCCACGACTTTCACACCAATGAATGATCTCACCAGAAAAAATAATATCCGTTGTTGTAAGTTCACTTGTACTTTTTTTCCCAAGCAATGTATACAACATTTTAAGTTCTGCTTCCCATTGTTGAACAAGTGCGATCGTGTCATCCACACCATTTGTCATTAGGTTGTTTAAAATGGTTCCCGCAACCCCCACACTTTTGGCGCCTAAACTAAGTGCTTTTAGAATATCTAAAGATTGACGAACACCACCAGAGGCTAAAACAGTCAAGTCACGTTGCCAATTCATCGATTCTAACAAGGAAAGAACCGTTGATTGTCCCCAGTCAGTTAAAAAAACTAATTCTCTTTTTTTACGGCGAGCATTTTCGATTTGAGTAAAACTAGTGCCACCTTGACCACTGACGTCAACAGCTTTTACACCCCGCCAAACTAATTGTTCAATTGTTTCACTACTCATACCAAAACCAACTTCTTTCACGATTACAGGTACGGATAGGTTTGAGACAATATCTTCAATATTGTCTAGCCAGCTATGAAAATCACGATCTCCTTCTGGCATGACTAACTCTTGTGGAACATTTACATGGATTTGCAATCCATCCGCTTGAAAAAGATCGACTGCTCTTTTTGCCTCTTCTAAAGCAAGTCCAGCCCCAATATTAGCTAATAGTACACCATCGGGATTTTCTTTGCGCATGATCTGATATGTTTCAGCCAAATTAGGCTCTTTCAAAGCAGCACTTACCGATCCTGTTGCCACCATCACACCAGTTTCTCTGGCTACTATGCCTAACTGCTGATTGATGTCCTTCGCTCGCTCGCTACCACCGGTCATGGCATTGATATAAAATGGTTGTTTTAAGGAAAATCCAAGAACAGATGTTGAAATATCAACTTCATCCATCGCTATTTCTGAGAACGAATGATGAACGAAACGAATTTGATCGAAATCATTGCTTTTTTCTTTATGAAAGGCTTTCGCTAAAGAGATGTGCTCATCTTTTCGATTCATCTTTTTCCTGCTTTCCGTAAAAATATACATGTAATGGTAAAGGTGTTATCCCTTCTTTTTCCCATGAACTCATTAAAGGTAGAATGCCGGATTTTTGTTTGAATAAAACAATTCCACAATCGCCGCCGCCAGCACCCGAGGATTTAGCTGCACCACCATATGTTTGTGCTAAATTACATAATTTTTTAAGAGCAGGGGTTTCGATTGTCACTCCTGTGAGGGAGGTTAATTGTTGAAGTAGTTTTCTATTTTTTCTGATTTGTGTTTGGATCAAAGAGATATTCTCTGAATGAAAACCTGCAATCATGGTTTCAACACATGCTTTACTATCCTCTAAAAACTGTTGATAGGCTGTTTCTTGTACCTCTTTTGACTCGTTGACTTGATCAACTAAATCAGAAGTAGAAGCTGGACTACCGGTCCAACCAATCAACAAACGTAATTTTTTAGGAACCGTCAACGGCTGAATCATTAGTTTTGGCCAAGTTGCATCAAGTAGTGTAGTTAGAGTTTGCTTTTTAGCTTGATCGTTGACCCATTGGTGATCAAACGTTGAAAAAGCGATCCAACCACCATAACAACTTGCCGCGATGTCTCCACAAGAACCGTTGCCTTGCACTTCTAAATGTGCTAGCGCAGAAAGTTTGAAGATGGCTTCTTCACTTAGCTCTAAACCATAAAAAAGACTTAACGCTTTTACTGTTGCTACAGTCACAGCACCACTAGAACCTAGACCATATTTTCGACCATTAGAATTATCTAGTTCGCTCGTCACTTTCAGATGATAGAAAGACAACTCTTTGTGTTGTTCTTGTGCATATTTTTCAGTCAAACGGATTGCAGCTAGTACGTAATGAAAAGGATTTTCTCGAATGTCTAAGACTAGTTCATTATTTCGTCTTGTCCAACGTACAGGAAGTGAGCTGTATTGGGCAGACTGGATACTACCAACATTTTCAGCAGAGTCAAGAGTGACCGTTACAAATTGATCTACGGCAACGATGATTGCTGGATGTCCGGGCTCAACAACAGCATATTCTCCCGCTATAAATAGTTTGCCTGGTGTGGAAACTTCTATCATAATTCTTCCGACCTTTCTACAGGAATTCCTTCAATTCCTGGTCCTGCGTATGCTGTAATCAGCTGTTCTTTTGAAAAATGTTCTGATAAAAAGAGTTTTAAAGCAGGTAAATTTTTCTTTTCTACTAAGATTTTAACATTTGGACCAGCGTCCATCGTAAAGTAGCAAGGCAATCCTTTTTGGCGAGCCAAACGTACTAACTGCATGACTTTTAAGCTGTCTGGTGACCAATAAGTAAAAGGAGGTACAGCAGCTAAAGTAGTACCATGCATGCGTAACCCATTTGCTTCAGTCACTTGACCAAGCTTGTTAAAATCTTTTTCTTTGATTGCTTGTTTAGCCACGGCTAAGTCAGCTTCAACATTATCTAGCCACCCAGAATAAAAACTAGAGGTATCAACTGTTCGCTTCATCCCGTCACGACTGGAAATGTCTTTCATTCCGTCATCGACTAGAACAAATAACATAGCTAATTCGTTTTCCCAATTATCAGAGGGGACCGTTTGAGCAAAGGAAGTCTGATCGGAGTCTCCTTTTTGCCATTCAGCAAAGCCGCCAAAAATACTACGGCAAGCAGAACCAGAGCCGCGTCTTGCTAGACGAGATAATTCTGTTTTTGTTAATTGTAAATTCAATGCGTCACTACAGGCGCCAGCTAGAGCTGCTAAACCGCTAGCGGAAGAGGCCAACCCAGCTGCAGTAGGTACAAAATTTTTACTGTCTACCTTAGCAAACAAAGCCAGGTTTTGCTGTTGTCGAACAAGATCTAAGAATTTAGAAATCTTAGCGGTTTGTTTAGAATCTTGCTGTTTCCCATCTAAGAAGAAGCTATCTTCTGTCAGCGTTTCATCAAAATAGACACTAGTTTCGGTATAAAACGCATCTAAAGTTAAAGAAAGACTACTGTTCATAGGGAGTATCAAGTGTTCATCATTTTTACCCCAATATTTGATCAATGCAATGTTTGTATAGGCTCGTGCTTTTCCAGCGTACATTATTTTTTCACTCCTAATGATTGAATCCAAGTGGCTACAGCTCCTGCTGACTCTATAGCGGCTGCAATTTTTACCGCCTGTTCGTTAGAATCTGCTAAGGCGATCATACAACCGCCACGGCCTCCACCTGTTAATTTAGCTCCTAAAGCACCATGCTCACGAGCGGTAGTAACCAGTTTATCTAGTTGCTCATTGCTAACAGTCAAGGCTTTAAGTTGTTCTTGTGCCTGATTCATAATAGTTCCTAATGTATAGACTTCATCTGCTAAAATAGCTTTTTTAGCGAGCTTAGTCAAGCGTCCCAACTTTGTAATCTGTTGTGAAACGCTTTGTTTATTCAACTCAAATAGATGAGCTACATCACTAACAGCTTCTCTAGTCTGACCTTTGATGCCAGTGTCTGCTACAATCAAAAAAGCATCCGAAACGTTCATTGGGAACGTTTCTAATGGATGACCTTTGATGAAAAATAAGGGTTCATTGCCACTGGTAGCTGCGGCATCAATGCCACTAGGGTTCCCGTGAGCAATTTTTTCTGCTCGGTTGACTAAAGGAAGCAATACTTCTTGTGTACATGGAATGTTAAAATAATCAAATAGCCCCCGTACGATAGACACTGCTGCTGCGGCACTTGATCCCATACCGCGTTCTGCAGGAATCGTACTAGTAATCGTAATTTTTAAAGTTGTATTTTCTTTTTTGAGCAAAGTCAATGTTTGGCTAATAACTTCTTTAATACTTTTCAATTGTGGAGGAACATTTGAGAGTTCTCCCGAAAAGTAATGACAATCAACTATCATAGTAGAATTAGCTTCAACTTGTGTTGAAATGAAGGTCTCCTGAAAAGGAAAAGCAATCGCGGGCTCACCATAAACGACGGAATGTTCACCCATCAATATAATTTTTCCAGAAGCTTGACCATGACCAGTTTTTTCTTTATTCATTTTAATAAACAGTCCTTTTATTTAAATATCAAATGCGTAGTGATCCAAGGTGCTGCATAAAGAATCATAAATTGAACGCCATAATTGACCCCCATTTTATTAAGAGTACCACAAACGATTCCCACCAGCAAAACACCAAAAATATTGATCAATCCGGCATCCATATAAGCTAACAATAATATAAATCCAATAAACAAACCTAGTATTGCTTCATGAGGAATCTTTTTCAAGACAAATGACGTCATCTGACGCGCATATTTCATCGCAATAAAATAAGTAATGATAGAGGAAAGTAAACCAGCAAATAAAATCGCAAAAACAAACTCGCTTCTACTTAATAGATGATGGAGATTATGATCTAGTGTGTAAACAGGCGGAGCATTGAATAAGGCATTGGCTGGTCCCACAGCTACTGGAGATAAGGGAATCCCTAATGCAATCAATGGAATGATCACTCCTGAAAGATATGTAGCATGAGATAAAGCACTCATTGAAGTAATTGCCATACTGGCTTTTTTTACAGGATCCTTTTCTTTATTTGCGACAGCTTCGCCAAATAATATAGTCAAACCAACAGGGCTTAAAAAGAATAGGAAGTTTGATAGCAAAGAGACAACAGCGCTAGTTCCAGCTTCTTTTTTTGAGATTGTGTGAAATGGTTGGAATGTTGTTTGCTTTTTATCTGCCGCCTGGAGCTTGATTTCATTTTCTTCAAATCGAGGTAAAGTCTCACGATTTTGTTTATTTAATAACCCTAGAAGTGAAACAAGTAAAGGACCAATGGTGATGCCAAGAAAGAAAGAGACCGTCACGTTTTTGTCTTGTGGAACAGCTCCGATGCTCCAATAAAGGGAGCGCAATCCTTGAAACAGCAAAGCAAGTGGCACAATACTGATTAGAGCAAGTAGTTTATTTTTACCAATCAAAGATAAAAAGACCGCACCGAAAACAAATAATAAAGGCGCGTATTCTTTTACTGAATCAGAGAAAGGTGCCAAAATGTTGGCTAAAAGTAAACTTACAGGTATCGCAACGGCTGTTCCAATAATCGAACCTGTCGCCATTTTCTTTATGCTAGTAGCAGCTAAGCCACGCTCTTTTAAATACAATGCGTGTTCGATCATTGGCGTTGACAGCACACCACCAGGTAAACCAACCAAAGCGGTGGGGATAGCATTCATTAAATTCAACGTAATGATTGCTGAGATAAAAAACGTCAAAACAACGATGGGTTGAACTCCAGCTAAAACGACTGCCAAGGTAACAGGCATTAAAACGGACGTTTCGTCTGTTCCAGGCACAAATCCAATGAATGTATATAAAACGATTGCTCCTAATACGGCTAGAAACATTTGAAAGAGTAGTCCAGTATCCATTAGTTATCGTTCTCCTCAATCACCGTTCGTTTTGGTTTGATTAAAAAAGCACTGATGATAAAACCTGTGACAGCTCCACCAAGTCCAAAAAATAATTGTTTTGTTGTATCTGTTGCAGGTGCTAAAAAGAAACTCCCCATTGTTGTAACACTGCAAATCGCAATCGCCAAAATTAAATCTTTTAAATCAACTAGGTCTCCCCAGATTTCAACAAGATTCTTTTTCATTTAAAAACCTCCAATATAAAGGTACTGACTGTTCTTAACCTACACTAGTTTACCAAAAAAGTGTCCTAAGTGAAATTTATAGTTTCTATATTAAGGAAAAAATTAATTTCTCATTAATAATTGAAAGCAAAAAGAAAGCTTAGAAGTGTAAATACCAAGCTTATCTCAAAATTTAATGTTAGTCTTCAATAACTAAGCCTAATCCTGAAGCAATCGTAAGGGCCTGTTCTTGATTTACTTTTAATCCTGTTAACAATTCTTGTGAGAAAGCGATTTTCTCGAAAGTGCTTTTAGTTAGGTCAAGATTAGCTAATTTTGTGTGGAACCAATTACTTCCAGTTAAAGAGCATTGGTCAAATAAAAGATTATTCCAAGTGACATCCACAAATTCAGTGTCATTTAAGCTGGTTTGATCATACTGAACGACTTTTTGATTGGTTGAGCTGAAGGAAGTATAGTCTGCTAAACAATCTTCAAAGAAACAATCACGTAGATAACTTTCTGCAAAGTTTGTTCCAGTCAATTTACATTGACGAAAATGAACTTGGTGAAAACTAGCGCCGATCCATTCTGTATTAGACAGGTCACAATGATCAAAAATCACATTGCTACATTCGAATCGTTCAAGATGGTTTCGATTCATTGTAATTTTTTCAAAACGACATTCTCTAAATACTAAGTTACGAACATCTTGATAACTAAGATCTTGCTCTTTTAAAACAATTCCTTCAATAATAAGTTCATCATCAATAGAAACGAAATCTGTTTCAGTGAGTTGAGGCAAGAGTGGTGCAATTGGCTTTTTGATTTTCATAAATGAACCTCCGCATTTTTAAGATAGAGTCGCTATCATTATTCTGTTTCTTTATCTAAATTTTCATTTAACTGATAGGCACGATTATAAAATTTCAAGCAAGTCGTTAATACAAAAGCGCCCAATAAACCTAAGAGACTACCTAAAACGATACCGATCAATCGATAATTCAGTAAACTTATTAAATATTGGTGACGGGCTAGATTTGCTAACAATAAAGACATGGGTGTTGTAAAAAAATTTGCAATTGTATAATTTCGTTTAATGAAAAATTCTACAGTTAAAAAGAAAAAACAAATCAGAAAAATCATTTCTAAAGAAGTAAACGAAATACTTAATAGAAGTGCGGCAATCAATAAACCGATCATGGTACCTAAAATTCTTTGAATATTTCGATGCATAACAGCACGTAAATTGTCACCTTGCAAGACAGCTGCACATGAAACAACCATCCAGTAAGCGTTCGTTAAATGCAGAGATTGACTGATATACGTTGCTAAAAATAAAATAGCAGCATAGTGTAATGCATCAAGAAGAGCTGCGGGGTCTGTATAAAGTCGTTCTTGTAAAGAGACTTTCTTTTCGGGTTCTACGGTTTCCCCTTCAATAAAAAACAAGAGAATCGCTACCGCAAGAGAAGTCAACACGCCTAGTAGAACATAACTCATCATTGCAGGGACTCTTTCCAAGGGGATTTTAGTCCCACTGCCCATAGCGGTTACCATGACAATAAAAAAAGCCCCAGGCTTCGCAATTCTGTATAACCTAAAAATAATTCTAGCCAAAAATGCAATCAACGCAATTGTGATTGGAATAACCCAAGGGATGTGGGTACTAAGAACACCTAACAGATTTCCCAAAAGTAAAAAGCTACCAATTGAACTTAAACGAATCAGCAATTGTTTTAATGGAAGTGTTTGGTAATACAGGAAAGTAAAGATTCCCAGTGAACCAAAACTACCAATTAGCAAATTATTAGAAAAATAGCCAATGAACAATGGCACAGCCATACAAATACCAGCACCAATCAAACGAAAAGGGGCTTTTTTAGGTTTATGAAATGTAGTTAATTCTTTGAAAAAAGATGAACGAAGCATCTGATCACTCCTTACTATTATTATTAAGATAAAAAACTTTTTTTTATTAATTTTAATGGACAAGCACAAACTCGTTCCACGCATGTCTGATTCTTCCATTATTAATCTAACATACTTTTATATAAGAAAACAGTCGCTTTTATGGCTATTTCTAAGAAATCACTTCTAATGAAGAGATAATTCCATGATGTAAGTATTAAGAAAAAATAAGATTTTTCTTGATTTTTTAATTTAAAAATTGTAAACTATACCTCAGTACAATAAATAATTATTAAATTCTGATTTTTCAGAAAATACTTTGGGTCTTTTAGGGAGGAAAATAGAATGAAGTTAAAGAAGTCATTTGCTTTTGGATTCATCACTTTATTTAGTTTAACATTAGCAGCATGTGGTAACGGCGGTACAAAAACAGACGATTCAGGCAGCTCAAAAGCAGCCGATGGTAAACCAAGCGGCGAGCAAGTTTTCCGTGTCAATGTTTTACAAGAAATGCCAAGTGCCGATTTATCGTTAGCGACAGACGTTATCAGCTTTACTGCACTAAACAACGTATATGAAGGAATCTACCGTTTAAACTTAGATAATAAACCAGAACCAGCCGGAGCTAGTGAAGAAGCTGAAGTCAGTGAAGATGGTACTACTTATAAAATCAAACTGAACGAAAAAGCTAAATGGTCAGACGGCAAACCCGTAAAAGCAGAAGACTATGTCTATGGATGGCAACGTACAGTTGATCCAGCGACAGCTTCAGAGTACGCTTACCTTTATGAATCTGTAAAAAATGGTGCAGATATCGCAGCAGGTAAAAAAGACAAAGCTGAATTAGGAATCAAAGCGACAGGTGATTATGAATTAGAAATTACATTAGAAAAAGCAACACCTTATTTTGATTATCTATTAGCCTTCCCGTCATTCTTCCCACAAAGAAAAGACATCGTGGAAAAATATGGTAAAGACTATGCTTCAAATAGTGATAACTCAGTTTATAATGGTCCATTTGTATTAGATGGTTTTGATGGAGCAGGAACAGATACTGAGTGGTCATATAAGAAAAATAAAGAATATTGGGATGTAGATTCTGTAAAATTAGATGAAGTAAAAACGAACGTCGTGAAAGAAGCACCTACTTCATATAACTTATTCCAAGATGGACAAGCTGATGATGTAACCTTAACTGGTGAATTAGCACAACAAGCAGCTAATGATCCAGCTCTTGTAATTCAAAAAGAAGCATCAACTCAATATATGGAATTAAATCAAATCGACGAAAATTCACCATATAGAAATGAAAATTTAAGAAAAGCAATCTCTTATTCAATCGATCGCAAATCTTTAGTTGAAAAAATCTTAGGGGACGGATCAGTTGAACCTAAAGGATTAGTTCCAGCGGATATGGCTAAATCTCCAGACGGAAAAGAAGACTTTACAGAAGCAGCAGATGATAAGATTGCATTTGATAAAGAAAAAGCAAAAGAATATTGGGACAAAGCGAAGAAAGAATTAGGCATTAAAACATTAGATATCGATATCTTATCTTCTGATGCAGATTCTTCTAAGAAAACAGTTGAATATATCCAAGGAGCAATTCAAGAAAACTTGGAAGGAACTAAAGTAACTGTTAGCCCAGTACCGTTCGCTGTACGTTTAGATCGTTCTAATAAAGGGGACTTTAAAGCTGTTATCGGCGGTTGGGGAGCTGACTATGTAGACCCAAGTAGTTTCTTAGATTTATTCCAAACAGGTGTACCATATAACCGTGGACACTACAGCAACCCTGAATATGATAAATTAGTAAAAGAAGCGTCAACAACAAACGCTAATGATCCTGAAAAACGTTGGGAAAATATGGTTGATGCAGAGAAAACAATCATGGGTGACATGGGTGTGATCCCGCTTTATCAAAAAGCTGAAGCTCACTTGCGTGCTGAAAAAGTCAAAGATGTTGGTTTCCATCCAGCAGGTGCTCAATACGATTACAAATGGACATACATTTCAGAATAATCTGAACTAGTTCTAATAAAAAAGTGGCCGATACAGAAGCAAACAACTCCAACGAACCGAATGGTTTAAGGGAATAAAAAGAAATTCACGAAAATTGGGTTTCCAATTTTCGTGAATTTCAACTTATTTCTAAAGGAGCTGCTTCTGTTTCGCCATTTATTCAGATTTAGGGCAAGTTAGCAAAAATCAGAGAATTTTATATTTCTCTCTCTTGCTATCTGTGCTTATAAAAAGTAAAATAATAAAGAAACAATAGAGACGATCAGTAACATACCTCCAGTTTCAAGCCAGTAAAGCTGATGTGCTTTGCCAATCTCTGAAAATGGAATAAATTCTTTCGGCTCGTTCTTCTTTCTAAAACGAAAATGCATTTTCATAAAACGTTGGAAATTATCAAAGAATCCTGAGGACATGATCCAAAGGGCTAACCCGATAATCAGAAAGAATAATGAAACAATGAAGAAGGTATCAGATACAGAACGGATAGTGAGTGACTGCTTCATTAATAGGTAAATGAAAATACCGATGCTTGAGACCGCTGAGGTGATCAAAGGCCATTTTAATTTTTTCATGTGCTTCATCCTTACTTAATTTTCTATCCTTACTTTATCGAAAAACACTGATGAAGTCAAAATAATCTCGGAGGTGTCATTCTTGAACAGTTTTGGAAAATATTTTCTTAAACGAGTTTTCTTTATGATCATCACATTGTGGTTGATCGCAACGATTACGTTTTTCTTAATGCAATTATTACCAGGTACTCCTTATACCAACCAAGAAAAACTTAGTCCAGAAACAATTGCTATGTTGAATAAACAATCTGGATTGGATAAACCAGTCATCGTTCAATATGGAATTTATTTAAAAAATCTTCTAGTTGGTGACTTTGGTATTTCATTCCAATTCAAAAACCAACCAGTAGCGAAACTTTTAGCTGGCCGTATTGGACCATCAGTACAATTAGGTGGACAAGCAATTATCTTTGGTACCTTAGTAGGTATTTTGCTAGGAATCATTGCAGCAATGCGTCAAAATACATGGGTCGATACATTGGCTACTTTAATGGCAATTTTAGGACGTTCAATTCCTAACTTCGTCTTTGCGGTATTATTACAATATATCTTTGCTATGAAATTAAAAGTATTGCCAATTGCAATGTGGAATGGTTTTGCTTATACGATTTTACCGACAATCGCATTAGCTATGAGTCCAATGGCCGATTCCGCTAGGTTTATACGAACAGAAATGGTTGAAGTTTTACATAGTGACTATGTAGAGTTAGCGCGTGCTAAAGGCTTGAGCCGCTGGCAAGTGGCCGTTAGACACGGACTTAGAAACAGTTTGATTCCATTGATTACGTTGTTAGGACCACTAGCAGTTGGTTTGATGACAGGATCATTAGTTGTAGAAAATATTTTTGCTATCCCGGGTATCGGGGAGCAATTCGTAAAATCAATCATGACAAATGACTACCCAACAATCATGGCAGTAACAATTTTATATTCTGCATTATTAGTTTTCGTAATCTTGATCGTTGATTTACTTTATGGATTGATTGATCCAAGAATTCGTGTTTCAGGAGGTGCCAAAGGTTAATGGAAATAGTTGACGTAAACAATGTCCCAGACAAAATTAAAGAAATACCAGCAGATGAATTCCAACCTTTGGATACATCAACAACAAAAGAACGTGAGCGAATTGCAACACCGTCATTAAGCTTTTTACAAGATTCTTGGCGTCGATTGAAAAAAAATAAAGCTGCCGTGATTTCTTTGATCCTTTTAGGAATCATCATCTTTATCTCAATTATCACAATTTGGGTTTCACCTCATGACCCAACACAACAAAATGTTGCTTATATTAACTTACCACCACGTATTCCGTTTTTAGATAGTATCAACGGGTTTAACGGTACAGCAAATGTAGCTGGTAAAATGGTCGATAAGTATGCGCAAGCAAATGTTCCTGATAATGTGAACTTTTACCTTGGAACAGATGGTTTAGGACGTGACGTCTTAAGTCGTTTATTTATGGGAACACGTATCTCATTATTGATTGCATTTATCGCGGCATTACTTGATATTACGATCGGTGTAACATACGGTTTGATTTCAGGATTATTAGGCGGACGTGTGGATACAGTAATGCAACGTGTTTTAGAAGTTCTTTCTGGAATTCCTAACCTTGTTGTAATGATCTTGATGCTGACTGTTTTTGATCCAGGTATTCTTTCTATCGTATTAGCGATGGTTATTACCAACTGGATTTCAATGGCTAGAATCGTTCGAGCTCAGACCATGAAATTAAAAGATCAAGAGTTCGTTTTAGCTGCCCAAACATTAGGTGAATCTCGTTTGAAGATCGCCATCAAACATATTTTGCCGAATATCTCAAGCGTGATCATCGTTCAAATGATGTTCAGTATCCCGTCGGCAATTTTCTTCGAAGCGTTTCTAAGTTTCATCGGTTTAGGATTAAGACCGCCGACCGCTTCACTTGGAACATTATTAAATGAAGGATATAAAACGTTCCGTTTCCTTCCATATTTGATGTGGATTCCTGCCGTAACCTTGTCAGTCGTAATGATTTGTTTCAACTTGTTAGCTGACGGACTACGTGATGCCTTCGATCCTAAGATGAAAGAGTAGAGTGAATGACTATGGAAAAAGTATTAGAAGTAAAAGACTTACAGATTTCTTTTGATACGTTTGCTGGAAAAGTAAATGCTATTCGTGGTGTGAGCTTTGAATTGTTCAAAGGGGAAACTCTTGCGATCGTAGGAGAATCTGGTAGTGGTAAATCAGTAACTACTAGAAGTATTATGCGATTATTGAGCAGCAATGCAAACATCGATAATGGAGAAATTCTGTTTAAAGGTGAAGATATCGTACACAAAACGGAAAAACAAATGCAAACCATTCGTGGGAAAGAAATTGCGATGATTTTCCAAGACCCAATGACGTCATTGGACCCAACAATGCCGATCGGTAAACAAGTTGCTGAATCGTTGATCAAACACAATAAAGTGTCGAAAAAAGAAGGCTTAGATCAAGCTTTAGAATTATTAAAATTAGTAGGAATTCCAAACGCTGAAAAACGTTTGAAAAATTACCCACACCAATTTTCAGGTGGTCAACGTCAACGTATCGTAATTGCGATTGCTTTGATTTGTTACCCAGAAGTTCTAATTGCGGATGAACCAACAACGGCCTTGGATGTAACGATTCAAGCACAAATTTTAGAACTATTAAAAGATTTACAACAAAAAATCAGCACATCGATCATCTTTATCACCCATGATTTAGGTGTAGTAGCAAATGTTGCGGATCGTGTAGCAGTTATGTATGGCGGACGTTTAGTAGAAGTGGGAACATCAGAAGAAATCTTCTATAACCCACAACATCCATATACATGGGGTCTACTTGGCTCAATGCCGACAATGGAAGGAACCGAAGATAAGCTATATGCGATTCCTGGTTCACCTCCAGATTTGTTAGATCCACCAAAAGGAGATGCATTCTATCCGCGTAATGAATTTGCAATGAAAATCGACGCAGAAGAAGCACCACCGTATTTTGAAGTATCACCAACTCATAAAGCTGCAACGTGGTTATTAGCACCGCAAGCACCAAAAATTACCCCTCCAGCTGAAATTGTAAGACGTTGGGCGATTTATGCTGAACGCCATAATACGACTGCAGGAGGCGTTAAATAATGAGTGAAAAAAGAAAAGTACTTTTAGATGTTAAAGGACTAAAACAATATTTTAACGTTGGACGCCCTGACGAAGTTAGAGCAGTAGACGATATCAGTTTTCACATCTATGAAGGTGAAACTTTCGGATTGGTTGGAGAATCTGGTAGTGGTAAATCAACTACTGGTCGTAGCGTGATTCGTTTATATGATCCAACAGGTGGCGAAATCATCTTTGATGGAGATGACATCAGTAAAATTCGTTCAAAATCAGCGATGCAAGCATTTCGTCGTGAAGTGCAAATGATCTTCCAAGATCCTTATGCTTCGTTGAATCCTAGAATGAAAGTGAATGATATCATTGCAGAAGGAATCGACATCAACCATTTAGCAAAAGATGCAGCTGAACGTGAATCAAAAGTCAACGAGTTGTTAAAAGTCGTTGGTCTTGATCCAAGTCATGGAACACGTTATCCACATGAATTTTCAGGTGGTCAGCGTCAACGTATCGGGATTGCTAGAGCATTAGCTGTTGATCCACGCTTTATCATTTGTGATGAGCCAATCTCAGCATTGGATGTTTCGATTCAAGCACAAGTAGTCAATTTATTGCAAGATTTACAAAAAGATGCTGGGTTGACGTATTTGTTTATTGCCCATGATTTATCAATGGTAAAACATATTAGTGACCGTATCGGCGTTATGCACAGCGGAAGATTATTGGAAATGGGTTCTAGTGATGATGTCTATAACTTTGGTGTACATCCGTATACTGAAAGTTTGTTATCAGCTATTCCATTACCAGATCCAGATTACGAACGTACTCGTAAACGTATTGTGTATAAACCAGAACCAGAAGACAATAAAGAACGTAAACTAAGAGAAATCACACCAGAACATTATGTGTATTGTTCTGAAGATGAAGTTGACGGTTATCGTAAAAAAATTGAAGAAAAAAAAGCTAGAGCAAACCACGAGTAGTTTTGGCAAATGAAATACTAGCTAGGAAAAAGTAGTGCTTTTTCTTAGCTAGCATTTTTAAAAATTGAAATGAAAGAACAAGTTTTCATTGTGACGTAATCATGTTTAAGAAGATTCGTGGGCTAGTCTCTCGGAAAAAGATAAAATCTGCCTGTAACAAAAAACGTTACAAACATATTTTCCTATTTTTCAGTCGAGACTAAGCGAGCCCGCTCAGCTTTTTATCTAATCTAGCTTTATGAGACAACTCTCTCGACAAGTAGACAAATAGAGTGAAAGATAGAAACCATCTTTAAATCTATTTCCTAACTTGCTCAAGAGCTAGGCGTCTTACTCAGCTTTTTATTCAATCTAGCTTTACGGGCTAGTCTCTCGGAAAAAAGATAAAATCTGCCTGTGACAAAAAGCGTCACAAACAGATTTTCCTATTTTTCAGTCGAGACTAAGCGAGCCCGCTCAGCTTTTTATTGGTAGGGTGGTATTTTATGAAGGTGTTAAAAGCGTATAAATATAGGCTTTACCCTACTTCAGTACAAGAAGAGTTTATAAAAAAAACATTTTCTTGTGTTCGGTTGGTGTATAATCTTCTATTGCAGGAAAGAGTCCAATTGTATAAAGAATTGAAAGAAAATCCTGATTTAAAAGTTAAATTGCCGACACCTGCTCAGTATAAAAAAGAGCATCCTTGTCTAAAAGAGGTAGACAGTTTAGCGTTGTCAAATGCACAAGTATATTTAGATCGCGCATTTAAAAAATTTTATAGAGAAAAATCAGTTGGATTTCCTAAATTAAAGCAAAAAAAGGATTCAGTTTCCTCTTATACAACGAACAATCAAAATGGGACAGTTAAAATTATTGACGAAAAATATTTAAAAGTACCCAAATTGAAATCATTGTTGAAAATGAAGATGCATCGTCCAGTAATAGGGAAAATAAAGTCAGTAACGATTTCTTTAACTAAAAGCAATAAGTACTTTGTTTCAATCTTGTGTGAGGAAGAAATTCCAATAATAGAGAAGACTCATTCGGCAATCGGGATAACCTTAGGGGCTTCAGAATTTGCTGTATTATCAAATGGAAATCGTATCGATAATGATAAATACACAAAGGAATTTGAACAACGGATCACTCGAGAAGAAAGAAAATTGCAGAGGCGTAAAGAAATTGCAAAGGTAAAAGGAACAGATCTTTCACAGCAAAAAAATTACCAAAAACAAAAGCTTAAAGTTGCAAAAATGCGAGAAAAATTAATGAATCAACGAGTCGATTTTCTTAATAAGATCACTACAGAGATTATTAGAAAGTATGATTTGATTTGTATTGAAGACATCCACCAAGCAGATGTTTATAGAAATAATAAATTGTATCGTGGTGTTTCAGATGTTTCTTGGGCTTTATTTGTTTCAAAGTTAGAATACAAAGCATCCTGGTATAACAAGAGATTAATCAAAGTTTCAGCATGTGGAAAATGTTCTGAACATTCAGATAATACACAGGTAAGTCAAATGTTCACACAAGATATCAATGAGCAAAAAGGATTACATGATCCAGAAACCGCAGCAAGTATTCAAGTATTGATAAAAGGACTAAAAGAAACCACACGTAAGTAATAAAGAAAACTGTAGGAACTACAGGGTTAGCCTAGGGTATATAAGATAGAGATAGCGTTCAGTCGATCATTTGTCTTTTTCTAGGAAATTTCTAGTTACTAGAAATAGTTCACTAATTATTAGTTAATGAAAAATAAAAAGTTTAACTTTATTCTATTTAGACAAGCAAGAAATTGTTTTTCTAAAATAGAGTAAAGTTTTTTTCTGATTTTACTAAGAAGTATAGTACAATGGACAGTAAGTTAAGTCAAAAAAAGGGGGAGCCATGAACACGTATAAAGCACTTGTCTTCTTTGATTTAGATGGAACATTACTAGATAAAAATTCCATGATCCCAAAAGAAAATCATCAAGCGATTTTACAGTTAAAGAAGAATAACATTTTGCCACTGGTTGCTAGTGGACGCTCACCAAAAGAAATCAAGCAAATCACAAAGGGCACACCGATTGATTCTTATGTCAGTTTAAATGGACAGTTCAATGTAGTGAAAAATGAAGTTGTTTCAAAACATGCAATACCGCTAAACGCGATTCAAAAGTTGATGGCATTTTCTAAAGACTTGGGTCATTCATTAGCTTGTTATACAGAAGAAGAGTATGCAACATGTTACCAGAATGAAAGCATGAAAAAATTGTATCATTTAGATCATGCACCGCTGCCACAAATTTCTGCACATTTCCATAAGGAACATGAGATTTATATGCTTTATCTTTTTTCAGAAGAAGAAGCAAAGGATTCATTGTATCAACAAGAATTCACTGACACATTTACTTTTTTTAGAGACAGTCCGTATTCATTAGCTGTTGTATTAAATGGTCAGTCAAAAAAATCGGGTATTCAACAAGTAATCAAAGGCTTAGGTTTGAGCCATGTATCGACATACGCTTTTGGTGATGGAAACAATGATTTAGGGATGTTTGAAGCAGTGCATACAGCTATTGCAATGGCCAATGCTTCAGACTATGTCAAAAGACACGCTGATTTTGTTACAAAGTCACATATGGATGATGGGATTTGTTTTGGGTTAAAACATTTTGGATTACTAAACTGAAAGGAAATAGAAAAATGACAATTAAAATGATTGCAGTAGATATGGATGGAACATTTTTGAATAGTCAACAAGACTATGACCGAGAAAAGTTTAATGAATTATACCAAGAAATGAAACGACAAGGCGTTCGGTTTGTGATTGCTAGTGGCAATCAATATTATCAGTTAAAATCTTTTTTTCCAGGAATTGAAGATGAATTATCATTTGTAGCGGAAAACGGTGCGTTTGTTGTAAGTGAAGGAAAAGAAGTATTTACTGGTGAAATCAATCATAACGTAATACATGAAGTCCTAACTATTTTAGCAGATTTTGATCAAGGTCATACGATTTTATGTGGAAAAAACAGTGCTTATATTGCTGAAAATGAGCCTGCTTCATTTGTTGATCACGGCAAAAAATATTATCATCGATTAAAAAAAGTTCCGAGTTTGTTGGATGTACAAGATGATACGTTGTTTAAATTTGCATTGAGTTTTCCTGTTGAACAAGTGACAGACGTACTAAAACAGCTACATGCGGCATTGGGGGATAAAGTCATCCCAGTGTCTAGTGGTCATGGTGATGTGGATCTCATTATTCCTGGAATTCATAAAGCGCATGGTCTAATGAAATTACAAGAGCTGTGGGGAGTCAAAAATCATGAAATCGCTGCGTTTGGTGATAGTGGAAATGATTTGGAAATGTTGAAACATGCTGGCTATAGTTATGTCATGAGCAATGGCCATCCCACTGTTAAAGTCGCTGCAAAAGAAATTATTTTGTCGAATGATGAAAATGGGGTATTGATAAAAATAGAAGAGCTAATTGGAAAGTAAAATATAAAAAGAACAGCAGTCAACACAGAAGTAATCAGGTGGTTGGTTCTGTGTTGGCTAAAAAAGTATTGACAAAAGAAAAAAAATATCATATACTAATAAAGTTGAGAAATGAAAGCAGAAGCACCCGCTTCTCGCCTTAGCTGACAGTGTCACTGGGCTAGATATTGGAGTTCTTATATTATTCGATATAAGTCCAAAAATCGCGGGATCTGTATGCAGAGCCTGTTTTTTATTGTGTTTTTCACAATAGCAGACTTTGGAGAAAAGAGTTTCAGCGATGATTTTCTCTTAAAAAACTTGGAGGTGAATGACCATAGCAAAGGATATGATGGTGAACGACGGCATTCGTGCACGCGAGTTACGTTTGATCGGACAAGACGGAGAACAATTAGGAGTAAAAACAAAAGTAGAAGCATTACAAATTGCTGAAACTGCCAATTTGGATTTAGTTCTAGTAGCACCTACTGCGAAACCTCCTGTTGCGCGAATTATGGATTACGGTAAATTCCGTTTCGAAACGCAAAAGAAAGAGCGTGAAGCTCGCAAGAAACAAAAAGTGATCAACGTTAAAGAAGTTCGTTTAAGTCCAACGATTGACGTAAATGACTTCAATACAAAACTTCGTAATGCACGTAAATTCTTAGAAAAAGGCGACAAAGTGAAAGCTTCGATCCGTTTCAAAGGCCGTGCCATTACCCACAAAGAAATTGGTCAGAAAGTTCTTGATCGCTTAGCGGAAGAAACTGCAGATATTGCTACAGTGGAACAAAAAGCGAAAATGGACGGACGCAGCATGTTCTTAACGCTGGCACCGAAGAATGAAAATTAAGCTAACAAGCTGATAACTAGTTAATCAAATTTTTTTAGGATGCTAGTTCAACTTTTTTTACTAATTTGGTTGAACGGTATGCGAAATGAAAATGTAGGAGGAAAATTAGTCATGCCAAAACAAAAAACACACCGCGGATCAGCAAAACGTTTCAAACGTACTGGTAACGGCGGGTTAAAAAGATTCCGTGCGTTTACAAGTCACCGTTTCCACGGTAAAACAAAAAAACAACGTCGTCAATTGCGTAAAGCAGGAATGGTTTCATCAGGCGATTTCAAACGTATTCGTCAACAATTAGCAAGAATGAAATAAAAAGCTAGCTCATGAAGCTCGCTGAAAAATTCTTGTCACAACTTAGCAATTAAAATAACTCATAGAGACAACAGATATTTAGGAGGAATTAACCATGGCACGTGTTAAAGGTGGCGTAGTAAGCCGTAAACGTCGTAAAAAGATCCTTAAATTAGCGAAAGGCTATTACGGATCAAAACATACTTTATTTAGAACAGCAAAAGAACAAGTAATGAAATCTTATAGTTATGCATACAGAGATCGTCGTCAAAAGAAACGTGATTTCCGTAAATTATGGATTGCACGTATCAACGCAGCAGCTCGTATGAATGGCTTGAGCTATTCTAAATTAATGCACGGTTTGAAATTGGCAGAGATTGATATCAACCGCAAAATGTTAGCAGAATTAGCTGTTAACGATGCAGCAGCATTTACTGCATTAGCTGACCAAGCTAAAGGTGCTTTAGCTAAATAGTAACTAAAAAACATTCTTTTCTCATGAAAAGAATGTTTTTTTATACATATTTTTGATTATTAGTTATATTCTAATATAGCTAAATGATATAATCGATATGATTAGAAAAAAATTATAAAAAGAAAGCTGGTTTTAAAGTGAAAAAGAAAATGTTTGTGGTAACTGCTCTTGTTTTTGGTATTTTGTTTTCATTTGGGGTGAAAACAGAAGCTGCATCAATTACAAATCTACGATTTGGTTCACATATTCAAGATTATGGCGATACTGGTTTTAGTAGAGATAAGCGATTGAGAACGATAGGTGAGATGGGGCCAACTGGTACAGGTAGTGGGTCAGTGCGGGAATCAAAACGAATGGAAGCAATGTTCATTAAAGGCACAAGTGAGATCACGATCAATACGCATGTTGAAAATATTGGTTGGTTATCTGAAAAGTTAACAGAAAACGAGAAGAATGCTGGAGTTTCTAAGCGTAAGATAAAAGGACGCAATACAACCATTTTTTATCAGGCTGGACGTGGTGGAACTGCTGGTGGTGCTTTGCGAGTTGAGGCAGTCGAGTTTACCTTGAAAGGGCAATTGGCACAGCAGTATGATATGTATTATTGTGTGCATGCCCAAGACTATGGTTGGTTAGGTTGGTCAAGAGCAAAAAACAAAGCAGAGGATAGCAAATCAACGGCGCATAAAGCCGGCACAGCTGGGGTATCAAAACGGTTAGAAGCCTACAAAGTAGTCCTTGTACCAAAAGGTGGCCCAGCGCCTCGTAGCTTTAGTGGACAGAAGCATTACCAATATGTAGCAAAAGATTCATTAGGCCGAGTTTATGCTTACAAAGATGGGAAACGAGTTGCTAAATAAGAAATCCATTCTGATTATTTCCAAATTTATTTTACTAAGTAACGCTGCTCTGATATCATAAAATAGTAGACAAAAATATTTTATGTGAAAAGGAGAGTAATGGAATGGTATATGTGAAAAGGTTTTTTGTTTTGATTGGTTTATTTTTAGTCAGCCAAATTGCTATGACAGTATTTGGTTTTGCAAAAGGTGCCTCGTTAGCGATGGGGAATGCACAGTTATCTTTAGTAACATCAATTCTATTGATGTTAATGGTTATCGGCAATATTTGGTTATTACTATTTTTAGGAAAGAAGCTAGGGTTTTTGAACTTAAAATTCGATTTTTTGACTAAAAAAAATATTGGAATTATTATTGGTGGTTTTATTTTAGCTAGAGTGATTGCAATTGGTGGAACACTTTTACTGAATACTCAAGGTGCTGAAAGCACTGCAAATGATGCTGCGATTCAAACGATCTTCACAGGAGAAAATCCTTTATTGATTATATTATTGATTGGTGTTTCTGCACCGATTATGGAGGAAATCGTTTTTAGAGCGGGGATCATTGGTTATTGGTTGGAAAAATTCCCGATAATCGCCATTGCAATTAGTTCAATCGTATTTGGATTGCTTCATGGCCCCACGAATCTTATTAGCTTTTTGATTTATGGCTTGATGGGCTTGATCATGTCGTTGGCTTATTATAAAACACAACGTTTGGAAATCAGTATATCGATTCACTTTTTAAATAATATATTTGCGGCAATCGTGATTGCTTTTGGAATGATTTAAGAAAATAGGAAAAAGCGAAAAATCAGTTATTGATTTTTCGCTTTTTTTAATGGTGACATTAGAGCATGCTGCGTAGTAAGATAAGCACAATCATATGAACTGGATAGAATAAGTAAAACCCCCATTTAACCCAATTAGGTGAATAGCCACGTTTCCCATTGTAATTCAAAAGCAGTGGAATAGTTCCAAGTATACCAAAGCCTGAGAACAATACGTATAACGGTACTGAATCTGGAGAAATGAAATAAACAATCAACATCAATAAAAACAGAAAAAGCGTAGCATAAATCGGTGGGATAATTTTCTTTAGTTTAACATTTTGAATCCGATAAAATCCAAAAATAATCAATACGCCAATTAAATTCCAATCAGACATCACTGTTGCAAGGGAAAAGAAAAGGACCAATACAATATGAACAGCTGTATTTTTGGTTCTATCATATAAAGTAATCAAAATAAGACCCATTAAAAGTGTAAAGAATATATTATTGACTAACTCGGTCCAACTAAACGGATACCCTGGATAGAACAAGGCATGAAATGGATAGATTGAAACAAGCCAAAAGAAACCAAGTCGAGCAGCATATTTTTTTACATTCCGTGTATAATGAAATCCTTCTACCAACAAGTAGGCCATTATCGGAAATGTTAGTTTGCCTATAAATTCTGTAAAGAAAAATAACTGATCTGAATACTCATATAGCTTAAATCCATTACCTATATGGTTGATCAACATAGCAACGATCGCAATACATTTTAAGTGAAACCCATCTAATCTTTTGTTCATAAACATAATTCCTCCAAACTTTATACTTTAAAAATAACATACGTGATCCTAAAATGCTTGGGGCTTTAGTTGTATTCATTACTCAAATTCTTCCATTAACATTCTAAACAATCGTATGTGTGGCATGTTTTAGACCAGTATTTTCAGATTTAGATTTTTACATCGTGTAAAAAAAATGATATATTATTCTTATAGAGAAAGAGTAGCAAATGGTTTAGACAGACGGATACAACAGTATTGTGTTATCTAGTTTTATTCGCTAGGCTTTGAACAAAATGGTTCAGCTCTTGAAACGAAAGGAGGACGAAAATGAAAGAAGATCAGAGATTTGGCATCATGAAAAAATATGTCAACTGGGTGTTGGATGTTGTTTTGGGCGTACTTGCTCTACTTATTTTAGTTTTTATGATTCGGCAATTGATAGATATCAGTACGTTTATCAGTAAACCAATGACACCTAAAAATTTATCGATCGTAATGCAGGAAGTTGTGGCATTTTTTATGTTATTTGAATTTATTATGATGGTGATTCGTTATATTCAAGAAGGTCATCATATCCCAATTAGGTATTTGATCCTGATTTGTATTACGGCTATTTTAAGACAGTTGATGGTATTGCATGGAGATGCAGTTCAAACGTTGCTATTATCTGTTTCGATTTTATCATTGGTGATTGTGTTATTTGTACTTAATTTAAGTGGAAATAAATCTTATGTAGGGTTTAAATCCCATGTTGATGATAAACAAGAGATCAAATAAAATAGATCCAAAGCACAGAGAATAAGTGATCGCGTTCTGTTGGTATTACAATAGAACTGTTACTTTCACATAAAAAACCAGCCAAGAAGCAAAATCTTGGCTGGTTTTTATGTTCACCTTTATACGGCTGGCTATTTAAACATCACCTCAAAACAAAGCCGAAGACATCCTTTTTCTTCATAGATCACAGCCCTAATAAAAAGATCAAACCGATAGCTAAAACGACTTGAATAATTCCGACTGATAGTCCGTAAATCAAGAAACGTTTTCCTTCTTTGAAGAATTTTTGAAAATCTAAACGCAGTCCGATTGCGGCTAAAGCAGTGATTTCGAACCAACCGCTAAAGAAGTGAGCAGTTTGACTTAATTCAGCAGGTAAATGAACCAGACTATTGATGATGCAAAATAGTACAAATCCTACAACGTACCAAGGTAATGCGGTATTCTTTTTTTGTGGAACAGTTTCCGTAGCTGTTGAAGTCGGGAATTGTTGTTGTTTAAACTTACTAAACAGATAAACAACAAAAACGAGTAACATGATTCGCATGATTTTGAATAGCATAGCAAGCTCCACAACTTGCCCATTGATCATGCTGGCACTTGCAACGACTTGTCCGACTGATTGCAACGTTCCACCAATCAAAGCACTTTTGGTTAGGATGTCAGTTCCATAAACGATAGCGCCAATAATTGGCAACAACAGCATCAAAATAGTCCCCAATAAATTAACTAATGTAATGATTTGTCCTTTCTCTTCTTCTTTTGCATGAATAGCAGGCGCGATTGAAGCAATCGCTGAAGAGCCACAAACGGCATTTCCTCCAGCCATCAATAAGGACATATTGTCTGAAAACTGCATTTTTTTACCAAGTACGTACGACGCAACTATTGTTAGCCCCATTTGCAGAAGAACGAAAATACCACCTTTAAGGCCAATCTGAGCAATTGTTTGAAAGGTGACAGTCGCACCCAACAATACAACAGAAAATTCTAATAGCTTACTTTCTGCTATTTTTGTTCCTTTCTCTAAAATTGGGTTTTTCAAAAAAGTATTACCAAGCAAAATACCAAGTAAAATAGCAATAGTTGCTGCCCCTAAAGTGGGGAGCCAAATTGCAACGACCTTACTAATCACAGCAACAATGAACGCTGTTAACAAGCCAGGTAAAATGACCTTCACGCTTGTAAAATAAGTTTGTTTTGTATGAGTATCTTTCACTAGATTATTCATCTTCTTTCTTTAGTTATCTATCTCTGAATCAAGTATAACGAAATAATTTGCATTTGAGAAATAAATAGTTAGAATAATATTTATAACGAAAACGTATGGAAGGGGTCTCTATGTTTAAATTACTGAAAACATTTCGAGTCGTTTATGAAACAAAAAATTTTTCAAAAGCTGCCGTTCACTTATTTATTTCCCAACCAGCCGTTTCCAATCAGATAAAGCAGTTAGAAGAGGAGCTAGATATTCAATTATTTGTTCGTAATGGGCGTCAAGAGGTTATCACGACGAAGCAAGCAGATATTTTGTATCATCATTTACTTAATTTATCTGATGACTGGGAAGATGTCTTACAAGCATTACGGGTTCAAACGCTTCCCAGAGAAACCTGTCGAATTATCGCCTCGAATTCTTTTGCTGTATATTATCTACCTGAATTGATGGTTCAATTAATTCAACAATTTCCGCAAGTATCGTTTGTTTTAGAGATGGATAACTCCGAACAAGTATTAGATAGAATTGAAAAACATCAAGCGCATTTTGGGTTTATTGAAAAACCGTTGATAACAGATTCGATACTTCGAGAAGAAATCATATCGGATGAATTAGTCCATGCTGGGGATTTTTCTACGGCGTTGTGGTTGGTTCGAGAAGATAACTCTGGTGTATTTCATTATACGGAGCGCTATTTTTTAGAACATAACTTAAATCCTCAAAAAATGATCATCAAAAATAATGAGATGATCGTCAGATGTTTAGAACAAGGAATTGGGCAGTCTATTATTTCAAAAAAAGCACTAACTAAGAAAATAAAATGGCAGTCATTAAGTCAGGAGTATCAACGGAGTTTTTATTTTATTAAGCGACCGCATATCGAATCAGTTCAATTACGTAAAATCGATGGGTATATCAAGCAATACTATAAGAATAAAGTGAAGTAAAACAATAGTAAAAGTTAGTGATACAAATATAATAGACGTTTTAATGGAAAAAAATGGGTTGCGTGTGCTATCTTAATAGAAGATAGTAATAGAAACCGATTAGGTAGCTACTAAAAGCAAAAGTATTTTAACGGTTGTATGAGTAGGAGGAAATAGTGTGGATGCGTTTTTATGGAACATTCAGTTAAAAGAGTATGTTGCGACAGTAGACCAAACAATCAAGATCGATCAGGAGTTTATAGATTATTACCAAGATTTATCAGAAGAAGCAAATCGGTTAGTTGAAAAAATAAATGCAGAAACATTGGCTTTGACCTTACCTAAATTGATGGCAATAGATGAAAAGTGTACATTGGTTATTTTTTATATTTTTAATGGATATGCGTTAGAAAATGATACAGCAATCGATACGATTCGACTGATTGAAAAAGATTACAAAAAAACGCACAGAGAAAAATATATTTTTGATATGCCAGAATATGAAACATGGTCGATTTCACAAAGAATTATTTAATTGATTGGTTACTCATTAATGTATAACGTTGAAATAAGCGAGTAGACGCACCTGAAAAAGTGTAGTTTACTCTTTTTTGTACGACATTTGGCTTCGAAGTGATACTTAGACCAATTAAAATTTTTAGGAAAGGAGTTACATAATGGAATCGTTGGACTATCTAAAAAAGAATATTGGCAAATTTACTACTGCAACACTAGAAAACCTCTTTATAGAAGAACAAAATAGGGAGTATGAAGGAGTCACCTTTTCAATAGGAAAACAAACGTTTAGAAGTAGAAAAGCAAAGATCACACCCAAAAAAGCTGGATATTTTGTAGTATTCTGGGAAAAAGATGTTGAGAATAATAATCAGCCATACGAGGCTGCAACTGCACCAGATAAACTTGTAATTACCGTGTTTGATCAAGAAAAAATCGGACAATTTATTTTTCCTAAAGAAATTCTTATCAAAAAACGTATTCTAAGTCAAGGTGAAATAAAAGGTAAAATGGCGATGCGTGTTTACCCAAATTGGGTTGAGGAATTGAATAAAACAGCAGCTGCAACGCAAAAGTGGCAAAGAGAATTTTTCGTTGATTTAACAGATCGTTTTGATAGTAAAAGACTAGATGCCTTATATTTTGCAAAAAAAAACTAGGAACAAGCTCTAACGCTCGTTCCTAGTCTAATAGTCACCAATAAGAAAATGCAAACAATGACATCTGTATAAAAGGAAGTGTCAAGAAAAGGTTACATCGATGTTACTCATTGTGTTTTCTTAAAGAATACTTGGGAGTAGTAATGGACTATTGTTTTAAAGAATCACTGTTCACTTTTTGAATTATCCAGGAGAATGGGTAAATGACTGGTTGGGATCAGCATTTAGTTTAGTCAATGGTTGGTTGACTGTTATGTTATAATTTTAAAAGCGAAACAGTGATTCCTTTAGATAGAAACGAATAGACAAAAAACGGCGTCGGACACATGTCCAACGCCGTTGTAAGTTCAATAAATAAGCATAAAGATCTTCACGTCAGAAAAAACTAGCACAAAAGTCTAGAAATTTCTGTCAAAATTGAGTAAAATGGAAGATGTCAATGTATAAATATTGGCTTAAGCAACTTGATTGGTCAGGTGTTCACTGACTGTTCAGGGCTTCATGATTTAGTTGGTAGCTAAATCATGAAGTGCTTTTTTTTTACCGTATTCGTTTCTATCTAAGTTCCATTTTATAGGAAAACCCTTTTAGGGTCAATAAAGTGTTGGAAAAAAATTACTTATGCAACGAGATTATTTCTTTTCTCGAATAAAGTATCTCTGTTCGTAAAGCTAAAAATAGTAGATTATTTTGTGTCGAATGCTTACAAATAGAGAAATAAAATAAGAAATCATTTTAAGAGATAGGGATCATTATTTGATGAATTAGGGTCTACAGGGTATTTCAACGCATTTTTTTTAAGTTTCTCACGGATGATTGTGGAAACATCTAATTCTAAATCAGAAGCGAGCATGAGGGAATAAATGAGCACATCTGCTAGCTCCTCTTGGATATTTTCAAAAGTGGCTGAAACTGCTTCTTCACTGGAACACCATTGGAAGTTTTCTAGCAATTCAGAGGCCTCTAAGGAAATGGAAATAGCTAAACTTTTTGGTGTGTTATAAGGTCGCCAATTTCGTTCATCTCGGAAATCATTAATTTCTTTGATCAAATCATTCATAGTTATTGCTCCTAACGTCTTTATTTCGTTTTAATTTTAACATAGAAGGAATCAAAGGGAGTAATTAGGAACGTTTATTTTTTGAAATGTATCAGTCATTGAAGTATACGATTCTTTCCTTTGAAAAATACGTTAAATGGCGTAAAATAAAAGGGCATACAAATAATAGACCTGTGGGGAACAAAACAATGTTGATAGAACTTATTATAGTACTGACGATTTTCACATATGGTAGTAATTTTATTTTATATTTAATTCTTAGAACAAAAGAAAAAATCCAAGGGATCGAAAAACTATCGATCTTTTTTGGCGTGAATATGACCATTTTACTTTTAGATGGTGTTTTTTTGTTTATTGGAAAAGCAATATCAGATAGTGGAGTTGCTGTGTTGGAATAGGTAAATATAAATAAATTTTTTTGATAAGAAAATTATTGTAGTTAATAATACTAATTATAAAAGGAATATAATAATCTTTTTTTGTTTTTTGATTTTTTTTAAAAAAATAAAATGGAATAAAAAAAGATTATTAATTGTAGCTAATTTATATTAAAATGTAAGGTGGAAGGGAGAATGAATATAATTTAAAAATGAATTAAAAGGAGAATGGGAAATGAATAATTTTAAAAGAAAATGTTGGGAAGTAATTTTTATTGGCTCTTTATTTTTTTGTTTTAGTTTTTTTAATGCTGAAAACGGTTATGCAGAATCAGAATATGACTTTGTTGAAGTGGATCTGACTACAATGGAACAAAAAGATGTTCAGTTCGATAAAACATTTATGGATAATATGCCAGATACTCTTGAAGCAATGAATAGTAATAGGGTGGGATCTCGAAAATTGGGAATTATAGGAGAAGATGATAGAATTAAAGTAGAAAATACAAAGCTATTTCCTTATACGCCAATCAGTAGAATATATGCCTATGAAAATCATGAAACATTATTTTTTGGTGGGGGGAGTGCTGCTCTGATATCAGAGGATATGGTATTGACCTGTGCCCATGCAGTATGGAATAAAGAAAAAGGTTTCTTACCTAAAATACATGTTGCTCCTGCAACGAATCTTGGGGTACACCCGTATGGACTTTCAACAGCTAAAAAAGTTTATGTTATGAAAAAGTACTTGCAAAATTCTGATGTTTATTGGGACATGGCACTTGTAAAATTAGATAAACCTGTTGGGAAGCAAACTGGCTGGCTTGGGTTGGATTATAAAGAAAATAGCGATGATATTTATACTTTAACAGGATATCCAGGTGAGTACCAAGGGGCAATGTACACAGAATCAAGAAAAATTGACCAATCAATTGAGGGAAAAGCGTCATGGGAAAAAGAGGCAATCTATTCCTTATTCGATGGAACAGGTGGTAATAGCGGTTCTCCGCTCTATGATAGCCAAAATCGAATCAGTGGAGTTGTTTCGAGGTTTTACGTAAATAATAGTAATGAAACAACAAGATTGGGTGCTAGTAGAATCTCTAAAGAAAAATTCTCTATGATTAATTATCTCTTAGAAGAAAACAAATATATTCCTTTAGAAAATATAGAATTAAACCATAAAGAGATCACGCTTGAGTGGGACGAAGAGATAAACTTGACTCCAATTTTTACTCCAGAAAATGCTTCACATAAGGATGTTGAATGGAGCCGCTCTATCACCAGTTTAGGTCTAAGTTTTGCAAGTGTAGACAAAAATGGAAAAGTTACAGCGAATAGTATTGGACAAGGAACAACTACAGTGACTGCTAAAACTAAGGATGGCAATAAAATAGCTAGTTGCAAGGTCAAGGTTGTAAAGAAAAAAATTCCAGTTACAGGAATTAAGATTGATTCTACAAAAAAAACAATTAATTTAGGCGAAACAATCCAATTGTCAGCTACGGTAGAACCAAAGAATGCTACGAATCCAAAGTTTAAATGGCAGAGTTCGGATAGTGCTGTGGCGACAATAACAGAAGAGGGAAATCTTACAGGATTAGTCTCTGGTATAACGACTATTTCTGCTGTCACTGAAGATGGGCTTTTTCGGTCAGAATTCACTGTGAATGTAAGTAATAAAGATGATTATGGGAATACTAAAGCAGAAGCGGATGAATTAACTGTAGGTAAAAAGTATACTGGGAAAATTGATTATGATTTAGATCAAGATCATTTTTTCAGTAAAGTAGATTTAAATAATCCCTATGTGATTATAACGAACAAACGATTCGCTGCGTTTGAAAAGAGCGAAGACCTAGAAAATCCGATTAATTGGTTTGGTGGTGCAGGATTGCGCCAGGTTCACAAAGATGGACGGTCATATGCTACATGGGAAACGAGTAATCCATATAATAAAAAGTTAACCTACCTTCATTATTTTATGAGAGGGAAAATGGGAGAAACTTACGAGATAGAGTTCGTCCCGTATAAAAAAACAGCGCCAACAGTCAAAGAAAAGGAAGTCAAGGTAAAGGTTGGCGAAAGCTATCAAATCGAAGCACAAGCCGCTAATGAATTACCAGAAGAATACCGCTTAACGAAAGAAGTGTTCTACGAAAAAGGAAACGACCGAATCGCATTTGGTAAGAATAATCCAGATAATACAAACCGAACAAAAGAGATAATAGGAGTGGATCCCGGGACATCATCGGTGACAGTAATCGACGAAATTTCATATGAGAGAACGAAAATTAATGTAACCGTAGTAGCGGATAAAGATGATTATGGGAACACTAAAGCAGAGGCGGATGAATTGACCGTAGGTAAAAAGTATACTGGGAAAATTGATTATGATTTAGATCAAGATCATTTTTTCAGTAAAGTAGATGTGAATAATCCCTATGTGATTGTAACGAATAAGCGATTCGCCGCATTTGAAAAGAGTAATGACCTAGAGAATCCGACTAATTGGGTTGGCGGAGTAGGATTACGCCAGTTTGACAAAGATGGGCGGTCCTATGCAACGTGGGAAACGAGCAGGCTATCGAATGAAAAGTTAACCTACCTTTATTATTTTATGAAAGGAAGAAAGGGAGAAACTTACGAGATTGAATTTGTGCCCTATAAAAAGACAGCGCCAATAGTCAAAGAAAAGGAAGTCAAGGTAAAGGTTGGCGAAAGCTATCAAATCGAAGCACAAGCCGCTAATGAATTACCAGAAGAATACCGCTTAACGAAAGAAGTGTTCTACGAAAAAGGAAACGACCGAATCGCATTTGGTAAGAATAATCCAGATAATACAAACCGAACAAAAGAGATAATAGGAGTGGAACCCGGGACGTCATCGGTGACAGTAATCGACGAAATTTCATACGAGAGAACGAAAATTAATGTGACTGTAGTTTCTTAAAAACAACCATATTGAGTGATTAAAAAATAGTCTATAGTTAATCTTATTTACTTGAAAAAGATTAATTATAGGCTATTTTTTTATTTAGAAGTATCCAATTAAGCTGTAGTATTATTTAAAGAATGGAATGTAAAACGTTAGGAATGTGTTTACTTGTAAATAAGTTCTATTTTCGAACAGGAAGTATAGAATTTAAGTGATTGAACTAAGAAGCAGGAAATAAGAAAGCTCTTGATTCTTTTTTACTCCAAATCTCGGCTAAAAGTCCTATATGAATGACGAAGACTTTCTGATAAGGTACAATAGAAAGAAAGAACTGGAGGGGAAATAATGGCAAAGATCATGATTATTGAAGATGAGACTACAATTCGTGAACTGATTAGTGAAGAACTGCAAAAGTGGCAGTTTGATACATTTGGAACAACTGACTTTAACAATGTATTAGAAGATTTTCAGCAGGAAGATCCTCAATTGGTTTTACTAGATATCAATCTGCCTGTTTTTGATGGCTATTATTGGTGTCAGAAAATCCGTGAAATTTCTAAAATACCAATTATTTTTATTTCTAGCCGAAATACAAATATGGATATGATCATGGCGATGAACATGGGGGCAGATGATTTTGTCACCAAACCATTTCAAATCGATGTATTGATTGCAAAAATCAATGCATTATTGCGTCGTTCTTACAATTATTCAGAAGTTGGCAGTGAAATCATGTCTCATAATGGCATTACACTAAATGTGGATAATGGTAGCATGGAGATCCATGGTGAAGTAATCGATTTGAGTAAAAATGAATATCGCTTACTGTATATTTTGATTAAAAAGCATGGAAAGATTTTGACGAGAGAAAAATTGTTGCGTGCGTTATGGGAAGATGAGCGTTTTGTCGATGATAATACCTTGACCGTTAATATCAACCGTTTAAGAAAAAAAATCGAACAAGCTGGTCTTGAAGGATATATTGAAACAAAAGTTGGACAAGGATACATCGTACCATAGATAGGAGAAGAAGATGACGATTCGTAATTATTTAAAAGATCATTGGCTTCTATTGATTGGCTGGTTGTTTTTTATAGGAGTGACTTGTTTTATTTTATGGCTATCTCCAGATATGGTAGTGAATTTTTCAGTAATTGGGTATTTGGTCTTATTACAGGGGTTATTTTTACTCCTTTTTCTAACAATTGATTATTCATTAAAAAAGCGGTGGTGGCGTTCTTTAGACATTTCTGAGCATCCACCTTCTTTCGAACAGTATTTAGGTGAAGCTTCAAAGTCGGAAGAGAAACTAGTTCAACATTATATCAATGGGTTGTTAGTTGAGCATCAGCAAGAGATGCAACAAGCAATCAATAATCAACAGGACCAAAAAGATTATATCGATTCCTGGGTCCATGAAATAAAAGTTCCATTAGCTGCTGTAAATTTAATATTACAGTCGATCGAAGATGATATTCCAGAAAAAAAATATTATTTAGTTGAAAATGAATTGGGTAAAATCGATGAATATGTGGAGCAAGTTCTTTATTATGCTAGACTAGATACTTTTTCCAGAGATTATTTGATTCAGGAATATTCGCTAAAAGAAATCGTTCAGTCTGTGATTCGGACACAAGGCAATTATTTTATTCAAAAAAACTTGCGCTTCTCAATAGAAGGAAACGATCAAATGATCCTGACTGATGCAAAATGGGTAGCGTTTATTTTTAAACAATTGGTTAGTAATGCAATTAAATATACACCGGCCGGCGGTGAAATCAGTGTTACGTTATCACGTACAAAAGAAGGTGCTTGGTTATCGTTGAAAGATACCGGAATTGGTATTCCAAAAGAGGATCAGCGTCGAATTTTTGATAAAGGATTTACAGGTGAAAATGGTCGGACAAGCGAACAACATTCGACAGGATTAGGCTTATATTTAGCCAAGAGCCTAGCAGACAAATTAGGTCATCAATTGACAATGGAGTCAGTCGAAGGAGAAGGAACGACGATGAAGTTGTTGTTTCCGTTTTTGAGTTATTTCAATGAGAGAAGATAAAGAGTTGTGTTGAGAAAGTTCGTATTATTTCTCAACACTTTTTTTTAGTATAAATCATCAGGATTACGTATAGAATTAATGAGTAGAAAGCTATTATCATGAAAGAAAAGATGGGCATTATTTCTAATAAATGAGAAAAAATTTATTGAACTTTCTCATATCTTATAGTTGTATAGCAAACGTTTTTATTGTTAGACTTAGTTTATCATATTTTGATAGGAGCGGATTATGGAGATATTAGTAGCTTTGGTCCCAATGTTTGCATGGGGCAGTATTGGTCTAGTTAGTGGTAAAATTGGTGGCAGTGCCAATCAACAGACTCTTGGTATGACCATTGGCGCTTTGATTTTTTCAATCATTATTTATTTTGTCGTTCAGCCAGCAATCACTGTTCAAATGATTGTGATTGGAATTTTATCTGGCTTGTTTTGGAGTGTTGGACAAAATCAACAATTTCATGGGATGAAATATTTGGGTGTATCTGTCGGGTTGCCTGTTTCAACTGGAATGCAGTTGATTGTGAATACAATTGCGGGAGCTGTATTTTTTCATGAATGGAAAGGGAGTCGTGATTTCCTTCTAGGATTTATAGCATTAGGTCTATTGGTTTTAGGTTCATATTTAACTGCGCGACAAGATGACGACGGTAGTGTGAAGCCAACAAACGCGATGTTTGATTTTAATAAAGGACTACGGGCGTTGATTTTTTCAACGATTGGTTATGGAGCGTATACAATCATTATTAATGCAGCTGGGCTTGACCCAATGGGGATCATTTTGCCTCAAAGTATTGGCATGTTGATTGGTGCTAGCTTCTTTGCATTCAAAAAGGTCAAACTGGATCGTTACGTTTGGAAAAATATGAGTTGTGGTCTGTTATGGGGGCTAGGAAATATTTGTATGTTGCTGACAATGCGTCAAATTGGTTTGGCAATCAGCTTCTCATTGTCCCAAATGGGAATTATTATTTCAACTTTAGGTGGAATTTATCTACTAGGTGAGAGCAAGTCTAAAAAAGAAATGAGATATGTTATTATAGGTTGCTTATTCGTTATTTTTGGTGGTATTCTTTTAGGGTATATGAAAGCGTAAATGTCATATTTACGCTTATTTTTATGAGGAAATTTTACGATTATTCACATGATAAGATGGAATGATTTTTATTGGAGGAAAAGAAATGTCAATGTTTCGTAAAAAAGAGCTGACGGCGGTTTCAAGTGAGCCAAGTTCAATGAAAAAAGAGTTAAAAACAATGGATCTGATCATGCTTGGGATCGGTGCGATTGTTGGAACTGGGATTTTTGTAGTGACGGGCGTTGCAGCTGAACAATATGCAGGACCGGCACTGTCGCTTTCATTTTTAGTTGCGGCTGGAGCCATTGTTTTAGCTGGATTATGTTATGCGGAATTTGCATCAAGAATCCCGGCAATCGGTGGGCCATATGCCTATATGTATGTTGTTTTTGGAGAACTTGTCGCTTGGATGACGGGGTGGTTAGTGATTTGTGAATTCTTTCTAGCCGTTTCCTCAGTGGCTTCAGGTTGGTCGGGTTATGTTCATGGATTTTTAAATAGTCTGGGTGTGGATTTACCCAAAGCATTGAGTGGCGCTTACAATCCAGCAAAGGGTACTTATGTTGATTTGATTGCGATGCTCGTTCTTTTAGCGGTTACATTTTGGGTATCATTAGAGGCAAAAACAGCTTTACGCTTAAATAATGTCATGGTATTTGTTAAGTTTGGGATTATTGCGCTCTTTTTGGTGGTTGGAATCTTTTATGTGAAACCAGATAATTGGCAGCCGTTTATGCCATTTGGCTTTTCAGGTGTAGTAAGTGGCGCTGCTGTTGTCTTTTTTGCTTTTTTAGGATTTGATGCAGTAAGTATGACAGCGGAAGAAGTGAAAGACCCGCAAAAAGATATTCCTAAAGGAATTATTGGATCGATTATCATTGCGACTGTTTTGTATGTGATTGTAACGTTAGTTTTGACTGGGATCGTGCCATTTGATGTTTTAGGTGTGAAAGATCCAGTGGCGTTTGCGATGCGCTTTGTTCAACGTGATGGTGTGGCAGGTATCATTTCTGTTGGGGCGATTTTGACTCTTTTAACAGTGACAATTTCGATGATGTACAGTTTGGCTAGAATTATTTATGCCATTAGTAAAGACGGACTATTACCGAAATTTATGAGTAAAATAGATGAAAAAAATCGGACACCTAAAAATGCAACTTATGTTGCTGGAATATGTACGATGATTTTCGCTGGAGTTGTCCCGATGGAGCTATTGGCTGAGTTGACGAATATTGTAACATTGATGTACTTGATTGTGATGGCGATCGGTATTATTCGCCTAAGGAAAGTAGCAGGACAGCCAAAACCGGGAGAATTTAAAATTCCGTTTGTACCTCTTGTCCCGATTTTATTGGTCATTGTGAGTATTGGGTTGATGTTACAATTACAAGCAGCAACATGGAAAGCTTTCGCAATAGCTTTAGTGTTAGGTTTTATCATTTATTTTGCTTATGGATACAGACACAGTAATGAAGGAAAAACCAAAAATTAAACATAGAAATCAGTGATCGAAAGGATTGCTGATTTTTTTCTGTCTTTTCCGAAAATAAAGGAATTATACTGTAAATCGTGATTCGTTTACAGTATAGTGATAGTAAACAAAGAAAGAGAGCGAGGCAAAAGAATGTCATTTCGTATCGAACAGGATTCTATGGGAGAAATCAACGTTCCAAAAACCGCACTTTGGGGAGCACAAACTGAGCGTAGTCGGCAAAATTTTAACATTGGTATAGAAAAAATGCCCGATGCTCTTATTCAAGCGTTGGCCTTAATAAAAAAGAATGCGGCTAAAGCAAATGAGGAAACAGGCAAGATAGAGCCGAAAATCAGCGAAGCCATTCAAGAGGCAGCCGATACAATCATTAAAGGCGAAGTGGCTGAACAGTTTCCTTTATCCTTGTGGCAAACAGGTAGCGGTACACAAACAAATATGAACGTTAATGAAGTTATTGCACACTTAGCGAGTGAAAAGGGTGTAACCGTTCATCCGAACGATCATGTCAATATGTCTCAAAGCTCGAATGATGTTTTTCCGAGTGCGATACACATAGCAGCGGTGCAATTGATTGAACACCAACTTTTTCCTGTAATGAACCAGATGATTCAAACGTTGCATAGTTTAGAGGCTGAAAACGAAAAAATTATAAAAATCGGCCGAACTCATCTACAAGATGCAACGCCAGTGACTTTCGCTCAAGAAATCAGTGGATGGCGTTCTGGTTTAGAACATAGCTACCAGATGTTGATGTTGACGTTAAAAGAGCTCAAACAATTAGCTATCGGTGGTACAGCAGTGGGGACTGGACTGAATGCCTCAAAGGAATATGTTGCGCTATTCTTTAAGAATTTAAATGAAGAAACAGCCCTAGATTTCTCAGAGAATCCAAATAAATTTCATGCGTTAGCAAGTAAAGATGCTGTTGTTTTTACTTCTGGAGCATTAAAGGCGCTTGCAGCAAATATGATGAAAATGGCGAACGATATCCGCTGGATGGCAAGTGGACCAAGAAGTGGATTAGGTGAAATCACGATTCCAGCTAATGAACCAGGTAGTTCTATTATGCCAGGTAAAATCAATCCCACTCAATGTGAAGCATTGACGATGGTTGCGATTCAAGTCATGGGAAATGATGCGACGATTGGAATCGGTGCCTCACAAGGAAACTTTGAATTGAATGTCTATATGCCAGTAATTGCATATAATTTGCTTCAAAGTATTGTGTTATTAACAGATGGACTGCGTTCATTTGATCAAAATTGTTTGGTCGGAATCAAGGCAGATCAGGAAAAAATGACGCAATATGTGGAGCAGTCTTTAATGCTTGTAACAGCGTTAAATCCTCATATTGGGTATGATAATGGTGCTAAAATTGCTAAAAAAGCGTTTGAAGAAAACACCACATTAAAACAAGCAGCACAAGCGTTAGGACTTGTTACAGAAGAAGAATACGAACGGTGGGTCAAACCTGAGCAGATGCTGGGTCAATAAACATGGGAAGGAATGAAAAAAATGGCAGATATTTATGAAGAAGCATTAAAAGCCCACAAACAATGGCGAGGAAAGATTGATATCCATTCAAAAGTTGAAGTGAAAACAAAAGAAGACCTATCCTTAGCCTATACACCAGGAGTAGCTGAACCATGTAGAAAAATCTATGAAAAACCAAATTCAGTGTATGATTATACATGGAAGGGCAACACCGTAGCAGTTGTAACAGACGGAACGGCAGTTCTTGGATTAGGTGATATTGGCCCTAAGGCAGCACTGCCTGTTATGGAAGGAAAAGCATTATTGTTTAAAGAATTTGCTGGAATCGATGCTATTCCCATTTGTTTAGATACAAAAGATCCAAAAGAAATTATTACTATCATCAAAGCAATGGCTCCAACATTTGGGGGAATCAATTTAGAAGATATCTCTGCTCCTCGTTGTGTAGAAATTGAACGTACACTGATTGAAGAATTGGATATTCCCGTTTTTCATGATGATCAACATGGAACCGCAATCGTTACGATCGCGGCGTTGATCAATGCGCTTAAAATAGTGAATAAGAAAGTGGATGACATCAAAGTTGTTGTGTCTGGAACAGGAGCGGCAGGGAGTGCAATCATCAAAATGCTGCATCATTTTGGCGTGAAAACAATCATTGCATTTAACATTGATGGTGCATTATCTAAGACGATGAAGCGACCAATGAACTTTTTAGAAAAAGAAATCGTAGAAATCACGAATGAAGAACAGTTCAATGGTTCTTTAGCGGAAGCAATGGTTGGGGCGGATGTTTTTATTGGTGTTTCAGCACCTAAGTTGGTTTCTAAAGCAATGGTTGCGTCGATGAACGCTGGTGCTATTGTATTTCCAATGGCTAATCCTGAATCAGAAATTGATTATCAAGATGCAATCGATGCAGGAGCAGCGGTAGTCGGAACGGGGCGTTCAGATCATCCAAATCAAATCAACAATGTGTTAGCTTTTCCTGGACTATTTAAAGGTGCTTTCGTGGCTGGCGCTACAAAAATCACTGAAAATATGAAATTAGCCGCAGCTAAAGCAATTGCAGAAATCATCCCAGATTCTGAATTAACGAGCGAATACATTATTCCCTCACCATTTAATCAAGAATTAGTAGAAGTCATCATTCGAGAAGTAGCTGAAACAGCTGTACAAGATGGGGTCATTAGAAAGGAACACTAATCTAAACTAGAAGTTTCCGCCAGTTTAAAAAAAATAGAAATGGCGGACCCTTTTTTCTTGATAGAAAATATAAGGATTTCTAGTTCAATAAAGGCAAGTGTGGTATACTATTTAGGAGTAAATTCAAGAGAATGCTAGAAGGAGGATGTTTCTGCATGTCAGAAAAAGAAACATTTTATATTACTACCCCGATTTATTATCCAAGTGGACAACTACATATCGGCAATTCTTATACAACGATTGCTTGTGATGCGATGGCTCGTTATAAACGTTTGATGGGCTTTGATGTATTTTACTTAACAGGTGTGGATGAGCATGGACAAAAAATTGAAAATAAAGCCTCAGAATTAGGCGTTACACCGAAAGAATATGTGGATAAAATGGCAGCAGATGTTCAAAAGTTGTGGAAAACACTGGACATTAGCTATGATAAATTCATCCGTACAACAGATGATTACCATAAAAAAGCAGTACAACAAATCTTTGATCGTTTACTAGAACAAGGAGATATCTATCTTGGCGAATACGAAGGCTGGTATTCTGTTTCAGATGAAGAATATTTCACAGAAACACAACTAGCTGAAGTGTACCGTGATGAAGATGGCAAAGTAATTGGTGGTAAAGCACCAAGTGGTCATGAAGTAGAATTAGTCAAAGAAGAATCTTATTTTTTCCGTATGAGTAAATATGCGGATCGTTTGTTGGCGTATTACAACGAACATCCAGAATTTATCCAACCAGAATCACGTAAAAATGAAATGATCAATAATTTCATTAAACCAGGTTTAGAAGACTTAGCGGTGTCTCGTACGACTTTCTCATGGGGGATTCCATTATCTAATGATCCAAAACATGTGGTTTATGTTTGGATCGATGCGTTATCGAACTATATTACAGCATTAGGCTATGGTTCAGATGATGATAGCTTATTCCAAAAATATTGGCCGGCAGATGTTCATATGGTTGGAAAAGAGATTGTACGTTTCCACACGATTTACTGGCCGATCATGTTGATGGCACTAGACTTACCGTTACCTAAGAAAATTTTTGGACATGGCTGGTTATTGATGAAAGATGGAAAAATGTCTAAATCAAAAGGCAATGTTGTTTATCCAGAAATCTTAGTTGATCGTTATGGTCTAGATGCGTTACGTTATTACCTATTGCGAGCTATTCCTTTTGGTAGTGATGGTGTCTTTACACCGGAAGATTTTGTATCTCGTTTGAATTATGATTTGGCCAATGACTTAGGCAATTTGTTGAATCGTACGATTGCGATGATCAATAAATACTGCGAAGGACATGTTCCAACTTACGCTTCTAAAGTGACGCCATTTGATAGTGAACTATCAACAACGGCAGCTAATGTGATCGGTAAATATCATGAAGCGATGGAAAAAATGGAATTCAATACGGCGATTGCTGAAGTTTGGACATTGATTTCGCGCGCTAATAAATATATCGACGAAACACAACCATGGGTTTTAGCGAAAGATGAAGAGAAGAAAAATGAGTTGGATAGCGTGATGGTTCATTTAGCTGAAAGTTTACGTATCGTAGCGATTCTTTTACAACCAGTCATGACTGAAACACCAACAAAAATCTTTGAACAACTAGGCTTAGATCCTGATACGATGAACATGGAAGAGATTCATTTTGGTGAATTTCCGACAAAAATAAAGGTAATCGCAAAAGGGACACCAATTTTCCCTCGTTTGGAAATTGAGACAGAAGTTCTTTATATTCAAAAGAAAATGGCACAAAATACACAAACTACAACTGAAGAAATCAAATGGGATCCAGAAGAGACTGAACTTGTTTCAACGAAAGAAAAAGAAATCAAGTATGAAGATTTTGATAAAGTTGAGTTAAAAGTAGCAGAAGTCATTGATTGTAAAAAAGTGAAAGGTGCAGATAAACTCTTGCAGTTCCGTTTAGATGCAGGCGACGAACAAGACCGTCAAATTCTTTCAGGTGTTGCAGAATTTTATTCAGATCCAAGTACGTTGATTGGTAAAAAAGTCGTGATCGTCGCGAACTTGAAACCAAGAAAAATGCGTGGGCAAATCAGTCAAGGAATGATTCTTTCCGCTGAATCTCCTGATGGAAAATTACAGATCATCGATGCACCGAAAGACATGCCGAATGGTGCGATTATTGCTTAGTATTTAAAAGGTACAACCATATAAATAAAACGATCCGCAAGCAGTTTGCTGGGATCGTTTTTTTATTTTTAAAAGGGTGTACGATTTAAACCAATTTGATAAATAATGTTAGCAAACATATCAAAAAAAGTAGATTTGTTGTATTATTATTTAGAAGAACAAAAAATAGAGTATGCAAACAAGGAGAATATGGGATGAGATTAAAGAAGTATGTAGTAGGGATTTTTACAGTAGTTGCGATATTTTTATTAGCAGCATGTGGATCAGATCCACGGAAAGATTTTACCAAAGCATTATTTAGTATTAAAGGGGACGACTATAACGCAGCAAGCTTCAAAATGAAAATCAAAGATTTAGCTTACGATGGGGATGAAGGCGGCGCGTATGTAAAAATGATCGCGAGCCAATTGAAAGACATGAGTATTGATGGAAAATATGCGATCGATGATAAGACTGATACTATGAAAATGGACATTACAGCGAATTTATTTGGTGAAAAATTGCCATTCCAATTTGTTGGGAACGAAGACAACTATTACATGTCGACAAGTTTTGTCTCAGGATTAATAGATTTAGCGAATTCATTCGACTATCCAATTGAGCTTAGCAAAAGTGATTTGAATAAGTTAAAAGGGAAATACATTGATATTGCTGAAGCAGGAGATACCCTTACTTCAGGTGAACTAGACAAGAAAACAGATCCTTTAAAAAATAATTCACTTACAAATGCTGAGGATTCCAAAATGGGAATCGAAGTTAAAAGGTTGATTGAAAGCTTTGATAAACAATCATTTAAAAAAGACAAAGACGTTGTGACACACACATTTACTAAAAAAGAAATCATCCAAATAATGGAAAAAATAGATGAAGTTGCTAAGGAAAACAAAGACTATAAAAAGTCAGATGATGCTAAAGAAATGAAAGATGCCATCAAGTCATTGAAAAAGGATATCGATAAACTAGATCTAAAAGTCAGCATCAATCAAAAATCAAAGGCGTTTGATTTTGAAATTGCTTTTTCAACGATCGATGAAGAAGATGCTGAAATGAGTATGGTTATGACATTGGCTGTTACGCCACAAAAAAATGATGAGAAAATCAAAATGCCATCTAAAAAAGAAATTATTAGTCAAGATGATTTAGAGGCTATTCTAGAGAATATAACAGCTTCACCTTTCGATGATTTAGATTCTGATTTGGATTTAGAAGATGATTCAATCGATTATAGCGACTTAAAAGATGATCCGGAGATCCAAAAACTGATGGACGATCAATTAGATGAAATGATTGAGCAAATCGAAGCAAATCCAAGTGCGGTGACAGAAGAAAATGCAAAAGAAGCACGCGAAGGCGCGAAAGAAATCTTCAATGAAGAACAAATGAAAAAATTAAATGAGGCGTTGGATAAAGCATTAGATGCTGGAACTATTTAAAGAAAAAAATAAAGACGAGGATTTTGTAGCTAAACTAAAAATTAGCTACAAAACTCTCGTTTTTTTTGAGAACACGAAGCCTATGAGGTCACAGCCCTTCACTAGTAAAATAGAGAACAGATTTTGGTGAGGAGGGAACTAAAATTTGAGCTTTTTATTTGATTTAAATCGACGGAAACGAGTTGGTAAAAACATGATCACTATTGCATAAGGCACGCAAATGATCGACCAAGTCAAAGTTCGGCTTAAACTATTATTTTTGTATAGCCAATTAAGCAAAAAGTGAAGACCAAGTAGACTGAATCCAACGAAAAGCCAAACGACATAATTGGGCTCATTTTTACTAATAGATCGAAGAATACCGCCAAGTAGAGGCACCAAATAAAAATAAGCACTTGTTAAAGAAATGCGCCAGCTTTTTGCGATAGTTCCAAGATTGAGTAAGAAAAATAAAATAGATAACACAATGCCAAGTGGTGGGAAAAATGCAATCAAAGCGGAGTAGATAGCTCCCCATAAAAGCATTAACGGACCTTTTACGATTGCAGCAATTGCAATAAACAGCGCAATTAATAGAAATTGCTGTGTCATGCTTCCATAGGCCAAAAGACCAAAGAGAATCAACAATACCCAATGCCAAACTGTATTGATCTGTGGCTTTCTCTGTATCGTTACATTTTTTTTGATCGTTGATTGTAGAAAGTCAGATTCCTCAAAAAAATTTTTCAAAAAGCACTCACTCCTATCAAATTAAATAGCTGGATTGTAGTTAAGTTTACTGCTGAATAAAGGAAAAAACATCAGGCTAAAGTCGGTCTTTTAGTCTGATGTTTTTAAGATTTGATTAAGGTCTGAATGTGGAGTCAATTATTCGAATTTAGAGGTTATCTATTAACGTGCCCTATTTCCTTATGGTAAATAATTCAGAAAGTTCTCCAATATAAGGTAGAAATACTTGTTTCATGCCACGAGAAATTGCGGTATAGAGAATTTTTTTCTCTCGTTCAGATGAGCCATAATGCAAGGTTGAAGGATCATGAATGATCACATTATCAAATTCCAGTCCTTTTGCCATATCGATTGAAAGGATCTGAGCATCTAGAGCATCATTTTTTTGTAGAAGTAGCTTCTCCAAGCGCTCCGCTTCGGATACTGTTTTTGTAATAATTACAGTATCTTCTTTTTGTGTTAAGGAATTCAAAAGTGAAGCAACGGACTCTAAATAAGCTTGTTCATCTTCAGAATGGATAAACACAGGTTTTTCCCCATCATTTCGAATGGATACAATGTTGAGCTTTTCATGATTGGTTACAAACATTTGAAAAAGCTGAGTGATTTCTTTACTTGAGCGATAACTGTTCAATAATTGATAAGAAGTAACCGATCGGCTAGAAGCAGATAATAAATCTTGTAATTCGATAAAACTAATCGAAGTATTAAAGATCGCCTGATTTTCATCGCCAGCTAACGTAAAGTTTGCTTGTGGAAATAATGTAAGCAATAAAAGAATTTGCGCTTCTGTATAGTCTTGCACTTCATCTACTAAAATAAAAGCCATTTGTCGGTTCGATAAATCTTCAATAAACATATCTTTGATCAATAAAAGTACGACTACTTCGTCCGCTGTATAAGCTTTCGTTGGTTTAACATACTGCTCTTGTTGATAGTTTTGGTATAAAGCCTCAAAAAGTAGCCATTGATCAAACCAAGTGAAATCAGCGATTGCATCGACTACTTTGCGGTATTTTTGCTGCAAACGTTGAAGAGCAAATTCTGCTAATTGTTCCTCATCTTCTTCAGCAAATGTTGTATCAAAATAGCGTAACTGCTCTGCTTCAGTCAAATCTTGCATTTGATCGATCATTTGCTTAGACTTCGATTGTTTGATTAAGTAACGATTCCATAAACTCGATAATTTTTCTTTTGTTGCCGAAAGACGCTCCCTGATTGATAGAGTTGTCGGTGTTTCTTGGTATAAGCCAAAAATCAGTTCAGCAGAAAATAGTGGTTTTCGTTTAAATAAGATTGGTTTAAATAAAGACTGTTGAATCAATGAAGCATCCCGAAAAGCTTGAATGAACGTCACAAATTCCTTTGATTGAAGCACTTTTTGTTGTGCGTCCACCGATTCTGCAGTAATTCTTTTGAAATAGGTCGACTCACTTTCGATGGGTGATTTTTCACGGAATGTAAATTTAAGAAATTGTAGCAAGGTTAAATTTAACGGATTTCGCTCGCCTAAATTCGGTAACACTTGGGAAATATAATCAATAAAGGTCGAATTAGGAGAGAGCAGTAAAATATCGTCAGCTGTAATTTGGGTCCGATGATTATACAGTAAATAAGCAATCCGCTGCATGATTGCAGATGTTTTTCCACTACCAGCGATCCCGTTGACTAAAAGCAAGGGGTGACGTTCATCTCGAATGATTTCATTTTGCTCTTGTTGAATCGTTGTCGTAATATCTTTCATATATTGAGAAGAATCTGCTTCTAGAGAATGAAGTAAAATATCATCTTGAATCGCAAGTGTTGTGTCAAAGAAGTTGATTAAACGATCTTCTTCAATGATTAGTTGTCTTTTCAGATTCAAGTTGACTGGGATTTCATTGTTATTAACAAAGTAACGACTTTTACCTAAGACATTATGATAAAAAAGTGAGGCAATCGGCGAACGCCAGTCATAGATTCGTGACTCTCCTTCAAGCGTTGTGAAGTCGTTCATTCCAATATAAAAAACATCACGATCAGAATCATCATCTAAAAATGTTACATCGATTTTTCCAAAATAAGGAACTTTAAGTAGTCGCTCCACTTTTTCTAGTTGCTTTACGGCAGTTGCATTTTGAATATTTAGTTGATCGATTTCTCGATTCTTCATTTCCATCATAGCAAAAGTCTCTAGATTATCTGAATAACTGTCAAAATTTAATTTTGTATCGCCACCAAATTGTTCTAATACCGATTTTCCTGTAGTATTCACTTCATCAATAGCGGTTTTGTAGGTATCTTTTGCCTGGCTCAATTCCTTGTAAACCTTTTGTAGGTATTGAGTTTCTTGTGTGCGCTCGTTTGACATATTGGTTCCTCCTGACATAAATTGCCGTGACCGAATAGTATAAGCTATTTTATTAAATAAAGCAATTATAAGAAGCTGATAATTTATCGGTGCTGTCCATTCAGATTTTGGTTGAAATGTGATAAAGTATAGAAGATAGAGGAGGGATTTACGTGATTTTTGATTCTCATACCCATTTAAATGCAGAGCAATTTAATGAAGATATTCCAGAAACAATTGAACGTGCGAAAGAATTAGGTGTAACAGAGATGGCAGTGGTTGGTTTTGATACACCAACGATCGAAAAGTCTTTAGAACTTAGCCAACAATATAAAGAAATCCAAAGTATTATCGGGTGGCATCCAACTGAAGCTGGAAGTTATACACCTGAAATCGAGAAAAAATTGCAGCAGTTATTAACAACACCAAAAGTGGTTGCACTTGGCGAAATTGGCCTAGATTATTATTGGATGGAAGATCCTAAAGAAGTTCAGGATCGCGTGTTTCGACGTCAAATCGCGATTGCCAAAGAAATGAAATTGCCCATCAGTATACATACTAGAGATGCGATGGAAGACACGTATAAGATTTTAAAAGAAGAAGATATTCGTGACATTGGTGGCATTATGCATAGCTTTAGTGGTGATCCAGAATGGATGGAAAGATTTTTAGACATGGGCATGCATATTTCGCTTAGTGGAGTTGTGTCATTCAAAAAGGCGCTAGAAGTACAAGAAGTAGCAAAGGTCGTACCATTAGATTGCTTGTTAGTTGAAACAGATGCACCGTATTTGGCACCCGTTCCATATAGAGGAAAACGTAATGAACCAGGTTATACTCGTTATGTGGTGGAAAAAATCGCAGAATTGCGAGACATGCCATTTGAAGAAATCGCAACACAAACTACCAACAATGCGCATCGCTTATTTAGGTTAGCTAAATGACTGATAAGTTGAGAATAGAAGAAATTATTGTCGTTGAAGGAAAAGACGATACTAGACGAATTCAAGAAGTAGTGGATGCCGATACCATTGAAACGATTGGCTCTGCAATCAATGAGGATATTTTAGCTCAAATCGAACATGCACAAGAAACACGTGGTGTCATTATTTTTACTGATCCTGATTTCTCAGGTGAAAAAATCCGTAAAACGATCATGGAAGTTGTGCCAGATGCTAAACATGCGTTTCTTTCACGACAACTTGCTGCACCAAAAAGAAAAGGAAATAGTTTAGGAGTAGAGCATGCCAGTGATGAGGCGATTATAGAAGCACTGGAGAAAATCGTCACACCTGTTAATCAAGTAGACGATTATCAAGAAATACCTAGACAAACCTTGATTGAATATGGTTTAATTGCGGGTAACCGTGCGAAAGAGCGCCGTGAAAAGCTAGGCGATGAATTACGTATTGGTTATACGAACAGCAAGCAATTAACGAAGCGATTGAAAATGTTTCGGATCACAGAAAAAGAATTGATAGATGCAATGGCTAACATAAACGAACTACCTAGTGAAAAATCGGAGGAATCAATTTGACAGAATATAAAGAAATAGCCACACCTTCAAGAACAAAAGAAATCTTGAAGAAGCACGGCTTTTCATTCAAAAAAAGTTTAGGACAAAACTTTTTAACAGAACCCAATATTTTAAGAAAGATCGTTGAAACAGCAGGAATTGATGCACAAACAAATGTGGTTGAAGTTGGTCCCGGCATCGGTGCGTTGACAGAACAATTGGCAAGAAATGCGGCACACGTTTTAGCTTTTGAAATCGATGATCGCTTGATACCTGTTTTAGAAGACACAATGAGTCCTTACAAGAATGTTACTGTTGTTCATAACGACGTACTTAAAGCGGATTTGGTTGGTACAACGAATGAGATTTTTGAACAAGAGCTGCCGATCAAAGTCGTTGCCAATTTACCTTATTACATCACGACACCTATCATGATGCACTTTTTAGAGTCTGATTTAGAGGTACAAGAGATGATCGTGATGATGCAAAAAGAGGTTGCAGATCGTATTTCAGCCAAACCCGGAACGAAGGCGTATGGCTCGTTATCGATCGCTGTTCAGTATTTTATGGAAGCAAGTATTGCGTTTATCGTACCAAAAACAGTCTTTATTCCGCAGCCAAATGTTGACTCTGCCATTATCAAGTTAACAAAACGAGAAAAACCAGCGGTAGAAGTTACAAATGAAAAAGAGTTTTTCAAATTGACAAAAGCCTCATTCCAATTACGTCGTAAAACACTATGGAACAATTTAATTCATTTCTACGGTAAAGATGATCAAACAAAAGCTTGGCTTACAAAAAGCTTAGCTGATGCTGAAATTGATCCTTCACGTCGTGGAGAAACGTTATCATTAGCAGAGTTTGGTCGTTTGAGTAATGCATTGGAAGCGAACCGCTAAAAATGAACAAAGAAATAGATCGAGAGAATCGCCTAGTTTCTCAGTCTATTTTTTTTTGCTCTAAAATTGAAAAAGTTTATTTCGACTTTATGTAAATTAAGTAGAATAAGATATTGACTTTTTTGAAATATCAAGGATAATTATAGTTAGAAAGCGCTTTCTTTCGAGTGTCATGATAAGAACTATGCTCATCTTACAGACAAAGGAAATCAACAAGGAAAAGGAGTATGTATAAGCCATAATCATCTTCTTAAAACTATATAGAAACGATCTATTCGTAGAATCCGTACATTCTTTCAAAAAACTAGAAATCCTAGTTCAGAATTTTGAAAAAATAAAAAGGGTATGCGAGAATGAATATAGAGATATCAGTACGTTGAAATTCAATCAACATTGACCAAACACCTTTATTTAGTACTTCAATGGGAATGCTAAGCATAATCTAAAATTAGATGGAAGAGAATTACGGGAGAGACTAGTCATAGCACCGAAGGAATAAATAATCAGTGGGGCAAACCATTGATCATGAAGATCTCAGGTAAATGGACCGTAATTGGACATCACTCTGGAAAGCGGAAGCACCGAAGGAGCAACTCTTCATAATGAAGACGAATCTCTCAGGTTTTGTACAGAGGAACAGGCATTTTTTTAAGATGCCTGTTCCTCTGTTTTTATATAGTTTATTTGACTTGGGGGTGTCAGAGAAACACAAAGTATAAATAAAAAAGCAAAGGAGTAAAAACGATGGATTTAAAAACACCTTTATACGATGCCCATCTTGAAGCAGGCGGGAAAATGGTTTCATTTGCTGGTTATACATTGCCTGTTCAATACAAAGGGAGTGGCGTGATCAAAGAACATTTAGCTGTTCGAAATCAAGTAGGATTATTCGATGTTTCTCATATGGGAGAAGTCGTTTATGAAGGAAAAGACGCTTTAGCAAATTTGCAGTATGTATTAACAAATGATTTTAGTAATTTAGAAATTGGACGAGTTAGATACGCTTTGATGTGTAATGATAATGGCGGTGTGATTGACGATTTACTTGTTTATAAATGCAGTGACGACAAATATTTAGTAGTGGTCAATGCAGCAAATAGAGCGAAAGATGTATCTTGGATGAAACAACATTTATTTGGTGAAGTTACATTTTCAGATCAATCAGATCAGTATGTTCAACTTGCGTTACAAGGACCAAACGCCAAAGAGATGATCGGACAGTTAATAAAAGAAGAAGATATTCCCAAAAAATACTATAGTTTTACTGAACATGCTGATGTCGGTGGCGTGAGTTGTATTTTGTCACGGACAGGCTATACAGGCGAGTTTGGGTATGAATTATATTGTCGACCGGAAGATGGAGTTACGTTATGGCATTTATTATTGGAAACAGGAAAATCATTAGGCATTATTCCATGTGGATTAGGAGCTCGAGATACTTTGCGTTTAGAAGCTGGAATGCCACTTTATGGACATGAAATGAACGAAGAAATCACACCACTTGAAACAGACCTAAGTTTCGCTGTAAAAATGCAAAAAAAGGATTTTATTGGTAAAAAAGCAATTATTGAAAGAGGAGAACCGAAAATCACTCGAATAGGATTGCAATTAACAGATCGAGGAATTGTTCGTGAAGGAGCCGATGTTTACTTTAACGAAAAGAAAATTGGTCAGACCACTTCCGGCACTATGTGTCCCTATATCAATAAAGCTTGTGCAATGGCTTTAGTTGAAAAGGAAAGCGTCGTTATTGGCTCTTTGATAGAGGTGGAAGTCAGAGGTAAAAAAATCGCAGCTGAAGTTGTAGAAATACCGTTTGTAAAAAAATAATTGAAAAAGAAGGAGTCGTTTAATATGGCAAAATTAGAAGAATTGAAGTTTTTAAAATCACATGAATGGGTACTTTTTGATGGTGAAAAAGTTAAAATTGGTCTTTCAGATTTTGCACAAGATCAATTAGGGGATATTGTGTTTATTGATTTGCCAGATGAAGGTGATGAGGTTGTTAAAGGGGAGTCATTTGCGGATATAGAGTCTGTTAAAGCCGTTTCAGAAGCGTATTCACCACTTACAGCTAAGGTATCTGCTATTAACGAAGAACTGATTGATAATCCCGAATTAATCAATTCCGCTCCCTTAGATACATGGTTGATTGAAGTGGAGGGGGTCGAAGAAATCGAGGATTTATTAAGCGCTGAAGAATATAAGAAATTCTGCGAAGAATCTGAGGAGGCATAATGAATGGGTAACTATCTTGGCTCAACAGAACAACAACAACAAGAAATGTTGAAGATGATTGGTTTAAAAGAGATGAGTGATCTTTATAAAGATCTTCCCAAAGAGATGATTGTGGATAAACTTGATATTCCTGCTGGAAAGTCAGAATTTGAAGTGCGACGTATTTTGGAAACTATCGGGAAGAAGAATCATGTTTTTTCAAGTATTTTTCGAGGTGCAGGCGCTTATAATCATTACATTCCAGCGATAGTGAAACAAATTTCAGCGAAAGAAGAATTCATGACTTCTTATACGCCGTATCAACCAGAAATCAGCCAAGGACTATTGCAATCGATTTTTGAATACCAAACGATGATTTGTGAAATCACTGGAATGGATGCTACGAATGCGTCCGTTTATGATGGTGCAACAGCTGCAGCTGAAGCAATCAATATGTGTTTAGAGAAAAAACGATTAAAAGTCTTGATTTCAGAGACGACCAATCCTATGACGATCCAAACCGCATTAACGTATTTCGGTTCCAGAGAAATTGAATTTATCATGATTCCTGAAAAGAACGGATTGACAGATCTAGCGGTGTTACAAGAAAAGCTGGATGATACTAGTGCTTGTTTTATTGTTCAACAGCCAAATTATTATGGTGGGATCGAACCGGTGGAAGCGATGGCTGAAATAGTCCATGAAGCAAAGGCAAAATTTATTATGAGTGTAAATCCTATAGCGAGTACTGTGTTGAAAACTGCTGGTGAAGTAGGAGGAGATATTGCAGTAGGTGATTCCCAACCTTTTGGGTTACCGTTAGCGTTTGGTGGGCCGTATATTGGTTTTATTGCTACAAAAGAAAAAATGATGCGGAAATTGCCAGGACGGATTGCGGGTGAAACGGTAGATGAAGCGGGTGATCGTGCCTTTGTTTTGACCTTGCAAGCACGAGAGCAACATATTCGTAGAGAGAAAGCGGCTTCTAACATTTGTTCAAATCAAGCTCTTTGTGCATTAACAAATGCAGTATACATGAGCACGATGGGCGCACGTGGTATTCAAGAAATCGCGGAACAATGTTACAGCAAAGCGCATTATTTAGCAGACCAACTGAGTCAAATCAAAGGTGTAAAACGAAACAATGATAGTCCGTTTTTCCACGAATTTATCTTAACATTTCCTGTGCCAAATGAAGTGATACTAGCAAAATTAGAAGAACATGACATCTTAGGTGGATACCCGACAGACCAAGGGTTATTATGGTGTGTAACAGAAATGAATACGAAAGAACAGATCGATGAAGTGATTGTATTGGTGAAGGAGGCGTGTGGACAATGAAACTGATTTTTGAACGCAGCGTAGAAGGATATCACAATGATATGGTTTCACCTTGTGATGTGCCGACCATAGCTATTCCAGAAGAAATGAAACGAAAAAAAGAGTTGCATTTACCAACGCTACCACAACCAGAAATCAGTCGCCATTATACAGAATTAGCGAATGCAACGTTTGGAATCAACAATGGCTTTTATCCACTTGGTTCATGTACTATGAAATACAATCCTAAAATCAATGATGAAATCGCAGCTTATCCTGCTTTTGCTGCGATTCATCCACTACAACCAGAGCATACAGTGCAAGGGTCTCTAGAGATCTTTACTATGGCCGAAAGGTTATTAAAAGAAATTACTGGGATGAATGCGATTACGTTTCAACCAGCAGCTGGAGCACATGGCGAATTTACAAGTTTGTTAATGATTAAAGCCTATCATGAAAAAAATGGTCAATCACAAAGAAATAAAATTATTGTGCCCGATTCCGCCCATGGGACAAATCCTGCAAGTGTAGCGATGACAGGAATGATCACAGTAAATATTCCGTCTGATAAATATGGATGTGTTGATATTGAAGCGTTGAAGGAATCTGTTGGAGAGGATACGGCTGGTTTGATGCTGACAAATCCTAATACAGCGGGGATTTTTGATAAGAATATTTTAGAAATAACCAAAATCGTTCATGATGCTGGAGGCTTGAATTATTATGATGGTGCGAATCTAAATGCAATCATGGGCGTTGCGCGACCAGGAGATATGGGATTTGATATCATTCACTTAAATTTACACAAAACGTTTTCGACACCACATGGCGGCGGCGGACCTGGTTCAGGTGCTGTAGGATGTAAAACGCTACTGACACCATTTCTACCTAACTACTATCCAGTGAAAGAAGGAGAAAAAATTTCATTTACTAAACCAGAACATTCAATTGGGTTAGTTAAAGGATTTTATGGGCAGTTTTCAGTCTTTTTGCGTGCGTTGACGTATATTTTATTTTTAGGATCAGAAGGAATTGCTTCGGCTTCTAAAAGTGCGGTGCTGAACGCTAATTATATGCTTCATAAATTAAAAGATATTTTTGAAGTACCCTATGGTGAAACTTGTATGCATGAATTTGTTATCAGTTTAGATAAATTGAAAAAAGAAACGGGTATTACAGCTTTAGATGTAGCTAAAGGAATCTTAGATCATAAAATGTATCCACCAACCATGTATTTTCCACTTACTGTGCCAGAAGCGTTAATGGTAGAACCACCGGAAACAGAATCTAAAGAACGAATGGACGATGCAATTGCAGTTTACCGCAAGCTTTATGAACAAGCGTATCAAACACCAGAAGTGTTTCATGCTTATCCACTTCATGCTCAAATTCATCGAGTGGACGAAGTTCGGGCGGCTAGACACCCAATCGTTCGATATGATTTTAGCAGTAAGAGCATTTAGTTTAAGGAACTCCTCTTTCAGGAAAAGATCAAATTTAGATAAGCTAAAATGTTTAAAGCCATAAAAATTACTAAAAAAAAAGCAAATTATCTGAATTATTTGTTACTATAATAAGAGAGACTTCTTATTCGTTAGCTTTGGTTTTACGATTGGTTTTAAAAAGTAGCTTAGTTTTAAATGAAAAGGAGAAAAAGAATGCTGACAGAAAAACAAAAAAGAATTGCTGACACGTTACAAGAAGAATTGATTCAAATTAGACGACATCTTCATCAGAACCCAGAGATTGGAATGGCATTGCCAAATACGGTTGCTTTTGTAAAAGGAAAGCTTACAGAATATGGCTATGATCCACAATCTTGTGGCGAATCAGGTGTCACCGTAGTCGCTGGTAAAAAGAGTGGGAAAATATTTTTATTACGCGGTGACATGGATGCTCTACCTATTCAAGAATTGACGGATCTACCATTTAAATCTGAAAATGGCTATATGCATGCTTGTGGTCACGATATGCACACGACGATGTTACTTGGCGCAGCTAAACTATTAAAAGAATTTGAAAATGAATTAGAAGGTCAAGTGAAATTATTGTTTCAACCGGGTGAAGAAATTCTTTCAGGTTCTAAAGTTTGTATCGAAAATCATGTTTTAGAAAATCCAAAAGTCGATGCTGGGATGATGATCCATGTTTTTCCTTTTGAAGGATTTAAAGCAGGACAAATCATGCCGACACCAGCAGGAACGTTTATGGCGAGTGCGGATTGGTTTGAGATCACTATCAAAGGACGAGGTGGACATGGTTCACAACCAGAGACTGCGATTGATCCAATCAATGTGGCGGTTCATATTTATACAGCACTACAAGAACTTTCCGCAAGAGAAATCGGTTCAGAAGAACGTTTTGTCTTGACCATTGGTGAATTTACTGGTGGGACGCCGGGTGCCTCAAATATCATTCCAGAAACAACCGTAATGAAAGGAACTTTACGAACCTTAAAAGAAGAAGTACGTGTGCAAGTTAAAGAGCGAATGACTGAAATGGCTGAAAATATTGCAAAAGCGTTTCGTGCGGAAGCTGAAGTGATTTTTACGAATGGTTGTACAACAAACGTCAACGACCCTGAGCTAACTGCATTTACGAAAGAATCCTTAACAGAGACATTTGGTGCTGAACGAATCGTTTCAATTCCAATATCAACACCTCTTATGGGAAGTGAAGATTTCGGTGAAATCAGTCAGTTGATTCCAACTACGACTGTTTTATTAGTTGCGTCAGAAGAAAACATCAACCTGCATAACCCAGCGATTGTTTTTGATGAATCTGTCTTGGTTGAAGGAGCAAAAGTATATACGGATATGGCAATGTCTTGGCTGAAAAATAACTGATTTTTATAAATTTTACTGAAGTGGAGGGGCAAAAGTGAACAAAACGGATATCGAGATAGCGCAAGAAGCAATGATGTTGCCAATCGCTAAAGTAGCAAACAAAATTGGGCTAGATGAAGAGCAATTTGAATTATATGGGAAATATAAAGCAAAAATCGAAGTTGAAAAAATCAAAGAAAATAAAGACGGTAAAGTGATCTTAGTTACGGCCATTACGCCGACGCCTGCTGGAGAAGGGAAAACGACAACTGTTGTAGGCTTAGGAGATGCTTTGAATCGAATTGGCAAAGAGGCTATTATCGCTTTAAGAGAACCTTCTTTGGGCCCTGTTTTTGGAATAAAAGGTGGGGCTGCTGGAGGCGGTTATGCACAAGTTGTTCCTATGGAAGATATCAATCTCCATTTTACTGGTGATTTCCATGCGATTGGAGCGGCAAATAACTTATTGGCTGCAATTATTGATAATCATATTTTTCAAGGGAATGAGCTAGGGATTGATAATCGTCGTATCACTTGGAAAAGAGCCGTAGACATGAACGATCGGCAGTTACGAAATATTGTGGATGGTTTAGGCGCTAGGGTCAATGGTGTTCCTAGAGAAGATGGCTTTGAAATCACCGTTGCCTCAGAAATTATGGCTATTTTGTGTTTATCGAATGATATCGAAGATTTAAAAGAAAATCTAGGAAATATCATTATTGGGTACACCTATGAAAATCAACCAGTGACAGCTAGAGAATTGAATGCACAAGGGGCGATGACGGCACTATTGAAAGAGGCCATCAAGCCTAATTTAGTTCAAACATTGGAAAATAATCCAGCGTTGATCCATGGTGGTCCGTTTGCAAATATTGCTCATGGTTGTAATAGCGTGATTGCGACGAAGACAGCTAAAAAATTAGCCGATTATGTTGTAACCGAAGGTGGTTTTGGCGCAGATTTAGGTGCTGAAAAATTTATCGATATCAAATGCCGAAAATCAGGTATTCGTCCAGCAGCAGTCGTTGTGGTAGCAACTGTTCGTGCCCTTAAAATGCATGGTGGTGTACCCAAAGATCAACTAGACATTGAAAATGTGGCAGCGTTGACAGAAGGGCTACCGAATTTACTAAAACATATTGAAAATACTACGACTGTATTTGGCTTACCAACGGTTGTTGCTATTAATAAGTTTCCTACAGATACAGATGCGGAGCTTGAACTTGTCAAAGAAGAATGTCAAAAACGAAATGTAAATGTTGTTCTTTCTAATGTATGGGAGAACGGTGGTGTTGGCGGCGAAGAATTAGCGCACGAAGTTGTTCGTCTAGCTGAACAGGAAAATAATTTTTCCTTTGCTTATCCGGATGACCTATCGATCAAAGAAAAAATCCGAGCAGTTGTGGAGAAAGTTTATGGTGGAAATGATGTTCGTTATGAACCTATTGCTGAAAGAGAAATGGCCAAACTAGAAAAACTAGGTTTCGGACACTTACCGATTTGTATGGCGAAGACACAGTATTCACTTTCAGATGACCAAACTAAACTAGGAAGACCCACTGATTTTGCGATAACAATCAGTAATATCAAAATATCAGCTGGGGCAGGATTTATCGTAGCATATACAGGAACTGTGATGACAATGCCTGGGTTACCGAAAAAAGCAGCGTATGAAAAAATCGATGTTGATTCAAATGGGAGAATTGTTGGTCTTTTTTAGAATAAAACGAAGTATTATAAAAGAAATAGTTCAATCACGTTGATTAAGTGATTGAGCTATTTTTTATGAGGAATTCCATTAAACTAAATCGATTATGTGTCTTGACACATAGGTCAATCTCCTTTAAAATAAACACTATCATATATGTCAAGACACATAGGAGGGAATATGAAAAAAAATTCAGTTAGACATTTAACGATTTCAGCGTTATTAGTGGCAATGGGGATCATCATACCAATGGTCATGCCAAGAATCACGATAGGACCTGCTTCATTTACTTTAGCTAGTCATGTTCCAGTATTTTTAGCGATGTTTTTTTCGCCTGGCGTTGCGATCGCAGTTACGTTAGGAACGGGTTTTGGTTTTTTTCTATCAGCAACACCGATCATTGCATTACGAGCACTTTCTCATATACTCTTTGCCGTAATAGGTGCACTATATTTACAAAAACATCCAACAATCGTTTTATCGAGAAATAAGGTTGTGTTGTTCAATGGTCGTTTTCAATTATTTAATTTTGTGATCGGCTTAATACATTCTGCTGCAGAATTAGCTGTAGTAAGTGTTTTTTATACAATGGGAAATCTGCCAGAAACCTATTATACACAAGGGTACATGTATTCACTTTTTTTATTGATGGGACTAGGTGGCTTGATTCATAGTTTGATCGATTACAACATTGCGTATTTTGTGGCAAATGCATTAAGTAAACAATTTGATATTCCAGTATTTAGTCAGGCTAAAAAAGTGGAACAAATAAAAGTGGACCATCTTCCCCAAGAGATCGAACCACAACAATAAAAGAGGAGCAGCGGTTTACACGCTGCTCCTCTTTTTGACAAAGTATTTTAGACTATTTAAGGTAATTTAATCACTTGTTCAGTTTCTGGATCGAAGAAGTGGGCTTTATTGATATTAAACGCTAAGTCGACCATTTCTTCTGGTTGATGGAAATCACGAGCGTCAACTTTAGAAATAAACTCTGTATCACCTAATTTGGTATAAAGCATTGTTTCTGCACCAAGTAATTCAGATACGACAACTTCCGAGCGAACAACGGCGTCATTCATAGTATCTAAAGCAACTTGTTCACTGTGAATATCTTCTGGTCTAATACCAAAAATAACTGATTTTCCTTCATAGCCTTTTTCCACTAATAATTTATTTTTTCCTTCTGGGATGATCAATTCTAGTCCATGGCCGTCGCGTATCACACCATTATTTAGGGTAACGTTGAAGAAATTCATAGCAGGGGAGCCAATAAAGCCCGCAACGAAAACATTGTTTGGCGTATTATAAACTTCTTTTGGTGAACCGATTTGTTGAATAAAACCGTCTTTCATAATGACGATACGATCAGCCATTGTCATTGCTTCTGTTTGGTCATGAGTAACATAAACAGTAGTTGTTTCTAAACGGCGGTGTAACTTAGCAATTTCTGCACGCATTGCGACACGTAATTTTGCATCTAAGTTAGATAATGGTTCGTCCATCAAGAACACTTTGGCATCACGAACGATTGCACGACCTAAGGCAACACGTTGACGTTGTCCGCCCGATAAAGCAGCTGGTTTACGATGTAGATATTCAGTCAAACCTAAAATTTCACCCGCATTTTCTACACGTTTTTTTATTTCAGCTTTGTCATATTTGCGTAGTTTTAACCCAAAAGCCATATTGTCAAAAACAGTCATATGAGGATATAAAGCGTAGTTTTGGAAAACCATTGCGATATCACGGTCTTTAGGCGCAACATCGTTCATTACTTTATCACCAATCGATAATTCGCCTTCTGTGATATCCTCTAGTCCTGCAATCATACGTAGAGTAGTTGATTTACCACAACCAGAAGGCCCAACAAAAACGATAAACTCGCGATCTGCAATTTCTAAATTAAAATCTGTTACAGAATAATTCTCTGCATTATCATATTTTTTATAGACATGTTTTAACGCCATTTCTACCATTGTCGTCACTCTTTTCTTTTTTTATTGTATCCTTAGTATAAATGAAAGCGCTACACAATCTCAACGGAAGAGTGCACAAGAAAAAATGTATTTTTTCGTCAAAGTGACAATGAATCAATCGTTCCTGTAACTCTATACGAGAAGTCTTTGTTATAATGAGGAAAAGAAATGAATTGAGGGATCAACAATGAAAATTGCATTGATAGCACATGATCGAAAAAAAGAATTAATGGTCAAATTGACATTAGCTTATCAGCCAATATTAAAAGAACACGAATTATTTGCTACAGGAACGACTGGTTTGAAAATTTCAGAAGCTACGGGATTACCTGTTCATCGATTTAAATCAGGCCCTTTAGGAGGAGATCAACAGATTGGAGCAATGATCTCTGAGGACAAATTAGATATGGTGATATTTTTGCGCGACCCTTTGGCAGCTCAACCCCATGAGCCTGACGTTACTGCGCTGATTCGGTTGAGTGATGTTTATGAAATTCCTTTAGCGACGAATATTGGAACTGCTGAAATTTTATTAAGAGGATTGCAAGCCGGATTTGCAGACTTTCGAAATGTAGTCCACGAAACTGATAATAAGCCCTTATCTTTTTAGCTATTTTGTTGCAGCTCTCAAAGGAATATGCTATATTTCATTTAGGCTTAGGCCTAATAAAACAGAGTAGGAAATGAAGCGTTAAGTGCTGAAAGGATGGGATGTTGCCTTTCGGACGAAGGATAGATGAAAGTAGTGAAATAGCTAGACCAGTTCGTTCCACTTTTCTGTGATCTGGCTACACGAACTAGCTCTTCGGAAAAAAGATGAATAATGCTAATGGCAAAAAGCGCCACAATCAGTATTCCCTATTTTTCTGTCAGAGCTGAACAAGTTCGTTTCGCTCTTCTGTGATCTAGCTGCACGAACTAGCTTCTCGGAAAAAAGATAAAACCTGAATGAGGCAAAAAGTACCTCAGTCATGTTTTCCTATTTTTCAGTCGAAGCTGAGAGAGTTCGTTCCGCTTTTCTGATATTCGCGGTTTTGTTTTCGCATTCGCTGCATATTGTGTGTAGCAGCTCTTAGAGGAGATGCTAGAAATGAAGAAAAGAAAAATTGATACACGAACTATTACGCTGATGAGTTTATTGATCGCGTTAATGGTGGTTTTCACGCGATTTATTTCGTTTGAGACGCAATTTTTACGAATTAGTTTTACCTTTATCCCTGAATCATTGATGGGGATTCTGTTTGGACCATTTTGGACAGGGATCGGTAGTGCTGTAGCAGATACTGTGGGTATGCTGTTATTTCCTAAAGGACCTTATTTTCCTGGGTTTACATTGAATGCATTTATTTCCGGTGCTATTTATGGTTTCTTCTATTACAAAAAAGAACTCACTTGGAAACGAGTAGTGATGGCGACGTTATCAGTCACATTGATTATTCATATGTTTTTGACCCCATTATGGCTTGGGTTGATGTACGGAGTAGATATAGCCAATCTTGCATGGTGGGCACCTAGAATCGTGAAAAATATCATCTTTTTCCCGATACAAGTTGTTGCCACTTATTATTTAGGCAATAAAATTCCTTATAAGCAATTTTTAAGTAAATCATTGACGAATTTAAAATAAAATCAAGCCCCAAACGATTCCTACATCCCAGGAACAGTTTGGGGCTTTTTGTTTTTCCGCATAGTCAATTACACTTGATTTTTGAATTGTGCCTCATATAGCGCGTGATAATAACCATCTTTTTTATTGATCAATTCATCATGACTGCCAATTTCTACAACAGAGCCTTGCTCCATAACTAGAATTTTATCTGCATTTTTGATTGTAGAAAGACGATGGGCAATCACGAAGCTTGTTCGTCCATCCATCATTTGTAAGAACGCATCTTGAATATTTTTCTCAGTCAATGTATCAACAGAACTAGTGGCTTCATCTAAAATCAACATAGGCGGGTCACTGATCATTGTTCTAGCAATCGTCATTAGTTGACGCTGTCCTTCTGAAATTTTTATCCCGCTTGCGCCAATCAAGGTATCCAAGCCTTTAGGTAAACGGGTAACAAAATCAAAAATATACGCTTTTTTCATGGCGGCTTCAATTTGTTCATCGGTTGCCGTAGGATTTCCATAAGTCAAATTATCACGAATTGTGCTATCAAATAGCCAAGTATCTTGTAAAACCATCCCAAAACTTTTTCTCAAGCTATCCCGAGTAACTTGGGTAAGGGTATGACCATCAATTAAAATTTGTCCGTTATCTACGTCATAAAAGCGCATCAATAAATTGACTAAAGTTGACTTGCCTGCCCCAGTTTTTCCAACAATTGCGATTGTTTCCCCGGGCATGGCAGTCAAATTAAAATCTTGAATCAATGGTTTTGATGGGACATAGGCGAAATCTACATGTTCAAACACTACTTCCCCTGTGACGTCGTTTAAAACAAAGGCGTGTTTACCATCTGGTTTTTCTTCAGGTTGACTGATAATTTCAAATGTACGATCAAGCCCAGCTAATGCTGTCTGAATTTGAGTCGTGATGCCAGATAATTCAATAAAGGGTTTAGAAAACTGACTAGAATAGATGGTAAAACTAGAGATTACACCAATCGTGATTGTTTGATTTCCACTTAGTAATAATAAACCACCGACAAGACCGATTGAAAGATAGGCTAAATGATCAATAAAACGAGAGAGTGGATTAGTCAAAGAAGACGAGAATTGTGCTTTTTGTCCACGCACATAGAGCTCTTGATTTAAGGCTTCAAACCGTTGTTGGGAAACATTTTCTTGTTGAAATGCTTTCACGATCTTTTGATTCCCGACCATTTCAGAAACATATCCAGAAATCTCACCTACGATTTTTTGTTGCGTAGAAAAGTTTTTTTGAGATGACTTTGCAACGATCCAGTTCACTAGAAAAATGATAGGTGTTGCCACTAACACTACTGCTGTTAAAAGTGGACTTAGTTTTAGCATGAAGAAAAAGGCAATGATCACGACAGATAATCCAGAAAAGAGCTGATTAAACACAGCGGAACAAGCAACAGAAATATTGTCCATATCATTTGTAAAACGGCTAACAATATTCCCATGTGACGTTTGATCATAATAATTTAAAGGTAAACGATTTAAATGAGCAAACGCATCTTTCCTAAGATCTGCAACAGCAAGATAAGAAACACGATTGCCTAAGCGTTGGATCAGCCACTGACTGATTACTGTAATAACCAAAATCCCCGCTAAAGTACTAAGCAATCGTAAAAGAATTATAAAATCGACATTTCCTTTGCCAATCATCGTATCAACAGATTTTCCCATATAATAAGTCATTAAAACAGTTGTTAGTCCACTAAAAATACCTAAAATAACAGCCGCAATCATTTCTTTTGGGAATTGGAGTAAATAAGGCATGAAAAGGTTGAATGAGTTTGTTTCTGTTTTTTTTAATTTCATGATTCATTTTCCTCCTCTTGTGATGCGACGATTTCTTGGTAATCTTTGGAATCGCGTAATAATTCTTCGTGGGTTCCTAAACCAACCTGCTTGCCACTTGCCAAGACTAAAATTTGATTGGCCTGTTGAATGGAACTAATTCGTTGAGAAATCAAAATTAATGTTGTTTCTTTTAAATCATGTCGCAAGGCTTTACGCAGATTTAAATCTGTTTGATAGTCTAAGGCACTTAATGAGTCATCTAAAATTAAAACGTCAGGTTTATGAATCAGTGCACGAGCAATAGTCAAGCGTTGCTTTTGACCACCAGAAAAATTTTTCCCACTTTCGTATACTTTTGTATCTAAACCATCACTTAGATTTTCAACAAACTCCTTACATTGAGCTGTTTCAAGAGCTTGCCAACATTCCTCATCTGTTGCGTTCTCTTTTCCCCACTGCAGATTTTCTCGAATTGTTCCGGTAAATAAAACTGCTGTTTGAGGTGTGATTGCGATTTTTTTGCGTAGTTTCTCTATAGGCCAGTCGCGAACATTGGTGCCATCCACAAACAAATTCCCTTCACTTGTATCGTAAAAACGAGGAATCAATTGTGTCAAAGTACTTTTTCCACCACCAGTAGGTCCAGTGATCCCTAAAACAGAATTTGCAGGTATGTTTAAGGAAATATCCGTTAAAGCCAAGCCAGCATCTGCTTGATAACGGAAAGAGACATGATCAAACAAAATCCCTTTCGTTTGTCCGTCAGCTAAATTTCCCGAATTTTCTGATGGCGTAATACTTGGAACAACGGCTAAAACTTCACTCACTCGAGAGGCTGAAGCAGAAGCGCGAGTAAAAATAATAACTAAATTTGAAACAACAATCAAAGCTAGTAACATCTGGTTCATATAATTGATCAGAGCCAAAACCTCTCCTTGTTGTAAGCCGCCTATTTCTACTTTGATCCCACCTAGATAAAGTAGGGCTAAGATGCCAAGGTTCATCACTAAAGTGGTGGCTGGGGTCAATAAAGCCGAAATATTCGAAACACGAATATAAATAGAAGAAAGGTCATCGGTTACTTTATTAACATGTTTTTCTTCCATTTGTTTTCTAGCGAAAGCACGAATAACTCTAACACCACTTAAATTTTGACTGATTTGTCTATTTAGTAAGTCCAACTTTTCTTGAACTTTTTTATATAATGGTACGGTAGTTTTTATAATGAAATAAAGAATCAAGCAAAAAATTGGAAGCATCAAAAGAAAAATCAAGCCCATTTGCACATTGATATAAAACGCCATAATAACAGAACCAATACTCAAAAAGGGCGCTCGGATCACAAGACGAATCAACATCGCCAAAGCTAACTGCAACTGATTGATATCATTTGTCATGCGCGTAATCAACGTATCTGTTCCAAAACTATTTAATTCTGCGTGAGAAAGTTGGTTGATTTTTTTCATCAGCTGATTTCTTAACTCCGTTCCAAAACCTTGAGAAGCAATCGATGCGTAGTATTGACAGATCATCACGCAGACCAGTCCAATGACAGACATCAAAAGCATCCACCCAGCCATTTGAATGACATAAGCCCGATCATTGTTTCGAATACCCTGATCAACTAGGCGAGCCATAAATAGCGGTAAAACCAATTCAAAACAAGCCTCTAAAAACTTAAAAAAAGGACCAAGAATAATTTGCTTGCGGTATTTTTTTGCATAGGTGAGTAAATTGAACATAATTTTCCTCCTTAAAATAAGAGCGGTGGCTAATGAATAACCAATAGCTTGATTTCTAAAAATAAGTGCAAAAAAGTTTTCTCTTCTATTCTATATCAATTTTTCGTGATAATAAAGTTGCTCGCACAAAACCGTAATTATTTGATACAATAATGAGTAAATGCTATTTCGAAGGAGAAAATATATGAATGAATTTATTAAAATCGTTTTATTATTTTTTATCTACTCGTTTATTGGTTGGTTATGGGAGACAGTGTATTGCTCGTTAAAAGCTAGAAAATTTGTGTATCGAGGCTTTTTAATAGGCCCGTATTGTCCAATTTATGGTTTTGGGATTTTAGGTGTTCTGTACTTTTTAGAGCCACTTAGACAAAATATCATGATCCTGTACATCTTATCGACAATCTTGGTCACTATTTTAGAGTATATCACGAGCTATGGTTTGGAAAAATTATTCCACGCTTCATGGTGGGACTATAAAGATGTGCCTTTTAACCTAAATGGTCGTGTTGCATTACCTGTTTCGCTTTTTTGGGGGATTGGTTGTGTACTGATCGTGCGAGTGATCCATCCAAAAGTAATGCTATTTGAGAGATTTTTATCAGAAAGATTTGGTGTAATTTTACCTATCTTGTTACTAGTACTTATCATTAGTGATTTAGTTTATACATTGATTAACATGCAATCATTCAAGAAAGTAACGGCACAGATCAGCACGGCAGTGGAGGAAAGAAAACAAGAACTGACTGCTACCTTAACTGAAAAGCGTGCAGAATTATCAGCGAATTTGACCGAATTAAAAGAAACAGTATCTGAAGAAATCAATGAACGAAAACAAGCAAAAACAGCTGAGCGAAATTCTTGGCTCGAAGAGCTTAAAGAAGCGCCTGCAATCAAAAAATTAGTAACACATATGAATTACAATCAAAAGCGATGGGTACGTAATTATCCCAATTTTAAACTTAAAATCGGTAAAAATTCTTCTGAAGTTCAACAAATCATCAAGAAATACAAAAAAAATACCAAATAATCTCTATTTTATATAACAGTTTCTTTTTGTGTCTCATAATTGTTGCAAAAGCTGATATATCAATGATTTTATCAGTATGGCAGAGGTAGAAAGACAAAGATAAAAGGGTTGAATGTTACAGAAAACGAGTGGTTTTCGCTGAATTGTAATAAATTGTAACGCTATTGAAATAAAATAAGCTTCATAGATTAGTATAATAGGTAGAGTTGGATTTAGTTAGGAAAGGTGTTGGATTCAGTGAAAGTAAAAAAATTGATACCATTTTTAGCTGCTATCATGCTAGTAAATGTTGCTCTTCCAGTCGGTGCTGCAGCAGAGTCATTAGACGAGCTGAAAGATAAAGAAGCACAAGCGACACAAACAGGAGAATCACTTAGCGAAGATATCAATACAGCTTTGAATGATGTTAATGAAAAATACGCTGAAATTGAAAAACTTAAAACAGACATTTCAAAAGCTGAAGAAACAATCAAAAACTCTGAGGCTGAGATTACAGTAACAGAGAAAAGCATTGCACGCCGTAAAGAAGTCGTTGGAGATCGTATGAAAGATATCCAGCTAAGTGGGGAACAGCGTACATGGCAAGTATTATTAGATGCTGAAAGTGTATCAGATTTCTTTAATAAAGCATATGCGATGACAATCTTACAAAATGCTGAAAAAGAAAAAATCGATAGTCTATCTCAAGATAAAGAAAAACTGTCTGAGCTTCAAGAAACTGTAAAAAGTAAACAAGAAGAATTAAAAACCAACGAAACGAAATTACAGGACGAAGCATCAGCAATGGACGAACAAGTTGTAACATTAAAACAGCAATTATCTGATAATCAAGCAGCGTTACAACTAATTGCTAGTCAAAAACAAACAGAAGAAAAACGAATCACAGATGAAAAGAAAGCAGATGAAGCGCGTCAAAAGCAAGCGGCATTAGACGAAGCACAAAGAAAAGCAAATGCTGCTTCTCAATCAAGCTCAAGTAGCAGCTCATCTTCATCAAGTAGTGAGTCAAGTAGCAACAGTAGCAGTTCAAGCTCAAGCAGCGAAGAAGAACCTGTTGTTACACCACCAACACCACCAGTAGAAGTACCAAGTACGGGTGGAGAAGACAATAACAATTCTGGTTCAAATGGACAAGTATTGTACATGCAATCAACAGCCTACTCATGGAAAGAAGCGGGTTCTGGATTTATCACTGCAACTGGAATTGATTTACGTTCGCAAAGTAATGTAATTGCAGTCGATCCAAGTGTGATTCCTCTAGGTTCTTTCGTTGAGGTAGAAGGATACGGATTTGCTGTCGCTGGAGACACTGGTGGCGCAATCAATGGGAACATTATTGACGTACACTTCCCAACTGTTGAACAATGTTTAACTTGGGGACGTAGAAACAATGTTAAAGTGACAATACAATAAAAAATGAAGACACTCGCTGGAGTGTCTTTTTTTTGTCAGTAAAGTGTTACAAACATAGTTAGTGAAATCAAAATATGAATGGGTGGCTTTCGTTAGATTTGTTGACATTTATTAAAACAAATTAAAAAATAAGTGAATGTAATGCATTCACAAAAAATAAATGGTACACTGCAATAAAGAAAGTGAGGAATAACAATGATTCGTTTTGCAACAAAAGAAGACGGAGAGGCTATTGCTCCGTTAATTTTAGTTATTTTAAAAGATATGGAATTACCGTTATTAGAAATTATTCCAGAAGAAACCATTTTAGCTGTTCTTGCAGAGGCTGTAGCGGATCCAACTTACCGTTATGGTTATAAACGAGGCTTAGTGTATGAAGAGGCTGGACAAGTTGCTGGAATAGCATTTGGATATCCTAATGAAGATGAACCCATCATTGATGAGCCTTTAAAAAAAGTATTAAATAAATATAATTTGGATGAAGAAATCAGAATATTCGTTGATCCTGAAACACTACCTGATGAATGGTACTTAGATTCGATTTCAGTAGATGAAAACTATCGTGGATTGGGAATTGGCTCTAAATTATTAGATGCTTTGCCTAAAATGGCGAAAAGAGATGGAAAAGATATTATTGGATTGAGTGTGGATAAAGGCAATCCTAATGCGAAAAAATTGTATAGTCGTAAAGGATTTAAAGATGTAACAGAAATGATGATCAGTGGTCATTTATATGACCATATGCAGAAAAAAATCAGCGAATAACACTCGCTGATTTTTTATTTTTTAACAAGTTCCCCAACCAATGATTGGTTTATGATCTTGTTTCTTTTTTTTATTATACAACCAATAGTCCAATACAGCAGCAACACAAATACATAAAGGGGCATCTTCGTCATTTGTGACATCTAAGCTGAAATAGTCACCTGAAAACAGAGTAGCTTTACTCATGGCCATTACTTTGTGATTGACCTGATAAATAGAATAACGATGATTTTTAATATCACCAAGAACAGTCCAATGCATATGTTGAATATAATAAAAATCAGCATTCAAATTTAAGATTTTACGTAAAACTCCGACTTTTTCAAAGCCTTTATACAGTTCGAATCGTGAACCAAAAGCAAAAGACGTTTGTCTGATGCTTGCAACTAATTCACCGCTCATTGTATATAAAGAAAGTGCATCCCCGCGTGTCCCCCAACGCCCAACAAGTAAGAAAAGAGACTTGCCGTCTTCGTCTTTGACGAGGGTTCTTGTAACATTACTTAATTGCTGCTCTTGAATAAAAAACTCGGACACAATATCTCACCTCTTTTCCGTATTGTTTTGCAAGTTAGGTCACTATAAATCTTCTCTAATTGCGCGTAAAATTGCTTCACCTACGCCATTTTCTAAATTAGTAGATGTGATATATTTTGCATGATCTTTTACTTCTAATTCGGCATTGCCCATTGCAAAACTGACACCAGCCCACTGCAACATGCTGACGTCATTAAAGTTATCACCAATCGTCATGACTTCTTTTTCAGAAATCCCACGATCTTTCGCAACATGTGCTACTGCGATTCCCTTTTGGGCATTTTTATGATTCACTTCAATATTATTTTGGGCAGATGAAGTAACTGCCAAGTCTGCTAACTGTCTGATCTCAGTACTTGCAGGTGCCAATACTTTTGGGCCTTCCATACTAAAACCGATGATTTTTAAGACTTCAATATCATCTTCTTTAATCAATTCACGCATATCCTCAATATAAGTGATGTCAAGTAAAGATAGATGCGCTGCGGCCATTGCAATCGCTACTTTATAAGTCAAATGGGGCATGGTTGTTGCGATATGAGACGCAAAGTTTTCAATTCTTTTTTCTTGGCGTTCAGAATAAATGCCTTTATTGGTGGAAACTTCAAAATAAACATCATGAGCGTCTAAAATATCTAAGATATCGCCAGTTGTTTTTTTATCGATTCCTGCGGTGAAAAGCGAATTTCCAGCCTTATCAAAAACTTTAGCACCATTTAGTGTAATCATTGCGCATTCGATTCCAGCTTCGTCTAATGCAGGTTTCGCTTCTGTATACGCGCGACCTGTAGCGACCATAAACTCAATTCCAAGACGTTCAGCTTCTTTAATAGCAGAAGCATTATCCTTAGAAATACCCATTTTTGAATCTAGTAGTGTTCCATCCATGTCTGAAGCAATCAATTTAATCATAAAATTTTCTACACCTCGTTTATTTAACTTATCTATAGTTTACCATGTTTTTTCCATTTCAGTGCAGAAAAAATATTCTTGTCACTTTCTAAAAAATCAGATATGCTAGTTGTGTAAAAGAAAAGTGTCAGAATAGACGTTTTAATTAATACGAATCGAAAAATAGCATACGGATCATATTTTAGGAGGAGAAAAAATGAAGGCAATCATACATAATAGCTGGCAAAAAGTTTTAGAAGAAGAGTTCACTAAGGAATATTATTTAAATTTACGTGATTTTTTAAAACAAGAGTATAGCCAACAAACGATTTACCCAGACATGTATCACATATACTCTGCACTAGAATTGACACCATATGATGAGGTAAAAGTAGTGATACTAGGACAAGATCCTTATCATGGTCCAAATCAAGCACACGGGTTAAGTTTTTCAGTACAACCAGGCGTTAAAACACCGCCGTCATTAATGAACATTTATAAGGAACTACAAGCTGACCTTGGTTATCCGCCAGTTTCCCATGGCTTTTTAGAAAGTTGGGCAAAGCAAGGAGTTCTTTTGTTAAACACGGTTTTAACTGTTCGCAACGGACAAGCATACTCTCATCGAGGACAAGGCTGGGAACAGCTGACAGATGCGATAATAAAAAAATTAAATGAACGCGATAAACCAATCGTTTTTATTTTATGGGGGAAACCAGCCCAAGAAAAAATAAAAATGATTGATACAGATAAACACATTATTATCAAATCACCCCATCCAAGTCCGTTAGCTGCTCATCGAGGCTTCTTCGGCTCAAAGCCTTTCTCAAAAACAAATCAAGCACTGGAGCAACTTGGAGAGTCGCCAATTGATTGGAAATTGCCTGATACAGTGTCCTAAAACAGAACGATCTGTTATAGTGCAGAAGCGTGAGTCTGTGAAAACAATATCAGAATCAACAATTTTTACACTAATACAGCTATAAATAACTGTTATTTTCTTGAAGAATGGTGTATGATAAGTTTGTATAAATAATCAGTTGGAGGGTATATCGTGGAATTATTCGATAGCTTAAAATTTAAAGTCATTCGCCGTAACATCAAAATTGTTTTCCCAGAAGCAACAGATCCTCGTATTTTAGGAGCTGCAGCTCGTTTGAAAGCAGAAGAATTAATGGAACCTATCTTGATCGGTAAACAAGAAGCCATTGTGGAAGCAGCACATGCACGCGGAATCAAAACTTCGAACTTTACGATCATCGATCCAGATAATTATGATGGATGGGAAGAAATGGTTGCAGCATTTGTTGAACGTCGTAATGGAAAAGTCACAGAAGAAGACGCACGCAAGATTTTGAAAGATGTCAACTACTTTGGAACAATGCTAACTTACATGGGACTTGCTGATGGTATGGTCAGTGGTGCAATCCACTCAACTGGCGACACTGTTCGTCCAGCCCTACAAATCATCAAAACAAAACCAGGTGTTAGCCGTACAAGTGGTGCAATGATCATGGTTCGTGGCCGTGACCAAGAAAAATATATCTTTGCAGATTGTGCAATCAATGTAAATCCAACAGCACAAGAACTAGCTGAGATTGCTGTTGACAGTGCAAAAACGGCTGAATTATTTGATATCGAGCCAAAAGTAGCAATGATGAGCTTCTCAACAAAAGGTTCTGCTAAAGCACCTGAAGTGGATAAAGTAGTAGAAGCAACAAAAATTGCAAAAAGCTTAGCGCCTGAACTTGAAATCGATGGTGAATTACAATTTGATGCGTCATATGTAGCATCTGTTGCTCAATTAAAAGCACCGAATTCATCTGTTGCAGGACAAGCGACAGTCTTTGTTTTCCCAGAATTACAATCAGGAAACATTGGCTACAAGATTGCTCAACGTTTAGGTAACTTTGAAGCAATTGGTCCAATCTTACAAGGATTGAACAAACCTGTATCTGACTTATCTCGTGGCGCAAATGAAGAAGATATTTACAAATTATCGATCATTACTGCTGCCCAAACATTAATGAACTAATGAAATAGACTAGAGAATTGAAATGAAACGTGTTTCGTTTTGTTTGAGTTCTCTAGTTTTTTTTTCAATAATTCGGTATACTACACTACATAGGAACACGGAAAGAATAAATAAGTAGGTGAAAAAATGGAGATAACAATCAATAATCCAGAAGAAATGGAGATACTGGCTAGAAATATTGGTTCAGTAGCTACATCTGGTGATGTTATTATACTTTCAGGCGATTTAGGTGCTGGAAAAACGACAATGACAAAAGGAATTGCATTAGGATTAGGGATCAAGCAAATGATTAAAAGCCCTACGTATACGATTATACGCGAGTACCAACAAGGACGCTTGCCTTTATATCATATGGATGTTTACCGTGTTGAAAAAGGTGCAGATGATCTCGGTTTAGATGACTATTTTGAAGGTGATGGTCTATCAGTGGTCGAGTGGGGAAAAATGTTAGGCGTGTTTTTACCCACAGATTATTTAGATACGACGATTATTAAAGATGCTGAAGATATAGAAAAACGAGTAGTGTCGATTCAACCAGTTGGGTTAAAAGCAAAACAATTCTTAAAACGCGTTCAAGAAAAAATGGAGGAGCAAGTATGACAGAGGTTGAATTTACGATTCGGGAAGCGATCCCAACAGATGCTGAAGAAATTTTACAAGCATTAACGCTAATTGGCAGTGAGACACCTTATCTGGTGATGGATGAAAAAGGTATGGAAATGACGCCAGATGAGATGAGTGAGAACCTAGCAAATCTGTATGAATCTCCAAATAATGTATTGATGGTGGCTTTAGCAGATGGGAAAGTCATTGGTACGGCTTCTGTCAAAGCATCCTCTAAAAAACGTATGGAGCATATTGGAGAGATCGGGATCAGTATTTTAAAAGAATATTGGGGCTTTGGATTAGGTAGCTTGATGATGGAAGAGCTTATCGAATGGGCTAAAGAAAGTGACGTAATCCGCCGTTTAGAGCTAACTGTACAACATCGGAATCAGCGTGCAGTCCATGTTTATGAAAAGATGGGCTTTAAAACAGAAACAATCATGGCTCGTGGTGCAAAAACAGATGAAGGGGAATTTTTAGATGTTCATTTGATGAGCATGATGATCGATTGAGGTAAATAAGTGAGTGAGAAAAAACATTTATTTGACTATTACAAAGACTGAAACATAACCTGAAAAGTTATGTCTCAGTCTTTTTTTGTAACGCTACGTTACTTTGATGTTACAAGTTACTTCTTCCTTCCTTATGTAACCACTTGCTCTTTTTCTATATCTTGTTTTCTTCGTAAGCGCTATACTAAGGTCAGATAAAACGCTAAGGAGCTGAACGAGATGTCAAAAGGAATTAAAATCGTTACGATCGGTGGAGGATCAAGTTACACACCAGAATTAGTTGAAGGATTTATTAAACGTTATGATGAATTGCCTGTACGCGAGTTATGGTTGGTTGATATTGAAGCAGGAAAAGAAAAACTAGAAATCGTTGGTGCTATGGCAAAACGGATGGTCAAAGCAGCAGGTGTGGACTGTGAAGTTCATTTAACTTTGGATCGTCGTGAAGCATTGAAAGATGCTGATTTTGTGACAACACAATTACGTGTAGGACTTTTAGATGCTCGTATTTTAGACGAACGTATCCCACTAAGTCACGGCTTGATCGGACAAGAAACAAATGGTGCTGGTGGTATCTTCAAAGCGTTGAGAACAGTTCCTGTGATTTTGGATATCGTAGAAGATATGAAAGAACTTTGCCCAAATGCTTGGTTGATCAACTTTACAAATCCAGCTGGTATGGTAACAGAAGCCGTTTTACGTTACGGTAATTGGGATAAAGTTGTTGGTTTGTGTAACATTCCAGTTAATGCAGTCTTTGAAGAAGCAGAATTATTAGGTGAAAACAACCGTGATTTATTCTTCCAATTTGCTGGGATCAATCATTTACACTGGCATACGATTACAGATAAAAATGGCAAAGATCGTACGGATGAGCTTATTAAAGTGATGTATGGTCAAGATGATGCGAAATCAATCGTAGCCAACATCAAAGACAATAATTTGATTTGGGAACAAGTAGAAAATCTACACATGGTTCCTTGTCCATATCACAATTATTACTACTATACAGATAAAATGTTAGCGGAAGAATTAGAAGATTTCAAAAACAACGGTACACGTGCTGAAAAAGTGAAAGAAATCGAGCATGAATTGTTTGAATTATACAAAGATCCTAATTTAGACTATAAACCAAAACAATTAGCAGAACGTGGCGGTGCACGTTATAGCGATGCAGCGTGTGAAATCATCAACTCGATCCACAATGACAAACGTACGACAATGACCGTCAGCACTAGAAACAACGGGACGATTACAGATCTACCAGCTGAAAGTGCAGTAGAAGTAACGTGTACAATTACTGGAAAAGGTCCAGTTCCGTATAACTTTGGCAGTTTCAAACCGCAAGAACGTGGATTGCTACAGGTGATGAAATCAATGGAAGAATTAACCATTGAGGCAGCTGTCACAGGAGACTATGGCACCTTGCTACAAGCATTTACAATGAACCCATTGATCACAAGTGGTGATGTTGCCAAAGAAGTGATGGATGAATTATTAGAAGCGCATAAACATTATTTACCAGCATTCTTTAAAGAAGAAAACTAATTAAAAAAGCAAGATCACTCGTTTTTTATGAGTGGTCTTGCTTTTGTTTTTGCACTTCTTTTGCCAAGTACTCTACGGTATAAAGCGCAGGAACCTGTGATGTGATATCACTATCTCCAATTCTTTCAGTTGAAATATAATAAGGGATGTTTATGTCTGAAAGGGTGGCTATTGTTGACTTTTCACTATTAGTAATCGAAATAATGGAACAGTCATTCGTAATAAAATGATTCAAATAATCGATAATCGCCTCATTTTCCCCACTAACAGAAAGAGCAATCACACAAACATTTTTTGCCATACTTTTATTAAAAAAGTTTACTGGATGGTTGATAGGATCTTCTATATGAAAGGCCATACTGAAAATAGACGAAAAATATAAGGCGCCATATTCGGCAATGATTTTTGACGAACCGGTTCCGATAAAAACGACAAGATCTCTTTTAGCTAACATTTTTGCAGCAGCTTTCATTCGTTCTTGATAAAAAGCCTCTGTAGAACGTTGAATGAAATTAGTGAAAGAGGTCTCATCTACAGCATGAGTTGTAGTAGGTTCGGCCAACGATTTTCGATACAAATTCAGTTTTATTTTAAATTCAGAAAAGCCTTCACACCCAAACTTTCGACAAAAACGTAAAATACTGGCTGTGCTGCTATGTGTTTCTTTAGCTAATTCGCGAATTCGCATATAAACCACTTCATCGATATGAGAAGCAACATATTTATAGATTTCTAAGTCGATAGGACTTAAATCTGGACTGTGATCTAAAAATAACAAGATACCCACTACTTTCTTTGTTCATATTCGTTCGTTAAATCAACACTATACACAAAATGACGAACGGGCAGACCGGAATAATCTTTATCAAATTGTTTGACGATGGTCATTCCATTTTTTTCAGCAACTTTTCGAGAAGAGAGATTCGTATCTCGAATGATAGAACAAATTTTTTCTGCTTTTAATTCATTTTTAGCATAGGTGATGCATAGTTGGCTAGCAGAACTTGCATAGCCTTGATTCCAATAGCGTTTATTGACTAAGAAGCCAATTTCTAATAAGGATTCATCTTCGACATCTGAATAGACAATACCACATTGACCGACAAAAACTTTATTTTTTTGATCGATGATCGCCCATAAGCCAACGCCATTTTCTTGATAACTTTTTAAATTCCACGCTAACCAATCCGTGACTTTCTCTTTTGTAAATGCTGATTCATACGCATACATCGTTTCCTCATCTTGTAGAATCAAACATAGATCCTCAAAATCTTCGGATGTGAATTCTCTTAAATAGAGCAGTTCATTTTCAATTATTTTTTTATCCATTGCTCGTCTCCGTTAATTTAAACGTAAACTCATGATGTACAAAGGACCAAATTCTCCTTCGACAATTCTGTCTAATCGTTTAAACTCATTTTTTTCATAAAGTGTTTGAGCAGCTATATTTTGTTTGTTCACTGCAAGAACGATTTCATTAACAGTTGGAAAATTTACTTGTGTAAAATCCGGTAATAACTGCAGCGCTTTTTTTGCGTAGCCCTGTCCTTGGTATCTCTGATCTGTAGAAAAAGTTCTTAGTAAAATAGCGTGTTTATTTGTTGTATATAATGCAACATCTTTTTTTTCATCTAAAACAAAAAAATTCGTTAATTGATTATCAGTGATTCCAAGTATTGGGTGAACAAAAGGATTTTCTAAAGCAATTTTGATAGGCATTTCTGGAGTGCCAGTAAAACGTAACTGCTCATCATTTAATTGGTATTGCTGAATCAACTGAGAAAAATCATTAGTGTATTCTTGTAAGAGCATGTGAGCACACCCTTTCTATTAGTTTATTCTACCATAATAAAGCAAAAGATTTTCATCAAAAGAGTTCGAGAATCTCCTTGACCTTTCCATAACTCTTATCGTAATATAGTTAGGAACCGAACTATTTAACAAGGAGGTAAATCATGGACAGAAAAATCGGTCTAAAAATCAGAATTTTAGCCAACGAACTTAACCGTAAAGCAGCAGAAATTTTAAAAGAAGACGACGGCGAAGCCTCTTCAAGCATTCAAATGCGTATTCTTAATTTCATCCACCGCCGTAATAGCCAACAAATCCCAGTTTATCAAAAAGATATCGAACAAGAATTTGACATTCGCCGTTCTACTGCAACAGGTGTCTTACAAACAATGGAAAAACGCTTATTTATCGAGCGAAAAAGTTGTGAAGAAGACAACCGCTACAAAACAATCATCTTAACTGAATTAGGTCAACAAAAAGTCAAAGAAAACATCGTAAAGTTACATAAATTCGATGAGTTACTCATTCAAGGGATTCCAGAAGAACATGTAACAATTTTTTTTGATGTAATGGAAAAACTATCTGCTAACAGCAAAAAAATAAATAAGGAAGGTGAACGGATTACATGATAAAAAAACTGATCGCCAATATCGGCGTCTATAAAAAAGAAAGTATCATTACACCACTTTATGTAACTGGAGAAGTAATTTTAGATATTATTATCCCATTGGTTATGGCAATGATGATTGATAATGGTATCGAAAAAGGAGATACCAAAGCCATTTTGATGTACGGCACGCTTTTATTTATTTGTGCAATCATTGCGTTATTTTTTGGAGCGATGTCAGGACGTTATGCGGCCGTTGCTTCAGCCGGTTTTGCCAAAAATTTACGTGATCAATTATTTGTTCGTATCCAAGGCTTTTCTTTTTCAAACATTGATCGTTTTTCTACATCCAGTCTGATTACGCGGATGACAACAGACGTGACCAATGTTCAAAATGCGTATCAAATGATTATTCGACTGTTAGTTCGTAGTCCATTGATCATGATTTTTTCATTGGCGATGGCGTATAGCATCAACAAAGATCTGTCCTTGATTTATTTGGGCGTCGTACCGTTTTTGATGATTGGGTTAGCGCTAGTTATTTATTTTGCTCATCCTAATTTTAATAAAGTTTTTCGCATTTATGATAAATTAAATAACGTTGTTCAAGAAAACCTACAAGGAATTCGAGTAGTTAAATCTTATGTAAGAGAAAAACATGAAGATGAGAAATTCAAAACAGTTTCTAAAGATATCTACAAAACATTCTCAAAAGCACAAAGTATAGTTGCCTTTAATAATCCTATTTTACAATTTGCAGTCTACACATGTATGTTGTTGATTTCGTGGCTAGGAGCAAAATTTGTAGTAGGAAGCACGTTAACTACTGGGGAACTGGTCAGCATGTTTACCTATACAATGCAGATTTTAATGAGTTTAAATATGTTATCAATGGTTTTTGTCATCGTGCTGATTGCACGGACCTCTGCTGAGCGTATTACAGAAGTGTTATCGGAGGAAAGTGATTTAAAAAACAATGCAGATCCACTTTACGAAATTCCTGATGGTTCTGTTCGATTTAACGACGTGTGTTTTAGCTATGCGAATAACCTTGAGAAATTGGCTTTGATGCATGCGAATCTGGAAATAAAATCTGGTGAAGTCATCGGTATTGTTGGCGGAACAGGTAGCTCCAAATCAACATTGGTTCAGCTTATCCCAAGATTATACGATGTCACACAAGGCTCAGTAGAAGTTGGTGGACATGATGTACGGGATTATGATTTGAAATCTCTGCGGGATCAAGTCAGTATGGTTTTACAAAACAATGTATTGTTTACAGGAACAATCAAAGAAAATCTGCGCTGGGGAAATGAAGAAGCAACAGATGAAGATTTGGTTAGGGTATGTAAAATTGCTCAGGCAGATAGTTTTATAGAAGAATTTCCTGATAAGTATGATACGATGCTTTCACAAGGTGGGAACAATGTATCCGGTGGGCAAAAGCAACGTTTATGTATTGCTCGTGCATTGCTGAAAAAACCAAAAATCTTGATTTTAGATGATTCAACCAGTGCGGTAGACACAAAAACTGATCGACTAATACGTGAAGGAATGAGACAAGAGATTCCGGGAACGACAACCTTTATCATCGGACAACGAGTGTCCTCTGTTCAAGATTCAGATCGCATCATTGTGATGGACAAAGGCTTAATTGATGCTGTTGGCACGCACGATGAATTATTAGCAAATAATCAGATTTATCGAGAAGTTTATGAGTCTCAACAGAAAGGATTTGGTGAAGAAGATGCGTGATGAACAAAAAGGGATCCGTAAAAGTCAAGATCCGTTGAAAACATTGAAACGACTATTTTCATATATGGTAAAACAATATAAGTTTCGTCTCGTATTAGTAATGATTCTCATCTTGCTAAGTACCTTTGCCAATGTTCGAGGCTCGTTATTTTTACAAGTAGTGATCGATGATTATATTACACCGCTAATGGGACAGAGTAATCCTAATTTTTCAGGATTGTTAAAGGCTATTACAACCATGGCGCTGATTTATGGTGTTGGGATCATTTCAAATTTAGGCTTTAATCTAATCATGGTTCGTATTAGTGAAGGGACCCAAAAAACGATTCGAGATGAAATGTTTACCCATCTTGAAACATTGCCGATTCGCTATTTTGATTCGAATTCCGATGGAGATATCATGAGTCATTTTACAAACGATACAGATACTTTGCGGCAGATGATTTCTCAAAGTATTCCGAATCTGATTGCAGCTGTCGTCAGTTTCGTTAGTGTATTTATCGCAATGTTTACCATAAGCGTACCACTGACTTTAGTGGTGATCGCCTCAGTTTCCATAATGATTGTGACGATTCGGATGATTGCAGGGCGAAGTAGTCGTTATTTTGGGAAACAACAGCGAGATTTAGGAAGTGTAAACGGATATATCGAAGAAATCATGCATGGCCAAAAAGTGGTGAAAATATTTAACCATGAGCCACAAACAATCAAACAATTTAAAGAAATCAACGAAGAACTGCGTCAAAGTGCGACTCAAGCAAATAAATATGCGAATAGTTTAATGCCGATCATGATGAATTTACTAAATATTCAATATGTCCTTTTAGCTGTTGTCGGCGGGATTTTTTCAGTATATGGTGTTTCAGGTCTTACGATTGGGATGATTGCTTCTTTTCTTCAACTAAGTCGTTCATTGAATATGCCAATTAGCCAAGTATCTCAACAAATTAATTTTGTGATCATGGCTTTAGCTGGTGCTGATCGTATCTTCACATTGATCGACGAAAAATCGGAAGTAGATGATGGGTACGTGACATTAGTTAACGTGAATCGTCAGTCAGGTGATTTTATTGAAAGTGAAGCTAGGACAGGAATTTGGGCATGGAAACATCCCCATGCGGATGGAACAGTTACGTATACTGAATTAACTGGAGACGTTCGTTTTGAAGATGTATCTTTTGGCTATACAGACCAGCATCGAGTATTAAAAGATATCAATCTTTATGCGGAACCAGGTCAAAAAGTAGCGTTTGTTGGTGCAACAGGTGCGGGTAAAACAACAATCACAAATTTGATCAATCGCTTTTATGATATTCAAGAAGGTAAAATTCGTTATGATGGAATCAATGTGAAAAAAATCAAAAAAAGTTCTTTACGAAAATCATTAGGGATCGTTTTACAAGATACTCATTTATTTACTGGCACAATTCGTGAGAATATTCGTTATGGGAAATTGAATGCGTCTGATGAAGATGTCCTTAAAGCAGCACGGTTAGCTAACGCAGAGGACTTTATCAATAATTTACCTGATAAATATGATACAGTGATCACAGGTGATGGTGAAGGCTTATCACAAGGGCAACGGCAATTGCTATCGATTGCGCGAGCTGCGATTGCAGATCCCCCTGTAATGATCTTAGATGAAGCAACTTCTAGTATCGATACTAGAACAGAGAAACATGTACAAGCTGGTATGGATCGCCTAATGAAAGGCAGAACAGTATTTGTTATTGCCCATCGATTATCGACGATTCAAAATTCAGATGCGATCATGGTCATGGACCATGGACGTATTATTGAACGAGGCAGCCACGAAGATTTACTTGAAGAAAAGGGAATCTATCATCAGTTATACACAGGAAAAGTAGAACTTTCTTAAAGGAAATAAAAAACACCCACCAATTGATGGCGGGTGTTTTTTGATAGGAACGTTTAAACTGATACGCCAAGAGAGATTCGAACTCCCGACCGCTCGCTTAGAAGGCGAGTGCTCTATCCAGCTGAGCTATTGGCGCAAAATGTTAACGCAACAGAATTTATTATAAGGAAGATACATAACAAAGTCAATCATAAATTAGAAATAACAACAAAGTTTTTTTGAAAAGTAGTTTATAGGGGTAAATGACTAAGTTTTTATTGACTCTCGTTCTTTATTTTGATATAGTGTTAATGTTGTAATTGTGGACTCCACAGCTACAACCGCACAGAACAAGTTTTTAAGCATGACACTAGTCATCACTTGGGATGGCGAGTCTAAGTCTAGAAGAAGGAGGTGCTGTATAGCATGTACGCAATTATCAAAACTGGTGGTAAACAAGTAAAAGTTGAGGTAGGTCAAGCGATTTACGTTGAAAAATTAGACGTAGAAGCTGGCGAAAAAGTTGTTTTTGACGAAGTTATCTTAGTGGGTGGCGAATCTACGAAAGTAGGAGCTCCAACTGTAGCAGGTGCAACTGTCGAAGGAACTGTAGAAAAACACGGCAAACAAAAGAAAGTCGTGACTTTCAAATACAAACCTAAAAAACACACTCACCGCAAACAAGGTCACCGTCAACCATATACAAAAGTTGTAATCAACGCAATCAACGCATAATTCTTTTAAGTTGCATAGGAAAGAAGGCCTATCAATGATTAAAAGTTCTTTTAAACGAAATGGCGCAGGTCAAATCGTTTCTTTTGAAGTCTCGGGGCATGCAGAAGCTGGTCCATACGGCAGTGATATCGTGTGTGCAGCTGTGTCTGCTTTAACGATCAGCACCGTCAATGGTATTGATGCTTTAGCTGGATTTGAACCGATTGTCGAAACCAACGAAGATGAAGGTGGTTACCTTTATGTTGAGATGATTTCAAATGCCAATCAGGAACAAACGAACATTGCCCAAATTCTCTTGGAAAATCTTTTATTAGGTTTACAAGCGATCGAGCAAGAAAGTCTTGAATTTATTCAAGTCAAAACCATAAATGAAAAATAGGAGGTGCAGACTATGTTATTAACTATGAATTTACAATTATTCGCCCACAAAAAAGGTGGAGGTTCTACTTCCAACGGACGTGATTCAGAATCTAAACGTCTAGGCGCTAAAAGTGCTGATGGACAAACTGTTACTGGTGGATCAATTTTATACCGTCAACGCGGAACTAAAATTTACCCAGGAGCAAACGTAGGTATCGGCGGAGACGACACTTTATTTGCTAAAGTTGACGGTGTAGTACGTTTCGAACGTAAAGGCCGCGACAAAAAACAAGTGTCTGTTTATCCAGTAGCTCAATAATAATTGAAATAAAGGCTCTATCCCTTACTAATAAAGGGATAGAGCCTTTTTATTACATAAAAAAATGCTTGAAATAAAATCTAATCAAAAAGATATAACAGAACCATTGAACATTGAAATAAAGACATAAACCATCAGAATCACAATTAAAATCAGCGATAGTACAAGCGGAAAAACAGTTGCTCCCTTTTTCTTTTCCCAACTATAAGTCGCTTTTTTAGACTTACCACCAAAAATTGAAAATAATACTAAAATTAAAATAGCAATCAATACTATTTCCATAATAAGTCCTTGTTGTAAACGCATATCATTTACAAAGGTAAAACCTATATACATCATTTCTATTCTCCAATCATTTTAACTTTATTTTATCATAAAATAGCTGAAATAAACCAAGTCTATTGGTCTTTAGTAGATTGGAAGATTTCATTCGTTCTCTATTTTCTTTTCTTCAAAAATTATTTTTGGATTTTTCTCTAAAATTAAAAAATTTTAACTTACGAGAATTTTTTTTATGTGATAGCATAAACTCTGCTACAAAAATTAAAGGAGAGTGTTTTATGCCACAAAATAAAAAAGAAGGCTTATTTTTCACAACAATTGTTTGTTTCTCAATGGTGATTTCAATGAGTGCGTATAATCTTTTGTTACATGGTCAATTTTCATTAGGTAACTTATTTGGAGGGTTAGTGCCAGGTTTTATCGTTGCTTTTTTCTTTGATGTTTTGGTTGTTTCGATACCAGCTAAGAAAATTGCTTTTGCATTGCCAGTTAATAAAGAGAAAAAGCTTCATATGATTATTGCGGTTTCGAGCTGTATGGTTTTAGGAATGGTCTTTTTTATGTCAATGTATGGTGTTTTTATGCAATTTGGGTTCACAGAGAACTTTATGAGCTATTATATTGGTGCATTTTCTAAAAATTTGATTATGGCGTTGCCGTTACAATTACTGGTCGTTGGCCCAATTTGCAGAATGATTTTAAGCATGAGTCGCCAAACTAGTTGGTTAAAAGAAACGAATAGTTAAATAATGAAAAAGAATAGTATGAACCAACTCATTGGTTTGTATTATTCTTTTTTTACTATTTAAGAGAAAATCAGTCCAAAAGAGGGTCTAGCTTTTCAAATGTAGTGTAAAGTTGTTATAATTAGTAGAATTTTAATTAACAGGAGGCCTTCAATAATGGAAATACATGAGCGAATTGTCAGGTTATTAAATTCTAGTACAGTATTTTTGATTTCAACAATTGATAAACGTGATTTTCCAACGGTTATTACTGTTTCTGAACCGCTGTGGAGAGAAGGGTTATTAAAATTACAATTTTATTTGGATGGTAATGGCGAGACAGTTAAAAATATTAAAGCTAATCCAAATGGCTCTGTTTGTTGTTATGAAGAAATTGAACATGAAAGTTTGCTTTTAAAAGGAAAATTTACGATTGAGGAAATTGAATCACGAGAAGCGATCGAACCTAAATTATCAATGTACCAAAAAGAATTAAATCACTCTGCACCAGTTTTAGTTAATTTTGAAACTTGGACTGCAAGGATACATATGGATAAAAAAACAAAAGATATTATTGTGTAGTACTGAAAAATAAGAGTTAAAAAGGAGTGGAGAGGATATGTGATCTCTAGTCCTTTTATTTTTGCTAGTAAAAACAGTATTTTTAATCAAATTTAAGTCACTTTCGATTTTTCTTAATATATCTTCATTGTTTATTCGAATTTTTTTATGGTTGCGTTAAGTTTTTTGAGGTATAGTTCAATCATTAACAATTAGTAAAAAGAAAGGGGGAATGGTGATGTACGCTGTAAAAGTATTGCATGGCTACATTGGTGAGGACGGACAACGTACAAGGGATAAAAATCGTGTTCGAATCTTTCTTAATAGAAACTATGCAAAGCAATTCGCTGATAGGATCGGTGGACGAGTAAAGGAACTTAGATAAAGTAACAACTTACAGGAAACGAGTAGCCCAAAATATGTTTATTTTGGGCTACTCGTTTGTATTAGGGCATTATACATAGAGATCAAAAACAGCGATTTCTGGAGGTACTCCAAAACGTACAGGAATTTTTGTAGTTCCTAAACCTGTATTGACATATAACCTCGTATCATTTGCCAAGTCGTAAAAACCTTCAACATATTTTTCAGCCATGACATTTTTGATTGTAGTGAAGGGAAGTCTAACTTGACCACCATGACTGTGGCCAGATAAAATCAACTGGATATTATGATCAAGTAACTCATCGGCTTTATCAGGTTCATGACTCAATAAAATAGTATAGTCACTTTGACGGGCTGCTAGGGCATCTGCAATCAGTGGGTTTCCAAGCATGGAATCATCTAATCCACTGATATAAATCGATTTTTCATTTGAAACGGGAACATTAACGCCTGCATTTTCTAGTAATTGAAAGTCTGCTGCTGCCAAAATTTCTGGATAAACACGAGCAGCTCCGCCACCGTAATCATGATTGCCCCAAACCGCATATTTTCCTAAGGGGGCGTTCAAGCGGCTTAATGCGGCAATGACTTCTTCAGATGGACCATATGTTGCGTAGTTATCAAATAAATCACCAGTAAATAAAATAATATCAGGATTTTCATTGTTAACCTTTGTTACGATTTTTTCTAATTGTGAAGCGGGATAATTTTTTTGGATATGGATGTCAGAAAGTTGAACAACTTTAACTGGTTTTTGACCATTGTTTTGTCCCATTATGTAGTGATGTGTGACAATTCTCTTTGGTTCTATAAAAAAGGCATACAGAACGATGCCGACAATAGTTAATAACACTAAATAAAAGAAATATCTCTTTTTCATTCGCAACCTCGCTTTCTTTATTTATTATAATGGAAAAAAATTAAAAAAAGGTAAAACGTCATTTAGTACGTAAAAACTTTAGAATAAATTACAGGTTATAGGTATTCAGTTTTTTTCAAAATCATTATTTGCTATAATAGAGAAGAACTTATTTTGGAAAGAAGGATGAAAAAATGATGGTAAGAGTAAATAAATTGAGAGAATTAATGAAAAAAAATGATCTTTCTGGTTTTTTGGTTACAAGCCCGTACAATTTACGCTACTTAACAAATTTTACTGGGACAACAGGTTTAGCAGTAATCACATTGGACAAAGCCTTTTTTGTAACTGATTTTCGTTATACAGAACAAGCAGCTGCACAAGCGCAAGGATTCGAAATCGTGCAAAATACGGGTCCGATTTATGATGAAGTTGTTGCGATTTCGGAAAAAGAACAACTAGCTAATTTAGCGTTTGAAGAAACATTTGTTAGTTTTGCAGAATACAGTTTATTAGAAGAAATCATTCCTTGCGACTTGATTCCAGTAGCTGGTTTGATCGAAGAGTTACGCGAAGTTAAAGATGAAGAAGAGATTGCGATTATCGAAAAGGCATGTAGTATTGCAGATCTTGGCTTTAAACATATTTTGACAGTGATCAAACCAGGTATGTCAGAGATTGAAATTGCCAACCAATTAGATTTTTATATGCGTTCTCTAGGCGCTTCGGGTGTCTCTTTTGAAACGATCGTTGCTAGTGGTGTGCGTTCAGCAATGCCTCATGGTGTAGCAAGTGAAAAAATTATCGAAAAAGGTGATTTGATTACGTTGGATTTCGGTTGTTATTATCAAGGTTACGTTTCGGATATGACTAGAACGTTTGCCATAGGTGAGCCAGATAGTAAATTAAAAGATATTTATCAAATCGTTTTAGAGGCGCAATTAAAAGTATTGGATGAAGCAAAGCCAGGGTTAACTGGGATTCAACTTGATGCAATTGCTCGTGATCATATTGCCTCTTATGGATACGGTGATGCATTCGGGCATAGTACTGGTCACGGAATTGGTTTGGAAATTCATGAAGGACCGAATGTTTCATTTAGAGCAGATCAACAATTTGTCCCTGGAAATGTGATTACGGATGAACCTGGAATTTATCTGCCGGGTCTTGGTGGCGTTAGAATTGAAGATGATCTAGTGATTACGAAAGAAGGAAACCGAGTGTTGACCCACTCACCGAAAGAATTAATAATAATATAAAAATAGTGAACGAAAAAACGGTACAAGCTACAAATGAATCTACTCTGTAAAGATAAACCGTTTTCCAGCTATTTTCTCATAGTTTTTTTTGTAGCGAAACAAGTAGATTAATGATAAACTAGGGAAGAATGGAAACGTAGATAGGTAAATGGATTATGACGGAAAGTGTCACGTTAGACAATTCCTAGTTTTCTGTCGGAGCTGAACGAGCACGCTCTACTTTTGCTTTGAAACACAGTGAATAAAATGAATGGATGTTAAAAAGTACAAAGTGCAGCGAAGCGGAACATGGTTACCTATATTATAAGGAGGATTAAAATGACTGAAGAAAAAAATCTAGTGATCAATACAAAAGATTCTTTAGGCGAAATCGTTATCGCACCAGAAGTAATTGAAGTCATTATTGGTATCGCAGCATCTAAAGCAGATGGTGTATACGGTATGCGTGGGACGTTTGCTAACAATGTAACTGAGTTTCTTGGCCGTGCGGCTCACGGTAAAGGTGTTTATTTAAGAACAGAAGAAGAAGGCTTAAAAGTAGATATTTACTGTTACTTAAATTACGGTATTTCAGTACCGAAAGTAGCATTAGAAATGCAAGATCGTGTGAAACAACAAGTGTTGTTCATGACAGATATCGATTTAGTTGAAGTGAATATTCATGTTGTAGCAGTAGTTCCTGAAAAACTACCTGAACCTGATTTTGATGAATTATTCCCGGAAGATGAGGGCGAAAATGAGTAAGCCAAGTTTCACTCGTCATGAGATTCGTGAAAAAACGCTTCAAGCGTTATTTCCTTTAGATTTTAATGTTGACTTAACAAAACAAGATGCGATTTCTTATGCATTAGAGTTAGATAATCAAGAAATCATTAGTGAAGATGGGGAAGAATTTGTCCCAACTTATTTAGATTTATTGGTAGGCGGCGTTTGTGATCGAAAAGCAGAACTAGACGAGATCATAAAAAAACATTTAGGGAATAACTGGTCGATCACACGTATCGCTAAGATGGATTTGATCATTTTGCGTATAGCTATTTTTGAAATGCTTTACGTTGGTGATGTACCTAACACAGTTGCTTTAGATGAAGCGATTGAACTAGCTAAAAAATACAGTGATGATCGTTCAAGAAAATTCGTTAACGGTGTTTTAGCCAATGTAATGAAAGACATTGATTCAAAGTAGAAATACTTTGAATCTTTTTTGTTGTGAATCACTACGACTGGCTCAGACAGAGTAGATGATGAACAATACTTGGCGACCGAAGGGAGAGAAGTAACCGTACTAGAGAATCACTACGCTGCACTTCGATCTCATTGTTGTAAATCACGAAGAACAAAGTGATTCGATGATGCACAATACAAGGTGTCTGAAAGCCAACTTGCGTCCTTAAAGCTCTAAGAATTGAATCACTACGACTGGCTCAGACAGAGTAGATGATGAACAATACTTGGCGACCAAAGGGAGAGAAGTAACCGTACTAGAGAATCACTACGCAGCGCTTCGATTTCATTGTTGTAAATCACGAAGAACAAAGTGATTCGATGATGCACAATACAAGGTGTCTGAAAGCCAACTTGCGTCCTTAAAGCTCTAAGAATTGAATCACTACGACTAGCTCAGCCAAGGTAGCTTTGGTGACTAAAGAGAGAGAAGTTTCATCAATAGACAATTCCGAGTAGATAAAGATTAGAGAGTGTTAAGACTAGCTGAATTATGCTAAAATAAGAGAATATAGATAAAAAATGAGGAGTGAGCTTAATGGGAGAGTTGATCAACGGTCGTGAACTAGCAGATAAAATGCAAGCGAAAATCAAAGAAGAAGTAGAAGAACTTGAAAAAAAAGGGATTCGTCCAGGTTTAGTTGTTTTACTAGTTGGTGAGAATCAAGCAAGCCAAACCTATGTAAAAAATAAAGATTTGGCGGCTGCTAAAATTGGGATTCGTTCAAAAATTGAACGTCTGCCTGAAACGATTTCTGAAACGGACCTACTTTCAGTGATTGCACAATACAACCAAGATCCAGATTACCATGGTATATTAGTTCAGCTTCCATTACCAAAACACATTGATGAAGAAAAAGTCCTATTGGCTGTCGATCCTAGCAAAGACGTGGATGGTTTTCATCCAATGAATATGGGGCATTTGTTTATCGGAGAACCAACAATGATTCCGTGTACACCATATGGCATCATGAAAATGTTTGAAGCGTACAACATTGATCTAGAAGGAAAACGAGCGGTTGTGATCGGACGTAGTAATATCGTTGGTAAACCTATGGCGCAATTAATGATGATGAAAAATGCGACTGTTACGATCGCTCACTCAAGAACAGTTGATTTACCAGCTGTTGCGCGAGAAGCGGACATTTTGGTAGTTGCAATCGGTCGAGGGCATTTTGTGACAAAAGAATTTGTAAAACCTGGGGCTGTCGTGATCGATGTGGGGATGAATCGAGATGAGAATGGCAAATTGATCGGTGATGTGAAATTCGATGAAGTTTCAGAGCTTGCAAGTTTCATTACGCCTGTACCAAAAGGCGTTGGACCAATGACGATCACAATGCTAATGTATCAAACGGTGGAAGCCGCTAAAAAACAAAAGTAAGGTGAGAAGATGGAGCAGCACTATTTAACAGTTACAGCTTTAACAAAATATTTAAAACGCAAATTTGATGCTGATCCATACTTGGAACGGGTTTATTTGACTGGTGAAATTTCCAATTTTCGTCTACGTCCGAATGCGCATCAGTATTTTAGTTTAAAAGATGATGGTGCGAAGATTTCCGCAATCATGTTTAAATCCGCTTTTCAAAAGTTGAAATTTCAACCAAAAGAAGGAATGAAAGTTCTTTTGGTAGGTCGTGTTTCTTTATATGAGAGCGGTGGCTCTTATCAGATTTATGTAGAGCATATGGAACCAGACGGCGTGGGTGCATTATATCAAGCTTTGGCAGAATTGCGTGAGAAGTTAGGTAAAGAAGGCTTATTTGAAGGGCCTAAAAAAATGCTGCCAAGGTATCCTAAACGAATTGCGGTCGTTACAAGTCCAAGTGGTGCAGTTATCCGAGATATTATTACAACCGTAAAACGAAGATATCCGATTGCGCAGCTTGTTTTGTTTCCTACATTAGTACAAGGAGATCAAGCTGCTGACGATATTGTGCGCAACATTCAGCGTATTGAAGAAATTGGGACTTTTGACACGATGATCATTGGTCGTGGTGGCGGGTCAATTGAAGATTTATGGCCATTTAATGAAGAACGAGTGGCTAGAGCAATTTATCAGGCACATACGCCAATTATTTCATCAGTAGGACATGAGACAGATGTAACGATTGCGGATATGGTCGCGGATGTTAGAGCAGCTACACCGACTGCAGCTGCTGAATTAGCAGTCCCTGTTTTAAATGAAGAATTACTAAAAATAAAAGAACGACAAACTCGTTTGGAACAAAGTTTCTTGTATCAATTACAACAAAAAAACGATCGTTACCAACGATTGAAAAATTCATATGTATTCAAACAACCAGATCGTTTATATGAAGGTCAAACAATCAAATTAGATCGAATCACACAACGGTTGATTCAATCAATGGAAACTGTTTACCATCAAAAGCAGAGAACCGCACAAAACATTATTGCCCAGTTTAGACAGCAAACACCTCAAGGACAAATCAGAGAAGGACAACAGCAACTAAAGTTTTTGAACCAATCGCTTCATGACCGGATGGAACGATATATGAAAGATAAAGAAAAACAATTTACTTCTGCTGTTCAACAATTAGATTTATTAAGCCCATTAAAAATCATGGGTCGAGGATATAGTTATACAACTAAAGAACAACAAGTAATCAAATCAGTTAATGAATTAGCACCAAAAGAAAAAATCCAAATCCATTATGTGGATGGGGTAGTAGATACGGTGATCGAAAAAATAACACCTGCTGAAGAGGAGTAAAAAGATGGCTAAAGAAAAAGTAATTGAGAAAACATTTGAAGAATCACTCACTGAATTAGAAGAAATCGTTCAACGTTTAGAGCGTGGAGATGTACCTTTAGAAGAAGCGTTGGCCGCTTTTCAAGAAGGGATGGTTTTAAGCAAGCAATGTCAAGATACATTGGAAAAAGCTGAAAAAACATTGACTAAAGTAATGACAGAAAATAATGAAGAAGTAGCTTTCGACGAAAGTGAGGCTAATTGATGGAAGCTTTCACTGAATTTCGTGAGCAAAGTTTACCGCTTATTGAAAAGGAAATGGAAAATTTTATCAATGAATACACATCGAATAAGCGCTTGAAAGAAGCAATGTTATACTCGATTCATGCCGGAGGCAAACGATTTCGTCCTCTTTTAGTTTTAGCTGCGATTTATGCCTTTAATAAAGAAGTGACAACGCATGATTATCAAGTCGCCGCTGCTTTGGAAATGATTCATACTTACTCGTTGATTCATGATGATCTGCCAGCAATGGATGATGATGATTTGCGACGTGGCAAACCAACAAATCATAAAGTGTTTGGTGAAGCGCATGCGATTTTAGCTGGAGACGGGTTGCTGACTGCGGCGTTCCAATTAGTAGCAATCAGTCAAATTGAGGCAAATCAAAAAGTGTTGTTGATTCAACTATTAAGTAAAGCCGCTGGAACACAAGGAATGGTTGCTGGACAAGCAGGAGATTTACAGGGAGAGCAACGCTCGTTATCACTTAACGAATTGGCTGACGTCCACGAAAAGAAAACAGGTGCTTTGATCGAGTTTGCGCTTTTAGCTGGGGGAATTTTAGCTCAGCAGCCAAAAGAAGTTGTCGATTTATTAGGCAGATTCGCACAACATTTAGGTTTAGCTTTCCAAATTAAAGATGATCTCTTAGATGCAACAAGTTCGGAAGCAGAATTAGGGAAGAAAGTTGGACGTGACGAGGTTTTAAACAAAAGTACCTACCCAGGTTTATTAGGGTTAAACGGTGCAAAAGAGGCTTTAGAAGAACAATTATCACTAGGAAATGGTATCTTAGAATCAATAAAACAAACAAGTCCAGAATTTCAACCAGATTTATTACGAGAATTACTAGAACAATTGCGATTAGGATAGAAAGAAGGCACTTATGAAAAAAGAGCGCATAGATATTTTAGCGTTTACTCAAGGATTATTTGAAACAAGAGAAAAGGCCAAACGTGCAGTAATGGCAGGGCTGGTTTATAACGATAAAAACGAGCGATTAGATAAACCCGGTGAGAAAATATCAGTAGAGACACCTCTTCAAGTGAAAGGCCAAACATTACAGTATGTTTCCCGCGGTGGTTTGAAATTAGAAAAAGCGTTAGATGTATTTGAAATAGATGTGACAGATAAAACAATGTTGGATATTGGTGCTTCAACAGGTGGTTTTACAGATGTAGCGTTGCAAAATGGTGCTCGATTAAGCTATGCACTAGATGTTGGCTACAATCAATTGGCTTGGAAAATTCGCCAAGATGAACGCGTTGTTGTAATGGAACGTACGAATTTTCGATATAGCACACCAGAAGACTTTCATGAAGGTGCACCTGATATTGCAACGATTGATGTTTCATTTATTTCGTTGAAATTGATTTTACCACCATTGCATAAGATTTTGAAACCAGGTGGAAAAGTGGTTGCATTGATCAAACCTCAATTTGAAGCAGGGAAAGAATTAGTTGGTAAAAAGGGAATTGTTCGAGAGCCTGCGACACATGAATTGGTTTTAAATGATATTCTTTCGTTTGCACAAGAACATGGGTATGCAGTCAGTGGATTAGATTATTCACCTATCACTGGCGGAGAAGGAAACATCGAGTTTTTAGCTTATTTGACGTCGAAAGAAGAAGAGCAAGAGAGAGAGCTTTCAGCGGAGATTTCATCAGTGGTTGAAGCTGCTCATAAAACGCTAAAAGGCTGATCAAAGAAAGCCGTAGAGAAGAGACATTTTTTTATTGAATAAAATAATAGATGATAAGACTGAGAGAAAGCGTTGGGCGTTTTGATCTAGTCTTATTTTTTATACTTTCAAAATGAATAAAAATACGCTATGATAAAATGGACATAAATCGAAAAGTAAGTGCGTATACTCAATAAAATAGGACTGAGAAATAGACAATGGACGAAAGAATAAACTTACTAAGAAAAGGAGAGAATAGTTATGAGGAAAAAAGATCGGCATCGCTTGATTACTCGTTTATTAGCTGATAAAAATATTCAAAAACAAGAAGACTTTGTAACCTATCTCCAAGAAAAAGGTATCGAAGTGACACAAGCAACGATCTCTCGTGATATCAAAGAGATGAAGCTAATTAAAGTACCGTCTATAGATGGCGGATATCGATACAGTATCCCAGCCGAAACAAAAGAAGATACATCTGTGAAGCTAGAGAAATTGATGAAAGATGCTTTTGTTTCAGTCGACCAGATGGAAAAGCAAGTTATTTTGCGTACTATACCAGGGAACGCTGCAGCAGCATCTAATTTAATAGAAAAGCATTTTAAAGAAATTGTTTTCGCAGCACTTAACGACGATGACAGTGTGTTGATTATCGCTAGAACTGAAAAAGATGCTGAATTTCTAAAAAATGAATTTTTCCGATATTTATAAAATCGAGGTGAATAAAAATGCTTCAAGAACTTTCTGTAAAGAATTTTGCGATCATATCGTCTTTGCAATTAGAATTCCAAATGGGAATGACCGTTTTAACTGGAGAAACAGGCGCGGGTAAATCCATTATTATCGACGCGATGGCGCTATTGACTGGAGGTCGAGGGTCGAGCGATTATATTCGCCAAGGGGCTTCAAAATGCACCTTGGAAGGTCTCTTTACGATGCCTAAAAATCAAGAGTTGGTAAACCTTCTCGAAGAATTAGGAATTGAGACAGATGAAGAATCGATCGTGATCCAACGAGATATTTCTACTTCTGGTAAAAACGTATGTCGTGTGAATGGACGAATTATCAATATTGCGAATTTACGAAAAGTCGGTGAATTTTTAGTTGATATTCATGGTCAAAATGAACATCAAGAATTGATGCAAAGTGAAAAACACTTAGGGATGTTAGATGATTTTGGTGGGAAAGAATTAGCGAAGATCAAAGAGCGATATGAAGCAATTTATTTAGAATACCGTATGATCGAAAAGAAAGTTAGAAATCGACAAAAGAATGAGAAAGAGTTCGCCCAACGTATGGATATGTTGCAGTTTCAAAGCGATGAAATCGCCGCGGCTGAACTTGTTTTAGGTGAAGAAGAGGTATTGATCGAAGAACGTAACAAGCTAGGGAATTTTCAAAAAATTGCGGATGCTTTGGCTACGAGCTATGAAGCGGTCAATGGAGATGGAGATAGTAGTTTAGACAAGATTGGATATGCAATGAATGAATTGCTGTCGATTGAGATGCTTGATCCAGAATATAAGGCAATATCTGAAGCTGTTCAAAACAGTTATTACCTTCTCCAAGAAGCGAGTGGGGATCTTTCACGACATATCGACAGTTTAGAACTGGATGAAAATCGACTGAATGAAGTAGAGATGAGACTTGAATTGATTCGTCAGTTGAAAAGAAAATATGGGGAATCAATTGAAACGATTCTTGATTATTACCAAGAAATCTCACAGGAGTTAGCGGATGCCGATTTTCTCGAAGGTCGGACAGGTGAGTTGGAATCCTTACTTGTTGAAAAGAAAAATCAAGTGATTGAAAATGGACTGAAGTTACGAGACGTCCGAAAAAAAATTGCGAAAAAATTAGAAAAAAACATTTTAAAAGAACTCAAAGAGCTTTATATGGAACGAACGATCTTTGATATTCGTTTTACGGAATTACCAGAAGAACAATTCAATGAAGACGGTTTTGATCAGGTCGAGTTTTACATTACGACGAATCCTGGGGAGCCATTGAAACCTCTCGTAAGAGTTGCCTCTGGAGGAGAACTTTCTCGTGTGATGCTAGCATTAAAAACAATTTTTTCAAAATCTCAAGGAATCACGAGTATTGTATTTGATGAAGTGGATACAGGTGTGAGTGGACGAGTGGCACAGGCGATAGCAGATAAAATCTATCAAATCTCTGAGAATTCACAAGTGTTGTGTATTACTCATTTGCCACAAGTTGCGGCAGTTGCTGACTACCAGTATTTTATTAAAAAAGAAATTATTGGTGAACGAACAGAGACGAAGGTCCTTAGGTTGAAACAAGAGGAACGAGTTGCTGAAATTGCGCGCATGTTATCAGGAAGTGAAATCACAAAACTAACGACTGAACATGCAAAAGAGTTGTTGAATATGGCTGGAAATGATCGAAGAAATTAAAAAGAAAGAGTTTTAAGAGTCAAAAAAATGGGAAGAAATGGATGTTCAACATCCGTTCCTTCCCATTTGCTGTTTATTTAGTTGATTATCGTAAACTCATTATAGCAGTCAATATTGTTGAGCCAGCAATGGCAATCAGCATCAACCAAACAACGACTTTAGTGACTTTTGAAAAAGTGCTTGTCTTTTTATCGTTCATTGATTATACACATCCTTATTCTTTACTTTCTCTAGTTTAACTCCTTTTGCCCAAATCAGCAACTAGAAATTTTACAAAAGGTTTCGTTTTTTTAGCCGATGTATCACGAAAATACATGTTCCGGTCGTGACAACAAAGATCCAAAAGAAGGCATCTTCTCGATTTGCAAAGGGTAATTTAACATTCATACCAAAAATGCCGCCAATGATTGTAGGGATTGTTAGGACAATTGTTAAGGAAGTCAAAATTTTCATCACGTTATTCAGATTATTTGAAACAATTGCTGAAAACGTATCACTGATTTTATCCACAAGTTTTAACTGGATTTTAGTTGTTGTGGCTGCCTGTTTTGTTTCAACAAGAATGTCATGTAGTCGTGGTAGATGGGCTCTGGGATCTTTAAAAATTTTAGCACTGTACAACATATTTAGCACTTCTAAATTAGAGTTGATCGCAGATTCAAAATAAACTAAACTTTTTTGAATATCCATTATTTGATAGAGCTGACTATTTTCTGTGGAAACTTTTAGTTCCCCTTCGAGTTTATTTGTTTCTTTGATCAATTCTTTTAAAAAACGATTGTAGCACGTTGAAATATGCCAAGATAAATATAAAATAAGTGTTTCTTGGATCGGTAACTCAATATCAGGAAAAGGGGTTCCTAACGCTTTTTTTAAGAAATCAGCAGAGTTGTTGATAACGGTAATCACTTTTCCGTCTGTTGTTAAAATAATGGCAAATGGAAAAGTGTCTAGCTGCATGTAGCCACTAGGACTGACAGTGGCGTGTGGGTATTGAACTAGCATTAAAGCAGGTTCTTCTAAAACGTTTTGATGAAGACCCTCAAAACGAGAATTTTCATCATCATCCAGCACACCTGTGATATAATCTTTAGGGAGTTTATAAGTTGTGACTAACTGATCGATTTCTTCGTCAGTTGGCTTTTCAACAGCAAGCCAAATTGTGTCTTTTGTATCAAATCTGGATGGAACAAACTGTCCATTTTCTATTTTTAAATAATTGATCAAAATGCCACCCCGTTCTATTATAAATCTACTTCACTCTATTATAATAGAAATGGCGGTTTTTTGGGGAGCAAAGCCCTTAGAAATTAGTATTATTTAGGCATGAACTTTTAAACGAAATGAAACATCAGTGTAAAGAAAATAAAGTATAGTTAATAAAGCGTGTTACGAAAGGAATTGTTAGTAAATGGTGTCGTTTTCAGTCATTATGCTTTTTTGGTATGTTTTTCCAGTAATTGTTTTATTTGCGTGCAATTTTATCATTTCAACGTTCTCATTGACAGAGCGTTTTAAGGTAAAAGCACCTGATATCTCAATTCCATTTTTGTTCATAGGATTAAATGAATTATCAAAAGATAGTTATGGACAATCGATTGTTCCGTATATGGTCATTTCTGTTTTGTTATTGGGCATTTGCGTAGCAGTTTTTCAAGCATACTATTACGGTGAGATTCTTTATGGCAGGTATTTTAAAATGTTTTGGCGATTAGTCTTTCTTTTGAGCTTGATTTTATATGCCGTACTTATTTTATTGAATATCGTTCATTATTTTTCATAAAATCAAATGAGGTGGTGGGGAGAATTCCTCCACAAAGCCCCACCATTTTTATTTGTAATATTTTTCTGAGAAATCCAACATAGAAATAAGAAAGAAAAACTGTTTAAAAAACTATTGCATAGGTATTGATACCGCTTTTCTAAAAAAATATCCTGCAAAATGAAATATTACAAACTTTTTAAATAACCATTAAAAGAAAGAAGATTCACTGTTTTTGGTGGTAGAAAGTGGCGGGATGTGGTAGACTGTTTCTATCAAGTGGAAAAGTGGGGGAAATTGGCTATGTTTATGGGTGAATTTCAACATAATATAGATGCCAAAGGCCGACTCATTGTACCAGCTAAATTTCGTGACCAATTAGGTGAGAAGTTTGTGGTTACTAGAGGAATGGATGGCTGTTTATTTGGTTATCCAATGTCCGAATGGGAACAATTAGAGGAGAAATTAAAAGAAATGCCTCTGGCCAAAAAAGATGCCCGCACGTTTGTCCGCTTTTTTTATTCGGCCGCAACTGAATGTGAAATCGATAAACAAGGCAGGATTAATATCCCGTCTACGCTTCGAACACATGGCAGTTTGGAAAAGGCTTGTGTGATCATCGGTGTTTCAAATCGAATCGAGATTTGGGATGAAGCCCGTTGGCAAGAATTTTCTACAGAAGCTGAAGAGAATTTTGATGAAATTGCAGAAACAATGATTGATTTTGGTTTTTAGAAAGAGGAGCATTATGACAGAGGAATTTCAACACTATACTGTTTTACTAAAGGAAACAGTTGATGGCTTAAATGTGAAAAAAGACGGCATCTATGTCGATTGTACATTGGGCGGAGCAGGTCATAGTGAGTACTTACTCTCACAACTAAGCGAACAAGGTCATCTGTACGCATTTGATCAAGACCAAAAAGCATTGGATTTTGCAGCACAACGTTTAAAAAAATATGTTGATAAAAACATGGTGACCTTTATTAAATCGAATTTTCGATATTTAAAAGAAGAATTGATGCATTTGAATATCCATCATGTTGATGGCATTTTATACGATTTGGGTGTTTCTTCCCCTCAGTTAGATGAAGCTGAGCGTGGATTTAGTTATCACCAAGATGCACCACTTGATATGCGAATGGATCAAGAGGCTGAGTTGTCTGCGTATAATGTCGTGAACGAATATACTTATCATGAATTAGTAAAAATCTTTTTCCGTTATGGCGAAGAAAAGTTTTCTAAACAAGTCGCTAGAGAAATCGAGCGAGTGCGTGCAAAAGCACCAATCGAAACCACTGGTGAACTAGTAGAAATTATAAAAACAGCAATACCGGCGCCGGCTAGACGAAAAGGCGGTCATCCAGCGAAACGAATATTTCAAGCAATTCGAATTGCGGTAAATGACGAACTTGGCGTTGTAGAAGAATCATTAGAACAAGCCATTGCTTTATTAAACAAAAAGGGACGAATCAGTGTGATCACCTTTCACTCTTTGGAAGACCGGATTGTAAAAAGCATGTTTAAGGAATATAGTACAATGCAAGATCTCCCGCCTGGGCTACCTGTAGTACCAGACGAGTTTCAACCAGAATTAAAAGTAATCACTAGAAAGCCGATTTTACCAGGTGAGACTGAATTGGCTGAAAATAATCGCTCACGAAGTGCAAAGTTAAGAATTGCCGAAAAAGTTAAATTAAACATATAAAGAAAGGGGTACCGACATGGCTGAGTTAAAAAAAATGGAAGATTTTCAATATGATATTCCAGAAATGGATGAACCAGTCATTGGTCTAGAGAATGAACCTAAAGTTCAAAGAAATATTGACCTACCCCAATCTCCGAAAAGGAAGTTGAGAAATATCTCACTTTTAGAAAAGGCAATCGGCTTTCTATTGTTAGTAGCGATTATTGGAATAGCAATTCTCACCATTCAAGTACGTACGTCTATTACACAAATGACAAACCAAATTACTGAAACACAAGCAACAATCCAAGACAAAGAAGAATCAGCTTTGAAATTAGAACAACAAAAAAATGAATTGTCAAAAGCAGATCGTATCAAGGACGTTGCCAAAAGCAAAGGTCTTTCTGATAACTTTGAAAATATAAGGAAAGTGAAATAGATGAGCAAAAAAAATAAAATAAAGAATTTTGTCAAAAAGAAGAACTTAAATCCAATGAACAATCGTAAAAAAGTAGGCATTATTTTATTTGCTACGAGTATTGGATTGTTCTTTTTATTTGCCTTTAGATTAACCTATATTGTTGCTGTGGGAAAAGTTGCAGGCGTTTCGTTGCCAGAGAAGACAGCAAACCTTTATCAAGGAAGCAGTGTTGTTAAAGCAAAACGAGGAGCCATTTTGGATCGAAACGGTGTAGTGATTGCAGAAGATGCAACGTCCTATTCTGTGTATGCCATTTTGTCGGAAACGTATTTAGGCGAAGAAAATAAAAAGCTTTACGCGCAGAAAAAAGATTTTGATGCGTTAGCAGAAATCTTGGATAGAAACACAGAGTTGTCCAAAGATGAAGCGCTGAAATATTTAAATGGTGGCGTAAATGAAGACGGAACAGTTAAGTTTCAAGTTGAGTTTGGGAATAGAGGCAAAAATATTACTCTAGAAACGAGACAAAAAATTGAAGAGGACTTGAAGAAAAGTAAACTTGCAGGACTTTATTTTGAAGGACATCCCGCTAGGATTTACCCAAATGGAGTTTTTGCTTCTCATTTTATAGGCTATACTGATTCAGTTGATGCAGAAGATGATTCAAAAGGTTTAGTTGGGAAAATGGGGATAGAAGAATCCTATAATGATGTGTTAAAAGGACAAGATGGTAAGATCGACTATGAAAAAGATGTTTACGGCAACCCGCTTCCTGGAACGATTGCCAGTGAAAAGAAAGCTGTCGATGGGAAAGATATCTATACAACGATAGATAGTCGGATTCAAAGTCAATTAGAATCGTTAATGGATCCAGTTTTAGAAGAATACAAACCAGAAAACATGACAGCGATGTTAATGAAAGCAAAAACAGGTGAAATACTTGCTATGTCCCAACGTCCTTCATTTAATCCTGAAACAAAAGAAGGAATAAAAGAATGGCGTAATCTTTTAGTAGAAGATCGATTTGAACCAGGGTCAACTATGAAACTTTTTACCTCAGCAGCAGCAATGCAAGAAGGTAAATTTAATCCAAATGCGACATTTGCTTATCCAGAAGGCGGCTATCCATTAGATGATAGAAAGGTAAATGATCATGATTTTGGAGTTGTAGGCCCATTAACATTTCGTCAGGCTATTTCTTGGTCTAGTAATGTAGGTATGCTTACTCTAGAACAAGCGATGGATCCGAGTGGTCAAGTATGGAAAAGTTATTTAGAAAAGTTTGGTTTTGGAAAATCAACAAAATCAGGATTAGCTGGTGAATCTGCCGGGGAACTTCCAGGAGATAACTGGGTCGATATAGCGATGTCATCATTTGGTCAAGCCATTTCAGTTACGAATTTTCAAATGATGCAGGCATATACTGCCATTGCAAATGATGGTTCTATGTTGAAACCACAATATATCAGTAAAATCGTGGATAATAAAACGGGTGAAGAAAAAGTAACACAACCAGAAAAAGTTGGACAACCCATTATAACTCCGCAAGCAGCAAGCGATATTCGGACATATATGATCGATACAGTAGAAGATCCTAACTATGGTATTGCGTACGATGTCTACAAAGTACCCGGCTATCACGTAGCCGCCAAAACAGGTACAGCTCAGATCACTGGAGAAGGTGGGTATATGGCTGGTTTAACAGATTACACATATTCTGTTGTGGAAATGGTGCCAGCAGATAATCCAGAATATATTTTATATCTTACAATGCAAAAACCTCAAACGTATACGAGAGACGCACTTGCGAAAATTGCTAATCCGTTGATGAAAGTCGTAATGGACTCGATGGATAGTGACTCAGCTACAACTGAAGATGTGGCGAAATAAATGAAAAAGTAAACCAATACGAGTTGAATAATTAGGAGAGATATCATGGAGTGGACACAAATTTTTATTCCCATAGTATGTAGTTTTGCTATAACGGTGGCGGTGATGCCGATGTTTATCGGTTATTTCCAAATGAAAAAACAAGGACAAACAACGCGTGAAGATGGGCCAACTTGGCATAACGTAAAAACAGGTACGCCAACGATGGGTGGTTTGGTATTTTTAGTTGCAAGTTTTATCACGTCACTATTAGTGGGATTATGGAAACAAGAACTCACTCCTTCTTTACTGATTATTTTATTCATCTTAGTTCTTTATGGTTTATTAGGATTTTTGGATGATTTTATTAAAGTGTTCAAAAAAAGAAATATGGGGTTAAATTCCCGTCAAAAATTAATAGGCCAAATTATTGGTGGTTTAGTTTTCTATTTTGTTTATCGATCTGAAGGCTTACCTGATACATTAGATTTGTTTGGTATCGTCACATTACCATTGGGGATTTTCTATGGCGTATTCGTTATTTTTTGGCTGGTAGGATTTTCGAATGCTGTGAATTTAACAGATGGTATCGATGGTCTAGTAGCCGGTTTAGGAACGATTTCATTTGGAACGTATGCGATTATTGCATGGAAACAACAACAATTTGACGTTGTGATCATTTGTTTAAGTGTGATCGGTGGCTTATTGGGTTTCTTCCCATATAACAGAAAACCTGCCAAAATCTTTATGGGAGATGTTGGTTCACTTGCTTTAGGCGGACTTTTAGCAGCTATTTCTATTATCTTACGACAAGAATGGACATTGTTATTGATTGGACTTGTTTACGTTTGTGAAACAGCAAGTGTGATCCTACAAGTCACGTCATTTAAATTATTCGGTAAACGTATTTTTAAAATGTCACCGATTCATCATCATTTTGAGATGTGTGGTTGGTCTGAATGGAAAATCGACATCGTTTTCTGGCTGACAGGAGCTATTTGTTCAGCTATTACGTTGTGGATCGTACTTTAAGTATTTAATGACTTGACACTGCCTAGCTTGCAGAAGTAGTTCTTATGAAAAGTAGACGTCTTAAACGGGCACTAAAACTTTCCAAATTCAGATGTTGAACTTTCTATAGAGCTAGACACTTCATTCAGCTTTTCTAAAGATAAGGAGAATTTATAATGAAAAAAATTACAGATTATGAAAACAAAAAAGTTCTTGTTCTTGGACTTGCTAAAAGTGGTGTTAGTGCTGCAAAGTTATTGCATGAGCTAGGAGCATTAGTGACAGTCAATGACTTTAAACAATTTGATCAAAATCCCGAAGCCCAAGATTTGTTAACCTTGGGTATTCGTGTTGTTACAGGTGGACATCCAATCGAACTTTTAGATGAAGATTTTTCGTTGATTGTTAAGAATCCTGGTATTCCATATACCAACCCATTAGTAGAAAAGGCAATGAGTATGGCATTACCCGTTCTTACTGAGGTAGAACTGGCTTATCAAATAGCGGAATGTCCAATCATCGGAATTACAGGAACAAATGGTAAAACAACTACAACGACAATGATTGGCTTACTTTTAAATGCTGATCGTAAAACAGGTACAGCACGTTTAGCTGGAAATATTGGATACCCTGCTAGTGAAGTAGCAGAAGAGGCTAGCGCAGAAGATGATATTGTTATGGAATTATCAAGTTTTCAATTGATGGGAATCAAAACATTTCGTCCTAAAATTGCTGTTATTACAAATATTTATGAAGCGCATTTAGATTATCATGGTTCGAGAGACGAATATGTAAAAGCAAAATGGGCCATTCAAGAAAATATGCAAGAAAGTGATGCTATTGTTTTGAATTGGAATCAGCAAGAATTGCAAGAATTAAGTAAAACAACAAAAGCTAATATTATTCCTTTTTCAACAAAGGAACAAGTTGACGGCGCCTACGTGTTGGGTGGGAAAATCTATTACAAAAATGACTACATTATGGAAACAATGGAGCTAGGCGTTCCTGGAAGTCACAATATTGAAAATGCATTGGCTGCGATTTGCGTTGCCAAATTAAAAGCTGTTCCAACAGACATAATTAGACAAACGCTAATGGTCTTTACAGGTGTTCCGCATCGCACACAATATGTTGGCGAGATAAAAGGTCGGAAATTCTATAATGATTCAAAAGCCACGAACATCCTTGCAACTGAAATGGCTCTGAGTGGTTTTGATCATTCTTCGCTTATTCTGTTAGCAGGCGGTTTAGATCGAGGCAACAGTTTTGATGAATTAGTTCCTTCATTAAAAGGAGTCAAAGCAATTATTCTATTTGGGGAAACAAAAGATAAACTGCACAAAGCAGCGGTCGAAGCAGGAATTGAAACAATACGATTGACAGAAAATGTCCAAACTGCTGTACAAGATGCCTATGATTTTTCCGTAAAAAATGATACTATTCTATTATCGCCTGCATGTGCAAGTTGGGATCAATACCCTAATTTTGAGCTACGTGGAGAGGCGTTTATCCAAGCAATGAACCAGCTAAAAGACATAGAAAAGTGAGATAATTATGAAAATATTAATAACAGGTGGCGGAACAGGTGGACACATCTATCCAGCATTGGCTTTTGTCAACTATGTAAAACAAGTAGAGCCTCAAACCGAATTTATGTATGTAGGTACCCAGTTAGGGCTAGAAAGTCAGATCGTACCGAAATATAATATTCCATTTAAGACGATAAAAATCCAAGGATTTCGACGTTCGCTTAGTCCTCAAAATTTTAAAACAGTTTATCTTTTCTTGAATAGTATTGGAAAAGCTAAAAAAATCATTAAAGAATTTCAACCAGATGTAGTCATTGGCACAGGTGGTTATGTATCGGGTTCAGTGGTCTATGCTGCTAAACAACTAAAAATACCGACAATTGTACATGAACAAAATAGTATACCTGGTATGACAAACAAATTTTTAAGCAAATATGCAACAAAAGTAGCGATTTGTTTTCCAGATGTAGCAGAGTATTTTCCAAAAGATAAAGTGATTTTGACTGGAAATCCGCGAGCCCAAGAAGTCGTAATGGTGGAAAAAACGAACATATTAAAAGAGTACGGTTTAGATCCAGCCAAAAAGACAGTGGTCATTTTTGGTGGAAGTCGAGGCGCCCTAAAAATCAATCAAGCATTTTGTGAGGCATTGCCGCTTTTTGAGCAAAAAGAGTATCAAGTTCTTTATGCATCAGGAGAGCGATATTATAAAGAATTACAAGAAACATTAAATCTTTCCGAAAAGAAATTGACAAATGTAAGTATCCAGCCTTATATTGATAAAATGGCAGAAGTTTTAGCGGCTGTCGATTTGATGGTTGGTCGAGCGGGAGCTACTTCCATTGCAGAATTCACAGCATTAGGCTTGCCAGCAATTTTGATTCCTAGTCCATACGTGACAAATGATCATCAAACCAAGAATGCTGAAAGTTTAGTTAAATCTGGAGCAGTCGAGATGATTGCGGATAAAGAGTTAACGGGTCAAAATCTAGTCGATACGATTGATGCGATTTTATTAGATGAGTCGCGTCGTCAATCAATGGCTGAGGCTTCCCAAAAAGAAGGCATACCAGATGCTGGAGAACGACTTTACAAAGTGGTAAAAGAGATAATTTGATAGGAGGTGTGGAAGATTAGTAAGAAAAAAGATGATCCAGAGGGACAAGGTGGTCAACAGCATGAGGATACTGAACACCTTGTTGAGCAAGATTTGACCCCGTGGCAAAAAGAAAATCTGGAATATATGAAAACTAAAGGCAATCAGCCTGTATGGAATCCGTCGATAGTCTCTGAAGAAAATGAAGAACCAGAGGGAGAAGCAGCTGAGGTTGATGAAGCTGACTCAGAAGAACCATTATTGGATGATTCCGAAGAAGAAAAACAAAAGAAAACTTACGAGTCTTTTGCAGACCGCTTACCAAAAATAAAAAAAGTACGCAATAAACTATTGTTTCGTCGATTAACGTTGATCGTTTCAGTTTTTTTGATTGCACTATTGATTGTACTTTATTTTGTTTCACCACTTAGTAAGTTAGGAAGTATTAGTGTGTCTGGAAATAAATCAGTGGATAGCCAAAAAATAATTGAGCAATCTAAATTAGAAAAAGGCGAGAGCTTATGGGAACAATTCGGAGACAGAACCATTTATGAAGAAAAAATCGAACGTCAGTTACCGCGTGTGAAACAAGCAACTATTTCATTAAATGGGCTCAACTCATTTAAAATTAAAATTGAGGAATATAAAGTCGTTGCTTTGGAGTCCGTAAATAAGGTGTATCATCCTATTTTGGAAAATGGAAAAATTTTACCAGAAGAAATGAAAGCACCTGTAAGTGGCATGCCAATTTTTCTGAATTTTAAAGATCAGTCAATCATTAAAAATTTAATGAATTCTTATAACAAATTACCTGAAAATTTAAAGCAAAACATCTCAGAAATTCGTTATACTCCGTCAGCAGCTAATAAAGAATTAGTCAATCTTCATATGAAAGATACGAATGAAGTGATTGTAAATATCTCTCAATTAGCAGAGAAAATGGCGTATTACGAGAAAGTAGCAAGCCAAATGGAGAAGCCAGGAATCATTGATATGGAAGTGGGAATTTTCTCATATCCCTTTAATAATGAAGAGGATGAGGAAAGCATAGAAGAATCTTCACAGCTAGTAGAATAAATTTAAGAAAAATAAAAGAATAAAATAGTAGAATCTGCTTTCTAAAAAGCCTATGTTTATGGTAAAATTGAAAGAAGTGAGTATTCATAAAAAAATATATATGTAAACGGACGTTTTTTGCCGTTTTACATATTGGAATTAATAGGAGGAGGAACCCCATTCATGGCAAAGACAGGAATGTATGTAGGCCTTGATATTGGTACAACATCAGTGAAAGTTGTAGTAGCTGAGTTTATCGAAGGTCAAATGAATATCATTGGCGTAGGAAACGCAAAATCTGATGGATTAAATCGAGGGATCATCGTCGATATCGATAAAACAGTAAATGCGATTCAAAGAGCAGTAAGACAAGCAGAAGAAAAAGCGGGAATTCAAATTAAAAGTGTGAATGTGGGGTTACCAGCAAACTTACTTGAAGTGGAAAATTGCCAAGGAATGATCGCTGTAAGTAGTGAGTCAAAAGAAATCACTGATGAAGATGTAAGAAACGTTGCATCGGCAGCTCTGGTTCGTTCAACTCCTCCTGAACGCCAAATCGTAGCAATCTTACCTCAAGAATTTACAGTAGATGGATTCGAAGGGATCAAAGATCCTAGAGGAATGATTGGCGTTCGTTTAGAAATGTTCGGTGTGGTTTTCACAGGTCCGAAAACAATTATCCATAATACAAGAAAATGTGTTGAAAAAGCTGGTTTAACAGTAAATGAATTAGTGATTATGCCATTAGCCTTAACGGAAACAGTTCTATCTGACGGCGAAAAAGATTTTGGAACAATCGTTATCGATATGGGTGGCGGTCAAACAACAACTTCAGTGATGCATGATAAGCAATTGAAATTCACTCATGTAAATCAAGAAGGTGGCGAGTTTGTTACGAAAGATGTTTCGATTGTATTGAATACATCGTTTAATAATGCAGAAGCCTTGAAAATCAACTATGGTGATGCATATCCTGAAAGAACATCAGTCAGTGAAGAGTTTCCAGTTGATGTAATTGGTAAGTCAGAACCTGTAAAAGTGGATGAGCGTTATCTTTCAGAAGTAATCGAAGCAAGAGTAGAACAAATCTTTAAAAAATCTAAAGAGGTATTGGACGAAATCGATGCTTTAGAACTTCCTGGTGGAGTGATTTTAACTGGTGGTGGCGCAAGCCTTCCAGGCGTAGTCGACTTAGCACAAGAAATCTTTGATGCGAGTGTGAAATTATACGTACCGAATCATATGGGATTACGTAATCCAGTCTTTACAAATGTGATTAGCATCGTAGAATATTCTGCACAATTGAATGACATTTATCATATTGCCAAAGGCGCGATCCCAGGCGAAAAGATTAAAACAACACAGCCAATCGCAGTTCAACAAGAAGTACAATATGATACGTATACAGATACACCTCAAGATGATTACAACGATTCTGAAATACATGAATCTGGTGAAAAAGTTACAGGTAAAATCAAAGACTTCTTCTCGAACATTTTTGACTAACAATTAAAACAGGAGGAAACGATACTATGGAATTTTCTTTAGATAATAACATTAACAATGGCGCTGTCATCAAAGTTATCGGTGTAGGCGGCGGCGGTGGCAATGCTGTTAACCGAATGATCGACGAGAACGTCAAAGGCGTTGAGTTCATCGCTGCAAATACAGATGTACAGGCTCTTAAAAACTCAAAAGCAGAAACAGTGATCCAACTTGGACCTAAATATACACGTGGTTTAGGTGCTGGATCTCAACCAGAAGTCGGTCAAAAATCAGCAGAAGAAAGTGAACAAGTTCTTTCAGACGCCTTACAAGGTGCGGATATGATCTTTATCACAGCTGGTATGGGTGGTGGAACAGGTACAGGAGCTGCTCCTGTAGTTGCTAAAATCGCCAAAGAACTAGGCGCTTTAACAGTAGGTGTTGTTACGAGACCATTTAGCTTTGAAGGTCCAAAACGTGGACGCTTTGCTGCTGAAGGAATTGCTCTTTTAAAAGAAAACGTTGATACGTTATTGATTATTTCAAATAACCGTCTATTAGAAGTTGTAGATAAAAAGACACCAATGCTAGAAGCATTCCGTGAAGCAGATAATGTTTTACGTCAAGGTGTACAAGGTATTTCAGATTTAATTACAGCTCCTGGTTATGTTAACTTGGACTTCGCTGATGTGAAGACAGTAATGGAAAACCAAGGAACTGCTTTAATGGGAATCGGAGTTGCAAGCGGTGAAGACCGTGTGATCGAAGCAACTAAAAAAGCGATTTCTTCTCCATTATTAGAAACATCTATTGATGGTGCAGAACAAGTATTGTTAAATATCACTGGTGGTCTTGATATGACATTATTCGAAGCACAAGATGCTTCTGATATCGTAACAAGCGCTGCAACAGGTGATGTAAATATCATTTTGGGTACATCGATCAATGAAGATTTAGGCGATGAAATTCGTGTTACTGTTATTGCAACAGGAATCGATCCATCAAAAAAAGATCGTAAGCCACAACGACAAAATAGACCAACTCAAATCCAAACAGTACAACAAGCTCCAGTGTTAGATATGGATCAATCAAAACCAGCTCCATCTCAACCACAACCGCAAGAAGAAACAAGTGCTTTTGGTGACTGGGATATCCGTCGCGAACAAAACGTACGACCTAAAGTAGAAGATACAACATTTGAAAATGTTGAGAAAAAAGATTTTGAAACATTTCATCGTGAAGAACCATCACAAAACAATGACGATGAATTAAACACACCACCATTTTTCCGCAGAAAAAGATAGGAGCGACTTTTGATCATGCTAGTTGATAACTTAGAAAAAATAAATCAAGAGATTCAACTAGCGTGCCAAAAAGTAGCACGATCAGACAGCGATGTAACAATGATTGCTGTGACTAAATCAGTGGAAAAACACATTGCCGAGGAGCTTGCTGAACTTGGTATTGAGAATATGGCTGAGAACCGAGTAGATAAATTACTTGAAAAAAAGATGGCACTGAAAAATTTTTCATCTATAAAGTGGCATTTGATTGGTAATTTACAGCGTAGGAAGGTAAAATCAATAATAAATGAAATAGATTATTTTCACGCTTTGGACAGTTTAAAATTAGCTGAGGAAATCCAAAAACGAGCAGAAAAGCAAATTTCCTGTTTTGTTGAGGTGAATATTACGGGTGAAGAAAGTAAACACGGGTTCAAATCTGATGAAGTAATTGAGTTCATTCATCAATTAGCAACATTTGATAGAATCAAGGTCGTAGGCTTAATGACTATGGCTCCGTTGGATGCTTCTGATCAAGTGCTTCATGAAGTGTTTTCCAAGTTAAAAAAACTGCAATTAGCAATAAATAATCATCATCTGTCATATGCACCATGTACAGAGCTTAGCATGGGAATGAGTAATGATTTCCCAATAGCTATAGAAGAAGGTGCAACTTTTGTACGAATCGGAACAGCAATTTTCAGAGGTGCGTAAAGGAGGGGAATCTATGTCAATTTTTAGTAAAAATGCGTTATCGAGCTTTTTTGGATTATCTGGTGAAGATGAATATGATAATTATGATGAATATGAAGAGCAGAAAGTTGTTAATGAACAACCAAGACAGACGGTTCGACAAACACAAGCAAAGGCACAAAGACCGATTGCAACTGAGCCTTTAACCGAAAAACCATCTGCTCGTTATCGTTCAACAGAAACGCATCAAGATAAAAAAGAAAGCCGTCAGGAAACAGCATTTAATGAGAAAAAGGTTGTCTCCATGCGTAGTTCTAATAACTCAAATTCTAAACGTTCGCAAGATACACATAGCTCAAATAAACCAGGTAAAATTACCATTCTAGAACCAAGAGTTTATTCTGAAGCAATGAATATTGCTAAACATATCATTGCAAGTGATGCTGTATTGATTAACTTTCATTTAGTTGAAGAAAATCAAGCAAGACGAATTGTTGATTTTCTTACGGGAACTGTCTATGCATTAGATGGAGACATTCAACGAGTGGGCGATGAAATTTTTCTTTGTACACCACCAAGTATAGAAATCGATAGTGCTACTGCACAATCGTTAGCTAAGAAACAAATGTTTGATTTTTAGTTAGGAGGTAATGACTATCGTTCTATTTTTATTTTTATTGTATAAAGGCGTTCAAATTTATTCTGGAATTTTAATCATATATGCATTATTATCTTGGTTTCCAGGTGCGTATGATTCTACATTCGGCCGTTTGATAGCAAGAATTTGTGAACCTTATTTAAGCTTATTTGATCGGTTGAATTTAAGAATAGGTATGGTCGGTTTTAATGTAATGATTGCAATCATTGTATTAAACTTAGCCGCAAGTGGACTAGGTCGAATTTTACAATCAATTTTGTATTAATAAAAGAAAGGATGATCTATCTATGAACGCAAATGTGTATCAACATTTTCGAAAAGATGAGCATCCTTTTATTGATTCTGTTGGTAATTGGTTGGAACAAGTTGAAAGTCAATATGCGCCATACTTATCTGATTTTCTAGATCCTAGACAAGCTTATATTTTAGAAACGTTGATTCGACAAAACAGTGATCTTGAGTTTCAGTTTTATGGTGGATACGGCCATGCTGAACGAAAACGTTGTTTGATTTTTCCAGATTACTATGAACCGAAAGAAGAAGATTTCGAAGTAGAATTACTAGAAATCGTTTATCCAATAAAATTTTCTACGTTGTCTCATGGCAAAGTGTTTGGAACACTGGTCAATACGGGGATCAAACGTGAATATTTTGGTGATATTATTTCGGATGGAACTAGGTGGCAAGTTTTTGTTGCCAAAGAGATAGCAAATTTCGTAGTAGCACAAGTAGAAAAAATCGGTAAAATATCTGTAAGACTAGAAGAAAAAAAATATACGGAGATTATTCTTCCTAAAGATGATTGGACACGTGAACAGACAACAATTAGTTCATTACGTCTAGATAATTTGATCTCTAGCGTTTATAATATATCTAGACAGAGATCAAAACAATTGATTGAATCTGGAAAAGTTAAAGTGAATTGGACAGAAAATACAAGACCGGATTTTTTGGTAGATCTGTTAGATATTGTGTCTATTAGAGGTTTTGGAAGAATCCAAATTCAAGAGTTAGAGGGGAAGACGAAAAAGGACAAGTTTCGTTTGTTACTGGGAGTTCTACGAAAATAATCCAAAGAGGTGAAGGAATATGGCATTAACTCCATTAGATATTCAAAATAAAAACTTCTCTACAAAAATGAGAGGCTACAATCAAGATGATGTCGATGATTTCTTAGATCAAGTAACGAAAGATTATGAAGATTCTCTTCAAAAATCTCGTGAACTTGAGAAATCATTAAAACATGCAGAAGAAAAACTACAATATTTCAATGAATTGAAAGATGCATTGAATCAATCAATTATTGTAGCGCAAGATACTGCAGATAAAGTAAAAACTAGTGCAAATAAAGAATCAGAAGTAATTGTGACATCTGCTGAAAATACAGCAAATGAAATGATTTCATCTGCTGAAAAACGCTCAAGTAATCTTATTACATCTGCGGAAGAAAAAGCAAAAGAAATCTTAACAGATGCAACAGATCGTGCACGTCAATTAGCTGCTGAAACGGATGATTTGAAGAAGAAAACACGTGTCTTCCATCAACGTTTGAGCTTAATGTTGGAAGCACAACTAGAACAAGTGAAAAGTGAAGAATGGAATGAGTTATTAAAACCATTCTCAAGCTATGTTAGTGATTCTCATACGGTTATCAAAGAAGTTCTTGCAGAAGAACTTGATAAAAGTGATGATGTCGTTTCAGAAGTAGTTGAAGAAACAGGTTCTGAAGAACAACCAACAATTGAACAAGCTGCATTAGATCCAAAAGCGATGCTTGATTTATTAAATAAAGATCCTAAATAATGTTGTAAATAAATAGAACAGAAAACTCAATAACTATTCTTAAAGCGAGCCAATGATAGTGAAAGTTTGGTAGACCCTAGTATTGAGAAGATCCTCTATTTTACTCAAGTTTGAATCCAGTAAAACTTGACGAGTGATTTCGTTACCAATTATCAGAGGAAATAATTAAGTGTATTAATTATTTTAAATTTGGGTGGTAACACGAGTACTTTCGTCCCTTTGGATGAAGGTGCTTTTTATTTTGCTGTGAATCACTACGATTGGCTTCGCCAGAGTAGATGATGAACAGTACTTGGCGAACGAAGAGAGCGAAGTTTCCGAACTAGTGAATCACAAAACCCTATCTAAATTCCAAAACATCCAGAAAACGAAAAGTAGATAAGGTTTACCAGAGTAGATGATGAACAGTACTTGGCGAACGAAGAGAGCGAAGTTTCCAAACTAGTGAATCACAAAACCCTATCTAAAACCTAAAGCGTCAAGAAAGCGAAAAGTAGATAAGGTTTACCAGAGTAGATGATGAACAGTACTTGGCGAACGAAGAGAGCGAAGTTTCCAAACTAGTGAATCACAAAACCCTATCTAAAACCTAAAACGTCAAGAAAGCGAAAAGTAGATAAGGTTTACCAGAGTAGATGATGAACAGTACTTGGCGAACGAAGTTCCCTTTACATTAACAAAAATCCTTAATATACATACCATATAAGGTTGGTTTAGATGGTATTGAATCTATGTACAATCCTATTAATTGATAGCTATAAAAGAAAGTGAGGAAATAAAAATGAAAATGAAAGAAACTTTACAGTTGGGAAAAACAGCTTTTCCAATGCGTGGGAATTTACCAAATCGTGAAGTAGAATGGCAAAAAGAGTGGGAAGAACAAAAAATTTACGAGAAACGTCAACAATTAAACGAAGGCAAACCAACCTTTGTGTTACATGATGGTCCTCCATATGCCAATGGAAATATCCATTTAGGTCATTCACTAAACAAAATCAGTAAAGACATCATTATCCGTTCAAAATCTATGTCTGGATTCCGTTCGCCATATGTACCTGGTTGGGATACACATGGTTTACCAATTGAACAAGTACTGACAAACAAAGGCATCAAAAGAAAAGAAATGACATTGGCTGAATACCGCGAAAAATGTGAAGAATATGCACGGTCACAAGTGGATACTCAACGTGCTGATTTCAAACGTTTAGGGGTAGCAGGTGATTGGGAAAATCCATATGTTACATTGGATCCAACATATGAAGCCGCTGAAATTCGTGTATTTGGAAAAATGGCTGAAAAAGGCTATATCTACAAAGGGTTAAAACCAATTTATTGGTCTCCATCAAGTGAGTCATCATTAGCAGAAGCTGAAATTGAATACAAAGATGTTAAATCAGCATCTATTTACGTGGCCTTTAAAGTCGTTGATGGCAAAGGAATTTTAGATAACGATACTTCATTTATTATCTGGACAACAACACCTTGGACACTACCTGCAAATCTAGGAATTTCAGTAAACCCAACGTATCAATATGTTGTTGTAAAAGCATATGATAAAAAATATGTAGTGGCTAAAGACCTTTTAGACACAGTGAAAGAAGCGATTGGCTGGGAAGAGGTTGAAGTTTTAGAAACAATCTCTGGAAAAGACATGGAATATATGACTGCACAACATCCATTTTATGATCGTACATCATTAGTTATGCTAGGCGATCATGTAACATTGGATGCAGGTACTGGATTAGTGCATACAGCTCCAGGACATGGTGAAGATGACTATATCGTTGGGAAAAAATATGATTTAGACGTTCTTTCACCTGTGGATAATCGTGGGGTATTTACGGATGAAGCACCTGGCTTTGAAGGGATTTTCTATGATAAAGCAAACCCAATGATTACAGCGTTGCTTGATGAGAAAGATGCACTATTAAAATTAGACTTCTTTACACATAGTTATCCACATGACTGGCGTACAAAGAAACCTGTCATTTATCGTGCAACGCCACAATGGTTTGCATCAATCGATAAATTCCGTCAAAATATCTTAGATGAAGTTGAAAAAGTTGATTGGATTCTTCCATGGGGGAAAACACGTCTTTACAATATGATTCGTGATCGTGGTGACTGGGTTATCTCTCGTCAACGTGCGTGGGGCGTACCATTACCAATTTTCTACGCTGAAAATGGTGAAGCAATCATTACACCAGAAACAATCGAACATGTCGCAAATCTATTTGCAGAACATGGATCAAATGTTTGGTTCAAACGTGAAGCAAAAGAATTATTACCAGAAGGTTTTACACATCCTGGTTCTCCAAATGGTGAATTCACAAAAGAAAATGATATCATGGATGTTTGGTTTGATTCGGGTTCTTCTCATGAAGCTGTCTTACGTGAGCGCCCAGAATTGACTTTCCCAGCTGATATGTATCTAGAAGGCTCTGATCAATACCGTGGGTGGTTTAACTCAAGTATTACGACAAGTGTAGCCATTAATGGTGTAGCGCCTTATAAGGCTGTTTTATCGCAAGGATTTACTTTAGACGGTGAAGGTCGTAAGATGAGTAAATCACTAGGAAACACTATCTTACCGGATAAAGTAATCAAGCAAATGGGTGCGGATATTTTACGCCTGTGGGTAAGTAGTGTAGATTACGAAGCGGATGTTCGTGTTTCAATGGATATCTTAAATCAAGTATCTGAAGTGTACCGTAAAATCCGTAATACAATGCGTTTCTTATTAGCAAATACAAGCGATTTTGAACCAAAAGAACACACAGTTTCTTATGAAGAGTTACGCTCAGTGGATAAATATATGATGGTTCGTTTAAACCAAGTTATTCAAGAAATTCGTGAAAAAGGATATGAAAAATATAATTTCATGCAAATTTATCGTTCAGTGATGAATTTCTTAACCGTTGATCTTTCTTCATTCTATTTGGATTTTGCGAAAGATGTTGTGTACATTGAAGCTGAAGATAACTACCAACGTCGTTGCATGCAAACTGTATTTTATCAAATTGCTGTTTCATTAACAAAACTATTAACACCAATTATTCCGCATACTTCTGAAGAAATTTGGAGCTTCTTAAAAGAAGAGGAAGAGTTTGTTCAGTTAGCGGAGTTCCCAGGATACGTTACGTTTGCTAATCAGGAAGAATTACTAGATACTTGGGCTGCATTTATGGACTTTAGAGATAATGTTCTAAAAGCGTTAGAAGAAGCACGTAATTCTAAATTGATCGGTAAATCATTAGAAGCAAAAGTAACGATTTATCCTAACAAACAAATCCATGAGTTATTAACAGCTGTGGATGCGGATATTGCTCAATTATTGATTGTTTCTGATTTTGCCGTAGCAGACAAAACAGCAAAAGTTCCAGAAAATGCTGAAACATTTGCTGATATGTCGATCCTTGTGGAAAAAGCAGCAGGTGAAACTTGTGATCGTTGTAGAGCAGTACGTACAGATGTTGGGGAAAATGAGAAATTACCTCATTTATGTGGCCGTTGTGCAACAATCGTTGAAGAAAATTATCCAGAAGCTGTTGCAGAAGGATTTGAAGACTAAGCGTGATACAATAAATAAAAAGAGTATTAAACAATTTTGTTTAATACTCTTTTTTATTGTTGAATAGGTTTTAAAAGGTCGACTTCAATTATTATTTTGTAGCATTTGAATTCAAGTAACCTTTCCAAGTTCCGTTTTTATCATAAAGTGAATAATAGGTCGCACCTGAAAAGTGATGGTATTGTCCTTGAGCTTGATATTTCTTTTTGTAGATACCAGTCGTATTGCCTTTTTTATGAGAGAATGTATCGATATTAGCCCATATTGTGTACCCTTTTCGTTCTATGGTAACGGGTTTATTGATTTTTAGCCAAGCACCTTGCGGACCCTTTGCACTAGTAACACCAGCGGCATTTATATAGCCTTTCCAAGTCCCTTTATTGTCATAAAGGGAGTAATAAATGGCACCAGAAACATGATGGTATTTCCCTTTCACTTGGAACGTTTTTTGATAAAGAGTAGTAGTGTTGCCTTTTTTACTGGAGAACTTGTTGATATCGCCCCAAAGTGTTTGTCCTTTTTTTGTAAGAGTGACGTATTTATTTTCACTCATCCAAGCACCTTGTGGCCCCTGTGCACTAGTAACACCAGCAGCATTTATATAGCCTTTCCAAGTCCCTTTATTGTCATAAAGGGAGTAATAAATAGCACCAGAAACATGATGGTATTTCCCTTTCACTTGGAATGTTTTTTGATAAAGAGTAGTAGTGTTGCCTTTTTTACTGGAGAACTTGTTGATATCGCCCCAAAGTGTTTGTCCTTTTTTTGTAAGAGTGACGTATTTATTTTCACTCAGCCAAATTCCTTGAGGCCCAGGAGCTTTTGTTGTTGCAGCGGCGTTCAAGTAACCTTTCCAGTTTCCCTTGTTATCATAAAGAGAATAATACGTCTCGCCATTCATATGTTTATATTTTCCGTTTACTTTAAATGTCTTATTATAAATATTTGTTGTAGAGTTTGTAGTTGAGTTAAAATTAAAGTTTGACCAAACGGAGTAGTTCTTTTTAGTGATCGTCACATATTGATTCTCACTAAGCCAGCGCCCCTGTGCACCGTTTTCGAGATAGCCAGAATAGTCCATGGAAATATCAAAAGGATGGGCAATTCCTGGGATATAGTATTGAGAAGACCATTGCCAAGCTGAGTATTCATTATTCCATTTCATAGCGGCAGTCGGTGTATAGGGATATTGAGCAACCCACATCTTTTTAGCCCCAAACTTACTCACAGAAAAATAACCACTTGTTGCATAAGATCGATTCATATAATACATAGGATTAGAAAATCCCTTTGATTTTAGTGCGTTGACAAAAGCTGTAGTATTCGGTGTTAAGGAAGAGTTTAGCATTTTGCCTTCTTCAATATCAATAACCATAATGGTAGATTTTGGCAATTTGAATCGAGTAGCAAGTGAAGCAAAGTAGTTCGCTTCTTTTGTAGCACCGCTACTCGTTGTGTATTGCGCATAATGATAAGCCGATACTTTTAATCCAGCCGCTGTAGCATTTTTTATCTGTTCTTGGGCAAAAGGATTAGTATAATAGTCGCCTTCTGTTAGTTTGATAACGACACCTTTAATACCATAATTTTTCATCTTTTTAAAATTAGCAACAGATATTGAACTGTTATGAGACGATATATCAATAAAATGTGATTTAGGTCTATTCGCTTCACCTGCATAAACGATATCCATAGAGCTGCGAAGAAGATTACTGCTTCGTGCTGTAGGCGTTGAATCTGAGCGTCCAGATGGTAGCGCGTAATCATCAAAGTATATCGTTTCGTCTGCTTGAACTGCTTCGACCGCTTCACTTACTGAGCTTTGAGTTGTTGAGCTTTCGGACTCAACCTCTGTTGTATCTGAAAGGCTTGTGTCAGTACTTTGCTCAATTGAATCGACTACACTAGAACTTGGTTCTGTTGTAGATTGAGTCGAGTCCATCTTACTTGAAACCGAACTATCTACGCTTGAAGAATCCTCCGCGTATGCTGGTAAATTCATACTAAGCATCAACATTGTGAAAGCACACAGCATTGCGAGATTGCAATTTATTTTTTTCATTATTTCCCCCGTTATATTAAAGTTTTCCGCGTTCACGATACCAAACATCAGGCTGCCAATCCCATGTGAAGCCATCTTGGTTCAACAAATCAAAAGCAGCGTCAGGACCCATTGATCCTGCTTCGTAATTTGGAAAATCCACAGAAGTTTTATCCCAAGCATGACGGATAATATCAACAATACGCCAAGATTGTGCCACTTCGTCCCAGTGAGAGAAGTTTGTGCCATCACCATTTAAGCTATCTAATAATAGTTTTTCGTAAGCTTCTGGACTATTTCCTGTTGTTTCAGCACTATGGCGGTAGTCTAATTTTACAGGAGTCGTTGTAAAGCCTTGTCCGATTTCTTTTCCATTTAGAGTCATTGAGAAACCTTCAGTTGGTTGAATATAAATGGTTAAGACATTTGGTGGTAAATCTGTTTTTTCCCCACATTTGTCGATATCATCTTTGAAGACATTGACCGGTACTTGTTTGAAAACGATATTGATACGTGTTCCTTTTTCAGTTAGACGTTTTCCTGTACGGATATAAAATGGAACGCCAGACCAACGGAAGTTATCGATTAAAAATTTACCAGCAACAAAGGTTTCTGTTTGCGATTGTTCATCGACATTGGGTTCTTCACGGTAGCTAACAAATTGTTGTTCATCTAATTTTCCTTGACCATATTGTCCACGAACAAAATTTTCTAAGGCTTCTTTTTCTGAATAAAGACGAATCGCTTGTAACGCTTTTACTTTTTCTGCACGAATCTCAGCTTCTGAAAAGGCAACGGGTGGTTCCATTGCCAATAATGCGACAACTTGTAGAATATGATTTTGAACCATATCTTTTAATGCGCCACTATGATCGTAATAGCCGCCACGATCTTCAACACCTAGACTTTCTGCAAAGGTAATCTGAACGTTATCAATATAGCGATTATTCCATTGAGATTCAAAAATATTATTAGCAAAACGAATGGCAGATATGTTTTGGATCATTTCTTTTCCTAAATAATGATCGATTCTAAAAATATCTTTTTCAGGAAAAACAGCACGAATTTCTTCATTTAATTGATAAGCAGAGTCATAGTCAGAACCAAATGGTTTTTCGATCACTAAACGATCAAACCCATTTTCTGTTAATATTTCTTGTGATTTTAAGTGTTGAACGATCGTTCCAAAAAATTGTGGAGCCATCGCCAAGTAATAAATATGATTACCCCCTAATTCATATTTAGTGTTTAAACTATCTGATAATTTTTTCAAAGTGTCATAATGCTCAGAGTCATTGACGTTGTGAGATTGATAATAAAAATGACTTGAAAATTCTTCTGCTTCTTCTGTCGTCGGGTTTAGTTCTTTGATTGTTTCACGGACGATTTCGCGATAATGATCATCAGACCAGTCTCTTCTAGCAGTACCGATCACTGCAAAATGATTTGCCAAGATTCCTTTACGATACAAACGGAATAAAGAAGGATAAAGTTTTCTCTTTGCTAAATCACCAGTGCCGCCAAATATAGTAAATAGAGCTATTTTTTCGTTCATATTAGTTCCCCGCTTTCTTAATGGTGGCTGAGTCAGAGGTTATTTCTGAATGCGCCGCTTAATTCATAGTATTTTTATAATTGATCAACAAAGATTGTACTTGCTGCTTTGTAACTGATTGCTATTTTTTTGTTTTTGTTGCTAATGCTGATGGGTCCTTCGTACGCAGCAATTTCATCGATCGTGTATTCTTCATGTATATTTAAGTCAATTGACACTAAATAATCAAGTAGCTCCTTTTCATCCAGCACTCGAGCAATACGAATCGTCGTTCCAACAGGATAATCAACTAACGTTTCACGTTGTTCTTCATGAACTGGTTGATCATCACCAGGAATCACACCGCCATGAGGACAAAATTTAGGTTGATTCAAGTATTCAGACAAACGATTTGCTAACGTTTGAGAAGTGACATGTTCTAATACTTCTGCATCATCATGAACTTCATTCCAGGAGTAGTTTAAATGTTCAACTAAAAATACTTCCCATAATCGATGTTTACGGATTAGTGTACTTGCTTTTTTTAGTCCTATTTCTGTTAATTGAACGCCTTGATATGGCGAATGTTCAACTAATTTTTCTTTCACTAATTTTGAAATCATTTCACTGACTGAAGCTGCTGAAACATCTAAGCCAGAAACGATTTGTTTGTTGTTGATTTTATTTTCATCGCCACCTAATTCAAAAATCAATTTTAGGTAGTCTTCACGATTCGGGGTCATATATTTCATCCTTTCAAAGAAGCCATCAGGATAAGTTTATCAGAAAATTGTTTTTTTGACCATTTAATAATATGTTAATCTTAAAAAAAATGAGTGTTTTATTTTCTTTCATGAAAAATGTAAAAGAAACGCATAATTGATAACGTTTTCTAGCAAATTTTGAGGTAAAATTCTACAGATTTGTGTTGTACACAAGTTTAATAAAAAGTGAATTGTTAAAAAAAAATTAGAAATTTTTGATAGTAAAAAAAGAGAGTATTCAGACGCTTTTTTTGCTTAGTTTGATTATAAGAATCAGGTGAATAGAGAAAAGAGCAGGTAACCATTTTAGTATGTTTAGAAATAATCTTAGGTTACTCTTATATTTACAATAGAACAGGACTTTTGATAGCGTTTTGCTTTATAATAAAAGTATCATTTTCAAGGAGCGAACAAGACATGAAATCAAACCACTATATTTTATCTATAGATCAGGGCACAACAAGTTCGAGAGCCATTATATTCGACAAAAATGGGCAAGAAATCGCGAAAGCCCAAAAAGAGTTCACCCAATATTTTCCAAATCCGGGCTGGGTAGAACACGATGCAAATGAAATCTGGAATTCTGTTCAGTCGGTCATTGCAGATGTACTGATCGAATCAAAGTTAAAGCCAGCTCAAATCAAAGCAATTGGGATTACCAATCAACGTGAAACAACGGTTGTTTGGGACAAACAGACAGGTGAACCCATTCATCGTGCAATTGTATGGCAATCTAAACAAACAAATGAATTGGCGGATGAATTGAAAAGAAATGGACATCAAGAGTTTATTCAAAAGCGTACAGGTTTGATCATTGATTCTTATTTTTCTGCAACAAAAGTAAAGTGGTTGCTAGATAATGTTCAAGGTGCTAAAGAAAAAGCTGAATCTGGACAATTACTATTTGGAACGATCGATACATGGTTATTGTGGAAACTTACCGGAGGCAAAGTTCATAAAACAGATTATACCAATGCTAGTCGAACGATGTTGTTTAACATTCATTCACTAGACTGGGATCAAGAGATTTTAGATATTTTAGCTATTCCTCGAATCATGTTACCAGAAGTTTGTTCAAATGCAGAGGTTTACGGTTATACACAAGACTATCATTTTTATGGTGAAACGATTCCTATTGCTGGAATGGCTGGAGATCAACAAGCTGCACTTTTTGGACAGGCGGCTTTTGAAAAAGGGATGGTCAAAAACACCTATGGCACAGGCGCCTTTATTGTGATGAATACTGGGGAACAAGCAATTTTATCCGAAAATGGGTTATTGACTACGATCGGATATGGCATAAATGGTAAAGTAAACTATGCGCTAGAAGGTAGTATTTTTGTGGCAGGATCTGCAGTTCAATGGTTACGTGATGGTCTAAAATTAATTGAAAAAGCAGAGGAGTCCGAAACGTTAGCGAACTATGTTTCTGATTCGGATGGTGTCTATGTGGTCCCTGCATTTACTGGACTGGGTGCACCTTATTGGGATCAAGAGTCAAGAGGAGCTGTTTTTGGTTTAACGAGAGGGACGACAAAAGAACATTTGATTCTTGCAACACTGGAGTCAATAGCATATCAATCAGCTGATGTTGTTAAAACAATGGAAAATGATTCAAAAATAGATATTAAAGTATTAAGAGCGGATGGTGGGGCCTCTAAAAACGACTTACTGATGCAATTTCAAGCTGATATCCTCAATAAACCCGTTGAAGCAGCAGATTTTGCTGAAACAACGGCATTGGGTGTGGCTTATTTAGCTGGTTTAGCTGTTGGTTTTTGGAAAGATTTGGATGAAATCAGAGCATTTACTCATCATGGGAAACGATTTGAACCCCAAATCAATGATGACAAGAGAAATGAACAATATGATGGATGGAAACGAGCTGTCCATGCAACAATGGCTTTTAAACCTAAGGAATAACTAAGATAAAAGGAGCAAGATGATGGACTACCAACCTAAGATTTGGCAAGATGCTCTAAATAATTATCAAGAAATAGCTCCGGATATTCGGTTGTGTTCACATATACAATCTTATTGGTTTAGTTATAAGGATTCATCTAGTCCGCCAAGTAGAGTTATTCCAGATTTATGTTCTGATTTGATTATTCGATTAAGTCTTGAATTCGATATTCTACAAATCGATATTTGTGGTCCAAGCACACATTTTTTTTATTCTACTAGTAGACAACCGACGATTTATTTTGGCATTCGCTTTTATTTGGGTGGAATGTACGCTTTATTAGATCAATCTTTTAAAGGGTTGAAGGATCAGTTGCTTGATTTAGCAATCTTTGAAAAAGGAATTGCAACTGATTTGGTTAAGCATTTATCAGGAAACGATTCATTTGTTGGGTTGACTAAAAGCGCGGATCGGTATTTTTTAGAACGATTGAATCGCTCAACGATAAAAAGTATTTCAAAACCGATTCAACTGTTTTTTGCAGGAAATCAGCGAAGTAGCAACTATACTGAAATTATTGCGAAAAGCACATTGTCTGAAAGAAGTTTGCAGCGATTGTTTCGAGAGGAAACAGGGCTTTCACCATACGAAGTGTTTGATGTGTTGCGTTTTCAAAAAGTGTATCAGGAGTTGAGCAGCCACCCAACTATAAAACAGTTGGACTTAGTTGATAAATACGGTTTTTTTGATCAATCCCACTATTCTCGGAAACTAAAAAGGATGACGGGATTATCGCCACAAGCAATTCAGCAACATGTCGGGATTTTACAAGACAAATGTTAAAACTGTGCTTATAATTGAAAAAAAAGAATGGAGGCAACGAAATGAAACTAGATATGGTTGGAATCATTGTTGAATCGATGGAAGCTGCAATTCTATTTTATGAGCGATTGGGTTTTGATGTGCTAGGAGAAAAAGAAGCTGAGTATGTAGAACTGAATAATAATGGGATGCGCATTTCACTAAACACGAAAAAAATGATCGAAGGAATTTATGGCTATCCACCAAAAAGTGAAGGGGACAAAATTGAATTAGCGTTTCTGTGTGATTCGCCGAAAGAAATCGATCAGTTATGCGAAAAAATGAACAACTTTGGGTATGAAGTTTTTAAAGAACCATGGCAAGCGTTTTGGGGACAATATTACGCAATCATCAAAGATCCTGATGGGAATTTATTGAGTTTGTTTTGTAATGATCAGAAGGGTGAAACAAATGAAAGATAAAATTCAGTATTTAAAAGAAGAAGCAAACAAATGGCCAGGTGCCACAGTAGTCTATCGAGAAGATTGGGATTGCGATTATTTTGGAATCGAAAAAAAATGTTTTTGCATGCTTGGGACAAATAAAGCGGGCGATTGGGTAATGACGGTCAAAGGTGATCCAGAAGAAAATGAAGTGTTACGGGAGCAGTATCCTGATGTTGTTCCTGGCTATTATGCGAATAAAACACATTGGAATTCATTCCTGCTGGAGAATTCTTCTTTTACAGAAGAACAGCTGGCAACTTTTTTAAGAACATCATATGTGTTAGTTTTAGGGAAATTACCGAAGAAACTACAACTTAAATATAAATGAATCAATGCGAAAACGTCGTTTTAAGATAAAAATCTTAGAACGACGTTTTTGTATTAACTATGATGTAGATAAAAATTAACCAATGTGATTATCCACAAATGTGCTGGATAAAAGACATAAAATAAATATTTAAAAGCTGGATTACTGCTTCCTTTACTCCCATTGTATAGATGAATAAAAGGAATCACTAAAATAAATAAAAATTCAGGATTACCGCTAAGTTGCATTTTGATCATTTCAAAAGAATAATCAGGTAATCCAAGAAGAGGCATTATGAGTAAAGGAATAGCCAAAATCATATAGGAAAGATCTCGTTTTTTAGCATTATCCCTAAAGAAATAACTAAGCAACATAAAAGGAATGACGACAAGGCCACCTTCTGCCGGAATCAACCCTAGGCAAACGGCTAATGTTAAAATGATTGTTACGATAGTTGTTACAATTTTAACAACAGGTTTTTTTACACGTTTCGCAAAATCAATCAAGGATAAAATAGTCACACCAACAGCTAGTGTTAGAAAAATATTGTTGTGAGAAAAATACATGGGATCTTTGATGATCAGTGTGTTGATCAATGTATTCCCTATAAACATGATTACAGCCCAGCCATAAAGACGAAGCAGATAATTTTTTCGGCTTCTTGTATAATGAAACCCTTCAACCGCCATAAAGGCAAAGAATACGGCAACACAGCGTGTGACCATATGGATAGGGTCCCCAAATTGTAGTGGTAAAAGTATGGCAAGATGATCTAATAGCATCAAGCTCATCATAAATAGTTTTAATTGATTTCCGTTCATTTCATTCTCCTAAATAAATGTTATTTTATTACTTTTTACAGTATAAAAAAAATAAACACTTTTGGCGTTGGAATCAGCGAACAAATACCTTACAAAAATGTGAGAAGATAGTAAGATGATTATTTAATGAAGATATTCACTTTGACTTCGATAAAAATCATAAATAGATTTTGCGTAAATATAAGGAATAAATTCATTTTGATTAAGCATCTGTAAATATTCTTGTTCTGTTACCCATTTCATTTCACTAACTTCTTCTTCTTGTAAAACTAGTTCATTAAGAGCAATATCTTTTGTAACAAAATAAATTTCATCCCAACCTTCTTCAAATGAAACAGTCAAACGACTTGGGACGTCCTTCAAATCAACAATGATCCCAGTTTCTTCTAACAGTTCACGTTGGGCAGCTTCATAGAGAGACTCACCTGTGATTACGGCTCCTCCAGCTGTATAATCCCACCAATTCGCCCATGATGTTTTTGAAGATTGGCGTTTTTGAATGAGTAACTTGCCAGCGCTATTGAAAATCAACACAGACACAACAAAACGATAGTCTCCGTCGTTCATTACGTGATCACGGGTGTGTATTTTTGATGTCCGTTGCTTTTCAGAAGTGTAAATATCCATATATTCCAATTGAGTGTTCCTCCTTGAGTCGATCTTTTTTCTTTACTTAATATACTGTAACAAAAGAGGAACGACTTAGCTAACTTATTTTCTACCGTCTATTTTCTTTACTTTAGAGTTATGATAAGCTTGATTAAGGGGTGATCATCATAAAATAAAGGAGAGTAAAATGAAAAAAACACTAATGTTTTGTGGGGTATTTCTAGTATTAATGAGCGGATGCACAGCGAAAGAAGAGGCAAGTTCTAAAACGAATAATACATCAAAAGAGACAAGTACTTCCAGCATTCTCACTGAAAGTACAACAAAAGAAACTGAAACTTCTACAAGTACAAAAGAAAGTAAAACAAAAAAAGCATCCACTCCTGCTAGCACAACTGAAAGCAGTAAGAAAAAAGAAGTGAAAAAGACAGAGGTAAATGGGCACCTTTTTACACCAAATCCAGAAGATGACAATGAAGAAGTAAGTTATCAGTCATCAGGTGACGGGAATATCTCTGCGTTTGTTCCAGACTATTCACAATACAATAAAGAAGAAGTAATCAGCATGCTAGGTGAACCAAGTCAGATCATTACTGATTCTGCGACAATCCGTGACCGACTAGAAGATGGCGAATGGCAATTGATCAAACAACAATTTGATCTAGGTAAGTTAAGCGAAGAACAGGCAAAAGCTTTTATGTTTGCGACAAAAGATTTATCACTAGCGGCTGCTATGAGCATGGAACTAGAATTATTAGTGTACGAAGATCAAGGTAAACCCAATGTTTACTTATCAGAAGATAGCGTTAAGTTTATAACACCGATGACCGACTATATTGATTTTATCGGTAAAATAGACACCCTTTAATTTAATGCATTGAGAGGTTGGGATGTGGCTCGTAGAGTCATGTTTCAACCTTTTTTACATTGCGAATACCGAAAATATATGGTACTAATGAAGTAAAAGAAAGAGGGAGATTAATATGGCAAATGATTTTTTTTGTGACTATAAAGCAAATCCAGTTACACAACTAACGCAAGAAAGCCAAGGGAAAATCAAGATCATCCAACTTTTTGTAGAAAATGGATGTATAAAAATTGGCAAGTCGAGTTACCCGATTGTTTATGGTGATGTCTATTTTATAAATGAGGGAGAATGTTATTCAATTGAAGAGCTAGAAGAAGAGCTTATTCAAAATACAATTCTATTTTCAGCTGGAGAATTAAAAAAGTTAGCAAAAATCCTTGATTTTGAATCGGATTATGAGAAGATTTTTGAAAAAAACGGGCACTTTCATGTCGCTTCCCCACATTACAAAGCAATCGATAAGCGATTTAGAGAAGCATTTAGTGTAATCGAAACAAAAAAATCGTTCTCGAAAGCGTTGTTTCTTTCAAGAGTAGTTGAATTACTTAATTACGCGGTAGTTACATTAGAAAAAAGAAAATAAAAGAGTTTAAGAACAAGTGTTGACTCTCCCCTTACAGGAAGCTATAAGATAAGAATGTCTCGAGACAAGAACTACTTATCCAGGCTGAACGAGCGCATTCGGCTTGTATTATTATCTAGCTTTAAGGGCTAGCACCTCGGAAAAAAGATAAAAATGGAGTGAGATAAAGAGCATCTCAATCAATTTTTCCTATTTTTCAGTCGGAGCTGAACGAGCCCATTCAGCTTTTATTATCTAGCTTTAAGGGCTAGCACCTCGGAAAAAAGATAAAAATGGAGTGAGATAAAGA
>NZ_ASWB01000006.1 GCF_000407445.1 Enterococcus moraviensis ATCC BAA-383
AAAGACGCTTTCGGGTGTCACTGATGGATGGACCCGCGGTGCATTAGCTAGTTGGTGAGGTAACGGCTCACCAAGGCCATGATGCATAGCCGACCTGAGAGGGTGATCGGCCACACTGGGACTGAGACACGGCCCAGACTCCTACGGGAGGCAGCAGTAGGGAATCTTCGGCAATGGACGAAAGTCTGACCGAGCAACGCCGCGTGAGTGAAGAAGGTTTTCGGATCGTAAAACTCTGTTGTTAGAGAAGAACAAGTAGGAGAGTAACTGCTCTTACCTTGACGGTATCTAACCAGAAAGCCACGGCTAACTACGTGCCAGCAGCCGCGGTAATACGTAGGTGGCAAGCGTTGTCCGGATTTATTGGGCGTAAAGCGAGCGCAGGCGGTTTCTTAAGTCTGATGTGAAAGCCCCCGGCTCAACCGGGGAGGGTCATTGGAAACTGGGAGACTTGAGTGCAGAAGAGGAGAGTGGAATTCCATGTGTAGCGGTGAAATGCGTAGATATATGGAGGAACACCAGTGGCGAAGGCGACTCTCTGGTCTGTAACTGACGCTGAGGCTCGAAAGCGTGGGGAGCAAACAGGATTAGATACCCTGGTAGTCCACGCCGTAAACGATGAGTGCTAAGTGTTGGAGGGTTTCCGCCCTTCAGTGCTGCAGCTAACGCATTAAGCACTCCGCCTGGGGAGTACGACCGCAAGGTTGAAACTCAAAGGAATTGACGGGGGCCCGCACAAGCGGTGGAGCATGTGGTTTAATTCGAAGCAACGCGAAGAACCTTACCAGGTCTTGACATCCTTTGACCACTCTAGAGATAGAGCTTTCCCTTCGGGGACAAAGTGACAGGTGGTGCATGGTTGTCGTCAGCTCGTGTCGTGAGATGTTGGGTTAAGTCCCGCAACGAGCGCAACCCTTATTGTTAGTTGCCATCATTCAGTTGGGCACTCTAGCGAGACTGCCGGTGACAAACCGGAGGAAGGTGGGGATGACGTCAAATCATCATGCCCCTTATGACCTGGGCTACACACGTGCTACAATGGGAAGTACAACGAGTCGCTAGGCCGCGAGGTCATGCAAATCTCTTAAAGCTTCTCTCAGTTCGGATTGTAGGCTGCAACTCGCCTACATGAAGCCGGAATCGCTAGTAATCGCGGATCAGCACGCCGCGGTGAATACGTTCCCGGGCCTTGTACACACCGCCCGTCACACCACGAAAGTTTGTAACACCCGAAGTCGGTGAGGTAACCCTTGTGGAGCCAGCCGCCTAAGGTGGGATAGATGATTGGGGTGAAGTCGTAACAAGGTAGCCGTATCGGAAGGTGCGGCTGGATCACCTCCTTTCTAAGGAATATTACGGAAACTTACACATTCGTCGACACTTTGTTCAGTTTTGAGAGGTTTACTCTTAAATTAATAAGAAACAAGGGGCCTTAGCTCAGATGGGAGAGCGCCTGCTTTGCACGCAGGAGGTCAGCGGTTCGATCCCGCTAGGCTCCATAGTAACCTAATGGTTACTAACAAATTGTTCATTGAAAACTGGATATTGAAGTAAAAAAGTAATCAAAACAAACCGAGAACACCGCGTTGAAGAGTTAATTAACTGTTCGAAGCTTATTTTATTGGTCACGCCTCTATCGCTAGAGAAACGAACCAAACAAAACCGATCGTAAGATCGTAAGGTTAAGTGAATAAGGGCGCACGGTGGATGCCTTGGCATTAGGAGCCGATGAAGGACGGGACTAACACCGATATGCTTTGGGGAGCTGTAAGTGAGCTATGATCCAGAGATTTCCGAATGGGGAAACCCAGCATCTTTTATAGGATGTTACTTTCCAGTGAATACATAGCTGGTTAGAGGTAGACGCAGAGAACTGAAACATCTAAGTACCTGCAGGAAGAGAAAGAAAATTCGATTCCCTGAGTAGCGGCGAGCGAAACGGGAAGAGCCCAAACCAACAAGCTTGCTTGTTGGGGTTGTAGGACTCCGATGTGGTAGTCTGTCAAGATAGTCGAAGAACCTGGAAAGGTTCGCCAAAGTGGGTAATAGCCCCGTAGACGAAATGTTGGCAACACCTAGGAGGATCCTGAGTACGGCGGAACACGAGAAATTCCGTCGGAATCCGCGGGGACCATCCCGCAAGGCTAAATACTCCCTAATGACCGATAGTGAACCAGTACCGTGAGGGAAAGGTGAAAAGCACCCCGGAAGGGGAGTGAAATAGATCCTGAAACCGTGTGCCTACAACAAGTCAAAGCCCGTTAATGGGTGATGGCGTGCCTTTTGTAGAATGAACCGGCGAGTTACGATTGCATGCGAGGTTAAGGTGAAGAGCCGGAGCCGCAGCGAAAGCGAGTCTGAATAGGGCGAATGAGTATGTAGTCGTAGACCCGAAACCATGTGATCTACCCATGGCCAGGTTGAAGGTGTGGTAAAACGCACTGGAGGACCGAACCCACGTACGTTGAAAAGTGCGGGGATGAGCTGTGGGTAGCGGAGAAATTCCAAACGAACTTGGAGATAGCTGGTTCTCTCCGAAATAGCTTTAGGGCTAGCGTCGAAGTTAAGAATGATGGAGGTAGAGCACTGTTTGGACTAGGGGCCCATCTCGGGTTACCGAATTCAGATAAACTCCGAATGCCATTCATTCATATTCGGCAGTCAGACTGCGAGTGATAAGATCCGTAGTCGAAAGGGAAACAGCCCAGACCACCAGCTAAGGTCCCAAAATATATGTTAAGTGGAAAAGGATGTGGGGTTGCACAGACAACTAGGATGTTGGCTCAGAAGCAGCCACCATTTAAAGAGTGCGTAATAGCTCACTAGTCGAGTGACCCTGCGCCGAAAATGTACCGGGGCTAAACATATTACCGAAGCTGTGGATCACACCTCTGGTGTGATGGTAGGAGAGCGTTCTAAGGGCGTTGAAGGTCGATCGTGAGGACGGCTGGAGCGCTTAGAAGTGAGAATGCCGGTATGAGTAGCGAAAGACGGGTGAGAATCCCGTCCACCGTATGACTAAGGTTTCCTGGGGAAGGCTCGTCCGCCCAGGGTTAGTCGGGACCTAAGCCGAGGCCGATAGGCGTAGGCGATGGACAACAGGTTGATATTCCTGTACCAGTTGTTTTTGTTTGAGCAATGGAGGGACGCAGGAGGCTAAGGAATGCATGCGACTGGAAGTGCATGTCCAAGCAGTAAGTCTTGAGTAGAGTCAAATGCTTTACTCTATACGGACAAGCTGTGATGGGGAGGGAAATAATAGTACCGAAGTTCCTGATGTCACACTGTCAAGAAAAGCTTCTAGTGAGAAAACAACTGCCCGTACCGTAAACCGACACAGGTAGTCGAGGAGAGTATCCTAAGGTGAGCGAGCGAACTCTCGTTAAGGAACTCGGCAAAATGACCCCGTAACTTCGGGAGAAGGGGTGCTGACTTCGGTCAGCCGCAGTGAATAGGCCCAAGCGACTGTTTATCAAAAACACAGGTCTCTGCAAAATCGAAAGATGAAGTATAGGGGCTGACGCCTGCCCGGTGCTGGAAGGTTAAGAGGATGGGTTAGCTTCGGCGAAGCTCAGAATTGAAGCCCCAGTAAACGGCGGCCGTAACTATAACGGTCCTAAGGTAGCGAAATTCCTTGTCGGGTAAGTTCCGACCCGCACGAAAGGCGTAACGATTTGGGCACTGTCTCAACGAGAGACTCGGTGAAATTTTAGTACCTGTGAAGATGCAGGTTACCCGCGACAGGACGGAAAGACCCCATGGAGCTTTACTGTAGCTTGATATTGAGTGTTTGTACCACATGTACAGGATAGGTAGGAGCCGATGAACCCGGAACGCTAGTTTCGGTGGAGGCGCTGGTGGGATACTACCCTTGTGTTATGAACCCTCTAACCCGCACCACTTATCGTGGTGGGAGACAGTGTCAGGTGGGCAGTTTGACTGGGGCGGTCGCCTCCTAAAAGGTAACGGAGGCGCCCAAAGGTTCCCTCAGAATGGTTGGAAATCATTCGCAGAGTGTAAAGGCAGAAGGGAGCTTGACTGCGAGACTTACAAGTCGAGCAGGGACGAAAGTCGGGCTTAGTGATCCGGTGGTTCCGCATGGAAGGGCCATCGCTCAACGGATAAAAGCTACCCTGGGGATAACAGGCTTATCTCCCCCAAGAGTCCACATCGACGGGGAGGTTTGGCACCTCGATGTCGGCTCGTCGCATCCTGGGGCTGTAGTCGGTCCCAAGGGTTGGGCTGTTCGCCCATTAAAGCGGCACGCGAGCTGGGTTCAGAACGTCGTGAGACAGTTCGGTCCCTATCCGTCGCGGGCGTTGGAAATTTGAGAGGAGCTGTCCTTAGTACGAGAGGACCGGGATGGACTTACCGCTGGTGTACCAGTTGTTCTGCCAAGGGCATTGCTGGGTAGCTATGTAGGGAAGGGATAAACGCTGAAAGCATCTAAGTGTGAAGCCCACCTCAAGATGAGATTTCCCATTTCTTTAAGAAAGTAAGACCCCTGAGAGATGATCAGGTAGATAGGTTGGAAGTGGAAGTGCAGTGATGTACGGAGCGGACCAATACTAATCGGTCGAGGACTTAACCAAAGAAACGAAATAAAAAAGTTTTTCGGAATGTTTGATTACTACTTCAATCCAGTTTTGAGTGAATAATCACTCAACTTAATAGCAACAACACCCAGTGTGGTGGCGATAGCGAGAAGGATACACCTGTTCCCATGCCGAACACAGAAGTTAAGCTTCTTAGCGCCGATTGTAGTGAAGGGTTTCCCTTTGTGAGAGTAGGACGTCGCCACGCTA